>NZ_JBEGIA010000015.1:0-855212 GCF_040676455.1 Microbacterium sp. LMI12-1-1.1 | reverse complement strand
CCGAACCCGGAAGCTAAGCCTCTCAGCGCCGATGGTACTGCAGGGGGGACCCTGTGGGAGAGTAGGACACCGCCGGACACCCATTCACGCAATGGCCACCCCTGATGGGGTGGCCATTGCGCGTTAACAGGGTGGATTGCCGACGCAGACCGCATCCAGGAGGATCGAAGAATGGCAGAGCAGGAGCCGCGCGACGACAGACGCGCGCCGAGCGAACGATCCGACGGGAAGCAGTCGCCGGCACGAGCCGACCGCAAGCCGTACCAGAAACGAGACGGCGACCGTAAGCCGTACCAGAAGCGCGAGGGTGATCGCCCGTCCGCAGCTCGCGATGGGGACCGTAAGCCGTATCAGAAGCGCGAGGGTGATCGCCCGTCCGCAGCTCGCGATGGGGACCGGAAGCCGTATCAGAAGCGTGACGGCGACCGTCCCTACGCAGGTCGTGATGGGGACCGGAAGCCGTATCAGAAGCGTGACGGCGACCGTCCCTACGCAGGTCGTGATGGGGACCGGAAGCCGTATCAGAAGCGTGACGGCGACCGTCCCTACGCAGCTCGCGATGGGGACCGGAAGCCCTACCAGAAGCGTGACGGCGACCGTCCCTACGCAACTCGCGATGGCGACCGTAAGCCGTACCAGAAGCGTGACGGCGACCGCCCGTACGCTCCCCGTGACGGCGCGCGTTCGTACGCGCCGCGTGATGCCGGGGACCGCAAGCCCTACCAGAAGCGCGAGGGGGACCGCCCCTACGCTCCCCGCGATGGCGACCGTAAGCCGTATCAGAGGCGCGACGGTGACCGTCCCTATGCACCTCGGGATGGCGAGCGTTCTTACACCCCGCGTGATGGTGGTGACCGCAAGCCTTATCAGAAGCGCGACGGCGACCGCCCCTATGCACCTCGTGACGGTGAGCGTTCTTACACCCCGCGTGATGGTGGTGACCGCAAGCCTTATCAGAAGCGTGATGGCGACCGTCCGTACGCGCCTCGAGATGGCGACCGTAAGCCCTACCAGAAGCGCGACGGTGACCGCCCCTACACACCCCGCGACGGGGGAGACCGTAAGCCGTACCAGAAGCGCGACGGTGACCGCCCCTATGCCCCCCGTGACGGTGAGCGTTCCTACACCCCGCGCGATGGCGGCGACCGCAAGCCCTACCAGAAGCGCGACGGCGACCGCCCCTACACGCCCCGCGACGGGGGAGACCGTAAGCCGTACCAGAAGCGCGACGGTGACCGCCCCTACGCTCCCCGTGACGGTGAGCGTTCCTACACGCCCCGCGATGGCGGGGACCGCAAGCCGTACGAGCGGAGCGCGCGCCCGACCCGCGGCGGGGCGAACCGCCCCGATCGCGAGGTCCGCGAGGGTGAGATCCGACCGGTCCGTCCGCGGCACGACGACCCGTTCATCCCCGATGACGTCACCGCGCGCGACCTGCCGCCGGCGGCGCGCAACGAGCTGAAGACGCTGAGCAAGGAGAACGCCGACGAAGTCGCGCGCCACCTTGCGATGGCATCGGAGCTCATCGACGAGGATCCCGCGCTGGCGCACCAGCATGCGCTGTCGGCATCCCGCCGGGCCGGGCGCATCGCGGTCGTCCGCGAGACCCTCGCGATCACCGCCTACGCGACCGGCGACTTCGCCCTCGCTCTGCGCGAGCTGCGCACCTACCGGCGCATCTCCGGCCGCGACGACCAGATCGCACTCATGGTCGACAGCGAGCGCGGCGTCGGGCGCGCCGATCGTGCCCTCGAGGTGGGCCGCTCCGTCGACCGCGCCACGCTGGACACTCCCGTCCGCGTGGAGCTGGCTATCGCGATGTCAGGCGCTCGTCTCGATCTCGGCGAGCCCGAGCGCGCTCTCCAGGAGCTCGACATCCCCGAACTCGACCCCGATCGCGCCTTCGAATGGAGCCCGGGCCTGTTCGCCGCGCGAGCCGCGGTGCTCGAAGAGCTCGGTCGCGCTGACGAGGCCGCGCAGTGGCACCGTCGTGCCGTCGTCGCCGGAGAGGCGATCGATGCGGCGACCGGTCTCGGCGATCTCGAGACGGTGCTCGTCGAGGAAGTCCTCGAGGAGGACGACGAGGACGAGTCGTTCGACGAGGACGAGGATCTCGATGACGCGGAAGACGGGGCCGAGGACGAGTCGTTCGACGAGGACGAGGATCTCGATGACGCGGAAGACGGGGCCGAGGACGAGTCGTTCGACGAGGACGAGGATCTCGATGACGCCGAAGACGAGGCCGACGATGAGACGTCCGACGAGGTCGACGCTCTCGACGAATCCGACGACGAGCGCGAACCCGAGGCCGAAGACGAACTCGAGTCAGAGGTCCCTGCCGAACCCGTGTCTGAGTCCGAGCCCGAGCTGAGCCCTGCGGAGGAGCTCTCGGTCGCCGACGAGGTCGCCGAGATCCTCGAGGAGGCCGGCGTCGACGAGCCGCGGCACGAAGCCGACGCAAGCACGGATGCGGAGGCGGACGCAGACACCGACGAGGCCGAGCGCTGATGGCGCTCTTCGGGAGGCGGGCGGCGATGCCCGCCCCGCTCGACGGTGTCGACGTCGTGCTCGCCGATCTCGACGGAGTCGTGTACGCCGGCGCGGGAGCGCTGCCGTACGCGGTCGAGAGTCTGAATCGCGCCCGGGACGGCCGGTCCCTGGCCTACATCACGAACAACGCGGCGCGCACCGACGCGTCGGTGGCGGCGCACCTGAGCGAGCTCGGTCTGCAGACCGCCCCGCGGGATGTCGTCACCAGCCCGCAGGCCGCGATGCGATTGCTCGCAGAGAGGATCGCGCCCGGATCGACCGTGCTCGTCGTGGGCGGAGATGGTCTCGTGGTCGAGGTCGAGAAGGCCGGCTTCGTCGTGACACGGAGCGCCGACGACGCCCCGGCGGCCGTCGTGCAGGGGTTCGCCCCCGAGGTCGGGTGGACACAGCTCGCCGAAGCGGCGTTCGCCCTGAAGACTCCCGAGGAGGAGGGCGGGATCCCCTGGGTCGCCACCAACACCGACTGGACGATCCCGCAGTCACGCGGCATCGCTCCCGGCAACGGCACGCTCGTGTCCGCGGTGCACACGGCGGTGGGCCGGCTCGCCACCGTGGCCGGCAAGCCCGAGACGCCCATCTTCCAGGAGGCTGTGGCGCGGTTCGAGGCGCGGCATCCGCTGTTCCTGGGCGACCGCCTGGACACCGACATCCTCGGCGCGAATCGTGCGGGCATCGCGTCGGCGCTCGTGCTGACGGGTGTGGACAGGCCCAAGCACGTGCTGGCGGCGCCGGAGAGTTCGCGGCCGACCTACATCCTCGGCGATCTTCGCGAACTTCATGAGCCGTACCCCGAGGTGCAGGTGAAAGACGGCGTCGCCACCGTGCGCGACGCGCGCGTCGCGATCGACGGTGCCGACATCCGCATCCTGAGCGAGGGGGACCGCGCGATCGACCTGGTGCGAGCGGGCGCCGCTGCCATCTGGTCGACCGGTCGTGCGATCTTCGGCTTCCGCGTGCCCGAGCGGCTGTACGCCGACCCGTTCCACCGGCCCTGACCACCGGTCACGGCCGCGTCGAATCCGGTCGACTGTCGCGGCGCCCCCGTAGTCTGGGGGGCATGGATCAGGCCAGCCAGCATGACGACGAGACCGGCGACCTCCTGTCGACCCTCGAGGTGATCGAGGCGCAGCCCCTGGCCACGCGTGCCGACGCGTACGACACGCTGCACGACACGCTCGCCCGTCGCCTCGAGGCGACGCCCGGCTCCCCGTCATGACGGGCCGGCTCGACGCCGCCCTCGCCGCCCGCGGTCTTGCGCGCTCGCGCACCCACGCCGCAACGCTCATCTCGGAAGGCCTCGTCACCGTCGACGGCCGCCCCGTGGTGAAGCCCTCGACGCCGGTGGGCGACGACAGCCGGATCGAGGTCGCCGGCGCCGATCACTACGTCAGCCGCGCGGCGCACAAGCTGATCGCTGGACTCGACGCGTTCGACGTCGACGTCCGCGGCCGCATGGCGCTGGACATGGGCGCTTCCACCGGCGGGTTCACCCAGGTGCTCCGCGAACGCGGCGCCGAGCCCGTGATCGCGGTGGATGTCGGACACGGGCAGCTCGCCGCGTCCGTCGCCGGCGACCCCGGCGTCGTCTCGATCGAAGGATTCAACGTCCGCTACATGACTCCGGAATCGCTCGCCGAGGCGAGCGGCGTGGCGGCGGCACCGTCGGTCATCACCGGCGACCTGTCGTTCATCTCGCTGTCCCACGTGCTGCCGGCGGCGACGGCTGTGGCGGCATCCGATGCCGATCTGGTGCTCCTCGTGAAACCTCAGTTCGAGGTGGGGCGCACCGCGGTGAAGGGCGGCCTCGTCACCAACCCGGTGCTGCGCGCCGACGCCGTCGCGCGAGTGCTCTGGTCGGCGTGGGACACGGGACTCGGCACGTGCGGCATCGTCTCCTCCCCGATCGCGGGCACGCACGGCAATTCCGAGTTCATCGCCCACCTCGCGCCGGGCCGGGGGAGCAATCCGACAGAATGGTTGAGCACCGTGAACCGACTGGCGGGGAGCCGATGAACAACGCCGACGCACCGCACGACACGCAGGCTCACACGCAGACCGAGCGCAGCATCCTGGTGGTGGCGCACGCGCATCGTGCCGAGACGGTCACCGCCGCCGAGCGGGTCGTCGACGCACTGCGCGCGGCGGGCGCGCGGCCGGTGTTCGCGCCCGACGACGCGGAGGAGCTGCTGGCTGCCGGTTCCACGCTCGGCGATGTGGCGCTGCTGGGACGCGACGTGCCGGTCGGTGAGGTGGAACTCGCGATCGTGCTGGGTGGTGACGGCACCATCCTCCGCGCCGCGGAGCTGGTGCGAGACGGACGCGCGCCCGTGCTCGGCATCAACATGGGCCACGTCGGCTTCCTCGCCGAGACCGAGCGCGACGACATGGACGAAGCCGTCCGCCGTGTCATCGCCCGCGAGTACGAGGTCGAGGAGCGCATGGCGCTGCAGGTGCGGGTGAAGGACACTGTCGACTCCGTGATCTACGAGACGTGGGCGCTCAACGAGGCGACGGTCGAGAAGGCCAGCCGCGAGCGCATGCTCGAGGTCGTGGTCGAGATCGACGGGCGTCCACTGTCGACGTTCGGCTGCGACGGCATGGTCGTGTCGACGCCCACCGGGTCGACCGCCTACAACTTCTCCGCGGGCGGTCCGGTCATATGGCCGACCGTCGAGGCGATCGCCGTGGTGCCGCTGTCGGCGCATGCGCTCTTCGCCAAGCCGCTCGTGGTGGGACCGGAGCACTCGGTGGCGATCGAGGTGCTCGAGCGCACGAACGGCACGGGCATCCTGTGGTGCGACGGCCGGCGGTCGCACGACCTGCCGCCCGGCGCCCGCGTCGTCGTGCGTCGCTCGGAGCGTCCGGTGCGCCTGGCGCGCCTGCATCCCGCGCAGTTCACGGATCGCCTCGTACGCAAGTTCCGCCTTCCGGTCGAGGGCTGGCGCGGCCCGGCCGCGATCACCGGCGTCCTGCCCGTCTCATCCGAGGTCGCACCGTGATCGAGGAGATGCGCCTGCGCGACCTCGGCGTGATCGCCGAGGCGACGCTGCCCATCGGCGCCGGCTTCACCGCGATCACGGGGGAGACCGGCGCGGGCAAGACGATGGTCGTCACCGGCCTGGGTCTGCTGCTCGGCCAGCGGGCCGACTCCGGCGCCGTGCGTGCCGGCGCCTCGCAGGCCACGGTCGACGGCGTGTGGATCGTGCCCGAGGACGGACCGGTCGCCGCGCGCGTGCGCGAGGCGGGCGGCGACGTCGAGCCCATCGGCGGCGGCCGCGCCGAGCTCTACATCGGCCGCTCGATCTCGAGCGAGGGGCGCGGCCGGGCCTCCGTCGGCGGACGCGCGGCGCCGGCCGGGGTGCTCGCCGACCTCGCCGACGAGCTCGTGGTGGTGCACGGGCAGTCCGACCAGCTGCGCCTGCGTTCGGCGTCGGCGCAGCGCGACGCGCTCGACAGGTTCGGCGGCGAGGCGGTCCACACCGCGCGAGACAGGTACCGGCGGGCGTTCGAGCACTGGCGCGCGATCGATCGCGAGCTGTCGCAGCTCACCGACGATCGCGATGCGCGTGCCCGTGAGGCCCAGGACCTGCGGGCGCAGCTGGCCGAGATAGAGCAGGCGGCCCCGCAGCCGGGTGAGGACACCGAGCTCGCCGCGCGCGCCGAGCGGCTGGCGAACGCCGAAGAGCTGCGGGTCGCCGCCGCGACCGCGCACGACGGCCTCTCGGGCGAGGGCGACGAGCCCGACGCCGCCACGCTGCTGGCCGAGTCCCGCCGCGTTCTCGAGCGCGTGCACGATCCGGTGCTCGAAGAGCTCGCGGGTCAGCTGGCCGACCTCGGCTATCGCGTCGCCGACGTCGCCGCCGCACTCGCCGGCTATCTCGCCGACCTCGACGAGTCCGGCCCGCACGAGCTCGCCGCCGTCGAGGAGCGTCGCGCGGTGCTGGCGGGGCTGGTCCGCGCGCACGGCACGCTCGACGCCGCGATCGAGCTGCTCGACACCGGCTCCTCGCGCCTGGCGGAGCTGGACGACGACTCCGATCGGATCGAACGGCTGACCGAGGAGCGGGATGCCGCGGCCGCCGCTCTCGACGAGACCGCCGCCGTGCTCACCGCCGCGAGGACCGAGGCGGCGACGCGTCTGGGTTCCGCCGTCACGGCCGAGCTGCGTGCCCTCGCGATGCCCGATGCCCGCCTCGAGGTCGCGGTCACCGCCGGCGCTGAGACGGCGTCGGGGCGCGACGATGTCTCGATCCTGCTGGCCCCGCACCCGGGTGCCGAGCCGCGCGCGGTCTCGCGCGGTGCGAGCGGCGGAGAGCTGAGCCGCGTCATGCTCGCCATCGAGGTCGTGATCGCCGCTGTCGACCCGGTGCCGACGTTCGTCTTCGACGAGGTGGATGCCGGCATCGGCGGCGCCGCCGCGATCGAGGTGGGCCGACGTCTGGCCCGCCTGTCGGAGTCCTCGCAGGTGATCGCGGTCACCCACCTCGCACAGGTCGCGGCGTTCGCCGCCAACCATCTGACCGTCGTGAAGGCGAACGACGGCTCGGTGACGGCATCCGATGTCCGTCGCCTGGAAGGAGCCGACCGCGAGGCCGAGATGGCCCGCCTTCTGTCGGGCATGCCCGACTCGGATGCCGCCCTGACCCATGCGCGCGAGTTGCTGAGCTTGCGCACCGAAGTCGACTGAGATCCGTCGCCTGCTCCGCGTGTCCCCAGCTTCTGCGAAGCTCATCGAAATACAGCCTGATAGGATAAAAGCCCGTGATGCAGACTTCTGGTTCTTCCCGCGGCGACAGTTCGAACGACACCACCAAGCACATCTTCGTGACGGGTGGTGTCGTTTCCTCTTTGGGCAAGGGCCTCACCGCCGCGAGCCTCGGGAACCTCCTCACGGCGCGCGGCCTGCACGTCGTGATGCAGAAGCTCGACCCGTACCTGAACGTGGATCCGGGCACGATGAACCCGTTCCAGCACGGCGAGGTCTTCGTGACCGACGACGGCGCCGAGACCGATCTCGACATCGGCCACTACGAGCGCTTCCTCGACATCGAGCTGAGCCAGGCGGCGAACGTCACGACGGGCCAGATCTACTCGCAGGTGATCGCGAAGGAGCGCCGCGGCGAGTACCTCGGCGACACCGTGCAGGTGATCCCGCACATCACCGACGAGATCAAGCGCCGCATGCGGCTGCAGGCCGACGCGACGCCCAAGCCCGACGTCATCATCACCGAGATCGGCGGCACCGTCGGCGACATCGAGTCGCAGCCGTTCATCGAGTCGGCTCGCCAGATCCGTCATGAGCTCGGTCGCAGCAACGTCTTCTTCGTGCACGTGTCGCTCGTGCCGTTCATGGGCGCGTCCGGTGAGCAGAAGACCAAGCCCACCCAGCACTCGGTCGCGGCGCTGCGCTCGATCGGCATCCAGCCCGACGCGCTCGTGCTGCGCAGTGACCGCCCGGTCACGGAGTCCAACAAGCGCAAGATCGCGCTGATGTGCGACGTCGACGAGGGCGCCGTCGTGAACGCGGTCGACGTGCCGAGCATCTACGACATCCCGTCGATGCTGAACGAGCAGGGCCTCGACGAGTACATCGTCCGCACGCTCGGCCTCTCGAAGGCCGCCGACGTGGACTGGTCGCGCTGGCAGCGTGTGCTGAGCGCCGTGCACAACCCGAAGCACGAGGTCACGATCGGCCTGGTCGGCAAGTACATCGATCTGCCGGACGCCTACCTCTCGGTGACCGAGGCGCTCAAGGCGGGCGGGTTCGCGCAGGAGACGCACGTCAACATCCGCTGGATCCCGTCCGACGAGTGCGAGTCGCCGGAGGGGGCGGCCAAGGCGCTCGCGCCGCTCGACGGCATCGTGATCCCGGGCGGGTTCGGCATCCGCGGCATCGAGGGCAAGATCGGCGCACTCAAGTTCGCGCGCGAGCAGGGCATCCCGACGCTCGGCATCTGCCTCGGCCTGCAGTGCATCGTCATCGAGTACGCGCGTCACGTCGCCGGCATCGCCGACGCGTCGTCGAGCGAGTTCGACCCCGACACCGAGCACCCGGTGATCGCGACGATGGAGGAGCAGGTCGACATCCTCGACCACGGCGACCTCGGCGGCACGATGCGCCTCGGCCTGTACCCGGCCGACCTCACCGAGGGCTCCATCGCGGCCGAGGTGTACGGCACGACCCGCGCCTCCGAGCGCCACCGCCACCGCTACGAGGTCAACAACCGCTACCGCGACCGCATCGCCGAGGCCGGGCTGGTGTTCTCGGGCATCAACCCCGACCTCGACCTCGTCGAGTACGTCGAGCTGCCGCGCGACGTCCACCCGTACTACATCGCGACGCAGGCGCACCCCGAGCTGCGCTCGCGTCCCACCGACGCCAACCCGCTGTTCCGCGGACTGGTGGGCGCGGCACTCGAGCGTCATCGCGCGAGCGAGCTGTTCGAGGTGGAGCCGTTCGATGAGCTCGCGGGGCGGTGACGTGACGGACGAGCGGATGCCGCAACCCGGCGCTCCCGCGACGCCCACGGCGGCGCTTCTCGCGGACGAGCCCGTCGACGCCGCGGTCCTCGAGAGCGAGCTGGTCTACGAGGGCCGCGTGTGGGACGTGCGCAGCGACACCGTCGCGTACGGCGACGGGCAGATCGTGCGCCAGTACGTCGACCATCCGGGGGCGGCCGCCGTCGTCGCCGTCGACGAGGACGGCCGGGTGCTGCTGATCCAGCAGTACCGGCATCCGATCCGCCTGCGCGATTGGGAGATCCCGGCGGGGCTGCTCGACATCGCGGGGGAGTCGCCCCTCGAGACCGCACGTCGCGAGCTCGCGGAGGAGGCAGACCTGGTCGCCTCGTCGTGGGAGCCGCTGGTGAGCATCTTCACGACCCCCGGCGGGAACGACGAGATCGTCCACCTGTTCCTCGCCCGCGACCTGGCGCCCGCCGACGACGTGCACGCCCGCGAGGACGAGGAGGCCGACATCCGCCTCGAGTGGGTGCCGCTCGCCGACGCCGTGGCCGGCATCTTCGCCGGACGGCTGCGCAACGGCATCCTCGCCGTCGGCGTCCTGGCCGCCGCGGAGCGGCTTCGCGGCGCGAAGGAGGACCCGGGCGCGTGAAGTGAAGACGGCCTGACATGAGGATCGATCGCGCGGTCGACGCCTACCTGCGCCATGTCGCCATCGAGCGCGGCCTGTCGGAGAACACCGTCGCGGCATACCGGCGCGATCTCTCAGGCTATGCGCAGTGGCTGCGCGAGCAGGGCATCGACGACACGGCCGCGGTCACCTCGGTGACGCTCGCCAGCTTCGTCGCCGACAGAGCGGCCGGGCAGCCCCCGATCGCGGCATCGTCGCTGGCGCGCCTGCAGTCGTCGGTGCGGGGGCTGCACCGCTTCCTCGCGCGGGAGGGCATCGAGCCGGCCGATCCGTCGATGAACCTGCGTCCGCCGAAGCAGGCGCGACGGCTTCCGAAGGCGCTCACCATCGAGCAGGTCGAGTCGCTGCTGGATGCCTCGGGCCCGGCGCCGTCGACCGAGGCCGACGTGGCGGGCGCCGCGGGCGGGGCGCCGGGGGATCTGCTCGCGACGCGGGATCGCGCCCTCCTGGAGCTGCTGTACGCGACGGGGGCGCGGGTGTCGGAGATCGTGCAGCTCGACGTCGACGACGTCGCGCACGGAGACGTGCTGCGCGTGCGCGGCAAGGGCTCGAAGGAGCGGATCGTCCCGGTCGGCTCGTACGCGCGCGCGGCCGTCGATGCCTATCTCACACGCGCCCGCCCCGAGCTGTCGCTGCGCGGACGCGCGACGCCGAAGCTGTTCCTCGGAGCGCGGGGAGCTCCGCTGTCGCGCCAGAGCGCGTGGCTGATCATCCAGTCCGCTGCCGAGCGCGCGCACCTCACCGCGCACGTCTCGCCGCACACCCTGCGGCATTCGTTCGCCACCCACCTGCTGCAGGGCGGTGCCGACGTCCGTGTCGTGCAGGAGCTCCTCGGTCATGCCTCCGTGGCGACGACGCAGATCTACACCTACGTGTCGGTCGACGCGCTGCGCGACGTCTACGCCACGTCGCATCCGCGGGCACGTTAACGATTTCTCATGGAGTTCGAAACTCCGCCAGACTGTGCGATCGGGGATCCGCCACCCGGGCGGACCACCGATCTCCGGGGAATCGAATGAACAACACACGTGCTCGCATCTCGCTGGCTGCCGTCGTCGTGGCGGCGGCGGTCTCGCTCAGCGGCTGCTCGATCGTCGACCAGCTCCTGCCCTCGTCGCAGCCGGTCCGCGACGCCGAGACCGGCGAGGTGAGCGAGGCGGTCGACAATGCGGACGTGTTCGCCATCCGCGTCGGCGACTGCCTCAACACCGCGAACATGGACACGACCGAAGAGGTGAGCGACGTGCCCGTCGTTCCGTGCGACGAGCCGCACGACGACGAGGTGTACTACTCGTACTCGCTGGCCGACGGCGACTACCCGGGCGAGGACGCGATCATCACGGATGCCGACACCACCTGCATCGCGGAGTTCGCGACGTTCATCGGCCTGGCGTACGAGTCGTCCACGCTCGACTACTGGCCGATGTACCCGACCACCGGGTCGTGGGAGAGCGGCGACCGCGAGGTGCTGTGCATCGCGTGGGATCCGGCCGGCGCCCAGCTGACCGGCACCCTCGCCGGCGCCGCGCGCTGATCGACGTCACGGCGCTCGCGCTCTGCGCGGGCGCGGCGACGCACGCATCTCCCGCTGCCGCGGCGCTTTGCTGAAGGATTCGGCGAGGGGCCACTAGGATCGAGCGAGCACGAGGAAGCGGGAGCACGGTGGCTGACAGCACGGCGAAGACCAGATCGGGGAAGGCCTCGGAGTCCGAGGTTCCCATCGGGCCTACCGGGCGTCCCTACCAGGGCTTCCCCACTCCGCCGAAGCTCGACGGCCACGGCCCTGCTCGCATCATCGCCCTCTGCAACCAGAAGGGCGGCGTCGGCAAGACGACGACCACCATCAACCTCGCCGCCGCGCTCGCCGGCTACGGTCGCAAGGTGCTCGCGGTCGACTTCGACCCGCAGGGTGCACTGTCGGCCGGTCTCGGCATCCAGACGCACGAGATCCCGACGATCTACGACCTGCTTCTCGACGGCAAGCGCGACCCGTACGACGTCGTCGTCCACTCGCGGGTCGAGAACCTCGACGTCATCCCGGCCAACATCGACCTGTCGGCCGCCGAGGTCCACCTCGTCAACGAGGTCGCGCGCGAGCAGACGCTGTCGCGCGCGCTGCGCAAGGTGTCCGCCGACTACGACGTCGTGCTCATCGACTGCCAGCCGTCGCTGGGCCTGCTGACCGTCAACGCGCTGACCGCCAGCCACGGCGTGGTGATCCCGCTCGAGTGCGAGTTCTTCGCCCTGCGCGGCGTCGCGATGCTGATCGAGACGATCGACAAGGTTCGGGACCGCCTCAACCCGACGATCGCCCTCGACGGCGTGCTCGCGACGATGTACGACTCGCGCACGCTGCACTCGCGCGAGGTGCTCGAGCGCGTGGTCGACGCGTTCGGCGACGACGTCCTCGAGACGGTCATCGGCCGTACCGTCAAGTTCCCGGATGCCTCGGTGTCAGGCATGCCGATCACCGAATTCGCGCCGGAGCACGCTGCCGCGCAGGCCTACCTGCGGCTGGCGCGAGAGCTGGTCGCCCGTGGCGCTGTCGCCTGATCAGGACTCTGGGTTCCGCGTCGCGCTGGCGAACTTCGACGGACCGTTCGACCTGCTGCTGACGCTGATCTCGAAGCACGAGCTCGACATCACCGAGGTGTCGCTCTCGCTCGTGACGAACGACTTCATCGCCTACCTGCGAGATCTGGGTCCAGATGAGGACCTTGATGAGGCGTCCGAGTTCCTCGTCGTCGCCGCGACGCTCCTCGACATGAAGGTCGCCGGGCTCCTGCCCCAGGGGGAGCTGGTGGACGCCGAGTCCGTCGCCCTGCTCGAGGCGCGCGACCTGCTGTTCGCGCGCCTCCTGCAGTACCGCGCGTTCAAGGAGGTCTCGGCGTGGTTCGAGCGCTGCCTCCGGCGCGAGGGCGTACGCCACACGCGGTCGGTGCGGCTCGACGAGAAGTACCGGCAGGCGGTGCCGGAGCTGGTCTGGTCGCTGAGCCCCGACGATTTCGCGGCCCTCGCGCTGCTGGCGATGACTCCGAAAGAGATCCCGCGCATCGGGTTCGACCACCTGCATGCGCCGCTGGTCAGCATCCGTGAGCAGGCCGCGATCGTGGTGACGCTGCTGCGGGATGCCGGATCCCTGACGTTCCGCGAGCTCATCGCGGGGGTCGGCCAGCCGGGTGTCGTCGTGGCGCGATTCCTGTCGGTGCTGGAGCTGTACCGCCACGCCGCCCTGTCCTTCGAACAGCTCGAGCCGCTCGGCGAGCTGACCCTCCGCTGGAGCGCGCAGCGCTGGAGCGACGAGAACCTCGCCACCCTGGGAGCCGACTATGACCGATGACGCTGCGCCGAATTCCCTGATCACGACCGACGTCGCGCGGCGGCTCGAGGCGATCCTGCTGATCGTCGAGGAGCCGCAGAGCCTGGTGAGCCTCGCGGCAGCGGTCGGCGCCCCCGTGCCCGCGGTGCGGCAGGCGATCGAGGCGCTCGTCGACGACTACGACGGCAAATCGGGCGGGCCGGTGCGCGGCTTCGAGCTGCGCGAGGTCGGCGGCGGCTGGCGCCTGTACGTCCGCGAGGAGCTCGACGACCTCGTCAGCGAGTTCGTCGGCGGCCAGGCGCCGTCGCGGCTGTCGCAGGCGGCGCTCGAGACGCTCGCCGTGATCGCCTACAAGCAGCCGGTGACCCGCAGCCAGGTCGCGTCGATCCGCGCGGTGAACGTGGACTCGGTCGTGCGGACGCTGCTGGCGCGCGGGCTCATCACCGAGCTCTTCGCGGATGCCGAGACCGGCGCCATCAACTACGGCACGACCGACGCGCTCCTCGTGCATCTCGGCATCAACTCACTGGACGAGCTGCCGCACATCTCACCGCTGCTGGACGGCGCAGACGAGGTCGGCGACAGCCTGGACGAAGGGATACGTCGATGACCGGCGGAGCAGCACAGGGACCGGGCGCGGAGTCCACCGAGGGCGTGCGCCTGCAGAAGGTGCTGGCGAACGCCGGGGTCGCATCGCGGCGGGTCGCCGAGGACCTCATCGTCGCGGGCCGCGTCCGCGTCAACGGCGAGGTCGTCACCGAGCTCGGCTCGCGCATCGACCCCGAGAACGACCTGGTCGACGTCGACGGCACCGCCGTGCAGCTCGACCAGTCCAAGCGCTACGTCATGCTCAACAAGCCCACCGGCGTCGTGAGCTCTATGAAGGACGACCGTGGTCGCCCGGACCTCCGCCGTTTCACGAAGGACTGGGACGAGCGGCTCTACAACGTGGGCCGATTGGATGCCGAGACCAGCGGACTGCTCGTCCTCACGAACGACGGCGAACTGGCGCACGTGCTGGCCCACCCCTCGTTCGGCGTCACCAAGGTGTACATCGCCAAGGTGGACGGACGGGTGACGCCGCAGACCATCCAGAGGCTCGTCCGCGGCGTCGAGCTCGAGGACGGCCCGATCGCCGCCGACAAGGCCCGGCTGCTGTCGTCCTCGGCTGAAGGCGGCGGGTCGCTCGTGGAGCTCACGCTCCATTCGGGGCGCAACCGGATCGTGCGCCGCATGATGGCGGCGGTCGGGCATCCGGTCGTCGAGCTCGTGCGGCGGCAGTTCGGGCCGCTCCACCTGGGAACCCTGCCAGCCGGGCGCGCCCGCGAGTTGACTAAAGTGGAGCGGGGCGCTCTGCTGACTCTCGCGCGCAGTGCGACTTCTTCCACGCCGGCGGAGGACGCGCCCGATCCCCGCGACGGCGATCAGTCCGCGGAGTGAAGATCCCTCCCTGCGGGGCGAACAGGAGACGCAAGTGACCGACACGAGGCCGACCTCGGCGCGCGAGCGCGCCGGAGAGTCCGCGCTCGCTCCGCGGGTGCAGGGCACGGTGCGGATCGTCGGCGCAGGCCTTCTCGGCGCCAGCATCGGCCACGCGCTGACCGCCCGGGGCGTCGACGTCGCCCTCGACGACACCTCGCCGTCGCAGCTGCGCCTGGCCGTCGACTACGGGGCCGGCCGGCATGCCGCAGACTCCGACCAGCCGTCCCTCGTCGTCGTCGCCGTGCCGCCGGACGTCACCGCCGACGTCATCCAGCGCGAGCTCGCCCGCTACCCGGGCGCCGTCGTGACGGATGTCGCGAGCGTCAAGCTCGAGCCTCTCCGCACGCTCCGCGAACGCGGCGTCGACCTCACGCATTACATCGGCTCTCACCCGCTGGCCGGGCGCGAGCGCGGGGGAGCGATCTCGGCGCGCGCCGACATCTTCGTCGGGCGGCCCTGGGTCGTCTGCCGCGACGAGGAGACGCCGTCCGCCGACCTCGCCCTCGTGGAGGGTCTGGCGCTCGATCTCGGCGCGACGCCGCTCGAGATGAGTCCCGAGGACCACGACCGTGCGGTCGCGCTCGTCTCGCACGTGCCGCAGTTGGTCGCCAGCCTCCTGGCCGGTCGCTTCGTCGACGCGCCCGACGGGTCGCTGCGCCTCGCGGGACAGGGCGTGCGCGACACGACCCGCATCGCGGCATCCGCCCCCGAACTGTGGGTGCAGATCCTCGGGGCCAACGCGGCGCCCGTCGTCGACGTGCTCGACCTGCTGGCGACCGACCTGACCGCCGTCGCCGACGCGCTGCGCGCGCCCGACGCCCCCGGCTCGCGCCGCGCCGTCGCCGACACGATCCGCCGCGGCAACGACGGCGTCGAGCGCCTGCCCGGCAAGCACGGCCAGAACCGCCGCTTCGAGCAGGTCGTCGTCATGGTCGACGACACCCCCGGCCAGCTCGGCCGCCTGTTCGGCGAGCTCGGCGAGCTCGGCGTGAACGTGGAAGACCTGCGCCTCGAGCACTCGCCGGGCGCCCAGTTCGGCCTCGCCGAGATCAGCGTCGTCCCGAGCGCCGTGCGCCGGGCCGTCGACGGCCTCGAGTCGCGCGGCTGGAAGATTGCGAGCACCACCAATGACTGACCCCTCGACCTCCGCCGCGATCGACGGCAGCGCCGGCGCAGCCGGCGTCGTCGTCGTCGCCATCGACGGGCCGGCCGGCAGCGGCAAGTCGAGCGTCTCGAAGCAGGTCGCCCGCCGTCTCGGCTACGGGTACCTCGACACCGGCGCCGCCTACCGCGCACTGGCGTGGCACGCCCTCGAGCGCGGCGTCGACACGTCGGATGCGGCATCCATCCTCGACGTCACCGGCGATTTCGACTACGCGATCTCGCTGGATCCCGATGCGTACTGGGTGCGTGTCGGCGCGGCCGACGTGACCGAGGCGATCCGCGAGCCCCGCGTGTCGGATGCCGTGAGCGGCGTCGCCCGCGTCCCCGCCGTGCGCGAGTCCGTGAACCGGATGTTCCGCGCGCTGGTCGCGGCCTCCGGGCGTCCCGGTGTCGTCGTCGAAGGCCGCGACATCACGACGGTCGTCGCGCCCGACGCCCCCGTGCGCATCCTCCTCACCGCGGCACCGGAGGTGCGCGCGGCCCGTCGGAGCGCCGAGGTGACGACGCAGGATGCCGCGGCCGTCGCCGCCGCACTCCACCGGCGCGATGCCTCCGACTCGGCCGTCGTCGACTTCCTCACCGCCGCACCCGGCGTCGACGTCGTCGACTCGACCCACCTCGATTTCGACCAGACCGTGGATGCCGTGCTCGGCGTGATCCGGGCCGCAGAGCCGGCCCCGATGATCCAGGGCGCCCCCGCGGTCGACCCACTGCAGACAGGAGCCTGAGATGGCCGCCGACAACCCCGCCGACTTCGACGAGTTCGAAGACACCGCCGACGACCACCTCGCGGAGAACCTCGCCGCGCTGGACGACGACCTCGCCGAACAGCGTGCCGCCGCCCTGCGCGCCGGCCTCGAGGAGTACGACCTCGACCCGGAGGACGCCGAGCTGCTCGCTGGGCTGGTGCGCGGCGAGGACGGCATCGAGTTCCTCCCGGCACTGCCCGTCGTCGCCATCGTCGGCCGGCCCAACGTCGGCAAGTCCGCCCTGGTGAACCGCATCCTCGGCCGCCGCGAGGCCGTCGTGGAGGACACCCCCGGCGTCACGCGCGACCGCGTCACGTACAAGGCGGAGTGGATGGATCGCCGGTTCACGATCGTCGACACCGGCGGGTGGGAGCCCGACGCCAAGGGCATCGACCGCTCCGTCGCGCTGCAGGCCGAGGTCGCGATCGACCTTTCGGACGTCGTGATGTTCGTCGTCGACGCGATGGTGGGCGCCACCTCCACCGACGAGCACGTCGTGCGCCTGCTGCGCAAGGCCGGCAAGCCCGTCTTCCTCGTCGCCAACAAGATCGACGATGCCCGTCAGGAGCCCGAGGCCGCGGCCCTGTGGAACCTCGGCCTCGGTGAGCCGTACCCGGTCTCGGCGATCCACGGCCGTGGCGTCGCCGACCTGCTCGACGAGGTCGTCAAGGTGCTGCCCGACGTGTCGGCGGTCGCCAAGCACGAGATCGGCGGCCCGCGACGCGTCGCGATCCTCGGACGCCCGAACGTCGGCAAGTCCTCCCTCCTCAACAAGGCCGCGGGCGAGGAGCGCGTCGTCGTCAACGAGCTCGCGGGCACCACCCGCGACCCCGTCGATGAGATCGTCGAGGTCGGCGGCAAGCTGTGGCGTTTCGTCGACACCGCCGGCATCCGTCGCCGCGTGCACCTGCAGCAGGGCGCGGACTTCTACGCGTCGCTGCGCACGTCGGCCGCGCTGGAGAAGGCGGAGGTCGCCGTCGTGGTGCTCGACGTCACGCAGCCGCTCAGCGAGCAGGACGTGCGCATCATCGACCTGGTGCTGGAGTCCGGGCGCGCACTCGTGCTCGCCTTCAACAAGTGGGACCGCCTGAACGACGACGACATGGACGGGCAGGACCGCCGCCGCTACCTCGAGCGCGAGATCGAGCAGGACCTCGCCCACGTCGCCTGGGCGCCCCGCGTGAACATCTCGGCGCGCACCGGACGCCACCTCGACAAGCTCGTGCCGGCGCTCGAGACCGCGCTCGAGTCGTGGGACCAGCGCATCCCGACCGGCAAGTTCAACGCCTTCCTGTCGGAGCTCATCGCCGAGCACCCGCACCCGCTGCGGGGCGGCAAGCAGCCGCGCATCCTGTTCGGCACCCAGGCGTCCACGCGCCCGCCGACCTTCGTGCTGTTCACCACGGGCTTCCTCGACCCGGGCTATCGTCGGTTCATCCAGCGCCGCCTCCGGGAGCTGTACGGCTTCGAGGGCACCCCGATCGTCATCAACATGCGGGTGCGCGAACGCCGCCAGCGCTGACGCCCGCCGCCGCAACCGCGGGGAGGGCGGATGCCGCGGGTCGCGGCATCGGTCACCCGCCGGTGCGGTGGGCGAATGCCGGTCGCACCATGGCGGTCTCGTCGGGCTCGGCGAAGCCGAACTGCCGGTACAGGCCGTGCGCGTCGCCGGTGAAGAGCGTCCACCGCAGGTCGCGACCGGGCCCGTCGTCGATCATGAGGTGCAGCAGCCGCTTGCCGAGCCCGTGGCCGCGATGCGCGTCGAGCACGAACACGTCGGCGAGGTAGGCGAAGCCGACGCCGTCCGATACCGCGCGAGCGAACCCGACCTGCTCGCCGGTGTCAGCGCGGTACGCGCCGACGACGCGCCAGTCGTTGCCGATCTGGGTCTCGACGTCGGCGCGCGTGCGCCAGCGTCCCCAGTAGGCCTCCGTCGACAGCCAGGCCCACACGACATCGTGCTGGATGCGGGCGGGGTCGTCGTCGAGGTCGTAGTCCATGGCGTCCATTCTGGCGAGTCCTCGCGTGACGACCGGCGGTCCGGTCACCGGCCGGTGGCTCGGTGGTATGACAGGCTGACGGTGAACGAAAGGCCGGCACAGTGACGATCGAGCCCTCCGCCCCCGGCGAGCCCCGGCGCCCTCACGGGCCGCGCGACCCGGGTGACGCGTGGGTGGTCGCACCCACGGGGGAGCGGTACTGGGGCCGCTTCGGCGCCGCTGGACTGCTCGCGGTGGATGCCGAGCGAGGGGTGCTGCTGCAGCACAGGGTCTCGTGGAGCCACTTCGGCGACACCTGGGCGCTCCCGGGAGGAGCGCGCCACGAGGGCGAGTCGGCGTGCGATGGAGCCCTCCGCGAGGCCGCAGAGGAGGCAGGCGTCCCCGACGCCGCCGTGCAGCCGCGCCTGCTGAGCGTTCTCGATCTCGGCTACTGGAGCTACACCACTGTCGTCGGCGACGTCGTCCGGCCCTTCGAGCCGGTCATCAGCGACCCCGAGAGCCACGAGCTGGCGTGGGTGCCGGTGGGCGACGTCATCGGCTATCCGCTCCACCCCGGCTTCGCCGCGTCGTGGGAGGCGCTGCGCGGTCTGCTCGATGTGCGGCCCGCCGTGATCGTGGACGTCGCCAACGTCATGGGCTCGGTGCCCGACGGCTGGTGGAACGACCGCGCGGGCGCCGCCGCCCGCCTGATCTCGCGGATCGCGGGTCTCGCCGGGCGTGGGGTGCCGGCATCCGCTCTCGACCTGCCCGAGCACACCTGGTACCCCGAATGGACCGCCGTCGTCGAGGGGCAGGCGCGGTCCGTGGCAGACGCCGACGGCGTCGAGGTGGTGCGGGCCGCGGCGTCCGGTGACGACGCGATCGTCGTGGCCGCCGAGCAGGCGGTGGCGCGCGGACGTGTCGTGACGGTCGTCACGAGCGACCGCGGCCTGGCCGGGAGGGCGACGGATGCCGGAGCCGCCGTCCGCGGTGCCCGCTGGCTGCTCGACCTGATCGACGCCTGATACAGACCTGTCGGAATCGCCGCCCGCGCGGGGCGGAAGGTCTGCGGCGCGGCCCGCGCCTTGCGGGCCGCGTCTCGGCGGCGGTACGTTTCGCGCAGGATTCGACGGGCGCCGGCGCCGACCCGTGGCCGGGACGCGACCGACGGGGGAGCGACATGATCATCTCCAGCGACCTGGACGCCGGCCGAACCGCGGCGGCGGACCGGCGCTGGGCGGACGCGCTCGAGCTGCTCGCACGTGTCGATGCGCGCGTCGGGCTCGGGGCATCCGATCTCGAGATGCTCGCGACGGCGGCGCTGCTCCGCGGTGAGCCGCGTGTATCCGTCGACGCGCTGTCGCGGGCCTACTCGGCGCACCTCGGCGCGCAGGACACCGCGGGCGCTGCGCGCTCGGCGGGGTGGCTGGCGCTGAACCTCATCGAGCAGGGCGACTTCACCAACAGCGTGATGTGGGCCGCGCGCGCGATGCGGATCGCGGGGGCGATGGCCGAGCCCGGCGCGCTGGCGGGCTTCGTCCGGCTGGCGCCGGCCGTCGGGCAGCTGGGCAGCGGGAACGCCGCCGAGGCGGTCCACTCCTTCGAGGAGATCCTCGATGTCGCCGAGCGCGCGGGCGATCGGGAGCTCGCGGCGTTCACGAGACTCGGCCTCGGCAAGTCGCTGATCGAGGCGGGGTCGCCGGCCGAGGGCTTCGCATGCCTGGACCTGGCGATGGCCGCTGTCGCAGCCGGCGATGTCCCGCCGCTGCCGAGCGGCGTGATCGCCTGTGCCTCGGTCCCGGACGCCCTGCTGGCCTTCGACCTGGAGCGCGCGGACGCGTGGACCGCCGTACTGGCTCAGTGGTGCGGCGAGCAGCCGCAGCTGATCGCCTTCAGCGGGCAGTGTCATGCGCTCGAGGCGGCGCTCCTCCTCGTGCGCGGCGCGTGGGCCGAGGCTTCGACGGCCGTCGATCTCGCGCTGTCGCGCTTCCGGGCGGGCGACTACCGGGCGATCTGGGGTGCTCCCTACCAGCTGGGGGAGCTCGCCCGGCTGCGCGGAGCGTTCCACTCCGCCGAGGAGTCGTACCGCCGCGCGGCGGACTCCGGATGGGAGGCGCAGCCCGGCCTCTCGCTTCTCCACCTCGCGCTCGGACGCACGGCGCGGGCGCAGGGGGAGATCCGCCGGAGCGCGGCCGGCGCCGACCCGGTCACCCGACGGTTCCTCCTGCCCGCGCTCATCGAGATCGAGGTGGCGGCGGGCGATGCCGCATCCGCGCGTCGCGCGCTGGAGGAGCTTCGCGGACCGATACCCGACACGGCCACCCCGATGCTCGACGCCACCGTCGCCACGGCGGACGCGAGGGTGCTGCTCGGTGAGGGGCGCGCGGCAGAGGCCCTCGAAGCGGCGCGAGCCGCCGCGCACGCGTGGGGCGCGGTCGGGGCGCCGTACGAGGCGGCCCGTAGCCGGGTGCTGGCGGGGCATGCACGTCGCGCGCTCGGCGAGACCGAGGCGGCGAGAGCGGACTTCGAGGCGGCCCGCGCGGTGTTCCTCGAGGTCGGCGCGGAACCCGCCCTCGCCGACCTCGCGGCGCTGATGGGCGATCGGCGCTCCGGCGCCCTCACCGCGCGCGAGCTCGAGGTGCTGCGGCTCGTGTCGACGGGCCTCACGAACCGGGGCATCGGCGCAAAGCTGTCCCTGAGCGAGAAGACCGTCGCGCGGCACCTCGCCAACATCTTCGGCAAGCTCGGCATCTCGACCCGAGCCGCGGCGACCGCCTACGCGTACGAGAACGGGCTGGTCTGACCGGTCGCGCATCGGAGGGTGTCTACACACAATGACCCATGCGCGGCAGCTCCCGAACATGGGCTCTTCGCCCGACGCGGCGCGCGGGCGCGTGCACCTACCGTGGCGATATGGACATCCCGCTGATCGCAGGCACGGTATCGACCGTCGTCTTCGCGGTCAGCAACCTGCCCATGCTCCGCAAGGCCCTGCGCACCGGCGACGTCTCGTCGTACAGCCTGGCGAGCATCGCGATGATCAACGTCGCGAACGTCGTCTACTCGCTCTACGTGTTCAGCCTGCCGCTCGGCCCGATCTGGGCGCTGCACACGTTCTACCTCGTCTCGTGCGCCATCATGCTGGTGCTGTGCCTCGTGCAGCGCCGCGTCGCAGCGAGGAGGGAGGCGCCGAGCCGCGTGCCGGTGCCCGCCGTCACGGAGGGTCTCGAGCCGGTCACTCGCGTCCCCGAAGGCGATCGATCTCCCGACGCTCGCGCTTGGTCGGGCGCCCCGCGCCGCGGTCGCGCTGCGCCATGATCGGCGTGGGATCGCGTGGCGGGGTGCGGTCCTCCATCGCGGTGGGGACCAGCGGGGCGCCGACCCGCTTGGAGATCGGCTGCTTCACGACGAGCATCCGGTCGAACCCGTCGATGCGCACGCGGATCTCGTCGCCGATCCGCACCGGCTGCGCCGCCTTCGCGCGCTCGCCGCCGACGCGCACGTGTCCGGCTCGGCAGGCGGTGGTCGCGGCCGAGCGGGTCTTGTAGATGCGCACCGCCCAGAGCCAGGCGTCCACGCGCACCGCCTTGCCGGCGGTCGAGGCATCCGTCATCTCGTCACCGCCGGTTCCTCCGCCGTGCGCCGCGCGCGGGCGCCGACGAGCACGCCTGCGGCGATGAGGCCCTGGCCGAGGCAGTACGTGAGCATGACGAGGGGACTCGTCCAGTCCGGCATCGCGTCGGGCACGAACAGCCGGAACGCGAGCACCGAGTCGGACGTGAGGAAGAACACGCCTCCCCACACGATGAGCGGGTGGCACCGGGATGCCGCGACCGCTGTGCCGCCCAGCACGAGCCCGTAGAGCGCGACGGCGACGGCGAGGCCGCCGAGATGCGGCCACAGCACGGCGAGGAGCGCGATCCACCAGACGGCGTAGACGGCCGCCCACGGCGGCACGCGCCGGACCGCGAGCATCCGCCAGAACAGCCAGATGTAGCAGAGGTGGGCGAGTCCGAAGAAGAGCAGCATCATCGGCACGGTCGGCAGCCACGGCACGAACGTGCCCGCGCCGTCGCCCAGCCACGAGAGCCCGATCGCGACCACGAGCAGGGTGTGGGCGCGCGTCCAGCCGGATCCGCGCGCGCCCCAGACGACCGCGAGGGCGAGGAGCGGCATGAGTGCGAGCTTGGTCGGCGGTGCGACCGCGGTCGCACCGACCGCGAGCGCCGCCACATGCACGATCGACACCGCGATGTAGGGCACGAACCCGATCCACAGCCGACGCATGATCCTCCTCGACGCGCAGGGCAACCATAATCGTCGCATGACCGATGTGCTGGCCCGGATGGGGCTCGTTCGCATGTCCGCCCGCGACACCGGGGCGGCGCACCGCGCGTCGACGCCGCTCGAGCTGCTGTTCGACCTCGTGTTCGTCGTCGCCGTGTCGCAGGCGTCGCAGAACCTGCATCACCTCATCAGTGAGGATCATGTCGGTCAGGGCGTGCTCTCGTACCTGATGGTGTTCTTCGCGATCTGGTGGGCGTGGATGAACTTCACGTGGTTCTCGTCCGCGTTCGACACCGACGACTGGCTGTACCGCGTGCTGACGATCGTGCAGATGGGCGGCGTGCTGGTGCTTGCGGCCGGCGTGCACGACGCGATGGTCGAGTTCGACTACGTCGTGGTGACATGGGGCTACGTCATCATGCGACTGGCGATGGTGGTGCAGTGGCTGCGGGCTGCGGCATCCGATCCACAGTCCCGCCGCACGGCGCTGCGGATGGCTCTCGGTGTGACGGTGGTGCAGGTGCTGTGGGTTGCGCGCATCTACCTGCTCGACCCGGAGTGGCAGTTCTGGACCTTCTTCGTGCTGGTATTGCTCGAGCTGCTGCTGCCGGTGTGGGGCGAGTCCGCCGGCCGCACGCGCTGGCACCCGCATCACATCGCCGAGCGCTACGGGCTCTTCACGCTGCTGCTGCTCGGCGAGAGCCTGCTGGCATCGGCCAACGCGATCTTCGATGCGCTCGGCGAGGGCGAGTATGTGTCGGAGCTGGTGACGCTCGCGATCTCGGGGATCGTGGTGACGGCCGGCATCTGGTGGGTCTACTTCGCCCGCGAGCAGCAGAGCCGGCTCGACAGCATGCGGTCCGGGTTCCGGTTCGGGTACCTCCATTACGTGATCTTCGCGGCGGTGGGCGCCGTGTCGGCGGGTGTCGAGGTCGAGATCGACGAGATCACCGGCCACACCGAGGTGTCGCCCGAGATCGCGGGCCTCGCCCTGACGCTGCCGATCGCGATCGTGGTGGCGGCGTCGTGGCTCGTGCTGCTGCGCGGCGCGCTGTCGCGCTGGGCCTCCGCGGCCGTCCTCACCGGGGCGGTGCTGATCGGGCTGAGCGGCCTGCTGCCGTCGTCGGAGTACGTCGTGGCGGCGGTTCTTCTCGCCGGGGTGGTCGTCGTGCTCGAGGTGGATCGCATCCGCCGGGAACTCGTCGCCGCCGGCTGACCGCGCCGGATGCCGCGAGCCGCCGTCAGCTCGCGAGTTCGAGGGAGACGATCGCGAGGTGGGGCTGCGGTCGGGCGACCTCGCGGAAGCCGGCATCCTCGAACGTGGACAGCGCGCCGTGGTACAGGTCGTTGACCGGGATCTTCTTGCCTGCGCCGGGATCCAGTGGGTAGGCCTCGATGACGCGTGCTCCGCCGGTGCGGGCGTAGTCGATCGCCGCGTCGAGGAGGCGCGCATTGAGGCCCTGCTTGCGGTGGTCCTTGCGGACCACGAAGCAGCTCACCGTCCACACCGAGTCGTCATCCCACGGCTCTTCGGAGTGTGCGGTGAAATTGCGTGTGCGGCCGATGCGCACCTGGCGCGTGCGGGGACCGACCCGCACCCAGCCCGCGGCCTCGCCGTCGACGTAGGCGATGAGTGCCGGTGGCGGCCCGGCGTCGATCTCGTCGCGCAGCCGCCCCTCGCGCTCCGGCCGCGACGTCTTCTGCCACTCGCTGTTCGGCATCATCCACCACTGGCACTGGCAGCCGTACCCGTCGCCGCCGCCGCTCAGCGCGTGCTGCGCGTCGTCGAAGCGATCTGCGGTGGCCGGTTCGATGGTGATCGTGGTCATGCCGTGACGCTAGTCCGTCCCGCCGACACCGGCAACGGACGGACGGATGCCACGCCCGGGCGCACGCCGGTTCGCGGGGTGTCCGCAGAGCGGGTAGGATGGGGGAGTTGTCCGCGCGCAAGCGGGGGCATCGGGATGTGGCGCAGCTTGGTAGCGCACTTGACTGGGGGTCAAGGGGTCGCAGGTTCAAATCCTGTCATCCCGACCAAACCGGGGGTCGGAAAAGGCCCGGAAAATCAAGGAAAACGCCCCTGAGAGACAGAATCTCTCAGGGGCGTTTCGCGTTACGCTCACATTGCGTGATAAGTCCCTCTGAGGGCGCCCTCGGAGCCCGAACGCTCACATGATTCATGTGAGCGTTATGGCTCAACGGGCGCAGACTGGCTGCCCCCAACCGTGGCCGTCCAGGAGGATCAGCGAGCGGAGGTAGGCCCGCGCTCGTCGGTAAAGCGGCCACCGATCTTCAATGACTAGCTCTCCGCTCCTGGCCCCGGCTGCGCCCGGCATAGCGCCCTTTGGAGCCGTCGATGTCACAGTCGCGGCCTGGACCCGGACCTGACCACCAACCAATTGGGCAATCTGAAGTGCAGGCTGAGCCAATACCGCGCATTATGTGTAGGACGCGGTTCTAGGCTGCCCTTTGGCTCGTCGAGTTTCTCCGGGCTGCTCGAGATCTGGGCCGCGTCATGGCGACGCGGCCTTCTCCCTGGAAGGACCAGAGCAATCCGATGACTGACACCACCTACGCCGCCGGTTGGTACCCCGACGTCAACGCGCCAGGGACGGACCGCTACTACGACGGCACGACCTGGACGGACCAGACCCGCGCGACCGTGCCGCCGGGCGCACCGGTCGCCGCCGTCGCCACACCGGTCGACGCGCCCGCCGACGCGGCCGCCGTGGCGCCCAAGAAGCCCCGGAACATCCTCGGCCTGGTGGCCCTCGCGGTGTCCGCGGTCGGCTTCATCTTCGCCTGCATCCCCGGCGCCCTCATCGTCGGCTGGGTACTCCTGCCGATCGGCTTCATCCTCGGCATCGTCGCCCTATTCCAGAAGGACAAGCCCAAGTGGCAGGGGCTGACCGCCATCATCCTGTCGGTCATCGGCACCATCGTCGGCGTCGTCGTGTTCATCTCTCTGGCCGCCGGTGCGGTCAGCGACGCCGTCGAACCCGCCGTCACCAGCGACGGCGGGTTCTCGCAGGACTCCCAGCGTCCCGATCCCGACGAGGAGGCCGCGGAGCCCGCGGCCGCCGCTCCCAAGGACCTCGCCCTGGGCGAGCAGGCCTGGGGCATGGACTCGTCCGGCTACGGCTGGTACGCGATCGAGGTCACCAACCCGAACGCGGACTACGTGTTCACGTCGTTCGCGGCGATCGAGGTGGAGGCGTACGACGCCGCCGGGGTCCTGCTGGACACCGACTCGTCGTACGGCACCATCCTCCAGGGCACGTCGATGTACGTCGGCCGGTTCCTGGACATCGGCGCCGGAGTGATCGACCACATCGAGGTCCGCGGCCCGGTCGCGTCGTCGGCCACCCACTCGCCGCAGGCGGAGACGGGATCGTTCACCATGGGTGCGATCACCACCGGCTCCGAGTACGACCGGATGACCATCAACGGCACCGTCACGTCGAACTTCTCCGAGGACCAGGACATGGTCCGCATCGACCTGGTGGCACGCAACGCCGCCGGGCAGATCGTGGGCGTCGAGTACGCGTACACCGACCGGGTTCCCGCCGCCGGTACCGCCGCCTGGAACGTGTCGTTCTGGGAGGTCCCGCTGGACTCGCAGGTGACGGCGTTCGCGCACCTCTAGCCAGAGGCCGTTAGAAGGGTGCCATCTGCCGGTGGCGCCCTTCTCTGCGCCGTGGGGCCTAACGGTCTCAGCCGGTCCCGCTAGATCAGACCCCTGCCGCGGTAGGCGGCGACTCGCTCCTCGAACGCTCTGCGCCGGTGTCGCTGGTACGGCGACCATAAGTCCGGCGACGTTAACCTGGCCGTCGACGCCAGCACGATGTGGTCGCTCCCAGGACGGCTCGGACCCAGCCCGTATAAATGCGAGTTCCGCGGCGACGTTCACCTGGCCGTCGACGCGCATCGCCCTAGGCATGCATCAGATGCTAGACCGGGGTCTGACGGGCAGGCGCTGTACGGTCGGGTGCGATGGAGAACACGGAGTTCGAACGCATCGTCGCCCTTCGTGTCGCGGTCGTCTCCGAACTGTGCGTGACGGCCGAGACGATCGCGGCACGGCCCGCTGTCATGGCTGACGTCTCGCAACCGTTGCTCGTCCGATACGCGTGCTTGCAGGCGTTCCTGATCGACGTTCGAGCCCTGGCGGTGTTCCTCCTCGGGCCTGGAAAGGGTCGAGTGTTCGAGGGTGACCTTCACGCGACCGACTTCGTCGCGGACTGGGTTGCGAGTGAGCCGGAGGCCGATCGCCTGCGCGACATCGTGGACGACGTGAACAAGCAACTCGCACACTTCACGGTGACCCGGATGGGGGATGGACGATATCAATTGCCGGTCGAGATGGACTTCTCCGATGAGCAGGTACGCGCCATTGCTGATGACGTCGGCAGGCTGTGGGACGACTTCGCGGCGCGAAGCGATGACTTGTATCAGATCGGGGAACTGCCACCCTGGCATGTCCCGGGTACCGACCGGCTGAGGACCGAGGCGGACGGTTGGCCTATCACCTGGTTGGGCCCAGCGTCCTGATGCGCCCACGGCGGGAGCCCGCGGAACTCCTCGACGAACTCCTCGACGGTCGTCTCATCAGCAACGGCGAACCTCAAGTCGAATCGCGACATCAGTCCGCCTCGTCGATGTCGTGCGGCTGGATGCCGCCGGGGTTGTGACACCCGACGAGGTAGTCCTAGCAAGCTCGGGCGGACTCGATCGGCGTCGTCGGCGCGGTGCGGGCGTACGCCTCCTCGAAGCTGATCCCGTGACGGCGCACGCACCCGACCAGTGTCAACGCACTCGCGACTGCCACAGCCCGAACAGACCGCGCATTGCCAACGAACCTGAGCTGCCCGCCCGCAGCCGTCTGCTTCGGGCACGTGACTGAACCAACCGAACTTTCCTCTCGACGAGTTCGAATGCCGTCGCCTACTGGCGCTGCATCTCCACGGTCACGGTGACGCCCATGGCGGTGAGCTCGTAGCTGAGCATGCCATTTGAGTAGCTGACCGTCTTGGTCGGGTCCTGCGACGCGAGGAGCGCATTCCCGAGCGCGGCGGCGTCCGCCTGCGACTCCCAAGAGTAGGTGTCGGTGTCCTCGGTCGGTGCAGTGTAGGTGCCGACCCAATAGACAGCCTTCGTGGAGTCGGCGTCGTGACCCAGTTGACCTCGACGCGGTCGGCGGTGATCGTGGCCGCCTGGTACGAGTCGGCTGAGTTCGAGTTGGTCTGCATCCATTCACCGGCGAGGTCCAGCGGCTCGGCAGGCGGAGCCTGCGTTTCCTCGGGCGCTGATGATGCGGAGCTGCCGTTGCTGTTGCCCCTCGAGTCTGAGTCGGCGGGGGAGCAGCCGGTGAGGAAGAGGGCGGCGATCGCAAGGGGCGCGAGGAGGCCGTGCTTCATGGCTCGGATCCTATGGGCGGGCTCCCACGCGCAGCGGGGCGGGCACGCTCGCGGTGATCCAACCGTGAGAGATGCCGGACGATGTCCCCGGCCGCGGGTGCCTTGCAGCGGCGTGGTCAGAGCACGCTGGCCAGCTGGTCGAGGTCGTCGTCGGGCAGTTCGTCGGCGACGGCGGCGACCGATGTGCTCACGAGGTCGGCCCGGCCCGAGATGACGTTGAGGAACGCGGTGTCGGCGGCATCCCTGCCGGTCGCGATCCTCACGAGGGTCGAGCGCGGTGCGAGCGTCGTCGCATCGACCGCCCGCCACGCACCGTCCACCCACGCCTCGGCGACCGCGTGGAAGTCCATCGGGTCGAGCCCGGGCGCGTATACCGCGACCGACCGTGCCGGCACCCCCTGTGCGCGCAGCAGCGCGACGCACAGGTGGGAGTAGTCGCGGCAGACGCCTCGTCGCGCGAGCAGCGTCCGCACCGCGCCGTCGGTCGGAAGGGAGGAGCCCGGCACATAACTCAGGCGCGTGCCGACCCACGAGGACACCGCCGTCAGAAGCTCGGCCGCGCCACGGATGCCGCGGAACTCGGCGGCAGAGGTCTCGGCGAGCGCGTCCGACTCGGAGTACCTGCTGGGGCGCAGGTACGTCAGGAGCTCCACGTCGTCGCGGGCCGTCGGCGTCGCCGCCCCCTCGATGGTCGCGTCGTAGCTCATCACCAGCTCGCCGATGCCGCTCTCCACCCGGTGCAGCCGCGTGGAGTGGACGTCGGTCAGCTGGGTGATGGAGACGGGTGCGCCGTCCAGAGTCGCGGCGACGCGCTCCCTGCTCAGCTCGTAGACGCCGGCCGCCGCGATCGAGAAGACCAGGTCGGCGGGCTCGGTGATGTCGAGGACGATGGTGCTGGTGACCGTGCGCTGCATCTGCCCAAGCCTGCCCTGAACGCCGCGAGAAAGCGAAAGTGACGGCGAACGCTCAGGTCCAGGCGGTGTCGATCGGGATGTCGTGGCCGAGGACGGCGGCCGCCGCGCGGTGACCGGAGGCCAGCGCCGCGGTCACGGTGGCCGGGTCATCGGTCCAGGTCGCCTCGCCGGCGAGATGCAGCACGCCGCCGACCGGCGTCGCGAGATCGTCGTGGTCGGAGGTCGTCGAGCCCACGGTCATGTAGGCGTAGGACCCGTGCGACCACGGGTCGTCCTGCCAGTCGGTGACGTGCACGGATGTCGGGTTCTCGACGCGGTCGCCGTAGAGACGCCGCAGCTGCACGAGGATCGACTCGACGATCTCCTCCTCGGTCCAGTCGCGCGTCTCGACGGCCGCAGGTCCCGCGGCGAACGTCAACAGCGTCGGGGTGTCGTGCAGCGCGGTCAGGTCGTACCACGAGTGCCACCACCGGCTCTCGGGCCCCTGCTGCCGGATCGCGTAGACGTCGTCGTCCCAGAACCGGGTGGGAAAGCGCAGGAACACCTTCTCGAAGGCGTTCATGCGCAGCCGGCTCAGCGCGCCGGCGACCGGCTCGGGGAGCGCAGGCTCGATGACGAAGTCATCGGACTGCAGCACGCCGACCGGCACGGTGACGACGGCGGTGTCGGCCGAGAAGGCTCCGTGGTCGGTGGTGATGACGACCCCCTCCGCCGACCACTGCACGCGGGAGACGACGTGGATGAGGCGGATGTCGATGCCCTCGGCCAGTCGCCGCGGGAGGCGGTCGTACCCGTCGGGGAACACGACCTCGTCGCCGTCGATCGAGTCGTCGTCCAGGCCGTGGGCGGCGAGGTCCTCGATCCAGGCGCCGTATTGCTCCTCCGAGCGGTGCTCCAGGTACTCGCGCACGCGCTCGGCGCGTTCGGCGTCCCAGCCCTGCGCGGCGAGCGCGGTCTCGGTGACGTCGCGGTAGGAGGCGTCGGGGGCGGACGCCGCGACCACGTCGAGCAGGGCGGCGTCGAGCGCGTGGATGTCGTCGACGAACGCCTGCGCGGCGGCATCCGTCAATCGAACGCCGTCGGGGCCGTAGTACGCGATCGGACGGCTGTCGGGCTGGAAGCCCCCGACGGTGAACTCGACGGTGCGCATGCCGAACGCCTCGGCCGCGGCCGCGACCGGCGAGCCGGTGATCCCGTGGATCCAGGACGCACCCATGTCTGTGACGAGCCCGAAGCGGCGGTCGGTCGACACCCGGCCGCCGACGCGGTCGCGCGCCTCGAGCACGACGACATCGCGCCCGGCTTCGACGAGCAGCCGGGCCGCGGTGAGCCCCGCGACCCCCGCGCCGACGACGATCGTGTCGAAATGATCCATGTGCACCGTCCTCCTGCGCGCGCAGCACCGCGCGCTCCGACGCTATCGCAGGGGTGCCGATGTATCACCGTGCCGTCGGCGTGCTCTGGAGTGTCATCGCATCAACACCCTGGGGGAAAATCATGCGCCTCGCATACCGCATCATCTCGTTCACCATCTGCGCGCTCGTCGCGCTGCAGGCGGCGTCCCACGCGTGGGCGTCCGCCGGGCTCGGCCTCTACATCGCCGAAGGCGGAGTGGTCGACGCGTCGGCCCAGGAGGGCCCGCCGCCGTTCCCGGAGGTCATGGGCTTCATGATCCACGGCATGAACGGCATGTTCGTCATCCCGCTCCTCGCGCTCGTCCTGCTGATCGTCTCGTTCTTCGCCAAGGTTCCGCGCGGCGTCGCGTTCGCGGTCGGCGTGCTCGTGCTCGTCGTTCTGCAGGTGACGCTCGGCCTGCTCGGCCATGGCATCCCGTTCCTCGGATTCCTGCACGGCATGAACGCGCTGCTGCTGTTCGCCGCCGCCCTGATCGCGGGGCTGCGCGCGTCGAAGAACCGGGTGTCGGCTGCTCAGGCGGCGACCACCACCACAGCCGGTGCCACCGTCTAGGACTGACCCTGCGCCGAGCCGGTGGGCGTGGTTCGCCCGCCGGCTCGCCGTGGTGGTCGCGGCGATCGCGCTCGCCGGCGTCGGCTGGGCATGGTGGGCCAGCATCCTGCCGGGGACGTACTCCGCGATGGATATGGGCGTGCCGGACTACGGCGGAGGACCCGGCTCGGCGGCGCTGCACGCGGGAGCGCACGGCGGCCGCGCCGCCGACGACGCCGCGGCCGGTGCCGCGCACGCGGCCGTCACCGGGACCGCGAACGACCCGGCCGCGATGAGCGTGACAGACCTCGTCGCCGATCCCGGGCGGCCGGCGGACGTCCGTGTCGAGCTGGTCGCGCGCGCCGAACGCATCACGCCCGACGGTGGTGAGCCGTTCGACGGCTTCACCCTCAACGGCGAGTCACCGGGTCCGGCCATCCGTGCGACGGAGGGGCAGCTGGTCGAGGTCGTGCTGCGCAACGACGACGTGCCGGACGGCGTCACGCTGCACTGGCACGGCGTCGACGTGCCGGCCGCGATGGACGGCGTCGCCGGCGTCACGCAGGACGCCGTGCGCGCTGGTGAGAGCTTCACCTATCGGTTCGTCGCCGAGCAGTCGGGCACGTTCTGGTACCACTCGCACCAGGTCTCCCACCCGCAGGTGGTCGGCGGTCTGTTCGGCGCCGTGATCCTCGAGCCCGCAGCGGGGACGATGGGTGCCGCAGCCGACGTGGTCGCGGCGATCCACACGTATCCGGGCGGGCAGCGCACCCTCAACGGCGCGACCGGCGACGGGCACCACCGGGCGGAGCCCGGAGCGACCGTGCGCGTGCGGCTGATCAACACCGACAGCACGCCGACATCGGCGTGGGTGACCGGCTCGGCCTTCCGGGTGCTCGCGATCGACGGGCAGGATCTCCACGGTCCCGGCGAGGTGGAGGGGCGTGCGGTCGAGCTCACCGCCGGTGCGCGCGCCGACCTCGAAGTGCGCGTGCCCGTCGAGGGTGCCGTGCGCGTGCAGGTGCCGGGCGCGTCGCTGCTCGTCGGACCCGACGGGGCGCAGGCCGACACCTCGTCGGCGCCGCGCGAGCCGGTCGACGTCCTCGCGTACGGCGAGCCCGCCGACGCGGGCATCGACCCGGCCGACGCCGACCGCACCTTCACGTACGACATCGGACGACTGCCGGGGTTCCTCGACGGCCTGCCGGGGTACTGGTGGACGATCAACGGCGGCATCCTGCCCGCCGTCCCGATGTACATGGTCGACGAGGGCGACATCGTCGTGATGCGCATCGCGAACAACAGCGGCGAGGTGCATCCGATGCATCTGCACGGCCACCATCTGCTGGTGCTGTCGAGGGATGGGCAGCCGTCGACGGGCAGCCCGTGGTGGGTGGATTCTCTGGATGTCGAGCACGGCGAGTCGTACGAGGTGGCGTTCATCGCCGACAATCCCGGCATCTGGATGGACCATTGCCACAACCTGCCTCACGCGTCGGAGGGTCTGATGACGCATCTGGCGTACACCGGCATCACGACGCCGTTCCGGCTCGGTCGCGACTCGGGCAATGACCCCGAGTGAGCGATCCTCACCGATCTACCCCTCGTCGAGGCCGAGTGGGACGATGAACCATGACGCCTGGGGCCGAGCATCACGAAGACACCGGCGATGCCCGCAGCGACGCGGCGCTCGCCCGGCGACTGCAGATCCTCGCGACCGAGCACTGGGGCCTGCTCGCCGCGCGCAGCACAGCGCAGAACGAGGTGCTCACCCGCATCAGCATCTACCTCACGCTCGTCTCGGCGGGCCTTGTCACCATCGGCCTGCTCGGGCAGGCGACGCAGTTCGGATCCTGGTTCCCGGTCGCCGCGCTGGCGATCCTCGGGTTCCTGATGCTGGTCGGTCTGCTCACGCTGATCCGCGTCCTCACGGTCTCGGAGGAGGACATGATGTACGTCCTCGCGATGAACCGGATCCGCGGCGGCTACGCCGATGTCGACCCGACGGCGGCCGAGTACTTTCTCGCCTCCACCCACGACGACTTCGTCGGAATGGCCGCCACCTATTCGTTCCTGCGGCATCGCGGCGGATTCGAGCAGGTGCTCGGCTCCTCGCTGATCATGAGCGGACTGGTCACGGGGTCGGTGGGAGGGATGTTCGCCGGCGGTCTGTGCGCCGCGCTGGGCATGCCCACGGGCGGAGCGGTGACCATCGGCGTCGTCGTGGGGCTGGCGATCGTCGCCGCCACCGCCTGGTACGGCGGGTATCGCTTCAGGGGGGCGTGGCAGACCTACACGCCGCGGCGACCGAGCGCGGGGCCGCCGGCGCAATGGGGACCGCGCTGACGCCACCGTCTCGAGGTCGTGAGAGTGTGGTGCCCGTGGCATCGCCTGCACTGCTCCCGTCGCACGGCCCGGCGCTCGTCATCCGCCAGGAGGAGCGAGCGGGTGCCGAGGCCGACCTCGAGCGATCCGTCGAGCTCCTGCGGGCCGTGGCCATGGGCGTGATCGCGCACGATCGCGTGGTGCGGCTGTACGCGCCCGCGCCGACGGTCGCGATGAGCCGCCGCGAGAGCCGCCTGCCCGGGTTCGCCACGGCGAGCCGCGCGTCGATCGCGCACGGCTTCGCGCCGGTCATCCGTCCCACCGGCGGCCGCGCGGTCGCCTACGACGAGACGTGCATCGTGTTCGACGTGATCCACCGCGAGGAGGACGGCGCCATCGACCAGACGCGGTTCTTCACGGAGATCGGCGATGCGCTCGCCGCAGCGATGCGCGGGCTCGGCGTCGACGCGCGGGTCGGCGACGTGCCGGGGGAGTACTGCCCGGGCGAGTTCAGCATCAACGCGCGGGGCGCTGTCAAGCTGATCGGCACGTCGCAGCGGGCGGTGCGGCGCGCGGCTGCTCAGCGGGATGCTGCCGCTCGACGGCGTCGAGCGGTTCACCGAGGTGCTCGTCGCCGTGAACGAGGCTCTCGGACTCGACTGGGATCCGGCGACCTTCGGCAGTCTCGGCGCGGAGACGACGCGGATCCCACGCGCGACGGCGGAGGATGCCCTGATCGCGGCGCTCGCCGGGGGCTGATCCGGTCAGCCGCCCGTCGAGCCGACCGGCTGCGGGATGCCGCCGCCGGCGGGACGCAGCGTCCGGGCGTAGTCCTCCTTGAGGACGGCGAGGTGGAACCAGGCCTCGACGTTCGCGACGCCGGGGATCGCCCGGATGCGCTCGAGGCTCGCGTACAGGGCGCCGGCGGAGGGCTCGACCAGCGTCGTGACGACGTCGAAGCGGCCGAGCGTGCGCGCGGCGAAGTCCACGCCGCGCCAGGTGCGGAGGGCCTCGGTCACGCGGTCGTCGGACCCGGTGAGGTTGAGGCCGACGCCCATCGAGAGCTGCCGGTGCGCGAGCCCGCGGGCCTCCACGGCGCTGATCTTGATCACCCCGCCGTCGACGAGCCGCTGCACCCGGGTCGTCACGGCCGAGGGGGACAGGCGCACGGCCTCGCCGAGCGCCCGGTAGCTCTTGCGGCCGTCGCGCTGCAGCTGCTCGATGAGCGCGGTGTCGATGGCGTCGATGGTGACGTCGCCGTGGTACTCCGAGACGAAGAACCCTTTGACCACGTCGGTGTAGATGAGGGTGTTGATGTCGGCCACTCCCGGCAGAGCCCGGATCTGCGCGAGCAGGTCGTGCAGGGCGGGCATCGATCCGAGCCGCACCTCGGTCACGAGGTCGTGGGCGCCCCCGACCGCCGACACGAGCACCGTCTCGCCGAGTCCGCGCAGGTGCTGCGCGACGGGCTCGACGCCGCCGCGGGTGCGGATGGAGACGTGTGCGAGCACGTGCTGGCCGAGGAACACCGGGTCGACGGCGGCGACGACCCGCACGGTGCCGTCGGCCAGCATCGCGTTCAGGCGCGTCGAGACCGCAGCCCGTGACTGGCCGAGCCGGCCGGCCAGGGAGTGGATGCTGGCGCGGCCGTCGACCTGCAGCTCGCGGATGAGCTCGGCGTCGAAATCCATACCGATCCTCGATTCGTCGATTTTCCCGAGATCGCGCGCAGTGAGTCGCAGAAGTCGAGTCTAGGGCGGAACTCACCGGACGGTGCGCGTTGATCTGCGTCTTAGAGCCTTCAGAACGCCAGTCCGAAGCGCTCAGTGCTGGAGTTCTGCCCTTGCCACCGGCATCCGTTCGTCCCTACCATCCAATCCATCCCGACACATCCGCAAAGGAGCGGCCATGACTACGACCAGCAGCAGGGCGCGGCGCGCAGGAATCGCCGCGTTCGTCGGCACCACCATCGAGTGGTACGACTTCTACGTCTACGCGACCGCCGCCGCGCTCGTCTTCGGACCGCTGTTCTTCCCCAGTGGTGACCCTCTCGCCGAGACGGCGGCGGCGTTCGCGACGTTCGCCGTGGCGTTCCTCGTCCGTCCCCTCGGCGGCATCATCTTCGGGCACATCGGCGACAAGCTCGGGCGGCGCGTGTCGCTCGTGATCACGCTGCTGCTGATGGGCATCTCGACCGTGCTCGTGGGCTGCCTTCCGACCTACGAGACGATCGGCATCGTCGCGCCGATCCTGCTCATCCTCCTGCGGGCGATGCAGGGCCTCGCCGTCGGCGGCGAGTGGGGCGGCGCGGTGCTGATGAGCGTCGAGCACGCACCGGCCGGCAAGAAGACCTTCTACGGCGGCTTCACGCAGCTGGGCAACCCCGCCGGCGCGCTGCTGGCCTCGGGCATCTTCGCGATCATGTCGCGCTTCGGCGACGACTTCATCATGAACGGCGGCTGGCGCATCCCGTTCCTCCTGTCGATCGTGCTCATCGCCGTCGGCTTCTGGGTGCGCTACCGCGTCGAGGAATCGCCGGTGTTCGAGCAGAAGATCGAGGGCCGCAAGCAGAGCATGCCGCTCGCCTTCGCGCTGCGCGTCAACTGGAAGCCGATCCTCCTCGGCATCGGCGTGCTGCCGATCTCGACCGGCGGCTACTACCTCGCGACGACGTTCGCGACCGCCTACGCCACCGGCGAGCCGATCAGCATGAGCCCGCAGCTGATCCTCGACGCCATGACGATCGCGTCGTTCATCGAGTTCGTGGTGACACTGCCCGTCGCCTGGCTCGGCGACAAGTGGGGGCGCAAGAACGTCATGTACATCGGCCTGGTGACCTCGGTGCTCACGTTCGTGCCCTTCATGCTGGTGCTGCCGGGCAAGGTCGAGCCGGTGATCTTCCTGATGGCGTCCCTCGTGCGCATCGCCATGAGCGCCACCTACGCGCCGATCGCCGCGATCCTCGCGCAGATGTTCCGCCCGCAGGCGCGTTACACGTCGATCGCGCTGTCGTACGGCGTCGGCGCGGCGATCTGGGCCGGATTCTCGCCCTGGTTCGCGACGCAGCTCATCGCATGGACGGGGAGCATCTGGTCGGTCATCGCGATGTTCACCGGCATGGCCGTGCTCGCCGGCATCTGCACGTGGCTCGCGCCGCAGCACTCCGACGAGGCGCCCGTGACGGACTCCTTCACGCCGCGCACCGACACCACGACGGCCCGCACCTCCTGAGCCCGACGCGGCCCCGCCCCGGCACGACCCACCACTGAGGTAGACATGCGAAAGCTCGCCCCCTTCGACCGCCCCGCGCAGCAGACCCCGCGCCTGCTGACGGCCGCCGCGATCCACACCGTCGACGCGCTCGACCGCACCGCCACGGCGATGCTCACCGATCGCGGCCGGATCGTCGCGATCGGCACGGCGGCACAGTGCCGCGAGGCCGCAGTCGCCGCCGGCCTCGAACCCGAGGTCGTCGACCTCGGCGACGCGGTGGTCGTACCGGGGTTCGTCGACGCGCACGCGCACCCGCTCATGTACGGGCAGCTCATGACGTGGGTCGACTGCGGACCAGAGAAGGCGGGCAGCATCCCCGAGATCGTGGCGCTGCTGCAGGCCGCCGCGGCAGACCTGCCCGAGGGACGGCCGGTCCGCGGGTACGGCTACGAGCACCGCAATCTGGCGGAGCAGCGGCATCCCACCCGGTTCGAGCTCGACGAGGTCGCGAGCGATCGCGAGGTCTACCTCATGAACGCGTCGGGGCACGGCGGGGTCGTGAACTCGTACACGTTCGCGCAGAACGGCATCGATCGCGACACCGCGAACCCCGATGGCGGCGAGATCTTCCGCGACGCCGACGGGGAGCTGACCGGAGAGATCTCGGATGCCGCGTGCAACATGCTCACCGGCGTGCACGGCGTGAAGATCGGCCATCACGGTCCGAACTTCCATCTCGCCGATGAGCCGGAGGAGCACCTCCGTCAGCTCGATGCCGCGACGCAGCGCTTCCTGGCCGGGGGAGTGACGACGCTCGGCGACGCGCAGGTGTCGCGCCGCGAGTTCGACATGTACCTGCGGCTCGCCGAGGCCGGACGGCTGGACCTGCGCGTGTCGATGTACCTGCTGTCGCACCTGCTCGACGAGGCGCTCGAGATGGGGCTGGTCGGGCAGTTCGGCAACGCGCACCTGAGCTTCGCGGGTATCAAGCTGTACGCCGACGGCACGCTCGGCGGGTGGACGGCGTACTTCCCCGACGGCTACGTCGGCGACCCGTGCCGCACCGGGCAGCTGTACCACGAGCCCGCCGAGTACGCCGAGCTCATCCGCAAGGCGCACGCGGCGGGCCTGCAGACGGCGACGCACGCGCAGTCCCCGACCGCGATCGAGATGGTCGTCTCGGCGATCGAGGCGGCGCTCGCCGAGCGCCCCGACGACGACGCACGCCACCGGATCGAGCACTGCGGGCTGCCGACACCCGAGCAGATCCAGCGGATGGCGGCCGCCGGCATCCGTCCGGTGAACCAGACGCAGCACTACTTCAACTGGGGCGAGGGAGTCGAGCAGGCGATCGGCACACCGGGTGAGCGCTTCAACCCGCTCGGCGAGTTCGAGGCGGCGGGGGTGCCGTTCACGATCTCGTCGGACGCGCCGGTCGCCGAGCCGATCCCGCTCGAAGCGATCCAGACGGCCGTGACGCGCGTCACCCGCCGCGGGCACAAGCTCGGACCCGACGGCCTGCGCGTCTCGGCACTGGCTGCACTCCGCGGACACACGATCGAGGGGGCGGTGTCGCTCGGTCGCGAGGACGACCTCGGCTCGCTCGAGGTCGGCAAGCATGCGGACTTCGCGGTGCTCGGCGGCGACCCGCTGGCCGTGGACGCGTCGGCGATCTCAGAGATCCCGGTGCTCGAGACCTGGGTCGGCGGCGTGCGCCGATTCGCGGCATCCTGAGGCGGGGGGCTGACATGGACGCATACGACGAGATCGCGGCGCGGTACGCCGACACCACCGGCCGGGCCGTGCTCGAGACGATCCGCGCCTATGGCGTGACGGCGGTCTTCGGCATCCCGGGGACGCACAATCTCGAGCTGTACCGGCCGCTCGCCGACCTGGGCCTGCGCGCGGTGACCAATCGCCACGAGCAGGGCTCGGGGTACGGCGCCGACGGCTGGGCCCAGCAGACAGGCCTGCCGGGCGTGGTGATCACGACGTCGGGTCCGGGGCTGCAGAACGCGATGAGCGCCATCGGCACCGCGTTCTGCGAGTCGCGGCCGCTGCTGGTGATCTCGCCGGGCGTGCCGCTCGGCGCCGAGTTCCAGGACGTCGGCACGCTGCACGAGACGAAGGACGCGACAGCCATGGTCGGCGCGATCGCCGAGTGGTCGCGGCGCGTGACGAGCGGGACGGATGCCGTCGACGCCGTGCACGACGCCTTCGCGCTGTTCCGCACCGGGCGCCCGCGCCCGGTGCACATCGAGATCCCGCTGGACGTCCTGGAGGCGCCTGCCGGCGTCCCCGCGGCGGCACGGGCGGCGCGCCCGGTGCCGGCACCGGTGCGCGGCGACGCTGCCGCGGTGCGCGAGGCGATCGCCCTCCTGAGGTCGGCTCAGCGGCCGGTGATCGTCGCGGGCGGCGGGTCCACCCGCGCCGGCCGGCAGGTGACCGCGCTCGCGGAGCGGCTCGGGGCGCCGGTCGTCACGACCCTCAACGGCAAGGCGGCCGTCGACGAGCACCACCCCCTCTCGCTCGGATCGAACCTGCGGCTGGGATCCGCCCGCCGCGTCGCCGAAGATGCCGATGTGCTCCTGGTGCTGGGGTCGAAGCTCGGCGAGGCGGAGCTGTGGGCGCCCCGGCTCGAGGCGCGCGGAGCGGTCGTGCGCGTCGACATCTCGGCCGCGCAGCTGCACAAGAACCTCGATGCCATGGTCGGCATCGTCGGGGACTGCTCCGCGGTCGTCGAGGAGCTGCTCTCGGGGCTTCCTGCGGAACCGCGGCCGCCCCGAGACCTCGCGGACGAACGCGCCGCGATCGCCGAGGAGACCCGCGGCGTCCTCCCCGAGACTGTCGCCTTGGCGCAGGCGATCGCCGCGGCGCTGCCGCATGACGCCATCGTGGCGGGGGACTCGTCGCAGATCGTCTACATGGCGCTCGCGAACGTGCTGAGGCAGTCGGCGCCGCACTCGCTGCTCTACACGCCCACCTACGCCACGCTGGGCTACGGCCTTCCCGCGGCGATCGGCGCGCGCGTGGCGCAGCCGGCCGAGGGTGGGCGACCCGTCGTCGCGGTGGTCGGCGACGGCGCGCTCATGTTCAGCGTCAACGAGCTCGCCACCGCCGTCGAGCAGCGGCTCGATCTCACCGTGGTGTGCGTCGACAACGGCGGGTACGCCGAGATCAAGCAGAACGAGGTGGATCGCGGCATCCGTCCGGTCGGCGTCGATCTCGTGCAGCCCGACTGGGTCGCGCTCGCCCACGCGTTCGGCGCGACGGGGCGACGCGCCGAGAGCCACGACGACATCGCGCCGGCGCTCGCCGCGGCGATCGAAGCCGGCGGCGTGCAGCTGGTCCACATTCCGCAGACGCGCAGCGCCGCGAGCGCGACGCCGTCCACTCCGAAGGATGAGTCATGACCGAGCACCACGAGCCCGTCGGCCCCGTCGACGCGTCCGTCCACCCCCGCTACGCCGGCATCGCGACGTTCGCGCGACTGCCGCGCATCGAAGACGTGCCGCGCGCCGACATCGCGATCGTCGGCATCCCGTTCGACACCGGCGTCAGCTACCGCCCCGGCGCGCGCTTCGGCCCGTCGCACGTCCGCGAGTCGTCACGGCTGCTGCGGCCCTACAACCCGGCGCAGGACGTGTCGCCGTTCGCCGAGGCGCAGGTCGTCGACGCCGGCGACATCCCGGCGAATCCGTTCGACATCGGTGCGGCGGTCGCTGAGATCGAGCAGGCCGCCCTCGACCTGGGCTCCCGGGTCGAGCGCATCGTCACGGTGGGCGGCGATCACACGATCGCCCTTCCGCTGCTGCGGGCCGTGAACCGGAAGCACGGGCCCGTCGCGGTGCTGCACTTCGACGCGCACCTGGACACGTGGGACACCTACTTCGGCGCGCCCATCACGCATGGCACACCCTTCCGGCGCGCGAGCGAGGAGGGGCTGATCGACCTCACCGCGAGCTGCCATGTCGGCACGCGCGGGCCGCTGTACTCGAAGCAGGATCTCGACGACGACGAGCGGCTCGGGTTCTCGATCGTCTCGAGCGTCGACATCGAGGAACGTGGCATCGAGGCGGCGATCGAGCGGGTGCGGCGCCGCATCGGCGACCGGCCGCTGTACATCTCGATCGACATCGATGTGCTCGACCCCGCGCACGCCCCCGGCACCGGAACGCCCGAGGCCGGCGGCATGACGAGCCGGGAGCTGCTCCGGATGCTGCGTGCCCTGAGCGACCTCGACATCGTGGGCGCCGACGTGGTCGAGGTGTCGCCGGCGTACGACCACGCGCAGCTGACCGGCATCGCGGCGAGTCATGTCGTCTACGAGCTCGTCACGTTGATGGCCGCCCGGATCGGCGCCGCGCGGACCGGCGGAGAACAGGGCTAGCGCGCTCGCACCCCGTCTGCAACCCCCTGCACGGGCCGCCCCGCACGCCGCAGGGTGGAAGCAGATGCAGAGGAGGACGCCATGAGCGGCTATGCAGATGATGCGCGGAACCCGGAGCAGACGACAGGCGCCGGCGACGCGATGACGGGCGCGACGACAGACGCGACCACGGGTGCGACGCCAGGCGGGACGCCAGGTGCGATGCCGGGCACGGCGGCGGAGGCCCACGAGTACAACACCACGACGGATCACGAGGTGATCCGCAGGTGGGCAGAGGACCGTCACGCCACACCGGCGACGGTCGGAGGCTCCGAAGGCGACGGCATCGTCGGAGAGCTCCGTCTGGACTTCGACTTCGGCAACGACCTCGAAGACCTGCGGGCGGTCACCTGGGACGAGTGGTTCGTGGCCTTCGACGAGCGCGGCGACCAGTTCGTCTACCAGGAAACCACGCGCCCCGACGGGTCGCGTTCGAACGACTTCCACCTCGAGGAGCGGCGAGCGCGCTGAGCCGGACCGGGGCTGCGCGGGACAGACGCGCGGCCTCGGTGCGCGAGACTGGGCGCATGGGTTTCACTCGCGACGCGGCCACGGTGTCGCGAGCGCGGCCGGGCACCCGCAGGCGCGTGCTCGCGGCGGTGCTGCTGGTCCTCACCATCGGCGCAGGGCTGGTCGTCCACGCGGCGCTGCCCGACAGCAGCGCGACCGATATCGCCGGAGACGCGCTGTACGCCGTCGCCGCCTACCTGGCGGTGGTGCTGATCGCTCCCCGGCTGCGCGCGCTCGCCGTGGGCGGCATTGCGATGCTCTGGTGCGTCGGCGTCGAGCTGTTCCAGCTCACCGGCCTGCCGCTCGCGTGGGGCGCCGAGTTCGCCCCCGCGATGCTCGTGCTGGGGACGGTCTTCGACGCGCGCGACCTCGTCGTGTACATCGCGACCATCGCGGTCGCCACCGCGCTCGACGCCGTCGTCCGCTCCCGCACCCGAGCCGCGCGCTGACGGACGTCGGCGTGCCGACCCCTCACGAAGCAACGGGACGGATGCAGCGACCTCAGGCGCCGGCATCCGCTTGCGTGTCCGTGGCCCGGGCGCGGGCGACGACGATCCCGCGCTGAGAGGCGGGGAACCGGTCGAGCATCGCACGCAGCTCGGCGCCGTCGACGTCGGCGCCGAACGCCTCGGCGCCCGGCTCGAGCATGATGCCCGCGGCAAGGGGACCGGCGACCACCGGGTCGAATCCGAGATCGTCGACGAGCTGGGCCACGAGCGCCACGTCATCGGCGTCGTCGCCGGCGACGGCGATCGCCTTGCGCCCAGGAGTGCCGGCGGGCCGGGCCTCTTCGTCGAGGTCGCGGTAGCCCATGTGGTTGAAGGCCTTGACCACCCGTGAGCCCGGAAGGAAACGCTGCACGGTCTCGCTGGTCGACGTGCGCAGGTCGCCGAAGTCGGCCCGCAGCCCGTCGACCTCCCACCAGTAGTTCATGGCGTCGATGACGAGGGCGCCGTCCAGCCCATCGACCGGAAGGGTGCGGTGCTGGGGGAGCGGCAGCGCGAGGACGACCGCGTCGGCGTCGCGTGCGACGACGGACGCCGCGGCGGCGACCGCGCCCGGAGCCGCAGCGGCGAGGGTGGCGGCGATCCGCGACGGATCGCCCGACCCGGCGACGAGCACCTCGTACCCGGCAGCGACGGCGAGGCGTGCGAGCACCTGACCGACGCGTCCTGCGCCGATGATGCCGAGGACGCGGATCGCCCGGTCGGCCTCGCGACGGTCCGGCGCCTGCCGCTGATCTGGGCCGTCACTGCTCACCGGCCCAGGCTAGTCATCGGCGTGGAGTTGCGGCATCCGTCCTCGCAACAGACCATGGGGGGATGGGGGATGCCGAGACAGACGGCCCGGCTGCGGTCGAGCCCGCCGCGCCGGACGCACGGCCGACGACGCCGACCACGGCGCGTCGCCCGCTGCGCGTCTGGCTGCTCGTGGCGCTCGCCGCAGTGGTCGTCGCCGGCGGGCTGGCGGCGGCGTGGCTGCTGCAGCCGCCCGTCACCGAGGCATCCGCTCCGCCGTCGCCCTCGCCGACCCGGACGGCGACCACTCAACCCAGCCCGACGCCCACGCCGACACCCACGCCCGCCGGCTTCCCGGCGAACACGGCGGGGTACGACGTGACGACCCTGCCGCAGGTGAACGTCTTCGCCGTCATCCCCGGGCTGGCCGTCGACGACGCGGCGTTCACCGCTCCGCTGCCCCTGCGCGCGGTCGCGCTCGGGGTCGGTGCGCCCGTGTGGGCCGATCCGACCGCGCAGCCGGTCGCGTACCTGCCGCACGAGTTCCCATTCGACGGCACAGCCGTGCCGGTCGTCGAGGAGCAGGAGCACTGGGTGAAGGTGCTGCTGACCGGGCGCCAGGCGGTGCCGTCGCAGGGCAGCCCCGCCCAGGTCGCCGGCTGGCTGCGCAAGAGCGACGTCGAGGTGGCGCCGAGCGACACGAGCGTCGTGGTGAGCCTCTCGGGCCGCACGGTCGACATCGTCCGCGGCGGAGTGGCCGAGCGGATCGCGACGGACTTCGCGTGGGGCACGGATCGCACCCCCACACCGATGGGGCGCGCGTTCATCATGACGACGCGCGTCGTGCCCGAGTACGGCTACACACGTGGACACCCGATCGTGTACCTGTCGGTGCAGTCGCCGACGCTCGACGGCTTCGGGGGAGCGGATGTCGCGGTCACGGCCTTCCACTACCACGACGACCGTTCGGGGCCGATCTCGAACGGATGCCTCCGCGTCGATCCGACGGCGATCACGAAGCTCTCGGAGCTGCCGCTCGGAACGCCCGTGATCGTCAACCCCTGAGCGGAACGCTCCGGGAGTCCCGGGGACGCAGAGGGGGAGCCGATCAGACGAATGGTCGGGTGACGTCGATGATGCGGCGGAGGCACAGCTCGACCGCCGCACCCGCGGCCATCTTCGCCCGGCTTCCCGGCTCCGGGGCGCCCAGCGCGCTCTGATAGTCGGCGAGGGCCTCGCTCGCGCCCCGGAACCGGTCGGATGCCGCGGGGTCGCCGAGAGGGGTGGCGATCAGGTCGGCGGATTGCCGGATCGCGTGGGCCAGGCGCTCCCGTACGGCACCGGTCAGCGCGACGTTATCGGGCGCCTGCAGCTCGACCAGCAGGTCGATGAGCTCGCGGGTGAGGAACGCCGTGCGCTCGAGCGCGGCCATGCGGCGGGCATTCTCCTCCCGCTCCTCCTGGTGACGCCGGCGGCGCGGATTCGCGCGGGCGCTCTCGTCGGCTTCGTCGACGACCTCGGTGACCGCCGACCGCGTCGCGCCGAGGTCGTCCAGCGCCGCACGGAAGCGCTCGGGATCCAGCTGGTCGTCGGCGACGGCGTCCGCGGCGTCTCGCAGCACCCCCGTGACGGCGTCGCGCAGCGCGGACAGCCGCTCGCTCGCACGGCGGAGGTACAGGGGAGGGACGATGATGAGGTTGACCGCGATGCCCACCACCACGCCGAACGCCGTCGTGCCGAGGTACGAGATCGAGAAGCCCTCGGGATCGCCGCCGGCGGCCAGCAGCACGAACAGCGCCGCGAGGGCGACCCAGTCGCCGCCGGCGCCGAGCAGCCGCCAACCGCCGAGCAGCACGCCCACGCCGATGACCACTCCCAGCACCACACCGCCGGGTACCCCCAGCCGGAGGGCCGCGATGCCGCAGAGGCTGAGGGCGATGCCCAGCGCGAGTCCCATCAGCACCTGCCCGCCGACCTGGGCGGAACGGGCGATGGTCGGGTGCATGGTGACGAGCGCGCCGAGCGGGGCGTAGTAGGAGTACTGGTCCTCGGTGAACGGGATGAGCGGCGCCAGGTACCACGCCAGCACTGCCGCCAGCGAGGTCTTGATCGCCAGCAGCAGGCGCGGCTGATCGGCGAGGCGCGCGGTGTACGAGACGGCGCGGCGCAACGGCCGGGTGTGCTCGGCGATGGCGACCTCCCTCCCCGTCGGTCGCAGGCAAACGTACTCGCTCGACGTGCCGTGCACACCGGGCTTGCGTGCGCCGGGGTCCGCCGGTAGCCGATCGAAGAGGGGGCCCTCGACGCCGCACCACGTGGGATGCTGGAGACCACCCATCGTTCGATCCGGAGGATCCTCATGCAGCAGCGCGCTCTCGGCCGCACCGGACGCTCGGTCTCGGCGATCGGACTCGGCACCTGGCAGCTGGGCGCCGACTGGGGCGCGGTCTCTGAAGAGGACGCGACGGCGGTGCTCGCGGCATCCGTCGACAACGGCGTCACCCTCTTCGACACCGCCGATGTGTATGGCGACGGCCGCAGCGAGTCGATCATCGGGCGCTTCCTCGCCGCCCGGCCCGGCCATGGCATCACCGTCGCCACCAAGATGGGCCGGCGCCTGGCGCAGGAGCCCGAGAACTACACGCCCGAGAACTTCCGCGCGTGGACGGATCGGTCCCGCCGCAACCTGGCTGTCGACACGCTCGATCTCGTGCAGCTGCACTGCCCGCCGACCGCGGTGATCGAGGACGACGCCACCTACGACGCCCTCGACGACCTCGTCGCCGCCGGAGCGATCGCCGCGTACGGCGTGTCTGTCGAGACGTGCGCACAGGCGCTCGCCGCCATCGCGCGGCCGAACGTGACCAACGTGCAGATCATCTTCAACCCGTTCCGGCTCAAGCCGCTCGACGAGGTGCTGCCGGCGGCCGAGGCGGCGGGCGTCGCCGTCTTCGCCCGCGTGCCGCTCGCGTCGGGACTGCTGTCCGGAAAGTACACGGCAGACACGACGTTCGCCGCCGACGACCATCGCACGTACAACCGGCACGGCGAGGCGTTCGACCGGGGCGAGACGTTCTCGGGCGTCGAGTTCGAGACCGGCGTCCAGGCGGCCGCCGAGCTCGCGGGGGCCCTGCCCGACGGAGTGACGCTCCCCGCCGCGACCCTCGCGTGGATCGCCTCCCGGCCCGGCGTCACGAGCGTCATCCCGGGCGCCCGCAACGTGCGCCAGGCGTCATCGAACGCGGATGCCGCAGCCTTGCTCGACGGTGCGCAGCAGAAGACCGGTTTCGATGTCGCCGCCTTCGACCGAGTGGTCCGCGACGTGTACGACCGCGACCTGCGGGACGACATCCACCCGCTCTGGTGACCTCGGGGCGTTTCGTCTCGCTTCGCTCGCTCAACGACCGGATGCGTGCATGAGTTGCGGTCGTTGAGCGAGCGAGGAACGAGCGAGACGAAACGCCTCGAGTGTCCGCGAAGGGGGCGGGCGTGTTTCGTCGCTTCGCTCGCTCAACATCGGCACGTGACAGGCGGATGCCTCGGGCCGGCGTGAATCGCCGGGCCGAGGCATCCGTTCGCGCTCCGGCTTCTCCGCGTGTCAGGTGCGCTTCAGCTCCCGGCCGTGGACGATCAGCGCGTAGATCACGATGATGTCGAGCAGGATCATGATGAGGGACCACAGGGGCTGCACGGCGAGGAGTCCCATCTGGCTGATCGCGTTGATCGACACCAGGACGACACCGACGATGCGCGCCCAGGTGGCGCCCCGCAGCACGAAGATGCCGACCACGACGATGGCGGCGCCGATGATCAGATGCCACCAGCCCCAGCCCGCCGCGTCGAGCAGGATCACTGCTTCATCCGTGAGGAACAGGTACTCGTTCGAAGGCAGCAGGATCGCCGTCAGTCCCAGGAGGGCGTCGAACGCGCCCGCGATGATCATGACGATCCCGGCGAACACCACCCATCCGGTCCAGCTCTGCTCTTGCGGATCGGTCATGGCGTTCTCCTTGCCCGAAGGCCCGCGCGGCTCTGCGTGGGCGGTTGCTCGAATGGTAGATCCGAACCACCGCGCCGCAAAGGATGAAGGATGCCCCGGCCCTCGCGTGTCGCGTGAGCCGAGGCATCCGGTCCGGTCGTTGAGCGAGCGAGGAACGAGACGAAACGCCTGGGCTTGCGAGAGTCGCTTGCCGCGTTTCGTCTCGCTTCGCTCGCTCAACGACCGAGAGGGTTACGGCAGCGGGTAGTCGACCACGAACTGCGGCGTGCCGGTGTTCGTGTTGTCGGCCTGCCCGCCCACGCCGTTCACGACGTGCTGGACCGTGCCTGCCGACAGGTTCACCGTCATGATGTGGTGCAGCTGCACGCCGGGCGCCTCGGGCACCTCGAACCCGTTGGCCGTCAGGATCGACGGGTTGTTCTGGTTGAAGACGTACACGCCTGCGCCGTCGAGGCGGTGCGTGGCGACGTCATCGGCGACCTTGTACCCGGGGTAGCCGAGCGTGCCGTTCGGCTGCGTCCAGTCGGCCTGCGTCGCCGGATCGTACGGCAGCTCGTTCTGATAGAGCACGACGCGTCCGTTCTCGCCGTTCCAGACTGTGTTGTACGTCTGGAAATGCTCGACGAACAGGCCCGTCGCGGTCACATCGTCGCCGTTGACGATCACGCCGACGGTGCCGGTGTTGGTCTGCCACCGGTCCGTGTCGCCGTTGACGCCGTTCGTGAAGCCTTCGACGCCGTGGTCGCCGCGCCACACCCAGGTGTGGTCGATGAGCACGTCGTCGGCGTTCACCTCGAGCGCCGTGGTCGTCTTGCCGATGTGGGGCCCGCCGACGCGGAAGTACACGTCGCTGAGCGTGATCGGGTTCGCCGGGTCGAGCGCCTTGTCGCTGTCGGCGGCGCCCACGCGCAGCAGCACCGGCGAGAGCTCGGTGCCCGCGTCGATCGTGACGCCCGCGACGACGATGCCGTCGGCATCCTTCACCTCGAGCGGCACCGCACCGCCGACCGCGGTGAGGGTCGCATGCCCGAGCCCGAGCACGACGGTGTTCGCGCGCTTGACCTTGATCGTCTGGGCGATGTCGTACACGCCGGGCGTCAGGATCAGGTGCTGGCCGCGTGCGAGCGCGTTGTTGATGTCCTTCACCGAGTCGGCCGGGGTGGCGATGTAGAAGTCGGTGATCGGGATGCTGCGCCCCGCCGTCTCGCCGTCGGCCCAGGTGACGCCGCTCGACTCGTGCTGCGCCGCGGGCACCCGCACGTTGTAGCGACCGTCGTCGTCGACGTACAGGTACGGCTTCTCGCGGCTGACCGGCGTCGTGTCGAGCGTCGTGTACGGCGGGTCCGGGAATCCGGCGTCGTCGGGTGCGCCCACGACGCCCGAGAAGACCTGGTTCCAGACGGCGTTCGACCAGCCCGCGACCTCGCTGTTGCGGATCAGCCACTGCTGCTGCGAGCCGTTGATCACGTTGGGCAGGCGCGAATCGGCGATGAAGCCGCCGCTGGCGTACTGCGGACCGGCGGTGCAGTAGTCCATGAGCGACAGGTTGCCGCCCGCGACGTCGAGACGTCGCATCGAGACCGCCTGCGACACCGCCCAGAAGTCGGTGCCGGTGCGGCAGCCGCGGTCCGCGGCCTGGATGTCGATCGACAGGTTCGAGATCGTGCGCCAGAAGTTGACGAGCGCGAGGCAGTTGCCCGTGCCGCCGTCGGCGAGGCAGCGGTTGTAGACCTCGACGGCACCGTGGACGGTGACGTCCTCGGGCGACGCGCCCAGGCCTGCGATCTCGGTGTAGTAGCCGACCTTCACCTGCAGCGGATCCGCCGCCGACCCGTACTCGCCGGGCAGGAAGTAGACCGCCTGGCGTTCGGTGCTCATCTCGGCATCGACCTGCTGGGCGTGCAGGGCGTCGAGATCGGCCCGGATGTCGGCGACGGGCGTGTCGGGGGAGTAGATCGTCACGTTCGGCCCGAAGTCGGGGTGGAACGGATCGACCGTGCGCGGCGGCGCCGCGGTGGCGGGCGTCGCGAGCAGGGCGCTCGCGATCAGCGCGGTGCCGGTGGCGACCGCCGCGATGCGCGCGGCGCGTGCGGTCCGTGCAGTGCGCGCGGCGCGTGCCGTGCGTGCGGTCGGCGCCGTGAGGCGGGGAACGGGGGCGGGCATGGGGAGTCCTCTCCGTTGAGGGTGGGAGTGCGCGGCGGGGATGCCGATTACTTACTGGAATGTAACCAACCATGGGAGCGGTCTCAAGCATCAATGTCGGAGAGCGTTTGCTCGTCCCGTCAGAAGTCGAGGCGCATCACGAGCCGTCGCTTCGTCGGATGCGACACCTCGCGGAAACCGGCAGCGAGGAACGGACCGACGGGTCCGACGTTGAGCTCGTCCCAGATGACGCTCGCGCCGCCGGTCAGCATCGGGTAGCCCTCGATGGCCGCCGCGCCGCGGGAACGGGCGTGCTCGGCGGCCGCGGCGACGAGCGCATACGTGAGTCCCTGGCGGCGATAGCCCTTGCGCACGATCATGCAGGCGATCGCCCAGACGGTGTCGTCGTCGGGGTCTTCGTCGCGCCCCTGCCACGGCACGGGCGACCCGCGGACGCGTCCGTAGACGCCGCGCCGGTCCACTGCGCACCAGGCGACGGGCTCGTCGTCGCGATAGGCGACGATGCCGATCGTCTCGGTCGCGCGCGGGTCGTCGCAGTGGGTCTCGGCGCGCAGGATCGCGGCGCGTTCCGATTCGGGCATGTACCACCAGTCGTGATCGCCCAGGCGCTGGCGCTGGCATTGGCAGCGCCCGGCGACGCCCGTGAGGACCGCCTGCAGGTCGTCCCACGACGCCTCATTGGCGGGCACGACGCGCAGTCCGCTCATGTCGGCAGGCTAGCGCCGCCTGCCGACACGGCGGGAGTAGGGTGGCGCTTGTGCCCCTCGCCCCTCGCGTCGCCGTGGTCATCCCGTGCCGGAACGACGCGGCATATCTGGATGCATGCCTCGCCGCGCTCGCGGCGCAGACGCACCCCGCCGACGTGTTGATCGTCGTCGACAACGCCAGCACGGATGCCTCGGCCGCCGTCGCGCGTGTCTACGATGCGGTCGTCGTGGAGGAGTCGTCGATCGGCATCTGGCCGGCCGCGGCGCGCGGCTACGACGAGGCGCTGGAGCAGGCCGACATCATCGCGCGGCTCGACGCCGACTCGCGGCCGCATCCCGACTGGATCGCAAGGCTGGTGCGCGCATTCGTGTCCGACCCGACACTTGGCGTGCTCACCGGCGGGGCCGAGTTCTACGGCGGGACGCCGCTGCAGAACTACCTCGGTGAGCGCTGGTACATCGGCGGCGGCCACTACTGGATCAAGAAGTGGCTCGGCATCCCGCTGGTCTTCGGGTCGAACTTCGCGATGCGTGCCCAGGTGTGGGAGCGCGTGCGCGACCACGTCGATCGTGACAACGCCCGCATCCACGACGACCTCGACCTGACCATCCGCCTGCGGCCGTCCGACGGCGTCCGCTACGACCCACAGTTGCGCATGCCGGTGTCGGCGCGCCCGGTGCAGACCCTCTCGGGCCTGTCGCGCCGGGTGTTCAAGGTCGCGTCGACCTTCGCGGTGAGCTGGCCCGAGGGTGCAAAGTGGCGCCGCGCACAGCCATCGGCGGGTTCCGCATCAGCCGCCGAGTGGGTTCCCGACGGCGACGACTGGGCCGCCGGATACGGCCGCTGACGCCGTCCGCGTCCGCGCGCTGCTGCGGCCGCCGATGACCCGGCGCTGACGCCGTTGCAGCCGTCCGCGTCCGCGTCCGCGAGCTGTCCCCACCTCCGTCGCCGCACATTTGTCAACCCCCAGGCGTCGCCGCTCGACGCGGTCTTAACCTTCGGCGTGGGAGGGGTTTTCGGCGTTGACGAATCCACCCCGACGCGAGAGAGACGGCGACCCGAGGATGGAGCAACCCGAATGCTCCGCCCCCGGGTCGCTTCTCGCGACACTGCGCGGCAGCACACCGGCGGGACGTCAGAACAGGGGCATGCCGGCGACGACGTACACGGCGGCCGCCAGCACGAGGATGTTCACCCCGACCGTGCCCCAGAACGCCCGGCGGAATGAGCGCTTGCGCGTCTTGTGCCGGAACAGCTGCTGCGCGACGATCGCTCCGGGCCAGCCGCCGACGAGTCCGAGCAGGAGCAGCGTCTGCTCCGGGACGCGCCCTGCGCTGCGGCGGGCCGCCGACTTGTCGATCCCATAGGCGGCGAACGTGATGAGGCTCGCGGCGCCGTAGAGCGCCGGCAGCCACCACGCGAGTCCGAACAGGAAGTACGCGACGGTGAACGCCGCGGCGAAGACGAGCAGCGTGATCCAGCTGAGCGCCGGGGGAAGCGGCTTCGAGAGGTCGCGGCCCGGCCGGTCCGGCGTGGCGAGAGGTGGCCGGGGGCGCGCGTTCGACATGCGCTTGATCCTATGGGGGAGGCCCGGCGTACGTTGTCAGCATGCATGAGCTCACCGAAGAGGCGCTGGTGGCGGCATCCGTCGATGTCGTGTGGCGCGAGTTCACCGTCGCAGGTCTTCTCGCCGAGTGGTTCTGGCCACCCCGCTTCGAGACGACCGCGGTCGTCGAGGTGCGCGAGTTGGGTCGCTGGGAGGTGCGGTCGGCGCCGGCCGGCATCGCCGTCGAGGCGACGGTGCTCACGTTCGAAGCGCGGCGCGCGCTGCGGCTCGCGTGGCGGTGGGCGGGGGAGGAGCACGCGACCGATGTCGAGGTCGTGCTGGAGCCGGCAGCGGATGCCGCGACCCGCGTCATCGTGCGCCAGTCCGGTTTTGCGAGCGGCGAGGAGCGCGATCAGCACATCGACGGCTGGTCGAGCTGCCTGCAACGCCTGGTGGACCGCCACGGTGGGCCTCCCGGCGAGCACCTGTGACGCGTGTCCCCGGCCGACGGTAGCGTCGAAAGGTGATCATCGAGTTCGACAGCGATGTGTTCCGCTGGGCTGCACGGGAGGACTCCTCGTGGTTCTTCACGGCGGTCCCGCCTGAGCTGAGCGAGGAGATCCGCGAGATCCCGCGGCCGTACCGCGGATTCGGCTCCGTGCGCGTGCGCGCGCGGATCGGCGGCAGCGAGTGGACGACGTCGATCTTCCCGTCGTCCGACTCGGGTTCGTACGTGCTGCCGCTCAAGAAGGCGGTCAGGGATGCCGAGCAACTCGTCGACGGTGGCCCGGTGACCGTGCGACTCGAGGTGCTGGACGGCTGAGTCCGTGAGCGGGCGTGGGTGTTCGTCCGTGGAGCGGTCGCCTCTCGGTAGATGATGCTCGCCGGTGAGGCATGGCCGGCGCGGGAAAGCAGCGGTGGCGTGCTCGCTGTTCCGCGTTCACACTGGACATGAGGTGACAAGCAGAGCTATGGCACTCGCAGTCCCATCGGTCCGGTATGTTGGCCGCAGCGAGAATCATTCTGCTGGGGAGCATGATGTCGGACGGGTCTCAGGGGGGACCGCCGCCCGGGTGGTACGCGGACACGTCGCGCACCGACCGCCTGCGGTGGTGGGACGGTGCTGCGTGGACGGACCAGTTCCGCCTCCCGGAATCGGATGCCGCAGCCCCGGCTGACCCGCCCGTCGACGCTGCCGCACCGATGAGTCGGGCGCAGCTCCGCGCATCGCGTCCGATCCCGGCGAATGCGGGGACGACTGCGAACGAGGTGCCCGCCGGCGGAGCATCGGTGGACGATGTGCCTCCCGTCGGAGCATCGGGCGGCGAGCGGTCGGGCGAGGCGCCGGGTTCGGCGCCCGTGTGGCCGGCCCCGTCGTCGCTGGCCGCCCCTGCGCCGGCACGGGATGCGACTCCGGTGCCGATGGACGCCGCGCCCGCGGCATCCGACTCCGCACCGGTCGTGCCGCCTGCTGCCACGAAGCCTCCGTCGCCCGGTGGACCGATGACGACAGGGGCCCGCGCGACGCGGTCCGGCGGCATTCCCGACCAGATCGCGCCGCGCCGCATCGCGCCGGGCGCCGATCGGATGCCCACACCGATCGTGTACGAGCCTGTCTCGAGCTCGTACGTGGGTGGGATGCGACCGCCGATTCCGGAGGCCGCGCCCGCGAACATCCCTGCTCGTGCGGCGATCGTGATGATCGCCCTGGCGGCGATCGGTGGCGTGGCGGTGGTCGTGTGGCTCGCGAGCCGGGATCAGGCGATCGCCGGCATGGTGAGCCTGGTCAGCGTGGCCCTCGCAGCCGGCGCGTTCTTCCTCGCGATCGGCGGACTCATCGTCTCCCGGCAGCGGAGGACGAGTCGTGTCATGTCCGTGGTCGCCCTGGCAGTATCGGTCGTGCTCGTGGCATGGCTCGTCTTCGTCGCGACCGAGTTGGCGCTCGCGATTCTGGCCTGACGGATTCTGCGCTGCGGCGTGATCAGGGCGCTACGGCGTGATGCAGGCGCTGCTGCCTGATCCAGGCGCGTCGGCGATCCAGCTGCTACGGCGTGCTCCGGGCACGACGGAGTGAACCGGGCGCTGCTGCGTGATCCGGGTATAACGGCGTGATCCGGGTATACGTGGTCCGGGTATAACGGCGTGATCCGGGTATACGTGGTCCGGGTATAACGGCGTGATCCGGGTATACGTGGTCCGGGTATAACGGCGTGATCCGGGTATACGTGATCCGGGTATAACGGCGTGATCCGGGTATACGTGATCCGGGTATAACGGCGTGATCCGGGCGCTGCTGCGTGCTCCGGGTACGACGGCGTGCTCCGGGTACGACGGCGTGATTCAGGCACGTCGCGTGATCCGGGCGCTAGTGGTTCATCCAGGAGGTAGGTGGTGAACCAGGCACGACGGCGCGATCCGGCTCGGTTTGCGCGGCGTGGATGGGCGGTGTCACCAGGGCGCTGGTTCGGTGGGCACGGTGAGGGTCGTGGGGGAGACCCACCATGTTGCTCCGGTCACGTCGTCTCTGTAGAGCGTCCATTTGCTCTTCGACTTGAGTACGTGGTGCCCCTCGCAGAGTGGCGCGAGGTTGGTGTCGACCGTCGCGCCGCCGTGTTGCCATTCGAGTCGATGATCGATGTTGCAGTCGCGGGCGGCGCGTCTGCAGCCCGGTCCGATGCAGACCGTGTCGCGCACGCCGAGCCATCGTCGCAGTGCCTTCGGAACCCGGTAGGTGGTGCGATCGACGTCGAGGACGGTGCCGCTGATCGGGTGCGTGAGGATCCGTACCCAGCTGGATGCCTCCCCGGCGAGCCGACGGGCGGTCTCGATGTCGATGGGGCCGTACCCGTCGAGGGTGGCGGGTTCGTCGTCGAGACCGAGCAGCGTCATAACCGGCACGGTGATTGCGACGGACGGGCGAGGCGCACGTGTGTCTGATCCGGCGAGCGCCGCCGTCGTCATGAGGTCGAGAAGTGCGTCGGCGCGGAGCTGCGCGACGGTTCGTTCCTCACCCGGCTGAACGCTCTCGTGGTGGGCGCGGGCGTCGGCGTGGTCGTACAGGGCGAACACCCGGTCGGCGGGGCCGAGCACCGTGAGCGTCGCCATGCCGTCGTGTTCGGCCTCGAACCACGCGTTGCGATCCTTTGCCGCGCGCTGGTGGCGCACTTCGAGGGACTCGGGGTGAACGCGCTCGCGGACCACGCGGGCGCGCAGCCGAAACTTGCCGGGCGGCAGCTGCTGCGCCCCCGTCTCGAGGGTCTCGTCGAACCGTTCCCAGGCTTCGGCGGCGTCATCGGGAAGCGAGGCCGCCAGCTGGGCCGCGGCGGCCGCATTCTGCGCTGGCAAGCGCCCGGCGCGAAATGCGTCCCAGATCCGAGGGCATCGCTCGCGGAGCGTGTCGGCATGTGCGGCGCGAGTGCGAACCGCCGTCTCCGACATCCCCAACCGCGTCGCAACGTCGAGCGCTGCCGCCCGCACGGCGATGTTGCGGCGTTCCGCGCGCACCGCAGCGACCGAGCGACCCTGCGGGTCACGCCAGTCGGGGTCGTGGGTCGGATCGGCTCCGACCCAGGGGTCGGGGCAGGCCGCGGCATCCGTCAGAATCATCGCGATGGCGGCGTACTCGTCGGCGATGAGCACGCGGGCACGAACACTCAGGCCCTCGAGCGCGGTGACCGCCGCGGTGTGGGCCTCGCCACTCGAGTAGAGCGCCGCGACGGCGACATCGGGAGGAGTCAGCGCCGGATCATCAGGGTCATCGGGCGCCCAGAACCAGTCGTCGGCATAGTCAGCGCGCCACTCCAGATCATCGAGGGTGTTCGCTGAGATATCCATATCTGAAGGATACCAAGGTTTACGCAGTATAGAAAGTATGTTCGAGAAAAGCAGCCTCGAAATATCGTTCCGCAGTGACCGTGGCGCACCTGCCGCGCCGGCGAGTGATGTCCCGACTCGTGATCCTCCGCGCGATCGTGTCGGACGTCTAGCCCGGCGCGTACACGGGTCTCGCGCTTGCGTGTCGGGCGCTGCACGGTGATGACGGCGCCGACGATCGGACGCAGGAATGCGGCGATCCGTCATGAGACTCCCGACCGCCCAGACACCGGGCTGAGCCGCCGCAGGTATCTCCGTACCGCCGGCATCGCACTCGGAGATGTGGTGAAGCGACTTGAGGAAGTCCTGAGGCAACACTGCATGCGCTCGCGTTGACATGAAGGGGCTGAGTCTGACACCGTCGACGGCGGGAGGGGACCCGCGTTTGGGCGCGTGTCTCGAACCCAGCTCTGACAGAGTCTGGGAGTTCGTTACTGGGGTTACATGTGAACCGGTACTTGCTGTGCCGGCGGTCAGAGCTGACCAATCAATTCACACACTGGGGAGACACTGCGCCATGCGTGCAACTATCAAGAACTATGTTGAGGCGGCGAATCGTCGCCGTGAAGAAGAAGGCGAAGAGGGCTTCTCGCTCATCGAGCTCATCATCGTCGTCGTGATCCTGGGGATCCTCGTCGCGATCGCGATCCCGATCTTCGCCAACATCCAGAGCAGCGCCGAGACCAACGCGGTCAAGGCTGCCGCCGCGGAGAGCGCCACCGCGGTGGCGGCTGCGCTCGCCGACAACGACACGAACACGACAGTGACCACCGCGATTGCGCCGTACAACGTGACAGGTGCCAAGATCACGGCGGCCACCGTGAATGCCGCGGGAGCAGCTTTCACGCCGACGAAGGTTGAGGAGGTCTGCGTGAAGGCCTCCGGCTTTGGTACTACGGCGGCGCCGCTTACGGCGGAGTCGGGGCCAGGCTGCTGACCGAGTCAACCGCCGGATCGGTTGGCTTCGCTAAGTCTCCGTGAACGCTGGTTCGCATGCGGGGCCGGGGCGTTGCTCCTCGGCCCCGTATGACATGATGATCAGGGATTCTGCCACTTGGGGAGGTGTGCGGATGAGGGGTCGTAGCACTGATGCTGCGGGGTTCAGCCTTGTCGAAGTGATCATCGCGATGTTCTTGCTGGGCATCGTCGCGGTGGCGATACTTCCTGCCCTCTGGCAGGGGATCATGCTGTCGTCGCAGCAGGCGTCCACAGCGACCGCGACGCGCTACATGAACTCCATCGTTGACGACGCGCGAGCAACGCCGACCTGTCCCTACCTCGGTTCGATCGCAGCACGGCCTGCCGTGACCGACGGACGTGGGGTCTCTCTTTCGGCGTCCACGAGCTCCGTTACCGGGTGCGCCCCCGGCGCGACAGCCACATTGACCGTCAACATCGTCGGCGAGGGACGCACCCTCGCCACGAGCACTGCACTCATCTACGTCCCATGACACGTCGCACGAGCACGACCGACGACGACGGACTCGGCCTGATCGAGCTCATCGTCGCCATCGTCGTGAGCGGAATCGTCATCGCCGCGATCGCGACGATCTTCGTCAACTCGTGGCGCACGCAGGAACAGGTGACCAGCGTGACCCAGGCGACCAACCGCGGGCAGCTCGTCTCATCGACAATCGAGCGGGCGATGCGCAACGCGCTCTACTTCGACGTCACGGAAAGCGGCACAGTACTGCGGGTGAGCACCTCGCTCACCGGCGACCTCAAATGCCAGGGCTTCCGCCTCACCGATCCGGGCGCTCAGTTCACCACCGATTCCGGCACGCTGTCGTCCCCCAGCACCGCGTGGCCGACCTGGCAGACAGGTATCACGAAGGAGGGCACAACGCCCTACTTCGTCCGCACGACAGCGAACTCGCTGACCTACACGTTCAAGATCACGACCGATGCAGCGCCGGTCACGTTCTCGGCCGACATTGCGCCCCGGTCGATTCAAGAAGCAGGGAGCGACGGATGCTGGTGATCGATCGGCTGCGCAGGACTCAACAGCGCACGGATGCACGTCCCGACGACGACGGGGCCGTGCTGGTGACCGTGGTGGTCGTGATGTTCGTCGGCTTCATCATCGCGGCGACCATCGCCGCGTCCGTGGTCTTCACGATCGGCGCGAACGTCGACAATAAGGACCGCACGCAGGCGTTCATCGCCGCCGAGTCGGGCCGCGATGTAGCTGTGGATTCGCTGACGTCGGCGATCACCTCGACCGGACTCAACTGCGGTGCCGTGACCATGTCGGCGAACTCGACCGCCGGTGCCGCGCCGACGTACACCTACTCGATCCGATCCTCAGAAGCCGCCGACAGGCCCGACGCATGGGACGCGGCGGGTGTGACCGCAACCTGCCCGATACCCACGACGAAGTGGGTGGTCATCCGGTCCACGGGGACCGGTACCGATGACGCGCAGACCACCATCGACTCGGTCTACCCGTGGTACCACGGCCCGGCGACTCAGCCTGCGGGGACGCTCGCCTTCTTCGAAGGCGAGTTCACCGCCACCAAGTCGACCTACCAGGGCGACCTGGTGATTCGGGACGACGGCGACTACACCTGCAACAACGCGGACGGCGTCTCGATCCAAGGTGACCTGTGGGTGCTGAAAGGTGGCCTGTCGATCACGAAGGACTGCGTGATCACCGGAAGCGTCTACACCCGCGGGCTGATCGACACCAAGAACCACAAGCTGACCGTCGGCGGCGATCTCGTCTCGTTGGACGGATCGATTCTTCTGACAGCCAATGACATCAAGATTGGCGGCGACGTCTACGCGAAGGGCACGATCTCGACGAAGAACGGCTCGGGGAGCGTGAACGGCTCGTTCAAGACCGCAGCAACGGTGACCGATCACAAACCCGCTGACTGGAAGCGACTCGACGGTACAGCCGTGCCGGTACTGGAGAATCAGACGGTGCCGACGGTCACCCCGACGCTGGATCAGGTGTTCGCAGCGACGGCCTGGATCGAACTCACCAACACCGTGCCGTGGAGTACCGACTCGACCGTTTACACCGGATTGTGCTCGGCCGCCGAGCTGCAGACCGTGCTCACGGTGCCCGGAACCCGCGCCTTCATCGACATGACCAGTTGCACGGGTGGCGCCAGTCCGAACGAGATCACTGTCGCGCCCGGGAACTTCGCGCTCGCGCGCGATGCAATCCTGTATGTTCCCGCTACGAAGGGGATGAATCTCGACTTGACGGGCACGATCACGAAGGCGGCAGGTGACCCGCAGCTGTTCATCGTTCACGCGGACGCGAACGGCAGTGACAGCAAGCCCACCTGCACCACGGGCTCCGACAAATTCACCGCGACTTCCACGATCGGTGTGCGCACCATGGTCTACAGCGCGTGCGGCATCACCAACTCCATGGCACTGACGATGACCGGACAGCTCTACATGGGCAATCTCGGCATCCACCTCAACGGCGGCACCTTCACGTGCACCCCTATGGAGTGGAAGCCCCAGATCGGCAAGCTCAGCTGCGGCGTCAAGGGGAGCGGCGGCATCTTCGACCCGACGAACACGGTGACGCGACTCGACAACCGCGCGTATCAGACAGAGCGCTAACCGATGACCGAGTTCACCATCTTCCTCGTCGTCGTCGCAGGGGTCTTCGGCCTCCTCATCGGGTCGTTCCTCAACGTCGTCGCCTATCGCGTGCCGGCGCATATCTCGCTGATGCGCGAGAGCAGGTGTCCGCACTGCGACGTGCCGATCAAGCCGTGGCAGAACGTGCCGGTTGCGTCGTGGATCGCCCTGCGCGGAAAGTGTGCCAACTGCAAGGCGCCGATCTCGGCGCGCTACCCGATCGTCGAAGCGGTGACGGGCATCGCGTTCACGCTCGTCACCTGGTGGGGACTGGCGGTCTACGAGGGTCTCCTGGGTTCGACGCTGCTGACCTACCTCGCCTCACCGGCGTGGGACGGCGTGGTCCGACCCGCTGACGTGTGGGCGGCCGCGCTCATCATCGTCGCGTTCCTGTACTTCGCGGCGATCTCGATCGTGCTGACGCTCATCGACCTCGACACCCACCGGCTGCCGAACAGCATCGTGCTGCCGAGCTACCTGGTGGCCGGCATCCTGTTCACCGTCTCGGCCTGGCTCACGGGCGACTGGGAACTGTTGCTGCGAGCCGCGATCGGCATGGCGGTGCTGTACGTGTTCTACTTCCTGCTGCGGTCGGTGCGACGCGGCGGGATGGGCGGGGGCGACGTCAAGCTCGCCGGAGTCATCGGCATCTACCTCGGCTGGCTGGGCTGGGGAGCCCTGGCCGTGGGCGCGTTCGCCGCATTCCTCTACGGGGGACTGTTCGGCATCGCACTGCTGCTGCTCCGGCGTGCCGGGCGCAAGACCGCCATCCCGTTCGGCCCGTGGATGATCCTCGGCGCCTGGACGGGAGTGTTCGCCGGCGAAGCCGTCGGACGGTGGTACGTGAATCTCTTCGTCGGCGCGTAAGCCCGACGGACTTGGGGAAGGGAAGAACATGGCGAAGACGATCGTGGGGCTGGAGGTGACCGAAGAGAGCGTGCGCGCTGCGGAGCTCTCACTCGGTCGCAGACCCCAGCTCATCGCATACGGCGAAGTGCCGCTGCCGCCCGACGCTGCGAAGGACTCGGAGGTGCTCGACCCGGGCGCCGTCGCCGTCGCACTCCGGCAGCTGTGGACCGGCGCGAAGTTCAAGAGCAAGGATGCCGTGCTCGGCGTCGCCAGCCGCCGCATCCTGGTGCGCGAGTACACGACCCAGGCGATGCGGCCCGACCTGCTGCGCGAGGCCCTGCCCTACCAGGTGCAGGACCTGCTGCCGGTGCCCGCGAGTCAGGCGGTGCTGGACTTCTTCCCGCTCGCCCAGAACGGCGACCAGGTGTCGGGTCTGCTGGTGGCGGCCGTGTCGGACAGCATCGAGCAGATCATCTCGACCCTGTCGAAGGTCAAGGTGCGCGCGCAGGCAGTCGACCTGGCGGCCTTCGGACTCGCCCGTGCGACCGCAGCACTCGCGGCACCGGACGAGACTGTGGCGACAGTCGGCATCGGCGACCACACCACGCAGGTCGTGATCTCGCGCGGCGGGGTGCCGCTCTTCGTACGACTCCTGCCCATCGACGTCGCAACCGCAGCGGTTCGCCGGCACAGCGCGGAGATCGCCGAGCCGGAACTCGAGCTCGCCGCCGCAGGCGGGAACGGCCTCGGCTCCGCCGTCGCCGCCGGCCGCACGCGCGGTGCGATGCGCGCGGCGACTCCGCCGGGAGCATCCGACCTCGCCGCACGCGTCCGCAGCACGCTGGCCTTCTTCGGCAGCCGGCCGAGCGCCGCGCCGCTGACGCGCCTCTTCGTCACGGGCGCCGGCGCTGCGGTCGAAGGCGTGATGGCGGCACTCACCGCCGCCATCGACACGCCCATGACCATCGTGTCGGCCGGCGACGTCGTCTCGATCGTGACGCCGCCGCCCGCCGGCGACGTCTCGCTCAACCTCGTCGGCACCATCGGCATCGCACTCGGGGAGGCCGGCCGATGACCGCCATCCCGGCCCCGTTCGCGGGAGTGCCCCGCGTCAACCTGATGCCGCGCAGCGAGGTCGTGCGTCGCGAACGTGACAAGCTCGTACGCCTCTGGGTGTGGGTCGTGCTCGGCGCCATCGTCGTCGCACTCCTCATCATCGCCGGCGCCTTCGCGTTCAAGTTCTTCGCCGACCAGCGCCTCGCCGCGGAGCAGGCCGAGACCAACGCGCTCCTGGTCGAGATCTCGTCGCTCTCGGAAGTGAGTCAGGCGCTCGCGACCGAGGCCGAGCTCACCGACTACCGCACCGAGGCCATGGCCGCCGACCTCGCCTGGACGCCGGTGATCGCCAAGATCTCCGGCATCCTGCCCGCCGAGACCACCCTCACCGCCTTCGACTTCGCCGCCGGCGGCGCGGCGCAGGGCGACGACCCGACGGCCGAGCAGGGTGTCGTCGGGACGGTCACGATCGACAGCCCGACACCGCTCGACATCGTCGCGATCATCCGGTCGCTGCGCGGTGTCGAGGGCGTGCTGTACGCCGACGGCCAATCCGTCACGTCGAGCCAGGTGTCGGAGGGGCGCTACGCGTACCTGCTCGACGTCGAGTTCGACCAGACCGTTTACTCCAATCAGTACGCGGCCGAAGAAGGGAGCGAGTGATGCCCAAGCACCTCGTCACCGCGCTCGGACTCATCGTCTCGCTCGGCGTCATCGCGCTCGGCGTGTTCCTGGTCGCCCTGCCGCTCTACTTCCAGGCGGTCGGCGTCGACGGGCAGACCGCCACCGTCGCGAACACCAACGCGATCTATCAGGCCCAGGTCGACCATCTCACCGCCGAGGAGGAGAACCTCGAGCAGATCAACGCGGAGGTCTCCGGGCTCCGTTCGCAGATTCCCGCCACCGCGCAACTCGACGACGTCTTCGAGGTCGTCGGACGCGCGGCCGAGGCATCCGGAGTCTCCCTCACCTCCGTCACCGCCGGAGAGCAGGTGCTCTTCACGACACGCACCGGCGTCATCGACGGTGACGCCGCCGCGGTCGCTCCGGCGCCGGCACCCGAGCCGACGCCGTCGGCGACCGAGGGCGCCGCCGACACCACCGCCGGAGCGACGACGGATGCCGCCGCCGGCGGAGGCATCGCCGCCGCGGCGGGACGCCAGCAGGTCGACTTCGTGATCAGCGCCAGCGCGACCGACATGGCGCAGGCGACCGCGTTCCTCGACGCGCTGCGCGCGGGCCCGCGCCTGCTCAACAGCATCACGGCGACCACGACGCAGAGCGGTGAGGGCACGTTCGACGTGCAGATCACCGCCCTGACCTTCATGGACGCAGAAGGGTGACGGCCATGGACGAGCTGGACTTCGAGACGCTCCTGGCGCGCGGCGCGCGCTACCGGGCCTCCGACGTGCACATCACTGCCGGCGCGCCGCCGCTGCTGCGCGTGGACGGCGACCTGGTGCCGGTGCCCGGGTACCCCGAGGTGCTGTCGGACGAGTGGGTCGAGCGCACCGCGTTCGCCCTCATGAGCGAGGGGCAGAAGCGGGAGTTCCTGGAGCACGGCGAGGTCGACCTGGCCCACGCGACAGCGGGCATCGGTCGCTTCCGTACGAACGTGTACCGGCAGCTCGGGTCGATCGCGATCGCGCTGCGCTACATCCCCGACCGTGTGTACACCCTCGAAGAGCTCGGTGCTCCGCCGATCGCGCGCGACCTCGCGCTGCGCCCCCGCGGGCTCGTGCTGCTGACCGGGCCGACAGGTTCGGGCAAATCGACGACCCTCACGGCCATGGTCGACATCGTCAACCAGCTGGTGGCGGCGCACATCATCACGATCGAGGACCCGATCGAGTTCCATCACCAGTCCAAGCGCGCGCTCATCCACCAGCGCGAGGTCGGCCGCGACACCAACTCGTTCGCCGAAGCGCTCCGGCGCGTGCTTCGCCAGGACCCCGACGTGATCCTCATCGGCGAGCTGCGCGACCCCGAGTCCATCTCGACGGCCCTGTCAGCGGCCGAGACCGGACACCTGGTGCTGTCGACGCTGCACACGCAGGGCGCCGCGAAGAGCATCAACCGCATCATCGACGTGTTCCCCGCCGACCAGCAGCATCAGATCCGCACGCAGCTGGGCGACACGCTGCAGGGCATCATCAGCCAGACGCTGCTGCCGCTCGCGCAGGTGAACGGCCGCACGATCGCAACCGAGGTGCTCATCAACACGCCTGCGGTGGCCAACATGATCCGCGAGGGTCAGGTCGCGCAGATCTACTCGGCGATGCAGGCGGGCTCCGAGATCGGCATGCACACGCTCGATCAGGATCTTCGCCGCCTCGTCGCCGACGGCACGATCGCCCGCAACGTCGCGATGGACTTCGCGGTCGACCCGAAGAGCCTCGACGGCGTCTACGTCAAGCCGCGCGACCTCGACGCCGAGGAGTGGGCGCACCACGCCGGCGAATGGCGGCAGGCGGATGCCGCGGCATCCGTCCCCGCGAATGCCGCCGCGGGAACGGGCGTCGGCATGGGCTCGCGCTTCGGTTCGCCGACGGTGGGCGGCCGCGTCGACCCGACGGCACGCGACGTCGAGTGGGGCGCTGCCGACGACACGTATCTGAACGACGCCGACTCGTGGGCCGAACTGGGCCTGCCGGCGCCCGAGAAGGGGGCCTGACATGGCCGTCGTACAGGAATTCGTCTACCGGGCCGTCGATCCGCGCGGCGGATCGGTCGTCAAGGGCACGATCGAGGCGGCGAGCGAGTCCGCCGTAACCGGCAAGCTCAAGGCGCAGGGGCTCACGCCTCTCGAGGTCACGCTCAAGTCGAACACCGGCCTGAACCGCGACATCAAGCTGCCGGGAGCCACCAAGACCGTCTCGGCGCGCACCCTCGCGGTGTTCTCGCGACAGATGGCCGGTCTCATCAACGCCGGCCTGCCGCTCATGCGGACGCTCGCGATCCTCATCGAGCAGACCGACGACAAGCGCCTGCAGCCCGCCCTCGTGCAGGTGCAGGCCGATGTCGAGTCAGGCTCGTCGTTCTCTGCGGCGCTCGCGCGGCATCCGCAGACCTTCCCGCCGCTGATGCTCAGCATCGTGAAGGTGGGCGAGGCCGGCGGCTTCTTGGGCAGCGCCCTGACGTCGATCGCCGACAACTACCAGCGCGACGCCGAGCTGCAGAACAAGATCCGCGCGGCCATCACCTACCCTGCGATCGTGCTCTTCATCGCGATCGTCGGCGTGCTCGTCATGGTGACGTTCGTCGTGCCGATCTTCGAGGGCATGTTCAAGGGGCTGGGCAGCTCGCTGCCGCTGCCGACGCAGATCCTCGTCACGATCTCGAACAACATGTGGTGGATGATTCCCGCCATCGTGCTCGTCGTGATCGTCGCGGTGATCTGGTGGCGCACCAATCGCCACACGCTGCAGTACCGGAAGGTCGTCGACCCGATCAAGCTGAAGATGCCCGTCTTCGGCAAGCTGACCACCAAGATCGCGGTCGCCCGATTCGCACGCAACCTGTCGATGATGCTGAACGCGGGCGTTCCGATCATCCAGGCGCTCTCGATCGTCGGCCAGGCGTCGAACAACTGGAAGATCGAGGAGGCCGTGCGCGACGTGCAGGAGTCGATCCGTCAGGGTCGCTCGTTCGCCGCACCGCTCGCGAAGGCCGAGGTCTTCCCGGCGATGGTGCCGCAGATGGTCTCGGTCGGCGAGGAGTCGGGCACGCTCGTCGACATGCTCTCGTCGATCGCCGACTTCTACGAGGACGAGGTCGAGACGGCGACTGCCCAGCTGTCGTCGACCATCGAGCCGATCCTCATCGTCGGTCTCGGCATCGTGATCGGCGGCATGGTGATCTCGCTCTACCTGCCGATCTTCACGCTCTACGGGGAGCTCGCACAGCAGTAGGGGCGCGTTTCGTCTCGCTCGTTCCTCGCTCGCTCAACGACCGGGGGTGGGGGCTCGCTCAACGACCGGGGCGGGCGCGTTTCGTCTCGCTCGTTCCTCGCTCGCTCAACGACCGGGGCGGGGGCGCGCTCAGCGACCGGGGGTGGGGCGCGTTTCGTCTCGCTCGTTCCTCGCTCGCTCAACGACCGGGGCGGGGGCGCGCTCAACGACCGGGTGGTGGGGCGTTTCGTCTCGCTCGTTCCTCGCTCGCTCAACGACCGGGGGTCGGAGCGGTGGCGTGCTTCGACGGGCTCAGCGCCTGAGCAGAGGTGCCGGTCGTTGAGCGAGGGAGCGCCAGCGACCGAGACGAAACGCGCCGAGCCGCTCGGATGCGCCGGGAGCCGGCGGGCGCGTCATACGGTGACGCGGAGGACCTCTTCGATCGTCGTCAGGCCTTGCGCGACCTTGGACCAGCCGTCCTCGCGCAGCGAGATCATGCCCTGCTGCAGCGCAACCTGACGGATCTCGCTGCCCGTCGCCCGCGTCACGACGAGCGTCTCGATCTCGTCGCTCAGCGTCATGATCTCGTGGAGCGCGACGCGGCCGCGGTAGCCGGTGTTCGAGCAGGCGGGGCACCCGGCTGCCCGGTACAGCTGCGGCAGATCGCCGGGGTCGTGCGGGAAGCCCAGCGACGTGAGCACCTCGCTCGTCTCGACGAGCGGCTCACGGCAGCGCATGCAGAGCCGGCGTGAGAGGCGCTGCGCGATGACCGCCGACAGTGCCGTGGCGACGAGGAACGGCTCGCAGCCGATCTCGGTCAGACGCGTCAGGGCGGACGGCGCGTCGTTTGTGTGCAGCGTCGACAGCACGAGGTGACCGGTGAGCGCCGCCTCGATGGAGATGTTCGCGGTCTCGAAGTCGCGGATCTCGCCGACGAGCACGACGTCGGGGTCGGAGCGGAGGATCGACCGCAGCGCGGTCGAGAACGTCAGTCCGGCGCGGTTGTTCACCTGCACCTGGTTGATGCCGGCGATGCGGTACTCGACCGGGTCTTCGACGGTGATGACGTTGATCTTGGGGTTCGCGATGGCGCGCAAGGCCGTGTACAGACTGGTCGACTTGCCCGAACCGGTCGGCCCCGTCGCGAGGATCATGCCGTGCGGCTTCGTGATCGCCTCACGGAACCGCTTCTCGTTGGTGCTCGAGAACAGCAGGTCGCGCATCGTCATGACCTGGCCGGTGTTGTCGAGGATGCGCATCACGATCTTCTCGCCCCACACCGTGGGCAGCGTCGCCACACGCAGGTCGACCGAGCGGTTCTCATGCGTGACCGACAGGCGGCCGTCCTGCGGCTTGCGCTTCTCGGCGATGTCGATCGACGACATGATCTTCAGGCGCGAGATGATGCCGTCCTGGATGGCGCGGTCGGCCTTCTGCATCTCGTGGAGCACGCCGTCGATGCGGAACCTCACCGTGAGCTGCTTCTCGCCCGGCTCGACGTGGATGTCGCTGGCACGGTCGTTGATGGCCTGCGCGATCAGCAGATTGACGAAACGGACGATCGGGGCGTCGTTGTCCTGCTCCTCGAGCGTCTCGGTGAACGCGGCCTGGTTCGACTCGCTGGACTCCTCGATCGTCATCGACAGCTCGCTGAGCTCTTCGTCGGAGCGGAGGAACCGCTCGAACATCTGCGTCAGCGCGTCTTCGGCGACGACGACCGGCTCGACGAAGAGGTCGGTGATGCTCGCGACGTCGTCGAGCGCGACGATGTCGGTCGGGTCGAGCACGCCCACGGTCAGACGTTCGCCCCGGAGGTCGACCGGGATGAGTCCGTACTTGCGGCACAGGTTGCCCGGCACGAGCGCGACCACGTTCGGGTCGAGCGGCATGCTCGCGAGATCGACGTACCTGTGGCCGGTATGCAGGGCGATCGCCTCGGCGACCTGCCCCTCGGTCACGAGCTTCGAGCTCACCAGCAATCGCTGCAGCTCGGGCCCGTCGGCGCCCCCCGCCTGCGCGATGGCGGCTGACATGTCGGCGGCTCGTACGGCTCCGGTGAGCACGAGCGTCTGTGCAAGACCTCTCACGGCAATTCCCCAATCCCCATGGACATACTATGTGGCCCGCGTCAAGCCTGGGCAGGGTCCCCGCGCGCACTCGATAAGGTGGCGCCATGGCGGACCTGATCGCGAAGCTGACGGCCTGGGCGCTGTCACTGCGGCTCGTACGGGTGTGGCTGCACTACGCTGCGCGGCGCGGCCCGATGCTCTCGGACAGCATCACCTACCGTTCCCTGTTCTCGGTGTTCGCGGGTGTGCTGCTGGGCTTCTCGTTCGCGGCCGTCTGGCTGAGCGACAACCCTGCGGCATGGAAGTCGCTCGTGGACGCGGTGGATGCCGCGATCCCGGGCCTCGTCGGCGAGGGCGGGATCGTCGACGTCTCCGACATCCAGGCGCCCGCTGGATTCACCGTCGCCGGGATCATCGCGCTCGTCGCGCTCGTCGGAGCGGCGATCGGCGCGATCGGGTCGCTGCGCGTGGCGATCCGCACCCTGGCCGACCGGGTGCACGACGACGTCTTCTTCGTCTGGGTGCTGCTGCGAAACCTGCTGCTCGCGATCGCGATCGGCGGCGGGTTCGTCCTGTCAGCGGGTGCGACCTTCGTGGGCACCTCGTTCATCGGAACCGTCCTCGACTGGCTGGGGATCACGCAGGACGACTTCGCGGCGATCGCCACGCGCAGCGTCTCGATCGTCGTCGTCTTCCTGCTGGACATGGCCGTCGTCGCCCTCGCCTTCGTCAGCTTGAGCGGCGTGCGCGCGCGTCCTCGTGCGCTGTGGTCGGGTGCCTTCCTCGGCGCGCTCGGGCTCACCGTCCTCCAGCAGCTGTCGGGACTGTTCGTCGCCGGCGCCGGCTCGAACCCCCTCCTCGCCACGTTCGCCAGCCTCATCGCCCTGCTGCTGTGGCTGAACCTGTCGGCGCAGGTGATCCTGCTCGCGTCGACGTGGATCATCGTCAGCGAGCGCGAGCACGTCGACCGCGTCCGCGAGCGGTTCGGCTCGCCGACGTTCGCCCTGCGCCGGGTGCGGCAGGCGGAGGATGCCGTGCGGGTCGCCACCGAGGAGCTCGCGCACGCGCGCGCCGACGCCGACCGCGAACGGCTCGCCGCCCAGAAGAAGAAGGCGGACGAGCAGCCGGCCGCGCCGACGGAACAGGAACGCGTCGGGGCGGGAAAAGAGCAGTCGTGAGCCACCAGGTGCCGACCTACACCGCCGAGCAGGTCCGCGCAGCCGAACGCCCGCTCCGCGACGCCGGCACGCCGCTCATGCGCCGCGCAGCGCGCGCCCTCGCCGACGTCGTCCGCGCGGAACTGTCGTCGTCGCAGACCCCCACCACCATGACCAGCGCTCTGGAACCCGTGACTCTCGATCACCCCGACACGCCGCGCCCGCGGGTGCTCGCGCTCGTGGGCAGCGGCGACAACGGCGGAGACGCGCTCTACGCCGCGGCGCAGATCGCCGCTGTCGCCGACGTCGACGCGCTGCTGGTCTCCGACCGCTTCCACGAGTCAGCCCTCGCGGCCGCCGTCGGCGCCGGCGTGAGGAGGGTCGACCTCGCTGAGCTGGCCGACACCGCCCACCGCTACGGACTCATCGTGGACGGCATCCTCGGCATCGGCGCCTCGCAGGACCCGGCGCTGCGCGGCACCGCGCGCGAGGCGGTCACCGTGCTGCTCTCGACCGTCCCGCGCGCCGGGCGCCGGCAGCGCGTCGTAGCCGTCGACATCCCGAGCGGCCTGCACCCCGACACCGGGACCGCGGATGACGCCGTGCTCCCGGCATCCGTCACCGTCACCTTCGGTGCGGTCAAGGCGGGACTCGTCACCGGACGCGGCCCGGAGCTCGCCGGCGAGATCGTGCTCGTCGACATCGGACTCGGCCCGGCGCTGGAGACCGCTGAGCCGGCGGGGGAGGCATCCGTCTCGCGCGTCGTGCTGGCTCAGCCGGACTGATCAACCCGGGGGAGCGCCCGGGAACCGGTCAGAGACTCAGTCGTCGGAGTCGTCGTGCCCGCGGCCGTTGTTGCCGGGGAAGTCGGGGGAGTCCTTGTCGAGACCGAACGCATTGCCGCGGCCGTTGTGGCCGGGGCCGTCATCGTCCATCGCGTCGGCATCGCCGTTGCCGCGGCCGTTGTTCCCCGGGAAGTCCGGGGAGTCCTTGTCGTGACCGAACGCGTTGCCGTCGCCGCCCCTGTCACCGTCCCCGCGGTTGCCGTTGCCGGGGAAGTCGGGGGAGTCCTTGTCGTGACCGAACGCGTTGCCGCGGCCGTTCTCGCCGGGGCCGTCATCCGGTGCCGCCGCGAAGGTCGCCGGGACCAGTGCGGGGAGCGGGGCTCCGGTCGCGACGCTCGGCACCAGGATCGCGGCCGCCACGACGACGGCGATCGCGGCGCCCGTGAGGAGCAGCTTCTTCGAACCCATGACGCACCTCGGTTTCGGGCGGCGGAGGCAGCCGGTGCGGGGAGCGTACCACCGCCGAGGCGCGGTGCGAAGGGTCCGACTCAGCGCGCGTAGCGGGTGACGAACGTGCGCAGCATGCGGCTCGGATGCGAGACCGCAGCGCGCCGCACCGCCGCGAGGGTGAGCTCGAGCTCGTCGGCGGCGAAGTACCCGTAGTCGGCGTACGCGTGGATGCGCGTCGTGATGCCCTCGACGTCGAGCTCGGGGTGGAACTGCGTCGCGTAGACGTTCTCGCCGACCCGGAACATCTGCACCGGGCAGCCCGGCGACGACGCCAGCAGGGTCGCCGCGGCGGGCAGCTGCGAGATCGCCTCCTTGTGTCCGACGAACGCGTCGAAGGTCGTCGGCATCCCCTCGAGCAGCGGATCGGATGCCCCGGCCTCGGTGACCGTCACCGGCACGACGCTGATCGGCTCGGGGTAGGTGCGGTCGATCACCGCGTGCTGGTGAGCGCCGAGCGTGCCGATGCCGTAGCAGGCGCCGAGGAACGGGAAGTCGCGGTCCACGACCTCGTCGAGCAGGGTCGCGAACTCCGCCTCGACCCGCCGCTGCACCGCCGACTTCTTCTCGAGGGGATCGGACGCGTTGAACGGTCCGCCTCCGACGAAGATGCCCGACAGCGCGTCGAGATCGAACCGCGGCATCGGCTCCGCCTCGAGTCGCACCCGCACGAGCTCATCGGGGGAGAGACCGGTGTAGCGCAGGAACAGCGCGTACTCCTCGTCGGCGGGCACGTCCTCGGCACGGGTGGCGAGGAGGACGAACGGCTTCACCGCACCAGCCTACGTGGGCCCGGGGCGCGTTTCGTCTCGCTGCGCTCGCTCAACGACCGGTCCTCTGTGCCGGTCGTCGAGCGAGGGAGCGCCAGCGAGCGAGACGAAACGTCCCGTGCTCGGACCCGGTCGTTGAGCGAGGGAGCGCCAGCGAGCGAGACGAAACGCCACGAGTCGACGCGCAGCCTCGAGGAAGGACGACGGATGCCTCGACCCGGCGCAGCACGCCGGATCGAGGCATCCGTGATCGGTGTCCTACGAGGCGTACGTGACGAAGCCGAGCTCCACGGGCGACACGAGCTGCGGGTGCGCCGGCCGCACGCGGACGGTGTACCCGAACGTGCCCGTGACGCTGAGCGGCAGCGTGCCGGTGAAGGCCCGCACTCCGTCCACGCCCTCGCCGGTGGGGGAGAGGCGGTACACCGAGTGGTCGCGCGCGAGCGCGTCGTCCTCGTCGGTGCTGCCGTAGAGCAGCTCGACGGCGACGTCGTCGGGCGAGAGGCCGTCGAGTCGCACGTCGGCGCGCACCTCGAGAGCGTCGCCGGCCTGCGCCTGCGCCGGGATGCCGGAGCTGTCGACGCTCGCGATCGAGATCCGGCCCCACGCGCCCTTGATGCGTCCGACGAACGCGGCGACCTCGCGGGCCAGGGCGAACCCGTTCGCGCGCAGCGCCACGTCGTGGGCGGCCGCCGGCACGTACAGCCGCTGGACGTAGTCGCGCACCATGCGGTCGCTCGTCGCCTTCTTGCCGAGATCGGTCATGGTGTGCCGCACCATGCCCAGCCACGCGGTGGGGATGCCGCCCTCGCGCTCGTAGAACTTCGGCACGAGCTGGTGCTCGATGAGGTCGTACAGGGCTGCGGCCTCGGCGTCATCGCGCTCCTCGTCGTTCGACGCGGTGTCGGCGGTCGGGATCGCCCAGCCGTTCTCGCCGTCGAACCACTCGTCCCACCAGCCGTCGAGGATCGAGAGGTTGAGCGCGCCGTTGAGCGCGGCCTTCATGCCGCTCGTGCCGCACGCCTCGAGGGGGCGCAGCGGGTTGTTGAGCCACACGTCGCAGCCGGGGTACAGGTCTTTGGCGAGGGTGATGTCGTAGTCCGGCAGGAACACGATCCGCCCGCGCACCTTCGGATCGCGGCTGAAGCGCACGAGCTGCTGGATGAGGATCTTGCCCGAGTCGTCGGCCGGGTGCGACTTGCCGCCGATCACGATCTGCACCGGCCGCTCGGGGTCGGTGAGCAGAGCGGTCAGCCGCTCGGGATCGCGCAGCATCAGCGTGAGCCGCTTGTACGTGGGCACGCGCCGGGCGAAGCCGATGGTGAGCACATCTGGATCGAGCAGATCCTCCACCCACGAGGGCGTGTGGCCGTTGCCCGTGGACACGGATGCCGCCACCCGCCGCCGCGCCTCGGCGATGAGCCCGCCCTTCATCTGCTGACGAACACCCCAGAGCTCGGCATCCGTCACGGCAGCCCGGTCGGTCCAGTCATGGGTGTCGGTGCGCGCGTCGCCCCACGCCCGCTCGCTCACGGCCTTGAGAGCGGGGTGCACCCAGGTCGGAGCGTGGACGCCGTTCGTGATCGACGTGATCGGCACCTCGTCGGCGTCGACGCCTGGCCACAGCATGCCGAACATGCCGCGGCTCACCTCGCCGTGCAGCACCGAGACGCCGTTCGCGTGCTGCCCGAGGTGCAGGCCGAGCACGGCCATGTTGAAGACGCCCTGGTCGCCGCCGTTCCAGGTCTCGAGGCCGAGCGCGATGGCACGCCCCGCGTCGAGGTTCTGGAAGAGGCCGCTGGCGAGATAGTCCGCGATGAGGTCGCGCGAGAAGCGGTCGATGCCGGCGGGTACCGGGGTGTGCGTCGTGAAGACGGTGCCCGCGCGCACCTGGGCGAGGGCCTCGTCAAAGCTGAGGGCGTCCTGCGTGATGAGCTCCGACATCCGCTCGAGTCCCTGGAACCCGGCGTGGCCCTCGTTCGTGTGATAGACGTCGGGGGCGGGGCGACCGTTCAGCTCGGACCACGCCCGCACCGCGCGCACGCCGCCGACGCCGAGCAGCAGCTCCTGCAGCAGACGGTGCTCGCCGCCGCCGCCGTACAGGCGATCGGTGACGCGGCGCATCTCGTCGGTGTTCGACGGCGTCTCGGAGTCGAGGAGCAGCAGCGGGATGCGCCCGATGTCGGCGATCCACACCCTCGCGTACAGGCGGCGGTCGCCCGGCAGATCGAGCGCGATCTCGACCGGTGCGCCGGCGCGGTCGCGCAGCAGCGTCAAGCCGAGGCCGTACGGGTCGAGCAGGGGATAGGCCTCGCGCTGCCATCCGTCGTCGCCGATCGACTGGCGGAAGTAGCCCGCGCGATAGAAGAGCCCGACGCCGGTCAGCGGCACGCCCAGGTCGGACGCGCTCTTGAGATGGTCACCGGCGAGGATGCCGAGCCCGCCCGAGTACTGCGGCAGCGACCCGTCGACGCCGAACTCGGGGGAGAAGTAGGCGATGTGCGCCGGCTTGTCGCCCTCGAGCTGCTGGAACCAGCGGTCGCCCTCGAGGTAGGCGGTGAGCCGCTCGTCCTCTTCGCGGACCCGAGCGACGAACTCCTCGTCGCGCGAGAGCTCGTCGAGGCGGGATTGACCCAGCGCGCCGAGCATGCGGGCGGGGTTCGCGCCGATGTCGTCCCACAGGGCCGGATCCATCGAGGCGAACAATGCATGCGTCGCGCGACTCCACGACCAGCGCCAGTTCGAGGCGAGGCGATCGAGCGGGGCGAGGGTGTCGGCCAGCACAGGGCGGACCGTGAACGTTCGGATGGCCTTCACGCTCGCGATTCTAGAGGCAGAACCTGGAAGCGCTTGCACCACGATCGCCGCCTCAGCGGAACGCCGGGCGTCGCGGCGGTGAACGTCGGCGGCACGGAGACACGTCGGCCGGCAGAGCGCAAGGGTGCGGATGGCGTCGGGCGCCGGGTCTACGCTGGGGGCATGGCCATCGCACGACTGCACGGAGGCCCGCTCGACGGGCAGCTCCTGCCCCTCGAAGACCCCCAGCTGGACCGCTTGATCGTCCCCTACAGCGAGACGCAGGTCGTCTACGAGCGCAAGGGGTCGCCCGAGAACACGGGCGACGGCGATGGGCCGACCGAAGCCGAGTTCTGGTTCATCGAGTCCGAGGACGACATCGATCCGTACAGCGACACCGCACGTGATCGGCGCTGACGAGCACCCTGCCGAACCGACCCGCCCGAGCCATTCGGTCGAGATCGAGCTGAAATTCGACGTCGACGACGACACCGCGCTCCCCGACTGGTCTGGTCTGCCCGGGGTGTCCTCGGTCGGCGCGGCCGAGCCGCGCGCCCTCGACGCCGTCTACCTCGACAGCGACGACCTCGCCCTCGCGCACGCCGGCTACGCGGTGCGCCGCCGCACCGGCGGCCCCGACGAGGGCTGGCATATCAAGGGCCCCCGTGACGCGGAGGGCGGCCGGGTGGAGCTGCACTGGCCGCTCGGCACCGACGACACGATTCCGGATGCCGTCGCCGACGCCCTCGCGGCCGTCGCCGTGACGTCGCACCTGGCGCCGATCGCCCACATCCGCAACCAACGCACGGCGTATGCCCTCTGCGACGCCCAGGGCGGCGTCGTCGCCGAGTTCGTCGACGACCACGTGATCGCCACCGACGAGCGGGGCGGCGTGGAGCGCACCTGGCGGGAGTGGGAGCTCGAGCTCGGCCCCGCCGCACCCGGTTCCGCGGACGACCGCGCGGCGCTCTTCGCCGCCGCCGCACAAGCCGTGCATGCGGTCGGCGGCCGGGAAGCGGCATCCGATTCCAAGCTCGCCCGCACGCTCGGCGCCTGAGGAGTCGTAGCGGGTTTCGTCTCGCTCCGCTCGCTCAACGACCGGTGGAGAGGCGTTTCGTCTCGCTTCGCGCGCGCGTCCGAACCAGCACCCGGTCGTTGAGCGAGGAGCGCCAGCGACGAGACGAAACGCCCCGGACCTTTCGAGAAGGTCCGGGGCGTTCCCGCGTCAGCTGATCAGAGGTTGATCATGTGGCCGGCCAGGCCGTGGAAGGCCTCCTGCACGGCCTCCGACAGCGTCGGGTGCGTGTGGACGTTGCGCGCGGCCTCGAGAGCGGTGAGGTCCCACTTCTGGGCGAGCGTCAGCTCGGGCAGGAGCTCCGAGACGTCGGGGCCGATGAGGTGACCGCCGAGCAGCTCGAGGTGCTCGCCGTCCGCGATGAGCTTGACGAAGCCGATGGGCTCGCCCAGGCCGTTCGCCTTGCCGTTCGCCGAGAACGGGAACTTCGCGACCTTGACGTCGTAGCCGGCGTCGCGCGCCTGCTGCTCGGTGAGGCCGAACGAGGCGACCTGCGGCGAGCAGAACGTCGCGCGCGGCATCATGCGGTAGTCGCCGAGGGTCATCGTCTCGGCCTTGCCGATCGTCTCGGCGGCCACGACGCCCTGCGCCTCGGCCACGTGGGCCAGCTGCAGCTTGGCGGTGACGTCGCCGATCGCGTAGATGTGCGGCACGTTGGTTCGCATGTGGTCGTCGATGTCGATGGCGCCGCGGTCGGTGAGCTTCACGCCGGTGTTCTCGAGCCCGAAGCCCTCGACGTTGGCGGCGAAGCCGATCGACATCATGACCTTGTCGGCGTCGATCGAGCCGGTGGAGCCGTCCTTGGCGGTGTAGGCGACCGTGACCTTGTCGCGGTGGTCCGTGACCGTCTCGACCTTGGTCGAGGTGAGGATGTCGACGCCGTAGCCCTTGTACTGGCGCGCGATCTCCTTGGAGACGTCGGCGTCCTCGTTGGGCAGCGCACGGTCGAGGAACTCGATGATCGTGACCTTGACGCCGTAGTTCACCATGACGAAGGCGAACTCCATGCCGATGGCGCCGGCGCCGACGATGACGATCGACTGCGGCAGGTCGCGGGCGAGGATCTGCTCCTCGTACGTGACGATGTTGCCGCCGATCTGCACGCCCGGAAGCAGGCGGACCTTGGAGCCGGTGGAGATGATCGCGTTGTCGAAGGTGACGTCCTCGGTGGAGCCGTCGGCCTTGGTCACGCGGATCGCGTTCGGACCGGTGAACGATCCGCGCCCCTCGTACTCGTCGACCTTGTTCTTCTTCATCAGGTAGTGGATGCCCTTGACGTGGGTATCGGCCACCTTGCGGCTGCGATCCCAGGCGACCCCGAAGTCGAAGTGCACGTCGCCCGAGATGCCGAACAGATCGGCCTTGTGGTGGAACTGGTGCGCGAGGTCGGCGTTCTTGAGCAGAGCCTTCGAGGGGATGCAGCCGACGTTGAGGCAGACACCGCCCCAGTACTTCTCTTCGATGATCGCGACCTTGAGGCCGAGCTGAGAAGCACGGACGGCCGCGACGTACCCGCCGGGCCCCGCGCCGAGGATGGCGACGTCGTAGTGAGGCATGCTTCCAGCCTAGTGGTCGGCCGGAGGCTCGGAGCCGGGCTGCGAGGGGGCGCCCGGAGCGCTCGCGGACGAGGCGGCGAGGGCCTTCTCGCGCCGCGAACGCGACACCAGCAGGTAGACCACGGCGGCCACCAGCGCGAGCGCCAGCACCCCTGCGATGACCCACGGCCACGCGCTCGGTGCGTCGTCGGAGGCAGGAGCCCTCGTCGCGGTCGGGGTGGGCTCGACGGTCTCCGTCGGCGCAGCGGTCGCCGTCTCGGACGGCGTCGGCGCCGTGGTCTCCGTGGGCGCCGGCGTGGGTGCCGGCGCTCCCGCGACCGTGAACGAGAACTCGCCCGAGATGGGATGCCCGTCGCTCGAGACGACCTTCCACAGTACGGTGACCGCACCGGACGCCTCACCCGCGAGCGGCTGCGTCAGCACGTTGTCGTTCACGACCGGGGCGCCGGCGGTGAGCGCGGTGCCCGCGGCATCCGTCACCTCCACGACCGATGCCCCCTCGTCGTCGGCGATCTCGGCGCTGAACGTGAGCGTGAGCTGCGCGGGAAGAGCATCGAGACTGCTGTCGGCGGCGGGATCGCTGCCGAGCAGCTCATCGTGCGCCTGAGCGGGGGATGCGGTGCCCAGCACGACGGCGAAGGCGACCAGCAGGGCGGCGACGAGCGCCGAGACGGGGGCTGAGAGCCGCTTGTGAACTCTGTGTGACATCACGCGATCGAGCCTATCCGGCCCTTCGATCCGGGCGTTCCGAGGTCTAGCATGGCCGCAAGGCGGGGGATCTGCCCGCCGACCCGGTGACGGAAGGATGGCGGCGATGGACTCCATGATGATGGACGCCATGTCGAAGGCGTCGATGCCCGGCATGGACACCATGGACATGTCGGTGATGCAGGCCTGTATGGACGCCTGCTCGGCCTGCGAGCAGGCGTGCACGGTGTGCTCCACGCAGATGATGTCGTGCGCGCCCGCGTGCATGAACTGCGCGGACATGTGCAACACGATGATGCGCGCCATGATGCGCATGCAGGGCATGACCCCGGCGGCGATGATGTCGATGCTCGACGCGTGCATCGCGATGTGCCAGGTCTGCATGGACGAGTGCATGGAGCACGCGGACCACAGCGAGGTCTGCAAGATGTGCGCTCAGGCCTGCCAGGCGTGCATGGACGCCTGCATGGCGATGAAGAACTCGATGATGGCGATGGGCTGAGGCCCGTCGCCTTTCTCATTCCTCCTGCGCGAAACCCCGCGCTGGAGACCGCAGGATCGCGGCAGGGCCGGTCAGGCTTCGGCGAGCTCCGCGCGGAGGACGTTGAAGCGCGCCCCGCCGACGGCGAGCACGTGGTAGCGCTCATGCAGCGCGACGGGCGTGCCCGGGGTCGCGGTCACCGCGGCGCCCACGCCGTTCCACAGCACGATCGACGTGGCGTCGGCCAGCGTCCGGACGATCACGAAACCGGAGCGCTCGTCGGACTCCTCGACGATGGCATCCGCCCACTCCGACGGCGTCGCCGACGCCAGGCGCGCCTGGATCAGGTGCAGTGCGTGGCCGGGAGCGAACGAGGAGCAGCTGCCGCCGTGGTCGCACATGCACGCCGCACGCTCACGCACCTGGAGGGGCGGGATGTGGCTGTGCGGGCTGGACACGGTGGTCTCCTTCTCATTCGACGAATCGTCTACGGTCCTGCCAGGCTAGGCGGGCACGTGTTCCGGGGCATCTCGCGCGACACGCGGCGAAACATTGCAGTACGAGCGCTTTTCCGGGTGCGCCGAGGCTCCGCCTCACCCCGCGGACGCGCCGGAGCTCTCGGGAGTGCCGGTGGCGGTGATCGGGTGAAATGGGGCGCAAACGACCTCGTCGCAGCCGAGGTCGATCGGATAGGCTGAACGGATAGAGGAGGAAACCGTGGAGCACGACCGCCGACCCGATCAGGGCGACATCCGCCGCGCAGCAGGGGCCGACGCACACGAGTCCGACCGTGCCGCCGACACCACGCAGACGTTCGGCCACGATTCCGATCTCTCGTTCGTGCCGTTCGGCAGCGAGCTCGGCGATGCGGAGCTCGACGCGATCGATGCCCTCCCCTCCGGTGCTGCACTGCTGCTCGTCCGTTCCGGACCCACCGCAGGCGCCCGCTACCTGCTGGACTCCGACGTGACGACCGTGGGGCGGCATCCCGAAGCCGACATCTTCTTCGACGACGTCACCGTCTCGCGCCGCCATGCCGAGATCACGCGCTCCGGCACGACCTTCGAGCTGGTCGACCAGCGCTCCCTCAACGGCACCTACGTGAACGGCGAGCGGGTCGACAGGGCCACGCTCACCAATGGCGCCGAGGTGCGCGTCGGAAAGTTCCGCCTCAACTTCTTCGTCTCGCCGGCCGACCTCGCCCGGGCGGCGGACGCCTGATGCCCGCGGCTTCCGCCCACGAAAGGGCGTCGTCCGCGGGTCTTCTCAGCATCGGGCAGGTTCTCGCACGCCTGTCACCGGAGTTCCCGTCCCTGACCTCGAGCAAGCTGCGCTTCCTCGAGGTGCAGGGGATCGTCACGCCGCTGCGCACCGAGTCGGGGTACCGCAAGTTCTCTCAGGACGACCTGGAGCGGCTGCGCCTCGCGCTGACGCTGCAGCGCGACCACTACCTGCCGTTGTCGGTCATCCGCGACTATCTCGAGGACGTCGACGCCGGTCGCGACCCGGCCACGCCGACCGCAGTGCCGCCTCCGTCGATCGTGCCCGCGCCGCGCCGCTACCGCCGCGACGAGATGCTCGCCGCCGCCGGTGCCGCCCCGCAGCTGCTCAACGACGCCATCAGCACGGGCATCATCGCCGGCGCCGAGTCGTACACGGAGCAGTCCGTCACGCTCCTGCGCGCGCTCGTCGCCCTCGACCGGCACGGCATCGAGCCGCGTCACGTGCGTGCGCTGCGACAGAGCGCCGAGCGCGATGTCGCCCTCGTGGAGTCGGCACTCGCCCCGCTCCTGCGACGGACGGATGCCTCGTCCCGCGGTCGTGCCGGCGAGCTCGCGCCCGAATTGACCCGGCGTCTCGACGACGTTCGGGCGATCTTCGTGCGCGCCGCGCTCGACCGCATGCTCGCCTGATCAGCCCGTCAAACCAGACCATCCGAACAGCGGGTGCCGAGCCCAGAACCGGTCGCGGAGCCCGTTCAGGCGTGCGACACGCCGACCTGCGAACAGCGGATGTCATTGCCGCGAGGGGGAGGCTGATCTAGCGTTGAGGTATTCGATTCCGGAGGGGGGAACGAGCATGACCGGAGACGTGGCTGCAGGTGAGCCATTCGGTGCCGAACTCCTCTTCACCGACGGACTTCCTGCGATGGACGACGAGGTCGGCTATCGCGGTGCCGTGGCGGCGAAGGCCGCCGGCATCACCTATCGTCAGCTCGACTACTGGGCTCGCACCGAGCTCGTGGAGCCGACCGTGCGGGGCGCCAGCGGATCGGGCTCCCAGCGGCTGTACGGCTTCCGCGACATCCTGGTGCTGAAGCTCGTCAAGCGACTGCTCGACACCGGGATCTCGCTGCAGCAGATCCGCACCGCCGTCGACCAGCTCCGTGCCGCCGGCATCCGCGATCTCGCCGGCACCACGCTCATGAGCGATGGCGCGTCCGTCTACCTCTGCACGTCGAACGACGAGGTCATCGACCTCGTCAGCCGCGGCCAGGGCGTCTTCGGCATCGCCGTCGGCAAGGTGCTGCGCGAGGTCGAGTCCGAGCTCGTCGAGTTCGAGTTCGAGCGGCCCGACCCCATGGACGAGCTCGCGGTGCGCCGCGCCGCCCGCTCCGCCTGACTCACGCGAGCGCCGGCTCGACCCGTCCTGGCTCCACTGTGGTGGCGCTGAAGGCCTGAGCCAGGTCGGCGATCAGGTCGGCCGGGTCCTCGAGGCCGATCGACAGGCGCACCAGCGCGTCCGAGGGCTTCGCGTCCGACGCCACCGGGCGATGTGTGAGAGCGGCCGGGTGCTGGATGAGCGAATCGACGCTGCCCAGCGACACCGCGTGCGTGAACAGCTCGACCGCCGCCGTCAGCGACGATGCGGCGTCGAAGCCGCCGGCCAGCTCGATCGCGATCATCGCGCCCGGACCCGACTGCTGAGTGCCCACGAGCCCGCGCGGGTCGCTCGCCGCGAAGCCGGGGAAGTGCACGCGCGCGACCTCGGGCCGCGTCCTGAGCCACTCTGCGACGACGCGGGCGCCCTCCTGCTGCGCCCGCATGCGCACCGGCAGCGTCGCGAGACCGCGGTGCAGCAGGTACGCGGAGAGCGGGTGCATGATCGCACCGGTGATGGCGCGCGTGCGGCGCAGCGCCGCGGCGAGCCGTGCGTCGCAGGCGACCACTCCGCCGACGACGTCACCGTGACCGCCGAGGTACTTCGTGGCGCTGTGCAGCGACAGTGCGGCACCGAGATCGAGCGGATGCTGCAGCACGGGCGTGGCGAACGTGTTGTCGACCAGCACGGGCACGTCGCCGGCCGCAGCGACGACGGCGCGGATGTCGACGAGTTCGAGCGTCGGGTTGGCCGGCGTCTCGAGCACGACGAGCGCCGTGTCGTCACGCATCGCCGCGGCGACCGCGTCGGGGGCGCAGAACGAGGTCTCGACGCCGAGCAGCCCCGATGCGAGCAGATGGTCGGTGCCGCCGTACAGAGGACGCACCGCCACGACGTGGCGGCGCTGCGACTCGTGCGTCAGCGCGAGCAGCACCGCGGTGACCGCGGCCATGCCCGACGAGAACGCCACCGCCTCCTCGGCGTGTTCGAGGCGCGCGAGGGCGTCTTCGAACCGGGCGACCGTCGGGTTCCACAGCCGCGCGTAGACGTTCGAGCCTCCTTCGAACGGGTGGCCGCCGGTCGCCAGCACCTCGTACGACATGCCGCCGAGCTCGATGCCGGGCAGCGGATTGGTCGACGAGAGGTCGAGGGGGAGTGCGTGGACGCCCAGCGCTGCGAGATCGTCGCGGCCGGCGTGCACGGCAAGGCTGTCAGGGTGCAGCGTCATCGATGCCATGGCGATATGGTCAGTGATCGAGAGCCGAATAGCAAGTCCTGATCACTCACTCGTGCACAAAGTGCGCAAAGTGTTCATCGAGTGAGCAGACTGGTCACCCGCGCGGATGCCGGGATACCGGCATCCGTCGCCGTCAGGAGCGCGTGTCTTCGGGAACCGGGATGCGGCCGGTGCGCATGACGCGGTCGAGCAGCGAGTCGAAGTCGGCCGCGAGCTCCTGGGCGGAGTCGCCGGGCCAGATGTGCAGGGGCTTCGCGGCACCCTGCGCCTGCTGCAGCGAGGTGCGCTCGGGCAGCTGCGGGCTCAGCACGAGGGGGCCGAACATGTCGCGCAGCTCCTTGATGCGGAACTGGTGCTCGATCGACTGGGGGCGCACGCGGTTGACGACGATGCCCAGCGGCTGCAGGCGAGGAGAGAGGCCGCGGCGGATCTCTTCGATGGCGCGGAGGGCGCGGTCGGCTGCGGCGACCGAGAACAGGCCGGGCTCGGTGACGACGATGACGCGGTCGGATGCCGCCCACGCGGTGCGCGTGAGGGCGTTCAGCGACGGCGCGCAGTCGATGAGGACGAGGTCGTAGTCGGCCTCGATGGTGGCGAGCGCCTCTTCCATCTTCCAGACGTCGCGCACGCTCGGGTGCGGGCCGTCGAAGTTGATCGCGGACGGGCTGCCGATCATGACGTCGATGGTGCCCGGATGCACCTTCGCCCAGCCGCTGGAGGTGATGGCCTGGCGGACCGTCTTCTCCTTGGGATTGGCGAGGACATCGGCGACATTCAGTCGACCGGCGACTTGGATGTCCATGCCCGTCGATACGTCGGACTGCGGGTCGAGGTCGACGACGAGCGTGCGGACACCGCGGGCGAAGGCCGCCGACGCGAGTCCGAGAGTCACGGTCGTCTTGCCGACGCCACCCTTGAGCGAGCTGACGGATAGGACGTGCACAAGGCACCACGTTACCGTCCCCTAGGCTGTGAGCACACTCAGCCTGTTTCCAGAGGCCCACCCGCGCCGCCGCTCACGGAGGTCGAATGTTCCGCAAGATCCTGGTCGCGAACCGAGGCGAGATCGCCATCCGGGCTTTCCGCGCCGCGTATGAGCTGGGGGCCCGCACCGTCGCGGTGTTCCCGTACGAGGACCGCGGCTCGCTGCACCGGCAGAAGGCAGACGAGTCGTACGAGATCGGCGAGAAGGGCCATCCGGTCCGCGCGTACCTCGATGTGGACGAGATCGTGCGCGTCGCGAAAGAGGCCGGCGCGGACGCGATCTACCCGGGCTACGGCTTCCTGTCCGAGAACCCGGAGCTCGCCGAGAAGGCGGCCGCGAACGGCATCGCCTTCATCGGCCCGCCCGCGAAGGTGCTCGAGATGGCCGGTAACAAAGTCACCGCGAAGCACCACGCGGTCGCAGCGGGCGTGCCCGTTCTGCGCTCGACGGAGGCCTCGGACGACGTCGACGCCCTGCTCGGCCAGGCCGACGAGATCGGCTTCCCGATCTTCGTCAAGGCCGTCGCCGGCGGGGGCGGACGCGGGATGCGGCGCGTCGAGCGCAGCGAGGAGCTCGCCCCGGCACTCGCCGAGGCGATGCGCGAGGCAGGGAGCGCCTTCGGCGACGCCCGCGTCTTCCTCGAGCAGGCCGTGCAGCGCCCGCGCCACGTCGAGGTGCAGATCCTCGCCGACGCGACGGGCGAGACCGTGCACCTGTTCGAGCGCGACTGCTCGGTGCAGCGTCGCCATCAGAAGGTGATCGAGATCGCCCCGGCGCCCAACCTCGACCCCGCCGTCCGCGACGCGCTGCACGGCTACGCCGTCGCGTTCGCCCGGTCGATCGGCTACGAGAACGCGGGAACGGTCGAGTTCCTCCTCGAGACGGCCGGTCCTCGCACCGGGGAGGTCGTCTTCATCGAGATGAATCCCCGCATCCAGGTCGAGCACACCGTCACCGAGGAGGTGACGGATGTCGACCTCGTGCAGTCGCAGATGCGCATCGCCGCCGGGCAGACCATCGCCGAGCTCGGCCTCACGCAGGACCGCATCCAGCTGCGCGGAGCCGCGCTGCAGTGCCGCATCACGACGGAGGACCCGTCGCAGGGGTTCCGGCCCGACACCGGCCGCATCACGACTTACCGCTCCCCGGGCGGCGCCGGCATCCGGCTGGACGGCGGCACCACCGCCGCCGGCTCGCAGATCAGCCCGCACTTCGACTCGATGCTGGCCAAACTCACCTGTCGCGGCCGCGACTTCCCGGCCGCCGTCGCCCGCGCCCGCCGAGCACTCGCGGAGTTCCGCATCCGCGGCGTCTCCACCAACATCCCGTTCCTGCGCGCCGTCCTCGACGATCCCGCGTTCATCGCCGGCGACGTGAGCACGTCGTTCATCGACGAGCGCCCCGAGCTGCTCACCAGCAACCCGTCGCGCGACCGGGCGACCAAGCTGCTGAACTGGCTCGGCGACATCACCGTCAACCGCCCCTACGGCGACAAGCCCCTGTCGGTCTCGCCGGGCAGCAAGCTGCCCGAGATCGACCTCGCCGCCGCGCCGCCCGCCGGCACGCTCGCCCGGCTGCGCGAGCTGGGCCCCGAGGGGTTCGCCCGCGCGCTGCGCGAGCAGAGCGCCCTCGCCGTCACCGAGACGACCTTCCGCGACGCCCACCAGTCGCTGCTCGCCACCCGGGTGCGCACGCGCGACCTGGTGCGGGTCGGCCCGCACGTGTCGCGGATGACGCCCGAGCTGCTGTCTGTCGAAGCGTGGGGCGGTGCGACCTACGACGTCGCACTGCGCTTCCTCGCCGAGGACCCGTGGGAGCGTCTCGAGGCGCTGCGCGAGGCGATGCCGAACATCCCGATCCAGATGCTGCTGCGCGGCCGCAACACGGTCGGCTACACACCGCGCCCGGTGGAGGTGACGGACGCGTTCGTGCGCGAGGCCGCGGCCACCGGCGTCGACATCTTCCGCATCTTCGACGCGCTGAACGACGTGTCGCAGATGCGTCCGGCGATCGACGCGGTGCGCTCGACGGGCACGGCGATCGCCGAGGTGGCGCTCTGCTACACCGCAGACCTGCTGGACCCGGCGGAGCAGCTCTACACGCTCGACTACTACCTGCGCCTCGCCGAGCAGATCGTCGACTCGGGCGCGCACATCCTGGCGATCAAGGACATGGCAGGGCTGGTGCGTCCGGCCGCCGCCGCGAAGCTCGTCACGGCGCTCCGCGAGAACTTCGACCTGCCGGTGCACCTGCACACGCACGACACCGCAGGCGGCCAGCTCGCGACCCTCCTCGCGGCCAGTGCCGCCGGTGTCGATGCCGTGGATGCCGCGGCGGCGCCGATGTCGGGAACCACCAGCCAGCCGTCGCTCTCGGCGCTCGTCGCCGCCCTCGCGCACACCGATCGCGACACCGGCCTGAGCCTGCAGGCGGTGAGCGACCTGGAACCGTACTGGGAGGCCGTGCGCCACCTGTACCGCCCGTTCGAGTCGGGACTGGCCTCGCCGACGGGCCGCGTCTACCACCACGAGATCCCGGGCGGACAGCTGTCGAACCTCCGCCAGCAGGCGATTGCGCTCGGCCTCGCCGACGACTTCGAGCTCATCGAGGACATGTACGCCGCCGCCGACCGGATCCTGGGCCGCATCCCGAAGGTGACGCCGTCGTCGAAGGTCGTCGGCGATCTCGCGCTGGCACTGGTCGCGGTGCGTGCCGATCCCGCCGACTTCGAGGCGAACCCGCAGAACTACGACATCCCCGACTCGGTGGTGGGCTTCATGGCGGGCGAGCTGGGTGATCTGCCGGGCGGGTGGCCCGAGCCGTTCCGCACCAAGGTGCTCGAGGGTCGCACGATCTCGATCGACGGGCCCGAGCTGACCGCCGACGAGCGCGAGGGCCTCGGCGGCGACACGGCGCTGCGCCGCCGCACGCTGAACCGGCTGCTCTTCCCTGGCCCGGCACGCGAGTTCGAGAAGAACCGCGAGGCGTACGGCGACCTGACCGCGCTCGGCACGCCCGACTACCTCTACGGCCTCAAGCCGGGGGAGGAGCACGTCGCCGAGATCGACCCGGGCGTCCAGCTGTACGTCGGGCTCGAGGCGATCGGCGAGGCCGATCCCAAGGGCATCCGGACGGTGATGACGACCCTCAACGGCCAGCTGCGCCCGGTGTTCGTGCGCGATCGCAGCATCACGGTCGAGGCGCGCCAGGTAGAGCGCGCCGACACCACGAAGCCCGGGCAGGTCGCGGCACCGTTCTCGGGCGTCGTCACGCTCAAGGCGGCCGTCGGCGACACCGTGACAGCGGGACAGCCGGTGGCGTCGATCGAGGCCATGAAGATGGAGGCGGCCATCACCGCACCCGTCGACGGCGTCGTCGAACGCCTCGCGATCGCCGCGACCGCGCAGGTCGATGCGGGCGACCTTTTGGTCGTCATCCGTCCCGCCCAGTAGCCTGGAGGGCGGCATACGCCCGATATGCGCCCCGGCACCGGCACAGGCGCCGTCTTCCCAGGAGAACTTCGCAGTGACGCCCGATCGCACCGAACACACGCCCGACGAGCCCGAGAACGGGGTGCTCTCCGAGACGGGCAGCATCGACACGACCGGTCTCGGCATCCTGGGTGGTGCGACGGCGCAGGTGAACGTCGAGCTGCCGTCCGAGTCCGACGACGACCTCGCCGATGACGACGTCATCGACGACGAGGTGCCCTTCATCATCGAGATCCCCGCCGACGCGGACCTTCCCGTCATCGCGCCGACGCCGGCCGCGGAGTATCCGGCCGACACGACCGAGGCGGAGATCATCGAGACGAACGCCGACCTCGAGGAGTGGACCATCGAGGGCGACGGCTTCGCGGCCGCGCCCCCGGAGGAGGACATCGCCGACGCCGACGAGGTGCTCGAGGTGCTCGAGGCCGCCGAGACGGTCCAGGCTGAGGAGTACCAGCCCGCGGAGCAGGCTGCTCCCCCCGTGGCCGCCGAGGACGCGGACGCGTACGCCGTCGAGCACGAGCCGGGCGTCGCAGCGGAGAGCATCGAGCCCGCGTTCGAAGCCGCTGAGCCCGAGTCCCACGAATCCGAGCCTGCCGGCGACCAGCCGGCCGCGGCGGTCGTCGCCGCCGAGCCTGCCGTCGATGAGTTCGAGGTCGTCGACTTCGACGCCGTCGAGTTCGAGGACGCGGACTTCGATGAAGAGTTCGATCCCGCCGAGTTCGACATCGTCCTCGCCGAGGAAGAGGTCGAAGCCGCTCTGGCGGAGAACGCCGCAACGGGAGACGATGTCATCGCGACCGACGACACCGCGGAGGAGCCTATGAGCGCGAAGACCCCGGCCGACAACGGCGAGGACGCCGGCACGACGGATGCCGCGGCCGCGGCATCCGCGCCCCCGACGTCGCCCGCACCGCCGTCGGTCTCGGCCGCCGCCGCTGCCGCGAAGACCGCCACAGGCCCGACGCCCGCGACACGCCGCGCAGCGAACCACACCGGGGCGCAGCCGGTCGTCGAGCGCTCGGCCGTCGAGCGCGCCGCGTTCCCGCGCGCCGACGTCGCCCTGTCGTCGAAGCGTCTGGGCGAGTTCGAAGCCGACCGCGAGACCGCCGACCTGCTCACCGCCGACCGGCTGCTCGACCCCCACCAGGTCGTGCGGCCAGAGCCCGAGGGCGCCTGGCAGCATTTCGTCTACTCGATCTCGGGTCGGCGCATCAACCTCGGCGACAGCAAGCGCGCGAAGGCCCGCAAGGATCTCGACCGTCGCATCGCAGCGCCGCTGACCGGCGGCGCGCGATTCGTGCCGGTGCTGTCCCGCAAGGGCGGCGTCGGCAAGACGACCGTCACCGCGCTGCTCGGCCAGGCACTGGCCGACGCACGCGACGACCGCGTCATCGCGGTGGACGCCAACCCGGACCGGGGGACCCTCGCCGAGCGGATCTCGAGGGACAGCGGCAAGACCGTCCGCGACCTGGTGCGCATCAGCCCCGAGGTCGTCGGCTTCAACGACCTGTCGAACATCGTCGCGCGCGACGAGACCCGGCTCGACGTCGTCGCCTCCGACGCCGACCCCCGCGTTTCGGAGGCGTTCAACGACGCCGACTACCGGAACGTCGCGGCACTCGCGGCCCACTACTACTCGGTCGTGCTCACCGACACCGGCACCGGCATCGTGCACTCGGTGATGGGCGCCACGCTCGATCTCGCCGACCAGCTCGTGATCGTCGCCGGCCTGAGCGTCGACGAGGCGCGCCTCGCGTCGGAGACGCTCACGTGGCTCGAGACGAACGGGTACGCGGACAAGGTGCGCAGCGCCGTCGTGGTGCTCAACAACGCACGCCCCGGACAGCCGCTCGTACAGCTCGACGAGCTGGAGGCGCACTTCCGCTCCCGCGTGCGCGCCGTGGTGCGCGTCCCCTACGACGCCCACATCGCGGCCGGCAGCGCCATCGTGTTCCGCGAGCTGCAGCCCGCGACGCGGGATGCCGCACGTGCTCTCGCGGCGACCGTGGTCGAGGGCCTCCGTTCGCTCGCGCCGGCGGCCTGAGGCACCCGATGGCTGTTCGTCCCATCCGTGTCTTCGGCGACCCCGTTCTCACGGCGGTCAGCGCGCCCATCGAGAAGATCGACGACGGCGTGCGCGCCCTCGTCCGCGATCTCCTCGACACCGTCGAGCTCCCCGGCCGCGCCGGTGTGGCGGCACCCCAGATCGGCGTCGGCCTGCGGGCCTTCAGCTACAACATCGACGGCGACATCGGGTACGTCCTCAACCCCGCGCTGGTGGAGGTGTCGGGCGAGCCCGAGGCCATCGGCGAGGGATGCCTGTCGGTGCCGGGACTCTGGCACGACGCGGTCCGCTACCCCTGGGCGAAGGTCGTGGGCATGGACCTCGACGGCAACGAGCTCGTCCTGGAGGGGGAGGGGCTGCTCGCCCAGGCGCTGCAGCACGAGACCGACCACCTGGACGGCATGCTCTACCTGAAGCGGCTCACCCCGGAGGAGCGCCGCATCGCGATGCGCGAGATCCGCGAGTCCGACTGGTTCTGACGCAGGCCGGATGAACAGAAGCCCCGGGCCCTGAAGGGCCCGGGGCTTCGGCATCCGTCGCCGGAGTTACGAGAGCGAGACGTTCGTGGTGTTCACCGGCACGGCGTAGATCTCCTCGATGTCGCCGGCGAAGTCGGCGAGGATCACGTTGCGCTTGATGCTCATCTTGGGCGTCAGGTGACCGCTGGCCTCGGTCCATTCGCTCGGAAGGATCGTGAACTTGCGGATCGACTCCGCGCGGGACACCGTCGTGTTGGCGCGATCGATCGCACGCTGCACCTCGGCGCGCACCGCGTCGTTCTTCGCGGCATCGGCGAGGGACATGTCGGCGGACAGGCCGTTGTTCGACAGCCACGTCGGCAGCATCTCGGGGTCGAGCGTCACCAGCGCGGCGATGAACGGCTTCTGGTCGCCGACGACGACGACCTGGCCGACGATCGGATTGGCGCGGATCGGGTCCTCCAGAGCGGCGGGCGCGACGTTCTTGCCGCCGGCGGTGACGATGATCTCCTTCTTGCGACCGGTGATCGTGAGGAAGCCCTCGTCGTCGAACGCCCCGATGTCGCCCGTCTTGAACCAGTCGCCGTCGAAGGCGTCGGCCGTCGCCTCGGGGTTGCGCCAGTACTCCTTGAACACGTTGATGCCGCGCACCTGGATCTCGCCGTCATCGCCGAGACGGATGCCGACGCCGGGGATCACGGGGCCGACCGTGCCGATCTTCGACTTGCGGGCCTGGTTGACGGTCGCCGGCGCCGTGGTCTCGGTCAGGCCGTAGCCCTCGAGGATGGTGACGCCGAGGCTGTGGAAGAAGTGTCCGAGGCGGGGGCCGAGCGGCGCGGAGCCCGAGACCGCGAAGGCGATGTTGCCGCCCATGGCCGTGCGGAGCTTGCTGTAGACGAGCCGATCGAACAGCGCGAACTTGATCTTCGTGCCCAGCGGGACCTTCTTGCCCTCCTGCTTCAGACGGGAGTGCTCGACCGCCGTGTGCGCAGCGGCGCGGAAGATCTTGCCCTTTCCGCCGGCCTCGGCCTTCTGCTCGGCGGAGTTGTACACCTTCTCGAAGACGCGCGGCACGGCGAGGAGGAACGTCGGCTTGAAGGAGCCGAGCGCGGGCAGCAGCTGCTTGGTGTCGGGCTGGTGCCCGGTCTTCACACCGGCGTGGATGTCGAGGATGGAGATGAACCGCGCGAACACATGCGCGGTCGTGATGAACAGCAGGGTCGACGCACCCGGGGTGGCGAACACCTCCTGGTTGGACAGCGTCGCGTTGCGGGTGAGCTCGACGAAGTTGCTGTGCGTGAGGACGCACCCCTTGGGGCGCCCGGTCGAGCCCGACGTGTAGATGAGCGTGGCGATGTCGGCGCCGTTGGCGATGTTGCGCCGGCGCTCGATCTCGTCGTCGGAGACGCCGGCGCCCTCGGCGATGAGCCGGTCGAGGTCGCCGCTGTGCATCTCCCACGCGGCGCGGATGAGCGGCAGCTCGTCGCGCGCCGCGGCGAAGCGGGCGGTGTGATCGGACGATTCGGTGATGATCGCGATCGCGCCGGAGTCGGTCAGGTTCCACGCGATCTGCGCCGTCGAGCTGGTCTCATAGATCGGCACCATCACGGCACCGGCATAGAACAGCGCGAAGTCGACCAGCGTCCAGTCGTACGTGGTGCGGGCGATGAAGCCGACCTTGTCTCCGGGCTCGATGCCTCCGGCGACGAAGCCCTTGGCGAGCGCGATGACCTGCTTCTGGAACTCGGCCGCGGTGATGTCGCGCCAGCCGTCGCCATCGGGCACGGCGAACAGCGCGCGGTCGGGCGTCGCCTTGACGCGCTCGACCAGCAGGTCGGTGACGTTTGCCTGCGGATCGGCGGGGACGATGGCAGGGACTTCGAACTGAACCACGGCAGCTCCTTCGGTACCGGACGGATGAATCTCGGGTGGATCTCATCCGAGTCTAATCGGCCGTCACATCGCGGACAGTGGCGGGTGTGGACGAAGACCGCCTGGATAGACTTCAAGGCGCTGTCGTACGTGCGGCGGCCGGAGAGGGAGATCGTGCTCAAGGTCGGTATCGACATCGGCGGAACCAAGATCGCGGGAGGCGTCGTCGACTCCGACGGCGGCATCGTCGAACAGCTCCGTGTCGACACGCCGACCGACACGGCCGCGCTCGCGCAGGCCGTGGTCGACATGGCCCGGTACTTCCGCGCGACCCACCGGGTCGCCGCCGTCGGCGTCGCGGCCGCCGGCTTCATCGACCGCGACCGCGCCACCGTCATCCACGCGCCGAACATCGCCTGGCACAACGAGCCGCTGAAGGCGACGCTCGAAGACGGCATCGGCCTGCCGGTCACGATCGAGAACGACGCGAATGCCGCCGGCTGGGCCGAGTTCCGCTTCGGCGCCGGACGCGACGTCGACCACATGGTGATGCTCACCATGGGCACGGGCGTCGGCGGGGCCATCGTCCTCGACGGCAAGCTGTTCCGCGGCGGCCACGGCATCGCCGCAGAGCTCGGCCACACGCGCTTCATCCGGGACGGCCTGCTCTGCGGGTGCGGACAGCACGGCTGCCTCGAGCAGTACGCCTCCGGCCGCGCGCTCCAGCGCGAGGCCGGTGAGATCGCCGACGCCGGCGGGATCGGCGCGGCCCTGGCCGCCCACCGCGCCGAGCACGGCTCGATCAGCGGCCCGGCCGTCTCGCGCCTGGTCCTCGCCGGGGACGCCGGCGCCGCAGAGGCCCTGCGCCGCGTCGCGACCGCGCTCGGCGAGGCGTGCGGCGGCTTCCAGGCGGTGCTGGACCCCGAGCTGTTCGTCATCGGCGGCGGCGTCGCCCAGCTCGGCGATGCGCTGCTCGAGCCGATGCGCCTGGCGTACGAGCGGTCGCTGCCCGGCTACGGCGACCGGCCGATCGCGACCTTCGCCATCGCGAGGCTCGTCAACGACGCCGGCCTGATCGGCGCCGCCGACCTCGCCGGCACAGAGGCGTAGCGGGATGTTCTACTGGCTGATGAAGTACGTGGTCATCGGGCCGATCGTCAAGGCGATCTGGCGCCCGTGGATCGTCGGCCGGCGCAACGTCCCCGCAGAGGGCGCCGCGATCCTCGCCAGCAACCACCTGTCGTTCGTCGACTCGATCTTCCTGCCGCTGATGCTCGACCGTCCGGTGTCGTTCCTCGCCAAGAGCGACTACTTCACGGGCAAGGGCCTCAAGGGCTGGGCGACGCGCATGTTCTTCAAGGGCACGGGTCAGCTTCCGATCGACCGCTCCGGCGGCAAAGCCTCGGAGGCCTCGCTCAACACCGGCCTGCAGGTGCTGGGCCGCGGGGATCTGCTCGGCATCTACCCCGAGGGCACGCGGAGCCCCGACGGCAAGCTGTACCGCGGCCGCACCGGCATCGCGCGCATGGCGCTCGAGGCGCACGTCCCGGTGGTGCCGGTGCTGATGGTCGACACCGACACGATGATGCCGATCGGCACCACGATCCCGCGCATCGTGCGGGTGGGCATCGTCGTCGGCGAGCCCCTCGACTTCTCGCGGTTCGCGGGTATGGAGGGCGATCGCTACATCCTGCGCTCGATCACCGACGAGATCATGGTGGCGCTGCAGCGGCTGGGCGAGCAGGAGTACGAGGACGTCTACGCGTCGACGGTCAAGGACCGCCTCAAGAAGAAGACTCGCTGACCGCCCGGCGAACGGGCGTCACGCGGCGCCGGCGCCGACCTCGTCACGGCTAGACTCGAGGGATGCTTCAGCAGCTCGACGCACTCGACCACTGGCGGACCCTGCCCATCAAGCAGCAGCCCCAGTGGTATGACGCCGAGGCGGCGGTCGCGGCATCCGCTGAGCTGGCCACCCTGCCCCCGCTGGTGTTCGCGGGCGAGGTCGACAACCTGCGTGACCGCCTCGCCCGTGCCGCGTCGGGCCGCGCGTTCCTGCTGCAGGGCGGCGACTGCGCCGAGACCTTCGCGGGGGCGACCGCCGAGCAGATCCGCAACCGCATCAAGACGGTGCTCCAGATGGCCGTCGTGCTCACGTACGGCGCATCGATGCCGATCGTGAAGATGGGTCGCATGGCGGGTCAGTTCGCCAAGCCGCGCTCGAGCGACACCGAGACGCGCGGCGATGTCACGCTGCCGGCCTACCGCGGCGACATCGTCAACGGCTACGACTTCACCGAAGGCTCGCGCCAGGCGGACCCGCAGCGGCTGCTGAAGGGCTACCACACGGCGGCGTCGACCATCAATCTGATCCGCGCGTTCACGCAGGGCGGCTTCGCCGACCTCCGCGAGGTGCACTCCTGGAACAAGGGCTTCGCGCAGAACCCCGCGAACCAGCAGTACGAGCGTCTCGCGACCGAGATCGACCGTGCGATCAGGTTCATGGAGGCTGCCGGCGCGGACTTCGACGAGCTCAAGCGCGTCGAGTTCTACACCGGTCACGAGGGCCTGCTCATGGACTACGAGCGGCCGATGACGCGGATCGACTCGCGCACCGACACGCCGTACAACACGTCGGCGCACTTCCTGTGGATCGGTGAGCGCACCCGTGATCTCGACGGCGCGCACGTCGACTACTTCTCGAAGATCCGCAACCCCATCGGCGTGAAGCTCGGGCCGACGACGACGCCCGAGACGGCGCTGGCGCTCATCGACAAGCTCGACCCGAACCGAGAGCCCGGCCGTCTCACGTTCATCACGCGCATGGGCGCGGGCAAGATCCGCGACGCGCTGCCGCCGCTCCTGCAGGCCGTGCGCGATTCCGGCGCCACCCCGCTGTGGGTCACCGACCCCATGCACGGCAACGGCATCACCACGCCCACCGGCTACAAGACGCGTCGCTTCGACGACGTCGTCGACGAGGTGCGCGGCTTCTTCGAGGCGCACCGCGCGGTCGGCACCTTCCCGGGCGGCATCCACGTAGAGCTCACCGGCGACGACGTCACCGAGTGCCTGGGCGGCTCCGAGCACATCGATGAGGCCACCCTCGCCACGCGGTACGAGTCGCTCTGCGACCCGCGCCTGAACCACATGCAGTCGCTCGAGCTGGCCTTCCTCGTCGCCGAAGAGCTCGAGAAGCTCACCGCTCGCGCCTGACACACGCAGAAGATCCCGGATGCCTCGGCCGAGGCATCCGGGATCTTCGCTGTGTCTGCGGTCAGAGCGCAGCGGCGATCCGCAGGGAGATCACGGTGCCGCGGGGCTCCAGGTCCTCGGCGTCGGGCTTCTGCGATTCGACCTGCGTGAACGGGTCGGGGAAGGCATCCCAGCGGGCGTCATAGTCGATGGTGAAGCCGGCATCGGTGGCCGCGTTGCGGGCTTCGGCGAGCGTCATGCCGACGAGATCCGGCACGGCGAACAACGGGGGACCCGTCGACACCACGAGGGTCACGGTGTCGCCCGGGGCGAGCCAGCCGCCGTCCTCCTTGCCGATGACTCGGATGACGCGGCCCTCGTCGACCGAGTCGCTCGCCTCGGTCTGGCTCGGGTCCGCGACGACCAGCTCAAGGCCCTCGAGGGTGCTGCGGGCCTTGCCCTCGCTCTCGCCCGAGACGTCGGGCAGAGGGCCGAGCGACACCTGGAGCCGGGCGCTGTCGCCCTGGTGCACGGTGCACCCGTCGATGCACGGGACGTCCTGCGAACCGTCGTCGGGTGCGCCGACGGGCCGGACGAAGGCGCCGATGACGGTCCCGGCGGCGGCATCCGTGAAGAACGCGGCGCTGTCGTCGGCGACCGAGACGGACTGCGCCGTGAAGGCCGATCGGGCGTCGGCCTCCGACATGCCGGCGAACGACGCGAAGGTGGCCTCGGCCGGACCGAGCGAGACGAAGACGTTCACCTCGGTGTCCTTGTCGACGCGTGTGCCCTGCGGGGGGTTCGTGCGGATGACCTGCCCCGCGGCGACCTCGAGGCTGTTCTCGCCCTGCTGCACGGCGACGAGGGAGTCCGCAGCGAGGATCTCGGATGCCTCGTCGAACGTCTTCCCCGTGACATCGGCGACAGCCACCAGGGATCCGGGTCCTGAGCCGAACCACCACCCGAGGCCGCCCGCGAGAGCCGCGAGCAGCAGCACGAGCACGATGAGCCAGGCGCCTCGCGAGCGGCGGCGCTGCGTGGCGCGGCGAAGGCGGCCGGCGTTGTCGACCTCTTCCATCGCGGCGGTGGGCCCGGTCGGCGTGCCCGGCAGCACTGCGGTGAGTTCACCCGTGGCCGTGGTGTCGTCGCGCACGATCCCGATCGGACCGGTGCGCGCGACGACGGGGGAGATGCCGAGCTCGCGCTCGATGTCCCGCAGGCGCTGCAGCATCTCGCGCGCGTCGAGCGGGCGCTCATCCGGCGACTTCTCGGTCGCCCACAGCACGAGTTCGTCGAGGGGTTCGGGCACGCCCGGATTCTTGACGCTCGGCCGCGGCACGGAGTCGGTCGCGTGCTGGAAGGCGATCTGCATCGGCTGCTCGCCCTTGTAGGGCTGCTCACCGGTGAGCATCTCGTAGAGCATGATGCCGATGGCGTAGATGTCGCTGCGGGCGTCCGCGGTGCCGCGCGTGACGAGCTCGGGAGCGAGGTAGGCGATCGTGCCGAGCAGCTGCGCGCCCGACGCGGTGTTCGCGGTCGTGGCGCGGGCCAGCCCGAAGTCGCCGATCTTGATGCGGCCGTCCTCGGCGAGGAGCACGTTCTCGGGCTTGACGTCACGGTGCACGATGCCGGCCTTGTGCGCGGCGGCGAGCCCCGACAGCACGGCGTCGAGGATCGACACCGCCTGCGGCACGGTCAGCCGCCGCTGCTCGCGCACCAGCTCACGCAGTGTGATGCCCGGCAGGTACTCCATGACGAGGTACGCCATGTCGCCGTCCTGACCCTGGTCGAACACGTTCACCACGTTCGGGTCGGCCAGCCGGGCCGCCGCGCGGGCCTCCTGGATGAACCGGCTCTGGAACACGGTGTCGTCGCTCAGGTGGCCGTGCATGACCTTGAGGGCGACGCGCCGCTCGAGGCGCAGATCTGTGGCGACGTACACGGTCGCCATCCCGCCGCGGGCGATGCGAGCACGCACCCGGTACCGGCCGTCGACGAGACGGCCGATCAGCGGGTCCGTCTGCTGACTCGTGCTCACGCTGAGAGTCTACGGACGCGGGCCTGCGAGGAAGCGGAGCGCCTCACCCCGCGAGATCGTAATGTGACGCTTCCGGATCAGCCGAGCGCCGCGAGCCACGAGTGCGCCGGCGCCTCCCACTTCGCGTACGCGTCGGGATAGGCCGAGATCTGCACCGCCTGGGCGGCCTGCGTGAACGTCAGGCCCTCCCAGCCGGCGATGTCGAGGAGACCGCGCGTGCGGGGTCCATTCGGGTCGCCCGGGCCGCCGAAGAAGGCGCGGGTCGCGCGTGCAGCATCCTGCACCTCCGCCTCGGTGCCCCAGCCGTAGCTCGGGCGCTGCTGGAAGAGGCCGAGCGAGTCGCGATCGCCCCACGTGACGTTGCGCAGCGACGACTCCTGCATCGCCGTGCCGAGGGCGATCGCGATGCCGCGGTCGGACACCCCGAGTTCGCGGCCGATGCGCACGATCAGCTGCGCGTTGGCCACCTGCTCCGAGGTCAGCCCCGGCACGGAGGAAGCGGATGCCGGGATCCGGAGAGTCTGGCCGGGGTAGATGATCGAGGACCGGTCGAGCCCGTTGGTCGACAGCACGGCATCGATGCTCACGCCGTACCGCTTCGCGATCGCGCTGACCGTGTCGCCCGCCGAGATCGTGTGCGTGCCGGCGGCCGGCGCGCTCGGAGCGGGAGCCGGCGCGGGCGCCGGGGCCGGCGCAGGAGCGGATGCGGCGGGCGCCGCGGCGCCGGGAATCGTGAGCGTCTGGCCGGGGTAGATGATGGACGACCAGCCGAGCCCGTTGGCCGACAGCACGGCGTCGGTGGTGACGCCGTGGCGCTTCGCGATCGCGCCGACCGTGTCGCCCCCTTGCACGGTGTACGAGCCGTCGGCGGGTGCCGCTGCAGGGCTCGCCGGCGCGGGTGCGGCGACGGCGACCGCGGCCAGCTTCAGTACCTGCCCCGGGTAGATGGTCGAGGACCAGCCCAGGCCGTTGAGCGCGAGCATGTCGGCGGTGCGCAGCCCCAAGCGGGCGGCGATGCGGCTCACGGTGTCACCGCGCTGCACGGTGTACGTCGCGGGTGCGGCCTCAGCGGTCACGCGGGCGACGGCGGGAGCGGCGATGACCGCCGCGTGCGCGGCGATCCCCTCCGCAGGTCCGGCGAGCGCCCTGGGCACCGAGACGGTCGCCACTGCGGGGCCCGTGGAGCGGATGCCGCGCAGCACGTGGTCGGCGCTCTGAGCGGCGGCATCCGTCGGCGCGGCATGCGCCGGAACGGCCGAGAGCGTCAGCGCGATCGAGCCGGCGACGGCCGCCGGAACCCCGGCCACGAGCATCCGCGAGGCGGCGCTCCGATGGGCATTCTTCCTGGTACTCCGCACCTGTCGCACGAGTTTTCCCCCCTCAGTCGACTCCGAAAACCGTGTCACGGAAGTCATATGGTGTCAACGCCTGTTATAAGAAGAGGCCTGTGTGACAGAAGTGGCTGAAGTGCGATGGGCTCGGCCTCGCTGCGATCTGAGATAGTTGCTTTCGTGACCTCTGACGCGCCCCGCTTCGAGACCGACTGGCTCACCCTTCCCGACCTCGTGGAGGTGCTCGGCGAACCCCTCGGCCGCGTGCGCCGGCTGCTGGACGAGTTCCACCTCGTCGGATCCAAGCGCGACGGCGTCCTGAAGGTCCCGGCCGTCTTCATCGTCGACGGGCACCCGCTGCCGTCGCTGCGGGGCACCGTGTTCGTGCTCCATGACGTGGGGTTCTCGGACGACGAGGTGATCGACTGGCTGCTGAGCCCCGAGGAGTCGATCGGAATGTCGCCGATCGAGGCTCTGCTCGCCGGTCGCAAGAGCGAGGTCCGTCGGGTCGCGCGCACCGTGGTCTGAGCGGCAGCGTCAGCCGCACCGCTCCGGGGTGCCGAAGGGCCGGTGCTCAGGTGGTGCGGACGGTCGCCGCACGAGCCAGATCCCGCAGCTCGCCGACGGCAGCATTGCCGAGCCGTGCTCCCGACAGGGCGCGATCGGCCTCGTGCGCGTAGTCGGCGATGAGGCGCTCGATTCGGTCGAGCGCGCCGGTCTCGACGATCGTCTGCTGCAGCGACGCGATCTGCCCGGCATCCAGGCCGGGATCGCCGATCAGCTCGTCGACGAGGCGGCGCGCGCCGGGAGCGAGAGCCTCGCGCGCATACGCGATGAGCACCGTGCGCTTGCCCTCTCGCAGGTCGTCGCCCGAGGGCTTGCCGGTGGCGGCCTCGTCGCCGAACACACCCAGCACATCGTCGCGCAGCTGGAACGCCATGCCGAGGGGGTGCCCGAACGCGGCGAGCGCGGCTGCCTGCGCGGCGTCCGCTCCCGCAAGCGCCGCGCCGATCGCGAGCGGCTGCTGCACGCTGTACCGGGCGGACTTGAACGAGGCCACGCGCAGCGCCCGCTCGGCGTGGCGCTCGTCGGGCTCCGTGACGAAGGCGGACTCCTCGGCGATGTCGAGGAACTGACCGAGCGTGACCTCGCGACGCATCAGGGCGTACTCCCGGCGGGCGGCCGCCGCGCGGTCGGGCGACGTCTCGGCGAGCCCCTCTTCGAGGAGGTCATCGCTCCAGGCGACGAGGAGGTCGCCGAGCAGGATCGCACCCGACCGGCCGAATGCGTCGGCATCGCCGCGCCACCCGGAGTCGCGGTGCCCCGCCTCGAGGGCACGGTGCGCCGCAGGGCGGCCGCGCCGCGTGTCCGAGTTGTCGATGACGTCGTCGTGCACGAGGGCGGCGGCGTGGAAGACCTCGAGCGCCGCGGCCGCTGCCACGACCGGGTCGGGAGCGTCGCCGGCACGGGCCGACGCTTCCTCCACAGCCCTCCACCCGGCGATGCAGAAGCGCCCGCGGAGCCGTTTGCCGCCCGTCGCCGCATCGGCCGCGGCCGAGACGAACCGCGCCGCCTCGGCGCCGGCATCCGTCACGGACTCCCGCTGAGCCGAGATGAAGATGTCCACTCGCTGGGAAATGGCTTCGATCGGTTCTGCGGGTGCGGACACGGGCCTAGCCTAGTGAGGAACGGCACGCGTACAATCGAGCCACCGAAGTACAGAGGGGGATGCATGCCACTCTCCGAACAGGAGCAGCGCCTGCTGGACGAGATGGAACGCCATCTCATGCGCAACGACGCGGATGTCGTCAGCGCGCCCCGCGACGGACGCACCCTGAGCTATCGCAACATCGTCTACGGCACGGTCCTCGTGCTGCTGGGGCTCGGCGGTCTGATCGTCGGGGTCTCGCAGCAATTGATCGTCGTCGGTGTGATCGGCTTCGTCGTGATGCTGGGCGGAGTCCTCCTCGCCGTCACGCCGGGTCGCGGCCCCGGCAAGATACCGGCCGAGCCCGACCGGCCCGCAAAACCACAGAATGCCTCCTCGTTCATGGACCGCATGAACGACCGATGGGACAAGCGGCAAGGGGAGCGCTGAGCGCCGCCGCCGGCTGAGTCCGCACGAGAAGCACCGACCTTCGGGTCGGTGCTTTTTTGTTGCCCGGAAGCCGTGCCGAGGACCGCGGCAAGGGGGCGCGGGGGAGCGTCGGGCGATCCATTAGTAGCAAAGTGGAGGAGAGTGGAGTAAAGTGGCGAACAACCCGGGGGGCCGGACGAAGGGGGTGTGATGTACCGATGCTGTTGGGCACGCACACACCCAAGCTCGATGACAAAGGACGCGTCATCCTCCCGGCCAAGTTCCGCGATGACCTTGGTGGGGGTGTCGTCGTGACGCGCGGACAGGATCGCTGCCTGTACGTGTTCAGCGAGAAGGAGTTCGAACGGGTGCACGACCGCATCCGTGAGGCCCCGCTCGCGAACAAGCAGGCGCGCGACTTCCTGCGCATGTTCCTCTCGGGTGCCAGTGCCGAGAAGCCCGACAGTCAGAACCGCATCACGATCCCCCCTCCGCTGCGCGCATACGCCGGCCTGGAGCGCGACCTCGTCGTCACCGGCGTCGGCGCTCACGCCGAGATCTGGGACGCCACGGCATGGAACACCTATGCCGAGGCCAACGAAGAGACATACGCCGAGCTGGAGCAGGAGGTGATTCCGGGCCTGTTCTGACGCGCCCTGTCGCCTGGACCCCGACTCCCAGCCGCTCCCGCCCTGTCGCCACTTCCCCGGTGCCAGGTCAGAGCGGATGGGGATCAGGATCCAGGGGGCGGAGCCCGCAGAGGCCCCGACGATCATGAACCTGCGCGACATCCACACCCCGGTCATGCTCGAGCGCTGCATCGAGCTGCTCGCACCCGCCCTCCAGCACGACGGCGCCGTCTTCGTCGATGCCACGCTCGGCATGGGCGGCCACTCCGAGGCATTCCTCGAGCGCTTCCCGAACCTCCACCTCGTCGGTCTCGACCGCGACACCGACGCGCTGCGCATCGCGGGGGAGCGGCTGGCGCGCTTCGGCGATCGCATCACGCTCGTCCACACCGTCTACGACGGGATCGCGGATGCCGTCACCTCGAGCGGCTTCGCCGCGGCCGACGGCATCCTGTTCGATCTCGGGGTCTCGTCGCTGCAGCTCGACGTCGCCGATCGCGGCTTCGCTTACGCGCAGGATGCCCCGCTGGACATGCGCATGGACCAGTCGGCGGGCACGACGGCGGCCGACATCCTCGCCACCTACGGCGAGGGGGATCTCCGCCGCATCTTCGAGCGGTACGGCGAGGAGAAGCTGGCCGGCCGATATGCCCGCGCGATCATCGCCGCCCGGGCGCAGGAGCCGATCGAGCGCTCCGGCCGGCTGGTCGAGATCCTGCAGGCGGCGACGCCGGCGGCCGTGCAGCGCACCGGACATCCCGCCAAGCGCGTGTTCCAGGCGCTGCGCATCGAGGTGAACCGCGAGCTGTCGGTGCTCGAGCGCGCCATTCCTTCGGCCCTCGGCATCCTGCCGGTCGGCGGCCGCATGGTCGTCCTGTCGTACCAATCCCTCGAGGACCGGCTGATCAAGCGCGCCCTCGCTGAGGCATCGGCGTCCACGGCGCCGGCGGGTCTTCCCGTGGAACTCCCCGAGCACGCCCCGAGATTCCGACTGCTCGTCAAAGGTGCCGAGCTCGCCACCGACGAGGAGCGCGCGGTCAACCCGCGCGCGACGCCGGTGCGCCTCCGCGCCGCTGAGCGCGTGAGGCCCGAGCACGCGGAGGGTGCCGCATGAGCACGATCGCGAACGCCATGACAGCGGCCGGGCTCTCGGGCTCCGCCGCGGGCCGACCGGTCGGCAGCGCCGCCCCGGATCGATCGGATGCCCCGCGCCGGCGCCTGCAGGTCGTCGACGCGCCCGCCCGCCGGCGTCGACCCAAGCTCTTCTACGGGATCGTCGCCGTGATGGGGGCGTTCCTCATCGCCGCCGCGCAGATGTCGCTGTCGATCATGACGACGCAGAGCACCTACGAGCTCGCCGCTCTGTCGAAGGAGCAGCGTGACCTCACCTACGAGAAGCAGATCCTCTACGACGATGTCGCCGGGCTCAGCTCGCCCCAGTATCTGGCAGCGAACGCCGCCGCCCTCGGCATGGTGATCAACGAGGCGCCGAGCTACCTGCGGCTGAGCGACGGCGCGATCCTCGGTCCGTCCGAGGTGGCCATGGGGTCGTCGTCGGTGGACGCGATCGGTCGCGGCGCGGTGGCGAACGCCCTCATCACCGACACGCCCCTCGTCACCGTCCCCGACGCGACCATCGACGGTGTGCCCGTCGAGATCGCCGAGACGCCGGACGGCGGAGTCGGCAACACTCCGCCGCCGCTCACCGACGGACTGCCCATCCCGAGCACACACTGAACCGACGGCATCGCCGGCGGTCGACACGAGAACGCGAGACCAGAGCACGAGACGCACATGACGACACGAAGCACGAGAAGTCCCCGCCGCCGCACCGTCGTGGCCCTCGCCGTCGTCCTCGCCGTCCTCGCCGGATTCATCATCCGCCTCGTCGACATCCAGGTCGTGAACGCCGACGACCACATCAAGGACTCGCTCGACACCGCGTTCGCGGGCAAGCAGACGCTGTACGGCACCCGTGGCTCGATCGTCGACGCGACGGGGCAGACGCTGGCCGGCAGCATCCTGCGATACGACTGCCAGCTCGATCCGCTGCTCATCACGCAGACCGACGCGGATGTGCTGGAGGAGAAGTCGGAGTCGCGGCTGTGGGCCGACGTGTCGAACGACGTCGCCGAGATCACCGGGCAGACGCCCGAGGACGTCCGCGCGATCGTCGGCACCGCGCTCGCGGATGACCCGGACACCCAGTACGCCGAGCTCAAGAACGGCGTGTCGACCGAGCAGTTCCGCGCCCTGGCCGACCTGAAGATGCCCTACATCACCTGCGTCTCCCACCCGGCGCGCGCATACCCCGACGGGGCCGTGGCAGGAAACCTCGTCGGGTTCATGGGCACGGACGGCGAAGCGCTGGAAGGTCTCGAACTGTCGCAGAACGACTGCCTCGCGGCGACCGACGGCGAGCGCCTCTACGAGCGGGGCAAAGACGGCGTCGTCATCCCCGGTACCGAGACCGAGGTGCCCGCGGCTGACGGCGGCACGCTGCAGCTCACCATCAACCGTGACCTGAACTGGTACCTGCAGCAGCTGATCGCCGAGCAGACGCAGAACATGGCCGCGCAGCACGGCTCGATCCTCGTGTACGAGGTGAAGACCGGAAAGGTGCGCGCGGCGGCCGAGTACCCGACCGTCGACCCGAACAACGTGGATGCCACGGCCCCCGACGACCGCACCAGCCAGATCCTGCGCGGCACCTTCGAGCCCGGTTCGACGTTCAAGGGCCTGACCGCCGCGACCGTCATCGACGCCGGCGGGCAGACCCCCGATTCGACCGTCGTGGCATCGGGGCTGGAGAACTTCCCGAACGGCGCGCGCGTGCGCGACTCGTTCCAGCACCCGGCGTACACCTACACGCTCACCGGCGTGCTGATCGACTCGTCGAACGCCGGCATCTCGAAATTCAGCGAGAAGGTCGACAAGAAGACGCGCTACGACTACTTCAAGCACTTCGGGATCGGTGACGGCACCTCGAGCGGGTACCCGCTCGAGGCGAACGGCCTGATCCATCCCGTCGAGGAGTGGGGCGCTCAGACCGCCTACAACACCGCGTTCGGGCAGGGCGTGACCACCACGATGCCCGAGCTCGCCCGCGCGTACGGCGCGATCGTGAACGGCGGCGTCAAGATGCCGCTGCAGATCATCGAATCCTGCACCAAGCCCGATGGGACCGTCGTCGAGCCCGAACTGGCCGAGCCCGAGCGGGTCATCAGCGAGAGCACCTCGGCGCAGATGCGCGAGATGCTCGAGAACGTGTTCCTGCAGGCTCCGTATGCCAAGACGGTGGAGATCCCCGGTTACCGCATCGGCGGCAAGACGGGCACCGGCGAGAAGGCGGACCTGGTCAACGGCGGTTACAAGGCCGGCGTGTACTACACGACGATGGTCGGCTTCGCGCCGGCCGACGACCCGCAGTACGTGGTGGTCGTCACCCTCGACGAGCCGACGAAGGTAACATCGTCTGCGGCCAACGCGACCGCGTTCCAGAAGGCCATGACCCAGGTGCTCAAGACCTACCGCGTCATGCCCTCGACGACGTCGCCGGAGCTGCTGCCCAAGTTCGGGTAGTCTCCCCACCCGACGGAGAGTTCCCTGATGATCGCGCTCACCATCGCCCAGATCGCCCACGCCGTCTCGGGCGAGACGCACCTCGCCGACGGCGACACGCCCGACACGCTGATCGAAGGCGCTGTAGACACCGATTCCCGACTGATCGGTCCGGGTGGCGTGTTCGTCGCCAAGCCCGGCGAGGAGACGGACGGCCACCTGTTCGTCGACGCCGCCGTCGGCAACGGCGCGGCACTCGCGATCGTCGAGCGCCGGGTCGAGGCCGGCGTCAGCCAGATCGTCGTGCCCGACGTCGTCGCCGCCCTCGCGGACCTCGCACGCGAGGTCGTCGCGCGCGTGCGGGATGCCGGCGCGCTGCGGGTGGTCGGCATCACGGGCTCGAACGGCAAGACCACCACGAAGAACCTGCTCGCCCGCATCCTCGAGGGCGAAGGCGAGACCGTCTCACCGAAGGCGTCGTTCAACAACGAGGTCGGTGCGCCGCTCACGATGCTGCGCGTCACCGAGACCACGAAGTTCCTCGTGAGCGAGTTCGGCGCGAGCGCCCCCGGCGAGATCGCGCGCCTCGCGGGTCTGGTCGACCCCGATGTCGGCGTGGTCCTCATGGTCGGCATGGCGCACGCCGGCGGCTTCGGCGGCATCGAGGCCACCTTCCACGCCAAGTCCGAGCTCGTGCGAGCGCTGAGCGCCGGGGGAGTGGCGGTGCTCAACGCCGACGACGCCCGCGTCGCCGCGATGGCGCCGATCGCCGCCGAGCAGGGCGCGTCGGTGCGCTGGTTCGGCCGCGGCGCCGCTGCCGCCGACGTGCGCGCCGACGACGTCGTGGTGACGGCATCCGGAACAACCTTCACGGTGACCGCCGACGGCACCTCGCTGCCGGTGCGCCTGCGGGTGCTGGGCGAGCACCACGTCATGAACGCCCTCGCCGCCCTCGCCGCCGCCACGACCCTCGGGGTGTCACTCACCGACGCGGTCACGCGGCTGGAGACTGTCGAGATCGCCGAGCGCTGGCGCATGCAGCCGCTCGGATCGGACCGCGTCCGCATCATCAACGACGCCTACAACGCCAGCCCCGACTCGATGTCGGCTGCGCTGCGCACCCTCGCGCAGATCACCGCTCCCGGCGAGCGCACCGTCGTCGTGCTCGGCGCGATGAGCGAGCTGGGCGAGTACGCCGAGGAGGAGCACGACCGGATCGGCCTGCTTGCGGTGCGGCTCGGCATCCAGCGCATCGTGATCGTCGGCGACGCCGCGCGCCGCATGTACCTCGAGGCCGTCGCGCAGGGCTCGTGGGACAACGAGGCCGTCTTCTTCTCGACCGCCGACGAGGCGTTCGCCTACCTGCAGGGCGAGCTGCGCGACGGCGACCGCGTGCTGGTGAAGTCGTCGAACTCGGCCGGGCTCCGGTTCCTCGGTGATCGTCTGGGAGAATCGTTCTCGTGAGATCTCTCCTTACCGCGGCGGCGATCTCGCTGGCATTCACGCTCTTCCTCACCCCCGTCTTCCTGCGGCTCTTCCGCAAGTGGGGATGGGGTCAGGTCATCCGCACGCCTGAAGACATCCGCAACCCCAATCACCAGACGAAGCGCGGCACGCCCACCATGGGCGGCACGATCTTCATCGTCGGCACGATCGTGGGCTACCTCATCGGCTGCTACGTCGGAAACAACCCTCCGACGATCTCCGGCCTGCTCGTGATCTGGATGATGGTGGGCCTCGGGGCCGTCGGCTTCATCGACGACTACATGAAGGTGCGCCAGCAGAAGTTCATGGGCCTGAGCGGCTGGCGCAAGGTCGCCGGTCAGGTCGCGGTCACGGTGCCCTTCGGCGTCGTCGCGCTCAACTTCCCGAACCAGTTCGACCAGACCCCGGCCTCGCCGTACATCTCGGTGTTCCGAGACGTGCCGGTGCTCGGCTTCATGACGCTCGGCCTCATCATCGGGTGGATCCTCTACCTCGCGTGGGTGACGTTCATCGGCGTGGCGTTCTCGAACAGCACCAATGTGACCGACGGGCTCGACGGCATGGCCGCCGGCGCCGGCATCTTCGTGATCGGCGCCTACAGCCTGATCGCGTTCTGGCAGTTCAACCAGGCGTGCTGGGGCGGTGAGGGTCTCTCCGCGGCGGCCAAGGCCGCGTGCTATCCGACCCGCGACCCGTTCGACCTCGCGATCATCTCGGCCTCGTTCGTCGGCGCGCTGGTCGGGTTCCTCTGGTGGAACGCCCCGAAGGCCAAGGTCTTCATGGGCGACGTCGGATCCATGGCCATCGGCGGCGTCATCGCCGCGATGGCGATCCTCACCCGCACCGAGCTGCTCGCCGTGCTCGTCGCCGGCGTCTTCATCATCGGCCCCGGCTCGGTCATCCTCCAGCGCCTCTACTTCAAGATCACCCGCGGCAAACGGCTGTTCCTGATGAGCCCGTTCCACCACCACCTCGAGCTGCGCGGCTGGTCCGAGGTCACGATCGTGGTGCGCATGTGGATCATCGCCGGCCTCCTCGCCGTCTCGGGTGTCGGATTCTTCTACGTCGAATGGCTCTCTCGCACATGACCTCGCAACGCCTGTCCACCCTCACCAGCTGGAACGCCGACTGGAAGGGCCTGCGGGTCGCCGTGCTCGGACTGTCGGTCACCGGCTTCTCGGTCGCCGACACGCTGGCGGAGCTGGGCGCAGAGGTGCTCGTGGTGACGGAGAAGGCCGACGAGGAGTACGCGCGCCTGCTGCCGGTCATCGGCGCGCGGCTCTGGACCGGGAGCCTCGACGCCGTGCCCGCTGAGCTCGCCGAGTTCGCGCCCGAGGTCGTCGTGGCGTCGCCGGGCTTCGCACCGCGGCATCCGCTCGTCTCCTGGGCGCGTGAGAACGACATCGCGCTGTGGGGGGATGTCGAGCTCGCCTGGCGCGTGCGCGACAAGGTGGTGCGGGCCGACGGCACGCCGGCCGACTGGATCCTCGTCACCGGCACCAACGGCAAGACCACGACCACGCGCCTCGCGGCGACGATGCTCGTCGCGGGCGGCCTGAGGGCGGCGCCCGTCGGCAACATCGGCACGCCCGTGCTCGACGCCGTGCGCGATCCTTCGGGGTTCGACGCCCTGGTCGTGGAGCTGTCGAGCCACCAGCTCTGGTACCTGGGGCTGCAGGACTCGCCGGACCCGGTCTCGCCGTGGGCCGCGGTCTGCCTCAACCTCGCCGACGACCACCTCGAGTGGCACGGCTCGTTCGAGGAGTACCGGGCCGCGAAGGCGCACGTGTACGACAGCACGCGCGTCGCGTGCGTCTACAACAAGGCGGATGCCGCCACCCAGCGCATGGTCGAGGACGCCGAGGTCATCGAGGGCGCGCGCGCCATCGGGTTCGACCTGGGGACACCGGGGCCCAGCGACCTCGGAGTCGTCGAGGGCATCGTCGTCGACCGCGCGTTCCTGGAGGACCGGCGCACCAGCGCGCTGGAGCTCACCACGGTGGACGAGCTCGCCTCGCTCGGCCTCGCGGCGCCGCACATCGTCTCCAACATCCTGGCCGCCGCCGCACTGGCGCGGTCACTGGATGTCGCGCCCGCCGCGATCCGCGAGGCGCTGCGGGGCTTCCGCCTGGACCCGCACCGGATCGAGGTCGTCGCGCGGCACGCCGGCGTCACCTGGGTCGACGACTCGAAGGCCACCAACCCGCACGCGGCCGCCTCATCGCTCGCGGCATACCCGGGCGCCGTCTGGGTCGTCGGCGGACTGCTCAAGGGCGTCGACATCTCCGAGCTCGTCTCGGGCCGCGGTGCGGGCGCCAAAGCCGCCATCGTGATCGGCGTCGACCGCGCGGCCGTCGTCGCCGCGTTCGAGCGACACGCCCCGGCGGTGCCGGTGTTCGAGGTCGAGGCCGATGAGACTGAAGGGGTCATGGCGCAGGTCGTCGAACTGGCGGCAGGGGTGGCGCGTGACGGGGACGTGGTTCTGCTCGCTCCCGCTGCGGCATCCTTCGACCAGTTCGCGTCGTACGCGGACCGCGGGCGGCGATTCGCCGCAGCGGTGAGGGAGCGGATCGGAACGGGGGACCCGGGTGACCACGACACAACCGCCGCGGGCCCGGCAGACCCCGACTCCGCCTGAACCACCGGCCCGCCGCGGACTCGCCGCGCGCGTGTCGCTGGGCCGGGTGTTCGCGCCCGTGCCGAGCGAGTTCCTGCTCATCGCCTCGACGGCGCTCCTGCTCACGGTCTTCGGGCTCGTCATGGTGCTGTCGGCGACGTCCGCCACCGCCACTGCGGCCGGCGAGGCGCCGTGGGAGATGGTGATCAAGCAGGTCGTCTTCGCCGTGATCGGCATCCCGCTGATGTTCATCGCGAGCCGTCTGCCCGTCGCGTTCTGGAAGAAGATGGCCTGGCCGGCGCTCATCTTCGGCGTCGCGTTCCAGCTGCTGGTGTTCACGCCCCTCGGCCACGGTGCCGACGGCAACCGCAACTGGATCACGATCGCCGGCTTCCAGGCGCAGCCGTCGGAGTTCCTCAAGCTGGGGCTCGCGCTCTGGGTCGCCTACGTGCTGTTCCGCAAGCGGTCGCTGCTGACGAAGTGGCAGCACGTGTTCATCCCGCTCGTCCCGGTGGCAGGGCTGGCGATCGCGACAGTCCTCGCCGGCGACGACCTCGGCACGGCGATGATCCTCGTCCTCATCGTGCTCGGCGCGCTGTTCTTCTCGGGCGTGAAGCTGCGCATCTTCGTCCTCCCCGCGATCGGCGCGGCGGCGGCGGTGGCGTACCTCGCCGTCACCAGCCCCGACCGCATGCGGCGGTTCATGAGCTTCCTCAACCCGAACTGTCTCGACGACTACTTCAACGACTGCTACCAGCCGCTGCACGGCATCTGGGGCCTCGCGAGCGGAGGCATCTTCGGGCTGGGGCTCGGAAACTCGCGCGAGAAGTACGACTGGCTCCCCGCCGCGGCGAACGACTACATCTTCGCCATCGTCGGCGAAGAGCTCGGGCTCATCGGGTGCGCGGTCGTGCTCAGTCTCTTCGCCCTCTTCGCGGTCGGCGCCTTCCACGTCATCCGCAAGACCGACGACGCCTTCGTACGGATCGCCGCCGGTGGCATCACGGTGTGGATCGTCGGACAGGCGCTCATCAACGTCGGCGTCGTGCTGCGCGTCTTCCCGGTGCTCGGCGTGCCGCTGCCGTTCATGTCGCAGGGCGGCACGTCGCTGCTGTCGGTCCTGATCGCCTCCGGCGTGCTGCTGGCGTTCGCGCGCTCGCTCCCGGCATCCATCGCCCGTCGTGAAGCGGCGATCGCCTCCGCCCGCGCGGCGCGCGCGCGGGCGAAGCTGCGCGCCGTCCGCTGAGCCGGGGCTGAGCGGGGCTGAGCCGAAGCGTCCCGTTCCGCGCCGTCAGCTGTTCTGCGGTTCCCGGGTTTGGGGCGCGGCGCGAGCGTTCGGGGCGCACGGCGTGCGCCCCGAACGTCCGCCGTGCGCCCCGAACCCGATGGAGGTCGGCCGGGTAGGCTCGGGGAGTGACGACGTACCTCCTGGCCGGCGGCGGCACCGCCGGACATGTCAACCCGCTCCTGGCGGTCGCCGATGCGCTGCGCGCCCGCGATCCGGAGGCCGTGGTGCTCGTGCTCGGCACTCGAGAGGGGCTCGAGGCCCGGCTCGTGCCCGAGCGCGGCTACGAGCTGCTGTTCGTCGACAAGGTCCCGTTCCCGCGCCGCCCCGACAAGGCCGCCGCCGCCTTCCCGGCGCGCTTCCCGCGCGCGATCGCACAGGTGCGTGCCCACATCTCCGGGCGCCACGTCGATGTCGTCGTCGGCTTCGGCGGCTACGCCTCAGCCCCCGCCTACGTGGCAGCCCGCCGTGAGCGCGTGCCGTTCGTCGTCCACGAGGCGAACGCGCGCCCCGGCCTGGCGAACGTCCTGGGCGCCCGTCGGGCCGCGGGTGTCGGCGTCGCCTTCGAAGGCACCCCGCTGAAACGGTCGACGGTCGTCGGGATGCCGCTGCGCCGCGAGATCGTCACCCTCGACCGCGATGCACTCCGCGCCGAGGCGGCCGCGCACTTCGGTCTCGATCCCGCGAAGCCGGTGCTCCTGGTGTTCGGCGGATCGCTCGGCGCGCAGCGCCTGAACGCCGCCTTCGGCGAGGGGCACGGCGCCGCGTGGCGCGACGTGCTCGACGCCGGCTGGCAGCTGCTGCACATCACGGGGGAGCGGTCCGAGCTGGTCGATCCCGGGGTCGCCGGCTACGCGCTGCGCCGTTACGTCGACCGCATGGACCTCGCGTTCGCGCTCGCAGACCTCATCGTGTCCCGCTCCGGCGCCGCGACCGTCAGCGAGATCAGCGCGCTCGGCATCCCGACGGTCTACGTGCCGTACGCCGTCGGCAACGGCGAGCAGGCTCTGAACGCCTCGTCCGCCGTCCGCGCCGGCGCGGCTCTGCTGATCTCGGATGCCGACTTCACGGGCGATCGCGTGCGCTCCGAGGTCGTCCCGCTCCTGGCCGACGACGCCCGGCGCACGGCGATGGCGGCGGCTGCGGCATCCGTCGGCACGCGCACCGGAACCGAGAACGTCGTCGCGATGATCGACGACGCGCTGCGGGCTTCAGGACGCGGGTGACGCCTCTCCGCCGCGCAGCGCGGCGGTGACGATCGCGAGCGCCTCGTCGGCGTCGAGGCGGAGGTCGCGCACCTGTGCGGCGAATGCGGCGGCGGCGCGCTGAAGCTGCTGCCGCGCAGGGTCGGCGTCGAAGGCGACGAACGTGCCGTTGCGGCCACGGGTCTCGATCATGCCGGATGCCTCGAGCTCGCGGTACGCGCGCGCGACTGTGCCGGGCGCGACGCCCAGATCCTCGGCGAGGCGGCGCACGGTGGGCAGTCGCTCCCCAGGACCGAGCTCGCCCGAAGCCACCGCGTCGACGAGGCCGGAGCGCAGCTGCTCGAACGGCGGGACGGGGGAGGACGGGTCGATGACGATCATGCGGGCTGCTCCTCGGCGACCTGCGCCGTCGGGCGCAGGAAGTCCGGGTACAAGGGGTCCGGCAGACGGCCCTGACCGAGGGAGTACAGCACTTGCAGCGCCGGGATGCCCCACCAGGGGAAGAGAGCCGCGAAATCGGTCGGACCGTGCAGCAGCCAGGCATCGCCGATGAGCGTGAGGGCGAGCCCGAGCGGCAGCCACGCAGCCGTCGCGGCGCCCATCCGCAGCACGCTCAGCGTGTCGGCCCGGAAGAGGTCGTCCCAGGCGAGCTCGAGAGTGTCGGAAGCCGGTTGAGGCTGCGCGAGCACCAGACGTTCCGCGTAGCGGGCGCCGATCGTTGCGACGACCGCGAAGGCCAGCGCCGCATACGTCAGCGCCAGGGGGACGAAGCCGACCGGGCGCATCGCATCCGAGACCGCGAGGGCCACACAGCTCCCGGCGGCCGCGGTCAAGAGGAGCAGCGGGGCCAGGCGTCGCGCGCGCCCGACGTAATCGGCGACGCCCAACGCTCGCGCTCGCGCCACGCGCATCGCGGTAGGCGCCGGATCGAAGAGGCGCTCACGCAGCCCCACAGCCACAGACCCTGCTGTCAGCACGACAAGGAAGATCGACAGCGTGACGAGCCAGAGGAACTGCGGGCTCGACGACAGAGGCGTGGACACGAACACGGCGGTGGCGACGACAACGGTCGCGAGCAGACCCCACATGTTCGCACGCAGGAGCATACGGGTGCGACGGCGAATGCTGAGGGCCATGGCATCTGAGCCGAAAGGCAGTCTGGCGCGCACCGACGCGCGATACGACGTGGTGGCACCGAAGTCCTTCCGGTGCGAGGCCGCCAGGGCTATCAGGGCAACGGCGGCGATCCCACACAGCACACCGCCGTTGAAGGTGACGATCCAATCGAGCATGGGGTTATTGTGCCACGTTCTGTATCAATGTGTCAACACAAAAGATGCCAGGGCTGAGGGTGGTCCAGCGCGCCGGGGCCGCGGTCACCGCCGCCCAACTTAGGATTGACGGGCCATGATCAGACCCGATCTCAGTCTTCCCATCCCCGACGACATCGCCGCCGCCCACTTCATCGGAATCGGCGGATCCGGCATGTCGGGGCTCGCCCGCATGTTCCTGGAGCGCGGCATCCGCGTGTCGGGGTCCGATCGCGCCGACAGCAAGGGGCTCCGCGAACTCGCCGAGCTCGGGGCGACGGTCTACGTCGGCCACGACGCATCGAACCTCGCCGACGACGTCGACACGGTCGTGCACACCGGTGCGATCTGGCCGGAGAACCCCGAGTTCGTGCTGGCCAAGGAGCGCGGCCTGCACGTGATCCACCGTTCGCAGGCGCTGTACTGGCTCATCGGCGGGCGCCGGCTCGTGTCGGTCGCCGGTGCGCACGGCAAGACGACGTCGACGGGCATGATCGTGACGGCGCTGCGCGACCTGGATGTCGACCCCACGTTCGTCAACGGCGGGGTGATCGCGCAGCTCGGCGTCTCGAGCGGCAGCGGCCGCGACGACCTCTTCGTCATCGAGGCCGACGAGTCCGACGGCACGTTCCTGCTCTACGACACGTCGATCGCCCTCATCACGAACGTGGACCCCGACCACCTCGATCACTGGGGCACTCGCGACGCGTTCTATGCGGCGTTCGCCCGGTTCGCGAACGAGGCGCGCGAGGCGGTCGTGATCTCGTCCGATGACGCCGGTGCCCGACTCGTGGCCGCGCAGCTCACCCATCCGCACGTCGTCACCTTCGGCGAGGCCGAGGATGCGACGGTACGGGTGAGCGACATCGTCACCGAAGGCCCGGTCGCCTTCCGCATCAGCCACGGCGGGGCCTCCGTGGACGCGCAGCTGCCGATCCCCGGCGCGCACAACGCGATCAACGCCGCGGGAGCCGTGGCCGTGCTCCTGACGCTCGGCCACGAGCTCGAGCCGGCGGTGCGCGCCGTCGAAGGCTTCGCGGGCACCGTGCGGCGCTTCGAGCTGCACGGGGTCGAGCGCGGAGTGAGCGTCTTCGACGACTACGCCCACCACCCGACCGAGGTCGCGGCGGCCCTGGCGGCCGCCCGCACCGTCGTCGGCGACGGGCGCATCATCGCGATCCAGCAGCCCCACACATACTCCCGCACGAAGGACATGTACCAGGAGTTCGCCGACGTGCTCGAGCGCTACGCCGACCACACGGTCATGCTCGACGTGTACGGCGCCCGCGAGGATCCCGTTCCGGGAGTCACCGGCGAGCTCGTGAGCGACGCCTTCGCCGACCCGTCCCACGTGCACTTCGTGCCCGACTGGCAGGAGGCCGCCGACTATACGGCGTCGGTCGCCCGCGACGGCGACTACGTCATCACGCTCGGCTGCGGCAACGTGAACCTCATCATCCCGCAGGTCCTCGAGTCGCTCGCCCGCCCGGGCAGCGGCACGACGAGTCACGAGCCCACGAGCACGACGGAGTAGGACCCATGCGCCGTCCGTCGCCGTTGCCGCAGTCGCCGGTCGCCTCGCGCGGCGCGGCGGATGCTGCCGCGCCGTCGCAGCGCGCGCCGCGGCGAGGCACGGCGACGTCGGTCGTCACGGAACCCGCCGAGTCCGTCGAAGCGCCGCTGACGGAGAACGACGACACCACGGCCCCGGTCATCCCGCTCGCGCTTCCCACGGATCCTCCCGCGCCCGCCTCCGCTGCGGAGACCGCAAGCGCCGGGACGGATGCCGGCGATGTCGGTTTCCGCGAGGTCTGGAAGGCGTCGCGGGCCCGGCGCAAGGCGCTGCGCGCCGAGATCCGCCGCTTCACCGTGCGGCAGCGACGGCGGCGGGCGATCTGGCTCGGAGCTGCGGCATCCATCCTCCTGCTCGCGCTGGGCACGCTCGGCGCCGCGTACAGCCCGCTCTTCGGCGTCGAGAAGATCTCGGTGGTGGGTGCGCAGCAGGTCTCGGCGGATGCCGTCTCGGATGCGCTGGCGGGACAGCTCGGCACCCCGCTGCCCCTGATCGACGAGAGTGCGGTCAAGGCGGAGCTCGTCGCCTTCCCGCTCATCGAGACCTACGCGCTCGAGGCCCGGCCGCCGCACGAGCTGGTGGTGCGCATCGTCGAGCGCACGCCGATCGGCCTCATCGAGACCCGCGCGGGCTACACGCTCGTCGACGCGGCGGGCGTGGCGCTGTCGACCACGGGGACGCCCAGCCCGGGGACGCCGCTGCTCACGATCACCGGCGGCGTCGACTCGGACGCCTTCGCGGCCGCCGGCCAGGTGATGCGGTCCCTCCCCGAAGACATCCGGGCCCAGGTGACCGAGGTGGCCGCCTCGACGCCCGACGATGTCACACTCACGCTCGGCGGGTCGAACGCGCAGGTGGTGTGGGGGAGTGCGGACCAGTCCGCCAGGAAGGCGATGGTGCTGGCGACCGCCATGGCGGCGCGTCCGCCCGCGGACGTCCTCAGCTACGACGTGTCCTCGCCCGACGCGATCGTCATCCGCTGACCGCAAGCCTTCCGCCACGGCTTCCGGCACCGGATGCCGCGACACGCCGTCTCGGTCCGCACGCTGGCGCGGCATCCGCTTACTTTCGAGTCAAGGAATTGCATACCGGGCAATTCTTTATACCTCTACTAGAGGTTGAAGGTTTAGAAGGTCCAGGGCTACGGAGGCCGGCATGAGCCAGAACCAGAACTACCTCGCCGTGATCAAGGTCGTCGGCGTCGGCGGCGGCGGCGTCAACGCGGTCAACCGCATGATCGAGCTCGGGCTGCGGGGCGTCGAGTTCATCGCCATCAATACCGACGCCCAGGCGCTGCTGATGAGCGACGCCGACGTCAAGCTCGACGTGGGGCGCGAACTGACCCGAGGGCTCGGCGCAGGTGCCGACCCCGAGGTGGGTCGGCGCGCCGCCGAAGACCATGCCGAAGAGATCGAGGAGGCGCTGCGCGGCGCCGACATGGTCTTCGTCACGGCCGGCGAGGGCGGCGGCACCGGCACGGGTGGTGCCCCGGTGGTCGCGAAGATCGCCAAGTCGATCGGCGCCCTCACCATCGGTGTCGTGACCAAGCCGTTCTCGTTCGAAGGCCGCCGTCGTCAGCAGCAGGCCGAGACCGGCGTCGCGAAGCTCAAGGAAGAAGTCGACACCCTGATCGTGGTGCCGAACGACCGCCTCCTCGAGATCAGCGACCGCGGCATCTCGATGATCGAGGCGTTCGCGACCGCCGACCAGGTGCTCCTCGCCGGTGTGCAGGGCATCACCGACCTCATCACGACGCCGGGTCTCATCAACCTCGACTTCGCCGACGTCAAGTCGGTCATGCAAGGGGCCGGGTCCGCCCTCATGGGCATCGGCTCGGCGAGGGGGGCCGATCGCGCCATCAAGGCCGCCGAGCTCGCCGTCGAGTCGCCGCTGCTCGAAGCGTCGATCGAGGGTGCGCACGGCGTGCTGCTGTCGATCCAGGGCGGGTCGAACCTCGGCATCTTCGAGATCAACGACGCGGCCCAGCTCGTCAAGGAGGCCGCGCACCCCGAGGCCAACATCATCTTCGGAACGGTGATCGACGACACCCTCGGCGACGAGGTGCGCGTCACGGTCATCGCGGCAGGCTTCGACGGCGGCGAGCCTCAGACGCGCATCGAGCCGATCACGGCCTCGCGCATCGTCTCGACGCCCGCCGTGCCGGCGACGCCCGCCGACGAGGCGGCGAAGGACCGCGACGTCGTCGAGCAGTCGGTCGTGCCCGTGTCGGTCGGCGCCGTCACCGAGTCCTCGTACGACACGGCCTTCGGCGACGACGACCTCGACATCCCCGACTTCCTCAAGTAAGCCCATCGGCACGCTCGCGGACCGCCCTTCGACAAGACCGGAAACCGTGGGAGATCTACGTTCACGCCTCGCGGCGATCGATGAGCGGATCGCGGATGCCGCACGCGCGGCGGGCCGCGATCCTTCGGAGCTCACCCGCATCGTCGTGACGAAGTTCCACCCCGCATCGCTCGTGCAGGAGCTCTACGAGCTCGGCGTGCGCGATGTGGGGGAGAACCGGCAGCAGGAGTTCAGCCGGAAGGTCGTGGAGACCGGCGAGCTCGCGGGCCTGCGGTGGCATTTCATCGGGCAGGCGCAGACCAACAAGGCGCGCGCGATCCGGGCCGCGGCATCCGTCGTCCACTCGCTCGATCGCGCCCGCCTCGCCGACGCGCTGGATGCGGCGGCCGAGCCCGGTGAACCGGCGCTCGACGTGCTGCTGCAGGTCAACCTCACCGCCGACCCCGGTCGCGGCGGCGTGGCGCCTGCGGAGCTCGAGGCCCTCGCCGCACACGCGGCAGCGCTGCCCTCGCTGCGGGTGCGCGGCGTGATGGCGGTCGCGCCGCTCGACGAGCCGCCGGCGCCGGCGTTCGCGCGCCTGAACGCCCTCGCGGGCGTCGTGCGCGCCGTCGTGCCCGACGCCGACTGGATCTCGGCCGGCATGACCGCGGACTTCCCCGAAGCGATCGCGGCCGGCGCGACACACCTTCGGATCGGTTCGGCAATCACGGGCCCCAGACCAGAACCCGGTTAACCTCGGAACAGATGAGCACTACGGAGGATCAGATGTCGAACCCGCTCAAGAAGACCATGGTGTACCTCGGACTCGCCGACGAGGAAGAGGTCTACGAAGAGCCGGCGCCCCAGCCACGTGCTCGCAAGTCGGAGCAAGTCGTCGATAAGCCGGCCGCACCCGTGACCCCCATCCACCGGCCCGCGGTCGTCCGTCAGCCGGCGCCGGCGACGATCAACGAGATCCTCACGGTGCACCCCAAGCAGTACCGCGACGCCCAGGTCATCGCCGAGAACTTCCGTGACGGCATCCCCGTCATCATCAACCTCTCGCAGATGAGCGATGCCGACGCGCGCCGCCTGATCGACTTCGCCAGCGGCCTGTCGCTGGGCCTGTACGGACGCATCGAGCGCGTCACGAGCAAGGTCTTCCTGCTCTCGCCCGAGAACGTCGCCGTATCGGGCGATGGAGCCGTCGCGCAGGCCGATCCGGAGTCGGTCCCCTTCACTCAGCCGTAGTCTGGCTACGTGGCCGTCGTTCAACTCATCGCAGCGATCCTCAACCTCGCGCTGCTGCTCTATGTCTTCGTGTTGCTCTCGCGGCTGATCCTCGACTGGATCCCGTTCTTCAACCGCGAATGGCGTCCGCGCGGCGCCGGGCTCGTCGTTGCGGAGCTCATCTACACCGTCACCGATCCGCCCATCAAGCTGTTCCGGCGCTTCATCCCGCCGCTGCGGGTGGGCGCCATCGCGATCGACTTCGGGTTCGCGCTGACGATGCTGGGATGCTTCATCCTGCTCAGCATCACGCGCACGCTCGCCGGCTGAACCGGCGACGCGCCGCGACCCGGGCGTCGCCTTCGACACTCTCAGAACCGATGACTATGCTTTGCTGATACGAACGGCCGCCAGCCGGCGGCCGCCCCGACATCGGCCAGCGACCAGACGCTCGAAAGAGGAATCACCATGGCATTGTCCCCCGATGACGTCGTCACCAAGCAGTTCCAGCACGTCCGCTTCAAGGAGGGCTTCGACCCCGACGAGGTGGACGATTTCCTCGACGAGATCGTCGTGGAGTGGCGCAAGGCTCTCACCGAGAACGAGGAGCTGAAGGCCAAGCTGGCGGCGTACGAGTCGGGTGCCGCTCCCGCACGTGCCGCCGAGCCCGCTCCCGCGCCGGTCGCCGAGGCCGCCCCGGTCACCGGTGCCGCCCCCGCCGCGAGCGCAGGCATCATCGAGCTGGCCCAGCGCCTGCACGATGAGCACGTCGCCGAGGGCATCGCGCAGCGCGACCAGCTCATCTCCGACGCCAAGTCGCAGGCGGCCTCCATCGTGTCCGAGGCCGAGACCCGCGGCCGCGAGGAGCTCGCGAAGCTCGACCGCGAGCGCACCACGCTCGAGGGCCGCATCACCGAGCTGCGCAACTTCGAGCGCGACTACCGCGCTCAGCTGCGCAGCTACATCGAGGGCAAACTGCGCGACCTCGAGACCTCGGCGACGACGTCCGGCGCACAGCCGGTCTCGGCGCTGGGCCTCTAGGCCTTGACGCGTCGACCTCCCCTTCGTCAGGCGGCGGCCGGCATCATCATCGCGAGTCTCGCGGTGCTGGTGCTGGCCGCCGACCAGTTGGCGAAGTATCTCGCTCTCGAGAACCTGCCGTACCAGGAGCCCGTCGAGGTCCTCGGCGACTTCCTGAGCTTCTACCTGACACGCAATCCCGGTGCCGCGTTCTCGCTCGGCGCTGAGGTCACGTGGATCTTCACCATCGCGCTGGCCGTCGTGGCCGGCGTCATCGCCTGGCTCGCCGCGACACGGGTGCGTTCCCGGCTGTGGGCCGTCGCGCTCGGACTCCTTCTCGGCGGCGTCCTGGGCAATCTGACCGACCGGCTCTTCCGCGACCCCGGGTTCGCGGTCGGACATGTCGTCGACTTCATCAACACGCCGTGGATGTGGTTCTTCCCCGGCATGTCGCCGGCGATCTACAACATCGCCGACATCTTCATCGTGTGCGACATGATCGCGATCGCACTGCTGGTACTCGTGGGGGTGCACATGGACGGATCGCGCGACCGCGGCCGCAATGACGAAGAGGAAACCGAGACCCTGCTGGGTGCCGAGGGCGATCAGTTCGCGCCGGGCGGCGCGGTGGCAGGCTTCGGGAGCGAGTTCCCGGTGGCGGATGCCGATGCCGGCGTCCCCGCCGACGAGCGCGGGCTCCCGCCGCTGAGCGAGAGCGAGCAGCTCGAGGTCGAGGCGGAGGCCGAGCGCGAGGCGGAGGAGTACGAGGCCGAGCCCGAGCACCGCCGCCCTGGGCGCGACGCCGAGATCTGACGTGGAGTCGCGGAGCCTTCCCGTTCCCGACGGGCTCGACGGCACGCGCGTCGACGCGGCGCTCGCGAAGATGCTCGGGTTCTCGCGCACTTTCGCGGCCGACGTGGCCGATGCCGGCGGCGTGTCGATGGACGGGCGGACGCTCGCGAAGTCCGACAAGCTGCGCGGCGGCGCGTGGCTGGACGTGTCGTGGGCGCCCAAGGAGGAGCCGCGCGTCATCCCCGTCGAGGTGCCCGACCTCGGCATCGTCTACGACGACGACGACATCGTGGTGGTCGACAAGCCCACCGGGGTCGCCGCCCACCCGTCGCTCGGATGGGAGGGGCCGACCGTGCTCGGCGCCCTCGCCGCCGGCGGCTACCGCATCGCGACGACCGGCGCAGCGGAGCGCCAGGGCGTGGTCCACCGCCTCGACGTCGGCACGAGCGGCCTCATGGTGGTCGCCAAGACCGAGAGCGCGTACGTCGCGCTCAAGCGCGCGTTCAAGGAGCGCGAGGTCGAGAAGATCTACCACGCGGTCGTGCAGGGCCACCCCGACCCCCTCGCCGGCACGATCGACGCGCCCATCGGGCGGCATCCGTCGCACTCGTGGAAGTTCGCCGTGACGCCCGACGGCAAGGACTCCGTCACGCACTACGAGACGCTCGAGGCCTTCCCGGGCGCCTCGCTGCTCGAGATCCACCTCGAGACCGGCCGCACGCACCAGATCCGCGTGCACATGGCCGCGCACCGGCATCCGTGTGTCGGGGATCCCCTGTACGGCGCCGATCCGACGCTGTCGGCCCGGCTCGGTCTCACGCGCCAGTGGCTGCACGCGCATGAGCTCTCGTTCGCCCACCCGAGCACGGGGGAGTGGGTCACCTTCACGTCGGCGTACCCGGCCGATCTCGCCCACGCGCTCGCGATCCTGCGCGGCGACTGAGCCCGACGCCGCCCGTCGTCACGGGGCTACGAGGGCTCACATCGATCAGCGACCGCCCTCGAAACGGGCGACGCCCTCGTCGCGCAGGGCGGCCTGGATGCGTCCGCGCATATCGTCCGAGAGCTGCAGGGCGGGCAGCGCAGCGAGGTCGTACCAGCCGACCTCGCTCATCTCCCCGTCCGCCGGGTAGGGGTCTCCCGACACGAAGGCGCACCGGAAGGTCAGGTCGAGGTAGTCGCTCTGGTCGCCGTTCTCGTACGTGACCCGCGGGATCTGATGCACCCATGCGAGGCGCTCGGCGCGGCAGGTCACACCCGCCTCCTCGAGCGTCTCGCGCACCGCCGCGTCAGCCGGCTCCTCTCCCGGATCGACGATGCCGGTGACCGGCGTGAGGGCGCCGTTGTCGCTGCGGCGGCCGAGCAGCACGTGGTCGCCGCGCAGGACGACGGCAGTCACGCCGACGAGCGGCAGCGGCCGGGTGCCGACGAATCGGCGCAGGTCGAGGACGAAGTCGGGCGTCGGCATGACATCACCCTAGAGCGACGCGCGCGGAGGCAGCGGGAACGGTGGACGATGTCGGATGCCGGGGGCACAGTGGTCGCATGACGATCGAGGTGCGGCCGGCCACGGTGTTCGAAGACGTCGCCGCTCTGGTGGGGCCGAAGAATCCGGCGTCCAACGTGTGCTTCTGCCTGAGCTATCGCATCCCCGCGAAGGAGGCGACCGCCCTGCGCGGACCCGAGCGGGCCGAGCGTGTGCGCCGGCTCATGGACGAGGAGGGACCGATCGGGGTGCTGGCGTACGACGGCGACGAGCCCGTCGGCTGGGCGGCGGTGGCGCCTCGCACCCGGACGCATTTCGCCACCTTCCGCAAGATCCCCCATGTCGACGACCTCGATGCGTGGTCGCTGTGGTGTTTCCGCGTTCGGCCGGGTCATCGCAAGCAGGGGGTGATGCACGCTCTGGTCGACGGTGCGGTGGACTTCGCGCGCACGAGCGGAGCCCCCGCGATCGAGGGGTACCCGGTCGACAACGGCGATGCCAGGGTGGATCTCACGATGGCCTACGTCGGCACGCAGCGCCTTTTCGAGCAGGCGGGCTTCGTCAAGGCGGCCGACACGACGTCGGTTCTCTCCGGATTCCCCCGTGTGCTCATGCGGCTCGAGCTCTAGCGTGGACGCGTGAACGACCTTCTGCGACGCCGCTTCACGCGGTCCAACACCCTGTACGTCGACCTCGTGGACGCGCTCACCGCCGAGCAGCTCGGATCACGGCTCGCCGTGCCGTCCGACACCGTCGGCCATCAGCTGTGGTGCGTGCTCGGCGCGCGCGAGAGCTATCCTCGCGCGGCCCAGGCGGGGGAGTGGCAGGGGTTCACGAGTCCCGTCTCGGTGGAGCAGACGACGGATGCCGCGGCCCTGCGCTCCGCCTTCGTCCAGACGGCGTCCGATGTCGACGAGTGGATCGCGGGCCTCGACGCCGAGGACGAGGCTGCTCTCACCTACGCCCTCGCGCTGCTCGAGCACGAGACCCAGCATCACGGTCAGCTGATCCGCTTCCTGTACGGCCTCGGCATCGATCGGCCTCACTCCTGGCAGCAGCAGTACGCGCTCGACGAGGACTTCTGAAAGCGCTTCGACCTTCACTCTCCACGTGAGGGTGAGCAGGCGCAGTTCGGCAGACCTTCACCTTCGACTCGAGGGTGAATCGACCTCGCCGCGGGAGTCCGCGACTCACGCGATCGCCCGCGGCCGGTGTCGGCGGCCGAACCTAGACTCGATCCGTGGCATCCGACTCCTTCGTTCATCTGCACGTGCACAGCGAGTACTCGATGCTGGACGGTGCCGCCAAGATCGGCGCCATGACGCAGGCCGCGGCCGAGTACGGCATGCCGGCGATCGCGGTCACCGACCACGGCAACACCTTCGCGGCGTTCGAGTTCTACAACGCGGCCAAAGCCGCGGGCGTCAATCCGATCATCGGGCTCGAGGCGTACGTCACCCCCGGCACGCATCGCAGCGACAAATCCCGCGTCGCGTGGGGCTCGCCCGAGCAGAAGAGCGATGACGTCTCGGGCTCCGGCGCCTACACGCACATGACGATGTGGAGCCAGACCACGGAGGGGATGCACAACCTCTTCCGGCTGAGCTCGCTCTCGAGCATGGAGGGCTACTACTTCAAGCCCCGCATGGACCGCGAGCTGCTCGAGACCTATGGCAAGGGGCTCATCGCGACGACGGGGTGCCCGTCCGGGGAAGTGCAGACGCGCCTCCGCCTGGGTCAGTACGACGCCGCCCGCGCGGCGGCCGCGGAGTTCCAGGACATCTTCGGCAAGGAGAACTACTTCGCCGAGATCATGGACCACGGGCTCTCGATCGAGCGCCGCGTCATGACCGACCTGATCCGTCTGTCCAAGGACCTGAACATCCCGCTCGTTGCGACCAACGACTCCCACTACACGCACCAGCACGAGGCCGACGCGCACGCGGCGCTCCTCTGCGTGCAGTCCGGTTCCACGCTCGACGACCCGAACCGGTTCAAGTTCGACGGGGACGGCTACTACATCAAGACCGCGCAGGAGATGCGGCAGATCTTCCGCGACCACCCCGAGGCCTGCGACAACACCCTGCTCATCGCCGAGCGGTGCGAGGTGGAGTTCAACACGAGCGCGAACTACATGCCGCGCTTCCCGGTCCCCGACGGCGAGACCGAGGACAGCTGGCTCGTCAAAGAGGTCGAGGCGGGCCTGCACTACCGCTACCCCGGCGGCATCCCCGACCGGGTGCGAAAGCAGGCAGAGTACGAGACCGGGATCATCCTCCAGATGGGGTTCCCCGGCTACTTCCTCGTCGTCGCCGACTTCATCAACTGGGCCAAGAACAACGGCATCCGCGTCGGCCCCGGCCGCGGCTCGGGCGCCGGCTCCATGGTGGCCTACGCGATGCGCATCACCGACCTCGATCCGCTCGAGCACGGCCTCATCTTCGAGCGATTCCTCAACCCCGACCGCGTCTCGATGCCCGACTTCGACGTCGACTTCGACGACCGCCGCCGCGGCGAGGTCATCGACTACGTCACGGAGAAGTACGGTTCCGAGCGCGTCGCGCAGATCGTCACCTACGGCACGATCAAATCGAAGCAGGCGCTGAAAGACGCGGGGCGCGTGCTCGGCTTCCCGTTCAGCATGGGCGAGCGGCTCACCAAGGCCATGCCGCCGGCCGTCATGGGCAAGGACATGCCCCTGAGCGGAATGTTCGACTCGCAGCATCCCCGGTTCAAAGAGGCCAGCGAGTTCCGCGCGCTCATCGACACCGACCCCGACGCGAAGACGGTGTTCGATCGCGCGCTGGGGCTGGAGGGCCTCAAGCGTCAGTGGGGCGTGCACGCCGCGGGCGTCATCATGTCGAGCGAGCCGCTGCTCGACATCATCCCGATCATGCGCCGCGAGCAGGACGGCCAGATCGTCACGCAGTTCGACTATCCGTCGTGCGAGACGCTCGGTCTCATCAAGATGGACTTCCTGGGGCTGCGCAACCTCACGATCATCTCGGACGCCCTCGACAACATCCGCATGAACCGGGGCGAGGAGCTCGACCTCGAGCACCTCGAACTCGACGACCGCCCCGCCTACGACCTGCTCACGCGCGGCGACACCCTCGGCGTTTTCCAGCTCGACGGCGGCCCGATGCGGTCGCTCCTGCGCCTGATGAAGCCCGACAACTTCGAGGACGTCTCGGCCGTCATCGCGCTGTACCGCCCGGGGCCGATGGGCGCGAACTCGCACATCAACTACGCGCTGCGCAAGAACGGGCAGCAGGAGGTCACGCCGATCCACCCCGAGCTCGAAGAGCCGCTCCGGGACATCCTCGACATCAGCTACGGCCTGATCATCTATCAGGAGCAGGTCATGGCGATCGCGCAGAAGGTCGCCGGGTTCTCGCTCGGACAGGCCGACATCCTCCGACGCGCGATGGGCAAGAAGAAGAAGTCCGAGCTCGACAAGCAGTACGAGGGCTTCTCGGGCGGCATGAAGGAGCGCGGGTTCGGCGATGACGCCATCAAGGCGCTGTGGGACATCCTTCTGCCGTTCTCCGACTACGCGTTCAACAAGGCGCACTCGGCGGCGTACGGCCTCGTCTCGTACTGGACCGCATACCTGAAGGCCCACTATCCGGCCGAGTACATGGCGGCACTGCTCACCAGCGTCGGGGACTCGAAGGACAAGATGGCGGTCTACCTCAACGAGTGCCGCCGCATGGGCATCAAGGTGCTGCCGCCCGACGTGGGGGAGTCGATCCGGTACTTCGCCGCCGTCGGCGAAGACATCCGGTTCGGGCTGGGTGCCGTCCGCAACGTGGGCGCCAACGTCGTCGACGGGATCGTGGCGGCACGCAAGGACGCGAAGTTCACGTCGTTCCACGACTTCCTGGTCCAGGTCCCGATGCACGTGGCGAACAAGCGGACCATCGAGTCCCTGATCAAGGCCGGCGCGTTCGACTCGATGGGCGACACCCGTCGAGCGCTCCTGGAGGTCCACGAGGACGCCACCGAGGCAGCGGTCGATCGCAAGCGCAACGAGGCTCAGGGAGCCATCGGGTTCGACTTCGACAGTCTCTACGACGCGGTCGAGGAGGTCGTGCCGCCGAAGGTCCCGGTACGGCCGGAGTGGACCAAGAAGGACAAGCTCGCCTTCGAACGCGAGATGCTCGGCCTCTACGTGTCGGATCACCCGCTCGCCGGCCTCGAGATCCCGCTCGCCAAGCACGCGTCGACCAGCATCCACGACCTGCTCGCCTCGGAGGACGTCGGCGACGGCGACCAGGTGACGATCGCCGGCCTCGTGACGAGCGTGCAGCACCGCGTCGCCAAGCAGAGCGGCAATCCCTACGGCATGATCACGGTCGAGGACTTCGACGGCGAGATCACGGTCATGTTCATGGGCAAGACCTACACCGAGTTCCAGCACATGCTGCAGGCCGACTCGATCCTCGTCGTGCGAGGACGCGTGTCTCGACGCGACGACGGGATGAACCTGCACGCGCAGTCGGCGTTCACGCCCGATCTGGGCACGACGGACGACTCCAGCTCGCTGGTGCTGATGATGCCGGAGCGCCGAGCGAGCGAGGCCCTCATCGGCGAGCTGCTGCAGACGCTGAACCGCCACGCGGGCGACACCGAGGTCTCTTTGAAGCTCCACAGCGGCACGGTGGCGAAGGTCTTCGAGGTGCCGCATACGGTGCGGATCACCCCCGACCTCTATGGCGAACTGAAGGGTCTGCTCGGGCCGCAATGCCTGGGATGATGCGTGACACGCGGGCGGCAACGGATGCGGCGGACCCCGCGCGTGGTCTCATCGGCGTCTCATACGCCGTGGGTAATATCGGGTCGACGCGGGCTTCAGGCCCGCCGGAAGGGACGATCGTGACGGACGAGAAGCAGGACGGGAACATCGACGAGGCGGTCGCGACCGAAGAGCCGCCGCAGTACGGAGTAGGGCCCTTCTCGATCCGCGAGGTCGCCCTCGCCGGCACGTGGCTCGTCGCTTTCGTGGTGTCGTTCTTCCCGATCTACGGCGATCTGGGTGAAGGTCCGTCGGTCTGGAGCAGCGGCATCGACTGGGTGCTGACCGTCGGAGTGCCCACTGTGGCGGTATTCCTCATCGTGCTGCGCCGGCTCTCGCCGCAGGGCATCCGCCGCGTCGGCTCGCTCGGCATCGACCAGTTCGCGTCGGTCGCGTTCTCGGTGGCCACCGTGCTGTGGCTGACGATCATCTGGAACTCCTTCATCCAGCTCGCGAGCGGACGCGTCTTCGTCGCGACCTGGGTCGTCTGGGTCGAGTTCTTCCTCATGCTCGCCGGCGTGGTTCTGACCGTCCTGGCGCCGTTCATCGCGCCGTTCGCGCAGGACTTCCGAGGGCGCCCCGAGGTCCCGGCGCACCGCAACGCGCGTCCGGTGCTGCCAGTGGCGCCCCGCCCCGCGTACGTCCGCCCGGAGCCCGCAGCCGACGCCGACGACTCCGCGTACGCCGACGACTCCGCCTACGCCGCGGAGGCCGCGTACGCCGCCGAGGCTGCCCCCGAGGCGCCTGCAGCGCCCTACGCGTCGGCCGGCGACGCGGAGGCGTCGCGCGGGTACGACCTCGACGAGACCCCCCGCGCGACGACGGACGACGCCGCGACCACGGTGATCCCGCTCGACGAGCAGGACGCCGGCGCAGCGGACGAGTCGGTCTCCGCGGAGACTGCGGCGACCGAGCCCGCCGCGACCGAGCCTGCCCACGCACGTGAGTCGTTCGAACCCGTCGACAACCCGTCGTCGACGGTCGAGCCCGCTGCCGCCACCGCGCCGCAGCACCAGGCGTTCTGGGCGCTCGTCCCCGAGGAGCGCGACATCGTCGACGAGATCGGCATCCCGGTGTTCCGCATCGGTCCGACCGCGTGGGCGCTCGTGATCGAGGACCGCGGCAAGGTCTTCGTGGTGCGCCACGAGGACGGTCGCATCGGCTACCTGCACGACGTCTCCGGCGTCACGCGCGGCTGATCCCGATACGCGACGCCGGGCTTTCGCCCGGCGTCGCCGGGCGATCCGGCGAAGCCCCTCCTATCGGCGCGGTACCGTAGACGGATGCTCCGGACGATCGACCTGCGCGGGCGCACGCTCTCGCCCGCCGAACTGCTCGCGACCGTTCCCCGTGCCGCTGCGGCACGGGAAGAGGCCCTGGCGACGGCCGCCCGCATCGTGGACGACGTCGCCGCCCGCGGCGAGGACGCACTGCGCGAGCAGGCGGAGAAGTTCGACGGAGCGACGGGGCACGACATCCGTGTGCCGGCTGCCCACCTCGACGAGGCCCTCGCGGCGCTCGACCCTGCGGTGCGCTCTGCGCTGGAGGAGGCGATCGCACGCGTGCGCGAAGCCTCTGCCGCACAGGTGCCCGCGCCGACGGTGACCGAGCTCGGACCCGGCGCCCGCGTCACCCAGCGCTGGCAGCCGGTGCGCCGCGTCGGTCTCTACGTTCCCGGGGGCAAGGCCGTCTACCCCTCCAGCGTCGTGATGAACGTGGTGCCCGCGCAGGTCGCCGGGGTGCGCGAGATCGCGCTCGCCTCGCCGCCCCAGCGGGAGTTCGGCGGCCGTGCGCACCCGGTGATCCTCGGAGCCGCCCGGCTCCTCGGCGTCACGGAGGTGTATGCGATGGGCGGGGCGGGGGCGATCGGCGCGCTCGCTCACGGCGTCGCCTCCCTGGGCCTCGAGCCGGTGGACGTCGTCACGGGCCCGGGCAACAACTTCGTGGCGGCGGCCAAGCGGGCCGTCGCCGGCCTGGTCGGGACGGATGCCGAGGCCGGCGCCACCGAGATCCTCGTCGTCGCCGACGACAGCGCCGACGCGCGCCTGGTCGCCGTCGACCTCATCAGCCAGGCCGAGCACGACGAGCAGGCCTCGGCTGTGCTCGTGACGACTTCGGAGCAGCTCGCCGACGACGTGCGGGAGGCGATCGCCCCGCGCGCCGCCGCGACCCGGCACGCCGAGCGCGTCGCGGCTGCCCTTGCCGGCCCGCAGTCGGCGATCGTCCTCGTGGACGACCTCGCCGCCGCGACGGCGTTCAGCAACGCCTACGCGCCCGAGCACCTGGAGCTGCACCTCGCCGACCCGCGCCCGGAGGACTTCGTGCACGCGGGCGCGGTGTTCGTCGGCGCCGACTCGCCGGTGAGCCTCGGCGACTACCTCGCCGGAAGCAACCACGTGCTCCCGACCGGCGGGCAGGCGCGGTACTCGGCGGGTCTGTCGGCCGCGACGTTCCTGCGTCCGCAGCAGGTCATCGAGTACGACCGCGATGCCCTCGCGGTCGTCCGCGACGCCATCGTGACGCTGGCCGAAGCCGAGGCGCTTCCCGCGCACGGCGAGGCGATCACGGCTCGGTTCGAGGACTGAGGCCGGATTCCCGGCGTAGGCTGTCTCTGCCATGCACTGCCCGTTCTGCCGCCACGCCGATTCGCGCGTCATCGACTCGCGCACCAGCGACGACGGTCTCAGCATCCGTCGCCGGCGTCAGTGCCCCCAGTGCGGCGGCCGCTTCACGACGATCGAGACCGCCAGCCTCAACGTGATCAAGCGCTCCGGCGTGATCGAGCCGTTCAGCCGCGAGAAGGTCATGTCGGGCGTGCGCAAGGCCTGTCAGGGGAGACCCGTGACGGATGCCGATCTCGCGGTGCTCGCGCAGACGGTGGAGGAGAGCATCCGCCAGACCGGCGCCTCGCAGCTCGACGCCAACGAGATCGGGCTGGCGATCCTCGGGCCGCTGCGCGATCTGGACGAGGTCGCGTACCTGCGGTTCGCGAGCGTCTACCAGGCCTTCGACTCGCTCGAGGACTTCGAGGCGGCGATCGAGCAGCTGCGCGTCGACCACGGGCGCGCGCCCGCACACGAGGACAGCGCGGCGGCCGCGGGGGAGTGACCGGATAGCCTAGGAGGGATGTATCCCCTCCTCTTCCGCACCGTGCTGTCGCGCATGGATCCCGAGTCCGCCCACCACGCCGCGATGGTCGTGATCCGCGTCCTGGGTGTGCCGCCCTTCTCGTGGGTCGCACGCGCGATCACCCGGCCGGCGCCCGAGCTCGCGACCACGGCGCTGGGGCTCACGTTCGACTCGCCGTTCGGCGTCGCCGCGGGATTCGACAAGGATGTCACCGGCGCCGCGGGCCTGCACGCGCTGGGATTCGGTCACGTCGAGGTCGGGACGGTGACGGCGATCCCGCAGGACGGGAACCCGCGCCCGAGGCTCTTCCGGCTCATCCCCGATCGCGCCGTCGTGAACCGCATGGGGTTCAACAACCACGGCGCCCAGGCGGCGGCGGCACGTCTGCGGCGCCTGCGCAAGCGCTCACGTCGTACGGTGCTCGGCGTCAACATCGGCAAGAGCCGGGTGGTCGACGTCGCCGATGCGACGGCGGACTACGTCCGAAGTGCGACCCTGCTGGCGCCGCTGGCCGATTACCTCGTCGTCAACGTCTCGTCGCCGAACACGCCCGGTCTGCGCGGCCTGCAGGCGGTCGAGACGCTGCGCCCGCTGCTGGACGCCGTGCACGCGGCAGCAGGCGTGACGCCGCTGCTGGTGAAGATCGCGCCCGATCTCTCTGACGACGAGGTCGTCGCGATCGCGCAGCTCGCCGTCGATGCGGGGCTCGCGGGCATCATCGCGACCAACACGACGATCTCTCGCGAGGGCCTCGTCACCGACCCGCCCACGATCGCCGCGGCCGGCGACGGCGGCCTGTCGGGGGCGCCGCTGAAGACGCGCGCGCTCGAGGTGCTGCGCCTCCTGCGCGAGACGGTGCCGGCCGACTTCGCGGTGATCTCCGTCGGCGGGGTCGAGACCGCCGCCGACGTGCAGGAGCGGTTGGATGCCGGCGCCACGCTGGTGCAGGGCTACACGGCCTTCCTCTACCGCGGGCCGCTGTGGGCACGGCAGATCAACCGCGGTTTGGCCGCGCGCCGCTGAGGCAGTCCGGCCCAGGACGTCCTGTGATCAGGCGGGCGGCCTTCCTCTACCGCGGGCCGCTGTGGGCCCGGCAGATCAACCGCGGTTTGGCCGCGCGCCGCTGAGGCAGTCCGGCCCAGGACTTCCTGTGATCAGGCGGGCTTCTGGCCGCGCTTGACCTGCGGCTTCGGCAGGCGCAGGAACCGCATCTGCACGGTCCGCATGGCGGCGTACCAGCCGAGACCCTTCTCCGCCTTGCCCTCGCCGAACTTCTTCTTCACCGCGCGCTTGACAGTGATCGACGTGATCACCATGTCTCCGATCACGAAGAAGATGAAGATCCAGAGGCCCACGAACGCGTAGTACTGCAGCGCCGGAATGGGAAGGAACGTCGCGAGGATCACGAGCACCATCGCGGGCATGACCGCCTCGCCCAGGTGCCAGCCGGCGTCGACCCAGTCACGCACGAACTTGCGCTGGGGGCCCTGGTCGCGCGCGGGGAGGTAGCGCTGGTCGCCGTTGGCCATGCCGATGCGGGCCTTCTCGCGCTGCGTGGCGAGGTCGGCCTTCGCGCGGGCCTTCGCCTCCTTCGTGTCGGCGACGAGGGGGCGCTTGCGCGCGGCCTCCTGCTCGGCGCGGGAAGGAGTGGGGCGTCCCTTGGGCGAGGGACCGCCGAGGGGGACGCCGTTCAGCGCGGTGCCCTCCGACGGTGCGTCGTTGGACGAAGGTGCTGCAGGTGTCTTGGCCACGGATGATCCTCGATGTGCGGAGTAGGGGTGCACTTAAGATTACCCGCATGAGCTCTGACCTCTCCCGACAGGATGCTGTGCGCGACGCCGCGGCATCCGGCATCCCTTCCGCACTCGCCGATCTCGGGACGCTGGTGCGCATTCCGTCCGTCGCATTCCCCGGGTTCGACCCCGCAGAGGTGCAGCGCAGCGCCGAGGCGGTCGCCGGGCTGGTGCGCGACACCGGACTGTTCGAGACCGTCGAGATCCGTTCGGCTGTCATCCCGGCCACGGGGGAGCAGGGCAGCCCTGCCGTCGTGGCCACGCGCGCCGCCCGCAACGGCCGGCCGACGATCCTGCTGTACGCGCACCACGATGTGCAGCCCGTCGGCGACGAGTCGTTGTGGGAGTCGTCGCCCTTCGAGCCGACTATCCGCGGCGGCCGGCTGTACGGCCGTGGCGCCGCCGACGACAAAGCCGGCATCATGGCGCACCTCGCCGCGCTCCGCGCGCTCAAGGAGGCCCTCGGCGAGGACTTCGACCTCGGTGTCGCCCTGTTCTTCGAGGGTGAGGAGGAGGCGGGATCGCGCTCGTTCGCGCACTTCCTCTCCGACAACGCGGACGCCCTCCGCGCCGACGTGATCGTCGTCGCGGACTCGGGCAACTGGGACGCGAAGACGCCCGCGCTGACGGTGTCGCTGCGCGGCAACTCCCGCTTCACGCTGCGGGTGCGCACGCTCGAGCACGCGTCGCACTCCGGCATGTTCGGGGGAGCCGTGCCCGACGCCATGATGGCGACCGTCAAGCTGCTCGCCACGCTCTGGGACGACGACGGAGCGGTCGCCGTGGCGGGCCTGACGGAACGGGATGCCGACACCCCGCCGTACAGCGAGGAGACGCTGCGCGACGAGGCCGGGCTTCCGGCGGGCGTCTCGCCGGTCGGCCGGGGCACGATCCTCAGCCGCATCTGGAACAAGCCGTCGATCACGGTGACCGGCATCGACGCGCCCACCGTGGTCAACGCGTCGAACACGCTGAGCCCCGAGATCTCGGTCGTCATCAGCGCCCGCATCGCCCCCGGTCAGGCCGCACGCGACGCGTACGCCGCCATCGAGGCGCACCTGCGCGCGCACGCGCCGTTCGGCGCCCAGCTGGAGTTCAGCGACCAGGACTTCGGCGACGCGTTCCTCGTGGACACCTCGGGCTGGGCCGTCGAGGCGGCGCGCGAGGCGCTGCACGAGGGATACGGCGTCGAGTCCGTGGACATCGGCGTCGGCGGGTCCATCCCCTTCATCGCCGACCTGGTGCGGGAGTTCCCGGGCGCGCAGATCCTCGTGACGGGTGTCGAGGACCCCCACGCGAAGGCGCACAGCCCGAACGAGTCGCTGCACCTGGAGACCTTCCGCAACGCCGTCCTGGCCGAGGCGCTGCTGCTCGAGAAGCTCGACGCGCGTACCGCGCAGGCGTAGGCCGTCTCCGAGATCGGCGTGGACACGCCGATCTCGGAGCCTCCTCCCGGCGGGCACGCGTAGAATCGACGCATCCCGCCGCCCGCAGTGGATGATGAACGATCCGGGCGGCCCTTCCGGAGGAGTGCCATGACCGACACCGCACTGACGACCGAGCTGACCGCCCGTGAGCATGGCGTGCTGCTGACCGACGCCGCCGCCGGCAAGGTCAGGAACCTGCTCGAGCAGGAAGGCCGCGACGACCTGCGCCTGCGCGTCGCCGTGCAGCCCGGCGGCTGCAGCGGCCTGATCTACCAGCTGTACTTCGACGAGCGCTACCTCGACGGCGACAAGACCGTCGATTTCAGCGGCGTCGAGGTGATCATCGACGACATGAGCGTTCCGTACCTCGACGGCGCCACGATCGACTTCAAGGACACCATCTCGGAGCAGGGGTTCACCATCGACAACCCCAACGCGGCGGGCTCGTGCGCCTGCGGCGACAGCTTCCACTGATCGGTCTCGGATCCGACACTTTTCCGGCGGGTCCGGCGCGCTTCGAATGGCGCCCGGGCCCGCCTTTTTTGATCCCTGGGACACGATCCAACCTGGGCGGATGGCCTGAATCCCCTGGACGCTTGCCCTAGACTGGCGGGAGTCCTGTTCGTGATCGGAAAGGTGCACCGTGCCTTCGAAACGCCGTATCCGCTGGGCCGTTCTCCCGCTCGGGATCGCAACGGCAGCAGTCCTCGCCGGATGCACCCCGACCGAGCTGCACGGCTTCCTCCCCGGGTTCACCGAAGACGGCCAGCCGGCCACGAATCACACCGACATGGTCGCGGGCCTCTGGGTCAACTCGTGGATCGTCCTGCTCGCCGTCGGCGTCGTCACGTGGGGCCTCATGGGCTGGGCGGCGATCGCCTACCGGCGTCGCAAGGGCCAGATGGGGCTTCCCGTCCAGCTGCGCTACAACATGCCGATCGAGATCTTCTACACGATCGTGCCGCTCATCCTCGTCATCGGCTTCTTCGCCTTCACGGCACGCGACCAGACGGTCCTCGAGACGCAGTACGACGACCCCGACGTGTCGATCACGGCGATCGGCAAGCAGTGGTCGTGGGACTTCCAGTACGACGGCGAGACCGACGACGACACCGTGTGGACCATGGGCGTCCAGGCCCAGACGGACGAGCGCGGCGACGTCATCAGCGAGCTCCCGACCCTGGTGCTGCCTGTCGGCGAGACGGTCAAGATCAAGCTGCAGTCGCGCGATGTCATCCACTCCTTCTGGATCATCGACTTCCTGTACAAGAAGGACATGTACATCGGCAAGGACAACTACTGGTCCTTCACGCCGACCCGCGAGGGCACGTACAACGGCAAGTGCGCCGAACTGTGCGGCGAGTACCACTCGATGATGCTGTTCAACGTGGATGTCGTGAGCCCGGAGGAGTACGAGGACTACCTCGACTCGCTGCGCGAAGCCGGCCAGACCGGTGACATCAACGACGCCTATGACCGCCTGCAGAACGCGCCCGGGACGGGCGCCACGGGCGAGGCGTCAGACGAAGAGGGAGACCACTGATCATGGCGACGACGCTTCCGCTCCAGGAGACGACGCAGGGTCGCCCGACCACCCTGCCGCCGCGTCAGGCCGCCCTGCTCAGCGCTTCGCGCGTCGAGCAGAAGGGCAACATCATCGTCAAGTGGATCACCTCCACCGACCACAAGACGATCGGCTACCTGTACCTCATCTCGTCCGTCATCTTCTTCCTCCTCGGCGGAGTGATGGCGCTGATCATCCGTGCGGAGCTCTTCGAGCCCGGCATGCAGATCATCCCGACGAAGGAGCAGTACAACCAGCTCTTCACGATGCACGGCACGATCATGCTGCTGATGTTCGCGACGCCGCTGTTCGCGGGCTTCGCGAACGCGATCCTGCCGCTGCAGATCGGTGCGCCGGATGTCGCGTTCCCGCGTCTCAACGCGTTCGCCTTCTGGCTGTTCCTGTTCGGATCGACGATCGCCGTCGCCGGATTCCTCACCCCGCAGGGCGCGGCGTCGTTCGGATGGTTCGCGTATCAGCCGCTCGCCAACGCCAGCTTCTCTCCGGGCGCGGGTGGAAACCTCTGGATGCTCGGCCTCGGCATGAGCGGCTTCGGCACGATCCTCGGCGCGGTCAACTTCATCACGACCATCATCACGATGCGCGCGCCGGGCATGACCATGTGGCGCATGCCGATCTTCTCGTGGAACACGCTGATCACCAGCATCCTGGTCCTGATGGCGTTCCCGGTGCTGGCCGCCGCCATCCTCGCCGCCGCGGCCGACCGCGTGCTCGGTGCTCACATCTACGACCCGGCCAACGGCGGCGTGCTGCTGTGGCAGCATCTGTTCTGGTTCTTCGGTCACCCCGAGGTGTACATCATCGCGCTGCCGTTCTTCGGCATCGTGTCGGAGATCTTCCCGGTCTTCAGCCGCAAGCCGATCTTCGGCTACAAGACGCTCGTCTACGCGACGATCGCGATCGCGGCGCTCTCGGTCGCCGTGTGGGCTCACCACATGTACGTGACCGGCGCGGTGCTGCTGCCGTTCTTCGCCCTCATGACGATGCTCATCGCGGTGCCCACCGGCGTGAAGATCTTCAACTGGATCGGCACGCTCTGGCGAGGCTCCGTGACGTTCGAGACCCCGATGGTCTTCGCACTCGGCTTCCTCGTCTCGTTCGTCTTCGGTGGTCTCACGGGCGTCATCCTCGCCTCGCCGCCGCTGGACTTCGCCCTGTCGGACTCGTACTTCGTCGTGGCGCACTTCCACTACGTGGTCTTCGGCACGGTCGTGTTCGCGATGTTCGCCGGCTTCTACTTCTGGTGGCCCAAGTGGACGGGGCGGATGCTCAACGAGCGCCTCGGCTACGTGCACTTCTGGATGCTGTTCATCGGCTTCCACATGACGTTCCTCATCCAGCACTGGCTGGGCGTCGACGGCATGGTGCGCCGCTACGCGGACTACTCGGAAGCGGACGGCTGGACCTGGCAGAACCAGGTGTCGACGATCGGCGCTGTCATCCTCGGCGCCTCGATGATCCCGTTCCTCTTCAACGTGTGGATCACCTCGCGCAAGGCGCCCCGGGTCACCGTCAACGATCCGTGGGGCTACGGCGCATCGCTCGAGTGGGCGACCTCGTGCCCGCCGCCGCGTCACAACTTCACGTCCATCCCGCGCATCCGCAGCGAGCGGCCCGCATTCGACCTGAACCACCCCGAGGCGGGCATCCCGGTCGGCGTCGGTCCGGCGAAGGACGCGCCCGAAGCCCCGGTTGCCGACCTCGCCGAGGGAGAGGTGAAGTAAGGTGCGCACCAACACCGGACTCTGGTGGCTGCTGTCCGCGTTCTTCCTGTTCGTGGGAGCCGTCTACACCGGCTGGAGCATCATCGCCCACCCCGACGTGCCGTGGTACCAGGGCATCGAATGGGTCGGCAGCGTGGCACTGCTGTTCACGGCGCTCATGGGCGCACTCATCGCGTTCTACATCGGTCGGGTGCACAACGCCCAGGGCGGCGAGCTGCCCGAGGACGTCCTCACCGCCGACATCGACGACGGTGACCCGGAGCTCGGCGAGTTCAGCCCGTGGTCGTGGTGGCCCATCGTGCTCGCCTTCTCGGCGGCGCTCGGCATGATCGGCCTGGCGGTGGGCGCGTGGCTCATGCCCATCGGCATCGGCGTCTTCGTCGTGGCGATCGTCGGCTGGGTGTACGAGTACTACCGCGGATACTTCGCCCGCTGATCGGCGAGCCGACGCTCCGCGTGACCTTCCGCACGACGTGCCCGGAGGCCCGTTCATGACGGGCCTCCGGGCACGTCTGCATGCCGCCGCCTGCTCCGACACCGGCCCGCACCGCGCGACCAACCAGGACGCCGCGTTCACGGCGCCGTGGGGTGCGGCGGTCGCAGACGGCGTCGGCGGCGGTCCCGCCGGCGACCTGGCCTCGGCCACCTTCGTCCATCGCCTCGCGGCGGGCCGGCTGGACGGACTCGAGCCGGTGCAGCTGGCCGACAGCGTGCGTTCGGCCAACTGGGATCTCCGCGCCCACGTCGAGCGCGATCCGTCGCTGAGCGGCATGGCGACGACGTTCACCGGCCTCTTCGCCGACCGCGACGGCGGGGTGCTGCTCGCACACACGGGCGACTCGCGCGCCTACCGGCTGCGCGGGAGCGAGCTCACCCAGATGAGCCGCGACGACTCGCTCGTGCAGGCGCTCGTCGACCAGGGACTGGTCTCGATCGCCGAGGCAGCCTCCCACCCGCGCCGCAACCTCATCACCGCGTCGCTCAGCGGCGCCGAGCGCGACGCCGCGGTGGTGACGGCCTTCGACGCGCCGGTCGGCGATCGCTGGATGCTGTGCAGCGACGGCCTCACCGACTACGTTCCGGATGCCGACATCCGCGCGATCCTGAACGGCATCGGCGATGCGGCGGCGGCCGCCGCGGCGTGCGTGGCCCTCGCGCTGGACGCCGGCAGCCGGGACAACGTCACCGTCGTGGTGTGCGACGTCGTCGATCCCGCGCTGGACAGCGCGGGCGCGTTCGCCCAGACGTCCTTCTACGGATCGGCCGCCACGCGGTACATGGAAGGGCTCGAGTCGGCCTGAGGCGGCCGGTCAGCTCTCCACCTTCGCGCGGACGACCATCACCTGTGGGTCGAACACGCGGGGGAGTTCGCCTTCGTCGTTCTCGGTCGGCTGCCCTTCACGCACCCAGTACTCGTAGCCGCCGATCATCTCCTTGACGGCATAGCCGAGCTTCGCGAACTCGAGCGCACCCTTCGCGCCGGCGTTGCAGCCAGGGCTCCAGCAGTACACGACCACCGGTGTCGCGGCGTCGATCTCGCGCGGCGCGCGCTCGGCGATCTCTCGATAGGGCATGTGAACGGCCCCACGGATGCGCCCTTGCGCCCATGCCTCGTCACCGCGGACGTCCACGAGGATGAACCGCTCCCCGTCCTTCTGCGCGGCGTACACATCGGATGCGTCCGTCTCGAGGGCGAGCTTGGCGGAGAAGTAGGAGAGCGCGTCGGTCATGAACCCACGGTACGACAGCGCTGTGCTGCGCGATCGGGGATGCGCGGTCAGAGGGCGTGCGATTCCTGCCGTTCCGGGAGACGGCCCGCGACGGGGGAGCGAGCAGCATGCGTCGTGCCGGCGACGACAATGCCGGATGCCCCGGCACGATCCTGGTGATCGTGCCGGGGCATCCGGCGGCGCAGCGGAGACGACCTACTGGTCGGACTCCTTCTCGCGGTTCTTCGGCGACTTCGTTCCCTGCTCCGGCTCGGGCACGATGACGTTCGAGGGGCGCACCGGCACCTCGCTGTTCCTGCCGTCGTCGATCGGCTTGTGCGGGGCGTCCGGGACACCGGCGCGCTCGTGCGCACCCTGGATCTCGAGGTCCTCCTCCTCGGCGATGTGGCCGAGCTCGTGGTGCTGATGTGCCAGCGCCGCGTCGAGCTCGCTCTGCGAGACCGGCGTGAGGCGGTCCTCGAAGAACCAGCGCGAGATGGACGCGCGGAGGTTCTCATGCCACGGGATGCGTCCCTGATCGTTCGGGCGGACCACCAGCGGCTCGTAGGTGTCGAAGTCGGCGAGCTTGAAGCGCTCGTAGTCGTCGACGGGCTGGTGCACCTCGATGTACTCGCCACCGGGCAGGCGGACGATGCGTCCCGACTCGTAGCCGTGCAGGGCGATCTCGCGATCCTTCTTCTGCAGCGCGACGCAGATGCGCTTCGTCACGAAGTACGCGATCACCGGTCCGATGATCAGCAGCGCCTGCAGCGTGTGGATGACTCCCTCCATCGTCAGCCAGAAGTGCGTGGCGATGATGTCGGAGGCCGCCGCGGCCCAGAGCACTGCGTAGAACGTGACACCGGCGGCACCGATGGCGGTGCGCGTCGCGGCGTTGCGGGGACGCTGTGCGATGTGGTGCTCGCGCTTGTCGCCGGTGACCCACGACTCGATGAAGGGGTAGATCAGCACGAGGACGATGAACAGACCGAGGACGGCCAGCGGCACGAGGATGTTGAACGACCACGTGCGGTCGAGGAAGACGAACTCCCAGCCCGGCGGCACCAGTCGCAGCGCGCCGTCCGCGAAGCCGATGTACCAGTCGGGCTGGGTTCCGGCGGAGACGGGGGACGGGTCGTAGGGGCCGTAGTTCCAGATCGGGTTGATCGTGAACAGCGAGGCGATGAGCACGATCACGCCGAACGTGATGAACAGGAACCCGCCCATCTTGGACATGTACACCGGCATCATCGGGTAGCCCACGACGACGCTGTTGGTGCGCCCGGCGCCCGCGAACTGCGTGTGCTTGTTGATCACCATCAGCATGAGGTGGACGACGAGCAGGCCGACCAGGATCGCAGGCAGCAGCAGGATGTGCAGGGTGTACAGGCGCCCGACGATCGCGTCGCCCGGGAACTGCCCGCCGAACAGCAGGAACGAGGTCCACGTGCCGATGATCGGGATGCCCTTGACCATGCCGTCGATGATGCGCAGGCCGTTGCCCGACAGCACGTCGTCGGGGAGCGAGTAGCCCGTGAAGCCCTCGCCCAACGCCAGGATGAAGAGGATGAAGCCGATCACCCAGTTGAGCTCGCGCGGCTTGCGGAACGCACCGGTGAAGAAGACGCGCAGCATGTGCACGCCGATCCCGGCGATGAACACGAGGGCGGCCCAGTGGTGCATCTGGCGAACCAGGAGACCGCCGCGGAGGTCGAACGAGATCTCGAGGGTCGATGCCATGGCGGCCGACATCTCGATGCCGCGCATCGGGATGTACGCGCCGTTGTAGTGCGTCTCGACCATCGACGCCTGGAAGAAGAACGTCAGGAACGTGCCGGAGAGCAGCACGACGACGAACGCCCACAGAGCGATCTCGCCGAGCATGAACGACCAGTGGTCGGGGAAGATCTTGCGGCCGAGCTCCTTGACGAAGCCCGAGAGGCTCGTGCGCTCGTCGATGTAGTTCGCGGTGGCGCCGATGAAGCGGCCGCCGAGGGGCTTGTCGCGCCCGTTCGGCGACACGGGCGCCGCGGGAGGAGCCTCAGGCTGCTCGGTGACGGTTGAGGTGCTCAATGACGCTCCCAGAAGCTCGGGCCGACGGGCTCGTTGAAGTCGCTCCTCGCGATGAGGTAGCCCTCGTCGTCGACGGTGATGGGCAGCTGCGGCAGAGGACGCGCGGCCGGTCCGAAGAGGACCTTCGCGTGGTCGGTGACGTCGAACTGCGACTGGTGGCAGGGGCACAGGAGGTGGTGCGTCTGCTGCTCGTACAGGGCCACCGGGCAGCCGACGTGCGTGCACACCTTGGAGTACGCGACGATGCCGTTGTACGACCACTCCTTGCGCTCCTCGGACTCGACCAGCTGCTCGGGGAGCAGACGGACCAGGAGGACGATCGCCTTGGCCTTCTCGTCGAGGTAGCCCTCGCTGTGCGACACCTCGGCCAGAGCCTCGGGGATCACGTGCACGGCGGAGCCGAGGGTGAGGTCCGCAGCGCGGATGGGCTCGCCCGAAGGGTCGTGCGCCAGGCGCATGCCCTCCTTCCACATGGTGTGCTCGAGGAGGTACACCGGGTCGCCCGCGTGCGGCTTCTCGGGCGAGTTGAACGGTGCGAGTCCGCGGAACAGCACCACGCCCGGGACGACCGAGGCGACGAGTGCGGCGATCAGCGAGTTGCGGATCATCACGCGACGGCCGAAGCCGGACTCGGCATCCGCGTCGGCGAAGGCCTTGATCGCGGCCTCACGCGTGGTGTCGCGACCACGCGTGGCGTGACGGGGCTCGACGAACTCCCGGTCGGACATGACGGCCTTGGACCAGTGGATCGCGCCGACGCCGATCGCCAGCAGGGCGAAGGCGATGCCGAGACCGATGAAGAGGTTGTTGTTGCGGATGTCGACGATCCGCCCGCTCTCGATCGGGAACAGCATGTACGCCGCGATGGCCCAGATGCTGCCGGCGATCGACAGGTAGAAGAGCGTGTAGACGCCCCGGACCGCCCGCTTCATCGAAGCGGGATCCTTGTCTGTCATCCGCTCGCGATGCGGCGGGAGGCCAGGGTTGTGCACCGGGTCGGGGACCGCGACGGCGAGCCCGGGGGAGGGCTTCCAGGAAGCCCTCTCGTGCTCGAGCGGGTCGTCCTCGTGGGCCATGCTGCTCCTCGTCAGTGTTGCGTGTGTCGTACGTAGATCAGTTGGACTTCGCCGTGATCCACACGGTGATGGCGATCAGCGAACCGATCCCGAAGATCCAGATGAAGAGGCCCTCGGAGACGGGGCCGAGCGAGCCGAGCGTGAATCCGCCGGCCGACTCGTTGTCCTGCAGATAGAGCAGGTAGGTGATGACGTCGCGCTTCTCTTCGGTGGTCAGCGTCATGTCGTTGAACACCGGCATGTTCTGCGGTCCGGTGACCATCGCCGCGTACATGTTGAGCGGAGTCGTCGTGTGCAGGTTCGGTGCGTACTTGCCCTCGGTGAGCGCACCGCCGGCGCCGGCGACGTTATGGCACATCGCGCAGTTGATGCGGAAGAGCTCGCCGCCCTCCGACGCGTTGCCCTCGCCGTCCAGCACCTCGTCGTCCGGGTAGGTGGGACCGGGGGCGATGGACTGGATGTAGGCGCCCACCGCGGCGATCTGCTCGTCGGTGAACTGAGCCGGCTTCTGCGGAGCCTGGGGCCCCTGCATCTGCAGCGGCATACGACCGGTGCTCATCTGGAAGTGCACCGCGAGCTCGCCGACGCCGTACAGCGACGGACCATCTTCGGTGCCCTGCACGTCCAGGCCGTGGCAGGTGGCGCAGTTCGCCTGGAACAGCTTCTTGCCGTCCTCGGCGGTGAGCGCGGAGTTGGTCACCGTCTCAGGTGTCGTCGCCGCCATCGCGGCGGATGCCCCGGCGTAGACGCCGCCGGTGATGAGCAGGCCGATGCCGATCAGTGCGGCTGCGGCCCAGGGGCTGCGGCGGCCTTTCGAGCGGCGCGTGGACTCTCGTGCCATTTCGGGTTACAGCTCCGCTCTCACTTGAGGAAGTAGATGACGAGGAACAGGGCGATCCAGACGACGTCGACGAAGTGCCAGTAGTACGACACGACGATCGAGGACGTCATCTCTTTGCGCCCGAAGTTCTTGACGGCGTACGCGCGGCCGATCACGAGCAGGAAGGCGATGAGGCCGCCCGTGACGTGGAGGGCGTGGAAGCCGGTGGTGAGGTAGAACGCCGAGGCGTACGAGTTCGCGCTGATGGGCATGCCCTCGGCGACGAGCTGGGCGTACTCCCACACCTGGCCCGAGACGAAGATCGCGCCGAGCGCGAAGGTGAGCCAGAACCACTCGACCATGCCCCAGCCGAGCCAGCCGCGCTTCTTCAGCGAATACGGCTGGAAGCGCTCGGCGGCGAACACGCCCATCTGGCACGTCACGGAGGACAGCACCAGGATGATCGTGTTGACGGTCGCGTAGGGGATGTTCAGCAGCTGCGTCTCCTGCGCCCACAGTTCGGGCGAGGTGCTGCGCAGGGTGAAGTAGATCGCGAACAGGCCGGCGAAGAACATCACCTCGCTGCCGAGCCACACGATGGTTCCGACAGCGACCGGATCCGGCCGCTTGACGGACCGCATGGCCTGGGAGTAGGTCGCTGTGGAGGTCGTCACGCTCCCCATTATGGCCGATTCAGGGCCGTGATTTTCGCATCGGAGGGCATGTCTTCACCCGTGCTGGAACTTAGGGGAGCCTAAGAGGACCCTGCGACTCTGCCGTGAACACGTGGTGAAGACGCAGAATCGCACGAGGCGGGACGCCGTGTCACGAAAAGGTTCCGATTCGCGTGCCCGGCTAGGCTTCTCGGTTATGGCGGAGCTGTACACCTGGCCGGGAATCCTCACCACGCTGCTGGAGCGGCGCGACCTCAGCGTCTCGGAGTCGACGTGGGCGATGCGCCAGATCATGTCGGGCAGCGCCACGCCTTCCCAGCTGGGCGGATTCCTGGTCGCGCTGCGCGCCAAGGGCGAGACCGTCGACGAGATCGTCGGCTTCCGCGACGCGATCCTCGAGGCGGCGCTGCCGCTGCCCGTCGACGCCGCGGTGCTCGACATCGTCGGCACCGGAGGCGACCGCTTCGGCACCGTCAACGTCTCCACGATGGCGGCGCTCGTGGCCGCGGCATCCGGAATCCCCGTCGTCAAGCACGGCAACCGGGCGGCCAGCTCGTCGTCGGGCTCGTCGGACGTGCTCGGCGCGCTCGGCATCGACCTCACGCTCTCACCGGACGCCGTCGCCGAGACGCTCTCGCGGGCCGGCATCACATTCGCGTTCGCGGCCGCATTCCACCCGGGTTTCAAGCACGCCGGCGCGACGCGCAGCGAGCTCGGCGTGCCGACCGTGTTCAACTTCCTCGGGCCGCTGTGCAACCCTGCGCGGGCCGAGGCGAACGCCGTCGGCGTCGCGCACCTCGACCGGGTGCCGCTCATCACCGGCGTGTTCCAGACCCGCGGCGCGACGGCGCTCGTCTTCCGCGGCGACGACGGCCTGGACGAGCTCACCACGACCGGGCACAGCCGGCTGTGGGAGGTCAGCCGCGGCGACATCCACGAGCACGACCTCGACCCGCGCGACCTCGGGATCCCGCTGGCGGACATCGACGACCTTCTCGGCGGCGATCCCGCGCACAACGCCGCAGTCGTGCACCGCGTGCTCGGCGGCGAGCAAGGGCCGGTGCGCGACATCGTCCTGCTCAACGCGGCGGCCGGCATCGTCGCGTATCGGCTGTTCCGTGACGCCGCTCAGGTGCAGCGACCGATCCTCGAGCGGCTCGCAGAGGCTCGCGACGACGCCGCGGCCGCGGTCGACTCGGGCGCGGCCACGGCGACGCTCGAGCGCTGGGTCGAGGCCACGAAGGCGCTCGCGCGCTGACGCCGACACGCCGCTTCTGCACGGCGCGCGGTCTTCCTTCGCGCCGGGGGGCGCCGATAGCGTGTGCCACAACGCACCCGTGATCGAGGAGGACGCATGAGTCAGGAAGAGCCCCGCACCGCCGACGTGATCGAGCCTCCCGAGAAGAAGGTCGGGCTGGTGAAGGCGATCGGGATCCTCGGCATCGTGGGCGGCGTCCTGCTGATCGTGGTGGGTGTGATCGCATGGATCGGCGTCACCAACCAGCTGATGGCGGAGAACATCACGATTCCCGACGACGCTGCGGCGTTCCAGGGCCAGCAGGTGACCGGGCCCTTCACCGCGTACGTCCAGGCCGACATCATCAACCACCACGCGCTGGAGGCGTCGGACGGCAAGACGTACGCCGAGCTCGACCAGGACGATCCGGTGCGCGCGACGGTGATGCAGGCGTCGTTCCTGCGCGCCTCGCTGTTCACCTCGGTCGTCGCGTACGGCGTCGCGCTGTTCGCCGCCGGCATGGGCGTGCTGGCGATCCTGTTCGGCTGGGCGATCCACCGGCTGGCGAGCGTGCCGGTGGTGATCAAGCGGGCGAACGTCGTCTGACCAGGCCGCCGTACACGACGTGAACCCCCACGACGCGCTCACCGAGATCGCGACGCTGCTCGAACGGGAGCGGTCGTCGCGGTACAAGTCGAAGGCGTTCCGGGCGGCGGCCGACGCCATCGAGGGTGTGACCGACGCGGAGCTGCGGGACTCCGCAGCCCTGCGCCGGCGCAAGGGCATCGGCGAATCCACCTTCGCGGTGATCCAGCAGGCGCTGGGCGGCGAGGTGCCCGGCTACCTCGTCGATCTGCGCGAGCGGGCCGGCGTGCAGCGCGCCTCGACGCTGCGACCGCTGCTGCGCGGCGATCTGCACGCGCACAGCGACTGGTCGGACGGTCTCACCTCCATCGACCTGATGGTCGAGGCCGCGCGGGCGCTCGGCCATGAGTACCTCGCGCTCACCGACCACTCGCCGCGGCTGCGGGTGGCGAACGGTCTCTCCTCGGAGCGCCTGCGCGCGCAGCTCGAGGTGGTCGCGGGGATGAGCGGCGACGGCTTCACGCTCCTGTCGGGCATCGAGGTCGACATCCTCGAGGACGGCTCGCTGGACCAGGAGAGCGAGATGCTCGAGCGGCTCGACATCGTCGTGGCCTCGGCCCATTCGAAGCTGCGGATGGAGCGCGGGCCGATGACGAGGCGGCTGGTCACCGCGGTGTCGGATCCGCACACCGACGTGCTCGGCCACGTCACGGGCCGGCTCGTCGAGGGCGCCCGGGGGACGAGACCGCCCTCGACGTTCGATGCGCGTGCGGTGTTCGAGGCGTGCGAGGCGCACGGCGTCGCGGTCGAGATCAACTCCCGGCCCGAGCGCCAGGACCCGCCCGATGAGCTGATGACCCTGGCGCTGGAGATCGGATGCCTCTTCTCGATCGACTCGGACGCGCACGCGCCCGGGCAGCTCTCGCTGCTCGACTACGGCGCCGAGCGCGCCGAGCGGCTGGGCGTGCCGCCGGAGCGCATCGTCACGACGTGGCCGCTGTCGCGGCTCCGCGAGTGGACGGGACGCGATCGCGGCGCCTGACCCGCCTGATCAGACGGCGTCGAGCGCGTCGACGATGCGCTTCATCGCGGTGCCGAGCGCCCAGCGTTCGGCGAGGGCCGCGGCATCCGTCTTCGCCCGCTCGTCGAGCGGACGCAGCCGAGAATCGGGCACATCGAGCGGCAGGTCGCGGACGACGGCCACGACCTGCGGGGCGACGGCGAGGTACGGCAGGCCCGCGAGCACCTTCGATCGCACGCCGGCGGACATCCCCTCGCCGAGCTCGGCGGCGGCGACGATCCCCTCGAGATCGCCGAAGGTCGCCAGCAGCCCGGCCGCGGTCTTCTCGCCGATGCCGGCGACACCGGGCAGGCCGTCCGAGGAGTCGCCGCGGAGGGTGGCGAAGTCGGCGTACTGCGACGGCAGCACGCCGTACTTGGCGACGACCGCGGCGTCGGTGAGCACCTCGAGGTTGCTCATGCCGCGGGCGGTGTACACGACGCGGACGTCGCGCGCGTCGTCGACGAGCTGGAAGAGATCACGGTCGCCGGTCACGATGTCGACGGGCATGGTGGCGGTCGTCGCGAGCGTGCCGATGACGTCGTCGGCCTCGTGGGCCGCCGCTCCGACGATGCGGATGCCGAGGGCGTCGAGCGCCTCGCGGATCACGGGCACCTGCACCTCGAGGGGATCGGGCACCTCTTCGACGTCGGGGCCGCCGGCGACGACCTCGGCGACGCGATGCGTCTTGTACGTCGGGATCAGGTCCACGCGCCACTGCGGCCGCCAGTCGTCGTCCCAGCACGCCACGAGGTGCGTCGGACGGTAGGTCGTCACCAGCCGCGTGATGATGTCGAGGAATCCGCGCACCGCGTTGACGGGCCGGCCGTCCGGGGCGCGCACCGTGTCGGGCACCCCGTAGAACGCGCGGAAGTAGAGGGATGCGGAATCGAGCAGCATCAGGCGGTCGGTCACGCGTTCATCCTGGCATGCGGCTCCGACGCCCGCACGAGCGCGCGGCGACACCTGTCGTTCATCTGCCGGACCGGCGAGCGTCGCCCGTCGGCACCCGTCGCGTTCACGTCTCGCACCCACCGTGGGGAGACAGCCGTGAGCCCCTTGCGAGGGCACGGCCGCGAGAGGAGACGCCATGGGTCGCGAGGATGTGCTGGCCTGGGTCGAGTCGCCCCTGCAGCTGATCGGCGCCGCCGAGTGGGCCGCGTCGCACCGCACGACCGTGCCCGTCGCCGGACGGCTGACCCCGCAGATCTCCGCCACCGCGGACGAGCTGCTCGCGCGCGGCGCACGTTTCGGCGAGCTGGCGCCGTACCTCGGCATCCCGTGGAGCCTGCTCTCCCGTCACCGCCACTGGCTCGTCGGCGACGGCTTCTCGGGGCAGTTCCGGCTCGCCGCCGCCGTGCTCCGCCCGCACCGCATCACGTTCCTCGACGACGGCGCGTACGCCATCGCCTACGCCGACGCCCTGCTGGGCCGCCGTCCCTACGCGCGTCCGAACGTCGCAGAGCGGGGGCTCACCACCGCCGTCGCCCCGTTCGCCGCCGAGCTCGTGCATCGCCGGGCGGTATCGCGACGCGCCGGCATGTTCACGGCGTTCGACCTCGGCGAGGATCGCCTCGACGCCCTCGCCGACCGCGGATTCGGCATCCGGCGCCATGACTTCTCGTGGACGCGGGCCGCCGCGCCCGCCGCACCGGCGCTCGGCCGCCGCATCGTGCTCGGCAGTGCGCTCCCGGTCGACGGACGCATGATGCTGATCGACTACGTGCGGTGGGTGCGGGATGCCGCGGCCGGCGGCGCCGTGTACCTCCCGCACCGCAGGGAGTCGCCCGAGCAGCTCGACGCCGTCGCGACGGTGCCCGAGCTGCGTATCCATCAGACCGGACTGCCGGTGGAGCTCGTGCTGGCCGGAGCCCGGCAGCCGCTCGACGTGCACACGCTGCCGTCGAGCACGACCACGACGCTTCCCCTCGTGCTCGCGGGAACCGGGTCGACGGTGTTCACCGATGTGATCGGACGCAGCGGACGCGCGCGCCGCTCAGCGCGGACGGCAGCCGCATGAGCGAGACGGTGGCGATCATCCCCGCGCGCGGCGGCTCGAAGGGCATCCCGCGAAAGAACCTGGAGCGCGTCGGCGGCGTGCCGCTCGTGGCGCGCGCGGTCGAGGCGGCGCGGAGGTGCCCGGCGATCGACCGGGTCGTCGTGACGACCGACGACGCCGACATCGCCGCGGTCGCCGCGGAATGGGGCGCCGAGATCGTCGAGCGGCCCGTCGACCTGTCGGGCGACGAGGCGCGGAGCGAGACGGCCCTGCTCCACGCCCTCGACACCCTCGAGGAGCGCAAGGTCGACGTGGGCGTGGTCGCGTTCCTGCAGGCCACGTCGCCGTTCATCGACGTCGAGGCGCTCACCGCGGCGGTGCAGCTCGTGCGATCGCGGCGTCGCGACAGCGTGTTCTCGGCGGTCGAGACCTACGGCTTCCTGTGGGAGAAGGGCATCGGCGACGCGGCCGAGCCGGTCAACCACGAGATCGACGTGCGCCCGCGCCGGCAGGATCGGGAACCCCACTACCTCGAGACCGGCGGGTTCTACGTGGTGCGCGCCGCCGGATTCCGGGTGGCGCAGCACCGGTTCTTCGGCAGCGTCGGCATCGCCGAGGTCGATCCGCGCACAGCGATCGAGATCGACACCGTCCACGAGCTGGAGCTCGCGCGGCGGCTCGCAGCCGTCGTCGACCGGAACGCCCGGGGCGATCGGGCGATCTCGGTCGACGCCGTCGTGACGGACTTCGACGGGGTCCATACCGACGACACCGTGCGCGTCGACCAGAACGGCCTCGAATCGGTGACCGTGAGCCGATCGGACGGCATGGGCGTCTCGCTGCTGCGTGCCGCCGGCATCCCCGTCCTGATCCTGTCCACCGAGGCGAATCCCGTCGTCGCGGCCCGCGCGCGCAAGCTCGGCGTCGAGGTGCGCCAGGCCGCGGCCGACAAGGCGGCCGTGCTGCGGGAGTGGGCCGACGACCAGCACATCGCGCTGTCGCGGATCGCATACCTCGGCAACGACGTCAACGACCTCGCCTGCCTCGAGCTCGTCGGATGGCCGGTGGCGGTGCCCGACGCCCACCCTCTTGTCCTCTCCGCCGCGCGCGCAGTCCTCGACCGCCGAGGCGGCGACGGCGCCGTGCGCGATCTCGCCGAGCGCGTGCTCGCGGGCGCGTCGTCGACCGCCGGGGCCGCCCTTCGTGCGGCCGCAGGCCCGGCCGGGCGAGGCGAAGCATCCGATCACCCCACTGCACCACTGGAGGCCTCATGACCGTCACCATCGGATCCCGCGTCGTCGGAGGCGGGCGTCCCGCCTACGTCATCGCCGAGATCGGTCTCAACCACAACGGCGACGTCGAACTCGCCAAGCGGCTCATCGATGTCGCCGCCGATGCCGGCGCGGACGCCGTGAAGTTCCAGAAGCGCACGCCGGAGATCGCCACCCCCGAGCACATGCGCGACATCCCGCGCGACACGCCATGGGGTCGGATGACGTACCTCGAGTACCGTCGCCGCGTCGAGTTCGACCGCGAGCAGTACATCGAGATCTCGGACCATGCGCTGCTGCGCGGCCTCGAGTGGTTCGCGTCGCCGTGGGACGTGCCGAGCGTCGCCTTCCTCGAAGACCTTGGCGTCGTCGCGCACAAGGTGGCCTCGGCGTCGCTCACCGACGTGGAGCTGCTCCAGGCGCTGCGCGACACCGGCAAGCCCGTCATCCTGTCGACCGGCATGTCGACGAGCGAGCAGATCGACGCGGCGATAGAGGTGCTCGGCACCGACCGCCTCGTCCTCATGCACGCGACCTCGACCTATCCGATGGAGCCCGAAGAGGCGAACATCCGCATGATCCCAGCCCTGCGCGATCGCTACCCGGGTGTACCCGTCGGCTATTCGGGACACGAGCGCGGGCTTCAGATCTCGCTCGCCGCGGTCGCGCTGGGCGCGGTCGCGGTCGAGCGGCACATCACCCTCGACCGCACGATGTGGGGCTCCGACCATGCGGCGTCGCTCGAGCCGGCGGGCCTGCAGCACCTGGTGCGCGACATCCGCGTCATCGAGGCAGCGCTCGGCGACGGCGTCAAGCGCGTGTACCCCGGTGAGCTCGCGCCCATGGCGAAGCTGCGCCGCGTCCCCGCGTGAGTCCGCACGCGCCGGGCGACGGCAGGCCACGCGTCGTCGCGATCGCCGACACCGACTCCTACGTGAAGTGGGCGGCGGCGCTCCTCGGCGGCGTCGCGAAGCGATGGGATGCCGCGCTGCTGGTGCTCGAGACGCCCCTGGTCGTCAGCGACGGGCAGCTCGCCTCGGCCCTCAGCGGCAGCCGTCTTCCGCGCGAGCGTGTGGAGCGCGTCTCGTACGGCCGGCTGGGCGCTCGTCTCGCCGAGCTGGGGGCAGACGTGGTCGTACTGGGAGGGCGCGGTCCGCTGGTGCGCGTGCTGGCCCGTGAGATCGCAGCGCTGCCGCAGCGACCGGTCGTCGTGACGGGTCTGCCGGGGATCTCGATCCCGGCCACGCGCCGGGCCGTCGTCTACCGGCTGCAGTGCGACCTCTTCGTGGTGCACTCACGGCGCGAGGTGCGGGAGTTCGGCGCGCTGTCGGCGCGCACCGGGTACGCGCACCGCTACGCCCTCGCCACGCTGCCGTTCGCCCGCGGCGCGCGCGTGTCGGGGTCGGCCACCGGTGCGAGCAGGGGAGCAGGCGGCGACCTCGTCTTCGCCGCGCAGGCCAAGGTGCCCGCCGAACGCGCTGAGCGTCTGGGGATCGCCCGGATGCTCGTGCGTGCGGCCGAGGCCGACCCGTCGCGGCGGGTGGTGCTGAAGCTGCGCGCCGCGACCGGTGAGCATCAGACGCACGCCGAGCAGGACGGCTACCCCGAGCTTCTCGCCGCCCTCGGTCCGCTGCCGCCGAACCTCGTCACCTCGACGGCCCCGATGCGGAAGGCCCTCGCGACCGCGGAGGGCCTCGTCACCGTGAGCTCGACCGCCGCGATCGAGGCGATCGCGCGCGGCATCCCCGTCATCGCCCTCGACACGTACGGCGTCTCGCCGCAGCTGATCAACGAGACGCTCGCCGACGCCGACCTGCTCGCGAGCGAGGAGGACGTCGTCGCGCGCCGGTTCCGGCATCCGGATCCGGAATGGCTCGACGAGAACTACTTCCATCCACCGGACGCCGACGACTGGACCGACCACGTGGAGGCTCTGCTGGCGCAGCGGTCGGCCGGCCGCCTGCCCCCGCGCGCCGGATTCGTGCGGCGCGGCGGCGCGCTGCGCGACGCCTGGGAGCGCAGGATCGCGCTGGGGCGCGGCGACACGTCGGCTGCCGGCACCCTCGCGTACGCCGTCGGCCTGCCGCTTCGTTCCGCCGTGCGCCTCGCACACGGCGCACGCCGGCTCGTCGTGGGCGGGGCTCAGCAGCCGGGACCGGTGGGGTCCTCTGCGCACGTGCGGTCGACGAGCGCCGTCCGCACCTCGACGACGCGCACGCCGTAGCCGCCGGCCTCGGCGCGGACCACGCCCGGCACCTGTCGCCAGCCGGTTCCGAAATCGACGGATGCCGCATACTCGACGGTCACCGACACCGCGTACGTTCCGCGGGCACGGTAGGCGTGACTGGTCGCGGTGGGCGTGAACTGCCCCTGCCCGAGGCTGGCCCAGGCCGAGCCGCCCGTGGCGGCGCGGGTGGTGGTGCCGTCGCCGTTGTCGAACACGTACGCGGTGGGCACGAACCGCACCGTCACGTCCCAGCCGAGCACGGTGCCCGGGATGCGCTCCTCGGATGCCGAGGCCAGCAGGTTCGTCGGCATGCCGACGACGCCGAACCCCGCGGGCTCGCCGCCGAGGGCCGGAGCGGCCGGCCGGAACGACGCGAGGTCGGCGAGCGTCACCTCAGGGAGGCCGACGACGGTGTAGTCGATGCAGCGGTTGAGTGGGCCGCAGTCCTCGGGAGGGGGAGGGGTGGAGGGCGGCTCCTGTTCGCGCTCGCGAACGGGGACGTTTGGAGCTGCCCCTGCGTTCTTCTCGCTCTCACTCAGCGATACGTCGACGTGGGTGTCCTGGTTCGAAACCTCGCAGTTTCCCGCCCAACCGCCGGCATCGCACTCAGCAGCGGCCGCCGCAATCGCTCCGGTTGACGCGATGAGGAAACCGGCGCAGACGGCGCCAACGAGCACTAGCCTGCGCATGCCGGACCGTCCTCCCGTCCGTCGATCCTTGAGATCGCGAATCCGGTCGGGTTCGTCGGGGAAGGTTCCAGAGCGACTCGCATCGACTGCACGTCTCGGCGATCGCTTGCCACGACCGACTCGCCGTCGCTGTCTACGAGGGTGACTTGCGAAACATCCAGGCAGACATCGATCTCCACATACCCAGATGTGGGTTGTGTCTGGCTCGGCTCCAACAGATCCACGACTGTAGGGCCATCCACTACCCATCTGTCTGCGTGCATTTGGGAGAAGGTTTCGCGGGCGCCCGAGTTCGCCTCCCCAGTGGTCAGCTCGTACACGGCCTCGAACGTCTCCGGGTCGCTCAGATCCACCTGGTTCAGCGCGTCCACGTACGCCCGGTATGTCGCCTCGGCTGCGGCGAACACCTCCGCTTCGGAGGAGAACGCGGGCGTCGGCGTCGGCTCCGGGGACTCCGGGGTCGAGCAGCCGGCGAGCGCCAGCACGAGGATGGCGCCGAGCGCTGCGGCCGTGACCCGAGTCCTCACGCCCCCACGTTAACCGGTGGCACCGGCGCGCTTCCCGAGTTATCCACAGCGCGGATCGAAGAAGCCGGCGATCGCGTCCGGGGGGTGGCGGATCGCCGGCTCCGGGGCGGGTCGATGAGACCGCCCCTCGTGCCCTTCGGGTTGGGCACGAGGAGCGGTCCCCGGCGACACAGCGCCGTTCGGGGGTTCGCGCAGCAGGCAGGGGGCACTCGCTGCGCGATGCTTCCAGCGTCCGCGTCCGACCTGGGAGATCCCTATCGCCTGACCGCGTGAACGCCTCACGCTGGCCGTGCAGGCGCTGTGCTGCCATCATGACGCCATGAGCATCGCCAGACCTGTCGCTGCGGTCCTCGTCGTCGTCGCCCTCGCCGCGCTCGCCGGGTGCGCCGCACCGGAGCCGGTCATCACGCCCGTGGTCCGCGACGTGGGCGATCTGCAGGGAACGACCGTGGAGCTCGAGGTCGGCCAGGTGCTCGACATCGACACCGGCGACCTCGCGGTCGACAGCTACAGCGGCGTCGTCTCCGATCCCTCCGTCGCGACCTTCACGCCCGGACGCGAGGAGGATGGCACGACCTTCAACCCGGGGGTCGAGGCGCTCGCCGAGGGGACGACCGAGGTCGTGCTGTCGAATGAGGACGGCGGCATCCAGGACGTCACCTTCGCCGTCGAGGTGTCGGACTGACCGCCACCGAAGCGCGCTGACCCCCTTCACCCTGATCCGGCACGGCTCCTGCCGGGCGGAGACCAGCGGGCGTATCCTCGTGCGATGACCACCGCCGCGAGCCGGACCGAGCTGCGAGCGCTCCTGGACGAGCTGCACGACGCGGCGACGGCGCGCATCGCGGCGATGGATGAGAACCTGGCCGAACTGCGCGCCGACCGCCGCGGCGACGTCGCCGACGACGAGCACGACCCCGAGGGTGTGACGCTGTCGGGCGAATGGTCCCGCGCCGTCGCATTGGAAGAGGCCGCCCGCCGCGAGGTGGCCGAGATCGATGAGGCCGTCCGGCGCTGGGAGGGCGGCACGTACGGCGTGTGCGTCGACTGCGGCCGCGGCATCCCGATCGCCCGCCTCCGTGCCCGCCCGTTCGCCACCCGCTGCGTGACGTGCGCGGAGAAGGCCGGCGTCTGACGTGTCGTTCGGCGCTGCGGCCTCGCGTGCCGCCCCGCAGGGCTTCCCGCGCGTGGCGGACGGCGATCCGTGCCCGTGCGGCAGCGGGGATCGCTTCGCCGGATGCTGCGCCCCGGCGCTCCGAGGAACCCCGCCGTCGACGGCCGAGGCGTTGATGCGCTCGCGCTACACGGCGTTCGTGGTCGGCGATGCGCGGTATCTGGCGGAGACGTGGCATCCCGGCACGCGTCCGGACGAGCTCGCCCTCGACGCCGCCCAGCGGTGGACCGGGCTCGAGATCGTGGATGTCGACGCCGGGGCCGAGGGCGACACGCGCGGGGTCGTCGAGTTCCGCGCGACGTGGCGCCACGGTCGCGAACGAGGTTCGCTGCACGAACGCAGCCGGTTCCTCCGGCGCAGCGGACGCTGGTGGTACCTGGACGGCGAGATCCGGCCGTCCTGACCGGCCCTCGACCGGGCGGGTCGCCGATAGCGTGACATGCATGACCACTCAGGCTGAGAAAGCACAGACCCTTGCGCGGCTCCACGCCGCGCCCGAGATCCTGCGCGTCGTCAACGTATGGGACGCCGTGTCGGCCCGCGCCGTCGCCGCCCTTCCCGAGACCCGCGCCATCGCGACGGCCGGCCACGCGATCGCCGCGACGTTCGGCTACCCAGACGGCCAGATCCCGCTCGACATCACCCTCGACATGGTCGGCCGGATCGTGGATGCCGTGGGCGACCTGCCCGTCACCACCGACCTCGACGACGGTTACGGCGACGCGGGCGAGACCGTGCGCCGCGTCATCGGCAAGGGCGTCGTGGGCGCGAACGTCGAAGACCGCCTGCGCCCGCTGGACGAGGCCGTCGCCGCGGTCGAGGCGATCGTCGCGGCCGGCGCCGCGGAGGGCGTTCCGTTCGTCCTCAATGCGCGCACCGATGCGTTCGTGCGCGCCGGCAAGCGCCCCGTCGAGGAGTCGGTCGCGGATGCGATCGAGCGCGGCCGCGCGTACCTGGCTGCGGGCGCCGACCTGGTGTTCGTGCCGGGCATCCTCGATGCCGACATCACCCGGCGGCTGGTCGAGGGCATCGGCGAGCGCAAGGTCAGCGTCATCGGCCTGCCGGGCGCGCTCTCGGCGGGGGAGTACGAGGCCCTCGGCGTCGCGCGCATCTCCTACGGCCCGCTGCCGCAGCGCGTCGCGTTGACCGCTCTGCAGGACGTCGCCGCCGATCTCTACCGCGACGGCGTCATCCCGGCGTCCACGCGAGCCCTGAACTGAGGCGATCCGCGCGATTGCCGCGTCCGGCCCGCGGGAATCCCCGCGGGCCGGACGCTGTTGAGGCCGGCATGGAACCCGCAGTCGTCGATGTCATCGTGATCGGCGGGGGACAGGCGGGTCTCTCGGCGGCGTACCACCTGCACCGCCGCGGGTTCGTGCCGCTGCAGCGGGCGACCGGCGCGGAGCCGACGTTCCTCGTCGTCGACGCCAACCCCGCCCCGGGCGGCGCGTGGCAGCACCGCTGGCCGTCCCTCCGCATGGCGACGGTCAACGGCATCCATGAACTGCCGGGCTTCGCGGTGCCGCCGGCGGACCCGGTGGCGGCGAGCCGCGACATCCTCCCGTCGTACTTCGCGGAGTACGAGGAGCGCTTCGCCCTCGATGTCCTGCGGGCGGTGCGCGTGAAAGCCGTGCGGCGCGCCGATGAGGATCCGGCCGGCCGGCTGGTGGTCGAGACCGACCGCGGCAGCTGGTCGGCACGGTACGTCATCAACGCGACCGGAACGTGGACCCGGCCGTTCCGGCCGCACTACCCGGGCCAGGAGCGCTTCCGCGGCCGGCAGCTGCACGTGGCGGATTACGCGTCGGCGGAGGACCTCCGCGGGAAGCGCGTGGTGGTCGTCGGGGCCGGCGTCTCGGCGGTCCAGCTGCTGGACGAGATCTCGCACGTGGCGGACACGTTCTGGGTGACGCGCCGTGAGCCCGAATGGGTGGAGGCGGACTTCGACATCCCGGCGCGCGTCGCCGCCATCGCCGGCGTCGAGGACCGCGTGCGCCGCGGCCTGCCGCCCGGGAGCGTGATCTCGGTCACCGGCATGCACTGGACGCCGTGGGCTCGTGCCGCGCAGGCGCGGGGCGTGCTGGTGCGGCATCCGATGTTCGCCTCGATCGAGGAGGATGGGGTGCGGATGCCGGACGGCTCGTTCGAGCCGGCCGACGTGATCCTCTGGGCCACGGGGTTCCGCCCGGCGCTCGACCATCTCGCCCCGCTGCGGCTGCGCACCCCCGCGGGCGGCTTCCGGGTCGAGAACGGCCGCTCCCTCGATGAGCCGCGGCTCTTCCTGATCGGCTACGGCCCCTCGCAGTCGACCGTGGGCGCCAACCGTGCCGGCCGCGACGCGGTCCGCGCCATCATGGCCGAGCGGGTGCCTGTCGCGGCCTGAGCCCGCCGCGGCCGCGCCGGTCGCCGGGCGGAACGCGCCAAAGCTGTGGGGCCGCCGGCACAGCCTGCTCGCGCAGGCGGAGCCGGAGACGGATGCCGCCACCGCCGCCGGTTCGCCTGCCGCCGGCGTCGACCCGGGCGCGGGCGGCTCCGGCACCTGACCCGGAGCGGCTCGGGCGTATCGTGGCGTACGACGGAGGGAGACCCAATGGCCCGCATCCTGATCTTCGGCGGACACGGCAAGGTCGCGCTGCTCCTCGAGCCGCTGCTCGTGGCGCAGGAGCACACCGTGACGGCCGTCATCCGCGATCCCGCGCACGAGGCGGAGGTCGCCGCGACCGGCGCGCAGCCGGTCGTCGCGGATGTCGAGATCCTCGACGGCGACCAGCTGACGAACCTGATCGCCGGCAACGACGTCGTCGTCTGGTCGGCGGGCGCAGGCGGCGGCGACCCGGCGCGCACGTACGCGGTGGACCGCGACGCGGCTGTGCGCTCCATGGACGCCGCCGTGGCTGCCGGAGTGCTCCGCTACGTCATGGTGTCGTGGATCGGCTCGCGCGCCGACCACGGCGTCGGCAGGGAGTCCTCGTTCTTCCCCTACGCCGACGCCAAGTGGGCGGCAGACGCCCACCTCGCCGGAAGCGCGCTCGACTGGACGATCCTCGCACCGGGCACCCTCACGCTCGATGCGCCGACCGGGCGCATCGAGCTCGATCCGGAGGGCTCAGGGTCCGTGCCGCGTGCGGACGTGGCCGCCGTCATCGCCGCGACCATCGCAGACGACAGCACGATCGGGCGGACCATCCGGTTCGGCGCCGGCGGTGAGGTCATCGGCCACGCCATCGCGGGCTGAGGGCCTCAGTCCTCGCTGGAGTGCAGTCCGCGCCTGACCGACAGCAGGGTGACCTCGGGACGGTCGGCGACGAGGCGCTCGGCGTGATCGAGCACGTCCCGCACGTGCGACGAGCCCGACGCGACGATCGACACGCCGATGCTCGCCCGCCGGTGAAGGTCGTGCTCGCCCACCTCGGCCGCGGCCGCCTCGGTGCGGCGACTGAGCTCGGCGATGAGGGGCCGCAGCACGCTGCGCTTCTCTTTCAGCGAGCGGATGTCGCCGAGCAGCAGGTCGAACTCGATCCACCCGATCCACATGCGTCCATGGTGCCAGCGGCGCCGCCCGGGCGCTCGCGGTCCTAGGCTCGATCCATGCTCGCCACCGTCATCCACGCCGCGCGCGACATCCGCGTCGAGACCGTCCCCGACCCCGTGCTGTCCACCGGCGCCGACGCGATCGTGCGCGTCGTCGCGGCGTGCGTGTGCGGCTCCGCCTCTGGCCCTACCGCGGCGTCACACCCACGAACGAGCCCCACCGCATCGGCCACGAGTTCGTCGGCATCGTCGAGGAGGTCGGCGCCGACGTGCGGGTCATCCGCCCGGGCGACTTCGTCATCGCCCCGTTCTACGTGTGCGACGGCACATGCGCGAACTGCCGGAACGGCGTCAGCACCTCGTGCCTGCACGGCGGCTGGTGGGGCAGCGACGACCGCTTCGGCGGCTTCGCCGACGGCGGCCAGGGCGAGCGGGTGCGGGTTCCGCTCGCGGACGGCACCCTCGCCGTCGTTCCCGCGCCAGTGGTCGACGACGAGATCCCGGGCCTGCTGACCCTCAGCGACGTCATGGGCACGGGACATCACGCCGCGGTGTCGGCGGGTGTGGGTCCCGGCGACGCGGTGGCCGTCGTGGGCGACGGCGCCGTGGGCCTGTGCGCCGTCATCGCGGCGAAACGGCTCGGCGCCACCACCATCATCGCGATGTCGCGGCATCCGCAGCGCCAGGCGCTCGCCCGCGAGTTCGGCGCCACCCACATCGTCGAGGAGCGGGGGGATGCCGGCATCGAGGCGGTGCGCGCACTCACCGGCGGCATCGGCGCCGACCGTGTCCTCGAGTGCGTCGGCACGAAGGAGTCGATGGACCAGGCGCTGCGCTCGACCCGCCCCGGCGGGATGGTCGGCTACGTCGGCGTGCCCAACGGCGGGCCCGAGCTGCCCGTGCGTCAGATGTTCAACCGCAATGTGGGCGTCAACGGCGGCGTCGCTCCCGTGCGCGGCTACATCGAGGAGCTGCTCCCGGACGTCCGCTCCGGCGCGATCCGGCCGGGCCGCGTGTTCGATCTCGAGCTTCCCCTCGCCGAGGCGGCAGAGGCGTACGCCGCGATGGACGAGCGCCGCGCCACGAAGGTGCTGCTGCGACCGTGAACGCCGGCGCCGCGGAACGCGGATCGCACCTCCCACCGAATGGCGACGCGCCCGCGCGCCTGCGCACGCAGCGGCCGTCGTGCGGTAGAACAGCAGAAGTCGAAGGGAACCCCGGACCGTGAAGCTCGTCAAGCGCATCGTCGTGGTGCTCGTCATCGCGTTCGCGGCGTTCTACCTCATCACCCGGCCGCAGGACGCGGCGAATGCGGTTCAGGGCGCCATCGGCGCGGTCTGGGGCGCCGGTGCCGCCGTAGTCGACTTCTTCATGGCTCTCGCCGCGGGCTGAGCATGTTCGATCCGCGGATCGAGAAGCACCTGATCACGGATCAGGGGGAGCACGTCGTCGACGAGGTGCGCAAGCACTGGGCGGCCACGGTCTCCGCCGTCCTGGAGCTGTTCGGTGGCATCGTCGTGCTCCTCCTGTCGTTCTTCGTGCCGGCGCAGGCCTGGTGGGTACCCGCGCTCCTCGGCGTCGCGATCACCGGCCACGCCATCTGGCGGTGCTTCGAGCAGCACACCGACCGCTTCGTCATCACCAACATGCGCGTCTTCCGCGTGCACGGCATCCTGTCGCAGCGCATCGCGACGATGCCGCTCGCGCGCATCCTCGACATCTCGGTCTACAAACCGGTCGTGGGACGTGTCTTCGGCTACGGCCACTTCGTCTTCGAGTCGGCGGCGCAGGAGCAGGGTCTCCGCGAGATCCGCTACGTCGGGGATCCCGACGAGCGCGGCCTCACGATCCAGCGCGTCATCCAGCAGGCGGGTCTGCGCGGCGCGGCAGGCCGGGCCGAGCAGTTCGGAGGCGCCCACATCATGCCGCCCCCGCCGCCCGCACCCGTGGCATCCGTCACCACGGCGGACGCTGCGCACGACGACAATCCCACCGCGCCGGTGCCCGATGTGCGCCCCGCCACGAACCCGTCGGGGTGGGACTGGCTCGCCGACGCGCAGCGGCGTGAGGACGAGCGGCTGGCGCAGCTGCGCGGCGAGCCGGCGCCGGCACCCGCGCCGTTCGACCCCGATCGCACGAACACCGCGCCGATCCAGCTGCCCCGCTGAGTCGACGCCTCATCAGGCCCGCCGAGGCCTCCGTGACGCCGGATTTCGAGGTGTGCGGGAACATCGCGGGCGACCCGGCCGTTCTGTTACCCTGGAGTGTCACTCGTGTGGCTGTTTCGCCACGCTCGGGTACCGGTTCGCGCCGGTGTCCCACATCCCGCAAGGGTCCGGGCGACATCGCTGGAAATCCGCTTCGCCTCGGCTCGAGGCATCCGTTCGCCCTTGCGCGAAGATGCCGCTGAAAGCCGGAGCCCGACACCAAACCCAACAAGGACAACCCACTACATGACTACCGCAACGACCGCCCCGGCCACCAAGCAGGTCGCGATCAACGACATCGGATCTGCCGAGGACTTCCTGGCCGCGGTCGAGAAGACCCTGAAGTTCTTCAACGACGGCGACCTCATCGAGGGCACCGTCGTGAAGATCGACCGCGACGAGGTGCTCCTCGACGTCGGTTACAAGACCGAGGGTGTCATCCCCTCGCGCGAGCTCTCCATCAAGCACGACGTCGACCCCAACGAGGTCGTCAAGGTCGGCGACGAGGTCGAAGCCCTCGTTCTCCAGAAGGAGGACAAGGAAGGCCGCCTCATCCTCTCCAAGAAGCGCGCGCAGTACGAGCGTGCCTGGGGCGACGTCGAGAAGATCAAGGAGAACGACGGTGTGGTCACCGGCTCCGTGATCGAGGTCGTCAAGGGTGGTCTGATCGTCGACATCGGCCTGCGCGGCTTCCTGCCCGCTTCGCTGATCGAGCTCCGCCGCGTCCGCGACCTCACGCCGTACCTCGGCCAGGAGATCGAGGCGAAGATCCTCGAGCTCGACAAGAACCGCAACAACGTCGTGCTCTCGCGCCGCGCCCTGCTCGAGCAGACGCAGTCCGAGTCGCGCACCACGTTCCTCAACAACCTGCACAAGGGCCAGGTCCGCAAGGGCACGGTCTCGTCGATCGTCAACTTCGGTGCGTTCGTCGACCTGGGTGGCGTGGACGGTCTCGTGCACGTCTCCGAGCTCTCGTGGAAGCACATCGAGCACGCGTCCGAGGTCGTCGAGGTCGGCCAGGAGGTCACCGTCGAGATCCTCGAGGTCGACCTGGACCGCGAGCGCGTCTCGCTGTCGCTCAAGGCGACGCAGGAGGACCCGTGGCAGGTCTTCGCCCGCACGCACGCGATCGGTCAGGTCGCTCCGGGCAAGGTCACCAAGCTCGTTCCGTTCGGTGCGTTCGTGCGCGTCGCGGACGGCATCGAGGGCCTCGTGCACATCTCGGAGCTGTCGGGCAAGCACGTCGAGCTCGCCGAGCAGGTCGTGTCGGTCGGCGAAGAGGTCTTCGTCAAGATCATCGACATCGACCTCGAGCGTCGCCGCATCTCGCTCTCGCTGAAGCAGGCGAACGAGTCGGTCGACCCCAACGGCACCGAGTTCGACCCGGCGCTGTACGGCATGGTCACGGAGTACGACGAGAACGGGGAGTACAAGTACCCCGAGGGCTTCGACCCCGAGACCAACGCGTGGCTCGAAGGCTTCGACGAGCAGCGCGAGAAGTGGGAGCAGGAGTACGCCGCTGCCCACGCTCGCTGGGAGGCCCACAAGGCCGCCGTCACGAAGGCTCTCGAGGCCGAGGCTGCCGCCCCGGTCGAGACCGGCTCGTCGACCTTCTCGTCCGACAGCAGCCCGGTGGGCACGCTGGCCGACGACGAGGCGCTCGCCGCTCTGCGCGAGAAGCTCTCGGGTCGCTGATCCTGAGCTGAGCCGCCTGGTTCTCTGAACCGCTGGTTCCGGAAGGGCCGTCACCTCCGACCGCAAGGTCGGTGGGGGCGGCCCTTTCGCCTTCCTGGAACACGAGCCCACGGCTCGATGAGCACGTCGGTGGGGGCGGGTACTGTCGCGGTGTGCCTGCGAACCGAGTCTCCGCCCGCTGCCTGGTGGACGACGACGGATGCCGGGGCCCGGTGCCCCTCGATGCTCCCATTCCGCTCTGCGAGCGGCATCTCGCCGTGGCGGCGGAGTGGGGTGGGGCGCATGACGGGCTCACCGACGTCCTGCCGTCACCCTGCGGGCTGTGCGGATCGCGCCTCGGCGTCCGCTATCCGTCGGGATGGCTGTGCGCGGTGTGCGAGTGGCGCCACGGCGAGATCCCCGATGCCGAGATCCCGCCGCCGCGCGTCGACGTGGTCTACTACCTGCGCTACGCCGATCGGGTGAAGATCGGCACGAGTGCGAATCCGCGCCAGCGCTTCGGGGCGATCTGGCACGACGAGCTGCTGGCGTTCGAGCGCGGCGGGCGCGCGCTCGAACAGCGACGGCACGTGCAGTTCACGGCCGACCGCTATCCCGGCACGGAGTGGTTCCGTCGCTCGGAAGCGCTCACCGCGCACATCGCGGTGCTCGCGGCCGGCGTCGACGATCCGTGGCAGCTCCACGCCCGGTGGCTGAGCGAGGCGCTCGCGGCACAGGGGTGAGCCGTACGCCCTCGGTGAACCGCGGCGGATCCTCCAGCCCTCTCCGAGGAACCGCGCCTAGCGTGGTGGTCCACCCCGCCTCGGGATCCGCGCAATCGGCCCACGGACGGGCCCGGCTGAGAGAAGGAGCGCCACATGGGATTCCTCGATCGACTGTTCGGAGACTCGGATGCCGAGCGTCAGGCGCCCCCCGTGCCGCCGAACCGCTACGGCACGCCGGCACCCGGTGCGCCGGCGCCCGGTGCACCGGCACCCGGTGTGCAGCCCCCGCGGAGCGAGGACGAGATCGCCATCGAGCGCTACCGCTACCTGCTGAGGACGGCGCCGCCCGAGACCATCGAGCAGGTGCACGCCGAGGCGTTCGGCAGGCTCACCGAGCCGCAGCGTCAGCAGGTGCTCGCCGAGCTCTCCGCCGGACTTCCGCCCGCCGAGCGGCCGCGCTCGGGCGACCCGCAGACGATGGCCCGCGCGGCGACGCGCGCCGAGTACCTCAACCCCGGCTTCATGGAGCGCACCCTCGGGCCGCAGCGTCAGGGGCCGTCGTTCGGCTCCATGCTGGGCTCGTCGATCCTCGGCACCGTCGTCGGGTACGTCATCGGCTCGGCGCTGGTGAGCTCGTTCCTGGCGCCGACGTTCGCCTCCGACCCGGGCTCCCAGGACGGCTCTGCGACGGATGGCGGCGGCGACGCCGGCGCCGATGCGGGCACGGACGCCGGCGGGGAGTCGGCGACGGCCGACGCCGGCTGGGGCGACAGCGGGTCGGGCTGGGGCGGTGACACGAGCGGCGACGCGGCCGGCTCCGACGTCGGCGGATTCGGCGATTTCGGCGACTTCGGGTTCTGACGACGCGCTCGCCGGGCGCGCCGTGGACGCCCGGCGAGCGTGACATCGAGCGCGCCCTTCCCGCACAGGGGCGCGGCATCCGTTACCGTCGCGGTATGACCGCCGCGACGCCGGGCGACACGGGGGCGCCCGCGGTGCGCTCCCGCCCCCGCGTGACCGCGCCCGAGGCCGCAGACCGCACGCGCGGCCGCACCGCGATGCTCAACCAGCTGCTGCTGGCCGCCGTCGTGTTCGTGCTCGGCGTGCTGGTGGCGGTCGGCCCCTTCGGCGGCGAGCCCGTGCTGTTCTTCAGTGGGGTCGTGGTGGTGGTCGCGGTGACAGCGGCGACGCTCGTGATCCCGTGGAATCGCCTGCCGTACGGGTGGGTCGCCGTGGTGCCCGCGGTCGACATCCTCGCCATCACGCTCATGCAGATCGCGGCACCCGACACGGTGCTCGGCCTGCTCTGGATCTTCCCGACGATGTGGCTCGCCGCCGGCTTCGGGCTGCTGGGCCTGTTCGGCGTGATCGTCGCGATCGCCGGCATCGTCAGCGTGCTGACGGCGCTCAGCGCCACCGAGGTGACCTACCGCACGTTCCTGCTGCCTCTCGTGCTCTTCGCCGTCGCCGCGACGAGCCACCTCAACGCCCGCCGGTCGGACGCGCAGCGCATGCTGCTGGCGAAGCAGTCGCAGCTGCTGCAGAGCGTCCTGGCGCGCACGCGCCGGCAGGAGCAGGTCGTGACGGAGGTGCTCGACGCCGTGGACTTCGGCGTCGTGCGCATCGGTCCCGCCGGACGGGTCGCCGTCCGCAACGAGGCGCACGGCCGACTACAGCAGGGCCACGAGCCCGACGACGATCGGGCTGAGGTGCTCGCCTTCCGCGACGACGGCAGCTCACCGCTGCCGCCCGACGAGCTCCCGCTCGAGCGCGCGCGCCGCGGCGAGGCGTTCGACGACCAGGTCGTGTGGTTCGGGGCGGAGCCCGGTCCCCGCCGGGCTCTGACGATCACCGCGCGCCGCCTCACCGACCCCGACGGGGGCGACGCGGGAGCCGTCGTCGTCTCGCGGGACGTGACGGCGGAGCTGACCGCCCTCCGCGCACGCGACGACCTGGTCGCCTCGGTGTCGCACGAGCTGCGCACCCCACTGACCTCGATCCTCGGCTACCTCGACCTCGCGATCGAGGACCCCGACACCCCCGACGCGGTGCGCGCGAGCCTCGACGTCGCCGAGCGCAACGCCGAGCGCCTGCTGCGCATCGTCGCCGACATCCTCGCCGCCTCGAGCTCGTCGCCGTCATCGGTGGAGGCATCGCTCGCTCCGCAGCTCGTCGACGCGCGCGAACTCGTGGCCGCCGCCGTCGACGATGCCCTGCCGCGCGCCGCCGCGCGGGCCATCACGATCGATGCGACGGGTCTGGAGCCGGCGATGGCGTGGGCGGATCCGCTGCGGCTGCGGCAGGTCGTCGACAACCTCGTGTCGAATGCCATCGCCTACAACAAGGACGGCGGCACGGTCTTCGTCGGCACGACGACGGACGGCGACTCGAGCTGGATCCTGGTGCGCGACACCGGCGTGGGCATCTCGGACGCCGACCGCTCGCGGCTCTTCCAGCGCTACTACAAGGCGGGCGGCGATCGGCGGACGGGCACCGGTCTCGGCCTCGCGATCACGCGCGACATCGTGCGCGCGCACGGGGGCGAGCTCGCCCTGCACAGCGCGCCCGGAATCGGCTCGACCTTCATCGTGAAGCTGCCCGCGATCGCCCCCGAGGGAGATGCACCATGACCCTGGATCTGGCGAGCGTGCTGATCATGACCGCCCTGGTGGTCAACGTCAGCGGCGTGCTGTTCATTCTCGAGACGCTGCTGCGCCGCGACGAGGGTGCGGGGCGCATCTGGTCGGTCGGCTTCCTCGCGGCCATGCTCACCACCCTCGCCTACACCGTCTGGGTGCAGTCCGACGGCGCATGGTGGGCCATCGCGGTCGGCAACGCCGCCTTCGTCGCCGGCACCGGCTGCATGTGGCTGGGATGCCGCCGCTTCAACGGGCGCCGCATGCGCTGGTCGTCGATCCTCGTGGCCGCCGCCGTCGTCGCGGCCGCGCTCGGCGTGGCCCTCGAAGGGGCCGACGGCGGCGACTGGGCCGGCGTCCTGTGGATGTTCGTGCCCCTGGTGGGCTTCGCCGGGGCCGGCGCCGTGGAGTGCCTCCGCGGCGACATGCGGGAGTCGCGCACGGCGTGGGTGCTCGGAGCGGTGCTGGGGTTCCAGTCGCTGTACTACGTGTCGCGGACGACCGCCTTCCTCACGTCCGGTCCCGACAGCGCCCTGTTCCAGGCAGCGTTCGGCACCGTCAGCACCAGCTACCTCACGGTTACGCTGACCATCGTCGCCGTGGTCGTGACCTCGGTGCTGCGGGCGAGCCGCGCGCCGATGCGCGGCTACCTGCGCGACGCCCGGACGGTCGACGAGGAGCAGGGGATCGTCAGCGACGAGTCCTTCGCGCTCCTGCTGGACGGCATCTGCCGGCGGGCCGAGCGCGGCCACGAATCGGTGGCCGTGACGGCCGTGCGCCTCGACGACCTCGATCCCATCTCCACCGCCTTCGGCAGCGACGTGGCCGGATCGGTGGCGGCGACGTGGCGGACCGGCGTGCGCCATCACGCGCCGACCAACGCCGTCGTCGGCCAGGACGGGCCGACCGGGCTCGTCGTGGGGATGGCTGTGGCGTCCGAGCAGGAGGCGCGTCGTCAGGCGGGCGCGATCTACCGCGGCCTCTTCGACGATCTCGGCAAGGTCGGCGGGGGAGTGATCCCCGTCGTCGGCGTCGGCGTCGCGCTGAGCGACACCGCCGGGTACGACCCGGCCGAGCTCGTCCGCGCGGCCCGCGAGGCCGCGAGCCGGGCGGCCGCGAACGTCGAGACGTCCGTGCTCATCGACGACGGCGAGTAGCGGCTTCGCCCGCGACGGAGGCTCCACGCGAGGCCACGCGACGCGACGCGACGCACGCGCGCGCACCGCTCCCGCGGCGCGAGGGCGCACTGCCCTGCCGAGGGCTCAGGCGGTGAGCCGGTAGCCGACTCCGCGCACGGTCTCGATCCATCGCGGCTGGGCCGGCGACTCGCCGAGCTTGCGCCGCAGATTGGCCATGTGCACCTCGATGGCGCGTGCGTCGCTGTCGGAGACGAAGTCGCTCACCGCGTACTGGTCGCCGCGCAGCATGAGGGCGAGGTCGGACTTCGCCCGCACACGCCGGCCCGCGACCAGCAGATCGGCGAGGATGTCGAACTCGCTGCGCGTCAGCTCGACATCCTGCTCGTCGACCGTGACGAGGTGGGTGGCGGCGTTCAGCCGGAGTCCGTGGTGCTCGAGCCAGACGCCGTCGGAGGAGACGGGCGTCGCGCCGCCGTCCGGATCGGGAGGCGTGACCTGCCGCGGTCGCCGGAGCATCGCGTCGATGCGCGCGCGCAGCTCACGAGGGCGGAACGGCTTCGCGACGTAGTCGTCGGCGCCCGCCTCGAGCCCCTGCAGCGCGTCAATCTCCTCGCTGCGGGCGCTCAGCATCACGATGTACGTCGAGCTGATGGCCCGGATGCGCTTGGCGGTCTCGAAGCCGTCGATGCCGGGCATGTTGACATCGAGCGTCGTGACCAGGGGGCGATGCTCGCGGACCAGCTCGACGCCGTCGGCGCCGTTCGCCGCGCCGTGCACTTCGAAGCCCGCCTGGGCGAGGACCGTCGACAGGAGAGAACGGATGTCCTCTTCGTCTTCGATCACGACGGCGACGCGCGCTTCTTCCACCGATGCACCCTCCGGATCCGGGAGTGTCGACGGATCCTGGACGTCGGTCATGATATCCCAGAACGCGCTCCGGAACGCGTGTGACGACGCGCTGGTCACGTGCGGCGTCCGCATATGTGCGGCTCCGCAGAGCCCGCCGCGCGCCGGGACGACCCTCCCGGGAGGGCACGGGCCGCGCGTAGGGCGGGAGATTTCCCCACATCCCGCCCTGCGCGCGTCCTCGGTGCACGGACCTCGGCCGCCTTGGTCCCCACGCGGGCGGCCCGCCCGCACCTCAGAACCGTCCGTCTGCCCCCGTCGTCGCGAAGACGTCGGGTGCGTCGCATACAGCAGTACGCGTTGTCGTCGAACGCAACGGTGTCGCGTCCAACGTTCACTTGCGCCATCCCCAGCTGTACGGGTGGACCTGTCCTTCGGGTGCCCCGAGGCTACCGCCGCCTCCTCAGCGCCCGCTCAGGCCCGCCTCAGGAACAGGTCAAGGAGTCGGCATGGCATGCTCGACACATGCCGCTCGTCGCGCTCACCGGAGGCATCGCCTCGGGAAAGTCCACCATCGCCCGTCGCCTCGCCGAGCACGGCGCCGTGATCGTCGACGCGGATCAGCTCGTGCGCGAGGTGCAGGCGCCGGGTGGGCCGGTGCTGGCGGCGATCGCCGACTCCTTCGGCGAGGGGATGCTGCGCCCCGACGGATCCCTGGATCGTGCGGCCCTCGGCACACGGGTGTTCGGTGACGCGCCGGCGATCGCCCAGCTCAACGCGATCGTCCATCCCGCCGTACGCGCCGAGTCCGCCCGCCGCTTCGCCGCGGCGTTCGCGGCCGACCCGGATGCCGTCGTCGTCTACGACGTGCCGCTGCTGGTCGAAGCGCGCGTGGACGACCCCTGGCAGCTCGTCATCGTGGCGCACGCGCCGGCAGATGTGCGAGCGGACCGCCTCGTCGGGCTGCGTGGTCTCAGCCACGCGGATGCCGCGGCGCGCATCGCCTCGCAGGTGCCGGACGAGGCGCGTCTGCGGATCGCCGACGTGGTGATCGACACGGCGGGCGCCCTCGACGACACGCTGCGCCAGGTGGACGAGCTGTGGGAGAGACTCGACGAGCACGTGGCGCGGCGCGCGGGGGCCTCCTAGCCGTCACCGAGGCGGTCGCCGGAACCGGCGCTATGGCCGTACCGCGACGTCGCTCTGCGGACTAGCCTGGGATCAGACCCGAGGAGGTGTCGCATGGGTATGCTCTCCAAGTTCCGGCGGCGTCGTGCCCCCTATCGTGCGGCGAGCGAAGAGGAGCGCATCTCGCGCTACGTCTACCTGCTCGGGACGCTCCCGGCCTCGGTGATCGAGAGCGCGCACGCGTCTGCGTTCGCCGACGTTCCGCCGCAGCGTCGCCGCGAGATGTTCGAGCAGCTGCGCCCGTTCCTCGCGGAGTCCGAGCGCGACGCGGCGGCCGAGGATCCCACCGTGATCGCCCGTCTCGTCCGTCGTGCAGAAGAGCACCGCGCCGCCCGGCGCGCGGCGGACGACGGCACGGATGCCGCGACGCGAAGCGCTGCGGATCCGGCGCGCACGGCGGTCGGCGTCGACGAGTCGGACCCGCGCGACCAGGTCGATGTGCGGAACATGCTCACGAGCGTCGGGATCATGGCGATCGTCGCGAACCAGTTCCTGCTGTCGACCTCGGTGACCATGTACTACACGATGGGTGCGGGGTCGCTTCTGCTCGGCTCCGAGCCGGCCTGGGTGGGCGAGACGTACGATCCCGGCTTCACGGGGTTCGACGGCGGCGGCTCGGGAGGGTTCGACGGGGGCGGCGGAGCGTTCGACGGCGGAGGATTCGACGCCGGAGGGTTCGGCGGCGGTGGCTTCGACGGCGGCGGGGGATTCGGCGGCTGACCCGCAGGACGCCCGACCGCGGCATCCGCTCGTCGCGAACGCCGCCCCGATGTCGGAGGCGCCGCCTACGCTGGACAGGTGCAGACCACTCGATCCGTGCGGCCGTTCGAGGTCGTGAGCGAATTCGCCCCGTCGGGCGACCAGCCGCAGGCGATCGCCGAGCTGGCGGCGCGCATCAACGCCGGTGAGACCGACGTCGTGCTGCTCGGCGCGACCGGCACCGGAAAGTCGGCGACGACGGCATGGCTCGTCGAAGCCGTGCAGCGGCCGACCCTCGTGCTGGCGCACAACAAGACGCTCGCGGCGCAGCTGGCCAACGAGTTCCGCGAGCTCATGCCCCACAACGCGGTCGAGTACTTCGTCAGCTACTACGACTACTACCAGCCCGAGGCGTACGTCCCGCAGACCGACACCTTCATCGAGAAGGACTCCTCGGTCAATGCCGAGGTCGAGCGGCTGCGGCACTCGACGACCAACTCGCTGCTGAGCCGCCGCGACGTCATCGTGGTCAGCACCGTCTCGTGCATCTACGGACTCGGTGCGCCCGACGAGTACCTGCGGGCGATGGTCGCGCTGCAGGTGGGTGAGGTGTACGACCGCGACGCGCTCATCCGCAAGTTCATCGCCATGCAGTACAACCGCAACGACGTCGACTTCTCGCGCGGCAACTTCCGCGTGCGCGGCGACACCATCGAGATCATCCCGGTGTACGAGGAGTACGCCATCCGCATCGAGATGTTCGGCGACGAGATCGAGGCGCTCTTCATGCTGCATCCGCTCACCGGCGATGTGGTGCAGCGGCTCGACAGCGTGCCCATCTTCCCGGCGTCGCACTACGTCGCCGGCACCGAGACGGTGCAGCGCGCGATCGGCACCATCGAAGACGAGCTGGCCGAGCGGCTGAAAGAGCTCGAGTCGCAGAACAAGCTGCTCGAGGCCCAGCGCCTGCGCATGCGCACGACGTTCGACCTCGAGATGCTGCAGCAGCTCGGCTTCTGCTCGGGCATCGAGAACTACTCGCGGCACATGGACGGCAGGGCGCCCGGTGAGCCGCCGCACACGCTGCTGGACTTCTTCCCCGACGACTTCCTCATGGTGATCGACGAGTCGCACGTCACCGTTCCCCAGATCGGGGCGATGTACGAGGGGGATGCCTCGCGCAAGCGCACCCTCGTCGAGCACGGCTTCCGCCTGCCGAGTGCGCTCGACAACCGGCCGCTGCGGTGGGACGAGTTCAAGAACCGTGTAGGCCAGACCGTCTATCTCTCGGCGACGCCGGGACGCTATGAGATGGGCATCGCCGATGGCGTCGTCGAGCAGATCATCCGCCCGACCGGCCTCATCGACCCCGAGATCGTGGTGAAGCCCTCCAAGGGGCAGATCGACGACCTCCTCGAAGAGATCCGCCTCCGGGTCGAGCGCGACGAGCGCGTGCTCGTCACCACGCTCACGAAGAAGATGGCGGAGGAGCTCACCGACTTCCTCGGCGAGCACGGGGTGCGGGTGCGCTACCTCCACTCCGACGTCGACACGCTGCGCCGGGTCGAGCTGCTCAGCGAGCTGCGCGCCGGCGTGTACGACGTGCTCGTCGGCATCAACCTCCTCCGAGAGGGCCTCGACCTCCCCGAGGTGTCGCTGGTGTCGATCCTCGATGCCGACAAGGAGGGCTTCCTCCGCAGCGGCACCTCGCTGATCCAGACGATCGGCCGTGCGGCGCGCAACGTCTCGGGCCAGGTTCACATGTACGCCGACACGATGACCGACTCGATGGCCAAGGCGATCGAAGAGACCGACCGGCGCCGCGAGAAGCAGATCGCCTACAACACGGCCCACGGGATCGACCCGCAGCCGCTGCGCAAGCGCATCGCCGACATCACCGAGGTGCTGGCACGAGAGGCGTCCGATACGGATCGGATGCTGCGGGGCAAGGCCGCGGCGAAGACCAAGTCCGGCATGGGCAAGAGCCCGACGCCGCAGCTGCGACGCGAGGGCATCGCGGCCGAGGGGGCCGAACAGCTCGAGGCGACCATCGCCGACCTCAGTCAGCAGATGCTCGCGGCCGCCGGCGAACTCAAGTTCGAGCTCGCCGCGCGCCTGCGCGACGAGGTGCAGGATCTCAAGAAGGAACTGCGCGCCATGGAGCGCGCGGGGCACGCGTAGTCGCACCTCCTCGAGCCGGGCGGCCGGTGCCGGCTCAGGGGCAGTGCATCAGGGGCTTCGGTCCCGAGCGGTCGAAGGTGTGCTGTGCGATGGGCGCGCCGCACAGCGGGCACGCGCGTTCGGCGCGCTCGGCCGGCGTGGGCGGGGGAGCCGTCTCGTACGGCCCGACCGCCGCAGGTCCAGCCACGCGGATCAGGTTCGCGTTGAGGAACGCGTACCACCCGCCGGCCTCCCGCACACGTTCGCGGAGCGGGCGGCGGGCGGCGGGAGCGGCATCCGGTTCAGGCATGGTTCTTAGTGTACTAACGATTCGTGCACGATAGGATGGCGGACGTGAACGATGCCGACCTCAGCCCCGATGACCTGCTCGCACTCGACAACCAGGTGTGCTTCGCCCTGGTGACCGCCGCGCGCAACGTCGTCGGCCTGTACCGGCCGATCCTGGAGCCGCTCGGGCTCACGCACCCGCAGTACCTGGTCATGCTCGCGCTCTGGGAGCGATCGCCCCGGTCGCTGCGCGAACTCGCCGTCGAGCTGGCCCTGGAGCCTGCGACGCTGTCGCCGCTGGTGAAGCGACTCGAGGCTCAGGGGCTCGTGACGCGTTCGCGGCGGGACGACGACGAGCGCGTGCTCGACGTGCGGCTCACCGACGCGGGGCGGAGACTGCGCGAGCAGGCTCTCGAGGTGCCCGGCAAGGTGATGGCGAGCGTCGGAACGGACGCCCAGGCGCTCCTGTCCCTCCGCGACGCGCTGCGCCCGTTCGCCGGCGCGCGCTGACCTCGGCCGCCGCGCCGGACGCGCTGTCTTCGCCCACGGCGAACGGCTCCCAGGCCTCATGTCGGAGGCCCCGCCTACACTTGACTGGTGCCCATCGTCCCTGTCGCCCTGCCCGCGAACATGCCCGCAAAGACCGTCGGCGGCACCAGCGGAATGCTGAGCGTCCGCGGTGCTCGCGTGCACAATCTGAAGGATGTCGATCTCGACATCCCGCGCGATTCGCTCGTCGTCTTCACGGGGCTGTCCGGCTCCGGCAAGTCCAGCCTCGCGTTCGACACGATCTTCGCCGAGGGGCAGCGCCGGTACGTCGAGTCGCTGAGCGCGTACGCGCGCCAGTTCCTGGGACAGGTCGATCGTCCCGACGTCGACTTCATCGAGGGCCTGAGCCCTGCCGTGTCGATCGACCAGAAGTCGACCAACCGCAACCCGCGGTCGACCGTCGGCACGATCACCGAGATCCACGACTACATGCGCCTGCTGTGGGCGCGCATCGGCGTGCCGCACTGTCCCGAGTGCGGCGAGGTCATCCAGCGCCAGACGGTCCAGCAGATCGCCGACCAGCTCATCGAGCTGCCCGAGCGCACGCGGTACCAGATCGTCGCCCCGATCGTCACCCAGAAGAAGGGCGAGTTCGTCGACCTCTTCAAGGAGCTCGGCGCCAAGGGCTATGCGCGCGCCATCGTCGACGGCGAGCTGATCCAGCTGGCCGAGCCGCCCGTGCTCAAGAAGAGCTACAAGCACGACATCGCCGTCGTGGTCGACCGCCTCGTCGCGGCGCCCGCCATCCTGGATCGCGTCACCGACTCGGTCGAGACCGCGCTGTCGCTTGCCGGCGGCGTCATGCAGATCAACTTCGTCGACGAAGAGGGCGACGCCGCCTGGCAGTCCTTCTCCGAGAAGCTCGCGTGCCCGAACGGCCACCCGCTGCAGCTCACCGAGATCGAGCCGAGGACGTTCTCGTTCAACGCCCCGTTCGGCGCGTGCCCGGCCTGCTCGGGGCTCGGCACCCGCATGTCGGTGGACGTCGAGCTCATGCTGGGCGACGAGGACCTGTCGATCCGCGAGGGCGTCCTCATCCCGTGGACGACCCAGGGCAAGGGGCTCTTCCAGTACTACGAGCGCCTGCTCGAAGGCCTCGCGAACGATCTCGGCTTCTCGCTCGACACTCCGTGGAAGAAGCTGCCGTCGGACATCCGCGAGGCCGTGCTGCGGGGCGAGAACTACAAGGTCACGGTGCGGTGGAAGAACCGCTACGGCCGCGAGATGCGCTACTCGTCGGGTTTCGAGGGCGTCGTGCCGTACATCGAGCGGCAGTACACGCAGGCCGAGTCCGACACGCAGCGGCAGCGCTGGTCGGAGTACCTGCGCGAGGTGCCGTGCCCCGTGTGCGACGGCGCGCGCCTGAAGCCCGAGGTGCTGGCCGTGCAGGTGCACGGCCATTCGATCGCGGATGCCTCGCGCCTGAGCCTCGGCGAGGCGCGCGAGTACTTCGCGAAGCTGACGCTCACCGAGCGCGAGGCGACGATCGCCGCGCAGGTGCTGCGCGAGATCCGCCTGCGACTGGACTTCCTCATCCGCGTGGGTCTCGACTACCTCAGCCTCAGCCGCGCAGCCGCGACCCTGTCCGGCGGCGAGGCGCAGCGCATCCGGCTGGCCACGCAGATCGGCTCGGGCCTGACGGGTGTCCTCTACGTGCTCGACGAGCCGTCGATCGGCCTGCACCAGCGCGACAACCGCCGCCTCATCGAGACGCTCGTCGCGCTGCGCGACCTCGGCAACACGCTCATCGTCGTCGAGCACGACGAGGAGACGATCCACGCCGCCGACTGGGTCGTCGACATCGGCCCGGGCGCCGGCGTCAATGGGGGAGAGGTCGTGCACTCCGGTCCGATCGAGGAACTCCTCGCCGACCGCGACTCGATCACCGGCGACTACCTGTCGGGGCGTCGGGCGATCCCGACGCCGAAGAAGCGCCGCAAGATCGACAAGAAGCGTCAGGTCGGCGTGGTGGGCGCGCGTGAGAACAACCTGAAGAACGTCTCCGTCGACTTCCCGCTCGGCGTGCTCACCTCGGTGACCGGCGTGAGCGGCTCCGGCAAGTCGTCGCTGGTCAACGGCATCCTCTACCAGGTCCTGGCGACGCGCCTCAACGGCGCCCGCCGGGTGGCCGGCAAGCACACGCGCGTGACCGGGCTCGAGAACCTCGACAAGGTGGTCCACGTCGACCAGGCGCCGATCGGACGCACCCCGCGGTCCAACCCGGCGACGTACACCGGCGTGTTCGACCGCATCCGCACGCTGTTCAGCGAGACGCCCGAGGCGAAGGTCCGCGGCTACCAGCCCGGTCGCTTCAGCTTCAACGTCAAGGGCGGCCGCTGCGAGGCGTGCTCGGGCGACGGCACGATCAAGATCGAGATGAACTTCCTGCCCGACGTGTACGTCGACTGCGAGGTCTGCCACGGCAAGCGGTACAACCGCGACACCCTGGCCGTGCACTACAAGGGCAAGAACATCGCCGAGGTGCTGGAGATGCCGATCGCCGAGGCGGCGGAGTTCTTCGAGCCGATCCAGGCGATCCACCGCTACCTGAGGACGCTCGTCGACGTCGGTCTCGGCTACGTCCGGCTGGGGCAGTCCGCCACGACGCTGTCGGGCGGCGAGGCACAGCGCGTCAAGCTCGCCACCGAGCTGCAGCGCCGCACCAACGGCCGCTCCATCTACGTCCTCGACGAGCCGACGACCGGCCTGCACTTCGAGGACGTCCGCAAGCTCCTCGAGGTGCTGAACGGCCTCGTCGACAAGGGCAACACCGTCATCGTGATCGAGCACAACCTCGACGTGATCAAGTCCTCCGACTGGGTCATCGATCTCGGCCCCGAGGGGGGTGCCGGTGGCGGTGAGGTCATCGCGACGGGCACACCCGAGCAGGTCGCGCGCGTCGAAGCCAGCCACACCGGCGTCTTCCTCGCCGAGGTGCTGGGCGTCGGCGGCCAGGCGGAGCTCGTCGAGGCCCGCAAGGCCGGCTGAGCGGCATGGCGCGCTCCGCTCCCACCGTCCCGTACAAGCCGAACCCGGGCGAGATCCCCACCAATCCGGGGGTGTACCGGTTCCGCGACCGGGACGGGCGCGTGCTGTACGTCGGCAAGGCGAAGAACCTCCGCGCGCGCCTGTCGAACTACTTCGCTCCGCTGCACACGCTGCACGAGCGCACCCGTCGCATGGTGACGACGGCGGCGTCCGTGGAGTGGACCGTGGTCGCGACCGACGTCGACTCGCTGCAGCTCGAGTACCAGTGGATCAAGGAGTTCGATCCGCCGTTCAACGTCCGCTACAAGGACGACAAATCGTACCCGTTCATGGCGATCACGCTCGCCGACGAGGCGCCGCGGGTGATCGTGACGCGCAACCGCCGCATCCCGGGCGCCAAGTACTTCGGCCCGTACCCCAAGGTGTGGGCGGTGCACGACACGATCGACCTGATGATCAAGGTCTTCCCGATCCGCACCTGCAGCGACTCGTCGTACAAGAAGGCCATGGCGAGCGGCCGTCCGTGCTTCCCGGGCCAGATCGGGCGCTGCGGCGGACCGTGCTCGATGAAGGTCACGATCGAGGAGCACCGCGCGATCGTCGACGACTTCATCGCCTTCATGTCCGGCGGCGACCAGCGCTTCACGAAGCAGCTGACGGCGCGCATGCGCGAGGCCTCGGCGGCCATGGACTACGAGGCCGCCGCCGTCTACCGCGACCGCCTGCACTCCATCGACGCGGTGCTGAACAAGAGCGCGCTCGTGCTCGCCGCCGACACCGACGCCGACCTGTTCGGCATCGCCGAGGACGAGCTGGCCGCCACGGTGCAGCACTTCGTGATCCGCGGTGGCCGCGTGCGCGGTGTGCGCGCGACGACGATCGAGAAGGAGATCGACATCTCCGACGGCGATCTCGTCGACCAGGTCATCCAGCGCACCTACGGCAACGCGGCGGGTGCCGACATCCCGAAGCAGGTGCTCGTGCCCTCGATGCCGGACGACGCGGCCGACCTCGAGGAGTGGCTGCGCGCCCGGCGGGGCAAGGGCGTGACGATCCAGGTGGCGCAGCGCGGCCGCAAGGCCGATCTCATGCGCACCGCCACGCTGAACGCCCAGCAGGCGCTGATGCTCCACAAGACCCGGCGCACCAGCGACTACGTCGCCCGCAGCCAGGCGCTCACCGACCTGCAGGAAGCGCTCGACCTCGCCGAGGCGCCGCTGCGCATCGAGTGCTTCGACGTGTCGCACCTGAGCGGCACCAACGTGGTGGCCTCGATGGTCGTCTTCGAGGACGGACTGCCGCGCAAGGATCAGTACCGCTCGTTCGGCGTCGCCGAGACCACGGACGACACCGACTCGCTCTACCAGGTGCTCACACGGCGCCTCGCCTACCTGGACCGCCCGGAGGAGAACGACACGCCGCTCGTGCCCGACGTGACCTCCGACGAGACCGTCGTCACCGAGCGGCGGCGCCCGCGCTTCGCCTACCGGCCGCAGCTGCTGGTGGTCGACGGCGGCAAGCCGCAGGTGGAAGCGGCGGCCCGCGCACTCCGTGATGCGGGCCACGAGGAGATCGCGTTGTGCGGCATCGCCAAGCGCCTCGAAGAGGTGTGGCTGCCGGGGGAGGAGTACCCGGTCATCCTGCCCCGCACCTCCGAGGCGCTCTACCTGCTGCAGCGTCTGCGCGACGAGGCCCACCGCTTCGCGATCACCCACCAGCGCAAGCGGCGGCGCCGCGACATCCAGAGCGTGCTGGCCGAGGTGCCGGGTCTCGGCGAGGCCCGCATCAAGGCGCTGCTGCGTCACTTCGGATCGGTGTCGGCGCTGCGCAAGGCGACCCCCGAAGAGATCGCCGAGCTCCCGGGCGTCGGCCCGAAGCTCGCCGCGGCGATTCACTCGCACCTCGCGGAGCCCGCGCCCGTCACCAGTGGGTAGGCTGGGCTCGACGGGGGTGGTCATGGGCGAGGCGACGCGTCACGACGTCGGAGAAGTGCTGATCGTCACGGGCATGTCGGGCGCCGGAAGATCTACCGCGGCGAACTCGCTGGAGGACCTCGACTGGTACGTGGTCGACAATCTGCCGCCGCAGATGCTGAAGCCGCTCCTCGACCTCACCGAGCTCGCCGGGGGAGTGCTGCCGAGGGTCGCCGTCGTCGTCGACGTGCGTGGCCGCGACCTCTTCTCCGACCTTCCCGATGCGATGCGGGCGCTTCGCGAGCGCCGGCAGATCCGGGTCATGTTCCTCGACGCCTCCGACGATGTGCTCGTGCGCCGGTTCGAGGCGGTGCGGCGCCCGCACCCGCTGCAGGGCGAGGGGACCATCCTCGACGGCATCCGCCGGGAGCGTGCGCGTCTCGCGGCCGTCCGCGAGGGTGCCGACGTCATCATCGACACGTCGTCGTACAACATCCACCAGCTCGCCACCAAGGTCGCCGATCTCTTCACCGAGGAGGGGTCCGCGCGGCACACGCTCACCCTGCAGAGCTTCGGCTTCAAGTACGGGCTGCCGCCCGACGCCGACCTCGTGGCCGACATGCGATTCCTGCCGAACCCGTTCTGGGACGAGCGGCTCCGCCCGTTCACCGGCGAGGACGCCGAGGTGCGCGAGTACGTGCTGGCCCAGACCGGCGCGGCCGAGTTCCTGGAGGCGTACAGCGCGGCGCTGCGCCCGGTGCTCGAGGGGTATCAGCGCGAGAACAAGAGCCACTCGGTCGTCGCCGTGGGCTGCACCGGCGGCAAGCACCGCTCGGTGGTGATGGTCCGCGAGCTCGCGGAGCGCCTCGCGGCGGTGCCCGGCGTGGCGGTCCGTGTGACGCATCGCGACCTCGGTCGGGAGTGATGAGGCGCGTCCCGGCCGGTAGGGTGGAGGGTCGTTCCCGAAAGACCCGCGAAGGAGTCCCGTGTCGCTGACCGCTGACGTGAAGGCCGAGCTGATCACCGTGCGAGACCCGCGCCCGACCGCACGGGTCGCCGAGCTCACGTCGCTGCTGCGATTCTCGGGCGGCCTGCACTCGATCGCGAACCGCGTCGCGGTCGAGGCCGAACTCGATTCCGACATCCTCGCCCGGCGCACCGCGCGCGACCTCGTCGAGCTGTACGGCGTGCGCCCGGAACTCGTGCACGTGCAGGGCTCCGGTGCCCGCACGGGCAGCCACTACGCGGTGCGCGTGATCGAGGGCGGCGAGACCCTCGCCCGCCAGACCGGCCTCCTCGACCAGCGGCGCCGTCCCGTGCGCGGGCTTCCCAACAAGCTCACGACGGGCTCACGCGGGGATCTCGCCGCGATCTGGCGCGGCGCGTTCCTGGCGGCCGGAACGCTCACCGACCCGGGTCGCTCCGCCGCGCTGGAGATCACCTGCCCGTCCTCCGAGGCCGCGATGGCCCTGGTGGGCGCCGCGCACCGTCTCGGCATCGCCGGCAAGGCCCGCGAGGTGCGCGGCATCCCGCGCGTCGTCGTGCGCGAGGGTGAGGCGATCCGCGCGGCCCTGGCCGCGATGGGCGCCATGCGCGCGGCGGCCGACTGGGACCAGATGCGTCAGCGCCGCGAGGTGCGTGCGGGCGTCAACCGGCTCGTGAACTTCGACGACGCGAACCTCCGTCGCTCGGCGCAGGCCGCCGTCGCCGCCTGCGCGCGCGTCGAGCGTGCGCTCGCGATCCTCGGCGACGAGGTGCCCGAGCACCTCCGCCAGGCCGGTGACCTGCGTCTCGCGCACCGCGATGCCAGCCTCGACGAACTGGGCCACCACGCGGACCCGCCGCTGACCAAGGACGCGGTCGCCGGCCGCATCCGTCGCCTCCTCGCGATGGCCGACAAGAAGGCCGAGGCCGAGGGTCTGCCCGGCACCGAGTCGGCGGTCCCCGCCGGCATCGAGGACTGATCCTGCGCGGCTGATGCCGCGGGCCACGGCCCTGCCGCGCACGTCCGAGCCTCCGTGGGGCGTGAAGCGATGCGTGAGGAGACCAGGGACCGTCTTCCACACGTCACAGTGGGAAGCAACCCCGTCGCCCGTGCGTTGCCGCTCAGTAGGATGATTCCGTCACCCTCGCTGCGCCGGGGATTTCGGCGCGCGCCGACAGGAAGAAGAGAACATGGCGAAGTACACCTTGCCCGACCTCCCTTACGACTACGCCGCCCTCGAGCCGCACATCAGCGGCAAGATCATGGAGCTGCATCACAGCAAGCACCACCAGGCGTACGTCACCGGCGCGAACACCGCGCTGGAGCAGCTGGCCGAGGCGCGTGAGACCGGCAATCTGGCCAACGTGAACAAGCTCGAGAAGGACCTCGCGTTCAACCTCGGCGGTCACGTCAACCACTCGATCTTCTGGACCAACCTGTCGCCCGAGGGCGGCGGAGAGCCCGAGGGCGAGCTGCGCGCCGCGATCGACGAGTTCTTCGGCGGCTTCGACAAGTTCCAGGCGCACTTCACCGCCGCCGCGACCGGCATCCAGGGCTCCGGCTGGGCCGTCCTCAGCTGGGACCCGATCGGCGAGCAGCTCATCATCCAGCAGCTGTTCGACCAGCAGAGCAACACCGCGCAGGGCACGATCCCGGTGTTCCAGCTCGACATGTGGGAGCACGCCTTCTACCTCGACTACCTCAACGTCAAGGCCGACTATGTGAAGGCTGTCTGGAACATCGCGAACTGGCAGAACGTGGCGCAGCGCCTCGACGCCGCCCGCCAGAAGACCTCGGGCCTGCTGGTACTGTCATAAAAGGCGCGGCTGTCCCGGCGGGACGCCCGCCGGGACGCCGTTGTCCTCGTTCGCACCGCACCAACCGCGCACTCGCGCACGACACATCTCAGGAGAAACTCCGTGACTGTCAAGATCGGCATCAACGGCTTCGGCCGAATCGGACGCAACTACCTCCGCGCGGCACTCGCGCAGGGTGCGGACCTCGACATCGTGGCGGTGAACGACCTCACCGACAACAAGACGCTCGCTCACCTGCTCAAGTACGACTCGGTCGGCGGCCCGCTGGACGCCGAGGTGTCCTACGACGAGGACTCGATCACCGTCGGCGGCAAGAAGATCAAGGTCTTCGAAGAGCGTGACCCCGCCAACCTCCCCTGGGGCGAGCTGGGCGTCGACATCGTCATCGAGTCGACCGGTCGCTTCACCAAGGCCGACGACGCCAAGAAGCACGTCTCGGGCGGCGCCAAGAAGGTGCTCATCTCCGCTCCCGCCACCGGTGACGACGTGACCGTCGTCATGGGCGTCAACGAGGGCGACTACGACCCCGAGAACCACGTCATCATCTCGAACGCGTCGTGCACCACGAACTGCCTCGCCCCGCTGGCCAAGGTCTTCAACGACGCCTTCGGCATCGAGCGCGGCTTCATGATGACCGCCCACGCCTACACGGCCGACCAGAACCTCCAGGACGGCCCGCACAGCGACCTCCGCCGTGCCCGCGCCGCGGCGATCAACATCGTCCCGGCCTCGACCGGTGCCGCGAAGGCCATCGGACACGTGCTCCCCGAGCTCAACGGCAAGCTCAGCGGCTCGTCGTACCGCGTGCCGGTTCCCACCGGCTCGATCGTCGACCTCACGATCGTCACCCCGACCGAGGGCCTCACGGTCGACCAGGTCAACGCCGCCTACCAGGCCGCCGCGGCCGACGGTCGCCTCGCGGGCTACCTGCAGTACACCGAGGACCCGATCGTCTCCAGCGACATCCAGGGCAACCCGCACTCGTCGATCTTCGACTCGGAGCTGACCAACGTCAGCGGCAACCTGGTCAAGGTGTCGGCCTGGTACGACAACGAGTGGGGCTACTCCAACCGCCTCGTCGACCTCACCGAGTACGTCGCCGAGAGCCTGTAACCACCGCCATGGCTCTGCGCACCCTCGATTCGCTGGGTTCGCTGGCCGGCAAGCGCGTCATCGTCCGTGCTGATCTCAACGTTCCTCTCAAGGACGGGATCATCACGGACGATGGCCGTGTGCGGGCCACGCTCCCCACGCTCAACGCCCTGATCAATCAGGGCGCACGCCTCGTCGTCTGCTCGCACCTCGGTCGCCCCGACGGGGCTCCCGATGCGAAGTACAGCCTCGCGCCGGTCGCGCAGCGCCTGTCGGAGCTGCTCGGCAAGCCCGTCGCTTTCGCCCGCGACACCGTCGGCGAGTCCGCTCAGGAGGCCGTCCTGGCCCTCGAGGACGGCGACGTCGCGGTGATCGAGAACCTCCGGTTCAACCCGGGGGAGACCGCGAAGGACGAGGGGGAGCGCCGGGCGTTCGCCGAACAGGTCGCCGCACTCGGCGACGCACTCGTCTCGGACGGCTTCGGCGTCGTGCACCGCAAGCAGGCGTCCGTGTACGAGCTCGCCGAGATCCTGCCGTCCGCGGCGGGTCTGCTCATCGCGACCGAGCTGGACGTCCTGGATCGCCTCACCGAGAGCCCGGAGCGGCCCTACACGGTCGTCCTCGGCGGCTCGAAGGTCAGCGACAAGCTGGGTGTCATCTCGCACCTGCTGCCGCGCGTCGACCGGCTGCTCATCGGCGGCGGGATGCTCTTCACGTTCCTCGCCGCCCAGGGTCACAAGGTCGGCTCGAGCCTGCTCGAGGCGGACCAGCTCGACACCGTCCGCGAGTACATGCGCCGCGCGGAGGAGTCGGGCGTCGAGCTCGTGCTGCCGACCGACGTGGTCGTCGCCTCGAAGTTCGGCGCCGACGCGGAGCACGTGGTGACGCGCGCGGATCAGATCGAGGAGACGCCGTTCGGCGCCTCCGGGCTGGGCCTGGACATCGGGCCCGACACTGCAGTGCGGTTCGCCGAGCTCGTCCGCGGCTCGAAGACGGTGTTCTGGAACGGCCCGATGGGCGTGTTCGAGCTCGCGCCGTTCGCGGCCGGGACCAAGGCCGTCGCGCAGGCGCTCACCGAGGTCGACGGTCTGTCGGTCGTCGGCGGAGGCGACTCCGCCGCGGCGGTCCGCCAGCTCGGGTTCGCCGACGACGCCTTCGGTCACATCTCGACCGGCGGCGGCGCCAGCCTCGAGTTCCTCGAGGGCAAGAAGCTCCCCGGACTGGAGGTCCTCGGATGGCAGTAGACAGCGCTGGTTCAACGGCTGCTGCGCAGACCAGGCGTACCCCGCTCATCGCCGGCAACTGGAAGATGAACCTCGACCACCTGCAGGCGGTCGCGTTCGTCCAGAAGCTGCACTGGACGCTCAAGGACGCGAAGCACGAGGACGGCTCGGTCGAGGTGGCGGTCTTCCCGCCCTTCACCGATCTCCGCACGGTGCAGACCCTTCTCGACGCCGACAAGATCCCGTTCGCCCTCGGTGCACAGGACATCTCGTCGCACGACTCCGGCGCGTACACGGGCGAGGTCTCGGGCGCGTTCCTCGCGAAGCTCGACAACCGCTACGTGATCATCGGCCACTCCGAGCGTCGCGAATATCACCACGAAGGCGACGACATCGTCGCCGCGAAGGTGCAGGCGGCGCTGAAGCATGGGCTGGTTCCCGTGATCTGCGTGGGCGAGACCGCCGACGACCTCGAGAAGCACGGTGCGAGCGCCGTACCGGTCGGTCAGCTCCGGGCCGCACTCGAAGGCGTGAAGGCGGATGCCGACATCGTCGTGGCCTACGAGCCCGTGTGGGCGATCGGATCCGGCCAGGCGGCGACGCCCGAGCAGGCCCAGGAGGTGTGCGCCAAGCTTCGCGAGGTCATCGCCGACAAGCTCGGAGCGGATGCCGCAGCCCGCACGCGGGTTCTCTACGGCGGCTCGGTGAAGGCCGCGAACATCGCCAGCTTCATGCGCGAGCCCGATGTCGACGGTGCGCTGGTCGGCGGTGCGAGCCTCGTCGTCGACGAGTTCGCCGCGATCATCCGCTACCAGAAGCACGTCGGCGTCTGAGCGCTGACCGGCGGGCGGCGAGGATTCCTCGCCGCCCGCCGGTGTACACGTATACTTGACCCTTGTGCGATCGGCGAACGATCGCAGCGAAAGGCTTCTACGACTGTGCAGATCCTCGAGTTCGTCCTGCAGGTGCTTCTCGGCATCACGAGTCTCCTGCTGACCCTCCTCATCCTGCTCCACAAGGGGCGCGGTGGCGGCCTGTCCGACATGTTCGGCGGCGGCATGACCTCAGCCATGGGCTCCTCGGGCCTCGCCGAGCGCAACCTCAACCGATTCACGGTGGTCCTCGCCCTGGTGTGGTTCGCATCGATCGTGGCGCTCGGCCTGATCACGAAGTTCCAGGCCATCTGATGGCCACCGGAGGCAACGCGATCCGCGGCACCCGCGTCGGTGCCGGTCCGATGGGCGAGCAGGACCACGGCTTCCACGCCGACCGCATCGCCATCTCGTACTGGGACGCCCTGGGCAACGAGACGGTGCGCTACTTCGCAGCGGGCATCCCCGAGGAGGAGATCCCCGAGACGATCGACTCGCCCCACTCGGGTCTGCCGGCCGGGCGCGACAAGGAGAACCCTCCCGCCGTCGCGAAGACCGAGCCGTACAAGACCCACCTCGCGTACGTGAAGGAGCGCCGCACCGAAGAGGAAGCCGAGACGCTCCTCGACGACGCGCTGAAGCAGCTCCGCGAGCGCCGCGGACAGGGCTGACGCGACGCATACAGCACAGAAGAGAAGAGCGGATGCCGAGGCATCCGCTCTTCTCTTCTGTCCGCGTGCAGCAGCCGGGGTCAATACTCGCGGTCGATGAGCTCCGGCGGCACCTGCGCGGCGGCCGCCTGGTCGACGAAGAACGTCGTGCGCTTGCGGCCCTTGGCGCCGGCGGCGGGAACACTCGCGTAGCTGGCTCCGGCCAGCGCGAGGCCCAGCGCGGCCGCCTTGTCGGCGCCCGACAGTACGAGCCACACGCGCTTCGAGCTGTTGATGACGGGACGGGTCATCGTGATCCGCTCCGGCGGGGGCTTGGGGGAGTCGCGCACCGCGACCACCGAGCGATCCGTGATCTGGATCTCGGCGCGGTCGGGGAAGAGCGACGCGATGTGCCCGTCCGGCCCGACCCCGAGGAAGCACACGTCGAACGAGGGCCACGCGCCTTCCGCTCCGGGGAAGCGGGCGAGCTCGTCGGCGTACGCGGCGGCGGCGGCATCCAGATCCACGCCGTCATCGCTGCCGAGCGTGGCGTGGATGTTCTCGGCCGGGATGTCGAAGCCGTCGAGGAACGCCTCCCGCGCCTGGCGGTCGTTGCGGTCGGAGTGGCCGAGGGGGACGAACCGCTCGTCGCTCCACCAGAAGTGGACGCGCGACCAGTCGATGCGGGCCGCGCGCGGACTGCGTCCTGCGGCGGCGAGCACTGCCGCACCCATCGATCCGCCCGTGAGCGAGATGTGGGCGAGCTTGCCCTCGTCGACCCGTTTGGCGACGCGGCTCAGGAAGCGCGGAGCGACGGAATCGACGAGCGCAGCGGGATCGGGACTGATGATGACGCGTTTCTCGGCCCAGCCTTCAGGCATTCGTCTTCGTCCTGTCCGTCACCCGTGCACTGTCCATCAGGCCTGCGTCCCCTTCGTCGCCGGAGGGTCGAGCAGCTCCCAGCCCTCGGTGATGACTCGACCATACAGGACGTCCGGGTCGAGGCGACGGAGCTCCTCTGCCAGGCACTCGCGCAGCGTCCGGCGCGGGAACGCCAGGTCGTGCGTGGGCTGTCCGGGCTGGGTGAGGATCGCCACACCGGGCGTCGGGCGCTCCAGGAGCACCTCACCGCTGGGACGCACCAGCGCCACGGACTTGATGCCGTGCGGCCACTCCTCGGCGTCGAGATACGCCCAGTCGACGGGCACGTCGAGCGTGAGGCGCAGCCACGCCGCGAGGAGCGCAGTGGAGGGCGAATCCGACGCACCGCGCACCCGCACGCCGACCACGGGCTCGTACGGCGGCTGGTCGAGGATGGCGGCCAGCTGCTCGCGCCAGCGCGTCAGACGCGTCCACGCGAGGTCGGTGTCGCCGGGCGCGTACTGCTCGCCCAGGCCCGCGACCCATGCCGACGGGTCGGACTTGGTCGCGGCATCCGTGATCCGGCGCTGGGCGATGCGACCGATCGAGGTCTTCGAGATGTTGTCGGGCGTGCGGTTGGGCCACCACACCACGACGGGAGCGTCGGGCAGCAGCAGGCCCGTCACGAGGCTCTCGAGGTTCGAGTGACCGGCGTCGCCGAATGCCCGCAGGGTGACGACCTCGCTCGCACCGGCGTCGCCGCCCACGCGGATCTGCGCGTCCAGGCGCGGTTCGGCGTCGTAGCCGTCGGGGATCAGCAGCACGATGACGCGCATCGGGTGCTCGCGCGACGCGTCGTTGGCGGCTTCGATGACCTCTTCGACCGCGGCCTCACGCGTGAGGATGACGAGGGTCAGCACGCGGCCGAGCGCGACCGCGCCGCCCTCCTCGCGCACGTTGACGAGCGCACGCGAGATCTTGCTGACAGTGGTGTCGGGAAGATCGACGATCACGGGCGCCTCCAGGTCCGTCCGTCGCGGGCGAGCATCTCGTCCGCGGAGTCCGGGCCCCACGACCCGGGTGAGTACTGTTCGAGCGGACCGCCCTGGGCATCCCAGAACTGCTCGATCGGGTCGAGGATCTTCCACGACAGCTCGACCTCTTCGTGCCGCGGGAACAGCGGCGGGTCGCCGAGCAGCACGTCGAGGATGAGACGCTCGTAGGCCTCGGGGCTCGCCTCGGTGAAGGCATGGCCGTAGCCGAAGTCCATCGTGACGTCGCGCACCTGGGCACCGGCACCCGGGACCTTCGAGCCGAACCGGATCGTGACGCCCTCGTCGGGCTGCACACGGATCACCAGGGCGTTCTGGCCCTGACCCGACGTCTGGCTGCGCGAGAACAGCAGCTCGGGGGCGCGCTTGAAGACCACGGCGATCTCGGTGACACGGCGGCCGAGACGCTTGCCGGTGCGGAGGTAGAACGGCACGCCTGCCCAGCGACGGGTATTCACCTCGAGGGTCACGGCGGCGTACGTCTCGGTCGTCGAGTGAGGGTTCATGCCGTCCTCCTCGAGGAAGCCGAGCACCTTCTCACCGCCCTGCCAGCCGCCCGCGTACTGGCCGCGCGCGGTCGAGCGGGCGAGGTCCTCCGGCAGGGTGACGGCGGCGAGCACCTTCTCCTTCTCGGCGCGGAGGTCCTTCGCATCGAACGAGATGGGCTCCTCCATGGCGGTCAGCGCCATCAGCTGCAGCAGGTGGTTCTGGATCACGTCGCGTGCCGCGCCGACACCGTCGTAGTAGCCCGCGCGGCCGCCCACGCCGATGTCTTCCGCCATGGTGATCTGCACGTGGTCGACGTAGTTGCGGTTCCAGATCGGCTCGTACAGCTCATTGGCGAAGCGGAGGGCCAGGATGTTCTGGACCGTCTCCTTGCCGAGGTAGTGGTCGATGCGGAAGATCGAGTCCGTCGGGAACGCCGAGCGCAGCACGTCGTTCAGCGCGCGCGCCGACTCCTGGTCGTGCCCGAACGGCTTCTCGATGACGACACGGCGCCAGCGGTCGGGCTGGTCGGCGGTGTCGTCCACGAGACCCGACGACTTCAGCTGCTCCGCCACCAGCGGGAACGCCTTCGGCGGGATCGACAGGTAGAACGCGTGGTTCCCCATCGTGCCGCGATCGGTGTCCAGCCGGTCGACGGTGTCCTTCAGGCGACGGAACGCGTCCGGGTCGTCGAACTCGCCCGACACGAAGCGGATGCCCTGCAGCAGCTGCTGCCAGGTCTCGTCGCGGAACTCGGTGCGCGCGTACTGGCGCACCGCGTCGTACACGACCTGGGCGAAGTCCTGGTCGGCCCAGTCGCGCCGCGCGAAGCCGACGAGCGCGAAGCCCGGAGGCAGCAGACCGCGGTTGGCGAGGTCGTAGACGGCGGGCATGAGCTTCTTGCGGGAGAGGTCTCCCGTGACGCCGAAGATGACGAGCGCGCTCGGACCGGCGATGCGGTTGAGGCGACGGTCTTCGGGGTCGCGCAACGGGTTGTGCCCGCGCGAGATCTCGACGGTCATGTGGGGCTCGAACTCCTACTGGGCCGCTTCGAAGAGCGAGAGCACTTCGATCTGGGGATCGGTGAGGGTCAGGGTCACGACGGGTCGGCCGTGGCCATCGGCGAGAACGGCCGCGTCTCCCGCGGCCTGCGCCTGGATGAGCTGGCCGAACGTGAACGGCCGGCCTGGGATCTCGAGGTCGACGTCGGTCTGCTCGAGGATCTGGAGGAACACGCCGTTCGCGGGGCCGCCCTTGTGGTACTGCCCGGTCGAATGCAGGAACCGCGGTCCCCAGCCGAACGTGGTGGGACGCCCGGAGTCTGCGGCGACGAGTTCGCGCAGGCCCGCGAGCTGCGACAGCTCGAGCCGGTTGACGTACGCCTGGATCGCGACGTAGCCGTCCTCCGGCAGCCGTGCCCACAGTGCGTCGAGGACCCCGGCGACGGTTCCGGATGCCGCGAGGGCGGGGTCGGAGACCCGCACCTCGACGCCCTCCACGGCGAACGCCGGAGCCGTCGGCTCGGGTCGTGCGTCGAGGAGGCCGCGCGCGGCCACCTTGGCGGACTCGACATCGGGCTGGTCGAAGGGATTGATGCCCAGCATCCGCCCCGCGATCGCCGTCGCGTACTCCCAGACGACGAACTGCGCGCCCAGCGAGCCGCTCACGAGCAGCTCGCCCTCGTGGTGCTCGAAGAGGTGGAACTGCTTGGCCTCGTCGACGAGGCGCACGATCTGCAGGTCGGCCGGCTTCGCGTCGACCTCGGGGGAGACCGGGAGCAGGACGACGGGCAGGATGCCGGTGCCTTCCTTGCCGGTCGACTCGGCGACGAGCTGCTCGATCCAGTCCGGCAGGCCCACGATGTGCGTGCCGTCGGTGACGAGGCCGAGCTTGTCCCTGCGAGACGCTGCGCCGTCGACCTGCTGGCCGCCCGCGATCGCCGCGGCCAGCACGAGCGCCGGATTCTCGGGGCTGTCGATCGACACCTCGAGCAGCGTCGCCTCCGCCTCGTCGAGGAGCTCGGAGATGTCGACGCCGGCGAGACCGGCCGGCACCAGCCCGAACGCGGTGAGGGCCGAGTAGCGGCCGCCGACGGTCGGGTCGGCGTTGAAGACCGTGTACCCGTCCGCGCGCGCCTCCTGGTCCAGCGGCGAGCCGGGGTCGGTCACGACGACGATGCGTTCGGCGGGGTCGATCCCCAGGTCGCGGAATGCCGCCTCGAACGCCCGCTTGGCGGAGTCGGTCTCGACGGTGGACCCGGACTTCGACGACACGACGAGCGCCGTGCGCGTGAGGTCGCCGGCCTGCGCGTCGCCGTCGATCGCCGCGAGCACCTGGCCGGGGGCCGTGGAGTCGAGGATCACGAGGGGAACGCCCGAGGTCTGGGCGATCACCTCGGGGGCGAGCGACGAGCCGCCCATTCCGGCGAGCACGATGCGCGTGATGTTGCGCGAGCGCAGCCGCTCGCGGAGAGCCAGGATCTCGGCGACCAGGGGGCGCGAGACGCTGACGGCCTCGACCCAGCCCAGGCGTCGCGACGCCTCGTCCTCGGCCGCGGGGCCCCACAGGGACTCGTCGCCGCCGGTGATGCCGGATGCCACGAGGCTCGACACGAGCCCGGGCAGTGTGGCCTCGACGACGGACTTGACGTGTCCGCTGAGGTGGATGTCGAAGCTCATCGGGTGGCCTGGAGCGCGTCCTCGAGCGCCGTCTTGACGGTGCCCTGCAGGTCGTGCCAGGAGGCGATGAACTTGTCGACCCCTTCGTCTTCGAGCACCTGGGTGACGTCGGCGAAGTCCACGCCGACGGCGGCGAGACGATCGAAGACCTCGTGCGCAGCGGCGTAGGTGCCCGTGACGGCGTCACCGGCGATCTGGCCGTGGTCGAAGGTCGCCTCGAGCGTCTTCTCGGGCATCGTGTTGACGGTGCCGGGGGCGACGAGCTCGGTGACGTAGAGGGTGTCGGGCAGGGACGGGTCCTTGACGCCGGTCGACGCCCACAGCGGCCGCTGGAGGTGCGCGCCGGCATCCGTCAGCGCCTTCGCGCGGTCGGTGGCGAACGCCTGCTCGAACAGCTCGTACGCGAGCCGGGCGTTCGCGACGCCGGCGAGCGACTTGAGCGCCGTGGCCTCATCGGTGCCGATGGCGACGAGCCGCTTGTCGACCTCGGTGTCCACGCGCGAGACGAAGAACGAGGCGACCGAGTGGATCTTCGAGATGTCGTGGCCGTTCGCCTGCGCCTGCTCGAGCCCCGCCAGGTAGGCGTCGATGACCTCGGAGTAGCGCTCCAGGCTGAAGATCAGCGTGACGTTGACCGAGATGCCTTCGGCCAGCACGGCGGTGATGGCGGGAAGACCGGCCTTCGTCGCAGGGATCTTGATGTGCACGTTGGGGCGGTCGACCGTGGCCCACAGCTCCTTGGCCTGGGCGATCGTCGCCTCGGTGTCGTGGGCGAGGTCGGGGGAGACCTCGATCGACACGCGGCCGTCGACGCCGTCCGTCGAGTCGTAGACCGGGCGGAAGATGTCGGCCGCGTCGCGCACGTCGTCGGTCGTCGCGGCGAAGATCGCGTCGTCGACCGATGCGCCGGCCGCCGCGAGCTCCGAGATCTGCGTGGCGTACGAGTGCCCGCCGCCGCCGATCGCGCCCTGGAAGATCGTCGGGTTCGTCGTGACGCCGCTGACGTTGCGCGTCGAGATGAGCTCGGTCAGATTGCCCGACGTGATGCGCTCGCGCGACAGGTCGTCGAGCCAGATGCTCACGCCCTCGGCGACCAGCTTCTCAGTGGGGGTGCTCATGCTGCCTTCTCCTCGTGCTTAAACGTCGCTCGCGGCCGCGAGAGTCTCGCGGGCGGCCTCGACGACGGCGTCGGCGGTGATGCCGAACTTCTGGAACAGGGTCTTGTAGTCGGCCGACGCACCGAAGTGGTCGATCGCGACGGAACGGCCGGCGTCGCCGACGATGCCGCGCCAGGTGAGCGCCGAGCCGGCCTCGACCGACACCCGCGCCTTCACTGCGGCGGGCAGGACCTTCTCGCGGTAGGAGGCATCCTGCTCGTCGAACCACTCGAGCGACGGCGCCGACACCACGCGGGCGTTCACGCCCTCGGCGGCGAGGGTCTCGCGGGCGGAGACGGCGAGCTGCACCTCGGAGCCGGTCGCGATGAGGATCACGTCGGGCGTGCCGCCCGGCGCTTCGGCGAGGATGTAGGCGCCCTTGGCGACGCCGTCCGTCGACGCGAAGACGTCGCCGTCGGCCTCGCCCTCGCCCCGCTCGAACACCGGGATGTTCTGGCGCGTCAGCGCGATGCCGATGGGGCCGCCCTGGCGACGGACGATCTCGAACCACGCGGCCGAGGTCTCGTTCGCGTCCGCGGGACGCACCACGGTGAAGTTCGGGATGGCGCGCAGTGTCGCGAGCTGCTCGACCGGCTGGTGGGTGGGCCCGTCCTCGCCGAGCGCGACGGAGTCGTGCGTCCAGACGAAGATCGACGGGATGTCCATCAGCGCGGCCAACCGCACCGAGGGGCGCATGTAGTCGCTGAAGATCAGGAACGTGCCGCCGAACGGGCGCGTCGGGCCGTGCAGCTTGATGCCGTTGACGATGGCGCCCATCGCGTGCTCGCGGATGCCGAAGTGCAGCACGCGGCCGTACGGGTCGCCGGACCACTCGTGCGTCGACCACTCGGCCGGGATGAAGGACTTCGCGTCCTTGATCGTCGTGAGGTTCGACTCGGCGAGGTCGGCCGAGCCGCCCCACAGCTCCGGCAGCTCGGCGGCGAGGGCGTTGATCACGATGCCCGACGCGGCGCGCGTGGAGACGTCCTTGCCCGCTTCGAACGAGGGGAGGGCTGCTGCCACGTCTGCGGGCAGCTCTCCGGCCTCGAGGCGGTCGAACAGCGCCTTGCGCTCGGGGTTCGCCGCCGCCCACGCGTCGAACGACTCCTGCCAGGCCGCGCGCTCCTCATGGGCGCGGTCCTTCAGGGAGCGCGTGTGCGCGAGGACGTCCTCGGCGACGACGAAGGACTGCTCGGGGTCGAAGCCGAGCACCTTCTTCGTCGCGGCGAGCTCGTCGCCGCCCAGCGCGGAGCCGTGGATCTTGCCGGTGTTCTGCTTGCCGGGCGATGGCCAGCCGATGATCGTGCGGAGGATGATGAGCGACGGTTTGGCCGTCTCGCCCTGCGCCGCCTCGATCGCGGCGAACAGCTCGGCGACATCCTCGACGTACTCGCCCGACTTCTTCCAGTCCACGACCTGCACCTGCCAGCCGTAGGCCTCGTAGCGCTTCGCGACGTCCTCGGTGAAGGCGACGTTCGTGTCGTCCTCGATCGAGATCTGGTTCGAGTCGTAGATGGCGATGAGGTTGCCGAGGGCCTGGTGGCCGGCGAGCGACGAGGCCTCGGAGGTGATGCCCTCCTGCAGGTCGCCGTCGCCGGCGATCACGTAGATGTGGTGGTCGAAGGGCGACGTGCCGGCGGCGGCGTCCGGATCGAACAGGCCGCGCTCGTAGCGGGCGGCGTACGCGAAGCCGACCGCCGACGCGAGGCCCTGGCCGAGAGGGCCGGTCGTGATCTCGACGCCCTTGGTGTGCCCGTACTCGGGGTGTCCCGGCGTGAGGGAGCCCCACGTGCGCAGCGCCTTCAGGTCGTCGAGCTCCAGCCCGAACCCGCCCAGGTAGAGCTGCACGTACTGCGTGAGCGAGGAGTGCCCGGCCGACAGGATGAACCGGTCGCGGCCGACCCAGTGGGTGTCGGCGGGGTCGTGACGCAGCACGCGCTGGTAGAGCAGGTACGCCGCCGGCGCCAGGCTCATCGCGGTGCCGGGGTGGCCGTTGCCGACCTTCTCCACGGCATCCGCAGCCAGGACGCGAGCAGTGTCCACCGCGCGCCGATCGATCTCATCCCAACGCAGTTCCGACACCGGGCCGCCTTTCTCGAGGAGGTGCGCCCAGAATGTGGCCGGCTCGCGGCCCTTGTCCGGATGGATAAGGGGGAATCGGCGACGGGCGCGCGTGTTTCTCAGCATAGCGAAGGGGTAGACCGCCGAGGCGATGCGAGACGTGTATGTGACGCAGTCTTGCGAAGGCCGGTGCGCCGTCCATGACATCCCGGTGTCGCGGGCGTCACGTTCTGCTCACCTGCGGCCGGGCGGCGTTGTGATCCGCCGGCGCCGGGGGAGGCGGCCGCCCGGGCGCGGGGTGCGACACGCCGATGCCCTAGACTTGGGGCGAATCTGCAGGCGGCGATTGCGGGGGTCATGGACAGCACGAAGACGGCCGGGGCTGCGGCGGAGTCCGCACGCGCGGGCGTGGGGACGATCGACACACCCCGCCGGCCTCGGCAGAGCTTCGGCCGCACCGTCCGCGCCTATGTCGCGCTGATGAAGCCGCGCGTGCTCGAGCTGCTGCTGGTCACGACGGTCCCGGTGATGATCCTCGCGGAGGGCGGCTTCCCGGACGTCTGGCTGGTCGTCGCGACCGTCGTCGGCGGCACGGCGAGTGCCGGCTCGGCGGCGGCATTCAACATGTACCTCGATCGCGACATCGACGCTCACATGCAGCGCACGGTGAACCGGCCGCTGGTCACGGGCGAGGTCTCGCCCCGCGGCGCGCTGATCTTCGCCTGGTCGCTCGCGGTGTTCTCGACGGTGTGGCTGTGGCTCACGACGAACTGGCTGGCGGCGACGCTGTCGGCCGCGGCCATCTTCTTCTACGTCGTGATCTACACGATGATCCTCAAGCGCCGTACGGAGCAGAACATCGTGTGGGGCGGCATCGCCGGCTGCTTCCCGGTGGTCATCGGCTGGACGGCCGTCACCGGCTCGCTGGCGTGGCCGCCGGTGATCCTGTTCGCGCTGGTGTTCCTGTGGACGCCGCCGCACTACTGGCCGCTGTCGATGAAGTACAAGGACCAGTACGAGGGCGTCCAGGTGCCGATGCTCGGCGCCACGCGCGGCGGCTCGCAGGTCGGCCTGCAGGTCATCCTGTACGCGTGGGCCACCGTGGTGTGCTCGCTGCTGCTGATCCCCGTCGCCGGGATGGGCCTGGTCTACACGGTGTCGGCGCTCGTCTTCGGCGGCTGGTTCATCTACGAGTCGCACGTGCTCTACAACCGCGCGGTGCGCGGCACCGAGCCGCGCCCGATGCGCGTGTTCCACGCGTCGATCACGTACCTCACCCTGCTCTTCGTCGCGATCGCCGTCGATCCGCTGCTGCCGTTCTGATTCGCCGGCCCTGTCGATTCCGGCGGGGGCTCGTTCGTCGGATGAATGAGGGGCACAATGCCTCTCGACGACGAAAGAGGACGGCATGGCGCAGTATCTGATCCTGATCTACGGCGACGAGGCGCAGTGGGACGCCCGCAGCGACGACGAGATGCGGGCGGTCGACGCCGGTCACGCCGCGTTCCGCGAACGCGGAGGCTCGGCGATCATCGCGTCGGGTGAGCTTGAGTCAAGCCGTACGGCGACCACTCTGCGCGCCGGTAGGGAGCGGCCGCTCGTGACGGACGGCCCCTTCCTCGAGACAAAGGAGGTCCTCGGCGGGTTCTACCTCGTCGACGTGACCGACCTCGACGCGGCGCTCGGACTGGCCGGGCTGCTGCATGAGGCCTCCGAGGACCACGGCGGCGTGCAGGTCCAGCCGCTGGTCGATCACTCCTGAGCGATGGTCCCCACGTCCCCTCCGCCCGGCGCCGGTGCGCTGAGCGGAGCCTCCGGCAGCGAGGCTCCCGTCGGGTCCTGGACGGTTCCGGACGTCCAGGTCGGCGCCGCCCTCGCCGACGCCCACCGTGCCGAGTGGGCGGCGGTCGTCGCGGCGACCGCGCGGCTTACCGGCGACCTGGACCTCGCCGAGGAGTGCGCCCAGGAGGCGTTCGCGCGGGCGGTCGATCTCTGGCCGACGCGCGGCATCCCGGATCGTCCGGGCGCGTGGCTGACGACGGTCGCCGCCAACCGCGCGAGGGACGTTTTGCGGCGGGAGGCGGCGCTGCGGCGCCGGTTTCCGCTGCTCGTCCGTGAGGAGGTGACGGACGACGGCGGGTCGTGGCACTCGGACGATCGGCTGCGGCTGATCTTCACCTGCTGCCACCCCGCCCTGGCACGCGAGGCGCAGGTGGCCCTCACCCTGCGCCTGGTGTGCGGCGTGTCGACCGCCGACATCGCAGCGGCCTTCCTCGTCGGCGAGTCCGCGATGGCGGCGCGCGTCACGCGCGCGAAGCGCAAGATCGCGACGGCACGAATCCCGTTCCGGGTGCCCGACGCGTGGGAGCTCTCCGAGCGCGTCGGGGTGGTGTGCGATGTGCTCTACCTCGTGTTCACCGTCGGGCACGCGCCGCCCTCGGGCGACGCCGTCGTCCGGACGGACCTGGTGGAGGAGGCCATCGCGCTCACCCGCATGCTGCGCGGACTGCTGCCCGCAGATCGCTCGGTGGCGGGGCTGCTCGCGCTCATGCTGCTCATCGACGCCCGACGCGACACGCGCGACGAGCTGCTCGCCGACCAGGACCGCTCGCGGTGGGACCGGGCGCTCATCGACGAGGGACTCGCCCTGCTCGCGACGGCTTCGGCCGGAGCAGTCGACCGCTATGCGATCTCTGCCGCCATCGCCGCCGTGCACGCGCAGGCGCCGACGTGGGCGGACACCGACTGGACGCGGATCGCCGGCCTCTACCGGCTGCTCGCTCAGGCGTGGCAGAGCCCCGTGGTCGCTCTCAACGGCGCTGTCGCGATCGGCATGCGCGACGGGCCCGCGGCGGGGCTGGCGGCCGTCGACGCCGTCGCCGCCGATCCTCCGCTCGTGCGGTACCCGTACCTCCCGGCGGCGCGAGCCGCGTTCCTCATGGAGCTCGGCCGCTGGGCCGAGGCGGCCGACGCCTATGCCGAAGCCGCGCGGCTCACCGGGAGCGAAGCGGAGCGGCAGCGGCTGCGGGAGCAGACCGCGCGGGCGCGGTCGCGGGCCTGACGGCCGCCGTGCACCCCGATACGACGAAGCCGCAGGAAGTACGAGACTCCCTGCGGCTTTCGGCGTGGTGTCAGCGGGAGGCGACGGGTGCGTCGACCTCGGCGGCGGCGGCCGGCTCAGCGGCCTCGGTGCTCTCGGGGGCGGCGTCGATGCTCTCCGCCTCGGAGTCCCAGTCGATGGGCTCGACGACCTCGACCGGCGCGTGCGGGCGCAGGGTCGAGATGGCGGCGATGCCGAGCGCGAGGAGGATGCCGACGATGCCGGCGCCGATGAGGATCCCGCCGAGCTGGGCGACGGACTGGCCGACATAGACGTCGACACCGGTCGCGGTGCCGTCGGTCAGGGTCGTCGTCATCGAGGCGATCTTGTCGGTGGTGATGAACCAGCCGCCGGCGACGGTCGCCAGCGAGACGACGACGAGGCCCCAGAACGGGATGCTGCGGATGAGACGGGGACGGGTGGACATGTGTCGATCACTCCTCGGGATGCGCGACCCGTGGTGGCCGCGGCATCCCACCCTCGCAAAGGAGTCCGTGCGACGCCAATCGGGTTGCTATGGATCAGCTGTGGACGGCCGCGCGTGCCGGCGCCTTGAGATGCATGACGACGGCCGTCATCGCGGCGACCAGCCCGACTGCGAGCACCATGTGGATGTTGACGAGGACGATCGGCAGCCCGGTGCGCGCCTGCCAGAGTCCGACGACGATCTGCACGAGCTCGATTCCGAGCAGGAGCAGCGTCCACAGGCGCAGGCGCAGCGCCGGGGGAGTGCGCCACGAGCCGGCCACCAGCACGAGGGTGAGCGCGAACGTGATGTAGCCCGGCCACGCGTGGATGTGCTGCATCAGCTCCGGGTTGAGCCCGTTGCGCGCGGCGCCGCCGTCGCCGGCGTGCGGGCCGGAGCCGGTCACGAGGATGCCCACCACGATCGTGAGGAGCACGAACGCCGTCGTGACGTGGGTCACCGCCGCGTACCAGCGGGGGACGGCGAGCACGCGCGGACCCGGCTCGGCGTACACGCGCACCACGAGCACCGCCGACAGCGCCACCAGCAGCACCGAGGCGAAGTAGTGCAGGCCCACGACGTAGGGATTGAGGTTCGTCAGGACCGTGATACCGCCGATGACCGCCTGCACCGGCACATAGAGGCCGATCAGCAGCGAGAGCCAGAACAGGTCACGGCGCTCGCGGCGCATGCGGACGACGAAGAGGAACATGATGATCGCGACGGCGACCAGCACGAAGGTCAGCAGGCGGTTGCCGAACTCGATGAAGCCGTGCACCCCCGAGACCTCGGGGACCGGGACGAATGAGTCCTCGTTGCACCGCGGCCACGTGTCGCAGCCGAGCCCGGAGCCGGTGAGGCGGACGAGGCCCCCGGTGGCGACGATGCCGATCTGCACCGCCAGCGTCGCCCACGCGGCCGCGATCACGCGGCGGTCGACGCGATCCGGGAGCCACAGCCAGAAGCGCTGCCGGATTCCCGGGGCCGTCGTGGTGGACTCTTGCGCGGACATGCTGGTCGTCGCCTCCTGGCAGAGGCTCCTGGAACCGCGCGTGACGTACGGGGCGCGTCCGCGTCGGGGTGGAACCTGTAGAATCAAGGGGTCGGTTGCGGTGCAGTTCCCAGCGCCGCGCACCACTGACAGTCTAGGCGCGAAGATCGGCGCCGCTTGAGAGGGCCCGAGAAGCGGCATCCCCCCTCCGGTATCTCCACCGGAGAACACGGATGCCGGGGCGGATCACACCGCTAGGACCCGGAGGAGAACGTGACGATGTCTGATGTGCTGATCGATCGCCCGGAGCTGGACAGCCTGGGTGTCTACGAGTTCGGGTGGCATGATGCCGACGCCGCGGGAGCCGTGGCGAAACGAGGCATCGACGAGTCCGTGGTGCGTGGCATCTCGGCGCTCAAGAACGAACCCGAATGGATGCTGAAGACCCGGCTGAAGGGCTATCAGCTGTTCGGCCGCAAGCCGATGCCGACCTGGGGCGCCGACCTCAGCGAGATCGACTTCGACAACATCAAGTACTTCGTGCGCTCCACCGAGAAGCAGGCGGGGTCGTGGGAAGAGCTCCCCGAGGACATCCGCAACACGTACGAGAAGCTCGGCATCCCCGAGGCGGAGCGCCAGCGCCTGGTCGCGGGCGTCGCGGCACAGTACGAGTCCGAGGTCGTGTACCACCAGATCCGCGAGGACCTCGAGGCGCAGGGCGTCATCTTCATGGACACCGACACCGCGCTGCGCGAGCACCCCGAGTTCTTCGAGGAGTACTTCGGCACGGTCATCCCGGCCGGCGACAACAAGTTCGCGGCGCTCAACACCGCGGTGTGGTCGGGCGGCTCGTTCGTCTACGTGCCGCCGGGAGTGCACGTCGAGATCCCGCTGCAGGCGTACTTCCGCATCAACACCGAGAACATGGGACAGTTCGAGCGGACGCTCATCATCGCCGACGAGGGCTCGTACGTGCACTACATCGAGGGCTGCACGGCCCCGATCTACAAGAGCGACTCGCTGCACTCGGCCGTCGTCGAGATCATCGTGAAGAAGAACGCCCGTGTGCGCTACACGACGATCCAGAACTGGTCGAACAACGTCTACAACCTCGTCACCAAGCGCGCCGTGGCGCACGAGGGAGCGACGATGGAGTGGATCGACGGCAACATCGGCTCCAAGGTCACGATGAAGTACCCGTCGATCTTCCTGATGGGCGAGCACGCCAAGGGCGAGACGCTGTCGGTCGCGTTCGCCGGTCCGGGTCAGCACCAGGACGCCGGCGCGAAGATGATCCACATGGCGCCGTACACGCAGTCGTCGATCGTGTCCAAGTCGATCGCCCGCGGCGGCGGCCGGGCCGGCTACCGCGGCGAGGTCCGCGTGGACGCGAACGCGCACCACTCGGCCAACACGGTGCGCTGCGACGCGCTGCTGGTCGACACGATCTCGCGCTCCGACACGTACCCGGCCATCGACATCCGCGTCGACGACGTGCAGCTCGGCCACGAGGCGACGGTCTCGAAGGTCAGCGAGGAGCAGCTCTTCTACCTCATGAGCCGCGGGATGCCGGAGGACGAGGCCATGGCGATGATCGTGCGCGGCTTCATCGAGCCGATCGCCCGCGAGCTGCCCATGGAGTACGCGCTCGAACTCAACAAGCTCATCGAGATGGGCATGGAAGGATCCGTCGGCTAGATGAGCCCCACCACTGAGGCCCCCACCATTCCCGGCGCGAAGGGCCACACCGATGGCGCCGGCGCGTTCGTGCCGGTTCAGACTCGCTCCGAGCGTCCCTGGTCCTTCGACCCCGCCGACTTCGAGGTGCCCACCGGCCGCGAGGTCAACTGGAAGCACACGCCGACCGCCAAGGTCCAGCCGCTGTTCGTCGACGAGGCCGGACCCCACGGCGTCATCGAGGTCGACGTCGACGCCCCGGCAGGACTCGTGCAGGAGCGCCTGACCATCGGCACGGCGCCCCGCGGCGAGGTGTTCCGCCCCGAGGATCTGCCGAGCGCGATCGCCTGGAAACAGGAGACCGAGGCGCCGCTGCTGCGCATACCGGCCGGCGCCGAGTACACCGAGCCGATCGTGGTGTCGCTGACCGGCACCGGCGGTCTGGCGCACGCGCACGTCGTCGTCGAGGCTCAGGCGAACTCGCACGCCACCGTCGTGTTCCGCCACACCGGCACCGCCCAGCACGCGCAGAACGTCGAGATCATCGTGCGCGAGGGCGCACACCTGGAGCTCGTGACCGTGCAGCGGTGGGACGACGACGCCGTGCACGTGGCCTCCCACCAGGCGCGCGTCGAGCGCGACGCGACCCTCCGCCACGTCGTCGTCAGCTTCGGCGGCGGCGTCGTGCGCGTCAACCCGACGGTGGAGCTCGCCGGCACCGGCTCGCGCGCCGAGCTGTACGGCCTCAGCTACTCCGACTCGGGGCAGCACCTCGAGAGCCAGGTGTACCTGCACCACAAGGGTGCCGAGACCACCGGCGACGTGCTCTACAAGAGCGCGCTGCAGGGCGCGGCGGCGCGCACGGTGTGGATCGGCGACGTCCTCATCGGGGCGGATGCCGTGGGCACCGACTCGTACGAGGCCAACCGCAACCTCGTCCTGACCGAAGGCGCGCGCGCCGAGTCGATCCCCAACCTGGAGATCGAGACCGGTGACATCCGCGGCGCCGGTCACGCGAGCGCCACCGGGCGATTCGACGACGAGCAGCTGTTCTACCTGCAGGCGCGCGGCATCGCCGAGGAGGAGGCGCGACGGCTCGTCGTGCTCGGCTTCCTCGCCGAGATCGTGCAGAAGATCGGTGTCGCAGACCTCGAGGCGGAGCTGTTCGCCGTGATCGAGGAAGAACTCGCCAAGGAGGCCGGCCGATGACCGCGCAGCGCGTGTGCGCCCTCAGCGACCTCGTCCCGGACGAAGCCCGCCGTGTCGAGGTGGACGGCGTCGCGATCGCCCTCGTGATGGACTCCAGCGGCGAGGTGCACGCCATCGGCGATGTCTGCACCCACGGCGACATCTCGCTGGCCGAGGGCTTCGTCGACGGCGAGTCGCTCGAGTGCTGGGCCCACGGCTCGGCGTTCTCGCTGCGCACCGGCAAGCCCCTCAATCTCCCCGCGTACGAGCCGGTCCCCGTGTTCGCGGTCACCGTCGACGGCGACGACGTGCTCGTCGACGCCACCGTCACGCTCGAAGTGAACTGAAGAAGGTACTGAAGAATGTCTGTTCTCGAGATCCGCGACCTCCATGTGACGGTCGAGACGGATGCCGGCACCACGCCGATCCTCAACGGTCTGTCGCTCACGATCCGCACGGGTGAGACCCACGCGATCATGGGCCCCAACGGCTCGGGCAAGTCGACGCTCGCCTACACGATCGCCGGTCACCCCAAGTACACCGTCACGAGCGGCTCGATCACGCTCGACGGCGAGGACGTCCTCGCGATGTCGGTGGACGAGCGGGCGCGTGCGGGCCTCTTCCTGGCGATGCAGTACCCGGTCGAGATCCCGGGCGTGACCGTCACGAACTTCCTCCGCACCGCGAAGACCGCGATCGACGGCGAGGCGCCCTCGATCCGCACGTGGACGAAGGACGTCAAGGCGTCGATGAAGAACCTGCGCATGGACCCCAAGTTCGCGCAGCGAAACGTCAACGAGGGTTTCTCGGGCGGCGAGAAGAAGCGCCACGAGATCCTCCAGCTCGAGCTCCTGCGTCCGCAGATCGCCGTGCTCGACGAGACCGACTCCGGTCTCGACGTCGACGCGCTGAAGATCGTGTCGGAGGGCGTCAACCGCGCCAAGGCGGACAACGACCTCGGTGTGCTACTCATCACGCACTACACCCGCATCCTGCGCTACATCCACCCCGACTTCGTGCACGTGATGGTGCAGGGGCGCATCGTCGAGGAGGGCGGCCCCGAGCTGGCCGACCGCCTCGAGGACGAGGGCTACGACCGCTACCTGCCCGCGGGCGAAGAGGAGCCCGCCGAGGCTCCCGTCGCCAGCGAAGCGTAGGATCGACGTATGACGGCGACCCTCACCCCCGAGAAGTACGACGAGGTGACCGAGGCTCTCAAGGACGTCATGGACCCGGAGCTCGGGATCAATGTCGTCGACCTCGGCCTCATCTACGACCTCGCGTGGGACGACGAGAACGACGCCCTGGTCATCCACATGACCCTCACGTCGGCCGGCTGTCCGCTCACCGACGTGCTCGAGGAGCAGACCGCACAGGCGCTCGACGAGATCGTCGAGCGGTTCCGCATCAACTGGGTGTGGATGCCGCCGTGGGGTCCGGAGCGCATCACCGACGACGGGCGCGACATGATGCGCGCGCTCGGTTTCGCGATCTGAGGCCCGGCCGTTTCGCACGGTGACACGCGGCGTCGCCATGTCGCCGTCGCTCGATAGGGTCGAATGGTGAGCGTCACCCCCCTGAAAGCACTGCCCCTCGACGAGCTGCGCCAGCGCACGAGCACGAAGTGGCGGAAGTACGGGGAGGACGTGCTGCCGTTCTTCGTGGCCGAGACCGACTACGCGCTGGCACCCGAGATCACGCGGGTCCTGACGCGCGCGGTGCAGCTCGGCGACACCGGATACACCCCTCCCGACCCCGGCGTCCGCGAGGCCTTCGCCGGCTTCGCCGAGCGCCGCTGGGGGTGGAGCGTCGACCCGGCCGACGTGTTCTGGACGGGCGACGTGATGATGGGCGTCGTCGAGATCCTGCGCAAGGTCATCGAACCCGGTGACCGTGTCGTGGTCATGCCTCCCGTGTACCCGCCGTTCTACGACACCGTCGAGGAGGCAGGCGGCGTGGTCGAGCGCGTGCCGCTCGCGGCGAGCGACGCCGGCTGGGAGATCGACCTGCTCGGTGTGGAGGCGGCGCTCGCGGGCGGCGCACGCGCCGTGCTGCTGTGCAACCCGCACAATCCCACGGGGAGCGTGCACACGCCCGAGAGCCTGGCCGCGCTGGCGGATGTCGCCGAAGGATTCGGCGCGACGGTGGTCAGCGACGAGATCCACGGACCGCTGACGTACGAGCCCACGGCGTTCACGCCGTTCCTGGCAGCCTCGGAGTCGGCCCGGCGGGTCGGCTATGCGGTGACCAGCGCGAGCAAGACCTTCAACCTCGCCGGCCTGAAGTGCGCGGTGATGGTCGCGGGCGGCGACGCCCAGCGCGCGGCGCTGCGCTCGCTGCCGTGGGAGGTCGAGTGGCGCACCGGCCTCTTCGGTGCGCTCTCGAACGTCGCGGCGTATTCGCCCGAGAGCGACGAGTGGCTGGAGAGCCTGCTGGCCACGCTCGACGCCAACCGACTGCTCCTGGCGGAGCTCCTCGCCGAGCACCTGCCGCAGGCGCGCTACCTGCCGCCCGACGCCGGCTTCCTGGCGTGGGTCGACCTGTCGGCGTACGGCTGGGGCGACAACCCCGCCGTGAAGGTGCTGCGCGACGCGAAGGTGGCGCTGCACCACGGACCCCTGTTCGGCGTCGAGGGCACGGGGCACGTCCGCATCAACTTCGGCTGCGCGCCCGAGCTGCTCCGCGAGGCGGTGGAGCGCATCGGCGCGCTGGCGCGATCGTGACGACGGCATCCGAGCCCGCGACGAGCATCTGGCGGGGCCGGTTCGTCTGGGTGACGGTCGGTGCCGTCGCCCTGATCTTCCTGGCGGCGATCCAGTCGCTCGCGGTGACCACGGTGATGCCGGTGGTGAGCGCCGACCTCGACGGCGAGCGCCTCTACGCCGTGGCGTTCGCGGGAACGCTCGCCACGAGCGTCATCGGCATGGTCGCCGTCGGCGCGTGGTGCGACCGAGGCGGGGTTCTCGCGCCGCTGAGCACGGCCGTCGGACTGTTCGTCATCGGGCTGCTCATCTCGGGACTCGCCCTCACGATGCCGACCCTCGTCGCCGGGCGCCTGGTGCAGGGCCTCGGCACCGGCGGGCAGACGGTGGCCCTGTACGTGGTGGTCGCCCGCGTCTATCCGGGTGCGATGCACGGCCGCGTCTTCGCCGCGTTCTCCGCGGCGTGGGTCGTGCCGTCGCTGATCGGGCCGTTCCTGGCAGGAGCTGTGACGGAGTTCCTGCACTGGCGGTGGGTCTTCCTCGGCGTGGCCGCGCTCACGGTGGTCGCGTTCGCGCTGGTGGTGGCGCGCCTCCACGGACTCCCGCTCCACACCGATGAGCCGGCGACCTCGCGCATCGCGCCGCGGCTGGCCTGTGCCGTGGCCCTCGCCGTCGGCGCCCTGGGCCTCAGCCTCGCAGGCGAACTCGGAACGTGGGCGTGGGCGGCGGTGGCGGCATCCGTCGTCGTCATCGCGCTGGCATCGCGGCCGCTTCTTCCGCGCGGCACGCTGCTCGCCGCGCGCGGCCTGCCCAGCGTGGTGCTGATGCGCGGACTGATCGCGGGCGCGCTGTTCGGCGCGGAGATCTACGTGCCGTACCTGCTGATCGACGAGTACGGCTTCTCGCCGACCTGGGCGGGGCTCGGCCTCACCGCGGCCGCGGTGGCGTGGGCGACCGCGGCCGACGTGCAGGGCCGCTTCGGCGACCGGATCGGCAACACGCGCATCACGCTGATCGGCACCGCGCTGCTCGTCGGAGCGCTCGTCTTCGCGGGGGCGACGGCTCTGTTCGGACTGCACCCCGCGGTGCTGATCGCGGGGTGGGGGCTCGCGGGCGGCGGAATGGGCCTCATGTACCCGCGTCTGACCGTGCTGACGCTGGCGTACTCGACGGCGCAGAACCAGGGGTTCAACTCATCGGCGCTGTCGATCTCGGACGCCGTCGGCTCGGCGTCGTCGATCGCCGTGATGGGGCTCGTCTTCACCGCGCTGGTGGGGACGGATGCCGGATTCCCGGCCGTGTTCGCCATCGCCGTGGTGCTCGCCCTGAGCGCTCTGGTGCCGGGGCTGCGGCTCGGCCACGCGCACGAAGTCTCACGGCCGCGTTAGCGTATCCCCAGACGCGGAGGGGTTTCGACTCGCTTCGCTCGCTCAACCTTGAGTCGAGCCGCATCAACGCTCGCTGGCGCTCGCATTGATCCGGTGCGGAGAGGTTTCGACTCGCTTCGCTCGCTCAACCTTGAGTCGAGCCGCATCAACGCTCGCTGGCGCTCGCATTGATCCGGCTCGACTCAATTCTCGGCTCTGCCGAGGCGCCAGTAGCCCATGAAGGCGACGGCCCGGCGGTCGACGCCGCGCTCCGAGACGAGGTGCCGGCGCAGCGCCTTGATGGCGCCGGCCTCGCCCGCGAGCCACGCATACAGACGCGCGCTCTTGAGTGCCGCACCGCCCTTCGCGGTGCGCGGCACCTCCCACAGGATGTCGGTGTCGATGTCGATCTCCTCGACATCGGCGCCCCGGCCCTCCGGTGCGAGGACGGCCGCGGCATCCGTCACCGACGACACGAGGTAGCTGTTGCGGGCGGCGGCCGCGTCCCGCGCGCCGACCCGGTACTCGAACCCGGGGTGCTGCGGAAGGTAGGCGATGTCGTCGTCGTGGGGAACCTCGAGCGCGACGACGCCGCGTGCCTCGGGCGGCAGCTGCTCGAGGATCGCCGCGATCGCGGGGGCGGCCGTCTCGTCGCCGGCGAGCAGGATGCTGTCGACCCGCGCCGGCGGCACGAAGTCGATGCCGTAGCTCACGCCCTCGTGGGCCGTGGTGGGGGCGTAGATGAGGACCTCGTCGCCGACCGCGGCGCGCGCGATCCAGTCGGAGGCCGGTCCCAGCACGTCGTGCGAGACCATGTCGATGTCCACCTCGCACTGCTCGTTGCGCACGTAGCGCGTGGTGTAGGTGCGGAACGGCGGGCGGCCCGCCTCCGGCAGCTCACGCCACTGCGTGTACCAGTCCTCGCCCATCGGCATCGCGTCCAGACCGACGGTGTCGGTGGGAAACACGACCTTGATGCGCTGGTCGAGCCCCGGGTCGCCGTAGTGCGCCAGATCGTCGCCGGCGAAGGTGAAGCGTCGGAAGCTCGGGGTCAGGTCGGTGATCGCCGTCACCCGCACGCGGAAGAACTGGTGGGTGTCAACGGTCGTGGCCATCGGAGGCTCCTGTCTGAACGGGTTCTGGCTGAGCGGCGGTGACGTGGTACCGGCCGCGCGGCAGGACGATGGGCGATCCCGACACCGGGTCGGGAACCACCAGTGCGTCGAGGTCGAAGACCTCGCGGATGAGTTCGCTCGTCAGCACGTCGTGCGGGGCGCCGCTCGCGACGACCTGGCCCGCGCGCAGCGCGAAGAGGTGGTCGGCGTAGCGGGCGGCGAGATTCATGTCGTGCAGCACCATCACGATCGTGGTGCCGTGCTCGCGATTGAGGTCGGTGAGCAGGTCGAGCACCTCGACCTGGTGGGCGACATCGAGGAAGGTCGTCGGCTCGTCGAGCAGCAGGATGTCGGTCTCCTGCGCCAGGGCCATCGCGATCCACGCACGCTGACGCTGGCCCCCCGACAGTTCGTCCACCGAACGGTCGGCGAGCTCCTCGATGCCGGTCGAGGCGAGCGCGCGTGCCACCACCTCGTAGTCGTGCGCGCTCCAGCGCGACATGAGCTTCTGGTGGGGGTGGCGTCCGCGGCCGACGAGGTCTGCGACGGCGATGCCCTCGGGCGCGATCGGGCTCTGGGGGAGGAGTCCGAGCGTCCGGGCGATCTCCTTCGTGGGGCGGCCGTGGAGCGCCTTGCCGTCGAGGACCACCTGGCCCTCGCGCGCCGGGATGAGGCGCGCGAGCGCGCGGAGCAGCGTCGACTTGCCGCATCCGTTCGCACCCACGATCGCTGTGATGCGTCCGGGAGGGATGACCAGGTCGAGGCGCTCGACGATCGTCCGATCGCCGTACGACAGCGTCAGGCCCTCCGCCGACAGGCTGTGGGAATCGGTCATAGCGAGCCTCCGGCTCGATTCGTCCTGATGAGGAGGTAGATGAGGAAGGGGGCGCCGAGCACGCCGGTCACGACGCCGACCGGGTAGCGGCTGTCGAACGCGAACTGGCCGAGCAGGTCGCCCAGCTGCACGAGCAGCGCGCCGATGAGCGCCGAGGGCAGCAGCAGCGACCCGCCGGGGCCGACGACGCGGGCCGCGATCGGGCCGGCCATGAAGGCGACGAAGGCGATCGGCCCGGTGGCGGCGGTCGCGAACGCGAGGAGTGCGACGGCCGCGACGATGACCATCACGCGCGTCCCCTGGATCCGCACCCCGAGGCTGGCGGCCGCGTCGTCGCCGAGGCGCATGACGTTCAGGTCGCGACCCCGCGACAGCAAGGCCGGCACCAGTACGAGACTCGCGGCCGCGAGCGGCAGCACGGCCGACCAGGTGGCGCCGTTGAGGCTTCCGGTGAGCCACCTCATGGCGGCCTGCAGGTCGTACGAGGGAGCCTTCGACAGGACGTAGGTGATCGCGGCGTCGAGCATGGCCGCCACGCCGATGCCGATGAGGATCAGCCGCGTGCCCGCGAAGCCGCCCTTGTTCGAGAGCAGGTAGATCGCGAGGGCGGTCAGCAGGCCCCCCGCGACGGCGAGCACCGAGACGGCGGTCTCGCTGAGCGAGAGCACGACGATGCCGAAGACCGCGGCGGCGCTGGCGCCTGCGGTGATGCCGATGATGTCGGGCGACGCGAGCGGGTTGCGCAGCATCGTCTGGAACGTCACGCCGGCGATGCCGAATGCGAATCCGGCGAGGATCGCCAGCACCGCACGGGGAAGGCGCAGCTCGCCGACGGTGAACGAGGCCCCGGGGACGGTCTCGCCGAGGATCACGCGCACGACCTCGTCGAGGCCGTAGAAGGTCTGGCCGATCATGAGCGATGCGGCGAAGACGAGCACCACTCCCACGGCGAGGGTGACCGTCACAATGGTGCGCCGGCGCGCACGTCGCCGGCGGCCGCCGGCGACGGCCTGGGCGGTGATCGGAACGAGGGTGTCGGTGCTCACAGTTCCCGCACCTTCTGCCGGCGGACGATCCAGATGAAGAAAGGGGCGCCGATGAGCGCCGTCAGGATGCCGACCTCGATCTCGTCGGGACGCGCGATGACGCGGCCGAGGACGTCCGCGGCGACGAGCAGGCCGGCCCCCGCGACCGCGGAGAAGGGGAGCAGCCAGCGGTGATCGGTGCCGACCAGAAGCCGGCAGAGGTGCGGGATGATGAGGCCGACGAAGGCGATGGGGCCGGCGATGGCGGTCGCAGCGCCGCACAGGATGACGGCCCCCGCCGACGCGATCAGGCGGGTGCGCATCACGTGCTCGCCGAGTCCGGTGGCGACGTCGTCGCCGAGTGCGAGCGAGTTCATACCGCGTGCACATGCGAGCGTGACGATGGCGCCGACCGCGAGCACGGGCAGGATCGTCGCGATGCGATCCCAGGTCGCGCCGCCGACCCCGCCGATCTGCCAGAACCGGAAGGTCTCGAGCAGATCGACGCGGGGGAGGAGCACCGCGCTCACCAGGGACATGAAGGCGGCGGAGGAAGCGGCCCCCGCGAGCGCGAGCTTGAGGGGTGTGGCGCCGCCGCGCCCGAGCGACCCGACGGTGTAGACGAACACCGCCGCGCCGCCGGCGCCGATGATCGACGCCGCGATGAAGGCGTAGGGGTCGGACATCCCGAAGAACGCGATGCCGATCACCACCGCGAGCGCCGCGCCGCCGGAGATCCCGAGGATGCCGGGGTCGGCGAGGGGATTTCGCGTCACGGCCTGCATCGCGGCGCCGGACAGGGCCAGGGCCGCACCCACGGCGATCGCGAGCACGGTGCGGGGCAGGCGGGCGACGACCGCGGCCTCCGCGACGCTGCTGGTGTCGCCGGCGAGCCCCGCGAGGATGTCGCCCAGGCCGACATCGCGGACGCCGAATGCCACCGACGCGACGCAGAGCATCGCGAGCACCGCGAACGACACCGCGAGCCACCCCACTCGCACCGCTGCCGGACGTCGCAGGGCTGCGGCATCCGGCAACGGCGTGCGGGTCTCGGAGACGGTCACCCGATCAGACTTCCCGGAAGGATCAGCCGAGCGCGCCGGCGAGCAGCGCGAAGTACTCGTCGATGCCCCAGCCGATCGACAGCGGCGACGGGTTGGCCGACGCGGCCAGCGGGGTGGCCTCCTCGAGGATGGCGATGCGCCCCTCGGCGATGGCAGGGATCTGCGACAGCAGCGGGTCTGCCTGCAGCTGCGCGATGATCGATCCGCTCGCGTCGCCGTACGTGACGAAGACGTCGACATCGGCGAAGCGGTCGGCCTGCTCGGCGCTCACCGAGGTGTAGAACTGGACGCCGTCCGACTCCTCGGCCACGACCGTCGGCACCGGGAGGCCGAGGCTCTCGAGGAAGCCGGGGCGCGTGTCGAGGCTCGTGTAGAAGCCGATCTGGCTGAAGTCCGACGGGTCGATGTACGAGAAGAGCACGCTGGCGTCGGCAAGCTCGGGGTGGTTCGCGAGCGCCGCGTCGACCTCGCCCTGCAGCTCCTCGATGAGCGCGTCGCCCTCGTCGGCGAGGCCGATGGCCTTCGAGTTCAGGCGGATCATGTCCTCGTAGGACGTGCCCCACGCGACCTCGGGGTAGGCGACGACGGGCGCGATCTTCGACAGCGTGTCGTACTCCTCCTGGGTGAGCCCGGAGTAGGCGGCGAGGATCACGTCGGGCTGCGTGTCGGCGACGGCCTCGAAGTCGATCCCGTCGGTCTCGTCGAACAGGACCGGCGTCTCCGCGCCGAGCTCCTCGAGCTCGTCCTCGACCCACGGCAGCACGCCGTCTCCGTCGTCGTCGCCCCACGTGACCTCGGCCATGCCCACGGGAACCACGCCGAGGGCGATGGGAACCTCCTGGTTCGACCAGGCGACCGTCGCGACGCGCTCGGGCTTGGACTCGATGACCGTCTCGCCGTACGCGTGCTCGATCGTGACGGGGAAGCCGTCGCCGGACGAGGAGCCGCTCGCGGTGTCGTCGGTGTTGTCGGCTGCCGCGTTCGCGCACCCGACGAGGGCGATCGCGGCGATGGCGAGCATCGCGGTGGCAGCGGCGGTGCGGTTCGGGCGCACGGAATCCTCCGGAAGAATTAGGTAAGGATGCCCTTATTCGGGCGCAGTAAGGCCAACCTTACCCAGCCGGTTTCCAGATTGCCAATCCGTGTCGACACATACCGTGCGCACGCGACAGCCCCGGCCGATCGGCCGGGGCTGTCGATGGCGGATGCCTCGCGAGGAGGCATCCGGTCACTGCTTGGTCTTGTCCGCCGCGCGCACGAGCGCCCATGCCCCGGGGATGATCGCCGCGGCGAGCGCCGCCTTCACCAGGCCGCCGACGATGAAGGGGAGCAGGCCCACCTCGAGGAGGGCCCCGAACGAGTAGTCGAGACCCATGACCGCGTTCAGGATGAACGCCATGTACGGGATGCCGAACAGGAACGGCACGGCGCTCGCTGCCGCGAAGCCGAGGAACGCCAGCGCGGGACGACGATCCCAGGCTCGTTCGGCGAACCATCCGGCGACGAACGCAGAGAAGATGAAGCCGATCACGAACCCGAAGCTCGGCTTGCCGACGGCCGCGAGCGTGCCGGTGAACCCGGCGAAGACCGGGAGCCCGGCGAGCCCCACGAGCATGTAGGTCGTGAGCGCGGCGGCGCCGCGCCACGCGCCGAGGGCGGCGCCCACGACGATCACACCGAGCGTCTGCCCCGTGATGGGGACGGGCCACAGCGGGATCTCCACCTGGGCGAGGAGGGCCACGATGCTTGCACCGGCGATGACGAGACCGGCGTCGAGGGCGAACGCGCGAGCGCGCGAGGACGGGCGGGCGATGACGTCGGCGAGCACGCGACGGGTCCCAGCGGAGGCGGTCGGGGCAGCGGCGATGGATGACATGGCACTCAGCCTAGAGGGACCCGCGCGGGGCTACTTGGACGCCGTCCACCAATGATCCGCCGATCCACTGTCCGCCTTCTACGACATCCGCTGTGCGCCACGCCGCGGGGACGGAACCCTCGCTCACGCGAGTGCCAGGGGTCGCGCGGTCGGCGCCCGTCGGCATGCACCGTGGAGGGCGGCACCGAGGAGCGCGACGGCCACCAGCGCGGTGACGACAGACGTGCCGGCGACCAGCAGCATCGCGACGGCGGCCGTTCCCATGACGGCGGCGCTGCCCACACGCCAGGCGGAGCGCGCCGCCGCGGGCGCGGGCAGGGCCTCGATCGGCGCGAGCCACCGCGCGACGAGCGCCGTCGCGGTGAGCGCCAGGGCGAGCCAGAGCGGACGGGTGAGCCACCACGATGCGCTGTCGACGGCGGGCAGCGGTACCTCGGTGGCCGTCGCGCCCGCTGCGGTCAGCCCCGCGAGGCCCAGGAGGACGGGCATGTGCCACAGGTACACGGTCATCGCGCGCGGCGTCACGAAGTCGGTCAGCGCCGACGGGAGCCGCCGCTCGGCAAGCCGCGCCAGCGGTCCGCGGGCGAGCGAGAACATGGCGGTGTGCGCGATGCCGACCAGCAGCAGCGCGGTGGTCGGAGGGTTGATGTTGGCGACCAGATCGGGGGAGTGGATGCCGCTCGTGAACGAGATCGCGAGCCCCGCGACCGCCCCGACCAGCCAGAATGCCCGCGCCCGTCGCGACAGCGCGTCGATCCGGCCGTCCGCGAGGAAGAAGCCGAGCTGCTGCATCGTCAGCCAGACGAATGCCAGGTTGAGGAAGCCGAGTCCTTCGATTCCCGTCGTGAGGCGCGCGACGTCGACTGCCGCCGCCGCCACGGCGAGCGCGGCGATGCTGCTGAGCGGCGCCCGCTCGTGGAGGCGCAGCAGTGCGGGCAGCAGCGCCTGGCAGACGAGGAAGACGCCGAGGAACCACAGCGGCTGCGCGAACCGGAATCCGGCCAGGGTCACGAGGTCGGCGGGCACCCCGGCCGCCGCGAGGAGCGCCAGCATGACGCCCGCGGCGCCGATCGTGACGAGCGCGGGAAGCAGCAGGCGGTGGATGCGGCCGGCGACGAAGCCGACGCCGTCGACTCCCCGCGCCCGGGCTCTGCGGAACGCGGTCGCCCCGGAGAACCCGCCGATGACGAAGAACAGCGGCATGACCTGAAGAGCCCAGCTGAGCGGCACGATCCACGCGGTGCCGTCGCTCGCGTTGACGAACGACGGGCCGGCATCGGTCACGGTGACGCCGACCATCATCGCGTGCAGGACCACCACCGCGCTGATGCACAGGGCGCGGACCAGATCGATCGCGCGGTCTCTGGCGGCAGGTGCCGTCGGAGCGGCCGCGGCGGCGGTGGGGCGGACGATGGTCATGAGGCCTCCTCGGGGGTACGTCCCGGAAGGCTATGGACGCGGCGACGCCCGGGGCATCGCCCCGTGGTGCCGTTGCCGTCTCACCCCGTGGGGTGATCAGGAAGCGGCCTCGACCAGACCCGCGTCATAGGCGAAGATGACCGCCTGCACGCGGTCGCGCGCGCCCAGCTTGGCGAGCACCTTGCCCACGTGGGTCTTCACGGTCTGCTCCGAGATGAAGAGCTCGGCGGCGATCTCGGCGTTCGAGCGGCCGCGGCCGATGAGGGTGAGCACCTCCCGCTCGCGATCCGTGAGTTCGCGGAGCGTCGCGGTCGCTCGACCGGCCCGCGGCCGACGGGCGGCGAAGTGCTCGATCATGCGCCGGGTGACGCTCGGCGCGAGCAGTGCATCGCCCGCGGCCACGACCCGCACCGCGTGCACGAGGTCCTCCGGAAGGGCGTCCTTGAGGAGGAACCCGCTCGCACCGGCCTCGAGCGCGTCGTAGACGTAGTCGTCGATGTCGAACGTCGTGAGCATGAGGATGCGCGGAACGTGTGCGGCGGGATAGCCGGGGCCGAGGATGCGGCGCGTCGCGGCGATGCCGTCGAGCTCGGGCATCCGCACATCCATCAGCACGACATCGGGGTTCAGCCGGGCGGACAGCGAGGCCGCCTCGGCCCCGTCGGCGGCCTGGCCGACCACGCGGACGTCCTCCTGTGCGTCGAGCAGGGCGGCGAAGCCCGCCCGCACCATGGCCTGGTCGTCGGCGATGAGGACGGAGATCGTCACTGTGGGCCTTCCGTGGTCGGGATGGTGTCCGGTTCGGTCGCGATGCCGGCGAGGGGGAGCACGGCGTGCACCGTCCAGCCGCCGTCGGCGTCGCGTGCGGCACGGAGTTCGCCGCCGACGAGCGCGGCGCGCTCGCGCATGCCCAGCAGCCCGTGCCCGCGCTGCGACGGCAGCGCGGATGGCGGCTGCGCAGGGTCCGGTGGGCCGTTGCGGACGACGACGCGCACGGCCGCGGCATCCGCCTCCACCGACAGCGTGACCGGCGTGTGCGGGGCGTGCCGCACGGCGTTGCTCAGCGCTTCCTGCACGATGCGGAACACCGCGATGTCGACCGCGCTCGGCACGTTCACGGGCGCCGGCGAGACGCTCGCGTCGATCTCGGCGCCTGCGCGGCGGAGCGCCTGCACCAGGTCCGGGACGTCGCGGAGCCCCTGCTGCGGGACCAGATCGGCCTGCTGGTCGTCGGTGCGCAGGACGCCGAGCAGCCGTCGCATCTCTGCCAGGCCCTCGCGGGCGGTCTGTGCGATCTCGTCGAACTCGTGACGCGCCTCGTCGGAGAGCCCGGGCACGCGGTACCGCGCGGTCGACGCCTGCACCTGGATGAGCGACATCCCGTGCGCCACGACGTCGTGCAGCTCGCGCGCGATGCGGGTGCGCTCCTCGACCAGCATGCGCCGGGACTGCTCGCTCGCGGTCAGCTCCCGTTCACGGCTCAGCTCGGCGCCTACGCGCAGGCGGCTGGCGACCAGCACGGCCACGAGCAGTGCAGCCCCCGAGACCGACGTCACGATCACCAGATTCACGATGCCCGCAGCCACGGGGAGGGCACCGGCCAGCCCGATGACCACGGTCAGCGTGCCCACGATGGCGAGCAGCCACGCGACGAGCGCGAGGCGCCAGTCGTGCACGATGGCGAGCACGCCGACGAAGAGGATGAGCACGAGCATCGCCGGAACCGACCATGGCCACGGCCAGGTGGTGGCGACCGCCTCTGCGGCGGGCAGCGGCAGCGCGACCGCCGAGACGACGAACAGCGCGATCGACCACTGCGGGAACCAGACCGCGAGCACAGGCGCCGCGCACAGCATCGCACCGAACAGGAACGCGAGCGGCGCCGGCTGCAGGTACAGCGCGATGTGCACCGGCACGAGCACCGAGAAGAGCGCGACCGACGCCAGCGCCAGCGCGCCGAACGCGAAGGTCCGCGGGCTCAGCCGGCGGCGCTTCGCGGACTCGGCAGGTGCCGGTGAGGGGGTCGCGCGCATTCTGTCATCCTGTCAGCCGACGGCGTTCACACGGGTGCCGCGACACGGCGCGCGCGCAGCGCGATGACGCGATCGACGACGAGTCCGATCGCGAGGGCCAGCACGATGCCCAGCACCGCGCTGAGGAGCGGCTGGTCCTTCAGCCAGGCGCCTGCGAGGAGGCCGATCGCGATGCTGTAAGCGGCCCAGCAGAGTCCTGCCGCCACGCTGAGAAGGGCGAATCGCCGCCAGCTGTACTGCAGCGCGCCCGCGGACAGATTGACGGCCACGCGCCCGACCGGGATGAACCGCGCGCCGAGGATGAGGCCCGCACCGCGACGGTCCAGCGCCGAGCCCGCCCACGCGAAGGCGCCGGCGACCCGCGGCCGCCGCATCCAGGCGAACCGGGTCGTGCCCGTGCGCCTGCCGATGGCGAAGGCGATGTTGTCGCCCACGGCGGCTCCGGCGGCGGCCACGACGCCGAGGAGCACCAGATCCGGTCGGCCGGTGGATGCCGCCACCGCCGCCGCGGCGACCAGCACGGTCTCGCTCGGGACCGGCGGGAAGAAGCCGTCGACGACGGCCACGACGAGCATCACGAGGTACAGCCACGGCGAGGAGACAGCTTGCAGGACGAGGTCGGTGATGAGATCCACCCCGGAAAACTATGCGCGGGGCGTGCGGCACGGCATCCCTCTGCGGTATCGACCGGGTCCCTCTGCGGAGGTATTCCGTCGATCGGGCGGGGACGGCGCCCCGTATACTGGATGGCTGGCCATTCGGTCACCACCCCTCTCCACCGACGGAACGGACATCCGCTGTGCTCGCCGTGCACGACCTCGAGATCCGCGTGGGCGCTCGCGTGCTCATGTCGGACGTCTCCTTCCGCGTGTCGGACGGCGACAAGATCGGACTGGTCGGCCGCAACGGCGCCGGCAAGACGACGCTGACCAAGGTGCTCGCAGGAGACCTCATCCCCGCCGACGGCAGGGTGGAGCGCTCCGGCGAGCTCGGCTACCTGCCACAGGACCCCCGCTCCGGCGACCCCGAGATGCTCGCCCGCACCCGCATCCTCGACGCCCGCGGTCTGGGCACGCTCGCGATCGGCATGCACGACGCCTCGCTCGCCATGGCCAGCGAGGACGAGGCGGTCGCCGCCCGCGCGATGCGCAAGTACGCCAACCTCACCGAGCGCTTCGAAGCGCTCGGCGGCTACGCGGCCGAGGCGGAGGCGGCATCGATCGCGCACAACCTGTCGCTGCCGGACCGCATCCTCGACCAGCCGCTGAAGACCCTGTCGGGCGGTCAGCGCCGTCGCATCGAACTCGCCCGCATCCTGTTCTCGGATGCCCAGACGATGATCCTCGACGAGCCGACCAACCACCTCGACGCCGACAGCGTCGTGTGGCTGCGCGAGTTCCTGAAGGGGTACAAGGGCGGCCTCATCGTCATCAGCCACGACGTGGAGCTCGTCGGCGAGACGGTGAACCGCGTGTTCTACCTCGACGCGAACCGCCAGATCATCGACGTCTACAACATGAACTGGAAGAACTACCTGCGCCAGCGGGTGGCCGACGAGGAGCGCCGCAAGAAGGAGCGCGCCAACGTCGAGAAGAAGGCCACGGTGCTCCAGCAGCAGGCGGCCCGATTCGGTGCCAAGGCGTCGAAGGCGGCAGCCGCTCACCAGATGGTGGCGCGCGCCGAGAAGATGCTCGCCGGGCTCGACGAGGTGCGTCAGGTGGAGCGCGTGGCCAAGCTGCGCTTCCCGAAGCCGGCGCCCTGCGGCAAGACGCCGCTCATGGCCTCGGGACTGTCGAAGTCGTACGGCTCGCTCGAGATCTTCACCGACGTCGACCTCGCGATCGACCGCGGCTCGAAGGTCGTCATCCTCGGGCTCAACGGCGCCGGCAAGACGACGCTGCTGCGCATCCTCGCCGGTGTCGACCAGCCCGACACCGGGCAGCTCGAGCCGGGTCACGGCCTGAAGATCGGCTACTACGCGCAGGAGCACGAGAACCTCGACGTCTCGCGGTCGGTGCTCGAGAACATGATGTCGGCCGCGCCCGACATCACCGCCACCGAGGCGCGCAAGGTGCTCGGCTCGTTCCTGTTCACCGGCGACGACGTGCTCAAGCCCGCCGGCGTGCTGTCCGGCGGCGAGAAGACGCGCCTCTCGCTCGCGACGCTGGTGGTGTCGTCGGCGAACATGCTCCTGCTCGACGAGCCCACGAACAACCTCGACCCGGCGTCACGCGAGGAGATCCTCGGTGCTCTCGCGCACTATGAGGGAGCCGTCGTGCTGGTGTCGCACGACGAGGGGGCCGTCGAGGCGCTCAACCCCGAGCGCGTGCTCATCCTGCCCGACGGTGTCGAAGACATCTGGGGCCGCGATTACGTCGACCTCGTCACCCTCGCCTGACGCCAGCGCGCACAGAAGCGGAGTTGCGGCGCGACGCGACGGAGACGGATGCCGCGACCAGGCGTATCGTCGAGCAGCCCGACTGTCCTCCCCGCCAGCTTGCGCGCGGTCAGCGGCCGGCGGCGTCCAGCAGGGCGTCCTCGTCCTCGGCATCGCGGTCGCGGCGACGGCGGGGGGCCGGCGGAGCCGGGGGAGCGGCATCCGCCGATTCGTCCCGGGCGCTCTCGGCCTCCTCGGCGTCTTCGCGGCGGTGCCGACGCTCGGTGCGAATGACGTAGCCGATGAACACGAAGCCCATCACCGCGAAGAGGATCCACTGGATCGCGTACGACAGGTGCGGGCCCGGGTCGTCCGACGGCGGCTCGAGTGCGCTCGGTGCGGTGGCGGGCGCCGGATCCTCCGAGACCATCACGCCGTACGCGCTCTGCTCCAGGGCGTCGCCCGCGTCGGCGGGGATCGCGTCGGCGATCAGCCCGAGGTTGATGGTCGGGACCTGTCCCTCGGGCGCCGAGCGCCCGGAGGACGGCAGCGCCTCGCCCGGCCGCAGCCGCACGACGACGGTCGCCTCGCCGGACGGCGGGGCGGGCACCGCATCGGGGACGGGCTGGTCCTGCCCGGGCGCCACCCAGCCGCGGTCGACGAGCAGCACCCGGCCGTCGTCCAGGCGGAACGGCACGAGAACCTCGAAGGCCGAGGTGCCGCCGTGCGGCCGGTTGCGGGCGAGGAGCCCGTCATCGGCGAGGTAGGTCCCGGTCAGGACGACCGGACGCCACTCGTCCTGCGGGTCCAGTTCGCCGCCGGCCGGGATGAGGTCGGCGAGCGGCACTGCCGGCGCGTCGTAGTTCTCGGCGACGAGGGCGAGCTGCCCCGAGCGCTCCTGGTTGCGCGTGAACTGCCAGTTCGACAGGAACGCGCACGCGATGGCGAAGACGACGGCAAGTGCGATGTAGATCGCCCAGCGACCGGCGCGGGGCAGGTGCTGCATGCTGACGGAGCGACGGCTCATCGTGCGGTCTCCGTGGGAACGAGCGGCGCCACCCAGACCGGGAAATCGCGGGCGCTGAGGAAGTCGCGCAGGTAGCCGACGTGCTCGTCGCATGCGACCCAGGTCTTGCGGCGGTCTTCGGCGTGGATGCGGGGGTTGCGCCAGTCGATGCGCCAGCCCGCCTGCGCGCGGCATCCCGCCCGCGAGCAGGTCGCGTCGACGGCCGGCTCGGGTTCGACCTCGTTCATTCGGCCTCGTCGGGAGTGTCTCGAGTTCCGGGGTGCGTCTCTTCGATGCGGATCACGCGGGACTCCGGCGTCGGGGGTGCCGAGGGCGCTGCCGGAAGGGCCGCCTCGGGGTCTTCCCGGCGGTTGCGGCGCCCCTCCTGGCCCACATTGGCGGAGACGACGGCGATGTACGGAAGGAAGATCGCGGCGGCGCCGAATACCCACGTGTACCAGCCGTACGGGGTGATGACGACCATGAGGACGAAGCACGCGACGCGGATCCCCATGGTCACGAGATACCGGATCGAGCGCGCGTCGACGTCGTCGCGCGGTGCGCGCGGCAGGGACGTGGCCGACGGGGCGTGGCTCGAACTCTTCACGGTACTTCCAGGGTACGCCGGTTGCACCGCCCAGGAGCCCCGGGGACGATTCCCGGGGCTCCGGGATTCAGTACGTGCCGCCGGTCTGCTGATAGACCGAGACGAAGAACGCGAAGAACGCGATCGCCGCGATGATGCCGAGGATCGCGAGGCCGAGACCCACCCAGCCGACGATGGTGCCGGCGAGGGCCATGCCGCGTCCCTGCTCGCCGCTCGTCTTGAGCTGGCTGAGCGACATGTGGCCGGTGATGACGCCGACGACCGAGCCGATGAACGGCAGGATGACGAAGCCCGAGATGGAGGCGATGAGCGAGACGATCGCGAGCGTGTTCGTCTTGGCCGGTGCGCCGTAGCCGGGCGTGGATCCGTAGGCGGGCCCGGCACCGTATGCGGGCGCGGTCCCGTACGACGGGGCAGCGCCGGGCGCAGGAGCGCCGTACGCCGGGGGATACGCGCCCTGGGCGGGCGGCGGGTACGCGCCGGGGGCGGCCTGGGGTGCCGGCTGCGCGGCTCCCGGGGCGGGCGGAACGGGCGGGTAGGCGCCCGGCTCCGGTGCGGGGTTCTGAGGAGTGGAGTCGCTCACGGCGGGCCTTTCGTCGGTGTCTGGACCCAGCGTCCCAGCGGGCACCGAGGGTGTCAAACGGGCCGGGGGCGCTGCGCCCACGCCGATAGGCTGGTGCGGATCCGCCACAACCCCGGGAGTGCCACCATGTCCACCGATCGCGTCGTCCTCGTCACCGGCGGAAATCGCGGCATCGGCCGCGCCATCGCGGAGCGCTTCGTCGCCGAGGGGTACAGGGTCGCGGTCACCGCACGCTCCGGCGAGGGCCCCGCCGGCACGCTGACCGTACGAGCGGACGTGACGGATGCCGCATCCGTCGACGCCGCGTTCACCGAGGTCGAGAAGGCGCTCGGCCCCGTCGAGATCGTCGTCGCGAACGCCGGCATCACGAAGGACACGCTGCTGCTGCGCATGACCGAGGACGACTTCGACAGCGTCGTCGCCACGAACCTCGGCGGCGCCTTCCGCGTCGTCAAGCGCGCGTCGAAGGGCATGCTGCGCGCGCGATGGGGTCGCGTCGTCCTCATCTCGAGCGTCGTCGGCCTGTACGGCTCCGCCGGCCAGATCAACTACGCCGCGTCCAAGAGCGCCCTCGTGGGCTTCGCCCGTTCGCTCACCCGCGAGCTCGGCGGACGCGGCATCACCGCGAACGTCGTGGCGCCCGGCTTCATCGAGACCGACATGACGGCGGAGCTCCCGGCGGACACCCAGGCGGAGTACAAGAAGAACATCCCGGCAGGGCGCTTCGCATCGGCCGACGAGGTGGCCGGCGTGGTGACGTGGATCTCATCGGACGACGCGGCCTACATCTCCGGCGCCGTCATCCCCGTCGACGGCGGTCTCGGCATGGGGCACTGACCCGCTCCCACACGCGCGCACCCGCGCCGTCCTGCGCTCGGCGGGCGGCCCGACCGGCTCGGCGACCGGCGTCAGCCGATCGCGCGGAGGATCGCCTCGGCGACCGCGCCGGGACGGGAGAACTGCGGCCAGTGGCCGGTGGGGTCGCCCGGTGCCCCGAGCTCGATCACCTCGAGCTTCTCGAGCTCGGCCAGTTCTGCCGCCCACGACGGAGCCTTCTCGACGATCTCCCTGATCTGCGCCTCGGGCACCGTGCCGGTGATGATCGTGGCAGGCACCGCGCGGCGCCGTTCGTCGGAGAGCCGGATGGGATCGGTCGGCACCCGCTCGGGCACCGACTTCGCGCGAGCTGCGACATCGGCTCGTGTCTGCGGATCGAGGTCGGCCACGTCGGAGTCGTCGAAGAAGTCCCAGCCGGGGAACGGGATCACGCCGTCCACCACGGGGAACTCCGAGATGGAGCCGCCTTCGCCCGGAGGGAAGGTGTCGAGGAACACCATGTGGCCGACGCGGTCGGGGCGCGCGTCCACCGCTCCATAGGCGACGTTGCCGCCGCCGGAGTGTCCGACGACGGCCACCGGACCGTCGAGGCGATCGAGTGCGTCGACCGTCGAGGCGATCCAGTCGGCGATGCCGATGCCTGCGGACTCGGCGCCGGACGCGCCGACCCCCGGCATCGTCAGCGCGTGGGTGCGGTGCCCGGCTGATTCGAGTGCAGGGGCGACCTCGCCCCAGGAAGACGCGTCGAGCCACAGCCCGGGAACGAGGATGATGTGCATTCCCCGACCGTAGCGACGGCGACCGACATCCGGACCCCCGCGCGCGAGGAGAGCGGAGCGGTGAGCCGCCGCCTACGGCAGCAGTGCGATGACCTCGGCGAGGTCGACCGGCCCGACGACCACGTCGGCGCGAGCCCGGACCGCGGGCTTGGCGTTGAACGCGACGCCCAGCCCGGCGACCGCCATCATCTCGAGGTCGTTGGCTCCGTCGCCGATGGCGATCGTGCAGGCGATCGGCACGCCGCGCTCGGCGGCCCATTCGCGCAGCGCCGCGGCCTTGCCCGCGGCATCCACGATCCCGCCGTCGACGCGCCCGCTCAGCGCGCCGTCGCGCGTCGCCAGCCGGTTCGCGCGCCAGACGTCCACGCCCAGGTCGGGGGCGACGGTGTCGAGGATCTCGTGGAACCCGCCCGACACGACGCCCACGGCGCCGCCGCGGTCGTGCACGGCGGCGATGAGCTCGCGCACCCCGGGGGTGGGCTCGATGCGCGCCAGCACGCGTGCGAACGCGGCGACCGGCACGCCCTGGAGGGCCTCGACGCGCGAGCGCAGGCTGCTCGCGAAGTCCACCTCGCCGCGCATGGCGGCCTCCGTCGCGGCCGCGACCTCGGCGCCGCGCCCGGCCTCGTCGGCGATCAGCTCGATGACCTCGTTGCGGATGAGGGTCGAGTCGGCGTCGAGCACGACGAGGAAACGGGCGGCAGCGGCAGGCACCCTTCCACGCTAGCGGGACGCGGTCCCCGCGCCCGACCGCGTGTCATCGCTCGACGCGGAACCCCTTGCCGACGACCGTGATGCCGCTGTCGGTGATCGTGAAGCCGCGCGCCAGATCCTTCTCGCGATCGACGCCGACGGTGGCGCCGTCGTCGAGGACCACGTTCTTGTCGAGGATCGCGCGATGCACGCGGGCACCGGCACCCACGTGGACGTGGTCGAAGAGCACCGAGTCGGTGATCGTCGAGCCGCCGCCGGCGAGCGTCCAGGGGCCCACCACGCTGCGCTCCAGGTGGGTGCCCGAAAGCACCGATCCGAGCGAGACGATCGAGTCGATCGCATTGCCGATGCGGCCGACCGAATCGCGCACGAACTTCGCAGGCGGCGAGTTCACGGACTGCGAGTGGATCGGCCAGTCGGTGTTGTACAGGTTGAAGATCGGCAGCGTCGAGATGAGATCGCGGTGCGCGTCGAAGAACGAGTCGATCGTTCCGACATCGCGCCAGTAGTACCGGTCGCGAGGGGTCGATGCGGGCACGTCGTTGCGGTTCATGTCGTAGACGCCGGCCTCGCCGCGATCGACGAAGTAGGGGATGATGTCGCCGCCCATGTCGTGGTTCGACGTCGGCAGCTCGCCGTCGGACTCGACCGCCTCGATCAGCGCGTCGGTGTCGAAGATGTAGTTGCCCATCGAGGCCAGCACCTGGTCGGGGGCGTCGCCGAGCCCGACGGGGTTCTGGGGCTTCTCGAGGAACTCGCGGATGCGCACCGGGTCCTGGGGGTCGACGTCGATGACGCCGAACTGGTTCGCCAGCGAGATCGGCTGACGGATGCCGGCGACCGTGGCCCGCGCGCCCGATTCGATGTGCGCGGCGAGCATCTGCCGGAAGTCCATCCGGTAGACGTGATCGGCGCCGATCACGATGACGATGTCGGGCTGCTCGTCGTTGATGAGGTTGAGGCTCTGCAGGATCGCATCGGCCGAGCCCGAGAACCAGCGCTTGCCGAGGCGCTGCTGGGCGGGCACCGAGGTGACGTAGGAATCCAGCAGCGCCGACATCCGCCAGGTCTGCGAGATGTGACGGTCGAGGCTGTGGGACTTGTACTGCGTGAGCACGACGATCTGCCGCAGGCCCGAGTTGATGAGGTTCGAGATCGCGAAGTCGATGAGCCGGTACTGGCCGCCGAAGGGGACGGCGGGCTTGGCGCGATCCGCGGTCAACGGCATCAGCCGCTTCCCTTCGCCGCCGGCGAGGATGATTCCGAAGACCTTGGGTGCAGCTGGCATGGCCCCCACACTATGACGCGTTCCGGCCCGTGTACTAGCGTTCGACACATGCGAGTCGACATCGTCACCAAGGAGTACCCGCCGGAGATCTACGGCGGCGCCGGCGTGCACGTGACGGAGCTCGTGAAGGCGCTCCGCTCCCGCATGGATGTCCGGGTGCGCGCGTTCGGCGCCGAGCGCGACGAGGAGGGGACGAGGTCGTACGGCGTGCCCGCCGAGCTCCTAGGCGCGAACGCGGCGGTGCAGACGCTCGGCACCGACCTCGAGATCGTCTCGGATGTCGCGGGCGCGGACGTCGTGCACAGTCACACCTGGTACGCGAACCTCGCCGGCCAGCTGGCGTCGCTGCTCCACGGCATCCCGCACATCGTGACGGCCCACAGCCTGGAGCCGCTGCGACCGTGGAAGGCGGAACAGCTCGGCGGCGGCTACGCCGTATCGAGCTGGATCGAGAAGTCGGCCTACGAGGGCGCCGCGGCCATCGTCGCGGTCAGCAACGGCATGCGGGAGGACATCCTCCGCAGCTATCCGGCACTGGACCCCGACCGCGTGCGCGTGATCTACAACGGCATCGACGTGGACGCGTGGCACCCCGTCGAGGACCCGGCGCTGCTGGGGGAGCTGGGCATCGACCCCGCGCGTCCCTCGGTCGTCTTCGTCGGCCGGATCACCAGGCAGAAGGGCCTGCCCTACTTCCTGCGCGCCGCCGAGCGCCTTCCGGCCGACGTGCAGGTGATCCTCGCCGCCGGCGCGCCCGACACGCCCCAGATCATGGCGGAGGTGGAGGACCTCGTGCGCGGCCTGCAGGAGACCCGCGACGGCGTCGTCTGGCTCGACCGGATGCTGTCGCGCCACGAGCTGTGCACCATCCTCAGCGCCGCGACGACATTCGTGTGCCCGTCGGTGTATGAGCCGCTCGGCATCGTGAACCTCGAGGCGATGGCCTGCGGCGCCGCGGTGGTCGGCACGGCGACCGGCGGCATCCCGGAGGTGGTCGTCGACGGCGTCACCGGGCGCCTCGTGCCCATCGAACAGGTGCAGGACGGCACCGGAACGCCGACGGATCCCGAGCGGTACGTCGCGGATCTCGCGCGCGTGCTCACCGAGGTGGTCAGCGATCCGGAGCGCGCCCGGGAGTACGGTGCCGCGGGCCGCCGGCGTGCGACGGAGGACTTCAGCTGGCAGCGCATCGCCGACCAGACGGCCGAGCTCTACGCGGAGGTCGTCGCCGACGGCCGATAGGCTGTGAGCATGCCACAGGTGCTCGAGTTCTCCGACGTCGTCGTCCGCCGAAACGCCCGGAACATCGTCGATCACCTGAACTGGACCATCAACGACGACGAGCGCTGGGTGGTGCTCGGACCGAACGGCGCCGGCAAGACGACCGTGCTCCAGATGGCCGACACGCTCCTTCACCCGACCTCGGGAACCGTGACGATCCTCGGTGAGCGGCTGGGCCGCACCGACGTCTTCGACCTGCGGCCGCGGATCGGATTCGCGTCCTCCGCGATGGCGCGTCGCGTGCCGCCCGAGGAGACGGTCCTGAACGTCGTGCTGACGGCCGCGTACTCGGTGCTGGGCCGCTGGCGCGAGGACTACGAAGACATCGACGAGCGGCGCGCCCTGCGGGTGCTGGCCGAGTGGAAGCTCGACCACCTCGCCGATCGCACGTTCGGCACCCTCAGCGACGGCGAGCAGAAGCGCGTGCAGATCGCCCGCGCCGTCATGACCGACCCCGAGCTGCTTCTCCTCGACGAGCCCACGGCGAGCCTCGACCTCGGCGCGCGCGAAGAGCTGCTGATCCTGCTGAGCGGCTACGCCCAGGCGCCCACGACCCCCGCGATGATCATGGTCACCCATCACGTGGAGGAGATCCCGATCGGCTTCACGCACGTGCTGCTGCTGCGCGACGGCCAGGCGGTGGCGTCCGGCCCGATCCGCGAGACACTCACGGCCGAGGCGCTGACCGACACGTTCGGCGTTCCGATCCGCCTCACCGAGGACAGTGGCCGCTTCGCCGCGCGCGCCGCGCACTGAGGCCCCCGGGGGCCGGTTCGGCAAGCGCGCCCGAGACTGATAGAATCCTTCTTTGGTGCGCTCGCACCCCAGACTTTGACCGCCCTGGCAAAATCCAGGGCACCACCCTCAAAGGACCATCATGAAGACTGACCTCCACCCGGACTACCAGGCCGTCGTGTTCCGTGACCTCGGCTCGGGCGAGACCTTCCTCACCCGCTCGACGGTGACCAGCGACAAGACGATCGAGCTCGACGGTGTCGAGTACCCCGTCATCGACGTCGAGATCTCGTCGGCCTCGCACCCGTTCTACACGGGCAAGCAGCGCATCATGGACTCGGCCGGTCGTGTCGAGAAGTTCAACCAGCGCTTCAAGAACTTCGGCGGCGCTTCCAAGTAAGCCCGCCCGCTCCGGCGCCGATCGATCACCGGCCCGCCCCGGATCAGAAGACCCCGCTTCGGCGGGGTCTTCTGCGTTTCTCGGACCGCCCGGCGATCGCGCGATCCTGCGACGGATCAGCGGATCGGCCAGCGGCCGTCGAGCTGCTCGTCGGGATCCAGCCGGCCGATGCCGATGAAGTACTCGGTGAGGCTCTCGGCCTGCGCCCGCGCCCAGCCGATCTGCCGGGTATGCAGTTCGTGCACGGTGTCGGGAAGCCACGGGGCGAAGCGCTCGGCGAGCGCCTGTGCGACGCGTCCGGCGGCCACGGCATCGGCCGACGCCTCGTGCGCCGCATCCAGTCGCACCGCGTAGTGCGCAGCGACGACCTGGAGAGTGCGCTTGCCCTTGCGCCACCGGTCGTACGCCTTGTCGACCACGAGCGGATCGATGACGGGCGACGGGTTCTCGATCGGCACGACGCCGTGGCGCAGCGACTCGTACTTCAGCAGCGAGAAGTCGAACGGCGCGTTGTAGGCGACGACGGGGATGCCGGCGTCCAGAAGAGCACGGACGGCCTCGACCACTTCGGCCACGACGTCGACCGCCGGGCGCCCCTCGGCACGCGCCTGTGCGGTGGAGATGCCGTGGATCGCGCTCGCGCCCTCGGGGATCTCGACGCCGGGATCGGCGAGCCAGTCGCGCGCGCGGATGACCCGGCCGGCGGCATCCAGCAGCCCGACGTGCGCCGTGACGATGCGATCCGCGGTGACGTCGACGCCGGTCGTCTCGAGATCGAACACCCCGATCATGCGCACCCAGTCCGGCACATCCCACAGCGGCAGCTGTTCGGGATGCGGGCGGCTCATGCCGATCACGGTATGCGTCGCCTCCGACATCGGAGCACAGGCGCACCGCGCACAGGCGAGGCCCGGGTGCGACTCGTAGACTCGATGGGTGACCGCGCCGAACCCGTACGCACCTCTCCTCGACGAGATCCCTGTCGAGCGCCGCGAGGTGGGCGTGCTGGGCGGCGTCACGGCGTACTGGGTCTACGGCCCCGCCGATGCGGCCGTCACGATCGTCGCGGTGCACGGCTTCCGGGGCGAGCATCACGGACTCGAGCCGGTGGTCGCGCACCTTCCGGCGGTGCGCGTGATCTCGCCCGACCTCCCGGGATTCGGCGAGACCGCGCCGGTGCCGGGGCGACGGCACGATCTCGGCCTCTTCGCGGAGTGGCTGCGCGAATTCGCCGGGGCGGTCGCGCCGGGCGCGGTGATCCTGGGCCACTCCTTCGGCTCCATCGTCGTGGCGGCCGCGGTCGCGGGCGGCCTCGAGACGCCGCGGGTCATCCTGGTCAACCCCATCGGAGCGCCTGCGCTCGAGGGTCCTCGGGGGGTGCTCACCCGGCTCGCCGTCTTCTACTACTGGGCCGGGGCGAGGCTTCCGAAGCGGCTCGGCGACGCGCTGCTGCGCAACGGCCTCATCGTGCGCGTGATGAGCGTGTCGATGGCGAAGACCAAGGACCCCGGCATCCGACGATTCGTGCACGACCAGCACGACACCTACTTCTCGCGCTTCGCCGACCGCGACGTGCTGCACGACGCGTTCCTCGCGTCGGTGTCGAACGACGTGCGCGCGTTCGCGCCGCGCATCGCCCAGCCGACCCTGCTGGTGGCCGCGCAGCGCGACGACATCACGCCCATCGAGGCGGAGCGACGCCTGGCGACGATGTTCCCGGACGCGCAGCTCGTGGAGATCCCCGACGTCGGGCACCTGATCCACTACGAGACGCCGGCGGCCGCCGCCGGCGCGATCACGCGGTTCGTCGCGCCTTCCGCTGCCGATACGCGTTGACGTTCATGCGGTTGCCGCAGTTGCCGATGTCGCAGTAGCGCTTCGAGCCGTTCTTCGAGAAGTCGACGTAGACGCCGTCGCAGTCGTCCGCGGCGCAGATCCGCACGCGGTCGTACTCGTCGGCGCGGATGACGTCGACGAACGCCAGCGCCGCCTCGACGAGCACCCGGGTTGCCAGCGGAGCGTCGTCGCTGGTCGCATGGATGTGCCAGTCGAATCCGTCGTGGATGACCAGGCGGGGGAGTGCCCTGCCGTCGCGGAGCATCTCGTTGACCAGCGGCACGGCGCCGTCGCGGTCGACCTCCCACAGCTGCCGAAGGCGCGGCCGGACGTCGCGGAGGGCGGCGAGCTCGGCGGCGTCGCGCCGGATGAGCCCCGTGTACGGGTTGACGCGCAGGTAGTCCTCGAAGTCCTCGAGGGTGGTGAGGGTGTCCTCGTCGTCGTAGCCGGGCAGCGTGTTCACCAGGTACGACGCCGCGCGCAGGTTCTGCTCCGTGTCATGAATGAAAACCACGTTGACTCCTGACAAGCCGGTCCGGTACTGTCACCAGTGTAAACACCTTTCACTCCTGACAGTCGGATGCGCCCATGACCTCGACCGCGTCGCTTCGCGTCGCCCTTCCGAGCTCGGCGCCCGGCTCGAGCGCACGACTGCGAACCACCGGCCTGATCATGGGCGTCGCCTCGGCGCTCGCGTTCTCGTCGAGCGGGCCGTTCATCAAGCCGCTCCTCGAAGCCGGCTGGTCGCTCGGTGCGGCGCTGCTCGTACGCATGGGCGTCGCCGGCCTCGTGCTGTCGCCGGCGCTCTTCCTGGCGATGAAGCGGCAGCGCGGCTTCCTGCGCCGGCACTGGCGGCTCATCGTCGGCTTCGGTCTCATGCCCGTGCTCGGCTGCCAGCTCTTCTTCTTCTCCGCGATGCAGCGGATGCCGGTGGCCGTGGCGCTGCTGATCCAGTACCTCGCGCCGGTCATGCTGGTGGTCGCCGTGTGGGTGCGCACCCGGCGGGCACCGTCCGCGCTCGTGCTGTGGGGATCGCTGGTCGCGATCGTCGGCCTCGTGCTCGTCGTCGACATCTCGGGCGCGTCGTTCGATCTGATCGGCACCCTGCTGGCACTCGCGGCGGCCGTCTGCGTGTGCGCCTATTTCGTGATCTCCGAGCGCGCCGGCGACGACCTGCCACCGCTGGCGCTGGCGGCGAGCGGCCTGCTGACCGGCGCGCTCGTGATGGGGGTGCTCTGCGCCACCGGCATCATGCCGTTCCAGGCCCCCGCCGTCTCGGTCGTGCTGGCCGGCACCGCGGTGCCGTGGTGGATGCCGCTGCTCTGGGTGGCCGCCGTCGCCACGACGCTCGGCTACGCGTTCGGCGTGATGGCGGTTCCGCGCATCGGCTCTCGTGTGGCGTCGTTCGTCGGGCTGTCAGAGGTGCTGTTCGCCCTCATGTTCGCGTGGATCTTCCTCGCCGAGGTGCCCGCACCGATCCAGTTCGCCGGTGGGGCGCTGATCCTCGTGGGCGTCGTGCTCGTGCGTGCCGACGCATCGTCGACCGCGAACCCACGCGGTGAGGCGGCTGTGCTCTCCTGAGAGGGAGCCCTGGGCCTCAACGCTGTCATCGCCCGCGCGCGGCAGTTGTCGAACTGTGCCGGCGAAGAAACTGGACAACAGCGCGCCCGGCTGGTTCAGGCTCTTGTTCAAGTGGGTAGTGACCGGAGTCATCGAGAACGAGACTGGTCACGTCCCTGGCGATGGGACGCACACCGTCGGCGACGGCGGAGCCCAATGCGAAGCGCCCGCCGATCGCGAGCACGGGTGTTGCGACCTGGTTCGTGACGAGGGCCTGGACGTCGCTGAGATCTTCACTGCGGGTGCGATAGTAGCCGAGGCCTGCTTCCAGAACGCCCCGTGCGGAATATGCGTTGACGTACGAACGCATCGTGGCGGGATCGAGTCCCGCCGGGCCTGCGCTCTGCTGGAGGAACACGCCGTAGTAGGCGGCTTCGCGTCCGGGGACGAGGCGTTCTGCGAGACCGGCTGCACGGTTGAAGGGTCCGTGCCATGTCGGGTAATGGTCACGGCCCGGCGCGGGGATGTCGATGTCGATCCCGGGGAGGATCTCTTCCTCGACGACAAGCGCGGTCACTGCGGAAGCCAGCTCGGCGGCGAGGAATACGGCAACCGTGGCGCCCCAGTCATGGCCGATCAACGCGAAACGCGTGATCCCGCGTCGAGCGAGCACATCCCTCAGCCAGTGCGCAAGGTCGGCCTTGCGGAAGCTCGGGCGCTGGTCGGGTTTCGCGCCGAGACCTGGCAGGGTGATCGGAACGGTGGTGAAGCCCGCCTGGTCGAGGAGGGGGAGCAGGTGTCGCCAATGCTCCTCGGTCACCGGCCAGCCATGCAGCAGCACGACCGGCAGACGATCCGATCGGGCGCTCATCGTTCCATGATGCCCGCATCCTCAGACGTTGAGTGATCGAGGTCGCGGTCCTGAACGTCGCCATCGTTTCAGGCGGAGGATTTGTCAGACACGCCCTAATCGCGTCGAGCCAGGTCCATCAGGGGCGTGACGCGGTGGGCGATGACCTCGCCCATCACCAGTGACGTCTCGGTGCGCTCGACGCCCTCGATGGCGAGGATGCGGGCGTCGGTGTCGAACAGGTGCTGCGTGTCACGGCAGGCGACCCGCACCAGCAGGTCCACCTGACCCGACAGGCCGTGCGCCTGCACGACCTCGGGCACCCGGGCGAGTTCGACGGCGATGCGCGGGAGATCCGCCTGGCGCACGATGACGCTGATGAACGCCTCGATCGGAAACCCCAGCGACGCCGAAGAGATCGCCCGCTCATACGACAGGAACACTCCCGCCTTCTCCAGCCGTGACATGCGCGCCTGCACCGTGTTGCGTGAGAGGCCGAGCCGTTCGGCGAGTGCGACGACGGTCGCGCGGGGATCGGCGGAGAGCGCTGCCAGCAGCTCCAGGTCGACGTGATCGAGGGCACTCATAGTGCGAAACGTTAGCACGGTCTGGGTGGTCATGACTTATCAACATGCTCAAGCAGAGCACGGATGCTTGAGCGAGGTGCGATGCAGACGTAGCCTCGAGGTAGCCGGCGACGAAGCCGGCGGACGCGAAGCGGCTCCTCACGAGGGAGCCCGCAACGAGGAGTGATGACGATGACGCACACCCTGACCCCGACAGCGGATCTCGCCACCGACATCGACGATGTCGCGCGACTGCTGACACCCGACGGCGAGCGCATCGCCGACCCCGAGCTCGATCGCTGGGTCGCCGACGTCGACGCCATCACACTGCGCGGTCTGTACCGTGACATGGTACTGCTGCGACGCATCGACACCGAGGGCGTCGCACTCCAGCGGCAGGGCCAGCTCGGCCTCTGGCCGCCCTGCCAGGGGCAGGAGGCGACCCAGATCGGCACCGCGCGGGCGCTGCGCGCCGACGACTTCGCGTTCCCGAGCTACCGCGAGACGGGCGTGGTCTACGCGCGTGGGGGCAAGCCCTCGGACTTCGTGCTCGCCTGGCGGGGCGAGGAGCACTCGACGTACAACCCCTACGACATCAACACAGCCACGCAGCAGATCATCATCGGCGCGCAGGCGCTGCACGCCGTGGGCTACGCCATGGGCGTGCAGCGCGACGGCACCGACCAGGTGTCGGTCGCCTATTTCGGCGACGGTGCCTCCAGCCAGGGCGACGTCAACGAGGCGATGGTCTTCGCCGCCTCCTTCGGGGCGCCCGTCGTCTTCGTGTGCACCAACAACCAGTGGGCGATCTCGGAGCCCGTCTCGGTGCAGGCGAAGTTCCCGATCGCCGGCCGGGCGCCCGGGTTCGGCATCCCCAGCATGCGCGTGGACGGCAATGACGTGCTCGCGTGCTTCGCAGCGATGCGCTGGGCGCTGGACATGGCCCGCCGCGGCGAGGGCCCCGCCTTCATCGAGGCCGTGACGTACCGCATGGGCCCGCACACCACCTCCGACGACCCCACGCGCTATCGCGACAAGGAGGAGGTCGAGAAGTGGCGTCGCCGCGACCCGATCACGCGGCTCGAGGCCCTGCTGCGCGCACGCGGCGAGTTCGACGAGGCGTTCATCGGCACGGTCGAGGCTGATGCCGATGCGCTGGCCGCCGGGGTCCGCGAAGCCGCGATGACCGCCACGACCCGCGCACCGCTGACGGTGCTCGACAACGTCTACGCCGAGCCCCACTCGGGGATCGACGAGCAGCGCGAGTGGTTCGGTGCGTACCTCGACGGGTTCGCCCCCGCCCCCGAGGAGGTGTGACGATGGCGCAGCTCACGATGGCGAAGGCCATCAACGAAGGACTCCGCCGCGCGATGGCCGACGATCCGAAGGTGCTCGTCATGGGCGAGGACATCGGCAAGCTCGGCGGTGTGTTCCGCATCACCGACGGACTGCTCGGCGAGTTCGGCGCGCAGCGGGTGGTCGACACCCCGCTCGCCGAGGCGGGCATCATGGGCACCGCCGTCGGACTCGCCTTCCGCGGCTACCGGCCCGTCGTCGAGATCCAGTTCGACGGATTCGTGTACCCCGCGTTCGACCAGATCGTGTGCCAGGTCGCGAAGCTGCACTACCGCACGCGCGGCAACGTCACGATGCCGATCACGATCCGCATCCCGTGGGCCGGTGGCGTCGGCGCGGCCGAGCATCACTCCGAGTCGCCGGAGGCCTACTTCGTCCACACCTCGGGGCTCCGCGTCGTCGCGGTGTCGAACCCGCAGGACGCGTACGTGATGCTGCGTCAGGCCATCGCGTCGAACGACCCGGTGGTCTTCTTCGAACCCAAGCGGCTCTACCACTCCAAGGGCGAGGTCGATCTCGACGTGCAACTGGCCGACGCGCCGCCGATGGGTCTCGCCCGCGTCGCGCGTGAGGGCAGCGACGTGACGCTCCTGACCTACGGCTCGCAGGTCGGCACTGCTCTGGATGCCGCCACCGCGGCCGAGGACGACGGCGTCTCGATCGAGGTCATCGATCTGCGCTCCATCTCGCCCGTGGACTACCGCACGGTGACGGCATCCGTCCGCAAGACCGGCAGGGTCGTCGTGACGCACGAGGCAGCTCGGGAGGCCGGGGTGGGCGCCGAGCTCATCGCGAGCGTCACCGAGCGGTGCTTCAACTATCTCGAGGCCGCGCCCCAGCGGGTCACCGGCCACGACATCCCGTACCCGCCTGCGAAGCTCGAGAAGCATCATCTGCCCGACCTCGACCGCATCCTCGACGCCGTCGATCGTGTCATGGACCGGCCGAACAGCCTGAGCGGGGTGCGCGACTGATGGCACAGGACTTCCGTCTCCCCGACCTCGGCGAGGGCCTTCCCGAGGCCGAGCTCGTGCAGTGGCTGGTCGCCGTGGGCGACACCGTCGCACTCAACCAGACGATCGCCGAGGTCGAGACCGCCAAGGCCGTCGTCGAGCTGCCGTCGCCGCACGCCGGCACCGTGACCGCCCTGCACGCCGCCCCCGGTGACGTCGTGGCGGTCGGCTCGGTGCTGATCTCGTTCGACACCGCCGCGACCGCCCCCACCCCCACGCCCGCTCCCGCTGCCGCCGCGGTTCCGCCGTCGGCCGAAGCCGCCTCCGCCTCGGTGAGCGCGGCGGCGGCCCCCGCGTCCGAGCCGAACCTCGTCGGCTACGGCGCCGCGCCCCGAAGTGCCGCACGGCCGCAGCGTCGCGCACGCGTCGCGGGAACCGTGGCTGCAGCATCCGACACCGCGGTGCTCGAAGCGGCTCCGCACGACGCGATCCAGTTCGCGGATGTCGTGGAGCGTGCGGTCGAACGTCCCCGTTCGACTCCGCCGGTGCGCAAGCTCGCCAAGCAGCTCGGCGTGGACCTCGCACTCGTCGAGGCCACAGGCGCGTCCGGCGTGATCACACGTGCCGATGTGGAGGCGTACGCGGAGCGCGTCGGAGCGGTCACGGTCGCCCCGGTGGCCGCGGCGTCCGCCGAACCGGTGGAGACGTTCGAGCTGCCGCGATCGGGTGAGGCCGGCGAGCGCACGACGCGCACGCCGATCCGGGGCGTGAGGCGCGTGACCGCGGAGGCCATGGTGCGCAGCGCCTTCACGGCGCCGCACGTGACCACGTTCTTGACGGTCGACGTCACGGCGACCAGCGAGCTGATCGCGTCGCTGCGCGCGGACCGCGCCCTCCAGGAGCACCGGATCGGCATCATGGCGGTGGCCGCCAAAGCCGTATGCCTCGCGCTCGCGCGCCACCCGGGGCTCAACTCGAAGTGGGACGATGCGGCGGGCGAGATCGTCGAGCACCACTACGTCAACCTGGGCATCGCCGCGGCGACCGGGCGGGGCCTCGTCGTGCCCAACATCCGCGACGCGCAGGAGCTCACCCTGGTCGAGCTCGCCGACGCCATCCGCGGCCTCGCCGAGACCGCGCGGTCGGGCAGGACGGCGCCGGCGGACATGATGGGCGGCACGTTCTCGATCACGAACGTCGGCGTGTTCGGCGTCGACGCCGGCACACCGATCATCAACCCGGGGGAGGCAGGCATCCTCGCCCTCGGAGCCGTGCGGCGCCAGCCGTGGGAGCACCGCGGCGAGATCGCGCTGCGCGACGTGATGACGCTCGCTCTCTCGTTCGACCATCGCCTCGTGGACGGCGAGCAGGGGTCACGGTTCCTCGTCGACGTCGCCGACATCCTGCGCGAGCCCGGGCGGGCGATGCTGCTGCGATAGAAGGCCGCTGGCCGGCCGGCACCTTGGGGGTCGGCCGGTCAGCTCTTCTTCGGGTAGAAGAGGCCGAGCCCGTGCTTCTGGAGCACCTCGTACGCCTCGGCGTAGGTCTCGGGCTCGGGTGCACCGGGCGGCGCGTAGCGCGCGAGCAGCAGACCCAGCAGCCCGCGTCCGGGCGGGCTGAGCGGCTTTGTCCTGTGCTTGCCGTCGCGGAGATCGATCCGCTCGTCCTCGTGCGGGTTGGGCGGCACGTACATCGGGTGCACGACGGGCCAGGTCGACGGATCTCTGGGAGCGTCGAGGTTGATCACCGAGAACAGGTCGCGCGCCGTCGCGTCGCGACGGGTGAGCGGACGCAGGCCGTGCAGGCGTGCGAGCGTCGCGATCACGGCGCCATGGTGCAGCTCATCGTGGACGATGGTGCCGCTGCGCGTGTAGGCCGAGACGGCGATCGCGGGCACGCGCAGCCCCAGCCGGTCGAACGTGAAGCCCATCTCGCCGGGTGCGTCGTCGGCGACCGGTGGGACCGCGGCCGGGGGAGGGACGTGGTCGTACGTGCCGCCGTGCTCGTCGAAGGTGATCAGCAGCAGCGTGTTGAGCGCGTTGGAGCCGTCTGGCGTGGCGCTGTCCTTGATGGCGTTGTACACGTCGGCGATGAGCTTCTCGCCGGCACGCACGTCCGAGATGGCGGAATCCAGCACGGGCGTGCCGTCGACGTCGCTCTCGCGGTACACGCCGAAGGGCGGGTGGAAGTCGTTGTGGTTGTAGACCATCCGCGGCTCGATGAACGCGTAGGCCGGCAGACGCCCGGCCGCGGCATCCTCGGCGAACTCCGACATGTGGCCGAAGCGGCCGGTGCGCCAGTACTGCTCCAGCACGGGGGCGTGCATCATGCCCGTGAGAGACACCAGCTGCATCTCGTCGAAGTAGATCTTCCACGAGATGCCGGCCTCCTCGAGCCGGTTGAAGATCGTCGGCGTCGCGGGCGCGTCGAGCCACTTGTCGTAGCCGCCGCCGTGCTTGTTCGTGACGAAGCCGTGCGAGGTCGACGCGTGGAAGAACGACCGGTTGCAGTAGGTCTGCGACGGGACGGCGGCGAACCACGCGTCGAAGACGGCGAAGCCTTTGGCGAGGGTGGAGAGCACCGGCAGCTGCTCGGGGGAGAAGCTGCCCATGATGTGGGTGGCCTCCTCCAGCGTGGGTGCCTGCCCACGGCGCAGCCGCTCGACGTTGTTCCAGTAGTCGCGGACGAATCCGTCCATCGTCGGCACGGTGCCGGAGGGCGGTGCGTTGAAGGGCGCCGTCATGTCGCCGATCTGGCTGGTCGCATTGGCGGCGGGCGACACCGTGCCGAACAGCTGCGTATTGACGTGCGGGAACTCTTCGCCGGGATCGGGGTTCGGCCGGCCCATCACCTCGTCGGTGGGACCGCTGTAGGTGTGCGCCGCGATCCGCTCGCCGCTCGGGGCGGTGTTGGCATAGTCCCCGAAGGCGAGCCCGTCGAACGTCGCGCCGTCGGGGAGCGTGTCGGGCGTGTACAGCCAGCCGAGCAGGTTGTCGAACGAGCGGTTCTCGCCCATGACGACGACCACATGATCGAAGCCGGGCTCCGAGCGCGCGGGCAGAGCGGCCAGATCGAGTGATCCCTCGCGGAAGCCGAGCTCGTGGCCGATGGTGGCGCCCGCCGCAGCGCCGACCGCGCCGCCGACCACGAGCCCCGCGGTCGCGATGCCGCCGAGCTTCAGGAAGTCGCGGCGCGAGCTGTCGGTGCCCTCCGCACGCGGTCGCATGACTCTTTCCGCGTCGCCGTGATCCTCCGGCTGCGCGTCGTCCGTGTGGCCATCCCCCGCCATGGTCCGTCCAGATTAGGCCACCCAGACAGTTCAGGCGGTGAGCGAAGCGCGGGCCATCGCGCGGAGGATGCCGCGCACGTCGCGCTCCCCGGGGCGCGACCGGGAGGCGCGCACGGTGTGGGGCGTCGAGTTGATGAGGCCGAAGCACGCGTGGGCGCGCACGCGCAGGTCGTCCTCGTCCCGCTCGGGATGGATCGTCGAGAGGATGCCGATCCACACCTCGACGTACTCGCGCTGGAGGCGTCGGACGGTGTGGCGGTCGTCGTCGCTGAGGCTGGCGAGATCGCGGTCCTGGACGCGGATGACGTCGGCATCGCGGAGCGCGAACTCGACGTGGAAGGCGATGATCGCGTCGAGCTGGTCGGCGGGGGTTTCATGGGCCGTCAGCACGGTCCGGCCTCCGGCCAGCAGCCGCTCGCTCACCTCGACGAGGATGGCGCCGAGCAGCGCCTGCTTGTTGGCGAAGTGCCGGTAGAGGGCCGGACCGCTCACGCCGACCGCGCCGCCGATGTCTTCGAGACTGACGCCGCTGAAGCCGCGTTCGGCGAACAGGGCGGCCGCCTCGCGGAGGATCGCTGCGTGGCGGTCGGCCTTCGCACGATCGCGGTCGGTGGCGGCGCTTGTCATTCCGGTTCCCCGCTTGTGATTCCAGTTAATGGTCGCTAACCTGAAGCTCAGTTAGTGAACACTAACCAATCCGATCGCGTCAGGACAACGGACGTGATCCGATCGTGACGTCGACGGAGATGACACGGGAGGGCGCAGATGGGCGTGCTGAGCACCGCCGCGGTGCACGACGAGACCTTCGTGCGCATCCACGAGGCGCAGCAGGGGCTGGCTCGAGAGGTGCGCGACCGGCTGGCGGCGGCATCCCTCGGCGGGCCCGCCGCCTCACGGGAGCGCCATGTCGCACGCGGCAAGCTGCTGCCCCGTGACCGCGTCGCGCGGCTGCTCGACGAGGGGAGCCCCTTCCTCGAGATCGCACCGCTCGCCGCCGACGGGCTGTACGGCGGGGATGCCCCGGCCGCCGGTGTCATCGCCGGCATCGGCCTCGTCCACGGCCGTCAGGTGATGGTGGTCTGCAACGACGCGACCGTCAAGGGCGGCACGTACTACCCGCTGACGGTGAAGAAGCACCTCCGTGCCCAGGAGATCGCGTTCGAGAACCGCCTGCCGTGCGTCTATCTCGTCGACTCGGGCGGCGCGTTCCTGCCCATGCAGGACGAGGTGTTCCCCGACCGCGACCACTTCGGGCGCATCTTCTTCAACCAGGCCCGCCTCTCGGCCGCCGGCATCCCGCAGATCGCCGCGGTCCTCGGCTCCTGCACCGCCGGCGGCGCGTACGTGCCTGCCATGAGCGACGAGACCGTCATCGTGCGCAACCAGGGCACGATCTTCCTCGGCGGCCCGCCGCTGGTGAAGGCCGCGATCGGCGAGGTCGTCACGGCCGAGGAGCTCGGCGGGGGAGAGCTGCACGCCCGACGCTCGGGCGTCGTCGATCACCTCGCCGAGGACGACGAGCACGCCCTCGAGATCGTCCGCGACATCGTCGCCACCCTGCCGCTTCCCGCAGCGCCCGCATGGGATGTCGTGCCGAGCGTGCCGCCGGCGGTCGACCCGTCCGACCTGTACGGGGTCGTCCCCGTCGACGTCAACCAGCCGTACGACGTGCGGGAGGTCATCGCCCGCCTCGTCGACGGCAGCGAGTTCCATGAGTTCAAGCGCGAGTACGGCGACACGCTCGTGACCGGTTTCGCCCGCATCCACGGCCACCCCGTCGGCGTCGTCGCGAACAACGGCGTGCTGTTCAGCGATTCCGCGCAGAAGGGCGCGCACTTCATCGAGCTGTGCGACCAGCGCGGCACGCCGCTGCTGTTCCTGCAGAACATCTCCGGCTTCATGGTGGGACGGGATGCCGAGGCAGGCGGCATCGCGAAGGACGGCGCCAAGATGGTCACCGCCGTCGCCACCACGCGCGTCCCCAAGCTCACCGTCGTGATCGGCGGCTCGTTCGGCGCCGGCAACTACTCGATGTGCGGCCGTGCGTACTCGCCGCGGTTCCTGTGGACCTGGCCCGCGAGCCGCATCTCGGTGATGGGCGGGAATCAGGCCGCGTCGGTGCTCTCGACAGTCAAGCGCGACCAGCTGGAGGCACGAGGCCAGGAGTGGTCGCAGACGGACCAGGCGGCGTTCGAGGCGCCGATCCGCGCTCAGTACGAGGAGCAGGGGAGCCCCTACTACGCCACCGCCCGGCTCTGGGACGACGGCGTGGTCGACCCACTCGACACCCGCGACCTGCTCGGACTCGCGCTGGACGTCGTCTCGCGCACGCCCCTGCCCGAACCACGCTTCGGCGTCTTCCGGATGTGATCCCCGTGACCTCTTCTCCCACCTCGGTCCGTGAGGCCCGGCCCGCGATCGTCGATCCCGTCGACGGCCCCCCGTTCGGGACCGTCCTCGTCGCCAACCGCGGCGAGATCGCACGCCGGGTGATCCGCACGCTGCGGCGGCTCGGCATCCGCTCGGTCGCCGTCTACAGCGACGCCGACGCCGACGCGCCGCACGTGCGGGAGGCCGACGTCGCGGTGCGCATCGGACCGGCGGCCGCGTCCGCGTCGTACCTCGACATCCAGGCGGTGATCGGCGCCGCGCGCGAGACCGGCGCCGAGGCCGTCCATCCGGGCTACGGGTTCCTGTCCGAGAACGCCGGCTTCGCGCGCGCGTGCGCCGACGCCGGGATCGTGTTCATCGGCCCGGGGGAGCGTGCCCTCGACGTGATGGGCGACAAGATCCGCGCGAAGGAGCACGTGACGGCGCACGACGTCCCGACCGTCCCCGGCTTCAGCGCCGTCGGGATGACGGACGCCGAGATCGCCGGGACGGCGGCCGAGGCGGGCTATCCGCTGCTGGTCAAGCCCTCGGCCGGTGGGGGCGGCAAGGGCATGCAGGTGGTGCGCGGGGCGTCCGAGCTGCCGCAGGCGCTGGCGACGGCCCGGCGCGTGGCCGCCGCGGCGTTCGGCGACGACACGCTGCTGCTGGAGCGTCTCATCGAGCGCCCGCGTCACATCGAGGTGCAGGTGCTGGCCGACGTGCACGGCAGCGTCATCCATCTCGGCGAGCGTGAGTGCACACTGCAGCGCCGGCACCAGAAGGTCATCGAGGAAGCCCCCTCGCCGGTGGTGGATGCCGCCACCCGCGCGCGCCTCGGAGCCGCGGCGTGCGCGGCCGCCGCGAGCGTGGACTACCGCGGCGCCGGCACCGTCGAGTTCCTCGTTGCCGGCGATCGCCCCGACGAGTTCTTCTTCATCGAGATGAACACGCGACTGCAGGTCGAGCACCCGGTGACCGAGCTCGTGACCGGCGTCGACCTCGTCGAGCAGCAGCTCCTGGTCGCGGCGGGCCGTCCGCTCGCGGTCGCGCAGGACGACATCCGCCTCGACGGCCACGCGATCGAGGCCCGCGTGTACGCCGAGAGCCCCGAGCGCGGCTTCCTGCCGGCGACCGGCGACGTGCTGGTGTGGCGCGAGCCTGCCGGGGTGCGGACGGACGCCGCGGTCGAGTCGGGCAGCGTCGTCTCGTCCGACTACGACCCGATGATCGCGAAGGTGATCGCCCACGCCGGCGATCGCGCCCAGGCGATCGAGCGGCTCGGCGCCGCGCTCGCCGAGACCGTGCTGCTCGGCGTCGACAGCAACCTCGGCTTCCTGCGGGCGCTGCTGGCCGATCCGGGCGTCCGCGCCGGCGATATGGACACCGGACTGATCGACCGGATGCCGCCGTACACCGCCGCGGAGCCGGGGGAGGCGGCGCTCGCCGCCGCAGCCGTGGCCGGAGAGCTCGCGCGCGTGCGCGGCGCCGAGCCGGTCCGAGCGGCGGCGGGCCCGCTGTGGCTCGCCGGCACCGGCTGGCGCGCGGGGAGCGCACCGGTCGGCCGCACGGTCGCGGTCGAGGAGGAGAACGGCGCCATCGTCGTCGTGGCCGCTCCCGACCTCGCGCCGGCCTCGTTCTCCGCCATGGACCCACGACGGGCCCCGGAGCCGTCGGCCTCCGGCCGCGCCGGCTTCGTTCCGCACGGCGGATCGCACGCCACTGCGAAGGCGCCCGCCCCGGGGGTGACAGTGGCCACGGATGCCGCAGGGTGGATCTGGGTCCACGCCGGCGCCGAGACACATCGGCTGCGCGCCCTCACCCGCCGGCAGGCGATGGAGAAGCGCCTCGCCGCCCGCGAGCGCGATGCCGCCGCCACCGATCCGGAACTGCGCTCCCCGATGCCGGGCGCGGTCGTCGCGCTCCACGTGTCCGACGGCGCGGACGTCGCCGCCGGCGACCGGATCGTGACCATCGAGGCCATGAAGATGGAGCACCCCGTCGTCGCGCCCCACGCGGGCGTCGTGCGACTCGACGTCACCACCGGCGACCAGGTGCGCCGCGACCAGGTGCTCGCGCACGTCACCGCCGCAGAACCCGCCCACGAGGCATCCGACACCCCCTCCTGAAACCCGAGGCAGCCATGGACCACTTCAACCTCACCGACGACGAGCGAGAGCTCGCCCGCATGGTGCGCGACTTCGCCGACGAGGTCGTCGCCCCGCAGGCCTACGAGGCCGACCGCACGAAGACCCTGCCGATGGACGTCGTCGCCCAGATGGGCGAGCTGGGCCTGTTCGGGCTGCCGTTCCCCGAGGAGTACGGCGGGCAGGGCGGCGACTACTTCGCGCTCTGCCTCGCGATCGAGGCGCTCGGCCGCGTCGATCAGTCCATCGCCATCACGCTCGAGGCCGGCGTCAGTCTCGGTGCGATGCCGGTGTTCCGCTTCGGCACCGAGGAGCAGAAGCACGCGCTGCTGCCCGATCTGCTCGCGGGCAAGGCGCTCGCCGGTTTCGGGCTCACCGAGCCGGAAGCAGGCTCCGATGCCGGCGCGACGCGTACCACGGCCAGGCTCGAGGGCGGCGAGTGGGTGATCAACGGGTCGAAGCAGTTCATCACCAACTCGGGCACGCCCATCACCCGGTTCGTGACCGTCACGGCGGTGACCGGGGAGCAGGACGGCCGCAAGCAGATCTCGACGATCATCGTGCCGTCCGGCACCCCCGGGTTCACGGTCGAGCCCGGCTACGACAAAGTCGGCTGGCACGCCTCCGACACGCATCCGCTGACGTTCCAGGACGCGCGCGTACCCGAGGCGAACCTGCTCGGCGAGCGCGGTCGCGGGTTCGCCAACTTCCTCCACATCCTCGACGAGGGCCGCATCGCCATCGCGGCGCTGTCGACCGGTGCGGCGGAGGGATGCCTGGAGGCCGCCGTCGACTACGCCAAGAAGCGCACGGTGTTCGGCGATGCGCTCGCGACGAGGCAGGGCATCCAGTTCCTGCTCGCCCGCATGCAGCTTCGCGTGCACAACGCGCGCCTCGCGTGGCACCACGCCGCGCGGCTGCGCGACGCGGGAAAGCCGTTCAAGACCGAGGCGGCGATCGCCAAGCTCACCGCGAGCGATGCGGCGATGGACAACGCGCGCGACGCGACGCAGGTGTTCGGCGGCAACGGGTTCATGAACGAGTACCCGGTCGCACGCCACTACCGCGACTCGAAGATCCTCGAGATCGGCGAGGGCACGAACGAGGTGCAGCTGCTCGTCATCGCCCGGGCACTGGGCGTGGCGTGAGGGTAGCGTGACAGACGTGACGCCCGACGCTGCCGACAACCCCGCCGCCGGCGGCTCCGCCGAGATCGTGCAGCGGGGGCTCTGGTACGACGAGCTCGAGGTGGGTGCGACGTACCTGCATCGCCCCGGTCGCACGGCCACCGAGGCGGACAACGTGCTGTTCTCCTCGCTCACGATGAACACGCAGGCGCTGCACCTGGATGCCGCGTTCTCCGAGTCGCAGCCGTTCGGTCAGCGCCTCATGAACTCGATGTGGACGCTGGCGACGATGGTCGGGGCATCCGTCTCGCAGATCACGCAGGGCACGCTCGTCGCCCAGCTCGGCCTCACCGACATCTCGTTCCCGGCGCCCCTGTTCCACGGCGACACGCTGTACACCGAGACCGAGGTCCTCGACAAGCGGCTCTCAGCCTCGCGGCCCGGGCAGGGCATCGTGACGCTTCGTCACACCGGACGCAACCAGCGCGGCGACGTCGTCGCGGTGGCCACGCGGACCGCCCTGATGTGGTGCGCGCCGCAGACCCCCGAGAGGACCCTATGAGCTTCGACCTCGGCCCCGCGCTGCTGTTCTGCCCCGCAGACCGGCCAGAGCGGTACGCGAAGGCGTTCGACCGTGCGGATGCCGTCATCCTCGACCTGGAGGACGCGGTGGCGCCCGCCGACAAGACGGCGGCCCGGGGCCACCTCATCGAGTCCGAGCTGGACCCGGCCCGCGTCATCGTGCGCGTCAATCCGCCCGAGACCGACGCGTTCGCCGCCGATCTCGCCACCCTCTCGCAGACCGACTACCGGCGCATCATGGTCGCCAAGTCCGAGTCGCCCAAGCGCATCAAGCGCATCGACGCCCGGTTCGAGGTCATCGCGCTGTGCGAGACCGCGAAGGGAGTCGCCCAGGCCGACCGGATCGCGGCGCTCGACAACGTGGTCGCGCTGATGTGGGGCGCCGAGGACCTGGTCGCCAGCCTCGCCGGCACATCCAGCCGCAAGCCGAACGGCCGCTATCGCGACATCGCACGCTACGCCCGCTCGCACGTGCTGCTCGCGGCGGGCGCACGCGGCAAGGCGGCGATCGACGCGGTGCACCTCGACATCGACGACGCGAAGCGCCTGGGCATCGAGGCGGCGGATGCCGCGGCATCCGGATTCCGCGCGACGGCGTGCATCCACCCGAGCCAGGTGGCCCTGATCCGGGCTGCCTATCAGCCGGACGAGAAGACGGTGGCGTGGGCGCGCGCCGTGCTCGCCGCCGCCGAGCACGAGCGCGGGGTGTTCTCGTACCAGGGGCGCATGGTCGACGAGCCGGTGCTGCGGCACGCACGCGGCGTGCTCGCGCGCGCGGACGGATGAGCGCGGAGTCGGAGCTCACCCCGCGGATCGGCACGGTCGCGCGGCGCGAGCTGGCGGTCCACGGTGTCACCCGGTACGACGAGCTCACGATGCGCTCACGGGCGGAGCTGCTCGCGATCCACGGCGTCGGCCCCAAGGCGGTCCGCATCCTCGGCGAGGAACTCGCCGCGCGGGGTCAGTCGTTCGCCGGCTGACGCACGCGCTCGTCGGCGATCGCGCGCGCGACGCGGCCGATGAGCTCGTCGGGCATGGGCTTCGCATGGGGGAAGACCACCGAGTCCTTCTCGGCCCGGTACGGCGCGATCTCGGCCTCGAGCGGCGCGGGCAGCGGGGGCACGGGGTAGAGACCGATGTGCTTCTTCCAGCCGGCGAAGTGCAGCGCGTACCGGCCGCCGAGCATGACGGCGGCGATGCCGTAGCGCATCTTCTCCTCGGGTGCGGTGCCCGACGCCGCCGTGACGGCATCGACGATCTCTGCGCGCACCCTGATCAGGCGGGCGGACACCTCGGGCGGGAAGCCGGCGATGTATTCGTCGACGGTGGCGGCGGCGGCCATGGCGCCGAGCCTAGGCGACGAGTCCCGCGTACGTCACGAGCCGCAGGTGATCGCGCTCGTAGACGAAGTCGTGCGTCGACCCGTTGGCGAGGCGCTCGCCCGCGGGCGGCAGCTCGCCGGCCGTGGCGTGGCGGATCAGCTCCCGGATCAGCGCGCCGTGACTCACGACGATGAGGTTCGCGGCCGCAGGCGCGGTCGCGCGGCGGTGATCGCGGACCACGCGGCCGAGAGCCGCGATGCCCCGCCGGCGCAGCTTCGGCCACGGCTCGGCTCCGGGAATCTCGGCGCTGTGCCAGTCGCCCCAGCGGGCGCGGAACTCTTCCACGTCGATGCCCTCCGCCTCTCCGTACGAGCGCTCGCGCAGTCCGCGATACGTCCGCGGTGCGGCGAGGCCCAGTTCGGCGGCGATGATCTCGGCCGTCTCGCGGGCACGGGCGAGATCGCTCGAGACGATCGTCGCCGGCACGACCCCCGCCCGTCGATCAACACCGCCGAGGCGCTCGCGCAGCACGGCCGCGGTGGCGCGGGCCTGCGAGCGGCCCGTGTCGTTGAGGGGGATGTCGGTCGCACCCTGGATCCGCCGATCGCGGTTCCAGTCGGTCTCGCCGTGGCGGATCAGGGTGAGAGCGGTCATGCGACGACCCTACCCGGGCCGCCTGGACGCGAGATGCGTCAGGCGAGGGACGGGAGGCCGTCGGCCAGTGCCCGGAGGACCTCACTCGTGCCGGCGTCGATCTTGACCGACGCGCGGGCGTCGGCGCGGGTGACGCCGCGGTTCACGATCACGACCGGCAGGCGCCGGCGGCGCGCACGCTCGAGGAGTCGGATGCCGGAGTTCACGACGAGCGAGGAACCGGCGATGAGGAGGGCTCCGCTCGTGTGCACCAGCTGCTCGGCTTCCCGGAACTTCTCTGCCGGGATGAACTCTCCGAAGAAGACGACGTCGGGCTTCAGCATCCCGCCGCACACGCTGCAGGCCGGGATGCGGAATCCTTCGGTGCTCTCGGGGAGTACGTCGCCGTCGGGCCCCAGCGCGACGTTCTCGGGGACGCGGATCCACGGATTGTCGTCTTCGACGCGGCGGGCGAGGTCGCGGCGGTCGAACACCTGCCCGCAGTGCGTGCAGAAGATGCGGCGCATCGTGCCGTGCAGCTCCACCACGCGCCGGCTGCCGGCCCGGACGTGAAGGCCGTCGACGTTCTGCGTGACGACACCGGTGGCGAGCCCGCGCGCCTCGAGGTCGGCGATCGCCCGATGACCGGGGTTGGGCTCGGCCGCCGCGAACGCCTTCCAGCCGAGGTGGCTGCCCACCCAGTACCGCCGCCGAGAGGTGTCGCTGGAGAGGAACTGCTCGACCGTCATGGGCGTCCGCACCGGTGCGCCCGCGCCGCGATAGTCGGGGATGCCGGAATCCGTGGAGACGCCGGCGCCGGTCAGCACCGCGATGCGGCGGCCCGAGAGCGTGGCGATCGCCTCAGCCACGGCGTCCGTCGTCCGGGCGTCCAGTCCGGGCGAAATCGTCGTCACGGCGCACCCCCTTCGCGTCGAGTGTAGGCCTCTCGGTTTTCCGGGATGTTACGGCGGCCCCCCGCGTGCCAGGATGAGCGCGTGGGCAGCTTCGGCGGTGTCAGCGCGGAGGCGTACGCGCGGTTCATGGGCCGCTTCTCTGCGCCGCTGGCCGTGCCGTTCGCCACGGTGGGGCTCGAAGGCGTGCACCCCGGGACACGTGTGCTGGACGTCGGCTGCGGACCGGGCATGCTCACGCTCGAGCTCGCGCGACGCCGGGGAGCGGCGGCAGTGAGCGCGGTGGATCCCGAACCGGTGTTCGCAGCGGCGACCGCCGAGGCCTGCCCCGGCGCGGATGTGCGCGTGGCCGCCGCCGAGGACCTCCCGTTCGGCGACGGGGAGTTCGGGGCAGCGCTCGCGCAGCTCGTCGTGCACTTCATGACCGATCCGGTGCGGGGCGTCGGTCAGATGGCGCGCGTGACCGCCCTCGGCGGACGTGTCTCGGCGTGCGTGTGGGATCACGCCGGGGGCGGTGGGCCCCTCTCGGACTTCTGGCGCATCGCGCGCCGTCTCGACGCCGGTGTACGCGGCGAGGCTTCCCTCAGCGGTGCCGCCGAAGGACAGCTGGTCGAGATCTTCGAGCGCGCGGGCCTCGGGGACGTGACGCAGACGGTCGTCGAGAGCACCGTGGCGCTGCGCGGCTTCGACGACTGGTGGCAGCCGTTCCTCCTCGGCGTCGGGCCGGCGGGGCGCTACGTCGCGACACTCGATGCGGCCGGCGTGGCCCGGCTGGAGCGCGCCCTGCGCGAGGAGCTCGGCGACGGGCCCTTCGCGGTGACGGCTCGGGCCTGGACGGCGGTCGGCACGCGCGTCTGAGCCGTCGGCGCGTGCGACGATGGGACCCGATGCACGCGATCCACATCACCGACGCCGCGGACGAACGACTCGCGGACTACCGCGATCTCACCGATGTCGCGCTCCGGCGCGTGCTCGAGCCCGAAGGCGGCCTGTACATCGCCGAGTCCGCCAAGGTCATCGCGCGCGCGCTCCGGGCGGGGCATCGCCCGCGATCGGTGCTCGTGCAGGAGAAGTGGCTCGGCGATATCGAGCAGGTGCTCGCCGACACAGCGGTGCCGGTCTACGTCGTCGCTCCGGAGATCGCCGAAGCCCTCACCGGCTACGCCGTGCACCGGGGCGCCCTCGCGTCGATGCATCGGCCGGAGCTGCCGACCGTCGCCGAGGTGGTCGCCGGCGCACGGCTCGTCGTCGTGCTCGAGGACATCGTCGACCACACAAATGTCGGCGCCATCTTCCGCGCGGCCGCCGGGCTCGGTGCCGATGCGGTGCTCGTCAGCCCGCGCTGCGCCGACCCGCTGTACCGGCGCAGTGTGCGGGTGAGCATGGGGACGGTGTTCCAGGTGCCGTGGACGAGGCTGCCCGAGTGGAGAGAAGCGGGTGCCGTGCTGCACGAGTCCGGGTTCACGCTCGCAGCCCTCGCGCTCGCCCACGACGCCGTCGCGCTCGACGAGTTCAGCGCTCGGCGGCCCGAGCGGGTCGCGCTGATGCTGGGCGCTGAGGGGGACGGCCTCTCCCGTAGCGCGCTCCAGGTCGCCGACACGGTCGTCACGATCCCGATGACCGCGGGCGTGGACTCGCTCAACGTGGCTGCGGCGAGCGCGGTCGCGCTGTGGGAGCTGCGGACGCGCTGACCTGCGTCGCGCCGAGGTCACGCCGGCGGGGCGGCGTCCGCTCAGGCGCCCGGGCGGATCGTCAGCTCGGTGAGGTCCGCATCCCGTGGCAGATCCAGCGCTGCGAGGATCGCAGAGACGACCGAGGCCGGCTCGATCCACTGGGAGGCGTCGTAATCCGCGCCCTCCTGCTGGTGCACCTTCTCCTGCATGGGCGTCGCCGTGCGTCCCGGGTACACCGTCGTCACGCGCACGCCGTGGGCGCGCTCCTCCTCACGGAGCGCATCGGCGATGGCGCGGACCGCGAACTTGCTCGCGGCGTACGAGCCCCATTCGGGACTCACCCGCAGCCCGGCGCCCGAGTTCACGAACACCACGCGCCCGCGCGCGGCGCGCAGGGCGGGAAGCATCAGCCGCGTCAGCTCGGCGGGCGAGACGGCGTTCACGTTCAGCTGATGCTGCCAGGTCGCGACGGGCGTCTCGCCGACGGCGCCGAGCTCGACGACGCCGGCCACGTGGATCAGCGAGTCGAGCTGCGGCGGCACGCTCTGGTGACTGAACGCCCACGACAGGCGTGCCGGGTCGGAGAGGTCGCCCACGAGAGTCTGCGCGTCGGGAAAGCGTTCGCGCAGCTGTACCGCGCGACCGGCATCGCGCACGAGCAGCCAGAGGTCGTCACCGCGCTCGGCGAGCCGCTCGGCGAGCGCCGCGCCGATCCCGGATCCTGCTCCGGTGACGAGATGCGTCGCCACCTCAGACCTCCTCGGGGCGGTCCGCGAGGTCCGCGTCGCCCGTGGGCGCCGATCGGGAACCCTGCTGCCCGGGCGCCAGCGTGATGACCGGCAGCGGGTCGGGGCGCTTGGCCGTCACATGATCGCCCGACGACTGGTGACGCACGCGCCGCAGCACCCACGGCACCAAGTACTCCCGCGCCCACACCAGGTCGACCGCGCGCGCCTCGCGCCACGTGCGGAGGGGGAGCGGGTCGGGCTGCATCGGCTGCAGGTCGTTCGGGACGTTCAGCGCCCGCAGCACCATGCGCGCCACCTCGTGATGGCCGAGGGTGTTGTAGTGCAGACGGTCGTCATCGAAGAAGCGCATGTCCTGCACCTCTTTCAGCGCCCACTGGTCCGCCACGATGCAGTCGTACCGGTCGGCTATCGCACGGATGTTCTCGTTGTAGATGGCGACCTTGCCCCGGATACCGCGGAAGACCGGCGTGAACGCGGTGTCGATGCCCGTGAAGACGACCACCGTGGCGTGGTCGCGCGAGAGCCGCACGACGGCGTCCTCGAAGAGCTGCGCGACCCGGTCGGGGTCGCCGTTCGGGCGGATGACGTCGTTGCCGCCCGCCGAGAACGTCACGAGGTCGGGCTTGAGGGCGATGGCCGGCTCCACCTGTTCGTGGACGATCTGGGAGATGAGGCGCCCGCGGACGGCGAGATTGGCGTACGCGAAGTCGTCCACCTGCTCCGACAGCACCTCGGCGACCCGGTCCGCCCACCCCCGGACGCCGTTCGGCGCCGCCGGCTCGCGATCGCCCACCCCCTCGGTGAACGAGTCGCCCAGGGCGACATAGCGCCGCCAGGGGTGCGTCTCGGCGTTCTCGGCGTAGGGGGCGCGGGGATCTTCTGTCGTGGGCATCCGTCTTCCGTTCCTCGGCTCGTGACCGAGAGTCAGGCTACCCCCGGTCGCCGACCCTCGATGTCGTGCCGGTCGTCTATCGTGGTGACTCGTTGTCTACGGGGGAGGTGCATTCGGTGACGGACGAAACGACGATCGAAGCGCAGGTCGCGTCCCCCTCGACCCCGATCGCCGATCCGCACAGCGCCGAGCCGCACATCGGCAGCTTCGCAGCCGAGCACCTGTCGCCGACCTACCCGCAGCGCGCACCGTGGGGCACCGCCCAGCGCCTGCGCGCTTGGCAGGCCGAGGCGCTCGACCTGTACTTCGGGATGGACGGCCCCGACGGACCCGGCGGCGGTCCGCGCGACTTCCTCGCGGCGGCGACGCCGGGCGCCGGCAAGACGACGTTCGCCCTGCGCCTGGCGAGCGAGCTCCTGCGGCGCCGCATCGTCAACCGCGTCGTCGTGGTCGCGCCGACCGAGCACCTCAAGACCCAGTGGGCGGATGCCGCGGCCCGCGTCGGCATCCGCCTCGACCCCGCCTTCAGCAACCGTCACGTCGCCCCGGCACGCCAGTACCACGGCGTCGCCGTGACGTACGCGCAGGTCGCGGTGAAGGCATCCGTCCATCAGCGTCTGACGATGGACGCGCGCACGCTGGTGATCCTCGACGAGGTGCACCATGGCGGCGACGCGCTGAGCTGGGGCGACGCGCTGCGCGAGGCCTACGCACGCGCGACCCGGCGTCTGCTCCTCAGCGGAACACCGTTCCGCAGCGACACCGCGCCGATCCCGTTCGTCGAGTACCACCCTGATCCCAAGGGCATCCGGGTCTCGCGCAGCGACTACGCGTACGGCTACCGCCGCGCGCTCGAGGACGGCGTGGTCCGCCCGGTGATCTTCCTCGTGTACGCGGGCCACATGCGGTGGCGCACCAAGACCGGCGACGAGATGGAGGCGCATCTCGGGCAGGACAACACCAAGGACATCACCTCGCAGGCCTGGCGCACCGCGCTCGACCCGGAGGGCGACTGGATTCCCGCGGTACTCCGATCGGCCGACCGGCGCCTCACCGAGGTGCGCGAGCACGTGCCGGATGCCGGCGGACTGGTGATCGCGACGGACCAGACCGCCGCGCGCGCGTACGCCGCGATCCTGCGCGAGATCAGCGGCGAGGCTCCGACGGTGGTGCTGTCGGACGAGGCCGAGGCGTCGAGCCGCATCGAGGAGTTCTCCGCCTCGACGAGCCGGTGGATGGTCGCTGTGCGGATGGTGTCGGAAGGCGTGGACGTGCCCCGCCTCGCCGTCGGCGTCTACGCCACGAGCGCGTCGACTCCGCTCTTCTTCGCCCAGGCGATAGGCCGCTTCGTGCGCGCCCGCCGCCGTGGCGAGACCGCGAGCGTGTTCCTTCCCAACGTGCCGCAGCTGCTCGGCCTCGCCAACGAGATGGAGCGGCATCGCGATCACGCGCTCGACCGCGACAGTGACGGCGAGGACGAATGGAACGCCGAAGAAGACCTGATGGACGCGGCCGAGCGCGAAGACAAGGCGTCGGACGCGCTCACCGAGGAGTTCACGTACCAGGCGCTCGGCTCGCTCGCACACTTCGACCGGGTGCTGTTCGACGGCAAGGAGTTCGGTCAGCTCGCCGTTCCCGGCACGCCCGAGGAGGAGGAGTTCCTGGGCATCCCCGGCCTGCTCGAACCCGAACACGTGCACGAGCTGCTCATGCAGCGGCAGTCCCGCCAGACCCGCCACCGCCACGCCCGTGAAGCGCATGATCGCCAGGCTGAGCAGGCGGGGTCGGAAGGCGCTCCGGAGCAGCCCGCTCTGCCTCAGGCCCTGCACCGCACACTCAAGGAGCAGCGGCAGCTGCTCAACAGCCTCGTCGGCCTCTATGCCCGCCAGACCGGCGAGGCGCACGGGCTGGTGCACGCCGAGCTGCGGCGCATCTGCGGCGGCCCCGCGGTGTCGCACGCCACTGTCGCGCAGCTGCAGTCGCGGATCGACGTGCTGCGCAAGCGCGTCCGCTCCTGACGCGGGCGCCCGCCCGCACCACCAGCCCCACCCCGGGTGGACCCGCGCCGAGCGCGCGTGCACGGGCCGATCACGCAGCCGTTCGGAGCCCCGAAATGCTGGCAATCCTCGATTTCGGCGCGGACGCCCTCGGCACGATGGCTAGCGTTGACGGGTCCCGCACCCCGACTGGAGGCTCCGTGAGCACGCCCGCCGCACCCACCGATCGCGATCGGCGCCGCTGGGCGACGTATCTCGTCAACGAGCGCGCCGAGGCACGCGTGTACCGCGAGCTCGCCGGTCGGCGCAGCGGCGAGGAGCGCGAGATCCTCCTCGCGCTCGCCGAGGCGGAGGGCCGCCACGAGGCGCACTGGCTCGGGCTGCTGGGGGCGGAGCCCGCCCGGCTGCCGCGACCCGACGTGCGCACGCGACTGCTCGGCTGGATGGCGAAGAGCTTCGGGTCGATCTTCGTGCTGGCCCTCGCGCAGAACGCCGAGGCGCGCTCGCCGTACGACGACGAGCCGTTCGCGACCGCCACGATGGCGGCGGACGAGAAGGTGCACCACGAGGTCGTGCGCGGCCTCGCCGCGCGCGGCCGCCGCCGTCTGTCGGGGACCTTCCGGGCGGCGGTCTTCGGCGCGAACGACGGCCTGGTGTCGAACCTCGCCCTCGTGATGGGCATCGGAGCGACCGGCGTATCGAGCCAGTTCGTGCTCTTCAGCGGCATCGCCGGCCTCCTCGCGGGCGCGTTGTCGATGGGCGCGGGCGAGTTCGTCTCGGTGCGGTCGCAGCGCGAGCTCCTGGCCGCCACCGAACCGAGCGACTTCGCCGACAGCGGGATCCCGCATCTCGACATCGACGCCAACGAGCTGGCGCTCGTGTACCGGACGCGCGGGATGCCGGAGGCCGAAGCATCCGCTCGCGCGAGGCGCGTCGTGGAGGCGGCGCGGTCCGCCGGGCAGGGCAGCGCCGACACCGGGCCGATCGTCGTCGCCGATCACGGCGAGGTCGTCGGCAGCGCGTGGGCCGCGGCGCTGTCGAGCTTCCTCTTCTTCGCGTCCGGCGCGATCATCCCGGTGCTGCCCTGGATCTTCGGGCTCTCGGGCCTCGCCGCCGTCGTGCTCGCGCTGGTGCTCGTCGGAATCGCCCTCATGTCGACCGGCGCCGCGGTGGGCCTGCTGTCGGGCGCTCCGCCGCTCCGCCGGGCGCTGCGGCAGCTGGCCATCGGATTCGGCGCCGCCGCCGTCACGTACCTCCTCGGGCTGCTCTTCGGCGTCTCGATGGGGTGACGCGCCCGGGTGCCGAGCGATTCGTTGAACCTCGGGTGACGTGGTAATGTCATTCCTCGGTTGCGAAACCGGAAACCACTTGCGCGGGTGGCGGAATAGGTAGACGCGCTAGCTTGAGGTGCTAGTGCCCGTATAGGGCGTGGGGGTTCAAGTCCCCCCTCGCGCACAGAAAGTCGAAGGCCCCCGAAAGGGGGCCTTCGTCGTTGCGGAGGCGCGCCGGCCGGTTCAGATCCAGCCGCGCTCCTCGGCGAGCAGGACGGCCTGCTGGCGCGTGCTCACGGCGAGCTTGCTCAACACCGCCGACACGTGGTTGCGCACGGTTCCGGGCGCGAGCGAGAGCGTGCGAGCGATCTGCCCGGTGGTCTCTCCGCGCCGTCCGGCGCGCAGAACGTCGAGTTCGCGGTCGGTCAGCGGGCAGCGTTCGTCGCTCAGCGCGTCGGCGGCGACCTCGGGGTCGACGTAGCGTCCGCCGGCCGCGACTCGTCGGATGACCTCCGCCACCTCGTCGGCCCCGCGAGACTTGGGGAGGAACCCCGACACGCCCGACGCAAGTGCTCGCCGCAGTACGCCGGGGCGCGCGTGCCGCGTCACCACGATGCAGCGCGTGGCGACGCTGCGCGTCACCCGTGCGGCGACCTCGACGCCGTCCAGGCCCGGCATCTCGAGATCGAGCAGGCAGACGTCGGGGGAGAGGCGCAGTGCTGCGCTCACCGCTTCGTCTCCGTCGGCGCACTCCGCGACGACCTCGATGTCGGGCTCGAGGCGCAGGAGGGCGGCCAGAGCGGAGCGGATCATCGCCTCGTCGTCCGCGAGAAGCACCCGGATCACCGGGACTCCTCCGGCGACACAGGGACGCGTACGGCGACGGCGAACTCCTGCGGGCGGCGCCGTACCTCGACGGACCCGCCGCCGTCCTCGACCCGACGGCCGATCCCCTCCAGCCCCGCGCCGTCGGCGCTGGGCGAGGCATCCGCGGCATCGTTCTCGATCTCGTAGCGCCAGGCGTCCGCGTCGCGCGTCAGCGAGAGGCGCGCCCACCGGCCGCCACCGTGGCGCAGCGCGTTGGTGGTGGTCTCACGGATGACGGGACCGAGAACGGATGCCGGAGCCCGGTCCGCGTCGGCATGCACCGTCACCTGCACCGACGTGCCCGCCGCGCGCAGCAGATCTGCGGCGTTCTCGATCTCGACCGTCAAGGGCACGGAGCGGAAGCGCAGAGCGAGGTCTCGCGTGCCCTGGCGCGCCTCGTCGACGCTCTGCCGCGCGGCCCGCAGCTGGGTGAGGGCCGCGTCGGGATCGTTCGGCATGAGGCGTTCGGCGAGTTCCAGCTGGAGTGCGATCACCTGCAGGTGGTGACCCTGTAGGTCGTGGACGTCGGTGGCGACGCGCAGCCGCTCCTGCGTCGCTGCGAGGCGGGACTCGGAGGCGCGGGCGCGGTCGACTGTCATGAGAACGTCCCACCACCACAGCGACAGCACCGTCATGCCGGGGAGAGTGACGGAGAAGAACCCGAGCAGCCACCAGGTCGAGCTCGCGTCGGGAGGCATGGTCGCACGGCTGTCGACGAACCACAGGGCGGCGAGGAGCGCCGTCGCGGCGATCACGGCGCGCCCCCGGACTCCAGCCGGCCAGTTGAGGAGCACCAGGGCCTGGATGAGCGGAAGGACGCCCATCAGCCACAGCCCCGACACCAGACCCGCGAGCAGACCGAAGCACGCGGCGACCAGCAGCGGCGCGAGCGCCCTCGGCCACCGCGCGAGCGGACTCTGCTCGGTCCGCTGCCGGTAGTCGTGCAGCAGCAGGAACGTCGAGAGCCACCACACGAGCCCGCTGAGGCCGACCGTCGCCACCGTGGCGGCATCTCGGCCCGCCTCGACGAGCGCGCCGGTCCAGACGACCACGATCATGAACTCCAGGAACACGACCGCCGAAACGGTGTACCACCAGGTAGCGGTGATCCCGCGCGACAGGCGCAGCCGTCCGTGTCGTTGCGCCGCCGTCTCGGTGTCCGCCGCCGGCACGGGGGAGGTGCTCATGGGTCCCACCCTAGGTCCATGACACATGTCATGGCCGGGGCGTGCGAACCGTCCGGAAAGCGGTGACAGCCCGGCACTTCCGGCATCCGCGGTGCGCCGATGGACTGGTCTTGCGACGGAGGAACCCCGGGCACCGTCGCCATCAGGATCGGCCCGCATCGACCATCAGGAGCACATCATGAGTCTCGTCGACACCTTCCAGGACCTCGTCGCCCAGGTGCCCGACCTCGTCCAGCCGCTCATCGTCGCCGCAGCGGGCGCCGTCCCGTTCATCGAGGGCGAGGGCGCGGCCGTGATCGGAATCATCGGCGGCATCCATCCTGCGATCGCCGCCGCGGCCGGCATCGTCGGCAATTTCGTGTGCGTCACCGTGCTCGTGCTGCTGACGGCGCGGACACGCTCGGCGGTCGTCACACGCACCCGCACGCGCCGGCTCGTCGCGGCCGGTGGAGGCGATATCGCCGACGTCTCGTCGCCTCCCGTCGGCGATGAGCGCGGTTCGGCGCGCAAGGCCAAGTTCCAGCGGGCGCTCGAGCGCTACGGCGTTCCCGGCGTCAGCCTGCTCGGACCGCTGCTGCTGCCCACGCAGTTCACGGCGACGATGCTCGCCGGTGCGGGCGTGAATACCGCACGCATCCTCTTCTGGCAGGGCCTGGCGATCGTCGCGTGGACGACCCTGCTGACGTTCGTCGTGGGTGGCGCGATGTATGTCGTGCACTGAGCGGCGACGCGCGAGGTGGTTTCGGGGCGGCGCGACAGGCGACCGCCCCGAAGCGCGTCGGTCACACGGTCGGGTAGGTTTGTCCGCATGCCCTCACCCGATCTCGGCCTCCCCGAAGTCGCTTCGGTGGCACGGGATCTGATCCGCTTCGACACGACGAACCACGGTGGCGGGCGCGCCGCGGGGGAGCGCGAGGCCGCGGAGTACGTCGGCGCGTACCTGTCGGACCTCGGACTGGCACCGGAGTACTACGAGCCGATCCCGCGCCGCACCAACGTCATGGCGCGCGTGCCGGGGCGCAATCGCGACAAGCCGGCGCTCGTGCTGCACGGCCACCTCGACGTCGTCCCGGCCATCGCCGAGGACTGGAGCGTCGACCCGTTCGAGGGCGTCGTCCGCGACGGGATGCTGTGGGGCCGCGGTGCGGTGGACATGAAGGACATGGATGCCATGATCCTGACCTCGGTCGCCGACATCCTCCGCTCCGGCGGGCAGCCGGAGCGGGACCTCGTGCTGGCGTTCTTCGCCGACGAGGAGAACGGCGGCGTCGAGGGGTCCGCGCTCGTCGTCGAGGACCGCCCAGGCTGGTTCGAGGGTGCGACGGAGGCGATCAGCGAGGTGGGCGGCTACTCCATCCCGCTCGGTGATCGTCACGCGTACCTCCTCCAGGTGGGGGAGAAGGCCCTGGTGTGGATCCGGCTCGTCGCCCGCGGCCGCGCGGCCCACGGCTCCAGCTTCCACTCCGACAACGCGGTGACACGCCTCGCCGAGGCCGTCGCGGCCCTCGGCCGCACCGCGTGGCCGGTGACGCTCACCGACACCACCCGCGAGATGACCGCGCGACTGGCGGAGCTCACGGGCCAGGCCGCCGGTGACCCCGACGCTGTCGCGGCTGCTGCGGGTGCGGCATCCGGATTCCTCCGCTCGACGCTGCGCACCACGACGAATCCGACCGGACTGATCGCCGGCTACAAGCACAATGTGATCCCCGACCGCGCCGAGGCGCTGGTCGACGTCCGCGTGCTGCCCGGCACCGAGCAGGCCGCCCTCGCCGACATCCGCCGCATCGTCGGCGACGGCGTGGACGTCGAGGTGGTCCACCAGGACATCGGTCTCGAGGTCCCGTTCTCGGGAGACCTCGTCGACGCGATGGTGGCGGCGCTGGGCCGCCACGACCCCGGCGCGCCGGTCGTGCCGTACCTCATGGGCGGCGGCACCGATAACAAGGCACTGGCCGCGCTCGGCATCTCGGGCTACGGCTTCGCCCCGCTCCGTCTCCCGGCCGATCTCGACTTCACCGGCATGTTCCACGGCGTCGACGAGCGCGTCCCGATCGACGCGCTGGTCTTCGGCCAAGCTGTGCTCACCGACCTGCTCCGCACCTACTGAAGTCCCCGTCGGGCGCCGCGACTGCGCGGCATCCGTCAGGCCCGTCTGAAAGGCGCCCATGCTTCTCGAAGCGATCATCCTCGGCTTCGTCCAGGGACTGACCGAATTCCTGCCGATCTCCTCGAGCGCCCACCTGCGCATCCTCGGCGAGTTCCTGCCGTCGGCGCAGGATCCCGGCGCCGCGTTCACCGCGATCACGCAGATCGGCACGGAGGCTGCGGTCGTGGTGTTCTTCTGGCGCGACATCGTGAGGATCATCGGACACTGGTTCCGCGCCCTGTTCGGCCGGATCCCGCGCAACGACCCCGACGCGAAGCTCGGCTGGCTCATCATCATCGGCAGCATCCCGATCGTCGTGCTCGGCCTTCTCTTCCAGGACCAGATCGAGACCGTGCTGCGGTCGCTGTGGATCACCGCCGGCATGCTGATCTTCTTCGGCGTGCTGCTCGGCATCGCCGATCACGTCGGAGCCAAGAAGCGCAAGCTCCAGGACATCACGATCGGCCACGGCGTGATCTACGGCTTCGCCCAGTCGCTCGCGCTCATCCCCGGCGTGTCGCGGTCGGGCGGCACCATCACGGCCGGTCTCTTCATGGGATACGAGCGCGCGGCCGCCGCCCGCTACGCGTTCCTGCTCGCGATCCCCGCCGTGTTCGGCAGCGGCTTCTTCCAGCTCTTCAAGAGCCTCGACGAGCCGGGCGTGTTCACGCTCGGCGAGACCGCCGTGGCGACGGGCGTCGCGTTCATCGTGGCGCTGGGAGTGATCGCGTTCTTCATGAGCTGGATCTCCAAGCACAGCTTCCTGCCGTTCGTGGTGTACCGCGTCGCGCTGGGCTCGCTGCTCCTCGTACTGCTCAGCATGGGCGTCATCAACCCCTGACCTTCAGTCCGTCGTCGAGCGAGCTTGCGAGACGAAACGTCGCCGATCCGCGCTGATCGTGAGTCCGTGGCGTTTCGTCTCGCTCGTTCCTCGCTCGCTCAACGACCCGGCCTCAGCGACCGCGCGGCGGACGATGCCGCTCAGCGGCGCGGGTCGTCGCGGCCGGGCTTGCTGGGGCCGTCGCCCGGCTTTCCGTCGGTGCGGCGCAGATAGCGCTCGAACTCCTGTGCGATCGCATCGCCCGACGCCTCGGGGGAGTCCCACGTGTCGCGCGTGCGCTCGAGCTGGTGGATGTACTCGGTCATCTCCTCGTCGTCGGCCGCGGCCGCGTCGATGGAGGCCTCCCAGGCCGCCGCCTCGGTGGCGAGATCGCCGCGGGGGACGGGAGCGCCGGTGAGGTCTTCCAGCTTGTCGAGGAGTGCGAGCGTCGCCTTGGGCGACGGCGTGTGCCCGGCGACGTAATGCGGGACGCTCGCCCACAGGCTGGCCGTCGGGATGCCGGCGCGCTCCGCGGCGTCGCCGAGGACGCTGAGGATGCCGACGGGCCCCTCGTACGAGCTGCGCTCCAGCTCGAGGGCACCGCGCAGGTTCTCGTTGTCGCTGCCCGCGAAGACGGAGATCGGGCGCGTGTGCGGCACGTCCGACATCATGGAGCCGATCGCGACGAAGCCCGTGATGTCCTCCCGCAGCGCCATGTCGATGAACTCGGACGAGAAGGCCTGCCACGCGCGGGCCGGCTCGACTCCCGTGAGCAGCCACAGCTGCGTGCCGCGGGTCGTGCGTGCCGGGCGCAGCAGCGAGGCCTCCGGCCAGCGCAGCGTGCGTCGTCCGTCGCCGTCCGCGGCGATGTGCGGGCGCGTGTACTGGTAGTCGAAGTAGAGCTCGGGATCCACCGAGAAGACGGTCTCGTACGATCCGCCCTCGCGCAGCTGCGTGATGGCGGATGACGCGGCTTCGCCAGCGTCGTTCCATCCATCGAATGCGGCGACGAGAACACGACGACCCAGTCCGTCCACGGGACCCCCTCCGCCCGCATCGTCCGCGGGCTCCATCCAGGATATGCCCCCCTCTCCACGGAGGGCCGGAGCCCTCTCGTAGGATTGCACGGTGAATGAGCCCCGCCTCTCGGCCGTCCTGTGGGATATGGACGGCACCCTCGTCGACACCGAGCCCTACTGGATGGCGGCGGAGACGCCGCTCATCGAGAGCTTCGGCGGGACGTGGTCGCACGAGCAGGCGCTCGGCCTGGTGGGCCTCGGGCTCGAGGATTCCGCGCGCATCCTGCAGGGGACCGGGGTGCGCATGAGCACCGACGCCATCATCGATCACCTCACCGACGACGTCATGCGCCAGCTGAACGTCACCGGCGTGCCTTTCCGTCCCGGGGCGCGCGAGCTGCTCGCGAACCTTCGCGATGCCGGCATCAAGACGGGCCTGGTGACGATGTCGATGCGGCGCATGGCGCAGACGGTCGTCGACCTCATCGACTTCGAGGCGTTCGACGTCGTGATCGCGGGCGACGACGCGACGCGCCCGAAGCCCTTCCCCGACCCGTACCTGCAGGCGTGCGAGGTCCTGGGCGTCGCTCCCCACGAGACGGTGGCGATCGAGGACTCCCCGAACGGCCTGCGTTCGGCCGTGGCCTCCGGCGCCGCCGTGATCGGCGTGCCGCTCATGGTCTCGCTCACCGGCGCCGGCGCGCACATCCTCTGGGACACGCTCGACGGCCGCACCGCCGACGACGTCATCGCCTTCCACGCGGCGCACCGCGCACGCGTCCACGCCTCCGACCCGGCCGAGGAGATCGCCCGATGACCGACAACCTCGCCGCCGCCGAACGACCGAGCGGTCCCTTCCGCCTCGGTGACCGCGTGCAGCTCACCGGTCCCAAGGGTCGGCTCCACACCATCACGCTGCGCGCGGACGGCGAGCTGCACACGCACCACGGCGTCCTCAAGCACACGCAGCTCATCGGCCAGCCGGACGGGTCCGTCGTCGCCAACAGCGGCGGCCACGAGTACCTCGCGCTGCGGCCGCTGCTGCGGGACTTCGTGATGTCGATGCCGCGCGGCGCCGCCATCGTCTACCCGAAGGATGCCGCCCAGATCCTCGCCGAGGCCGACATCTTCCCGGGCGCCACCGTGGTCGAGGCCGGGGTCGGATCGGGAGCCCTGTCACTGTGGCTCCTGCGGGCGATCGGCGGCCACGGACGCCTGGTGTCGTTCGAGCGCCGTGACGACTTCGCCGCCGTCGCCCGCGCGAACGTCGAGACCTTCATCGGCGAGGTCCCCGCGAACTGGGACGTGGTCGTCGGAGACCTGGCCGAGGAGCTCACCGACACCGTGGCTCCGGCATCCGTCGACCGCGTCGTCCTCGACATGCTGGCGCCGTGGGAATGCATCGACGTCGTCGCCGAGGCCCTCACGCCCGGCGGCGTCGTCGTCTGCTACGTCGCGACCGCGACGCAGCTGAGCCGCGTCGCGGAGTACATCCGCGGCACCGGCCTGTTCACCGAGCCCGACGCGAACGAGACGATGGTGCGCGGCTGGCACGTCGAAGGCCTCGCCGTGCGTCCGGACCACCGCATGGTCGCGCACACGGGCTTCCTGATCTGGGCGCGCCGCCTGGCACCCGGCGCCATCGCACCGGAGGTCAAGCGCCGGGCCTCGAAGTCCAGCTACGGCGACGAGGACGTCGAGCTGTGGACGCCGGGCGCGGTCGGCGACCGGCAGATCACCGACAAGAACCTGCGCAAGCGCGTCCGCGAGGCCGAGCGCGCGGCGGAGGGCGCCCGTCAGGCGTCGGGACGCGCGGGCGAGCCCGACGGCACCGCCTAGACTGTTCCGGTGCGCAAGATCCCCGCTGCCCTCGCCGTCCTGGGACTGGTGACCGTCGGCCTGGCCGGATGCTCGATGCCCGGCTCGTCGTCAGACTGCTCCCGTCCTGCCGTGTCCGACGCCGACGTCATGGACCTCATCGACGTCACGGGCGACACCGAGGACCAGCCCGAGGTCGACGTGTACACGCCGCTGCACGCGCCGCACCTCGCCTTCGAGGACGTCGTCTCGGGCGACGGCACGCCGATCACCGCGCAGAACCAGCTCATGGTGGTCGACGTCGCGCTCTTCAGCGGTACGACCGGTGAGCCGATCGTGGCGACCGCGTATGACGGCGACCTGTCGCGCGTCTCGTCGCCGGATCAGTGGACGACGAACTTCCCCGGCTTCGAAGAGGCCCTGCAGTGCGCCACCGAGGGCTCGCGCGTCGCGGTCGCGATGTCGCCCGACGACATGTCGCCCGACGTCTCGGTCGGCTTCGGCCTGGACGAGGAGGACACCGTCGTGGCGGTCATCGACCTGCGCAAGGTGTATCTCCCCGCCGCCGACGGGCAGAACCAGTTCAACAGCGGCTTCGGCCTGCCCACCGTCGTGCGTGCGCCCGACGGCCAGCCGGGCCTGATCATCCCCGACGGCGCCCCGCCCACCGACCTCGTCGTCCAGACCCTGAAGAAGGGCACCGGAGAGACGGTGACCGGCGACCAGCCGGTGCGCGTCCACTACAGCGGTGTCGTCTGGGGCGAGGACGAGACGTTCGACAGCACATGGGGCGATCAGCCCGCGTCGGTCACGGCCGACGCGGTCGTCCCCGGTTTCGCGAAGGCGCTCGAGGGCCAGACCGTCGGCTCGCAGGTGCTGGTCGTCGTCCCGCCCGACCAGGGCTACGGCGACGACGCCAACGGCGCCGTCCCGCCCGGCTCGACGCTCGTCTACGTCATCGACATCCTCGGCGTCGACGTCCCGCCGGCGGAGTGACCGGGTTCCGCGACCCGGGTTGCGAGCGGCCCTAAGATAGGCGGGTGCCTGCCACTGCCGCCGCGAAGATCCCGCCCGAGGAGCGCCTTGTCAACCTCGTGGTGGCCCTCATCGCGACCGACCAGGGGCTGACGAAGGACACGATCCTGACCTCGGTCGCCGGCTACCGCGAGCAGAGCGAGGCGGGCGCGTCGAAAGACGCGCTCGAGAAGATGTTCGAGCGCGACAAGGAGTCGCTGCGCGGCCTCGGCGTGCCGATCGAGACGATCGGCGACTGGGCCGATCCCGACGACCTGCGCGAGGCGCGCTATCGCGTGCCGAGCGTCGAGTACGAGCTGCCCGAGGACATCGATTTCACCCCGGCCGAACAGGCGCTCCTCACACTCGCCGGAGGCGTGTGGAGCCAGAGCTCGATGTCGGACGATGCCCGCAGCGGTCTGCGGAAGATCCGCGCGCTCGGCGACCTCGTCGACGAGCCCATCATCGGATTCTCGCCGCGCCTCAGCATGCACGATCCCGCCTTCCCGGGGCTGCAGCAGGCGATCGAGTCGAGCCGCGTCGTCACCTTCCCGTACCTCAAGCCGGGGGAGGAGGCTCCTCGCACGCGCCGGGTGCAGCCCCTGGCCCTCATCGAGTACGAGGGCCGCTGGCACGTGTTCGGCATCGATCTCGACGTGCAGGCCGATCGCACGTTCCTCCTCCAGCGGATCGTCGGGCCCGTCACCCTCGCACGCGCCTCGTTCGACCCGGCCTTGCGCGAGGGCGCAGGAGAGCGGGCGCTGGCCGGCCTCGACGAGGTCGCCGCCCGGAACTCGGCCCTCCTCGAGGTCAACCCCGGCACCGAGGCCGCGCTCCGGCTCGCCCGCCGGGCGCAGCCTGCCGAGCAGGGCATCCGCGTGCCGTACGTCGACGCCCACATCTTCGCCGACGAGCTCGCCTCCTACGGACCCGAGGTGCGTGTCGTCGCTCCGGCGGAGCTGCGGGACCGCGTGATCGACCGCCTCGCCGCCACACGCGACCTGCACGAGGCAGCGTCGACCAACGCGAGGAGCCAGTCATGACGGCGCGCAGGCCACTGGTGGCGACGGACCGCGCCGCCCTCATGCTGCAGCTCGTGCCGTACCTCATCGGCAAGGGCGAGGTCTCGCTCGCCGAGGCCGCCGACGAGTTCGACGTCGCGCCCGAGCAGATGCGGTCGATGGTCGAGAAGCTGACGGTCATCGGCCTTCCCGGCGACCGGGGCTATTGGCAGATGTCGAACGACCTGTTCGACATCGACTGGGACCTCCTCGACGAACGCGACCTGATCGTCATCACGAACTCGGTCGGCCTGGAGCGGTCGCCGAAGCTGACGGCCCGCGAAGCCGCCGCGCTGCTCGCGGGTCTGCAGCTGGCGCGTTCCATCCCGGGCGTGGGCGACACCGAGCTCTACTCAGCGCTGCTGGCCAAGCTGGCACGCGGAGCGTCCGCCACGCCGGCAGAGGTGATCCTGGCTCCCGAGCCGGTCGACGCCGTGCGCGACCTCGTCGCCGACGCGCTGCGTCGCGGCGTCGCCGTCTCGTTCACCTACAAGGCGCCCGACGCCGCACCCACGACCCGCACCGTCGATCCGGTCAAGGTGCACATCGCGAGCGGCCAGTGGTATCTGCAGGGCTGGTGCCATCTGCGCGAGGCGATGCGCACCTTCCACCTGGACCGCGTCAGCGACCTCGAGCTCACCGGCATCCCCAGCACGCACGCGGGAGAGCAGGCGCCCGACTGGTTCGACACCGACGCCGGTGACATCGTCGCCCGCATCCGCTTCCCCGAAGAGGTCGCACCACTGCTCGGCGACTACCTCGACCGCGCGACGCTCGAGACCTCCGGCGGCGTCACGATCGCCACCATGCGGGTCGCCGACGAACTGAGCCTGCGCCGTCTCGCGGCACGCCGCGGAGGCGCCGTCGAGGTGCTCGAGCCCGCCGGCGCGCGCCGGGCTGTGGCAGAGTGGGCTGAGGCCGGCTTGGCGCAATACCGCTGAGGGCGGCTCCGAGTCACCGTCACAGGGTTACACTGGAGCCACATCCGCACCGACAAGGAGACTCCGCATGGGCGCATTCGGATGGCCGCATCTTCTGATCATCCTCGCGGTGATCCTGCTCCTCTTCGGGGCTGCAAAGCTGCCGGCTCTCGCCAAGAGCCTCGGTCAGTCCGCCCGGGTGTTCAAGGGTGAGATGAAGGCGATGAAGGAGGACGACTCCTCGGCCAAGTCCAAGGCCGAGAACGTGTCGTCGGATGCTCCGAAGGCCGATACTCCGGCGAGCTCGAGCAGCACCGCAGACCCGTCCTCCTGACCCGGCGTGGTCACCACGGATCCACCGCGCATCGAGGAGCCCGAGCAGCCTCGGCGCGATAAGCGGATGTCCCTCGGCGGGCATCTGCGCGAACTGCGGAAGCGATTCTTCATCGCGGCGGCCGGTCTCGTCGTCGGCATGGTGGTCGCGTTCCTCATCAGCGGCTGGGTGATCGATCTGCTCTCGCAGCCGATCGTGGAGATCGCGGGGGAGCGGGGCGACCAGTACATCGCCCTGAACTTCACGACCGTCTCGAGCGGCTTCGATCTGCACATGCGCATCGCCTTTGCGATCGGCCTTCTCATCTCGGCGCCGGTGTGGCTGTGGCAGATCTGGGCGTTCATCATGCCCGGGCTCACGCGCAAGGAGGTCCAGTACACCATCGGCTTCCTGGCCGCGGCGATCCCGCTCTTCATGGCGGGCCTCTACGTCGGCTGGCTGATCATGCCGCACATGGTCGTGCTGATGTCGAACTTCGTGCCGAACGACCAGGGCATCGCGCAGTTCTACGACTACGCCACGTACTACGACTTCGTCTTCAAGCTGCTGCTCGTGATCGGCGTGTCCTTCGTGACTCCAGTGTTCCTCGTCGCCCTCAACCTCGCGGGCGTGGTGTCGGGCCGCGACATCCTCAAGGGCTGGCGCGTCGCGATCATCATCATCACCGTCTTCGCCGCCGCGGCGACTCCCGCCGCCGATGTCACCTCGATGCTGCTTCTCGCGGGGATCCTGTGCGTGCTGTACTTCGCCGCGGTCGGGCTGTCCATGCTGTTCGACCGCCGCAAGGCGAAGCGCGCGGCCACGCTCCTCCCGCCCGAGGCGCCGTGAGCGACCCCGCTCCTGCCGAGCGCTATGCACGAGCGAGCGAGACCGCTCGGCTCGATCGCACCCACCCCCTCACCGCCGCGTTCGCGGCGTCCCAGCGATTCACCCTCGACCCGTTCCAGATCGAGGGATGCCGCTCGCTCGAGGACGGCCGGAGCGTCCTGGTCGCCGCGCCCACCGGCGCGGGCAAGACGATCGTCGGCGAGTTCGCCGTGCATCTGGCGATGCAGACGCCCGGCGACAAGGCGTTCTACACGACGCCGATGAAGGCGCTGTCGAACCAGAAGTTCCGGGAGCTCCAGGACGTCTACGGCGCCGATGAGGTCGGTCTTCTCACCGGCGACACGAACATCAACGGCAACGCGCGCATCGTCGTCATGACGACCGAGGTGCTGCGCAACATGCTCTATGCCGACTCTCCGGCGCTGCGCGGCCTCCGGTACGTGGTGATGGACGAGGTGCACTACCTCGCCGACCGGTTCCGCGGCGCCGTATGGGAAGAGGTCATCATCCACCTCGCGCCCAGCGTGCGACTGGTGTCGCTGTCGGCGACGGTGTCGAACGCCGAGGAGTTCGGCGACTGGCTCGACACCGTGCGCGGCGACACCGAGGTGATCGTCTCCGAGACCCGCCCGGTGCCCCTCGAACAGCACGTGCTGGTGCGGGGGGACCTCCTGCCCCTGTTCGACGACCGCGCCGGCATCGCGACGGCGCAGGTCAACCAGGAGCTCATGCGCATCCGGTCGTTCAAGGGGCCGAACTTCGAGAACAACAGGCGCGCGCAGCAGCTGCGCAGCGGCGACCGCGGTGAACGCGCTCACTACGCGGGCGGCGGGTACGAGGCATCCCGCCGTCGTCCGAGCCGGGGCGGGACGCGACCGGTGCGCTCGGCGAACGTGCAGCGCATCGAGCGCCTCGATCGCCCGGACGTCGTCGAGCTGCTGTCGCGGGCGAACCTGCTGCCGGCGATCTTCTTCATCTTCAGCCGCGTGGGCTGCGACGCAGCCGTGCAGCAGGTCCGGCGTGCCGGCGTGCGCCTGACGTCGCACGAGGAACGACGCGAGATCCGCGCCGTGATCGAAGAGCGCACCCGCACCCTTCTCGAGGAGGATCTCGCCGTCCTGGGCTTCTGGGAGTGGCGCGAGAACCTCGAGCGGGGTGTCGCCTCCCACCATGCGGGTCTGCTGCCGGCCTTCAAAGAGGTGGTCGAGGAGCTCTTCCAGCGCAAGCTCGTGAAGGTGGTGTTCGCGACCGAGACTCTCGCACTCGGCATCAACATGCCCGCCCGCACCGTGGTCCTCGAGAAGCTCGAGAAGTTCAACGGCGAGGCGCGCGTCGCGATCACGTCGGGGGAGTACACGCAACTCACCGGGCGGGCGGGGCGTCGCGGCATCGACGTCGAGGGCCACGCCGTGATCCAGTGGACCGAGGCGCTCGACCCGCAGGCGGTCGCCGCCCTGGCGTCGCGGCGCACGTATCCGCTGAACTCCAGCTTCCGACCGACCTACAACATGGCCGTCAACCTCATCGACCAGTTCGGCCGGGCGCGGGCGCGCGAGATCCTCGAGTCGTCGTTCGCCCAGTTCCAGGCCGACCGCGCGGTGGTGGGCCTTGCCCGCCAGGTCCGCGAGCAGGAGGAATCGCTCGCGGGATACGAGAAGGCGATGACGTGCGACCGGGGCGACTTCGCGGAGTACTCGGGCATCCGCCGCGAGCTGAGCGATCTCGAGAAGGTGAACCGCAAGGATGTCAGCGCCGCGCGGCGCACGCGCGACGAGCGGCAGCGCCAGATCTCGAGTCTGCGCAAGCGCATGCAGCGGCATCCGTGTCATCAGTGCCCCGACCGCGAGCACCACGCCCGCTGGGCCGAGCGCTACTGGAAGCTCAAGCGCGAGATCGACAAGATGCGGCGCCAGATCGACACCCGCACCGGAACAGTGGCGCGGATCTTCGACCGCGTCGTCGACGTGCTGGGGGCACTCGAGTACGTGGCGATCGCCGACGACGGAGTCACGACGCTCACTCCTGCCGGACGCACGATGCGGCGCATCTACGGGGAGCGCGACCTGCTGGTCGCCGAGTCGCTGCGCCGCGGGATCTGGAAGGACCTGGATGCCGCGTCCCTCGCCGCTCTCGCCTGCTCGCTGGTCTACGAGCCGCGCCGCGACGACGCCGGGCCGGGGGAGCGCGGACTCCCGCGCGGAGCGTTCCGGTCCGCCTTCGAGGCGACGACGTCGCTGTGGCAGGAGCTCGACGATCTCGAGCGCGAGCACCGGCTCCCAGGATCCGAGCCCGTCTCTGCGGGCCTGGCGCAGGCGATGCACACGTGGGCGCGCGGCGGCATGCTCGATCGCGTGCTGACCGAGGCCGATATGGCGGCGGGCGACTTCGTCCGCTGGGCGAAGCAGACGATCGACCTGCTCGACCAGCTGTCGATCGTCGCCGACCAGCCGATAGCCGGCACCGCCCGCAAGGCGCTGGATGCCGTCCGCCGCGGCATCGTCGCCTATTCGGCCGTCTGACCCCGCGGCCGAAGAGCATCGTCGTCCCGCTCGCCTAGGGTGGAATCCGTGCCACCCGACGCGCCGTCCCGCCCACCGCTGCCGCGCCCGCTCCTGCCCCTGTGGGCGGCGGTCATCGCGGCGGCCGTCGGTGGACTCGCCCTCACGACGGCCTTCCCGGCGCTGGCGTGGTGGCCGATGGTGTTCGTCGCGATCCCGCTGACACTGATCAGCCTCATCGGCCGGCGGGTCTGGGGCGCCGTCCTGGTCGGGCTGGTCTTCGGACTGGCGTTCTTCCTGGTGAACGTGTCGTTCACTGCGCGGTATCTCGGCCCTGTTCCGTGGATCGCTCTTGCGACCCTCGAGGCGCTCCTCACGGCGGTGACGGCCGTGCCGATCGCCCTGGCCTACCGGTGGCTCCCGCGCGTGCGGACGGGCGCCTGGGCGCGCCTGGTGGCCCTCCCCGCCATCGTGGCCGCCCTGTGGGTGCTGCGTGAGCAGCTGCTCGGCACGTGGCCGTACGGAGGGTTCCCGTGGGGCCGTGTCGGCATCTCGCAGGCCGACAGCCCGCTTGCGAGCGTCGCGTCCTGGGTGGGCGTCGCGGGGCTGTCGTTCTTCGTCGTCATGGTGTGCGCGAGTGCGGTCGAGTGGGCGCGGATGCGCCGGTACCGCGACCTCCGCACGGCTCTCCCTGTCGCCGTCGTGGCGATCCTGCTGTTCGCGCTGCCGCAGTTCCCGACGACGGACGCCGGCACCATGCGCGTCGGGGCGGTCCAGGGCAACGGACCGGCGGGCTACTTCGACGAGCGCGGCCGGAACGACGTGCTGAACGCCCAGCTGCAGGCCACGGCTCCGCTGTTGGGCGAGGATCTCGACGTGCTGCTGTGGCCGGAGGGCGGCGTCGACTCCGATCCGACGGCGAATGCGAGCACCGCCGCGACGCTGGCTGCGCTGGCGGGTCGGCTCGATGCGCCACTCGTCGTCGCGGCGGTCACGCAGCGCGGTGACGAGTACTTCAACTCATCCCTGCTGTGGGAGCAGGATTCCGAGAATCCGGTCGACGTGTACGACAAGCGGCATCCCGTGCCGTTCGGCGAATACGTCCCCGATCGCTGGCTCTACCGGCTGTTCGCGCCGGACCTCATCGATCTCGTGCAGCGGGAGTACACGCAGGGCGGCTCCCGCCCGTTCTTCGACGTGGACGGCGTCGGCGTCGGCCTGGCGATCTGCTTCGACGTCATCTACGACGACGTGATCTGGGACGGCGCGCAGGACGGCGCCGAGATCTACATGTTCCAGACGAACAACGCGGACTTCCGCGGCACCGACGAGAATCTCCAGCAGCTCGCCTTCGCCCGCATGCGCGCGGTCGAGACGGGACGCTCGGTCGTCAACATCTCGACGGTCGGGACGAGCCAGATCATCGCCCCCGACGGGTCGGAGATCGCCGGGATCCCCGCGGACACCGCCGGCCACATGCTGGAGGACGTGCCGCTGCGCACCGGGCTCACGCCCGCTGTCACCTTCGGGGGTGCGATCCAGCTGCTGCTCGTATGGGGCGGAGTGATCGCCCTCGTCTGCCTGGGCGTGCTCGGCCGCCTGCGCCCGGGGAACGCGAAAACGCCGGCCCCGTAGGGCCGGCGTCGCGCGGATGCGGGTCAGGCGCTGAGCTTGTCCGCCGTGACGCTCTCACCGGCTCCGCGGCGGGCGCGGATGTAGGCGAGACGCTCCTCCAGGAGCTCTTCGAGCTCCGGAAGGGTGCGGCGCTCCAGGAGCATGTCCCAGTGGCTGCGCGGGGTCTTGTCGCCCGAGTGATCGACGGTCGCGGTGCCGTCGCCCACCCGCAGCAGCGCCTCGGCACCGCACGTGCGGCACTCCCAGGCGGGCGGAACCTCGGCGTCAACCGCGAAGGTCAAAGTCGTGTCACGTCCACACGACGTGCACGTGTAGATGTGTTGTGCGCGCTCATGGAACACGACGCCCTCTTCGCTCTGTAGGCTCTGGGCGCCGAGTCGGATGCCGCGCAGACTGCGGTCTGCCATTTTGTGGTCCTCTCGTCGCTGTACAGGTATAACGAAGTGACCTGTGCGGATCATCCGAAGGAGCCCTGTTCATCGACCTTTCACAGTGGATGCACAGCGGGACTCGCGGTCGGTCACATGGGCGTGCTATGTCAGTGCGGAGAGCGCGACGTCGGCGCGATCGGTGACGATGCCGTCGACGCCCATCGAGACGAGACGCCTCATGTCGTCGGGCTCGTTCACCGTCCATACGTGGACCTCGACATCGTGCCGGTGCGCGGCGGCGACGAGCCGAGGCGTGACGATGCGGAGGCGCCCCTGACGTTCGGGCACCTGCAGGGCGTCGATGCCCGCCAGCGCCCGGGCCACCAGCCGGTCCGACCGTGACGCCACGGCGGTCAGCACGCGCCCGATGGTGCTGCGGCCCGCAGACGTCGCAGGGCGAACGCCTCGGCCCATCGCCGCGGCGGCATCGAGGGCGGCACGCCGCCGCGCGTCGGAGAAGCTGGTCAGCAGGACGCGATCGCCGAAGGACGCGACCGTCCTGCCGACGGCGGACGCGGCAGCCGTCGCCTTCACGTCGAGGTTGAACCTGGTCGCTGGGAACGCGTCCAGCGCCTGGGCGAGCGTGATGAGCCCGCCGCGACCTTTCATGAGATCTTCGAGCTCGCGCACGGGGACGTCGGCGACCTTGCGAGGGTCACCGGTGACGCGCGACAGATCGTCGTCGTGGAACAGCACCACCACGCCGTCCGCAGTGAGGTGGCAGTCCGACTCGACGTAGTGCGCCCCGGCGGAGTGGGCAGCGGCCACCGCGGCGAAGGAGTTCTCCACCATGCCGCCGCGGGCGGCATCCGATGTCACGAGCCCGCGGTGCGCGAGGATGCGCGGCGTCGCGACGCCGCTGAACCACGGGTGGGTCACGGGGTGGGCGGGGTGACTGCGGGCGGCGGGCCGCCGAGTGCGGCGCCGCCTGAGGCGGTGCCCGTGCTCTGCGCGCGACCCTTGGCCGCGGCATCCGTCATCACACCGGCGAACGAGCCGGTCAGACCTTTGAGCGCCTCGGTGAACTCGCTCGGGATGATCCAGAGCTTGCTCGATGCGCTGTCGGCGATCTTGGGGAGCGTCTGCAGATACTGGTACGCCAGCAGCTTGTCGTCGGGGTTGCCGGAGTGGATCGCGTCGAACACGGTCTGGATCGCCTCGGCCTCGCCCTGCGCCCGCAGCACCGCGGCCTGCTTGTCGCCTTCGGCCTTGAGGATCTCGGCCTGCCGACGGCCCTCTGCCTCGAGGATCTGAGACTGCTTCGAACCCTCGGCGGTCAGGATCGTCGCGCGACGCTCGCGCTCGGCGCGCATCTGCTTCTCCATCGAGTCCTGGATCGAGTGCGGCGGGTCGATGGCCTTCAGCTCGACACGAGAGACGCGGATGCCCCACTTGCCGGTGGCCTCGTCGAGCACCACGCGCAGCTGACCGTTGATGTTGTCGCGGCTGGTGAGCGCCTCTTCGAGGTTCAGCCCGCCGACCACGTTGCGGAGGGTGGTCGTGGTCAGCTGCTCGACCGCACCGAGGTAGTTCGCGATCTCGTACGTGGCGGCACGCGCGTCGGTGACCTGGAAGTACACGACCGTGTCGATCGAGACCACCAGGTTGTCCTCGGTGATCACGGGCTGCGGCGGGAATGAGACGACCTGCTCGCGCATGTCGATGAGCGGACGCAGCCGGTCGATGAAGGGGACCAGCAGGTTCAGTCCCGGCATGAGGGTCTTGTGGTAGCGGCCCAGGCGCTCGACGATGCCGGCATTCGCCTGCGGGATGATCCGGATCGAGCGGAAGATCACGACCAGCACGAAGATGAAGACCGCGATCGCGAGGATCCAGCCGATCGCGGTCGGGATGGCCGAGCTGATGTCGTTCATGCGAGCGGGTCCTCAGATGCCGGGGGCAGGGGAGTGGGGGAGTCGGAGCGGACCACCGCGGTCGCGCCGTCGATGCGGCTCACGCGCACCGGCGTGCCCGGGTCGAGGTCGCCGGATTCGGTCCGGGCGGTCCAGATGTCGCCGTTGGCGAGCTTGACCTGCCCGGCGTGGGCGCCCACCGACGAGACGACGGTGCCGCGCAGCCCGATGAGGGCGTCGACGTTGGAGGGCGTCGGGTCTTCGCCGCGGCGCAGGCGGCGCAGCAAAGGTGGCCGCAGGACCAGCACGAGGATCGCGGCGACGGCGGCGGCGATGATCACCTGAAGCCAGATCGGGGCGCCGAGCAGGTCCGTCATCAGACCGGCCAGACCGCCGATGCTGAGCATCAGGAAGGTGAAATCGAGAGTGAGCATCTCGATCACGAGGAACACCAGGATCAGCACCAGCCAGCCGATCCACGCCCACTGTTCGACGGTCTCGATGAGCTCCACGGTGCGCCTCCTCAGCTCGAACCTAGCAGGTAGGGTCTACACGTGACTGAGACATCCACCCCGCTTCCCGAGAGTTCCCTGAGCGGCAAGACCGCACTCGTGACGGGCTCGTCGCGCGGCATCGGCGCCGACACCGCGCGCTACCTCGCACAGGCCGGCGCGAACGTCGTCATCAACTACCGCAACAAGGCTCCGAGGGCCGAGAAACTCGCGACTCAGCTGCGTGAACTCGGGGTTCAGGTGCTCGTCGTCGGGGCGGATCTCACCGACTCGGCATCCGTCCAGGCGATGTTCGACGAGGTCGCCCGCACGTTCGGAGCACTCGACATCCTCGTGCTCAACGCTTCGGGCGGCATGGAGTCCGGCATGGCCGAGGACTACGCGCTGCTGCTCAACCGCGACGCGCAGGTGAGCGTGCTCGAGACCGCCCTGCCGCTTCTCGGTGAAGGCTCGCGGGTCGTGTTCGTCACGAGCCACCAGGCCCACTTCATCCGGACGACGCCGACGATGCCCGAGTACGAGCCGGTCGCCCTCTCCAAGCGCGCCGGCGAGGACGCGCTGCGCGAGCGGATCCCTGCGCTGACCGAGCGCGGTGTCGAGTTCGTGGTCGTCTCGGGCGACATGATCGAGGGCACCATCACCGCGACACTGCTCGAGCGTGCGAACCCGGGCGCGATCGCCGCCCGCCGCGAGGACGCCGGCAAGCTCTACAACGTCTCCGAGTTCGCGGCCGAGGTCGCCCTCGCCGCGCTCGAGCCGGTGCCCGCCGACAACACGCGTCTGGTCGGCGACGTCTCGTCGTTCGGGACGGACTGATCGATGCGGGCTCAGGACATCGAGACCCTCATCTCCGTCGGACGCCCCGAGATCGCCGCTGACGGCTCGTTCGCCGTCTTCGCGTCCTCGCGCCCCGACATCGCCGCGAACCGGGCCGTCGGCCAGCTCTGGCGCGTCGACCTTCCCGACGGCGCCCCGCGCCGCCTCACGCGCGGCGTCGCCGACGGCTCTCCGAAGCTCTCGCCCGACGACTCCCGCATCGCCTTCGTGCGCGCCGACGCCAAGGGCAAGGCGCAGGTCCACGTCGTGGCGGCGGGCGGCGGCGAGCCGGTGCAGGCCACCGACGCAACGTTGGGCGTCGAGGACTTCGCGTGGTCGCCCGACGGCGCCACGATCGCCTACCTCGCGCGCGTGCCCGAGAAGGGCCGCTACGGCAGCGTGGAGGGGCTGGATGCCGCGGCCGAGGCGCCGCGTCACATCACGGGCATCCGCTGGCACGCGAACGGTCTCGGCTACATCGGCGACCGGCCCGCGCACGTCTTCGTGATCGCGGCCCCGGAGCCGGATTCCGAGCCGTTCTACGAGCCCGCCGCGGCCGTGCGCCCCGACGATGCGACGCCGCCGAAGCAGATCGTCGTGGCCGCAGAGGCGCGTGCACTGACCGAAGGCGCGGCGTCCCACGGCGGCCTGGCGTTCACCGCCGACGGCCGCGAGGTGCTGACCGTCCCCGACGACATCGAGGCGGACCGCCGCGACCTGCGCAACCGCCTCCTGGCGATCTCCGTCGACGGCTCGGGTGAGCGTGAGCTGCTGTCAGCCGACGCCGGTCTCTCGCTGTCGGGGCTGGACGTCGCCGACGACGGCACCATCGCACTGCTCGCCAACGAGGTCGGCGACGGCGTCGACTTCGTCGCACCGGCCGTCGGCCTGTGGCTGCTGGAAGAGGGCGGTCCGGTCCGGATCACGGATGCCGAGACGATCGACCTCGGTGAGGCCGGCAGCCACATCACGGCGGTCGGCGACGGATTCCTGGTGCAGGACCGCACACGTGGCCGCGTGCGGCTGATCCGCGTCGGCCGCGACGGCGCCCTCTCCGAGGTCCTCGGCGGCGACGTCGAAGTGACCGGTCACGCCGCCGCAGGTGACCACGTCGTCGCCGCCGTGGTGCGCCCCGACTCGTTCGGCGAGCTCGTGCTCGTCGAGGCCGGCGCCGCCCGCACCTTGACCGCGTTCGGAGCGCCTGCCGCGGCATCCGGCATCGCCCTTCCGCGCGAGCTGACCGTGGCGGGTCGCGATGGCTACCCGGTGCACGGCTGGATCGCCGCACCCGAGGGTGAAGGACCGTTCCCGGTCATCCTGCAGATCCACGGCGGACCGTTCGCGTCGTACGGGGTGCACCTGTTCGACGAGACGCAGGTGCTCGTGGATGCCGGCTATGCGGTGGTCTACTCGAACCCCCGCGGCTCGGCGGGCTATGGACGAGCGCACGGTCGCAGCATCCGCCAGCAGATGGGCACCGTCGACTTCGCCGACGTCATCGACTTCCTCGACGGAGCCATCGCCGACGACGCACGCCTGGACGGCGAGCGGGTCGGCGTGATGGGCGGCTCGTACGGCGGCTACCTCACCGCCTGGGTCATCGCGCACGACCACCGCTTCGCCGGCGCGATCGTGGAGCGCGGCTTCCTCGAGCCGCTGTCATTCCAGGGGACGAGCGACATCGGCTCGTTCTTCGGCGACGAGTACGTCGGGATCTCGGCCGACGACATCGCGCGACAGAGCCCGATGGCGGTCGTCGGCCAGGTGAAGACGCCGACGCTCGTGATGCACTCGGAACTCGACTTCCGCTGCCCGCTCGAGCAGGCGACACGGTACTACTCGGCGCTCAAGCGCCAGGGCACCGAAGCCGAGCTGCTGGTGTTCCCCGGCGAGAACCACGAGCTCACGCGCTCGGGACGGCCGCGCCACCGCATCGAGCGTTTCGATGCCGTGCTCGACTGGTGGCGCCGGCACCTGCCGGTCGACTGACCAAGGTCGTACAGACGACACCGGCCCCGGGAGCGATCGCTCCCGGGGCCGGTGTCTGATCGGGCTCGGATCAGATGTCGCCCTTGAAGGTGAAGGCGCGGACGATGTTGATGATGCCGAGGACGATGAGCGAGATGCCCAGGATCCACCAGAGCACGATGACGCCCCAGATCGGCGAGAACAGCACGATGATGCCCGCGATGATGCTCAGGATGGCGAAGAAGATCGACCAGCCCTTCGAGGCGGCGTCACCGAGCGTCGACAGCGCGACGATGCCTTCGACGATCCACATGATTCCGATGAGGATGCCGAGGAACAGCGCGAGCCACGCGGTCGTCTGGCCGATGTTGAACAGCGCCACGACGCCGGCGATGATGAACAGGATGCCGAGGGCGATGTGGCCGACACGCGCCCACCCGCCCTTCGTCTTCGAGAAGATCCCGAGACCGGCGTAGACGAGCCCGGCGGCGATCGCGTAGATCGCGATGATGACGGTGACCACGGCGGCGGTCTTTCCCGGCCAGACCAGGATCAGGATGCCGACGATGAGTGCGAGGACGCCGCCGACGCCGAGCGCCGTGCGGATCCCGTTGACGGCCGACTTCTCGGCTTCGGATGCAGTGGACATGGGGGCCTTTCTGAGAGTTCCCTGTACGTGGTGCGGCTAAAGCTTAGACCCCTTGTCGAACATGCAGGCGACCGTGAACGTGTGTTGCCGGATGCCCATCGCCCCGACGGGCCGCGCCGCGCTACCGTGGGCGGAGCGTATCCGTGATCATGCGCGTCCGTTCGGAGCGCAGGAGGAGGGTTTCGATGGCCGTCGTCTCGAGGGGTTTCGGAGCACGGCGTCGCGAAAGCGATCCGCGACTGCCGCCCGGCCAGTACCTGACCGAGGACTTCCCCGTGCTGTCGGCGGGGCCCACGCCCCGCATCGACCTGGGTGAGTGGCGGTTCGGCATCCGCACCGAGGGGGGTGCGGAGACCTCCTGGACGTGGGACGAGTTCCAGGCGCTGCCCATCGAGGACGTCGACACCGACATCCACTGCGTCACGCGCTGGTCGAAGCTCGGCACGTCGTGGCGGGGCGTGTCCCTGGACACCCTGCTCGACGAGGTCGAGACGGATGCGGCCTACGCCATGGCGCACTCGTACGGCGGCTACACGACGAACATCCCGCTCGACGAGCTGCGCGAAGGCCGGGCGTGGGTCGCGTTCGAGTTCGACGGCGAACCGCTCGACCCCGAGCACGGCGGACCGGCGCGACTGCTCGTGCCGCACCTCTACTTCTGGAAGAGCGCGAAGTGGGTGCGCGGACTCACGCTGATGGACGACGACGAACCCGGCTTCTGGGAGCAGAACGGCTACAACATGCACGGTGACCCCTGGACCGAGGAGCGATATTGGTGACGGTGGGAGGCTGGCAGCCGGCTCGTGTGGTCGAGGCCGTCGGTGCGACGCCGTCCGCGCGCCTGCTGCATCTCCAGGTTCCCGGTTGGCCCGGGAACGACGCCGGACAGCATGTCGACATCCGGCTCACGGCCGAGGACGGCTATCAGGCCGTGCGGTCGTACTCGATCGGCTCGTACGGACCCGGCGAGACCATCGAGCTCGCCGTGGACGAGATCCCCGACGGAGAGGTGTCGCCCTACCTCGTGCGCGACGTGCGGCCCGGCGACGAGCTCGAGGTCAAGGGTCCGCTCGGCGGCTACTTCGTCTGGCGGCCCGGGGGAGCGGAGCCGGTGCAGCTGATCGCGGGCGGCTCGGGCATCGTGCCGCTGATGGCGATCGTACGGGCGGCGACGGATGCCGGAGCCGCGGCATCCATCCGGCTCCTGTATTCGGTGCGCACGGCGGAAGACGCGATATATCGCGACGAGCTGGAGCGTCAGTCGAGCAACGGGGGAGTGGGCCTCACCTGGAGGTACACGCGCGGCGCACCCGGCGGCTGGCAGGGACGCGTGGGACGTGTCGACGATGACGTGCTCCGTGCCGCCACGTGGGAGCCGGGTCGGGAGCCGATCGTCTACGTGTGCGGCCCGACGGGTTTCGTCGAGCACGTCGCGGACGCGCTCGTCGGGCTGGGGCATCCGCCTGCCCGGATCAGGACCGAACGTTTCGGAGGTGCGTGATGCGCGCGGAGATCGCGACCAGCACGGTCGACGGCAATGCGGCCGCAGGGCTGCTGTGGGACGTATTCGAGGCCGACGTCACGGCTCTGATCGCGGTATGCGGCGGATGTCGGGAAGGCGCCCCGGTCGCCGAGGCGATCGTCGAGATCGATGAGGCGGCGGCGATTGTGCGCTGCCGCACCTGCACGCACACGCTGTTCACCGTGCTCCGGCACGAGGGCGGGGTGCGGCTCGTCGTGGGAACCCTGCACGAGTTCGTCCGCCCCTGACACAGCGAGCAGCGCGCGCTAACCCAGCAGCAGCGTCACGAGGATGAGGACGGGGACGCAGCCGATCGTCGTCAGGAAGACGGTGTCGCGCGAGATCGTCTCGCCCACGTCGTAGCGCTGCGAGTAGTTGAACACGTTCTGCGCTGTCGGCAGGGCGGCGAGCACCGTGACGACCAGTACGTCGTGCGCGGAGAGGCCGAAGACGAACTCCGCCACGGCCCAGGCGATGACCGGCATCGCCACGAGCTTCAGGGTGCTGGCGAGCACGATGTCGCGCCGGCGGCCCGAGGGCGCCAGCACGCGCTGCCCGTGCAGCGAGATGCCGTAGGCGATCAGGAGGATCGGCACGCACGCGTTCGCGATGAGCACCGCGGGCTCCATCACGATCGGCGGCAGCTCGATGCCCGAGACCGAGACGAGGGTGCCGAGCACCGAGCCGAGCACGATCGGGTTCGTGGCCACGCGCGCGATGGCGCGCCACAGCGACGCGCGGGCGGTGGTGACGGCATCCAGGATCGCCATCGTGATCGGGGTGAACACGAGGAGCTGCATCAGGATCACCGGCGCCGGATATGCGGCGCTGCCGAGCAGGTACAGCGAGAGCGGGATGCCGATGTTGTTGGAGTTCACCTGGCCGGCGCTCAGTGCGCCGATCACGGTCTCGCCGATCGAGCGCCGCCAGGCGATGCGCGCAATGAAGGCGTGCGCGAGGATCACTGCCACGGCGGCGATCGCCGACACGGGCAGCAGCGCCGAGAAGAGGGTCTGCACATCCGCCTGCGCCAGCACGACGAACAGCAGGAAAGGTGAGAGCACGAAGAACGTCAGCCGCGCGAGCACCGGCCGCGCGTGCTCGCCGAGGAGGTCGATGCGGCCCAGGATCCACCCGACGAGGATCGCCACGCCCACCACGACGAACCCGGTGAGCGACTCCAGCATGGTCCGAGCCTAGGAAATCGTTCTCTCGGGTGCCAATCGCGCGTCGCCGTCTGACAGACTGGCACGCGCCGAACCAAGGGAGCCATGGATGCCTGAACCCCGTGACCGCGCGACGCGCAAGGTCGATCTGCTCACCGCGCTGACAGCGCCGGCAGCCGATGTCTGGGTGGCGACCGCGTCGCCCGAGGCGGCGGCGCACCTCGTTCCGCTGTCGCTCGCGTGGATCGACGACCGTGCGGTCATCGCGCTCGAGGAGCGTTCGGTGACGGCCCGCAACATCGCGGCATCAGGGATAGCTCGCCTGGCGATCGGACCCACCCGCGACGTCGCGATGATCGACGCCGTACTCGAGCGGTCGGCGGGTGTCGACGACGACGAGTCGCTGGGCGGCGCGTACGCGGCACAGGCCGACTGGGATCCGCGCGGACTCGCCGGATACGTGTTCCTCATTCTGCGACCGACGCGCATCCAGGCGTGGCGCGAGTCGAACGAGCTGGCCGGACGCGTCCTCATGCGGGACGGTGCCTGGGTGGTCTGAGCGGGACCTCGGCGGCGGATGGTCCTCGGGCATCCCACCGGATGTCAGTGGTGATGAGCGTGCTCCGGGGAGCTCTCCGCCGCCTCGCCGAGATCGTCGCCGTGGCCGGCGCGGATACGGGGCCACTGCGCCGTCGGACGGCCCTTGAGACTCATCTGCTGTCCGCGTGTGTCGAACTGCTTCGGCCAGCCGGCGGGGGAGTCCTCCCAGAACTCCTGCCTGCCGTACACGGTGAGGTCCATCAGCGCGTATGACGGTGCCATGCGCTCGTTGCCGCGACCGGTCGTCCAGTACGTCTCGTAGACGCGGTCGCCGTCGCGCAGGTAGCAGACCAGCATCCCGAACTCCCGGCCGGCGACCAATCGGTCGAGCGACTCCACGGGCACGGCGTACCAGGGCATCGTCCAGCCCATGAAGTCCCGGTAGCGCGAGCTCGCCTCGTAGGGGCCCTCGCAGAACGTCGCGTAAGTGATGTCGCGCGAGTTCAGGTACGACAACTCGTTCATGTGGCTGGTCGAGAACGTGCACCCGACGCACTGCCCGGCCGCAGGCTTCCCGTCATGCCACATGTGGAAGTACGCGATCACCTGGGAACGCCCCTCGAAGACCTCGATGAGCGGGATCGGACCATCGGCGCCGATCACCGGCGTCGTCGGATCGACCTCGACCATCGGCAGCCGGCGACGTTCTGCAGCGAGTTCGTCACCGGCGCGCGTGTGCGCCTTTTCTTTTACAAGCAGGCCATCGAGTCGGCTCTGCCACTCGGCGCGGTCGGTGGTCTCCGGCAGCGGCCGGGCGCCGGAAGAGGTTTCTGTCATGGCCTATCTCTAGTGCCGGGCCGGAAGGGGCGCAATGGGCTGGACTTCCTTCATGCGCCGATAATGCACATTATGTCAGTTCGAGTTCGTACTACCCGCGAGAACCGCGATCGCTGCAGAAACGGATGTCGCTCGCACCCTCTCCCTGAAATGGCGTTGACCGGGTCTTCTTCGGGACCGACCGCGCCATCGTGCGTCGCGGCGTCGGGGCAACACCTGCCCAGAGATGCGGTGCGTGCGCTGCGAAGCCGAGGCAGAACCCGTCCGCGGCAGCGCATGCGCCCGCTGCGTCGTCACCGAAGACCTCGAGTCTCTTCTCGAACCGACCACTCCCCCGGCTCCGCACCAGCACCTGCGACCGCCAACACGATCGGCCGAAAACGGCGCGGGATGCGCGCCCGACGGCATCACAAGGGATCCGCGCGCGCTTGTCGCCCTTCGGTCGTCGGGGTGCCACCGTGTTCGAGGTGTCTGGCGGTCGCTTCGTCGGCCGGGTAGAAGGCCTCGATACGAAGTTCGTCGACGGTCACGTCGAGGGCTGATTCGACCGCGGCCGAGATGCTGAAGAAGCTCAGGTCGCCTGGTTGCATTGAAAGTATGAGTGGGATCACTACATCGCCCGCGCCGGGGGTGCCGGTCGCTTCGCCGGGGTACGCAGTCACTTCGTCGGCGAGCGAGCGCAGGCGCGCGTCGCCTGTGCGCTGAGCCCGAGCCGAGACCTGACCGATCAGATGTGCGCGCCATTGACCGAGGTTGCGGATGCGTGGAGCGAGTCCTTCGGGGTGCAGCGAAAGCCGCACGGCGTTGACCGGAGGATCGAGCAGGTGACCGGAACAGCCCTCGAGCAGAAAGTCGGTGGCGGAGTTGCGATCGACGATGTCCCACCACCTGTCGAGCACGAGGGCGGGGTTCGGCAGATGCGCGTCGAGGATCCGACCGAGCGCCGCGCTCACCGCGAGGAGCTCGGGTGCGTCGAGGGTGCGTTCGGGATGCTGCGGGGCGAAGCCCGCGGACAGCAGCAGATGATTCCGCTCCCGCAGCGGTACGTCGAGGTGCGTCGCGAGTCGGTCGATCATCTCGCGGGTGGGACTGGACTTCCCGGTCTCGACGAAGCTGAGGTGCCGCGTGGAGACCTCTGCTCGCGACGCCAGATCAAGCTGGCTGAGTCGGCGCCGCTCCCGCCATCCGCGGAGCAGGGTTCCCACGTCGGCGTCACGCAAAGCGGTCATGGTTCCCGACTCTAGCGACGCTTGTGGTTGATACCGATGACGTCCGAGGTAATCGACTTGCTGACGTGCGAACGCGGACGATGGGCATCAACGCCGCGGCACGAGGTCGCGCAACGCACCGGAAGGACGCCCGATGAACACCCCAGTCGAACGCTACCTCGCAACCTGGAACGCGGCAGATGATGCCACCCGCTCGCAACTGCTCGGTGAGCACTGGTCGGAGTCTGCTTGGTACATCGACCCCCTCGCGGAGGCCGCGGGCCGCGAAGCCATAGGGGCCACGATCGCGGCTGTGCGCTGTCAGTTTCCTGGCTTCGTCTTCTCGCTTGTCGGTGCACCCGACGCGCATCATCATCAGGTCCGGTTCCAGTGGGGGCTCGGGCCCGTCGATGCCGAGCCTGTGGTCATCGGGTTCGACGTCGTCAAGACCGATGATGCCGGCCGAATCGAGCAGGTGCTCGGCTTCCTTGACCGGGTACCGAGCTAGGGGCTGCCGGGCGGGTCGCCGGCCCGGTGGGCCGCCCGGCGGTCAACATCTAGGCAACGAACCGGAGGATGCGGGCTGCTGCATCCGCTAGTTCGGGAAAGTGCTGGTGCGCGCCGCTCGGAGGGATTCTGCTGTTCACGCTCCAGACGGTCATTCCCGCGGTCAGGCCGGCAGTGACTCCGGAGAGTGAGTCTTCGATGACGAGGCACCGAGCGGGGCTGACCCGCAGCTCGGCTGCTGCTGCGAGGTACGGCTCAGGGTCGGGCTTCCCGCGCGTCGTGGATTCAGCGTCCACGATCACCGGCGGAATCGGCAGCTGCAACCGCCGGAAACGGCCCTCCACCCGTCGGCGAAGGTTGGAAGTTACCAGTGCCCATCGGCCGATCTCGAGCTCTCTCAGCAACCGTTCTGCGCCCGCGAACGCTCGGTAGTCCCCCTTGAGAACATCGTCATCCTCGAGTCGCTGGAACTCTTCGAGCGCAGCCGCGCGGTCCCGATGCGGGAGGAATCGGGCGACCGTCTCGGCGGGACGCGTTCGCAGGGCGAGCGCGTAGACCTGTTCGCGGTCCAGGCCGAACCGATCGGCCCACTGCGCCCAAATGAGCCGCTGATTGTCAACCGCATCCACGAGCGTACCGTCGACGTCAAAGAGCACTGCGGTGTCGTCCGATTCGGGCATACCGACCAACTGTAACGGGGCGCGAAAGCCTGAGCTGAAGGCGAGCCAGCATCGCGTGAGCGCTTCGAGCTTCCATCACAGCATCGCTTCACGTGGTCACCCCTGTTGCGGGGTCTGCGAGGTCGCCTGCGATCCGGGCGGCGACTACCTCGCAAGAGGGCTGCAGCTTCCTGAGCAGCGCGACCAGCATCTCCCACTCTTCGCCGGACAGTGGCGCGACGACGTCCCGCTGTGCAGCTGCCAGTGCTTCCTCCAGCTGCGGCAGCAGCTCTCGGCCCGTATCGGTCAGGTTGACGATGTTGCGGCGCCCGTCTGTCGGATCCGGCCCACGTCGGACCAGCTGACGGGCCGACAGGTTGTCCAGTGCGACAGCGACGTCCTTGCGGTCGAGATCGAGATGGCGACCGATCTCGACCTGGCTCACTCCCCCATGCTCGTCGAGCACCGCCAGGGTGCGGTAGTGCACGGGCCGCAGCTCGAAAGGCGAGAAGGCGCGCTGCAGGATCTCCTGCGCGCGCGCGTTCGCTCGGCTGAGCAGCCAGGTGGGCAGGTCGACGACTCGAGTCAGCACGCGATCCAGCATAAGAGTTGTTGGGATGGCCAACAATGGATATCGTTGGGCAACCCAACGAAAGAGGATCATTCATGACGCCTTTCGGACCACAGCTGCTGGGCGAGACGGAAAAGGCCCTCGGCGCCGTGCTCGCCCGCGTCCTCGACAGCACCGGCCTCACCGAACAGCAATGGGTCACCCTCCGGCTGGCCGGCCAGAACGACGGGCGGATCGAACTGGTCGGGCTCCTCGTCGATCGGGCGCATTTCGCCGACGCCGAGCCGATCGTGGCTTCGCTCACCGCCCGGGGGCTCATCACCGGCGAGCGTCTCTCCCCGGCTGGGCAGAGCCTGCTCGATGATCTCCGGGCCCGTGTCGACTCGGCCGCGGCGCCGATCTGGCGCGACCTTCCGGCGAGCGACGTGGCGGCGGCAGAGCGGCTGCTCAACACCGTGGCGGGCAGGGCGCGCAGCGTTCTCGCCGATTGGCCGTCCTCGTGACGACCGGCGGACTGCGCCGCGTCGACCCCAAACCTTGGTGGTGACGCTGTGGGCCGACTGCGAGCTGACGAGGTCGTCAGTGGGCGCCGTCTGGCAGACTTCCGGGATGCCGCACTCCGACGTCCTCACCCGTCTCTGGCCCGCCTCAGCCGTTCGCGTGAGTGCCGGCGACCTCGAGCTGAGCTGGATCGATGACGACCTCCTGCTCGAGCTCGCCGACCTGGCCGGGCGCGGCATCCATGATCCCGAGGCGATGCCGTTCGAGCACCCGTGGTCGCGTGGCTCGGCCGACGAGGTCGCGCGCAGCGTGCTCGCCTACCAATGGGGAATCCGCAATCGGATCTCGCCGGAGGCCTTCGTCCTCGAACTGGCCGTCCTGCACGACGGGGTGCCCGTGGGGATCCAGGGGCTCACCGCCAAGGAGTGGCCGGTGCTGCGGAGCGTCACGACGGGATCGTGGCTCGGCCGCGCCCACCAGGGACGCGGCATCGGCACCCGGATGCGGATGCTGGCGCTGCACCTGGCCTTCGAGGGTCTCGATGCGCGAGAGGCGATGTCGGGGGCGTTCGCCGACAACGGTGCCTCGAACGCGGTCTCCAAGCGTGTGGGTTACGACCGGGATGGCGCGTTCCACGTGGCCCGTGAAGGCGCCGCCGTCGTTCACAATCGCTATGTCATGTCGCGCGAGCGATGGGAGTCCGTTCGGTCGGACCACACCGAGCGCCTGGGCGCCGCTGTCGAGCTTCACGGGTTAGAGGGCCTCCGGGCACAGCTGGAGCCCGTCCCACCCGGCGCGGGGGCCGGACAGCACTGACCGCGGGCGCGCCATCGCGCCCGCGGTCAGGCGTGTCCGTCAGAGTCCGGCTGCGTCGTCCGTCGTGCTCGTGCTCTGGCGGGTCACACGCTCGTTGACGGTCGGGTCGACCGCCGTGTGCGTGACGGACTCCGACCGGCGGCGGCGCGCCAGCAGAACGATGCCGACGATGAAGATGACGGCTCCGGCACCCATGAGGATGTAGCCGATCATGTCGAGATTCACCCACTCGACTTCGACGTTCACCGCGAACGCGAGGATCGCGCCGATGGCGAAGAGGGCGATGCCTGCTCCGATACTCATGCGAGGTGTCCTTTCCGGGGCGCGGCGATCAGCCCTCCCCTAGCTCGGGACGCGTTGTCCCACACCTACGCTGGCGCATCGGCGCGTGACGGAAGAGGGGGTTGACAGACGACGCATGCGTCCCCTGGTGTGACAGCGGTTCCGCGTGCGCTGTCCGAGCTGCTCGGTCACGATCGCGGCATCCGCGGCGGTGACTACTGTGGAATGGTGCACAGTCTGTCCCGTCCCCGAGCGACGGGGCCGGGACTGCGAGCCTGGGCGATCTGGACGGTCGGGGTCGCCGCGTACGTCCTCGCGATCACCAACCGCTCGTCACTGAGCGCGGTCGGCGTCGACGCGGCCGCCCGCTTCGACGCCGACGCGGCCACCCTGTCACTGTTCGCTGTCGTGCAGCTGGCGGTCTACGGCGGCATGCAGATCCCCATCGGGGTGCTGCTGGACCGTTATGGCGCGCGCCCGATCATGACGGTGGGGATGCTGCTGATGGCGGTGGGCCAGCTCACCATGGCCATCTCCCCCAGCGTCGGGGTCGCGATCCTGGCGCGCATGCTGCTGGGCGCCGGCGACGCCGCGATCTTCCCCGGCGTGCTGCGTCTCATCGCCACCTGGTTCCCCGCCCAGCGAGGACCCATCATGGTGCAGCTCACCGGCATCGTCGGGCAGTCCGGCCAGCTGGTCGCGCTGATCCCCCTCGCCGCGCTGCTGCACGCCACGTCGTGGACGATCACGTTCGGCAGCATCGCCGGTCTCGGCGTGCTGTTCGCGATCCTCGTGTTCCTCCTCATCCGCAATCACCCGCCCGACCGCGACGAGGACGTGTCGGTCGACACCGACACCGGTGCGATACGGGTCGTGACATCGTCCGTCGACACCGGGGTCGGCATCCGTGCCGCCTGGGCTCACCCGGGCACGCGACTCGCGTTCTGGTCGCACTTCACGACTCCGTTCGCCGGCACCGCGTTCGTGCTGCTGTGGGGCATGCCGTTCCTCACCGCGGGCGAAGGGCGCACGACGGCAGAGGCCGCCTCGATCATGTCGCTGTACGTGGTGGTGGGCATGGCGCTGGGACCGATCATGGGTGAGATCTCGCGGCGGGTGCCGCACCTGCGCTCGCGCGCCCTCGTTCTTCCGACGGTGGCTGTGCAGGCCGTCGCCTGGCTCGCGGTGATCGCCTATCCGGGACCGGCGCCGCTCTGGCTGCTGCTCGCCTTGGCGGTCGCGTTGGCCACCGGTGGCCCCGCCTCCATGATCGCGTTCGACCACGCGCGCACCCACAACCCATCGCATCGCCTCAGCACCGCCACAGGTGTGACGAACGCGGGCGGCTTCCTCGCCGCTCTGCTGGCGATCCTGCTCATCGGCCTCGCGCTCGACCTGCAGGGCGCCGGCACGCCGGCGACCTATAACCTCGACGCCTTCCGGATCGCCTTCCTGATGCAGGTGCCGCTGTGGCTCCTCGGCGGCACGTTCATCGTGATCGAGCGCAAGCGCACCCGTATCCGGCTCGGGCTGGAGCCGCCCCGCGCGCCGCGTCGTCGGCGCTGACCGCTTCTGGCGCGATGTCGAACAGAACGTCTCGGCGAGTCGCGGCGTCAGATCGGTACTGTGACCTTATCCGGGTCCGCAGCTGGTCCGGATCGAAAGGATGCCCGTGTCCGCTCCCCTCTTCATCGCCGCAGAGGTCCGGGAGGCTATCGCGGCCGGTGAGCCGGTTCTCGCGCTCGAGTCCACGATCTTCACGCACGGGCTTCCCCGCCCGCGGAACCTGGACGTCGCCCTCGAAGCGGAAGCGCGTGTGCGCGCGTTCGGCGTCGTGCCGGCGACCATCGGGGTGGTGGACGGCCGCCCCACCGTGGGGCTGTCCCCCGACGAGATCGAGCAGCTCTCGACCGCGGACGACGTGGTCAAGGCGAGCGTCCGCGACATCCCCGTCGTCGCCGTGAAGGGGCTGAGCGCCGGCACCACGGTTGCGGCGACCGGATACCTCGCGGCTCGCGCCGGTCTGCGCGTCTTCGCGACGGGGGGCCTCGGCGGCGTCCACCGCGGTGCCCCGCAGACCTTCGACGAGTCCGCGGATCTGCTGACCCTGGCTGGCCTGCCGCTCGTGGTCGTCAGCGCAGGCGTCAAGTCGATCCTCGACATCCCGCTCACACTCGAGCGGCTCGAGACGCTCAACCTCGCCGTCGTCGGCTACCGCACCACCGACTATCCCGGCTTCTACATCGCCGACTCGGGGCACGACATCGAGTACTCGGTCGACTCCCCCGCCGAGATCGCGGCCATCGCGCGCGTGCGCGACGGCCTCGGCATCTCGTCCACGCTGCTCGTCGCCAACCCTGTCGCCGCCGAGCGCCAGCTGGATCCGGCCCTGCACGACGATGTGCTCGCGCGCGCGCTCTCCGCCGCGAATGCGAGCGGCGTCTCCGGCCACGACACGACGCCGTTCCTGCTCGACTTCCTCCAGCGCGAGACCGGTGGTCGCAGCCTCGACGTCAACGTGGAGGTGTACCGAGGCAACGTGGGTCTCGGTGCGCGCATCGCACTGGCCCTCGCGGACACCACCGGATGATCGTGGTGATCGGCGACCTCGTCGCCGACCTGATCGTGCTGGGCGGGGCGGCGCTCGAGCGCGGCACCGACAATCCTGCCGAGGTGCGCCTCACGCGAGGAGGCAGCGCCGCCAACGTCGCCGCTGCCGCGGCGCCGCGGCATCAGTCGCGTTTCATCGGCTGCGTGGGAGACGACACGCTCGGGCACGCGCTCGTCGGCGAGCTCGTGGCCGCGGACGTCGACGTCAAGGTGCAGCGCGGGGGCCGTACCGGCTCGATCGTCGTTCTCGTCGACGCCGCCGGCGAGCGCACGATGATCACCGACCGTGGTGCGGCGGCGGAGCTCGGCCCGGTCGATCCCGCGTGGACGGCCGGCGCCGAGTGGGTTCATCTGCCGCTGTACGGCTTCGCATCGCCACGCTCTCGAGACGCGGTGACGGATGCCGCGACGCGCGCCGCTGCCGATGGCGCCCGCGTCAGTCTCGATCTGTCGAGCGTGGCGACGCTGCGGGATCTCGGCAGTGCGGAGCTGAGACGCATTCTCGCGCAGGTCCGCCCCGATGTCGTCTTCGCCAACGAGGATGAGGCACGCCTGACGGCCGGACTCGGTGTCGAGCCGGAGGGTGTGTACGTGGTGAAGCGCGGCGCCCGACCGGTGCTCGTCCGCGTGGACGGGCAGTCGCATTCTGTGGCCGTCGAGCGAGCCGATGACGTGCTGGACTCCACCGGAGCCGGGGATGCCTTCGCGGCAGGCTACATCGTCGCGGCGCTCAGCGGCGCCGACGCATGCGAGAGCGCCCGGGCGGGCAGCGCGCTCGCGATGAGCGCACTGCGCCGTCCGGGCGCACTCTGATCCGGGCGCTGTGGCCTCAGACGCTCTGGAGCTGCGCCAGCACGTCCTCGATGTCGTCGATGAACGCGTTGTAGCCGGCGATGGTGGCAGCGACCTGCTCGTCCGAGAAGTCGCTGCGGTCCTGACGGATGGTCAGCACGGTGCCGTCGCCTGTCTCCTCCAGGTCGAACAGCACGGGCAGTCCGGCGTCGTCGCCCGGCTGGTCGGTGAGCGTCATCGCCAGGTGCGAGGGCGGTTCGACCACCTGGTACTCCCCCGCCCAATCGATCCGGTTGCCGTCCGGCAGCAGCATGACCGCACGGAAGGCGCCGCCCGGGCGCACGTCCATCGTCAAAGTGTCCTGCGGCACCTCGACGGCCGCCGTGCCGAACCATACGGCGAAGTGCTCGGGCTTCGTCAGCGTCTCGAACACGAGCTCGCGCGGCGCCTGCAGTGTGCGCGTGACGGTGAAGTACTCAGTCATTGTCGTTCTCCTTCTCGGTGGGTGCGGCGTCGCCGCCTGTCGGGGTGTCGGTACGGGTGCCCAGCTGCTGCAGGGCGTTGAGATAGTGATCGAGGGCGCCCAGGCTGTCTTCCCAGAACTGCGCGTAGCCGCCGATCCAATCGGATGCCGCCGCCAGCGGACGTGCGTCGAGCCGAGCCGGCCGGTACTGGGCGTTGCGGCCCCGCGTGACCAGCCCCGCTCCCTCCAGCACACGCAGGTGCTTCGACACGGCGGCGAAAGTCATGTCGAACGGTGCGGCGAGCTCCCCCACCGTCGCCTCGCCTTCGCTCAGCCGGGCGAGGATCGCCCGACGGGTCGGATCGGCGAGCGCCGAGAACGTCAGGCTCAGTGCGTCCGTCATCTCGCCTCCTTGTTCAACTAATCAGTACAATACCGAACGGTTGAATACGCGTCAACACTCTGTCCGACGTGGCGAGTACGGTGACGGCATGCCCCGAGTGATCTTCTACACCGCCACTACGCTCAACGGCTTCCTCGCCGACGATCAGGACTCGCTCGAGTGGCTCTTCGCCGCACCGGGCGGCGAAGGCGGTGATGACGACTTCCAGCGCTTCCTCTCGGGCATCGGCGTGCTCGTGCAGGGCTCGTCGACCTACCGCTGGGTGCTGGAGCACGAGGACCTCGTGGCACACCCCGAGAAATGGCCGTCGTACTACGGCAGCCGGCCGACATGGGTGTTCTCCCGCAAGGAGCAGCCGGTGGTGCCGGGCGTCGACATCCGTTTCGCCTCCGGAGAGGTCCGCGACGTCTGGCCGGCGATCCGCGAGGCGGCGGGTGAGCTTGATGTCTGGGTCGTGGGCGGCGGCGATCTCGCCGGCCAGTTCGCCGACGCGGGCCTGCTCGACGAGATCCGGGTCTCCGTCGCGCCGGCGACCCTGTCTTCGGGCAAGCCGCTGTTTCCCCGCAACCTGCGCCCGGACCGCCTCGAATTGACGTCGGTGCGCCAGGCCGGTGCCTTCGCCGAGCTGACCTACGCGGTGACCGGCAAGGCGGCCTGAGCAAGGGGCACTGTGCAGAGCCCGCCGCACTGGTGAGTCGCGTTGTCGGTCAGTGCGCGCGGGGTGCGAACTCGGTCCACTGCCCGAACTTCGCCTCGCGGCCATCGCCCGACGACGTGCCGGTCAGGCGACGGCGCACCCAGGGGCCGACGTGCTCGCGATAGTACGCCGCGCCACGGGTGCCACGGGGTGGCAACGGTGGCAGCGACCACCATTCCTGCGGGACGGGCTCCACGCCCAGCGCGTCCAGGACGCGGGCGGCGACGCGATGATGGCCACGCGCGTTCATGTGCAGGCGATCCTCCGACCAGTACGGCGGGGTCGCGAGCTCCTCGTCGAACCAGTTGTACGCCTGAACGACGTCGGTGCGCGATGCGAGGCGCTTCTCGACGGCGTGAGACAGCAGGTCGCCGCGCCGCTGGATGACCCGCCGCAGCGGCAGTTGCCCCGTGGGATTCGCGCCCGACAGGACGATGAGGTGCACGCCCTCCTCATCGCATCGGCGGACCACCGTCTCGAACGCGGCGAGGACGTGCGCGATGCTCGTCCGTGGCCGCAGCATGTCGTTGCCACCGCCGTTGAACGACAGGTGGGTCGGCTTCAGGGCGAGCGCCGGTTCCAGCTGCTGCTCGACGATCGGCCACACGAGCTTGCCCCGGATCGCCAGGTTGGCGTATTCGATCGGCTCGCCTGCGGCGTCGGCCCAGCCCTGTGCCACGAGGTCGGCCCAGCCGCGCACGTGCCCGTCGGGGAGCTCGTCGCCCACACCTTCGGTGAAGGAGTCGCCGATTGCGACGTATCGAACGGATGCCACGGGCTCCAGCCTACGGCCGGCCGAGCGAGCGTCCGGCCACGGTCACCGGTCGTCGAGCGCGACGCCGCGACGATCGACGAGTCCCCACGCGGCTGCGGCCGCGATGGCGAAGAAGACGGCGAACACGACGAAGAGCACGGGGGCACCGCCGGCGAGCAGCAGCGGCGGCACGACGAGCGGCGCGACGATGGACGCGATGCGTCCGACACCCGCAGCCCATCCCGTGCCGGTCGCCCGCAGCGAGGTGGGGTACATCTCCGGTGTCACGGCGTACAGCGCGCCCCAGGCGCCGAGATTGAAGAACGACAGCGCCATACCCGCCGCGATGATCGCCCCCGGCCCCGCGGCGGTGCCGAAGAAGACGGCCGACACCGCCGAGCCGACGAGGAACACCGAGAGCGTGAGCCGCCGCCCCCACACCTCGATCAGCCAGGCGGCCACCGCGTACCCCGGCAGCTGAGCGAGCGTGATCACCAGGGTGAAGCCGAACGATCGCACGAGGTCGTACCCCTGCGCAACCAGGATCGAGGGGATCCAGATGAAGGCGCCGTAGTACGAGAAGTTGACACAGAACCAGACGAGCCACAGGCACGCGGTGCGCACGCGGAACTCGCGGGCCCACAGCGCGCCCAGGCGCTGTCGAAGGGAGGTCGCCGCCGCGGGGGGCACATCGGCGCGTGCCGGCGCTGCCGCCGCGGAGGAGCCCGCCGCCACCTCGAACGTCCGGACCACGGACTCGGCCTCGGCGAAGCGGCCACGACGCTCCAGCCAGCGCGCCGATTCGGGCAGCCCCCAGCGCACGATGAGCGCGTACACCGCCGGGATCGCCCCGAGCGCGAACGCCCAGCGCCACCCGTTCTCGGACGCCGGGATCACGAAGTAGCCGATGAGTGCCGCGAGCGTCCAGCCGACCGCCCAGAACGCCTCGAGGATCACGATGAGCCGGCCGCGCATCCGGGCGGGGGCGAACTCGCTGACGTAGGTGCTCGCGACCGGCAGCTCGGCGCCGAGGCCCAGCCCGACGAGGAAGCGAAGCACCAGGAGCGCCGCGAGACCGCCGACCAGCGCACTCGCGCCCGTCGCGACGCCGTAGACGAGAAGCGTCAGCGCGAACACCTGTCGTCGCCCGAAGCGGTCTGCGAGGAGACCGCCGACACTCGCCCCGATGGCCATGCCGACGAAGCCGATCGACGCGATCCACGCCGTCTCGCTCGGAACCAGGTTCCACTGCGCGGCGAGCGCGGCGATCACGAACGAGATGAGGCCGACGTCCATCGCGTCCAGCGCCCAGCCGATCCCCGAACCGGTGAGCACGCGCAGGTGCACGCGGGTGAACGGCAGTCGGTCGAGCCGCTCGGAGAGCGTCGACGTGCGGGTTCCGGCATCCGTCATAGCGTCATGCTACGGATGCCGGAGCCCGAGCGGGCGCTACGACAGCATCTCGCGGACGCGCGGTGCGACCTCGGTGCCGAACAGCTCGATCGAGCGCAGCATCTTCTCGTGCGACAGCGTTCCCGTCGAGAACTTCATGTCGAAGCGCGACGCGCCCAGCGTCTGCACGGTGTCGGCGATCTTGCGGGCGACCGTCTCCGGTGAGCCGACGTACAGCGCGCCCTCGGGGCCGACGTCGTGCTGGAAGCGAAGGCGGTTATAGGTCGGCCAGCCGCGCTCGCGGCCGATCGAATTGTTCATCGCCTCGAAACCCTCGTATGCCTCGTCCCACGCCTGCTGGTCGGTCTCGGCGATGTGGCCCGGTGAGTGCACCCCGACCGGAAGCTGCGGCTGGTCGAAGGTGTCGAGCGACCGGCGATAGAGGTCGGCGAACGGCCGGAAGCGAGCGGCGGGACCGCCGATGATGGCGAGCATGAGTCCGTATCCGTACCGGGCAGCGCGGACGGCCGACTCGGGCGTGCCACCGACACCGACCCACGCGCGCAGTCCGCTCTCCGTCTTGGGGAACACGTCCGCGGCGTCCAGCGAAGCGCGCAAGGTGCCGCTCCACGTGACGGGCTTCTCGGTCAGCAGCTGCGAGAAGAGGTCGAGCTTCTCGTCGAAGAGCGCCTCGTAGTCGCGCAGGTCGTAGCCGAACAGTGGGAACGACTCGATGAACGATCCCCGCCCGAGGATGACCTCGGCTCGGCCGTTCGACACCGCATCGAGCGTCGAGAACCGTTCGAACACGCGCACCGGGTCGTCGCTCGAGAGCACGGTGACGGCTGTGCCGAGATGGATCCGCTCGGTGCGCGCGGCTGCGGCGGCCAGCACGATCTCGGGGCTGGAGACGGCGAACTCGCGGCGGTGGTGCTCCCCCACCCCGAAGAAAGACAGGCCGACGCGATCGGCGAGGACGGCCTGCTCGACGACGTTGCGGATCGTCTGCGCGCCGCTGATGAGCTCGCCGGAGACGTCGCGCGTGACGTCGCCGAAGGTGTCGAGTCCGAGCTCGAGGCTCGCGGGGTCGATGGAGGTCATGGCCCTCTCCTTCTATTCGCTTGCATGAACCTGCGACGCGGCTACGGCATTCCCCGAGACGCACGGCCGCCGCGAGCGTAGCGTGGTGGGCATGGCCCTCTTCGCGGATCGCCGCGCCGCCGGACGAGAGCTCGCCACCGCGCTCGTGGAGTGGCGAGGAACGGATGCCGTGGTCCTGGGCATCCCTCGCGGGGGCGTCGTCGTCGCCGCGGCGGTCGCCGAAGCGCTGGGACTGGAGCTGGATGCCGTCGTCGTGCGCAAGCTCGGAGCGGCCGGGCACGAGGAGTTCGCCGTCGGAGCGATCGCCGAAGGTGTACGGATCGTCACGCCCGACGCCCTGCGCTGGGCCGGCATGTCACCGACGGATCTGGAGCGGGTCGAGGCGGCAGAGCGCGACGAGCTGGCGCGGCGGACGGATGTCTACGGGTCTCGCGTCGTGGACCTGACGGGGCGGACCGCCCTCGTGGTGGACGACGGCGTGGCGACGGGCGCGAGCGCCGTCGCGGCCTGCCGAGCGGTGCGGGCTCGCCATCCGGACCGGGTCGTGCTCGCCGTCCCCGTCGCGCCCGAGCGCTTCATCGCACCGGCGGACGCCGTCGACGACTTCGTATGCCCCCACCGCGAGTCCGACTTCTGGGCCGTGGGCGAGTACTACGACCACTTCGGGCAGACGAGCGACCGTGAGGTGGTGCGACTGCTGGGCGCCGCCGGTTCCGGTCGTTGAGCGAGGGATCGCCACAGCGACCGAGACGAAACGCATCAGGCCGACGGGCTGCGCCGGGTCCGGGGCGAATCGTCTCTGCGTTTCGACTCGCAAGCTCGCTCAACGACCGGGATGCGGACTCAGCGCGAGAGCGCCATGCGCAGCGTGTCGAGTCCTACTCCGCCGAGATCCAGCGCGCGCTTGTGGAACTGCTTGATGGAGAAGTCGGTGCCCTCGCGCTCGGCGACCTCGTCGCGCAGCTGCTCCCAGATGCGCTGGCCGACCTTGTAGGACGGCGCCTGACCCGGCCAGCCGAGGTAGCGGTTCACCTCGAACCGGACGAACTCGTCGGGCATGTTGACGTTGCGCAGCATGAACTCGAGGGCGAAGTCGGCGTCCCACGGTCCCTGACCGTCGGGGCGCTGCTTCTCGAGGTGCACGCCGATGTCGAGCACGACGCGGGCCGCGCGCATGCGCTGGCCGTCGAGCATGCCGAGCCGGTCTGCGGGATCGGAGAGGTAGCCCAGCTGCTCCATGAGCCGCTCCGCGTACAGGGCCCAGCCCTCGGCGTGCCCCGAGGTCCCGGCGAGGAGGCGGCGGTAGGTGTTCAGCTGCGCGCGGTTGTACACGGCCTGCGCGATCTGCAGGTGGTGTCCCGGGACGCCCTCGTGGTACACCGTCGTGAGCTCGCGCCACGTGTCGAACTCCTCGACGCCCTCCGGCACCGACCACCACATGCGGCCGGGGCGCGAGAAGTCGTCGGTCGGGCCGGTGTAGTAGATCCCGCCTTCCTTCGTCGGCGCGATCATGCACTCGAGGCTGCGGATCGGCTCGGCGATGTCGAAGTGGGTCTTGCCCAGCTCGGCGATCGCGCGATCGCTGGTCTCCTGCATCCACTTCTGCAGCGCGTCCGTCCCGTAGAGCTTGCGGCTCGCGTCCTCTTCGAGGAATGCGACGGCCTCTTCGACCGTGGCGCCGGCCTTGATCTCGTCGGCGATCGACTCCTGCTCGGCGACCATGCGGGCGAGCTCTTCGACACCCCACTCGTACGTCTCGTCGAGGTCGATCGTCGCCCCGAGGAACCGCCGCGAGTGCAGCGCGTACAGCTCGCGGCCGACCGCGTCCTTCTCCCCCGCCGCCGGTGCCAGCTCACCGCTCAGGAACGACGCGAGCTCGTCGTAGGCGACCCGCGCGGCGTTGGCGTTGTCGGCCAGTTCACGGGCGAGGGATGCCGGGAGCTGACCCTCCTCGGGAGCCGCCTCGGCGGCGAACGTCGCGAAGAATCCGCCGTCGGCGGTGTAGCGGGCGATCTGCGTGGCGACCTCGACCACCTGGCGCCGCGCGGGCACGACGCCCTGGTCGATCCCCTCGCGGAGGGTGGCGATGTATCCGTCGATCGCACCGGAGACCGCGCCGAGACGCGTGGCGATCACCGACCAGTCGTCGGGGGTGGCGGTCGGCATGAGATCGAACGCGGAACGGATGTTCTGCGCGTGCGAGGCGATCACGTTGATGTCGCGCAGATGCCACTTCGCATCGTGCAGGTCGAGCTCCAGCTGGATCTCTCTCGAGAGGTCGTCCTTCGTCACGGCGTCGACGTCGTCGGCGACGGCCGAGGCCTCGAGGGCGGCCAGCGTCTTGCGTCCCTCTTCCACGAGGCGCTCCTGACCGGCCGGGCTGTAGTCGCCGAATCGGTCGTTGTACTCGGACCGGCCGATGTAGGTCGCGAGCGTCGGCTCGAGTTCGGCGAGGGTGTCGACCCACGCATCAGCGATCTTGTCGATCTGCGTGGGCGTGCGGGTTTCGTCTGTCATGGCTCCGAGCCTAGGCATGAGACGCGGTGCCGACAAACGAGAATCCCGGTCCGATCGCGGATCGCGCCGCGCCGGCCGATCAGTGGCCGGCGGCGTTCCAGTCGTCGCCGCGGCCGATCTGCACGTCGAGCGGCACCGACAGCTGCGCCGCATCGCCCATGCGCGTGCGGACGATGTGCTCGGCAGCATCCCACTCCCCCGGTGCCACCTCGATCACGAGCTCGTCGTGGATCTGCAGCAGCACCCGGGAACGCAGCTGCTCGACCGCGAAGTCGTCGTGGATGTGGAACAGCGCGATCTTCATGATGTCGGCCGCGCTGCCCTGGATCGGGGCGTTGAGCGCGGCGCGCTCCGCATTCTCGCGCAGCACGCGGTTGGGGCTGGCGAGATCGGGGAACGGGCGCCGCCGTCCGAAGATCGTCTCGGTGTAGCCGTCGATGCGGGCCTGCTCGACCGACGAGCGGAGGTAGTCGCGTACGGCGCCGAAGCGGGCGAAGTACTCCATCATCAGCTGCTTCGCCTCGGCCTGCTCGATGCGCAGCTGCTTCGAGAGCCCGAACGCGGAGAGGCCGTAGACGAGGCCGTACGACATCGCCTTCACCTTTGTGCGCATCGCCGGGGTGACGTCTTCGGGAGCGACCCCGAACACCCGCGAGCCCACGAACCGGTGCGTGTCTTCGCCCGAGTTGAACGCCTCGATCAGGCCCGGATCCTCTGAGAGGTGCGCCATGATGCGCATCTCGATCTGCGAGTAGTCGGCGGTGAGCAGCGTCTCGTACCCCTCGCCCACCACGAACGCGGAGCGGATGCGGCGGCTCTCCTCGGTGCGGATGGGGATGTTCTGGAGGTTCGGGTCTGTGCTCGAGAGCCGGCCGGTCTGGCTGCCGGTCTGCACGTACGTGGTGTGGATGCGTCCGTCCGCGCCGGTGGTGCGGTCACCGCCGATCGCACTGTCGAGGGACTCGATGATCTGGCGCAGCTTCGTCGCCTCGCGGTGCTGGAGCAGAAGATCGAGGAACGGGTGCGGGTTGGTCTCCTGCAGGTCGGCCAGGACTGCGGCATCCGTCGAGTACCCGGTCTTGGTCTTGCGCGTCTTCGGCAGCTGCAGCTCGTCGAACAGGACCTCCTGCAGCTGCTTCGGCGAGCCGAGGTTGACCTCGCGGCCGATGGCGGCGTACGCCTGCAGGGCGAGGGCGTCCGCACGCGCGCCGAGCTCGCCGGAGAACGCCGACAGCCTCTCGTGCGAGACGGCGACGCCGGCGAGCTCCATGTCGGCGAGCGTGTGCAGGGTCGGCAGTTCGATGTCGGTGAGCACGGCCGCGACGCTGTCGGGCAGTTCGGCCCGCACCGCGTTTACGACGCGCACCAGGTACCACGACAGCTGGCCGGTGGTGGCGCCCTCGGTCTCTGGCACGAGCTGTGCGGGGTCGGCCTCGGGCAGCTTCTCGTCGAGGTAGCGGTCGACCAGATCGGCGAGCGTCTTGTCGGGGAAGCTCGGCCGCAGCAGCCAGCCGGCGATGATCACATCGAAGGCCAGGCCGCCCACGCGCAGGCCGGCGCGGCGGAGCGCCTTCACCTGGGGCTTCGCGTCGGCGAACGCCTTCGGCGCGTCGGACGCGAGCCAGGGCTCGAGCGCGGCGGCGAGCTCCGCGCTCCACGACGCCTCGGCCGCGGCATCCGCCGTCGCCACGCCGATGCGTGCCGGCAGACCGCCCTCGACGGCGATGGTCACGCCGACCTCGCCGTCGCGGTTCGCGAGCCACGCGGCGAAGTCCGCCGGCGCGAGCTCGGTCGCGATCGGCGCGAGCTCGGCCGCAGCCGAGGTGACCGCGGCCATCTGCTGCTCGATTCCGGCGAGCTCGGCGACGCGCGGGATCAGCGTCTTGAACTCGAGCCGCGAGAAGATGTCGCGCACCGCCTGCGCGTCCATCGGCTGGACTTCGAGGTCGTCGGGGCCGAGCGGCAGCTCGACGTCGGTCATGAGACGGTTGAGACGGCGGTTGCGGCGGACGTCTTCGACGTGGTCTCGCAGGTTGCCGCCGACGACGCCCTTGATGGCGTCCGCGCCGTCGAGGAGGGCGTCGAGCGAGCCGAACTGGTTCAGCCACTTCACGGCGGTCTTCTCGCCCACCTTCGGCACGCCCGGCAGGTTGTCGCTGGTCTCGCCGACGAGCGCCGCCACGTCGGGGTACATCTCGGGCGGCACGCCGTAGCGCTCGATGACCGCGTCGCGGTCGTAGCGCTTCAGCTGCGAGACGCCCTGCACGTTCGGGTAGAGCAGGACGACGTCGTCGTTGACGAGCTGGATGGTGTCGCGGTCGCCCGAGCACACGAGCACGCGGAAGCCGTTCGCGACGCCCTGCGTGGCGAGGGTGGCGAGGATGTCGTCGGCCTCGATGTCCTCCTGCTGGAGCACTCGGATGCTCATCGCCGCGAGGCAGTCCTGCAGCAGCGGGATCTGGCCCTTGAACTCGGAGGGCGTCTCGGAGCGATTGGCCTTGTACTCGGTGTACTCGCGGGTGCGGAAGGACTGGCGCGACGTGTCGAAGGCGACCGCGAGGTGCGTCGGCTTCTCGGCCTTGATCAGGTTGATCAGCATCGCGAGGAACCCGTAGATCCCGTTCGTGTGCTGCCCGTCCTTCGTCGAGAAGTTGTCGACCGGGAGTGCGTAGAACGCCCGATATGCCAGCGAATGGCCGTCAACGACGAGAAGGGTAGGCTTTGCGGAGTCCGTCACCCTGCAAGCCTAGTCAGGGCCGACGACAGTCGATTTCCGCGTCGCAGCGCCCCACTGCCGACCCGATCCGAAGGTGAGCCATGCCCGACCACTCCCCCGCCGCGGTCGACGGAGTCGAATGGGCGCTGGGCCGTGGGGTCGGCGCTCTCGCCGAGAAGATGGGCTTCGAATGGCTGGAGTTCACGCCCGAGCGCGCCGTGGCCCGCATGCCGGTCGAGGGCAACACGCAGCCCGTCGGCCTGTTCCACGGCGGTGCCTACGTGGTGCTGGGCGAGTCGCTCGGGTCGATGCACGCGAACTTCCATGCCGGTCCGGGACGCCTCGCCGTGGGCGTCGACATCAACGCCACGCACACGCGCTCGGCGACCTCCGGGTACGTCACGGGCGTGTGCACGCCGATCCACCTCGGTCGCAGCCTCACCGTCCACGAGATCGTCATGACCGACGATCAGGGCCGCCGCTGCTCGACCGTGCGCATCACGAACCACATCAAGGCGCTGTCGCCGGCGACATGAGAAGAGCGGATGCCTCGATCGAGGCATCCGCTCTTGCAAGAGGTGTGTGGTCAGCCCTTCTTGGGCGCGAGCTGCTCGATGATCGCCTTGGCGACGTCCTGCATCGTGAGGCGGCGGTCCATCGAGGCCTTCTGGATCCAGCGGAAGGCCTCGGGCTCGCTGAGCCCCATCTTCTCGTTGAGCAGGCCCTTGGCCCGGTCGACGAGCTTGCGGGTCTCGAAGCGCTCGACCATGTCGGCGACCTCGGCCTCGAGCGTGATGATCTGCTCGTAGCGGGCGAGAGCGATCTCGATGGCCGGCAGCAGGTCGTTCGGCGTGAACGGCTTGACGACGTAGGCGAGGGCGCCGGCCTCGCTCGCGCGCTCGACGAGCTCCTTCTGGCTGAAGGCGGTCAGCAGCACGACCGGGGCGATGTGGTTCTTGCTGAGCTTCTCAGCGGCCGAGATGCCGTCGAGCTGCGGCATCTTCACGTCCATGATCACCAGATCGGGGCGCAGTTCGGTGGCCAGCGCCACCGCGGTCTCACCGTCGCCTGCCTCTCCGACCACGTCGAAGCCGTTGTCGCGGAGGATCTCGACGATGTCGAGTCGGATGAGCGACTCGTCCTCGGCGACCACGACGCGGCGGGGGGTGGATGCCGTCGATGCGGCGGTCTGCTCCTGCTCAGTCACCATTGAATCCTACGGTATGGTCGTTCGCGGACGCGCGGCATGCCGCGCGGGCCGGTGTGGCGGAATGGCAGACGCGACCGACTCAAACTCGGTTGCCCGTAAGGGCGTGTGGGTTCGACTCCCACCACCGGCACCTTCAACATCCCGCAGAGCGGATGCCTCGATCGCGAGGCATCCGCTCTTCTGTGTTCGCGGTGCCTTCGAGGAAGTTTGGTATTCGGTGTTGCTAAGTACCGGTACCTAGTGTTACTGTCTACCAGTAGTCAACAACACTGAGTACTGAGGAGGTGCGAGATGGGCAAGCAGGAGACCGAGATGCTCAAGGGCACGCTGGAGGGGATCGTCCTGGCGATCCTGTCCGGCCGGTCCGCTTACGGGTACGAGATCACCTCGTGGCTGCGCGACCAGGGCTTCTCCGACATCGCCGAAGGCACGGTGTACGCCCTGCTGGTCAGGGTCGAGCAGCGCGGCCTCGTCGACGTCGAGAAGGTCCCTTCGGAGAAGGGTCCGCCGCGAAAGGTGTACTCCCTCAACACGCAGGGCCGCGAGCAGCTCGCGGAGTTCTGGAGGACATGGAGCTTCCTCGCAGAACGCATCGAACAGCTCCACCACCAGAACGCAGACAACGAACCCCACAACCTGAAGGAAGAGAACTGATCATGGCCGCCAAGTGGTACGAGATCGTCACCGGCTCGCTCGAGCAGAAGAAGCAGTACCGGCAGTACAAGGCGCGCATCGAGGCTCTCCCCGAGCCCTACCGCGCAGCCGCCAAGGCGCTGGATCGGTACTTCATGTACTCCGGCGGCATGACCGACGGCGACACGATGATGCAGATGCTCAGCGACTCGGCCGACCTCTGGGAGCGCGCCGCAGCAGACGGCACGCCCGTGCGCGACATCGTCGGCGACGAGCCCTCCACGTTCGCCGAGGACTTCACCGCCGCGTACTCCGGCAAGCAGTGGATCGACAAGGAGCGCGCTCGCCTGAACAAGGCGATCGACGAGGCAGAGAAGGGAGAAGGGAAATGACCACCGACACCGCCATCAAGGTCCAGGGGCTCGAGAAGTCGTACAAGGACCTGCACGTGCTGCGCGGCGTCGACTTCGAGGTGGCGCGCGGAAGCATCTTCGCGCTCCTCGGATCGAACGGCGCCGGCAAGACCACGGTCGTGCGGATCCTGGCGACGCTTCTCAAGGCGGATGCCGGCACGGCAGCCGTCGCGGGGTTCGACGTCGTCGCCCAGGCGCAGAAGGTGCGTGAGACCATCAGCCTCACCGGCCAGTTCGCCGCTGTCGACGAGGTCCTGACCGGACGCGAGAACCTGGTGCTCATCGCCCAGCTGCGGCACCTCCCCGACCCCGGCGGGATCGCCGACGGGCTCCTCGCCCGCTTCTCGCTCACCGAGGCCGGCTCCCGCAGGGCGTCGACCTACTCCGGCGGCATGCGCCGCCGGCTCGACATCGCGATGAGCCTCATCGGCAACCCGCCGGTGATCTTCCTGGACGAGCCGACGACCGGCCTCGACCCGGCGGCGCGCATCGAAGTGTGGGACGCCGTCAAGGAGCTCACCCGCGGCGGCACGACCGTGCTGCTGACGACGCAGTATCTGGACGAGGCCGAGCAGCTCGCCGACCGCATCGCGATCCTCCACAAGGGGCGCATCATCGTCAACGGCACCCTGCAGGAGCTCAAGAAGCTGCTGCCGCCCGCGAAGGTCGAGTACGTCGAGAAGCAGCCGAGCCTCGAGGACGTGTACTTCGCGCTGACCGGCGAGGAAGAGCCCGCAGAACCCGGAGACGCCGAGGCCGGCGCTCCCACGACACGGAAGGAAGGACGATGACCGCTCACACCATCCGCGACACCGCGGTTCTGACCAGCCGGTCGCTGCGGCACATCCTGCGCAGCCCCGACACCATCATCACCACCGCGGTCACCCCGATCGCCCTGATGCTGCTGTTCGTCTACGTCTTCGGCGGGGCGATCGACACGGGCACCCTCACCACGGGGTCGTACATCGACTACATGCTGCCCGGCATCCTGCTCATCACGATCGCCTCCGGCATCGCGTACACGGCGTACCGGCTGTTCCTCGACATGCAGGGCGGGATCTTCGAGCGCTTCCAGTCGCTGCCCATCGCACGGTCGGGAGTGCTCTGGGCGCATGTGCTGACCTCGCTCGTGTCGATCATGGTCTCCCTGGCCGTCGTGATCGGCGTGGCGCTGCTCATGGGCTTCCGCACGGGCGCCGGCTTCGGCGCCTGGCTGGGGGTCATCGGCATGCTCGTCCTGTTCACGGTGGCGCTCACGTGGCTCGCGGTGATCGCGGGACTGTCGGCGAAGACGGTGGACGGCGCGAGTGCGTTCTCGTATCCGCTCATCTTCCTCCCGTTCATCAGCTCCGCCTTCGTCCCGACCGAGAGCATGCCGGGACCTGTGCAGTGGTTCGCCGAGAACCAGCCGGTGACCTCGATCGTCGACACGATGCGCGCACTGTTCGCGGGTGAGCCCGTCGGCAGCGACATCTGGGTCGCGATGGCGTGGCTGGTCGGCATCCTGGTCGTCGGCTACGTGATCTCGATGTCGATCTATCGCAAGAAGATCAGCTGAGCCTGTACCCGCCGCACACACAGCAGAGCGGATGCCTCGACCTGAGGCATCCGCTCTGCTGGCGTTGCGGGCTTACGCGCCGAAGTACTGGTGGCCGAGCGCCTTGCTCTTGAGGGCGTCGAACTCGCCCTGAGAGATCGTGCCGGCGTCGAGGAGGGCCTTCGCCTTCGCGATGTCCTCCGCCGGGCTCGACGATGCGGCCGGGTGGTAGTCGTCGGACTCGGGCACGACTCCCCCGCGGGCGGCCTGGGCACGGGCGGCCATCCCCTTGCCACGGGCGATGATGTAGACGATCGCCGTGAGGAACGGCACGAACACGAGGGCGATGATCCACAGCGCCTTGAGCCAGCCGTTGAGGTTCTCGTCGCGGAACAGGTCCGTGATGATCACGATCACCACGTACAGGTAGGCGATGAAGTAGAAGCTCCACAGCAGGAACCACCAGAAGTCACCGAAGAACATCGGCGCCACCTTTCTCGAAGAAATGCCGGGACGGCTGCGACCACAGTAGTGGTCGCAGCCGTCCGGTGGAGGGAGGTGTCAGTCCCGTGTCTTGTAGATCGGCGCCTTGCCGTGCACCGCATCGCCCACCTTGTGGATGCGGATGTCGTTCGTGGAGCCGATGATCCCGGGAGGCGATCCCGAGATCACGACGACCTTGTCGCCGACCTTCGCGAGGTCGTTCGACAGCAGGTAGTCGTCGACCTGGATGAACATCAGGTCGGTGTGCGCGACATGCTCGACGAGCGTCGACTGCACGCCCCAGGTGATCGCCATGCGACGACGGATCGCCGGCTCGGGTGCGAAGCCGATCATGGGGATGCGCGGGCGCAGCCGCGACATGCGACGGGCGGTGTCGCCCGACTCGGTGAAGATGCAGAGGAACTTCGCGTCGACGAACTCCGCGACCTCCATCGCGGCCAGCGTGATGGCGCCGCCCTGGGTGCGCGGCTTCGTCGTGAGCGGCAGGATGCGGTCCAGGCCGTGCTCCTCGGTGGAGTCGACGATGCGCGCCATGGTCTCGACGACGCCGACCGGGTACTTGCCGACGCTGGTCTCGCCCGAGAGCATGACCGCGTCCGCGCCGTCGAGCACGGCGTTGGCCACGTCACTCGTCTCGGCGCGGGTCGGGACGGGGTTCTCGATCATCGACTCGAGCATCTGCGTCGCGACGATGACGGGCTTCGCCATGCGGCGGCAGAGCTCCACCGCGCGCTTCTGCACGATCGGGACGGCCTCGAGCGGCAGCTCGACGCCCAGGTCGCCACGGGCGACCATGATGCCGTCGAACGCGTCGATGATCTCCTCGAGATTGTCGACCGCCTGGGGCTTCTCGATCTTGGCGATGACCGGGACGTGTCGTCCCTCCTCGGCCATGATGACGTGGACGCGCTGGACGTCCTTCGCGTCGCGGACGAACGACAGCGCGATGAGGTCGGCGCCGGCGCGCAGGCCCCAGCGGAGGTCGGCTTCGTCCTTCTCGGACAGCGCCGGCACGTTCACGGCGACGCCGGGGAGGTTGATGCCCTTGTTGTTGGAGACCGGGCCGGCGACGATCACCTTGGTGGTGACGACGGTGTCGTCGGTCTCGACGACCTCGACGCGCACCTTGCCGTCGTCGATCAGGAGGAAGTCGCCCGGCTTGACGTCGTTCGGGAGGCCCTTGAACGTGGTGCTGACGATCTCCTTGGTGCCCAGGATGTCGTCGGTGGTGATCTTGAAGATGTCGCCGACCGCGAGCTCGTGCGGTCCGTTCTCGAACTTGCCGAGGCGGATCTTCGGACCCTGCAGGTCGACGAGGATCGCGACCGCTCGCCCCGCGTCGTCGGCGGCCTTGCGCACGTTGGCGAAGTTGTTGTCGTGGACCGAGTAGTCCCCGTGGCTCAGATTGAAGCGGGCGACGTCGACGCCGGCATCGATGATCGCGCGGACCATCTCATATGTCGACGTGGCGGGCCCAAGGGTGGCGACGATCTTGGCGCGTCTCATCCGTGGTATCTCCGGGTGGGTTGAAGGTGGCGAGTGCCTCGGCAAGCCTACGCGGGCTGCAAGCCGATGGCGACATCGGTCGGGCGGACCGGAGCAGGCAGCTCCGTCTCCCCCATGAGGAAGCGGTCGACGCTGGCTGCGGCGGCACGTCCCTCGGCGATCGCCCACACGATGAGCGACTGCCCGCGGCCGGCGTCGCCGGCCACGAACACGCCCGGGGCGGTCGTCTGGTAGTCGTCCTCGCGGCGCACGTTGCCCCGCTCGGTGAAGCGGGCGCCGAGCTGCTCCTCGAGGAGCGCGCGCTCGGGACCGGTGAAGCCCATCGCGATGAGCACCAGGTCGGCGGGGATCTCGCGCTCGGTGCCGCTCTTCGGCACGCGGCGGCCGTCGACGAACTCGGTCTCGGCCACGCGCAGGGCGCGCACCTCGCCCGCGCCGTTCGCGAGGAACTCGACGGTCGAGGCGAGGTAGGTGCGCTCGCCGCCCTCTTCGTGAGCCGACTGCATCTCGAACACGAGGGGGTCCATCGGCCACGGCTGGTGCTCGGGACGCTCGCCGGGAGGGCGGCGGCCGATCGCGAGGTTCGTCACGCTCAGCGCGCCGTGACGGTGGGCCGTGCCGATGCAGTCGGCGCCCGTGTCACCGCCGCCGATCACGACGACGTGCTTGCCCTCGGCCGTGATCTGGTTCGGCACGGCATCGCCGGCGACGGCCTTGTTCGACTCGACGAGGTACTCCATGGCGAAGTGCACGCCGGCGAGGTCACGCCCGGGGATGGCCAGCTCGCGCGGCACCGTCGAGCCGGTCGCGATGACGACCGCGTCGTAGCGGGCACGGAGGTCGGCCCACGAGATGTCGCGGCCGATCTCGACACCGGCGCGGAACCGCGTGCCCTCGTCCTGCATCTGGCGAAGACGCGACTCGAGGTGCTTCTTCTCCATCTTGAAGTCCGGGATGCCGTAGCGCAGGAGTCCGCCGATGCGGTCGTCGCGCTCGAACACGGCCACGGTGTGACCGGCGCGGGTGAGCTGCTGCGCGGCGGCGAGTCCGGCGGGACCGGATCCGACGACCGCGACCGTCTTGCCGGTCAGGCGCCCCGGCGGCTCGGGCTCGATCCAGCCGTTCGCGAACGCCTCGTCGGCGATCGACACCTCGACCTGCTTGATCGTCACGGCCGGCTGGTTGATGCCCAGGACGCACGAGCTCTCGCAGGGCGCCGGGCACAGGCGTCCCGTGAACTCCGGGAAGTTGTTCGTCGCGTGCAGACGCTCGCTGGCGGCACGGCCCTCGCCGCGCCACGTGAGGTCGTTCCACTCCGGGATCAGGTTGCCGAGCGGGCAGCCCTTGTGGCAGAACGGCACGCCGCAGTCCATGCAGCGCCCGGCCTGGCGCCGGAGCACCGCACCGTCGCCCGGCTCATAGACCTCTTTCCAGTCCATGATGCGCACCGGCACCGGCCGCCGCGGGGGCAGCTCGCGCTCGGTGACCTTGAGAAAGCCTTTCGGGTCAGCCACCCGTCACCTCCAGAATGCGGTTCCAGACGACGTCGCCGTCGGGGTCGAGCCCCTCCGCGACGGCCGCCTGACGGGTCTCGAGCACCGCGGCGTAGTCGCGCGGCATGACCCTGACGAAGTTCGCCAGCTCGGCCTCGAAGTCGTCGAGGAGAGCCTGCGCGAGAGTCGATTCGGTCTCGGCGACGTGCTGCTCGAGCAGGTCGCGGAGGATCTCCGCGTCTCCCGAGCCGAGCTCGCCGAGCTCCAGCTCGCCCGAGGCGAGCGCCTCGCGGTTGACGAGCTTGCTGTCGAGCCGGTACACGTAGGCGGTACCGCCCGACATCCCCGCGCCCAGGTTGCGTCCTGTCGCGCCGAGGATGACGGCGAGGCCGCCCGTCATGTACTCGAGGGCGTGGTCTCCGACGCCCTCCACGACCGCGGTGGCACCGGAGTTGCGGACGAAGAAGCGCTCGCCCACCACACCGCGCAGGAACATCGTGCCCAGGGTCGCGCCGTAGCCGATCACGTTGCCCGCGATGACGTTCTTCGACGCGTCGAAGGTGGCGCCGCGCGGCGGCCGCACGACGATCTGACCGCCCGAGAGGCCCTTGCCGACGTAGTCGTTGGAGTCGCCCTCGAGACGCAGCGTGATGCCCGAGGGCATGAATGCGCCGAACGACTGGCCCGCCGACCCGGTGAGGTTCACGACGATGCTGCCCGACCGGAGGCCGTTCTCGCCGCGCTCCTTCGTCACGTGGTGACCGAGGAGCGTGCCGACGGCGCGTTCGGTGTTGCGGATCGGCAGGTCGATGGTCATCTCGCCGCCGTTCGCGATGACGTCCTGAGCGCGCTCGATGAGCGCGACGTCGAAGTGCTCGTCGAGCTCGTGCAGCTGCGCGGTGGTGTTGCGGCGCGGCTCGTCCTCGGCGAAGACGGGGCCCTCGAGCACCGGGGCGAGGTCGAGGCCGTTCGCCTTCCAGTGGTTGACCGCGCCGTTGACGTCGAGCAGGTCGCTGCGACCGATCGCCTCGTCGAGAGAGCGGAAGCCGAGCTCGGCGAGGTACTCCCGCACCTCTTCGGCGATGAACTCCATGAAGTTCACGACGAACTCGGGCTTGCCGTTGAAGCGCTGGCGCAGGACCGGGTTCTGCGTCGCGACGCCTACGGGACAGGTGTCGAGGTGGCAGACCCGCATCATGATGCAGCCCGATACCACGAGGGGTGCGGTGGCGAAGCCGAACTCCTCGGCGCCGAGCAGGGCGCCGATGATGACGTCGCGGCCGGTCTTGAGCTGGCCGTCGACCTGCACGACGACACGGTCGCGCATGCCGTTGAGCATGAGCGTCTGCTGCGTCTCGGCGAGCCCGAGCTCCCACGGGGTTCCGGCGTGCTTGAGCGAGTTGAGCGGGCTCGCGCCGGTGCCGCCGTCGTGGCCCGACACCAGGATGACGTCGGCCAGCGCCTTGGCGGTGCCGGCCGCGACCGCGCCGATGCCCGACTGGCTCACGAGCTTCACGTGCACCCGCGCGCCGGGGTTGGCGCGCTTCAGGTCGAAGATCAGCTGCTTGAGGTCTTCGATCGAGTAGATGTCGTGGTGCGGCGGCGGCGAGATGAGGCCGACGCCGGCGGTCGCGTGGCGGGTGCGCGCGACCCACGGGTACACCTTGGTCGGCGGCAGCTGCCCGCCCTCGCCGGGCTTGGCGCCCTGCGCGAGCTTGATCTGGATGTCGTCGGCCTGGGTGAGGTACAGGCTCGTGACGCCGAAGCGGCCCGAGGCGACCTGCTTGATGGAACTCCGGCGCTCCGGGTCGAGCAGGCGGTCGGTGTCTTCGCCACCCTCGCCGGTGTTGGACTTGCCGCCGATGCGGTTCATCGCGATCGCCAGGGTCTCGTGCGCCTCGCGCGAGATCGACCCGTAGCTCATGGCCCCGGTCGAGAAGCGCTTGACGATCGACGAGACCGACTCGACCTCGTCGATCGGCACCGGCGTACGGCCCTCGGTCTTGAGGGCGAACAGGCCGCGCAGCGTCTTGAGCTCGCTCGCCTGGTCGTCCACCAGCTTCGTGTACTCGCGGAAGATGTCGTACCGGCGGGTGCGTGTCGAGTGCTGCAGCCGGAACACCGTGTCGGGGTTGAACAGGTGCGGCGAGCCGTCGCGCCGCCACTGGTACTCGCCGCCGGTCCACAGGCGCTCGTGCGCGCGGACGGCCGCATCCTCGGGGTAGGCGTACGTGTGGCGCGCAGCGTTCTCCGCCGCGACGACGTCGAGCCCGACGCCGCCGAGCTTGGACTCGGTGCCGGTGAAGTACGTGTCGACGAAGTCCTGCGACAGGCCGACGGCCTCGAAGACCTGCGCGCCCGCGTACGACGACACGGTCGAGATGCCCATCTTCGACATGATCTTCAGGACGCCCTTGCCGAGCGCGTAGATGAGGTTCTTGACGGCCTTCTCAGGCGAGATCCCGGTGATGAAGCCCGCGCGCACCAGGTACTCGACGGTCTCCATGGCGAGGTACGGGTTGACGGCGGATGCGCCGTATCCGATCAGCGTCGCCACGTGGTGCACCTCGCGCACGTCGCCGGCCTCGACCACGAGGCCGCACTTCATGCGCGTCTCCTTGCGGATGAGGTGGTGGTGCACGGCGGCCAGCATGAGCAGCGACGGGATGGGCGCGAGGTCCTTGTTGGAGTCGCGGTCGGAGAGCACGATGAACTCCGCGCCGTCCTCGATCGCCTGGTCGACCTCCTGGCACATCTGCTCGAGGCGCTTCTTCATGCCCTTGTGACCGGCCTCGACGCGGTACAGGCCGCGGATCGTGACCGATGTCCGGCCGGGAAGGGCGGTGTCGATGTGCTGGATCTTGGCGAGCTCGTCGTTGTCGATCACCGGGAAGTCGAGCGTCACGACCCGCGTGTGCTCGGCGCCCCACTCGAGGAGGTTGCGCTCGGGACCGAGCCCGAGGCCCAGCGACGTGACGACCTCCTCGCGGATCGAGTCCAGCGGCGGGTTCGTGACCTGCGCGAACTGCTGCGTGAAGTAGTCGAACAGCAGGCGGGGGCGCTCGCTGAGCACGGCGACGGGGGTGTCGGAACCCATCGCGCCGAGCGGCTCGGCACCGTTCTGACCCATCGGGGTCAGGAGGATCTTGACCTCTTCCTCGGTGTAGCCGAAGGTGCGCTGACGGCGCGTGATCGAGGCGATCGGGTGCACGATGTGCTCGCGCTCCGGGAGCTCGGCGAGGCGCACCCGCCCGGCGTCGAGCCACTCCTGCCACGGCTCCTGCTCGGCGAGCTGCGCCTTGATCTCGTCGTCCTCGATGATGCGGCGCTGCGCCGTGTCGACGAGGAACATGCGGCCGGGGCGCAGACGCCCGCGACGCTTGATGCGCTCGGGCTCGAAGTCCAGCACGCCGGTCTCGCTGCCGATGACGATGAGGCCGTCGGTCGTCTCCGTCCAGCGCCCGGGACGCAGGCCGTTGCGGTCGAGCGTGGCGCCGACGAGCGTGCCGTCGGTGAAGATCAGCGCGGCGGGGCCGTCCCACGGCTCCATCTGCATGGAGTGGAACTCGTAGAACGCCCGCAGCTTCGGGTCGATGTCGGCCTGCTTCTCGTACGCCTCCGGCACCATCATCATGATGGCGTGCGGCAGGCTGCGGCCGGTCAGCGTGAGGAGCTCCAGCACCTCGTCGAACGACGCGGAGTCGCTGGCGCCGGTGGTGCAGATCGGCAGCAGCGGGCGGATGTCGCCGATCAGCTCGGACTGGAGCTGGGACTGCCGCGCGCGCATCCAGTTGCGGTTGCCGTTGACGGTGTTGATCTCGCCGTTGTGCGCGAGCATGCGCAGCGGCTGTGCGAGGGGCCACGACGGGAACGTGTTGGTCGAGTAACGGGAGTGCACGACGGCGAGCTCCGACGCGAAGCGCTCGTCCTGCAGGTCGGGGTAGAACGGCTCCAGCTGCAGCGTCGTGACCATGCCCTTGTACCCGAGCGTGCGCGCCGACAGCGACACGAAGTACGCGTCCAGTTCGGTGCGCGCACGGGTGCGCAGGCGATAGGCGCGCCGGTCCAGCGCGATGCCCGACAGGGCCGGCTGGTCGCCCGAGGCCGGGTGCGACACGAAGACCTGCTCGAAGACCGGGCGCGCCGCGAAGGCGAGCTTGCCCAGGTGATCGTCGGAGGTCGGCACCTCGCGCCAGCCCAGGACGGTCATGCCCTCGGACGCTGCGATCCGCTCGATGCCCGTCTTCTGGGCCGCGCGCGCGTCGGCGTCGCGGGGCAGGAACACCATGCCCGCGGCGTACTCGCCCACCGGCGGCAGCTCGAAGCCGGCCACCGCGCGCAGGAACGCGTCGGGCATCTGCGTGAGGATGCCCGCACCGTCGCCGGTGCCGGCGTCCGAGCCGATCGCGCCCCGGTGCTCGAGGTTGCGAAGGGCCGTCAGGGCCAGATCGATGATGTCGTGGCCGGCCTCGCCGCGCAGCGTCGCGACCATGGCCAGTCCGCAGGCGTCCTTCTCGAAGGCAGGGTTGTACATCCCCTGCTTCTGCGGGAAGCCGGCGCGGCCGGACGAAGCGGGGAAGTTCGTCTCCGAAGAGACGACGTGACGGGGGCTCGAAGCCATACCTACCGTCCTCACGTTGATAGTCAAGATGGGACGACGTCGGCCCTGGGCGCACGCTCCTCGGGAACTGAGCGGCGTTATTTGGTGGCAGGAGTGCTTGTGGCGCTGACCTCTTCGACCTCGGACGTCGGGGGTTCGCTGACGTCGACGAAGCCGTCGGTGTTCTGCGATTGTACAGCCTGTCCGGCGTTCCACTCGCGGCCGGACACATAGGGCGACGGCTCGAGACCCAGGTGACGGCGCTTCTGCACGAAGAAGATCACCAGACCGACGACGACGCCCAGGATGGCCGCCCAGACGTTGGTGCGCAGGCCCAGGAAGATGTCGCTCGGGTCGATGCGGATCGACTCCCACACGATGCGTCCGGCGCTGTACCACATGAGGTACACGGCGAACAGGCGACCCCACTGCAGGCGGAAGCGGCGGCCGACCCACACGATGACCAGGACGCCCAGGGCGTTCCAGAGCACCTCGTAGAGGAAGGTGGGGTGGAAGAGCGTCCCCTCCGGAAGGCCGATCGGCCACGCGGGGTTCGGGTAGTCGATCTCGAGGCCCCACGGCACATCGGTCGGCAGGCCGTACAGCTCCTGGTTGAACCAGTTGCCGAACCGGCCGATCGCCTGGGCCAGGAGAAGGCCGGGCGCGAGTGCGTCGGCGAAGGTCCAGAAGCGGATGCCGGTCCACCGGCAGCCGAGCCACGCGCCGACGGCGCCGCCGATGAGGGCGCCGTAGATCGCGATGCCGCCCTCCCAGATGTACAGCGCCGACAGCGGGTTCGCGCCTTCGCCGAAGTAGAAGCTCCAGTGCGTGAGCACGTGGTAGATCCGGGCGGTGATGATCGCGAGCGGCACGGCGAGGAGGGCGATGTCGATGACGACCCACGGCTCGGCGCCGCGCTTGGTGAGGCGGGCGTTCGTCCACAGCACGGCGATGATGATGCCCGTGATGATGCACAGCGCGTAGATGTGGATCCGCAGGGGGCCGATGTCGAAGTAGCTGATCGACGGGCTCGGGATGCTGGCGACGACGCTCGCGGCGGCGGTGATCATGGGAGAACCGTGTCCTTGCTGGATCCGTGCGGGAGGGGCCGGCGCACGCGCCGACCTGAGAAGTCTAGTTCGCGCTGCGCGCGGTGCCGGCGGCGAGGCTGCGCGCGGTCGCGGCGAGGCCGTCGATTCCGCCCTCGCGCAGCGCGCGGACGAGCGCGGTGCCGACGATCGCGCCGTCGGCGTACTCGAGCACACCCGCCACCTGATCGGCGTTCGAGATGCCGATGCCGACGCACGCGTGCTCGACCCCGTGCTCGCGCAGCCGGGCGACGAGCGTGCGGGCGGCGGCGTCCAGCTGCGCTCGTTCGCCGGTGATGCCCATGGTCGACACCGTGTAGACGAACCCGGTGGACTGCCGGACGATCAGCTCGAGGCGCTCGTCGGTCGATGTCGGCGCGGCGAGGAACACGCGGTCCAGCCCCGTGCGCTCGCTCGCGGCGATCCACTCGGGCGCGGCTTCGGGTGTGATGTCCGGGGTGATGAGTCCCGCTCCCCCGGCGGCGAGGAGATCGTCGGCGTACCGGTCGACCCCGTACTGCAGCACGGGGTTCCAGTACGTCATCACGAGCACCGGAACGTCCACGCGGCGCGTGATCTCGCGCACCGCCGTGAACGTGTCGCGCAGACGGAAGCCGCCGGCGAGGGCGGCCTGCGTGGCCTCCTGGATGACGGTGCCGTCCATCACCGGGTCGGAGTAGGGCGGACCGAGCTCGAGGACGTCGGCGCCGTTCTCGGCAAGGGCGACGGCTGCGTCGATGCTCGTGCGCAGGTCGGGGAAGCCGATCGGCAGGTAGCCGACGAAAGCGCCCCGGCCTGCGGCGTGGGCGGCGTCGATCGCCGCGGCGACGCGGGAGCTCATAGCTTGGTGCCCTCTCCCTTGGCGGCGTCGTCGGACGGTGCGGTCTCGACCGGCCCGGCGCCCTCCGCCGCAGCGGCGGCAGCGTCGTACAGGTGGAAGTAGCGCGCGGCGGTGTCCATGTCCTTGTCGCCGCGGCCCGAGAGGCAGACCGCGAGGATCGCGTCCGGGCCGAGTTCCCGCCCGATGCGGAGCGCTCCGGCGAGGGCGTGCGCCGACTCGATCGCCGGAATGATGCCTTCGGTCTCGGAGAGCAGCCGCAGCGCCTGCATCGCCTCGTCGTCGGTCGCGGGGATGTACTCGGCACGCCCGATCGAGGCGAGCCAGGCGTGCTCGGGTCCGACGCCCGGGTAGTCGAGTCCCGCCGAGATGGAGTGCGACTCGACCGTCTGGCCGTCCTCGTCCTGCAGCACGTAGGTCTTCGCGCCGTGCAGCACTCCCGGGCGTCCGCGCTCGATCGATGCGGCGTGGCGAGGAGTGTCCACGCCGTCGCCGGCGGCCTCCACCCCGTAGAGCTTCACGTCGTCGTCGAGGAAGGCGTCGAACATGCCGATGGCGTTCGAGCCGCCGCCGACGCAGGCGATGACGGCATCCGGAAGCCGCCCGGCCTCTTCGAGCAGCTGGGCGCGCGCCTCTTCGGAGATCACCTTCTGGAAGTCGCGCACCATCGCCGGGAACGGATGCGGTCCCGCGGCGGTGCCGAAGATGTAGTTCGTCGTCTCGACGCTGGCGACCCAGTCGCGGTAGGCGTCGTTGATGGCGTCCTTCAGCGTGCGCGAGCCGGTCTTCACCGGCACCACCTCGGCGCCCAAGAGGCGCATGCGGGCGACGTTGAGCGCCTGGCGCTCGGTGTCGACCTCGCCCATGTAGATCGTGCACTCGAAGCCGAACAGCGCCGCGGCGGTCGCGGTCGCGACGCCGTGCTGGCCGGCGCCCGTCTCGGCGATCACGCGGGTCTTGCCGAGGCGCTGGGTGAGCAGCGCCTGGCCGAGCACGTTGTTGATCTTGTGCGAGCCGGTGTGGTTCAGGTCCTCGCGCTTGAGGAACACGCGCGCTCCCCCGGCGTGCTCGGCGAACCGCGCCACCTCGGTGATCGGCGACGGGCGGCCCGCGTACGAGTGGAGCAGGCGGACGAACTCGGCCTGGAATGCGGGATCGACCTTGGCGGCCTCGTACTCGGCCGCCAGCTCATCGATGGCGGCGATGAGGGATTCGGGCATGTAGCGCCCGCCGAACTCGCCGAACAGCGGCCCGGGGGCCTCGCGAAGACTCACTGCGTCGCCCTTCCTTCGCTCAGTGCATCGCCCGCGCCTGCCTGCAGGAAGGCGCGCAGGGTGGATACGGGATCGTTGGTGACCAGGGCCTCGCCGACGAGGACGACGTCCGCCCCCGCCGCCCGGTAGTGGGCGACGTCCTCGGGGACGAGCACAGCCGACTCGGCGATCCTCACCGCGCCGGCGGGGATGCGCTCCGCCAGCCGCCCGAACAGGTCGCGGTCGAGCTGGAACGTCGACAGGTCGCGCGCATTGACGCCGATGAGCTGCGCGTCGAGCTCTGCCGCACGGTCGACCTCTGCGGCCGAGTGCGTCTCGACGAGCGCGGTCATGCCCAGCTCGCGGGTGAACGCGTGCAGGCGGGCGAGCACATCCTGCTCGAGCGCGGCGACGATGAGCAGCACGAGGTCCGCACCGGCGGCGCGGGCCTCGAGCACCTGGTACTCGGTGGCGATGAAGTCCTTGCGCAGCACCGGCAGGGTGACCGCGGCCTTCACCGCCTCGAGGTCGGCGAGGCTTCCCTTGAAGCGCCGCCCCTCGGTGAGGACGGAGATCGCGGACGCGCCGCCCTCCTCGTAGCGACGAGCCTGCAGAGCGGGATCGGGGATCGCCGCGAGGTCGCCGCGCGAGGGGCTCGCCCGCTTGACCTCCGCGATGATCTTGACGCGGTCGGACGGAGCGAGGGCGGCGACGGCGTCGATCGCGGGACGCTGCGCCAGCGCTGCGGCCTCGACCGCTGCCACTGGCCGCACCGAGGCGCGTGCCTCGGCATCCTCAACCGCGCCGGCCGTCAGGTCGGCGAGCACGATCAGTGCTCTTTCGCCACGTACTTCGAGCCGTTCACGCCGTAACCGGCGCGCGACATCGCCCAGCCGACGATCGCGCCGACGACGAGGAGACCGGCGGATGCCCACACGAGGGCGGGCATGTCGAGGAAGTAGAAGAGGGTTCCGAGTGCGACCGCCACGAGCATGATCACGACGGCCGTCCAGGCGGCGGGCGAGTGTCCGTGCCCGGGGTCGCCGATGTTGTTGCTCATGGATATCTCCTCGTGAAGCCTGGGAAGCGCGGGATGACGCCAGTCTAGCGGTCAGGCGGTGGGATCCTCGCCACGCGACAGGTCGTCCCAGTCGTCGATGGCCCGGGATCCGGCGGCGTCGTGGGGGCGCGAACCGTCGCCGCCGGGACGGCGGGAACCGGCCCGCAGAGCCGGCTGTGCGGCGTCGTCCGTGCGGTACCGCCGCCCGGTGCGCGACCAGCCGTGTGCGGTGGCGAGGACGAACCCCCCGGCTGCGATGAGCACCACCCAGACGGCGAGGGTCACCGCCGGCCAGAGCGTCGCGTCGATCGACGCGACGAGCGTCGCGACGGACGACTCGCCCGCGATGCCGGTGGACTCGGTGACGACGGAGGCGACGGCCGAGACGGGATGCTCCAGCACGATGCGGGCGGTCAGCCAGGCCAGCACGCCACCGATGAGGACGGCCAGTGCGCCGAAGATGTACCGCAGCGCGAGCCCGACGATCGAGAGGGCCGCGCCGAGAGCGAGTACGGCGAGGCTGAGCGGGGCAAGTACCGGCAGCGCCGAGGCGCCGGGCACCTCGAGCACGTGGCGGGCGGCGTCCTCGAGCACGACGGTGAGCCACGTCTGCGTCGACGAGATCACCCCGATCGCCCCGCACAGCACCGTGACGACGACGGCGAGCAGTCGCGCCCTGCGGATCACGCGACGGCCTCCGGGCCGCGGACGGCCTCGAGGTCGTCCGCGTCGAAGCAGGTGCGGGTGCCGGTGTGGCAGGCGGGCCCGATCTGCTCGACCTCGACCAGCACGGCGTCGCCGTCGCAGTCCAGGCGCGCCTCGCGCACCAGCTGGATGTTGCCGGACGTGTCGCCCTTGCGCCAGTACTCCTGGCGGGAGCGCGACCAGAAGGTCACGCGGCCCTCGGTGAGGGTGCGGCGGAGGGCCTCGGCATCCATCCAGCCGAGCATGAGGACCTCGCGCGTGTCCCATTGCTGGATGATCGCCGCGACCAGGCCGTCGGGGGTGAACGTCACGCGTGCGATGCGCTCGTCGACACTCTCGCTCATGCCGCCACCTCCCGCACCGCGATGCCGTCGGCGGCCATCGCGGCCTTGACGTCGCCGATGGTGAGCTGGCCGGAGTGGAAGACGGATGCCGCGAGCACGGCGTCGGCGCCCGCGGCGATGGCGGGACCGAAGTCGGCGGCCGAGCCCGCGCCTCCCGAGGCGATCACCGGCACGCTGGCGACCTCGCGCATGAGGGCCACGAGGTCGAGGTCGAACCCCTGCTTCGTGCCGTCGGCGTCGATCGAGTTGACCAGCAGCTCGCCTGCGCCGCGCTCGACGGCTTCGCGCGCCCATTCCAGCGCGTCGAGCTCCGTCTCGGTGCGCCCGCCGTGCGTCGTGACGACGAAGCCGGACGGCACCCGGTCGAGCAGGTCGGGCGAGGCGCGCTTCACGTCGAGCGAGAGCACGAGCACCTGGGCGCCGAACCGGTCGGCGATCTCGTCGAGGAGCGCGGGGCGGGCGATGGCGGCGGAGTTCACGCCGATCTTGTCGGCGCCCACGGCCAGCAGCCGGCCGACGTCGTCGGCCGAGCGGACTCCGCCGCCGACGGTGAGCGGGATGAAGACCTCTTCGGCGGTGCGCCGGACGACGTCGTAGGTCGTGGACCGCTCGTCGACCGTCGCCGTCACGTCGAGGAAGGTGATCTCGTCGGCGCCCTGGTGGAAGTACTCCCGCGCGAGCTCGACGGGATCGCCCATGTCGCGCAGGTTCTGGAAGTTGACGCCCTTCACGACGCGACCCGCGGCGACGTCGAGGCACGGGATGACGCGGCAGACCAGGCTCATGACACGGCTCCGTTCGTCGGTGCTGTCCCGTCCATCAGAGCCTCGCGTTGTGGATCGCTGTCACGAGGATTGCGCGGGCGCCGATCGCGTACAGCGCGTCCATGACCTGGTTGACGCCCTTGCGGGCGACCATCACCCGCACCGCCACCCACGCCGCATCCCGCAGCGGGGAGATGGTCGGCGACTCGATGCCGGGAGCGATCTGGACGGCGGTGTCGACGAGATCCGCCGGCAGGTCGTAGTCGACCATGACGTAGCGCTGAGCCACCATGACGCCCCGCAGGCGCCGGAGCAGCGTCTCGACGCCCTCCGCCTCGGTCGGCGCGCCGATGAGCACGGCCTCGGACTTGAGGATCACCGGCCCGAAGACGTCCAGGCCCGCCTGGCGCAGCGTGGTGCCGGTCTCCACGACGTCGGCGATCGCGTCCGCGACGCCCAGCTCGACGGCCGACTCGACGGCGCCGTCGAGCGGCACGAGGTCGGCGGCGACGCCGTGCTCGTCGAGGAAGCCGTCGACGAGCCCCGGGTACGAGGTCGCGATGCGCGCGCCCTCGAGGTCGGTCACCTCGGAGAAGCGCCCGGCGGGCGCCGCGAAGCGGAAGGTGGAGGCCGCGAACCCGAGCTGCTCGATCTCGCGGGCGCCGGGCATCCGCGCGTCGAGCAGCAGGTCACGGCCGGTGATGCCGACGTCGAGCGCGCCCGAGCCGACGTAGGTGGCGATGTCCTTGGGGCGGAGATAGAAGAACTCGACCTCGTTCTGAGGGTCGATGACGTGGAGGTCCTTCGGGTCGCGGCGCCCGATGTAACCCGCCTCGTGGAGCATCTCGGAGGCGGTCTCGGCGAGCGATCCCTTGTTCGGCACGGCGATTCGCAGCATGGCAGCGTGGCTTTCGGGTTCGAGGACGGATGAGGATCGCGGCTCAGAGATGTCGGTAGACATCCTCGAGGCTCAGCCCCTTCGCGAGCATCAGCACCTGCAGGTGGTACAGCAGCTGAGAGATCTCCTCGGCTGCGGCATCCGTCGACTCGTACTCGGCCGCCATCCACACCTCGGCGGCCTCTTCCACGATCTTCTTGCCGATCGCGTGCACGCCCGCGTCCAGCTGTGCGACGGTTCCCGAACCCTCGGGGCGCTCGGCCGCTTTCGCGGCGAGCTCGGCGTACAGCGTGTCGAACGTCTTCACCATGCCAGGGTATCGCCCTTCGATACACGCGCAGCGCGCGTTACCCGGACCCACCGGACGGATGCCGCGGCGCCGCGTGACGCGAGCCGGGCGGCCCGGCCCGGCGTGGGCTTCAGTGCGCGAGGATGCTCAGCCCGATCACCAGCATGCCGAGCAGTGTCGTCGCCAGGAGGCCGGCGATCCGCCAGGGCCAGGAGCTCCCGTTGCGGGCGGCGTTCGCATAGCCGATCACCGCGAGCAGCACGATGCCGCTGCCGAGCGCCAGGAAGTACGCGGTGTACTCCTCGACCAGGCCGAGCGCGCCCAGCAGCAGCAGCGCAGCCGGAACGAGCATCGCGATCAGCATCCCCGAGGAGTGACGGGCGCCGTCGCCGATCGCCGTCATCAGCGGTTTCGCGGGGCGGACGGCGCGGCTGGCGACCACCGCGGCGTAGATGTGCGCGAGCCAGAAGATGACAACGGTGCCGAAGACGAACAGCAGCACCTCGAAGTCGGTGTCCTCCTCCCAGCCGACGGCGACGAGAGCCGTCACGAGGACGAGGCCGTAGACCGCGTGCTCGCCGCTGTACGCGTCGAGGAGGCGATGGAGGTGACGGCGATGCGCGGGCTGCGGAGGGGACGCCTCGTCGTCGGTGGCCATGCGCTCCCTCTCGAATCGATGACGCGCGGTCCGCGGCGTCAGTGGGCGTGGGCGCGGGCGGATGCCCGGAGCCCGGTGATGGCGTTCGCGGGATCGTCGGCGCCGAAGACGGCGGATCCGGCGACGAACGTGTCGGCGCCCGCCTCCGCCGCCTCCGCGATGGTCGACTCGCCGATGCCGCCGTCGACCTGCAGCCAGACCGACGACCCGCGGCGGCGAGCCTCGTCCGCCAGGCGTCGCAGCTTCGGCATCGTCTCGGGCATGAACGACTGACCGCCGAAGCCGGGCTCCACGGTCATCACGAGGATCTGGTCGAAGTCGTCGAGGAGGTCGAAGAGACCCTCCACGGGCGTCGCAGGCTTCACCGCGACACCGGCGCGCGCGCCGATCGCGCGGAGGCGGCGCGCGAGAGCGACCGGCTCCTTCGCCGCCTCGAGATGGAACGTGACCGAGGCGGCGCCGAGCTCCGCATAGCCGGGTGCCCAGCGGTCGGGGTTCGTGATCATGAGGTGGACGTCCAGCGGCACGGGGCTCGTCGCCTGGATGCGCTCGACCATCTGCGGCCCGAACGTCAGGTTCGGCACGAAGTGGTTGTCCATGACGTCGACGTGGACGAAGTCCGCCGTGGCGATGCGCGCGAGCTCCGTCTGCATGTTGACGAAGTCGGCGGCCAGGACGCTGGGATTGATGCGGATGCCGACCTGGCGGCCGCTGTCGTCGATCGGAAGCACGCGTCCATTATGGTCGACCCGTGGATCCCATCACGGCGCTGCTGCACGAGGTTCTCGAAGACATCCGGCCCCACGACGACGGCGCCCCCGCGGGATACATCCCCGAACTCGCCGCCGCCGACCCGGAGCGGCTGGCGCTCGCGGTGGTGGGTCCGCGCGGGCGCGTGCGGGCGGTCGGTGACGTCACTCACGAGTTCACGATCCAGTCGATCTCGAAGCCGTTCGTGCTGGCCCTCGCCCTGGCCGACCGGGGGCGCGACGCGGTCCTGCGCAAGGTCGGGGCCGAGCCGAGCGGCGAACCCTTCAACGCGATCAGTCTCGAACCCCTCACCGGGCGACCGGCCAATCCGATGGTCAACGCGGGGGCGATCGCGACCTCGTCGCTGATCCCCGGCGATGTCGTCGACGACCGCACGTCCCGCATCGTCGAGGGTCTCTCCGCCTTCGCGGGACGCTCGCTGTGGGTCGACGAGCAGGTCTACGCCTCGGAGTCGGCGACCGGCGACCGCAACCGCGCGCTGGCACACCTCCTGCACTCGTACGGCATCATCGACGGCTCGGTCGAGATCGCCGTCGAGACCTACTTCCGCCAGTGCTCGCTGCTCGTGACCGTTCGCGACCTCGCCGTGATGTCGGCGACCCTCGCCTTCGGCGGCCTCAATCCGGTCACGGGCGAACGGGTCGTCGCCGAGGCGGTGGCCCGTGACGTGCTGTCGATCATGACGAGCTGCGGCATGTACGACTATTCGGGCGAATGGCTGCTGCGCGTCGGCCTGCCGGCGAAGAGCGGGGTCAGCGGCGGTCTTCTCGCCGTCGCGCCGTCGCAGTTCGGCGTCGCCGCATTCAGTCCCCGCCTCGACGAGCACGGCAACTCCGTACGCGGCATCGCTCTCCTCGAGACGCTCGGCGAGCGGTTCGGCATGCACATGCTCGAGCCGCACGAGAGCGTCGCGGTTCCGGCCTTCACGGTCGAGGACACGGACACGGGACGCGTGCTCCGCCTGGCGGGCGAGCTCGGACTGGCGGGCACAGAGCGTGTCGTCGCCGTGCTGCGCGAGCTCGCCGAGGCGCTGCCGGAGGGCGCCGAAGTCACGGTCGACGCCCGCGACCTGGGCCGCACGCACAGCGCGGCGCTCGTCGCGCTGCGCACGGAGTTCGAGCAGATGCCCCACGGCATTCATCTGCGCGAGTGAGCGCGGCGCCTGAGGCAGCTCAGACGCGGCGCAGGAGCGTCACAGACATCGCATCGGTGTTGTGGCGGTGCGGCCACAGCTGGGCGCGCCCGCTGCCGTCGGCCTGCGGCGGAAGGCCGGGGTCGGCATCCGACAGCGACGTGATGACGTCGCGCGCGGAGAGCTCTTCGATCGCCCCGTCCCATTCGCGGCGGATGTCGGCCACGACGCCCGCCGTCTCGGCGAGATGGGGCGAGCAGGTCACGTACGCCACCACGCCGCCGGGCTTGAGCGCGCTCACCGCCTCGGTGAGCAGCTCGCGCTGCAGCTGCGTGAGCGCCGGGACGTCGCTCGGCGCCTTGCGCCAGCGCGCTTCGGGCCGGCGGCGCAGCGCGCCGAGTCCGGTGCAGGGCGCGTCGACGAGGATGCGGTCGTAGGTCTCGGGGGCGTCCTGCGCACGCAGCCGGCCGTCCTCCTCCGACACCGGCACTTCGAGGGGCACGCCGGCGAGCGCCTGGCGCACGAGCCCCGCGCGCGCGGGCGAGATCTCGTTGGCCTCGAGGGACGCGCCGTGTGCGAGCGCCTCCGCCGCGAGCACCGCGGTCTTGCCTCCGGGGCCCGCGCACAGGTCGAGCCACAGCTCCCCCGGCGTCACAGGAAGGGCGCGCGTCAGTGCCAGAGCCGCGAGCTGTGAACCCTCGTCCTGCACCCGGATGCGGCCGCCCGAACCGCGCACGGTCGAATCCGGGTCGCCGCCGCCGAGACGGAAGCCGATCGGCGAGAACGGGGTGCGGCGCGCGTCCTCGGGCACGTCGGCGAGGTCGGGAAGGGCCGCCATCGTGACGCGCGGCGACGCGTTGTCGGCGGTGAGCAGCGCCTCGAGCTCCTCGGCCCGGCCCTCGGCCGCCAGCGCACGGCGGAAGGCCCGCACCACCCACACCGGATGCGAGAACAGCAGCCCGAGCTGCTCGTCGTCGGAGCGCGCGCTCTCGGCGACGTGCGTCATCCAGTCCCCCGGGGTGTCACGAGAGACCCGGCGCAGCACGGCGTTGGTGAATCCGGCCGCTCCCCGGCCGCCGGCCGCGCGGGCGAGCTCCACGGACTCGTTGACGGCCGCGTGCGAGGCCACCCGTGTCGACAGCAGCTGGTGGACGCCCAGCCGGAGCGCGTCGAGCACGGCGGGATCGATGTCGGCGACGGGCCGGTCGGCGGCGATCTCGATGACCGCGTCGTACGTGCCCTGGCGACGCAGGGTTCCGTAAGTGAGCTCGGTGGCCAGTGCCGCGTCCTGCGTCGCGAGACCGGCGCGTGCGATGGCGGTCGGCAGGAGCAGGTTCGCGTAGGCGTCCGACTCGTGCACCGCCCGCAGGGTCTCGTAGGCGACGCGTCGCGCCGCGATCGTGCGACTCACGATCCCGCCACCGGGGTCGCATCGCGCAGGCCCCGCCACCAGTCGGCGGCGCGCATGGCGCCCTTGCCCGCCGGCTGGACCGTGTCGAGCACGATCGGCGCGGACGTGGTGCCGGCGACGACCTTGCCGCCGTGCAGCGCGAGGGCGCCTGGCTGCAGGTGCGGAGCGTCCGCCGGCGCAGACGCGACGGCGAGCACCTTGAGCCGCACGCCCGAGATCGTCGTGTGGGCGCCCGGTTCGGGTGTGACGCCGCGGATGCGCCCGAGCACGGCGTCCGCGGGCTCGTCCCAGCGCACGCGGCCGTCGTCGTCGCCGAGCTTCGAGGCGTAGGTCGGCTCGCCCACCTGCGGGCGGGAGACCGCGGAGCCTTCGGCGATCGCATCGACGACGTCGGTGAGCAGCCCGGCGCCGTCTTCGGCGAGCGCCGAGAGCAGCGACCCCGCGGTGGCGTCCGCGGGCACGTCGATGGCGAGCTCGCCGAAGACGTCGCCGGCGTCGAGCGCGGGGACCAGCTGGAACACGCTCGCGCCGGTGCGCGCATCGCCCGCGATGAGGGCGTGCTGCACGGGCGCCGCGCCGCGCCAGCGCGGGAGCAGGGAGAAGTGCAGGTTGATCCACCCGTGGGCGGGCGTCGACAGCAGCGGCTCGCGTACCAGGCCGCCGTAGGCGACGATCACCCCGAGATCGGGCTGGAGGGCCGCGATCTCGGCCGTGACGGTCGCATCGAGCCGGTCGGCGCGGATCACGGGGATCCCGAGCTCCTCGGCGGCGGTGGCGACGGGAGAGGGCGTGAGCACGCGCTTGCGCCCGAGCGGAGCATCCTGGCGGGTGACGACCGCGACGACGTCGTGAGCGGTGGCCGCGAGCCGCCGCAATGACGGCACAGCCGGCTCGGGCGTGCCGGCGAAGACGAGGCGCATGACGGTCCTGAACGATCGAGGGTCAGAGGTCGAGATCGGGCACGTCGACCCGAACCTTCAGTGTATTGGCGGCGCCCGGTGTGCGTCCCTTCGCGGGACGGCGGCCCTTCACGGCCTGGCTCACGACCGAGGCGCGCAGGCTCTCGGTCGCGCGGGCGCCCAGACCGTACTCGAACCTCACCAGCGCGCGGACCGACTCGCCGTGGGCGAGCGGCCCGAGGACCGCCTCGGCGTCGAGCTCGGGCACTGCCTGCCGGAGCTCCGCCAGAGCGGTGTCGACGGCCCGCCGCGGCCCCTCGACCGCCGCCACCCGCACGGTGGGCGGCATCCGCAGCGGCGCCCGGTCGGCGAGCTCCGCACGGGCGTAGGCGGCCTGCGTCCACGTCGCGAGCGCCCGGGCGACCTCTCCCGCCACGCCGACCAGGTGCACCGGGGCGCCCGGAGCGGCCAGTGCGGCGGCGTTCGACCACCACCGCAGGCACGACTCGCCGATGCGCAGATCCTCGGCCATCAGCATCCGATCGCCGTCCAGCAGGATCACCGCCCGGTAGCCGCCGATCGCCAGCGGCTCGGCTCCCCGCGTCGCGACCACCAGCGCCGGACGCCCGTCGACCTCGGTGACCGGATGATCGCCGTCGGCGATGATCACGCGGGTGCCGGGAAAGGCCCGCCCGAGCTCGTCGGCGGTCCGCTCGCTGCCCGACGACGCCATGCGCAGCAGGGTCGACGAGCACTCGGGGCATGCCCAGGCGTGGGCGGCGCGACCGCACCACGTGCACGTCGGCACCGCGCCCTGCCGAGCGGCGTGCAGAGGCCCACTGCAGTGCGGGCATCGGGCGGGGTGGCGGCACTTCGCGCAGACGAGGACGGGGGCATACCCCGGGCGTGCGACCTGGACGAGGACGGGCCCGTCGGCGAGAGCCTCGCGCGCGGCGGCGAACGCCGACGACGGCACCCGCGCCGCCCGTGACTCGCCCTCGCGGTTCGCGCTGAGCACCACGCGCGGGCTCAGCCGGCGCGCGGCCGGAAGATCGCGCACCCAGCCCACGGCGACCAGCCGCTCCACATCGGTGGTGCGCGTGTGCCCCGCGAAGACGAGCGCGCCGCCGTGGAGCTCCTGGCGCAGCAGTGCCGCGTCGCGGGCGTGGACGCCCGGACTGAGCGGTTCGGCGAGGAGCGGATCGCCGTCGTCCCACAGCGCGACGAGCCCGAGGTCGCCGACCGGCGCGTACACGGTGGAGCGGTTGCCGATGACCACGCACGGTGCGTCCGCGAGGGTGCGCAGGAACGCCGCATACCGGGCGGGACCGCTCTGCTTGGCGTCGTCGCGGACGAACGCGTCGGCAGGGATGCGGCTCAGCAGGGCCGCCTCGAGCTGCGCGCGGTCGCGATGGTCGGGGACGGCGATGACGGCGCTGCGCCCAGCGGCGAGCACGCGGGTCGCCGCCGCGGCGAGGAGGATCGCCCATGAACCGACGACGGTGCCGTCCTCGAGCTGCGCGGGCACGGGCGGGGCGTCGAGCGCGAGGCGCTCGCCGCCGTCCAGCGCCTCGGCGAGGCCGGGATACACGGCGAGCACGTCGGCGGCCCACGCGGCGTCCGCCTCCTCCACGCGGGGAGGCGAGGGCGGCTCGGCCGCCAGCCACGCCTTCTCGGCGCGGACCATGCGCTTCGGAATGGCAAGCCGCAGGATGTCGCCGGCTGAGCCGGCGGCCCGATCGGCGGCACGGCGCGCGAGCGCGTAGAGCGCCGGCGTCAGCACCGCCACGGGCGAGACGACGGCCTCGAGCTGAGACAGCGGCCGGTCGGAGGCATCCGGCTCCCCCAGCTCGACGAGGAGGCCGTCAACGACGCGTCCGGCGCTGCGCAGCGGCACGCGCACCCGCACGCCGGGCTGCGCGTCGGCCGCGAGCTCGGCGGGGATCTCGTAGTCGAACAGCCGGTCCAGCTGCGGCAGCGGGGAGTCGATGAGCACGCGCGCGACGCGGCGCGCAGGTCGCGTACCCTCGCCGGGGCCGTTCTCGTCGTCGTGCACCGCGGTCACGCGGCCGGCGTCAGAGCCCGGCGGCCGCGCGCAGCGCGTCGGCGCGGTCGGTGCGCTCCCACGTGAAATCGGGCAGCTCGCGACCGAAGTGGCCGTATGCCGCGGTCTGCGCGTAGATCGGGCGCAGCAGATCCAGCTGGTCGATGATCGCCTTGGGGCGCAGGTCGAAGACGTCGAGGATCGCGGCCGTGATGACATCGTCGGCGACGCGGCCGGTGCCGAACGTCTCGACATAGAGTCCGACGGGCTTGGCCTTGCCGATCGCGTAGGCGACCTGCACCTCGAGGCGGTCGGCGAGCCCGGCCGCGACCGCGTTCTTGGCGACCCAGCGCATCGCGTACGCCGCCGAGCGGTCGACCTTCGAGGGGTCCTTCCCGCTGAATGCGCCGCCGCCGTGGCGCGAGGCCCCGCCGTAGGTGTCGATGATGATCTTGCGGCCGGTCAGACCGGCGTCGCCCTTCGGGCCGCCCGTGACGAACGGGCCGGCGGGGTTGATGTAGAACTTCACGTCGGGAAGGTCGAGGCCCGTCGCCTCGAGCACCGGGTCGATGACCTCGGCGCGGACCGCGGCGCGCAGCGCCTTCTGCGAGATGTCGGGCTGGTGCTGCGTCGACAGCACGACAGACTCGACGGTCCGCGGGGTGTCGCCCTCGTAGCCGAGCGTGACCTGGGTCTTGCCGTCGGGTCGCAGGAACGGCAGCTCCCCAGACCGGCGCACCTCGGCGAGACGCTCCGCCATGCGGTGCGCCGTCCAGGCGGCCATCGGCATGAGCTGCGGCGTCTCGGTGGTCGCGTAGCCGAACATGATCCCCTGGTCGCCCGCGCCCTGCAGGTCGTGCGGGTCCTCGGAACCGTCCTCGCGCCGCTCGAACGCCTTGTCGACGCCGGCCGCGATGTCGGAGGACTGCGCCCCGATCGACACGCTGACGCCGCACGAGTCGCCGTCGAAGCCGGTCTCGCTCGAGGTGTACCCGATGCGGTTGACGACGCTGCGCACGATCGCGGGGATCTCGACGTAGGCAGAGGTCGACACCTCGCCCGCGACGTGGACCAGGCCGGTGGTGACGAGCGTCTCCACGGCCACCCGGCCGTTCGGGTCCGCCTCGAGGATCGCGTCGAGGATCGAGTCCGAGATCTGGTCGCAGATCTTGTCGGGATGGCCCTCGGTGACGGATTCGGACGTGAACAGACGCAGGTCGGTCATCGATACTCCAGTTGTCGTGGCGCCGGTCGCCCTGGTGTCCGACGCCGGGGGGCGGACACCAGTATGCCCCCGGAGACGGACATCACCGTCTTCGGGGGCACAGGGTTCGTAACGGGATTACTCCGCGCGGCGCAGGCGCAGCTTGTCCTCGTGGATCTCGTGCATCGCGATCGTGAGGGGCTTGTCCTCGACCGTCGAGTCGACGAGCGGGCCCACGTTGTCGAACAGGTTGCCCTCGTGGAGGTCGGAGTAGTAGTCGTTGATCTGACGCGCGCGCTTGGACGCGAAGATCACGAGCTGGTACTTCGAGTCGACCTTCTCGAGCAGGCTGTCGATGGGGGGCTCGATGATGCCCTGGTTCGTTCCGGCCATGGCGAAACCTCCTGGATCGGATGTCGGAATGGGAGTCTGCGGGCCTCGGGGTGCCGAGGCATCCCACCATTCTACGGGACGGCGGCCGCCGAGCGGACGTGCGGCGGCGCCGCGGCGGGGCGGATCGATCGAACGGGATGCCGTCAGTGCGCGAGGCGGGCGACCTCGTCGGCCGCGCGGGCGACGTCGTCGTTCACGACGCGGTAGTCGAACTCGCCCTGGGAGGCGAGCTCGGTCTTGGCCGTGCGCAGGCGCCGCGCGCGCTCGGCGGCGCCCTCGGTGCCGCGGCCGACGAGCCGCTGCACCAGCTCGTCCCAGCTCGGCGGCAGCAGGAACACGAGCGTCGCCGACGTATCGGCCTCCCGCACCTGGCGGGCGCCCTGGAGGTCGATCTCGAGCAGGACGGTGCGCCCCTCGGCGAGGGCCTTCTCGATCGGCTTGCGCGGGGTGCCGTAGCGGTACGCGTTGTGGACGGTCGCGTGCTCCAGCAGCTCTCCGTCGTCGATCATCCGGTCGAACTCGGCGTCGTCGACGAAGAAGTAGTGCTCGCCGTCGACCTCGCCGGGGCGCGGCGCGCGCGTGGTCGCCGACACGGAGAGCAGGATCTCGGGGTGGTGCGCCTTGATGTGGGCGGCGACCGTGCCCTTGCCGACGGCCGTGGGGCCTGCGAGAACGACGAGGCGGCTGCGGCCGCCGCGGGGCTCGATCTCGGGCCAGCGGGTGTCGAGGAAGCGGCGGAGGTCCTCGCGCTGGCGCGAGCCGAGTCCGCCGAGCCGCTTGACGGGCGAGATCTCGAGGTCGTGGAGGATGCGGTCGCGCTTGCCTTCGCCGATCGCGGGGATCGCGGTCAGGAACTCCGGCACGCGCATCGCGCCCGCGGGCGAGGTCGGGTCTGCGAGGGCACGCCGCAGCAGCTCCTGCGGCGTGATCACCCGCATCGCCACGTCCTTCTTGAGCGCTGCGCGCTCCCGTCGGGCGGCGACGGCGCGGCGCGAGGCCGCTACGCGGTCGACCTCGGGTGGCCGCGAATGCGCGCCAGAGGGGTGGGGCGGAGCCCCGTCGGGAAGGGTGCGCGAATCGGGCATGTCAATCACCACGGTAGAGAAGGGCGCGCTCGGATATGCGCGCGGCGAGCCGGTCGGGTCCGGCAGCCAGGATGCTGCGGCTCTCCGACGCTATCACCGCTTCCGCCAGCGCGCCGAAGCGCGCGCGGAGCTGATCCGGTTCCGCCCCCTGGTGACCGAAGCCCGGAGCGAGGATCGGGGCGACCGGTGAGAACGCCGCGAGGCCGGCATCCTCCCAGTCCACGGTCCCGCCGATGACCACGCCGAGGCTCCCCCACTGGCCGTCCGGAGTCGAACGGGCGTTGTGCTCCGAGATCTCGCGCATGATCGCGGCCGATACCGTCTCGCCGGTCGGGAGGACCGCCCGCTGCGCGGTGAAGCCATCGGGATTGCTCGTCGCGGCGAGCACGAGCACACCCTTGCCGTTGCGCTCCGCGACGTCGAACGTGCCCTCGAGAGTGCCTACGCCGAGGAAGGGGTTCGCCGTCATCGCGTCGGCCTCCAGCGGAGAGCCCGGCGTGAGCCAGGCCTCTCCGTAGGCATCCATGGTCGATCCGATGTCGCCGCGCTTGGCGTCGGCGATCACCAGCAGACCGGCGGCGCGCGCGGCGGCGAGGACGTCCTCCAGGGCGGCGAAGCCCGCCGAGCCGTAGACCTCGAAGAACGAGACCTGGGGCTTGACGACGCCGACGCGGCCCGCAGCGGCCTCCACGACGCGCAGGCCGAACTCGCGCGCACCGGCGGCGGAGGCATCCAGTCCCCACTCGGCGAGGAGATGGACGTGCGGGTCGATGCCGACGCACAGCTGGCCGTGCGCGGCGAAGGCGGCGCGGACCCGCTCGCCGAACGAGATCATGCGCGCGCCCGCCGATCCTCTGCGTACTCCTGGAGACTCCTGACGTCGAAGCCCTCGCGCAGCACCGGCAGCGCGCTGACCGCGGCGCCGAGCACGGCCATCGTCGTGAACAGCGCCTTGTCGCCGGCCACCGCCGCGGCGCGGATCTCGTAGCCGTCGGCGCGGGCCGCGCCGCCGGACGGGGTGTTCACCACGATGTCGATCTCGCCGGCGTTGATCAGGTCCACGATGTTGGTGGCGCCCGACTCCTGGGTCTCGGAGTACTTGCTGACCACGCGCACCTTGATGCCGTTGCGGGCGAGGATCTCGGCGGTGCCCTCGGTCGCGACCAGCTCGAAGCCGAGCTCCTGCAGGCGGTGGGCGGGCAGGATCACGGCCCGCTTGTCACTGTCGGCGACCGAGATGAAGACCGTCCCGGACTGCGGCATGCCGCCGTACGCGGCCTCCTGCGACTTGGCGAAGGCCGTCGGGAAGTCCCGGTCGATCCCCATGACCTCGCCGGTGGAGCGCATCTCGGGGCCGAGGACCGAGTCGACGGTCTGACCGTCGGCCGTGCGGAACCGCTTGAAGGGCAGCACGGCCTCCTTCACCGCGACCGGCGCGTCCAGCGGCACGCGCGAGCCGTCCTGCTCGGGCAGCAGCCCTTCCGCCTTGAGGTCGGCGATCGACGTGCCCGCCATGATGCGCGAGGCGGCCTTGGCGAGCGGGATGCCGAGCGCCTTCGAGACGAAGGGCACGGTGCGGCTCGCGCGCGGGTTCGCCTCGATCACGTAGAGCACGCCGGCCGAGATGGCGAACTGCACGTTGAGGAGTCCGCGCACACCGACGCCCTCGGCGATGGCGTGCGTCGCGATGCGGACGCGATCGATGTCGGTGCGGCCGAGGCTGACCGGCGGCAGGGTGCACGACGAGTCGCCGGAGTGGATGCCGGCCTCCTCGAGGTGCTCCATCACGCCGCCGATGTACAGCTCGGTGCCGTCGAACAGCGCGTCGACGTCGATCTCGATCGCGTCGTCGAGGAAGCGGTCCACCAGCAGCGGCAGACCGGGGCCGATGATCGCCGCGTCGGCGATGCGCACGAAGTAGTCGCGCAGCGCCTCGGTCGAGTACACGATCTCCATGCCGCGGCCGCCGAGCACGAAGCTCGGGCGCACGAGCACCGGGTAGCCGATCTCCTCGGCCACCGCGACGGCGCCGTCCACGTCGATCGCGGTGCCGTTGCGCGGCGCGACGAGTCCGGCTTCGTCGAGCAGGCGCGAGAACAGCTCACGCTCCTCGGCGAGGTCGATCGCGGCCGGCTTGGTGCCGAGGATCGTGTAGCCGGCGTCCTCGATGCCCTTGGCGAGGCCCAGGGGCGTCTGGCCGCCGAGCTGGCAGATGACGCCGAGGATCTCACCCGACTGCGCCTCGGCGTGCAGCACCTCGAGGACGTCCTCGAGGGTCAGCGGCTCGAAGTAGAGGCGGTCGGAGGTGTCGTAGTCGGTCGACACGGTCTCGGGGTTGCAGTTGACCATGACCGTCTCGTAGCCGGCGTCGGCCAGCGCGAACGACGCGTGCACGCACGAGTAGTCGAACTCGACCCCCTGGCCGATGCGGTTCGGCCCCGACCCGATGATGACGACCTTCGTGCGCTCCGACGGCGTGACCTCGGTCTCGGCGTCGTAGCTCGAGTAGTGGTACGGCGTGAGCGCGGGGAACTCCCCCGCGCAGGTGTCGACGGTCTTGTAGACCGGACGGATGCCGAGTCCGTGGCGGACGCCGCGCACCTGGGCCTCGGTGTCGGAGCGGAGTTCGGCGATCTGGGCGTCGCTGAAGCCGTGCTCCTTCGCGATGCGCAGGGTGGCGGCATCCAGCTCCCCCGCCTGGCGCACGAACTCGGCGACCTCGTTGATGAGGACGATCTGGTCGATGAACCACGGGTCGATCTTGGTGGCCTCGAACGCCTGCTCGACCGTGGCGCCCTTGCGCAGCGCCTGCTGCAGCACGACGATCCTGCCGTCGGTCGGCCGCTTCGCGATCTCGAGCAGCTCGTCGACCGAGCGCGCCTCGTCGCCCCAGTGGAAGCTCGACCCGCGCTTCTCGAGCGAGCGCAGCGCCTTCTGCAGAGCGGTCGCGTAGTTGCGGCCGATCGCCATCGCCTCGCCGACCGACTTCATGGTCGTGGTCAGCGTGGTGTCGGCTGCCGGGAACTTCTCGAAATTGAAGCGGGGCACCTTCACGACCACGTAGTCGAGCGTCGGCTCGAAGCTCGCCGGCGTCACCTTGGTGATGTCGTTGGGGATCTCGTCCAGGCGGTAGCCGATCGCGAGCTTGGCCGCGATCTTGGCGATCGGGAAGCCGGTCGCCTTGGAGGCGAGCGCCGAGGACCGCGAGACGCGGGGGTTCATCTCGATCACGATGATGCGCCCGGTCGCAGGGTCCACGGCGAACTGGATGTTGCAGCCGCCGGTGTCGACGCCCACCGCGCGGATGATGTCGATGCCGATGTCGCGCAGCTTCTGGTACTCGCGGTCGGTGAGGGTCAGCGCCGGGGCGACGGTGATCGAGTCGCCCGTGTGCACGCCGACGGGGTCGACGTTCTCGATCGAGCAGACGACGACCGTGTTGTCGGCGGTGTCGCGCATGAGCTCGAGCTCGTACTCCTTCCAGCCGAGGATGGACTCCTCGAGGAGCACCTCGTTGGTCGGCGAGTCGTGCAGGCCCGCACCGGCGATGCGCCGGAGGTCGGCCTCGTCGTACGCGAAGCCCGAGCCGAGGCCCCCCATCGTGAAGGACGGGCGGACGACGAGCGGGTAGCCCAGCTCGTCGGCGGCGGCGAGCACCTCGTCCATGGTGTGGGCGATCCGGGATGCCGCGACGTCGGCGCCCGCGTCGAGCACGAGCTGCTTGAAGATCTGCCGGTCCTCGCCCTTGTTGATCGCCTCGAAGTCGGCGCCGATGAGCTCGACGTCGTACTTCTCGAGGATCCCGTGCTTGTGGAGGTCGATCGCGGCGTTGAGCGCCGTCTGGCCGCCCAGCGTCGGCAGGATCGCGTCGGGCTTCTCCTTCGCGATGATCGTCTCGATCACACGCCAGTTGATCGGCTCGATGTAGGTCGCATCGGCGAAGTCGGGGTCGGTCATGATCGTGGCCGGGTTCGAGTTCACCAGGATGACGCGCACGCCCTCCTCGCGGAGGACGCGGCAGGCCTGTGTGCCCGAGTAGTCGAACTCGCACGCCTGCCCGATGACGATCGGGCCGGAGCCGATGACCAGGACGGAGTTGATGTCGTCGCGCTTGGGCATTACTTCGCGGCCTTCTTCTGGAGGTTCGCGACGACGAGGTCGCGGAAGCGGTCGAACAGGTAGTTGGCGTCGTGCGGGCCGGCGGCCGCCTCGGGGTGGTATTGCACGGAGAACGCGGGGATGTCGAGGGCCCGCAGGCCCTCGACCACCTGATCGTTCAGCCCGACGTGGCTGACCTCGATGCGCCCGTAGCCGTGGGGGCTGTCGAACTCGCCGTCCACCGGCGCGTCCACGGCGAACCCGTGGTTGTGGGCGGTGATCTCGACGCGACCGGTCGACTTGTCGAGCACCGGCTGGTTGATGCCGCGGTGGCCGAACGGCAGCTTGTAGGTGCCCAGGCCGAGCGCGCGGCCGAGCAGCTGGTTGCCGAAGCAGATGCCGAAGAACGGCAGGCCGTCGTCGAGCACGTCGCGCAGGAGGTCGACGTGGTCGCCCGACGCGGCCGGATCGCCGGGGCCGTTGGAGTAGAAGACCGCGACCGGGTCGATCGCGCGGATCTGGTCGATCGTGACGTCCTGCGGCAGCACGTGCACCTCGAACCCGCGGGCGGCGAGGTTGTCGACGGTCGCCTGCTTCACGCCGAGGTCGAGCACCGCGAGGTTGCCGATGCGCTCCCCCGTCGCCTCCGTGACCTCGGCGGCGGTCACCGACACCTGCGCCGAGAGGTTCTGGCCGGCCATCTCGGGCGCCTCGCGCACCAGTCGCAGCTGCTCCTCGGCGTCGATCGCCGCGGCCTCGCCGGAGAAGATAGCGCCGCGCATGCTGCCGGCCGAGCGGATGTGGCGGGTCACGGCGCGCGTGTCGATGCCGCTGATGCCGACGACGCCGTCCTCGACCAGCGCGTCGTCGAGCGACTCGTCGGCGCGCCAGTTGGAGACGACGCGCGAGGGGTCGCGCACGATGTAGCCCGACACCCAGATGCGGCGGGACTCCGGGTCCTCGTCGTTCATGCCGGTGTTGCCGATGTGGGGCGCCGTCTGCAGCACGATCTGGCCGGCGTACGAGGGATCGGTGAGCGTCTCCTGGTAGCCGGTCATGCCGGTGGCGAAGACGACCTCGCCGATCGTGGTGCCGAGGGCGCCGTACGCGCGTCCGACGTGGCGGGTCCCGTCCTCGAGCACGAGGACGGCAGGGTCTGTCTGGAAGAGGGAGGTCATGAATCGGTTCCCGTCTGGGTCGGGGGAAGGATGCCGGCCACAGCGTCCGCGAGGGCGCGGGCCGAGGCATCCTGGGGTCGGAAGTAGGTGTCGACGGTCGAGCCGGCGTCGGTGCGCCAGGTCAGCCGGGTGAGGCCGCCGGCTTCGACGACGCGGTCGATCGCGACCGTGGACTGGCCGACGTCGACGATGCGGTCGGGAGTCAGCACGAACGGGTCCTGCCCGGTGAGACCCACGGCGACGCCCTCGTCGGCGACCGTCACGGTCGCCTTCGAGCGGAACGCCATGCCGGGGGCCGCGATGCGCTCCAGCGGAGCGTCGCGAGCGGTCGTCGCGACGTACAGTGCGGCGAACGTCGCGCGCACGTGGGCGTCGGCGGGAAGTTCTCCCGGGTGGACCAGGGGCGTCGCATCGCGCCGCGTCCGTCGCCACCACGCCCACACCAGCAGGCCGAGCAGCGCGATCGTGACGAGCACGATGACGCCGAGCGCACCCTCGCGAGTCATGCGCGCACCCCCGGTGCGTCGAGCAGGGCGCCGTCGGCGACCGTGACCGTGCCCCGGTGGAGGGTCCAGCGCACGTCGCCCGGCAGCTCGCGCCCGAGGTACGGCGAGTTCACGCTCCGCCCGCGCAGATCGTCGGTCGTGAAGGTGCGGCGCGGGGCCGGGTCGTAGAACGCGAGGGATGCCGGCTGCCCCTCGGTGAGGGGGGTGCCGTGACCGGTGAGGCGGCCGATCCGCGCGGGCTCGCGCGACATCACCCGGGCGACGTCGCCCCAGGTGAGCAGCCCCGTGTCGACCATCGCCTGCTGGACCACCCGCAGCGCGCTCTCGAGCCCCACCATGCCGTTGGCTGCAGCGTGCCACTCGCACGCCTTCGCCTCGGTCGGATGCGGGGCGTGATCGGTCGCGACGATGTCGATGGTGCCGTCGGCGAGGCCCTCGCGCACCGCGAGCACGTCCTCCTCGCGCCGCAGCGGCGGGTTCACCTTGAAGCGGGCGTCGTAGTCGCGCACCAGCTCGTCGGTGAGCAGCAGGTGGTGCGGCGTCACCTCAGCGGTGACGTCGACGCCGCGGCGCTTGGCCCAGCGGATGATGTCGACCGAGCCTGCCGTCGAGAGGTGGCACACGTGCAGGCGTGAGCCGACGTGCTCCGCGAGCAGCACGTCGCGGGCGATGATCGACTCCTCTGCCACCGCCGGCCAGCCTGCGAGGCCCAGCTCGGCCGAGACCGCGCCCTCGTTCATCTGGGCGCCCTCGGTGAGCCGCGGATCCTGCGCGTGCTGGGCGATCACGCCGTCGAACGCCTTCACGTACTCGAGCGCTCGCCGCATGATGAGCGGGTCCCAGACGCAGAAGCCGTCGTCGCTGAAGACGCGCACGCGCGCCCGGGAATCGGCCATCGCGCCGAGCTCCGCCAGACGCTCGCCCTTCTGGCCGACGGTGACGGCGCCGATCGGCTGCACCGTGACGAAGCCGGCCGCCTCGCCGAGGGCGAGCTCCTGCTCGACGACGCCGGCGGTGTCGGCGACGGGCGAGGTGTTGGGCATTGCGAAGACGGCCGTGTAGCCGCCCGCAGCTGCTGCCCGCGAACCGGTGAGGATCGTCTCGGACGCCTCGTACCCGGGCTCGCGCAGGTGCGTGTGCAGGTCCACCAGGCCGGGCAGCATCACCAGACCGTCGACGTCGACGACGGTCGCCCCGGCGCGGCTGAGACCGGGGCCGATCTCGGCGATGACGCCGTCGTCGACGATCACGTCGGCAGCGGTGGATCCTTCGACGTGTGCCCCGCGGAAGAGAAGGGTCTCGCTCATCGGGTGTTCTCCTTCTCTTCGCCGCCGGTGACCGGGGCGTCCGTCGCGGGTGCGGTCTCGGCCGCTCCGTGCTCCGCTCCTGCCAGCAGCAGGTAGAGCGCGGCCATGCGCACCGAGACGCCGTTCGCGACCTGCTCGAGCACCGTCGAGCGCGGCGAGTCCGCGGCTTCTGCGGAGATCTCCAGACCCCGGTTCATGGGTCCGGGGTGCATGACAATGCTATCCGCTCCGAGTGCCTGAAGACGGCGTGCGTCGAGGCCCCAGCGGCGTGAATACTCCCGTTCAGTCGGGAAATACGCCGCATTCATGCGCTCGAGCTGGATGCGCAGCATCATGAGCGCGTCGGGGCCGGCGGAGATCGCCTCGTCCAGGTCGTACCGCACCTGCACGGGCCACCGCGACATGTCCTGCGGCACGAGGGTCGGCGGAGCGACCAGGGTCACCCGGGCGCCGAGGGTGGTGAGCAGCCACACGTTCGAGCGGGCGACCCGCGAGTGCAGGACGTCCCCGACGATGGTCACCTTCACCCCGGCGAGGTCGCGGCCGCGGCTGTCGTCGCCGAAGCGGCGCTTGCGGATCGTGAACGCGTCGAGGAGCGCCTGCGTGGGGTGCTCGTGGGTGCCGTCGCCGGCGTTGACCACCCCGGCGCTGATCCAGCCGCTGGTGGCGAGGGTGCGCGGCGCGCCGGACGCGCCGTGGCGGATGACGACGGCATCCGCTCCCATCGCCTGGAGGGTCTGCGCGGTGTCCTGCAGCGACTCGCCCTTCGAGACGCTGGAGCCCTTCGCGGAGAAGTTGATCACGTCGGCCGACAGGCGCTTCGCTGCCGCCTCGAACGAGATGCGCGTGCGCGTCGAATCCTCGAAGAAGAGGTTGACGACGGTCTTGCCGCGCAGTGTCGGCAGCTTCTTGACCTCGCGCCGCTGCGTGTCTGCCATGTCTTCGGCCACATCGAGGATGCGCAGAGCATCCGTGCGGGCGAGGGTCTGGGTGTCGAGGAGGTGCCTCATGAGCCGACCGTCACCGCCCCTCGATCGTGACGGACTCCGCGCCGTCGGTCTCTTCGAGGCGCACGTTGACCCGCTCGTCACGGGAGCTCGGCAGGTTCTTACCGACGAAGTCGGGCCGGATGGGCAGTTCGCGGTGCCCGCGGTCGACGAGGGTCGCCAGTCGCACCGCGGCGGGGCGGCCGATGTCCTGCAGAGCGTCGAGGGCCGCGCGGATGCTGCGCCCGGAGAAGAGCACGTCGTCCACCAGGACGACGACCTTGCCGTCGACGCCGCCCGGCGGGATCTGGGTGCGCTGCGGGGCGCGGGTCGGATTGCGGTGCAGGTCGTCACGGTACATCGTGACGTCGAGAGCGCCGATCGGGACCGGTACGCCGCCGAACTGCTCCACCAGCGCACCGATCCGCTGCGCGAGAGTGACGCCGCGAGTGGGGATGCCGAGAAGAACCAGATCGTCGGGGCCCTTGTTGGACTCGAGGATCTCGTGGGAGATCCGAGTCAGGGCCCGGGCGATGTCGGCGCCGGTCATGACGGTGCGAGGCTGCACGGTGGGCGTGCTCATCCGCCGCTCCCTTCTCCGCCTCACGGGACGGGGTTAAAGGTTGCTGTGATCGCCGCCCAGTCTATGTCACCGCGAAGGCCGGCCTCGAATCGGGACCGGCCTTCGCGGCGGAGATGCCCGTGGTCAGCGTCGCGTCGACGAACCGCGGAGAACCTGGGAGGCGACGACCAGTGCGGCCGCGATCAGCACCACGTTCTTGAAGATGTACTGCCCCGTGAGTGTCGGGCCGACGGGGCTGAAGACCTCGCCGGGCAGCAGCACGATCGGCGACAGGATGCCGACGAATGCGAGTGCGAGCACCACCAGACCGATGCGGGCGAATGCGCCGCCGGCGATGAGGAGGGCTCCTGCGGCGACCTCGATCACGGCGGTCGCGACGAGCGCGGCCTGTCCGCTCACGAGCCCGAAGGTGAGCTTCTCCCAGGTCTGGCTCACGAGAGCCTCGACCGGGCTGACGCCCGGGAACAGCTTGAGTGCGCCGAAGACGGCGAAGACGGCGCCGAGGGCGACGCGCAGAGCCGCGATGCTCCAGCGCTGCAGCGAGACCTTGACGGCGGCCTCAGCGCGCGACTCCCACGAGAGGAGGGAGCGGATCGGGTGGGGGCGACCGGTGGACGCGGGGGCGACGACGCGGCCGGCGCCGTGTGCGGGAACGGTGGTCATGGCGTGACTCCTTCGGGTTCTGATCGCCCGCGATCGCGGGCACGGTGATCAGGACTCGAGCGGGGGGCGCGATGATACGCGGCTGCACAGATTGACGTCCCGCCTACATGGCATCGGGGACGGAACGGCCGTCTCGTTGTAGATCATCCACAACGAGACGGCGCTTCGAAGTGGATCAGGCCGCGGAGGTCGCCGCTGCGCGGTACAGATCGTCCTCCACCTGGGACGCGCGGATGGGGTGTCCCTGGCTCGTCAGGCACTTGCCGCTGGCGAGATCCCACTTCCAGTCGTGGAGGGAGCAGGTCAGGACGCCGTCCTCGATCTTGCCCGTCTTGGTCAGGTCCGCGCGGAGGTGCGGGCAGCGACGCTGCACGAGCCAGTCGCCGAGCTGGGCGTCCTCGGTCTGATCCGTCTGCTCCGCGTACCAGTTCTCGACGTACTCGATGCGGTCGCGTGACAGGCACTTGAGGAACGTGGTCAGGAACTCATTGAACTTGCCGCTGCGCCCCACCTCGAACTGCATCGAGAGGAAGATCGAGTTCGACCAGTCGATCTCGTGGTCGGCGATGTTGGTCGACACCAGGTCAGCGGGGATGGTGTACCAGTAGATGCACTCGTCGTCGGCGTACTCGCGGACCTTCGCCTTCGGGAAGTCCACCACCATGTCGAGGTCGCCGATGCGGAAGCGCACGACGCCGCCGACTCCGTTGCGGATCGTGCGGGCGCGCCGCAGCAGCGGCTCCCACCATTCCTTGATCGCGGAGAGCATCTCGTCGGGCGGCAGCACGGCGGCGCGCGACGCCTCTTCCGCGCGGATCTCTTCCTGGCGGGAGTCGCGCTGCTCGGCCAGATACGACCACTTGTCGTCGAAGATGCGGTCGATCTCGGCATCCGTGTACAGGGTCTGCGTGATCGAGATCTCGCCGTCGTTCAGCTCGACGACGGTTCCCGGCAGGAACTCGTAGCTCTTCTGGTCGGGACGCAGCTCCTTCATGTGCTGCAGGAACTGCCGCTGGTCGGTGAAGATCGCATCGCCGTCGAGACCGTAGCCGTTGTACTTGAACAGCTCCTCGCGCAGGAACATCGGCGGACCGGCCATCGGGAAGACGTGCTCGGCATCGACCTTCTCGATGTAGTACATCGCGCGCTTGTTCTGCGCGTCGCGCTTGAGCTTCGCGAAGTTCTGCTTGGCGTCCTGGGGCAGGTCGTAGACCATCGGCCACCAGATGGCGCCCGAGACCTGCGTGAAGTACGCCTCGGGCTTGGAGAAGCCCAGCAGCTTCTCGAGGTCGAGCGGGTGCGAGTCGTTCTGGTTCAGGATGCTGGCTGTGCCGTCGTCGACGCTCAGGGACGAGTCGCCGATCGGCCCGTCGCTCGGGGCGCGCAGCGGGGTGACCATCACCTTGAGGTCGCCGAAGTCGAGCGGGACGCCCGCCTGGGTGAAGACGATGTTGTCGTAGCCGAGCGCGCGGAGATCCTGCTCGAGGTCGTCGGTGGGGTACTCCGGGAGCAGCACCCTGATGCTCTTCGGAACGAAGCGCTCCATGAGCGCCGGGTCGAAGTGGTCACGGTGGCGGTGCGAGATGTACAGGAAGTCCGCGTTGCCGTACTTCTGCCAGTCGAGTCCCCGGTTGTCGGGGAACGGGAACCACGACCCGAAGAAGGTCGGGCCGATCACCGGGTCGCAGAGGATGCTTCCTCCCGCCGTCTCGATGAACATTCCGGCGTGGCCGAGGCCCGTGATGCGCATGGGACTCCTCCCCTATCCAGCAATCGATCCGCGAACCAGACGAGTCTAGGCGAGGCTCGTCGAGCGCACCGGATCGCGCGGCCGTGCAAAAAGCGATCCGCTCGGTAGCCGGTGCGGCAGCGAGGCTCACTCGTCGAACAGCCCGCGGATGTCGTCGGCGGTGAGCGCCTGGCCGAAGAGGGCATCGTCGTCCATCACCGACCGGAACAGTCGCGCCTTGCGCCGCTGCAGCGCCATCACCTTCTCCTCGATGGTGCCGTTGGCGATGAGGCGGTACACCATGACGCTGCGGTGCTGGCCGATGCGGTGCGCGCGGTCGACCGCCTGCGCCTCGGCGGCCGGATTCCACCAGGGGTCGAGCAGGAACACGTAGTCCGCCTCGGTCAGCGTCAGGCCGAAGCCGCCCGCCTTGAGGCTGATGAGGAACACCGGCGCCTCTCCCCCGCGGAAGGCCTCGACGGCGCCATCGCGATCGCGCGTCGACCCGTCGAGGTACGCGTAGGGGATGCCGCGCTCCTCGAGTCGCGCCGACACCAGGCCGAGGAACGACGTGAACTGACTGAACACGAGGGCGCGGTGCCCCTCGGCGAGGGCTTCGTCGAGCTGCTCGAACAGGGCGCCCAGTTTGCTCGGCGCGATATGGGCGTGGGCCGGATCGACGAGCTCGGGGGCGAGGCTGAGCATGCGCAGCAGGGTCAGGGAGCGGAACACGATGAAGCGGTTGCGGTCGAGGTCTTCGAGCAGTCCCAGCACCTTCTGGCGCTCACGCTGCAGGACGGTGTCGTAGAGGGCGCGGTGGGCGGCGCCCAGCTCGATGCGCACCTCCTGCTCCTGCTTCGCAGGCAGGTCGGCTGCGACCAGCTCCTTCGTGCGTCGCAGCACCAGCGGACGGATGCGGCGCCGCAGGCGCGAGAGACGGCCGGCGCGATACGCGCCGCCCTCCTGGTTCTCGGGCACCTTGCCCTTCTCGATCGGACCGATGTACTCCTCGCGGAACCGGCGTGCCGACGGGAACAGACCGGGCGCCGTGAGCGAGAGCAGCGCCCACAGCTCGGTGAGGCTGTTCTCGAGCGGCGTGCCGGTGACGGCGAAGACGACATCTGCCGGCAGGTCGCGTGCCGCCCGGTAGGCCTTGGTCTGGCTGTTCTTCACGAACTGCGCCTCGTCCAGGATCAGGCCCGCCCACGTGACACGGCCGAACTCGGCCTCATCCAGGCGCAGCAGCGTGTACGAGGTCACGACGATGTCGGCGGCGGCTGCGGCATCCGACACCGTCGTCCCCCGCTTGGCGCGCGTCGCGTCGACGACGGCCACACGCAGATCGGGCACGAACCGCGCCGCCTCGCTGCGCCATGTCGAGAGCACGGATGTGGGCGCCACCACCAGGAAGGGGCGCTCCTCGCCGTGCTCACGCGCGTGGGCGATGAGGGCCAGCAGCTGCAGTGTCTTGCCGAGACCCATGTCGTCGGCCAGGATGCCGCCGAGCCGGTGCTGCCACAGGAAGGCCAGCCAGTCGTAGCCGACCCGCTGATACGGGCGCAGGTCCGCCTGCAGCGTGGACGGGAGCGGCGTGGCGGGCACCCCGTCGGCGTCACGCAGCGCCTCGACCGTGGCGCGCCAGGAGACCGCGGGTTGCGCCTCATCGGCGAGATCCTCGAAATCCGCCCACAGCGCCGTCTGGTACCGGCTGATGCGCGGCCCGGTCTCCCATTCATCGAGCTCTCCGGCTTCGTCGATGAGGTCGCGCAGCCGGTGCAGTGAGGGATGGGACAGTGAGAAGTAGGCGCCGTCGCTGAGCAGGATCTTCTTGCGGCCGCGAGAGAGAGCGGTGAACAGGGTTCCGAACGGAATGCGGCGGCCGTCGATCGTCACGACGACGCCCAGGTCGAACCAGTCGGCGTCGGTCGTCTCGACCGAGGTGATGTCGATCCGGGGATCGCCGGAGAGCTCGCGGTACGGCGGACGCTCGCCCGAGATCTCGACGCGGACGTCCTCGTCGGCTTCCAGGAGCGGCAGCAGCTGCGAGGCGAACTCCGCTGCTTCCAGCCCCACGAGCGACCCGGCGGCGGCGAAGTCCACGGGGGAGTGATCCCGCCACAGCGCCTCGACGCGGCCGCGGATCGCCGCTTCTGCCGCCGCGTCGCGGTCGTCGTCGGTCGCGTCGAGCCCCCGCAGCTCGGCGTCGCCATAGCGCCACGACAGCGTGTAGACGAGCCGGTGGCTCGGCTCGAACTTCACCAGCAGCACCAGCTGCGGCCGGGGTGGCGGCGCGACCTCGAGACCCGGGGCGTCGATCTCCACGCGCCGTGCGATGCGGGGCAGGTGGTCGCGGACGAACTCGTCGGCCTCTTCGGCCGGGACCGTCACCGCCTCGCGCGCGGTGAGGAGCGCGGGTACCGGGTCGGGCAGCGCGACGGCGGCCAGCACCAGATCGATGCGCTCACGCTGCACCGTGAAGCGGTAGACCCCTGTGTGTCCGACCGGGCGCAGGGTGGCGGCATCATCCTGCTCGCCGTCGATCGTGACGACGGGCAGGACCTCGAGGCCGTGTGCGGTTCGCTGCGCCTGCACAGCGACGGTCGCCGTGGACGCCAGTGCGACCGTGCTGCTGCGCTTCGTCGGGACGAACGGGATGCCGTGGCCTGCGGCGGCGGCCAGGTGCGGCCAGAGGAGGCTCGACTCGATGTCGTCGAGCGTCAGCCACTCCGATACGTCGGAGAAGGCGCCGAACGAGCGGACGTCGCGGCCGATGCTGTGCAGCTCGGCGAACCAGCGGGCCTGCGCGGGGTCGTACACCGTCGTCGGTCGGCGCAGCGCGTCCCACGACACGCCGCCCTTGATCCAGGCGTCGGAACGGCCGGAGCGCTCGAGTGGACGGAGACCGACGAGCACATCGGCGCCGTGCTGGTGCAGACCGCGGGGCGTCGCCGACTCGACGCGGGCCGGCGTCCAGGCCGATGCGCCGCGACGGACGCGCTGGCGCAGCTCGACGCCGAGGGCGAGCGGCGTGTAGGTCCGCGCCGCCGGGGCCGGCGAGGCGAACACCGCACGCCACGACGATCCGCCGGGTTCGGCCGGTGCGGACGCCGCGAGCCGGTTGGCGGCGAGCAGCGTCGCCACCGTGTGCTTGCAGTCGAACTGCACCGGGCACGTGCACGATGTCGCGGCGATGGGGTGGTCCACCCGCTGCGGGTCGAGCCGCACCCGGCAGCGGTACGTCCTGCCGGCGCTGCCGGCGACGACGGCCTCGATCACGAGAGCGACCGGATCCCACTCGAGCCGCTGCACCGCCCCGTCGGCGAAGTAGGCGGCGCCGCGCTCGTACGAGCCGCTGTCGGTGTGGCGGCGGATGTGCCCGGGGTCGACGAACGGCGGGGGTCCGGCGGACGGCGGGGTCACGGCATCCATCCTGCCAAGGCGCGCCGACAGCGCGGCGAGCGTGCGGTGATCAGCCGGCGCGCGCGATCCGGGCGAGGACGCCGTGGACGAACGGGCCGGACTCGTCGGTCGAGAACTCCTTGACGAGCTCGACCGCCTCGTCGATGGCGACGGCGGTGGGCACCTCGTCGTTGTAGAGGATCTCCCATGCGCCGATGCGCAGCACGGCGCGGTCGACCGCGGGCATGCGCGCGAGCGTCCAGTCCTTGGCGAACGTGGTGATCTGCTCGTCGATGGCGTCCTGGTTGTCGATCACGCCGTCGACGATCTCACGGGCGTACAGCCACGAGGCCTGGCGGGCGGGCTCGTTCGCGGCCCGCTTCGCCTCGGCGGCGAGGACGGTCGCCGGCGCATCGCCGCGGACGTCGGCCTGGAAGAGGATGTCGAGCGCGCGTTTGCGCGCCTTCGTACGGGCACTCATCGGTCAGCGGCCGCCGACCTCAGTTGACGCGGCCGAGGTAGTCGCCGGTGCGCGTGTCGACCTTGACCTTGGTGCCCGTCTCCACGAACAGCGGGACCTGGATCTCGTAGCCCGTCTCGACCGTCGCCGCTTTGGTGCCCGCCGACGAGCGGTCGCCCTGCAGGCCCGGCTCGGTGTAGGTGATCTCGAGGATGACCGACGCGGGCAGCTCGACGTAGAGCGGGTTGCCGTTGTTGAGCGCGATCTGCACCTGCTGGTTCTCGAGCAGGAAGTTGGCGGCATCGCCGACGGTGGCGGCGCCCACGTTGATCTGGTCGTAGTCGACGACGTCCATGAAGACGAAGTTGTCGCCGTCGTTGTACAGGTACGTGAAGTCGCGGCGGTCGACGTTCTCGATGTCGATCTTCGCGCCCGCGTTGTACGTGCGGTCGACGACCTTGCCCGAGACGACGTTCTTGAGCTTCGTGCGGACGAATGCGCCACCCTTGCCCGGCTTGACATGCTGGAACTCGATGACGTTCCAGAGCTGACCGTCGATGCTGAGGACGACGCCGTTCTTGATGTCTGCGGTGGATGCCATGAGGGTGCGAATCCGTTTCGTTGTGGTGTGCGCGGCGTGAAGTGAGAGGCGGTCGCTGCCCTTCGACAAGCACAGGGACCGGCAGCGCCGACGTTCGATTCTACGGGATGCCTGGTCCCGGCCGATTCGTCAGCCCTCGGCCTGCCCGGTGAGGATGTCGATGAGACGCCCGACGGCCGTCGCGTAGCCGGCCACGCCCTCGCCGATCACGTGCACCAGGGCGACGTCGGCGACGTACGAATGATGACGGAATTCTTCCCGTGTCTTCACGTCGGAGATGTGGACCTCGGCGACGGGAAGGCCGACGCCCGAGAGAGCGTCGCGCAGCACGACGGACGTGTGGGTGAGCCCGCCGGGATTGATCACGATGCCGGCGCAGTCGTCGCGTGCCGCGTGGATCGCGTCCAGGAGCACGCCCTCGTGGTTGCTCTGCACCGCCCTCACCTCGAAGCCGCGGCGGGCGGCGGCATCCGTCGTCACCTGCTCCACGTCCGCGAGCGTCGCCGTGCCGTAGATGTCGGGTTCCCGCGCGCCCAGGAGGTTGAGATTGGGTCCGTTGACGAGCAGCAGGCGGCGGGGCGTGGTCATGGTCGCACCACGATATCAGCGGGTGCGGGGATGCCTCGTGTCAGGGCAGCGGTCGCGCCATGACGATCTCCGGGCCGATCGAACTCGTGTACGTCTCACCGGTGGGGGCGAAGCCGGATCGACGGTACGCGGCCTGGGCGCGGGGGTTGTCGCGGTGCACGTCGAGGCTGATCCTGCTCAGCCCGAGACGCGCCGCCCATCCGGCCGCCGCAGCGAGCAGGGCATCGACCGCACCGGAGCCACGGTGGTCGGGGTTCACATACACGCCCACGACGTCGGCTCTGCGGTCGTCGACGAACCGCCCGAGGTGATCCTTCTGCCCGGTGGCGCGGATCAGCACCGACAGGCTGCCGACCCAGACGCCGTCGACCACCGCGACGAACTGCGCCGCGGTCTCGCTGGTCGCCGCGGTCTGCGTCCGCTCGCGCCAGAAGTCGTCACTGCGCGCGGCGACCTGCTCGGGAGTCTCGAGGAACGCGATCGCCGCGTCGGGGTCGCTGGTGGACTCGAGCCGCAGCGCGCGTACCGCAGGCCATTCGTCGGAGCGGATGCGGCGCACCGCGAGGCGAGGGTCGGGCGATGCCGTCATCCGAGCACCCTATCGGGGCGATCGGCGCGTCGTCAGCCCGCGACCTCCTGGTACGCGGCGAAGAGCAGGGATTCGTCGGGCGCCTGGAGCACGGTGGGCTTGGCGATGTCGTCGAGCACGATGAAGCGCAGCATGCCGCCGCGGCTCTTCTTGTCGCGCTGCATGGTTGCCAGCAGCGTCGGCCAGCGCCCTGCACCGTACGTCGTCGGCAGGCCGAGAGACTCCAGGATGTCGCGGTGGCGCTGCGCGGCGGCATCCGGGAGCCGGCCCGCCAGCCGTGACAGCTCGGCGGCGAAGACCATGCCGACCGAGATCGCGGCGCCGTGGCGCCAGCGGTAGCGCTCGGCGTGCTCTATGGCGTGGCCGAGGGTGTGGCCGTAGTTGAGGATCTCGCGGAGGCCGGCTTCACGCAGGTCCTCCCCCACGACGCGCGCCTTCATCTCGATGGCGAGCTCGATGGTGCGACGGAAGGCGGCGCTCTGCGGGTCGACGGCGGTCTCGGGGTCGGCCTCGACGAGGTCGAGGATCTCGGGAGCCCAGATGAAGCCGGCCTTGACGACCTCGGCGTAGCCCGCGACGCGCTCGTTGCGCGACAGCGAGTCGAGCAGGTCGAGGTCGCAGATGACGGCGCGCGGCGCCCAGAAGGCGCCCACGAGGTTCTTGCCCTCGGCGGTGTTGACGCCCGTCTTGCCGCCGACGGCCGCGTCCACCATGCCGAGCACGGTGGTCGGCACCTGCACCACCTCGACGCCGCGCAGCCAGGTGGCCGCGACGAAGCCGGCGAGATCGGTGACCGCTCCCCCGCCGAAGCCCACGACGACGTCGGTGCGGGTGAAGTCGGCCTTGCCCATGACCTGCCAGCAGAACGCGGCGACCTCGATGCGCTTTCCGGCCTCGGCGTCGGGGATCTCGGCCAGCAGCACCTCATGGTCGCCCACCAGTTGCGCGCGCAGGCCCTCCGCCTGGGCGGCGAGGGTCGGCGGGTGGATCACGAGCACCTTGCGGGCGGCCGCGGGCAGCGCTTCGCCGAGGGAGGCCAGGATGCCGTGGCCGACGGTGATGTCGTAGCTCGCGTCCCCGCTCACGGTGATGGTCGTCGCATCGGTCACGCGGTCTGCTCCTTCTCGCGGGGGCTGATGTCGCCCGGCCGTGCGGAGTCGGTGGGCTCGGCGGTCTGGCCGCGCACCCAGGCGACCAGGGCGTCCACGACGTCCTGCAGCGGGCCGGTCGACGTGTCGAACGTCACGTCGGCGAGCTCTTCGTAGACAGGGCGGCGCTCTTCGAAGATCGCCGTCCAGCGCTCGATCGCGTCGTCGCCACCCTGCAGCAGCGGCCGGTTCGAGTCGCGTACGCGGCCCGCCACCACGCGCGGCGACACGGTGAGGAGGACGACGCGGTGACCGGCGAGCTCGGCGCGCGTGTCGGGATCCATGACGGCCCCGCCGCCCAGCGAGACGATGCCGCCGGTGGCGAGGCCCTCGCTGACCGCGGCGCGCTCGGCCGCGCGGAAGCGCGCCTCGCCGTGCTCGACGAAGAGCTGCTCGATGGGTCCGTGGTCGCGGACGACCGCCGCGTCGGTGTCGAAGAAGGGCACACCGAGTGCGCGTGCGGCCTTCTTGCCGATGCTGGTCTTGCCGGCCCCCATCGGACCGATCACCACGACGGCGTCAGAGTGCGAGGTCATGCTCGGCGAGGCCGGCGTCGCTCTCGGCCGCGCTGCGCAGCGCGTCGGGGATGGCGGCGAGGTAGCCCTCGAGGTTGCGGCGCGTCTCGGCGACGCTGTCGCCGCCGAACTTCTCCAGCACGACGTCGGCCAGGACCACCGCGACCATCGCCTCGGCGACGACGCCCGCCGCCGGGACGGCGCACACGTCGGAGCGCTGGTGGTGCGCCGACGCGGCGTCGCCGGTCGCGACATCCACAGTGCGGAGGGCCCGCGGCACGGTCGCGATCGGCTTCATGCCGGCGCGCACGCGCAGCACGGTGCCGGTCGACATGCCGCCCTCCGTGCCGCCCGCCTTGTCGCTCGAGCGCGTGATGCCCTCGCCTGCCACGAACAGCTCGTCGTGGGCGGCGGAGCCGCGGCGGCGGGTCGTCTCGAAGCCGTCGCCGACCTCCACGCCCTTGATGGCCTGGATGCTCATGAGCGCCTGCGCGAGCTTGGCGTCGAGGCGGCGGTCCCAGTGGACGTGCGAGCCGAGCCCCGGCGGCAGGCCGTAGGCCAGCACCTCGACGATGCCGCCGAGCGTGTCGCCGTCCTTGCGCGCCTCGTCGACCTCGGCCACCATGGCCGCGCTCGTGGCGGCGTCGAAGCAGCGCAGCGGATCCGCGTCGAGCGTCTCGACGTCGTCCGGCGTGGGCAGGGCCGAGCCCGCGGGAACCTGCACCGGGCCGATCGAGAGCGTGTGGCTGACGAGACGGATGCCGAGCTCGGCCAGGAACGCGCGGGCGATGGCGCCGAGCGCGACGCGGGCGGCCGTCTCGCGGGCGCTCGCGCGCTCGAGGATCGGCCGGGCCTCGTCGAAGCCGTACTTCTGCATGCCGACGAGGTCGGCGTGGCCCGGTCGCGGGCGCGTGAGCGCGGCGCCGCGGCCGCGCGACTTCTCGGTGAGCTCGACCGGCTCGGGGCTCATGACCTCGACCCACTTCGGCCATTCGGTGTTGCCGATGCGCAGCGCGATGGGGCTGCCGAGGCTCGTGCCGTGCACGACACCCGACGAGATGGTCAGCTCGTCCTCTTCGAACTTCATGCGCGAGCCGCGGCCGTAGCCGAGCTTGCGGCGCGCGAGATCCGCCTGGATCGCGGCGCGAGAGATGGGGACGCCCGCAGGCAGGCCCTCCATGACGGCGACGAGTTCGGGGCCGTGCGATTCGCCGGCCGTGAGCACGCGGAGCATTGGTCCAGTCTCCCACGCCCGGGGCCGCCGTTACGCCGTCGTCGGCTCCTCGAGCACGCTGCGCATCGCCTCGAGCGACTCCGCCTCGTTCGCGAGCGGCGCGTCCGGGTCGCCGTTCCGGAAGATCCGGACCTGCAGCAGGGCCTGGTGCAGCAGCATCCCGAGCCCCGACCGCGCGACGCGGTCCGCTCGATACCACGCGGCCGACAGGGCGGTGGGCCAGTGCCCATAGACGACATCGAGCAGCAGGCCGCCGGAGCGTGCGAGCGCGTCGGCGGCGGCATCCGTCACCGGCGCGTCCCCCGGCAGCGTCGCGATGGTGAGTTCCACGGCGCGGTGATCGGATGCCGTGAATGCGACCGTCTGCACCGCGATGCCGAGCCGACGACCGAGCTCGGCCAGGGGCGCCACCGCTTCGGGCCGGCGCGCGACCACGTCGACCTCTTCGACCCCGAGCTCCGACAGGGCGACGAGGGCGGAGGTCGCCGTGGCACCGGCGCCGACGATGCGGGCATGCGCGACCGTCGTGATCCCGTCGTCGGCGAGGGCGCGCACGATGCCCCCGACATCGGTGTTGAAACCGCGCGGACCGGCGGGATCGAGCAGCAGCGTGTTGACGGCGCCGGTCAGCTCGGCCCGGCGGTCGCGGGTGGATGCCGCCGCGAAGGCCACGCCCTTCAGCGGCATCGTGAGCGAGAGACCGCGCCAGCTGTCGTCGAGCTCGGTCAACTCGCGTGCGAACGACGCTTCGTCGACGCGGCGCAGCCCATACGACCAGTCCAGACCGAGCACCGCGTACGCCGCGGCGTGCAGCTGCGGCGAGCGACTGTGCGCGATCGGATCGCCCCAGACCTCGAGACGCGTCGCCGCGGGGCTCAGCACCCCCGGTCCGGGTTTTCGCTGCACCACTGCTGCCACTGGTCCACGTACTCCAGGTGCTCGCTGTACGTGCTCGTGAAGATCGTCTCGCCCGTGTCGAGGTTGACCGTCACGAAGTACAGCCACGGCCCGTCCGCGGGATGCATGGCCGCGTCGATCGCCACGTCACCCGGGTTAGAGATCGGACCGATCGGCATCCCCGCGTGGTAGTACGTGTTCCACGGGTTCGGGTCGTTCAGCGCCTCTTCGGACGAGCTCACCGTGCCGTCGTGCATCTCGCCGTAGCCGTACTGCGCCGTCGAGTCCATCTGCAGCTTGCCGAAGGTCTCCTGGTTGCTGGGATCGAGGCGGTTCTGGATCACGCGCGAGACCTTCTGCATGTCGACCTCGTAGCGCGCCTCGCGTTGGATGATCGAGGCGACCGTGAGGATGCGCTGGCGGTCCTCGGCGGGAACGCCCGCCGCATCGAGCGACTGCACCGTTCGGTCGACGAGGGTCTGGATCGCGGACTGCGCCGTCACGCTGGGGTCGAACGTGTAGGTCGCGGGGAACAACCAGCCCTCGAGCGGCTGCCCCCCTGCCGCGACGATGGCCGGATCGACGGGAACACCGTACTGAGACGGGTCGGCGGCGGCAGCCTGCAGATCGGCGAGCGGGATGCCGGTGCCTTCGGAGATCCGCTCGAGCGTGCCGGCGAGCGTGAAGCCCTCGGGGATCTGCGCGGTGAACTCCTGCTTGTTCGCCGGCTCGAGGAGGGCCGCGAGTGCCGCCTCGCTCGTCATCTGCTTCTGGAGCTTGTACACGCCGGGCTGGAACATCGGGTTCTGCCCGGTCGTGATCAGGTAGTCGTAGAAGGCGTCGGGGGTCTTGGTCACTCCCGCGTCGTACAGCGACTGCGAGATCGGCGATCCGGTGTCGCCCGATGCGATCGTGACGAAAACCTCGCCGTTGGCGAGGCCGGCCTCGTAGTCCTTGGGCTCTTCCCAGCCCATGACCTCGCGGATCTGGTCCTCGTACGTCGTCCACACGTAGTACGCGCCGCCGGCGATGCCGCCGAGGATCACGAGCACGATGCCGAGGGCGATCCAGCCGCCGATGCGCCGGCGCTTCTTGTCGGGAGGTGGGGGCACGCGTCCGATGTCCTCCGTCGAGCCGGAACCGCTGAACAGGTCGTCGAGCGTCGCCGTCGTCCGCATCGGCGGCTCGCCGTCCGTGGCCGGGCGGGAGGCTGCTGCCGCGCGGCCGCCGGCGGGTGCCGCGGAGGCGGACGGAGCGGTGGCACCGCGGCTGTACGGCATGGCCGGCCCGGAGCCGGCGGCCGCGAAGAGCCAGGCATCGTCGTCGGTCGGGGACTCCTCGACCGGGATCGGCTGCGTCGGGCGGGGCGTGCGCAGCGGCACCGGCTGGAAGCCGCTGCCCGGTGCGGGCTCCTCGGTGGCGGCGGGCGCCGCCGGAGCTGCGGACGCGGGCGTGGCCGGCGCGGGCGCGGCGGGCGCGGACGCCGGCGCGGGCGGAGTGGAACCGCTCCCGACGACGGGAGTGGCGCCGGTGATGAGCGATTCCCAGGTGGCTGCGGGCTCCGCGGGTGCCGGAGTCGCCGAGGCGGGCGCTGGTGCGATCCCGGGCGTCATCTCCGGTGTCGTCGGCGTCGCACCCGTCGCGGCTCGCTTCGCCGCCTCACGGGCAGCGCGGCGCGACGGGGGAACTGCTTCGCCGTCGGGCGATGAGTCGGGCATCAGGCGGGCTCCTGGGGGACGGGGGTTCCGGGAGGTCGTCCGGTGCTCTTCTCGACGTCGAGCGCTTGCTGGAGCAGGACGACCGCGGCGACCTGGTCAACGATGCTACGCGAAGATCGCTGTGATCTGCCCGAACTGCGCAGTGCCGCGTGCGCCGAGACGGTCGAGAGACGTTCGTCGACGAGCCGCACCGGGAAAGCGGATGCCGCTGCCAGGGCGGCGGCGAAGTCGCGCGCGTCCTGGGTGGAAGCGGTGTCCTCGCCCCGCAGATTCATGGGCAGGCCCACCAGCAGCTCGACCACCGAGTACTCATCGGCCAGCGCCACGATCCGCGCCACCGAGGCGTCGTCGCGTGGGACCGTCTCGACCGGTGTCGCGAGCAGGCCGTCGGGATCGCTCGTGGCGACACCCACGCGGGCCTTGCCGACGTCGATGCCGAGCCGCCTGCCCCGCCTGAACCCGCTCACCGGCACTGCCCGTTCACGCGCCGAGTGCGTCCTTCACGGCGGTCAGTGCCGCGGCAAGGGCCACGGCATCCGTTCCACCGCCCTGCGCCACATCGTCGCGTCCGCCGCCGCCGCCGCCGAGGACGCCGGCAGCGCCCTTGGCGAGCACGCCGGCCTTGGCGCCGGCGGTGCGCGCGGCCTCGTTGGTGGCCACGATCACGACCGGCCGTTCGTTGACCACGGCGCCGAGCGCGACGACGGCGGCGTCGGAGCCCAGGCGCTCGCGCACCTGCAGCGCCAGCGAGCGGACGTCGTCGGCGGAGGCAGCCGTGCCGAGAGACTCGGCGACGACGAGCGTGTCGCCCACACGGGTCGCGGCCGCCGCGAGGGCGGGCAGCCGGTCGCCGAGCGCCTTGGACTCGAATGCCGCGATCTTCTTCTCCGCGGCCTTGAGGCTGGCCTGCAGCTCGGCGATGCGCGCCGGCAGCTGCTCGCGCGGCGCCTTCAGCGACGACGTGAGCTGCGACACGATGGCGCGCTCGGCCGCCAGCGAGCGGAACGCATCGAGGCCGACGAGCGCCTCGACCCGTCGGTTCGACGCTCCGACCGACGACTCGCCGAGCAGGCTGATCAGCCCGATCTCGGCACTCGCCGACACGTGCGTGCCCGCGCACAGCTCGCGCGACCAGGGGCCGCCGATGTCGACCATGCGCACCGTGTCGCCGTACTTCTCGCCGAACAGCGCCATCGCACCGAGAGACTTCGCCTCGTCGAGCGGCAGCACCCGCGTGGTCACCTCGAGGTTGTCGCGCACCGCGTTGTTGGCGATCTCCTCGATCTCGGTCTTGGTCGCGTCGGACAGCGCCTGACCCCACGAGAAGTCGAAGCGCATATAGCCGGCGCGGTTCAGCGAGCCGGCCTGCGTCGCGGTCTTGCCGAGGGTGTCGCGGAGCGCCGCGTGCACCAGGTGCGTCGCCGAGTGCGCCTGTCGGGCGGCGCGGCGGTTCGCGGCATCCACCACCGTCGTCGCGGGCTGACCTACGCCGACCTCGCCGGTCGACACCTCGACGGTGTGGCTGATGAGCCCGGGAACGGGCTTCTGCACGTCGAGCACCTCGAGCTCGTAGCCGGGGCCGACGATGACGCCCTTGTCGGCGACCTGGCCGCCGGACTCGGCGTACAGCGCGGTCTCGGCCAGGATCACCTCGGCGATCTGACCCACGCTCGCGCGGTCGACCGAGACCCCGTCGACGAGGATGCCGAGCACCTGCGACTCCGCCTCGAGATCGGTGTAGCCGGTGAAGACGGTCTCGCCCTGCGCGCGCAGATCGCGATACACGCTGGTGTCGGCGAGCTGGCGCTTGCGCGCCCGGGCGTCGGCCTTGGCGCGGGCGCGCTGCTCCTGCATGAGGCCGTCGAACGCGGCTCGGTCGACGCTGAGGCCGGCCTCCTCGGCGATCTCGAGCGTCAGGTCGATCGGGAAGCCATAGGTGTCGTGCAGCAGGAACGCCTCCGACCCGGTGAGCGTGGTGCCGCCGGTCGCCTTCGTCTCGGCGAGCGACTCGTCGAGGAGGGACTCCCCCGCCGCGAGCGTGCGGAGGAAGGTCGCCTCCTCCGCGAGGGCGTACTGCGAGATGCGCGGCCAGTCGGCATCGACGACCGGGTAGGCGTCCTTCATCGCGTCGCGGGACGCCTCGAACAGCACGCTGAACGTCGGCCCGTCGACGCCCAGCAGACGCATCGAGCGGATCACGCGGCGCATGAGGCGGCGCAGGATGTAGCCGCGGCCGTCGTTGGCGGGAGTGACGCCGTCCGACATCAGCATGAGCGACGAGCGGACGTGATCGGCGACGACGCGGAACCGCACGTCGTCCTCGTGGTCCGCGCCGTACGTGCGGCCCGACAGCTCGACCGCCTTGTCGAGAACCGGACGCACCTGGTCCGTCTCGTACATGTTGTCGACGCCCTGCTTGATGAACGCGATGCGCTCCAGGCCCATGCCGGTGTCGATGTTCTTGTTCGGCAGCTCGCCGACGATGTCGAAGTCGTACTTCGAGCGCACGTTGGTGATCTCGTACTGCATGAACACGAGGTTCCAGATCTCGACGTAGCGGTCGTCGTCGGTGGCGGGTCCGCCGTCGATGCCGTACTCCGGACCGCGGTCGAAGAAGATCTCCGAGCAGGGTCCTGCGGGGCCCGGCAGGCCGGTGCTCCAGTAGTTCGTGTCCTTGCCGAGGCGCTGGATGCGCTCCTCGGGCAGGTCGGTGAGCTTCAGCCAGAGGTCGTGCGCCTCATCGTCCTCTTCGTAGACGGTGACCCACAGGTCCTTCTGGTCGAAGCCGAGCCCGCCGTCGGCCTCGGGGCTCGTCAGCAGATCCCAGGCGTAGCGGATCGCGCCTTCCTTGAAGTAGTCGCCGAACGACCAGTTGCCCAGCATCTGGAAGAAGGTTCCGTGACGCGGGGTCTTGCCGACTTCCTCGATGTCATTGGTGCGGATGCACTTCTGGTTGTCCGCGGCACGCGCGTACGGCGCGGGGACGTCGCCTGAGAGGTACGGGATGAACGGCACCATGCCGGCCACCGTGAACAGCAGGGCCGGGTCATCGGTCACCAGCGATGCCGACGGGACGATGGTGTGGCCGTTCTTCTCGAAGTAATCGAGGAAGCGCTGTGCGATCTCGGCGGTCTTCATGCGGGTCCTTGCGTGTGCGTGCGGGCGTGCGTGTGCGGGCGTGTTCGGGCGTCTGACGACGGGCCCGGGGGCGTGCGGGCGGGAGAAGACCCCGAGGTCAGTCGGCGAGCTTGTCGGCGGCGTCTTCGACGGCGTCCGCGACGTTCTCGGCGACACCGGACGCTGCGGCCCGGGCAGAGTTCGCCGCATCGGCGGCGGCATCCCGCACGTCGCCGACCAGACCCGCGAACCGGGCTTCCTGCTCGCGGTACGCGTCGCCCATGCGATCGGTGAACTCCGTGATGCGGGCGTCGACGTCGGCGAGGATCTCGTGGCCGCGCGGGTCCTTGTTCATCATGTGTGCGAGCACGAACCCGCCGGCGATGCCGAACAGGAACCACAGGAGGTTCTTCATGTCACCACTTCCTCGCGGGGCCGCCGGGGCGCGGCATCCCACCATCGTATGCCGAAACGCTCATGGCACGCCCACTGTCCATGACGGTGAGGCGGGGACGACGAAGGGCGCCGGGAAGATCCCGGCGCCCTTCGTTCGTACGACTGCTGTCGCTGGATCTCTCGAAGCGTCAGCGAGCCGCGTAGTACTCGACGACGAGCTGGACGTCGCAGACCACGGGGACCTCGGCGCGCTTGGGGCGACGCACGAGACGGGCCTGCAGCTTGTCGAGCTCGACCTCGAGGTAGCCCGGAACGGGCGGCAGGACCTCGGCGTGACCGCCGAGCGCTGCGACCTGGAAGGGCTCGATGCCCTCGCTCTTGGCCTTGACGTGGATGAGCTGACCCGGCTTCACGCGGAACGACGGGCGGTCGACGAGCTGGCCGTCCACGAGGATGTGGCGGTGCACGACCATCTGACGCGCCTGCGCGGTGGTGCGGGCGAAGCCGGCACGCAGCACGAGGGCGTCCAGACGCATCTCGAGCTGCTCGACGAGGTTCTCACCGGTCAGACCCTGGGTGCGACGGGCCTCGTTGAACTGGATGCGCAGCTGCTTCTCGCGGATGCCGTACTGCTCGCGCAGACGCTGCTTCTCGCGGAGGCGGACGGCGTAGTCGCTGTCCTGCTTGCGCTTGGTGCGGCCGTGCTCACCCGGCGCGTAGGGGCGCTTCTCGAGGTACTTGGCTGCCTTGGGGGTCAGCGCGACGCCGAGGGCGCGGGAGAGACGGACCTTGCGGCGGTCCTGGGACTTCGTTGCCACGAAGTGTTCCTTTCGATGACGCGGCCGTGTCTTTCACGGCCCGCGGACGTATCGCCCTGTCTTCGCCCTGTCCGGACTGCACGCCGGGGCATGCCGGAAGGTAGGTCAGGAAGAGAGGGGATGCCCGAAAACTGCGTTTCGAGCCCCTCAACCTTACCAGACCCGGCGCCTTGCTCTTATGAGTGCCCCGCGGCGACGGCAGCGGCCGCGCGGGGAGCCGCTGCCGGGCGATCCGCCCCGATGCGGAACGCGATCATCGCTCGCCGTCGAGGATGCGGCGGATCTTCTCCAGACGCGCCTGGAGATCGCGTTCGGCACCGAGCGCCTTCGGCTCGTAGTACCGGCGTCCGCGCAGCTCGTCGGGCAGGTACTGCTGCGCGGCGATGCCGATCTCGGCGTCGTGCGGATACACGTACCCCTTGCCGTGCCCGAGTCGCTTCGCACCGGCGTAATGCGCGTCGCGCAGGTGCACCGGCACGCGTCCGAAGCCGCCGGCGCGCACGTCGGCGATCGCCGCGTTGATGGCCAGGTACGCGGCGTTGGACTTGGCGGTCGTCGCCAGATAGGCGGTCGCCTCCGCGAGCGGGATGCGGCCCTCGGGCATGCCGATGAGCTGCACGGCATCGGCTGCCGCCACCGCGATCGGCAGAGCCTGGGGGTCGGCCAGGCCGATGTCTTCCGCGGCCGAGATGATGAGGCGCCGGGCGATGAAGCGCGGGTCCTCCCCCGCCTCGATCATCCGCGCCAGGTAGTGCATCGCGGCATCCACATCAGAGCCGCGGATGGACTTGATGAAGGCGCTGATCACGTCGTAGTGCTCGTCGCCCTGCCGGTCGTAGCGCAGCAGCGCACGGTCGACGGCCTGTGCCACGTGTTCCGGGCTGATCACGGGGACAGCCGCTGCTGCGTCCTCGCCGTCGCCACCCGCCTCGCCACCCGCCTCGTCGTCCTCGTCGTCGTCCTCGTCTTGGGGCGGGACGGCGAGCGAAGCCGCGGCCTCGAGCGCCGTCAGCGCCCGGCGGGCATCGCCCGAGGCGAGGCGCACGAGCGCGTCGCGGGCCTCGTCGCCGAGCGCGACGGCGCCCGACAGGCCCCGGGGATCGGCGACCGCCCGGTCGACGAGCATGCGGAGGTCGTCGTCGGTCAAGGGCTTGAGCGTGAGCAGGAGCGAGCGCGACAGCAGCGGCGAGATGATCGAGAACGACGGATTCTCGGTGGTCGCTGCGATGAGCACGACCCAGCCGTTCTCGACGCCCGGGAGCAGGGCGTCCTGCTGCGCCTTGGTGAACCGATGGATCTCGTCGAGGAACAGGATCGTGGACTGCCCGTAGAGATCGCGCTGGGTGAGCGCCTCCTGCATGACCTCGCGCACGTCGCGCACGCCGGCGGTGACCGCGGACAGCTCGACGAAGCGCCGGCCCGATGAGCGTGCGATGGCCTGCGCGAGCGTGGTCTTGCCGGTTCCCGGCGGCCCCCAGAGGATCACCGACGTCGCGGCGCGGGCCGCGGCCTCGGGATTGGCGAGCGTCACGAGGGGTGAGCCGGGCCGCAGCAGGTGCGACTGCCCTGCCACCTCGTCGAGCGAGGTCGGACGCATGCGCACGGCCAGGGGCGTCAGCCCCTGGAAGAGCGCGGTGGGACTGGTCACGTCACCAGGCTATCCCGCGCCCGCGACACCGGATCGGCGGCGGTTTGGCCGCCGTCGTGCCGCCCCGTAGGATCAAGCCGCCCGGGCGCCGTCCCGAGGGCACACGCCGCACGGCCGGCACGCCGAGAACTTCCTCGGTGGCACCGGGCGAGCGGGCAGGGCGAAGCGCCCGAGACAAGGTGAACGAGGAGGTCACGTGGCGACCGGTGGCAAGAACCGTGATGCGCGGGCTGCGCGGGAGCGCGCGCGTCTGTATGAGGCGCGACGCCAGTTCCACGAGGGGCAGGCGCGCCGCCGCACCCGCGACAATCTGATCGCCGGCATCCTCGGCGGGGTCATCGTCCTCGGCCTCATCGGCGCGCAGACGGCGTACTTCGTCGCCGGTCCGGGTGCCCCGGCTCCGTCACCCTCGTCTACTCCGACTCCCACGGCGACGACGCCGGAGCCGACCCCCTCGCCGACCGCGACGCCGGAGCCGAGCGCGACGCCGGCGCCGACCCCCTGACATCTCCCCTGTCGAGCCGCAACGGCATCGGAGGCGAGGCCTTCCCCGTACTAGGCTGTGAGCCGTCCTACTCCCTACAGACGGCGCGAGCCGCGATGAGGTGCATCCCGTGACTGCCGCAGCAGACTCCCAGCCCGAGACCGACGCCACCGAGCTCCCCGAAGGCGCCGGCAACGAGAACCCGACCCCCGTGGACGACGCCGAGACGGCGGAGAACGCGGATGCCGCAGCTCCCGCCGACGCGGATGTCGCGGCGGCACCGACAGACGTCGAGGATCCAGCCTCCGCCGGCGAGCCCGCCGCGGCCGAGGAACCCGCTGACGCGGTGGAACCGGCTGAGGTGGAAGAGCCCGCCGCGGCCGAGGAATCGGCTGACGCGGTGGAACCCACTGAGGTGGCGGAGCCTGCCGCAGCTGAGGAATCGGCCCCGAACGAGATGCCCGCAGCCGGCGACGACGCAGCCGAGGGCGAGCCCGAGGTCGTCGATATCGAGGTCGTCGAGGTGGACGTCGTCGAGGTCGTGGACGAGTCCGGTGCGACCGAGGTCGAGGTCGTCGAGGTCATCGTCGAGACGATCCCGTCCGCCGCTGCCGCGTCTGCGGGTGAGCCGTGGGGCCGTGTCGACGACGATGGCACCGTCTCGGTCCGCGAGGCCGACGGGTGGCGGGTCGTGGGACAGTACCCCGACGGCTCGGCCGAAGAGGCGCTCGCCTACTTCCAGCGCAAGTACAACGACCTGGCGAGCGAGGTGACGCTGCTCGAAGTGCGCCACCGTCGCGGCGGGGCATCCGCCTCCGACCTGCGCTCGACCGCCCGCACCATCAACGGCAAGCTGCAGGATGCCGCGGCCGTCGGCGATCTCGCGAGCCTGGTCGCCCGCGTCGCCGCACTCACGAAGACCCTCGCCGCCGAGTCCGAGACCGAGGCCGTCGCCGCCCGCGAGGCCGTCGACGACGCGGTGAAGGCGCGCACCGAACTCGTCGAGAAGGCCGAGGCCCTGGCCGCCCGCGACCCGCGCACCGTGCAGTGGAAGCAGGCGACCACCGACCTCAACGCGCTCTTCGACCAGTGGCAGGCGCAGCAGCAGAACGGTCCCCGACTGCCCAAGTCGACCGCCCAGCAGCTGTGGAAGCGATTCCGCGACGCCCGGGCCACGGTGGACAAGCACCGCCGCGCGTTCTACGCCGAGCTGGACGAGGCGCACAAGGGCGTTCGCGACCGCAAGACCCGCCTGGTCGAGAGGGCCGAGGCCCTCGCCCCGAAGGGCGAGGACGGCATCCCCGCCTACCGTGAGCTGCTCGACGAGTGGAAGACGGCCGGTCGTGCCGGCAAGAAGGTGGACGACGCCCTGTGGGCGCGGTTCAAGGCTGCCGGCGATGCGCTGTACGGCGCACGGATCGAGCGGGAGACCGCTGATCTCGAGGCCTCCCGCGAGAAGATCGAGCAGAAGCGGGCGCTTCTCGAGGAGGCGAAGCCCGTCGCCGACGAACGCGACATCGCGAAGGCGCGTGCGACCCTGACGGCCGTGCAGCGCCGCTGGGACGAGGTCGGCCGGATCTTCCCGCGCGACACCGAGCGCTCGCTCGACGACGAGCTGCGTCGCATCGAGAACGCCCTGCGCTCGCGCGAGGAGGCCGACTGGAAGCGCAACGACCCGGAGCAGAAGGCCCGCGCGAACGACATGACCCGCCAGCTGACGGATGCGATCCGCAAGCTGGAGGACGAGCTCGAGGCGGCCAAGAAGTCGGGCGACAAGCGGGCGATCGCGAACGCGTCCGACGCGCTGGAGGCGCGGCGTACGTGGCTCAAGGCGCTCGGCGGCTGAGCCGTCGTTCGAGGCGTGACGTCCTCGGCGTCCGGGTTGTCCACAGGCGGCCAGCGGCGGCATCCGTCGTCCTGCGACGGTGCGGCAGACTTCGGACGTGGGATCGCCCTTCCTGTACTTCGCGGATGACCGGCTCTCGAACGCCGAGCTGACCGCCGCCTGTCTCGACGGGCACCTGGTGTCGCTGGGCGACGCCTACATGCCCGCCGATGCGGTCGAGACGCCGGCGCTGCGCGCCGGCTCGCTGGTGCGCACACTCGGTGACACCCTTGCGGCCACGCATCTGACCGCGGCATGGATCCACGGCGGACTGCCCGCGCCGCCTGCGCGTCATACCGTGCAGCGTGCCGTGTCGCGCCGCCTCCACGTCGTGCCCGATCGGCAGCTCGTCTACCGCGACCTCGCCGTCACCGCGGAGGACCTGCACCTGATCGGGGGCGTGCACGTGACCACCCCCGAACGCACGCTCGCGGACCTCGCCCGCGTGGGCGACGCCGAGCACACGCGAGCGGCGCGCCTGCTGGCGGGCTCGGATCCGGATGCCTCGACCCGCGCGATCGCGCGGCTCGAGGAGGGCACGCTCCCCCACAAGCACGCGGCCCTCGCCTGCCTGCGGGAGATGTTGACCGCCGCGCTTCAAGAGGACGTGACGCGGTACACGTCGTAGACGGCGTCGATGCGCCGCACGGCGTTGAGCACCCGGTCGAGGTGGACGATGTCGCCCATCTCGAACACGAAGCGGCTGAGAGCCAGGCGGTCGTTCGACGTCGAGACCGTCGCCGAGAGGATGTTCACGTGGTGCTCGCTGAGCACGCGGGTGACGTCGCTCAACAGGCCCGAGCGGTCGAGCGCCTCGACCTGGATCTGCACGAGGAACACGCTCTTCGTCGTGGGAGCCCACTCGACGTCGATCATGCGCTCCGGGTCGTCCATCAGGGACTTGACGTTGGTGCAGTCCGTCCGGTGCACCGAGACGCCGCTGCCGCGGGTCACGAAGCCGACGACCTCATCGCCCGGCACCGGGGTGCAGCACTTCGCGAGCTTGACCAGGATGTCGGGGGCGCCGCGGACGAGGACTCCCGAGTCGCCGCCGCGCGGTGCGCGGGTCCGTCCGACGACCGGCAGGTCGATCGGACCGGTCGTCGTGTCGTTGGCGGCGACCAGCGCGGTGACCTTCTCGATCACCGACTGGGTCGAGACGTGACCTTCGCCGACGGCGGCGTACAGCGCCGAGACGTCCTCATAGCGCAGCAGGTGGGCGACCTCGGTGAACGAGTCCTGGCTCATGAGCCGCTGCAAGGGGAGGTTCTGCCGGCGCATCGCGCGTGCGATCGACTCCTTGCCCTGCTCGATCGCCTCCTCGCGGCGCTCCTTCGTGAACCAGCCGCGGATCTTGTTGCGCGCGCGGGTGCTCCGGACGAACCCGAGCCAGTCCTGACTCGGTCCGGCATCGGGGTTCTTCGAGGTGAACACCTCGACGACGTCGCCGCTCTTCAGCTCGGATTCCAGCGGCACCAGGCGGCCGTTCACCTTCGCGCCCATCGTGCGGTGACCCACCTCGGTGTGCACCGCGTAGGCGAAGTCCACGGGGGTCGCACCCGCAGGAAGCCCGATCACGCGGCCCTTGGGCGTGAAGACGTAGACCTCCTTGGCGCCGATCTCGAAGCGCAGCGAGTCGAGGAACTCCCCCGGGTCGGCCGTCTCGGCCTGCCAGTCGGAGATGTGGGCGAGCCAGGCCATGTCGGTGTCGAGGGACTTGGAGTCCGGCTTGGCGCCGTTCATCTGCTCTTTGTACTTCCAGTGGGCGGCGACGCCGTACTCCGCCTGCTGGTGCATCTCGTGCGTGCGGATCTGGATCTCGACGGTGCGGCCGCCGGGGCCGATGACCGTGGTGTGCAGCGACTGGTAGAGGTTGAACTTCGGTGTCGCGATGTAGTCCTTGAAGCGCCCTGGAAGCGGCGTCCAGCGTGCGTGGATCGCGCCAAGCACGGCGTAGCAGTCGCGAACGCTGCCGACGAGCACGCGGATGCCGATGAGGTCGTAGATGTCGTCGAACTCGCGGCCGCGCACCACCATCTTCTGATACACGGAGTACAGCTGCTTCGGCCGGCCCATCACTCGACCGCGGATCCGCAGTTCCCGAAGGTCGCTGTCGACGGAGGCGATGACGTTCTGCACGTACTGCTCGCGCTGCGGGGTGCGCTGCTTGACCAGGCTCTCGATCTCGGCGTAGAGCTTCGGGTGCAGCACCGCGAACGAGAGATCCTCGAGCTCGGACTTGATCGCCTGGATGCCGAGCCGGTGCGCGAGGGGCGCGTAGATCTCGAGGGTCTCGGTGGCCTTCTTGCGCGCCTTCTCGGGCGGGACGAATCCCCATGTGCGCGCGTTGTGCAGGCGGTCGGCCAGTTTGATGAGGAGCACGCGGATGTCGCGCGACATCGCGACGATCATCTTGCGGACCGTCTCGGCCTGCGCGCTCTCGCCGTACTTGACCTTGTCGAGCTTGGTCACGCCGTCGACGAGCATGGCGACCTCGTCGCCGAACTCGCTCGTGAGCGTCTCGAGCGAGTAGTCGGTGTCTTCGACGGTGTCGTGGAGGAGCGCGGCGGCGATGGCCCGGGGGCCGAGCCCGAGATCCGCGAGGATCTGCGCCACGGCGAGAGGGTGGGTGATGTACGGCTCGCCGCTCTGGCGAGCCTGCCCGGAGTGCGCCTTCTCGGCGACAGAGTAGGCGCGCTCGACGATCGACAGATCGCCCTTCGGGTGGTGCGTGCGCACCGTTCGCAGGAGCTGCTCGACGTCATCCCGGCGCGCGGAGCGCGAGAAGATCCGCGGCACCAGGCGCCGCAGCGACGAGGACTGGGCGGGGGGAACGGTCTCGGTCATGCGATTCCCTCCCCTCCGCCGGACCTCCCAATCCTACGCCCGAGCGGCGAGGCCTCAGGCCGGGGTGCCCGCCAGCTCGCGCGCCGCCACGACGCGCGTGTCGCGCGTCCTGATCGGCTGCTCGTTCTCGCGCAGCAGCGAGTACAGCGGCGCCGCGACGAAGATCGTCGAGTACGCGGCCACGATCGTTCCCACGAAGATCGAGAGCGACAGGTCGGTGAGCGTCTGCGCGCCGGCCCAGATGAGACCGATGAACAGGATCGCGCCGGTCGGCAGGATCGCGACGATGGTCGTGTTGATCGAGCGCACGAGGGTCTGGTTCACCGCGAGGTTGACGGACTCGCCGAACGTGCGCCCGGAGACCTCGCCGTCTTCGTCGGTGTTCTCCCTGATCTTGTCGAACACGACGGTCGTGTCGTACAGGGCGTACGACAGGATCGTCAGGAAGCCGATGACGGCCGCCGGCGAGATCTCGAAGCCGAACAGGGCGTAGACGCCGATGGTGATGACGAGCACGTCCACCAGGCCGATGATGGCCGAGACCGACATCTTCCAGGTGCGGAAGTACAGCGCCAGGATGATGAACGTCAGGGCGAGGAAGATCGCGAGACCCCAGAGCGACGTTCGCGTCACATCGGCGCCCCAGCTGGGACCGATGAACGCGTAGCTGACTTCGGCCTCGGGCACGTCGTACGCCTCGGCGAGGGCCGTCGAGATCTCGCGGCTCTCGGCATCCGTCACCTGGTCGGTCTGGACGCGCACGGCGTCCTCGCCGATCGTGACGACCTTCGTCGTCGCTTCGGGCACGACCGACAGGACGGCGTCGGTGGCGAGCGACTGATCGACCGGCGATGCCACGCCGCTGACGGTGAACTGGGATCCGCCGGTGAACTCGATCGAGAACTGGATGGGACGGAACAGCGGCACCAGGGCCGAGCCGATCACGAGGATCGCGGCGATGAGGAACCACAGGCGTCGCCGGCCGACGAAGGGGAACGACGTCTTGCCCGTGTAGAGGTCGTTGCCGAGCTGGCTCATGGAGCGCATCAGTCGTCTCCCTCCTTGACGGTCTTGCCGGGTTTCGCGCTGTCGGCGGCGGCCAGTTCCGCCTGCTTCCGCTCGGCGATGGTCTGACGGCGGGCGGCTTCGCCACGGGCCTTGACGTTTCGACGCCCTGCCGCTCCGGTGGCGACCACCGGCTCGCGGAATTGCGCGCGGCCGCGGTAGACCGCGCCCAGAGCCGTCGGATCGAGCCCGGACAGCGGATGCCCCGACCCGAAGAACCGTGTGCGTGCCAGCAGCTGCAGCACCGGGTGGGTGAACAGGATGAAGATGAGGACGTCGATCGCGGTGGTGAGGCCGAGGGTGAAGGCGAAGCCCTTGACCGTCGAATCCGCGAGGATGTACAGCACGACGGCGGCGAGGATGTTGATCGACTTCGAGATGTAGATCGTCCGCTTCGCGCGGCCCCAGCCGTCCTCCACCGCTGCGGTGATGGACTTGCCGTCGCGCAGCTCGTCGCGGATGCGTTCGAAGTACACGATGAACGAGTCCGCCGTGAACCCGATCGTCACGATCAGGCCCGCGACGCCGGCGAGCGACAGGCGGAAGCCCATGCGCCAGGCGAGGATGCACAGCGTGACGTAGGTCAGCACCGCCATCACCGCCAGTGACGCGATGATGATGAAGCCGAGAGCGCGGTACACGATGAGCGAGTAGATCGCGACGAGCACGAGGCCGATCAGACCCGCGATGAGACCGATCTGCAGCTGCTGGGATCCGAGCGTCGCCGAGATCGAGTTCGAGCTCTCGACGGTGAAGCTCAGCGGCAGTGCGCCGTACTTCAGCTGGTCGGCGAGCACCTTCGCCGACTCCTGGGTGAAGCTGCCCGTGATGCTCGGTTTGCCGTCGAGGATCACGCCGTTCATCGACGGCGCCGAGAGGACGTAGCCGTCGAGCACGAACGCGAACTGGTTGAGCGGCGCCTGCGCGCCGTACAGCCGCTGGCTGATCTCGCCGAACGTCGTCGTGCCCTCACCGTCGAACGAGAGGTTGACGGCCCACTGGTTGTTGGTCTGCTGCAGGCCGAACGTCGCATCGTCGATCGACGAGCCGTCGAGCTCGACCGGGCCGAGGATGTACTTCACCGAGCCGTCGGCGTCGCAGGTGATGAGCGGCTCGTCGGCGGGCGCGTTCGCAGGATCGTTGTCCGGGTCCGCGCAGTCGTACGCGAGGAACTCGGCCTGCAGTGCGGGGGTGATCCACGCCGTGTCGCTGCCGTCGGTGGGCGCTGTCGTCGGCGTCGCCTGCAGCGTCGGGTCGGGGGTCGGGTACGGCGTGGCGTTGCCGTCTTCGCCCACGAACTCCGTCGCCGGGTCGCCGGCATACAGCACCGCGCGCAGCTGAAGCTGCGCGGAGGCCTCGATGCGGTTACGGGTCTCCTCATCGGCCTGACCCGGGATCTGCACGACGATCTGGTTTCCGGCCTGGGTGGTCACCTCGGCCTCGCCGACGCCGGACGCGTCGACGCGCTGGCGGATGATCGTGACCGCCTGCTCCATCTGCTCAGCGGAGGGGTCGGCGCCGTCCTCGGTCTGCGCTTCGAGGACGATCTGGGTGCCGCCCTGCAGGTCGAGGGCGAGGGCCGGCGTCCAGGAGCTCTGACCGAACACGTACACGCCGAGCGCGTTGATGCCGAACAGGATCGCGGTGATCGCGAGGAGTCCGGTCAGCGCGCGCCATGCATGCCGGACGGGGGTGGATGTCGCCACGTCTTTGCTTTCTTGAGAGCCCGAACGGGCGAACGGACGTGCTTCAGCCCTGCGGCTTGGTGCCGGGCTCGGCGTCGGGATCGATCTTGTCCTTGCCGCCGGCGGCGCTCTGGTCGTCGCTGATCGAGGTGATGTCGCCGTTCGCGACGCCCTCGGCGTACTCAGCGTGGCTCTCTTCGGCGGCGAGGTACTCATCCTCGGTCACGACGCCGACCTCGGGGGTCACGACGCGCAGGATGGCCTGGCTGTGGACCTTGATCTGCACGCCGGGCGCGAGCTCGACGATCGCGGGCTGGTCGAGGTTGTCGGCGTCGTACGAGACGATCGTGCCGTAGAGGCCGCCCTGCAGCAGCACCTCGGAGCCGGGCACCGTCTGGCGGGCCTTCTCCTCCTGCTCCGCCTTCTGCTTCTGCATGCGGCGGCGTGAGCTCCAGAACATGAAGACGAGGAGCACGACCAGCAGGATGATGAGGCCGTAATTGCTCAGGAACGTAGCGAAGTCCATGGGAGCTGGAAGCACCTTTCGGATGAGGCAGTCGCCGCGGGCGGCGTTGCCTTGCAGGCGGGGGTGGGCGGAAGCCTCCAGCGATTATAGGTCATCGAGTCCCAGCACCGAGTCGGCCGCCGGCACCCCCATGTGGGCGTAGGCCTCGGGCATGGCGATGCGTCCGCGCGGCGTGCGGCCCATGAAGCCGATGCGCACGAGGTACGGCTCGACGACGGACTCGATCGTGTCTGGTTCCTCCCCCACCGCGACGGACAGCGTGCCGAGACCCACCGGGCCGCCGCGGAAGCGGCGCACGAGAGCGTCGAGCACGGCGCGGTCCAGCCGGTCGAGGCCGATCCTGTCGACGTCGTAGAGGTCGAGTGCGGCGTCGACGGCGGCGATGTCGGCACCGGTCCGGCCGTGGACGACCAGGTAGTCGCGGACACGACGCAGCAGGCGGTTCGCGATGCGGGGCGTGCCGCGCGAGCGTCGTGCGATCTCGGCGCGAGCAGCCGGCGGCAGCGTGACGCCGAGCATCGCCGCCGAGCGCTCGATGACCCGCTCGAGCTCTTCGGGTTCGTAGTACTCGAGATGGGCGGTGAAGCCGAAGCGGTCGCGCAGCGGGTTCGGCAGCAGTCCCGACCTCGTCGTCGCGCCGACGAGGGTGAACGGCGCGAGGTCGAGCGGGATGCTCGTCGCCCCGGCCCCCTTGCCGACCATGATGTCGATGCGGAAGTCCTCCATCGCGAGGTACAGCATCTCCTCGGCCGCGCGCGCCATGCGGTGCACCTCGTCGATGAACAGCACTTCGCCCGGTGTGAGGCTCGACAGCAGCGCCGCGAGGTCGCCCGCGTGCTGGATCGCGGGCCCGCTCGAGAGGCGCAGCGGGCGCCCGCTCTCGTAGGCGACGATCATCGCGAGGGTCGTCTTGCCGAGTCCGGGGGGGCCCGACAGGAGGATGTGGTCGGCTGGCCGCTGCTGGATGCGCGCCGCATCGAGCAGCAGCTGCATCTGGCCGCGGACCTTCTGCTGTCCGACGAACTCTGCGAGCGACGAGGGGCGCAGCGCGCCCTCGATGGCGAGCTCCGTCTCGTCGACCGGCTCGTCGGCTTCGCGCACGTCAACCACTCACGGGCTCCTTCCGCGCAGGCCCGAGCGTCGCGAGGGTCCGCCGCAGCAGGGTGGGAACCGATGACCGATCGGCGTCGGATGCCTCGGCGGCGACCGTGTCGACGGCCTCGATCGCGACACGCTCCGACCAGCCGAGCCCGATCAGCGCCTCCACGACTTGTGACGGGATCGCGGCGGAGGGGGCGGCATCTGTGCCGCCCGGGGCGGCGGGCCGCGTCACGGCGATCTTGCCGGCCAGCTGCACCACGATGAGCTTGGCGGTCTTCGGGCCGATCCCCGAGACGCGGCGGAACGGTGCGTCGTCGTCGGCCGAGACGGCGTCGGCGATCTGCGGCACCGTCAGGGTCGCGAGCACACCGAGCGCGGACTTCGGGCCGACGCCGGTGACGCCCAGGAGCAGACCGAACACGGTCAGCTCTTCGCGAGACTCGAAGCCGAACAGCGACAGGGCGTCCTCGCGGACGATGAGCGAGGTATGGAGGGTGATGTCATCGCCGAGGTGGGTGCCGCGCGCGACCTGCGGCGTCACTGCGACGTGGAGGCCGACTCCCCCGACTTCGACGACGACCGCATCCGCATCGACGTGCACTGCGGTGCCGCGGACTGAGGAGATCATGGATCGAGCCTACGGTGCGGTTCGGACGTTTGTTCGAGCGACACGCAGCCGTCGTTCCCGATCGGCGCTCGAGCCAGGTCAGCGGCGGGCGACGCGTTCCGCGTCGGCCCAGGCGCGCTGCGCCGGCGTCAGGGGTCCGGACGCCGCCGTCGTGCTGGGTGCCCCGCGCCACGCGTGGCAGAGCGCGAGAGCGAGAGCGTCCGCGGCATCGGCGGGCTTGGGAAGCTCGTCCAGCCGCAGCACACGGGCGACCATGGTCTGCACCTGCCGCTTGTCGGCGTTGCCGTAGCCGGTGATGGCGGCCTTCACCTCCGACGGCGTGTGCGTCGCGGCGGCGATGCCGCGCTCCCCCGCGACGAGGAGGGCGATGCCGCTCGCCTGCGCGGTGCCCATCACCGTGGCGCGGTTGTGCTGCGCGAACACGCGCTCCACCGCGACCACGTCGGGCGCGTGCGCGTCGAGCACGGCACGCAGCCCGGCGGCGATCAGCGCCAGACGCTCCTCGATCGGGGCGCCCGGATCGGACCGGACGACCCCTACGTGCACGAGGGTCGCGGAGCGATCGGGTGCGACATCCACGACGCCCACACCGCAGCGCGTCAGGCCCGGGTCGATCCCGAGCACGCGCAGACGACCGCGAGAGGTTCCGGATGCCACTCCCCCACGCTAGGCGAGGATGCCGGATGCCGCGGCCAGGCGCGCCTGGCCGCGACCGGTCCGGGCGCCCTCAGGCTCCGGTCCGGTCGCGGCGGCGGCGCCGGGGCAGGCGTGCGGACCGTCGTGCTCAGTCCTCGTCGTTCTCGAGCTCGGCCTGCACCTCTGCGGTGAGGTCGAAGTTGCTGTAGACGTTCTGCACGTCGTCGCTGTCTTCGAGGGCGTCGATGAGGCGGAAGACCTTGCGCGCGGTGTCGGCGTCGACCTCGACCTTGAGATTCGGGACGAACTCGACGTCCGCCGACTCGTAGTCGATCCCGGCGTCCTGCAGCGCCGAGCGGACGGTCACGAGGTCGGACGCCTCGGTGATGACCTCGTAGCCCTGCGCGTGCGGCTCGACCTCTTCGGCGCCGGCCTCGAGGACGGCCAGCATGACGTCGTCCTCGGTGGTCGTCTCACCGCCGACGACGATGACGCCCTTGCGGGTGAAGTTGTACGCCACGCTGCCGGGATCGGCCAGTGTGCCGCCGTTGCGGGTGAGTGCGGTGCGCACCTCCGCCGCGGCGCGGTTCTTGTTGTCGGTCAGACACTCGATCATCAGGGCGACGCCGTTGGGGCCGTACCCCTCGTACATGATCGACGAGTACTCGACCGACTCGCCGCCGATGCCCGCGCCGCGCTTGATCGCGCGGTCGATGTTGTCCTTCGGGACCGAGGTCTTCTTGGCCTTGAGCACCGCGTCGAACAGTGTCGGATTGCCCTGAAGGTCGGGGCCGCCGAGCTTGGCCGCCACCTCGATGTTCTTGATGAGCTTGGCCCACGACTTCGCACGGCGAGAGTCGATGACCGCCTTCTTGTGCTTGGTCGTTGCCCACTTGGAATGCCCGGACATGGTCCTCCTGAATTCACGCTCGTCGGCGGGTCGCGTCGGCCGGCGCCATCCGGCGCGGCCACCGCCGACGGACAATTCTATTCCCCGCGGCGCAGCGGGTTCGCGATCAATGCTGCGCGGCACCTGCTCGTCGCGGCGTTCGCCTCCCGCCGGCAGCGCTACAGTGCGAACTCGAAGCCGAATCGCGACGAGAGCAGCGCGACGAGGTCGCGCGGCACCTTGGTGAGGTACGCCGGTGCGGGCGCCAGCGTCTCGGCCGAGCCGATGAACGGGAAGTAGACCGGTCCCTCCGTGAGCTGCTCCACCCGATCGCGCACGGCGACGATCTCACCGCCGACGCGTCGGAGGCTCGGGAGGGTGATCGGAGCGGCAAGCCGCAGGGTGTCGCTGATCGGCATCCGCCAATGAGGCAGGTCGTCGCCGCGACGCGCTCGCGTCTCCTCGCCGAGAGGACCGAGCACTCTCCCCCACGCGGCGATCCCGGGCACCGGAAGGGTCCGGTCCCAGACGAACAGCGTGTCGCCCGGCTCGGTGTACCCGACGAGCTCGTGCGACCACTCGAATCGCCGTTCGTCCGCCGCCTTCGGTGCGGACAGCGCATCGCCGACGACGCCGCGCGACGGGGCGATCATCCAGTAGCGCTCCTCGGGATGCTCGCGCCACCAGTCGTTGATCGTCATGAGTCAGAATCTACCCCGACGTGTCGTCCGCACGTCGTCAGCGCTGCCGCTCGCGCACCATGTCGAGGAAGAGCGCGTGGAAGCGGTGCTCGCCCGTCACCTCGGGATGGAAAGCGGTCCCGAGCAGCGAGCCCTGGCGCACCGCGACGACCCGCCCGTCGTCCAGCGCCGCGAGCCGCTCGACGCCGTCGCCGGCTTCCTCGACCAGCGGCGCTCGGATGAACACCGCATGGACCGGTGGCTCGCCGAGGGCCGGCACGTCGAGGTCGACCTCGAACGAGTCGACCTGGCTGCCGAAGGCGTTCCGGCGCACCGTGACGTCGAGCCCGCCGAAGGTCTGCTGGCCAACGATGCCGTCGGTGATCCGGTCGGCGAGCAGGATGAGGCCGGCGCAGGTCCCGTAGACCGGCATGCCGGCCGCGATCGCCGCGCGCACGGGCTCGCGCATGCCGAACGCGCGGGAGAGCTTGTCGATGACGCTCGATTCGCCGCCGGGGAGCACGAGCCCGTCGATGGCGGCGAGCTCCGCCGGGCGGCGCACCGTCGTCACCTCGGCGCCGAGTTCCGTGAGCACGCGCACGTGCTCACGGACATCCCCCTGCAGTGCGAGGACGCCGACCCGCGGAGCCGGCGTCGTCACCAGCCGCGCTCGGCGAGCCGGTGCGGGGCGGGGAGGTCGGAGACGTTGATGCCCACCATCGCCTCGCCGAGGCCGCGCGACACGTCGGCGATGACCTTCGGGTCGTCGTAGAAGGTGGTGGCCTTCACGATGGCGGCCGCGCGCTGGGCGGGGTTGCCCGACTTGAAGATGCCCGAGCCGACGAACACGCCGTCCGCACCCATCTGCATCATCATCGCGGCGTCGGCGGGCGTGGCGACACCGCCGGCGACGAACAGCACGACCGGCAGCTTGCCGGTCTCGGCGATCTCCGCCACCAGGTCGTAGGGCGCCTGCAGCTCCTTGGCGGCGACGTACAGCTCGTCCTTCGACATCGACGTGAGTCGGTTGATCTCGCTGGAGATGGTGCGGATGTGCTTGGTGGCCTCCGACACGTCGCCGGTGCCCGCCTCGCCCTTCGAGCGGATCATCGCGGCGCCCTCGTTGATGCGCCGCAGCGCCTCGCCCAGGTTGGTGGCACCGCACACGAAGGGGACCGTGAAGCTCCACTTGTCGATGTGGTTCACGTAGTCGGCCGGCGAGAGCACCTCGGACTCGTCGATGTAGTCGACGCCGAGCTCCTGCAGCACCTGCGCCTCGACGAAGTGGCCGATGCGCGCCTTCGCCATGACCGGGATCGAGACGGCGTCGATGATGCCGTCGATCATGTCGGGGTCGCTCATGCGCGAGACGCCGCCCTGGGCGCGGATGTCGGCCGGCACGCGCTCGAGCGCCATGACGGCGACGGCACCGGCGTCCTCGGCGATCTTCGCCTGGTCGACGGTGACGACGTCCATGATGACGCCGCCCTTGAGCATCTCGGCGAGGCCGCGCTTGACGCGGTCGGTTCCCGTGTCGGTGGTCACGAGCTTTCCCTTCGAGTGGAGCGCTGGAGCGCAACGAGTGAGGACAATGCGGGTATTGGCCTAGGCCAAAAGATAGCATGAGGATCACCCGCCGATCGGTGGGCTGACGGCGCGACCAGCAGGGGCGGCACATGACCCTCGACATCAGCGGGCGATCCGCCTCGGAGATCGCCGAGAGCGTGCGCGCCCGCATCGAACGGGGCGACGTGCTCCCCGGCGACCCGCTGCCCCCGGTGCGGTCCCTCGCCGACGAGCTGGGCGTGAACCGCAACACCGTGGTGGCCGCGTACCGGCAGCTCACGCAGGCCGGCGTGATCGTCACGCGCGGCCGCAGCGGCACACGCGTCGCCGACCTGTCCCCCGTGGCGCAGGAGGGCTTCGCGGCCGGCAGCGTGCTCCGCGACGTGGGCACGGGCAACCCGGATCCCGAGCTGATCCCCGACCTCTCCCGTGCCCTCGCGGGGATGGTGGGCCGGCCCGTCCTGTACGGCGAACCCGTCATCGACCCCGAACTCGAGGACTGGGCCCAGGAGTGGATGCGCGACGGCCTTCCGCCGGCGGCCGAGCTGCGACTGACCATCACCAGCGGCGCGGCCGATGCGGTCGAGCGGCTGCTGGCCCAGGCGCTCACCCGCGACGACGCGGTCGCCCTCGAGGACCCGTGCTTCCTCACCAGCATCCACACCGTGCGCATCGGAGGCTATCGAGCGGTCCCCGTGCCCGTCGACGACGAAGGAATGACGCCCGACGGGCTGCGCGCGGCGCTCGAACAGGGGGTGCGCGCGGTCGTCCTCACCCCGCGCGCCCAGAACCCCACCGGTGCGAGCCTCTCGGCGCGGCGCGCTGAAGAGCTGCGCGGCGTGCTCGAGGACCACCCCTACGTCCTCGTGATCGAGGACGACCACTTCTCGCTGCTGTCGCAGCAGCAGTTCCACTCCGTCATCGCGCCGGGCCACCGGCGCTGGGCACTCGTGCGATCGGTGTCGAAGTTCCTCGGGCCCGACATGTGCCTGGCGGTGACGGCATCCGATCCCGAGACCGCGGAGCGGCTCGCGATGCGCCTCACCCCCGGCACGACGTGGGTGAGCCATCTGCTGCAGCGCCTCGCTCACGCACTGCTGACGGATGCCGGCACCATGGCCGCGATCGAGCGTGCGGGTGCGCACTACGCGGCGCGCAACGCGGCGTTCGTCGAGCGGCTCACCGCACGGGGCGTGCCCGCGGATGCCGGTGATGGGCTGAACCTCTGGATCCCGCTTCCGGTGCCCGCGCGTGCCGTCGCGGAGCAGCTGATGCGGCGGGGGTGGCTGGCCCGGCCCGGCGACGAGTTCGTCCTCGGCGGAGACGCGCCGTCGCACCGGCTGCGTCTCACGGTGCACGACCTCGACGTCGCCGACGCCGAGCGCCTGGCCGCCGACGTGGCGGCTGCCGTGCGGGCCGCCGGTGGGCGGCTGGTCACACGAGAAGTGGCATGATCGAGCGGTGAAGATCCTCTCGATCCAGTCCGCGGTCGCCTACGGTCACGTGGGCAACTCCGCTGCCGTCTTCCCGCTGCAGCGCATCGGCGTCGAGGTCATGCCGGTGTACACGGTGAACTTCTCGAATCACACCGGCTACGGCGCATGGCGCGGCCCGATGATCAGTCCCGACGATGTGCGCGACGTCGTCCTCGGCATCGAGGAGCGCGGCGTCTTCCCGCAGATCGACGTCGTGCTCTCCGGCTATCAGGGCGGGGAGGGCATCGCCGACGTCATCCTCGACACCGTCGCGCGCGTCCGGGAGGCCAACCCCGCCGCCGTGTACGCGTGCGACCCGGTGATGGGCAACGCGAAGTCGGGGTGCTTCGTCGCCCCGGCGATCCCCGTGCTGCTGCGGGAACGCGTCGTGCCCGCAGCCGACATCATCACGCCGAATCAGTTCGAGCTGGGATTCCTGACCGGAACCGAGCCCGCCGACCTCGAGTCCACTCTGGCGTCGGCCGACCTCGCCCGCGCGATGGGGCCGAGCACCGTCCTCGTCACGAGCGTCGAGCGCCCCGATCGTCCAGAAGGGACGATCGAGATGCTCGCCGTCACCGACGACGGCGCGTGGATCGTGCGGACCCCGCACATCCCGATGAAGGCCAACGGCTCGGGTGACGTCACGGCGGCGCTCTTCACCGCGCACCTGCGTCGCAGCGGCGACGCGGCCGACGCCCTCGCCCGCACGACCTCGAGCGTCTACGACCTCCTCGAGCGCACGCACGCGTCGGGCGAGCGCGAGCTGCAGCTCGTCGAGTCGCAGGAGGCCTACGCCCACCCGCGCCTGCAGTTCGAGGTCACGAAGGTCCGCTGACGAGCAGCGGAGCGGATGCCGCGCCTGCGGCATCCGCTCCTGCGGTCAGCCGTGCCAGGCGTCGGCCACCGCGCGGCGTACGTCGCCGAGAAGCTGCGGCAGCGCCTTCGTCTTGGCGATGATCGGGAAGAAGTTGGCGTCGGCCGCCCATCGCGGCACGATGTGCTGGTGCAGGTGCTCGTCGACGCCGGCGCCGGCGACATGGCCCTGGTTCATGCCGATGTTGAAGCCGTCGCACCGCGAGACCTGACGCAGCACGCGCATCCCCTGCTGGGTGAGCGCGCCGATCTCGGCGACCTCTTCGTCGGTCGCCTGGTCGTACGTCGCGATGTGGCGGTACGGGCACACCAGCAGATGCCCCGAGTTGTACGGGAACAGGTTGAGCAGCGCGTACGCCGTGCGCCCGCGGAAGACGATGAGCCCGTCCTCGTCGGACTTGCGCGGCGCCTCGCAGAACGGGCACTCCTTGCGCAGCACCTCGGGTCCCGCCTGGATGTAGGCCATCCGGTGAGGAGTCCAGAGACGCTGGAACTCGTCCGGCACCCCAGGAAGCGTCGCGGCGTCGACGAGCGCCGCGTCGGCGGCGTCCGTCTGCCGGACGCCTTCCGACCCGGCCTCGTCGCTCACGCGCCCTTCGACAGGCTCAGGAACCGAGACTTCGCGATCGCGACTCCCCGCAAGCGGGTCGTCGCTCACGCGAAGTCCTCCGCGGTGTTCACCAGGGCGTGGGAGTCGATGGCCTCGCGCACGCGACGCACGGCGTCGGCGATCGGGACGCCGTTCTCCTGCGTCCCGTCGCGGAAGCGGAACGACACGGTGCCTGCAGACTGGTCCTGTGCACCGGCGATCAGCTGCAGCGGCACCTTCTGCGTGGTGTGGGTGCGGATCTTCTTCTGCATCCGGTCGTCGCTGTGGTCCAGATCGGCGCGGACCCCCTCGGCCCTGAGCTGGTCGATCACGTCGCCCAGGTAGTCCGCGAAGTCCTCCGCAACCGGGATGCCGACCACCTGCACCGGCGAGAGCCACACCGGGAACGCACCGGCGTAATGCTCGAGCAGGATCGCGAAGAACCGCTCGATCGAGCCGAACAGCGCGCGGTGGATCATGATCGGCCGCTTCTTCTGGCCGTCGCGATCGGTGTACTCGAGCTCGAAGCGCTCGGGCAGGTTGGGGTCCACCTGCACCGTGGAGAGCTGCCACACGCGGCCGATCGCGTCGCGGGTCTTGAGGTCGATCTTCGGACCGTAGAACGCCGCCTCACCCGGCACCTCGGTGAGCTTCAGGCCGCTCGCGACCGCGACGTTGCGCAGCGCGTTGGTCGAGTAGTCCCAGAACTCGTCGGAGCCGATCCACTTCTCCTTCTCGTCGTCGCGCATCGACAGCTCGAGCTCGAAGTCGTCCAGGCCGAAGTCGCGCAGCATCGAGATGACGAACTCCAGGACTTTGGTGGCCTCCTCCTCGAGCTGCTCGGGGGTGACGAACAGGTGGGAGTCGTCCTGTGTGAAGCCGCGGACGCGGGTGAGCCCGTGCAGCGCGCCCGACAGCTCGTTGCGGTAGACGGTGCCGTTCTCCGCGAGTCTCATCGGCAGGTCGCGGTAGCTGCGCGCACGCTCCTTGTAGATGAGGATGTGCATCGGGCAGTTCATCGGCTTCAGGTAGTAGTCCTGGCCGTGCTTGGTGATCTCGCCGTTCTCGTCGCGCTCCTCGTCCATCACGATGGGCGGGAACATGCCCTCCTTGTAGGTGACGAGGTGGTTCGAGGTGAGGAACAGGTCCTCCTTCGAGATGTGCGGCGTGTACACGTAGGTGTAGCCGCCGGCGATGTGGCGACGGCGCGCGTGCTGCTCCATCTCGCCGCGGACGACACCGCCGCGCGGGTGCCAGACGGACAGGCCCGAGCCGATCTCGTCGGGGAACGAGAAGAGGTCGAGGTCCTTGCCGAGCTTGCGGTGGTCGCGCTTGGCGGCCTCCTCCAGACGCGTCTGGTACGCGCGCAGCTCATCCTTCGACGGCCAGGCGGTGCCGTAGATGCGCTGCAGCTGCGGGTTCTTCTCGCTGCCGCGCCAGTACGCACCGGCGATGCGCTGCAGTGCCCAGCCGTTGCCGATCATCCGCGTGTTGGGCAGGTGCGGACCCCGGCAGAGGTCCTTCCACACGGTCTGGCCGTCGCGGTCGACGTTGTCGTAGATGGTCAGCTCGCCGGCGCCGACCTCGACCGAGGCGCCCTCGGTCTTCTCTGCCCCGCCGCCCTTGAGGCCGATGAGCTCGAGCTTGAACGGCTCGTCGACGAGCTCCGCCCGCGCCTCGTCGTCACTGACGACGCGGCGCACGAAGCGCTGGCCCTCGCGGACGATGCGCTGCATCTCCTTGTCGATCGCCTTGAGGTCCTCCGGCGTGAAGGGATGCTCGACGCCGAAGTCGTAATAGAACCCGTCCGTGATCGGCGGACCGATGCCGAGGTTGGCCTGCGGGTTGATGCGCTGCACGGCCTGGGCGAGCACGTGCGCGGTCGAGTGGCGCAGGATGGCGAGACCGTCGGGGTTGTCGATGGTGACCGGCTCGACGGCATCCGTGTCGCTCACCACCGTCGCGAGGTCTTTCAGTTCGCCGTTCACCCGCAATGCGACCACGGAGCGGTCGGGGAACAGGGCGAAGCCGTCGATGGGCAGGGACACAGCGTCAGTCACGGAAACTCTCCTGGGAATGGCTCGGATCAAGGCTACTCAGCTTCAGGCGCACGACACGCCCCGCCCGCTCAGGCGCCGAGCGTTCGCGTGTCGGTCTTGAGTGCCGCGGCAGCGGTCGACCAGACGAGTTCCACCCCTCGAGTGTAACCAGTGCCCGCGCGGGCACGGGTGCCGGCACACAGGGCGCGTGGGCACGTCGCGCCGGATCGTCGGCAGCGTCGCGGCGTAGCCTGAGCGGATGCGCCGACACTCCCTCGACTCCGCGGCGATCGCTTCTGCCGGCTACGACGCCGACACTGCCGTGCTCGAGCTCGAGTTCACCTCGGGCGAGCTCTACCGCTACTTCGCGGTGCCGCCGTCGGTGTATCGCGGACTGCGCGCCGCCGAGAGCGCCGGTCGCTTCTTCCGCGAGAGGATCAGGGAGGTCTATCCGTCCGAGCACGTCCGCTGACGCAGGAGGGAAGCGAAACCCCCGCCGGGGCGGGGGTTTCAGGTGGTGGGCGATACTGGGATCGAACCAGTGACCTCTTCCGTGTCAGGGAAGCGCGCTACCGCTGCGCCAATCGCCCGAGTCGAACTCCGGTCGGGACCGGGAGTGGAGGTGGCGACGGGATTCGAACCCGTGTAAACGGCTTTGCAGGCCGGTGCCTAGCCGCTCGGCCACGCCACCGCGTGTGGTTTGACCCCACGTGCCGTGATCTCTGGAGGAGATCCCTGCACTCGAGCGGATGACGAGACTCGAACTCGCGACCCCAACCTTGGCAAGGTTGTGCGCTACCAACTGCGCTACATCCGCATTTCGCCCCCGGGTTGTTCACCCGGGCACTTGAAAGACTCTAACCGATCCTCGCCCTCCTGCAAAACCGGACGCACCCCGCGCGTGTCATGCAGAACTGGTCCGAGGCATGCTCCGGCATCCGGTAGGATCGGTAGTCGTCCCCCTCGGGGAACGGGCGATTGGCGCAGTTGGTAGCGCGCTTCCTTCACACGGAAGAGGTCATCAGTTCGAGTCTGGTATCGCCCACCGCGAAGCCCCCGCTGAACCCGGGGGCTTCTGTCTTTCCCGCCGGTCCCGACGGCGGCTCCGCGCCCTCAGGCGAGCTCGTCCTCGGGTGAGCGCGAGGGGATGTGCGTCGGCTTGGCCGATCGCACCCGGTCGCCGTCGACGATGCGAGCGCGGGTGCCCGCTGCAGCGTGTTGCGGCAGCTCTTCGTTCCCGTCGAGCGGCTGCGGCACGGGTGCGGTCTGCTCCCGCTGCGGGCTCGGATCGAACGGGGACGGCCGTTGTCTGTGCATTCCCAGACCGTACGCGCCGCACATGTGTGCTCTCTCAGGTGGCCGCGTCGACCCGCCTGACTCCTCAGTCGCCGGAGTCCCATCCGTAGCGGCGGTGGAGTGCTTCGGCGACGCGTCCGAATCGCTCCGGATCGAGAGCGGATGCCTCGCGCCGCATGCCGTCGCGATGCACACTGTAGAGCTGATCGATGTCGACCCAGGACGGGCGGCCCTGCGCGTCCCACTCCCCCGTGCCGATCGCGAGGAAGTCCCGGTCTCCGTCGTGGGCCTTGCTCGTCAGGCGGACGGCGTAGACGCGATCGCCGCTCTGCCGTGCGATGACCAGCACCGGACGATCCTTGCCGCGGCCGTCGTTCTCGGCGTACGGCACCCACGTCCAGACGATCTCACCCGCATCGGGGTCGCCGTCGTGGTCGGGGGCATACGTGATCCGCAGCGCGTCCGCGCGGGGTGGGGGCATCTCCACGGTCGCGGCGGCGCCGCTGCGGCTCTGGGACGGCGCCCGAGGGGCGGGCGGATGCGTCGGAGCCGCCCCCCTGCGGGGCCGGAGGATGCTGCTCAGGATGCCGAGCAGCCCGTTTCGCTGTGTCACAGTCGCCATCCTAGGAGTGCGAGGCATCCTCCCCCGAGCACGGCGAAGGGGCGCCGCGGTGGGGGGAACCGCGACGCCCCTTCGGGCAGTGCCGTACGTGTCAGGCGCGCGCGCCCTCGAGCACGTAGCCCTCCTCGCCGTGGACGACGGTGTCGATGCCGGCGACCTCGTCCTCGTTCTTGACGCGGAAGCCGATCGTCTTCTCGATCGCGAAGCCGATGACGTAGGCGAGCACGAACGAGTACACGAGCACCGACACGGCGGCGATCGCCTGGACCATCAGCTGCGTGCCGTCGCCGCCGGTGAACAGGCCGGTGCCGGTGGCGAAGAAGCCGAGGTAGAGCGTTCCGATGAGGCCGCCCACGAGGTGGATGCCCACCACGTCGAGCGAGTCGTCGAAGCCCCACTTGAACTTGAGCTCGATCGCGAGGGCGCAGACCGCACCCGCGATGAAGCCGAGGAGGATTGCCCAGCCCGGGGTCAGCGACGCGCAGGCCGGAGTGATCGCGACGAGACCGGCCACGGCGCCCGAGGCGGCACCCACCGAGGTGGGCTTGCCGTCCTTGAACTTCTCGACGATCAGCCAGGCCAGCAGAGCCGCTGCGGGGGCGGCGATCGTGTTGACGAACGCGAGCGCGGCGGTGCCGTCGGCGGCGAGCTCGGAGCCCGCGTTGAAGCCGAACCAGCCGAACCACAGCAGGCCGGCGCCGAGGAGCACGAACGGCGGGTTGTGCGGGACGTGGACGCCCTTCTGGAAGCCGACGCGCTTGCCCAGGACGAGCGCCAGCGCGAGGGCTGCCGCACCCGCGTTGATGTGGACAGCGGTTCCGCCGGCGAAGTCGATCGCACCGACGCCGAACCACTCCTGCATGCCGTACGTGATCCAGCCGCCGTAGGCGAAGCTGCCGTCCTCGGCGAGTCCGAAGTTGAAGACCCAGCTCGCGACAGGGAAGTAGACGATCGTCGCCCAGATCGCGGCGAAGATCATCCACGAGCCGAACTTGGCGCGGTCGGCGATGGCGCCGGAGACGAGCGCGACCGTGAGGATCGCGAAAGTCGCCTGGAACGCCACGAACGCGAGCGGCGGGTAGGCGGCGCCCTCGGGCACCTCGAGCAGGCTGGTGAGCCCGATCGCCGACCAGTCGATCGCCCACGGCGCGACGAGGCCGTCAGCGGAAGGGAACGCGATGGCGTAGCCGTAGACGACCCACAGGACGCCGATGAGGCCGAGTGCGCCGAAGCTGAGCATCATCATGCTGATGACGCTCTTCGCCTTCACGAGACCGCCGTAGAAGAATGCGAGTCCTGGCGTCATCAACAGGACGAGCGCCGCGCATATCAGGATGAATGCGGTGTTGCCTTGATCCATCTCGAAGAGAACCTCTCTGCAGGGACGCAGGTATAGCGTCGGGTCCCCCCAGTGTGACCACGGTCCGTTTCAGCCTCGGACCGACCCGTGTTTCCCCCTCGTTACACGAGGGCGGCGCACGTAAACATCGTGTTTCGGCGGACCGAACGCGGGCCGCGAATCCGACCGGAGTCGGCCGGTCCCGCGAGTGTCGTGTCGCTCTCAGTCCAGTGTCGATGCGACGAGCCGGGAGATCGCGCGCAGGTACTTCTTGCGGTACCCGCCGGCCAGCATCTCCTCGGGGAAGACGAGGTCGAGCGACGTGCCGGTGGCGCGGATCGGCAGTTGTGCGTCATACACGCGATCGATGAATGCGACGAACCGAAGGGCCGCGGACTGGTCGGTGAACGGAGCGACGTCGCGCAAGCCCACGAGCGACAGCCCGTCGATGAGCCGGATGTACCGCGACGGGTGCACGCGCGCCAAGTGGGCGACGAGAGCGTCGAACGTGTCGTCCGACGCGAGGCCCGCCGCTGCGGCGTCCGCGATGGCCGCCTCGTACTGGGGCGGATCGAGCACGGCGGCGTGGCCGTCGAGCGCGCGGTGGCGGAAGTCGGTGCCGTCGATGCGGATCGTCTGGAAGCTCGCGGACATCGCGTGGATCTCGCGGAGGAAGTCCTGCGCGGCGAAGCGCCCTTCGCCGAGCGCGTTGGGCGGCGTGTTCGATGTCGCCGCAAGTCGTGTGCCCGACCCGACGAGCTCGCCGAGCAGGCGGGTCATGACCATCGTGTCGCCGGGGTCGTCCAGCTCGAACTCGTCGATGCACAGCAGGTCTGCGCCGCGGAACAGCTCGACGGTCTTCTGGTAGCCGAGCGCGCCCACGAGCGCCGTGTACTCGATGAACGAGCCGAAGTACTTCCGGCGTGCGGGCATCGCGTGATAGACGGAGGCGAGCAGGTGCGTCTTGCCGACGCCGAAGCCGCCGTCGAGGTAGACGCCCGGCTTGAGCTCGGGGCGCTTGGCGCGCCGGAAGAGTCCCCCCTTCGCGGGGGCCGACGCACCGGAGAAGGCCTGGAGCAGGTCCTTCGCCTCCTGCTGCGACGGGTAGGCCGGGTCGGTGCGATACGTGTCGAACGTCGCATCGGCGAACTGCGGGGGCGGGACCAGCGCGGCGACCATCTCGGCGCCGGCGAGCTGCGGGGCGCGCTCCACGAGGTGGACGACGCCGGTGCGTGTGGCGGAGACGGTCATGCGGATCCTGTGTCGGAGTCTTACAGAGGGGCTGTGCACGCCGGTCCGGGAATCTATGGTCGGAGGCGACGGTTCAACCCTAACCGTCGCCCGCGTGCGCCCGCCTCGCCTGACGCCGGATGGCGGACGCGCGATCGCATCACCCGACTCCAGGAGATCCCATGCCCGTCGAGACCGATACCTCGTCCGAGAAGTTCGCCGCCTACGCCCAGCCGGGGCGCCTCGTCACGGGCGCGTGGCTGCAGACCCACCTGGGTGAGCCGGGCCTGGTCGTCGTGGAGTCCGACGAGGACGTCCTGCTGTACGAGACGGGCCACATCCCCGGCGCGGTCAAGGTCGACTGGCACACCGAGCTCAACGACCCCGTGGTCCGCGACTACGTGGACGGCGAGGGCTTCGCCGCGCTTCTCAGCCGCAAGGGCATCTCGCGCGACGACACCGTCGTGATCTACGGCGACAAGAACAACTGGTGGGCCGCGTACGCGCTGTGGGTGTTCTCCCTGTTCGGGCATGAGGACGTCCGCCTGCTCGACGGCGGGCGCGACAAGTGGATCGCCGAAGGGCGGCCGATCACCACCGCGCCGTCGGAGCCGGCCCCCACCCGCTACCCGGTCGTCGAGCGCGACGACGCGGCCCTGCGCGCCTACAAGGAGGATGTGCTCGCACACCTGGGCAACGGGCCGCTCATCGACGTCCGCTCCCCCGAGGAGTACGACGGCTCCCGCACCACCGCCCCGGCCTACCCCGAGGAGAGCGCACTGCGCGGTGGCCACATCCCGTCGGCGCAGAGCGTTCCGTGGGCACGCGCGGTCGCCGCGGACGGCGGCTTCAAGACGCGCGCCGAGCTCGAGGCGATCTACCGCGACGAAGTCGGCCTCCAAGACGGCGATGCGATCGTCGCGTACTGCCGCATCGGCGAGCGGTCGAGTCACACGTGGTTCGTCCTCCGGCACCTGCTCGGCTTCGACGACGTCCGCAACTACGACGGATCGTGGACCGAGTGGGGCAGCGCGGTGCGCGTGCCGATCGTGACGGGCGCGGAGCCGGGAGCGGCCCCCGCCCGCTGAGCCGCGGCATCCTCCCCCGCCGTCTGCACCTGGGGCGCCGCCTCGCATCCGCGCAGCTCAGGGGCGCACGGCCCCACCGCATGGGAAGATGGCAGAGATGACCGAAGCCGTCCTGCCCGACCGTCTCGCCGAGATCCGCGACGAGTTCCTGGAGCTGCCCGAACCCGACCGGCTGCAGCTGCTGCTGGAGTACTCGTACGAGCTGCCGGCGGTGCCGGCGCAGTACGAGGATCATCCAGAGCGGTACGAGCGTGTGGTCGAGTGCCAGTCGCCGGTCTTCATCATCGTCGACGTGGATGCCGACGGCGTCGTCGCGATGCACGCCACCGCGCCGCCCGAGGCGCCGACGACCCGCGGCTTCGCGAGCATCCTGGCACAGGGACTCACCGGGCTCACGGCCGCAGAGGTGCTGGCTGTGCCCGGCGACTACCCGCAGACGCTGGGGCTCACCCGCGTCGTGTCGCCCCTGCGCATCTCCGGGATGACGGGCATGCTGCTGCGGGCGCAGCGACAGGTCCGCGCCGCCTCGGCCGCCTGAGCTGCCGCGGTCCGCTCAGTCCGCGATGATCCCCTGCGCGGTCAGCCACGTGCCGATGCTGCTGCTCCACCGCTCCTGGTCGTAGTTCCAGAGCTTGGTGTGCCGCGCCACCTCGAAGATCTGCATCTCGACCAGGTCGGGTCGGGCCGCGACGAGAGCGTGGGACGCGTCCGACGGCACGAAGCCGTCGTCGTCGCTGTGCAGGATAAGGATCGGATGCCGCAGCTCGCCTGCCCGGGCGACGACGTCGAGCTGGTCGAGGCGGATCGCCGCACCTGCCCGAGTCAGCGGGGACGCCCACTCGGTCTGCAGAGCCTCCATCGCGAGCCGGCTGACGGCCCCGGGCACGCGCTCCGCGCGCGCCTGGTAGTTCAGCACCGTGCGCCAGTCGACGACCGGCGACTCGAGGATCAGGCCCGCGATCGCGTCGCCGTGCGGGGAGTTGAGCGCGAGCTGCAGTGCGATGGCTCCGCCCATCGACCAGCCCATGACGATGATGCGGCGTGCGCCACGACGGCGGGCGAAGCCGATCGCCGCGTCGACGTCGCGCCATTCGGTCGCACCGAGCGTGTAGGTGCCGTTGCGGCTGCGAGGCGCCTCGCCGTCGTTGCGGTAGGAGACGACGAGAGAGGTGATGCCGAGAGCGTGGAACACCGGCACCGCGCGCAGGCACTCCGCGCGGGTCGTGCCCCGGCCATGCACCTGGATCACCCAGGTGTCGCCGTCCCCCGCGGGGAACAGCCACGCCGGGCACGGCCCCACCGTGGAGCCGATCAGCTCGGTGGTGAAGGGCAGCTGCAGCTGCTCGGGACGGTCGTAGTACCACCCGCTGAAAGCAGCTTCGGGCTCGAGACGCGCGTCCGCAGGGATGTGCGTCAGGAGCTTGCGCTTGACGCTCGTGCCATCCTCCGAGAGCACCGAGCCGAGCTTGATGTAGTCGGACGACCCCGTCGTGAACAGGCCGTAGCGTCCCGGCAGCTCGGTGTCGGCCGTCCGAGACAGCGTGATGGTCTGCGCGGCCGTGTCGAGCGCGAGGATGCGCGTGTCGGCCAGCCGCCGTGCAGGGGTCACCACCTTGCGTGCCATCAGCACCGAGCCGGCAGCAAGGGCGCCGAGCGCACCGGCCAGTGCCACGCTCAGCACGGTGAGCGCGGCTTTCACGCCGGCGACGAGGGCAGGAGATGCGGCGCGCACTGCGGCGCGCCTGGAGGCGACCATCGAGGAACGATTCTAGTCTGTCCGCGTGGCTGAGCAGCGTCCCCCCGCGGCATCGAGCGCCTTCGAGCAGGCCGCGCAGGCGGTGCGTGACATCCGTTTCCGCGACGACCTCACGGTGCGGGAGATCGCTGCGCCGCAGGGACTCGCGCCTGACGCGATCGCTATCGCCGGCGACGTGCGCTCTTCACCCGATGACACGGACTCCCCGTACGGCACCGGTCGTCTGGTGCTGCTGCACGATCCCGAAGAACCCGCACCCTGGAATGGTCCGTGGCGGATCGTCTGCTTCGCGCAGGCACCGCTGGAGCCCGAGATCGGCATCGATCCGCTCCTCGCCGATGTCGCGTGGACCTGGCTCACCGACGCGCTTCGGTCGCGTGGCGCGGGCTTCCACTCGGCATCCGGCACCGCCACCAAGACTCTCTCGAAGGGCTTCGGCGCCCTTGCGGCGGAAGGCGACGGGGCGCAGATCGAATTGCGTGCGTCGTGGTCGCCGGAAGGCGCGATCGCCGCGCACGTGGAAGCATGGGCGGAGTTGGTTTGCATGCTGGCCGGTCTTCCCCCCGGCTCGGAAGGGATCGCGATGCTCGGTTCGCACAGGTCGCCGCGTGGCTGAATACGACGTGATCGACGAGCTCGCGCGCGTCGAGGAGGCGGTGCGGCGTCTCGCCGCAGGCGAAGGGCCGGTCGCCGTCGACGTCGAGCGCGCATCGGGCTTCCGCTACTCGCAGCGGGCGTACCTGGTGCAGGTGTTCCGCCGAGGCGCGGGCGTCTTCCTCTTCGACCCGCCGCCGATCGGCGACTTCCGGGCGCTGCAGGCCGCGATCGGCGACCTGGAATGGGTGCTGCACGCCGCGAGCCAGGACCTGCCGTCGCTGCGCGAGATCGGTCTGGAACCGGCGAGCATCTTCGACACCGAGCTGGCCGCACGCCTGCTCGGCCATGAGCGCGTGGGCCTCGGCGCCGTCGTCGAGGACACGCTCGGCATCTCCCTCGCGAAGGCGCACTCGGCCTCAGACTGGTCGACGCGGCCACTGCCGCAGTCCTGGCTGGAGTACGCGGCATTGGACGTCGAGCACCTCGTCGACGTGCGCGACAAGCTCGCCGACGAGCTCGTGGAGCAGGGCAAGACGGAGTTCGCGGCCGAGGAGTTCCGAGCGGTGCTGGAGCGCGAACCCAAACCTCAGCGCGAAGAGCCCTGGCGTCGGCTGTCGGGCCTTCACACGGTGCGTGGCCGGAAGGCGCTGGCGGTGGCACGCGAGCTGTGGATCGCCCGCGAGGAGTACGCACGCGACGAGGACGTCGCCCCAGGACGACTCGTCCCCGACCGGGCCATCGTCGCCGCAGTGATCGCCGATCCCCCATCCAAGAGCGCCCTCGCGGCGCTCAAGGAGTTCACCGGACGGGCGAGTCGCTCCCAGCTCGACCGGTGGTGGGCGGCGATCGAGGCGGGGCGCGCCGTCACCCAGCTGCCGCTCGAGCGTGCCACCGGCGGAGACACCCTTCCGCCGCCCCGCGCGTGGGTCGACCGGAACCCCGAGGCCGACGCCCGCCTCAAGGCGGCGCGTCCGGTCGTCGAGAAGCGCGCCGAAGAGCTTCACATGCCGACCGAGAACCTGCTGACGCCCGAGCTGCTGCGGCGGGTCGCATGGACTCCCCCGCAGCCGCTGACGGCGGAGACCGTCGGAGACGCGCTCGCTGTGCTGGGTGCGCGTCCCTGGCAGATTGCGCAGACTGCACAGGTGATCGCCGATGCCTTTGTGGATTCCGTGCAAGCCGCGTCGGAGGCGTCGGAACCGGCTTCGTAGGTTTCCGCCACCCGATTCCGGGCGCTCCGTGGGCCCTCCTAGGCTGGCGGCATCCCTATTTTTGGAGGCAGAGTGGCCGAGATTTCGGACGTCTTCTTCGTCGATGGAATGCGCACCCCCTTCGGGCGCGCCGGCGAGAAAGGCATGTACTGGAACACCCGAGCGGACGACCTCGCCGTCAAGGCGACGATCGGACTCATGGAACGCAACCCGGGCGTTCCGAAGGACCGCATCGATGACGTCGCCATCGCCGCGACGTCCCAGACGGGCGACCAGGGACTGACCCTCGGCCGCAGCGTCGCGATCCTCGCCGGGCTCCCGCAGACCGTCCCGGGCTTCGCGATCGACCGCATGTGCGCGGGCGCCATGACGAGCGTCACCACGATGGCCGGCTCCATCGGCGTGGGCATGTACGACGTGGCCCTCGCAGGCGGCGTGGAGCACATGGGCCACCACCCGATCGGCGGCAACGCCGACCCCAACCCGCGGTTCGTCGCGGAGAAGATGGTCGACCCGGGTGCGCTGAACATGGGCGTGACCGCGGAGCGGATCTTCGACCGCTTCCCGCACCTCACCAAGGAGCGCTCCGACCGCTACGGGATGCTGAGCCAGCACAAGGCTCAGGCTGCATACGATGCCGGCAAGTTCCAGCAGGACCTCGTGTCGGTCGCGATCAAGGACGCCGAGGGCTCGTGGGGCCTGGCGACCGAGGACGAGGGCCGCCGCCCGCAGACGACGATGGAGGACCTCGCAGGCCTCAAGACCCCGTTCCGGCCGCACGGCCGTGTGACCGCGGGCACGTCGTCGCCGCTCACCGACGGCGCGACGATGTCGCTCCTCGCCGGTGGCGCCGCGGTCAAGGATCTCGGCCTGCGTCCGAAGATGAGGCTCGTCTCGTTCGCCTTCGCCGGCGTGCAGCCCGAGATCATGGGCATCGGGCCGATCCCCTCGACCGAGAAGGCGCTGAAGAAGGCCGGCCTGAAGATCGACGACATCGGCCTGTTCGAGCTGAACGAGGCGTTCGCGATCCAGGTGATCTCGCTGCTCGACCACTTCGGCATCGCCGACGACGATCCCCGCGTCAACCAGTGGGGCGGCGCGATCGCGCTCGGCCACCCGCTGGCGGCGTCGGGGGTCCGCCTGATGATCCAGCTCGCGGCGCAGTTCGCCGAGCGACCGGACGTGCGCTACGGCCTGACGGCGATGTGCGTCGGTCTCGGCCAGGGCGGCTCGGTCATCTGGGAGAACCCGTTCTACGACGGAAAGAAGCGGAAGTAAGCGCGGCATGACGAACTACGACGACATCGACTTCTCCCCGATCCTGGCCGTCACCGAGGGCGAGGTGATCACGCACTCGCGGGTGCGCGACATCCGTCTCGCCTCCGGCAAGGTCCTGGCGCTCATCACGCTCGACAACGGGCGGGACCACACCCGGCCCAACACGCTGGGCCCCGCCACGATGTTCCAGCTCGGCGAGACGCTCGACGCCCTCAAGGCGCGCGCGTCCGCCGGCGAGATCCAGGCGGTCGGCATCACCGGCAAGCAGTACATACTCGCCGCCGGGGCCGACCTGTCCGACATCTCGAAGGTGGGCTCGAAGGACGACGCGCGCCTGGTCGCGCAGCTCGGCCACAAGGTGTTCGGCAAGCTGTCCGAGCTGGGCGTCCCGACGTTCGCCTTCGTGAACGGCCTCGCGCTCGGCGGCGGGCTCGAGATCGCGCTCAACTCGACGTACCGGACGGTGGATGCCTCTGCCGCCGCGATCGCACTGCCCGAGGTCTTCCTCGGCATCATCCCGGGCTGGGGCGGTGCGTATCTGCTGCCGAACCTCATCGGCATCGAGAACGCTCTCGAGGTCGTGATCTCCAACCCGCTCAAGCAGAACCGGATGCTGAAGCCTCAGCAGGCGTTCGAGTACGGCATCGTCGACGCGATCTTCCCGGCGGCGAACTACCTCGAGGACTCGCTGGCCTGGGCGGACGGTGTGCTGACCGGCAAGACGAAGGTGGAGCGCAAGAACGAGCCGGGCAAGATCGAGCGCCTGACCAAGTGGCCGATCGCCGTCAAGATGGCCCGGGGCATGCTCGAGTCGAAGATCGGCACGGTGCCGCTCTCGCCGTACGCGGCGCTGGAGCTCCTCGACAAGGCGAAGAGCGGCACGAAGGCCGAGGGCTTCGCGCGTGAGGACGAGGCGCTGGCCGAGCTCGTCACGGGCGACCAGTTCGCGGCATCGATGTACGCCTTCGATCTGGTGCAGAAGCGCGCCAAGCGCCCGGTCGGCGCTCCCGACAAGGCGCTGGCGAAGAAGGTCGGCAAGGTCGGCATCATCGGCGCCGGCCTGATGGCGAGCCAGTTCGCCCTGCTGTTCGTGCGCAAGCTCCAGGTGCCGGTGCTCATCACGGATCTGGACCAGGCGCGCGTCGACAAGGGCGTGGCGTACATCCACGACGAAATCGGCAAGCTCGAGGCGAAGGGCCGCCTCGACGGCGACTCCGCCAACCGGCTGCGCGCGCTCGTGACGGGAACGACCGACAAGAGCCTGTACGCGGACTGCGACTTCGTCATCGAGGCCGTCTTCGAAGAGGTCGGCGTCAAGCAGCAGGTGTTCGGCGAGATCGAGCAGATCGTCGCCGAGGACGCGATCCTCGCGACCAACACCTCGTCGCTGTCGGTCGAGGAGATCGGTGCCACGCTCGCCCACCCGGAGCGCCTGGTCGGCTTCCACTTCTTCAACCCGGTCGCGGTCATGCCGCTGATCGAGATCGTGAAGACGCCGCAGACGTCGGATGCCGCCCTGTCGACCGCGTTCGTGGTCGCACGCAACCTCGGCAAGAACGCGGTGCTCACCGCGGACGCGCCGGGCTTCGTGGTGAACCGGCTGCTGGCGAAGGTCATGGGCGAGGCGGCGCGCGCCGTCTACGAGGGCACACCGGTGGCGGACGTCGAGAAGGCGTTCGCGCCCCTCGGTCTGCCGATGGGCCCGTTCCAGCTCATCGACCTCGTCGGCTGGAAGGTGGCCGCGCACGTCCAGGACACGATGGTGCACGCGTTCCCCGACCGCTTCTACGCGAACGAGAACTTCCACGCGCTGGCGGAACTGCCGGAGGTCGTGGAGAAGGACCGCGGCGGCCGCGTCACCGGCTGGACCAAGGCGGCCGAGAAGCTGCTCAAGCCCGCCGTGGGATCTTCTCCCGCGTCGGCCGAGACGATCCTCGCCCGGGTGCAGGACGGCCTCGCGCAGGAGATCAAGATCATGCTCGACGAGGGCGTTGTCCCCGAGGTGGAGGACATCGATCTCTGCCTCATCCTCGGTGCGGGCTGGCCGTTCATCGACGGCGGCGCGTCGCCCTACCTCGATCGTGAGGGAGCATCCGAGCGCGCCTTCGGCGACACCTTCCACCACCCGGTGATCAAGGGCATCGCCGGCTGACACCGCCGACGCGCTCACGGAAGGGCGCATCCTCTCTGCCGAGGATGCGCCCTTCCGCACGTGCGGGAGGAGTCGGCCGCATGCTGCTCCTCGCCCCCGCGCCGCGAACGGCGATGCTCCCCTCACCGAACGCGATGCGTCCGAAGCGTGAACACTCGGCGCGCGAGGGCCTCCACGGCGCACCGGCGCTTCTGCGCAAGGCATCCTGTCCCTGTCGGATGGTGCGAACGGGAGGTGTCCGGATGCTGGATGTGATCTCGGGGCTGTTCAGCGGCAGTGCGCTGGGGGTGCTGGTCAAGACCAGTGGCGCGGCGTTGACGCTGCTCGTGGTCGTCCCCGCCCTCATGAAGCTGTTCCTGGTGACGGTCGACGAGGGTTCGACCGCGATCCGGACCCGCAACGGGAAGCCGATCATCCGTCGTGTCCGGGGTGCGGACGACGGTCGCGGCGAGGTGGTGGTGCTGCGGCCCGGCACCCACGGCGCGTTCCCGATCTTCTACTGGTATCGGCTGGTCGATGTGCGCGCGCGATCGACGGATCTGCCCGCCCGCAGCCTCACCGCCGCCAGCGGACATCAGCATCTGGTGCATGCCTCGTTCGACTGGCGCCCGATCGTGTCGGGGCACGATCTGCGCGTGCTCGAGCTCGACGTCGTCAATGTGCGGGAGCGTGCAGGCAACATCGTGGGTGCGGCGCTGCGCGACCTCGTGCACCAGCTGGACGGCGCGGTGCTCCCGCCCAACGACCTCCTGTCTCCGCGCGTCGTCAGCGAGTGCTCCGACCTCGTGCGCACGGACTGCGGCATCGAGCTGCTGCGCGTGATCGTCACGGGCGACGCCCTCACCGACGGCTACCTGCTGTCGCAGGCGATCACTCCGCGTCCTGCGGACCCGCAGAGCGCGGAGTGGGATGCCGCGGCCTCCGTCCTCGCGACGCGGCTCTCGTCCGTCTAGCGTCGGTCGTCGCGGCTGCGCGCAAGATCCGACAGCGTCGGGATCTCACCCGTCGGCGTCGGGTCGCCGCTCTGGGCACCGCGCGCGACCGGGATGCGCGTGCCGAGCACCTGCGCCACGACATCCTGCGCGATCTTGGCCGCTGTGAGCCCGGCATCCTCGAGGATCTGCTCTCGGCTCGCGTGGTCGATGAACTGGTCGGGCACACCCAGCTCGTCCACCGCGGTGTCGACGCCCGCCTCGCGCAGCACCTGGCGCACGCGTGTGCCGATGCCGCCGACCCGGATGCCGTCCTCGATCGTGATGACCAGGCGATGGGATGCCGCGAGCTCGACGACAGACGCCTGCACCGGCACGACCCAGCGGGGGTCGACGACGGTGGCGCCGATGCCCTGTGCGCGCAGGCGCCCGGCCACGTCGACGGCGATGTGCGCCATGGGGCCGATGCCGACCAGCAGCACATCGTGCGCGTCGGAGCGCACCAGCACGTCGACGCCGTCATCCAGGCGCTCGAGCGCGGGGAGCTCCGGGCTGACGCCGCCCTTCGGGAAGCGGATCACCGTGGGGCCGTCGTCGATGGCGACCGCCTCCTGCAGCTCCTCACGCAGGCGCGTGCCGTCTCGGGGCACGGCGATGCGGATGTTCGGCACGATCTGCAGCATGGCCAGATCCCAGATGCCGTGGTGGCTCGGTCCGTCGGGGCCGGTCACCCCGGCGCGGTCGAGCACGAAGGTGACGCCGGCGCGGTGGAGGGCGACATCCATCAGCACCTGGTCGAACGCGCGGTTCATGAACGTCGCGTAGATCGCGACGACCGGATGCAGGCCGCCGAAGGCGAGACCGGCGGCGGAGGCGACCGCGTGCTGCTCGGCGATCCCGACGTCGTACACGCGGTCGGGGAATCGCTGGGCGAACGGCAGGAGCCCGGTCGGTCGCAGCATCGCCGCCGTCATCGCGATCACGTCGTCGCGCGCATCGCCCACCGCGACGAGCTCGTCGGCGAAGACGTCGGTCCAGGCCAGACCGCTGGTCGCGCCGAGCGATTCGCCGGTGATCGGGTCGATCTTCCCGACCGCATGGAACTGGTCGGCCTCGTCCTCCAGAGCCGGAGCGTAGCCGCGGCCCTTCTCCGTGATGGCGTGGACGATGACGGGAGCGCCGTACGACTTCGCGAGCTCGAGGGTCTCGATCAGCGTCGGCAGGTCGTGACCGTCGACGGGGCCGAGGTACTTGATGTCGAGGTTCGAGTAGAGGGCCGCGTTGTTCGTGAACCGGGAGAGGAAGCCGTGGGTGCCCCCGCGAACGCCGCGGTAGACGGCGCGCGCGGCGGGACCCAGCTTGCGGAACAGGTCGTCGGAGCCGCGGTGCAGCGTGCGGTAGGACTCTGCCGTGCGGACGCGGTTGAGGTAGCGGGCCATCCCGCCGATCGTCGGGGCGTAGGAGCGGCCGTTGTCGTTGACGACGATCACGAGATTGCGGTCGTTGTCGTCGGAGATGTTGTTGAGCGCCTCCCACGTCATGCCGCCCGTCAGGGCCCCGTCGCCCACGACGGCCACGACGTGCCGGTCCTTGCGCCCGGTGCGGGTCAGGGCGCGCGAGACGCCGTCCGCCCAGCTCAGCGAGCTCGACGCGTGCGACGACTCGACGACGTCGTGCGCGCTCTCCGAGCGCTGCGGGTACCCGGCGAGGCCGTCGCGCGCGCGCAGGTTCGTGAAGTCCTGCCTGCCCGTGAGCAGCTTGTGCACGTAGGACTGGTGGCCGGTGTCGAAGATCATCGGGTCGTTCGGTGAATCGAAGACACGATGCAGCGCGATCGTCAGCTCGACGACGCCGAGGTTGGGGCCGAGGTGGCCTCCCGTGCGTGCGACGTTCTCGACGAGGAAGCCGCGGATCTCGCTCGCGAGCTGCTCGAGCTGATCGGTGGTCAGTCCGTCGAGGTCGCGGGGTCCGGTGATGGACGACAGCAGCGACATCCCCGCTCCTTTCGGGCCCGGGAAGGGCTCTGCAAGTCTACCCGGGGCATGAAGGGGGGACCGGATGCTGCGGCATCCGGTCCCCCGTGAATCACCTGTCAGACCAGCGAACGCAGCACGTACTGCAGGATGCCGCCGTTGCGGTAGTAGTCGGCCTCACCGGGCGTGTCGATGCGGACGACCGCGTCGAACTCGACAGTGGCCTTGCCGGGTGCGGAGAACTCGCTCGGTTCGGCGGTGACGCGCACGGTCTTCGGCGTGACGCCCTCGTTGAGCTGCTCGAGACCCGAGATCGAGACGATCTCGGTGCCGTCGAGTCCGAGCGACGCCCAGCTCTCGCCGGCGGGGAACTGCAGCGGAACCACGCCCATGCCGATGAGGTTCGAGCGATGGATGCGCTCGAAGCTCTCGGTGATGACCGCCTTGACGCCCAGCAGGCTCGTGCCCTTGGCCGCCCAGTCGCGGGACGAGCCGGAGCCGTACTCCTTGCCGCCGAAGATGACGAGCGGCGTGCCCGCGGCCTGGTAGTTCTGGCTGGCGTCGTAGATGAACGACTGCGGGCCGCCCTGCTGCGTGAAGTCGCGGGTGAAGCCGCCTTCGACCTCGGCGCCGTCGTTGACCGCGCGCACCAGCTGGTTCTTCAGGCGGATGTTCGCGAACGTCCCGCGGATCATCACCTCGTGGTTGCCACGGCGCGAGCCGTAGGAGTTGAAGTCCTTGCGGTCGACGCCGTGCTCGGCGAGATACTTGCCCGCCGGGCTGTCGGCCTTGATGTTTCCGGCCGGGCTGATGTGGTCGGTGGTGACCGAGTCCAGCAGGGTGGCCATCACGCGCGCACCCGAGATATCGGTGACCGGCGTCAGCTCCATCGTCATGCCGTCGAAGTACGGGGGCTTGCGCACGTAGGTGGATGCGTCATCCCACTCGAAGACGTCACCCGTCGGGGTCGGGAGGGTCCGCCACCGCTCGTCGCCCTCGAAGACGCTCGCGTACTGATGGGTGAACATGTCCTTGTTGATCGACGAGTCGATCGTCGCCTGCACCTCGGCCGAGTCGGGCCAGATGTCCCGCAGGAACACGTCGTTGCCGTCCTGGTCGGTGCCGAGCGCGTCGACCTCGAAGTCGAAGTTCATCGAACCAGCGAGGGAGTACGCGATCACGAGCGGCGGGCTCGCAAGGTAGTTCATCTTCACGTCGGGGTTGATGCGGCCCTCGAAGTTGCGGTTGCCCGAGAGGACGGCCGTCACGGCGAGGTCGTTCTCGTTGATCGCCGCCGAGACCTCCTCGATGAGCGGGCCCGAGTTGCCGATGCACGTGGTGCAGCCGTAGCCCACCGTGAAGAAGCCGAGCTCTTCGAGGTCCTTGGTGAGGCCGGCCTTCTCGTAGTAGTCGGTGACGACCTTCGAGCCGGGCGCGAGGGTGGTCTTGACCCACGGCTTGGCCTTGAGGCCCTTCTTCACGGCGTTGCGCGCGAGCAGACCCGCCGCCAGCATGACCGACGGGTTCGACGTGTTCGTGCAGGACGTGATCGCGGCGATCGTCACGGCGCCGTGGTCGAGGACGAACTTCTCGCCGCCTTCGAGCGTCACCGGGGTCGGCTTCGACGCCGTCGCCGGCGCGTGGCTGTGGTGGTGGTGCTCGTGGTGGCTGTACTCGTCCTCGGGCGAGTTTCCGGGCGGGTCGGACGCCGGGAACGACTCCGAGCCCTCGAGATCGACCAGATCGTGGTCGACCTCGGCGTAGTTGGTGAGGTCGCTCTCGAACTGCTGCTTCGCCTGCGAGAGGACGATGCGGTCCTGCGGGCGCTTGGGACCGGCGATGGACGGGACGACCGTGGACAGGTCGAGCTCCATGTACTCGCTGAAGACCGGCTCGCGCGAGGGGTCGTGCCAGAGCGACTGCTCCTTCGCATACGCCTCGACCAGTGCGAGCTGCTGCTCGTCACGGCCCGTGAGGCGCAGGTAGTCGACGGTCACGCTGTCGATCGGGAACATCGCGGCGGTCGAGCCGAACTCCGGGCTCATGTTGCCGATGGTGGCGCGGTTCGCGAGCGGAACGGACGCCACGCCCTCGCCGTAGAACTCGACGAACTTGCCGACCACGCCGTGCTTGCGCAGCATGTCGGTGATGGTCAGCACGACGTCGGTGGCGGTGACGCCGGTCGGGATCGCGCCCGAGAGCTTGAATCCGACGACCTTGGGGATGAGCATCGACACCGGCTGGCCGAGCATCGCGGCCTCGGCCTCGATGCCGCCGACGCCCCAGCCCAGGACGCCGAGTCCGTTGACCATCGTCGTGTGCGAGTCGGTGCCGACGCAGGTGTCGGGATAGGCGCGCAGGACGCCACCGACGGTGCGGTCGTAGATGACCTTCGCGAGGTGCTCGATGTTGACCTGGTGGACGATGCCGGTGCCCGGCGGGACGACCTTGAAGTCGTCGAACGCGGTCTGGCCCCAGCGCAGGAACTGGTAACGCTCGCCGTTGCGCTCGTATTCGATCTCGACGTTGCGCTCGAGGGCGTTCTCGGTGCCGAAGAGATCGGCGATCACCGAGTGGTCGATGACCATCTCGGCCGGCGACAGCGGGTTGATCCTGGTCGGGTCGCCGCCGAGCGCCGTGACCGCCTCGCGCATGGTGGCGAGGTCGACGATGCAGGGAACACCGGTGAAGTCCTGCATCACGACGCGAGCCGGCGTGAACTGGATCTCGGTGTTCGGCTCGGCCGCGGCATCCCACGACCCGAGAGCCTCGATCTGCTCCTTGGTGACGTTCGCGCCGTCCTCGGTCCGCAACAGGTTCTCGAGCAGCACCTTGAGGCTGAACGGGAGCTTCTCGTAGCCCGCGACCGTGTCGATGCGGAAGATCTCGTAGTCGGTGCTGCCGACCGTCAGGGTGCTCTTCGCACCGAAGCTGTCAACCGTGGACACGTCTGTCTCCTTCGTCGGCGGCGGGATCGTGCCGGAGTCCGGCATCCCCATCTTCCCCCGCCCCGAAGCCCGCGGCTAGTGAGGTCGACCTAACGGATCGAGGGAAAACTATCTTGATGTCAAGATAAATGTATCACTTCGGCGCGCGGGGGTAGAGCGCGCGCACGGCGAGCCACGTGACCGCGACCAGCGGTGCGAACAGGGGCAGGCCCATCACCAGCTTGAGCGTGCCGAGCGCCGTCACGTCGCCGGCGAAGTACAGCGGGACCTGCACGATGAGGCGCAGCGCGAACAGGGCGGCCCACGCGAGCGACAGCCAGAAGAAGACCCGCCGCTTGCGCCGGTCGGCGCGCCACGCGGTGCCCTCGCCCATGAGGAATCCGACCGCGAGTCCGATGAGCGGCCACCCGATGAGCGCCGACACGAGGAATGCCGTCCCGTAGATCGTGTTCGTGAGGAAGCCGGGGATGAAGCTGTCCTCTCCCCTGCCCGTCCACAGCGACAGGCCGGCTGCCGCGGCGGCCGCGATCAGACCGCCGATGGCGGCGCTCGCGGACTGCCGCTGGAGGAGCCTCACGATCGTGAACACGGCGGCCAGGCCGACAGACAGGCCGAGGCTCAGCGGCAGGTTGCCCGTCCGCGTCCCGGGGTCGTACGTGAGGGTCCACGCCACCAGGAACACGACGCCGGGAAGAACGGATTCCAGGATGCCGCGCCAGCCGCCCATCGCCTTCCACACGACGTGACCGGTGCTGCGGCTCTCCGCGGGGTCGAGCCCGGCGCGCCGTGCGGCGCCGCCGAGAGCTGCGCCGAGCACCTCGGATGCGGACGCCGGCGCCTCGGTCTCGTCGATGGGAGAGCTCGCCGCGTCGGCGGGGCCGTTCGCCGTTCGGTCCGAATCCGCGTCGTCGGGCCGCGCCCCGTCGCTCACGCCGAGCCCGGCGTGGCCGGCATGCGCAGCGGGATGAGGTCGCGCGGCGGCATGGGCGATCCGCCGCGGACGACGACGATCGACCGGAACAGGTCCTCGACGGCTGCGGCGGCCTCGACATCGGCGGTCGCTGCGCCGCCGATGACGCCGCGGAGGAACCAGCGGGGTCCGTCGACGCCGACGAAGCGCGCGAGACGCTTGCCGGCGGTGCCGTCGGGACCGGCGACGACAGGCACCTCGGCGAGCAGCTCGGGGCCGAGCGGGCCTTCGCGCTCCTCGACGCGGCCGCCCTGCTGACGGATCTGCTGGCGGATCTGCTCCCGCGTCTCAGCCCAGAGCCCCGCCGAGCGGGGGGCGGCGAACGGCTGAACCTGCAGCGTCGAGCCGGAGTAGTCCAGCCCGACGGCGACGATGCGCTTCGTCTGCTCCTCGACCTCGAGGCGCAGGTTGAGTCCTTCTCGCGGCAGGATCTTGATGCCGCCGAGGTCGATGTACGGCCGCACCGGGTTGGCTTCGGACTCGTCGAACGGGCCGGTGGTGGCGCGGTCCTCGGGCGCGACCTTGCGCGGTCCGTCGGCGGATGAGGGGTCGGTCATGCGAGGACTCCGTCCTTCTGGTAGCCCGTGGAGCCGAAGCCGCCCTCGCCGCGCACGCTGTCGGGCAGGGTCTCCACGGGGATGAATACGGCGCGAGGCACCGGCATGACGATGAGCTGCGCGATGCGGTCGCCGACCGCGATGTCGTGCGCGTGCTCGCGGTCGGTGTTGAGGAGGATGACCTTGATCTCGCCGCGGTAGCCGGCGTCGATCGTGCCGGGGGCGTTGACGATCGTGATGCCGTGCTTGGCAGCGAGGCCGCTGCGGGGCACCACGAAGGCGACGTATCCCTCGGGCAGCGCGATGCGCACACCGGTGCCGACGAGCGCGCGATCGCCGGGTTCGAGCCGCACCGCCTCGGCGGCGACGAGGTCGGCGCCGGCGTCTCCGGGGTGTGCGTACACCGGGACGTCGGGGGCGATAATGGGGACGTCCACCGTTTCAGTCACCCAACGAGGGTAATGCAGAACTCCATGCGTCACGCCGATGCCCGAAGCGGCAGCCCCGACGGCTATCGGGAGCGGCTCGGACCCTCCCTGTGGATCCTCGTCGCGGCCGCGGTCGCGGCGCCCATGGCCGCCCTCGTCCTCACACCGATCGACACCACGATCGCGCTCGTGGTGGGCATCTGCGTCGGGGTGCTGCTGATCGCGCTGCTCATCGCGGCTGCTCCGGTGGTCGAGGTCCGCGACGGTGAGGTGCGGGCAGGGCGTGCTCACATCGGCGTCGAATTCCTCGGTGCCCCCGAGGTGCACGTCGGCGACGATGCGCGTCACGCGCGCGGCGCGGGCCTCGACCCGCGGTCGTGGCATCTGATCCGAGGCGGGATCGACGGAGTCGTCGTCATCCCGGTGACCGATATCGACGACCCGACGACCGCGTGGGTGATCTCCTCGCGGACGCCGGATCGACTGTCCGCCGCTGTGCGGCGGGCTCAGATCACGCGGAGCACTCCGCGCAGATAGGGCCGTCGGCCGTCTCGTGATCGAGCTGCGAGCGGTGCTTCACAAGGAAGCAGTTCGAGCAGGTGAACTCATCCTCCTGGGGCGGGAGAACGACGACGTCGAGCTCGAGGTCCGAGAGGTCGGCACCGGGCAGCTCGAAGCCCGACGGGTTGTCGGCATCCTCCGCATCGACCGAGCCCGAGAGCTTGTCGGGAACGCGCTCCTTGAGCGCTTCGATCGACTCGCTGTCGTCCTCGGTCTTGCGGGGGGCGTCGTAATCGGTGGCCATGCGTGAACGTCTCAACTTCCGGGTATCGCGGGTTGCGCTCGCCCTTGCGGGCGGCGATAGTTTGCACGACGGTTCCTCTTTTCGCAAATGCGTCCGGCGGTGTCCACCACGTGCGTTCGCGTGAAACTCGCGGCACGCGCCGTATATTCCCGGCCTGGGCACTTCGCTGTGACACGATGGGGCGGATCAGGCAGCATCGGCTGCCATCAGCCCGACGGGGAAGTACAGCCGTGAGCCCAAGGGAAAAGTAAGGGGCGTCCGCATGGAACAGCTCAAGGTCATCGGAACCGAGGACGACAAGCTCATCCTGGCGACCGAGTCCGGCGAGAGATTCTCGCTCGATGTCGACGATGTGCTGCGGGTCGAACTGCGCAAGGCGCGGCGCGACCGCGACGGCGACGTCCAAGCGCCGCGCGCGAGTCCGCGGGAGATCCAGGCGCACATCCGCTCCGGGCTGTCCGCCCGCGAGGTCGCCGAGCTCCTCGGCGCGCGCGTCGAGGACGTGGTGCGCTTCGAAGGCCCCGTGCTGGCCGAGCGCGAACACGTCGTCGGACAGGCGCTGGCGGTGCCCGTTCTTCTCGGCGGCGACTTCGAGGGCGACGGACAGACCACGTTCGGCTCCGCTGTGCGCGCCAAGCTCGCCGAGGCCGGTGCCATCGGCGAACGGTGGACGAGCTGGAAGGCGCCGACCGGCTGGACGGTCAAGCTGGAGTTCACGGCCAACGACATCGGGCACGATGCCCGCTGGGGCTTCGACCCCCGCCGCAGCACGCTGTCGCCGCTGAACTCCGACGCGATCCAGCTCTCCCGCCAGGGGTCGCTGCCAGAAGGGCTGATCCCGCGCCTGCGGGCACTGGACAGTGCGCCGGCGAAGGACGACTCGCGCTTCGACAGCGGCGCGTTCGGTCCGCGGCGCCTCCCCGACGCCGACATCGAGTCGCCCGAGATCCCCTCGCCGGCCGCTCCCGCCGTCCAGGAGGCGGCGATCAAGCGTGCCAGCGAGCCCACCGTCGTCACGTCGGCCGAGACCGCGGATCTTCTCGAGGCCCTGCGCCGTCGCCGCGGTCAGCGTGAGCCGCTGCCGGGCGCCGACGAAGTGGCTGCACCGCAGCGCTCCTCGGCGCCAGTCGCGCTGTTCGACGCCCTCGAACCGGGCTACGACGAGGCACCCGCCGACGAAGAGCCGCCGGCATCCGACTATCAGGCGCCCACTCCCGCCGCGGTGGCGGAGGCGGGCCGTCGCAAGGGGCGCACCTCGATGCCCTCGTGGGATGAGATCGTCTTCGGCGCCCGTTCCGACGACTGACGGCTCAGGCGAACGCGCCGAGCCGGATGAGCGGCACGACCCGCTCCTCATCGCTCAGCGAGCCGTGCTGGCCCACCATCTTCTGCGGTGCCTTGTCGGCGAGGCGATCGTCGTAATACGCGATCCCGGTGCGCGGGGCGACGACCACGTCGCCGATGCGAGCGCCGACCTCGGTGTCGACGACCCCCATGAGTCCCGACGCCTCGAGCTCGGCGCGGGAGAAGACCCAGGACCGCGACCCCTCGGCCTCGCGCCACCGCGCGAGTACGGCATCAGCCTGCCCGGCCTCGGCATACAGCTGCAGCATGCGCGGCTCGCCGCCGATGAGGCGGACGCCGTCGAGCAGGTCGCCGCCCTCGTCGAGCAGGATGTGGCGGTGACGGGGGACGTCGATCATGCCGTGATCCGAGGTGACGACGACGCCGGTGCTGCGGTCGACCGATGCCGCGAGCGTGCGGGCAGCGGCGTCGATCCGTTCCAGAGCGGCCACCCACTCGTCGGACTCCCAGCCGCGCTTGTGGCCGACCGCGTCGAGATCGGCCGCATACAGATAGACGAGCGAGCCCGGATGCCGCGCCGCCAGGTCGGCGGCGACACGTACGCGTTCGTCGAGGTCGTCCACTCCGTGGAACTCGGCGTCGCCCAGGGTCACGGCCGTGAATCCGGTGCGCGCGTACTCGTTGCGCGACACGGCGAAGAACGGCCGGCCGAGCGTGGCCGACAGCGGCGCGGCACGCTGGAACGACAGCGGCAGGCCGTCGGTGTCCCACCCGCGCAGCATGTTGACGACGTCGTCGGTGCCGGGAACCCGGGCGCGATAGCCGACGATGCCGTGCTCCCCCGGCAGGGCGCCCGTGAGCAGACTCGTCAGTGCGGCTGCCGTGGTGGAGGGGAAGACGGTGCGCGCGGCATCCCGTCTCGTCCGCGCTTCGCTGAGGAAGCGCGCGTGTCCCGCGCGGGCGGCGAGGTTCGACACGCCCAGCCCGTCGATCACCCACACGATCGCGCTGCGCGCCGGTGCGAACCACTCCGATGTGCCGTTCAGTGCCGCCGACATCTCGGGCACGACACGGGTGAGGCTCCGGGCGCGCGGCGGGTCCGCGGGTAGGCTGAGGGACATCGGGGCCAGTCTCGCACACCGCGGCCGCGCCCTACCGCTCCCGCCGTCACCCGAGGCTTCATCGACACATGCCCGCTTCCCGCACCGATTCCTCACCCGCCGACCACGGACGCATCGAGGACGTCGACGTCTCGTCCGAGATGCAGACGTCGTTCCTCGAGTACGCGTACTCGGTGATCTATTCGCGCGCGCTCCCCGATGCGCGCGACGGGCTGAAGCCGGTTCAGCGGCGCATCCTCTTCCAGATGGCCGACATGGGGCTGCGCCCCGACCGCGGGCACGTCAAGAGCGCCCGCGTCGTCGGCGAGGTGATGGGAAAGCTGCACCCGCACGGCGACGCCCCCATCTACGACGCGCTCGTGCGGCTCGCGCAGCCGTTCTCGCTGCGCGTGCCGCTCGTCGACGGCCACGGCAATTTCGGCTCGCTCGACGACGGGCCCGCCGCCCCTCGCTACACCGAGGCCCGTCTCGCCCCTCCGGCGCTCGCGCTCACCGAGAATCTCGATGAGGACGTCGTCGACTTCATCCCCAACTACGACGGCCAGTTCCAGCAGCCCGAAGTGCTGCCGGCCGCGTTCCCCAACCTCCTCGTCAACGGCACGACCGGCATCGCGGTCGGCATGGCGACGAACATGGCGCCGCACAACCTCATCGAGGTGGTCGGCGCGGCCACGCATCTGCTGGACAACCCCGAGGCCACGGTCGACGAGCTCATGGAGTTCGTGCCCGGTCCGGATCTTCCCGGTGGCGGCATCATCGTCGGTCTCGACGGCATCAAGGACGCCTACACGAACGGGCGCGGCAGCTTCCGCACCCGGGCCAAGGTGTCGATCGAGTCGCTGGGCCCGCGCCGGACCGGGCTCATCGTCACCGAGCTGCCCTACCTCGTCGGCCCGGAGCGCGTGATCGAGAAGATCAAGGACGCGGTCAACGCCAAGAAGCTGCAGGGGATCTCGGACGTCACCGACCTCACCGACCGTCACCACGGTCTGCGTCTGGTCATCGGCATCAAGACGGGCTTCGACCCCCAGGCGGTGCTGGACCACCTCTACCGGCTGACGCCGCTCGAGGACTCGTTCAGCATCAACAACGTCGCGCTCGTCGAAGGGCAGCCGCAGACGCTCGGGCTCCGTGAGCTGCTGCGGGTCTACCTCGACCACCGCATCAGCGTCGTCACGCGCCGCAGCCGCTACCGGCTCTCTCGGCGCAAGGAACGACTGCACCTGGTCGAGGGCCTGCTCATCGCGATCCTCGACATCGACGAGGTCATCCAGGTCATCCGCACCTCCGATGACGGCGAACAGGCGCGCCAGCGCCTGATGAGCGTCTTCGACCTGTCGGAGGCGCAGTCCGAGTACATCCTCGAGCTGCGACTGCGCCGGCTGACGAAGTTCTCCCGCATCGAGCTCGAGGCCGAGCGCGACAACCTCAAGAAGGAGATCGCCCAGCTCGAGGAGCTGCTCGGCAGCGACGTGCTGCTGCGCGCGCAGGTGGCGCATGAACTGGATGCCGCGGCCGAGGCGTTCGGCACTCCACGGCGCACCCTGCTGCTCAACGGCGGTCCGGTGCAGCCGCGCTCACGCGCCGCCGCGGCGGCCGCCGACCTGCAGATCGCCGATGCCCCGTGTCGCGTCTTCCTCTCGGCCACCGGACGCATGGTCCGCGCCGAGCTGGTCGCCGATGCGCCCGGTGGCGGCGTCGTGGCCCCGGCACGCCGCTCGAAGCACGACGCGATCCGCTCCTCGGTGGATGCGACGACCCGCGGCGACATCGGTGCGGTGACGAGCCTCGGCCGCCTGGTGCGCCTCTCCCCCGTCGACCTGCCTTCGGTCCCCGGCAACTCGGTGCAGCTGGGCGCCGGCACACGCGCCGATCAGTACCTCGGCCTGAGCGGCGGCGAGCACGTCGTCGCGCTGGTCCCGCTCGCCGACACCCCGCCGATCGCCGTCGGCACCGCGCAGGGCGTGGTGAAGCGGGTCGCCGCGAGTGAGCTCGGCAACAAGCACGACATCGAGATCATCTCTCTCAAGGACGGCGATCGCGTCGTCGGCGCCGCGCCCGCATCCGACGGCGCCGAGCTGGTGTTCGTCGCGAGCGATTCCCAGCTCCTGCGCTTCGACGCGTCGTCGGTGCGCCCGCAGGGCCGCTCCGCCGGCGGCATGGCCGGGATGCGGCTCACCGACGGCGCGCAGGTCATCGCGTTCGACGTCGTGGGGCCGTCCGAGTTCGACGCCGTCGTGGTGACGATCGCCGGCTCGAGCACCGCGCTCGCGGGCACCGACGCCGGCAGCGCCAAGGTGTCGCTCTTCAGCGAGTTCCCCGCCAAGGGGCGCGCGACCGGGGGTGTTCGAGCCCATCGATTCCTCCGCGGGGAGGACGCGCTCACCATCGCCTGGGTGGGCACCGATCCGCGTGCCATCGGCTCCGACGGGGCGGTCCGCGCCCTGCCGGCGGCCGGCGCGAAGCGCGATGCGTCGGGGACGGCCCTGGACGGGGTCATCGGCGCGGTCGGCACCGGCATCCGCTGACGTTCACCGGTCGTTGAGCCAGCGAGGAACGAGCGAGACGAAACGCGTCGAGCAGCAGACGGCGTTTCGTCTCGCTCCGCTCGCTCAACGAGCGGTGGTCGTCAGGCGTCGATGCGCTCCCGCACGAGCCGGTCGCTGGAATCGATGATGAACTCCTTGCGCGGGGCGACGTCGTTGCCCATGAGCAGTTCGAAGACGGATGTCGCAGCCTCGGCATCCTGCATCCGCACGCGGCGCAGGGTGCGGCCGGCGCGATCCATGGTCGTCGTCGCCAGCTGGTCGGCATCCATCTCGCCGAGGCCCTTGTAGCGCTGCACCGGCTCCTGCCAGCGCTTGCCGGCCTTGCCGAGCTTCGTGAGCAGCCCGTGCAGCTCCGCCTCGGAGTAGGTGTAGATCGTGTCGTTCGGCTTGGTGCCGGGGTTCATCACGACGACGCGGTGCAGCGGCGGCACGGCGGCGTACACGCGCCCCTCGTCGATGAGCGGCCGCATGTAGCGGAAGAACAGCGTCAGCAGCAGGGTGCGGATGTGTGCCCCGTCGACGTCGGCGTCGCTCATCAGGATGATCTTGCCGTAGCGCGCCGCCTCGAGGTCGAACGAGCGACCCGAGCCGGCGCCGATCACCTGGATGATCGCCGCGCACTCGGCGTTCGACAGCATGTCGCTGATCGACGCCTTCTGCACGTTGAGGATCTTGCCGCGGATCGGCAGCAGCGCCTGGAACTCGCTGTTGCGCGCGAGCTTGGCGGTGCCGAGGGCCGAATCGCCCTCAACGATGAACAGCTCGGACTCGCCGACGTCGTTCGACCGGCAGTCGGCGAGCTTCGCCGGAAGCGACGAGGACTCCAGGGCGTTCTTGCGACGCTGCGTCTCTTTGTGCGTGCGCGCGGAGATGCGCGCCTTCATCTCGGAGACGACCTTGTCGAGCAGGAGGCTGGTCTGCGCCTTGTCGTCGCGCTTGGACGACGTGAAGCGTGCCGAGAGCTCGCGGATGACGACGTTCGACACGATCTGACGCACGGCAGGAGTGCCGAGCACCTCCTTCGTCTGACCCTCGAACTGCGGCTCGGGCACCCGCACCGTCAGCACCGCGGTGAGACCGGCGAGGATGTCGTCCTTCTCGATCTTGTCGTTGCCGACCTTGAGACGCCGAGCGTTCTGCGTGACCTGATCGCGGAGGACCTTCATCAGGGCCTGCTCGAATCCCTGCTGGTGCGTGCCGCCCTTGGGCGTGGCGATGATGTTGACGAACGAGCGCGACACCGTCTCGTAGCCCGTTCCCCACCTGACGGCGACGTCGACGTGGCATTCGCGCTCGACCTCGGTGGGCACCATCGCACCGGACGGCTGCAGCACCGGGACGGTCTCGGTGAAGCTGCCGCTCCCGGTCAGACGCCAGGTGTCGGTGATTCCCGCGTCCGGGGCGAGGAAGTCGGCGAACTCGGAGATGCCGCCGTCGAAGCGGTAGCTCGTCTCGACCGGCTCGCCGGACTCGGTGCCGGGGCGCTCGTCGCGGATGACGATCTCGAGGCCCGGGACGAGGAACGCGGTCTGCCGCGCGCGCTGCTCGAGCTCCTGCAGGTTGAACGCGGCGTCCTTGGTGAAGATCTGCGGGTCGGCCCAGTAGCGGATCCGGGTTCCCGTCACGCCCTTCGCCGCGCGGCCGGCGACCCGCAGCTCGCTGCGCTGCTCGAACGGCGTGAACGTGGAGTCGGGGCTGCCGTTGGAGAAGATGCCCGGCTCGCCGCGGTGGAACGACATCGCCCATGTCTTGCCGCCGCGGTCGACCTCGACGTCGAGGCGCTCCGACAGCGCGTTCACGACGGATGCGCCGACGCCGTGCAGGCCGCCTGATGCCGCGTACGACCCGCCGCCGAACTTGCCGCCGGCATGCAGCTTCGTGAAGACGACCTCGACGCCCGACAGTCCGGTGCGCGGCTCGATGTCGACCGGGATGCCGCGGGCGCGGTCGCGCACCTCGACGCTGCCGTCCGCGTGCAGCACGATGTCGATGCGCGTGCCGTGCCCGGCGAGGGCCTCGTCGACCGAGTTGTCGATGATCTCCCACAGGCAGTGCATGAGGCCGCGGGAGTCGGTGGACCCGATGTACATGCCCGGGCGCTTGCGGACCGCCTCGAGCCCCTCGAGCACCTGGAGATGATGGGCTGAATACTCGGCGGTCACAGTCTCCCATCGTAATCCGCGCGCCCGACAGGGCCGTGCAGACACGCTTCGGGCCGAGCAGCGCTACGCGCTCAGCGAAATGTCGCCCATTCGCGGCATTCTCGAAACATCCCCGTGGTTGTATCTGATCACCGGCCAAGAGTTCTACATATACGAGGAGGCACCGAAATGACCACGCTATCGACACCCACAGAGCCCGGCGCCGTCCTCGAGTACCGCCTGACCGCGGTGGACCGCTGCGATTCATGCGGCGCGCAGGCCTACATCGCCGCCGAGGTCAACGGCAGCGAACTGCTCTTCTGCGCCCACCACGGCCGCAAGTACGAAGAGAAGCTCCGCAGCATCGCGACCTCGTGGCACGACGAGACGGCGCGGCTGGCGGAATAAGGCCCCCCGAGGTCCGCTGCTCCGCAGCCCCCTGACGACCGCCCCGTGAGACGCCTCGCGTCTCACGGGGCTTTCACGTATAGACGCGCGGGATCAGCGGCGAGACCCTCACCGCGATCTCTTCGCCGATCGTGCCGATGACCTCGGCGAGGTCGGTCGCCGTCCCCTCGCCGGATCCGCCCGGGCCGTAGATCGTCACGACGTCTCCGACCGCGGCACCGGTCCATGCGTCGACGAGGGACTGCGCACCGCCCACCGGGCCGAGCCTGCGCGCACCAGCCGGTGTGCCGACCATGGCGCGACCGCGCAGCGAGGACGGCAGCCCGTCGGCTGCACCGATGTCGATCCGCACGGTCTCCTCGTGCACGGCGACCACCTCGGCCTCGAGCCGGGCGATCGTGCGCAGTCCGAGCGTGTCGGCCGACGGTCCGCCCGCAGATCGGATGCCGTAGCAGAACGCCCCCACCCGCACCATGTCGTAGCGGAACTCAGGGCGCGCGAACGACGCGGCGCTGGCAGCCAGATGCCGGACGTGAGGGCGGATGCCGACGGCCTCTGCCTCGTGCAGCGCCCGCTCGAACACGGCGCGCGCGTCGTCGTCCTCGGCATCCGAGGCCTCGGCGATGTGGCTCCAGACACCGACGACGTCGATCCGCCCCGCGGCCTGCAGCGCAGCGGCCCGCGCGACGAACGTGCTCCACTCCTCCGGGCGGACGCCGTTGCGGTGCAGCCCGGTGTCGATCTTGAGATGCACCCGCGGCGCGCCGGCGGCGTCGGATGCGGCATCCGCGAGCTCCTCCAGGAGCTCGGCGTCGCCGATCCCGAGGTCCAGGTGCGCTGCGATGGCGGTGCGCAGATCGTCGCGCGACGCGGCGATCCAGGTGAAGATGCGGGCCGCGTCGCCGGCAGCGGCGCGCACGGCGGTTCCGGTCCGCACGTCGAATGCGCCGAACCACGTGACGCCGGCGGTCGTGGCCGTCTGCACGACGACTTCCAGACCGTGGCCGTACGCGTCGTCCTTGACGACGAGCATGAGCTCGGCGGGCGCGACGGTCTCGCGCACCCGCGCGATGTTGGCCGTGAGCGCCGACAGATCGACGTGCAGTCGCGCCGTCACGGAGTCTCCTCGCGGATGGCGCGAAGCCCCACCGTCGTGATGAGCTCCCCCTCGCTGAGGCCGGTCGCCTGAACCCAGCTCGAGAGCGACGGCTCGCCCAGCGAGGGGTTGCCGAGGAACAGCACCTCGTCGCCGCGCCGCACGGCGGCATCCGAGATCTCCACGACGCAGACGTCCATCGCGACGCGCCCGACGATGGGGTGGCGACGGCCGGCGATGGCGACGTCGACGGCGCCGCCCAGCGCGCGGACGATGCCCTGCGCGTAGCCGCCCGTCACGAGGGAGATGCGGGTGTCGGCGGCTGCTCGGTAGGCGTACCCGTACGACACGCCCTCGCCCGCGCGGAGGTCCTTGACCGACAGCACGGTGCCGGTGAGGCGCAGCACAGCTGTCGTGGACGGGCCGGCGCCGGGGAGTCCGAACAGCGTCGACGGCGTGAGCGTGGTCGAAGGTCGCGCGATGGCCGATCCGTCGGCCGTGAAGACGGGCGGTTCCGCCGCGACGAGCCCCTGAGCCTCGAGAACCTCGTGCACGACTGAACGGCCGTGGCCCCAGGCATCCGCGTCGAGGACCGACGGATCGAACGAGCGGATGCCGCGCTCCCACGCAGCACGGGCGTTCGCGGTGAGCGCGCCCCGCGAGATCCGGGCGACCGGGCTGCTGCGGGGAGCCGATCCCGGCGCGGGCACGCCGTGCCCAGGGATCGAGGAACTCACGCCTCTAGACTATCGGGGTCCCCCGCACCCGATCCCGGAGCACGCATGCCTTCTCAGGGCCTCGCCCTCTCGAACCGCCTTCGCTATCTCGCCTGGCGTGTCCGTCGCATCGATGTCGGATCCGTGCTCGAGCGGGCGAGGGAGACCGCCCATGCGCACGGCAGATGGACCCCGGCCGTGATGGTCGACATGCTGTGGTCGGCCGGTTTCAGGCAGGTCGGCTTTCAGGACTACGTCGACTACGACTTCGCGATCCTGAACCGCGCCGAGCGGGCGACCTACATGACGCACCCGGTGTCGAACGAGCTGTCTCAGAAGTACGACCATCCCGATTACCGCGGTCTGTTCCAGGACAAGGTCGAGTTCGACCGCACGTTCAGCGACTTCCTCCGTCGCGACTGGATGGTCGTCGAGGAGGGCAACGCCGACGCCGTGCGCGCCTTCGCCGAGAAGCAGGGCACCGTCGTCACCAAGGAGCCCGTCGGCCAGGCCGGGACCGGCGTGCACCGCTACCACGCCGCCGACATCACCGACTGGGACGAGTTCCACCGCGGCCTGCTCTCGCGCGGCGAGCTGCTGATCGAGGAGGTCATCCGCCAGCACGCGGACCTCGCCGCGGTCTGCCCCGGCACGGTCAACACCACCCGCGTCACGGCCTTCTTCGACGGGGAGACCACGCACATCCTGGCCATGGCGCAGAAGTTCGGCCGCGGCGCGGTGAGCGACCAGATGACATTCGGCGGCTTCTACACGATGCTCGACCAGAACGGCCATGCGGTCGGCCCCGGGTACGACTCGCACGGGCATGTTCACGTCACGCACCCCGACAGCGGCTTCACGATCGCCGACTTCCAGCTGCCGATGGTCGACCAGGTCAAGGAGTTCGTCGACCAGATCGCGCGCGTCGTCCCGCAGGTCCAGTACGTCGGCTGGGACATCGTGGTCACCCCCGAAGGCCCGGTGCTCGTCGAGGGCAACTGGGGCGCCGGCGTCTACGAGAACAAGCCCAGCGTCACCGGCATCCGCACGGGGCACAAGCCGCGCTACCGCGAGGCCATCGGTTTCTGACCCGGCGCGGATAAGGAAAAGGCGCGGCATCCGGAGGGGTGCCGCGCCTTTCACATGACTGCGATCAGACCGCGCGCACGATGCCGAGCGGTGTGGACTGGTGCCCCTGACCGAGCGGGTTGTCCTTGAGGATCGCGACGAGGCGCTTCTCCCCGGCCTTGTCGAGGGTCGAGCCGAGGATGTTGCCGCCGAGGTCGTTGATGTCGACCACGGCCACTTCGGGCGCACCGCCGAGCAGAGCCTTGACCTGCTGGGCGACCTCGCGCGGACGCTCGGGGCCCAGCACGACCGCCTTGTTGTACGGCGGGATCGTGCCTGACGTGGGACCGTCGATCGCCCGCGCCTTGTCGCCGGCGATGCGGTAGAAGTCGCCCTTGCGCCCGAACAGCTTCGTGACGGCAGACACCGCTGCCGCGAACAGGATGCGGATCGGACCACACTCGCGCAGCGCCATCTCCATGGTCTCGGGCATGCCGAGACCGATGCCGTACGGGGTGCGCGTGACGTACTTCGAGAGGAAGAACGCGAGCCGGCGGGGCTTGATGTCCTCGACGAGGTACGAGCGGCCCTGCGTGATCGCGACGATCTTCTCCGTCACGAACAGCAGGTCGCCCTCGCGCACGACGTCCGCCGCGTACTCGCGGATGAACTCGTCGAGGTCGTCGCCCGGCATCACGACCCGCGTGCGGATCGGGATGCGGGCGAACGACGAGCCTTCGACCTGGACGGTGAGCGCCTTGCCGGCGTTCGCCTCGCTCACTCGAGGTAGTCCCGCAGGGACTGGGAGCGGGACGGATGCCGCAGCTTCGCCATGGTCTTCGACTCGATCTGGCGGATGCGCTCGCGGGTGACCCCGAACGTGTCGCCGATCTGGTCGAGCGTCTTGGGCTGGCCGTCGCCGAGGCCGAACCGCATGCGGATCACGCCGGCCTCGCGCTCCGAGAGCGAATCGAGGAGCGACTCGAGCTGACGCTGCAGCATCGTGAAGCCCACCGCGTCGGCGGGAACAACGGCCTCGGTGTCCTCGATGAGGTCACCGAACTCGCTGTCGCCGTCCTCGCCGAGAGGAGTGTGCAGCGAGATCGGCTCACGGCCGTACTTCTGCACCTCGATGACCTTCTCGGGGGTCATGTCGAGCTCGCGGCTGAGCTCCTCGGGCGTGGGTTCGCGACCGAGGTCCTGCAGCATCTGACGCTGGACCCGCGCGAGCTTGTTGATGACCTCGACCATGTGCACCGGGATGCGGATGGTGCGCGCCTGGTCGGCCATGGCGCGCGTGATGGCCTGACGGATCCACCAGGTCGCGTACGTCGAGAACTTGAAGCCCTTGGTGTAGTCGAACTTCTCGACCGCGCGGATGAGGCCGAGGTTGCCCTCCTGGATGAGGTCCAGGAACTGCATGCCACGACCCGTGTAGCGCTTCGCGAGCGACACCACGAGACGCAGGTTGGCGCCCAGAAGGTGGCTCTTCGCGCGCTGGCCGTCGCGGGCGACCCACTGCAGGTCGAGTCCGAGCTGCGAGGTCTTCTCAGCGGCCGACATGTGCGACAGCTTCTCTTCGGCGAACAGTCCCGCCTCGATGCGCATCGCGAGCTCGACCTCTTCGGCCGCGTTCAGCAGCGGCACCTTGCCGATCTGCTTCAGGTAGTCCTTGACGGGGTCGGCTGTGGCGCCGGTGATCTGCGTCGAGTACACGGGGACGTCGTCCTCGTCGCTCGACGAGATGACGATCGCACCCGTGGGCAGAGGCTCGGTGAACACGGGCTTCGTGCTCTCCTCGTCCTCCTCGTCGTCGTCGGACGCGGCGGCGTCGTCGGTGGAGGCCTTCGCGTCCTTGGCGGCCGGGGCCGCCTCCGCGGTGTCGTCCGCGGCATCCGTTTCGATGTCGTCGGCCTCGATCTCGACGTCGTCGTCGAGCTCCTCGACGTCGTCCTCGAAGTCGTCGTCCGACTTCTTCGCGCGCTTGGACGCGGTCTTCGGTGCCGCCTTGGACTTGGCGGCGCCCTTCGCTGCGGGAGCCTTCTTCGCGGCGGGAGTCGTCGCCTGGTCCGTCTCGGTGTCCTTCGCGGCCGAGCGAGCCTTGGTGTTCGTGCCTGGAGTCACGTTTCGCCTTTCACCGGTCGACACGCCCTGCGTGTCTCCGGTCGGTTTCGGACACTAGTAAGACCCTTGTCAAGTCCACATCTTCAGCCGGAAGCCGGACGAAGACGGTTGACAACGGGTCAGAGCGTCTAGTATCTCATACTTGCCGTGCGCCGCCAGCATCGCCCCGCGTGGACCGGCGCACCTCCATCACCCAATTCAACGCGCTGGTCCGGCGTGGAATTCCACCCACGCCGCAGCCGAAGGATCAGGAGCCGCGCTTGTCGTCCTCCGCCGGCCGTGTCGCGAGGAATCGCTCGAGTTCGGCGGCGAGCTCGTCGGCGCTCGGCAGATCGCCGGTATGGATCATCGGGGTGGCCAGCGTCGACCCCGCCATGTAGGCGTCGTAGCGCTCTTCGAGTCCCTGCACCATCCTGGCCAGCTCGTCGCTGCCCTCGATCTGCTCGGTGACCTTCTCGAGGTACTCGCGGTTCTCGTCGCGCAGGTCGTCGCCCGCGAAGACGAGGCCCGTCGCGACGGTGAGACTGTCCAGCGCCGCGAGAGCCGCGGCGGGGTACTCGGTGTCACCCAGGTAGTGCGGGATGAGCAGGACGAAGCCGGCGATGCGCACCCCGGCTGCGGCGAGCCGGTACTCGAGCAGATGACCGGCGGTCGCGGGCACCTGGGTGTGGGGCTGCCACACCGAGTGCGCCTCGGTGAGCTCTGACCGCGTGCCGCTGACGGTGGTGCCGATCGGTCGCGTGTGAGGGACGGGCATCGGGATCGCGTGGACCCACGTGACCGTCGACACGCCGTAGCTCTCGGCGAGATCGAGCACGGCGCCGGCGAAGGCGTCCCAGGCGAAGTCGGGCTCGTAGCCCGCCAGCAGCAGGAACGGCTGCCCGAGCGCATCGTGGGCGAACGAGAGCTCCAGACGCGGCGGCCGGTAGTCGGTGAGGTGGTCCTTCTCGAACGACACGATGGGCCGGCGCGCACGGTAATCCAGCAGCGTGTCGTTGGAGAAGACGGCCAGCGGCGACGGCGACAGATCGTCGCGGAAGTAGTCGATGACTCGGCTCACGGCGCTGCCGGCGTCGGTGAACCCGGTCAGGGCGATCACGAGCGGCAGCCCGCGCGGCACGGGCGGCGCGGAAGCCGCACGCTCGAACAGCGGGCCGGGAAAAGGCATGGTCCCATGCTACGAGTCACCCCGACATGGTCGGGTCGCGCCGGTCGCGCTCAGAGCGAACAGTCGTCGTCCCTAGGATGGAGACCATGTCGTTTCCCGACCTCGAGTACCGCACCGCACCCGTCCGAGAGTCCGACGCCGACCTCCTGCTCGTCGCACTCCCCCCGCTCGAGGCCGAGGACTCCCCCGACCTGTCCGACTGGCCGGGACTTCGCGATGCGCTCCTCGGTGTGGGCTTCACGGGCGCTGCAGGCTCATGGGTCCGCGCATACGCGCCGGAGGCCACTACGCAGCCACTGGCCGTCGTCGGCACGGGATCGGATCCGGATGCCGCGGCTCTGCGTGACGCGATCGGCGCTGCGATCCGCGCGCTGACCGGGTTCGCGACAGTCGCCGTCGCCGCGCCGTACGCCGACCCCGCCCTGTGGACCGCGATCGCGGAGGGCGCGGCCCTCGGGGGCTACCGGTTCGACGGGTACAAGAGCGAGGCGCCCAAGCCGCGCGCTGCGCGCGTCGTCGTCCACGGCACGGCCGAACCCGACGACACCGCCCTGAAGCTCATCGTCGAGACCGCGGCATCCGTCGCCCTGGTGAAGGACCTCGTCAACATCCCGGCGGAGTGGCTCGGCCCCGCCGACGTCGCCCGGCGGGCCGCCGAGTCCGTGTCGGATCTGCCCGTCACCGTCGAGATCCTCGACGAGGATGCGCTGCGCGAGCAGGGCTTCGGCGGCATCCTCGGCGTCGGCCAGGGATCGGATCGCCCGCCGCGCCTGGTGCGTCTCGAGTACGCACCCGAGAGCGCAGCCAGGCACGTCGCGCTCGTGGGCAAGGGCATCACGTTCGACACCGGCGGGCTGTCGCTCAAGCCGGCGGCCTCGATGGTCGGGATGAAGTACGACATGGCCGGAGCCGCGACAGTGCTCGCAGTGCTCAAGGCCGCGGCATCCGTCGGAGCGCCCGTCAAGGTGACGGCATGGCTGTGCCTCGCCGACAACATGCCCTCGGGGCGCGCGACGCGCCCGGGCGACGTGCTGCGCCTGCTCGACGGCACCACGGTCGAGGTGCTCAACACCGACGCCGAGGGGCGCCTCGTCCTCGCCGACGGACTCGTCGCCGCCAGTCGCGAGCACCCCGATGTCATCGTCGACGTCGCCACCCTCACCGGTGCGATCCTGATCGCCCTCGGCACGCGCCACACCGGCGTGATGGGCGACGACGAAGCCGTGGCGGCGTATCTGGCCGCCGCCGCCGTGGCCGGCGAGCCCGCATGGCAGCTGCCCCTGCCCGGCCACATGGTCGAGGAGCTCGATTCGCCGATCGCCGACCTGCAGAACGCCAAGATCGGCGATCCCGCCGGCGGTTCGCTCTTCGCAGGCCTGTTCCTGCGTCACTTCGTCGGCCGCACGGCCGACGAGGAAGATGCGCCCCGCATCCCGTGGGTTCATCTCGACATCGCCGGCAGCGGCACCCACAAGGGCGCGCCGTACGGCTTCACCGACAAGGGACCGACTGCCGCGACAGTGCGCAGCTTGATCCGCTTCGTCCTGGCTGACCTCGATGAGGAGGCACGATGACCGACCATTCCTTCGATCTCGTCATTCTGGGCGGTGGGAGCGGCGGCTATGCGGCCGCACTCCGCGCCGCGGAACTCGGCAAGACCGTCGCCCTCGTCGAGAAGGACAAGGTGGGAGGCACCTGCCTGCACCGCGGCTGCATCCCCACGAAGGCGCTGCTGCACGCCGCCGAAGTCGCCGACACCGCACGGGATGCCTCGGCCATCGGCATCCGCGCCACCTTCGAGGGCGTCGACCCGGCCGGTGTGCGTGCCTACCGCGAAGGCATCGTCGCGAAGAAGTACAAGGGCCTCGAAGGCCTCGTGAAGGCTCGCGGCATCACGGTCGTGAACGGCGAGGGCCGGCTCGAGGCAGGACCGGCCGTCCGCGTCGGCGACGACCTCTACCTCGGCACCGACGTCGTGCTCGCGACCGGGTCGTACAGCCGCACGCTTCCGGGGCTCGAGATCGGCGGCCGCATCCTCACCAGCGAGCACGCCCTCGAGCTCGACGAGATCCCCACGAGCGTCGTCATCCTCGGCGGCGGCGTCATCGGCGTCGAGTTCGCGAGCGTGTGGCGCTCGTTCGGCGCCGACGTCACGATCGTCGAGGCGCTCGACCACCTCGTGCCGAACGAGGACGTGGCGATCAGCAAGGGCCTCGAGCGTGCATTCCGCCGCCGCGGCATCCAGTACTCCCTCGGTGTGCGCTTCCAGACCGCGACGCAGACGGCGGATGCCGTCACCGTGACCCTGGAGAACGGCAAGACGTTCACCGCCGACTACCTCCTGGTGGCCGTGGGCCGCGGACCGGCGTCTGCCGGCCTCGGCTACGAGGAGGCCGGCGTCACCATCGACCGCGGATTCGTGCTCACCGACGAGCGTCTGCGCACCGGCGTCGACCACGTGTGGGCCGTCGGCGACATCGTCCCGGGGCTGCAGCTCGCCCACCGCGGATTCCAGCAGGGCATCTTCGTCGCCGAGGAGATCGCGGGCCACTCCCCCGTCGTGATCCCCGACGCGCAGATCCCCAAGGTCACCTACAGCCACCCCGAGGTGGCGTCCGTCGGTCTCACGGAGGCGCAGGCCGCAGATGTGCACGGCGCCGACGGGATCGTCGCGTACGAGTACAACCTCGCGGGCAACGGCAAGAGCGAGATCCTGGGCACGAGCGGCATCGTCAAGGTCGTGCGCGCCAAGGACGGACCGGTCCTCGGGGTGCACCTCATCGGCGATCGCGTCGGGGAGCTCATCACCGAAGGGCAGCTCGTCGTGGGGTGGGAAGCCCACCCCGAAGACATCGCCCCATACATCCACGCGCACCCGACGCAGTCCGAAGCGCTCGGCGAGGCGTTCCTCGCCCTCGCGGGCAAGCCGCTGCACGCGCTCTGACCCTCGCGGTCGCCCCTCATCACTAAGCTAGATCCGATATTTCTTCAGAAGGAGACATCCTCATGAGCACATCCGTGGTCCTCCCCGCTCTCGGTGAGAGCGTGACCGAGGGAACGGTCACCCGCTGGCTCAAGAACGTCGGCGACACGGTCCAGGCGGACGAGGGCCTGCTCGAGATCTCCACGGACAAGGTGGACACCGAGATCCCGTCGCCGGTCAGCGGCGTCATCGAGGAGATCCTCGTCCAGGAGGACGAGACTGTCGAGGTCGGCGCCGTGCTGGCGAAGATCGGCGACGGCTCCGGTGCCGCCGAGGCGCCCGCTCCGGAGGCTGCCGCCGCCGAGGCTCCGGCCCCCGAGGCCGAGGCTCCGGCCGCGCCGGCCGAGGCTCCCGCCGCCGAGGCGGCTCCCGCTGAGGCGGCGCCGGCGCAGGCCGCTGCACCCGCCGGCGGAGGCAAGGAGATCGTCCTGCCCGAACTCGGCGAGAGCGTCACCGAAGGAACCGTCACCCGCTGGCTCAAGCAGGTCGGCGACGAGGTCGCCGTGGACGAGCCGCTCCTCGAGATCTCCACCGACAAGGTCGACACCGAGATCCCCTCCCCGTTCGCCGGTGTGCTCCAGGAGATCCTGGCCGCCGAAGACGAGACCGTCGCCGTGGGCGCGCCGCTGGCGCGCATCGGCGAAGCGGGTGCGTCCGCCCCGGCGGCTCCGGCTGAGGCGCCCGCCGCGGCCGCCCCGGCGCCCGCTGAGGCTCCGGCTCCCGCTGCCGCCGCTCCGGCGGCTGCGCCCGCCGCCCCGGCCCCGGCCGCCGCTCCGGCTGCCCCTGCACCGGCGCCCGCCGCCCCGGCTCCTGCCGCGTCTGCCCCGGCCGCCGCACCGGCGCCGGCATCGGCGCCCTCCCTCGTCTCCGAGGACGACGGCATCACGTACGTCACGCCGCTGGTGCGCCGCCTCGCTCAGCAGCAGGGGGTCGACCTCGCCTCGGTGAAGGGCACCGGCGTCGGCGGCCGCATCCGCAAGGAGGACGTGCTCAAGGCGGCTGAGGCCGCGTCGGCCCCGGCCGCTCCCGCGGCGGCGCCCGCCCCGGCACCGCTCGAGGTGTCGCCGCTGCGCGGCACGACGCAGCCGATGTCGCGCCTGCGCAAGGTGCTCGCCCAGCGTGCTGTCGAGTCGATGCAGTCGACCGCCCAGCTGACGAGCGTCGTCGAGGTAGACGTCACCAAGCTCGCGACCTTCCGCGACAAGGTGAAGAACGACTTCCTCGCGAAGACGGGCGACAAGCTGTCGTTCCTGCCCTTCTTCGCCCTGGCTGCCGCCGAGGCGCTGCAGGCGTACCCCGTGGTCAACTCCACCGTCGACGGCGACCAGATCGTCTACCCCGCGAGCGAGAACCTGTCGATCGCGGTCGACACCGAGCGTGGGCTGCTGACCCCGGTGCTCCGCGATGCGGCGTCGAAGAACCTGGCGCAGATCGCGCATGAGATCGCCGATCTCGCGGCCCGCACGCGCGAGAACAAGCTGAAGCCGGACGAGCTGGCGGGCGGCACCTTCACGCTGACCAACACCGGCTCGCGCGGTGCGCTGTTCGACACGCCCGTCGTGTTCCTGCCGCAGACGGCGATCCTCGGAACCGGTGTGGTCGTCAAGCGCCCCGGCATCGTGACGGTCGACGGCAAGGAAGCGATCTCGGTGCGTTCGTACGTGTACCTCGCGCTGTCGTACGACCACCGCGTCATCGACGGTGCGGACGCCGCGCGCTTCCTCGGCGCGGTGAAGTCGCGTCTCGAGGCTGCGGCGTTCGAGGGGCAGCTCGGGATCTGACCCAGACCCCCTCACCGCTCAGGCTGCTGCGCGACGTCCGACACGTCGCGCAGCAGCCATTTCTCGTCTCGGCGCAGGATCACGATCATCTGCGAGGGGCGGGTGCCGTCTGCGGCGTCCACGCGAAGCACCGCGATGTCGCCGAAGTCGTCCAGGAGCGTGAGAGTTCGTTCGGTGGCAGGAAGGTCGACGGTTCCTCCCGGCAGCGACACCGCATCGACGACCACCGACGCCAGGCAGTCGGAGGCGTTCCCGCACGCGAGACGCGCGTCGAGCAGGGCACCTGCGACCTGAGCGAGATCGGCGGGTGAGCCGGCATCCGTCGGCGCGTCGCCCGGACTCGTCGGCGTGTCATCGCTCGCGCGCTCCGTGCCGCTCGGCGTCGGCGTCACGACGTCGGTGGGATTCTCGGTGGCGACACCGCCGGCCGTCGGCCAGAGTGCACCGCCGGCGAGCACCGCTGCGGCGACGGCGCCGCCGACGAGCCAGGGAGCTCTCCGGGAGGCAGGCTTCCCGACCCGTTCCGAACGGCGCAGCCGGCGCCACGCCGCCGTCGTCGCCCGCGAGACGGTGTCGGCGAAGTCGTTGTCGACGCCCGCGACAAGGCTCTGCCACATCGAGGGCGGAGCCGGCTCGTCCTGGAGTGCGACGCCCGCGTGAGCGGGCTCCTGCCGGCGCACGCCACCCTCCACCGCACTGCGCGGGCTGAGGCTCACCGTGCTGAGCGGCTCCGGCGTGGCGATCGCGAACAGGGCCTCTTCGGCGGCCTCCAGTTCGCGGACCGAGATGCGCTCAGCGGTCACCGCGTTCACAGCCGTTCTCCATGTCCGCTGAGCACTCGCCTCGACGCTCACGCGCTCGAGCGCCGCCGCGGCGGCTTCCCGCGCCGGGCGGGGCGAGGAATCCGTCGCCAGCACCGGGCGGCCCGCGCCGTCGAGCCACCAGTCCCCCGTCGTCTGCGGTGACCCGGCGATCTGCGCGCACCCCCGCAGCATGCTCACTCCGAGCGTCACCGCTTCACCCGTGCTGAGCGGCATCCGCGCCGCACGTCGCCCCACGAACTCCTCGAGACGCTCGACGCAGACCGGCAGCGCCACGTCGTGACCGTCGGGTCGCCGGCGGATGTCGAGCGGAGCGAGCACGTGGCCGTCGGGTGCCGCATCCCATCCGATCCACTCCGGACCGAGGGTTTCGGCATCGACCATGACGCACGCGTCGCCGCCAGCCGTGTGCACCAGAAGACCCGGCCACGGTCCGTCCTCGCGGGCACGGACCGTGCGAATCGCACGATACGGCGCCCCGAGCAGTCCTTCGACGGTGGTCATGGCGACAGTCTGCGCGGCACGGCGAGCACACAGCGGTCGTGGTGAGCGGTTCTGTGGACGGACGCACGGAGCGCGGGACTGTGGAGGAGCCGAGGAGGACGCCGCGAAAAGGTAGGCTGAAAGGTATGGCCGCGCGCAGTTCCGCCCCCGAGAAGGGCCCTGGATTCTTCTCCCAGATCCGCACCCTCTACACCTTCACCCAGAAGGAGTTCCGCTGGCTGCCGTACCTGCTGGCCGGCATCCTCCTCCTCGGCATCGCAGCGGGTGTGGGCATCGGGTTCGCGATCCCGCCGGTCGCCGTGTGGAGCATCATCCTGTGGGGCGTCACCGGCCTCATGCTCGGCGTCCTGGCATCGATGATGACGATGACGCGGCTGTCCACTCGCGCGATGTACAAGAAGATCGACGGGATGCCGGGAGCCACCGGGCACGTCATGTCGACGTCGCTCGGGCGCAAGTGGCAGGCCAGCGAGATGCCGGTGGGCATCAACCCCAAGACGCAGGAGGCGGTCTACCGCGCGATCGGTCGCGGCGGCGTCGTGATCGTGGGTGAGGGCGCCCGCGGCCGCCTCACGCGGCTCGTCAACGACGAGCGCTCCAAGGTGCAGCGCGTCGCATCGGGTGTCCCCGTGACGGTGCTGTACATCGGCCACGGCGAGGGCGAGGTGCCGATCGCGAAGCTCTCGTCGACGATCAAGGCGCTTCCCACGAAGATCGATCGCGCCACGATGGCCGCGGTCATCAAGCGTGTCGAGTCGGTCTCGCAGTCCCTGACGTCACTGCCCATCCCGAAGGGCATCGACCCCACGAAGGTGCGCGCTCCGCGACCGCGGTGATCGCAGCAGTCAGACAGAGATCGGCCCGGCACGCGCCGGGCCGATCGTCATGAGCGGATGAGCACCGTTCCGGCGGCCTTGTCGTGCAGACCGCGCTGGTCGGCATCCCAGATGACGGCCGGGATCGCGAGTACGAGCAGGGCCGTGCGGATCACGGGTCGCCAGAGGCCGACCCACGCGCCGTCGACGCGCACGAGCCGCAGGCCGAAGATGCGGTGACCGGGGCTTCCCTGCAGCGTCGGCAGGAAGACGATCTGGATCGCGGCGAAGATCGCCAGGATCGCGAGCGGGTCCCATCCGAAGAATCCCGAGATGAGATACGCGGCGCCGTAGTCGACGAAGAGTGCGCCCACACGGCGGCCGAGCCGGCCGATCGATCCGGTGCCCTCTCGGGGCAGTCCGAGTCGTTCGCCGGGGTAGTCCTGGGTGCTCTGCGTCACTTCCCCAGCGTATACAGGTCGTCGTAACATCCCGGAAACACAAGTGATACTGCCGGGCAATCCCCTGCGGGTAGCTTGCCAGCAAGCCCGGCCCGCACGGGCGGATCCGAATGCCCTACCTCTGGAGTCTTCATGTTCAAAGATTCATCCGAGGTGCTGAAGTTCATCAAGGACGAGGACGTCAAGTTCCTCGACATCCGTTTCACGGACCTTCCTGGCGTGCAGCAGCACTTCAACATCCCGGCCTCCACCGTTGACGAAGAGTTCTTCACGGTCGGCCAGCTGTTCGACGGCTCCTCCATCCGGGGATTCGCGAACATCCACGAATCGGACATGCAGCTGATCCCGGACGTGTCGACGGCCTACCTCGACCCGTTCCGCGAGGCGAAGACCCTCGTCATGGTGTTCGACATCTACAACCCCCGCAACGGAGAGATCTACGCGAAGGACCCGCGTCAGGTCGCCAAGAAGGCGGAGAAGTACCTCGCGTCGACCGGCATCGCCGACACCGCGTTCTTCGCTCCCGAGGCGGAGTTCTACATCTTCGACGACGTCCGCTACGAGGTGAAGCAGAACTCGAGCTTCTACTCCGTCGACTCCGAAGAGGGCGCCTGGAACTCGGGCCGCGCCGAAGAGGGCGGCAACCTGGCCAACAAGACCCCGTACAAGGGCGGCTACTTCCCCGTCTCGCCGGTCGACAAGACGGCGGACCTGCGCGATGACATCAGCCTCCGCCTCATCGAGTCGGGTCTGATCCTCGAGCGCGCCCACCACGAGGTGGGCACCGGCGGTCAGCAGGAGATCAACTACCGCTTCGACACCATGGTGCACGCGGCCGACGACATCCTGAAGTTCAAGTACATCGTCAAGAACGTCGCCAACGAGTGGGGCAAGGTCGCGACCTTCATGCCCAAGCCGCTCTTCGGCGACAACGGCTCCGGCATGCACACGCACCAGTCGCTGTGGCTCGAGGGCAAGCCCCTCTTCTACGACGAGAAGGGCTACGCGCAGCTCTCCGACCTGGCCCGCTGGTACATCGGCGGCATCCTGGCGCACGCGCCGGCGCTGCTCGCGTTCACCAACCCGACGCTGAACTCGTACAAGCGCCTCGTCAAGGGCTACGAGGCCCCGGTCAACCTGGTCTACTCGGCCGGAAACCGCTCGGCCGCGATCCGCATCCCGATCACGGGCTCCAACCCGAAGGCCAAGCGCATCGAGTTCCGCGCGCCGGACGCCTCGGGCAACCCGTACCTCGCCTTCGCCGCCCAGCTGATGGCCGGCCTCGACGGCATCCAGAACCGCATCGAGCCGCACGAGCCGGTCGACAAGGACCTGTACGAGCTTCCCCCCGAGGAGGCGAAGAACATCCCGCAGGTGCCGAACTCGCTGCTCGACTCGCTGGACGCGCTCCGCGCCGACCACGAGTTCCTGCTGAAGGGCGGCGTCTTCACGCCCGAGCTGATCGAGACGTGGATCGAGTACAAGATCGAGAACGAGATCCAGCCGCTCAACGCGCGTCCGCACCCGTTCGAGTACGAGCTGTACTTCGGGGTCTGACACCCCTGAGCACCATGACTCCTCCGGACTCCCGCTCAGGGAGTTCGGAGGAGTTCTGGTTTCTGCGCGAGGGCTCGGTCGGCTCGGCCATCCGGCCGATCAGCTGCCCTTATGAACCGTCGAAGCGGCTTCTCTTCTCAGCAAGGCGCTCCACCTGCCACTCGTGCACCTCTGGCAGCCACTCGAGCGGTGCCGATGCGCCTACCCGCTCATCGTCCGGCACACGGCCGTCGCGCAGAGCCTCGGCGTACGTCCGGTCCTGCTCGATTCGCCGTCGTACGTCCCCCGCCCTTCCGATGGAGCCGTGGCCGGGGACGACAGCACGCACGTCGTCGGCGATGCCCTCGAACAGTCCTAGTGCCGCCAGGTAGTCGCCGAGCGGATCGGCTGCGTCGAGATCGAGGAAGGGCATCAGGATGTCGGACAGCATGTCACCGGCGACGAGCACACCGGCGCCCTCGACCAGCAGCGCCGCGTGGCCCACGGCGTGGGCCCGATGCTCGATGACCCGCACCCGGGGACCGTCCCAGGGGACCTCAACGGCGTCGGAGGGCATTCCGGTGATGAGGCCGAACAGCTCCATCGGGATGTCGGCCTCATATTCCGGCGGCAGCGCACCGGCCAGCTGACTCTTCCAGTCCGCCTGCGCGAGCAGTTCCTGCATCGCTGCCGCGCAGCGGGCCGTGCCGAGACGCGGTGCCTCGCCGAGCGCGGGATGCCACAGCACGTGGTCCCAGTCGGGATGCGTCGCGAAGCCCGCCACGACGCGCTGACCCATCGCGCGGATGTCGTCGGCGAGGTCCGCCAGCTCGTCGCTCGTGATGCCGGGGTCGACGACCAGCACGCCGTCGCCGCCTTGGACGACGACGGAGTTGCTCTTGATGAAGTCGCTCGTGTGGACGAACACCCCGTCAGCGATCTCGGTGAGCATGGCATGTCTCCCGCCTGTGGATCTGGGACCGGGCGCTTCAGGATCGCCAGGGGTTCCCTCGTCGTCCGAGTCTGCCCTGAGGGAGCCCTGCGCGGTGGGAGGACGCCCGGGCAGGCACGCGCGGTCTCAGCCGTAGAAGAGCTTCTCGAAGACGCGGCGGGCACGGCGCGTGGTACCGAGATAGTCCTCCTCGACCTGCGTGGCCGAGCGCGGCGGGTACTCGAGGAGCCGGCCGATGCCGTCGAGCTTGCTGCGGTCGACGGGCAGCACGTCGCTGGTCTGACCCGAGAGGAGCGTGTTGGCCGATCGCAGCCGGCTGGCGAGGCGCCAGGCGGCTGCGAGCCGGTCGGCGGCGGCAGTGGGGATGAGGCCGGCGCGCTCCGCGGCGCGGAGCGCCCCCAGGGTCGACGTCGTCCGCATTTCGGGCACGGCGTGCGCGTGCTGCAGCTGGAGCAGCTGCACGAGCCACTCGACGTCGCTCAGCGACCCCGGACCCAGCTTGAGGTGCCGCGACGGATCGACGCCCTGCGGCAGTCGCTCGCTCTCGACGCGTGCCTTGATCCGCTTGATCTCGCGCGTCGCCGTCACGTCGACCCGTTCCGGGTAGCGGACCTGGTCGGCGAGCTTCATGAAGTCGTCGATGAGCTTCACGCTGCCTGCCACGCCCCGGGCGCGCAGGAGGGCCTGCGCCTCCCACGACAGCGCCCATCGGCGGTAGTACTCGGCGTACGCGTCGAGCGAGCGCGCCAGGGGGCCGTTGCGGCCCTCGGGGCGGAGATCCGCGTCGAGCTCGAGCGGCACGCGGTGGTCTTCCGAGTAGGTGCGCAGCGCGGCGACGAGTTTCAGGGCCAGCTCGCTCGCGCGCTGCGGGTCGACGCCGTTCGGGCGGTAGACGTACATCACGTCGGCGTCGGAGCCGAAGCCGAGCTCGGCGCCGCCGAAGCGTCCCATCGCGATGACCGAGAAATCCAGCGCGGCGTCTTCGGGCGGGACGATCTCGCGGCGCACGGCTCGCAACGTCGCCTGGATCGTCACGTCGGTGATCGTGGTGAGGGCCGCCGCGACCTCCTCGATCGTGACGCTGCCGAGGATGGCACCCATGGCGATCCGCAGCTGTTCGCGCCGCCGCAGTGCGCGTACGGCGCGCATGGCTTCGGTGATCGTGTCGTGCCGCGTCTGGATGGCCCGCGCCTCCTGCTGCAGGGCCCGTCCAGAGCGCGGACGAAGGAGCTCCGGGTCGTCCAGCCACGCGGCCGACTCGGGGATCCACTCGATGAGCTCTCCGACGTACCGCGAACCCGACAGCACGCGGGAGAGACTCTCGGCGGCCCCCGAGGAGTCGCGCAGCATGCGCAGGAACCAGTGCGTGTCGCCCAGACGCTCGCTCAGTCGGCGGAACGCCAGCAGGCCGTAGTCGGGGTCGACCCCGTCGGCGAACCACCGGATCATGACGGGCATGAGGTGGCGCTGGATGGTCGCCTTGCGGCTGAGCCCGCTGGTCAGGGCGGCGATGTGGCGGAGCGCCCCGGCGGGATCGGAGAACCCGATCGCCGCGAGGCGGTCGTGCGCCTGCGCCGTCGACAGCACGCGTTCGTCCGCGGGCAGGGCGGCCACCGCCGACAGCAGCGGGCGGTAGAAGAGGCGGACGTGGATGTCGCGCACCTCGCGCTTGACCGACTCCCACAGCTGCCAGATGCCCTCGCCGGTGTCGGCGAGCCCGGTCGCACGGGCGAGCACACGACGCTCTTCAGGCCGCGAGGGCATGAGGTGCGTGCGGCGCAGCTGGCGCAGCTGCACGCGGTGCTCGAGCAGCCGCAGCACCTGGTAGTCCCGTGAGAACGCGGATGCCTCGGCACGGCCGATGTAGCCCTCGGTCACGAGCGCGTCGAGGGCCTCGAGCGTGCCGCGCTGGCGGATCCTGTCGTCGGACAGCCCGTGAACGAGCTGCAGGAGCTGCACCGTGAACTCGATGTCGCGGATGCCGCCGGGCCCCAGCTTGAGCTGGTACGGCACGTCGGCCGCGGGGATGTGCTCGGTGACGCGCTCGCGCATGCGCTGCACGCTGTCGACGAAGTTCTCCCGGGCGGCGCTGGTCCAGATCTTGGGCTGGACAGCCGCGGTGTAGGCCCTGCCGAGCTCGTCGTCGCCGGCGATCGGACGCGCCTTGAGCAGCGCCTGGAACTCCCAGCTCTTCGCCCACCGGTCGTAGTACGCCAGGTGCGAGTCGAGCGTGCGCACGAGCGCGCCCTGCTTGCCCTCCGGCCGCAGGTTGGCGTCGACTTCCCACAGCGGCGGCTCGATCTCGACGCCCGAGATGCCGCGCATCGTCTGGACCGCGAGGCGGGTCGCGATGTCGACGATGCGGCTCTCGCCGAACTGCTCGAGGGCGTCGCCCTGCCCACCCGCCACGAAGATCACGTCGACGTCGCTGACGTAGTTCAGCTCTCGCGCACCGGTCTTGCCCATCCCGATGATGGCGAGCTCGGTGCGCGCGACCTGATCGCGCGGGAAGAGGCCAGCGCCGACCGCGCCACCCGACACACGGGTGCGGGCGACCGCCAGGGACGCCTCGAGCGCGGCGCCCGCGGCATCCGCGAGCCTTGCCGACACCGACGCGATCTCGTCGACCGGCGACGGGCTCAGCAGGTCGTACGCCGCGATCCGGGCGAGCATGCGGCGGTAGCGCACCCGCAGCGCGACCCAGGCGCTCTCGCCCCCATCTGCCGCGAATCCGTCGACGGCGCCGACAGAGTCGAGGAGCTCGGCGCGGAGCTCGGCCGCGGTGGGCAGTCGCTCCCCCGCGCCGTCCAGCTGATCGACCTCCGACGGATGACGGAAGAAGAACTCCCCGAAGCCGGTCGACGCGCCCAGCAGCGCCCAGAGGGCGCGCCACGCGCCGTGTCGCGAGCGCGCGCGCTGCACCGGCGACGCATCCCGTCGTGCCAGGCGCGCCAAAGACTGCAGCGCCTCGTCGGGGTCCGCCGCGCTGCCGGCGCCGTCCAGCAGTTCGTCGCGGGGCGCATCCACGAGCTCGGAGAGCTCGGACAGGAGCGCCTCGGCATCGGTGAGACGGCTGAAGCCCAGGCGAGCGAGCGGGGTCAGAGAACCCGGTCGCTCGCTCGCGGACATGCGTCAGCCGGTCTCAGAGCATCTCGAGGTTGCTCTTGAGCTCGAATGCCGTGACCTGCGAACGGTACTCCTGCCACTCGCGGCGCTTGTTGAGGAGCACGTAGTTGAACACCTGCTCGCCGAGCGTCTCGGCGACCAGCTCGGACTCCTCCATGTACTCCAGCGCGTGGTCGAGGCTCGCCGGAAGCGGCGCGTAACCGAGCGCCCGGCGCTCGGCATCCGTCAGCGACCAGACGTTGTCCTCGGCCTCGGCGGGCAGCTCGTACTCCTCTTCGATGCCCTTGAGCCCGGCGGCGAGCATGAGCGCGAAGGAGAGGTACGGGTTCGCCGCCGAGTCGAGCGCGCGGTACTCGACGCGCGACGACTGCCCCTTGTTGGGCTTGTAGAGCGGAACCCGCACCAGGGCCGAGCGGTTGTTGTGGCCCCAGCAGATGAAGCTCGGCGCCTCGTCGCCGCCCCAGAGGCGCTTGTACGAGTTGACGAACTGGTTCGTCACCGCCGAGATCTCGTTGGCGTGACGCAGCAGACCCGCGATGAACTGGCGGCCGACCTTGGAGAGCTGGTACTGGGCGCCCTCCTCGTAGAAGGCATTGACGTCGCCCTCGAACAGCGACATGTGCGTGTGCATGCCGCTGCCCGGCTTGCCGGTCATGGGCTTCGGCATGAACGTCGCGTACACGCCCTGCTCGATCGCGACCTCTTTGATCACGGTGCGGAACGTCATGATGTTGTCGGCCGTGGTGAGCGCGTCCGCGTAGCGGAGGTCGATCTCGTTCTGGCCCGGGCCGCCCTCGTGGTGGCTGAACTCGACCGAGATGCCGAGGTCTTCGAGCATGCGCACCGAGCGCCGGCGGAAATCGTGGGCCGTCCCGCCGGGCACGTTGTCGAAGTACCCCGCGGAGTCGACGGGCTCCGGGCCCTCCGTCCCGAAGGACGAGGACTTCAGCAGGTAGAACTCGATCTCGGGGTGCGTGTAGAACGTGAAGCCGGCGTCCGCCGCCTTCGCCAGCGTCCGCTTGAGGACGTGACGCGGATCGGCGACGGCGGGCTGCCCGTCGGGCGTGGTGATGTCGCAGAACATCCGCGCGGTCGGGTCGATCTCGCCCCGCCAGGGCAGCGTCTGGAACGTGGTCGGGTCGGGGTGCGCCAGCAGATCGGACTCGTAGGACCGGGTCAGCCCCTCGATCGCGGAGCCGTCGAACCCGAGTCCCTCGCTGAAGGCTCCCTCGACCTCGGCCGGTGCGATGGCCACGGACTTCAACGTGCCGATCACGTCTGTGAACCACAGCCGTACGAACTTCACGCCTCGTTCTTCGATGGTCCTCAGAACGAAGTCACGCTGCTTGTCCATCGCGTCCTCTCCGGTGCCCGATCCGCCCGACATGTCTGTCTGACCGCGGTCGAAGCCAGACTACTGGTCGTCGCCGGACTCTCCGGACACCGTGTCGGTGCCCCAGGAGTCCTCGCGGGCCTCTTCGGCCGCCCACGCGCGGGAGCGTTCGCGGATGACCTCGGGCGCCTTGGCGGCCTCCTCCGGAGTGTCGAACGGGCCGGCGCGATCGGGCGCGGGCGACTCGAAGCCCTTCTCGACCTCTCCGGTCTTGAGGTTGTACCAGTACTTCTCGCTGTCGTTGGCCATCTCGCCCTCCTCGGATCGCGGGCCTGCTCGCCGCCAGCACGATCCTACTGACGCCGGGCCGCTCCGCAGGGGTCCCGTCGGCGTGGCTAGGCTGTCGGCATGGCATCTGACGCGGCACGCGCCGTCGGCGTGGACATCGGCGGCACCGGCATCAAGGCGGGCATCGTGGACCTCGAGCGGGGCGAGCTGATCAGCGACCGCGTCAAGGTCGCGACCCCCGAGGGGGCCCACCCGCCGGACGTGCTCGCCGCGGTCACCGAAGTGCTCTCGACGCTCGGCGTCGCCGACGACCACTCCGTCCCGCTGGGCGTCGCCTTCCCCGCGATCGTCAAGAACGGCCGCACGCTGTCGGCCGCCAACGTCTCGGACCAGTGGATCGACTTCGAGGCCGAGAAGTTCTTCGAGGACGGCCTGGGTCGCGACATCCACTTCGCCAACGATGCGGATGTCGCGGGCGTCGCGGAGGTGCGCTACGGGGCTGCGAAGGACCGGGCGGGGCTCACCATCCTCACGACGCTCGGCACCGGGATCGGCTCCGCGCTGCTGTACAACGGCGTCCTCGTCCCGAATTCCGAGCTCGGCCACGTCCAGCGTGCCCGCCACGGGAAGGATGCCGAGGCCTATGCGGCCTACTCGGCCATGGAGCGCCACGAGCTCACCTGGGAGCAGTGGGCCAAGCGGCTGCAGTGGTACTACGGCCACATCGAGTTCCTGTTCAGCCCCGACCTCTTCGTCGTCGGCGGCGGCGTCTCGAAGCACGCCGACAAGTTCCTGCACCTGCTCGACCTCAAGACGCCCATCGTCCCGGCGGTGCACCGCAACAACGCGGGCATCATCGGCGCGGCCGCGCTCGCGGGCCGACCGGTCGTCTGAGGTCGCGCCCTCGCGCCGCCCCGGGACGGGGCCGGCGGAGAGGGCGAATGGGTCGGCCTGTACGCCGGGTTCTGTCCGGGGGCGTGAGCCCCGTGGACGGTCATCTCTCTCGGCGACACGTTGCCGTGCCGCTCCAGCGGCCTACCCGGGGACTCGGCGGGCCGCGTCATCATCCCCTGTCTGGCCTTGCTCCGGGCGAGGTTTGCCGTGCGGGTCGTGTCACCACGACCCCGGTGGTCTCTTACACCACCCTTTCACCCTTACCGGGACCGAGGTCCCGGCGGTCTGCTCTCTGTGGCACTGTCTCGCGGATCGCTCCGGGTGGGTGTTACCCACCGCCCTGCCCTGCGGAGCCCGGACGTTCCTCGGCGCGCGGCGGCGAACCGCCCGCGACGCGACCGTCCAGCCGACCCATTCGCCCCGCGAGTCTATCGCCGCCGCCCGGGGCGCAGCTGCGCGTCAGTCCTTGAGCGCGGTCTCGGCGATGTGCACGTCGAGCCGGAAGTCGAGCGGAAAGGTGCCGAAGAGCAGGTGCCCAGCGGATGCCGCGGCATCGGTCACGGCCTGGGCTGCGGCATCCGCGTGCTCCTCGGGAGTATGCACGATCACCTCGTCGTGGAGGAAGAACGCGAGGTGCGGCTGCCGCGCGAACGCCGGGCCCGAGCGGGGCGCAGCGTGCTCGGGCGCCACCGGGGCAAGCGCGGCGAGGCGTCCGCGGAGATCGGCGAGCCAGGCGAGCGCCCACTCCGCGGCGGTCCCCTGCACGACGAAGTTGCGGGTGAACCGGCCACGATCGCGGGCCCACCGCCGCGCGCGGGTCTCTTCCGCACCGGATGCCTCCGCCTCGGTGGCGCGCGACTGCGCAGCCGACCACTCGAGGGAGGGAGCGGGCGAGGTGCGTCCGAGCCACGTGGAGACGGCGCCGCCGTCCTCGCCGACGCGCGCGGCGTCATCCACCAGGCCCATGGCGCGCGGGTACGTGCGGCGCAGGCGCGGGACCAGACGGCCGGACTCCCCCGTGGTCGCGCCGTACATCGCGCCGAGGATCGCGATCTTGGCCTCCTGGCGGGTGGCGACGGCCCCGCTCTCGACGATGCCCGCATAGAGATCGCGGCCCCGCGCTGCCGCGGCGAGGGCGGTATCGCTCGACATGGCGGCCAGGACTCGGGGTTCGAGCTGGGCGACATCGGCGACGACGAGACGCCAGCCGGGATCGGCGCGCACCGCCTCGCGCAGCTGACGAGGGAGCTGGAGGGCGCCGCCGCCCGATGATGCCCAGCGGCCGGTGACGACGCCGCCCGGGACGAAGACGGGTCGGAACCTGCCGTCCGCGACCCACTCGGAGAGCCACGTCCACCCGTTGGCGGACAGCAGCCGCGACAGTTTCTTGTACTCGAGCAGCGGCTCGATGACGGGATGCCGCTGCTCGGCGAGCTCCCAGCGGCTCGTGGATTCGACGAGCACGCCGGCGCGATGCAGCGCCCGCAGCAGCTTCGGCTGCGAGTCGAGGCTCGCCGTCGGATCGCCCAGCGCGGCGCGCACCCGCTCGGCGGCGTCGGCGAGCTTCGCCGGCTGGCCGCCTCCCGGTGGGCGCTCCCCCAGCGTCTCGACGAGGATGCGGTCGTGCGCCTCGGCGTCCCATGGGAGGCCGGCGGCCCTTATCTCCGACGCGACCAGTGCGCCGGCGGACTCCGCCGCGATGAGCAGCCGCAGCCTGCCCGCCTCGTGGCTGTCTGCGACGGCGGCACGCTGCCGGAGGAACTCGTCCAGGGCGGCGTCGGCGTCCGCGGGCGGGCCCGCGGGGCGGTGCGCCTGGTCGAGCTCGAACAGCGCAGGCGCCGCGTCCTCGGCATCGACGTAGGGGGCGGCATCCCATTGCACCGCCCGCCGCAGCGCGGCCGAGTCGCCGACCAGCGCCGAATCCCGGAGGATCGCGTGGCAGAGCCGCAGGTCGTGGCAGCGGGCGATGCGGATGCCGTCGGCGAGAACGGCGCCGTACCACTGCGGGGTGTCGTGCCAGACCCAGCGTGGCGCCCAGCGCGCCTCGCCGTCGGCGATCCACGACGTCAGTCGTGCCGGCTCGACCTCCTCGCGGCCCAGTTCGGCCGCGGACGCATCAAGCAGGATGGCGTGGACCGAGCTTCCGGTCCGCCCGAGGAGGATCCAGGCCGGAGCTTCAGCTGCGTCCACGCCGGCACAGTCCGGCTGCGCTCACAGTCCGGATTCGTCGTCGCGGACCAGCAGGCAGCCGCACTCCGGGCACGTGACGACCTCGTCGTCGGGGGCCTGGCGCAGCACCTGCAGGTCGGTGCCGGCGAGCACCATGTTGCAGCCTTCGCACGTGCGACGGCGCAGGAACGCCGCGCCGGAGCTGCGCACGGCGACGCGGTCGTACAGCGCTACGAGGTCGGCGGGGAGCGCGCCGGCGACCGCGGCGCGGTCGCGGGTGGCGGCCTCGAATGCGGCGGTCGCCTCGGCGACGGCGCGCTTGCCCTCGGCGCTGAGCTCGGCTCCCTCGGCGTTGGTCGTCGCGATCAGCGCCTCCTGCTCGGCGACCGCCGCATCCGCCGACTCGAGTCGCTCCATGACCGCGAGCTCCGCGTCCTCCAGATCGTTCTTGCGCCGCGCGAGCGCGGCGAGCTCGCTCTCGAAACCCTGCGCTTCCTTGGAGTTGGTGGATGCCGCGAGTCGCTGCGCGTCACGCGCGGCGCGGGCGTCGACGACGGCGACATCCGACTCGATGCGGGACAGCTCCGTACGCAGATCGTCGCGGGCGCCCAGGCGCGTCGTGAGCTCCTGCGAGAGCTGCTGACGACGGCCGAGCAACTCGTGGACGCGGCCGGCCTGCGGGGGGTTCTTGCGGGCGTTCTCCGCCTGGCGGATCCGGGCGTCGAGCTGGGCGACCTCGACGAGGCGGCGCTGGTCTGCGGGGCTGGCTTTCACGTGTCCAACCTACCGCGGGCATCGACGCCGCGATCGGTGACCGCCAGCATTCGAGGACCGGCGCAGCGTGACGACAGCGACGACGATCTCCGGCCGGACCGGGCGTGAGGATGGCGGTGGGCCCTGCCGGGATCGAACCGACGACATCCACGGTGTAAACGTGGCGCTCTACCAGCTGAGCTAAAGGCCCTCGCGGTCAGTCTACGAGGTGCGTCCGGTTCGTCCCGAACTCGCTAGGCTGGCAGATGGTGCGTTGTGCAGGGCTGACAAAGCCCGCGGCGCTCCGGTAGCGATTCCCTGGCATGATCTGCCAGACGACGAAAGGTCTTCTGTGACTGTCAACGATCAGGATCCGTACTCGCAGGAACCCCTCGACAGCGATCCCGATGAGACCTCCGAGTGGCAGGAGTCCCTCCAGCAGCTCGTGCAGGCGAAGGGCCACGGTCGTGGCCGCGAGATCATGCTGAGCCTGCTGCAGACCTCGCACGAACTGCAGCTGAACGTCCCGCAGGTTCCCACCACGGACTACATCAACACGATCGCCCCCGAGAACGAGCCCGAGTTCCCCGGCGACGAGGAGCTCGAGCGCCGCTACCGCCGGTGGATCCGCTGGAACGCGGCGGTCACGGTCCACCGCGCACAGCGGCCCGGCATCGGCGTCGGCGGCCACATCTCGACGTACGCGTCGTCGGCCTCGCTGTACGAGGTGGGCTTCAATCACTTCTTCCGCGGCCTCGACGACCCGACCGGCGGCGACCAGATCTTCATCCAGGGCCACGCCTCCCCCGGCATCTACGCCCGCTCGTTCCTGGAGGGGCGTCTCACCTCGGACCAGCTCGACGGCTTCCGTCAGGAGAAGTCGAAGGCGCCGAACGCGCTGCCTTCGTATCCGCACCCGCGTCTCATGCCGGAGTACTGGCAGTTCCCGACGGTCTCGATGGGCCTCGGCCCGATCAACGCCATCTACCAGGCGATGTCGAACAAGTACCTCACCAACCGCGGGATCAAGGATCTCTCGAACTCGCGGGTGTGGGCCTTCCTCGGCGACGGCGAGATGGACGAGGTCGAGAGCCGCGGTCAGCTTCAGGTGGCCGCGAACGAGGGCCTGGACAACCTGACGTTCGTCGTCAACTGCAACCTGCAGCGCCTCGACGGGCCTGTCCGCGGCAACGGCAAGATCATCCAGGAGCTCGAGAGCTTCTTCCGCGGCGCCGGCTGGAACGTCATCAAGGTGGTCTGGGGCAGCGGCTGGGACGAGCTGCTCGCGAAGGACACCGACGGCGCGCTCGTGCACCTCATGAACACGACGCCCGACGGCGACTTCCAGACCTATCGCGCCGAGGACGGCGCCTTCATCCGCGAGCACTTCTTCGGCCGGGACGAGCGCACCGCCGCCCTGGTGAAGGACTGGTCGGACGACGACATCTGGGGCAAGCTCCGCCGCGGCGGCCTGGACTACCGCAAGGTCTACGGCGCCTACAAGGCGGCGACCGAGCACAAGGGCCAGCCGACCGTCATCCTCGCGAAGACGATCAAGGGCTACGGGCTCGGGCATCACTTCGAGGGCCGCAACGCGACCCACCAGATGAAGAAGATGACGCTGCAGGACCTCAAGTACTTCCGCGACTCGATGCGGATCCCGGTCTCGGACGCGCAGCTGGAAGAGAACCCGTACCTGCCGCCGTACTACAACCCCGGCGGGAACGACGAGACGATCCAGTACATGCTCGAGCGCCGCCGGGCGCTGGGTGGCTTCCTGCCGGAGCGCCGCACGCACCACGTCGGCCTGCAGCTGCCGGGCGACGAGGCGTACGCGCTGCCGAAGAAGGGCTCGGGGACGCAGGAGATCGCCACCACGATGGCGTTCGTGCGGCTCCTCAAGGATCTGCTGCGATCGAAGGACTTCGGCCACCGCATCGTGCCGATCATCCCCGACGAGGCGCGCACGTTCGGCATGGACGCGTACTTCCCGACCGCGAAGATCTACAACCCCCACGGCCAGAACTACACCTCCGTCGACCGCGAGCTCCTGCTCGCGTACAAGGAGAGCCCGCAGGGTCAGATCATCCACGTCGGCATCAACGAGGCCGGCGCGGTGGCAGCGTTCACCGCCGCGGGCACGTCGTACGCCACGCACGGCGAGCCGCTCATCCCGGTGTACGTCTTCTACTCGATGTTCGGATTCCAGCGCACCGGCGACGCGCAGTGGGCCGCGGGCGACCAGATGGCGCGCGGATTCATCATCGGCGCGACGGCAGGACGCACGACGCTGACCGGTGAGGGCCTGCAGCACGCCGACGGCCACTCGCACCTGCTGGCGTCGACCAACCCGGCCACCCTGTCGTACGACCCGGCCTACGGCTACGAGATCGCGCACATCGTCCGCTCGGGCATCGAGCGCATGTACGGCGGCAACCACCCCGACCCGAACGTCATGTACTACCTCACGGTGTACAACGAGCCGCTGGTCCAGCCCGCGGAGCCGGAGGGCGTGGATGTCGACGGCATCGTGCGCGGCATCCACCGCGTCTCGACCGCCGAGGGCGACGGCCCGAAGGCCCAGCTCCTGGCGTCGGGCGTCGGCGTGCCGTGGGCGCTCGAAGCGCAGCAGCTGCTGCGCGAGGACTGGGGCGTGCAGGCCGACGTCTGGTCGGTCACCTCGTGGAGCGAGCTGCGCCGCGACGGCCTGGCCGTCGACGAGCACAACTTCCTGCACCCCGAGGAGGAGCCGCACACCGCGTACCTCACCGACAAGCTGCGGGATGCCGCCGGCCCCGTCGTCGCGGTCAGCGACTTCATGCACGCGGTCCAGGACCAGATCCGTCCCTGGGTGCCGAACCGGTTCGCGACCCTCGGGGCCGACGGCTTCGGATTCTCCGACACGCGCGCCGCCGCCCGTCGCTTCTTCAAGATCGACGGACCGTCGGTCGTCGTCCGCACGCTGCAGGCGCTGGCCGAAGAGGGCGCGGTCGACCGCAGCCTCGCCGCGCAGGCGATCGAGAAGTACCGCCTGCACGACGTGACCGCGGGAACGAGTGGGAACGCGGGCGGCGAGAGCTGACCTGACGACGATGGGCAAACCCGCCGAGGTGATGGACAAGGTCGAGACGCTCGCCTGGCTGCGACGCATCTCGGGTGACCTCGCCACCGTCACGATCAAGCGCCTCGACGACACGCTGCCCTGGTACGCCGAGATGCCGCCGGCCCGACGCTCCGCCGTCGGGCTGGTGGCACAGGCGGGCATCACGTCGTTCATCCAGTGGTACGACGACCCCGCCTCCACGCCCTGGATCGCGGCCGACATCTTTGCGGCCGCTCCCCGGGAGCTCCTGCGGAGCGTGAGCCTGACGCAGACGCTGCAGCTGATCCGCGTGACGGTCGAGGTGACCGAGGAGCGGGTCGCAGGCAAGGGCGAGCATCTGCGGGAGGCGATCCTCTTGTACTCGCGGGAGGTCGCCTTCGCCGCGGCGGATGTGTATGCACGTGCGGCGGAGGCCCGCGGGCTGTGGGATGCGCGGCTCGAGGCCCTCGTGGTCGACTCGATCCTGACCGGCGAGGCCGACGAGGAGCTGCCGAGCCGCATCGCAGCACTGGGCTGGCACGGCCACGGCGAGGTCGCGGTGCTCGTCGGCACGACGCCCCCGCAATTCGACGTCGACCAGCTGCGCCGCACGGCGCGCAAGCTCGGCGTGGACGTGCTGATCGGTGTGCAGGGCTCCCGCCTGGTGCTCGTGGTGGGGCGCGCCGAGCCGGCCGCCATGGCCGAAGACGCCGTGGCAGACCTGCCGTTCGCCGAGATCGCCCGACGCCTGGAGCCCGGGTTCGGAGCCGGGTACCTCGTGCTCGGTCCGACGGTGCCGGCGCTCGTGGACGCGAGCCAGAGCGCCCGGGCGGCGCTGGCGGGCTTCGCGGTCGCGAGGGCGTGGCGTCACGCGCCCCGCCCCGTCGAGGCGGACGACCTGCTGCCGGAGCGCGCCCTGGCCGGAGACCCCCTCGCCAAGCTCACCCTCGTCGATCGCATCTACCGGCCGCTCCAGGCGCACAGCGCCGACCTGGTCGCTACGCTCTGGGCCTACCTCGACAACGGCCGCTCGCTCGAGGCGACCGCCCGTGAGCTCTTCGTGCATCCGAACACCGTCCGCTATCGCCTCAAGCGCGTGTCGGAGGTCATCGGCTGGGACGCGACCGGCCCCCGTGAGGCGCTGATCCTGCAGACCGCGCTGATCCTCGGTTCCATCGGCACGGATGCCGCCCGCCGCCGCCCTCCGGCGGCGCGACGCGGCGCCGGCTGACGTCGAGGGCGACCCGACGTGTGGACCCCGCACAAAGGCAACCGCGATTCTTGTGACAGTGTCGCCAGAACCCCCTCCACGATCCTTGACAGGATGGAACGGTGAGAATCGCGGTCTTCCCCGGGCAGGGCTCCCAGTCCCCCGGCTTCCTGGCACCCTGGCTCGACGCGGACGGCGCAGCCGATCGGCTCGCCCAGTATTCCGAGTGGTCTGGCGTGGACCTCGTCGCCGCCGGCACCGAGTGGGATGCCGATCGCATCCGCGACACGCAGGTGGCGCAGCCGCTCATCGTCGCCGCGAGCCTGCTGTCGTGGAACGCGCTGCCCGACCGTGAGCGCATCGCCGGCGTCGCCGGTCACTCCGTCGGAGAGTTCGCCGCAGCCGCGGCGGCCGGCGTCCTCAGCGAGCAGGCCGCATTGACGCTCGTCGGCATCCGGGGTCGCGCCATGGCTGAAGCCGCCGCTGCCGCCGAGACCGGCATGAGCGCGGTGATCGGCGGCGACGAGGCCGCCATCCTGTCGCGCCTCGACGAGCTCGACCTCGCGCCCGCCAACTACAACGGCGGCGGCCAGCTCGTCGTCGCCGGTGCTCTCGATGCGCTCCAGGCGCTGGCGGCGGAGCCGGTCGCCGGTACCCGCGTCATCCCGCTGCAGGTCGCGGGAGCCTTCCACACCCGCTACATGGCGCCGGCCGTCGAGGCGCTGCGCGCCGCAGCGGCCGAGGTCGCGGCATCCGATCCCGACGTCCTGCTCTGGACCAACCGCAACGGCGCGCCCGTCGCCTCGGGCCGCGAGTTCGTCGACCTTCTGGTCGATCAGGTCGCCTCGCCGGTGCGCTGGGACCTCTGCATGGCGTCTTTCGCCGACGCCGGCGTGTCGGGCATCGTGGAGCTGTCTCCGGCGGGGACGCTCGTCGGGCTGGCCAAGCGCGCGCTGCGCGGAGTGCCGGCCGTCGCCGTCAAGACGCCCGATGACCTGGAGGCCGCCACCGCCCTGGTGGCCGTCGACGCATGACCGGAGTATCCGCATGACCCGCATCCTCGTCCAGCCCACCGGTGCCGCCCACACGCGCATCTACGCGTACGGCGCCGCCCGTGGCGAGATCGCCGTGCCGAACGACGACCTCATCGGTCCGATCGACTCGAGCGACGAGTGGATCCGCCAGCGCACCGGCATCATCACGCGCACGCGCGCGGTGCCCGAGACCGATGCGATCGACCTGGCGACGGATGCCGCCCGCGAGGCGATCGAGCGCTCCGGCGTCGACCCGTCGCAGGTCGACGCGGTCATCGTCGCCACCATCAGCAACCCGAAGCAGACCCCGTCGGTGTCGGCCATCGTGGCGGACCGTGTCGGCGCCAACCCCGCGGCCGCGTACGACCTGAACGCCGCATGTGCGGGGTTCGCATACGGCGTCGCCCAGGCGGACGCCCTCATCCGCGCGGGCGCCGCGCACTACGCGGTCGTCATCGGCACGGAGAAGCTCAGCGACGTCGTCGACCCGACCGACCGGAGCATCTCGTTCCTGCTCGGCGACGGCGCGGGCGCGGCGGTGATCGGCCCGAGCGACTCCCCCGGCATCGGCCCGACGGTCTGGGGCTCCGACGGCTCGAAGGCCGACGCGGTGGGCATGAACTACACGCTGACCGAGTTCCGCGACGGCACCGCGCCCTGGCCGACCCTGCGCCAGGAAGGCCCGACAGTCTTCCGCTGGGCGGTGTGGGAGATGGTGAAGGTCGCCCGACAGGCTCTCGAAGCCGCAGGGGTCGAGGCGGCCGACCTCGCCGCGTTCGTGCCGCACCAGGCCAACATGCGCATCATCGACGAGTTCGCCAAGCAGCTGAAGCTTCCCGACACGGTGCTGATCGGCCGCGACATCGAGACCACCGGCAACACGTCGGCGGCCTCCATCCCGCTCGCGACCCACCGCCTGCTGGAGGAGCACCCCGAGCTGAGCGGCGGCCTGGCGCTCCAGATCGGCTTCGGTGCCGGGCTCGTGTTCGGCGCGCAGGTGGTCGTGCTCCCCTGACCCGGCGGAGCACGACCCTAGACTGAGACGGCCCGTTCGGGCCCCCGCAACCCCTAGAAAACAGGAGAACCCCATGGCATTCACCAACGACGAGGTCCTCGCCGGACTCGCGGAGCTCATCACCGACGAGACCGGGATCTCGGCCGACGAGGTCGCCCTCGAGAAGTCGTTCACCGACGACCTCGACATCGACTCGATCTCGATGATGACGATCGTCGTCAACGCTGAGGAGAAGTTCGGCGTCACCATCCCCGACGACGAGGTCAAGAACCTCAAGACCGTCGGCGACGCCGTCACCTTCATCACGTCGAACCAGGCGTAAACCCTCCGGTGGGGGCTGCGGCCCCCACCGGCGCATCCATGAGGATCTAGAACGACATGAGCAACTCCCGCATCGTCGTCACCGGCATCGGCGCATCGTCGCCGCTCGGCGGCACGGCACCCGAGAGCTGGTCCGCGCTCCTGGAGGGCGTCTCCGGCGCCCGCACCCTCGAGCACGACTGGGTCGAGAAGTACCAGCTGCCGGTCACCTTCGCCGCGGAGGCGAAGGTGCGTCCCGACACGGTGCTCGAGCGTCCCATCGCCAAGCGGCTCGACCCTTCCTCCCAGTTCGCGCTCGTCGCCGCCATGGAGGCGTGGGTGGATGCCGGCAGCCCGGAGATCGAGCCGGAGAGACTCGGCGTCGACTTCGCCACCGGCATCGGCGGACTGCACACCCTACTCGACGGGTGGGACACCCTGCGCGAGAAGGGCCCTCGCCGCGTTCTGCCGATGACCGTCCCCATGCTCATGCCCAACGCGGCGGCCGGAAACCTCTCCCTTCACTTCAACGCCCGCGCCTACGCGCGCACGGTCGCCAGCGCCTGCGCGTCGAGCACCGAGTCGATCGTCAACGCCATCGAGCACATCCGCGCCGGCTACGCCGACGTCGTGATCGCCGGCGGCACCGAGTCCGTCATCCACCCCGTGACCATCGCCGCGTTCTCCTCGATGCAGGCGCTCTCCCGTCGCAACGACGATCCGGCGACCGCCTCGCGGCCTTGCAGCGTCGACCGTGACGGCTTCGTCATGGGCGAGGGCGCGGCGGTCCTCATCCTCGAGACCGAGGAGCACGCGCGTGCGCGCGGCGCCAAGATCTACGCGGTCGCGGCCGGCGGCGGCGTCACCGCGGACTCGTACCACATCACCGCCAACGATCCCGAGGGGCTCGGCGCATCGCGCGCGGTGCGCCTGGCGCTCGAGATGGCGGATGCCTCTGCCGACGATGTCACGCACATCAACGCGCACGCCACCTCGACGCCCGTCGGCGACCCGAACGAGTACACGGCGCTGCGGTCGGTGTTCGGCGACCGGATCGACGAGATCCCGGTGTCGGCCACCAAGGCGTCGACCGGTCACCTCCTGGGCGGCACGGGCGCGCTCGAGGCGATCTTCACGGTGCTGGCCCTGCAGGACCGCGTCGCTCCGCCGACCATCAATCTGACGACGCAGGACCCCGAGGTCCCGTTCCGCATCTCGGGCACTCCCACGCCGCTCGGAGACGGGCCGCACCTCGCGATCAGCAACTCGTTCGGCTTCGGCGGGCACAACGCGGTCGCCGCGTTCGCCTCGATCTGACACTGCCGGATCGACCGCGCCGGCCCGCGCAGCGGGTCGGCGCGGGTCGACCTCCGTCACGCGAAGACGCCCCCGGTGAAGCCGACCGGGGGCGTCTGTCGTGTCAGGCGGTGGTTCGCGGTCCCGCTGCCCGGGATTCACGGCCTCCGAGCCTCGGTAGTGGCGCCTCGCACCGCCTGCGTCTGAGAGAGTCTCAGCCGACCTTGTGCAACCAGACGACGGGCGCGTCGTCGCTCGCGTGCCGGAACGGCTCGAGCTCTTCGTCCCATGCGGCGCCGAGCGCGACATCCAGTTCTCGCCGCAGCTCGAAGGCGTCGCTGCCGGCGATCTCCATCGCGTAGCGGATGCGGTCCTCGCCGATGACGACGTTGCCGGCGGTATCGGTCTGGGCGTAGTGGATGCCGAGGCCCGGCGTGTGCAGCCAGCGGCCGCCGTCGCTGCGGGGCGTCGGGTCCTCCGTGACTTCGAAGCGCAGGTGCTCCCAGCCGCGGATGGCCGTCGCCAGAGCCGAACCGGTGCCGGCGGCGCCCTCCCAGTAGAACTCGGCGCGGCGGCTGCCCGTGAGGACGGGCTGATCGACCCAGTCGAAGCTGACCGCTCGGCCCAGTGCTCGGCCGACCGCCCACTCGAGGTGCGGGCACAACGCCCGTGGCGCGGAGTGGATGAAGATCACCCCACGCGCTTTTTGTGTCGCCATGATCTCTCCGTTCGTCAGGTGCGTCTTCCCCTACGACCTGTGACGGTGTCATGACGTGCTGTTCGGTTGTGCTGTCGCCATTATCGCCGAGAGGGCGGGGAAATCACAAGCCTGTGATTTCCCCGCCCTCTCGGGTCGGAACGAGGAGGCTCAGGCCTCGCTCATCGCCTGGACCTCGGCCTTGCCCTTGGCCGCGTAGTACGCGGCGCGGGCGGCGTCGCGGCGCGCCTGCTCGGCCTGGCCGGCGTCGAGCACGTCCTGCGCGACCTCGACGTAGTCGGTGGTCGGCTTGCCGTGGTACTTCTCGATGTAGGCGTCGAGCTCGGGGCCGGACTCCCACGACGTGATGAGGCAGTAGCGCGCCTCGTCGCCGGTGTGGTGGACCGCGTGCCACAGGCGCTGCGTGTCGACGATCAGCTGGGCGCCGGCCGGAAGGGCGACGCGGTACTCGATGCTGGGGTCGGTGCGGTTCTCGCGCAGCACGAAGTAGCTGTTCTTGTCATCGGTGAGGTTGAAGAAACCGCGGACGACCCAGCCGGTGCCGTCGGGGTTGAGCCGGTTGTTGTCGTCCTGGTGCAGGTTGTACAGCGCGTCGGCGTACGTGTTGGGCTGCAGTTCGATGACGCGGCAGCGCCCCACGTTGGCGCCCGGCTCCTGCGCGCGACGCGTCATGTCCGGCGCCTTCTCGACCTGCGACGGGATCCAGACGCCGTCCTTGTCGGTGCGCGGCGGCGTGTGGTTCCAGAACCCGTTGCACTCGATCTCGCCCTTGGCGGAGGCGAGCGGCGCGAAGCGGGTGTCACCCGACGACTTCCAGTCGACGTATTCGATGGAGAGCCATTCCTTCGGATCGAGCTCCCGGTCGTACGGATCGAGGACCACGAAGCCGGTCTCATCGAGAGCGGCAGACTTGATGTAACCCATGACGAATCATGCCTTTCGGTCAGTGAGCCAGCACGTTTTAACAGGCTCAACTTAGGCAAGCCTACCTCGGGCCCCTGGAGGCTCCTCAGGACCGCGCCGTGAATAACCGGCGGGCGTCCGGGCCGCCGGTTCGTCGTGATGCGCCCCCTTTAGAATGGACGGGCCATGGTCACTGCCACGAATGTCGACGCCACAGCGGTCAACACCATCGGATGGCTCTCGGCCGCGGATTGGACGATCGTCGTCCCCGTCTACCAGCGGCAGTACCGGTGGGACATCGGCGGATGCGAGCAGCTGCTCTCCGACATCCGCGCGGTGGCCGACCTCGATGATCGCCACATGCACTTCATCGGCTCGATCCTCTCGTCGGCCAGCGGGGAGGGCGAGGATGCCGAGCTCGTGCTGATCGACGGCCAGCAGCGGACGACGACCCTCATGCTGCTCGTCGCGGCGCTGCACCACACCGTCCGCGAAGCGGAACCGGAACTCGCCGATCAGTTGCAGCGCGTCCTCGTCCACTCCCACGACGCGACGCGCACGAAACTCCGCCCGCATCGCGCGTGGGCGTCGATCTTCGAGCGCGTCGTGCTCGACCTCCCGCTCCCCCACGGTGAGCAGCGCGACTCGCGATTCGACGACAACTACGCCTTCTTCCGCAGTCAGATCAGCCTCGACGAGGCGCCCCACATCTGGCGCGGTCTGCAGAAGCTCGAGCATGTGGCGATCACCCTCGGCATCGGCGCGAACGCGCAGCAGATCTTCGAGAGCCTCAACTCGACCGGCGAGCCGCTGCGCGACCACGAGCTCATCCACAACTACGTGCTGATGGGCCTGAACCACGCCGAGCAGCGCGAGATCGAAGGAGAGTACTGGCAGCCGATCGAGCAGAACACCGGCGACTCGATCGCCGAGTTCTGGCGGCAGTACCTCGTCATGAGAACGGGGCGCGAGGTGACGGTCGTCGGAGGGCGCGGCGTGTACGAGGCCTTCCGTCACGAGTTCCCCCGCCTGGAGTTCGCCGACCTGCTGCGTCACGCCGCCGAATGGCGCGAGCTGTCCCGCGTCTACCGGGTGCTGCTGCATCCGAGCGAGGCCCCGGATGCCGAGATCACGCGCCAGCTCTCCCACCTCAGCACCTTCGGCACCGGCATGTACCCGCTCGTCATGCGGGCGTACAGAGACTTCGAACTCGGTTCCATCGCGCGTGACGAGCTGATCGAGACGCTCGAGATGGTGCAGTCGCTCCTGGTGCGACGTGCGGTCGTCGGCACCGGAGTCGACCGCCTCGTGGCGCGCCTCTGCCGGGCGCGTGAGCAGGGCCGTGAGGCGCTGGTATCGGCGATCTCGCGCATCACTCCGTCGGACGAGCGCGTCGCGGTCGCGCTGAAGTACTCAGAGCTCCCCCACGCCCGGTATGTGCTCGGTCGCCTCGCCGGGGTCGACGGTGCCGGCGGGCTCGACGTCGAGCACATCTTCCCGCTCGCACCCGGTGATGCCTGGTCGGGCGACGGCGTGCGCGAGTGGGCGTCGTACAGCGACGACGAGCAGAACAGTCATCGCGCACTCGCGAACACGCTCGGCAACCTCACGGTCCTCGAGGAGGATCTCGCGCTGCGCGCCTGGGACCGCTCGTTCCCCCAGAAGCAGGCGCTGTACGCCCGGAGCACCATCGGGACGACGGCGGCGCTGGCGGAGCTGCCCGCGTGGGGGACGGCGGCGATCGCGCAGCGATCGATGCAGCTCACGAAGCGCTTCGTCGAGGTGTGGAGACGCCCCGGCGGTCCCGCGATCGACGACGACGGGCTGACCCCCATCCTCGACGCCGTCCGCCGGCGAGGGTGGCCGCCGGGATGGCACCGCGAGTGGTCGTACGTGGAGTACTGCGGCGAGCACTGGGAGGTGCCCGACGTCAAGTACCTCTTCAACCGCGTCTTCAAGCGGCTGTGGGCGGACTCCCGCGACGCCGTCGTCGCGTACAGCGCGCGACGCGGCGGACCTGTCTACACCGCGCAGTCGTGGAACGGCCAGTGGGATCGCCTCGACGACGAGCACTCGCTCTACATGGGATGGGACTCCAGCTACATGCTGAGCGCGGTGCAGGGCGTCCTCGAAGAAGCAGGCCTCGCCGCCGAGGTCTTCGTCAAGTACTCGTACATCGGCAGCGCGATGTGAGGGGGACGGATGCCTCGGCTCGAGGCATCCGTCCCCTTCATCGTGGGTCGCGCGCGGAGTCACTCGAACGTGACGGTCGCGCTCTCGTTGTTCAGCACGATCACCGGGGTGATCGAAGGGTGTCCCGCTGCCTCGATCTTCGCCAGGTCGAAGCGGAGCAGCGGCGTGCCGGCCGTGACCTTCTGCCCCTTCTCGACGAGGGTCTGGAAGCCGTCGCCCTTCATGCCGACCGTGTCGATGCCGACGTGAATCAGCAGCTCGGTGCCGTCGCCCAGGACGAGTGCCACCGCGTGACTGCTGTCGAACGTGGCCCCGATGGTGCCGTCCGCGGGAGCGACCACCGTGTCGCCGGTCGGCTCGATCGCGACGCCCGGACCCATGATGCCCTGCGCGAAGGTCGGATCGGGCACCGCGGACAGCGGAACCACCCGTCCCTCGAGCGGCTGGCGCAGCCTCACGGTCGTGGTGGCGGGGGTGTCGGTGAGCACCGCTGTGGCGCCCGCGGCGGGAGCGATGGCAGGCTCGGGCGCGGCGCCTGCAGGTACGGCGACCTCCCCCGCGATGATCTGCTCCATCGCATCCTTCACGAACTGGACGTTCGTTCCGTAGACGACCTGCACCGACTTGCCGCCGGGCTTCATCGTGCCTGCGGCCCCGGCACGCTTGAGAGCCGTCTCGTCGACCTTGCTCGGGTCTTCGATCTCCATCCGCAAGCGCGTTGCGCAGTTCTCGAGTTCGAGGATGTTCTCCTTTCCTCCGAGCGCATCGATGAACCGGCTGCCCGTGACCAGGTACTTGTCGTCGGCCGCGTGCGTGTCGTACTCCGTGCCCTCGCCGAGGATGTCGTCGTCTTCACGGCCCGGCGTCTTCAGGTTGAACCGCTTGATGAAGAAGTAGAACACCACGAAGTAGATGAAGAACCAGAACACACCCATGACGGGGATGAGCCACGGGTTCTGCGCCATCGGGTTCATCCAGTTGAGGACGAGGTCGATGAAGCCCCCCGAGAAGCCGAAGCCCATGCGCACCGGCAGGATCTGGCTGATGGCCATCGAGATGCCGGTGAACAGCGCGTGCGTGACATACAGGACCGGGGCCAGGAACATGAAGGCGAACTCGAGCGGCTCCGTCACGCCGACGAAGAACGACGAGATCGCGCCGGCGAGCAGGATGCCGTAGGCGAGCTTCTTGCGCGTGGTCTTGGCCGTCAGGTACATCGCGAGGGCCGCACCGGGCAGACCGAACATCATGATGGGGAAGAACCCGGTCATGTACTGGCCGGTGACCCCGTAGGTGCCTTCGCCGGAGAGGAAGTTGTTGAGGTCGTTGATTCCGGCGACGTCGAACCAGAACACGGAGTTGAGTGCGTGATGCAAGCCCACGGGGATGAGCAAGCGGTTCAGGAAGCCGTAGATGCCGGTGCCGAAGGGGCCGAGCGTGACGATCCACTCGCCGAATGTGACGAGTCCGCCATAGACCCACGGCCAGACGAAGTACAGCACGATGGCGACGACGAGCGAGAAACCCGCCGTGACGATCGCGACCGAGCGCTTGCCCGAGAAGAACGACAGCGCGTCAGGCAGCTTGGTGTCCTTGAAGCGGTTGTAGCAGAACGCGCCGATCAGGCCGCAGATGATGCCGATGAAGACGTTCTGCACCCTCAGGAAGGAGGGATCGACCTCGTTGACGTCTGCCACGCCTGTGTAGAGCGCCACCGTCTCCGGCTTGAGGAGCGTCGTCACCACGAGCCAGGACACGAGCCCGGCCAGCGCCGAGGTGCCGTCGGACTTCTGTGCCATCCCGAGTGCGATGCCGACGGCGAACAGCAGCGCCATGTTGTCGAGTAGCGATCCGCCGGCGGCGCCGAGGAATGCCGAGACGAGGTTGGGACTCTTCCCGCCATTGCTGATCCAGTAGCTCAGGCCCGACAGGATCGCGGCGACCGGTAGCACAGCCACCGGCAGCATGATCGATCGGCCGAGCCTCTGCAAGAACTTCATTGTTCGCCTCCACGAGGGGCCAGGGGACAGGTGATGTCGATGACGCTACAGGCAAACGCGGGCCTGCGGCACTGGGTTCCCCTCCGAAAGTAAGGATGGTGAACGAATCCGGCACCGGCGTTCTCGGCGACACCTGCCGCGCGAACAGAGAACCGCCGCAACCCGTGGGGCAGCGGCGGTCTCCTCGTTCGTAGGGCGGGTGGGACTTGAACCCACGATCGTCGGGTTATGAGCCCGCTGCCTTCACCAGCTTGGCCACCGCCCCTCGGCACTGAGTGCGCAGACGAGCCTACCGGTCCGCCCCGTGCGGCGCGTGCGTCAGCGCTTGCCCGGGTCGTCGAGGCGGTCCTTGACCGGCGGCTCGGGCCACACCTTCGACACGGCCTCCGTGACCTTGACCGAGCCGGTGCGCGGGTGCGCGGCATCCGATGGTCCCCCGTCGCTCCCCCGCTGGATCGGCAGCTCCTGGCTTTCGCTGAGCACCTGCGGATGATGTCGGGCGAGCTGGAACACCCCCCAGACCGCGACGGCGCCGACGACGGCGAACGAGATGTAGACCCACAGCGGGGCGCCCGCGACCTCTTGGAGCACCGTCAGACCGATGATGATCGCGACGATCGGGTCGACGACGGTGAGCCCGGCGACGACGAGATCGGGTGGACCCGAGGCGTAGGCGCTCTGGACGAAGTACGCGCCCACGATGGCGCCGATGATGAGGGCGGCCAGGCACGCGAAGGTGAGCCAGTTGAAGTCGCTCTCCTTGACGCGCTCGATGACGACCTTGGCCAGCGTCGCGACGAAACCGTAGATGACGCCGGCGGCGATGATGTAGAACAGCGCGCCCATGCGCTTGCGCAGCCAGATCCACAATCCCGCGAACACCAGGGTGACGACGAGCAGCAGGACCAGAATCGTGATCAGCTGCCCGTTCGAGACCGGCTTCTCGGTCGCGAAGAGGGCCGCGATGGTGACGAAGACGAAGATGCCGCCGACGCAGGCCGCGATCGCGATGAGCGAGCGCTTCGTCGGCCTGTGCCCGCTGATCTGCGCGTTCAGCAGCGTCGTGATGACCAGGGCGACCGCACCGAGCGGCTGCACCACGATGAGCGGTGCGAAGAAGAGGGCCGAGAGCTGGCAGACGATGGCGAGCGCGAGCATCACCGTGCCGATCACCCACGACGGGCGGGCCAGCAGCTTCAGCAGATGACTGGGCCCCAGGCCCTGGCTGGAGTGCCCGCCGCTGAGGCGCTCCACCTTCGTGACGCCGCGGTGCTGGTATTGGGCGCCGAACGACATGAACACTGCGCCCAGCAGGGCGAGAGGGATGCCGATCAGGATGCCGGGGTTCTGGAATGCGCCGACGAGCTGATCGCCGACGTCCTCGAGTTCCACCGCAGTCCAGACCACGTATCGACACTAGCCGCCGACACCGGTCGATAGGCTCAAGGCGTGGCTGTTCTCCCGATTCGCATCATGGGCGATCCCGTCCTGCACGCCCCCGCGTCCGTCGTCGAAGAGATCACGGACGAGATCCGCGCACTCGTCGCGGACATGTTCGAGACGATGGATGCCGCACCCGGCGTGGGCCTCGCGGCCCCTCAGGTCGGCGTGCCGCTGCGCATCTACACGTACACGTATGCCGACGACGACGGCGAGCCCTGGCGCGGGGTGATCATCAACCCCGAACTGTGGATGCGGCCCCTCGAGCCCGGTGCACCCGACCCCGACGAGGAGTCGGAAGGGTGTCTGTCGTTCCCGGGCGAGCGGTTCCCACTGCGCCGCTCGGAGGAGGTGCTCGTTACCGGCATCGACCTCGAGGGCGCGCCCGTGAGCGTGCAGGTCGACGGATGGCGGGCGCGCATCATGCAGCACGAGTTCGATCACCTCGACGGCATCCTCTACGTCGATCGCCTCGACGACGGCGACTGGAAGACCGTGCAGAAGATCGCCCGCAAGCGCGGCTGGGGCCGGCCGGGCAGCGCCTGGACTCCGGGCCTGGACGACATCGAAGCCTGATCCTCACCCCGGGAGATACCCCCTTCGGGTATATCCTGGTGGCGGCGCGAGGCATCAGGTCTCGCGATGACTGTCGAGCGAGGTGGGACGGATGCCGCGACCGCGACTCCCCCGCTCGTGGCAGCGTTGGTCGCTCGGAACGCGAGTGGTCGCCACGGCGGCGATCATCGTCGGCCTCCTCGGCATGCACGTGCTCATGTCGTCGACCCACGCCGCGCACGCGACGGGCCCGGCCGACGGTTCTGCCATGGCGGCCGTCGCCGAGTCCGCGCATCCGCACCACGAGGGATCGGCGGCCGCGGCGATGACGGACGTCGGCGCGCCCGACACGCGCTGCACGGGCGTCTGCGCGGATCCGTGGAGTCGTGGTCCCTCCGATGGTCAGGACTACGACGTGTGGACCGTCATCTGCGTGCTGGCGCTGCTGCTGACCGTGCTGCTGTTCGTTCCCTCTCGGGGGTCGTGGCGGTCGCCGTGGCGCCTCCTGCGCCACGCCGCGGCGCGATCTGTCCGCGATGCCGACAGTGCGCCGCGATATCCGCCGTCCCTCGCTCTGCTCTCGATCAGCCGGACCTGAGTCGCGTCTCCCGGCGCTCGGCCGGGACACGCACCCGCGCCTCTTGCGAGGTCGCGGGGTTCCGCTGATGACACTGATCGAAGGAGAAGAGATGAACACGCACACGCGCGCGCTCGCGGTGATCCTGCCGCTCACGATGGGACTGGTCGTGACCGGCTGCGCCGGAGCGCCCGACACGAGTGGCGGCATGCCGGGCATGCACCACGGTTCAGCGAGCTCGTCGGCGTCGCCGGTCGACGTGACGATGGCCGACCAGATGTTCGTGACGATGATGATCCCGCACCACGAGCAGGCGATGGAGATGGCCGAGATCGTGCTCGCCAAGGACGGGGTCGATCCTCGCGTGGTGGCGATCGCCGAGCGCATCCGCGCCGCACAGGGACCCGAGATCGAGCTCATGGAGAGCTGGCTCGACGACTGGGGCGTGGAGCATGCCTCCGGCGGCATGGATCACGGCGACGGCATGATGTCGGAGGCCGATATGACCGCTCTTCGCGACGCCGACGGCACGGCGGCAGGCAGGCTCTTCCTGGAGCAGATGGTCGTGCACCATCAGGGTGCCGTCGAGATGGCGGAGGCGGCCCTGGATTCGGCCGGGGATCCCGACGTGCGCGCCCTCGCCCAACAGATCATCGAGGACCAGAACGCGGAGATCGCCGAGATGCAGGAGCTCGCCGCCACACTGTGAAAACCACCCTGACGGGCGGGACGTCCGCGCCCGCCCGTCAGGGCGTCAGCCGTCGCTGCGGCGGTTCTGGCGCTCGACCCATCGGCGAAGCTCGGCGTCGGCTCCGGGCGGCGCCTGTGCGATCACGTTCATCCCCTGGCGGACCAGCGTGGTGCCGGTGCGCATCGGTCCCCACACTCGGGCCGTCGTCAGCTCCCCGGTGTCGACGTCGCGCACCTGCACCTGCGTGGTGTCGGTGGTCCGGCGTGCACCGGCTCTCCCCGCGACGTGCTGCACCACGAGCACGGGCAGGCCGTGGGCGGCAGCGGTCGCGATGACCGAGTCGAGATCGTGAGCGGCCCACTGACTGCGGATGCCGCGCACGGTCCACAGGGCCACCAGCACGACGAGGACCGTCGCTATTCCCGTCGGCACGAGCCAGCAGCTCACGATCGCCAGAGCCAGCGACCACATCGCGATGCCGCGCACCGCGAGCAGGATCGCCGCGATCGACGGCACGAGCGCGAGGAACAGCCAGGGCTCCGGCACCGAGACGGGGAACATCCACGGCTCGCCGCCGAAGAGCACGACAAGCCCTACCCAGACGACCGCCCCGGCGAACAGCGCCAGCGCGCCGAGGAGCGGCGCAGCGCGATAGATCGGTGCCGGCGCGGGGACACCGCCTTCGACCGCCAGCAGCGGCGAGGGCTTCGCGCGACCCGCCATGTGCACCCCTCGATCTGATCCCGGAGACGAAGAAAGCCTCGGGGGTGGAGCCCCGAGGCCTTCGCTCCCCCACTTGGACTCGAACCAAGAACCTATCGGTTAACAGCCGATTGCTCTGCCAATTGAGCTATGGAGGAATGGTCCGCACTTTCGTGCGGGCAACCAGACCATACTAGCAAAGCTCAGCCGGTGCTCATGACCACGGCCGGCTCTCTCACGAGCTCACCAGGCGCCTGTCGGCCTCTCCGCTGGGAGTCCACAGGAGATCCTTGGTGCCGTGCCCGTACGCGACGGCGTGCCCTGCCCGCAGCACCAGGACGTCCGCGTCCAGCTCGTTCACGACGTCTCGCTCGTTGGTCACGATGAGCGCGGCCATGTCGAGCTCGCGGCGGCGACGCAGCACCGCCTCGCGGGCCGCCTTCCGCACCTCGACGTCCATGTTCGCGAACGGCTCATCGGCGATCAGCACGCGCGGCTGCAGAACCAGGGCTCGCGCCAGAGCAACCCGCTGGCGCATGCCGGCGCTGAGCTCGTAGGGGTATTTGGCGGCCGCTCCGAGCGGCAGCATCAGCTCGTCGAGGAGCGAGGCCACCCTGACGGCGAGGGCACGCGCACTCACCCGGCGGTCGCGGCTGGTGATCGGCTCGCCGATCACGTCGGCCACCGTGAGCCGCGCGGGCAGACGCGCGCCGGCCGACTGCCGGAGGTGGCCGGCGTAGTACGTGAGCTGGCGATGCGCGCGACCCGGACGCCGCACCGAGATGCCCTCGACGAGACCGTCTCCGCCGACGACGGCGAGTCCCGACTCGTCCGCTCCTGCCAGCACGGAGGCCAGCGAGGACTTGCCCGAGCCGGTCGGTCCCATCACCGCCAGGATGCCGCCGTGAGGCAAGCGGAAGGACACGCCGTCGACGACGCGCTGGGACGGCCCGCCGCGTCCCGCGCGGCGGGCGATCGAAAGGTCGGAACAGTCGATCGCGACATCCGCGTCTCGTCGGCGAGCCATCTCATCATCCTGCCGCGCGATCGCCGCCGGCGCCAGCCGAGGACCGCGCGTCATGACGCTTCGTCGACGAGCGCCTGGCGTCGCGCATCCAGTTCGCGCAGGCGCAGGCGGATGCTGCGTCCCTCGTCCGATGCCGCCGGTACGCGCTGGATCGCGCCGAGCAGCTCGGCCTTCTCGCGATCGAAGCGTCGAAGCACGAGGCGTCGCGCGAGATCGCCGGCCGATGTCACCGCCGCGTCGTCGTTGAGCGCCGGGAAGTCGCCGGCGAGCAGCTCTGCGGCGAGTGAGCGGTAGGGCTCGCGCACCGTGGCGACGGCATCCGCCGACCAGCCCGGGCGCTGCATGCCGGGGGCTTCGCGAACGGCGACCCGGACGGCGTCGAGAGCGGCGTTGCGGAACGGCAGCTCGAGAGCCCGTTCGACCAGCGTGGCATCCATGCGATGGCCGAACTGCAGCACCCCCATGAGGGCATCCCGCTCCAGACCGACCTCGGGACTGCGGGGCAAGGTCGCCAGCGTGACGCGGAGCGCGCCGTCGTCGACGGCGGGCCCTGCGTTCTGCGTGCCGGGGGCGGCGTCACGACGGCTTCCGCCTCGGCCCGCTCGCTCGACCTCGCGGCGCACGTCCTCGGTGTCCATGCCGAGCCGGCGGGCGAGCACCCGCACATACTCGGGCTGCAGGAGCGGGTCACGCAGCTCGGCGACCACCGGGGCGGCCGTGCGCAGCGCCCCGACGCGCCCTTCGACGCTGGCGAGGTCGTAGCCGGAGATGCGCTGATCGAGGACGAACTCGACCATGGGCACCTTCGTCTCGAGAAGCGCGCGCACCGCGCCGTCGCCCCGCGCGAGGCGAAGGTCGCAGGGGTCGAGGCCCTCCGGGCCGGTGGCGACGTACGTCTGGGCGTTGAACCGCTTGGCGTCGGCGAAGGCGCGCAGCGCCGCCTTCTGGCCCGCGGCATCCGGATCGAATGTGAAGACGACTTCGCCCGCCGTGGAATCGTCGCCCATCACCCGGCGGAGCACGGTGATGTGGTCGGAGCCGAACGCGGTCCCGCAGGTCGCGATCGCCGTCGTGATGCCGGCCAGATGGCACGCCATGACGTCGGTGTACCCCTCGACCACGACGACGCGGTGCTCGCGCGACACGTCGCGCTTGGCGAGGTCGAGCCCGTAGAGCACCTGCGCCTTCTTGTAGATCGTCGTCTCGGGGGTGTTGAGGTACTTGGGGCCGTTGTCGTCGTCGTAGAGCCTGCGCGCGCCGAAGCCGATGACCTGACCGGTGACGTCGCGGATGGGCCACACCACCCGCCCGCGGAAGCGGTCGTAGACCCCGCGCTGGCCCTGCGACACGAGACCGGCCGACGAGAGCTCCTCGTCGGTGTAGCCCTGCGCGCGCAGCGCCGAGTGCATGCCCGACCAGCCTTTCGGGGCGTACCCCACGCCGAAATGCCCGGCGGCGCCCGCGTCGAACCCCCGCTGCCCGAGGAAGCGCCGCGCGATGTCGGCCTCCGGCGTCATCAGCTGCCCCCGGAAGAACTCCGCCGCCGCCGCGTTGGCGGCGTACAGCCGGGCACGCCCTGTGTGCTCGGGGGCGGCGCCGCCGTCCTCGTAGTGCAGCGTCAAGCCGATGCGGCCGGCGAGGCGCTCGACTGCTTCCGTGAACGTCACGTGGTCCATCGCGCGCAGGAACGAGTACACGTCGCCTGACTCACCGCAGCCGAAGCAGTGGTAGAAGCCCGCCTGCGGGCGCACGTTGAAGCTCGGGCTGCGCTCGTCGTGGAAGGGGCAGAGGCCCTTCAGCGATCCGACGCCCGCGGATTTCAGCGCCACCCTTTCACCGATGATGTCGGCGATGTTCGTGCGGGCCTTCACCTCGTCGACGTCGGCCTGACGGATGCGCCCCGCCATCAGCGCACCTCGGAGGAATCGCGGGCGGTACGTGCGGCCGCATCCATCGGGCGAGCGCCCGGTGCCCAGACGCCGACGGATGCCGGATCCACCGGTCCGACGAGCGATCCGTGCCACGCGATCGCCAGCTGGTCGGTGAGGCTGGCGACCTGGTCGACGACGACGCGCCGGCGTGCGGCATCCGTCTCCGCCGCCGCGAAGTCCTCCGCGTGCAGCGGGTCCAGCGCGTCAGCGCGCTCCCAGAGGGCCGTCGCCAGGCGCTTCAGGAGCCGACGCTGCTCCTTGTAGAGGTCCTTGCGGCCCTCGATCGACACGACCGCGGCACCGATGATGCCCTTGAGCACCGCCATCTCGGCCTCGACGATGCGGGGCACCACGAGGTGACCTCGGTAGCGGGTCAGCACCGAGGTCGCGTACGACTCGCGGGTCGCGGTGGTCGCGGCGCGGGCGAACCGGCCGATGAGGTCGGAGGTCAGGTTCTTCAGACGCGCGAGGGACGCACGCGTGCCGTCGAACGAGTCGATCCACTCGGGCATGCGCGTGAGGCGGAACAGCGCGTCCTCGAGCTCGTCGCGCGCGAAGTCGAAGCCCACCCAGGACTGGATCGCGGTGAGCAGCCACTGGTGCTCGCGCGCGTCCACGAGCCGCGCGGGGTCGAGGTAGCCGTTGACCACGGCGTCCTCGAAGTCGTGGACGGAGTACGCGATGTCGTCGGAGAGATCCATGACCTCGGCCTCGATGCACCGCACCCGCCCCGGCGCATCCGCCCTGAGCCAGCGGAAGACCTCTTCGTCTTCGGGGTACACGCCGAACTTCAGCCGCCCGCCCGGATCGGGCAGCGGATGGTCGGCCGTCCACGGATACTTGCAGGCGGCGTCGAGACTCGCACGCGTCAGGTTCAGGCCGAAGCTGCGGCCGTCGGCGTCGAAGACCTTCGGTTCGAGGCGCGTGAGGATGCGCAGCGTCTGCGCGTTGCCCTCGAACCCGCCGAAGTCCTCGGCCCACTCGTTGAGCGCCCGCTCGCCGTTGTGGCCGAACGGCGGGTGACCGAGGTCGTGGCTGAGGCAGGCGGTGTCGACGACGTCGGCGGCGAGGTCCAGCGCGGTCGCCAGCTCGCGCCCGACCTGTGCGACCTCGAGCGAGTGCGTCAGGCGATTGCGTGCGAAGTCCGCCGGGCTCGCGGGGCTGAGCACCTGGGTCTTCGCGGCGAGGCGACGCAGCGCCGCCGAGTGCAGCACGCGGGCGCGGTCGCGCGCGAAGTCGTCACGCTGCGATCGGTGGCGCTCGGCGTGGAAGCGGGCGGCGTCGGCGTCGTCGTACCCCGCCGGGCGGTCGGACGCGCCGGCCACGTCACCCGCCACTGTGGTCGAGTTCCGCTTCGGCGAGGGCGGTGGATGCCGCGGCCCCCAGCTCGCGCGAATTCAGCCAGCCATCGGGCAGCGCGGGACGCTTCGGGGTGCCCGCGCGACCCCGCTGGCCCTCCGCCGCGGCGCCCGGGTAGGGGGCGTCGAGGTCGAGGGTCGCGAGGAGGTCGTCGATCTCGGCGAGGGTGGATGCGGTGGCGAGGCTCGCGCGCAGATCGCCGCCCACGGGGTACCCCTTGAAGTACCAGGCGACGTGCTTGCGGATGTCGCGGCAGCCGCGGCCCTCGTCCTCGAAGAACTCGACCAGCAGCTCCGCGTGGCGGCGGAAGGCGCGGGCGACGAACCCGAGGGTCGCGTCGACCGGCTCGGCCGGTGCGGAACCGGGGGCGCCGAGCGCGCGGGCCAGGTCGCCGAAGAGCCACGGGCGCCCGAGGCAGCCGCGACCGACGACGACGCCGTCGCAGCCCGTCTCGTCCATCATGCGCACCGCGTCGTCGGCGGACCAGATGTCGCCGTTCCCGAGCACCGGGACGCTCGTGACCGCTTCCTTGAGCTTCGTGATCGCCGACCAGTCGGCCTGCCCCGAATAGAACTCCGAGGCCGTGCGGGCGTGCAGGGCGACCGCAGCGACGCCGGCGTCCTGCGCGATGCGCCCGGCGTCGAGGTACGTCAGGTGGTCGATATCGATGCCCTTGCGCATCTTGACCGTGAGCGGGATGTCACCGGCAGCGCGCGCCGCACGCGTGACGATGTCGCGGAACAGTCCGAGCTTCCACGGCAGTGCCGCTCCCCCGCCCTTGCGGGTGACCTTGGGGACCGGGCAGCCGAAGTTGAGATCGATGTGATCGGCGCGATCCTCTTCGACGAGGAGGCGCACGGCCGCCTCGGTGGTCGCTGGATCCACGCCGTAGAGCTGGATCGAACGCGGCTTCTCGGACTCGTGGTGCGTGATGAGGCGCATCGTCGTCGCGTTGCGCTCGACGAGAGCGCGCGTCGTGATCATCTCGCTCACGTAGAGGCCGGCGCCGTACTCACGGCAGAGTCGCCGGAACGCGGTGTTGGTGATACCCGCCATCGGCGCCAGCACGACGGGCGCATCGAGTTCGATGGGCCCGATGCGCAGCGTGCGCGCGGGAGCGAGGGCAGTCGTCACGACCCCATTCTCTTACAGGATTCCGTCCCTTGGCTGAACGGACGGCTTCGCGTGTGCGGGGGCCGAGTCTCCGGGAGCCGGGTTCGACGGACCATACCGTCGAGGACCGCTGACCAGAGACGGCGAACGGGCGCGTCGCGATGATTCGCGGCGGGCCCGTTCCGGGTGCGCATGAGGTCAGGCGTCGACGCCCGCGGGCTCGCGGTGCTCGGACCAGACCTGGCGGACGATCTGCGCGAACGCCTCAGCGGGCTGCGCGCCCGACACGCCGTACTTGCCGTCGATCACGAAGAACGGCACACCGTTGATGCCGTACGCCGTTGCCTGCGCCTGGTCGGCGCGGACGGCATCCAGGTAGCGGCCGCTCTGCAGGGCCTCGCGCGCGGCGTCGGCGTCGAGGCCGGCATCCGTGGCCAGGTCGACGAGTTCGTCCTCGCGCCCGAGGTGCCGGCCCTCGGTGAAGTACGCCGCCATGAGTCGCTCGGCGAGCTCGTGCTGGCGTCCCTGCTCCTTCGCGAAGTGGAGCAGTTCGTGGGCCTTGACGGTGTTGGTGTGCTTGAGGAGGTCGAAACGATACTCCAGCCCCGCATCGGCGGCGACGCCCGTGACGCGCTCGAGCATCTGCTGCACCTGCTCGCGGGGCATCCCCTTGTGCTTCGCGAGGAAGTCGAGTTCATCGCCCTCGAAGTCGACGGGCGTGTCGGGCGACAGCTCGAACGAGTGGAACGTCACCTCCACGGCGGGGGCGTCGTCATCCGCGGATGCCGCGGCCAGCCCGTTCTCGAGGTTGCGCTTGCCGATGTAGCACCAGGGGCAGGCGATGTCGCTCCACACGTCGATCTTGATGGCGTCCGTCATGCTGAAGACAACCGCATCGGCGCGATCGTCTATTCCTGCGGATATTCATGACGTGGGCGGGTCGGCGTCGGGAATGAACCGGAACCTGACGCGGACGTCGTCGTACGGCACCACGATCGTCGAGGCATCCGGAGACCACGCGTCTGGCACGAGATACAGCCTGCCCCCACCCTGCGCCAGGAGACGGAGGCCGAAGTAGCGGTAGCCGAACGTGGCAGCCGCACCCGCGTCGCCCTCGGTGGGAGACCCGTCGCCCAGCTGCTGGAACGAGATGTCATCGTTGCCCGGGTACAGCCGCTCTGTGGTGTCCAGGACCACGGCTGGAAGGGTGCTCAGATCGGAGGCGAGCGAGCGCGCCTGGCCGAGCCCCCACCACTGGGCGACGGTCGCCGTCGACCAGAAGGTGCCGGCGACCATCACGAGCACGAGGAGCACGACCACCGCGCGGCTCACGTTTGCGCCGCCGAGGGCGCGCACGGTCGATGCGGCGTAGGCCGTGAGCCCAGCGCCGAGGGCGAGGAACAGAGGGGTGAGCAGCTGGCCCCACACCCAGTCGCCGAGGATGGGCAGGAGGAAGGCCGATACGAGGCCGGCGAGCAGGAAGCCGATCCCCGTCCATGCGATGGCGGCGATGACACGCCGCTGGGTGGTCCGTGGTCGCTCGCCGAGCCGACGCCGCAGCACGCGATGGCCGACGATCGCCCCCGCGGCCAGCAGCATGAGCACCATGACGGGGATGAAGAGCGCCCCGGGGCTGCGCATGACGAACTCCTGCGTGCTCAGGCCGATGATGTCGACGTCGACACCGAAGTAGCGGAAGAACTCACGCGTGGACACGTAGCCGAAGTAGAACAGCAGCGCCGTGACGAGCGTCAGCGGCGCGACGAACGACGACAGGAACCCCATCCACTTCTCGAAGCCGAGGCCGGGTTCGACTGTCGACGGCTCGTCGGGTGGCGGCGAGGGCTCCGCTTCGGGTGCGCTCCCCGCAGCGGTGCGGCTCTGAACGGTGCGAGAGCGCCTGGCCATCAGGCCTGTCCCTCGCCCTGGTCCTGCTGGTCCTGATCCTGCTGGTCCTGATCCTGCTGGTCCTGATCCTGCTGGTCCTGCTGGTCCTGATCCTGCTGGTCCTGATCCTGCTGGTCCTGCTGGTCCTGATCCTGCTGGTCCTGATCCTGCTGGTCCTGCTGGTCCTGATCCTGCTGGTCCTGCTGGTCCTGATCCTGCTGGTCCTGATCCTGCTGGTCCTGCTGGTCCTGATCCTGCTGGTCCTGATCCTGCTGGTCCTGATCCTGCTGGTCCTGATCCTGCTGGTCCTGATCCTGCTGATCCTGATCCTGCTGCTGCTCGTCCTCCCCCTCTCCCTCAGGGTCTACGACGACGATGGCCGGCCCGGGCTGGACGTCGCGGGCCACGACGATGTCGCAGATCTCCGATGTCGGACACTCGAGCGTGCCCTCGAACCGGATCGACGTGCCGTCCTGGAAGCTCGCATCGGGACGCAGCACGAGGCTGCAGGTGAGCTGGGAGTCGTCGGCGCCGACGGTCATCCCCAGACAGGAGCGATCGGCGCCGCGCGACCCGCACACCCCGCCTTCGACCTGGAGTCCGCCGCGATCGGTGACGGCGTGCTGGAACGTGAACCGCACGCCCTCGGGAACCGTTCCGCCCCAGAACACCGCGATGGTCTTGCACCATACGCCCGCTTCGACGACCTCGGCCACGCCTTGGTCGCCGTAGGCGGGACCACCGTACTGCGCGACGGGTCCGGTCCGGACCCGGTCTTGAGCAGGATCCTCTTCCCCGTCCGGATCGGGCGTCCCGTTCTCCCCGTCGTCCGTCTCAGTGGGCGAAGGTGAGGGGCTCGCCGACACCGTGCGCCCGGCATCCGTCTGCGTCGCGGGGCCGGCGCAGCCCGCGATGGCGAGCAGGACCGCAATGCTCAGGGTCGCGATGCCGACCCCAGGTCGTGACAGCGCCACGATGCGCCTCCTGACCGGCCGCGTACGCGGCTCACGTCAATGATGAGGGCGCTGGGGCGCGCTGGATACCCCCGTCGATGCGCGCGGGCTCAGGAGGCGGACGCGTCCGGCGTATCGACCGCTCCGCCGAAGCGCCGATGGCGACCGAGGTACACATCGATGCCGTGCCACAGGTCCTCCCGCGAGAAGTCCGGCCACAGCGTGTCGAGGAAGACGAACTCGGCGTAGGCCGACTCCCACAGCAGGAAGTTCGAGGTGCGCTGCTCGCCGCTGGAGCGCAGGAACAGGTCGACGTCCGGCATGTCGGGACGATAGAGCCGGCGCTGGATGAGCTTCTCCGACACGGCGGACGGCTTGAGCCTGCCGGCCGCGACGTCGTCGGCGATGGAGCGCATCGCGTCGACGAGCTCGATCCGTCCGCCGTAGTTGACGCACATGGTCAGGGTCAGTACGTCGTTGCCCGCAGTGAGCCGCTCCGCGAACTGCAGCTCCTTGATCACGCTCGACCACAGTCGCGGCTTGCGTCCTGCCCACTGGATCCGCACGCCCCACTCGTTGAGCTGGTCGCGCCGACGATGCAGCACGTCGCGGTTGTACCCCATGAGGAAGCGCACCTCTTCGGGCGAGCGCGACCAGTTCTCAGTGGAGAACGCGTACACCGACAGGTGCTTGACGCCGGCCTGGATCGCGCCGGCGACGACATCGAGGAGCGCGGCCTCGCCGGCCTTGTGCCCCTCGATGCGGGTGAGACCCCGGCGGTTCGCCCAGCGGCCGTTGCCGTCCATCACGATCGCCACGTGATTCGGCACCGCCCCCCGCGGATACGCGGGCGGGTGGACACCGGTCCAGTCCAGCGGGCGATACGGCACCGCGTCGCGATGCGTGTAGGGCTTCGGGGTCACCGGCTGCCTTCCTGCGGGGCTGAGACGTGCGAGAGCGAACGGATGCCGCGCTCCAGGTGCCACTGGGCGTAGGCCGCAATGAGCCCCGACGCGGCCGCCGTCGAGCCGGCGGATGCGGCATCCACGATGTCCCACTCACCCGCCATGAGCGACTGGAGAAGCGAAACGGTCGCGGCGTCCACGCGAGCCGCACCCGTCGGGGCGCAGTCGCGGCAGATGATGCCGCCCTGCTGTGCGACGAACGTGTCGTGCGGGCCGCTGCGTCCGCACCGGGCGCACTCGCCGAGTCCGGGCGCCCACCCCGAGAGCGCCATCGCGCGGAGGAGGTAGGAGTCCAGCACGCTGCGCGAGGCGTGCTCGCCGCGCGAGAGCGCGCGCAGCCCGCCGACGAGGAGCAGATACTGCTGCGGCGTCGCCTCGGCCTCGTTCAGCCGGTCGGCAGCCTCCACCATCGCGTGAGCCGAGGTGTAGCGGTCGTAGTGCGCGACGATCTCGGCGCCGTAGGAGCCCAGCGACTCGGCCTGCTGCACGATGTCGAGCGACCGGCCCTGGTACAGCTGCACATCGGCGACCATGAACGGCTCGAGCCGCGCGCCGAACCGCGACGAGGTGCGACGCACCCCCTTGGCGACCGCGCGCAGCTTGCCGTGGCGACGGCTGAGCATCGTCACGATCCTGTCGGCTTCCCCCAGCTTGTGGGTGCGCAGGACCACGACTTCATCGCGGTAGGTGGGCACCCGTCAATTATGGATGCCGTCTCCCCGGCGCGGGCGCTGACGCCCCGGCCGCCGTGGTGCTGAGGGCCGCGGCGACCTCCGTGAGATCGGGCAGCGCCCGGTCGATGGTCTCCATGGTGGCGGTGAGCGACATCCGGAAGTGGCGCGGCTGGTCGAAGAGCGTCCCGGGCATCACGTAGATCCCGCGCGCAGCGAGGGCATCGCAGAAGACCGCCGCGTCGCCGCCCGGCGCTTCGCCCCACAGGTAGAAGGTGCCCTCGGGGCGGGTGACGCGCACGCCCGCGTCGGTGAGCGCGCCGAACAGCCGATCCCGCTTCCGGGCGAGTTCGGCCATGTCGAGCGACACCGACTCGAGCGCCGGCACGGAGTACTGCATGACGGCGTCGGGGAATCCCCATCCGATCGCGAGTCCCAGGGGAAAGAGCGCGGCGCGCAGTTCGTCCCGTTCGGCCGGCGGGATGAGCGGCGAGAGCGCGAGGTACCCGAGGCGCTGCCCCGGTGCCAGCAGCACCTTGCCGTAGCTGTAGGCGATGACGGTCCACGGGTACGAGCCGGCGGGGCTCGCGAAGTGGATGCCGTCGAAGCGGATGCGACTCGTCCGATATGAGCCAGATGCGGCGACCGTGCGTGCGTGAGGCCTCGTCGAGCACGTCCGCGAGCGCCTGCCATGTGTCCCGCGAGTAGACGCGCCCGGTCGGGTTGGCCGGGGAGTTGACGACGACGAGCCGCGTGCGCGGGCCGATCGCACGGGAGATCGCGTCGATGTCGAGATCGAACGTCTCGGGATCGAGCGGGGCGCGGACGGGGATGAGGTTCGCGGCCTGGAGCATCGGCTCGTAGCAGAACCATCCGGGCACGGGGATGACGACCTCGTCGCCCGCGTCCGCCAGCAGCGCGAACGCCAGCGAGAGCGCGCCAAAAGCGCCCTGGGTCATCGCTATGTCGTCGGGCTCGAATTCGAGGGCGAGTTCGGTGCGCAGGCCCGCTGCGATCGTCTCCTGGGCAACCCCCTCGCTCGTCTTGTAGGCGAACCAGTCCACCGACCGCGGCTCGACCTGCGCCTGAATCGCCGCCGTCAGCCCCGGAAGGGCCAGCTCGTGCGGGTTGCCGAAGGTGAAGTCGAGAGCGTCCGGGTCGTCGGCCGTCGCCTGGATTCGTGCGAAGTACGCCGTCACGACGTCGACCGTCGCCTTCGCCCGTGTTGCGCGATCGGACATCGCCATCGCCATCACCTCTCCCCAGTGCCGCGTGAGCCCCCCGCAAGGATCCCAACACCCGTGGTCGCGGTCAACACCCGACGACATCATGTAGTCTGTACACTATGTCGGGAACACACGTGTTGGATTCGCTGCTGGCGCTGACGCAGGTCCTCCAGGCCGATCAGGAGCGCGAGCTCGACCGCCGGGGGCTCACCGCGCCACGCACGCATCTGCTGTGGGTGCTCCATCACGGCGGGCCCGCCACGCAGGTGCAGCTCGCCGAGGCGCTCGATGTGACTCCGCGCCACATCACGACGCTCGTCGATGCCCTCGACGCGACGGGTTTCGCGCGGCGCGAGCCCCACCCCACCGACCGGCGCGCGGTGCTGGTCCACCTGACCGATCGCGGGCGCGCGCTCATGGAGGCGATGGACCTCGAGCACACCGAGCTCGGTGCCGCCCTCGTCGAGGGCCTCGACGCCGCGACCGTCGACGCGCTGGTCCGCGGCATCGACCACGTGCGCGGCCGGCTCGAGCACCTGATCGCCGAGCACGAGGGGGCACAGCGCGAGCGGGAGGATCACGCATGACCGACGTCACGTCGACGCCCGTGTCGCGCACTTCGCTCCGGGCGCGGATCGCGAAGCTGGCGCGCGCCGCGTGGCGCGCCGAGATCGGCGTGTGGAAGAGCCTCTACCGCTGGCTGTTCCGCCGCCCGCGGGTCCCGCGCGGGGCATCCGGCTTCTCGTACCACTCCCCCGTGCTGACGATCCTCGTGATCTTCATCGTCCTCTCGGCGATCGAGATTCCGATCGTCGACCTGATCGTCCACGACTGGCCGTGGGTGCGCATCCCCCTCCTCGCCGCCGGCATCTGGGGCGTGACGTGGATGATCGGCCTCCTGCTGGGCTTCCTCACCCGTCCGCACGCCGTCGGTCCTGAAGGCATCCGAGCCCGCTCCGGCGCCGAGGTCGACATCGACCTGCCGTGGGCGGCCGTGGCGAGCGTCGAGAAGTCCCGGGATGTGCTCGAGAAGGCTCCGAAGATACGCGACGAGCCGCACGGACGCACCCTTGCCCTGCGTATGCAGGACGAGACCAACGTCCTCGTCATCCTCGAGCGTCCGGTGGCCGTGCGTCTCGGCGACACCGTCGCCGAGGTCGACGCTGTCCGGCTCTGGGTCGATGACCTGGACGGGTTCATGACGGCGGTGCGCACGCACATCCCATGACGCGCCCCGAGAATGGAGGGGTGGACGAGCCGATCTTCGTGATCCCGCTGTGGGCGGATCTCACCGCCGTCGGACTCGGCGGAATCCAGGGCGCCCTGTTCGCCTCGGGGTTCCGCGGGCAGCGCCGACTCGACCTGCTCGGAGTCGCGATCATCGGGATCGTCGTCGGGATGGGCGGCGGCCTCATCCGCGACCTGCTGCTCAACGTCACGCCGGTCACGCTGCAGAGCAACTGGTACCTGTTGACGGCCACCGGCGCGGCATTGCTCGGGATGCTGCTCGCCGGTCTCTTCCAGAGACTCAACGCCGTCATCGTCGGCCTCGACGCCCTGGTCATCGGCCTGTTCGGAGCCTTCGGCACCAGCAAGGCGCTCGCGCTCGGCCTGCCCCTCGTTCCGGCCGTGTTCGTCGGCGTGTGCGCGGCTGTCGGCGGCGGCATCCTGCGCGACATGATCATGGGCCTCCCGGTGGCGATCATGCACGTCGGCTCGCTGTACGCGGTCGCCGCCGGAGTGGGGTGCCTCGTCCTCGCCGTCGCGAACGCACTCGGGCTCGATCTGGTGATCGCGGCGATCGTGGGTATCGCGGTCACCACCGTGATCCGGCTGCTCGCGGTGATCTTCGACATCTCGCTGCCGGAGCAGCGCGCCCTGTATCGCCGCAAGGTCGCCGTCGAGACATCGACGATCCCGATCGTCAAGCCCTGATCGACCGGCTCACCGCCGCCCGGACGCACACCGACGGGCGCGCGCGGGGATCACCCGCGCACACCCGTCGACGGTTCGCGCTCAGACGGCCGCGAGGGCCCCTGAGCGCTCCCGCGTGCGGATGGCGCGGTTCACGCCCGACACGATCGCTTTGAGCGATGCGGTCGAGATGTCAGAGTCGATGCCGACGCCCCACAGGCGCTCGCCATCGACCTGAAGTTCGATGTACGCGGCGGCCTGGGCGTCGCCGCCGGCGCTGAGGGCGTGCTCGACGTAGTCGTACAGCGTGACGTCGAACCCCTGCGCGCGGACGATCTCGAGGAACGCCGCCACGGGGCCGTTGCCGCGGCCGGAGGCCTCGAAGCGCTCGTCGCCGTCACGCAGCGTGATGTCGAGGGCGACATCGCCCGACAGGTCGCTGCGCGTGCTCGTCGCCAGCAGCTCGAAGCGGCCCCAGCGCTCGTCGGCGACCTCCGACGGCAGGTACTCGTCCGTGAAGATCTTCCAGATCTGGTCGCTGGTGACCTCGCCGCCCTCGGCATCGGTCTTGGCCTGCACCACACCGGAGAAGTCGATCTGCAGCTTGCGCGGCAGGTCGAGCGAGTGGTCGGTCTTGAGCAGGTAGGCGACGCCGCCCTTGCCCGACTGCGAGTTGACGCGGATGACGGCCTCGTAGGAGCGGCCCAGGTCCTTGGGGTCGATGGGCAGGTACGGCACGGCCCAGTCGATCTCGTCGACGGTGACGCCGGCTGCCGCAGCGCGGGCCTCCATCGCCTCGAAGCCCTTCTTGATCGCGTCCTGGTGCGATCCGCTGAAGGCCGTGAACACCAGGTCGCCCGCCCACGGGCTGCGCTCGTGCACCGGCAGCTGGTTGCAGTACTCGACCGTGCGCTTGACCTGGTCGATGTCGCTGAAGTCGATCTGCGGATCGATGCCCTGCGTGAGCAGGTTGATGCCGAGCGCGACCAGGTCGACGTTTCCGGTGCGCTCACCGTTGCCGAACAGGCAGCCCTCGATGCGATCGGCGCCGGCCATGTAGCCGAGCTCCGCCGCGGCGATGGCGGTGCCGCGGTCGTTGTGGGGGTGCAGCGAGAGGATCACGTTCTCGCGGTGCGCGAGCCGACGGCTCATCCACTCGATGGAGTCGGCGTAGACGTTCGGAGTCGCCATCTCGACTGTCGCCGGCAGGTTGATGATGACCTTGCGTTCGGGCGTGGGCTCGAAGATCTCGATGACCTGGTTGCACACGTCGACAGCGAACTCGAGCTCGGTGCCGGTGTAGCTCTCGGGCGAGTACTCGTAGAACACCTGCGTCTCAGGGATGCGCTTCTCGAACTCGCGGCACAGCCGCGCACCCTCGAGCGCGATGTCGATGATGCCCTGCTCGTCGGTGCGGAACACGACCTCGCGCTGCAGCACGCTGGTCGAGTTGTACAGGTGCACGATCGCCTGCTTCGCGCCGGCGATCGACTCGTAGGTCCGCTCGATGAGGTGCGCACGCGCCTGCGTCAGCACCTGGATCGTCACGTCGTCGGGGATGAGGTCCTCTTCGATGAGCTGACGCACGAAGTCGAAGTCCGTCTGGCTCGCGGAGGGGAAGCCGACCTCGATCTCCTTGTAGCCCATGCGCACCAGGAGGTCGAACATGACCCGCTTGCGCTCGGGGCTCATCGGGTCGATGAGCGCCTGGTTGCCGTCGCGCAGATCGACCGCGCACCAGCGGGGTGCCGTCGTGATGCGCCGGTCCGGCCAGGTGCGGTCCGGCAGTTCGACGGTGAACTGCTCGTGGAACGGCAGATACTTGTGAACCGGCATGCCCGAAGGCTTCTGATTGTTCTTCATGATCGATCGCTTCTCTCGTCTGTCTCGAGCCGTCAACCCGATCGGGGTGGCTCGATGCCTGATGATGCGGGCCAGGCGAAAGCTCCGCGACGAGGAAGGCCCTAGAACGAGGTCTCGTCGCGGCGGCTAAGAAGGAGAAGCCGGCCGAAGCGCATGGCACCAGGCTACACCCGGTTCTGCGCGCAGCGCGAACCGCCCGGACACGCGTGCCGCGGCATCCGCTTCTGAGACGATCGGGCTGCGCGCGACACCATCGAGGTATGAGAGGTCTCCGCCGCCCGCTCGGCACCGCTGCCACCGCCGTCCTCGTCGGGCTCGTCGCCGTCGCGTGCGCGGGCGCGGATCCTGCGAGCACTCCCCCGCCTGCCGCCCTCGGGGCGATCACACCGGTGCCGCCCGAGGGCGAGGTCACCACGACCGGCACCGTGCTGGACACCGCCGGCGAGGTGCAGCTCTGTCTGGGTCCGGTGGCGGAGTCGTATCCGCCGCAGTGCACGGGGATCCCGCTCGAGGACTGGACCTGGGACGGCGTCGAGGGTGCCGAGTCGTCGGGCGACGTGACCTGGGGCGCCTATGCCGTGCGCGGCGCATACGACGGCACGTCATTCACCATGACCCAGCCGCCGATCCAGCTCGCCCTGTACGACCCGATCCGGCCCGAAGACCCGACCGGCGGCGAGCCGGGAGCGGGCGACGAGGCGACGCTCACCGCCATCCAGGAGGAGCTCCCCGACCGCCTCGGCGACGCATACCTGAGCTCCCACCCGCAGGACGGGTGGCTCTGGGTCGACGTCGTCTGGGACGACGGCAGCTGGCAGGATGCCGCGAACGCGGAGTTCGGCGACGACACCGTCGTCATCCGGTCGGCGATGACGCCGACGGGCGGCTGATCCCGTCATCACAACAGGCGTCGGGCTGTCAGAACCCGAGCAGGCCGCTGCTTCGGGTCGCGGACTGGTCAGGGCAGAAGGGCGATCTTTCCTCCGGGATGCCCTTCAGCGAGGAACCTAAAGGCCTCTCGCGCCTCGGCGAGCGGATATGTGCGCGCGACGGGTACCTCGAGCCGCCCGCTGCCGGCCAGCGCGAGGAGCTCCGCTCTGACGCTGTCCCTGTAGGCCGAGCTGTCGGGCCGCGATCCGGCTATCGCCGTCATGCCCTCGGCGGCTGCCCGCTGAGCCGCCGCGATGGTCACGATCCGCGCGGGATCGTTGACGAGGGCGAGCGAGGCGTCGACGGCCTCGTCGGTGCCCACGGCGTCGAGGGCCGCCACGACGGCGGTGGGCGCGGCATCTCGGATCCTCTCGACGACTCCCCGGCCGTGGGCCACGGGGAGGCCGCCGTAGCGACGGACGCGGTCGAAGCTCGACGGACGAGCCGTGCCGACCACGTGGACACCGAGCAGACGAGCCTGCTGGAGGACGCTGACGCCGACGCCTCCGGAGGCGCCGTGCAGCACCACGGTGTCGCCCGCGCTCACCCTGGTGACATGGAGCATCTCGGATGCCGTCGAGCCGGCCAGCAGGAGGTTCGCGGCCGCCTCGTGGGCGAGGGTCGGCGGCTTGGCGAGCACCTTGGTCGCCGCCACCGTGAGCTCGGTGGCGTACCCCCCCTGCACCCGGAACGCGACGACCTCATCACCCACGCGTACGTCGCCCGAGACGATACGCGTATCGGGACCGATCGCGGTGACCACCCCCGACACCTCGTAGCCGATGGGGATGGGCGGTGTGAGGCCGGGCCGCTTGACCGCGACGTGCTTGTAGTCGGCCGGATTGACGCCGGCGGCATGCACGCGGAGCGTCACCTCGCCGGTGCGGGGCGCGGGCACGTCGCTTGTGACGAACTCCCACCCGTCTGGACTCCCCCACGTCGGGGCGATCCACCGTCGCGCCATGTCAGAAGCCGAGCCTGCCCAGCTGCTTCGGGTCGCGCTGCCATTCCTTCGCGACGCGCACGTGCAGTTTCAGGAAGACCTGCGTGCCGACCAGCGGCTCGATCTGCGCGCGGGCACGCGCGCCGACGTCGCGCAGGCGTGAGCCCTTGTGGCCGATGATGATCGCCTTCTGACTGTCGCGCTCGACGATGAGGTTCGCATGGATGTCGGTCATCGACCCGGTGTCGCGCTCGGAGATGTCCTCGATCGTGACGGCGATGGAGTGCGGCAGCTCATCGCGCACACCCTCGAGCGCCGCCTCGCGGATGATCTCGGCGATGCGGTCTTCGGTCGACTCGTCAGTGACGACGCCGTCGGGGTAGAGCGCGGGGCCCTTCGGCATGAGTGCGAGCAGTTCGTCGGTCAGCACGTCGAGCTGATCGCGGGTGAGTGCGGAGAGCGGAATGACAGCGGCCCAGTCCTCGCGCAGCTGGTCGACCTCGATCAGCCTCTCGGTGATCTGGTCGCGGGACGCGGCATCCGTCTTGGTGACGATCGCGACCTTCTTCGCCCGGCCGTAGCCGCCCAGCGACTCGGCGATGCGGCGGTCGCCGGGGCCGACCTTCTCTGTCGCGGGAACACAGAAGCCGATCACGTCGACATCGCCCAGCACCTGCTCGACGAGGTCGTTCAGACGCTGCCCGAGGAGGGTGCGGGGCTTGTGGAGGCCCGGGGTGTCGACGATCACCAGCTGGCCGCCGGGGCGGTTCACGATGCCGCGGATCGCGCGCCGCGTGGTCTGCGGCTTGTCGCTGGTGATGGCGACCTTCTCGCCGACGAGGGCGTTCGTGAGGGTGGACTTGCCGACGTTCGGGCGGCCGACGAAGGTGACGAAGCCGGAACGCCCGTCGGCGGGCCCTGAGGCCTGGGCAGAGGCGGGGACGGCGGCGGGTTCGGAAGCCGGCATGGCGTCGTTGTCGGTCATGGGGTGTCTTCCTTCTTGGGCAGCCGTACCTCGCCGGTGCGAGGGCTCGGAATGCGGATCTCGCCGGTGCGCGGCCGGCCCATGTCCAGGGTGGGTGCGCCGCGTTCGACGAACACCGTCGAGATCCCGCGTCCGCGTCCGCGCGACGCGCCTCCGGTGAGCACGAGTCCGGCGTACTCTGCGGTCGCGCCGGGCTGCGGCACGCGGCCCAGCGCCTTGCCGAGGAGCCCGCCGATCGAGTCGACGTCCTCGTCCTCCAGATCGAGGCCGAAGAGGTCCCCGACCTCGTCGAGTCCGAGGCGTGCGCTCACCCGGTAGTGACCGGGCTCGAGCTCGGTGACCTCCTCGGCACGGGGGTCGTACTCGTCGGAGATCTCGCCGACGAGCTCCTCGATGAGGTCCTCCAGGGTCACGAGCCCCGACACGCCGCCGTACTCGTCGACGACGAGGCACACGTGCACGGCGTCGCGCTTCATCTGCTGCAGCAGGGTCTCGGCCTTCATCGACTCGGGGACGAAGACCGCCGGCCGGGCGATGCGACTGATCGGGGCATCGCGCCACCCCGACTCGTCGCGGAAGGCGAACTGCACGAGGTCCTTGAGGTAGAGCACCCCCACGACGTCGTCGGCGTCGTCGTCGACGATGGGAACGCGCGACACGCCCTTCTCGAGGAAGATCGACATCGCCTCGCGCGTGGATGCCGAGGCATCGACGGTGACCATGTCGGTGCGCGGCACCATGACGGCCCGCACGAAGGTGTCGGTGAAGTCGAAGACCGAGTGGATGAGCTCACGGTCGTCCTGCTCGATGAGCTCATTCTCGGCGGCCTCGTCGATGATGCTGAGCAGCTGCTCCTCGGACGCGAACGAGGACCCGCGAGAGGCACCGGGCGTGATGCGGGTGCCGAGTGCGACGAGGCCGTGGGCGAGCGGACCCAGGATGATGCGCACGCCGCGGATGACCGGCGCGGCACCGCGCAGGAGCGCCTTGGCGTGGAGCCTGCCGACGGTGCGCGGGCTCGCGCCCACGATGACGTACGACACTCCCGTCATCAGGAGCGCCGCGGCGAGCATCGCCCACCAGATGTTGTTGAAGAGGTCGGTGAACGCGACCGTCACGAGCACCGCCGCGGTCGTCTCGGCGAGGACGCGGATGAAGATCACCGCGTTGGCGTGGGCGTCGGGGTCGGCCGCGATCCTGCGCAGCGGTTCCGCATTGCGGTCCCCTGCGGCGAGTTCGGCGAGATCGGCGCGCGAGGTGACGCTGAGCGCCGCGTCGATGGCGACCATCAGGGCGCCGAACGCGAGCAGCAGCGCCGCCGCGACGAGAAGGAGGGCAGCGGTCATGCGCGCGGTCGTCGGCGCTCGGACGCCTGGAACGAGGTGATGAGCTCCCGCTGCAGTCCGAACATCTCGCGCTCCTCCTCCGGCTCGGCGTGGTCGAAGCCGAGAAGGTGCAGCAGGCCGTGCGTCGTGAGGAGGATCAGCTCGTCGAGCGTCGAGTGCTTCGCCGCCACCGCCTGCGCCTCGGCGACCTGCGGGCACAGCACGATGTCGCCGAGGAGTCCGGGGGGCGTCGGGGCGTCCTCCGTGCCCGGGCGGAGCTCGTCCATGGGGAAGCTGAGGACGTCGGTGGGACCGGGCTCGTCCATCCACTGCACGTGCAGCGCTTCCATCGCGCCCTCGTCGACGAGGAGGATCGCGACGTCGGCGTCGGGGCTCACGTGCAGCTCCGCGAAGTTGTGCTCCATCAGCCGCAGCAGCACCGTCTCGTCGACGGCGATCCCGGATTCGTTGCCGATCTCGATGGTCATGAGCGTCCTCGCTTCGGAAGGTGGTCACGGGGTCCGCCGGTGCGCGGTACGGCGGCGCGGCGCTCCGCGCGGTTGGCGAACTCGGATGCCTCGTCCCGCTCCCGTCGTGCCGCGAGGCGGTGCTCGTCGTACACGGTGTAAGCGTCGACGATCCGTCCCACGAGCGTGTGCCGCACCACGTCGTCGCTCGTGAGGTAAGCGAAGTGGATGTCGTCGATGTCGCCCAGCACGCGGGTCACGAGGCGCAGTCCCGATGACCCCTGCGGCAGATCGATCTGCGTGATGTCACCGGTGACCACCATGCGCGTGCCGAAGCCGAGCCGGGTGAGGAACATCTTCATCTGCTCGGGCGTGGTGTTCTGGGCCTCGTCGAGCACGACGAACGAGTCGTTCAGCGTGCGTCCGCGCATGTACGCCAGCGGCGCCACCTCGATGGTGCCCGTCGCCATCAGCTTGGGCACCAGCTCGGGGTCCATCATCTCGTTCAGCGCGTCGTACAGCGGCCGCAGGTACGGGTCGATCTTGTCGGTGAGCGTGCCGGGGAGGAACCCGAGCCGCTCCCCCGCCTCGACCGCGGGACGCGTCAGGATGATGCGGCTGACCTCCTTGCGCTGCAGCGCCTGAACGGCCTTTGCCATCGCCAGGTAGGTCTTGCCGGTTCCGGCCGGACCGATGCCGAACACGATCGTGTTCTCCTCGATCGCGTCGACGTACGCCTTCTGGCCCAGCGTCTTCGGGCGGATGACCCGGCCGCGGGACGAGAGGATCGCCTCGCCGAGGACCTCGGACGGCCGCGGACCGCCCTCCGTGCGCAGGATGCGGTTCGACGAGGTGACGTCCGCCTCGCCGAGCGCGTGCCCCGCCTTCGTCATCGCCAGCAGCTCGTCGACGAGCGACCGCGCCGCGGCGACGGCGTCGGCCTCGCCCGTGAGCGTGATCTCGTTGCCGCGCACATGCACGTCGACACCGGGGTGCTCCCGTTCGACGACCCGCAGCAGGCGATCCTGGGGACCCAGCAGCTGCACCATCGCGACCCCATCCGCGTAGACGCGGTCGCTCACGGTCTCATGACCGTCTTGATCAGGCACCGACACTCTTCTCTTCGAGGCCTCCCGCGAGCACATGGGCGTGCACGTGGAAGATGGTCTGGCCCGCGTTCGGGCCGGTGTTGAACACGAGGCGGAAGTCCCCGTCCGAATGCTCCGCGGCGAGGGTGTTCGCCAGGCCGACGAGCTCTGCCATCAGCTCGGGATCGCCGGCGGCGAGCTCGACGACGTTCCGGTACTCCTCGGTCTTGGTGATCACCAGCAGGTGCAGGGGCGCCTGCGGCGCGATGTCGCGGATCGCGAACGCATTCTCGGTCTCTGCGATGATCTCGGACGGGATCTCTCCGTTGCGGATGCGCGTGAAGATCGACGGCTCGCTCATGCCGCAAGTCTAGCGACGGGGCCGTTCGACGGGCTCGCGGAGCGGTCGATGGGACTGTCGATACCACTCACCAGCGTGCGAGCGCGGTGCTGACGACCGCAAGGGCCGCCGGGCCGGCCGTCGATGTGCGCAGCACGGTGTCGCCGAGCCGGACCAGGCGCGCTCCGGCGTCGGCGAAGGCATCGAGCTCGTCGGGTGCGATCCCGCCCTCCGGGCCGACCACGAGCACGACGTCGCGCTCGTCGCCGGACTCCATCGCGAGGGCGCTGAGCGGCTCGGACGCGGTCGGCTCGAGCACGAGCATGCGGGATGCCGCGGCCCGGCGCACGAGCCCCGCGGTCGTGGTGAGCTCCGCCACCTCGGGGACCCAGGCACGATGGGCCTGCTTCGCAGCCTCGCGCACGATCGTCGCCCAGCGCGCACGGCCCTTCGCCGCCTTCGCCAGGTCCCACCGCGAGACGCTTCGTGCGGCCTGCCACGGGACGATCTCGTCGACCCCGAGCTCGGTCGCCGCCTGGACCGCCAGTTCGTCGCGGTCGCCCTTGGCCAGCGCCTGCACGAGCACCACGCGGGGACTCGGCTGCGCGGCATCCGCCCGCTCGCGGATGCGCACCACGACCTCGCGAGGTGCCACCGATTCGACGACGCCGGTGAGCCAGGCGCCGCGGCCGTCGCCGAGTGTCACCTCTTCGCCGACGCGCACCCGCCGCACGCTGGAGGCGTGGTGCGCCTCGGCCCCGGTGAGGCTCACCGCGTCGCCCGGCGCACCCGCCGGCCCGTCGAGGAGGAAGTGGAGGGCCACCGGTCAGGCGTTCCGGAACCGGTCGCGCAGCTTGGCGAACAGACCCTGGTGGAACTCCGAGAGCCGCGGGGCGGGCGCCTTGGTCCGCTTGGCGAACTCCTCGATGAGGGCTCGCTCCTTGTGGTCCAGGCGCGTGGGCGTCACGACATGCACGCCCACCCTCAGGTCTCCGCGCTGCGAGCCGCGCAGCGGGGTGATGCCGCGACCCTTGATCGTCAGGATGTCGCCGGCCTGCACCCCCGGCCGCACCTCGAGGTCCACCGCACCGTCGAGCGACTCGATCGTCGTCGTGGTGCCCAGGATCGCGTCGGGCATGGACACCTCGAGCGTGGCGAGCAGGTCGTCGCCGTCGCGGCTGAAGACCTCGTGGGGCGAGACGGTGACCTCGATGTAGAGGTCGCCGTTCGGGCCGCCGGCGGGGCCGACCTCGCCCGAGCCGGGAAGCTGGAGCCGCAGGCCGGTCTCGACGCCGGCGGGGATGTCGAGCGACACCGTGCGGCGCGCGCGCACGCGGCCCTGACCCTGGCAGGTCGCGCAGGGGTAGGGAATCGTGGTGCCGTAACCCTGGCACACGTTGCAGGGCTGCGTCGTGACGACGTTGCCGAGAAGGCTCCGCACCTGCCGCTGCACGTTTCCGGTGCCGTGGCAGATGTCGCACGTGACGGGGCTCGTCCCCGGCTGGCAGCACGATCCCTGACAGGTCTCGCAGAGCACCGCGGTGTCCACCTCGATGTCGCGGTGCGTGCCGAACACGACGTCGCCGAGCTCGAGCGTCACACGTACGAGGGCGTCCTGCCCGCGCTCACGCCGCGATCGCGGGCGCCCGCCACGCGAGCCGCCGGCCGCGCCGAAGAAGGTCTCGAAGATGTCGTTGAAGCCGCCGAAGCCGCCGGCGCCGCCGAAAGGCGACTCGCTCCCGCCCATGTCGTACCGGGCCCGCTGATCGGGGTCGCTCAGCACGTCGTACGCGTGCGTCACGAGCTTGAACCGCTCGGACGCGTCCTCGCCGGGGTTCACATCCGGGTGCAGCTGTCGGGCCAGCTTGCGATACGCCTTCTTGATCTCGTCGGTGGTGGCGTCGCGTGCGACGCCGAGGACCTCGTAGTGGTCAGCCACTTTCGCCTTCCTGCCGCGGCGCCGCCGCGGAATCGATGATGCGCGTCAGCGTCAGCGGGAGTTGTCGTCCTGCTCGAGCATCCGCGTGAGGTAGCGCGCGACGGCACGGACCGTCGCGAGGTTCGTGGGGTAGTCCATGCGCGTCGGGCCGAGCACACCGACGCGGGCGAGGGATCCCGTCGCGTCGTAGTCGCTGGCCACGACGGAGGCCTCGGCCAGGCCGAACGCCTCGTTCTCGCGGCCGATGCTCGCGGCGAGACCCTGCTCGTCGGCCACCATCTCGCCCATCAGCCGCAGCAGGGTCACCTGCTCCTCGATCGCCTCGAGGAGGGGGTAGATGCTGCCGCGGAAATCGGATTCGCTCCGCGCGAGGTTCGCGCTGCCGGCCATCACGAGCCTGTCCTGGCGGAACTCCTCGAGCTCTTCGGCGACCGCGCGGATGATCTCGTCCGTCGCTCGCTCGTGCGCGGGTGCCTGCGCATCCGGCACCTCGAGCCGCTCGGCGATGCGCTGGAGCCCCTCGCGGACGGGCCGGCCGACCAGCAGCGTGCCGAGGCGGGCGCGGATGTGCGCGAGGTCGGTGTCGTCGAAGTCCTCTCCGACGAAGGTCAGCCGCTGCGACACGCGGCCGGTGTCGGTGACGACGATCACCAGCATCCGTCCCGCGCCCAGCTGGACCAGCTCGACGTGCGTGACGTTGGCGCGGGCGAACGACGGGTACTGGACGATCGCGACCTGACCGGTGAGCTGCGTGAGGGCGCGCACGGTGCGCACGAGCACGTCGTCGAGATCGCCGGAGCCGTCCAGGAAGGACGCGATGGCCGAGCGCTGCGCCGACGAGAGCGGGCGGATCTCGGCGAGGTGGTCCACGAAGACGCGGTAGCCCTTGTCGGTCGGCACGCGTCCCGACGACGTGTGGGGCGCGACGATGAGCTCCTCGTCTTCCAGCAGAGCCATGTCGTTGCGGATCGTCGCCGCGGATACGCCGAACGCATGCCGCTCGACGATCGTCTTGCTGCCGACCGGCTCACGCGTGTCGACGTAGTCCTGGACGATCGCCCGCAGTACCTGCAGACCTCGCTCGCTGACCATTCCGCCTCCTCACGCTGCTGTCGGCACCAGGGCGTCTGGCACTCGCATGACTGGAGTGCCAATTCTATCCGATGACCCCGTCAGGATCGCCGAACGACGCCGCGCCCGGCGAAGCCGCGGCGGGGCGCCGCGCGTGGTCACTCGGTCAGCGCGCGCACGACGGCGTCCGCCAGCAGGCGTCCCCGTCGCGTCAGCACCACGCGCCCGCGCAACGCCGTCGGACCATCGATGAGGCCGTCCGCGATGAGCGCGGCGACCGCGTGTCGCCCCTCGCCCTGCAGTTCGCCGACCGGGAGCCCTTCCCGGACCCGTGTGCGCAGCAGCACGCTCTCGAGCGCTCGGGCATCGGCATCCGGGGTCTCACGTCCGGCGGCGGGCGACTCGCCCGCGGCCAGCCGCTGCGCGTACGCCGCGGGGTGCTTCACGTTCCAGAACCGCACTCCCCCGATGTGGCTGTGGGCCCCGGGTCCGAAGCCCCACCAGTCCGATCCCACCCAGTACGCGAGGTTGTGCCGAGATCGGTGCGCGGCGTCGCGGGCCCAGTTCGACACCTCGTACCAGTCGAACCCCGCGCCCGCGAGCAGGTCGTCGGCGAGCTCGTACATGTCGGCCTGCAGATCGTCGTCGGGCGCGGCGACCTCGCCGCGGCGGATCTGGCGCGCGAGCTTGGTGCCGTCCTCGATGATCAGGGCATAGGCCGAGATGTGGTCGGGCTCCAGCGCGATGGCGGCCTCGAGCGACGAGTGCCAGTCCGCGAGCGACTCACCGGGAGCGCCGTAGATGAGGTCGACGCTGACGTCGAGACCGGCGTCTCGGGCGGCCGCGACGGCGGTGCGGACGTTCTCGGGGTCGTGCGTGCGATCCAGCGCCGCGAGAACGTGCGGAACGGCGGACTGCATGCCGATCGAGAGCCGGGTGACGCCGGATGCCGCCAGCTCGGCCGCGACCGCCGGCGAGACGGTGTCGGGGTTGGCCTCGACCGTCACCTCGGCGCCCTCGACGATGCCGAAGGTGTCGCGGACGCCGCCGAGCATGCGAGCGAGATCGCCCGGGGGCAGCAGCGTCGGCGTGCCGCCGCCGAAGAACACCGTCGTGGCCGGGCGGTTTCCGCCCGCGCGCTCGAGCACCGGCGCGGCCAGCGCTATCTCGGTCAGGAGCGTGTCGGCGTACTGGTCCTGGCGCGCGCCCCGCAGCTCGGACGCCGTGTACGTGTTGAAGTCGCAGTAGCCGCAGCGGACGCGGCAGAAGGGCACGTGCAGGTACACGCCGAAATCGGTCGCGGGATCGATGCGGATGCCCGACGGGAGCGAGCCGTCCGCGGGAACAGGCTCGCCGAGCGGAAGAGCGGAGCCCATCAGCGGCTCACGCGGGGGTCGTGTAGAGCGGTGAGATGGCGCGCAGGTACCGCGAGAACAGCTCGCGCCGACGGCGCTTGGTGAGCCCGGGCAGCACGCGATAGAGGACCGCGCGCGGCGCATCGAACGCCCGCACCGTGAACCACACCTCGTCGTTGTCGTACCAGTCGAGCATGAACGACTCTTCGCCGCTGACGACCGAGTCGCTCACCGTGCCGAGCGCGAAGCCGACGCGACGGGGCTCCTCCACGGCGAAGATGACACGGAGCTCGGCGTCGGCGCGCAGGCCCTTGACGCGTCCGTCGACGCGGATGGTCGTGCCCGCGCTGACGTACGGCGTGCCGTCCGCGTCGAAGCGCTGCTCAGCCTCCGAGCGGCTGGGCGCGACCGGCGTGCCCTCGGCATCGAAGCTGACGCCCGAGTACATCGGGCCCGATGCGGGGCGCACGTCGCTCAGCTCGAGGCCTGCGCCGCGCTGGGCGGTCCACGACAGCAGCGCTTCGCCGGCGGCACGGAATCTGGCTTCCCCGCTGCCGATGCGCCACGACTGCTCCGCCGGGAGGCTGCGCTCCGGCGGGTAGTGCATCAGATCCGGCGCCTGCGTCGCCCCGACGGCGGCGTAGTCGACGGTGTCGTCACGGAAGGTTCCTCGACGCATGCAGACCAGCCTACTTGGCGCCCTTTCCCTCGACGTCACCCGAGAGCGCGGCGATGAACGCCTCCTGGGGGACCTCGACGCGACCGACCATCTTCATGCGCTTCTTGCCCTCCTTCTGCTTCTCGAGGAGCTTGCGCTTGCGCGTGATGTCGCCGCCGTAGCACTTGGCGAGGACGTCCTTGCGCATGGCGCGGATGTTCTCGCGGGCGATGATGCGCGCGCCGATGGCCGCCTGGATGGGCACCTCGAACTGCTGGCGCGGGATCAGCTTGCGCAGGCGCTCGGTCATCATCGTGCCGTAGGCGTAGGCCTTCTCGCGGTGGACGATCGAGCTGAACGCGTCGACCTTGTCGCCCTGCAGCAGGATGTCGACCTTCACCAGGTCGGCCTCCTGGCTGCCCGCGGGCTCGTAGTCGAGGCTCGCATAGCCCTGCGTCCGGGACTTCAGCTGGTCGAAGAAGTCGAACACGATCTCGCCGAGCGGCATGTTGTAGCGCAGCTCGACGCGCTCCTCGCTGAAGTACTCCATGCCCAGCAGCTGCCCGCGGCGCCCTTGACACAGCTCCATGACGGTGCCGACGTAGTCCTTCGGCAGAAGGATGGCGGCCTTGACGACGGGCTCGCTCACCGTGGCGACCCGGCCGTCGGGGTACTCGCTGGGGTTCGTGACCGTCACCTGCTCGCCGGTGTCGGTGGTGACCTCGTAGATGACGGAAGGTGCGGTCGTGATGAGGTCGAGATCGAACTCGCGCGCGAGGCGCTCGGTGATGATCTCGAGGTGCAGCAGCCCCAGGAAGCCGCAGCGGAAGCCGAAGCCCAGCGCGACCGACGTCTCGGGCTCGTACTGCAGTGAGGCGTCAGAGAGCTTCAGCTTGTCGAGGGCCTCGCGCAGGTCGCCGTAGTCGCTGCCGTCGATCGGGTAGACGCCCGAGAAGACCATCGGCTTGGGATCGGTGTAGCCCGCGAGCGCGTCGACGGCGGGCTTGCGCGCGGTGGTGATGGTGTCGCCCACCTTGGACTGGCGGACGTCCTTCACACCGGTGATGAGGTAGCCGACCTCGCCGACGCCGAGCCCCCTCGTCGGGACGGGTTCGGGACTCGACACGCCGATCTCGAGGAGGTCGTGCGTGGCCTTCGTCGACATCATCTGGATGCGCTCGCGCGGCTCCAGCTTGCCGTCGACCATGCGGACGTAGGTCACCACACCGCGGTAGGAGTCGTACACGGAGTCGAAGATCATGGCGCGGGCGGGGGCATCCGCGTTCCCCTTGGGTGCCGGGATCTGCTCGACGATGCGGTCGAGGAGAGTCTCGACGCCCATCCCGGTCTTTCCCGACACGCGCAGCACATCGTCGGGCGAGCCGCCGATGAGGTTCGCGAGCTCGGCGGCGAACTTGTCGGGGTCGGCCGCAGGCAGGTCGATCTTGTTGAGCACGGGGATGATGTGCAGGTCGTTCTCGAGCGCCAGGTACAGGTTCGCGAGCGTCTGCGCCTCGATGCCCTGCGCCGCGTCGACGAGCAGGATCGCGCCCTCGCACGCCGCGAGCGACCGCGAGACCTCGTACGTGAAGTCGACGTGGCCGGGCGTGTCGATCATGTTCAGCGCGAACGTCTGGTCGCCGGTCGCCCACGGCATCCGCACCGCCTGCGACTTGATCGTGATGCCGCGCTCGCGCTCGATGTCCATGCGGTCGAGGTACTGCGCACGCATGTCGCGGTCGGAGACGACGCCGGTGATCTGCAGCATGCGGTCGGCCAACGTGGACTTGCCGTGGTCGATGTGGGCGATGATGCAGAAGTTGCGGATCAGCTCGGGCGGCGTGGCGGAGGGCTCGAGGGGCTTCAGGGCGCGGGGTGACATGTCCAGACGATTGTACGGGTGCGGGATGCCGAGACTCTGCGCGTCGCCAGGCTGTGGCGGCGGGGCGCCCGGCGAGCGGGCTCCGCGCACCGCGACCGGCGCGCGTCAGGCGGGTGCGGGCAATCGGCTCAGGCCCTCGAGCAGTTCGCCTCGGTCGCTGGCCACGCAGACGCGGATCCAGCCCTCCCCCGATGCGCCGAACGCGCTCCCGGGCGCGACGGCGACGCCCTGTTCGTCGAGGAATCGCTCGCACCACGCCATGACATCGCCCTGCGAGACGTGCGAGACGTCGATCCACAGGTAGAACGCGCCGGTGGGTGCGAGGTGGCGCAGTCCCCGCGCCGACAGCAGCGCCGTCGCGGCGGCGAGATTGTCGCGGTAGTGCGCAGCGCTCTGCGACACGGCGCCCTGGTCGCCGGTGAGCGCCTCGGCCGCGGCCCGCTGCGCCGGCTCGTCGACGCAGCTGACGACGGACTCCTGCACGCGCAGCATCGTCTGCCGCCAACCGGGAGGGGTGACGAGCCAGCCGACGCGGGCGCCCGTCATCGCGTACGTCTTCGACATCGAGAAGACCGAGAGCACCCGACCGTCGCGATCCAGCGTCGCCGGACTCACGTGCGGGGCCCCCCATGTGAAGCGCTCGTACACCTCGTCGCTGAGGAGCCACAGATCGTGCCGCTCCGCCAGCGAGATGAGCGCCTCCAGCGTCGGACGATCGAAGGTCGAGCCCAGCGGGTTGGAGGGCGTGTTCACGATGAGCGCACGCGTGCGCGGCGTGACGAGCGACTCGAGCTCCGCGAGATCCGGCTGGAAGTCGCGCTCCGGACGCAGCGGGTAGGGCACGGGCACGGCCTGCAGCAGGTGGGCGTTCATCGTGAACGTGGTGTAGCCGGGATCCGGCACCAGCACCTCTTCGCCGTGCGACAGCGCGAGTGCCATCGCGAGGTGCAGCGCCTGCGTGGCGCCGACGGTGACCCAGATCTGCTCCGTGTCGACATCGAGGCCGTTCTCACGCGCGAGCTTGCCGCGGATCGCCTCTCGCAGGGCAGGGATACCGCCATTGGGCGTGTAGCGGATGGCGCCGGCCCGCCAGGCGTCCGCCGCGGCATCCCGGATCCGGCCGGCTGCGACCTCGCCCGGCTCGCCGACCGCGAGGATGATCGTGCCGGGCCGTCGCAGCGCACGCTCGAGGATGTGGCGCACTCCCGAGCCGGGCATGTGCGCGATGTGCGGGGCGATCTCGGGCATGCCGCCATGCTAGGCGGCGCCCCCGGCTAGCCTGTCGTCATGGTGGTGCAGGTCGTGCTCGTCCACGGCATCCGGACGTCCGCCACCATGTGGCGCGCCCAGGTCGACTACCTGACCGCGCGCGGCACGCCGGTCACGGCCGTCGACCTGCCCGGCCACGGATCGCGCATGGCCGAGGACTTCACCCTCGAATCGGCCATGATGACGATCGACGAGGCGGTGCGCGCAGCCGCCGAGCGCGGACCGGTCCTCCTCGTGGGGCACTCGATGGGAGGGCTGCTGTGCATCGAGTACGCGGGTGCGGAGGATCCGCCGCCCGTCGCGGGCTTCGTCGCGGCATCCTGCACCGCGATACCGCGCGGTGTGGGACTCGCCGCCTATCGCGTGCTCGCGCGCGGATTCGACTCGCTGCCCGATCGCGGGATGTGGCTGACGAATCGCATGCTCGATCGCATCCTTCCCGATGAGACCCGCGCCGACTTCGGCGCCGGCGGCTATGCCCTGGACGCGCAGGACATCGCGCTGCGCAGCCTCTCGGTTCTGGATCTGCTCGCCGCCCTCCACCGCATCGACGTGCCGCTGTGGTTCGTCAACGGGCAGTACGACCAGCTCCGCGTGAACGAGAAGCTGTTCATGCGCATCGCGCAGCACGCCGAGCTCGTCGTCGTCCCCCGCACCACCCACCACGTCACCGTGATGCGCCCGCGCGTGTTCGACGCGCTCCTCGAGGTGGCTCTGACGACCCTGGAGTCGTCAGACGGCTGACGTCGTGCGATCGCGTGCACGGATCGCGTATGTCATGAACCCGCCGATGATCGACAGGATGCCGCCCACCAGGAAGAGCAGCCAGAAGCCGCCGACGAGCGCCACCAGCCCGGCGCCGAGAAGCGGGCCGATGAGCTGCCCCAGGCTCGCCGAGACGTTGACGAAACCCAGGTCGCGGGCGTGGTCCTCCGCGTAAGGCAGCAGGTCGGTGCCCAGCGCCAGACTCACCGACATGTACGCCCCGTAGCCGACGCCGAGGAGCGCCGCGGCGATCATCGCCGAGGTGAGCGACGGCGCCACGACGAGGATGATCGACGCGAGCCCCTGGATCACGGCCGGCCACACCACGAACGGGAGACGGCGGCCGGTGCGGTCGGAGATCCAGCCCGACACGATCGACGAGACGACGACGAACAGCGTGTACACGAGGATCAGCAGCAGCAGCTCGTCTTCGGCGGTCGCGGCATCCCGGTGCAGCCCGTAGAGCAGGAAGAACAGCAGCAGCCCGGTTCCGAGCGCATTGCCGATGTTCACCGTCAGACGTCCTGCGAGCAGCCAGGCGAAGTCGCGGTCGCGCAGCGCGGCGAGGCGCTCGCGCAGCGTCCTGACCTCCCGCGCCACAGCCACCTCCGCACGCGCGGGCGGATCGGGAAGGAGCAGCGCCGCGACGGTGCCGACGACGGCGAGGAAGCCGGCCAGAGCGAGGTAGCCGACGACGACCCCGAGCTCCAGGAGCACGATGACACCCACCCCGACGACGATCCCGAGCGCCTGCGAGGACGAGACGGCCGCGGATGCCGCGCCTCGCTGAGTCGTCAGCTGGTCGGCGATCAGTGCGGTGAAGGCCGCCGAGGCGACGGCGACGCCCACCGAGACGCCGACCCACGCGAGTCCCACGCCCCACGGGCCCGACGCGAAGGCGATGGCCGTGAGCGACGCCGTGCCGAGCCAGACGCCGCCGAGCGCCCAGGGCCGCCGGCGCCCCCATCGTCCGCGCGTACGGTCGGACAGGCCACCTGCGAGCGGGGCGGCGATGACACCCGCGACGCCGCCGATCGCGAGGACGAGTCCCGACGAGACCACCCCGGACACCCAGCCCGCGGCGTCGTCGGGAGTGTCGAGCTGCAGCGGTATGAGCAGCTGCAGCGGGGTCAGCTGCACCGTCCACAGCGCGAGCCACGCCAGGGTGAAGAGCGTGAACCAGCTTGCGCCGACCTTGCCGCGCTGCCGCGTGCTCACGAGCGCGCCTCGGCGATGAGCGCCCGGTACCAGTCGAACGAGGTCTTCGGTGTGCGCTTGGCCGTGTCGAAGTCGACGTGCACCAGCCCGAATCGCTGCGACCACCCGTCGGCCCACTCGAAGTTGTCCAGCAGTGACCACACCGTGTACTCGCGGACGTCGACGCCCGCGCGCACGGCGGCGCCGACGGCGTCGATGTGGCCTGCCAGATACGCGATGCGCTCGGCATCGTCGACGGGGCCGTCGACGTGGGCGGGCTCGGGGAACGAGGCGCCGTTCTCACCGATCACGAGGGGAGGAAGGCGATCGCCATAGCGGTCGCGGAAGCCGAGCAGAAGCTCCGTGAGCGAGGCGGGCACGATGGGCCACTCCGGTCCGAACCCGGTGACGGGTGCGCCCGGTGTGGGCACGATCTCGAAGGGGACGGGGCTGCCCGGCGCCGCGGCCGCGATCGTCGTCGGATTGTAGAAGTTGATGCCGTAGAAGTCCCCGGGTGCGGAGATGACCTCGAGATCGCCGTCTTCCACCGGCATCGGCGGGATGCCGAACGCCTCCAGGTCCGGGTACGCCCCGGTGAGAACCGGCTCGGCGAAGACGCGGTTGTGGAGGACGTCGTACACCGCGGCCGCGGTGAGGTCGGCATCCGTCCCGCTCGCGGGAAGCACCAGCGTGTGGTTGTTGACGATGCCGACCTCCTCCGCACCGGCGGCCCGCAGCGCGCGCTCGGCCAGACCGTGGGCGAGAAGCTGATGGTGCACGGTGGGCAGCGAGCCGAACAGCAGCTGACGCCCTGGCGCCAGTGTGCCGACGGCATAGCCCTGCAGCGACGTGGAGACGGGTTCGTTGAGCGTGTACCAGTGACGGATGCGGTCGCCGAGAGCCTCGGCGACGATCCCGGCGTACTCGCCGAAGCGCTGCGCAGTGTCGCGCGACAGCCATCCGCCTGCCTCTTCCAGCACGCTCGGCAAGTCCCAGTGGTACAGCGTCGCGAACGGCGTGACGCCGGCGTCGAGAAGATCGTCGGCGAGGCGGCGGTAGTAGTCGAGTCCCGCCTGCAGGACGGGGCCGCCCGCTTCGGGCTGCACCCGCACCCATGAGATCGAGAAGCGGTAGCGGTCGACCCCGAGTCCGGCGAGCAGCGCGACGTCTTCGCGGTGCCGCCGGTAGCTGTCGGGGCCGGGGTCCGCCGTCGCGGCGTCCCGGACGGCGCCGGGAGCGTCGACGAAGTCGTCCCAGATCGACCGTCCGCGTCCGTCGGCGGCACGCGAGCCCTCCACCTGGAACGCGGCGGTCGCCGCGGACCACCGGAAGCCCGGCGGGAACGGTGCGAGGTCGACGGACGGATGCTGCGGCACGGTGGACTCCTTCGTCATGGACGCACGCCTCGGGTGCACGCACCCACGCCTAGATCATGCATCATCGCGCCGCTGCCGCATGCACGCAGGCGGGCGTCAATGGGATGCCGACCGACCTGATAGAATCCTTGTTTGGCTTGCGTGTGGGTTCGCCCTCACGACCGTCGCGAAGCGCCCCTCTCTCGCTGACCGGCACATCCATCCGATTCCCTTCGAACGAAAGAACGTCGACACGTGGCGAACATCAAGTCGCAGATCAAGCGCAACAAGACCAACGAGAAGGCGCGCGAGCGCAACAAGGCCGTCAAGAGCGAGCTGAAGACGCACGTCCGTCGCACCCGCGAGGCGATCGCTGCGGGCGACAAGGCCGCCGCCGAGAAGGCGCTGGGCACGGCGTCCAAGAAGCTCGACAAGGCCGTCAGCAAGGGCGTCATCCACAAGAACCAGGCGGCGAACCGCAAGTCGGCCATCGCCAAGCAGGTCTCCGCGCTCTGAGCCTTCGACACGCTCTGCGACCGTGAGGTCGCCGCCGGCGCGAGATCGCCTGCTGAGCATCGGTCGAGAAGGCCCGTCCCGTCAGGGGCGGGCCTTTCGCGTACCCGCGTTCAAGCGCCGTACGGCGCGCGGGTCGCGATGACCGTGATCATGCGCTCGATAGCGAAGACCGCATCACGAGAGCCGCCCTTGACCTCGGCATCCGCCCTCGCCGTCGCCTGGATCGCGCGACCCAGGCTCTCTTCGTTCCACCCAATCAGATCGCGGCGGGCGCGATCGACCTGCCAGTCCTTCATGCCCAGCCGGGCGGCGAGGGCCGCCGAGGGCTCGCGGTTGCCCGCTACCCGCGCCATGGTCCGCAGCTTCATCGCGACCGCTGCGACCAGTGGGACGGGGTCGGCACCCGAGGCGAGCGCGTGGCGGAGTGCGATGAGCGCCTCGCCGTAGCGGCCGGCGATCGCCGTGTCGGCGACCGTGAACGCCGACGTCTCGACGCGACCGCCGTAGTAGCGTTCGACGATCTGGTCGGTGATGTCGCCGGGAACGTCGGCGATCAGCTGCTGGCACGCCGCGGCGAGCTCGGTGAGGTCGTCGGCGAACGCCGAGACGAGAGCGCGCAGGGCGGTGGGGGCGATGCGCTTCTTGGCGGCCTGGAACTCCCCTACGGCGAAGTCGAAGCGGTCGGAATCGCGCTTGACGGCAGGACACGCGATCTCCACACCGGAGCCCTGTCCGGCGCGGATCGCGTCGAGCAGCTTCTTGCCTCGGACGCTCGCACCGGTGTGACGCAGCACCACGGTGGCGCCGTCCTGTGGCGCCGAGAGGTAGGAGACGGCTTCGGCCAGGAAGGTGTCGGAGCACTTCTCCACGCCGCTCACGCGCACGAGCCGCGGCTCGCCGAACAGCGACGGCGACGTGACGCCCAGAAGGGTTCCCGCGGCGTAGTCGTCGGCGCGGATGTCGGAGACCTCGAGCGTCGGATCCTCGGCGCGCAGGTATTCCCGCACCCCCGCGATCGCGCGCTCGGCGCAGACCTCTTCGGGACCGGACACCAGCACGATCGGCGCGGGCTGTGGCGCCCGCCAGGACAGCTGGGGAATGGCGCTGCGTGCCGCCTTCGCGGGTGCTCGGCGAGCGGGAGAAGCCATTCCCCCAGCCTACCGACGACCACCGACGGCGGTCGTCGGCGGCAGCTGCTGCGGCGGCGGCCGTGAGCGTCGCCGGGAACACCGGCGCTCAGCCGCCGCGCTCGCGCCAGATCGCGACGGCTCCTTCCGACGACCAGAGCGCGATCGCGCCGTCCTGGTCGGTGCGTGCGATGCGCGCGCCCACAGCGTCGAGGATCGCGAGCGTCTCTTCTCTCGGGTGGTCGTAGTCGTTGTCGGTCCCGACCGTGACGAGCGCCACGGCGGGCTGGGCGGCGACGTACAACGCGGCATCCTGGTCTCCACTGCCGTGATGGGCGACCTTGACGATCGCGTACGGCGGGGCGAGCGCGCCGGATGCCGTGAGCACGCGCTGCGGCGACGCGGACAGGTCGCCGAGCGCCAGCGTGGGCGGGATGCCGCCGCCGCGCACGTCGACGACGACGCTGGCGTCGTTGCCCTCCGGGAACGCCCGGCTGCCGGGCTTCGGCCAGAGCACACGCCACCGGGCCGCGCCGAGCGAGCCGGTGAGGCCCGCGGATGCCTCGGTCGCCCGCGCTCCCTGCGCCGTCAGCGCGGTGATCTGGGCCCTGCCCTCGGCGTCGCCGGGACCGTGGAGGACGGTGCCGACCCGGCCGCGCACGGCGGCGAGTCCGCCGATGTGGTCCAGGTCGTAGTGGGTGAGCACGAGCAGGTCGATGCGCTCGATCCCGGCGCGGGAGAGACAGGCGGCGAGTGGCTCGGGATCGGGCCCCGTGTCGATGAGCGCGACGGCGCCGGCCGAGCGGAGCAGCACCGCGTCGCCCTGGCCGACGTCGCAGGCGAGCACCGCCCAGTCGCGGGGCAGCGTCCACCGGCCGGCGATCGAGCTGAGCGCGCCTGCGCCCAGCGCCGCGCCGGTGACCACGGCCACGAGGCAGACGGATCCGGCCCGAGCCAGCCGCTGTGCGCGCGACCCGCCGCGTCCCCGTGCGATGACGAGCCCGATCGCGAGCCCGAGGATCGCCAGGGCCGCCGCTCCCGGCCACCCTTCGAGCCACGGCAGCGCGTCGCCGGGCAGGCCGGCGGTCGTGGTCGCGGTCGCGGCGATCCAGGATGCCGGCACCCACGCGAGAGCCGCCAGACCGGACTGCAGCCACGGGAGTGGTGCGGCAAGGCATGCGGCGAGGCCGAGCACCGTCGCCACCGGCGCCGCGGGACCTGCCAGGAGGTTCGCGAGCACACCGTATACGGGAACAGTCGGCTCGATGAGGATCAGCAGGGGTCCGCACGCGAGCTGGGCGGCGAGCGGCACGGCCACTGCCAGCGCGAGGGGGCGGGGAACGGCGCGAGCGAGGCCTGCAGCGAGCGGCCGCGCGCACAGCAGCAAGGCGGCCGTTGCGGCGGCCGAGAGCGCGAAGCCGAGCGAGGCCGCGAGCCACGGATCGATGACCAGCAGCACCGTCGCGGCCGTGGAAAGGAGCGCGATGCCGACCCCGGCACGGCCGAGCAGCACCGCGAGCATCGCGATGGCGGCCATGGCGGCGGCGCGGATCACGCTGGGCTCCGGCGTGACGAGCACCACGAAGCCCACGAGCACCGCGAGACCGCTCGCGACGCGCAGACCCCGGGAAGCACCGCATGCCGCGGCCAGGGCGAAGGCCATGCCGACGACGAGCGCGCAGTTCGCGCCCGACACGGCCGTGAGGTGCGACAGCGACGCCGCCTTCATCGCCGCGTCGAGCGCCGGCGACACGATCGAGGTGTCGCCGACCGCCAGACCCGGCACGAGGCCGGCGCCCACGCCGGGCAGCCCTGCCACGGCGCGGAGGAGCCCGTGGCGCAGGCCCGCGGCCACGGCGGTGGGACCCTCCGGTGCGTGCACGACGTCGACGCCGCGGGAGGCCCACAGCACGATCACCGACCGCCCGGCGGGACGGCCGGGTGCCGCTGTGCCGCGGGCGTCGACCGCGGCGCCGACGTCGAGCTGCCCGAGACGATCCACGTCGTCGATGGCGACGCGCACGGTGATCTCGACGTCGGCCGCATGCGTCTCGGTGCCGGTCGCGAACCGCGAGGCACGGGCATCGAACGCGAGCGTGCCGTCGGCACGGCGCTCGACCTTCCCGACGACCTGCGCGCGCACGTCGACGGCACGTCCGCCGTCGAGCGCCAGATCGGCGATGCTCGCGCGCTCAGGCTGGGTCCAGGCGACATGGGAGGCGGCTGCCGCGGATGCGGCGGCGGCGAGCACCGTGACGACGAGGGCACGGCGCAGCGCGTTGTGCGGCATCCGGAGCAGTCCCGGCCCCCGCGCAGAGCGAGGGCGGGACCCCGCACGGACGCTCAGGGTCAGGACGGCGACGGCGGCCAGCGCGACGATCGCCCACAGGGCGAGGGCGATCCAGGGCGCGACGGCGGGAGCGAGTGTCGCAGCACCGGCCGCCGCCCAGCACAGTGCGGCGACGGGTACCAGTCTGAGTGCCCCAGCGCGCGGCATCTCACACCGTCACGAGGTCGCGGAGGGACTCCAGCATCTTGTCGCCGATGCCCGGCACGGCGAGGAGGTCTTCGATGCTGGTGAAGCCGCCGTTGTCGTCGCGCCACGCGAGGATGCGCTCGGCGAGGGCGGGCCCGATGCGCGGCAGCGTCTCGAGCAGCGCGGCATCCGCGGTATTGAGGTCGACCCGACCGTCGGCGGGTGCAGCGGCAGACGCGCCGACCGGCGGCGCCTCGCCCTCGCGGGGCACGGGCAGCTGTTCGCCGTCGTCGAGCGTCCGCGCGAGGTTCACCGCGTCGCGGTCGGCGTCGTCGGCGAAGCCGCCCGCCGCCGCGACGGCATCGACGACGCGGGCGCCGGCGGGCAGCACGTACAGTCCGGGAACCCGCACCGCTCCCGACACGTGCACGTAGAGGTCGGCCCTGGTCGTGGCGGCCGCGGCCGGCGTCTGGTCGACGACGACCTCGTCGACCGGCGCCAGCGCACCGCGCAGGATGCCGATGCCGACCGTGATCGCCAGCGCCGCGATCACCAGCACGACGACGGCGCCGATCCCGATACGACGCCGCGCCGCGGAGGGATGGCCAGCGGGCGGCTCGTCGCGGTCACCGGCTGTCACCGGACTCACGCTAAGCGGCCGGTCGCAGCCGGGCGGCGCGCTGGCGCAGGGATGTGGACTTTCCCCGGCGCGACCTTCCTGGGGAGGAGGGTCAGTGCGTGCTGAAGCTCACGACCTTGGGCGGCCGCACGACGGTGCGCGTGATCTCACGGTCGCCGAGGGCACGGAGGACCTTCGCGTCCGCGCGGGCGAGACGCTCGAGCTCCGCAGCATCGATGCGGGCGGCGACCTGCAGGGTTCCGCGCACCTTGCCGTCGACCTGGACGATCGCCGTCACGCTCTCCTCGACGAGCAGAGTCGGGTCGGCGTTGCGCCACGGCACGAGGCCGACGAAGCCGTCGTAGCCGAGGATCTGCCACATCTCCTCCGCCAGATGCGGCGCGAACAGATCGAGGATCATCGCAGTGGCCTCGGCGGCCTCGCGCACCGCAGGGTCCGCCGGGCCTGCGCCGGTGTCGATCACCTTGCGCGTCGCGTTGACGAGTTCCATGAGGCGCGCCACGACGACGTTGAACTTCGTCTGCTCGACGAGGCCGGGAGCGTCCGCGAGCAGGCGGTGCGTCACGCGGCGCAGCGACGCATCGCCCTCCGCCCAGACGACGTCGGGGTCGCTCGTGACATCCGTGGCCACGCGCCACGCGCGCGCCAGGAACTTCTGGGCCCCGGTGGTCGACACGTCCTCCCAGTTGATGTCGTCCTCGACCGGGCCGGCGAAGGCGATCGCGACGCGCACGGCGTCGGCGCCCGGATCGACCATGCTCGACGCGAACTCGACCAGGTTGCCCTTGGACTTCGACATCTTCGAGCCGTCCAGGAGGACCATGCCCTGGTTGATCAGGCTGGAGAAGGGCTCGGTGAAGTCGATCAGCCCCATGTCGAAGAGGACCTTGGTGATGAAGCGCGCGTACAGCAGGTGCAGGATCGCGTGCTCGACGCCGCCGATGTACGAATCCACCGGCGCCCAGCGGTCCGCCTCGCGCGACGAGAACGCCTCGTCGGCGTCCTTCGGCGCGAGGAACCGCAGGAAGTACCACGAGCTGTCGACGAACGTGTCCATCGTGTCGGGGTCGCGCAGGGCGGGCTCGCCCGTCTCGGGGTCGGTCGTCTGCATCCACTCGGTCGCGCCGCCGAGCGGCGACGTCCCCTTCGGCGCGAGGTCGAGCCCCTGCGCGTCGGGCAGGCGCAGCGGCAGCTGGTCCGCGGGGACGGGGACGATGCGGCCGTCCTCGGTGTGGACCATCGGGATGGGGGTGCCCCAGAAGCGCTGACGCGAGATGAGCCAGTCGCGCAGGCGGTAGGACTTCGCCGCGCGGCCCGTGCCGGCGGCTGCGAGCTGCTCGATGATGCGCGCGATCGCGTTCCGCTTCGACAGGCCGTCGAGCGAGCCTGAGTTGATCAGCCGGCCCTCGCCGGTGAGCGCGATACCGGTGCGGGCGGGATCGATGTCGGACAGCGAATCGAGCGGGCCCGGATCGATCGGCACTCCGTCGTCGTCGAGCTCGATGACCGGGATGGCGCCGGTGATCGGCGCGGTGGTGTCGACCACGACCTTGACCGGAAGGTCGAAGGCGCGGGCGAAGTCGAGGTCGCGCTGATCGTGCGCGGGGACGGCCATCACGGCGCCGTGGCCGTAGTCGGCGAGCACGTAGTCGGCGGCCCAGATCGGCAGGCGGTCGCCGTTGATGGGGTTGATCGCGAACCGGTCGAGGAAGACGCCGGTCTTGGGGCGGTCGGTGCTCTGGCGCTCGATCTCGGTCTCGCGCTGGACGCTCTCGAGGTAGTCCTGGAAGCGCATGCGCACCTCCGCCGACGAGCCGGCGGCCAGTTCGGCGGCCAGGTCGCTGTCGGGGGCGACGACCATGAAGGTCGCGCCGTGCAGCGTGTCAGGGCGCGTCGAGAAGACCGTGACCTTGTCGGCGCGGCCCTCGATCTCGAAGTCGATATCGGCGCCCACCGAGCGGCCGATCCAATTCCGCTGCATGCGGATGACCTTCTGGGGCCAGAACCCCTCGAGCTGGTTGAGATCGTCCAGCAGCCGGTCCGCGTACTCGGTGATCTTGAAGTACCACTGCGTGAGCTTCTTCTTGATCACCTCCGCGCCGCACCGCTCGCAGTGTCCGTCGACGACCTGCTCGTTGGCGAGCACGGTCTGGTCGTTGGGGCACCAGTTGACCGGGCTCTCCTTGCGGTACGCCAGCCCGCGCTCGTAGAGGCGCTGGAACAGCCACTGGTTCCAGTGGTAGTACTCCGGGTCGCTGGTGTGGAGGATGCGGCTCCAGTCGTACGACGAGCCGTACTCGCGGAAGCTCTTCTTGTGCTGCTCGATGTTCGCGTAGGTCCACTCGCGCGGGTCGGCGCCGCGCTGGATGGCCGCGTTCTCAGCGGGCAGGCCGAACGAGTCCCATCCGATCGGGTTCAGCACGTTGTAGCCGCGGTGGCGCCAGAACCGCGCCACGATGTCGACGTAGGCGTAGCTCTCGGCGTGCCCCATGTGCAGGTCGCCCGACGGGTACGGGAACATCCCGAGCACGTACTTCCGCGGACGCGTGTCGTCGGCCCCGCCGGCGCGGAACGGGTCGGCCTCGGCCCAGCGCGCCTGCCACTTCTGCTGGATCGAGTACGCGTCGTAGCCCTCGGCGGGCGCAGAGGTGACGGAGGTGTCGGTGTGACTCACGAGGGAAGAACCAATCATGGGATGCCGGGAAGCGCGCGCAGCGCGCGAAGCGCGTCTACCAGGTTAGCGGAACGGCGGTTCACCAGCCTGGCGGGAGCGCTGCCCCCAACGCGGCGAGGGGCGCGCGCGCCTTGACGCCGACCTCGGCGACCTCGGCCGCGGCATCCGATCGCCAGGTGATGCCGCCCCCGGCGCCGACATAGGCGCTGTCGCGACGGACGACGATCGAGCGGATCACCATGGCGAGGTCGAGCCCGCCGTCGTCGCCGATCCAGCCGAAGCAGCCCGAGAACACGCCGCGCGGCGCCGCTTCGAGGCCGTGCAGGATCGTCATCGCCGAGAGCTTGGGGGCTCCGGTCATGGAGCCTGCGGGAAAGGTCGCCTCGAGCAGCTCGCCCACCGTCGTTCCCGGTGCCAGGCGGCCCGACACCGTGCTGACGAGCTGATGCACGGCGGGGTACGACTCGACCTCGAGGAGCGCGTCGACGCCGACGGTTCCAGGCAGGCACACACGGGAGAGGTCGTTGCGCATGAGGTCGACGATCATGACGTTCTCAGCGCGCTCCTTCTCGCTGGCGCGCAACTCGTCGGCCAGCGCGGTATCGCTCGCCGGATCCGGGCCGCGCGGCCGCGTCCCCTTGATCGGCCGGGTGCGGACGACGCCGGCGCCCTCGCCGCTCGACGCCACGTGCAGGAAGCGCTCGGGGCTGGCACTGAGGAGCGCGATCTCCCCCGAGCGCACGAAGCCGCCGTGGTGCGCGGGAGTCGCTCGCCGCAGGCGCCCGTACGCCTCGAGCGGATCCACGGATGCCGGGACCTCGAACCGGGTCGTCAGACACAGCTGGTAGGCGTCGCCCTCGCGAATCGCGTCGCGGCACCGCTCGATGAGCCCCGCGTACTCGTCCGGTGTGTGCCGCGCGCTCGCGACTCCCCGGTCGAGGGCCGGCACCGGCTCCGGCGGCGGAGCGGAGGCGGCGGTGATCGCCGCCGCCAACCCCGGGAGGTCGTCCGGCGATGCGAAGACGTAGATCTGCTGCGCGCCGTGGTCGAACGCGACCAGGCGGCGCACTCGCAGCCAGAGGTCCTGGGGCACGCCGTCGGCGTCGTGGGACGACGGCGCGCCCGCCCGCGCGGCCGCGTCGTCGTAGCCGGTCCAGCCGACCCACCCGCCGTGGAACGGGACGGTGTGTCCTTCGACGTCGCCGGACTCGCCGCTGCACACGGTGGCCGTGGCGAGTAGCGCGTCATCGGGCGTGCCGGTGCCCATCCAGCTCCAGCCGTCGGCGGCGCCGGGTCCGGCATCCAGCCAGAAGGCGTGTGTCTCCTGCGCGAACACGGCGGCGAAAGCGGATGCCGGATCCACCCACTGCGCGACGTGCGCGGCGGCGAGGCTCTCCGACATGTTCCCAGGTTAGAGGGGCGCGGCGGCCTCTAGGCTCGTGGCGTGAACGAGTTCCTCACCTGGCTGCTCGACGCCGTGCAGAGCGTCGACCCGGTGCTGAGGACTCTTCTCGCGGGCTTCGCGATCATGCTCGAGACCAGTGTGCTCATCGGGCTCGTGGTTCCCGGCGACACCATCGTCATCGTCGCCGGCACGGCCGTCGCGTCGCCCCTCGAGGGGGTGATGCTGGGTGTCGCGGTCGTGGTGGGCGCCCTCATCGGCGAGAGCATCGGCTTCTGGCTCGGCCGGTTCCTCGGCCCGAAGATCCAGCACTCGCGCCTGGGCCGCCGGATCGGGGAGGCGAACTGGGAGCGCTCTGAGCGGTACCTGCGCCGCCGTGGGGGTCCCGCGATCTTCATCTCGCGATTTCTCCCGGTCCTGCACTCGCTGGTGCCGCTGACGGTCGGCATGAGCGGCTATCCGTATCGGCGCTTCCTTGCGTGGACGATCCCCGCCTGCGTGATCTGGTCGACCCTGTACATCTCGGTGGCGGCCCTCGCCGCCGGCACGTACCGCGAGCTCGCCGACCAGCTCCACTACGCGGGATACATCTTCGTCGGCATCATCGTGCTGTTCCTGGGGCTCGTGTTCGTGAGCAAGAAGGTCATCGAACGGGCCGAGCGCAAGCACCTCGACCACGAGGGTCCGGACGAGGCCTCCGTGGCGGACGTGAAAGACTGAGGGGATGCCCCAGACGGATCCCCAGCCCGTGCGCGCCAAGGTTCTGTGGTTCGCGCGCCTGGAGTACCGGTTCCACGCGTGGCGGGAGCGACGTGCGCGCCGGCGGGGCCAGAAGCCCACGGTGACACCGTTCCCCGGATACGGCGGTCCGGGCTGGGTCCGCGTGCTGGGTCGCGTCATGATCGTGCCGCCGGCGAAGGTCTCCGAGGGCGGCGAGTATGCCGGGGTGCGCGGCTGGCGCAGTTTCGTGGCCGTTCCGATCGGCTACGCGCAGGTCACGGTCACCATCGCGGGGGTCGAGCACGAGGTCGTCGCCGACCGCGGCGGGGTCATCGACACGCGACTGCCGGCGGCGCTGGAGCCCGGATGGCAGACGTTCACGATGACGGTCGAAGGCGGTGAGCCGGTCGAGACGCGCGCGTTCGTCGTCGCGCCCGACGTGCGGTTCGGCATCGTGTCGGATGTCGACGACACCGTGATGGTCACCGCCATCCCCCGTCCTCTGCTGGCGGCCTGGAACTCCTTCGTCGTCGACGAGCACGCGCGCCAGCCCGTTCCGGGCATGGCCGTGCTGATGGAACGCGTCGTCCGCGAGAACCCGGGAGCGCCACTGGTCTACCTGTCGACCGGCGCCTGGAACATCGCCCCGACGCTGATGCGGTTCCTGAGCCGCCACGTCTTCCCGCCGGGTGCGCTCCTGCTCACCGACTGGGGGCCCACCCACGACCGGTGGTTCCGCAGCGGCCGGGCGCACAAGCTGTCGAACCTCCGGCGCCTCGCCGAAGAGTTCCCGGACGTGCGGTGGCTCCTGATCGGCGACGACGGCCAGCACGACGACGCCATCTACACGACCTTCACCGACGAGCACCCCTCGCGAGTGGTCGCGGTCGCCATCCGGCGCCTCTCCCCCGCCGAGGCCGTCCTCGCGGGCGGACGCACCGCCGTCAACGACCACGCCGCGGCCGAGGTGCCCTGGGTGAGCGACAACGACGGCGCCGGCCTCCTGGAGCGGCTCGAGGGCGTCGGCGTGCTGGGAAGCACCGGCACCGCAACCCTCTGACGTCGGAGCCCGCGCGTAGGCTGGCGGCATGTGCGGACGCTTCGTAGTGGCCAGTGCCGGTCCCGAGCTCGTCGGGGTGCTGCGTGTCGACGTCGAGGGCGACGACCTGCCCGAGCCCTCGTTCAATGTCGCACCCACGAATCGCGCCGCGATCGTGCTGGACTCCGCCAAGACGGAGCCGCCCACGCGGCGGCTGGAAGCAGCGCGCTGGGGACTGATCCCCTCCTGGGCGAAAGACACCAAGATCGGCGCGCGCGCCTTCAACGCGCGGGCCGAGGAGCTCGAAGACAAGCCGATGTTCCGCAGTGCGCTCGAGAAGCGGCGGGCGGTGGTGCCGACATCCGGCTATTACGAGTGGAAGAACGTCGACGGCGTCAAGGTCCCGCACTTCATCCACCCCGCCGACGGCGAGCCGCTGTTCCTCGCCGGCCTCTACGAGTGGTGGCGCGACAAGACCAAGGGCGACGACGACCCCGAGCGGTGGCTGCTGAGCTTCACGATCCTTACCCGGGACTCGATCGGTCACCTCGGATCGATCCATGACCGGATGCCGCTCTTCCTCGACCCCGACCACGCGGATGCCTGGCTCGATCCGACCACCGACAACGTGCGCGACGTGCTCGACGCGGCGATCGACGCGGCCCCGGCCCTCGCCGACACGCTCGAGGACCACGAGGTCTCGAAGGCCGTGGGCAACGTCCGCAACAACTCCCCGGAGCTCATCGAGCCGGTCGAGCCCTGAGCCGCGCTGAGCGTGCGGGGCGCCCGCGTATCCTCGAACGGTGACGATCGCGCCTCCTGCCGTCCCGGCGCTCGCCGGCGACGCCTGGCGTGCGCGCGAAGCGGCGCACGAGGCTCGCGCCCGGGCACTGACGAGCGCCCACCGCGAGCGCGCGGCACGGGGCGAAGCGCACCCCGTCGAAGACTTCCTGTTCACCTACTACTCGTACAAGCCTTCGGCGCTGCACCGATGGCATCCGGGCGAGGGCGTGGAACTGGCGGATGCCGCGGCCGACGCCCGGGCCGCCTGGCGCTGGTACCGACCCGGCACGACGGAGGGTTCGATCGCCGTCGACGGTGCGGCCTTCCGCGCCGAGCGGGGCGCCCTCGTCGCGAACGTCGGCAGGATCCTCCGTGCCACCGCGGACCGGCCCCCCGGCTTCGGCTGCTTCGGCCTGCACGAGTGGGCCATGGTCTACCGTCAGCCGCAGCACCGGCATCCCGTGCCGCTGCGGCTCGGGCAGGCGGCGACCGATGCCGTCGTCGAAGCCCATGAGCTTCGCTGCACGCACTTCGACGCGTTCCGCTTCTTCACGCCCGAGGCGGCTCCGCGCAACCGCGAGACGCCGACCCGCGAGCGGCAGGCGGATCTCGAGCAGCCGGGGTGCCTTCACGCCGGGATGGACCTGTACAAGTGGGCGGTGAAGCTCGGCCCCCTCGTTCCGGGCGAGCTGCTCCTCGACGCGTTCGAGCTCGCCCGTGACATCAGGGTGCTCGACATGCGCGCCTCGCCCTACGACCTCGCCGACTGGGGCTACGACGCCGTCCCCATCGAGACGGCGGAGGGCAAGGCCGCGTACGTGCGTGCCCAGCGGACCTTCGCCGACCGCGGCCGGGTCATCCGGGGGCGACTGATCGACGTCGCCGCGGGCTGAACTCAGCCCGCAGGGCCGCAGGTCGTGCAGGGCAGGTCGCCTTCGCCCGCCTCGGCCACGGCGAGGCGCAGCTCCATCACGCGTGTCGCGGCGTCCTCGAGCCGGTCGGCCGGCAGCGCGCCCGACTCCACGGCGGCGACGATGCCGTCGATGACGCGCGGCGCCGTGTCGGGCGACGAGTACACGACCGTCAGGACCATGTCGTTGCCCGCGGCCAGAGCAGCCACGGCGTTGGCGACGGGATCGGCGTACTGCGGCTGACCCGAACCCTGCAGCATTCCCAGATCGTCGGTGATGGTCACACCGTCGAAGCCGAGCTCCTCCCGCGCGAGACGGTGCCACTCGGGTGACAGGCTCGCGGGCCCGGGATCGACAGCGGTGTAGGCCAGATGGCCGAACATCAGCATCTCGGCGCCGGCGTCTATGCCGGCCTCGAACGGCAGCGCGTCTGCGGCACGCCACTGGTCCAGCGTGAGGTCGGTCGACGGGATCGCGGTGTGCGAGTCGCCAGGGGCGGCTCCGTGTCCGGGGAAGTGCTTGAGCGTCGAGAACACCGAGCCCTCCTCCCCCCGTACCGCGGCGGCCACGCGTTCCGACGCGGCATCAGGCGTCGTGCCGAGCACGCGCCGGTGGATGAACGAGTCCGCGTCGGCCGTGACGTCCGCCACGATGCCGAAGTTCACGGGGATCCCGGCCTGCCGTACGAGCGCCGCGCGACCGGCGAACGCCGCCTCGGCAGCCGACGGGTCTGCCTGCTGCAGGGCGAGCGGCGCGGGGAAGGCATCCCACGGCAGCCGCGACACGTCACCGCCCTCCTGATCGACAGCGACCAGCGGGGGTCGTGCCGGGTCCACCGTCAGTGCCGCGGTGATCGCCCGGAGCGCCGCTTCGTCTCCCGGGATGTTCGCACCCATCAGGAGGAAGCCGCCGACGCCGGAGGACTCCATGTACGCATGGAGCGCGGCGGCATCCGTGGTGGGGATGTGCCCCATCACGACGCTCCCCGCGCGCTCGCGCAGAGACATCGTCGCCACGGCTGTCTCGGCCGGCGTCGCCTCGGGCGTGGGCGACGGCTCCGGCTCCGCCGAGGCCGTCCGCGACGGCGATGCCGACGGGGTCACGGCGGGAGTCGAGGCGCATGACGTGCACATCGCCGCGAGCGCCACGACCGCCGCGAACAGGGCGAGGCGCGGCGCAGATGTCACCCGGCAAGCCTAAGCGCGCTGCGTGCGAGGGGTCTGGGAACGGAAGGACGCGTCAGTGGCGCGCGACGATGGCCGCGGCATCCGTCCCCATCGGCAGCACGCCGTACTGCGCCCCGCGCTCCTCGCCCAGGCGCGCGGCGATGAAGGCCTCCGCGTCGCGCCCCGGCGCGTGTCGCAGCATGAGTGAGGCCTGGAACGCCAGTGCGAGATCCTCGCTGAGGCGACGGGCCTGCGACGCGCCCTCGCCGGGATCCGCCGTCAGCCGCTGCAGCAGGACCAGTGTGCGGTCGACGTGGCGATCGAGCGCGACGGAGGCGCCTGCGGTGCTTGCGAGCTCGTCGGCGAAGGCGTCGCCCGAGTCGCGGTCGCGCGTGAGCGCGCGCAGCACGTCCAGGGCGATGACGTTGCCCGAGCCCTCCCAGATCGCCATGACGGGCTGCTCGCGATAACGGCGGGCGAGCGGGAACGACTCGGTGTAGCCGTTGCCGCCCAGGCACTCCAGCGCCTCGTACGCGTGCTGGGGGCCGCGCTTGCACACCCAGTACTTCGACACCGGAGTCGCGAGGCGACGCAGGGCCACGTCACGGTCGGATGCCTCCGCCTCGAAGAGCTGTGCCAGGCGCATGCCCGTGAGCATCGCCGCCTCGTACTCGAGCGCGAGGTCGGCGAGCACCCCCGTCATGGCGGGCTGATCCACCAGCAGCGCGCCGAACGCCTCGCGCCCGCGGGCGTGCCAGAGCGCCTCGGCGAGGGATTGACGCATACCCGCCGCGGTTCCGAGCACGCAGTCGAGGCGTGTGCGCTGCACCATCTCGATGATGGTGCGCACCCCGCGGCCAGGCTCTCCGACGAGGAATCCGACAGTGCCGTCGAACTCCACCTCCGCCGAGGCGTTGGAGCGGTTGCCGAGCTTGTCCTTCAGCCGCTGGATGCGGAACACGTTGCGCATGCCGTGCGGCAGGACGCGGGGCACGAACAGGCAGGTCAGCCCTTCGTCGACCCCGCTGCTGCGCGTATGCGCCAGCACCAGGAATCCGTCCGACATCGGCGCCGAGCAGAACCACTTGTGGCCGGTGAGCTGATACGCGTGACCGCCCATGGCCTCGCCGACGGTCGTGCCGGCCCGTACGTCGGAGCCGCCCTGCTTCTCGGTCATCGCCATCCCGATGAGGGCGCTGGGCTTCGCGCCCTCCACGATGAGACGCGGCTCGTACGCGCGGGAGTACAGGCGCGGCAGCCAGGTGTCGGCGATCCACGGCGAGCCCTCGATCGAGGCGACAGCGGCGTGGGTCATCGACACCGGGCAGGCGTGCCCCGGTTCGACCTGCGCGAAGAGCATGAACATGGCGGCGCGCGCGACGTGCGCCCCCGGCCGCGGATCGGCCCACGCCGAGGTGTGGGCCCCGCGGGTGATGGCCTCGCCGATCACGCGATGATACGACGGGTCGTACTCGACCTCGTCGAGGCGGTAGCCCCAGCGGTCGTGCGGGTACGCGACGGGGGTGTGGAGGTTCGCGAGCTCCGCGTCGCGCTGGAACGATCCCGAGCCGACGACTCCCCCGGCTTCACGCAGCCCGTCCTCGGCCCAGCCGGCGCCGAACGCGCGCACGGCGGCGCCCAGCGGCGCGTTGAGCGCGAACTCGTCGACGTCGACCCGCCAGGGCGGCTGATTCTCGACGTAGTGCGTCGCTGCGCCGATCACCCGCTGCCCCCGCGCGAACGAGGTCATGATCGCTCCGTCTCCACCGCCATCGCGAGGGCGTACTGCTCTCCCGGGCTGAGCGGCGCCCTCGTCACGATGTCGTGGACGAACGCGAGCTTGTGGCGCACCGGTGTCACGATCGTGAACGGATAGAGGTCGCCGAAGCCCATCGAGCGGTTGATGCGGTTGAATCCCTGCGACAGCCATTCCCAATCGGTGAGCAGCCGCTGGATCGGCTCGCGCTCGTACGAGCCGAGGGGCACGACATCCGTGTCGCGGAGGTTCGTCACCGACGCGTCGAGATGGATGCCGATGACCGCCGCGGTCTGGAGAGTGCCGGTGATGTGGAGGTAGTGGGCGAACGTCTCGGCGAAGTCCTCCCAGGGATGCATCGTCGCGTACTCCGAGATGAACGACTGGCTCCAGTCGGACGGCGCACCGACCTGGTAGTGACGCTTCAACGCGTGACGGTAGCTCGTGCGCTCGTCGCCGAACAGCTCGCGGCAGCGGGCCCACAGCTCGTCGTCGGTGAGCAGCACGTTCTGGTAGTAGTGGCCGACCTCGTGCCGGAGGTGCCCGAGGATCGTCCGGTAGGGCTCTCCGAGGCGCACGCGCAGCGCCTCTCTGCGGTCGTCGAGGCTCTCAGCCAGGTCGATGGTGATGATGCCGTTGGAGTGCCCGATCGTGACGGGCTTGCCGTCGGACAGGCTCGAGATGAGGTCGAACCCGAGGCCGCCCTTCTCGACGTCCCAGCCGACGATCGGCATGCCCAGGTCCGCGAGCTGGAGGATCAGGCGACGCTTCGCCTCCTCCGTCTTCGCCAGCTTCTCGAGCGCGACGGTGTCGTTGCTGGCCGGCTGGCGGCGCGTGAGCCGGCACGAGAAGCATCGGCCGGCCGGCGCGTTCTCCCACACGAGCCAGTTGCACGCCCACTCGCGGTTCGAGCACGTGTACCAGTTCTCGCCGTCGATGACGACCTGACCGTGTCGGATGCCGTGGAACTCGCGTGTCGGCAGGTGGTAGCCGATCTCGGCTTCGCAGTTCGGACACCGCAGGGTGTCGAGGTAGACGAAGTGGCGACAATGCGGACAGCGGGGCTGCGAGCTCACGGTCTCACCGTAGCGTGCCGCCGTGGCGGCGGGAGCATGCGTCACGGCGCCGGAACGAGCTCAACCCGCAGCAGCCTGTCGTCGTCGGGTCGCGGCGATCCGCGCCCGTCGGTGTTGCTCGTCAGCAACCACAGCGAGCCGTCCGGCAGGGCGACGACGTCGCGGAGCCGCCCGTACTCGCCGGTGAACGCGGCTGTCGGCTCACCGACCGCCACTCCCGCGCGCGTGTCGAGCTGCCAGAGCCGCTCGCCGCGGAGACCCGCGACGAACACCGTGTCGCCGACGGCGGCGATGCCACTCGGACTCGCCTCGCTGGTCGCCCACTGGGCGACAGGATCGGCGAGTCCCTCACGTCCGGCGATCCCTTCGACGACCGGCCAGCCGTAGTTCGTGCCCGGTTCGATGCAGTTGATCTCGTCCCACGTGTTCTGCCCGAACTCGCTCGCCCACATCGTCCCGTCTGCGGTCCACGCGATGCCCTGCACGTTGCGGTGTCCCATCGACCAGACCCGCGTGCCCCACGGATTGCCCGGCGCCGGATCGCCGTCGGCGGTGATGCGCAGGATCTTCCCGCCCAGCGCGTCCGGATCCTGAGCGGCGTCGCGCTGCTGGGCGTCGCCCGTGGTGACATACAGGTAGCCGTCCGGGCCGAACGCCAGACGGCCGCCGTCGTGTGTGTTCGCCCGCGGGATGCCGTCCAGCACGACGTCCGGCTCACCGAGCTCGAACGATCCCGGGTCGCCCTGCAACGGCATCCGCACCACGCGGTTGTCGTCGACGGCCCCGAAGTAGGCGTACAGCATCGGTGTATCGCCGGTCGTGAGCAGCGCGAGTCCATGGAGCCCCGACTCTCCGCCCGACACCACGCCGGGCACCGTGCCGACCGGGCGCACCGATCCGGCCGCTGTCAGTTCGAGCACGGCGCCGTCATCGCGCTGCGAGAGGAGTGCCCCGCCGCCGGCGAGCGGCACCACCGACCACGGCGCGGCGAGGCCCGACGCGAGAGCGCCGGTCACGCCTGCGGCCCGCCACCACGTGTCCGCCGCCGAAGACCGGCTCGGCCCGACCGTGGGTGCATCGGCCGAAGGCACCGGCCGCGGCGCGGCGACGCTGCAGCCCGAGGCTGCGAGCAGCAGCAGGACGAGGCATCCGATCGCCAGTCCCTGAGCGCGTCGCCTCATCCGTCCGCCACGGCCGCCTCGAGCGCGGCGAGGTCGATGCGCCGCATGCGGAGCATCGCCTGCACCGCGCGGTGCGCGATGTCGGGATCGGGGTGACGGATCAGCTCGACCAGCCGGTCGGGGATGATCTGCCACGAGAGGCCCCAGCGATCCTTGAGCCACCCGCAGGGCTGCTCCTGCCCGCCGCCCGCCGTCAGGGCGTCCCAGTAGCGGTCGACCTCGGCCTGATCCCGGCAGGGCACGTACAGCGAGAACGCCTCGGTGAAGGGGAACTGGGGTCCGGCATCCATCCCGTAGTAGTCGCGTCCCCCCAGCCGGAAGTGCACGTGCATCACCTTTCCGCCCATGCCCGGCACCTCGTCGGGATACCGGTCGATCGTCACGACCTCCGAGTCCGGGATGAGCGTCGTGTAGAACGCGACCGCCTCTTCGGCGCTGTCGTCGAACCAGAGGAAGGGGGTGACTGCGCTCATGCGTCCCACACTCGCCGACCGGACGGATGCACGCAATGGGTGGATCCGCGCCCTCACCCTTGCTGCGGCAGTCGCACCGTCACCCGCAGACCGCCATCGGGGCGCGGGGCGATGCTGAGCGTCCCCCCATGAGCGTCGGCGATGCTGCGGACGATGGCGAGTCCCAGCCCCACGCCGGCATGGTCGTCGGTGCGCACCCGCTCGCTGCCCCGCTGGAACGGCTCGGTCAGCGTCGAGACGAGCTGCGGGCTGAGCTTCTCACCCGTGTTCTCGACGACGATCTCGGCGGCATCCGCCTGCACGGTCGTCACAAGATCCACGGTGCCGCCGTGCGGGAGATTGTGGACGATCGCGTTGTGGACCAGGTTCGACACGAGCTGCAGCAGCAGCGCGGGCGATCCGTACGCGGGCGCGACCGTGCCGTGCGTGCGGAGGGTCGTGCCGCGCGCCTCCGCGAGGGGCAGCAGCGCCTCGGCCGCCTCCTCCGCGATCAGCGACAGATCCACGGGCTCGCGGCGGAACGAACGCTGATCCGCCCGGCTCAGCACCAGGAGCGCCTCGGTGAGGCCGATGGCCCGGGCATTGACGATGCGGAGACGCTCGATCAGTTCGTCGACGTCGCGATCGGGATCGCTCCGCGCGACGTCGAGCAGCGTCCGCGTGATAGCGAGCGGCGTGCGCAGCTCGTGCGAGGCGTTGGCGGCGAACCGGCGCTGCTCCGCCACGTGCGCCTCCAGCCTCGCGAGCATCGCATCGAAGCTGTCCGCCAGCTCGCGGAACTCGTCGTCGGCGCCTTCGAGCTCGATCCGGTGCGACAGCGAACCGCCCGCGGCGAGCCGGGTGGCTTCGGTGATCCGCCGCAGCGGCGCCAGCATCCGCCCGGCGAGGAACCATCCACCCAGCAGTCCGAACGCGAGCAGGAAGAGCAGCGCCCAGACGGCGGCCGGGGCGAAGGCGCGGATGAGGTCGCCACGGTTCGGCACGAACGGACCAGGCCCGGTGATCGGCCCGTTGGGCACGTAGCGCAGCAGGAAGACCCAGACGATCGCGAGCAGCACCCCGCCGGCGACCATCAGGAACGCCGCGTAGCTCAGGGTCAGCTTCAGCCGGACACTGAGCCCCGGCTCCCTAATCACCACCGGCACTTCCGTCCGCGTCGATCCGGTAGCCGACTCCGGGAACGGTGGCGATCACCCAGGGTTCTCCGAGTCGCTTCCGGAGGGCAGAGACCGTGATGCGCACCGCGTTGGTGAACGGGTCGGCGTTCTCGTCCCAGGCCCGCTCCAGCAGGTCCTCCGCGCTGACGACCCCGCCGTCGGCAGCCATCAGCACCTCGAGCACCGCGAACTGCTTCCGGGTGAGCGCGACGTAGCGGTCGTCGCGATAGACCTCGCGCCGGAACGGATCCAGCCGCAGTCCTGCGATCTCCCGCACGGGCGGCCGGCTGTGCGCACGGCGGCGATCGAGGGCGCGCAGGCGGAGCACGAGCTCCTGCAGATCGAACGGCTTCGTCAGGTAGTCGTCGGCACCGAGCCCGAAGCCCGTGGCCTTGTCGTCGATCCTGTCGGCGGCGGTGAGCATCAGGATCGGGATGCCGCTGCCCGACGAGACGATGTGCTCGGCGATCTCGTCGCCGGACGGCCCCGGGATGTCGCGGTCCAGGACGGCGATGTCGTAGGCGTTGATGCTCAACAGCTCGAGCGCGGTGTGGCCGTCGCCCGCGATGTCGGCCGCGATGGCCTCGAGACGCAGGCCGTCGCGGATGGCCTCGGCCATGAGAGGTTCGTCTTCCACCACCAGCACGCGCATGCTCCGATGGTACGAGTCGGCGCATATCGTCCCCCTATGCGAAACCGCATACGCCGTCGCAACGCCCGCGCGTGTGGAGTGGGAGCATGTCTCGAACTGCTTCCGCACGTCTGAAGCCCTCCGTCGCCCTGTGGGCAGTGATCGCCGCACTGGCCGTCGTGTGCGCGGTCTCTGTCGGGGCGGCGCTCCACCAGTCTGCAGCCGGCGCCGACCGCGCCCCGGGCAGCGCCCTCGCGCAGGAGTCCGGTTCGGGCGTCCCGGCGCAGGGCCCCGCGGATGTCGCGGCCGACGGTGTCGTCACCGAGGACGACGGCATCCTTCCCGACGGCGTCACGGTGCTCGACGGCGCCTACCCGGGCATCACCCAGCTGTCTCCGGATCTGCTCGACGCCTTGCGGCGGGCGGCGGAAGACGCCCGGCAGCAGGGCGTCGTGATCCATGTCAACAGCGGGTGGCGCTCCCCCGAATACCAGGACGAGCTCCTCCAGCAGGCGGTGTCGCAGTACGGATCCGAGGCCGAGGCCGCCCGGTGGGTGGCCACCGCTGCCACCTCGGCGCACGTCGCGGGAGAAGCCGTCGACATCGGCTCCTTCGACGCCGTCGCCTGGATGTCGGAGAACGGCGACGCGTACGGACTCTGCCAGACGTACGGCAACGAATCATGGCACTTCGAACTGCGCCGGGAAGCCGTCGGCAGCGGATGCCCCGCGCCGTACGCGGACCCGACAGAGGACCCGCGGATGCAGGGATGACCCGCGAACTCCGTTCCCGCCGGACCGTGGGCGTCGGCGGGCAAACCGAAAGGCCGCCCTGATCGGGCGGCCTTTTTCGGTGGACCTGAGGGGACTCGAACCCCTGACCCCCTGCATGCCATGCAGGTGCGCTACCAGCTGCGCCACAGGCCCAGACGCTGCTCCCGCTCTCGCGGGGCAACTCGTCTAGCTTACAACATTCCGAGCCGTGCTCCGAACCAGGATCAGTCCTCGGCGGCCGCCGGCGCGGGAAGTTCGACGGGCACGAGGGGGCAGTCCTTCCACAGGCGCTCGAGCCCGTAGTAGACCCGCTCCTCCTCGTGGAAGACGTGCACCACGAGGTCGCCGAAGTCGATCAGGACCCAGCGCGACTCTTGCCGGCCCTCGCGGCGCAGCCGCTTGTGGCCGGCCTCGAGCAGCTTGTCCTCGATCTCGTCCGCGATGGCGGCGACGTTGCGTTCGCTGCGACCGGTGACGAGCAGGAAGATGTCGACCAGCGGGAGGGGCTCCGACACGTCGAGGGCGACGAGGTCCTCGCCGCCCTTCGCGTCCGCCGCTGCTGCGGCGATCTGGAGCATGTCGTGCGACTGCACACTCGCGACCATCAGAAGACTCCTGTCACGAAGGCGAGGATCAGCACGCCGACCAATGCGAGGGCGAGGACGCCCGCTGTGATGGCGAGCGACATCATCAGCTTGCCGCCCTTCTCGGGTGTGGGCGGCTTGATGACGTCGCCGGGCATCTTGACCGTGCTCACGGCGGCGCTGGCCGCGATCGGCGTCGGCGACGAGTGGGAGGGCAGCTCGCCGTCCACCAGGGTGGCGTCGATCTCCTTGCCGTCGGCGGTGCCCTTGGCACGGCCCGTCGAGCCGAGCCCCTCGGGAAGGTTGAACGTGCCGGTGACGATGACCTCGCCCGTGGCGGTGACGGGAGCCACCAGCGGCGCCACTTCGGGCGCCTGCGACACGATCAGCGTGTTCGGGATCGCGATCGACCCGGTGGTGCGCGACAGCAGCTGGTCGAACGACGGCGGGAACTCGACGGCGGTCGGCGCGCCGGCGACGGGCGGCTCATCGAGAAGGCTGGCGCCCAGCAGCGGGCTGACCGCCTTCGGCACGGCGATCTGCTCCTCGGCCGCCTCTTCGTCGACCGCGTCGTCCGTGTTCGCGACATCGCCGAAGACGGCCGAGAGCTGCTCGGCTTCCGGTTCGGGCGCCGCGGATGTCTGCGGTGCGGCGGTGAACGAGGGAACGGCGATGGGCGCCGCGGCAGCCGGCTCATCCCAGCGCGGGGCGGGAGCGGCCTCGTCGGGTGCGGATTCCCGCGGCAGGCCGAACAGCGCGTGCATCCCGCTGTCGGTCGGCACCTGCGAGTCGTCCGGCGGTGCCGTGACCAGGGGGCTCTCCGGCTCGCGGAACGGTGCGACCGGTGGGGGCGCCGCCGGGAAGGCGAACGCGGGGGCCGCGCCCGTCGATGCGGCGGCGTGCGCTGCGACGACCTCGGGGGTGATCACGGGCACCGACGCGGTGCGGATGCGCTCCTGCTGGCGCGCCTGGCGGCGGGTGAGCGGGGAGACTCCGAGGTCGACCGCGGAGTCAGGCACCGGGGCGGGCGCGACAGCGACCGGCTCGGCGGGCCGCGGGAACGGGGCCGCGGTCACGGGCGCAGCGGGGGTGGGAGCCGCACTGAAGGGCGAGGGAGGCGGTGCCACCGGCGCCGCTGCGACCGGAACGGCCTCGGCGGGCGTGTCCGCGTCGTCGACCGGCTCGTCGGACGTCGGGGTCGCAGTGATGACGGGAGTGGATCCCGTGTTCCGCAGTTCGCGGATCTGCTTGCGGGTGAGGGCTGGCGTTGCCGGGTGCTCGGGTGTACTCATTCCTTGCTCCGGTAGAGATGATGCTTCGCAATGTATTGGACGACCCCGTCTGGCACGAGGTACCACACGGGGTGTCCTCGCTGAACTCGATCACGGCAGTCCGTCGACGAGATCGCGAGGGCGGGGATCTCGAGCTGGCTGACGTCGTCGCTGGGCAGACCGTCGGTGTTCAGAACGTGTCCGGGTCTGGATACAGCCACGAAGTGGGCGAGGTCCCACAACTCATCATGGTCTCTCCAACTGAGAATTTGCGCTATGGCGTCCGCGCCCGTGATGAAGAACAGCTCCGCGTCCGGGCGCTGGGCCTTCAGATCGCGGAGCGTGTCGATGGTGTACGTGGGTCCGTCGCGGTCGATGTCGACGCGACTGACGGTGAATCGGGGGTTGGATGCCGTGGCGATGACGGTCATCAGATAGCGGTGCTCGCTCGGCGAGACGTCGGCCTTCTGCCACGGTTCCCCCGTCGGCACGAAGACGACCTCGTCGAGGTCGAACCACTGTGCGACCTCGCTGGCAGCCACCAGGTGCCCATGATGGACCGGATCGAAAGTGCCGCCCATCACTCCGACCCTGGGGGCTGTCGTCACCGACATGCAGGGGACCTCAGTGGCCGTGCCCCGCTCGCTGTACGTCGTCCGCGTGGGCCCTGGCGTAGGCCTCGGCCTTCTGCGAGTGACGGTTCGCCACATTGCGGTACGACAGCGTCACCAGTGCCAGCGCGCCGAAGACCACGATCGCGGTGACGCCGTACCCGACGGTCTCGAGGGCGACGTTGCCGTGGTGCTCGGTCTCCTCGGCAGCGAGGGCGATGATCGTGGCGAGTGTCATTCGGGCTCCGTTCGGGTTCGCCGCGGGGACGCGGGACTGGTCAAGTCTATTCCGTTACGCGCGGACCTGCCCGGCACCCCGCGCGAGCCACTTCGAGCTGGTGAGCTCGGCGAGTCCCATCGGGCCGCGCGCATGCAGCTTCTGGGTCGAGATGCCCACCTCGGCGCCGAATCCGAACTCGCCGCCGTCGGTGAAGCGTGTCGAGGTGTTGGCCATGACCACCGCCGAGTCGACCTCTGCGAGGAAGCGCGCCTCGCTGGCGGCATCCTGCGTCACGATCGACTCCGTGTGATGCGTCGAGTAGTGGCGGATGTGGGCGAGCGCCTCGTCGAGGTCGTCGACGACCCGCATGGCAAGGTCGAGACTGAGGTACTCGGCCGCCCAGTCCTCGTCCGTGGCGGGGACGATGCCCGATGCGAGTCTGCCCACGGTCTCGTCGCCGTGGACCGTGACGCCGCTCTGCTGCAGCGCCGCGACGACGGGGCCGACGAGGCGATCGGCGGCGCCGCGGTGCACGAGCACCGTCTCGACGGCGTTGCAGACACTCGGGCGCTGGGTCTTGGCGTTCACCACGATGTCACGGGCCCACTCCAGCGGCGCGGTCTCGTCGAGGACGATGTGGACCACGCCTGCGCCGGTCTCGATGACGGGAACGGACGACTCGGTGACCACGGTCTCGATCAGCTGCGCGCTGCCGCGGGGAACGAGCACGTCGACGATGCCGCGGGCGTGCATCAGCTCGCGCGCGCCCTCACGTCCGAACTCGTCGACGGTCTGGATGGCCTCCGGGTCGAGGCCGCGGTCGGCCAGCGCCCCGCGCATCGCGCGCACGAGGGCCGCGTTCGTGCGCTCGGCGGCCGTGCCTCCGCGCAGCACCACCGCGTTGCCGGAGCGCAGCGCCAGAGCGGCGATGTCGACCGTGACGTTCGGGCGAGCCTCGTAGATCGAGCCCACGACGCCGAACGGCACCGACACCTTGGTGAGCGACACCCCGTTGGCGAGCGTGCGCTCGTCGAGGACGCGGCCGACGGGGTCGGGCAGCTGGGCGATCTCACGGACCGCGGCGGCGAGGGCCGCCACGCGGGGTTCGTCCAGACGCAGCCGGTCCTGCAGCGCCGTGGTCAGACCGCTCTCGCTTCCGCGCTGCAGGTCGTCGGCATTGGCGGCGACGATCTCCGGGGCGGCGGCCTCGATCGCGTCGGCGATCGCCAGCAGCGCATCGCGCTTGGCATCGTCGCCGAGAAGGCCGACGCTGCGCGCGGCATCCTTGGCGAGCAGCATCCGTTCCCGTGCCGTGGTGGCGGTGGTCATCCGCCCATTCTATCGACCGCCGTGCGCACCGGACCGGTGGCGGCGGGCGCCGTCGGCTCGGGGTTGGGCTGGAACCATGTGCCGATCTCGGCGCCGGACAGGGCCTCGCCGACGAGGTCCGCGCTGGTGACGAGCACACCGATCCCGGATGCCGCGGCCAGCCGCGCCGCCGACACCTTGGTCGCCGCTCCCCCGGTGCCGACGCTGTTGACGACGACCGAGCCGAACTCGAAGCCGTGCAGATCGTCGCCGTACATCACGTGCGGGATGGGCCGGGCGCCGGGCTCGTCAGGCGGACGGGTGTAGAGGCACTCGATGTCGCTCAGCAGCAGCAGCGCGTCGGCGCCGATCAGCTGTCCGACGAGGGCGGCGAGCCGGTCGTTGTCGCCGAATCGGATCTCGTGCGTGGCGACGGTGTCGTTCTCGTTGACGATCGGCAGGATGCGCAGGCCCAGGAGCCGCTCCATCGCCCGACGGGCGTTGGACCGGTGGGTCGGGTTCTCGAGGTCGCCCGCCGTCAGCAGCACCTGGCCGGCCACGATCCGGAACGGCCGCAGCGCCTCCTGATACCGGTAGATGAGCACGTTCTGCCCGACCGCCGCTGCCGCCTGCTGCGTGGCGAGGTCGCTCGGGCGCTCGTCGAGCAGGAGGTACGGCATCCCCGTCGCGATCGCGCCGGACGAGACGAGCACGACCTCGGTACCGCGACCGTGGGCGGCGGCGAGTGCGTCGACGAGCGGCTTGATCTTGTGGGCGTTGTCGCCGCTGATCGAAGACGAGCCGACCTTGACGACGACCCGGCGGGCTGCCGCGAGATCGCGGCGCTCGCGCGCGCTCACTCCGCGTCCTCCTCGTTTCGGTAGCGCTCGGCGATCCGCTCGGCCTCGAGCTCGGCGCGGGCCTCGGCCTTCGCATCCATCATGTCGTGGTACTTCTCGCGGCGCTCGGACGTGGTGCGGCGGGTGTCCCGCAGCAGGCGCGGGTCGGTGCCGCGCGGCGCCGTCATGAGCTCGGCGTTCGACGAGATCGAGGGCTCCCAGTCGAAGATGATGCCGTCGCCCTCGCCGATGACGACGGTGGCGCCCGGCGTCGCGCCGGCGCGGTACAGCTGGTCCTCGACGCCCAGCTTCTGCAGCCGGTCCGCCAGGTAGCCGACGGCCTCCTCGTTCTGGAAGTCCGTCTGCTGCACCCACTTCACCGGCTTGTCGCCGAGGATCCGGTAGATGTTGCCGTACGTGCCGCCCTCGACACGCACCGAGAACTCCTTCTCCGAGCCGCGCGGGCGGATCACGATCCGCTCGGGCGCGGGCGCCGCCGCCAGCTCGGCACGATGCGCCGCGACGATGTCGCCCAGGGCGTACGTGAGCTGACGCAGACCTTCATGACTCACCGTGGAGATCTCGAAGACGCGGAACCCGCGTGCCTCGAGATCGGGGCGCACCAGGTCGGCGAGATCCTTGGCCTCCGGCACGTCGATCTTGTTGAGTGCGATGAGCTGCGGGCGCTCCAGCAGCGGCGTCTGCCCCTCGGGGACCGGGTACGCCGCCAGCTCGGCCAGGATGACCTCGAGGTCGCTGAGCGGGTCGCGACCGGGTTCGAGCGTGGCGCAGTCGAGGACGTGCACGAGAGCGGTGCAGCGCTCGACGTGGCGCAGGAACTCGAGCCCGAGTCCCTTGCCCTCGCTGGCGCCCTCGATCAGGCCGGGGACGTCGGCGACGGTGTACCGCTGCTCCCCCGCCTGCACGACGCCCAGATTGGGGTGCAGTGTGGTGAAGGGGTACTCCGCGATCTTGGGCCGAGCGGCGGAGACAGCCGCGATGAGGCTGGACTTGCCCGCGGAGGGGTAGCCGACGAGCGCGACATCGGCGACGGTCTTGAGCTCCAGGAGGACGTCGCCCTCCCAGCCGGGCGTGCCGAGGAGCGCGAAGCCCGGCGCCTTGCGCTTGGGGTTGGCGAGTGCGGCGTTGCCGAGCCCGCCGAGGCCACCGGGAGCCGCCACGAAGCGCATGCCGGGTTCGATCATGTCGACGACGGTCTCGCCCGACTCGTCCTTGACCACTGTGCCGACCGGGACGAGCAGCTCGAGCGACTCCCCGGCCGCGCCGGAGCGGTGATCGCCCATTCCGAAGCCGCCGTTGCCCGCGGAGCGGTGCGGTGAGTGGTGGTACGACAGCAGCGTCGTGACCTGGGGGTCCGCGACGAGCACGACGTCACCGCCGTGGCCGCCGTTGCCGCCGTCAGGGCCTGCGAGCGGCTTGAACTTCTCGCGCTTGACCGACACGCAGCCGTTGCCGCCCTTGCCGGCGCGCAGATGCAGCGTCACTCGGTCGACGAACGTGACCATGCGGTCCCCCTGAGCTCTGGTTGCTCTCCGGCAGTGCGGGAGAGCGATAAAGGGAAGGGGCGAGCCGAAGCCCGCCCCTTCCGGAAGTCTGTGCGACTGGCTGGATTACTCCGCGGCCGCCACGATGTTGACGACCTTGCGGCCGCCCTTCTGGCCGAACTCGACCGCGCCTGCGGCGAGGGCGAACAGCGTGTCGTCGCCACCGCGGCCGACGTTGGCGCCGGGGTGGAAGTGGGTGCCGCGCTGACGGACGATGATCTCGCCGGCGAGGACCTGCTGGCCGCCGAAGCGCTTCACGCCCAGTCGCTGAGCGTTGGAGTCACGACCGTTGCGGGTGGAGCTTGCGCCCTTTTTGTGTGCCATCTCTGCGTCTCTTCCTGGACTTACTTGATGCCGGTGACCTTGACGCGCGTGAGGTCCTGACGGTGCCCCTGGCGCTTCTTGTAACCGGTCTTGTTCTTGAACTTCTGGATCACGATCTTCGGGCCGCGCTCCTCACCGAGCACCTCGGCGGTCACGGTGACCTTCGCGAGCTTGTCCGCGTCGGTCGTGACGGAGTCACCGTCGACGAAGAGCACCGCGGGGAGCTCGATCTTGTCGCCGACCTTGGCGGCCTGGCGATCGAGGACGACGATCGTGCCGACCTCGACCTTCTCCTGCCGGCCTCCGGCGCGCACAACTGCGTAAACCACTTCACACCTGTTTCTTCTGGGAGCGCACGCGCTCATGACGTCATCCAAGACTTGGCGCGGATATCTCGACGCACCAAGGGTCTACTTTATCAGATGCGCGATCAGTCCGCGAAAGCACGCCCCCGCCGTGTCGCGGCGTCCCCGTAAGATCTGCACGTGGCCATCCTGATCGACGATCCTCGCTGGCCGGCACACGGGCGTCTGTGGGCGCATCTGGTGACGGACTCGGACCTCGACGAGCTCCATGCCTTCGCCGCGGCGAACGGCATCCCGCGCCGCGGCTTCGACCTCGACCACTACGACGTGCCCGAAGAGGCGCACGCGCGGCTGATCGCGGCGGGTGCGCAGCACGTCAGCGGCCACGAGCTGGTCAGGCGGCTCATCGCGTCGGGGCTGCGGGTGCGGGCGCGCGATCGCCGCTGAACCGTCAACGCGGAGCGGATGCCGACAGCTCGAGCACGTCGGCCGCACGACACGGGCCATCGAGCACGCGGATGGCCTCGCCGAGGCGACGCGCACGGGCGTGCAGGGGCTCGTCGTCGAGCCCCCGCTCGATCGCGCGACGGATCGCCGCGGGCTCGCTCCGGCGCGACATCGTGGAGCCGACGCCGGCCCGCGCGACGGCGCGGCCCATACGCGGCTGGTCGGAGGTCGCGTCCAGCGGAAGGGTGAGGACGGGAACCCCGTGTGCGAGCGCCGCGAGCGTGGTCCCGTGGCCGCCATGGCTCACCACCAGTGACGCGTGTGCGAAAAGCTCGTCGTGCGGCACCCACTCGTGCACCTCGACGCCGTCGGGCACGGCCACCTCGCCGGCTGTCACGGACGGCCCGAGCGTCGCCACGACCCGAGCGTCCAGCCCGGCGACGGCGTCGAGCACCCGCTGCCACGTGGCGACGAGGTCGGCGAAGCCGAACGTGCTCAGGCTCACCACGACGGTCGGCTCCGCCGGCACCGCGTCGACGCTGTTCGTCATCGCGCCGGCGTAGACGACGGTCCCGCGCGCAGCAGACAGCTCCGGTTGGCGCGGGAAGGGAACCGCGAGCCCGGGGACGGATGCCACGAGGATCGGCGCCGCGCGCGCCCGCGGCCCGCCGACCCGCACGCCGCGTGGCCACGTCAGGGCGCCGAGCACCCGGAAGCCGGGCGCCAGGAACTCGTGCATGGTGTGCTCCAGGACGACGAAGCACTGCTCCATGCGGTCCAGGACGTCCACGACGGCCAGCAGCATGCAGTCCACGACGACGACGTCCACGGGATCCGCCACCAGCTGGGCGACGGTGTCGTCGGCGATGCCCCGGTCGGTGAAGAGCCGCAGCATCCCCGCCGGGCGCGGATCCAGCACGAAGCCCGGAGCGCTCGCGTACTCCGTGAACCGGAGTCCGGCGGCGCGGTAGGCGCCGCCCTGCGAGTCGTGTCCGAGCACTCGCACGTCATGTCCGCGCTGCACGAGCGCACGGGCGATCGCAATCGTGGGCACGCGGTTGCCGCCGCCGTCCCACGTCACGAACACGTAGCGCGCCATGGCGCCCCCGTTCCCCGCCACCACCCTAGCGAGCAGGGCTGCTCCCCGACAGGGATGCGCTCCCCGCCCCGGCCAAGGCCGGGGCGGGGAGCGCGTGGATCTCAGTCCTCGGAGGGCGTGTGAGGCACCGGAGTGCCCGTCAGCGCCGCGGTGGTGACGCGGCGGCGGGAGCGCCCCTGGCCGGGAGCCTTGGGCTCGGGGAGCGCGTTCAGCACCGAGTCGAGCAGCAGGTCCTTCTCGGTCCGGCTCTCCTTCTTCGACCCCGAGTCCTGGCGCTTCTTGCGCTGCTTCTTGGGGCGTTCGACGGGCGCCTGCTCGATGACCGGTGCCGGCTCGGCCGGCGGGGCCTCGTCGTTGTGATGGATCGTGGATGCCGCGATCTGCGCGAGCGCCGACTTCACGCCCTCGGTGATGACGTGGGTGCCGTTCGATCCGCCGCTCGCAGGCGCCGGTGTGCCGCCGCGCGGTCGGCGGCCCGAGGTCGGTGCGCCCGCAGCGGGTGCTCGGTGCTTGACGACCGGGTCGTGGTGGACGATGACGCCGCGTCCTGCGCAGACCTCGCACGCCTCGCTGAAAGTCTCCAGCAGGCCGAGGCCGAGCTTCTTGCGGGTCATCTGCACCAGACCGAGCGATGTGACCTCGGCGACCTGGTGCTTCGTCCGGTCGCGGCTCAGGCACTCGACGAGGCGGCGCAGCACGAGGTCGCGGTTGGACTCGAGCACCATGTCGATGAAGTCGACCACGATGATGCCGCCGATGTCGCGCAGGCGCAGCTGCCGGACGATCTCTTCGGCGGCCTCGAGGTTGTTCTTGGTGACCGTCTCTTCCAGGTTGCCGCCGGATCCGACGAACTTTCCGGTGTTGACGTCGACGACCGTCATCGCCTCGGTGCGGTCGATGACGAGCGATCCGCCCGACGGCAGCCAGACCTTGCGGTCGAGGGCCTTCTCGATCTGCTCCGTCACACGGAACGCGTCGAACGGGTCCTGCTCGCCCTCGTAGCGCTCGACGCGATCGAGGAGGTCGGGCGCGACCGATTCGAGGTACTTCGAGATGGTGTGGTGCGCGTCCTCGCCCTGGATGAGCATCTTCGAGAAGTCCTCGTTGAAGACGTCGCGGACGATCTTGACCAGCAGGTCCGGCTCGGAGTGCAGCAGAGCGGGCGCCTGGATCGTCTCGATCTGCTTCGAGATGTGCTCCCACTGGTTCGTGAGGCGCTGCACGTCACGGGTGAGCTGGTCCTCGGTGGCCCCCTCGGCGGCGGTGCGGACGATCACGCCGGACGATTCGGGAAGCACCTCCTTGAGGATCTTCTTGAGGCGTGCGCGCTCCGTGTCCGGCAGCTTGCGGGAGATGCCGTTCATCGCACCGCCGGGCACGTACACGAGGTACCGGCCGGGGAGCGAGATCTGGCTCGTCAGGCGGGCTCCCTTGTGCCCAACCGGGTCCTTGGTCACCTGCACCAGCACGCGGTCGCCGGTCTTGAGCGCGAGCTCGATGCGTCGTGGCTGGTTGCCCGTCTCCACGGCATCCCAGTCGACCTCGCCGGAGTAGAGCACGGCGTTGCGGCCGCGACCGATGTCGACGAACGCCGCCTCCATGCTCGGCAGCACGTTCTGCACGCGGCCCAGGTAGACGTTGCCGATGAGGGAGGCGTCCTGGTTGCGGGCGACGTAATGCTCGACGAGGACGTTGTCCTCCTGCACGGCGATCTGCACGCGGCCGTTGCGCGAGCGCACGATCATCACGCGGTCGACCGACTCGCGTCGCGCGAGGAACTCGGCCTCGGTCACGACCGCGCGGCGGCGCCCGGCCTCGCGGCCATCGCGGCGGCGCTGCTTCTTGGCCTCCAGGCGCGTCGATCCCTTGATGCGCTGCGGCTCGGTGATGAGCTCGACGGCACGCTGGCGCGGCTGCGACTGCGGCTGCTCGGCGGGGGCGGATGCCTCGTCCCGGCCCTCGCCGCCGCGGCGACGACTGCGCCGGCGCGAAGTGCTCGATGAGGCGGCCGGCTCCGGCTCCTCCTCCGGCTGACGCCCCGAGCGCGGCGGGAGCGGGGCGATCGCGGGCGCGTAGAACATCAGCTGCGTCGACACGGCCGACACGAAGTCCTCGGGCAGCAGGCCGAGGCTCACGGCGGTCAGGCGCTCCGGCTCCGACGGGGCGTCGGAATCGCGCGGGGCCTCGATCTCCGGCGCGGCGCCGGCTTCTGCCTCAGTCGTTGCGGAGGTCGCCGACTCGGCGGCCGGCGCGACGTCGGTCGTGGGCTCGCCGGGCTCTGCAACAGGCTCGGCGCTCTCCGACGGCGTGTCGGCTGCATCCGCCGGCGCGGCGTCGTCGACGGGCTCCGCGCCGTCGGTCACGGTCTCGACCGCCGCGGACTCCCCCGCGTCGGCAGGTTCGGCCGTCTCCGGGGTCTCGACCGCCGTGTCCGCCTCAGGGGCGGGCGCCGCTTCGTCCGCTGGTGTCAGCGGCGCGTCGGGTTCGGTCTGAGGGGTGAATTCGGCATCGTTTCCATCAGCCATCACTGGCGTACTCCTAGCGGGGCGACACCGCGCGTCGCCCGGCGAAATCTCGTGCGGCGCCGCCCATGCCCACCGGACGGGGCGGTGCCGCGAACTCACTCGGTCTGCAGCGGATATCCGGCGCTAGGCGGATGCTCGCGCTGCCAAGGGCATTCGTCGCCCTGAAGTCTTCTGGTGATGATCGTCACGGCGCGGCCGCGAGTCATCGACCCCCATTATCGCACTTCCCCCGCCAGAATGCCCATTCGCACCGCGCGAGCGTCTTCCCCACGCCGCGGCGTGCGGATTTGCCACGGCGCCCGGTGCGGCATCCGTGCAGATCGCGATGCCATAATCCGAGTCATGCCCGAGCAGCAGACCCACACCCGTCCCACGGGACTCGCCATCTGGCTCGTGATCGCCGGTGTCGTCGGGTGGTGGGCGGCCTTCTCGCTCACGGTCGAGAAATTCCACGCACTCGCGAATCCCGACGCGATCGCCTCATGCGACCTCAGCGTCCTGGTGCAGTGCACCGCGAACCTCGACTCGTGGCAGGGAAGCATCTTCGGCTTCCCCAACCCCATCCTCGGAATCACCGGTTGGGTCGCGCCGATCGTCGTCGGCACGGCCATCCTCGCGCGCGCCCGGTTCGCGCGGTGGTTCTGGTGGTGCTTCTGGCTGGGGATCGCCTTCGCATTCGGACTCGTGATCTGGCTCATCGGCCAGAGCATCTACGCCCCCAACCTGCACACGCTGTGCCCGTGGTGCATGGTCACCTGGTCGGTGACCATCCCCACGTTCTACGCGGTGACACTGCACCTCCTGCGGGCCGGACTCGTTCCCGCATCGGAGCGCGTGCGCACCGCCGCCGACCGGCTCATGGCCTGGGTCCCTCTGGCCGCCATCGTCAGCTACGCGATCATCCTGCTGCTCGCGCAGCTCGAGATGAACGCGGTCGTCAACATCTGGCAGACGCTGTTCGGCTGACCGCCGGAGTCTCCGGGCGGCCAGCCGACGAGCTGATCAGCCGAACCAGATCTCGAGTTCGCGCGCCGCGGACTCGGTGCTGTCTGAGCCGTGCACGAGGTTCTGCTGCACCTTGAGGCCCCAGTCGCGGCCGAAGTCGCCGCGGATGGTGCCGGGGGCGGCCGTGGTGGGATCGGTCGTGCCCGCCAGTGACCGGAAGCCTTCGATGACGCGGTTCCCCGCCAGGCGGATCGCGACCGAGGGGCCGGACATCATGAACTCGACCAGCGGCTCGTAGAACGGCTTGCCCTCGTGCTCGGCGTAGTGGCGCTCGAGGGTCTCGCGATCAGGCTCCACGAGACGGATGTCGACAAGGGCGTATCCCTTCGCCTCGATGCGGGCGAGGATCGCGCCGGTGAGGCCGCGTGCGACGCCGTCGGGCTTGACGAGGACGAGGGTCTCTTCGGTGGCCATGCGGGTCTCCGTTTCGGATCGGGGTTATGAGGGGGGATTCGCCGCGAGCCGCGCGTTGCGCCGGTCCAGAGCAGCTCCCTTGATCGTCGCATATCCGTACATGGTGCCGAAAATGAGGGCGACGATCGCCAGCGCCGGCACCAGGAACGCACCGAGTGCGATGATCCCCTGCAGCACCCATCCGAGCACGATGCCCCAGCGGTAGCGCACCACCCGGGTCGTTGCGATCATCAGCAGCGCGAGCACGGTGCCGGCGACCACGCCCCACCACGGCGCGATCGGCGCAGGGAGGGCCCCGAGTCCGTAGATCACGAGTCCCGCCAGGAAGGCGATGATGGACTCGAATCCCAGCACGATCGTCGCGAGCGACTCGGCCGCCCCGCGCGGGCGCCGGGTCCGAGGTGCGTGTTCTGCGCTCATTCGCTCCACCCGGCCTTCCAATCCTCCGCCGCAGCGAGGGTCAGCGCCTCACCGGCGAGCACCACGGAACCGGCGATCACGACAGCGCGGCGATCGGATGCCGCTGCCCACGCCCGCGCCGCCTCGGCGGCTTCCGCGAGATCGCGATGCACCGAGACGCGCAGGTCGTGCGCCTCAGCGAGGTCGGCGATCGCGTCGGCGTCCTCGGCGCGGTCCGAGTCGGGCGCGGTGGCGAACACGTGCGCGGCGACGGGAGCGATCTCCGCGACGATGCCCGCCGCGTCCTTGTCGGACAGCACACCGAGCACGACACCCCACTCGTCGAAGTCGAAGGCCTCCCGCAGCGCGGTCACGAGCGCACGGGCGCCGTGCGGGTTGTGCGCCGCGTCGACGAGCACCGTCGGGCTCGCGCCGACAAGCTGCAGTCGCCCGGGCGAGGTCGCGCCGCCGAGGCCGTCCGCGAGCACATCGGCCGCGATGGGCTGGGAGCCGCCTCCGACGAGGGACTCGACCGCCGCGATGGCGAGAGCGGCGTTGAAGCCCTGGTGAGCCCCGTACAGCGGCAGGTACTCGTCCTCGTAGGTAGCGGCGAGCCCACGCACGGTGATCTGCTGCCCCCCGACGGCCAGCCGCTGCTGGGCCAGCGCGAACTCGGCGCCCTCGAAGGCGATCGAGGCGCCGCGCGCGGCGGCGGCCGAACGGAGCACGGCCTGGGCGGCGGCATCCTGCCGCGCCGAGACGACCGCCGCGCCGTCCTTGATGATGCCGGCCTTCACCGTCGCGATCTCGGCGATGGTGTCGCCCAGGCGGTCGGCGTGATCGAGGTCGATCGGCGCGAAGACCGCCACGTCGCCGTCGGCGCTGTTGGTCGAGTCCCATGAGCCGCCCATGCCCACCTCGAGCACGAGCACGTCGATCGGCGCGTCGGCGAACGCGACGAACGCGAGCACCGTGAGCAGCTCGAAGAACGTGAGCCGCGCGTCGTCGTTGGCCGCCAGCTCGGCGTCCACGAGGTCGACGAACGGCGCGATCTCGTCCCACGCGTCCGCCACGGCGGCATCGTCGATGGGCTCGCCGTCGATCATGATGCGCTCCGTGAAGCGCTCGAGATGCGGACTGGTGAACAGCCCGGTCCGCAGGCCATGGGCGCGCACGAGGCTCTCGATCATGCGGCTGGTCGACGTCTTGCCGTTGGTGCCGGTGACGTGGACGACGCGGTAGGTCTTCTGCGGGTCGTCGAGCAGCTCGAGCACGCGGCGGGTGCGCTCGACGCGCGGCTGCACCCACTGCTCTCCCTGCCGCTGCAGCAGCGCCTCGTAGACGGCGTCGGCCCTCCGGCGCTCGCGATCGCTCATGCCGAGACCCCCGTCCGGCCGACCGAGACGGTGAAGGCGCCGCGGTTGGCATAGGTTCCCGCGTCGATCACCGCCTCGTACTCCACGGGTGCGCGACCGTCGCCCGAGCCGATCAGCTCCGCGACGCGGGAGCGCACCGCATGCGTGACGGCGAGGGTCTCGCCGGCCACGTTCGCGACATCGAATGCGGCGGCGACCGCGTCGGCGTCCGCGTCGTCGTCGAACAGCAGGCCGAGCCCGATGCGATCGCTGACGTCGAAGCCGGCCGCCTTGCGGGTGTCCTGCACGGCGCGGATGACATCGCGGGCCAGGCCCTCGGCCTCGAGCTCGGGCGTCGTCGTGGTGTCCAGCAGCACGAAGCCGTCGCCCGAGAGCAGCGCGATGGCGGTGCCGTCGGCGACGCCGCCCGCCTCGAGGGTGAGGTCGTACTCCCCCGGCTCCAGGGCGATGCCGTCGACCACCACGCCGCCGTCGCGTTCCTCCCAGACGCCCGCCTTGGCGCCGGCGATGACATGCTGCACCTGCTTGCCGAGGCGCGGGCCTGCGGCTCGCGCATTCACGCTGAGGCGCTTGCTGATGCCATAGCGTGTCGAGACGTCGTCACCCAGCTCGATCAGCTCGACCGACTTCACGTTGAGCTCGTCGCGCAGGATGCCGTCGAACTGGGCGAGCGACGCGGCATCCGCCACCGCCACGGTCAGTGCCGGCAGCGGCAGGCGTACGCGACGGCCCTCCTTCTTGCGGAGGGCGTTCGCCACGCTGGATGCCTCGCGCACGGCGTCCATCGCGGTGCGGATGTCGTCCGCGGCGGGGAACGCGTCGGCGTCCGGCCAGTCCTGAAGGTGCACGCTGCGGCCCCCGGTGAGGCCCTGCCAGACCTTCTCGGCGACGAGCGGGATCAGCGGCGCCGCGACGCGGGTCAGCGTCTCGAGCACCGTGTACAGCGTGTCGAACGCCTCTCGGCTCTTCGGGTCGTCGGAGACGCCGACCCAGAAACGGTCACGCGAGCGGCGGATGTACCAGTTCGTCAGCGCTTCGGCGAAGTCGCGGAGCTTCGCCGCGGCGAGCGTCGAGTCCAGCACCTCGAGGTCGGCGGCGACATCGCGCACGAGGTCGCCCGCGAGCGCCAGGATGTAGCGGTCCAGCACGTCGGTCGAGTCGGTGCGCCACGAGGCCTGGTAGCCCTCGCCGGTCGCGCCGCCGGCCGCGTTGGCGTAGGTCGCGAAGAAGTACCAGGCGTTCCACAGCGGCAGCAGGAACTCGCGCACGCCGGCGCGGATGCCCTCCTCGGTGACGATGAGGTTGCCGCCGCGCAGCACCGAGCTCGACATGAGGAACCAGCGCATCGCGTCGGAACCGTCGCGGTCGAAGACCTCGCTGACGTCGGGATAGTTCTGCAGCGACTTCGACATCTTGAGCCCGTCGCTGCCGAGCACGATGCCGTGGCACGAGACGCCCGTGAACGCAGGCCGGTCGAACAGCGCGGTCGACAGCACGTGCATCACGTAGAACCAGCCGCGCGTCTGCCCGATGTACTCGACGATGAAGTCGGCGGGCGAATGCTCGTCGAACCACTGCTGGTTCTCGAACGGATAGTGCACCTGGGCATATGGCATCGAGCCGGAGTCGAACCAGACATCGAAGACGTCCTCGATGCGGCGCATCGTGCTCTTGCCGGTCGGGTCGTCGGGATTCGGGCGCGTCAGGTCGTCGATATACGGCCGGTGCAGATCGACCTCTCCCTCCGCGTTGCGCGGCAGGCGACCGAAGTCCCGCTCCAGATCCTCCAGCGAGCCGTAGACGTCGACGCGCGGGTGCTCCGGGTCGTCGCTCTTCCACACCGGGATCGGCGAGCCCCAGTAGCGGTTGCGGCTGACGGACCAGTCGCGCGCCCCCTCGAGCCACTTGCCGAACTGCCCGTGCTTGACGTTCTCGGGCACCCAGGTGATCTGCTCGTTGTTCGCGAGCATGCGGTCCTTGATGTCGGTGACGCGGATGAACCAGCTCGACACCGCGCGGTAGATGAGCGGGTTGCGGCACCGCCAGCAGTGCGGGTACGAGTGCTCGTAGCTCGCCTCGCGGAGGAGTCGCCCCTCCTGGCGGAGCAGCCGGATGAGCGGGCGGTTGGCGTCCATCCAGAGCTGCCCGGCGACATCCGTGACCTGCGGCAGGAAGCGTCCGCCGTCATCGAGGCTCATGATGAGCGGGATGCCGGCGGCCTCTGTCACCCGCTGGTCGTCCTCACCGAAGGCCGGGGCCTGGTGCACGATGCCGGTGCCGTCGCCGGTGGTGACGTAGTCGTCGACGAGGATGCGCCACGCACGCTGCGTGCCCCAGATCGAGGCATCCGCGTAGTAGTCGAACAGGCGGTCGTACGTGACGTCCTCGAGCTCCGTCCCGAGGACGGTCTGCTCGACGGCTTCGCGCGCGGCCTCCGCGGAGTCGTAGCCGAGGTCCTTCGCGTACCCCGCGAGGAGCTCCTCGGCGAGGAGATAGCGGTGCGACTCCGCTTCGGCGGGCTCGTCGTCGCGGTGCACATCGGCCGCCCCGTTGGGTCCCCCGGGCACGACCACGTAGCGGATGCCGGGGCCGACGGCGAGGGCGAGATTCGTGGGCAGGGTCCACGGCGTCGTCGTCCAGGCGAGCGCGCGCACGCCGGTGAGGCCGAGCGCCTCCGCCTTCAGGCCCGTCAGCGGGAACGTGATCGTCACCGACGGGTCCTGACGCATCTTGTAGACGTCGTCGTCCATCCGCAGCTCGTGTGCCGAGAGCGGTGTCTCGTCGCGCCAGCAGTACGGCAGGACACGGTGGCCCTCATAGGCCAGACCCTTGTCGTAGATCGTCTTGAACGCCCACAGCACGGACTCCATGTAGGTGAGGTCCAGCGTCTTGTAGCCGCGCTCGAAGTCGACCCAGCGCGCCTGCCGGGTGACGTAGTCCTCCCACTCGCGCGTGTAGGCGAGCACCGATTCGCGGGACTTGGCATTGAACGCGGCGATGCCCATGGCCTCGATCTCGCTCTTCTCGGTGATGCCGAGCTGCTTCATCGCCTCCAGCTCGGCGGGCAGTCCGTGCGTGTCCCAGCCGAACACGCGGTCGACCTTCTTGCCGCGCATGGTCTGGAAGCGCGGGAACACGTCCTTGGCGTATCCGGTGAGGAGGTGGCCGTAGTGGGGCAGTCCGTTGGCGAACGGCGGACCGTCGTAGAAGACCCACTCGTCGGCGCCGTCGCGCTGGTCGATCGAGGCGCGGAAGGTCTGGTCGGCCTTCCAGAACGCGAGGATCTCGCGCTCGATGTCGGGGAAGCGGGGGCTCGGGACGACGGGACTCGCTCCGGTCCCCGGGCGTGCCGAGGCATCGGCCGCAGGTCCGAAGGCGGAGGGGCGGGGATAGGTCATCTTCTCTCGCAGGTGCTCGCTCGTGTGCTTCCTGCGGGGACGACATGCCTGGAACGGTGACCAGACGTACCGCGGTACCACCCTGCTTTGACGTCTCGGTCCTTCGACGGGGCCGAGCTGCCCTCTCTCACTGCGGCTGTGACGGGCCTGACCCGCTCGGTTCTAGTGGGGAATCCGCGTGAGCGGACACCTGTTCTTCCGAGAGCTCCCCGGTGATGGCCGGATCGACGCTGCTGGGACGAGTCTACCGTGGCTGTGCAAGGGGGGAATGCGGAGCACGGCGACGGGGTTTCTGGACTCGTGCCAAGATTGACATCCGTGACCGCAGCAGCACCCGAATCCGCTCTGGTTCCCGAATCCACCCCGACGCGCAGAGTCGCGTGGGCCTCGATGGTGGGAACCTCGCTCGAATCCTTCGACTTCTACCTCTTCGCCTACTTTTCGGCGTTCTTCGTCGGGCCGCTGTTCTTCGACCCGCTCGGGCAGTTCGGCGCCACGAGCGCGGCGTTCCTGACGATCGCGCTCGCCTTCGTGGTGCGCCCCATCGGTGCCGTGATCTTCGGCTACATGGGCGACCGCGTCGGCCGCCGGGCCACCCTGCTGTGGACCGTGGGCATCATGGGCGTCGCGACCGGGTTGATCGGCCTCCTGCCGACCTACGCGCAGGCGGGCTGGCTCGGAGCCGTCCTCCTGATCGTGCTGCGCATCGTGCAGGGCCTGTCCCTGGGCGGCGAGTGGGGCGGATCGATCCTCATCGCGACCGAGAACTCCGGCCCGGTCAAGCGCGCGTTCTACGCCGCGATCCCCCAGCTCGGCTCCCCCGTCGGATCGATCCTCTCGGCGGCCGTGTTCATCGTCCTCACCGCGGTGCTCCCCGCCGAGCAGATCGCCGAGTGGGGATGGCGCATCCCGTTCCTCCTCGCCATCCCGCTGCTGCTGGTATCGCTGTACCTGCGCTGGTCGATCTCCGAGACGCCCGTGTTCGAGGGCGTCGTGGCGGAGGGGCGCCGCGATCGCATCCCGTTCATCACGATGTTCACCAAGCGCCCCGGCGCCATGGCGATCGCGATCGGCGCTGCCCTGCTGGGCATCGGGTCGTACTCGCTCATGAACACCTACACCGTCAACTACGGGGTGGAGCAGCTGGGTTTCAGCTTCCAGGACCTGCTCATCGCGACCACGATCGGCGGCCTCCTGCAGCTCGTGACCATCCCGCTGTTCGGGGGGTGGGCGTCGCGCATCGGGTCGGCACGCGTCGTCCTGTGGGGTGCGGTCGGCACTCTGCTCATCACGTTCCCGATGTATTTCCTCCTCCAGTTCGCCACGTTCCCGATCCTGGTCGCGACGATGCTCATCGGCGGGATCCTTCCGACGATGGCGTGGGCGGCACTCGGCGGGCTGATGAACGACCTCTTCCCCGACCGGTTCCGCTACTCTGCCCTGTCGTTCGCGTACGCGCTGGCGGCGACGATCAGCGGATTCGTCCCGTTCCTCACACTCACCCTCGGCGAGGCGACCGGCTACGCGTGGTGGCATCCCGGCGTGATCCTGGCGATCATGTCGGCGGTCACGCTCGTGTCGGCTTGGCTCGCCGCGCGGCGCGCCGTCGAGCCGGAACTCGCGACCGACCCGGCCAGCGCGACGGCGACGGCGACGGCGACGGCCTGAATCCCGACGCGCCCGAGAGCGGACGGATGCCGGCTGTCGCGGCATCCGTCCGCTTTTCCGGGTCGAGCGCAGCCGGGCTAGAATCGAGCGTCATCCCACACTCAGGCACGCTCACACAGTGCCGCACATATCGCTCGAGGAGTTCCGCATGACCGACGGCCGCCCCGCACAGGGACAGATTCCGGACAAGCCCGCACTGGAGGGCCTCGAGGACAAGTGGGATGCCGCGTGGTCCGAGCAGGGCACGTACCTGTTCGATCGCGTTCGCGCCGCCGAGGTGGGCCGCGAGGGCGTGTACTCGGTCGACACTCCCCCGCCGACCGCGTCGGGCAGTCTCCACATCGGACACGTCTTCTCGTTCACGCACACCGATCTCAAGGTGCGCTACGAGCGCATGCGCGGCAAGACGGTGTTCTACCCGATGGGATGGGACGACAACGGCCTGCCCACCGAGCGTCGTGTGCAGAACTACTACGGCGTGCGCTGCGACCCGTCGCTGGCGTATGTTCCCGGCTTCACCCCTCCGTTCGAGGGCGGCGACAACAAGTCCAGCCGCGCCGCCGACCAGGTGCCCGTCAGCCGCCGCAACTTCATCGAGCTGTGCGAGCGGCTCACCGTCGAGGACGAGAAGCACTTCGAGGCGCTGTTTCGCCAGCTGGGACTGAGCGTCGACTGGACGCAGACATACCGCACCATCTCCGACGACACGATCCGCACCAGCCAGCGCGCGTTCCTGCGCAACCTGGAGCGCGGCGAGGCCTACCAGGACCTCGCGCCCACGATGTGGGACATCGACTTCCGCACGGCGATCGCACAGGCCGAGCTCGAGGAGCGCGAGCAGCCCGCCGCCTTCCACCGCGTCGCGTTCCACAAGACGGACGGCTCGGGCGATGTGCACATCGAGACGACGCGTCCCGAGCTGCTCGCGGCCTGCGTCGCGCTGGTCGCGCACCCCGACGACGAGCGCTACCAGCCGCTCTTCGGCACCACCGTGCGCACCCCGCTCTTCGACGTCGAGGTGCCGGTGCTGGCTCACCCGCTCGCCCAGCCCGACAAGGGCTCGGGCATCGCGATGATCTGCACCTTCGGCGACGTGACCGACATCATCTGGTGGCGTGAGCTGAACCTGCCGAACCGGACCATCCTCGGCCTGGACGGTCGTATCGTTCCGGACGCACCGGACGCCATCACGACGGATGGCGGCAAGGCGGCGTACGCCGAGCTCGCCGGCAAGACGGTGTTCTCCGCCAAGAAGCGCGTGGTGGAGCTGCTGCAGGAGTCCGGCGAGCTCATCGGCGACCCGAAGCCGTTCACGCACGTGGTGAAGTTCTACGAGAAGGGCGATCGCCCGATGGAGATCGTCTCGACGCGCCAGTGGTACATCCGCAACGGCGCTCGCGACGAGGCGCTGCGCGAAAAGCTCATCTCGCTCGGCGCCTCGATGTCGTGGCACCCGGACTTCATGCGGGTGCGCTTCGACAACTGGACGAACGGCCTCACCGGGGACTGGCTGGTGTCGCGTCAGCGCTTCTTCGGCGTGCCGATCCCGGTCTGGTACGCCCTCGACGAGAACGGCGAGCGCGACTACGACCGCGTCATCAGACCCGACGACGCATCGCTGCCTGTCGACCCCTCGACCGATGTGCCGGCCGGGTACACGGCCGACCAGCGCGGAGTGCCGGGCGGTTTCGAGGGTGAGAACGACATCTTCGACACCTGGGCGACCTCGTCGCTGACGCCGCAGCTCGCCGGCGGCTGGGAGCGCGATCCCGAGCTCTGGAACCTCGTCGCGCCGTTCGACCTGCGCCCGCAGGGCCAGGACATCATCCGCACGTGGCTGTTCTCGACGCTGCTGCGCAGCGCCCTCGAGGACGACCGCGCGCCGTGGACGGATGCCGCGATCTCGGGCTTCATCGTGGATCCCGACCGCAAGAAGATGTCGAAGTCGAAGGGCAACGTCGTCACTCCGGCCGACATCCTCTCGCAGCACGGCTCGGACGCGGTGCGGTACTGGGCGGCGTCGAGCCGTCTCGGCACCGACGCGGCGTTCGACCCGCAGAACCCGACGCAGGTGAAGATCGGCCGTCGCCTCGCGATCAAGGTGCTCAATGCGGCGAAGTTCGTGCTGTCGTTCCCCGTGCCCGCGGACGCGCAGGTGACCCACGCGCTGGACGCCTCGATGCTCACCGCCCTGGACGCGGTCGTGCGCGATGCGACCAAGGCGCTGGACGCCTACGACCACGCCCGTGCGCTCGAGGTCACCGAGTCGTTCTTCTGGACCTTCTGCGACGACTACCTCGAGCTGGTCAAGGAGCGCGCCTACAACCAGGCCGACGTGGGCCAGCCATCCGCGGCGCTCGCGCTGCGCATCGCGCTGTCCACGCTCCTGCGCCTGTTCGCCCCGGTGCTCGCGTTCGCGGCCGAGGAATCGTGGTCGTGGTTCAACGACAGCTCGGTGCACAACGCCGAGTGGCCGGAGCCGCTCGGCATCGAGGGCGACCCGGCGGTGCTCAGCATCGTCGGCGAGGCGCTCATCGGGGTGCGCCGCGCGAAGACCGAGGCGAAGGTGTCGCAGAAGGCGGAGGTGTCGCAGGTCACGATCGCAGCTCCGGCCGAGGCCATCGCGGTGCTGCGACTCGCGGAGGGCGACCTCAAGGCGGTCGGGCGCATCGCCGAGATCGGCTATGCGGAGGCCGACGCCCTGTCGGTGTCGGAGATCGAACTCGTCCCCCAGGAGGCGTGACATGCAGCTCGGAACGCGCTGGACCTCGGGCGACGAACCACCTCAAGCGGTGCCTGAGGCGCTGCGCCGCGGCATCCGCTCCGTCGACGAGACGATCCCGGGCGACCAGCTCGGTCAGCCGCGGCCGCGCTGGACCCTCACCTGGCTCGAGGGCAAGCCGATCGCGGAGCTCGACACCGGGGTGATCGTGACGCTCGACGCCGACGGCGAAGCCGTCGCCCGGAACGATCCGGACGACGGCTTCGGGTAGGCCTGGGCTCACTCCTCCGGCGCGTTGTGCGTCGAGGCAGAGAGCAGCAGCCGCACGGCGACCGCGGTCGCGACCAGCGTGACACCGGCGGCGAGCAGGAACGGCAGTCGCAGATCGATGCGCGCCACCCAGCCGCCGAGGAGCGTCGCGAACGGGAAGATGCCCCACGTCAGCGTGCGGCTGATGCCCAGCACGCGGCCGAACAGGTGCCCCGGCACGATCCGCTGACGCAGGGCGCCCCACGGCACGTTCCAGATCGACACCGCTGCCGCCATGACGGCGTACGCGATGGTCGCCGAGATCGCCTCCGGCGCGGCCCACACTCCCGCGAGTCCGACCGCAGCGACGATGTTGGCGCCGAGCATGACCTTGCCGCGTCCGAACTTCGCGACGAGCGACGCCGCGACCAGCGAGCCGCCGAGGCCGCCCAGCCCGATCCCGGCGGTGACGAGCCCGATGGCGGCCGGCGCGACACCGTGCACATCGAGGAAGTAGAGGAACACCGGCGCCTGGGCGAAGGCGAACGCGCAGCCCACGATGGAGGTGAAGACCACCATCGACCGGAGGAAGCGGTGCCGCCAGAGATAGACGAGGGCTTCGCGGGCGGACACGTTCACCGGTGCGGCGGTCTCCGGGGCCTCGATCTCGGCGCTCGCCTCGACGTCGGCGTCCATATCGGCCGCTGCGAGCGGCTCGCCGGCGGCGACCGCTGCCTCTGCCGTCGACGCCGCGCTCTTGCCCGTCGGAGCCTCGGCCCGCAACGGGCGCGCGGCCGACAGCGGCAGCATCACCGCGAGGACGATGGGGATGAGGTAGCCCGCGGCCCCGACCCAGAGCGGCAGCGCGAGCGCGACGGCGAACAGGACGCCGCCGATGGGAGCGGCGATGAAGCTGTCGATCGTGATCTGCGCTGCCTGCAGCCAGCCGTTGGCACGGTCCAGCGCGGGGCGCTGCACCACGCTCGGGACGATGGAGTTGGTCGCGTTGTCGAAGAGAGTCTCCCCCAGGCCGAACACGAGCACGCCGGCGAACAGCCACCAGATGCTGATGGCGCCCGTGACCGTGAGGGCGGCGAGCCCGACGGCGGCGAGCCCGCGAAGGCCGTTGGCGATCGCCATGACCCATCGGCGATCGAACCGGTCGACGATCATGCCCGCAGGCAGTCCGAAGACGAGCCACGGCAGGAACGCCAGGGCGCTGAGCGCGGAGATCGCGAGCGGGTCGCGGGTGAGCGTGGTCGCGATCAGCGGGACGGCGACGCGGCCGACCCCGTCCGCGAGGTTGCTGATAGCCGCAGCCGTCCACAGCTTGCCGAAGTCGCGGCCGAGCGGGACCCTGCGTGCCCGCCCGGCCGGCGTCCCCGGCCGCTCGACGGTGTCGATGCTCTCGCTCATCGCGGGAGCATCCCCGTCGCCGCGAGCGCCTCGGCATCGCGCCGTGCGCCGCTCACGGCGGTCTGTGCGGCCAGTGCGCCGCGTCGTTCGGCGCCGTCCCGCCGCTCGACGCGCGCGATCACGTACGCGTCGATCGCGGATGTCGCGCGCAGCAGCGCGCGGTCGAATCGTGTGGCGGATGCATCGAAGCCGCGTGCCGCGAGTTCGCCTGCCGTGATGGTGGTCATGACTGTCCTCCTAGTTGCGGAAGCGGGAAGACGTCAGCCCGGATGGTGACGGGGCGTACGTTCTCGCCGGTCTGGTTGCGGTAGTTGTCCACGGCCTCGTCGATCAGGGCCATGATCTTGAGAGTCAGTTCTTTGCTCTGCTCGGGTGTGAGTCGCGCCGTGGCCGTGGAGATGAGCGTGCCGTCCTGCCAGAGCTCGTCCTCACCGCCGATCCCCCGGTTGACGAACTCGAGCAGCTGATCGTTGCGGTTGCGCAGGAACTCGTTCATGACCACCTGGGTCGCGGCACGGCCGGCCGGAGTGGACATCGCGTCGGGGTTGGCGAACGACACGCCCCCGACCGGACGCTCCCACCACCGTTCGCGGCCGGTGCCGCGATCGGGGGCCTCCCGGATGAGGTCCTGCTTGGCGAGTGCGCGCAGGTGGTAGCTCGTCGAGCCGCTGGACTCGCCCAGCCGCTCGGCGAGGGAGCTGGCCGTCTGCGGGCCGTACTGGCTGAGGATGTCGTAGATCCTCACGCGGAGGGGGTGCGCGAGTGCGCGCAGGGCGCCGGAGTCGAGGACACGATCCTCGTTGTGTCGCTGTTCGCTGCGGGCTGCGGCATCCGCCTGCTGCTCCTCGTTCTCTGCCATGTCCCCAGAGTAGCGATGCAAAGAACTCTTTGCAAGGAGTTCTTTGCAATCATGTGTTTGCAAAGAGATCTCGGCATGCGCGGCCGCGTGACTAGGCTGGACGCCATGCCGAACGACAACCCGCTTCTCGCGCCCAGCTCACTCCCCTACGGGCTTCCGGACTACGCCGCGATCCTCCCCGAGCACTATCTGCCCGCGTTCGAGCAGGCTTTCGCGGCACACACCGCTGAGGTCTCGGCGATCACCCGGGTGCGGTCCATGCCGACGTTCGAGAACACCCTCGTCCCGCTCGAGGAGAGCGGGCGTCTCCTGGGCGATGTCGCACGGACGTTCTACACGGTGTCATCGGCGGACGCGACGGACGACATCCAGCAGATCGAGGAGCAGCTCGCGCCGCTGATGTCGGCCCACCAGGACTCGATCCAGCTCGACTCGGCGCTGTACTGGCGCATCAAGACGATCCACGATCAGCTCGATCAGCTCGACCTCACGCCGGAGCAGCGGTATCTCGTCGAACGCCACCATACGGAGATGTCCCACGCCGGCGCCGGCCTCGACGACGAGGCGAAGAAGCACCTCACCGAGTTGAACCAGCGCCTCTCGACGCTCACCACGCAGTTCGAGAAGAACCTGCTCGCCGACACGAACGACCTGGCGGTCGTCTTCGACGACGCGACGGAGCTCGACGGACTCTCCGAGGGCGAGCTGTCCGCTGCGGCACAGGCGGCGTCCGATCGCGGCCTCGACGGCAAGTGGGTCGTCACACTGACGCTCTTCACCGGTCACCCCTACCTCTCGAGCGTCACCGACAGGGATTCCCGCGCACGACTGCTGACGGCATCCCGTTCCCGCGGATCTCGCGGCAACGAGCACGACAACCGTGCCACTCTGCTCGAGATCGTGCGCCTGCGCGCGGAGCGCGCGGCACTCCTCGGCTACGACTCGCACGCGGCCTACATCACGTCGGACGAGACCGCAGGCTCCCCCGCAGCAGTGCACGACCTGCTCCGCCAGCTCGCGCTGCCCGCCGCCCGTAACGCGCGCAGGGAGCAGGAGAAGCTGCAGGCGATCATCGACGCCGGTGGCGACCCGTTCCCCCTGGAAGCGCACGACTGGGCGTTCTACACCGAGAGGGTGAGGGCGGCGGAGTACGACCTCGACCGGTCTGCGCTGCGCCCGTGGTTCGAGGCCGAGCGCGTACTTCAGGACGGCGTGTTCCGAGCGGCTGGCGATCTCTACGGCATCACCTTCACCGAGCGCGGCGATCTCGGCAGCTATCACCCCGATACGCGCGTCTTCGAGGTTCACAACGCCGACGGATCGGCACTCGGGCTCTACATCCTCGACCTGTACACCCGCGACACGAAGCGCGGCGGCGCGTGGATGAACTCGATCGTCCTGCAGTCGCGCCTGCGCGGCACGCAGCCCATCGTGGTCAACAACCTGAACGTCCCGAAGCCCGCAGCGGGGCGTCCGACGCTTCTGAGCCTCGACGAGGTGACGACGCTGTTCCACGAGTTCGGCCACGCGCTCCACGGCCTGTTCGCGACGGTGACGTACCCGCACTTCGCGGGCACCAACGTCTACCGCGACTTCGTCGAGTTCCCGAGCCAGGTCAACGAGATGTGGATCTACTGGCCAGAGATCCTGGCTTCGTACGCCCGCCACATCGACACGGATGAGCCGCTCCCGACCGAGATCGTCGAGAAGCTGCACGCCTCGGAGGCGTTCAACCAGGGCTTCGCGACGAGCGAGTACCTTGCGGCGGCGTGGCTCGACCAGGCCTGGCACTCGCTCTCCGTCGACGAGGTGTCGGCAGACCTCGACGTCGCTGCGTTCGAGGCCGCGGCCCTGGCCGACATCGGTCTCGACAACCCTGTCGTGCCGACGCGGTACTCGTCGACGTACTTCGCGCATGTGTTCTCGGGTGGCTACAGCGCGGGCTACTACTCCTACATCTGGAGCGAGGTCCTGGACGCCGACACCGTCGAGTGGTTCCGTGAGAACGGCGGCCTGCGTCGGGAGAACGGCGATCGTTTCCGCGGCCGCCTCCTGGGCGTCGGCGGATCGAAGGATCCGCTCGAGGCCTACCGGGACTTCCGCGGGCGGGATGCGGAGATCCAGCCGCTGCTGGAGCGCCGCGGCCTCGCCGGCTAGATCCGCCTAAGGAGCGGCGGTGTGGGCGATCGCCCATGCCGCCGCTGCTGCTCGGGAGGGTACTTCGAGCTTGGTGCGCGCGTTGGCGACGTGCCGGTGCACCGTGTGGACGCTGAGGAACAGCTCTGCCGCGATCTGCGCGTCCGTCTTGCCCTGGGAGATCAGCAGGAGCACCTCGCGCTCCCGTGCGGAGATCGGAGACGTCTTCGCGCTCGCTCCATCCGGCGCCGCCATCGCGGGCGGTAGGACGAGGTCGCCGCCGAGCTGTTCCTCAGCGACCGCGTCGAAGGCGAGCGCCCGTCGCAGGAACGCGCTCGCGTCGCCGTGCCACGGGTGGTGATCGGAGCCCTCGAGCACTTCCAGGTGCGCGCCCGGGATCGCGGCCGCCGTGGCGGCGCCCAGCGCGAGGGGAATGGCCCGGTCCCCCCGCCGGTGCAGCACCAGGGTCGGTGCCCGCACCTGTGGCGCCGTGGCGCGCGCGTCGAACGAGTAGACGGCCTGCAGTCCGGCTGCCGCGGCCGCCGCGGTGGCCGTCGAACGCTGGTGACGCGCGAAGGCGCGGCGCTGCTCCGCAGTCGCGTCAGGGTAGAAGATGTCGGACATCACGCGGGAACTCACCCCCCAGCTCTTGCGCACGAGCTCCACCAGTGCGGCGCGGTCGCCGGGCGAGGCGATCGATGAACCGTCCAGGTACGCTCCCGAGAGGACGAGGCGGCGCACACGCTCCGGGTGGCGGGCCGCGAACTCCACGGCGATCGCACAGCCGGACGACCCCGCGAACAGCGTGGCCTGCTCGGCCTCGGCGGCATCGAGCACCGCCTTCATCGCATCGACGTGCGGCTCCAGGCTGTCGGGCGTCTCCGGCCTGGTCCTCGACAACCCGCTCCCCGGCGTGTCCATGCGCAGGACGCGCCGGTGACGCGCCATCGCCTCGACGAAGGTGCGGAAGGGCCCGTACTCCCAATCGCGCTCGAGATGACTCATCCACCAGCCGCCGATGAGCAGCGGCGCGCCGGCGCCCATCTCCGACCACGCGACGTCGTCGGAACCCGACCAGGCGTAGCGGACGGTGGACACGACATCAGTATGGGTCACGGTCCGGCCCGCGGGGAGTGGCCGGAATCGGCCATCCCTCCGCCGATGCCGCTACCAGCGCCACGCCGCGAGGGCCGCGACGCGCGGACGCTTCACAGCGATCCACGTCGCGTCGGCGCGCGCGACCAGTGCCCCACGACTGTCGACCATCGCGGCCGATGTCTCGTACCGCCGGCCGTGCTGCTCACGCGTCCAGCTGTGGATCACGAGGTGCTCCCCGACGCGCGGGCGGCGCTCCACACGGGCGGTGATCGTGCCCAGCAGGCACAGGATGCGATTCTCGAGCGCGTGGGCGGGGTAGCTCGGGCAGTCGAGCGCGCCCCACACGGCGGGATAGTCGGCAGTGCCGGCGTGCGAGATCCGCGTATCGACGCTCCACGGTGCCGCGAGGCGGCCGGCAGTGCCCTCGAGCGGGCCGAGGGTCACGTGCATGCCGTCCGTGCGGTCCACGCCGCACACCACGCAGTCCGCGAGCGGATGCCGCACGCCTGCCAGCGGGTACCGCGACCGCGCGAGCAGCGCCTCGTCGTACGTCGGCGGAGGCGGTGCCGGGGAGTCGCTGAGCTGACCGGGTCGGGCCAGCGCGATCAGCCGGCCACGATGGTGGACCACTCCCCCACCGCGCCCATCCCCGACGACCGGAAGTTCGAGGCCGAGCGGGATCGGTCGATGCAGGACGACGGTGACCGTCTCCGCGTCGATGTGCTGAGCAAGGGAGCCGGCGGCGAACCCGCCGTTGGCGGAGCGGCGCGGACCGTTCAGCCGTCGATCGAGGAAGATCGTCCCGGTCGGCTCGGCATATTCGGCCGTGCGCGACGGGGCAGCCGGGAGAGTCACCGGCGAGTCGTGGTCGTGGGATGAGAGTGCGAGTGCTGACATGCTTCGAGTAGACGCGTGTCGGCATGACGGGCGCGTCGCCCTTTACGGCCATTCGCGACTGGCCGAAAACGGCCATGGTGAGTTGTGAGGCAGCGAGTGCTCCGCCGCCGAACAGCGTCAGACGAGGTCCAGCTCGCGCGCGAACGCGCGCACCCGCTCGGCCATGACCGAGGGCACCTCGGCGACCGCGAAATGCCCTCCCTCATCGAGGCGCTCGAAGGTGCGCAGGTCACGGTAGAAACGCCGCGCGAGCGATTCCGGATAGTCGCCTTCGTGACGCTGGATGTGCACGGATGCCGGAATCGAGACCGGCGGCATCTCATCGGGCTGGTCGGCGCCCTCGTAGTACGGGCGGAAGGAGGAGCCGATGCTCTGCGTCGTCCAGTAGATCATCGCCTCGGTGAGGATGCGCTCCCGCGAGATGCGACGTTCGACCGCCCGTGGATCCGCCGGAGGCGTGTCACTCCACTCGACCAGCTTCTCAGCCAGCCAGGCGATCAGCCCTGCCGGGGAGTCGTTCAGCGCCGCCGCCAGAGTGTCGGGGCGCGTCGCCTGCACGTGACCGTACGCGCCGTTGGCGCCGCCCCACTGCTGGAGGCGCGCGAAGAACGCCACCTCGTCGGGCGCCGTGAGTTCCGGACGCTCGGCCATCGACGGGAAGTGCGAGTGCGTCACGATGACGCCGCTCACCGCCTCGGGATAGGAGCCGGCGATCAGATCGTTCACGTTGGCCGACACGTCCTCGCCGTACGTGAGGTACTTCTCGTAACCCAGCACATCCGTCATGAGCGCGTGCATCGTGGCGGCAAGGCGGACCTCGGTGACGGGCCCGTCGGTGTAGGCCGAGGAGTAGCCGAAGCCGGGAAAGCTCGGCACGACGACGTGGAAATCGGGCAGCAGGTCGGCGAAATCCAGCTGCAGTGCGAACGTGTGCGGCCAGCCGTGCATGACCAGCAGCGCCGGCGCATCATCGCGGTCGGAACGCAGGTGGGCGAAATGGACGGTGCTGTCCCCGATCTCGGCGAGGAATTGCGGATGCCGGTTGAGCCACCGTTCGCGACCCCGCCAGTCCCACGTGCGCCACGTCGCGACGAGCTCGGCGAGGTAGTCGGCGCTCATGCCGGACTCCGGCCGGCGTGGTGAGTCCGGCAGCGGCCGGAACCGCGCGAGACGCTCTCGCAGATCGTCGAGTTCGGAATCGGGCACCTGGATCGAGAAGGGGCGCGGGCTGCTCACACGCCGAAGCTACTCGGCACCTCCGACACGCTCCCGTATGCCATGCATGGCTTCGCGCGTCCGCGCGAAGGTTCGCGCTTCGATGCTGGCGAGGGCCCCACGGTGATGCGTGAGGGGAAAACGGTCAGGCGCTCTTGCGCTTCTCCCGCAGGACGAGCGTGGGAAGGGCGCCCTCTTCGACGGCCGCTCGGGTCACGACGACCTTGTCGACGTCGTCTGTCGAGGGGATCTCGAACATGATCGGTCCCAGCACGTCCTCGAGGATCGCGCGCAGGCCGCGAGCGCCCGTCTTGCGAGCCACGGCGAGGTCGGCGATGGCCTCGAGCGCCTCACGGTCGAACTCCAGTGCGACGCCGTCGAGCTCGAACATGCGGTGGTACTGCTTCACGAGTGCGTTCTTCGGCTCGGTGAGGATCTCCATGAGCGCTTCGCGATCGAGCGGCGAGACCGAGGCGATGACGGGCAGCCGGCCGATGAACTCGGGGATCAGCCCGAACTTGTGGAGGTCTTCGGGCTGCACGTCGCCGAAAAGGTGGAGGTCTTCGTCCTTGCGGTGCAGCGAGGCGCCGAATCCGACGCCGTGCTTGCCGACGCGCGACGAGATGATGTCTTCGAGGCCGGCGAAGGCGCCGGCGACGATGAAGAGCACGTTCGTCGTGTCGATCTGGATGAATTCCTGATGGGGGTGCTTGCGCCCGCCCTGGGGCGGCACCGACGCGACCGTTCCCTCGAGGATCTTCAGCAGCGCCTGCTGGACGCCCTCCCCCGACACGTCGCGGGTGATCGACGGGTTCTCGGCCTTGCGGGCGATCTTGTCGACCTCGTCGATGTAGATGATGCCGGTCTCGGCGCGCTTCGTGTCGAAGTCGGCGGCCTGCAGCAGCTTGAGGAGGATGTTCTCGACGTCTTCGCCGACATAGCCGGCCTCTGTGAGCGCGGTGGCGTCGGCCACGGCGAACGGCACGTTGAGACGCTTGGCGAGCGTCTGTGCCAGATAGGTCTTGCCGCAGCCGGTGGGGCCCAGCAGGAGGATGTTGCTCTTGGCGAGCTCGATCTCATCGGCGCGCTGCTCGGCCGACTGGATCGTGCCGTGCGCGCGGACGCGCTTGTAGTGGTTGTACACGGCGACCGACAGTGCCCGCTTGGCGTCGGTCTGACCGACGACGTACTCCTCGAGGAACGCGAAGATCTCGCGGGGCTTGGGCAGATCGAAGTCTGCGACGACGCCCGATGAGGACTCGGCCATGCGCTCTTCGATGATCTCGTTGCAGAGCTCGACGCATTCGTCGCAGATGTAGACGCCCGGTCCTGCGATCAGCTGCTGGACCTGCTTCTGACTCTTCCCGCAGAAGGAGCATTTGAACAGGTCGGCGCTCTCACCGATGCGTGCCATGCCGCTCCTCCTCGTGACGTCGGGGCAAGCCCCCCAGCTGTTCTCCGAGCCTAATAGCTGACGCCGACATGCGGCGGCATTGCGACGCACGTTGTGGAATCGTCGGTTTCGCGCTGAGCGGACGAGGCACCCGGGAGCACGACGACGCCCCGCCGCCGGAGAATCCGGACGACGGGGCGTCGAAGAACCGCTGCTGTCGAAGCGACTACTTCGTCAGCGCCGCCTGCTGGCCGCGCTTGCGCGTGGTGAGCACCTGGTCGACGAGACCGTATGCGACGCTCTCCTCGGCGGAGAGGATCTTGTCGCGGTCGATGTCCTTGTTCACCTCTGCCTGCGTCTTGTTCGAGTGCTTCGCGAGCGTCTCTTCGAGCCACGTCCGCATACGGAGGATCTCCGCGGCCTGGATCTCGATGTCGGACGCCTGACCGTGCCCGGCCTCGCCGACGGCGGGCTGGTGGATCAGGATGCGGGCGTTCGGCAGCGCGAGGCGCTTGCCGGGGGCGCCGGCGGCCAGCAGCACGGCAGCCGCCGAGGCGGCCTGACCGAGCACGACCGTCTGGATCTGCGGCGACACGTACTGCATGGTGTCGTAAATCGCAGTCATCGCCGTGAACGAGCCGCCGGGCGAGTTGATGTACATGATGATGTCGCGGTCGGGATCCTGGCTCTCGAGCACGAGGAGCTGGGCCATGACGTCATCCGCCGACGCGTCGTCGACCTGGACGCCCAGGAAGATCACGCGGTCCTCGAACAGCTTGTTGTACGGGTCCTGGCGCTTGTAGCCGTAGGCCGTGCGCTCCTCGAACTGCGGCAGGATGTAGCGGCTGCCGGGCATCTGGAGGCCCTGAGGTGCCAGCGGCGCGCCGCCGAAGGTGGGGGTCTGCATTCGGGTTCTCTCTCTTTCGCCTTCGGGTGCCGTCAGCTCGCGGTTCCGGCGGTGCCGCCGCCGCCGATGACGTCGAGGGCCGAGTCGCGGATGTGGTCGACGAAGCCGTAATCGAGCGCCTCGGGGGCCGTGAACCAGCGGTCGCGGTCGCCGTCGGCGTTGATCTGCTCGACGGTCTTGCCGGTCTGCGACGCCGTGATCTCGGCCAGTCGCTTCTTCATGTCGAGGATCAGCTGGGCCTGGGTCTGGATGTCGCTCGAGGTGCCGCCGAAGCCGCCGTGCGGCTGGTGCAGCAGCACGCGGGCGTTGGGCGTGATGTAGCGCTTGCCCTTCGTGCCGGCGGTCAGCAGCAGCTGTCCCATCGACGCAGCCATGCCGATGCCGACGGTCACGATGTCGTTGGGCACGAACTGCATGGTGTCGTAGATCGCCATGCCGGCGGTGATCGAGCCACCGGGCGAGTTGATGTAGAGGTAGATGTCCTTCTCGGAGTCCTCAGCGGCGAGCAGCAGGATCTTCGCGCAGATCTCGTTGGCGTTGTCGTCGCGCACCTCCGACCCCAGCCAGATGATGCGGTCCTTCAGCAGCCTGTCGAAGACGCTGGTCGCGACAAGTGGTTCGGCCATGTGTACTCCTGTTTCCTTGGGTCGCCATCGAATCTACCGGCGCGCCACGAGCGACCCGCCCGTGTTCGCCCTGGGCAGAGCGGGCGCCGGACGCAAGAGGACGGATGCCGCGGCATCCGTCCTCTTGTCTCAATCGGTCACTGCGCGAGTGCCGGCCGAAGTGCGCGTCACTCGGCGGCGGCGGCCTTCTTCGCCGGAGCCTTCTTCGCGGGCGCCTTCTTGGCCGGAGCCTTCTCAGCGGCGGCCTCGTCGGCGTCGGCGGCCTCGGCGGCCTTCTTGGCGGCGGGCTTGCGCGCAGGAGCCTTCTTGGCGGGCTTCGCGGCCTCCTCGGCCTCGATCACGGCGTCGGCGTCGGCCGCGGCATCCGCGATCTCCTCCGCCTCCTCCACGACCTCTTCCTCGTCCGCGGCCTCGTCCTCCGTGGCGACGAAGCCGCTGAGGTCGACCGGGTTGCCGTTGGTGTCGACGACGGTGACCTTGCCGAGCGCGACGGCCAGAGCCTTGTTGCGGGCGACCTCGCCGATCATGGCGGGGAGCTGGTTGCCCTCCTGCAGCGCGTTCACGAACTCCTGCGGAGCCATGCCGTACTGGGCGGCGGACTGCACGAGGTACTGCGTGAGCTCGTCCTGCGAGACCTGCACGTTGACCGTCTCGGCGATCTTGTCGAGGAGCATCTGCGTCTTGAACTGCTTCTCGCTCGCCTCGGCGACCTCGGCCCGGTGCACGTCGTCCTCGAGACGACCCTCGCCCTCGAGGTGGTTGTGCACCTCGTCCTCGATGAGCTGCGGCGGAACGGGGATCTCGACCTGCTCGAGCAGCGTCTCGATCAGCTTGTCGCGCGCGGCCGAGCCCTGCGTGAACGCGCCCTGCTGGCCGACGCGCTCCTTGAGGCTGTCGCGCAGCTCGGCGATGGTGTCGAACTCGCTCGCGATCTGAGCGAAGTCGTCGTCTGCCTCGGGAAGCTCGCGCTCCTTGACGGCCTTGACGGTCACCGAGACCTCGGCCTCGTCACCGGCGTGGTCGCCGCCGACGAGCTTCGAGCGGAACGTGGTGTCCTCACCGGCGGTCAGGGAGTCGATCGCCTCGTCGATGCCCTCGAGGAGCTCGCCCGAGCCGACCTCGTACGACACGCCCTCGGCGCGGTCGATCTCGGCGTCGTCGATGGTGGCGACGAGGTCGAGCTCCACGAAGTCGCCGGTGGCGGCGGGGCGGTCGACGGTGACGAGCGTGCCGAAGCGGGCGCGCAGGCGGTCGAGCTCTTCGTCGATGGCGGCCTCGTCGACCTCGATGGCGTCGACCTCGACGGTGGTGCCCTCGAACGACGGAAGGTCGAACTCGGGGCGCACGTCGACCTCGACGGTGACCTCGAGGTCGCCCGAGAAGTCCTTCTCATTCGGCCACTCGGTGACCTCGGCCGACGGGCGGCCGAGCACGCGCAGCTCGTGCGCCGCCGCGGCCTCGCGGTAGAAGGTGTCGAGGCCTTCGCTGACGGCGTGCTCGAGCACCGCGACGCGCCCGATGCGCTGGTCGATGATCGGTGCGGGCACCTTGCCCTTGCGGAAGCCGGGGATCTGCACGTCCTGCGCGATGTGCTCGTACGCGTGCTTGATCGACGGCTTGAGCTCGTCGGGGCTGACCGTGATGTGCAGCTTCACCCGGGTCGGGCTGAGCTTCTCGACGGTGCTGTTCACCATGCCTGTACTTCTCCTCTATCGGACCGCGCGAGGACGCGGCAGTTGAAGGTCTGGGTTCGGAATTCTGAGGGCCGTGATGTCGGGGCGACAGGATTTGAACCTGCGGCCTCCCGCTCCCAAAGCGGGCGCTCTACCAAGCTGAGCTACGCCCCGGGCGGGTTCGCACGCGTGCGTGCGCCTTTCGGCCCCGAGAAGTCTAGCCGACCTGCCCGTGCCCTACCTGCGCGGGCCTCAGATCGACTCCACCCAGGCGGCTCGCCAGGCGGGAGCCGGAAACGGCTTCGTCCAGTACGCGGTCTCTTTCGCGATGCGACCGTCGCGCAGCTCGAAGAGGAAGACCGTCTGATAGGGATCGCCGTCGCCATAGTCGAGATCTGCCTGCAGCACCCACACGTCGCCCTCGCCGGTGAGCCGCCGGGGCGAGATGCTCGGAAGCCGCGGGAAGGCGCCGTAGATCGCGCGGCGATTGGCGGCGCCGACGATGCGCTCCCCGGATTGGGGCCACTCCATGACGGCGTCGTCGTGGAACAGATCGTCCATTCCGCCGATCTCGCCGGCGTTGAGCGTCGCCACGAGCGCTTCGACCACTTGCCTGCCCGTGCGTTCCATCGCAGCATTCCTTCCCTCAGCCGCGCGTCGGGGCTGCGGGTCGGAAAAGGATGACCGCCGCGATGTACTACGATTGGGCGGTGCCCGTTCGCGGGCGCACGGGGATGTAGCTCAATGGTAGAGCCTCAGTCTTCCAAACTGATGGTGCGGGTTCGATTCCCGTCATCCCCTCCACGGGGCCCGACGTACCGCCGAAGGCGTGCGGCGGGCCTTTCGCGTGGATGCCGTCCGAACGGTCACCCGGATCCATCGCCCGCCCCGCGACTGCGCGCCTGCTGCTCGGACCGCCGGAGGAAAGGCTGGGGGCGGAACGTTTCGGGGTGGCTCAGCCACGACGCCGCGACGGGAGGAAACTCCATCCGGAGGCGGTGCCGGTCCAGGCGGCGCTCTGTGGCATCGGGATCGTCGATGATCGTGTCGATCGCCGTCGTGAGCCAGCCCGTCAGCACCTCGGCGTTGGGCTCGTCGATCTCGGCGATGATGCCTCGCGCGAGGGGAAGATAGTGCCGAATGCCGCTGCGCTGTCCGAGACCCATGTCCTTGGCTCGCGATGCCCGGTAGGCCTCGAGCGCATCGACGAGTCGCCGCCGCTCGGACCGGCGGATGAGGTCCACGTTCTGGGCGGCCAGCCGATTCGCAGCCGACGACGCCCGCAGTGCCGCTACGGCCAGCACCGTGGCCACCGCAGCCGAGATGAGCGCGACGACGAGGGCGATCAGCCCCACTCGACTCTGGCTCTCCAGCAGAGTGACGACGACGTCGAGCCGGCAGCTGACAGGATCCAGGCGCTCCTCACAGGCTCCCACGGGGCAACCATACTGGCCCGCGCGAGACGCGCACAGGGCGGTGCTGCGAGCGCGAGCGACGGCCGGGGCCGCCGCCGCCGGGGGCCCTCGTGTACACGCGATCCGCGCTATTGCGCCGGCGCCGCAGCGGGCAGACTGACAGCAGCACCGTTCCCAACTCGCTGAGGAGCCGCGATGAGCAGCCCGACCCCCGCCCCGCAACCGGGACCGCCGAAGAAGCTGCCGCGCCGCCCGGCATCCAGCCTCGCCGAGAAGTGGACGCGCATCGACGACGTCGACGTCTTCTATCGCGAGTCGCCGCGGCCGTCCCGCGATCCTCGCGTCATGGCGCACGTGCACGGCTTCGGGCTGTCGGGCCGCTACCTGCTGCCGACGGCCGAGATGCTCGCCGACGAGTTCCACACCTACGTGCCCGACCTGCCCGGCTTCGGCCGGAGCGGCAAGCGGCGGGACATGCTCGACATCCCCGACCTCGCTCGCGCCGCGCTCGATTTCCTCGACGATCGGGGCGTCGAGAAGGCGACGCTCGTCGGCAACTCCATGGGATGCCCGGTCATCATCGAGTTCGCGCATCGATATCCCGACAGAATCGACCGTGCCGTGCTGGTCTCCCCGGCCGGCGGACTGTTCAATCAGCCGCTGCGCCGGGCCATGAAGCAGCTCTCGCAGGACGCACCGAGAGAGCCGGTCAAGATGGCGCGGGTCGCGGTGCCCGACTACGTGCGCTTCGGCGTGCCGAGCACGGTGCGCATGTTCCGATCGCTCACGCAGTATCCGTCACTCCAGCGACTGCTCGAGATGCACATCCCGACGCTCGTCGTGCTGGGTCAGCGCGATCCGCTGCTGCCGCACGCGCATCGCGTCGACGAGATCGCCAGTCAGACCGACAGCCACGTGCTCGTCGTGATGCTGGAGGGCGCCGCGCACGCGATCAACTTCAGTCACCCCGGGCAGCTCGCGCACGTCATCCGGCATTTCATGGACGACCTGCCGATCGAGAACGACCCGGCGTGGCCCGGACACGTGCGCCTCTACGAGGTGCACCGGGGCAAGCACCACCCGCCGACGAAGCCGCGGGACTGATCCGTCCGGGGATCCCACGCAGCCGGTGCGGGGCTCAGACCACGGGACTCGCCTCGAGGTGCTCCCGCACGTGCGCCAGGTAGTGCTCGGCGTTCTGGAGCAGGCCGGCGCGCTCCTCGTCGGTGAGCTCGCGTCGCACCTTGCCGGGCACACCGGCGACGAGCGAGCCATCGGGGATCTCGGATCCCTCCAGCACGACCGCGCCGCCGGCGATGAGGCATCCCGATCCGATCCGTGCGCCGTTGAGCACGACCGCCCCCATGCCGATGAGCGAGCCGTCGCCGATCGTGCAGCCGTGCACGACGGCGTTGTGGCCGACCGACACGTTCTCACCGATCACGACGGGCTTGCCGGCATCGACGTGCACCGAGACGTTGTCCTGCAGGTTGCTGTTCGCGCCGACGGTGATCGTGTCGCCGTCGGCGCGGAGCACGGCGTTGTACCAGACGCTCGCGCCTGGGGCGAGGGTCACTCCCCCGACGATGCGCGCGCCGGCGGCGACGAACGCCGTGGGGTCGAGGTCGGGAGTTCTCCCGGCGGCGGCGAGCACCGAGGCTCCGGGTGCGATCGTCATGGCTGGCCTCTCTTCGCGAGCGCGGTCTCGATGGCATCGGTGTACCAGGGCGCGAGGGTGTCGGCGAAGGTCACCGTGACGTGGTCCTGGTCGCGGTAGATGTTCGCACCGCCGACGACCGGCGCGCACAGCTCGGCGCCGCAGTAGACATCGGTGAAGTCGAGCAGCGTCGCCGTGTCCAGACCGGATGCCGCATCCTTGAGCGGGTCGTCGGCGACGAGCACGTCCGAGCGGGCACCGTCGCACTCCGCGACGTCGCGCGTACGGAGGCACTTGTTCGGGTCGGTCTCCCATACCGGGTTGTCGACGACGGTGATGACGGGGATGCCGCGATCCATCACCGTGCTCCACGCCTCGCGATAGCCGGCCACGGCAGCGTTGTGGGAGGAGTCGTACCCGGCGGACGAATACGGCGTCGTGGCCAGCGCCGCCGTGAATACGGCATCCAGGTCGGCGCCGTCGATCGCATTCTGCACGCGCTCGCGCCATTCGGTGCACGCAGCGCCGAAGGCTCCAGGCGTCGACAGCGGCGTCGTGTTCCAGGGGCACGCGCCCTTGAACCAGGTGACGAGCTGCCATCCGTTCTCGTCGGCCATCCGCTGGAACGTCGAGAGCAGCTGGTACGCGTGGCTGTCGCCGATGAGCGCGATGCGCGGGGCGTCGTCGTCGTCCGAGCCGAAGGTGCACGATACCGGCCGCGAGTCGGTCAGCTGGACGAAGCACTGCGGGTGCTCCGGGCGGTCGATGCCGGCGAACCCCGGTGCGGGCAGGATCTCGCTGCCGAAGTCGGCACCGGCGCAGGAGGCGTCGAGAACCGCTGCCGCGCCGAAGCACTCCGGCGGGTTCTCCTGCAGCGCGGCGATGTCGCGGGTGCCCTGGTTGTACAGCGGCGCGTTGACGAGCCACGCGGTGCTCGCGACGAGAGCGACGACGATCATCGCGGCCAGGGCCGACCAGAGTGTCACCCGTGGCGGCCGCGAGGTCAGCACCTTCCAGCCGCGCGCGGGGTCTTCGACGAACCGCTTGGTCAGCCACGCGAGCACGAAGCACAGCCCCAGCAGCGCGACGCGGTGGTAGATCGTGAGACCCCAGAACGGCACCGACGGCGCGATGACGATCAAGGGCCAGTGCCACAGGTAGAGCGAATACGAGATGTCGCCGACGAACTGCGCGGGGCGGATGGCGAGGATGCGCGTCGGGTACCACCATCGGTCGGTGTTGGATGCGGCGATCACCGCGGCGGCACCGAGCGTGGGCAGCGCCGCCATGTACCCGGGGAACGGCGTCTGGGCATCGAACGTGAAGGCGACGTAGAGCAGGAGCAGGATGCCGGCCCAGCCGAGCACGAAGCTGCCGAGGGCGTTGCGCACCCGCAGCATCGGGACGAGCGCGATCAGCGCGCCCACGCCGAACTGCCACATCCTGCCGAACGTGACGAAGTACGCGGGCGCCGGGTTCGTGATCGTGAAGACCACGCAGAACACGAAGGACACCGCGGTGACGACCCCGAGCGCGGCGATGACCGTGCGGCGACGCTCGCCGCGGAACCACTTCACGCCGATCCACGCCGCCAGCAGCATGATGAGCGGCCACATCACGTAGAACTGCTCTTCGAGCGACAGCGACCAGTAGTGCTGGACGGTGGTCGGCGCGCCCGCGTGGTTGAGGTAGTCCGCCGAGTTCAGCGCGAGGTACCAGTTCTCGACGTAGAAGGTCGATGCCAGGATCTCGCGCACCTCGTTCGGCAGAGCCGACGTGGGCATGAGGTACGGCGACATGACGACGACCGCACAGAACAGCAGGACGAGGAGGGATGCCGGAAGCAGGCGGCGCGCGCGGCGCGCCCAGAACTGGCCGAGCCGGACCGTGCCGGTCGCGGTGAGCTCGCGCATCAGGTGCGCCGTGATGAGGAAGCCCGAGATGACGAAGAAGATGTCGACGCCGATGTAGCCGCCTGTGAGGCGGCCGGGCCAGAAGTGGTACAGCACGACGCAGAGGACGGCGATCGCGCGGAGTCCCTGCACATGCGGGATGAACCGGGACGGCTCGGCGTGCTCGGGCGAGCGGTCGCGAGGCTCGCGGGTCACGGTCTTGGCGGGAACGCTCAGATGCTGCGGTCCGAGGTCGTGATCGGCGGAAGGCACGAATCGACGTTAGCCGCTGTCGTGCGTCCGGCCCGCACCGACAGCGCGGATTCGCCGGTTTAGCCCAGCCTTGTCTTGCTTGCGGAATGGCTCCCGCTGAGTAGCGTTGCAGTCACTGGAGGGCGATCGCCGAGCTGAGCGACCCTCCGCACGATGGAGGCGACAGATATGACGAACACCCAGACCACCCCCGCAACCGCAGCGAACCCCGACGTCGCCGCCGCGACGGCGCAGTTCCTCACCCCCGTCGTCCTGGGCCTGCAGGCCCTGGCCGTGAACGGGAAGCAGGCGCACTGGAACGTGCGCGGCGCGAATTTCATCGCGATCCACGAGCTCCTCGACTCGGTCGTCGCCCACGCCCAGGATGGCGCGGACCAGGCCGCGGAGCGCATCGTCGCCCTCGGCCTGCCGGTCGACGCCCGTGTCGGCACGGTGGCCCAGAAGACCGCGACGGCCGTACCCGCCGGATTCACGCAGTGGGACGCGCTCATCCGCAACGTGATCACCGACATGGACACCGTCATCGCGGACGTCCAGGCGGCGATCGACGGACTGGACGAGTTCGACCTGACGAGCCAGGACATCGCGATCGGCATCAAGGAGTCGCTCGAGAAGGACCGCTGGTTCCTCTTCGCGCACCTCGCCGAGTGACCTGATCTCGAACGAAGACCCCCGGGAGTCCGGGGGTCTTCGTCGTCTCAGGGATGCTGCAGGAAGGCGAGGACCGCGAGCACGCGGCGATGCTCGGTACCCGACTCCTCCAGCCCGAGCTTCGCGAAGATCGCGCTGATGTTCTTCTCGACCGCTCCGACCCCGATGAAGAGCCGCTCGGCGATGCTGGCATTGCTGCGTCCCTCCGCCATGAGCGTGAGCACGTCCCGTTCGCGCGGGGTCAGCGCCGCCAGCGGGTCGGGCCGGGCCGACAGCAGCCCCTGCACGACGAGCGGGTCGAGCACCGTGCCGCGCTCGCGGACGCGGCGGACGGCATCCGTGAACTCGTCGAGGGACGTGACGCGATCCTTCAGGAGATAGCCGACCCCGCCCTCGCCGCCCGCGAGGAGCTCACGCGCGTAGACGCCCTCGACGTACTGGCTCAGGACGAGGATGCCGACGTGGGGAAGGGCGGCGCGTACGGCGAGGGCGGCACGGATCCCCTCGTCGCGGAAGCCCGGCGGCAGGCGCACGTCCAGGATCGCGACGTCGGCACGCGCCTCGCGGACCCGCGCCACGACATCCTGCGCATCGCCCCACGCGCCCGCGGTCGTGTAGCCGGCCTCGTCGAACAGCCGGACGAGCCCCTCGCGCAGCAGGACCGAGTCTTCGAAGAGGACGACGCGGAGCGCGGCGGAGTCGTGCGAGGCGGCCATCTCCTCAGAATAGGCATCGGTCATGACGCGACCGCCAGCGGGATGTGCGCTCCGACGGAGGTGGGGCCGCCGGCGGGGCTCGTCACGACGAGGACGCCGCGCAGGCCCGCGACGCGCTCGCGCAGCCCCTCGAGGCCGTGGCCCGTCGTGATGACGGCGCCTCCGCGACCGTTGTCGACGACCCAGACATCGAGGTGGGTGGGCGCGCCGGCCGCGTTGCGGCGAAGCGACGCGCGCACCGTCGCGGCTGTCGCGCCGGAATGCTTCACGGCGTTGGTCATCAGCTCGGCCACCACGAAGTACACCGTCCGCGCCACTTCCTGGCTCACGGCCCGGTCGATGGCCGGATCGATCTCGACCTGCGCCCACAACGGCGAGCCGGCCGCCAGAGCGTCGAGCGCGGCGGCGAGGCCGCGATCCTGAAGGAGCGGAGGCGCGACCCCGCTGGACAGCGCACGCAGCTCATCGAGCGCCGCCTTGGCGTGGCCGCGGGCCTCACGGGCGAGTTCGGCGGCGGCATCCGCGTCTCCGGCTTCGGCCCGGCGCTCGAGCGCGGCCAGGTCCATCTGCAGGCGCACGAGGCGCTGCTGGGGACCATCGTGGATGTCGCGCTCGAGGCGGCGCAGGGCGACGTCCTCGGCGTGCACCGCGGCGCTGCGGGCGGCGGACTCCGCGCGCACCTCGGCGGCGAGGTCATCGGAGTTCCAGCGGCCGAGCATGCCCCTGGCGACGGCGTGGTGACCGCGGGCCAGTCCGCCCAGCACCCACGGCATGGTGGCCGTGAAGAGGATGCCGGCGAGGAAGTACAGCGCGACCTCGACAGCCCAGCTCGACCATCCGCCGAACAGCCACGGCAGGTAGTCGGCGACGAATCGGCCCCATTCGCCGTCGGCGCCGTCGCTGCCGCCGCGAGGGAGGAACGCTCCCCAGAACCAGTAGGTCAGTCCGCCGAGGCCGATGCTCAGCCACACCGTCGTCAGTGCGAACGAGATGGTGCTGATGACGGGGCTCACGATCATGCCGTGCACCAGGTAGAGCCAGTAATGCGCGTTGCGGATGGGTCGCGTGAGCGTCATCCAGAAGCCGGTGCTGTCCGACCTGTCCCGGTTCCACTCCGGCTCCTCGATCTCGGGAAGACCGGTGAGCAGCAGCAGGAACCGGTCGGCGACGCCGAATCCTCTCGCGATGAGCAGGGTGAGCACCCCCAGCGGCAAGCCGATCAGGATGACCAGGAGACCGACGCTCGTCCAGAACAGCGGGGCCAGCACGCTGATCGAGATCATCGCGAGGACGAAGACCGCCAGGAGGTAGAGGGCGCTGCCCGGCGTACGGATCCAGGCCCGCCCATAGGAGGCCCAGAACCCGCTGACGGGTCGGGACGCGTCCGGCTGCAGCGCGGCCGGCTCAGTGGTCGTGACGGTCATCGGTGTCTCCCTCGGGACGCTTCAGGTCGGGCTGCTGGCCCGGTTCGACGACCAGGAACTGTCCCATCATGCCCTGGTCCTCGTGCCACAGCAGGTGGCAGTGGTACATGTACGGAGTGGTCGGATCGGCGTAGTCGTCGAACCGCACCAGCAGCCGGTACTCGCGGTCGCGCTCGAGCGCGATCGTGTCTTTGAAGCCGGCCAGCCGGGCCGGCGGCGGGGCGCCGTCGACACTGAGGATGCGGAACTGCGTGTCGTGCACGTGGAACGAGTGCGGCAGCGGATTCTCGTTGCGCACGGTCCACACCTCGCTGGTGTCGACGGTGGCGACGACGTCCGCGCGGCCCAGGTCCATCTGCCGGTCGTTGATGTTGTGGCCCGACATGACGAAGTCGCGCTCGGCTGCGGCACCGCTCGCATCTGCCGCCGGCATGTCCGCAAGCCGCGACGGCACCTCCGGTGAGGCTGCGAGGGATGCCGCGGCCCGCAGCTCCATCACGTCGAAGCCGGCCGCACCCGCGTTGAGCGCCGGGTCCGGCGCCAGGGACCGCAGCACGATGCGCTCCCCCGGCTTCACGGACACCACGATCTCGGCGCGCTCACCCGGCGACAGCGGGATGTCTGTCGCCGTGACGGGCGCCTCGAGCAGGCCGCCGTCGGTGCCGATGAGGGCGAACTCGCGGTCGTCGGCGAACGCGAAGTCGTACATACGTGCGCTCGAGCCGTTCAGAAGACGCAGGCGCACCCGCTCGGTCGTGACGTCGAGGTACGGCGCCACGGTGCCGTTGACCAGGATCGTGTCGCCGAGCACCCCGTCGAACTGCATGCCGAGACCGCCGGCGAACGACCCGTCGGAGTTGAAGGAGCGGTCCTGCACGATGACGGGGAGATCGTCGACGCCATACTCGCGGGGCAGGGCGAGCGCGGCCTCCTCTGCGTCCCGCACCAGGAACATGCCGGCGAGCCCCGCGTCGACCTGCTCACGTGTGCGTCCGTGCAGGTGCGGGTGATACCAGAGGGTGGCCGCGGGCTGGTCGATCGTCCACTCCGGCTGCCACGAGGCACCCGCGGTGATCGGCGAGTAGGGGCCGCCGTCCATGGCGGCAGGAAGGTGCATGCCGTGCCAGTGCACGGTCGTCGGATCGGCGAGGCCGTTGGTCACGTCGACGCGCACCTGCTCCCCGCGCTCGGCGACGAGCGTGGGGCCCAGGTAGGCGCCGTCGTAGCCGAGAGTCGGCGTCTGCCCCTCCGGAACGAGCGACGAGCGGCCCTCCTGGGCGGTCAGCTCGAAGACGCGCACGCCGTCCTCGACATGCGACGGCGCCAGCGGTGGGACCGCGAGCGGCGCGCGGAAGTCGATCGCGCCGACAGCGGGAGGCGTGGCGCGCACGGCGTTGGTGGCGAACCAGATCCCGCCGGCGGCGATGAGGAGGGCGATGACGGCCAGCGGGATCGCGACGAGGACGATGATGAGCCGCCGGCGACGTCGCCGACGCGGTGTCGCGCTCGGCGGCGCCATGGTGGGCGGGGACGGCGGCTGCGGGGGTCGCTGCGTGGACGGGGGGAAGGTCATGCATCCAGCCTCGCGACGACGGCGTCGCGGCGGCATCCGACCCCCTCCCGAACCCGTACGGGGGAAGACCCCCGCACGGCGGGGAGGGCTTTACGCCAGGTGGGTCAGGCGTCCCGCCAGGAGCGTCGCGCCGACGCGCATGCCGCGGAGCCCCGCCTCGTCGGCGGTGAGCGGGTCCCGCTCGCAGATCGCGAGGTCGGCCACGTCGCCCGGCTCGATCCGAGCAGGCTCGGTCGACCCGCCGCGGGTGGATGCCGAGAGCGCGGTGGCGGCATCCACTCGCTGCCCGGGCTGCCAGGCGTCGCGACCGTCGCGCGTCCGGAACACCGCCGCCGCCATCGTCGCCCACGGATCGAGCGGCGCCACCGGCGCATCCGACCCGAACAGCAGGTTCGCCCCGGTGTCGGCGAGAGCGCGCAGCGGGTAGGCCTGTGCGGTCTGGCCCGCCCAGACCCTGTCGGTGAGGTCGCGGTCGTCCAGCGCGTGCTCGGGCTGCACGCTCGCGCCCACGCCCAGACGCGCGAACCGCGGGATGTCGGCGTGAGCGACGAGCTGGGCGTGCTCGATCGTGCCCCACGCGCCCGTCGCCGCGAACGCGTCGAGCGCGTGGGAGTTCGCCACGTCGCCGATCGCGTGGATCGCGGAGGCGATGCCGGCCGCGGTCGCGCGTGTCATCAGATCGACCAGCGTGGCGAGATCGACCGTCAGCAGTCCGTGGTTGTGCGGATCGCCCGGATAGGCCTGGGACGTCGCCGCCGTGCGGGTGCCCAGCGAGCCGTCCGTGATCACCTTGAGCGGACCGACGCGGACCAGGTCGGATGCCGTACCCCGGGCGACATCGCCCGTCTGCAGTCCCTCCGCGACGGCCCGGTCGAGGAGCTCGGGGTAGATGCCGAACACGACCCGCAGGGCGTCGAAGCCGTCCGCGAGGCGGCGCATCCAGGCGTCCTCGTTCCACGCCATGTCGAGATCGACGAGCCCCACGACGCCGCGGGAGGCGGCATCCTGCGCCATACGGCCGACGAGCGGATCCGACACCGACGCGTCGACGGCATTGAGCCGCCGCGATATCTCGAACGCCGGCCCCTCGCGGAGTACGCCGATGCCGTCGGGCGCGAATCCCTCGCGGCGGAGAGCGGCGGTGTTGAGCCACACGCTGTGCACGTCGGCGTTGATGAGGTAGGCCGGCACCTCGCCGGTCGCCGCGTCGAGGACGGCGAGGTCCGGTGCGTCGGCCCAGAACGCGTCGCGGTATCCGCTGCCCACGCGGCGCCCGTCGGACATCGTCTGCGCGGCCGACATGAGCGCGGCCGCGTGCGCGGCGGACTCGGCCTGGCCCAGAGCGATGCGCTGCGCGGTGAGCGCCCACTGCACGGTGTGCACGTGGTGGTCCCAGAGACCGGGGATGAGGCAGCCGCCGCCGGCGTCGAGCACGCGACCTCTGCGCGGCAGCGCGCCTGCGGGCGCGATGTCGACGACGAGTCCCTCGGCGAGGTGGACGTCGACCGGGTCGGAACCGAAGGGGTCCGTGCGCTGGGATCCGGTCAGCCGCGCGTTCGCGATCACGTCGGGGGCGTCACCGCGGGCGAGCGTCATCGGGCCGCCTTCCGGGTCTCGAGGTCGCGGCGCATCTCGGCCGGCAGCCGTGGATCGGCGTAGGGGCTCGCACCGGCCGCGAGCTCGACGATCACCGTCTCGACGACGTCGTCGGGTTTGTTCTGGCTGAGCTTGCGCTTGCCGACGACCCGGGTGGCTGTGAGGCGGAACCCCGCCGTCCCCTTCTCCAGTCGACGGACGAACTCGGGGTCGTTGGGAGGCGCCCACATCAGCCGGGGCTGCGGCATGCCGCTCTCGAAGCGCGCCACGAGGCGTTCGAGCACCTCGAGGTTCTCCTCGGGCGTCAGCAGCTCCGGGACGCCGGTGAGATGCGCCGAGACGAAGTTCCAGGTCGGCACGCTCTGCGCGTCGCCGTACCAGCCGGGCGAGATGTACCCGTGGGGGCCCTGCACGACGACGAGAAGCTCGCGCTCGCCCAGTCCGTGGATGAGGTCATCGGGCTTGCCGACGTGGCCCACGATGGTGAGGTCGTCCCGGTCGGCGTCCAGGAGCACCGCGTAGTGCGAGGCGACGAGCCCGGCGTCCGTGGAGCTGACCAGCGTGACCCACGGATTCTGCTCGATGAGGCGGCGGATCTCGCCGACATCCGACATCGCGAAGCTCGGGTTCTGGCGCATGGACTCAGCCTATTCGCGCAGCGGAGGCGTCAGCCGCGGCGTCAGGCCTGACAGGACGGGCACCAGTAGAGCTTCCGGGTGGCGACCTCTTCGACGACGATCGCCGTGCCGCACACGCGGCAGGGCAGCCCGGCGCGGTGGTAGACCCAGTGCCGGTCGTCGCGGCTCGCCATCGCCTTGCGGTAGGCGTCCGGGTCGAGGTCGTCCATCGTCATCATCTGACCGGTCTCGACACCGATCGCGAGAAGCCGCACCCAGTCGCGCCAGATCTCGCGCACGACCTCCTCGGGCACGTCGCGACCCGGGGTGTGCGGGTTCTGGCGCGCACGGAACAGCAGCTCGGCTCGGTACACGTTGCCGATGCCGCTGACGACGCTCTGGTCCATGAGCAGCAGGCCGATGGACGTCGGCTTGCGGCGCACCACCGAGGTGAACCGCTCCTCGCCCTCCGTGACGTCGTCGACGAGGGGGTCGGGGCCGAGCTTCGCGATGGTGGCTGCTACCTCGTCCGGGGTCTGCAGCTCGCAGGCCGTCGGTCCGCGCAGATCTGCGCACGTGACGTCCGTGAGAAGCCGCAGTCGCACCTGCCCCACCACGGGCGGCGGCCACTCGTCGCCCTCGTCGGCGAGACCCGTGGTCTGCTCCGACATCCGCACGTGCACGCGGGTCCGCCGGGGGGCGCCGATCGAAGTCAGCGAGTTCTCCCCGGCACTGTCGAGGATCACCTCGCCGAGCTCGGTCCCCCGCTGGTTGGTCTGCCCCATCCGGCCGTTCGCCGAGGCGATCGTGGGATCGACGACGATCTCCCCGGCGAAGTCCCATGCGCCGTACATGCCCAGATGCACCCGCAGCCACAGATCGTCGTCGAATTCGAGGAACATCTGCTTGCCGACGGCCCGCACCTGCGTGGCGGTGCGGCCGCTGAGGATCGCGGCGCCTTCGACGAAGCGGCCCTGCGGACTGGAGGCCGCGACGGCGCGGCCGACGAAATTGCGGTCGAACTGGCGGGCGATGCGATGGACGGAGTGGCCCTCGGGCATCGGGTCAGCCGGCTTCGGGGTCGAACGAACTGTCGTCGGCGGCCAGGACGTCGGGCTGCTGAGCGGCGCGCGGGTCGGGCTGCAGCGTGCCGTCCTCCTCGTAGGCCGCCAGCTGCGCGATGCGCCGCGCGTGACGTTCCTCCCCCGAGAACGGCGTCTCGATGAAGCGGTCGATGAACGTCGTCGCCTCTTCGAAGGTGTGCTGGCGGGCGCCGATCGCGATGACGTTCGCGTCGTTGTGCTCACGCGCGAGCTCGGCGGTGGCGATGCTCCACGCAAGGGCCGCACGGACGCCGATCACCTTGTTCGCTGCGATCTGCTCGCCGTTGCCCGAGCCGCCGAAGACGACGCCGAGCGTCTCGATGCCGGCGGCCTGGTCCCGCACGACCGCCTGGGCGGCACGGATGCAGAACGCCGGGTAGTCGTCGAGCGGGTCGTACTCGAGGGGGCCGTGGTCGACGACTTCGTGACCCGCCGCGGCGAGATGGTGCTGCAGCTGCGTCGAGAACTCGAGGCCGGCGTGGTCGGTCGCGATGTGGATGCGCATGGGCTCAATCCTAGGGAAGCCGGAGGGGACGGTGACGGATGCCGACAGCTCGGTGCCGGGCGGTGCTGCGGTGGTGTGCGGGGCTCAGGGTGCGACGCCGGCGGCAGCCGGCTTGAAGCCCGCGCGCACGTTCTCGCAGCAGGCCGGGCGGCACACGTCGAACCACGGCCCGAGGTCCGTCGCGTGCGGGCGCTCCGCCGCGGGCGTGCCGCTCAACCGCTCCTGGACGAGGTCCACGAGCCCCGACACGAAGACCGGGTCGACACCGGGGGTCGGCGTGCGCACGGCACGGATGCCCGCCTCCGCCGCGGCATCCATCGCTTCGGTGTCGAGGTCCCAGAGGACCTCCATGTGGTCGCTCATGAAGCCGAGGGGGACGATCGCCACCGCCTGCACACCGGCAGCGGGAAGCTCGGCGATCGCGTCGTTGACGTCGGGCTCGAGCCAGGGCTGGCTCGGCGGGCCCGAGCGCGACTGGTACACGAGATCCCACGCGACGCGGTCGGCGCCAGGCACCTCTGCCGCGACTGCGGCCATGACCACGTCGGCGACGGCGAGGTGCTGCGCCGCGTAGGCGCCACCCTCCCCGAGATCACGGTGCTGCTCGTCTCCTTCGCGTGGGCCGGACCGCTCAGCATCCGCCGTCGGGATGCTGTGGGTGGAGAACAGCACGCGCACGGCCTCCGGAGCGATGCCGTCGGCGAGGAATCCGCTGACGGCATCGCGCACGCCGTCGACGAACGGCTGCACGAAGCCGGGGTGGTCGAAGAACTGGCGCACCTTGTCGATGGTGACCGTGTCCCCGAGACCGGTCTCGGTCAGCACGCGTGCGAAGTCCTCGCGGTACTGCCGGCAGCTCGAGAACGACGAGTAGGCGCTGGTGGCGAGGCCGAGCAGCCTCGTGTCGCCGGCGGCCGCGGCATCCGTCACCGCCTCATCCAGGTACGGCGCCCAGTTGCGGTTGCCCCAGTACACCGGAAGCTCGATGCCGCGGGCAGCGAGCTCCGCCTCCAGCGCGGCCTTCAGCGCGCGGTTCTGCGCATTGATCGGGCTCACCCCGCCGAAATGGCGGTAGTGGTGGGCGACCTCTTCCAGGCGCTCGTCGGGGATGCCCCGCCCGCGCGTGACGTTGCGGAGGAACGGGATGACGTCGTCCTGGCCCTCGGGACCCCCGAAGCCGGCGAGCAGGATGCCGTCGTAGGCGACGGCCTGCTCCACGTACGGAGCCCCGGATGCGGCGGCGGGCGATGCGAACGGTACGACGTGCTGCTCGGGAGAGGTCACCCCTCCATCCTGACACTGCTCACTCTGGCGCCTCACCGATATGATGACTTCATCATGCCGCTAACACAGAGCCAGCGTCCGCTCTACGAGGTCAAGGCCGGGCTGTTCAAGGGACTCTCGCACCCGCTCCGGATCCGCATCCTCGAACTGCTCGCCGCCGCGGACGAGGTGAGCGTGGCGGAGCTGCAGACGGAGACCGGTCTCGAGGCATCCCACCTGTCGCAGCATCTCGCGGTGCTGCGACGGCACCGGCTGGTGGCGTCCGAGCGGCGCGCGAGTCACGTCTTCTATCGGCTGGCCGACCCACGCGTCGCCGAGCTGCTCGCTGTGGCGCGTGCGCTGCTGATCGGGATGCTCGCGGGAGACAGGGACCTGCTCGCCGACGCAGGCTCCCTTCCCGCCCTGCCCTCGCAATGAGTGTGACCGATGGCTCAGCGCGAGGACCCCGCGCGACCCGGCTGATGCGGTCGATGCGGGAGCTCCTGCCCTCGCTCGGCGACTACCGCCTGCTCCGACGCACCTGGCGAGGCGACCTTCTCGCCGGAGTCACTGTCGGCATCGTCGCTCTCCCGCTCGCCCTCGGCTTCGGCGTCAGCTCGGGACTCAGCGCCGAAGCCGGGCTGGTCACCGCGATCGTGGCCGGGCTGCTCGCAGCGGTGTTCGGAGGGTCGAACGTGCAGGTGTCGGGGCCGACGGGAGCGATGGTCGTGGTGCTTCTGCCGATCGTCGCCTCTCACGGCGCCGGCGCCGTCGCGGCGCTCAGCGTGATGGCGGGAGTCGTGGTGCTCGCTGCCGGAGCACTTCGACTGGGGCGCGCCGTGTCGTTCGTCCCCTGGCCCGTCATCGAGGGCTTCACGCTCGGTATCGCCGTCATCATCTTCCTGCAGCAGATCCCCCTCATCGTGTCGCCGATCACGCCGAGCGCCGGCGAACACAGCGCGAACGCCGTCGTGGCCGCCGTTCATGCGATCGCGAACGCCGACTGGGCGTACGTGCCGTGGGCGGCCGGCGCCGCCGCGATCGTCGCCGCATGCATGCTGCTGGCGCCACGGATCCACGCAGCGCTGCCCGGATCGCTGATCGGCATCGTCGTCGTCACAGTGCTCGCCGCCGTGGTGGCCACGCCGCTCGCAACGATCGGCGCGCTGCCGTCCTCGCTGCCCCTGCCGGTCCTTCCCATGCTCGATCCGGCCACGCTCGGCGAGCTCGCCGTCCCCGCGCTCACCGTGGCGGCACTCGCCGCCCTCGAGTCGCTGCTCTCGGCGCGGGTCGCCGCATCATTGGCCGATACCGGACCGTACGACCCCGATCGCGAGCTCGTCGGGCAGGGCATCGCGTCGATCGGCTCGGGGCTGCTCGGCGGCATGCCTGCGACAGGGGCCATCGCGCGCACCGCCGTCAACGTGCGCTCCGGCGGACGCACCCGGCTCGCATCGATCGTGCACGCGCTGGTGCTCGTCGGCGTCGTGCTGGTCGCAGCGGGGCCGGTCGGCGCCATCCCGCTCGCCGCCCTCGCCGGGGTGCTCATGGTCACGGCGCTGCGGATGGTCCACGCGCGGACGGTGCGCTCGGTCCTGCGGTCGACACGGTCCGACGCCGCCGCGTTCATCGTCACTGCAGTGATCACGGTGTCGTTCGACCTGATCGTCGCGGTCGTGATCGGCGTCGTCTTCGCCGGCGTCTTCGCTCTGCGCAGCGTCTCGCGCGCGACCGGGGTGCAGCGCGAAGCGCTCGCCGGCGCGCCGGCGCCGGGCGACGAGCGCATCGCGATCGTGCGGATCGACGGCCCGCTGTTCTTCACCGCGGCCGACCGGGTCTTCGACACGGTGATGCACATCAGCGGGGTGTCGGTCGTCATCCTGCGGATGTCGCAGCTCGAGCTCGTCGACGCGTCCGGGGCGCGCATCCTCACCGAGATCGTCCAGTCGCTCGAGCGGCGCGGGGTGACGGTGCTCATCAAGGGCGTACAGCCCGGCCACGAGGAGCTGTTCCGGACCGTCGGAGTGCTCGACTCGCTCCGGCATCACAACCACCTGTTCGACACCCTCCCCGCCGCGGTCGAGCACGCGCGGAGCCACGTGCGTCGTGAGCCGCGGGGACGCACCGCGTAGGCTGGGACGGTTGTCGCCGGCGCCAGCAGCGTCGGCCGTGGCATCCGAAACCCCTCACCCCTGGGAGCAAGAGCAGTGCCTGGAGAGAATCTCACCCGCATCGAGGCGCAGGAGCGCCGCGCGATCGTCGACACGCAGTCCTACGAGATCGCGCTGGACCTGACGAAGGGCGCCGAGATCTTCGGATCGCGCACCGTCGTCCGCTTCACCGCCACCGCGGGTGCCGCGACGTTCATCGACCTGATCGCGCGCGACGTGCGCGAGATCACCCTCAACGGCCGATCCATCGACCCGGCGTCCGCCTTCGCGGATTCGCGCATCGCGCTCGACGGCCTCGCCGCCGACAACGAGCTCGTCATCGACGCCGACTGCCTCTACACGAACACGGGCGAGGGCCTGCACCGCTTCGTCGACCCGGTCGACGGCGAGGTGTACCTCTACTCGCAGTTCGAGGTTCCCGACTCCCGCCGCGTCTTCGCGGTGTTCGAGCAGCCCGACCTCAAGGCGACGTTCGCCTTCACGGTCACCGCGCCCGAGCCGTGGAAGGTCGTCTCCAACTCCCCCACCCCCGAGCCCACGGCGCATGGTGATGGCACCGCGACGTGGCGCTTCGAGCCCACTCCCCGCATCTCGTCGTACATCACGGCGCTCATCGCCGGCCCCTACGAGGCGACGTTCTCCGAGCTCACCAGCTCGTCGGGCCGCGTCATCCCCCTCGGCGTGTACGGCCGCAAGAGCCTCTGGCAGTACCTCGACTCCGACTACATCTTCGACAAGACGCGTCAGGGCTTCTCCTACTTCGAGGAGAAGTTCGACTACGCCTACCCGTTCGCGAAGTACGACCAGCTGTTCGTCCCCGAGTTCAATGCGGGTGCGATGGAGAACGCCGGCGCGGTGACCTTCACCGAGACGTATGTCTTCCGCTCGAAGGTGACGGATGCCGTCAAGGAGCGTCGCGTCGTCACGATCCTGCACGAGCTTGCGCACATGTGGTTCGGCGACCTCGTCACCATGAAGTGGTGGAACGACCTCTGGCTCAACGAGTCGTTCGCCGAGTGGGCGTCGACGATCGCCACCGCCGAGGCCACCGAGTGGACAGAGGCGTGGACGACCTTCAACGCCATGGAGAAGACCTGGGCGTACCGCCAGGACCAGCTGCCTTCCACGCACCCCGTCGTCGCCCAGATCAACGACCTCGAGGACGTGCAGGTCAACTTCGACGGCATCACGTACGCCAAGGGCGGCTCGGTGCTCAAGCAGCTGGCCGCCTGGGTCGGCATCGACGAGTTCTTCGCCGGTGTGGGCGCGTACTTCAAGAAGCACGAGTGGTCGAACACCGAGCTGTCGGACCTGCTCTCCGAGCTCGAGGTCACCAGCGGCCGTGAGCTCTCGACGTGGTCGAAGAAGTGGCTCGAGACCGCGGGCGTCAACACGCTGTCGCCCGAGATCGTGACGGATGTCGACGGCACCATCACGCGCTTCGCGATCGTGCAGACCGCGCCCGCCGACTACCCCACCATCCGACCGCACCGTCTCGGCGTCGGCTTCTACGATCTCGACGGTGACGCCCTCGTGCGCGTGCACCACATCGAGCTCGACGTCGACGGCGACCTGACCGAGGTGCCCGAGCTCAAGGGCCGCAAGCGCCCCGCGCTCGTGCTGCTGAACGACGAAGACCTGGCGTACGCCAAGATCCGCCTCGACGATCAGTCGCTGCAGACCGCGATCGACCACCTCGGCAAGATCAGCGACCCGCTCGCCCGGTCGCTGGTGTGGGGTGCCGCGTGGGACCAGACGCGCGACGCCGAGGCATCCGCGTCGGACTACGTCGACCTGGTGCTGCGCAACATCGGCGCCGAGACCGAGTCGACGACGGTGCGCACGACGCTCGCCCAGCTGCAGCTCGCGGCGAACTCGTACGTGGCGCCCGAGAAGCGCGACGTCACCCGCACCCACGTCGCCGACGCACTCTGGAAGCTCGCCGAGGCGGCAGAGGCCGGCAGTGACAGCCAACTGCAGTTCGTCACCGCATTCGCCTCCGCGGCCGCCACCCCGAGCCAGTGGGAGAAGGTGCGTCAGGTGCGCGACGGCGAGGTGGCCTTCGCCGACCTGGCGATCGACACCGACCTGTCGTGGCAGCTGCTCGTGTCGCTCGCCGCCGGCGGCGTCGTGACGGCGGACGACATCGACGCCGCGCTCGCAGCCGACAACACCGCCAAGGGCGGCGAGTTCGCCGCCCAGGCCAAGGCCGCGCTGCCCTCGGCCGAGGCGAAGGCCGCCGCGTGGTCGTCGCTCGTCGACAGCGACGACCAGCCGAACACGATCGTCCGGGCCGCCGCGCTCGGCTTCGTGCACCCGGCCGGCCGTGAGCTGCTCGATGGCTTCGTCGCGCGCTACTTCGACGCACTGCTGCCGATCTGGGGCTCGCGCACCTATCAGATCGCGCAGTACCTGATCGTCGGGCTCTACCCCGCGCCGCTCGCGAACGTCGCCCTGCGCGACGCCACGCGCGCCTGGCTCGAGGCGAATGCCGACGCCGCCCCGGCGCTGCGCCGCCTCGTCGCCGAGAACCTCGCGGGCGTCGAGCGCGCCCTCTCGGTGCAGGACCGCGACGCCCAGTAGCCGGCACTCGGATGCCCCGGCCCGTCGCCTGAGCCTGTTCACGGGCTCAGGTTCGGCCGGGGCATCCGTCGTTCCGGCACCGTGGTACCACTCGCCGTGGCGCACTCTCGTCCTCCAGGTGGACGCGCCCGAAGCCGCCCGCTCCTAGCGTGGGAGCATGATCGTTGCAGAGAATCTCACGAAGCGATTCGGAGACAAGACCGCCGTATCGGACGTGTCGTTCACGGTGCAGCCGGGCAAGGTGACCGGGTTCCTCGGTCCGAACGGTGCCGGCAAGTCCACCACCATGCGCATGATCGTGGGCCTGGACCGGCCCACGTCGGGCACCGTCACCGTCGGTGGAGAGCCGTACTCGCGGCTGCGCGCGCCGCTGACCGAGGTCGGGGTGCTGCTCGACGCGAAGGCGGTGCACACGGGCCGCTCGGCCCGCAACCACCTGCGCGCGATGGCCGCGACCCACGGCATCGGCAATGCGCGGGTCGACGAGGTCATCGAGCTCACCGGAATCGGATCCGTGGCCGGCAAGCGCGCCGGGAAGTTCTCGCTGGGCATGGGCCAGCGGCTCGGCATCGCCGCGGCCCTCCTCGGCGACCCCCGGACCCTGATCCTCGACGAGCCGGTGAACGGGCTCGATCCCGAGGGCGTCCGTTGGGTGCGCCAGTTCGTCCGCTATCTCGCGGCCGAAGGGCGCACGGTCCTGCTGTCCTCCCACCTCATGAGCGAGATGGCGCAGACCGCCGATCACGTCATCGTCCTCGGCCGCGGCCGGGTGCTCGCCGACGCCGAGCTCTCCGAGCTGGTGCGCGCCTGGACCACCAACACCGTGGCGGTGCGCTCCCCGCGCCTCACCGAACTCGTCGCGGCGCTGGCCGGCCCCGACATCGCGGTGACCGCGACCGAGCCCGGCGCCGCCGAGATCTCGGGAGTCACCGCCGCCGTCGTGGGCGACCTCGCCGCCTCTCTCGGCATCCCGGTGCACGAGCTCACCTCACGAACCGGATCGCTCGAGGACGCCTATCTCGCCCTCACCGGCGAAGCCGTCGAGTACGCCTCCAAGGAGATCTCATGACCACCCTCACTGCTCCTCCGACTCACGCGACGCGGGCCGCCACCGCCCATCGTCTGACATTCGGCCACCTCATCCGCAGCGAGTGGATCAAGCTCATCAGCCTGCGGTCGACCTGGTGGTCGCTCGGCATCGCGGCAGCCCTCTCGGTGGGGATCTCGATGATGATCGCGGCGGCATCCGCGTCGTTCGGACCGGGATTCCCCGCCGTGAGCGCCATTCTCACCCCGACCCAGTTCACGATGCTCGTCGCGGGCATCCTCGGTGCCATCGCGATCACGGGCGAGTACTCGACCGGCATGATCCGCTCCACCCTGACGGCGGACCCTCGCCGCGGCACTGTGCTCGCCGCCAAGGCGGTCGTCGTCAGCGCGCTGATGGCCGCGACGACGGTCGTCATGTACGCGATCGCGATCCTCGCGACCTCACCGCTGCTCTCCGAGCAGATCGACTGGTCGGATGCCGCGCAGTCGTGGATCCCTCTCGCCTACGGCGTGCTGTCGATGGTGGCGTTCACGCTCATCGGGCTGGGGTGGGGCTTCCTGATCCGCAACGGCGCGGGAGCCATCGCGGCGACCGTCGGCCTCCTGTTCGTCCTGCCCATCGTCACGAGCATGTTCGCCATGGCCGGCGAGGCGTGGCAGTGGATCGTCGACCTCGGGGAGTACCTGCCCATGGCAGCCGCCAGCACGATCTCCACTCCCGGCGCCGAAGACATCCTGCCGTCGCTCCTCGCGCTGATCGGCTGGGTCGTCGTGCTGCTCATCGGCGGCTGGACGGTGCTGCGCACCCGCGACGCGTAGAGTCGGCCGGATGCCTCGTCGCACGCTCACGGCCGTCGTCGGCGCCCCACCGGGCGCCGACGACGGCCTGCTGCTGCCGCGCGAGCCCGGGTTGTTCCGCCGCTACTGGGCGCGGCACCGCCGCATCGCCGACGCACTCATCGCGTTCGTCGCCCTGGTGCTGTCGGCTCCGGCCGTGACGCTCCGCGCGGAATTCGGTGCGCCGCCGACGGACGCACAGGTCTGGCTCGCGGTCGGTCTGATCCTGCTCGCGTCCGCAGCGCTGATGCTCCGCCGTCACCGACCGCTCGCGGTGTTCGTCGTGACCATGGTGCCGGTGCTGGTCCTTCCGCCGAGTCTGGTCCCGGCATCCCATCTCCTCCCCGCCTTCGCCCTCTACGCCGTCGCGGTGTACCGCTCCGCACGGGCCTGCTGGATCGCGCTGGGAGCAGCGACCGCGGCGATGACGGCGTCCACGGCCATCGCGGCGCTCGCTCTGCCGTCCGAGCTGACGTCCCTCGTCACCACGCTCGTGTCGGCAGTCGTCGTCCTGCTCATCGCCGCGCTGATCGGCGTCAACGTCGGCAACCGGCGGCGGTATCTCGAGGCTCTCATCGACCGCTCACGGCAGCTGCTCGTCGAGCGCGACCAGCAGGCGCGGTTGGGAGCCGCGGCCGAGCGCACGCGCATCGCGCGGGAGATGCACGACATCGTGTCGCACAACCTGACCGTCGTCGTCGCCCTGGCAGAGGGCGCGACCGCGACCACGGATCCGGCGCGCGCTCGCGTGGCGACCGAGCAGATCGCCGCGACCGCGCGCGGCGCGCTGACCGAGATGCGGGCGATGCTGGGTGTGCTGCGCGACCCCGACCCGTCGCCCGGCGCACCGCTGTCGCCGATCCTGCCCGCGACGGCGGGCGACGCGGTGGAGGCGGCGCAGCGTGCCGGCTTCCCGGTGCGCCTCCACACGGAGGGGCGGATCGACTCCGCGCCCGCGGAGGTGCGCTTCGCGGTGACGCGGATCGTGCAGGAGTCGCTGACCAACGCCATGCGCCACGCGCCGGCCGCGTCCCGCATCGACGTGCGCATCGTCGTGGGCGAGGACGTCGACGTGGAGATCATCAACGACGGCGTTCACGCGCGCCCCGAATCGGCAGCGGATTCCCGCGGCGGGTACGGACTGCCCGGCCTCCGCGAGCGCGCCGCGCACGTCGGCGGGCAACTGACGGCCGGACCTGCGGAGGGCGGGCGCTGGATCGTGCGGGCGTCTCTCCCGGCGCCCGCGACGACCGGCACCGCCGGCCTCGAACCCGGGGAGGAGAACCCATGACCGACGCCGTCCGCATCCTGCTGGTCGACGACCAGGAGCTGATCCGTCTCGGCTTCCGCCTCGTCCTCGAGGCGGAGCCCGAGTTCGAGGTGGTGGGCGAGGCCGCCGACGGTGATGAGGCCGTGCGGGCCGTGGCCGAGCACTCCCCCGACGTCGTGCTCATGGACATCCGGATGCCGCGCACCGACGGCATCGCCGCGACGCGCGAGATCGTCGCCGCCCACCCCGCGACGCGTGTGCTCGTGCTCACGACGTTCGACCTCGACGAGTACGCGTTCGGCGCCCTCGACGCCGGCGCCGGCGGCTTCCTCCTGAAAGACGTGCAGCGCGGCGAGCTCACGGCGGCGATCCGTGCCGTGCACCGCGGCGATGCCGTGCTCGCGCCGGCGGTGACCCGCCGCCTGATCGAGCGGCTGCACGCCGCGCCGAGCGCCCTGCTCGCGCCGACGCCTCCGGTCGCCGACCCCACGTCCGAGCTGACCGAGCGGGAGCGCGAGGTGTTCCTGGCGATCGCTCAGGGGATGACGAACACGGAGATCGCGCGGCATCTCTTCGTCAGCGAGTCGACCGTGAAGACGCACGTCGGGCGGGTCCTGTCGAAGGTCGGCGCCCGCGACCGCGTGCACGCAGTGATCCTCGCGCACCGCCTCCGTCTCGTCGACCCCGCCGCGCCGCTGCGACCCGACGGCGGCGGACCGACAGGCTGAGTGCGACCTCAGGCCCGGCGGCGGGTCCGCCGTTAGGATCGTCACGATGATCAGCGCTCCCTTCGACTCCGGCACCGGCGAATCACCCGACATCACCGACCCCGAACTGTGGGAGCGGATCGGCGGCTTCTTCACCACGGCGGGTCTGAATCTGGCCGCCGTCGCCGGGATCATCGTCGGCGCGATCCTCGTCACGTGGATCCTTCGCCTCGTCATCCACCGTGTCGTGAACCGGATCGTCAACGGTGCCAAGGACAAGGCGAACGTCGACGACACGCAGGCGCTGGAGCGGTCGCCGCTCGCGTCCGTCCGGCTCGTCCAGCGCACGCGCACGCTGGGCTCGATCCTCAGCAACATCGTCAACGTGACGATCGTGATCATCGCGCTGCTGCTGATCCTCAACGTCCTCGCACCGACGGCGCTCGGCTCGCTGACGCTGCTGACGGCCGCCATCGGCGCGGGTCTCGGTTTCGGTGCTCAGAACATCGTCAAGGACGTGCTCAACGGCATCTTCATCGTCGCTGAGGACCAGGTCGGCATCGGCGACGTGGTCGATCTCGGTCTCGCCACCGGCATCGTCGAGTACGTGAGCGTGCGCGTGACGCACGTGCGCGACGTCAACGGCACCCTCTGGTACGTCCGCAACGGCGAGATCACGCGCATCGGCAACCTGTCGCAGGGCTGGTCCCGCGTCATCCTCGATCTCTCCGTCGCCACCGACTCCGACATCGACGAGGTCGAGAAGGCGATGCTCGACACCGCCAAGGCCCTGGCGAAGGACCCGAAGTGGCGCACGCGGATCCTCGAGCAGCCCGAGGTCTGGGGACTCGAGTCCATCTCGGGCGACGCGCTCGTCATCCGCCTCGTGATGAAGACCCGCGCCAACGCGAAGGACGACGTCGCCCGCGAGCTGCGCATGCGCCTCAAGCACACCATCGACGAGATGGGCATCACCCTCCCGGCGCTCAACGCCGTCATGCCGACGGGTATCGAGGGCGCCCAGCGCGTGCGCGGCGCCAACCCGCCGAAGACCAAGCCCACTCCCGTGACACCCACCCCCGAGCGCGCCGTGTGGAAGCCGAAGCGCACGAGCAAGAAGCCTTCGTCACCGGGCGACGAGCCCGGCACGACTCCCGGAGGAACACCATGACCGACCCCATGCCTCCCCTGCCCTCCGCCGGCTCTCCGGGCGACGCGGGCGCGGCCCCTGGACCCGCCGCGGCACCGGCTGCACCCCTCAGCTTCTACGACGAGGTCGGCGGGCACGACACATTCGTGCGGCTCGTCGACGCGTTCTACCGAGGCGTCGCCGACGACGAGGTGCTGCGCCCGATGTACCCCGAAGAGGACCTCGGGCCCGCAAAGGAGCGCCTCACCCTCTTCCTCGTGCAGTACTGGGGCGGCCCGACGACCTACAGCCAGGAACGCGGGCACCCGCGCCTGCGGATGCGGCACGCCTCGTTCCATGTCGATCCTGACGCGCGCGACAGATGGCTCGCCCACATGCGCGTCGCCGTGGACGAGCTCGACCTGCCGCCCCTGCACGAGACGACGCTCTGGGACTACCTGCAGCGTGCCGCGTATGCGATGGTGAACACCTTCGAGCCCTCGGGCATCGGACCCGCCGCAGGCACCCGGAGCTCGGCATCCTTCCCGGTGTCGGCCGCGCCGCCCGCGGAGCCGGGCCCCGACCGCTGAGACACGGTCTCGTTCTCACCCCCGCCGACAAAGGAGTCGACATGCCCCCCGCCGCCCACCACACGGACATCCTCGTCATCGGATGGGGCCTCGCCGGTCTCGTCGCGACGGCGGAGGCCGTCGCCGCCGGCAAACGCGTCACGATCGTGGACCAGGAGCCCCGCTCCAATCTCGGCGGTCAGGCGTGGTGGTCGTTCGGCGGGCTGTTCTTCATCGACTCGCCGGAGCAGCGCCGGCTCGGCATCCATGACTCGCTCGAGCTCGCGCGTCAGGACTGGCTGGGCAACGCCGGCTTCGACCGCGACGAAGACCTCTGGCCCCGGCGGTGGGCCGAGGCCTACCTGCAGTTCGCCCATGAGGAGAAGCGCGCGTGGCTGCGCGAGAAGGGCGTCGGCTTCTTCCCCATCGTCGGCTGGGCCGAGCGCGGTGGATACTCCGCCACCGGACCCGGCAACTCGGTGCCCCGGTTCCACGTGACCTGGGGCACCGGACCCGGCGTCGTCGCGCCGTTCCAGGCGGCCGTCGAGGCAGGCGAGGCCGAGGGACGCGTGACGATCCTGCCGCGCCATCGCGTCACGTCGCTCACCCTGGACAACGGCACGGTGACCGGTGCCGCGGGCGACGTGCTGGCGCCGTCCGGGGCTGCGCGCGGTGCGGTGAGCTCGCGCGAGGTCGTCGACGCGTTCTCGATCACCGCGGGCGCCACGATCGTCTCGTCCGGCGGCATCGGCGGCAACCACGAGCTGGTGCGCAGATGGTGGCCGGAGCGGCTGGGCACTCCCCCGGCCACCATGCTGACCGGCGTCCCCGCGTACGTCGACGGCTCGTTGCAGCCGGTCAGCGAGGCCGCGGGCGCCCGCCTCGTCAACGGCGACCGCATGTGGCATTACGTCGAGGGCATCCAGAACTGGGACCCGGTGTGGCCGGATCACGGCATCCGCATCCTCCCCGGCCCGTCGTCGATCTGGCTCGACGCGACGGGCAACCGCCTGCCCGTCCCGCTCTTCCCGGGATTCGACACCCTCGGCACCCTCGCGCACCTGCGCGCCACAGGCTACGACCACTCATGGTTCGTGCTGTCGCAGCAGATCATCGAGAAGGAGTTCACGCTCTCCGGCAGCGAGCAGAACCCGGATCTCACCAGCAAGGACGTGCGGCTGCTCGCCAAGTCCCGCCTCGGCAAGGGTGCGTCCGGCCCCGTGCAGGCGTTCATGGACCACGGCGCCGACTTCGTCGTGCGCAACACCCTCGACAATCTCATCGCGGGGATGCAGGCTCTCCCCGGTGGTGACGCCCTCGACGCCGATCGCGTACGGCTCGAGGTCGAGGCACGCGACCGAGAGATGGCCAACGACTTCACCAAGGACGCGCAGATCGCCATGCTGCGCTCGGCACGGGCCTTCCGCGGCGACCGGCTCATCCGCACGGCGAACCCCCATCGGATCCTCGACCCCAAGTCGGGGCCGCTCATCGCGGTCAAGCTGCACGTGCTCACGCGCAAATCCCTGGGCGGCATCGAGACCGACCTGTCCGCCCGGGCGCTCGGCGCCGGCGGCGAACCCGTCCCCGGGCTGTACGCCGCGGGCGAGGCGAGCGGGTTCGGCGGCGGCGGCGTGCACGGCTACCGCGCCCTGGAGGGCACGTTCCTCGGAGGATGCCTCTTCTCGGGACGCGTCGCCGGCCGGGCGGCCGCGGCGGCGGTCTGACGCCCCACCCGCTGATTCAGGCGCCCGGGGCTCACCGGGCGGTCGTCCTCAGCTCGCGGCCGGACCCGTCCGGCGCACGGGCGTGAGGCCGGTAGCCACGGGTCCGCGCACGAGCACGTGCCCCCGCGTCAGGCTCACGCGCGTCCACGGGCCCGTCGCGAACACCCGCGCGGTCTCGCCGCCGCTGATGAACCCGAGGCTCAGCGCCGCGAAGGCGACGCCGAGCGGCAGCCCGGCGAGTTCGTCGTCGGGTGCCCCCCACACCGCTGCGCGCACCGTCCGCACGACGTCCTCCCCGGCATCCGTCGGGACTGTGTCGGCGACGCGGGCGATGCCGCCCTGGGCCTTCGCCGCGAGGGTCGAGGCTTCGATGCCCGGCCGGGCATCCCAACCGCTGCGTGGTGGCGTGATGCCGGCCCACGCCGGCGACAGGGCCGTCTCGGGAAGCGCCAGCGCCCGCGCATCGTCAGGAGATGCGGACAGCGCGGACGCATCGACCACGAGGTCGCACACCAACTCGGGATCTGCCGCGAGGGTGCGCAGAGCCAGCACCGTGGGCGTCGGGTCGCCGAACCCGCGAGGTGCCAGCGGCGCGGCCGTCATCGCGAGCACGCCGCCGGAGGCCTGCAGCCGCACCCCCTCGACCGTGAAGCGCGCAGCGCGGGCGGCGAACGTGAGGGCGTCGGCCGCGGAATCGGGGTCGGCGAGCAACAGGCGCGGAGACATCGTCTTCTAAGCTACCAACCGGACCTGCGGGCGGTGGCCGCCCCGGAGAGGAGCACCGTGGAAGCCGAGGCTGCGCCCGAGACCGATCCGGTCGCGTCGATGCTGTCGGTGATCGACTTGAGCGCCTCGGATGCCCGCACCACCGAGGACATCTTCACCGGGCAGTCGCAGTCGATGCCCCTCGGCCGGGTGTACGGCGGCCAGGTGCTGGCGCAGTCGATCGTCGCAGCGTCGCGGACGATCCCAGACGAGCGGATCGTGCACTCGATGCACGGGTACTTCCTCCGCCCCGGCGACTCGACGAAGGGCATCACCTTCTCGGTCGACCGCATCCACGATGGGCGCTCCTTCTCGACGAGGCGCACCCAGGCGTACCAGGAGGGCGTGCCGATCTTCTCGATGATCGCCTCGTTCCAGGACGAGGATCCCGGCCTCGACCACCACGAGCCGATGCCCGACGGGCTGCCGGCACCCGACGATCTCCCGGATGTCGAATCGCACCTCAGGGGCCTGCACCCGATGTCGAAGCGTCTGTTCACCGACCGGCCGGTCGACCTCCGCCACATCCCCGCTCCCATCTACATCGCGGCGGACCCCGAGCGCGCCCCGCGGCAGGCGGTCTGGATGCGCGTGCGACGACAGATCCCCGACAACCCCGCGACCCACCGTGCGGCGCTCGCCTACCTGAGCGACCTGACGATCCAGGAGTCGATCCTCCGCGCGCACGGCGTCTCGTGGGCGACACCCGGGCTCAAGGTCGCCAGCCTCGATCATGCGATGTGGTGGCACCGATTCGGCCGTGTGGACGAATGGATGCTGTACGTCCAGGAGTCGCCGAGCGCTCGCGGCGGCCGCGGCCTGGCGACCGGACGCATCTACGCCGCTGACGGCACGCTGCTCGCGAGCGTCGCACAGGAGATCATGGTCCGCGTCCCCGACGAGGCCGGGGCCACCGGCTGATCGACAGCCGGGCGTGGTGTCAGTGCCGGTGGGCGTAGACGATCGGCTCGCCGATGTACGGCCGCCAGGCGGACCGCTCCTCGGGACTGAGCCGGAGGGGGCGGCCGGACGCGGCGTCCACCTTCACGATCACCGTCGTGGCCCGCGCGTAGAGGGTCTGGCCATCGGCGCCCGTCTCGACGGGGCTTCGCACCTCGTAGCAGACCTCGATGCTCGAGCCGCCGAGCTTGCCGAACCACATCTGCACGTCGAGCGGATGCCGCTGGTACGGCACCGGCGCCAGGTATTCGATCTCCTGGCGGGCGATGAGCGTCAGCATGCCGCTGAAGATGCTGGAGTCGAGCACAGCGGTGTCGGGCGCGTCCTCCCCCGGCTCCGGGAGCCAGAACGCCCGCACGCGCGCCTCTTCGAGGAGCTTCAGCATGGAGGTGTTGTTGACGTGGTTGAACGCGTCGAGGTCGCCCCACCGCAGATGGATGGGGATGTGCAGGCGGCGGCCGCCTCCGTCGAGCGCAGCCGCCGCGTCGCGGGTGTCAGTCACGCGTGAGCTTGCGGTAGGCGGTGCGGTGCGGACGCGCGGCATCCGCACCCAGGCGCTCGATCTTGTTCTCCTCGTACGCCTCGAAGTTGCCCTCGAACCAGTACCACTTGTCGGGGTCCTCGTCGGTGCCCTCGTAGGCGAGGATGTGCGTCGCGATGCGGTCGAGGAACCACCTGTCGTGCGTGATGACCACGGCGCAGCCTGGGAACTCGAGCAGCGCGTTCTCGAGCGACTGCAGGGTCTCGACGTCGAGGTCGTTGGTCGGCTCGTCGAGGAGCAGGAGGTTTCCGCCCTCTTTGAGCGTCAGGGCGAGGTTCAGGCGGTTGCGCTCACCGCCCGACAGCACGCCGGCCTTCTTCTGCTGGTCGGGACCCTTGAAGCCGAACTTCGACACGTAGGCGCGGGACGGGATCTCGGTCTTGCCGACCGTGATGATGTCGAGCCCGTCCGACACGACCTCCCACAGCGTCTTGCTGGGGTCGATGTTCGAGCGAGACTGGTCGACGTAGCTGATCTTGACCGTCTCGCCGATCTTGAGGTCTCCGCCGTCGAGCGGCTCGAGGCCGACGATCGTCTTGAACAGGGTCGTCTTTCCCACGCCGTTCGGGCCGATGACGCCGACGATGCCGTTGGGCGGCAGGCTGAAGCTCAGCCCGTCGATGAGCGAGCGGCCGTCGAAGCCCTTCTGGAGCTTCTTCGCCTCGATGACGATGCTGCCCAGGCGCGGCCCGGGCGGGATCGAGATCTCCTCGAAGTCGAGCTTCCGCGTGCGGTCGGCCTCGGCCGCCATCTCTTCGTAGCGCGCCAGGCGCGCCTTGGACTTGGCCTGGCGCCCCTTCGCGTTCGAGCGCACCCAGTCCAATTCCTCGGCGAGACGCTTGGCGAGCTTCGCGTCCTTCTTGCCCTGGATCGCGAGACGCTCGCCCTTCTTCTCGAGGTACGTCGAGTAGTTGCCCTCGTAGCCGATCAGACGGCCGCGGTCGACCTCGGCGATCCACTCGGCGACGTTGTCCAGGAAGTACCGATCGTGGGTGATCGCGATGACGGCGCCGGGGTACTTCTGGAGGTGCTGCTCCAGCCACAGCACGCTCTCGGCGTCGAGGTGGTTGGTGGGCTCGTCGAGCAGCAGCAGGTCGGGCTTCTGGAGCAGCAGCTTGGTGAGCGCGACGCGGCGCTTCTCGCCGCCCGACAGGGGGCCGATTTCGGCGTCACCCGGGGGGGTGCGCAGAGCATCCATCGCCTGCTCGAGCTGGGAGTCGAGGTCCCACGCGTCGGCGGCGTCGATCTCCTCCTGCAGCACGCCCATCTCGGCCAGGAGCGCATCGAAGTCGGCATCGGGGTCGGCCATCAGGCCGGAGATCTCGTTGAAGCGGTCGACCTTCGCCTTGATCGCGATGCCGTCCTGGATGTTCTCCAGCACGGTCTTCGTCTCATCGAGCTCGGGCTCCTGCATGAGGATGCCCACGCTGAAGCCGGGGCTCAGCTTCGCCTCGCCGTTCGACGGCGTGTCGAGGCCGGCCATGATCTTGAGGATCGTGGACTTTCCGGCGCCGTTCGGACCGACCATGCCGATCTTCGCGCCGGGAAGGAACGCCATCGTGACGTCATCCAGGATCAGCTTGTCGCCGACGGCCTTTCGGGCGCGGACCATGGAGTAGATGTACTCAGCCATGCGGGTTTCTGCTCTCCTCGGACTTCAGACGTCAGCGTCCCAGCCTACCGGCCTCTCGGCGGGCGGACTCCCGGTCCGAACCCGCGGACGCCGGATCGTCGCAGTCCGGTGCGTCCTCCCCGAGGGCGGGCGTCACCAGTCGATGGGTCGTGTCTGGCCGACGAGGCAGGTTCCTTCTGCGAGAACCGGCACCACCACCGTGACCGGGTTTCCGGTCGCCGGGCCCACCTGACCGACGAGGCATTCGTCGCCCCACCGCACCGCGAACTGAATGCTCTCGGCGGGGTTGCCCACCGTCGTCTCGTCGTCGGTCACCTGCATCGCCGCCTTGTCGAAGCCGGCGGCCGCAAGTGCGTCCACGTAGGCGCGTCCGGCCACTCGGCCCTCGGACGCCCAGACGGCGGCGGTCACCGACGAGAACAGCGGCAGGTTGTCGGCCGCCGCACCGTCCACCACGAACGTCGGCTCGGGCGGGCTCGTCGGCGTCGAACTCGGGCTGGGCTGAGCTGTCGTCGCGGTGACGGTCGGCGACGACGACGACGGGTCGGGAACGGCTTCCGGGGCGCATGCCGTCAGTGCCGCGGCGAGCAGCGTCGCCGCGATCGCCGCTGCGACGGGACGGTGCCGGGCTTCGAAGCGAGCGCGGGGCGGGAGGTCTCGGGCCACGGGGAGAGTTTAGGGCCGCCCGCCTCACGCAGGCTGAACGCGTCAGAAGGGTGTCTCGTCGCCGTCGGCCGCCGAAGGGGAAGCGGATCCTGCCCCGACCAGCGCAGGATGCGCGTCCTGCCCCTCGGTACCCGACGAAGCGGAGTCGACGCCGGGCGCCGCCCACGCGTCCTCCTCCGCCCCCTGCGCCGGGCCGCGTGCGGCATCGATCGTCGCGCCTCGCGAACTCTTCACGAATGTCGTCGTCCCCCACCGGAGATCGTGACCGATCGCATCGGCATCGATCTCCACCGCCGTCCCCTTGCGGGTGCCGTTGTCCCAGTCGCGCACGCGCAGGTGGCCGGTCAGGATGACTCGGTCGCCCTTGTGGAGCGAGTGGTGGGCGTGCTCCGCGAGCGTGCGGTACGCCGACACCGTATAGAAGTTCGTGCCCACGTCCGACCACACGCCGGTATCACGGTCGTAGCGCCTCAGGGTCCTCGCGACGCGGAACGTCGTGATCACCACACCCGCCGGCGTCCGCTTCAGCTCAGGTGGTGTGGCCACATTCCCGGTGATCGTGATCGTGTCGCCTCTGTCGCTCATCTCGTATCCCGTCTCTCAGGCCGGGGAATCTCCCCGCTTGGGTACCGCCGGCGCCCCGTGCCCAAGACGCCGGCGGTGGTTCCAGCCTGGTCGGGCGCGTCGGCGCGCAGCACGAGCGAGCGACGATCTGGGGAGAGCCCGCGCCGGCGGGCGTCTGGGGAGGAATCGCCGGAATCCGGTGGCGCCAGGAATGTCGGAACCCGTAGATATGTTCGAGTCGAAGGAGGAATCATGTCGACCGTCATCGAAGCTGGATCATCCCTCGCACCTCGTCTCTCTTCGAACCCGCGCGTGCATCTCGTCGCTGCCGCACCCGCACTCTGGCGCGTGCTGGATCACGCGGGCGTGGTCATCGGTCACCTGCAGGAGGTTCCGCATCCGGGCGGCAGCCGGTTCCGAGCACGCCGCTTTCACGCGCCCTCCCACGCGTTTCGAGACCTCGGGGACTTCTGGAGCGCCGACGACGCGGTGGAGTGCCTGCGATTCGCGCGGTGAGCAGCCCGTACGGCGGGGGCTGCTCAGACGACCGCGTCGGCTCCCTCCGCGATCGACGACGGGGCGCCGGCCCGCACTGCACCCCATGCCTCGGCGAGCACGTGCGAGGCGCGCACCATCTCGTCCGGCGGGGCGGTGAAGGGCACCCGCAGGTGACGTTCATGGCCACCCTCGACCGAGAATCGCGGCCCGGCGCTGAGGAGCAGGCCGCGGGAGCGTGCCTGCATGACCAGTGCCGAGCTGAGCGGCGCACCGAGTTCGATCCACAGCGACACTCCCCCGTGGACGGCGGGGATGTCCCACGACGGCACGGCCGCGTGCAGCGCGGCCACGAGCGCGTCGCGCCCGGATCGCAGCAGCTGCGAGCGCTGCGTCACGATCTCGTCGAAGCGGCTCAGGAGGCGGGTCGCGATCGCCTGCTCGAACTCCGGCGTCCCCAGATCGTGCGCCGGCCGCGCCGCCACGAGCCTGCGGATGAGCTCGCCGTCGGCGCGCACCCAGCCGAGCCGCAGCCCGCCCCACACCGTCTTGCCGAGCGATCCCAGGCGCACGACCGTCCCGGGCTCCGAAGGCTCGAATCCCGGCATCAGAGGCCCGCGATCGATGTCGAGATCGGCCGTCGTCTCGTCGAGCACCAGCACGGAGCCCGAGCGCTCGCCCGCGACGAGCATCGCCTGCCGTTCCTGGGTGGTCATGCTGCGCCCGGTCGGATTCTGGAAGTCGGGCATGAGGTAGGCCATGACGGGGAGCGTGCGCGCGAACGCCTGCTCTGCGCGGTCGACGTCCCATCCGTCACCCGTCGTCACCGGGATCCCGACGAGCCGCGCGCCTCCGCGTCGGATCGCGTCCGCCGCGTGCGGATAGGTCGGCGTCTCCACGAGCACCCGATCGCCCCGCCCGATGAGCACCGACGAGACGAGATGGATCGCGCTCTGCGCACCCGTCGTCACCAGCACTTCATCCGGGTGCGTCGGTACGCCACGGTCCGTGTAGCGGCGCGCGATGGCCTCACGAAGCTCGATACGTCCGAGCACGTCGTATCCGACGCGCGACACCAGGGACGAGGCGCTCGCCGCCGTCTCCGCCATGATGCCCGCCAGCCCGGGCCACGCGGGTGGGCTGGCCTGCTGCAGATCGATCATGCCGTCCACCGCGTCGACGCGGCCCGGATCGCGGCGTCCGAGGGGCAGGGTGACGCTGCCCGATCCCCGCAGGCTGGCTATGTGGGCGGTGTCGCGGAGACTGCGATACGCGGCCGCGACGGTGCTGCGACTGACATGGAGCGCACTCGCCAATTCCCGTTCGGCAGGAAGCGCCGTGCGCGGCGCGAGCCGGTTGTCGAGGCACAGCAGGCGGATGCCGTCTGCCAACGCCTCGTACGCGGGCTCTCTCGTGCGCCATCCGCCGAGAGATGCCGCCAGGGCGCGCGCTGAGACCCGAGAATCCATGGGGCCAGCGTAGTCACATTGGACTGCATGGCACATGCCAATCATGAGATTGGATGGAGCCATGCCCCGCCGTGTCCTCCAGCTGCTCGTCGGCTTGTTCCTCTACGGAGCAGGCTGCGCCCTCACCGTGCAGGCGGGACTGGGCGTCGATCCGTGGACCGTGTTCGCGCAGGGGCTGTCGGTGCGAACGGGGGTCGGCATCGGCTGGATCACCAACGTCGTGGGCTTCTTCGTGCTGCTGCTGTGGATCCCGCTGCGCCAGAAGCCCGGTGTCGGAACCGTCGCGAACATCCTGCTCGTCGGCACCAGCATGCAGCTCGTGATCGGCATCGTCCCGCCCGTGACCGGATTCGCCGCGCAACTCGCGACGCTGCTGGGCGGCATCCTGCTCGTCGCGATCGCCTCAGGTCTCTACATCGGTGCCCGTTTCGGTCCGGGCCCGCGCGATGGGCTCATGACCGGCATGAACGCGCGACTGGGCTGGCCGATCTGGCTCTGCCGTGCGCTCGTGGAGCTGTCCGTTCTGCTCATCGGCTGGCTGCTCGGCGGCACGGTCGGCATCGGGACGGTGCTCTTCGCGGTGCTGATCGGCCCGCTCGTGCACCTCGCACTGCCCCTGCTCGACACCGGCCGGCGCCCCGCGGCGGTGGCGGAGCAAGCCGCCTGACCCTCGCGAGCCGGAGCGGACGGCGCTCCGAGAACCGCGCTCAGTGCTCGCGGAACAGCGGCCAGTCGCTTCCCGGGGCCATCCGCGAATGCAGCGCGCTCTTCGCGATCTCCATGGTCGGATACGTGCCCGCCGAGTTATCGGCCCCGGCCATCGTCACCGTGTAGCCGTCGTCGTCCTTGCGGATGCTGCCGGCCACACCTGATGCGCCATAGGCGACCCAGAGCGGGTGGTGCGTCTCTGTGGTGCTCATCGTGAACTCCTCTCGATGCCTCCGATGCCGACGCTACGCCGAGCAGGCTCGATCCACCAGCGTCCGCGACGGCGTGGTGCGACCCGGTAGTGTGGAAATACCTTTCCCTCCGTAGCTCAGGGGACAGAGCGAGCGGTTTCTACCCGCAAGGTCGGGGGTTCGAATCCTCCCGGAGGGGCAACGGGTCCGGCGTGGGAGCCGGAACTCGGGTCCGGGCCCGTGGGATGTCTGGACATGCGATAAGGATGGAGCACATGGTGGGTGCATCCGAGAACGACCGTCTGGTGTGGATCGACTGCGAGATGACCGGGCTCGATCTCGGCGTCGACGAACTGGTGGAGATCGCCGTCGTCGTCACCGATTTCGAGCTGCGACCGCTCGATGCGGGCTTCGACGTCGTGATCAAGCCGGACGATTCGGCGATGGCGAACATGAACGAATTCGTGACGAACATGCATCGTTCGTCGGGGCTGCTGGACGAGATCCCGCACGGCGTGAGCCTGGCGGATGCCGAGTTCCAGGTTCTGGAGTACATCCAGCGCTTCGTCCCGCTCGAGGGAAGGGCGCCGCTGGCGGGGAACACCATCGGCACCGACCGCATGTTCCTCGCCAAGTACATGCCGCGCGTCGACCGCTGGCTGCACTACCGGAACGTCGACGTGTCGAGCATCAAGGAGCTCGCGCGGCGGTGGTACCCCCGCGCGTACATCCACGCTCCGGCGAAGGACGGCGGCCACAGGGCGCTCGCCGACATCCTCGAATCCATCCGCGAACTCGCGTATTACCGCCAGGCGGTCTTCGTTCCCGAGCCCGGCCCGACGAGCGACGGCGCGCGCGCCGCAGCCGCTGCCGTCGTGTCGTCGTTTGCCCCAGAGGTGTGAGAGAATCGTCTGGTTGCCCGCTCAGGCGGGAGACATGGTGGGTATAGCTCAGTTGGTAGAGCGCTGGCTTGTGGTGCCGGATGTCGCGGGTTCGAGTCCCGTTACTCACCCCGATTCCGGTCGAATGGGGCGCGTATCCGCGCCCCATTCGCGTCGAGGCGGGGCATCATGATGGAGATGGATGCCGCGACCTTCGAGCTACTCGTGACCGATGAGCTGGATGCACTCCCCGACGACATGGTGGAGGGCCTCGACAACGTCGTCTTCGTCGTCGAAGACCGCCCCGAGGACGGCAGCCTCGATCTGCTCGGGCTCTACGACGGCTGGGCGCTGACCGAGCGAGAGCGGTACGGAGTCGGCGAGCTGCCGGACCGGATCATCGTCTACCGCGAGCCGCATCTGGCAGTCTGCGACGACGAGGACGAGCTGCGTGATGAGGTGCACACGACTCTCGTGCACGAGATCGCCCACTTCTACGGGATCGACGACGACCGTCTGCACGAGCTGGGGTGGGCGTGATGACACCCGTCGCCCTCCCCTCCACCGATCACGACGTGGATCTCGCAGCCCACGTCGACCCGGCGCGCCCCTGGCAGACCGTCGTCTGGGACGACCCGGTCAACCTGATGAGCTATGTCACACACGTCTTCCGCGAGTACTTCGGGCTCCCGCGCGCCGAGGCGGAGCGCCTCATGCTCGCCGTGCACAACGAGGGCCACGCGGTCGTCGCGCAGGGGCCGCGGGAGCAGATGGAGCTGCACGCTCAGGCGATGCACGACTACGGCCTGTGGGCGACCGTTCGGCAGGAGCCCGCATGAGCGATCGTGTCGTGGTGATGGAGATCACCCGTCTGGAGGCCGCGCATCTCGCCGGCCTGGTGGGTCAGTTCGCCGAGCTGCTGCGTGATTCCGCTCCCGAGGACGGCGATCCCGCTCTCGAGCGGCTCGTGCCCTCCGCCTACTCCGACGATGACGACGCCGCCAGGGAATTCCGCGCACTCACGCAGTCCGATCTGCTCGACCGGCGCGCCGCCGACGCATCCGACGTCCTCGCGTCGCTCCAGGAGGCGGCGACGATCCCCGAGGATCCCGAAGACCCGGCGCTGCTCGAACAGGTCGAGATCCGGCTCGGACCTGCCACGGCACGCGCGTGGCTGCGCACTCTCGCGGCGGTCCGGCTGGTCCTCGCCACGCGTCTCGGAGTGGTGGACGAGGACGATCACGACGCCACCGATCCGCGCTTCGGCATCTACGACTGGATCGGCTACCGGCTGGACGGCCTCGTCAACGCCCTCGACACCGACGGCTGACTGACCGGCCTCAGGGCACGGGGAAGACGAGGGTGGCCAGGCGCATGGGATCATCGCGTGCGACGTGCCGCTGCTCCTGGCGCGCCCAGCGATCCCAGTGCGGGCGGTAGGCGTCGCCGTCGCGGGCGAGCGCACGCTGCTTGCGTGACGCCGCGGGCGATTCGAGCCACACCCGCACGTCACCGAGCCGTGCTGTCGCCGGCGTCAGCAGTCCAGCACCCTCGACGATGAGCGGCAGCGACGGATCGACCGCGTGCGCCTCAGCCGGCTCTCCGACGGTCCAGTCCCAGCGCTGCCAGACGCCCAAGAGACCTCGCGCATGGGGTGTCAGGATCAGCTCCCGCGCCAGCTCGACGCCGTCGTCCAGACCGTCCCAGCCCGGGTACAGCGAATCGAGCGCGACGACCTGCACACGCCCTCGCAGCGGCCACCGCGCGACGAGCGCGCGTGCCAATGAGGACTTGCCGGCACCGCTGCGACCGTCGATCAGGACGACGGGATTGGATGCCGATACCGCCGCGATCGCCTCGTTGATCCGGTCGACCGCGATCGCGAGCGAGTTGCCGACCGCGTCCGTGCTACTTCTTGATGGTGCGGATGACACGGCTGAGCGCGCGGCCGGCGAAGAAGACGAACGGGACCGCGACGGCCAGCAGCGCGATGAGGTTCGGCTCGAAGCGAAGGTCATCCCCACGGCGGATGTAGGCGCCGACGGGGATCGCCCAGCCGCCCCCTCCGCCGCCGCCGTTGCCGGCCTCGTCGGAGCCGCCGCCGAAGCCGGACCACGTCAGTGCGACCGGGATGATGCGGACGCCGTCGACGTCCTGCTGCTCCCCGTATGCGCTCTTCACGCCGAAAGAGGCGGACTGCTTGCCGAGTTCGAGTGCGATGTTGGGCATGGGTCAACGGTAGCGGGCCCAGGCGTCCCGGCACACCCGCTGCGACAACACAGGCAGTCTCGGCGTGCCGAACCGATTTCGGCGGCGTCAGCCCTGGTCCAGGCGCGGCGCGGGCGGACTCGTCGGGATGGTGCCGCCGCCGCGCGTGCCGAGCAGCGTGGCGCGTGTGACGGCACCACGGCCGAACTTCGCCGTCGCCCCGTCGAGAGCATCCTCGATGCGCCGCCATCCCTCGTCGTCGTCCCACAGCGTCGGCGCGGCGGCGCCGGAGGCGCGCAGCTTCTCCGCGCGAACGCCGATCAGCCGCACGGGGAGCGCGCGCTCGAGCGAGCCGAAGAGCTCGAGGGCGGCGTCCCCGATCCGCTGGCCCACGGCCGTCGGCTCCATGAGCGTCTGGGAGCGGGAGATAGTCGTGAAGTCGGCGAAGCGCACCTTGATCGCCACGGTCGACGCCTCCCAGCCGTTGCCACGCAGCCGCGCGCCCACCCGGTCGGCCAGACGGCGCAGCTCGGAACGCAGGATCGCCGTGTCTGCGATGTCGTCGTGGAACGTCTCCTCGTGGCCCACGCTCTTCTCGACGCGGCGGGTGTCCACCTCGCGGGCATCGATGCCTCGCGCCAAATGCCACACGCGGTCGCCCATCGCGGGGCCCAGCGCACGATCGAGGAGATCGCGAGGTGCCTCGAGCACGTCGGCGATGGTGCGGATGCCACGGTTCTCGAGCGCCTCCGAGGCCTTCGGACCGACGCCCCACAGCGCGCGCACCGACCTCGGGGCGAGGAACGCCGCCGTGTCGGCCTCCGCGATGATGAGGAGCCCGTCGGGCTTGCTGATGGTGGAGGCCATCTTCGCGACGTGCTTCGTCGCGGCGGCTCCGATGCTGCAGGTGAGCCCCGTCTCATCGAGCACTCGCTGGCGGAGCATGTGCGCGATCCGCCCGGGGCTCCCCCACAGTCGGCGCGCCCCGCGCACGTCGAGGAACGCCTCGTCGATCGACAGCGGCTCGACGAGCGGCGTGACGTCGCGGAAGATCCGCATCACCTGCGACGACATCTCGACGTACCGCTCGAAATGGGGAGGGACGACGATCGCCGTCGGGCACAGCCGGAGCGCCTGGCCGACCGGCATCGCCGATCGCACGCCGAAGCGACGCGCCTCGTACGAGGCGCTGGACACGACGGACCGGCTCTCGGGGGCGCCGATGATGATCGCCTTGCCCCGCAGCGAAGGGTCGTCGAGTTGCTCGACCGACGCGTAGAACGCATCCATGTCGACATGCAGGATGCCGGCGCCGGTGTCGTCAGCGTTCTCGGGCGAGACGAGACGCCCGGATCCGTCACCACGCCCCATGTCGTCCATTCTCGCAGCAGCCGCCGACATCGACACGAGAGGGCGGACCCGCCCGGGTCCGCCCTCTCAGGTCCGATCAGGTGCATGCACCCGGATCAGCGCCTACGAGCCGGTCGCACTCGCACGTTCGAGGACGAGCTCACGCACGCGTGCGGCATCCGCCTGTCCCTTCATCGCCTTCATGACGGCGCCGATGACCGCCCCCGCCGCCTGCACCTTGCCGTCGCGGATCTTCGCGAGCACGTCGGGCTGCGAGGCGAGCGCCTCGTCGATCGCTGCGATGAGGGCGCCGTCGTCCGAGACCACGGCGAGCCCGCGGGCATCGACGACCTCCTGCGGGGAGCCCTCGCCGGCGATGACGCCCTCGAGCACCTGGCGCGCGAGCTTGTCGGTGAGCGTGCCGGCATCGACGAGCGCCTGGAGCGCAGCGACGTCGGCGGGAGTCGCCAGCTCGGACGCCTCACGTCCCTGCACCTTGGCGATGCGGGCGATCTCGCCGGTCCACCACTTGCGAGCGGTCGCCGGCGACGCGCCGGCTGCGACAGTCGCCTCGATCTCGGGCAGGATGCCGCTGTTCGCCGCGTCCTGGAACTCGAGGTCGGTGAAGCCCCACTCGGTCTTCAGACGACGACGGCGTGCGGCAGGCGGCTCGGGAAGCGCCGCGCGGAGCTCTTCGATCAGCTCGACCGGAGGCGCGACCGGAAGCAGGTCGGGCTCCGGGAAGTAGCGGTAATCATCGGCATCCGACTTCGGCCGACCGGGCGACGTGGTGCCGGTGTCCTCGTGCCAGTGCCGGGTCTCCTGGGTGATCGTGCCGCCCGCCGCGAGGATCGCGGCCTGGCGCTGGATCTCGTAGCGCACGGCGCGCTCCACCGACCGCATCGAGTTGACGTTCTTCGTCTCGGTGCGCGTGCCGAGCTTCTCCTGGCCGCGGGGGCGCAATGAGACGTTCGCGTCACAGCGGAGGTTGCCGCGCTCCATGCGCGCCTCCGAGATGCCCAGCGAGATCACGATGTCGCGGATCGTCGCGACGTAGGCCTTCGCGATCTCGGGGGCACGGTGCTCCGCCCCGAAGATCGGCTTGGTGACGATCTCGACGAGCGGGACACCCGCACGGTTGTAGTCGACGAGCGAGTACTCAGCGCCCTGGATGCGGCCGGTGGAGCCGCCGACGTGCGTCAGCTTGCCGGCGTCCTCTTCCATGTGCGCACGCTCGATGGGCACCGTGATGATCTCGCCGTCGGCGAGCTCGATGTCGACGGATCCCTCGAAGGCGATCGGCTCGTCGTACTGCGAGATCTGGTAGTTCTTGCCGAGGTCGGGATAGAAGTAGTTCTTCCGGGCGAACCGGCTCGACGGGGCGATCGAGCAGCCGAGTGCGAGACCCAGGCTGATCGAGTAGCGCACCGCGGTCTCGTTGACCACCGGGAGCGCACCCGGTAGGCCCATGTCGACCGGTGCCACGAGCGTGTTCGGCTCGGCGCTGTGGTTCGCGGAGTTCGCGGGGTTCGCTGCCGCCGAGAACATCTTGGTCTCGGTGTTGAGCTCGACGTGCACCTCGAACCCGAGCACCGGCTCGAACAGCTCGAGCGCCTTGTCGAAGTCCATCAGCTTGTCCTTCGCCATCAGCGGACGCCTCCGTTCGCGCCGAGCACCGGCGCCCTGTCCAGGAGCGGTCCGCCCCACGAGTCGACGAGCAGGGCTTCGAGCGCCGCACCCACGCGGTACAGCCGCGCGTCCTCGTGCGCCGGCGCGAGGAACTGGATGCCGACGGGAAGACCGTCCTCGGATGCGAGCCCCGAAGGGATCGAGATGCCCGGGACACCGGCGAGGTTCGCCGGGATCGTCGTCACGTCGTTGAGGTACATCTGCAGCGGGTCGTCGATCTTCTCCCCCAGCCGGAACGCCGTGGTCGGCGCCGACGGCGTCGCGATGACGTCGACCTGCGCGAACGCCTCGGCGAAATCGCGCTGGATGAGGGTGCGCACCTTCTGAGCCGAACCGTAATAGGCGTCGTAGTACCCCGCCGACAGCGCGTAGGTGCCCAGGATGATGCGGCGCTTCACCTCGTCGCCGAAGCCGGCGTCGCGGGTCTTCGCCATGACGTCCTCGACGGTGCCGCCCGGCACGTCGACACGCAGGCCGAAGCGCACGGAGTCGAACTTCGCGAGGTTGCTGGATGCCTCCGCCGGGAGGATCAGGTAGTACGCCGCGACACCGTACTCGAAGTGCGGTGCGCTGATCTCGACGATCTCGGCGCCCTGTGCCTCCATCGCCGCCAGCGCGGCGCGGAACGACTCCGACACGCCGGCCTGGAAGCCGCTGTCGGGCAGCTCGCGGATCACGCCCACCTTGAGGCCCTTGAGCACCTGACCGGTGACGCCCTCGCGGGCGGCGCCGGCGAACGACGGCCAGTCGTGGGCGAGCGAGGTCGAGTCGTGCGGGTCGTGTCCGCCGATCACGTCGTGCAGGAGCCCGGCGTCGAGCACGGTCCTGGTCACGGGACCGACCTGGTCGAGGCTCGAGGCGAGAGCGATCGCGCCGTAGCGGCTGACGCCGCCGTAGGTGGGCTTGATGCCCACCGTCCCGGTCACGTGCGCGGGCTGGCGGATCGAGCCGCCGGTGTCGGATCCGAGCGCGAGGGGCGCCTCGAACGCGGCGACCGCGGCCGCCGAGCCGCCGCCCGAGCCGCCGGGGATGCGGGTGAGATCCCACGGGTTGCGGGTCGGACCGTACGCCGAGTGCTCGGTCGACGATCCCATGGCGAACTCGTCCATGTTGGTCTTGCCGAGCGGGACGAGGCCGGCCGCGCGGGAACGCGCGACGACGGTCGCGTCGTAGGGCGACATGTAGCCCTCGAGGATCTTCGAGCCGCTCGTCGACGGCATGTCCGTCGTCACCAGGACGTCCTTGATGGCGAGCGGCACGCCGGCGAGCGGGCCGAGATCCTCACCGGCCGCACGGCGGCGGTCGATGTCGGCCGCCGCGTCGAGCGCGTGCTCGTTGACGTGGAGGAAGGCGTGGACGTCGGCATCCACCGCCGCGATGCGGTCGAGGTGCGCCTGCGTCGCCTCGACGCTGGACACCTCGCGGGCGGCGAGCTTGTCTGCGAGCGCGGCGGCGCTCAGCTTCGTGAGATCGGTCACGGTGGGGCCCCTTACTGCTCTTCGCCGAGGATCGCTGTCACGCGGAACCGGCCGTCTGCGGCATCGGGCGCGTTCTGCAGCACCTGCGCGGGCGTCAGCAGGTCTCCCGGAACGTCCTGCCGGAACACGTTCTCGAGCGGGATCGGGTGGCTGGTGGCGGCGACGTCGGGTGTGGCGACCTCGGAGACCTTGGCGATGTTGTCGACGATCGCGTCGAGCTGACCGGTCAGGCGCTCGACCTCCTCGTCGCTCAGCTGGATCCGGGCGAGCACACCGAGATGGCGCACGAGATCGGGGGTGATTTCAGACACCCCTCCAGCCTACCGGGGCCGCGCCCCTGGCCCACGGCGGCCCCGGCGTAGGCTGATCGCGTGACGACCTACGACCCGCCGCGCCCCTGGATCGCCAGCTACGCCGAAGGCGTCCCGGAGGACCTCGCGCCCGTGACAGGCTCCCTCGTCGACATCGTCGACGCGTCGGCGCGCGACTATCCGGATGCCGCTGCCCTGCAGTTCTTCGGGCGCGAGACGTCCTACCGCTCGCTGCACGAGCAGATCGAGCGCGCGGCCGCGGGGCTCCGAGAGCTCGGCGTGAAGGCGGGCGACCCCGTCGCGATCGTCCTGCCGAACTGCCCGCAGCACATCGTCGCGTTCTACGCGATCCTGCGACTCGGGGCGGTCGTCATCGAGCACAACCCGCTGTACACGCCGCGTGAGCTCCGCAAGCAGTTCGAGGATCATGGTGCGAAGCACGCGATCGTGTGGACCAAGGTCGTGGCCAGTGTGCAGGAGTTCCCCGCGGACCTGGCCGTGACCAGTCTCGTCTCCGTCGACGTGATCAAGGCCATGCCGTTCGGCACGCGGGTCGCGCTCCGGCTGCCCGTCGCGAAGGCGCGCGAGTCGCGGGAGGCGCTGAGCGCGCGCGTGTCGGGCACGGTCGCGTGGGAGCAGGTCGTGGGCAGCGCCCCGCTGCCGGCATCCCACCCGCGCCCCGGGACGGATGACCTGGCCCTCATCCAGTACACGAGCGGAACCACGGGCACGCCCAAGGGCGCGGCGCTGACGCACCGCAATCTGCTCTCCAACGCCGCGCAGGCGCGGGCATGGGTCCCGTCGATCGTGCGCGGCGACGGCTGCGTGGTGTACGCCGTGCTGCCGATGTTCCACGCCTACGGGCTCACACTGTGCCTCACGTTCGCGATGTCGATGGGCGCACGGCTGGTGCTGTTTCCCCGCTTCGACCCCGACATGGTGCTGGAGGTCACCAAGAAGCATCCCGCGACCTTCCTGCCGCTGGTGCCGCCCATCGCAGATCGGCTGCTCAAGGCCGCGCGCGAGAAGGGAGTGTCGCTCGCCGGCACAGAGGTCGCGATCTCCGGGGCGATGGCCCTGCCGCACGAACTCGTCGTGCCGTTCGAAGCGGCTTCCGGCGGCTTCCTCGTCGAGGGATACGGGCTGAGCGAGTGCTCGCCGGTGCTCATGGCGAACCCGGTCGCCGACAATCGCGTGCCCGGCACGGTCGGGCTGCCGCTGCCCGGCACCGAGTGCCGTGTCGTGGATCCCGACGACCCGACGCAGGATGTCCCCGCGGGCGGGCGAGGCGAGCTCGTCGTGCGCGGCCCGCAGGTCTTCGGCGGATACTACGGCAAGCCCGAGGAGACGGAGGCGGTCTTCACCGACGGCTGGTTCCGAACGGGCGACATCGTCACCATCGACGAGGCGGGATTCGTGCGCATCGTCGACCGGATCAAGGAGCTCATCATCACGGGCGGCTTCAACGTCGCGCCGACCGAGGTCGAGAACGCTCTACGCCAGCATCCGCAGGTCGAGGACGCGGCGGTCGTCGGCCTGCCCAGCGACCGCTCGGGCGAGGAGGTCGTCGCCGCGATCGTCGTCGGGCAGGGTGAGGAGATCGATGTCGAGGCCGTGCGCGAGTTCGCCCGCGGCATCCTGACGCCGTACAAGGTGCCCCGCAGGATCTACGTCGTCGACGAGCTTCCGAAGTCCCTCATCGGCAAGGTGCTGCGCAGGCAGGTCCGCGACCGCCTGCTCACCTTGAACGCGGGAGCCTGACGCTCACTCGTCCAGTCCGTCGCGGGCCACCGCGACCCGGTACGGGTGCACCGTCGCGAGGAACACGCCTGCCGCGACGGCGGGGTCGGCGTGCATGATCTCGCGCGCCGCCGCTTCGTCGTCAGCCTCGAAGATGGTGATGCCGAACGTGCCTTCCGCCTCTTGCGTCCGCCCGGCGAGGATCAGGACGCCGCGATCGCGCAACGCGACGAGGTACGCGAAGTGATCCCCGACGATCCGCTGCTCGTCGGCAGTCGGATCGCTCACCATCGCGGGCCGTGAGGGAGCGATGCGATACAGCCACTGCGCCATGCCGCCATCATCCCAGTCGCGCGCCGCGACCGCACGGGTCAGCCGGCGTCGGCGGAGGCCCCGTCGAGCGCCTCGGGCCCCTGCGTGACCAGGACGTGGAACTGCGCGGCGTCGAGGATCCGGATGCCGAGCTCCTCCGCCTTCGCGAGCTTGGATCCCGCTCCCGGGCCTGCGGCGACGAAGTCGGTCTTCTTCGACACGCTCGAGGCCGCCTTGCCGCCGGCCTTGAGGATGGCCTCCTGGGCCGCCTCGCGACTGTAGCCCTCGAGTGATCCGGTCGCGACGACCGTGATCCCGTCGAGCACTCCCCCGGCATCGGTCGCGGCGCCCGGGCCGGGGTGTCCCGGTGTGGCCAGCTGGGCGCCCGCTGCCGCCCAGCGCTCGACGATCTCGCGGTGCCAGTCGACCTCGAACCAGTCGAGGAGCGAGTCGGCGATGATGCCGCCGACGCCCTCGACCCCCGCGAGCTCGTCGCGCGACGCGGTGCGGATCGCCTCGACCGAGCCGAACCACTGCGCAAGAGCACGGGCTGCGACGGGACCGACGTGCCGGATGTTCAGGGCGACCAGGAACCGCCACAGCTCCTTGGTCTTCGCTCGCTCGAGCTGATCGATGAGCGTCAGCGCCTGCGCCGAAGGCTGGGCACCGGTGAGCCCGGCCTTCTTCTCGGCCTGCGTCGGGTTGCGGCGGAAGGGCGAGCGCCGCACGACGGCGCCGCTCTTCTCGTCGATGCGCGGTTCCCCGGTCTCGGCGTCGCGGACGACCACCTCGATCGGCACGAGCTGCTCGACGGTGAGCTCGAACAGGGTCGCCTCGGTCTCGAGCGGCGGCACGTCCGGGACCGACGGCTGGGTCAGCGCCGCCGCCGTGACCTCTCCCAGCGCCTCGATGTCGAGCGCGCCTCGCGAGCCGATGTGCTCGACGCGGCCGCGCACCTGTGCCGGGCAGGCGCGCGTGTTCGGGCAGCGCAGATCGATGTCGCCCTCCTTGGCCGGCGCCAGTCGCGAGCCGCACTCGGGGCACACCTCGGGCATCACGAACTCGCGCTCCGTGCCGTCGCGCAGCTCGACGACGGGACCGAGGATCTCGGGGATGACGTCGCCCGCCTTGCGGAGCACCACGGTGTCGCCGATCAGCACGCCCTTCGCGCGGACGACGTCCTGATTGTGCAAAGTCGCCTGCCGCACCACGGACCCCGCGACGCGCGCGGGCGCCATGACCGCGAAAGGCGTCGCGCGTCCGGTGCGGCCGACGGAGACGACGATGTCGAGCAGCTTGGTGTTGACCTGCTCCGGCGGGTACTTGTACGCGATCGCCCACCGCGGAGCACGACTCGTCGCGCCCAGCTCATCGTGCAGCGCCAGCTCGTCGACCTTCACGACGACGCCGTCGATCTCGTGCTCGACGTCATGACGGTGCTCGCCGTAGTGGGCGACGAAGTCCAGCACGCCGTCGATGTCGTCGGCGGTGCGGAAGTACGGGCTCGTCGGCAGTCCCCAGTCCGCGAGCAGCGCGTAGATCTCGCTCTGGGAGTCGACCGGGGGCCGGCTCCACGCGCCGATGCCGTGGACGAACAGCCGGAGGGAATCCAGACGTGCCTGCCCCGCCTCGCGCTCGAGGCCGTCCTTCTTGTCGAGCTGCTGACGCAGGCCTCCCGAGGCCGCGTTCCGCGGGTTCGCGAACGAGGGGAACCGCCGCTCGGCGCTCAGCCGGGCCTTAGCCTCGTCGAACGCGCGGCTGCGCGCACGGGTCTCGTCGACCGCGCGATCGCGCATGGCGGCCTGAAGAGCGTTGAGCTGTGCGAACGCGGCGACCGGGATGAACACCTCGCCCCGGACCTCCACGATCTCGGGGTGCCCGCTGCTGTCCAGTCGCTGCGGGATGCCGGCGACGCGGATGGCGTTCACCGTCACGTCCTCGCCGATCCGGCCGTCGCCGCGGGTGGCGGCGGAGGTCAGCACGCCACGCTCGTAGCGCAGGCTGATCGCCAGTCCGTCGATCTTGAGCTCGGTGAGCCAGCGCACCCGCCGGCCGGCCGACGCCTCGGCCTTGAGACACCACTCCCGCAGCTCGTCGAGGCTGAACACGTTGTCGAGGCTCAGCATCCGCTCGGCGTGCTCGACGGGCGCGAACATCGAGCTCTCGGCCGCGCCGACCGTCTGCGTCGGCGAGTCCTGACTCTGCAGCTCGGGATGGAGCCGCTCGAGCTCCTCGAGCCGGTGCATCCAGCCGTCGTACGTCGCGTCGTCGACGAGCTCGGCGTTGCGGCCGTAGTAGGCGTCGCGCGCGCCGAGGATGCGCTCGGTCAGAGCCTCGGCCTCGGCTCGGGAGGCGTCGAGACCTGCATCGGCGGCCAGCCCCCCATCGGCGGCGAGGGCGGTCGGCGCGTCGAGCGGCGCGGTGGCTGGCGTACCGAGGTCATCCATCACCACGCCAGTCTAGGAGCGGGCTCCGACAGCACGCAGGCTCGACGGGCAGCACAAGGCCGGCCGGCGGCGTCCGCCGCCGCGTGCGTTCATGCGTCTGCGGGGACCGCCGACACGGTGCGGTCGATGGTGAACTGGCCGATCACCCGCGTGCCGTCGTACAGCACCGCGGTCTGCCCCGGGGCGACGCCGTCGAAGGGCGTCTCGGGGACCACCGTCAGCAGCCCGGCCGCCAGCGTGGCGGTCGCGGGCACCGGATCGGCGTGCGCGCGGATCTGCACATGGCAGGCGAAGTCGCCCGCCTCCTGTGGACGCCCGGCCCAGGAGAAGCGCTCACCGGCGATCTCCGCGGTCGCGAGGGCCTCCTTGGGGCCGACGACCACCGTGTTGGAGACCGGGCGCACCTCGAGCACGAACCGCGGCTTGCCGTCGGGTGCGGGCACGCCGAGCTGCAGGCCCCTGCGCTGGCCGACCGTGAACGCGTGAGCCCCATCGTGCGAACCGACGACGGCCCCCGTGCGATCCAGGATGTCGCCTCGCTCGGCGCCCACCTTGTCGGCGAGCCAGCCGCGCGTGTCGCCGTCCGGGATGAAGCAGATGTCGTGGCTGTCGGGTTTGTGCGCGACGGTGAGGCCGCGCTCCGCGGCCTCGGCCCGCACGAGCGCCTTGGACGGCGTCGCCCCGAGCGGGAAGTAGGTGTGGGCGAGCTGCTGCGCGTTCAGCACGCCGAGCACGTAGGACTGGTCCTTCGCCGCATCCGAGGCCCGGTGCAGCTCGAGGCCTTCCGCGCCGTCGACGAGCGTGGCGTAGTGACCGGTGCACACCGCGTCGAATCCCAGCTCCAGCGCCCGCTCGAGCAGTGCGGCGAACTTGATCTTCTCGTTGCACCGCATGCACGGGTTGGGCGTCCGGCCGGCGCGGTACTCGGCCACGAAGTCGTCGATGACGTCGTCGCGGAAGCGCTCGGAGAAGTCCCACACGTAGAACGGGATGCCGAGCCGATCGGCCGCGCGCCGCGCATCCATGGCGTCCTCGATGGTGCAGCATCCGCGGCTGCCGGTGCGCAGCGTTCCGCCGGCGCGCGAGAGCGCCAGGTGCACGCCGACGACCTCGTGCCCCGCCTCGACGGCACGGGCGGCCGCGACAGCGGAGTCCACTCCGCCGCTCATGGCCGCAAGGATTCGCATGGGTCCAGTCTACGAACCCGGAGCTGACCGGGACCCGGATGCCGCGCGCGCCCGCTCGACGACACCGGGGAGGGCGGCGAGCACCGCGTCGATGTCGCCGTCGACAGTGGTGCGGCCGAGCGTGAACCGCAGCACCTGGCGCGCCTCGGCATCCGTCCGCCCCATCGCGAGCACGACGTGCGACGGCTCGGGAACTCCCGCCTGACACGCGGACCCCGTGGATACCGCGATCCCGGCGAGGTCGAGCAGGAACAGCAGGGTCTCCCCCGACGCGCCGGGGAACAGCACGTGGGCATTGCCGGGGATCCTGTCGACGGGATGGCCGAGCATCTCGGCGTCCGGGATGCTGCGACGGATGCCGCTCACGAGCCGATCCCGCAACGCTCCGAGGCGCACCGCCTCGGCTTCCTGCTCGTCCCGCGCGGCTTCGGCAGCCACGGCGAAGGCCGCCGCACCGGCCACGTCCTGGGTGCCGGCGCGCAGGCGCCGCTGCTGACCGCCGCCGTGCTGCAGCGGCGCCAGTTCGGCGCCGCGGGCGACCACCAGCGCTCCGACGCCCGTCGGCCCGCCGATCTTGTGAGCCGAGACGCTGAGGGCCGCGAGCCCGGCGCGACCCTGTGCGTCGCCGCGCCAGCCGCGGAAGGACACCGGCACGTGCCCGAACGCGGCGACCGCATCGAGGTGCAGCGGCACGCCGGCCTCAGCGGCCGCGGCGGACAGCGCCGCGGCGTCGTTGATCGACCCCGCCTCGTTGTTGGCGACGATGGCCGTGGCGACCGCGGCCCCCGGCAGCGCCGCGGAGAACTCGGCGAGTCGGATGCGGGCGGTGGCGTCGATGCCGACGTGCCGCAGGCGTGCGCCCTGCGCCTCGAGCCATTCGACCGCGTCGAGAGTGGCATGGTGTTCGCCGTCCGGCAGCACGACGGCATCCGCATCGGCCGGACGCGCCCACCACAGGCCCTTGGCCGCCAGGTTCACGGCCTCGGTGCCGCCGGATGTGAAGACGATCTCGATCGGGTCGGCCTCGATCACCGCTGCCAGGCGCTCGCGCGCCTCCTCGAGCACGCGGCGTGCGCGCTGGCCCGCGCCATGGATCGACGAGGCGTTGCCGACCGCGGCAGCGGCATCGAGCCATGCGTCGCGCGCCTCCGGACGCAGCGGTGCGGTCGCGGCGTGGTCGAGATAGATCTGCACGTCGCTCATGACCGCTCGGCCTCCTTCACGATCGCCTTGCCCGGCAGGTGCTTCCGAGTCCCGTGGACCGCGGAACCGGGTCTCGTAACAAGTCCGACTCGGACCATGGTTATGGTAGTCCGCATGGTCAGCCCGGAGTCCGTCCTCTCGCCCCCAGCCGCGGGGCTGCTCAGCCCGCAGCTCGATGGGCTGGGCGTCGTTCTGCTCCCCGACGGCGGCCGCCTGCGGGTGTGGTCGGGCGCAGCGGATGCCGTCGACCTCGTCGTCTTCGACGACACCGACCTCGACTGGATCACGGCGACCGAGCCCCTCGCCCCGATCGGCGGTGGCGTGTGGGAGATCTCGACTCCGCTGCTGCGGCCGGGCACACGGTACGCGATCCGCGTCGACGGCCCCCAGGGAGCCGGCAACACGTTCAACCGGGGCACGCTCCTGCTCGACCCGTACGCCCGCGGCCTCGAGCGCACCGGCTACGACGGCTGGCGGTCGGCCGTCGTCGAGGGATCGTTCGACTGGGGCGGCGTATCCAAGCCCGCTGTCCCGATGGACCGCACCGTCCTCTACGAGGGCCACCTCAAGGGCCTGTCGAAGCGGCATCCCGATGTTCCGGGGAGCCTGCGCGGCACGTATGCCGGGCTCGCTCACCCCGCGATGGTGCAGCATTTCCTGGACCTCGGCGTGACGAGCATCGAGCTCCTGCCGGTCCACGCGTTCGCGACCGAGCCGCGGCTGCTCCAGCACGGTCTCGCGAACTACTGGGGCTACAACTCCCTCGGCTTCTTCGCGCCCCACGGCGCGTACGCCACCGAGGAGGCCCGCCGCCAGGGACCCGAGGCGGTCCTCCGCGAATTCAAGGGGATGGTCCGGCTCCTCCACGAGGCCGGGCTCGAGGTGATCCTCGACGTCGTCTACAACCACACGGCGGAAGAGGGCATCGGCGGCCCACGCTCGAGCCTGCGCGGCATCGACAACCGCGCGTACTACCGCCAGCAGGACGACGGGGTCTACATCGACGTCACGGGGTGCGGCAATTCGCTGGACACCTCGACGGATGCCGCGGCCCGCCTGGTGCTCGACTCGCTGCGGTACTGGGCGAACGACGTGCAGGTCGACGGGTTCCGATTCGATCTCGCCGCAACGCTCGGCCGCGACGAGACGCACGCCTTCACCCCGGAGCACCCGCTTCTGCGCGCCATCGTGGACGACCCCGCACTGGCCGGTGTCAAGAAGATCGCAGAGCCCTGGGACGTCGGCATGGGCGGCTGGCAGACCGGCAACTTCGGAGACGGCTGGAGCGAGTGGAACGACCGCTACCGCGACCGCGTCCGCAACTTCTGGCTGAGCGACGTCGACTACGCGCGGCGCGCCTCGACCTCGCCCGTCGGCATCGGCGGCTTCGCCAACCGGCTCGCCGGGTCGGCGAACACGTTCGCCGACGAGCGCGGCCCTCTCGCCGGCGTCAACTTCGTGACGGCGCACGACGGTTTCACACTGCGCGATCTCGTCTCGTACGACGTCAAGCACAACTTCGGCAACGGCGAGCACAACCGCGACGGCGCCGACACGAACCGCTCCTTCAACCACGGCGCCGAAGGGCCGACCGACGATCTGGGGATCCTCGCCACGCGACGCAAGGCGATGCGCAATCTCCTCGGCACGCTGCTGCTGTCGGCCGGCGTGCCGATGCTGACCGCGGGCGACGAGTTCGCACGCACGCAGCGCGGCAACAACAACGCGTACTGCCACGACTCGGTCCTCACCTGGCTGTCGTGGGAGCACGCCCCCTGGCAACGCGACCTGTACGCGCACGTGCGGCATCTGCTGCGGCTGCGGCGAGAGAACCCGGCCCTGCGCCCCGGCCGCTTCGCGCGCCTCGGCGAACGCACGCCTTCGGCATCCGTCATGGAGTGGTACGACGAGCGCGGTGAGACCATGTCGCTCGAGCGGTGGACCGATCCCGCGCACCGCACGCTTCAGTACGTGGCGGCGTCCACACCGGAGTTCGAGGGGTTCAACCGCGTGCTCCTCATGGTCCACGGCACCGAGCGTCCGACCACGGTCACACTTCCCGACGTGGAGGGAGTGACGAGCTACGTCTCGCTGTGGTCGAGCGCCGACGAGACGCCCTCCGAGCTCATGCCGACCTTCGCGCCGGGCGACACCGTCGCGCTGCCCGGCACTTCGATGCGCCTCTTCCGTGCCGAGTAGACCGGAAGCGGTGAGCCGGCCGACGCGCCTCGTCACGTCGCTGTCATCCCGGTCGGTCGCGCGATAGGTTCGACACGTGGTCACGACGACGCGCTCCGCGCGCTCCCGCCCGTGGCGGAGCGCCTCGGCCCTCCCTGTCCGCGACATCCATGCCTGGCAGGCTGAACGAGACACCGCCGCGCGGCGCATTCCGCTCGCCCAGCCGTCACCCGCCGTCCCCTGGGGCGACTACCGGCCCAGGGCGTTCAACGGCGAGGCGGTGCCGTTCCGCGTGACGGCGTTCCGCGAGGGACACGACCGCATCGGCGTCCAGGTGCGTCTGTTCTCGCCGTCCGGCGACGAGTCGCTGCACCGCCTCGAGTCGCTCGACGACGGCTTCGACCGCTGGCAGACCGAGGTGGTGCTGCTCGAGCAGGGCATCTGGCGCTTCCGGTTCGAGTCCTTCGGCGATGACTTCGCCACGTGGGAGCACGCCGCCTCGCTCAAGATCGCCGCCGGAGTGGACGCCGCGCTCATGCGCGAGCTCGGTGCGCTCCTGTTCGATCGCGCCGGCGCCGAGAAGAGCCGCCCGGTCGCCGAGCGGCGCGCTCTCGCCGCGGCTGCGGCATCCCTCCGCGACGCGACGCGGGACGACGCGGCGGCGCTGACCATCGTCGAGGACCCGGTGATCGCCGGCTACTTCCGTCAGCGCCCCCTCATGTCGCTCGTGACGATCGGCGACGACCTCGAGCTGCTCGTCGAGCGTGAGCGCGCGGGAGTGGGCGCGTGGTACGAGTTCTTCCCCCGGTCCGAGGGAGCCCGCCGATTCAAGGACGGCACGGTCAAGAGCGGCACCTTCCGCACCGCGACGAAGCGTCTTCCGGCCGTGGCGGAGATGGGCTTCGACGTGCTCTATCTGCCGCCGATCCACCCGATCGGCACCGTGAACCGCAAGGGACCCAACAACACCCTCGGCGCGGGTCCCGGCGATCCCGGCTCGCCGTGGGCGATCGGCTCGGCGGACGGCGGGCACGACGCGGTCCATCCCGACCTCGGAACGCTCGCCGATTTCCGGGCATTCGTGCGCAATGCCCGCACCGCCGGCATCGAGGTCGCCCTCGACCTCGCGCTGCAGGCCGCTCCCGACCATCCCTGGGTCGCCGCGCACCCGGAGTGGTTCACGACGCTCCCCGACGGCTCCATCGCGTACGCCGAGAACCCGCCCAAGAAGTACCAGGACATCTACCCGGTCAACTTCGACAACGACCCGGCCGGCATCCGTGCCGAGGTCCTCCGCATCGTCCGCCACTGGATCGCGCAGGGCGTGCGCATCTTCCGCGTCGACAATCCCCACACGAAGCCCCTGCAGTTCTGGGAGTGGCTCATCGCGACGGTCACCGCCGAGGACCCCGACGTGGTGTTCCTCGCCGAGGCGTTCACACGCCCCGCGCCGCTGCAGAGCCTCGCGTCCGCGGGCTTCCAGCAGAGCTACACGTACTTCACCTGGCGCAACACCAAGGCCGAGCTGGAGGAGTTCCTCTCGGGGCTGGCCCACCAGACCGACGACTTCCTGCGCCCGAACCTCTTCGTCAACACGCCCGACATCCTCACCGAGTACCTGCAGTTCGGCGGCCGTGCCGCCTATCGGATCCGGGCCGCCATCGCAGCCACGGCGGCGCCGACCTACGGCGTGTACGCCGGTTACGAGCTCTACGAGAACGTGGCGCGTCCGGGCTCGGAAGAGAACATCGACAACGAGAAGTACGAGTACAAGCTCCGCGACTGGGCCGGCGCCGCCGAGCGCGGCGATTCGCTCGCCCCGTTCCTGGCCCGGCTCAACGAGATCCGGCGCGCGCACCCCGCCCTCCGGCAGCTGCGCAACCTCAGCATCCACTGGAGCGACGACGACGCGATCCTCGTGTACGCCAAGCACCTCGACGCGGCGCTCTCCCCCGACGGCCGCAGCGACACCGTCATCGTCGTGGTCAACACCGACCCCCACTCGGTGCGCCAGACGATGGTCCACCTCGACACCCGCATCTGGGGCGTCGAGCCCGGTTCGCCGTACGAGGTCGAGGACCTCGTCACCGGCGGCCGGTGGACGTGGTCGGATCACAACTACGTGATGCTCGACGCGTTCACCGAGCCGGTCCACATCCTCCACGTCAAGGGGCCGCGATGACGCTCACCGACCAGATCCTCGATGCCGTCTCGACGGGCTCGTACCACGACCCCCACGCCGTGCTCGGCATCCATCCCGACACGGATGCCGAGGGCACCGCGACATGGATCATCCGCGCACGCCGGCCGCTCGCCCGCAGCGTCACGGCGGTGTTCGCCGACGGCACGCGCGTTCCGCTCGAGCACGTGCGGGCCGGGATCTGGGAGGGCACGCGCGCCGGCGCCCTCACCCGCTACGAGCTGCTCACCACCTACGCGCACGGGCCCGACTACGTCGCGGACGACCCCTATCGCCACACGCCGACGATCGGCGAGCTCGACCTGCACCTGATCGCCGAAGGGCGCCACGAAGAGCTGTGGCGGGCGCTCGGCGCGCACGAGCGCGAACACGACGGCACGATGGGCACCGCGTTCACGGTGTGGGCGCCCAACGCGCGGGCCGTGCGGGTGGTCGGCGACTTCAACGGCTGGGACGGTCAGGGCCACGCCATGCGCTCGATGGGCGCCAGCGGCGTGTGGGAGATCTTCGTCCCGGGGATCGGCCAGGGCACCACCTACAAGTTCGAGCTGCGCGGTCGCGGCGGCGAGTGGGCGCTGAAGGCCGACCCCATGGCCCGGTTCGCCGAGGTGCCTCCTGCCACGGGATCCGTCGTCGTCGGCTCCTCGTACTCCTGGGGCGACGCCGCATGGCTCGCCGAGCGCGCCCGCTCGACGCCCGTGTCGCGGCCCATGTCGGTGTACGAGCTGCACTTCGGCTCATGGCGGCAGGGGCTGACGTACCGCGATGCCGCCGATCAGCTGATCGACTACGTCACCGGCCAGGGATTCACGCACATCGAGTTCCTCCCGCTCGCCGAGCATCCGTTCGGCGGATCGTGGGGCTATCAGGTCACCGGCTACTACGCGCCCACCAGCCGGTTCGGGCACCCCGATGACCTGCGGTACCTCATCGACAGACTCCACCAGGCCGGCATCGGCGTGATCATGGACTGGGTTCCGGGCCATTTCCCGAAGGATGCCTTCGCGCTGGCCCGGTTCGACGGCGAGCCGCTCTACGAGCACGCCGATCCCCGGCGCGGCGAGCACCGCGAGTGGGGCACCTACATCTTCGACTACGGCCGCAGCGAGGTGCGCAACTTCCTCGTGGCCAACGCGCTGTACTGGTTCGAGGAGTTCCATGTCGACGGTCTGCGGGTGGACGCCGTCGCGTCCATGCTGTACCTCGACTACTCGCGCAACGAGGGCGAATGGGCGCCGAACGTCCACGGTGGCCGCGAGAACCTCGAGGCGATCCACTTCCTGCAGGAGGTCAACGCCACCGCGTACAAGCGGTACCCCGGCATCGCGATGATCGCCGAGGAGTCTACGAGCTTCCCCGGCGTGACGGCGCCCACGAGCCAGGCAGGGCTCGGATTCGGGTTCAAGTGGAACATGGGCTGGATGAACGACTCGCTCCAGTACATCAAGCGCGACCCGATCTATCGCGCGCACCACGAGGGCGAGCTGTCGTTCTCGTTCGTGTACGCGTTCAGCGAGAACTACGTGCTTCCGATCAGCCACGACGAGGTCGTCCACGGCAAGGGGAGCCTGTTCGCACGGATGCCGGGCGACCACTGGCAGCAGCTCGCGAACATGCGCGCGTTCCTCGCGTACATGTGGGGGCACCCGGGCAAGCAGCTGCTGTTCATGGGCCAGGAGTTCGGCCAGCTGTCGGAGTGGTCCGAGGGGCGCTCGCTCGACTGGTGGCTGCTCGATCAGCCCACACATGCCCAGCTGCAGCAGTTCGTCGGCGTGCTCAACCGCGTCTACCGCGAGCAGTCCGCGCTCTGGGCGCGTGACAGCGACGGCGCCGCGTTCACGCGGCTCGGCTCCCCCAAGTGGAATCCGAACGTGATCGCCTTCGCCCGGCGCGACTGGCACGGCAACACGATCGTCGTCGCGGCGAACTTCTCGGGGCAGCCGCTCACGTCGTACGAGCTCGACCTGCCCGAGAGCGGCGTGTGGCACGAGATCCTCAACACCGACGCGCAGGCGTACGGCGGCTCGGGGGTCGGGAACCTGGGCGTGGTGCACGCGGGCGCGGACGGACGCGCGTCGCTCGTGCTGCCCCCGCTCGGAGTGCTGTGGCTGCGCCACGAGACGAGCGCCCATATCCCGTCACCGACGCGGGGCTGACCTGCCGTCGGTCGAGGCGCGACTCAGAACAGCAGTGAAGCGAGGCGACCGCGTGCCGCGATGACGCGCGGGTCGCCATCGCCCACGAGCGCGAAGAGCTCCAGGAGGCGCTCCCGCACGGGTGCGCGCTCGTCCGCGGGCAGCTGCGAGAACAGATCGAGCAGGCGGCCGAATGCGTCCTCGACGTGCCCGCCCGCGATGTCGAGATCGGCGACCGTCAGCTGCGCGGGGATGTCCTGGGGAGCGGATGCGGCGGCCGCACGTGCCGCCTGGAGGTCGACGTCCTGCACGCGGAGCAGAAGCTGCACCTGTCCGAGCCCGGCACGCGCCTCGGCGTCGCGGGGGTTCTCCACGAGCGCCTTCTCGTATGCGGTGACGGCGCGCGCGTAGTCGCCCTCCTCGATGGCCTCGAACGCCTCGGCATGCAGCGGCGGGAGCGCGGGCTCATCGGGTGTCTCCTCCGGCGCCTCGCCGTCGACGGCGACCGTGCCGGTCACACCGTTCTGCGCCGCGAGCTGGAGGAGCTGCGCGAACACCTCGCGCACCTGCTGCTCGGGAACGGCCCCGGTGAACATCTGCACCGGCTGCCCGGCGACGAGCGCGACGACCATCGGGATGGACTGCGCGCGGAACGCCTGCGACAGCTGCGGATTGGCGTCCACGTCGACCTTCGCCAGCACGAGGCGGCCGCCGAGCTCGAGGACGACCTTCTCGAGGATGGGGCTCAGCTGCTTGCACGGGCCGCACCATTCGGCCCAGAGGTCGACGACCACCGGAACGGTGCGCGACAGCTCCAGCACCTGCTGGAACGTCTCATCGGTGACGTCGAGCACGAGGGCCGGGACGACGGCCCCGCTGCCCGCGGGGGTCTCCTCACCGGGCGCGGCCGGCCCTGTGGACGCGGGGCGATTGCGGAGAGTGGACAGGTCGACGGCACCACGCAGCGAGGCGCCCAGAGTGGGATCGGTCACTACAGAATCTTCGCATCGAGAATGTCGGATGAGTAACCGAGCAGGCGGATCTTCTCATTCGAACCGGCATTCGGCACGTAGAAGAACACCTGGTCGCTGAACGTCGTCTCGAAGCCCGTGGCGGACTGGTCGGCGCCGGCCAGCGTCTTGACCGTCCGGTTGTTCTCCACCTTGATGACCGCATCCGCGTTGGTCGGCTTGGCCGTGTCGACCTCGTTGATGTTCACGGCCACGATCGCGCCGCTCTCGACCGTCTGCAGCGCGAACGGCGCCTGCGGCCCGGCGACCGCACTGAACTCGAGGGTGCCCGTGGACGCGCCGGAGTTGGCGGTCTGGTTGAACTCGTCGCGCCGTCGCTGCCGGTCTGCGGCGATGCTGGCGCGGAGCTGATCGCCGTCGGCCTCGAAGAGGTCGTAGTACTCGCTCTCCGCGTCCTTGCTGATGACGTCTGCGTACGCGGCGGCCACCTGATCGGGCGGCAGTACGAGGAACGGCGAGTCGGGCTCGACCGCCGCCGCACCGATGTAGGCCGGGGCGAGATCCGGGATAGCGGTCGACGCCTCCAGGCTCCCGACATACGAGAGCTTGTACTCCGACCACTGATCCTGCTGGGTCAGCACCATGATGCTCGAGGTCTTCGACTCTTCGTCGTCGGCGATGGCGATCACCGAACGGGGCCACGCGTCGTAGGCCTGCGGCAGGATGATCTCCAGCGGCTTCGCAAGAATCGGCGCGGGCGCGGGATAGTCGCCGAGGGCCGAACGGAGCTTGTAGTTCGTGTCGCGCGCAGCCAGGGCTGCACCCTCCAGGCGTGTGTCGGCGAGGTCGCCGTCCATCGCCGCGTCGGCGTCGGCCACGGTGGCCGAGATGCGCGTGAGGATCCGCTCGGCCTGCGCCTTCGTCACTGCAGGCGCCTGCTGGCCGTCGGGCGCGATGACCGTCGCGGTCGGCGTGGGGGTCGGCGATGGGACGAGCTGCGGCCAGGCGTCGGCGGAGCAGCCCGTGAAGAGCAGCGCCGATACGGCGACGACCGGCAGGAACGCGAACGCGCGGCGCCCGCTCGAGACCGCCCGGCGCGTACGAGCCGAGCTGCTGATCACGCCCTTGTCGTCGCCGTCGATCGCGATGTCGATCGGCTCGGTCACCGGCAGCGGCAGGCCCTTGCGGCGGGGTCCGCGCTTCCGACGGGCATGACGGATGCCGAGGATGTAGAGGAACACGCCCGCGGCCATGAGGATGCCGCCGCCGACGATGAGCGGACCCGCCCAGGGGGTCGAGGTCTGCAGAGGCCAGGTCACAGTCACCCTGCTCGGTGCGGGTGCGGTGCCGTCGGAGGCGACGAGCACGCTCATCTCCTTCGGAAGCTGGAGCGGCGCGATCAGGAGATCCTTCTGCTGATACTCGTCGAGCCACAGGTCTGAACCGACCGGGCTGCGGCCCGCCGCGTCGGTCGCGGCATCCGTCGACGCGTCAGCCGCAGCGTCGTCGGTCGCGGCATCCGTCGACGCGTCAGCCGCAGCGCCGTCGGTCGCGGAGCCGTCCGCGGGGGCGTCTGTCGCGGGGTCGGCGATCGCGTCGATCTCGGGCTCGACGACCACGGTCTCGACCTCGCCGTCACCGGCCAGCGTGACGTGGGTGTACGTGGTGTCGGACAGCCACGCCTCCATGTCGGCCGTCCGCCCGTACGAGGCGTAGATGTCGCCCTCGGTCTGGGCACGAAGTGTCTGGGTACCCGGCATCTGATTGAGCACGGCGCCGTCGATGAGGAGGTAGGGAGTATCCTCCTCGACCGAGATCGCCGTGGTCTCGGTCCTGGGACCCTGGAAGATCGTCCGCTGGGCGATGCCCGCCCCGATCATCACGGTGGCGAGCACGAAGGCCGCCACGGCCCATACGAAACGCACGAAGAACACCTTTCCCGGGCGCGCAGACGCAGCGCAACCCTTCGATTCGACGTTTCAGACTAGCGGGAATGACCTGTGAGGCGCGTGGGAGGGACCATTCCACGGCCTGGGCGCTCGGCATGCGTATCCTGGGCGGACACAACGCATCGACGGGAAGTCGATCGGCAGGGGGACCTCGATGAAGCTGCACAGCCCGTTCCGCACCGCGCTGCTCGCGACGCTCGGTGTCGGCTTGGGACTGCTGCTCATCGGCAGCATCCAGAACCTCCAGACGATCCTGCTCTACGTCGGCACCGCGCTGTTCCTCTCGCTGGGCCTCGACCCGATCGTCGCGTGGCTCGAGCGCCGCAAGCTGCCGCGCTGGGCGGCGGTGCTCATCACCATTCTGGGCGTGCTCGCGGTGTTCGCCGGGATCATCCTCATGATCGTGCCGATCATCGTGCAGCAGATCGGTCAGCTGGTGACGACGATCGAGGAGCTCGCCGGCGAGGGGATGTTCGACGATCCGGTCGGCGCGATCCAGGACTGGCTGCACGGGGTGTTCCCGGCGCTGGACGTCGACGAGGTCTGGGCCTACATCGAGGACTGGTACGCGTCCCTCGACGTCGGCGCGATCGGCAGCGAGGTCGGCGGCAGCATCATCACGATCGTCGGTGCGCTCATCGCGGGCTTCGCGGGCGCTTTCATCGTGCTGATCCTCACCATCTACTTCACGGCGTCGACTCCGAGCCTGAAGCGCTCGGTCTACCAGCTGGTCCCGGCCTCGAAGCGGGCGCGGTTCATGGACCTCGGTGAGCAGATCACCGACTCCGTCGGCTACTACGTCATCGGCCAGGTGACGCTGGGTCTCATCAACGGTGTGCTGAGCGCGATCTTCCTGTCGATCATCAAAGCGCCGTTCCCCGCGGTGCTCGCCGTGATCGCGTTCTTCTTCTCGCTGATCCCGCTGGTCGGCACCCTGACCGGCTCCATCATCATCGTCCTGACCTGCCTGGTGGTGGGCTCCCCCACGACCGCGCTCATCGCGGCCATCTACTACCTGATCTACATGCAGATCGAGGCGTACGTGATCTCGCCGCGCATCATGGGGCGGGCCGTCTCGGTCCCTGGAGCGGTCGTCGTGATCGCCGCCCTCGCGGGCGGATCACTGCTGGGCCTGCTGGGCGCCCTGGTCGCCATCCCCGTAGCTGCGAGCATCCTGATCATCTACCGTCAGGTCGTCATCCCGCGCCAGAACGAGCGCTGAGGCGGGTCCGGTCCAGCCCGGGCCCGTGGGTGCGCACGGTCACGCGTCGACGACGGGTCCGTCCCACTCCAGTGGCAGCGGCAGCGCGTCCGGATTGACGGCCGCCACGATCTCGGTCAGCACTCGACGGGTCTGGTTCTCCCCCACCCACAGGTGCTTGCCGCCCTCGACCGGGATCAGGACCGCCTCGGGCACGCTCGCGAAGCGCTCGGCCGCGGCATCCGGTCGGAGATAGTCGTCGAACTCCGGAACCAGCACGATCAGGCGTCTGTCGTCGCCCGCCCACGCCGCGATCTCTTCCGAGGTCGCGCGGTGCAGCGGCGGCGACAGCAGGACGGCCCCCTCGACCGCGTGATCGCGCCCGTACTTCAGCGCGAGCTCGGTGCCGAACGACCATCCGACCAGCCACGGCCGCGGCAGACCTCGGGTGTGCACGAAGTCCATCGCCGCGGCGACATCGAAGGCCTCGGACCGGCCGCCGTCGAAGGCGCCCTCGCTCGTGCCCCGCGGTGAGGTCGTGCCCCGCGTGTTGAACCGCAGCACCGCGAGATCCGCCAGCGCGGGAAGGCGCCCGGCCGCCTTGCGGATGATGTGCGAGTCCATGAATCCGCCGGCCGTCGGCAGGGGATGCAGCGTCACGAGGGTCGCGACCGGCTCCCGGTTCTCGGGCAGGGCGAGCTCGCCGACGAGCGTCAGCCCGTCGAGCGTCTCGAGCTCGACGTCCTCGCGCCGGGCGGGCAGCAGCATCGGTCCGCGGATCTCCATGTCACGCCACCTTCCAGCAGTGCTGATGCCAGTGCCGACGCGCGGCGAGATCCGCGGCATCGCCCAGCACCCCGTCGGCGCGCCAGGCCACCAGATGCGCGACACCGATGTCGACCTGGCGCCCGCAGCCCGGACACGTGTAAGGCTTCTGCGCCTGGGCCGCCGAGACCGGCTGCACGATCCATTCCACACCGCGTCGCATCTCGCTGCGCTTCCAGCCGGCGAGGAGTCGCTCGAAGGACTCGTCGCCGCTCGAATCAGGACGGCGGCGGTTCGATCGGGGCACGGCTCAATACCAGCCCGTGCGCTGCGAGTGGTCCCAGGCACCGCACGGAGTCCCGTAGCGCCCGCCGATGTAGCCCAGGCCCCAGGTGATCTGGGTCGCCGGGTTGGTCTCCCAGTCGGCACCCGCGGTCGCCATCTTGCTGCCCGGCAGCGCCTGAGGGATGCCGTAGGCGCCGCTGCCGGCGTTGTAGGCGTTGACCCGCCAGCCGGATTCCTTGTTCCACAGTGCGACCAGGCAGGCGAACTGGTCGTCGCCCCAGCCACGGGCGAGCACCATGTCGTAGGCGATGGCCTGCGCGGTGCCGGGGTCGGGCGTGACGAACGGAGGCCGCCAGCCGCTGGACGCGGACTTCGATGCCGTCGTCGGCGCCACGGTCGGGGTGGGCTTGGGCTTCACATACACGGAGTAGCCGCCGCGGTCGAGCGCTGCAGGCTCCGCGACCTGAGCGCTGCCGTCGCCGCTCAGGGACTGCACGTCGTCGAGCGAGCTGGCGTACAGCGAGACCTGCGACTCCTCTTCGGCCGTGGCCTGCGCGAGCGCGAGGCCGGTCGGACCGATGTAGGCGACCACGAACCCGAGCACCGCGAAGGCGGCGAAGCCTCCCAGCACACCGCGGCGACGTGACCACCGGGCAGAGGAACCGGCCGCGCGCGGGGGCGCCGACGGCGACACGGATGCCGTCGAGACGACGCGTCCCGCGGCCCGGGTCGACACCTCGTGACGACGGGCGCGCCTGGTCGGGTTCAGCTCGTTTCCGGAAGTCACAGTGCCCCGATTCTCGCATACCGGCACGAGGGCGTGCCATCCGCGACACCCGTGCGTGTCACTTCACCGCGAGCATCACCTCGACGACCGCGTCGAGCACGGCATCCACCTGCGTCTCGCGGTAGCCGCCGCGCTGCATGCGGAACGCGACCGCGCGCACCTGCTCCACCGTCACCGAGTCGCCGGTCTCGAGAAAGCGCGCGAGCTTGTCGGTGACGAGGTCCACCTCGGCGACCCGGTAGCCGTAGCGCAGCCGGGACACCCGGTCGAAACGGCGCCCGGTGGGACGCGACAGTCGATCCAGCACCTCCTGCGCGAGCTCCCGGGTGTGGCCGACCCATGCGCGGGCGCCTGCGGCCGCCATCGCGGACGCGCGCTCACGTGCAGCGAACGCGTCTTCGATGCGACCGAGGGCGGCATCGACCGACGCGATCGCGTACCCGTGCCGCACGAGCGGGAATGCCACCTGGCGGACGTCGGCCGATGTGAGGGACTCGCTGCCCTGCTCGAACGACGCGCGGGCGCGAGCGAGGAACTCGTCGACCGGCTCCTTGTCGTAGCCCTTCTCGCGCCCTCGGGCCTCGGGGAAGGATGTCCGGGAGGTCGTCTCGGATGCCGTCATGATGCCACCAGCGGAGTGAAGAGGTAGTAGAGGGACAGCGCCGCCACGACCGACAGCAGGATCGAGTCGAGTCGATCGAGGACGCCGCCGTGACCGGGCAGCCAGGAACTCATGTCCTTGATGCCGAGATCGCGCTTGATCATCGATTCTCCCAGGTCGCCGACCGTGGCGGTGGCGAGGATCAGGATGCCGAACACCGCGCCCATCCACCACTCGAGACCGAGCATGAACATGCCGACCAGCACGCCGGCGATGGTGGCCGCCGCCGCGGCGCCGGCGAAGCCCTCCCACGTCTTCTTGGGGCTGATGCGGGGAGCCATCGGATGCTTGCCCAGGGTGATGCCCGCGATGTACGCGCCGGTGTCGACGGCGACCGCAACGATGATGAACGACAGCACCCACCACTCGCCGCCGTCCTTGCTCAGCAGCACGAGGCAGAGACTCGTGAGGAACGCCACATACAGCTGCAGGAAGGTGGCGATCAGCACATCCCCGAGCACGGCGGAGTACACGCGGCCATCGTGGGAGGCCATCTGCGCGACCAGCCGCCAGACCACCAGGAACGCCAGGACCACGAACAGCAGCACCCACTGCAGCCACGCGTCCACGAAATAGGCCGACAGCACGACGACGGCACCCGCGACGAGCTGCGGGACCAGATCGACGCGGCGTCCGCTGGCGATCAGCGCGCGGGAGAACTCGAACATCGCGAGCAGCGCTGCCGCCAGGGCGAACGGGACGAACGCCCACTTCACGAAGATCAGCGAGCCGAGCAGGGCGACCCCGATGGCCAGCCCGATCAGGGTCGCGACGATGAGGTCGCGCCCCGTGCGCTCCTTGATGCGCTCGTTCGCCTCCTCGAAGTCCGCCTTCGCCTGCGCGACCTGGCTCTCCAGCTCACTGCGCGCAGCGCGCAGATGGGCCTGCAGCGCCGGCGGGGTGTCGTGTGCCTCCGCGGCACGCCGTGCGTCGCCCGCTTCGCGCCGCGTCTGCGGAGAAGCGGCCTCTTCGCCGCGCGGCGGGTCCGGTGCGTCGGTCATGGGCAGACCTCAGACTTCGAGGAGCTCGGCCTCTTTGCGCTTGAGCGCGTCGTCGATCCCGTCGACGTGGGCGCGCGTCAGCGCGTCGAGTTCCTTCTCGGCGCGGGCGAGCTCGTCCTCGCCGACCTCGCCCTTGAGGGCATCGATGTCGTCCTTGGCCTTGCGGCGGATGCCGCGCACATGCACCTTGGCATCCTCGCCCTTGCCGCGCACGAGCTTGACGTACTCCTTGCGACGCTCCTCGGTGAGCTCCGGCATCGTGACGCGCACGAGGTTGCCGTCGTTCGTCGGGTTCACCCCCAGGTTCGGGATGTCGCGGATCGCCTGCTCGATCGCCTTCAGCGCCGACTTGTCGTACGGGGTGATGAGGAGGGTGCGCGCCTCGGGGTTGTTGATCGACGCGAGCTGCGCGAGCGGCGTCGGGCTGCCGTAGTAGTCGACGAGGACCTTCTGGAACAGCTGCGGGTTCGCGCGTCCGGTGCGCACCGTCGCGAAGTCCTCCTTCGCACCCTCGACAGCGCGGTCCATGCGCACTCCGGCATCGGCCAAGACGTCCGCGATCACAGTGTCTCCTTCAGGTAGATGGGGCTGGTCAAGTGTATCGGCGGCAGCGTCGTCACGCCGTGACGAGCGTGCCGATGGGCTCGCCGAGGAGCGCCTTCGTCACGTTGCCCGCCGGCTCCATGCCGAACACCCGCATGTCCATGCGGTTGTCCATGCAGAGGCTGAAAGCGGTCGAGTCGACGACCTTGAGGCCTCGCTGCAGCGCGTCGAGGTACGTGATGCGATCGATCAGCGTGGCCGAGGCATCCTTCTTCGGGTCGGCCGTGTAGACCCCGTCCACGCCGTTCTTCGCGACGAGGACCTCCTGCGCGTCGATCTCGAGCGCTCGCTGGGCGGCCACGGTGTCGGTGGAGAAGTACGGCAGGCCTGCGCCGGCGCCGAAGATCACGACCCGGCCCTTCTCCATGTGCCGCTCTGCGCGCCGTGGGATATACGGCTCGGCGACCTGGGTCATCGAGATGGCCGACTGCACGCGCGTGGCGGCGCCCGCCTGCTCGAGGAAGTCCTGGAGGGCCAGGGCGTTCATCACGGTGCCCAGCATGCCCATGTAGTCGGCGCGACCGCGGTCCATGCCGCGCTGGCTGAGCTCGGCGCCGCGGAAGAAGTTGCCGCCTCCGACGACGACGGCGATCTCGACGCGGTCGACCGCCGCGGCAATCTCCTGCGCCATCTGGCTGACCACGTCGGGGTTGACACCCAGTTGCCCCCCACCGAACGCCTCGCCGGACAGCTTCAGAAGGACGCGGCGGCGCCCGGTGTTCTCGTTGATCACTGTGGTCCTCTCGTCTACGACAAACTACCGAAGGGCATGAGAAAAGGCCCGCATCGGATTGCCGATGCGGGCCTTCTCAATGGATCAGGCGCCGACCTTGTAGCGGGCGAAGCCCGTCAGGGTCAGACCGGCGGCCTTCGCGACCTGCGCGACCGACTGCTTGTTGTCCTTCGCATAGTCCTGGTCGAGAAGCGAGACCTGCTTGAAGAACGCGTTGACGCGGCCCTCGACGATCTTCGGAAGAGCCGCCTCGGGCTTGCCCTCGTTGCGCGAGATCTCGGTGACGATCTCGCGCTCCTTGTCGACATCCGCCTCGGGGACCTCGTCGCGCGACAGGTACGAGGGGTTGGCGAACGAGATGTGCTGCGCGATGCTGCGCGCCGTCTCGGCGTCGTCGCCCGAGTAGGCGAGCACGACGCCCACCTGCGGCGGCAGGTCCTTGCTGGTCTTGTGGAGGTAGATCTCGAAGTTGTCGCCCGAGAGCGTGCTCACCCGACGCAGCTCGACCTTCTCGCCGATGATGGCGGCCTCGTCCGAGATGAGCTCGGCGACCGTCTGCGTGCCGGCGGGCGCGGCCAGCGCAGCCTCGGCCGAGTCGGCGTGAGCGGCAGCGGCGGCGTCGAGCACCTTGTCGGCGAGGGCGATGAAGCGCTCGTTCTTCGCGACGAAGTCCGTCTCGGTGTTGAGCTCGATGATCGTGACCTGACCGTCGACCTCCTTGGCCGCGACCAGTCCCTCGCTCGTGGAGCGGTCGGCGCGCTTGGCGTTGCCCTTCGCGCCCTTCAGACGCAGGATCTCGACGGCCTTCTCGAGGTCGCCGTCGGCCTCCTCGAGCGCCTTCTTGGTGTCGACCATGCCGGTGCCGAGCTGCTCGCGCAGGGCCTTGATGTCGGCGATCGTGAAGTTTGCCATGGGTGGCGGCTCCTTGATTCTCGTGAGTTCTCGTGGATGCCTCGGCGGGACCGTCCAGCCGTGAGGCCAGGACGATCCCGCCGAGGCGGAGTGTGAGTGAGGCTTACTCGGCGGGGGTCGCCTCGGCGACCTCGGCGGCGTCAGCGGCCTCGGCGGTCTCGACGACCTCATCGGTCTCAGCGGCGACAGCGGTCTCGACGGCCTCAGCAGCCTCGGCGCCGGCCTCGTCGGCGGCCGACTCGGTCGCGATGGTCTCGACCTCGGCGACGTCGGTCTCGACGGGCGCGCCCTGCTCGAGCAGCTCGCGCTCCCAGTCGGCGAGAGGCTCCGCGTCAGCGGTCTCGTCGGTGGGCTGGTGGCGCTGGATCAGGCCCTCCGCGGCGGCGTCGGCGATGATGCGGGTGAGCAGGCCCACCGAGCGGATCGCGTCGTCGTTGCCGGGGATCGGGTACTGGAACTCGTCGGGGTCGGCGTTCGTGTCGAGGATGCCGATCACGGGGATGCCGAGCTTCGACGCCTCATCGATGGCGAGGTGCTCGCGCTTGGCGTCGACGACCCAGATGGCCGAGGGGGTCTTCTGGAGGTTGCGGATGCCGCCGAGCGACTTGTGCAGCTTGTCGAGCTCGCGCTTCTTGAGGAGGAGCTCCTTCTTGGTGAAGCCGCTCGCGGCCGGGTCCTCGAAGTCGAGCTCCTCGAGCTCCTTCATGCGGGCAAGACGCTTCGACACGGTCGAGAAGTTGGTGAGCAGACCGCCCAGCCAGCGCTGGTTGACGTAGGGCTGGCCCACGCGGGTCGCCTGCTCGGCGATGACTTCCTGCGCCTGCTTCTTGGTGCCGACGAAGAGGATGGTGCCGCCGTGCGCGACGGTCTCCTTGACGAACTCGTACGCCTTGTCGATGTACGTCAGCGACTGCTGCAGGTCGATGATGTGGATGCCGCTGCGCTCCGTGAGGATGAAGCGCTTGACCTTCGGGTTCCACCGGCGGGTCTGGTGTCCGAAGTGCACGCCGCTGTCGAGCAGCTGGCGAATGGTGACGACGGCCATGGCCGTTCTCCTGTTCCGGCGCGTGCGCGCCTGTTGCGGTTGTTCTCGCGCCGGCGTGGAGCCGGCGAGCCTGGTGCCCGGCACATTCCCACCCCGCGCCCGCTCATGAGCGTTCGCAGGGACCGTTGGGAGTGGATGCCGCGCCGTCACCCTCCGTCAGACTCGGGGTGCGTGGCGCTGTGGGCACGCGGAGTCACTCCGACATGCGGAGTGCGCATCCAGTGTATCAGCAGGCGACCGGGCCGAGCCTCCTCCCCCGCAGGGCGAAGGCGACGGTTCTCCACGGGTCCGCGACGGGGGCCATCGCGCCCGAACGGCGTGCGGCAGGGTCAGGTGATGCGCACCATCGCCCCGGCTCCACTCCCGCGATTTCGTGCGGCAGCGGCGCTCGCGCTCGTCGTGTGGATCGCCGCAGTGCCTGTGACCGCGTCGGCATCGAACCCGGATGACCCCGACGGTCCGGCAGGGCGCTCCGCGGACGGCGGGTCGGTTGCTCTCGCGCGCGACTGGCTGTGGCCCGTGGACGCGTTCCGCCTCGAGCGTCCCTTCGTCGCCCCACCCCACGAGTACGGCCCCGGCCACCGGGGCATCGACCTCGCCGTCCTCGGCGAGGACGGCGTCTCCGCCCCCGCGGCGGGCGCGGTCGCCTTCTCCGGCCAGGTGGCCGGGCGCGGCATTCTGACGATCGACCACGGCGATGGACTCGTCTCCACTCTCGAGCCCGTGGAGTCCACGCTCGTCGCCGGCACGCCGGTGGCTGCCGGTGCCGCTGTGGGGCGCGTCTCCGCGGGCGGTCACACCGCGCCCGGCGCGCTGCATCTCGGCGTGCGCCTCGACGGCCGGTACATCAACCCGCTCGTGCTGCTCGGCGGCGTGCCGCGAGCGGTGCTTCTGCCCTGCTGCTGAGCGCCCGCTCAGGCGCGCGGGTGGGCGAGACGGTAGGACGCCGCCAGCCGCTCGCTCGAGACGTGGGTGTAGATCTGCGTGGTTCCGAGGCTCGCGTGGCCGAGCATCTCCTGGACGGCACGGAGGTCGGCGCCGCCGTCGAGCAGATGCGTCGCCGCCGAGTGCCGCAGCGCGTGGGGCCCCACCTGAGCGCCGAGTTCGGGCCCGAGCTCGCGAGACACCAGGTCGTAGACCGCACGAGGTCCGATGCGACCGCCTCTCGCGCCGAGGAACAGGGCGGCTGCCTCAGGCGCGTCGACTCGACGCGCCACGAGCACGGGCCGGCCCCGCACGAGGTACGCATCGACCGCACGCAACGCGGGGAGCCCGAAGGGGACGACGCGCTCCTTGGAGCCCTTGCCCCACACGCGGGCCGTGCGACGTTCGGGGTCGAGATCGCCGACGTCCAGTCCGCACAGCTCGGAGACGCGCACCGCGGCCCCGTACAGGAGCTCGAGCATCGCGTGGTCGCGCAGCGCGAGCGGGTCGCCTTCCGCGGCCGCGGAAGCGAGCCGCTCCAGGACCCCTGCCAGCGCATCGGCGGTCGCGACTTTCGGCAGCGTGCGGCCGCGCTTGGGCGCGACCAGCCGCAGGCTGGGGTCGGATGCCACGGCGCCCGTCTCGGTCGCCCAGGCGAAGAAGCCGCGCACAGCGGCCGTCCGCCGTGCGATGGTGGCACGGCTGTCGCCCCGCTGCACGGCCTGCCACAGCCACTCACGGAGGTTCTCGAGGTCGACGACGGCGAGATCGACGTCGCCGCACGCGACGGCCAGCCCGGCGAGATCCGAGCGGTACGCACGGACCGTCGCCGGCGACAGTCGACGTACCTCCGCCAAGTGGCGCAGGTACGTCTCCGCTGCGTCGACGATCTCCACGCCTCCAGCTTGCGCCTCGACGAGGGGTACGCGGCGCTGCGACGCACCCCCGTTCGCTCTCGCCCGGCGAGCCGAGCGGAGCGCCGGTCACAGAGGGCGGCAGCGTCATCGCGCGACGTCGGCATGGTGAGGCGCTTGACACGGCTGGGGCACTGCCCCCGACCGTGCAGTCCCCACGACCGTGCACTCCCCGCGGCTGCGCCCTCGTCACGCCCCCGCCCGTCGCAACCTCCATCCCTCCGCGCCGGCCTCCACGGATCCGTCGAGCTGCAGCAGACCGAGTACGCCTTCGACGGCGTCGGCCGCCATCCCCGCGCGGCGCGCGATATCGCCGGGCTGTCGCCAGGCGCGCGTGCTCATCGCATCCACCACGCGCGTCGCGTCGCCGGTGTAGCCGGGCATCCGAGCCGCTCCGGCACCGTTCGCAGTGGCCAGCCCCAGCAGCTCACGGACGTCATCCGCCCCGGTGATGCACTGCGCGCCGTACTCGCGGATGAGGCGGTGCGTGCCCGCGGAGGTGGCCGAGGTGATCGGGCCCGGGACCGCGCCGAGCGGCCTCGACAGCGTCGCCGCATGGCCGGCGGTGTTGAGCGATCCGCTGCGCCAGCCGGCCTCCACCACCACCGTCGCCGCCGACAGCGCGGCGATGAGCCGATTGCGCTGGAGGAAGCGCCACTTCGTCGGAGCGGAGCCGCACGCCACCTCGCTCGCCACGACACCGTGCCGGGCGATGTCGTCGATCAGCCCTGCGTGCCCGGCGGGATACGAGCGGTCCGCGCCGCCCGCGAGCAGTGCGACCGTCAGACCGCCCGCCGACAGTGTCGCGCGATGCGCGGACCCGTCGATGCCGTATGCGCCGCCCGACACCACCGCGATGCCGTCACCGGCGAGCTCGGCCGCGAGCTCCATCGCGACATGTTCTCCGTAGCGCGACGCGGCGCGCGCGCCGACGATGGCGACGGAGGCGTCGAGACGGCGGAGGGCGGAGGCATCGCCGCGCACCCAGAGGCACAGCGGGGCGTGCGCCTCGAGGTCATCCAGCTGGGCGGGCCACTCGGGATCGGCCCGCGTCACGAGGCGGACGCCGCGCGCCGCGGCCGTGAGGAAGGAGTCCGCGACCACGCGCGCCGAAAGCCGCGGCAGCCACCGCTTGCGGCCCTCGGCCAGTTCCCGCGGGGTGACTTCTGCCAGCGTCCCCTCGGCCAGCACCGCCTCCAGCGCGGGCGCGGCACCGCGAGCGGCGACGATGCGCCCTGCCACGGAGTCGCCGGGCTCGATCAGGTGGCACCACACCGCGGTCGCGTAGCGCTCACGGGCCGCGTCGGCGCTCTGGTGGACGCCCAGCGGTGCGAGCGCACGCCCCGCGGCGTCGGCGCCCAGGTCGAAAGCGGTCACAGCGCCAGACCCTTCTTCAGGTAGAGCGCCCGCCCGACATGCTCGGCACTCAGCTGCGCTCGCCCGTCGATGTCGGCCAGCGACCATGCGACCCGCAGCACGCGATCGTAGCCGCGCAGCGTCAGCGCACCACGGTGCAGCGCGGCATCCAGCGGGCGGCGGATCACGGGCGGCGGGGCGACCGGTCCCTCGCGGAGCCAGGTCCCCGGCACATCGGCGTTCACTCGCCAGGGCGTTGCCTGCAGCCGGTGACGTGCGCGCGCACGGGCCTCCGCGACCCGATCGCGCGCCGTCGCGGTCGAGATCGTCGGTCCGCGGCCGCGCTGGGCGACGGAGACCCTGGTCAGGGTCAGCTCGATGTCCATGCGGTCCAGCAGCGGCCCGGAGAGCCGGCCGAGGTAGCGGCGGATCGCGGCCGGTGGGCACGTGCAGGTGCCGCCGCGGATCCCGTAGTCCCCGCACGGGCACGGGTTCGTGGCCAGGACCAGCTGGAAGCGTGCCGGGTATCGTGCGTATGCCCCCGCGCGATGGATCGTGATGGACCCGGACTCCAGCGGCTGCCGCAGCGCGTCCAGCGCGCTCGCCGCGAACTCGCCGGCCTCGTCGAGAAACAGCACGCCTTCGCTGGCGCGCGCGATCGCGCCCGGCCGGATGACGCGGGAACCCCCGCCCACGAGAGCCGCGACGCTCGCGCTGTGATGCGGCGCCTCGAACGGGGGCGTTCGTGACAGCTCCATCACGCGCGAGCCCGCGAGGCTGCGGATCGACGCACTCGCGAGCGCCGCACCGTCGTCGAGTTCGGGAAGGATGCCGGGCAGCCGTCGCGCGAGCATGGTCTTGCCGGCACCGGGCGGTCCGCACATCAGCAGGTGGTGCCCGCCGGCCGCTGCGACGATGAGCGCATCCACGGCATCGCGCTGACCGATCACCTCGGCGAGATCGAGTACGGGCTCGGGTGTCCGCTCGTCGTCCGGCAGGGCGACGGGATCTTCGTCGGCGACCTCGACGTCACCGCCGTGCCAGGCCACCACCTGTGCGAGGTTGACGGCGGCGAGCACGTCCATCCCACCGACGAGCGCCGCCTCGGCGCCGTTGGCGTAGGGCACGACGATCCGCCGATGACCTGCCCGCCGCGCAGCGACCACCGCGGGCAGCACACCGGGGACAGGGCGCAGGCGCCCGTCGAGGCCGAGTTCCCCGATGTGCACGGCCGACGCGACCGAGGCCGCATCCATCGACGACTCGGTCGCGAGAGACGCGACTGCGATCGCGATGTCGAAGCCGGATCCCTGCTTCGGCAGGCTCGCCGGTGACAGGTTCACGGTCAGCCGTCGCCGGGGCAGCGGCGTGCCGCTGTTGGCGCACGCGTTGTGAACGCGCTGCACCGCCTCGCCCAGTGCCTTGTCGGGCAGGCCGATGATGCGGAACTCCGGGGTCTGCTGCGACAGGTCCGCCTCGACCTCGACGCACTCGCCCTCGGCACCGACGAGCGCGACGGCCCACGTGCGCGCGACGCTCACGGCACCTCCACGTCGACGAGGTGTTCCAGGCGAGCCGTCGAGGGCTCCGTGCCCGTGAGCCCGATCGCGTCGATGCGCAACCGGCGCCCCTGCACGAGCTCGCGGTGCTGACTCGCCCATGCGACGCCGAGCCGCCACAGCCGTACGCGCTTGCGCGCGTCGATGGCCTCGAAGGGGTGCCCGAACTCCTCGCCGCGCCGTGTCTTGACCTCGACGACGACCACCGCGGCGCCGTCCGCCACCACGAGGTCGAGTTCGCCCTCACGGCTTCGCCAGTTGCGCGCGAGCACCGTGAAGCCCTGGGTCTCGAAGTACCGTGCGGCGCGGTCCTCGCCCGCACGGCCGAGCACGTCTTTGTCTGCCATTCAGGCATCGTCGCGCGCGCGAACCTCGCGCGGACGCGCGGCGGCGGCATCCGTTCAGAACCGGCGTGCCGTCCCGGGATCGCGGGGGCTGGGGAGGAGCCTGTGGCTCAGGTGTCGAGCGAGAGCTCTTCGGGCAGGTGGAAGTCCCGGCGCGACAGCTCTTCGACGTTGACGTCCTTGAAGGTGAGCACGCGCACCGCCTTGACGAAGCGGTCGGCTCGGTAGATGTCCCACACCCAGACGTCCGACATCGAGATCTCGAAGTAGAAGTCGTGCTCGGTGTCGCGGCGCACGACGTTGACCTCGTTCGCGAGGTAGAAGCGCCGTTCCGTCTCGATCACGTACTGGAACTGCGAGACGACATCGCGATACTCGCGGTAGAGCGCGAGTTCGAGTTCGCGGTCATAGTCTTCGAAGACCTCGTCATCCATGGTGCTCCCATCCTATGGGCGTGAACGGATGCCGCGACGCCGGTCCGCGCGTGGCGAACGCTCAGAAGAGCGTCGGCGCGTCCGCGATCGACCAGGACGCGCGATGGTGTCGGCTGATTCCGTGCATGCGGATGGCCTCGCGGTGGTCGGGGCTCGCGTAGCCCTTGTTACGCGCCCAGTTGTAGGCCGGAAGCTCGTCGTGGAGCTCGGTCATGAGACTGTCGCGCGCGACTTTGGCGATGACGGATGCCGCCGCCGCCGAAGCGCAGTCGCGATCGGCCTTGATGACCGGCTGCACCGTCAGCCCCCATGCGCCGGCGGGGCGGATGTAGTCGTAGTTGCCGTCGAGGATCACGATCGCATCCTCGGGGACGACCCCGTGAGCACGCAGGTCGGCGATCGCGCGGATGGCGGCGAGCCCGAGTGCGCGCATGATCCCGATCTCGTCGATCTCCTCCGAGCTCGCCCAGCCGACCGCGCTCGCTGCGACCCACGACGCCGCCCGTGCCGCGACGTCGGCGCGTCGGGGCTCGGGGACCAGCTTCGAGTCGCGGAGCCCCTGTGGGATCCGCTTGCGGGAGCGGGGGGCGTCGACCACCGCCGCGCCGACGGCGACCGGACCGGCCAGCGCACCGCGGCCGACCTCGTCGCACGCGATGACGAGCGCGTGCTCCCGCAGGAGCCGCCGCTCGAGCGTGAGACGAGGCTCGGCGACGGTCACTTCGCGCCGCCCTCCGGCTCCGGCGCGGGAACGCCGGCGAACACGTCGTGGTGGAAGTCGAGGAAACCGAACCGGTCGAACGGCCAGGTCACGAGGAAGGCGCGGCCGACGAGATTGTCGATCGGCACGAAGCCCTTGCCCGGCTGGTCGGTGTTGTACCGCGAGTCCTTCGAGCGGTAGCGGTTGTCGCCCAGCACCCAGAGACTGTCCTCGGGCACGACGATGTCGAAGGGGTCGCCGGATGCCGCCGACTCCCCCGCCGGCAGCTTGATGTACACGCTCTCGTTGATGGGCACGTCGTTGACCGTGATCTGACCGATCGCGTTGCAGCACACGACGTGGTCACCCGGGAGCCCGATGATGCGCTTGACGAGGTGGTCGTCGCTGTCGGGCGCGGCGAGACCCACGAGCGACAGCACCCACTCCACCCCCTCGACGATCGGCGGGCGGGCGGGCTCCGTGCTCGGCGGCAGCCAGCCGCCGGGATCCTGGAACACGACGATGTCGCCCCGCTCGTAGGCACCGAACCGCGGGGTGATCTCGTCCACGAGGATGCGGTCCTTGACGTGAAGGGTGTCCTCCATCGAACCGGAGGGGATGTAGAACGATCGGACGATGAACGTCTTCACGATGAGCGAGACGAGGACGGCGATCAGGATGATCACGATCACATCGCGCAGGAAGACGAGCCAGCCCCGACGACGCGGCTGAATGGTCGCTGCGGGCTCGGCCCCGGGGGCCGGCTCGGCGGGAGCCGACTTCTCGGTCGTCATGGAGTTCCTTCGCGGGCGCCGACGGTCGCGGCGACCCGCCTTCAAGGGTCGCACATTCCGGCCCGTCCGGAGAACGGACGAGGCCCCGGACGCAAGCGTCCGGGGCCTCGAGACAGCGCTGCAGGCAGCTGGTGTCAGTTGTCGCGCTTCTCCTTGATCTTGGCCTTCTTGCCACGGAGGTTGCGCAGGTAGTAGAGCTTCGCGCGGCGCACGTCACCACGGGTCACGACCTCGATGTGGTCGATGACCGGGGAGTGCACCGGGAAGGTGCGCTCGACGCCGACCTGGAAGCTGATCTTGCGGACCGTGAAGGTCTCGCGCACGCCGTCGCCCGAGCGGCCGATGACGACGCCCTGGAAGACCTGGATACGCGAGCGGTTGCCCTCGGTGATGTTGACGTGCACCTTCACGGTGTCGCCGGCGTTGAAGGCGGGGATGTCGGAGCGGAGTGAAGCCGCATCGACGGCGTCGAGGATCTGCATGATCGTCTCTCTCTGCGGCCGCCACAGGTCGACCGCGGGAAGTAAGGTGAAGGACTCGGTGTGCCGCAGGCCTCCGGCGTGACGCCGTTCAGCTGATTCCCCTGAGGCAGAACCGGTCAGGGCACAAACAACCATTCTGCCATGGATGCCGCACCCGGCCAAAACGCGTCAGCTCGCGGGCGGCGTCTGCTTCTCGGAGATGATGATGACGTCGCGCTCGGCGACGTACCCTTCGTCGGCCGGCGCCGGAATGTAGGCGACGCCGTCGGCTGTGCGCAGGACGAATCGCGACGGCCGGGCCTCGCTCCACAGCTGCCACAGCTCGAGCCAGAACAACCCGACACCGGCCAGGATCGTCACGACCATCACCGGAGCCCACCAGGCCTCGGCGAAGAAGCCGAGCGAGATCACGAGCCCGTGCCAGACGGTGAACCCGAGGACGTCCCACCACGAGACGGCACGATGGGCGCGGACCGTACCGCGCGCCCGCACCAGGAGCGTGAGGATCAGCTGCCAGACGAACACGCCGGGGATCGCGAGGAACAGCACCCAGAGGAACGCCCAGCCGCCCGCATTGAAGACGGCCCACCCGACGAAGAGCCACAGCGGCAGCAGGAAGGCCGCCGGAATGAGCCAGCCGAAGAACACGCGACGCAGCCACATGCCTCTGATGGTACGCCGACGATGCGGGTGACGGCGCGGTTCCGCGTGCCACGGGGCATCCTCCCAGCCCGGTGGTGCCGAGTCCGACAGAATGGAGGAGGACTGAGAGGAAGCTCCACATGATCGAGTTGCGCACCCCTGCCGAGATCGAGGCGATGAAGCCCGCCGGGCGATTCGTCGCCGAGACGCTCGCGACGCTGCGCGACGAGACCAAGGTGGGCACGAACCTCCTGGCGATCGACCGCCGAGCCCACGAGCTGATCCGCCGGGCCGGCGCCGAGTCGTGCTACATCGACTACCACCCGTCGTTCGGCGCCCGCCCCTTCGGCAAGGTCATCTGCACCTCGGTCAACGACGCGGTGCTGCACGGACTGCCCTTCGACTACACACTGCGCGACGGGGATCTGGTGTCGCTCGACTTCGCCGTGTCGATCGACGGCTGGGTGGCCGATTCCGCCGTCTCGTTCGTCGTGGGCACACCGCGTGACGAGGATCTCGCGCTGATCGACACGACGGAGCGGGCGCTGGATGCCGCAATCGCGGCGGCGACGGTGGGCAACCGCATCGGCGACATCTCCGCGGCCATCGCCGCCGTCGCCCACGGCGACGGCTACTCCATCAACACGGACTTCGGCGGGCACGGCGTGGGTCGTGAGATGCATGGCGACCCGCACGTCGCCAACGACGGCAAGGCCGGGCGCGGCTACCCGCTGCGGGCCGGGCTCGTGCTCGCCCTCGAGCCGTGGTTCCTGCAGACGACCGACGAGCTCATCACCGACCCGGACGGGTGGACGCTGCGCTCGGCCGACGGGTCGCGGGGCGCCCACTCCGAGCACACCGTCGCGATCACCGAGGACGGCCCGATCGTGCTCTCGGACCGTTCGTGGCTCGGCGTCCGCTGACCTCAATCCGTCCCGGTCGCGACGACCAGCGCTGAGCGCGGCGGCAGCGCGAGCGTCTTCTCCGCGGCCGACGCTGCCGGATCGGTCGACAGCAGTATCCGCCGCGCGCCGCTCACCGGCAGGCGCAGGAGCTCGGTCGAGAAGTTCACGACGATCTCTGTGCTGCCGCGCTCGAGCCGGAACCAGCGCGCGCCGTCGTCGGCCGTGGCCGCGATGTGGCGGAAGTCGGGGTCGGTGAGTTCAGGGCGCGCCCGTCGCAGCGCGAGGAGCTCCCGGTACAGAGCAAGCACACGCGCGTGGGTGCCGGCATCCTTCTCCTCCCAGCGCAGGGCGGAGCGCCGGAAGGTCTCGGGATCCTGCGGATCCGGAACGAGGGACTCGTCCCATCCCATGCGGGCGAACTCCGCTTTGCGGCCGCGGGCGGTGGCCGCGCCCAGCTCGGGTTCGGGGTGCGAAGTGAAGAACTGCCAGGGCGTGGAGGCCGCCCATTCCTCGCCCATGAACAGCATCGGCGTGAACGGTGCGAGCACCGTGAGGACCGCGGCGATCGCGAGACCGCCTTCGTCGAGCGTCTGGGCGAGGCGGTCGCCGGCCGCCCGGTTGCCGATCTGATCGTGGTCCTGCGAGAACGTCACCAGCCGCCAGGCGGGGATGCGCGCGTCGATGGGGTGACCGTGCGCGCGACCGCGGAAGGACGACCACGTGCCGTCGTGGAAGAAGCCCCGCGTGGCTGCTTTCGCCAGCGCCTCCAGGGAGGCGAAGTCCGCGTAGTAGCCGGTGGTCTCTCCTGTCAGGGCGACATGCAGCGCGTGGTGGTAGTCGTCGTTCCACTGCGCCGTGAGCCCGTATCCGCCGGCCTCGCGCGCCGAGATCAGCCGGGCGTCGTTCAGGTCGGACTCCGCGATCAGCGTGAGCGGCCGACCGAGGTGAGCGCTGAGCGCGTCGACCGATTCCGCGAGCTCCTGCAGGATGTGGACGGGGCCGTCGTCCTTCAGGGCGTGCACGGCGTCGAGCCGCAGGCCGTCGACGTGGTGGTCGCGCAGCCACATCAGCGCGTTCTCGACGATGTAGCGACGGACCTCGGCTTCGTCGAGGTCGACGGAGGACCCCCAGGTGTTCGACTCCGCGTCGCGCAGGTACGGTCCGAACTCGGGCAGATAGTTGCCGCTCGGGCCGAGGTGGTTATATACGACGTCCTGGATCACGCCGAGCCCGGCCGCATGGCACGCGTCGACGAAGCGCTGATAAGCGGCCGGACCTCCGTACGGCTCGTGCACCGCGTACCAGAGCACGCCGTCGTAGCCCCAGTTGTGCACGCCGTTGAAGCCGTTGACCGGCAGCAGCTCGACGAAGTCGATGCCGAGCTCGACGAGGTGCCCGAGCCGCCGGGCGGCGGCATCCAATGTCCCCTCGGGCGTGAAGGTGCCGATGTGCAGCTCGTAGACCACTCCCCCGGCGAGCTGCCGCCCGGTCCACGAGCCGTCGTTCCATTCGTGGATGCCGGGCTCGAAGACGGCGCTCAGCTCGTGCACGCCGCGAGGCTGGCGCCGTGATCGCGGATCGGGCCGTGCCACCGTCGCGTCGTCCAGGACGAAGCCGTACTCGTCGCCGTGCTCCAGCTCGACGCCGGCGCGCCACCAGCCCTCGCCGACGTGAGTCATCGGCGTGTCGGCACCCCGCCCGGGCGCGCGGAGCGCCACCGTCGTCGCCCGCGGAGCCCAGACGTCGGGCATCATGACGGCTCCGCCGTGATCAGCAGCGCGACGGGATAGACGTCGAGCAGTTCCGCCAACGCGATGTGGCCGGTGAACGACCGCCCGGTGAGCACGTCGGTGGTGGGTCCGGCGTGCCGCAGCAGGACCGTGTCGCCCCACGTGGATCCGGTCGCCTCACCGCGGCGCGCCAGTCCGACCGGGCGGCGCGTCGCCACCGCCACCGCGCCGCCGCGGTCGGCCGCGATCGCGTGCTCGGCGGCGGAGCCGACCACCGTCATCGGCGTGTAGCGCGTGAACAGGTCGGGGCGGTCGCGACGCAGCCGCAGGGCGCGAGAGGTGACGAGCAGCTTCGCCGCTCCGCTCCGATCGACGATCGGCTGCTCACCCGCGTCGATGCGCGACAGCAGCCGGCGGCGTTCGTCGAAGTCGACGGCCCTGCGGTTGTCGGGGTCGACGAGGCTCTGCTCCCACAGCTCGCTGCCCTGATAGACGTCGGGGACACCCGGACCGGTGAGCTGCAGCAGCTTCGCCGACAGCGCGTTCGACCAGCCGGCGCCCTCGATCTCGGAGACGAAGGACTCCAGGCGCGCCGCCACCGCGGGGTCGTCGAATGCCGCATCGACCGCCGCGTGGAGGCGGCGCTCGAACCCCGCGTCCGGCTCCAGCCACGAGGTGGCCTCGCCGGCCTCGCGCGCCGCCTTCTCGGCATACGCGTGCAGGCGCTCACGGGATGCCGGCCAGGCACCCACGATGGCCTGCCACAGCAGCGCGTCGAAGGGTCCGTGGCCGGTGGAGGCGGCATCCGCCAGTCCCTCCAGCACCTCGCCCCACCGCTCGGGGATCTCGGAGAGCACGGCGAGCCGCGCGCGCACGTCTTCGCCCCGCTTGGTGTCGTGCGTCGAGAGGGTCGTCATCGAGTGCGGCCAGGCGGCGTGCCGAGCCGCCTGGGCGGCGTGGAACTCATCGACCGACAGCGCGAACACGGAGGGATCCGCGCCGACCTCGGTGAGCGTCCCGAGACGCGTCGCGCGGTAGAACGCCGTGTCCTCCACCCCCTTCGCCATCACCATGCCGCTGGTCTGCTGGAAGCGCAGCGCGGCGGGATGCCGGGGGTCGGCGAGCGCCGGGAGCACGGCGTCGAGCGTCGCAGCCAGGTCGGCGCGGTGCGCGCGGGCGGCGGCGGCCGCCGCGTCCAGGTGCTCGCGGCCCGCCGGCAGATACGACCGGTACACCGGGAAGCGTGCGAGGAGCTCGACGAGCGCGTCCTCGGTCGCGGCGTCGTCGGGCGCTCCGAGGTCACGGGCGAGCCGACGCACCTCGGAGCGCAGGATCCCCTCGCCGATCCCCCGCTTCGTGGCCGCGATCACCTCGGGCCACGGCTGCGCGGCGGGCAGGCGCGAATGCTCGCGCAGCCGTGCGTCGAGGGCGTCCAGGTGCGCTTCGCCGCGGGGATCCACGAGCACGCGGTCGATGGCCGCGAGCGCCTCGTAGCCCGTCGTGCCGTCGGCGGCGAAGAACTGCGGCAATGTCTCGCCGTGCTCGAGGATCTTCTCCACGAGGACGTAGGCGCCGCCGGTGAGCGCGTCGAGGTGCTCCAGGTACTCCACCGGGGCACGCAGACCATCGGGATGATCCACCCGCAGGCCGTCGACCAGGCCGTCGGCGAACCAGCTGCCGATCTCGCCGTGGCTCGCCTCGAACACCTCCGGGTCCTCGACACGGATCGCTGCGAGGCTCGAGACGCCGAAGAACCGGCGGTAGTTGAGGTCGAACGCTTCTCGGCGCCACGACATGAGCTCGTAGTGCTGCCGCGCGTGCACGGCCAGCACGTCCTCAGGGTCGGATCGCGTGCTGCCCGGCGCGAGCGGGAACCGGTGGTCGTAGTAGCGGAGCTCGCCGTCCTCGACGCGGAGCGTGCCGGCTGCCGCAGCCTGCGCGGCGTCTTCGCCGAGGACCGGCAGCCGCACCTTTCCGCCGCCGAAGTCCCAGTCGATGTCGAAGGCCGTAGCCCAGCGCGACCGGCGACCGTGTGTCAGCAGATCCCACCACCACGGGTTCTCATCGGGGCGCGCGACGCCGACGTGGTTCGGGACGATGTCGACCAGGATGCCCCGGCCGGCCCCGTGGAAGGCGTGCGCCGCGCGCTCGAGCGCCGCCCTGCCGCCTCGAGACGGATCGACAGACGTCGGATCGACGACGTCGTAGCCGTGGTCGGATCCCTGGGAAGCGGTGAGGAGGGGCGAGAAGTACACCCAGTCGACGCCGAGATCGCTCAGGTACTCGCGGAGCGCGACGGCGTCATCGAGTGTGAACGACGGACGGATCTGCAGACGATACGTGGACGCGGGTCGCGACGTCGGCATGGCTCTTCGGATCCTCTCAGTGGCGGAGCTCTGCGCGCGGGGCGGCTGAGCGCACCTCGTCGGGTCCGACCGGATTCGCGGCCGCGAGCGACGCCGCCACGGAGTGGTCGACCTCGGGCTCGGGCAGCTCGTGCTCTCGCAGCACCATCAGCGACCGGGCGGGAACCGCCAGGGTCGACCCGGGCTCGATCGGCTCGGTGTTGGCGTGAACCCCCGCGGTGTCGACGATCACGTCCCACTCCGGGCTGAACTCGACGGCCGGGATCAGGAAGTCGACGGAGTCGTCTCCGGCATTGAACAGCACGATGAAGTGGCGGTCCGAGATCGCTTCGCCCCGGCGGTCGCGCTCACGGATGCCGCCGCCGTTGAGGAACACCGCGACAGCACGACCGAACCCCGAGCCCCAGTCCTCGGGCTGCATCTGCGAACCGTCAGGACGTGCCCACACGATGTCGGGGATCGGCGCCCCCTCTTCGCGGCGCACCGGGCGCCCATCGAAGAAGCGACGGCGACGGAACGTCGGGTGCTCGCGGCGCAGCCGCGCCAGAGCCGCCGTGAACTCGAGGAGCGGCTGGTCGGGCGCGGACCAGTCCACCCATGTGATCTCGTTGTCCTGCGCGTAACCGTTGTTGTTCCCGCCCTGAGTGCGGCCGAGCTCGTCCCCATGCAGCAGCATCGGCACGCCCTGCGACAGCATCAGCGTGGCGATGAAGTTCCGCTGCTGGCGGGCGCGCAGCGCCAGCACGTCCGGATCGTCCGTCGGCCCTTCGACGCCGCAGTTCCACGAGCGGTTGTCGTCGGCGCCGTCGCGGTTGTCCTCCCCGTTTGCCTCGTTGTGCTTCTCGTTGTACGAGACGAGGTCACGCAGGGTGAAGCCGTCATGCGCGGTGACGAAGTTGATGGATGCCACCGGCCGGCGCCCCGAGTGCTCGTAGAGGTCCGACGAGCCGGTGAGTCGCGACGCGAACTCGCCGAGGGTCGCGGGCTCGCCCCGCCAGAAGTCGCGCACCGTGTCGCGGTACTTGCCGTTCCACTCCGTCCACTGCGGCGGGAAGTTGCCGACCTGATAGCCGCCGGGGCCGACGTCCCACGGCTCGGCGATGAGCTTCACCTGCGACACCACGGGATCCTGCTGGACCAGCTCGAAGAAGGTCGACAGGCGGTCGACCTCGTAGAACTCGCGCGCGAGCGTGGAGGCGAGATCGAAGCGGAAGCCGTCGACGTGCATCTCGAGCACCCAGTACCGCAGCGAGTCCATGATGAGCTGCAGCGTGTGCGGGTTGCCGGCGTTGAGGCTGTTCCCGGTCCCCGTGTAGTCGGTGTAGTAGCGCTTGTCGTCGTCTTCGAGACGGTAGTACGCCTCGTTGTCGATGCCGCGCATCGACAACGTCGGGCCGAGGTGGTTCCCCTCAGCGGTGTGGTTGTACACGACGTCGAGGATCACCTCGATCCCCGCGGCGTGCAGGGCCTTGACCATGGCCTTGAACTCCTGCACCTGCTGGCCGCGCTGGCCGCTCGAGGAGTAGGTGTTCTGCGGAGCGAAGAACGCGATGGTGTTGTAGCCCCAGTAATTCGAGAGGCCCTTCTCCTCGAGGCCCGAGTCGTTGACGAACTGGTGGACCGGCATGAGCTCGATGGCCGTCACGCCGAGCTTCTCGAGGTGCTCGATGATCGCGGGGTGCGCGATCGCGCTGTAGGTGCCGCGGATCTCCTCGGGAATCGCCGGGTGCAGCTTCGTGAGCCCTCGCACGTGGGCCTCGTAGATGAACGACTCCGCGTACGGCGTCTTGGGCTGCCGGTCGCCGCTCCAGTCGAAGTACGGGTTCACGACGACGCCCATCATCTGGTGGGACGCGGAGTCCTCGTCGTTGCGCGAGTCGGGCTCTCCGAAGTCGTAGCCGAACACGGCCTGACCCCAGCGCACCTGACCCTCCACCGCCTTGGCGTAGGGGTCGAGCACCAGCTTGTTCGCGTTGAACCGCTTGCCCGTGGCCGGGTCGTATTCGCCGTGCACGCGATAGCCGTAGCGCTGTCCCGGCTGGATGGAAGGCAGATACCCGTGATGGACGAAGGCGTCGACGTCGACGAGGTCGACGCGGGTCTCGGTGCCGTCATCGTCGAAGAGGCAGAGCTCGACGCGATCGGCGCCTTCGCTGAAGAGCGCGAAGTTGGTTCCGCTGCCATCGAACGTCGCCCCCAGCGGGTACGGGGAACCGGGCCAGATCTGCATGCGACCTCCATTTCGGCGGGGCCTTCACCCTAGCGGGCGCGGGGGAACGGAGGTTCGGGGTGGCGCCCAGTGTCGGCGGCCGGTATGCGTGCGGCGGGCCTGCCGTTCTCACACCTCTGCCGCCCGGGCTGTGAGAGAAACGTTCGCTCGGGGTAACGGTGGGCGGTCGGGGGGTGAAACACCGCCCTCGTAACGTCTGGATCACCGAGATCTTCGCCCCACGAGGAGGAGCCATGGCCCACCGGGATCGTGTCGACAGCTGGAAACATGACGCTGACGCTGCTGCAACATCAGCCGCGTACGGTGACGACATGAACGACACCCCTGCCCTCGGCACCCATGTGGTGGTCGTCGGTGCGGGCATGGTCGCGCACCGATTCGTCGAGAGCCTGCTGAGCCGGGCCGGCGAGCAGTGGCACATCACGCTGATCGGCGAGGAGCAGCGTCACCCGTACGACCGGGTGGGGCTGACAGGGTTCTTCGCCGGGGCGTCCGCCGAGGATCTCGAGCTCGAGCGCACCGTCCTCGAGGACAGCCGGGTGCGCTTTCTCCGCGGGGACGCCGTGACCCGCATCGATCGCTCGGCGCGCCGCGTGACCACGCGCAGCGGCACGAGTGTCGCCTACGACCGGCTCGTGCTCGCGACCGGCTCCTACGCCGCACGGCTCGCTGTCGACGGCTTCGGGCTGGAGGGCTGCTTCGTCTACCGCACGCTCGACGACGTCGAGAAGCTCGAGGAGTTCGTGCAGCGACGCTCGGCCGAACTTGGGCGACCGCTCGCAGGCACGGTGATCGGCGGCGGGCTGCTCGGGCTCGAGGCGGCCGGTGCACTGCAGGGTCTCGACGTCGCCTGCACCGTGGTGCAGTCCTCCGACCGTCTGATGTCCGCCCAGCTGGATCTGCCCGGCGGCAATGCGCTCCGTCGACTCATCGAGTCGCGCGGCATCGCCGTCAAGACCGAGACGGTGACGACCCGATTGGACCCTGACCGGTCGGGTCAGGTGACCGGCCTCGAGTTCCGCGACGGCTCCTATGCACGCACCGACGTCGTGGTGTTCACGGTCGGGGTGCGGCCGCGCGACGAACTGGCCCGCAGTGCCGGTCTCGACGTGCACGAGCGCGGCGGCGTGCTGATCGACGACGGGTGCCAGACCTCCGACCCGCGGGTCCTCGCGATCGGCGAGGTCGCCAACTACGACGGCATGTGCGTGGGACTGGTCGCACCCGGCTACGCGATGGCGGAGGTCGCCGCGACCCGTCTGCTCGGCGGCGAGGCGTCCTTCCCCGGCTACGACCTGTCGACGAAGCTCAAGCTGTCGGGCGTCGATGTGGCGAGCTTCGGCGACGCCTTCGCCGAGACTCCCGGCGCCCTCGATGTGACGTACGCCGACCCGGTGGCGGGCGTCTACAAGAAGCTCGTGCTCTCGGACGACGCCAAGACCCTGCTCGGCGGCATCCTCGTCGGCGACGCCTCGGCCTACGGTTCGCTGCGGCCCCTCGTCGGGGGTGCGCTCGGCGGCGACCCGGCTGCCTACCTCATGCCCGAGGGCGGCGTCGCGGCTCCCACCGGGGATCTTCCCGACGACGCGCTCGTGTGCTCGTGCAACAGCGTGACCGCCGGCCGGATCCGCAATGCTGTCCACGAGGAGGGCTGCACCGACGTCGCCGGGATCAAGGCGTGCACGAAGGCGGGAGCCGCCTGCGGCTCCTGCGTGATGATGGTCAAGAAGATCGTCGGCACGGAGCTCGCGAAGTCCGGTGCGGCGCTGAGCAACGCCATCTGCGAGCACTTCGACATGTCGCGCCGCCAGCTGTTCGACGCCGTCCGCGTGTCGGGCCTGACCACCTTCAGCGCCGTGATCGAGCGCTTCGGCACCGGCCGCGGATGCGACATCTGCAAGCCCGCGCTGGCGAGCATCCTCTCCACGCTGGTGCGCGGACACGTCCTCGAGGGCGAGAACGCGACGCTGCAGGACACCAACGATCACGTGATGGCCAACCTGCAGAAGGATGGCAGCTACTCGGTCGTCCCCCGCATCCCGGGTGGGGAGATCACGCCCGAGGGACTCGTCGTGATCGGCCAGGTCGCTCAGGACTTCGGGCTGTACACCAAGATCACCGGCGGACAGCGCATCGACATGTTCGGCGCGCGTCTCGAGCAGCTGCCCGACATCTGGCAGCGCCTCGTCGAGGCGGGGTTCGAATCCGGCCACGCCTACGGAAAGTCGCTGCGCACGGTGAAGTCGTGCGTCGGATCCACATGGTGCCGGTACGGCGTGCAGGATTCCGTCGGCATGGCCGTGCAGCTGGAGCTGCGCTACCGCGGCCTGCGCTCGCCGCACAAGATCAAGCTCGGCGTCTCGGGCTGCGCCCGCGAGTGCGCCGAGGCGCGCGGCAAGGACGTCGGCGTCATCGCGACCGAGGCGGGCTGGAACATGTACGTCGGCGGAAACGGCGGCTTCACGCCGCGGCACGCGGTGCTGCTGGCCGAGGGGCTCAGCGACGAAGAGCTTCTCACCGCGATCGACCGCTTCCTGATGTACTACATCTTCACCGCCGACCGGCTGCAGCGGACGGCGCCGTGGTTCGAGGATCTGGACGGCGGCATCGAGGAGCTCCGCGCTGTGATCTTCGACGACAGCCTGGGCATCTGCGCCGACCTCGACACCGCCATGGCCGCGCACGTGGACTCCTACGAGGACGAGTGGAAGGCCACGCTCGACGATCCCGAGAAGCTGCGTCGGTTCGCCTCCTTCGTGAACGCGCCGACCACTCCCGACCCCTCGCTCGCCTACACCGCCGAGCGCGGACAGCCCCGACCCGCGACCGAGGACGAGCGCACCGACTCGCGCGTGCTCATCGCCGGAACGACACTGGAGGTGCGCCGATGACGCTCGTCGACCCGCAGACGGCCGAGTACACCGCTCCCGACGGCTGGGTGCGGGTGTGCGCCCTCGACGATCTCGAGGTGGAGCGCGGCCGGGCCGCCCTCCTGGGCGGCACCCAGATCGCCCTCTTCCTCCTCCACGGACCGGACGGGTCGGGCGGCCGCGTGCACGCGGTGTCGAACCTGGACCCGTACAGTCACGCCCACGTCATCTCGCGCGGCATCGTCGGGACACGGCAGGACGTCCCCACGGTCGCGTCCCCCATGTACAAGCAGGTCTTCGATCTGCGGACGGGCGCGTGCCTCGACACCCAGGGCAAGGAGCCCAAGAGCCTGCACGTCTGGCCCGTCGCGGTGGACGACGGACACGTGCTGGTCCGCTGGGAGGGAGAGCGATGACCGCGGTCGGGCGCGTCGACCTCATCGGCGGCGGTCCCGGTCCGATCGACCTGCTCACTCTGCGGGCGTGGCGTCTGCTGCAGCGCGCGGACGTCGTCGTGATGGACCGGCTCGGTCCGACCGACATCCGCGATCATGTCGGGCCGGGCGTCGAGGTCATCGATGTCGGCAAGCACCCCGGTCACCACCCGGTGCCGCAGGAGGAGATCAACGACCTCCTGGTGGCTCGCGCGCGGGCCGGCAAGCGCGTGGTGCGGCTCAAGGGCGGCGATCCGTTCGTCTTCGGCCGCGGCGGCGAAGAGGTCGCCGCCTGCCTGGCGGCCGGCATCCCCTTCGACGTGGTGCCCGGAATCTCGAGCGCCATCGCGGTGCCGCAGGCCGCCGGCATCCCGGTCACGCATCGCGGTGTCGCAGGCGCCGTCCACATCGTCAACGGCCCGTCCGAGGTCACCGACGCGACGCTCGCCGCGCTCCGCGACGACAGCGTGACCACCGTGATCCTGATGGGCGTCGGCGCGCTGCCCCGCATCGTCTCGGACGCGCTGCACGCCGGCGTGCCGGCCGACCGCCCGGTGGCGATCGTCGAGCGCGGGCACCACCGCGATCAGCGGACGACGCGCAGTACGCTGGGTTCGGTGGTGTTGGATGCCGGACGTGCCGGTGTGCGAAACCCCGCCGTCATCGTCGTGGGCGACGTCGCCCGTGCCGGGCTGCTGCAGCCCGAACACCAGCTGGCAGGTGACACCGTCCGTTGAGCTCCACCACCCGCCCCACCCTGTCGGCCGCGCTCGACGGCTGCACGATCGTCATCGCCGTCGACCGTCGTTCGTCGGAGCTCGCCGCTGCCCTCGAACGCCACGGCGCGCAGGTCCGCCACGCGCCGGCGCTCACGATCGTGCCGCACATCGACGACGACGCCCTCATCGCAGCCACGCGCGAGCTGATCGCACGTCAGCCCGACGTGGTGGTCGCGACGACCGGCGTCGGCTTTCGTGGCTGGATGGAGGCGGCCGACGAAGCGGGGCTCCTCGACGACCTCCACGCGGCGCTCACTCGCGCGCAGATCGTCGCCCGCGGCCCCAAGGCCCGTGGTGCGATCCAGCAGGCGGGTCTGACCGCCGACTGGGTCGCGGAGTCCGAGACGTCGGTCGAGCTCGGCGAGTTCCTCCTCGCCGAGGGCGTCGCCGGCAGACGCGTCGCCGTGCAGCACCACGGCTCCGGCGCCGACGGCCTCGACGAGCTGTTCACGCGTGCCGGCGCCGACGTCGTGAGCCTCACCGTGTACCGCTGGGGCCCGCCTCCGGATCCCGCGGCCGTCTCCCGCTCTGTCGTCGCAGCCGCGGCGGGCGAGGTCGACGCCGTGCTGTTCACCTCCGCGCCCGGTGCTGCCGAGTGGATCACCGCGGCCCGCCACGAAGGCGTGCTCGAGGCTATCGTCGAGCGCGAGGCCGAGCGGCGCGTACTCATGGCCGCCGTCGGGCCGATCACGGCAGGTCCGCTGCAGGATGCGGGACTTCACCCGCTCATCGCCGAGCGCGGCCGCCTCGGCTCCCTCGTACGCGCCGTCGTGACGCACTTCGGCGGCGGCGGAGCGGCATCCCTCCCGACATCCGCCGGCCGGCTCGAGCTGCGCAGCGGCGGGATCGTGCTGGACGGCCGGCACATCGCTCTGTCACGGAGCGCCACCGACATCGTGGCGGCCCTGTTCGATGCGCATGGCGGCGTGGTCTCACGTCCGCGCCTGCAGGCTGCCCTCCCCCGGTCCGGAGAGAACACCCACGCGGTGGAGATGGCCGTCGCACGCCTGCGCGAGGCCCTCGGCGTCCCCGACCTCGTGAAGACGGTCGTCAAGCGCGGCTACCGGCTCAACGTGATCGAACCCGCCTGAGCCGTGTCAGGGCGCCGACTCGGGTTCGGGCTCCCGCAGCAGATCGGGGCGGTGCGCCCGGGTGCGTTCGAGGCTCTGCTCCCGCCGCCACGCGGCGATCGCCCCGTGGTTGCCGCTGAGCAGCACCGGAGGAACCTCCAGGCCCCGCCATTCGGCGGGCTTGGTGTAGCTCGGATACTCGAGCAGACCCAGCTCGTGCGACTCCTCCACGAGGCTCTCGGGGTTTCCGACGACGCCGGGGATGAGGCGCGACACCGCCTCGATGACCGCCATCGCGGCCACCTCGCCACCGTTGAGCACGTAATCCCCGAGGCTGACGAGCCGCACACGCCCGCGCGCGGCGTAGTGATCCACGACCCGCTGGTCGATCCCCTCGTAGCGTCCGCACGCGAACACGAGGTGCTTCTCCTCCGCCAGCTCTCGCGCCATGGGCTGCGAGAACAGCTCGCCGGCGGGCGAGGGCACCAGAAGCACGGCATCCTCGCTCAGCAGCTCGTCGAGCGCCTCGCCCCACGGCTCCGGCTTCATCACCATGCCCGCGCCGCCGCCGTACGGGGTGTCGTCGACGGTGCGGTGGCGGTCGTGCGTCCAGTCACGCAGGTCGTGGACGTGCATGTCCAGGATGCCGCGGTCACGGGCCTTGCCGATCAGCGAGACCCCGAGCACATCGAAGAACGTCGGGAAGATCGTGACGATGTCGACGCGCATGCCTCCGAGTCTAGGAGGCCCCCGTGTTTCCGATGTGTGACGGCGCACCCACCTCGGCATGGCGACGGCGGTGACGCAGAAGTGATCGAGAAGTAACCGCGCGGGCTGACGGGCGGAAACACCGCGTTCCTAACGTGGAGACACACTCACCCCCACGTGTTTGCTCACCCTCAGGGAGGCGCCATGACCACGACCGATTCGCCGTCGTTGACGGATACCGCATCACCGCCCAGCATCACCTCGCCGGCCGATGCGCCGGTCGCCCTCACTCATCGCCCCGGGCGCTGGATCGACGGGTGGAACGCCGAGAACGCGACGTTCTGGCTCGGAGAGGGTCGCGCCATCGCGCGGCGCAACCTCGGCTGGTCGATCTTCGCCGAGTTCCTCGGGTTCATCATCTGGCAGCTGTGGAGCATCGTCGTCGTGATGCTGCCGGCGGCGGGCTTCCAGCTCACGAGCTCTGAGTCGTTCTGGCTCATCTCGCTGCCGAGCCTCGTCGGCGCGACCCTGCGCTTCCCCTACACGTTCATGGTGGCGATCTTCGGCGGCCGCAACTGGACGATCGTGTCGGCCGGCCTCCTGCTGATCCCGGCGGTACTGCTCGGCATCGTGGTCGGCAATCCCGACACGCCTTTCGGCGTGCTGCTGCTCGTGGCGGCGCTCGGCGGCGTCGGTGGCGGCAACTTCGCGAGCTCGATGGCGAACATCACCTACTTCTTCCCCCAGAAGGAGAAGGGCTGGGCGCTCGGTCTCAACGCCGCAGGCGGAAACCTCGGCACGTCGGTCGCGCAGTTCGCGGTCCCGATCGCGGTGACCATCGGCGCCGGTGCGACGCTCAACATCTCGCTCGCCGGATGGATGTGGATCCCGCTCATCCTGCTGGCGATGTTCGGCGCGTGGCGCTACATGGACAACCTGTCGTCCGCGAAGGCCGACTTCGGCGGCTCCGCCGCGGCCCTGCGCGAACCGCACCTCTGGATCATGTCCGTGCTCTACATCGGCACGTTCGGCTCGTTCATCGGCTTCGCGAGCGTGTTCCCCAAGCTCATCGCCGACCAGTTCCCGGAGTTCTCGACCATCCAGGTCGGGCAGGCCGCCGTCTCGCTGGCGTTCCTCGGCGCGCTCGTCGGCTCGCTCGCCCGCCCGTACGGTGGCCGGCTCGCCGACCGCTTCGGCGGCGCACGGGTCACGGTGGGCGCCTTCGCGGTGATGGCGCTGGGGGCACTCGCGCTCATGTGGACACTGCCGCTGCGCAACTTCGCGGTGTTCCTCGCGTGCTTCCTGGTGCTCTTCGCCGCTACCGGCATGGGCAACGGCTCCACCTACCGGATGATCCCCAGCATCTTCGCCGGCCGGGCTATCGCCAAGGGCTTCGCGCCGGGCACACCCGACGCCGCCAAGATGCAGCGCAAGTCGGCCGCGGCGCTCGGCCTGATCTCGGCGATCGGCGCGTACGGCGGCTTCCTGGTGCCGCAGGTGCTGAACGCGTCGCAGCTGGCGACGGGCGGCTACGCGGCGGCCTTCGTGGGCTTCGTAGCCGCCTACGTGGGGCTGCTCCTGCTCACGCTGTTCGTCTATGTCATCCCGCGGCCGTCGCTGGCGAAGCAGCGCATCTGACTCAGAGTCCTGACAGAACGGGATGCCTCACCCCGAGGCATCCCGTTCTTCATGCGTCCTCGCGGGATCCGCGAAGCGGGAGTTCTCCTTCGGTCCGGAATCGCGAAAGGGTGGATCTCCGCACGCCACAGCGCGCAGCGATCCACCCTTTCGCGATTCCCCGCTGTCGGGTGCGCCGTCAGTAGACGTCGCGGACGTAGCGCTCCTCGGCGGCGAGGGTGCGCGTGTACTCCGCCGCAGCCTCCTCCGAGAGGTTGCCGTGCTGCTGCGCGATGGCGACGAGGGTCGCGTCGACGTCCTTTGCCATGCGCGTCGCGTCGCCGCACACATAGACGTGCGCGCCCTCCTCGAGCCAGCGCCACAGTCGCGCGCCGTGCTCGACCATGCGGTCCTGGACGTAGATCTTCTGCCGCTGGTCACGTGAGAAGGCGAGGTCGAGGCGCGTGAGGAAGCCGTCCTCGCGCATCCCCTCGAGCTCTTCGCGATAGTAGAAGTCGGTCGCGGCGTGCTGCTCCCCGAAGAAGAGCCAGTTGCGGCCGGTGTGCCCGTCTGCTCGGCGATCGTGCAGGAACCCGCGGAACGGCGCGACGCCGGTCCCCGGGCCGATCATGATCATCGGCGTGTCGCCGGCCGCGGGCGGCCGGAAGGCGGGCGATCGCTGCAGGTAGACGGGAGCCGAGGCGGCATCGCCGTCGGCGAGGAACGTCGAGCACACGCCGCCGCGCGCGCGGCCCGACTCCGTCTCGAAGCGCACGACCGACACGGTCAGCTCGACGGTGTCGGGGTCGTCCTTCGGACTCGACGAGATCGAGTACTGCCGCGGCTGCAGCCGTTTGAGCACGCCGACCCAGTCGGCGGCGGTGGCTGTCACCGGGAAGTCGCGCACGAGATCGACCGCCTGCTGACTCCACAGGAACTGCTCGAGGCGGCCCTTGTTCTCGCGCCGGAGCAGCGCCGACAGGGTGCCGTCGCCGCTGCGCTCCGCGACGAACCGGACCAGGTCGAGAGGTGTCTTGGTGATGTCGAGCCTCGTGCGCAGGGCGTCCACGAACGTGCGCTCCTGGCCGTCGAGCTCCACGATCGTGTGCGGCGCGATCCCCGTGGCCTCCAGCCACTCCGCGACGACACCGGGCGAGTTGGCGCAGACCACGCCGAGCGAGTCGCCGGCCTCGTACCGCGCGCCCGTGTCGGAGAGGTCGAACGCGATGCGCCGCACCTCCTTCTGCGAACCCGGGCCGCTGAGCAGGTCGTTGCGCACCAGCGTCGCACCCACCGGGTTCGAACGGCTGAAGAACCGGCGGGCGGGCGGCGCCTGGAGCCCCAGTGCTCCCCCGCCCCCGCTCGCGGCGTCCGGACCCTCCGCCGCGAGGGTCGCGAGGATCTGCGCCAGCCACACCGCGCGCGGCTCGTCGGCATCCGGTTCGAGGTCGACGCGCTCGAGGAGAGCCGTCGCTCCGAGCTCGCCGAGTCTCGCATCGAGTCGGCGGCCGTGACCGCAGAAGTCGTCGTAGTTCGAGTCGCCGAGTGCGAGCACGGCGTAGCGCAGCCCGGAGAGCTCGGGGGCGCCATCGGCGTTCAGCTCGTGCCACAGCGCCGCCGCGTTGTCGGGCGGCCCGCCGTCGCCGAACGTCGACGTGACGACGAGCAGCCGGCGCACGGCGGTCAGATCCGACGCGCGCAGCTCCGCCATGCTCCGGGCACGCGCCGGGATGCCGCGGGCGCCGAGCGCCGCGGTCGCCGCGGCGGCGAACTCCTCGGCGTTGCCGGTCTGCGAGCCCCACAGCACCACGACCTCGTCCTGTGCCGCGGCCGGCGGCATCCCACCCCCGGCGGTGGTGCGCGAGAAGGCGCCGGCGAGCACACCATCGAACCACGCTCGCGCTCGCGGGCCGAGCGGCGCCTCGACGGGCAGCACGGGAACCTCTCCGGGCGCGAGCACCGCCGAGCGCACCGTCGACAGGAATCCCGCGAGGTAGGCGCCTTCGAGGTCGTTGAGCGCCGGCGGCGCGAGGTCGACGCCCGCGGCTGCCAGCGCCTCGTCGGCGGAACCGGTCGCCGCGCCGCCTGGCGGCGGCCCCACGCGCCGCAGCGTCACGGCGGCGAACTTGAACTCGGGCTGCGCCGACAGCGGGTCCACCGCGTCGTTGGTCACCGCGTTCACCGTCACGTACTCGCCGTGCTCGTCGTTCCAGTGGAACGGCGCGAACAGGCCGCCGGGCTGCACCCGGTCGGTGAGCACCGCGGGCACGACGAAGCGGCCGCGGCGCGATGCGACCTCGACGAGGTCGCCCTCCGCGATCGCGTGCCGCTCGGCGTCGACGGGGTGCACTTCGACGAACGGGCCGGGATGCAGCTTCGCCAGCTTGGCGACGCGGCCCGTCTTCGTCAGAGTGTGCCAGTGGTGCGGCAGCCGGCCGGTGTTGAGCACCCACGGGTAGTCGTCGTCCGGCAGCTCTGCGGGGGCCAGGTGCGGGCGCGCCAGGAACTGGGCGCGGCGCGAAGGGGTCGCGAAGGCGAGGCGCGGCACCGTGCCGTCGCCCTCGACGTGCAGCGACTGGCTCACCCCGTCGTTGAGGTAGCGGATCGGATGCCGCGTCGCGGCGTCGCCAGGGGGCGCTGGCCACTGCACCGGTGTCTCGCGCAGCCGCTCGTACGTGACGCCGCGCAGGTCCCATCCGGTCTGCGGGTTCCAGAAGCGACGGATCTCGTCGAACACCTCGTCGCTCGTGGCGAAGTCGAAGCCCGGGAACCCCATCGCGCGCGCCACCTGGCAGATGGTCAGCCAGTCCGGCTGGGCCTCGCCCGGGGCGGGCAGCACGTCGCGCACGAGCGTGAGCGTTCGATCGCTGTTGACCGTGACGCCGTCGGCCTCCACCCACAGCGTGGCGGGGAGCAGGATGTCGGCGTACGCGGTGGTGGCGGTCTCGGTGTAGACGTCCTGGGCGATGACCAGCTCGGCGTTCTCCAGCGCCTCGATCACCGTCTTGCGGTTCGCGACCGACGCGACCGGGTTGCTGAAGATGATCCACACCGCTTTGATCTCGCCCTCGGCGGCGCGGCGGAACATGTCGATGGTGCCGGCGCCGGACTCGGCGCGGATCGACCCGGGCTCGAGCCCCCAGACCTCTTCGACGAAGGCACGGTCGGGGCCGCTGAACACGGCACGCTGCCCCGGAAGGCCGGGACCCATGTAGCCCATCTCGCGCCCGCCCATCGCGTTCGGCTGGCCCGTCAGCGAGAACGGCCCGCTCCCCGGCCGGCAGATGGCGCCCGTCGCGAGGTGGAGGTTGCAGATGGCGTTGGTCGACCACGTGCCGTGGGTGGACTGGTTCAGGCCCATCGTCCACAGCGTCATCCACTCGTCGGCCTCCCCGATCCAGCGGGCGGCCGTGCGGATATCGTCCTCGGCGAGTCCGGTCAGCTCCGCCACGCGCGCAGGCGGGTACTCGGCGAGCACCTCCGCCATGTGCTCCCAGCCCTCGGTGTGGGCGGCGATGAACTCCTCGTCGATGTCGCCGGCCTCCACGAGCAGATGCAGCAGGCCGTTGAGGAGGGCGAGGTCGGTCCCGGGGGCGATCTGCAGGAAGAGATCGGCGCGGTCGGCCGTCGTGGTCCGGCGGGGGTCGACGACGATGAGCCTCGCGCCCTGCTTGAGCCGGTCGGCCATCCGCAGGAACAGGATCGGATGGCAGTCCGCCGTGTTCGACCCGATCACGAAGAACAGGTCGGCGTGGTCGAAGTCCTCGTACGAGCCGGGCGGGCCGTCGGCACCGAGCGACTGCTTGTAGCCGGTGCCGGCCGACGCCATGCACAGGCGGGAGTTCGACTCGATGTGGATGCCGCGCAGGTAGCCCTTCACGAGTTTGTTCGAGAGGTACTGCGCCTCCATGCTCATCTGCCCCGACACGTACATCGCGATGGCGTCGGGCCCGTGCTCGTCGAGGATCGCGCGCAGGCGCGTCGCGGCATCCGTCACGGCATCAGCGAGTGCGACAGGTTCCGCCGGCTCCCCTCTCGCGGGGCGCACGTGTGCGGAGGTCATGCGCCCCGGAGCCTGCATCAGCTCCGCATGGGTCGCGCCCTTGGTGCAGAGCCGCCCGGCGTTGGTGGGGTGGGCGCGGTCGCCCGCGACCTTCGCGATGGTGAGCGGATGCCCCGCCCCGGCGTGGGAGGTCGTCACCGAGATACCGCAGCCGACGCCGCAGTAGGAGCACACGGTGCGTACTTCGCCCATGCCTTCGATGATCCGGGATGGAGGTTCCGGGGCGTTTCCCGCCGTGTTACCCGCAGATCACATCTGCCGCACGGCTGCCGGTGGCGCCGCGTGAGACGGTGTCAGCGAGCGGTGTCGGCGTCGTCGGCGGACGGGCCCGCCGGAGCGTCGTCAGCGTCGTCGGCGGACGTCTCCGCCGCAGCGTCGTCGCCGTTGTCATCCTCGGGGAGCTCCTCGAAGAGTCCTGCCGGCGGCGTCACGATGACGCGCCCGGCCGCGATGTCGACCTCCGGCACGATCGCCTTGACGAACGGCACCAGCACCTCGTCGTCGCGCACCTTCACGATGAGCAGGTCCTGCGCGGGGAAGTGGTCCACCCGGGCGACCTTGCCGACGACCTGGCCGTCACGGACGACCTCGAGGCCGACGAGCTGGTGATCGAACCAGGCGTCCTCCTCGGTCGGCGAGGCCTGGATATCCTCATCGACCCACAGGATGGCGCGGATGAGCGCCTCTGCGGCGTCGCGGTCGTCGACGTCTTCGAAGAAGGCGACCGGGTGGCTGTTCATCCAGCGGAACTCGCGCACCGTGAGCGGCTTGCCGTGCCACGGCGACGACTCGGGAACCTGCAGGGTGAACGTCGCGCCGGGGACGAAGCGACCCTCGGGGTCGTCCGTGTACAGCTCGAGCTTGATGGCGCCCTTGAGTCCGTGCGCCTTGACGAGGCGACCGACACGGAGCTGCGTCTTGCCCACGGGGGGAACGGCATTCACGGGCTTGCGGGCGTCTGCGCCCGATCCCGCGGTGTTCTCGCCTGACACCTCAGTCGTCCGCGACGTCGACGCGCACGCGGCGTCCGTCGGCGAGGGCACTGATGAGGGTGCGCAGGGCTTTGGCCGTGCGGCCGCCGCGCCCGATCACGCGACCCCGGTCATCGGGGTGGACGTGCACTTCGAGCACGTCGCCGCGGGGCGACGTGGACGAGTCGATGCGGACGTCGTCCGGGTGATCGACGATCCCCTTGACGACGTGTTCGAGCGCGGCGGCGAGCAACGGATTACTCTGCGGACTCGGCGGCGGCCTCGTCGGTCGCCTCGGCGGCGGGAGCCTCGGCGGCCTCGGCCTTCTTCTCGGCCTTCGGCTTCACGACCGACTTCTTCGAGGAGTCGATCTCGAACGCGGGCTTCTCGTCGCGGGTCTTCACGGTCGAGACCGCGTTCTTGTCGCCCTTGAACTGACCCCAGTCGCCGGTCAGCTTGAGGAGTGCGCGCACCTGCTCGGTCGGCTGTGCGCCGACGCTCAGCCAGTACTGGGCACGCTCGGAGTCGACCTCGATGAACGAGGGCTCCTCGGTGGGGTGGTACTTGCCGATCTCTTCGATGACACGGCCGTCGCGCTTGGTGCGCGAGTCGGCCACGACGATGCGGTAGTAGGGCGCACGGATCTTGCCGAGGCGCTTGAGACGGATCTTGACAGCCACGATTCTCCTGAATGTGTGGAAAGCGAACGAACCTGTCGCCTGGAGCGTGGGGTGCACACCCGGCGGGAGCTCAGAGGAGGAGCACGACGCTGGATAGAGGGTCGAGCGTGTGGTCCAGCCCTCTATTCTGCCAGATGACGCACCATGCCGCGAACCACCGGAGTCCAGACCCGTGCGTGCCAGACTGTGCCCATGACGGTGCCCTTCGCGACATCCGACCGCTCATCCGTGGGCCTGGAGTGGGAGCTCATGCTCGCCGACACCGCGACCGGGGACCTGATCCCCCGCGGCCCCGATCTCCTCGCCGCGCTCGAAGAGCGCTCCAGCCTCGAGCGCTACACCGTCACCGGCGAGCTGCTCACGAACACCGTCGAGGTGACCAGCGGCATCGGCGACACCGTTGCCGCCGCCGTCGACGACATCGCCGACGCGATCGCCGAGGTGCGCACCTACACCGACCCGCATGGCGTCGACCTGCTCTGCGCGGGCAGCCATCCGTTCGCGCAGTGGTACGACCAGAGCGTCACCGACAAGACCCGCTACCACAAGCTCATCGAGCGCACCCAGTGGTGGGGCCGCAACATGATGATCTGGGGCATCCACGTGCACGTCGGCGTGGAGGACGTCAACAAGGTGTTCCCGATCATCAATGCCCTCGCCGTCTACCTGCCTCACCTGCAGGCGCTGTCGGCGTCGAGCCCGTTCTGGGCGGGTGAGCGCACCGGCTACGCCTCCAACCGCGCGCTCGTCTTCCAGCAGCTGCCCACCGCGGGTCTGCCGTGGCCGCTCCAGAACTGGAACGAGTTCGAGGGCTACCTCGACGACATGGTCGGCACCGGAGTCATGGAGGACGCCACCGAGGTGCGGTGGGACATCCGTCCGGCGCCGCGCTGGGGAACCATCGAGGTGCGCGCCTGCGACGGCATGTCGACGCTCCCCGAGCTCGCCGCGGTCGCCGCCCTGGTGCAGGTGCTCGTGGAGCACTTCTCCCGACGCCTCGACGAGGGTCTGCCGCTGGAGACGATCCAGCCGTGGTTCATCCGCGAGAACAAGTGGCGCGCCGCGCGCTACGGACTCGACGCACGCGTGATCGTCGATCATCTCGGCACCCAGCGCCTCGTCACCGAGCACCTGCGCGAGACGCTCGCAGAGATCGGCGACATCGCCGACGACCTCAAATGCGCCCGCGAACTGGCGGGCATCGAGGCCATCCTCACGGGCGGTGCGAGCTATTCGCGCCAGCTCGCCGTCGCCGACGCGGCCGAAGGCGACCTCCGCGAGGTTGTGCGCCACCTGGTCGGCGAGTTCCGCTCCGGCCCCACGTTGCGCGAGCACCTGGCCACCCTCGGCCGCTGACCCGGCGCTGTCGCTCCGCAGGGGCCTACTCCGCGCCTGCGGCCTACCCCTGTGACGTCACCTGAGCACGTCGCGGAGGGGACGGATGCCGCGGCAGCGGCATCCGTCCGGCGCGGGGCGTCGCCAGCGGCATCCGACAGGCGCGAGGCGTCGCCAGCGGCATCCGACAGGCGCGAGGCGTCGCCAGCGGCATCCGACAGGCGCGAGGCGTCGCCAGCGGCATCCGACGGGCGCGGGGCGTCGCCAGCGGCATCCGACAGGCGCGGGGCGTCGCTGACCACGCGTCGGTACGCACCCCGCGCCGAGGCACGAGATCAGGTGATTTCGCCAACACAGGAGAATCCGCCGTCAAACGTCCTGCCCCGGTGAGATCACCTGATCTCGTAACAGCGGCAGGCGAGCGGATGCTGAGACCCCAGGCATCCTCCCCTCCGACGCGCTCGCACCGCCGTCGATTCGCACGACCACCGCCGTCCACTGACACCTCCCCACCCTGCGCGTCTTCGCGCGTGACGAGATCAGGTGATTTCGCCAGCACAGGAGACTCCGCCGTCAAACGTCCTACCCCGGTGAGATCACCTGATCTCGCAACAGCGAGGAGGCTGTGGATGCCGTGGCTCGAGGCCGCGACGCCAGGCACGGCTTCCTCCCCAACTTGGGGCTGCGCCGCACTATCCCCGGATCGGTGCACTTGTGCGCGCCCGAAGGTGAGGGCCATCGACGCTGGACCAGTGAACACCGCAGACCTCGGCACCCGACCGTCCCTCCTAGAGTGGATCGATCAGCGCCACGGCGTTTCGCACACGTCGCAGCTGCGCGTCGCCGGGTACACCGCCCGCGAGATCGCCGATGGCGTAGCCCGCGGGGATCTCCACCGGGTGCGCCGCTCGTGGCTAGTACGTCCGGATGCCGATGCGAGGCGCGTGAAGGCTGCCTCCGTGGGTGGGCGAGCGACATGCCTGAGCGGTGCGGAGATGCTGGGACTGTGGGTTCCGGACCACTCGGAGGTGCACGTCGCAGTTCAGGCCACTGCATCCCGCAATGCGACTGAGGGAGTTCGATTGCATTGGGCGTCCGCGCCGGCGCCCGTGAGCCGGACCATGACGGAGGAGCCGGTCGTGAACATCCTCTTCCATGTCGCGAGGTGCGTGGAACCACGCGATGCTCTGGCGGTCTGGGAGTCCGCCATTCGAGCGAAGAAGGCGATGGCCGCGACGCTCAAGCGCGTCGCTTGGCGAAGCAGCGCTGCATCGGAGTTCGCGCGGCTGGCGAGCGAGCTCTCAGACTCCGGCCTGGAGACGCGATTCGTCCATGGCATGAAGCAGGTCGGCGTGCCGGTCCAGCAGCAGGTGACGATCGACGGTCACCGCATCGACGGACGCGTTGGCGACTCGCTTCTGGTGCAGCTCGATGGATTCGAGTTCCACAGCTCGGCGCAAGACCGCCGGCGTGATCTAGAAGCCGACGCTCGCCTCGTCCTGCGCGGCTACGTCGTGCTCCGTTTCGACTACTTCCAGGTGTTCTTCCGGTGGGAGTACGTCGTGGAGACGATCCTCATGGCGATAGCCCAGGGGCTCCACCGTCGCGAAATCAGGTGATTTCACGGGCGTAGGACGTTTCCCGCCGAAACGTCCTACCTCGGCGAAATCACCTGATCTGGCGACAGAGAGGGCGACCACCGGCGGGCAGGCCGCGCGCAGTCTCGAAGGCGGCGGGCAGGCCGCGCGCAGTCTCGAAGGCGGCGGGCACGCCGCGCGCAGTCTCGAAGGCGGCGCGCAGGCCGCCCGGACAAGCGCGGGGTCAGCCGCGGCCGAGCATCTTCTGCAGCTCGGCGAGATCCGCCTCGGTCGGGGCGCCCTTCGCTCCTCCGGCGCCGAGCCCGAAGCCCGAGCCCGTCGGGGCCTCGGCGTCCTGCGCCGCGATCCCCGCGTTCTCGGCGGCGCGCTTGGCGGGGTTGCCCGACCGCGAGCCCTTCGCCTTCTGCTGCTTGCCGCGCTTGGACGAGGCGCCCGGCCGGCCGGCGCCGGGGATCGGACCCATACCGGGGATGTTCGGCACGCCGCCGCGGGCGACGGTCTTCATCATCTTCGCGGCCTGGTCGAATCGCTGCACGAGCTGGTTGACGTCCGTGACTGTCATGCCCGAGCCGCGCGCGATGCGCAGCCGGCGCGATCCGTTGAGGAGCTTGGTGTTGCGGCGCTCGGCGGGGGTCATCGAGCGGATGATCGCCTCGGTGCGGTCGATCTCGCGCTCGTCGAAGTTCTCGAGCTGATCCTTCATGGACCCCATGCCCGGGAGCATCCCGAGCATCTTCTTCATCGAGCCCATCTTGCGCATCTGCTGCATCTGGGCGAGGAAGTCCTCGAGGGTGAACTGCTCGGTCGCGAGCTTCTCCGCGACCTTGAGCGCCTCCTCTTCGTCGAACGCCTGCTGCGCCTGCTCGATAAGGGTGAGGATGTCGCCGAGGTCGAGGATGCGCGACGCCATGCGGTCGGGGTGGAACGCCTCGAGGTCGTCGAGGCCCTCACCCGTGGACGCGAAGATGATCGGGCGGCCCGTGACCGAGGCGACGGAGAGCGCGGCGCCACCGCGGGCGTCGCCGTCGAGCTTCGAGAGCACGACACCGGTGAAGTCGACGCCGTCCTGGAACGCCTTGGCGGTGTTGACGGCATCCTGTCCGATCATCGCGTCGATGACGAACAGCACCTCGTCGGGATCGGTCGCCTTGCGGATGTCGGCCGCCTGCTTCATGAGCTCGGCGTCGACGCCGAGGCGGCCGGCGGTGTCGATGATGACGACGTCGTGCTGCTGGCGACGCGCGACCTCGACGCCATCGCGGGCGACCTTGACCGGGTCGCCGACGCCGTTGCCCGGCTCGGGCGCGTAGATCGCGGCACCGGCGCGCTCGGCCACGACCTGCAGCTGGTTGACCGCGTTGGGACGCTGGAGGTCGGCGGCGATGAGGAGCGGCGTGTGGCCGTCCTTCTCGAGCATCTTGGCGAGCTTGCCCGCGAAGGTCGTCTTACCCGAGCCCTGCAGGCCCGCCAGCATGATGACGGTCGGCGGGTTCTTCGCGAACTGCAGCCGGCGCTGCTGGCCGCCGAGAATCGCGACGAGCTCCTCGTTGACGATCTGCACGACCTGCTGCGCCGGGTTCAGCGCCTTGCTCACCTCATCGCCGAGCGCGCGCTCGCGCACCTTGGCGGTGAAGTCCTTGACGACGGGCAGCGCCACGTCGGCGTCGAGCAGGGCGCGCCGGATCTCGCGGACGGTGCCATCGACATCCGCGGGCGTGAGCTGCCCCTTCTTGCGGAGGTTGCGGAAGGTCTCGGTGAGCCGGTCGGAGAGGGTGCCGAAAGTCGCCATGATGCCCCGATTCTACCGGGGACGGATGCCGACGCCGCCCGCTCCGCCGCCACCCGCCGTCCCGGGCGATTCAGCTCTCGGGTCCGAGCTCCTCGAACAGGGTCAGCTGCAGACCTGCAGGACCCCGCAGACGCGCGTTGCGGGAGCGCCAGGGCGTGACGCGGGCGGATGCCTGCACCTCCGCGCCGCGGTGCGCCAGGCGCTCGGCGGCGGCAGCGCTGTCGTCCACCTCGAGCGCGAGCCGGATCCGGTCGCTCGGGGCGTCGCCGTCTGTCTCGACGCGGTCGATGAACGCGACCTGCGCCGGGTTCGACAGCTCCAGGGTCGCGCGCCCGGCGTCGAGGATCGCCACGCGGGCACCGCCCTCGGCCTCGTACGCCTCGGCCTGCGGCATCCCGACGACGTCGCGGTAGAAGCGGAGGGCGGCCTCGAAGTCGGGCGCCTCGACGACCACGCGCAGCTGCCGCACCTCCCCGGCACGCACCGGCCCGACGGCTTCGGCGGCGTCCGCCGCACGAGCCAGGAAGCGCGCGAGCGAGGTGCGGCCGGCACCGTCGTGGGCCCACGCCTCGACCGCGGCGAGCACCGCCCCGCCCCACGCAGCGCCGGCGACCTCGGCGTGCACGCGATCCGACCCGGCGCGGACGAACCGCGTCGAGACCGCCCTCGCCACGCGCGCCCGGCGGAGGGCGGCGTCGCGCTCGTACTCGGCCTCGAGTCCCATCGCCTTCGCGTTGACGATGCCCAGCGCAAGGCTGTCGGGCGCGAATCCCTCCGCTATGGCGAGGGTCGCCGAACGGACGTCGGCGACGGCAGCCGTCTCCTCGTCCGAGCCCAGGTGCCGCTCGAATGCGGCGAGCCGCTCGTCGAGCCCCGCCCACAGCACATCGGACTTGGAGGAGAAGTAGTTGAAGAAGCTCGACCGGCTGACTCCGGCGCGGCTGGAGATATCGGCGATCGAGGTCTGCTCGTAGCCCTGCTCGAGGAACAGCTCGCACGCCGCTTCGGCGATGGTCTCGCGCGACGACGCCTTCGGTCGCCCCGCGCGCGGCTCGGTGGACATGAAGCCACCTTATGGCCGGTGGTCCATCCGGCATGGGTGCTGTCGGATGCGCCGTGCGTGTCTCGGCATGGGCGAGCAGCGGATGTATTGTTGGACGCAATCCATCAATCGCCACGAGCGAACAAGTGAAGGAGCGCGATGCTCGACATCCAGACGGTCGGCCTCTCCCCCGACTACGTGCCGTATCTCGACGGCTGGGCCTTGCAGCGAAGCATCCACGCCGAGGTGGTGGCGGGCACGCGACCCGACACGCTGCTGCTGCTGGAGCACGAGCCCGTCTACACGGCAGGCGCTCGCACGGCGCGGCATGAGCGCCCGACCGACGGCACGCCCGTCGTTGATGTCGACCGAGGCGGCAAGATCACATGGCATGGCCCGGGACAGCTCGTCGGCTACCCGATCGTGCGGCTCACCGAGCCGGTCGACGTCGTCGCACATGTGCGCCGCCTCGAGCAGCTGCTGATCGACGTGCTGGGCGCGTACGACGTCGAGGGCTACCGGGTCGAAGGCCGCAGCGGCGTCTGGGTGCGCCGCCCGCTGGGCGAGGACAAGGTCGCCGCGATCGGCGTCCGCGTGCAGCGGGGCGTGACGATGCACGGCTTCGCGCTCAACTGCGACAACTCCCTCGCCGGCTTCCGCGGCATCATCCCGTGCGGGATCACGGATGCCGGAGTCACGACGATCAGCGAGGTGGCCGGCGCCGAGATCGCGCCGAGCGACGTGATCGGCACGGTGAGCCGCGTGTTCGCCGCCGACTTCGCCGGGGTGCCGGCATGAGCGCCTGCAGCAGCGCGCCGGGTGCCGCAGGCACGCCGGACGCGGCATCCGCTCCCTCGGGTCCTGACGGGCGCAAGCTCCTCCGGCTCGAGGTGCGCAACGCGCAGACGCCGATCGAGCGCAAGCCGGAGTGGATCAAGACCAAGGCCAAGATGGGGCCCGAGTACCAGGCGCTGCATTCGCTCGTGAAGACCGAGGAGCTTCACACCGTGTGCCAGGAGGCCGGCTGCCCCAACATCTACGAGTGCTGGGAGGACCGCGAGGCGACCTTCCTCATCGGCGGCTCGCAGTGCACGCGCCGGTGCGACTTCTGCCAGATCGACACCGGCAAGCCGGCGGACTACGACATTGACGAGCCGCGCCGCGTCGCCGAGAGCGTGGTGCGCATGAACCTGCGCTACGCCACAGTGACGGGAGTCGCACGCGACGATCTGCCGGATGGCGGCGCATGGCTCCACGCTGAGACGGTGCGGCAGATCCACGCGTTGAACCCGAACACGGGCGTCGAGATCCTCGCGACCGATTTCAACGGCGACCCGGCCCTGCTCGGCGAGGTGTTCGAGAGCCGTCCCGAGGTCTTCGCGCACAACGTCGAGACGGTCCCGCGCATCTTCAAGAGGATCCGGCCGGCCTTCCGCTACGAGCGCTCGCTCGACGTCCTGACCCAGGCGCGCGATGCGGGTCTCATCACCAAGTCGAATCTCATCCTGGGCATGGGAGAGGAGCCCGAGGAGGTCATCCAGGCACTCGAGGACCTCCGCGCCGCCGGCACCGACATCATCACCATCACGCAGTACCTCCGGCCGTCGCCGCGGCACCTGCCCGTCGCGCGGTGGGTCAAGCCGCAGGAGTTCGTCGAGTTCAAAGAGGAGGCCGAGCGGATCGGATTCCTCGGAGTGCTCGCGGGGCCGCTCGTGCGCTCGTCCTACCGCGCAGGCCGCCTCTGGGCGCAGTCGATGCTGTCCAAGGGTCGCGAGATCCCGGCGCACCTGGCGCACATCGCCGAGGACGTCCACGTCGAACGCGGCTTCGCCCAGGCGGTGTGACGGCGGCGGTCAGTCCGCGCTCGTGACCGACAGCACGGCCCCGGCGGAGTCCAGGTTGACCAGCAGCACGTCGTCGGTGGCGTCAGGATCGAGCGCGTACTCCAGCACCGCGAACGGGTCCGAGCCGCCGTGCTCGTCGGCGAGGATCGTCATGCTCATGAGCTGGAGTGAGCGGATCACGTCGATCTGGACGTCACCCGAGATGTCGACGAGCGTTTCCTCGAGGGCCTCTCCCAGCGTCTCCTGCTGCTGCAGGATGTACTCGGTCACTTCGCTGGTGCGATCGTTCAGCTCGTTCACCATGCCGTTGCGCGCGCTGCGGTCGATGTCCTCGATCGACGAGATGAGCGCGGCGGCGACGTCGAGGGCGGCCTCGGAGACGTCGTCCTGGTCGGGCGCCGTGAGATCCACCGTGACGGACTGGTCTCCCAGTTCGACGTTCTCCGACCAGAAGATCGATCCGTCAGGCCCCGATTCGAGGAGTCCGAAGTAGTCGTGCTCGATCGCCATGACCCCATGAAACCGCAAGGAGCGCGTCGGCGATAGCCCGAACACGGCATGGCGTGAATTCGGTCCGCGACGGCGCCAGGATCAGTCGACGAGAGCGGCCGCGAATACGTGCGGGGTGAAGCCGGTGAGGTCGCCGATCCCCTCGCCCTGACCCAGCAGCTTCACCGGAATCCCGGTGCGCTCCTGCACGGCGAGCACGAAGCCGCCCTTCGCCGAGCCGTCGAGCTTGGTGAGGACCAGGCCTGTGACGCCCGCGTGCTCCAGGAAGGCCTGAGCCTGCATGACCCCGTTCTGACCGGTCGTGGCATCGAGCACCAGGAGCACCTCGCTGATCGGCGCCTGCTTCTCGATCACACGTCGGATCTTGCCGAGCTCGTCCATGAGCCCGCCCTTGGTGTGCAGGCGGCCGGCGGTGTCGACGAGCACGATCTCGGTGCCGGTGCTCTTGGCGTACTCGATGGTCTGGAAGGCGACGGATGCCGGATCCTGGCCCTCCTGCTGCGGCCGCACGATCGCCGCCCCGCCCCGCTCGGCCCAGGTCGCGAGCTGGTCGACGGCAGCAGCGCGGAAGGTGTCGGCGGCACCGACCACCACCGACCGTCCGTAGCGCTGCAGGAACTTCGCGAACTTGCCGATGGTCGTGGTCTTGCCGACGCCGTTCACGCCGACGACGAGCACGACGGCGGGCCGCTCGGTGAGGCGGAGGGTGGTGTCGAACTTGGCGAAGTGCTCCTCGAGCGTCTCCTTCAGCATCCGCTGCAGGTCGCGCGGGTCGGTCGTGCGATACCGCTCGACCTTCTCGCGCAGCTCGTCGATGATGCGTTCGGTGATGTCGGGGCCGAAGTCCGCCGTGAGCAGCGCCGTCTCGAGGTCTTCCCAGGTCGTCTCATCGATCGTGGGTTTGACGAACATGCCGCGCAGCGCACGGCCGAGCGACCAGGAGCTCTCTGCCATCCCCCCAGCCTAGGTGCCCGCGCCGTTCACCCCGACGCGGGCGCCACCGCGATGCCGAGGTAGTTGCCGAGAAGGTCGGTCACCTCGGTGGCGACGTCTTGTCCGGGCGGGCACTCCACGTTGACGACCAGTGACGTGCCGAGGGTGCCGAACGTGCGCCCGAACTCGCTCCAGCTCGCCTCGTCGCCACCCGCGCCCCCGCTGCCCCCGACCATGCGGATGTCGACCGTGCCCTCCTGCGTCGTCTGCGCGACGTAGTCGTCCGATGCGTTGGCGCTGACGTCGGCCCCCGTCACCCCGGGAATCTGCGTGCTGAGCACCGCGGCGAGCATGTTGTCGGTGCTCTCGCGGTCATCCGCTCCCAGCTCCAGGTCGGTGATGGCGCCCTGGTAGAAGGCGACCGTGCACTGGGTCTGTCCGTCCAGATAGGCCCAGCTGCCGTTGCCGTCGTCGGGCGACGATGTCGCGAACCGCTCGTCCGCGGCCATCAGCCGATCGTCCCAGCCCACCGTCCAGAGTGCGGGGTCCAGTTCCGCGCCCGCGGCGAACGTGATCTCGGTCGGTGGACTGCCGGCGTCATCCGCAGGCTCGGGCGTCTCGCCGGCATCCACGGAGGCCGAGTCGGAGGGCTCCGGCGACAACAGCCGCGCACCCGGGGGGAACGGTGTGCACGCGGTCAGCGCGAACGCCGACAGCAGCAGTCCGGCCGTCACCGCGCGCGCAGAGGTGTGCATAGGCGAACGCTACTCCCCCGCCCCCGAGATCCACGCCCAGCTGTCGGGGCAGTCAACCCGCCGATCAGGAGGCCACGCGCTCCACGATGCGCTGTCCGACGACGGCGGAGACGCCGTCCTGCCTCATCGACACGCCGTAGAGGGCGTCGGCGATCTCCATGGTGCGCTTCTGATGGGTGATGACGATGAGCTGGCTCGATTCGCGCAGCTGCTCGAAGACGCCCAGAAGGCGGCCGAGGTTGGCGTCGTCCAGCGCGGCCTCCACCTCGTCCAGGATGTAGAAGGGGCTCGGCCGGGCCTTGAAGATCGCCGTCAGGAGCGCCACCGCGGCGAGAGAACGCTCGCCGCCGGAGAGCAGCGAGAGCCTTTCGATCTTCTTGCCGACCGGGCGTACGGCCACCTCGATGCCCGTCGTCAGCGGCGAGTCGGGGTCGGTGAGAGTGATCGACCCGGTGCCGCCGGGGAACAGGATCGGGAACACCTCGCCGAAGGCGACCTTCGTGTCTTCGAACGCCGCGAGGAAGATCGACTGCATGCGCTCGTCGAGCTCTTCGATGATCGTCAGCAGATCCTTGCGGGTTTGGGTGAGGTCCGCGAGCTGCTCGGTCATGAACTTGTGACGCTGCTCGAGGGCTTCGAACTCCTCGAGCGCAAGCGGGTTCACGCGACCGAGCTGGGTGAGCTTGCGCTCGGCCTCCTGCAGTCGCCGCCGTTGCTGGCCGCGGTCGTACGCAATCGCTTCCGCCTCCGTGCCGTCCACAGCCGGCTCAGCGCCCTGGGTCGTCGCGACGAGTGGAACGGGCTGATCCGGCCCATATTCCGAAATGAGAATGTCTTCGTCGAGGCCGAGCTCGGACTGCACGCGTTCGAGCAGCCCGCCCACGTGCAGCCGCTTCTCGTGGATCTGCAGCTCGAGGTTGTGGACGCTCTCGGTGAGACCCGCCAGCCTCTCCCGCACCGAGCTCTCCCGCGCGCGGAGTTCGCCGAGCTCGGCGGTCACCGCGGTGCGCTCCGACTCCGCGGCGGCGAGCTCCGCCCGCGCCTGAGCGAGCGAGCGGTCGACCGAATCGATCACGGCGGGCAGCTGCCCGGCGACCCCGGCGGCGATCTCCCGCTGCGCGCGGCGCACCACCGCCCGGCGTGCCGCCTCGGCGGCGGCCTCGCGTTCACGCTCGCGTTGGCGTTCGAGCCCGACGACCCGCGCCTCGCCGGCGCGGATGCGCTCGCGGAGCGTCTCGACGTCGAGCCGCGAACCCATCTCGGCGTCGCGGGCCGCCTCGAGTGCGGCGAGCATGCCGTCGCGCGCCGACGCATCGAGGATGGGCCGGGGAGCCTCGAGCGCAGCCGTGAGCTGATCCTCCGCCGAGCGCGCAGAGCTCTCGGCCTCTTCGACCGCCGCGGCGGCCTGGGCGAGGCCGGCGGCGAGGCGTTCGCACTCGGCGACGGCCGCTTCATGCCGCACGGTCGCTCGGTTCACCTGCTCCGCGTGTGCTGCGAGGGCCGCGTCGTGTTCACGGAGCGTCGCCAGCGCGGTCTTGGTGCGCAGGCGCGCGGAGTCGAGTTCGCGGGTGGCATCGCCGAGCGCTTCGTGCAGGGAGTCTGCCACCACGGTGATCTCGTCGCGGCGCTCCGCGGCGGCATCCCGCTCCGCCGCCAGCTCGAGCCGGGAACGGGACGAGCCGGCACCTGCGCGGAGCGAGTGCTCGGTGTACACCTCGCCACGGCGGGTCACCAGGGTGAGCGGTCCGCCGAGTTCGGCCATCGCCAGAGCCGGTCCGGCCTCCCGAGCCGTCTCGAGGTCGTCGACGACCACGACGTATGAGAGCAGACCCAGCACCCCGTCGGGTGCCGTCACCACTTCACGCGCGGGAACGACTCCGCGCAGCTTCGGGAAGTCCGGCCGCATCACGCCCGCCGACGCGATCACGATGTCGACCATGCCGGCCTCGGCGTCACGCGCCGCGTCGGCCACGGCGAAAGCGCTCGCCCGATCGTCGACCAGCACGCCTTCGGCGATGGGACCCAGCACGGCCGCGATAGCGGCCTCGAACCCGGAGCGCACCTGCACCGCGTCTCCGACGAGGCCGCGAACACCGTCGCGGTCCTGCGCGATCAGTGCGGACGCGCCGTTCTTGACATCCAGCGCGCGGCTCAGCGCGGCCGTCTGCGCCGTCAGCGCCTCGCGCTCCCGCTCCGCCGCGTGCAGCCGCTCACGCAACGATGCCACCGACGCCTCCGCCTCGGCGGCATCGCGCTGTGCGCGCTCGTACGCGGCGGCATGGTCGGCCGTCGATGCGTCGGGCACCAGGTCGGGGTCGACACCGGCGAGGGTCTCTTCGGCATCGGCGCGGCGCGCGAGGGCGGCATCCAGCGCCTTCTGCTGGCGCTCGACCGCGGTCTGGACGGCGGCGAGGGCGGATGCCGCCGCCTCGGCGGTGCCGCGCAGCGCGGTGATCCTCATGTCGTGCTCGGAGACGAGGGCGCTCTGCGCGGCGATGTCGGAGTCGAGGGCGTCGAGCTCGGCGCGGGCGCGCACGACGTCGCGGGCGGCCGCGGCGGCGGCGTCCTGCGCGGCGCCCAAGCCGTCCGACACGTCGTCGATCTCGGCGCGGGCCTCGTCGATCATCGCCTGCGACACGGTGGTGAGCTCGAGGCGCTCCTCGTCCTCGGCGTCCCCGAGCAGCGCCAGGCGCTGGCCGGCGAGGGCGTACAGGCTGCGCAGGCGGTCCTGCGAGCGCTCCAGCCCGAACGCGACGCGACGCGCACGGTCGACGCTCTCGGATCGCTGGTCGTTCTCCAGCTGCTCGATGCGCACCCGCACGTTGTCGAGCCCGTCCTGCAGCACCATGCGCTCGGCGTGGCGCTCCTGCTCGCTCTGCGCATGCGACGCCAGCTCGGCACGGAGGCCCGAGATCTCGTCCGCGAAGAGCCGCGCCTTCGCATCGCGCACGACGGCGGCGATCGTCGCCGCCTCGCGGGCGATCTCGGCCTGCCGGCCCAGCGGCTTCAGCTGCCGGCGCAGCTCGCCCGCGAGATCGCTCAGGCGCGTGAGGTTGGCCTCCATCGCGTCGAGCTTGCGGACGGTCTTCTCCTTGCGACGCCGGTGCTTCAGGATGCCGGCGGCCTCTTCGATGAAGCCGCGGCGATCCTCGGGCGTGGCCTGCAGCACGCTGTCGAGCCGGCCCTGCCCCACGATCACGTGCATCTCCCGGCCGAGGCCGGAGTCGCTCAGCAGCTCCTGCACGTCGAGCAACCGGCACGACTCGCCGTTGATGGCGTACTCGCTGGTGCCGTTGCGGAACAGCGTGCGGCTGATCGTCACCTCGGCGTACTCGATGGGGAGCGCACCGTCGCTGTTGTCGATCGTGAGCTGCACCTCGGCACGACCGAGGGGGCCGCGTGTCGCCGTGCCGGCGAAGATGACGTCTTCCATCTTGCCGCCGCGCAGCGTCTTCGCCCCCTGCTCCCCCATCACCCAGGCGAGGGCGTCGACGACGTTGGACTTGCCGGAGCCGTTGGGGCCGACGATGCACGTCACGCCGGGCTCGAGGGCGAAGGTCGTCGGCTGGGCGAACGACTTGAACCCTTTGAGCGTCACGCTCTTCAGGTGCATGGATCCGCCCCCGCCCCGGTCGATTACCCGCCTACGCTACCGGAGCGGTGCCCCGTCTCCCGGCAGACCGGCCGCACGAATCGGATGCCGCGACACGCCATGCGAACAGCGAATCTGCGAATTCGCTTGACGCCGGCATCTCGCACGCGCTAGCGTGACTCTCCGCGTCTGAAGTCGAGAAAGGAGGTCCCCCGATGATGCTGATGAATCCCACTGGAATCGCCGCCCGTGATGGCGGAGCGATTCGTGCCGTCGCGTCGGGGACCTGCTCCTTCGGCGCTGTGCTGAGCGGCCGCTTCCCCGCCGCCATCTGATCCCCGCAGGGGACGAGTCTGCCCGGTTTCGGGCGATACCCGTCTGTTGCGCCGCATCCGCTTCGCGGTGCTGAGCGCGCACCCCCTGCCGTCGTCCCGTCGTGCTGCGGCATGACATCCCCCGCCTCCGGCGCTTGCCGAGGCATCCCTTTCACAACCGGAAAGAGCAATCATGAATACTCTCCTTGCGCCGCAGCGCCCATCGGGGCTTCCCGATACGCTGCGGCTCCCGAGCCGCGACACCCGGACCTCGCTCCTGGACCGCCTCGCCCTCCACCTGGGTCTGAGGCTGCTGCTGTGGAGCACCCGCACCCCGCGACTCGCGGACGACCGACGTCGGCACGCTCACACGTACCGGCACCAGGAGGCCACCGCGCAGCGTGAACGCGCCTACCTCCGCGAGGCCAGCCTCGCACCCCGGCCGTGACGGCCACCGGGTCCGCCGCCCGCACCCGGGCGGCGGACCCCACCCCTCAACCATCCGCATCGACCTCGCAAGGACGCGCTGACATGACCACCATCACGGGGCTGGAATTCCGCCCCCTCGTCGTACCCGCCTCGATCGACGCACCGGACGCCGCCGACTTCGTCGAGATGGTCCGGGTGCGCAACCTCATCTACCGGGAGATCTCCGGACACGACGACCACCGCATCGCCGCCGACGAACTGCTCCCCCACTACCGCCCCACCGAGTACGAGACCCGCCTCTCATGGGTGATCGTCGACGACGGTGCCATCATCGGCCGCGTCGGCGTCGACATCCCGCACGAGGAGGGATCGAACGCCGCGTTCTGGCTCATCGAGCTGCTGCGCGAGACCTGGGGACGCGGTATCGGCTCCGCCGCCTACGAGCTGGTCGAGAAGACCGCGCGCGAGCACGGTCGCACCGTGCTGCAGTCGTGGGCCGAGCATCCCGCGGCTCCGGGCGCTCAGCTCGCGCCGCCGACCGGGTTCGGCGCGATCCCCGAGGACCACGTCGCGCGGTTCTACCTCCGTCACGGGTACGCGCTGGAGCAGGTGGAGCGCAACAGCGCCTTCGACCTGACCGGTTCCTTCGCCGGCGTCGAACGGCTCCTCGCCGAAGCGCAGGCCGCCTCACCCGACTACCGGGTCGTGCAGTGGTTCGCCCCGACCCCGGAGGAGTTCGTCGCGGGCTACGCCTGGATGAAGTCCCGGATGTCGACCGACGCGCCCTCGGCTGCCCTCGAGTTCGCGGAAGAGGCGTGGGACGCCGCCCGCATCGCCGAGCACGACGGCCGCTACACCTCATCCGGTCGCACTATCCAGGTCACCGCTGCGCAGCACATCGAGACCCGTGAGCTGTGCGCGTTCAACGAGCTGGTGATCGGCAAGGACCGCACCGAGGCATCCCATCAGGAGGACACCCTCGTCCTCAAGGAGCACCGTGGGCACAAGCTCGGCACGCTCGTGAAGTGCGCCGGGCTCCTGTCCTGGCGCGACGTGGCGCCCGCGTCCGCGCGCGTCATCACCTACAACGCAGAGGAGAACCGACCCATGCTGGACATCAACGAGGCGATCGGCTTCGCGCCGGTCGCGTACGAGGGCGCATGGAAGAAGGTGCTCGATGACTGATCTCGCCGATTCCGCCGTCGTGACAGTCCGGCGGATCCCCGTCCCCGAGACCGCCGATTCTGCGGACGCGCACCTGTTCCTCGAGATGGTGCGGATCGCCAACGCCGTCTGCCTCGCGGACGCGGGCCACGACTACCTGCGCGAGGAGCCCGACGAGATGCTCGGGTTCTGGCAGGACCAGTCCGACTGGACCCAGCTCGGGTTCGCCGCTCTGCGCGGCTCGGACGTGCTCGGTGCGGTGAAGCTCATGATCTCGAACGAGCCGGACGCGAGCACCGTCGAGTTCGACCTCATGGTCGACCCGCCGCACCGCGGCCGGGGCGTCGAGGAGCTCCTCCTCGCCGAGGTCGAGCGTGAGGCCGCGGGACGCGGGCTCACCACGATCCAGACGTGGACGCTGCATCGACCGCATACAGACGGTCCACGTCTCGAGCCGTCGACCGGGTGGGGTTCGGTCCCCGCAGAGGACCCGCAGACGCGGTTCCAGCTCGCGAGCGGCTTCACGCTCGAGCAGGTGGAGCGCAACAGCGTGTTCGATCTGACCGGAGACCTCTCCCCCGTCGAGCGCATGCTCGCCGAGGCTCTGGCGGTCGCCGGTGAGGACTATCGCTCGATCCAGTGGACGTCGCCGACACCGCCGGAGCACGTCGACGGGTTCGCCTACGCGATCTCGCGAATGTCGACCGACGCGCCGGCCGGCGGTCTCGTCATCGACGAGCAGCACTGGGATGCCGCGCGCGTGGAGCGTCGCGACGCCCGCTTGAAGGCGCAGGGGCTCACCGTCTCGGTGGCCGTCGTGCTGCACGTGCCCACCGGGCGGATCGCGGCGTACAACGAACTCGCGATCGCGGAGGACCGTGCCGGGGCCACCCAGCAGTTCGGGACGCTCGTCGTGAAGGAGCACCGTGGCCACCGCCTCGGCACCATCGTGAAGTGCGCGAACCTCCTGCGCTGGCGGGAGCTCGTGCCCGAGTCGCCGCGGGTCTCGACGTTCAACGCCGAGGAGAACCGCCACATGCTCGACATCAACGAGGCGATCGGGTTCGTGCCCGCCTCGTATGCGGGTGCGTGGAAGAAGGTGCTGTCGGTGTGATCGTGCCGGTGGGCGCCGCGCTCCCTCCAGACGCCGTCAGCGCGTCGCCGGGAGGGGGCGCGGCGTCCGCTGGCAGTGCGGGCAGAAGTGACTCGAGCGATTCGTGAACGACACGCGCACGATCGGACGGCCGCATCGGGGGCAGGGCTCTCCGGTGCGGCCGTACGCGTTCAGTGAGTGGGCGAAGTAGCCGGCTTGGCCGTTGACGTTCACGTACTGCGCGTCGAAACTGGTGCCGCCTTCGGCCAGCGCCTTCTCGAGCACGTGGCGCACCTCCGCGAGCAGCCGATTCGTCGCACGCGTGGACAACGCGCGCGCGGGCGTCTCGGGATGGATGCGCGCAGCCCACATCGACTCGTCCGCGTAGATGTTGCCGACGCCGCTCACGACCGTCTGATCGAGCAGCACGCGCTTGATCGCCGAATCCTTGCGTCCGACGGCGCGCCGGAAGCCCGCGTCCGAGAACGCCGGATCCAGGGGGTCCCGCGCGATGTGGGCGACCTGTGCGGGAACGGATGCCTCGGCCCACCCTTGTCCGCCCGGCGCCGCGTCCGGAGTCGGGATCAGGTCGTCGATCGCCAGCGACCCGAACGTCCGCTGATCCGCGAAGACGACGGACAGCTCGCCGTGGACGGGGTGCGCCAGGTCGATGCGTACGCGCTCGTGCCGCTCGACGGGCGCTCCCGGAGCCCGCAGCAGCATCTGACCGCTCATGCCCAGATGACCCACGACGGCGTCGGTCGCCGCCGTTCCGTCCGTCGCCGGCTGCAGCGGCAGCCACAGGAACTTGCCGCGCCGTGCGGCGGAGAGCACGACTCGTCCGGTGAGGCGTGCTTCGAACTCGGCGCCGTCTCCGGTGTGCCGGGTCAGCGCGCGCTCATCGAGCACGGTGACTCCCAGCACCAGGGCGCCGGTGACCGCGGGGGCGAGCCCGGCACGGACGACCTCGACCTCGGGAAGCTCAGGCACGCCCGCTGAGCTCGCGCCACGCGGTCAGCGCCGCGGCCATCTCGGCGTGCTTCTTGCTGGTCCCGCCGCCCTCGGCGATGAGGTCGCCGACGGTGACGGCCGCGGTGAAGCGCCGGTCGTGGTCGGGTCCCGTCGAGGTCACGGCATACATCGGGGGCTGCAGGCCGCTGTGCGCGGCGAGCTCCTGCAGCGCCGTCTTGGGATCCATCGCCGCGCCGTAGCGCTCGGGGTCGGCGAGGAGCGGTTCCACGAGCCGCAGCACGAGGCCGGTCGCGGCATCCGCCCCCGCCGACAGGTAGGCGGCTCCGAAGATGGCCTCCATGGTGTCGGCGAGGATCGAGTCCTTGTCGCGACCGCCGGTGAGGATCTCACCTCGCCCCAGCATGAGGTGCTCGCCGAGGCCGATGCCTCGCGCGATCTCCGCAAGGGCGACCGTCGACACGACGCCGGCGCGGCGCTTCGCGAGCGCCCCCTCTTCGAGATCGGGGTGACCGGTGAACAGTCGCACGGTCACAGCCAGGCCCAGGACGGAGTCGCCGAGGAACTCCAGGCGCTCGTTGTTCGGAACCTGTCCGTTCTCGTACGCCCAGGACCGGTGCGTGAGCGCCAGCGACAGAAGCTCGGGGTCGATGACGACTCCGAGCTTCTGCGTGAGGTCTGCGTGAGCGGTCCGCTCGGCAGCGACGTCTGTCACGTCAAGTGCACGACGATCAGACGTCGGCGACCTTGCGGCCCTTGTACTCGAGGAACAGCTCGGTGCCCTGCGAGTCGGTGACGACCTTCGCCTGGTGCGGACGGCTGTAGACCTTCTTGCCGTTCTCGATCGTGGTGGTCAGCGTGATGGGCGCTGCCTTCCACTGCGCGCGACGCGAGCGCGTGTTGGAACGGGAGACCTTCCGCTTCGGGGGGTTGCCTGCCATGGCTAGCTCTCTTCTGTGTTCTCGATGGCGTATCAGCCGCGGGAGCGCGGTGATTCGTCGTCGTTGGTCGTGGTGAAGTCCTGGAGCGCGGCCCATCGTGGATCGAGAGGCTCGCTCTGCTGCGATCCGGCATCGTCGGCCAGTCGCTCGCCCGTGACCGGATCGAGGCCGGGGCAATCCGGCTGGCACACCGGCTGAAACGGAAGCGACAGGACGACCGCTTCCCTGACCAGAGTTTCAAGATCCACGTGGTCGTCTTGAACCTCGAAGTCAGCTTCTTCCTCCCCAGGATACGCGAAAAGCTCCTGAAACTCGACTTTGAGCCCCTCGCCGATGTCGATGAGGCACCGGCTGCAGATGCCGGTGTACTCGGTGTCGATCTCTCCGGAGGCGAGAATGCCCTCGTGCACCGACTCGAGACGCACGTCGATGACGACGGGCGCACCCTCGGCGACGGCGACCAGTCCCTCTCCCCACTTGGCGGGAGCCGGGGCTTCGATGGTGTGCTCGCGCATCTCGCCCGAACGGTGGATGATGTCGCGGATCGGGAGGACGAACGGACCCGTCACATGCTTTCTGACCACGTCTCCAGCCTAGCGGCGGTTCCTGGTGAGTCGCCCCGTGGCCAGGGCCCCGTGGTCAGACCCCCCGTGGCCAGACTCCCCGTGGTCAGATGCCGCGCGCACCGGTGTCGAGGAACCGCGCCACCGCCGACGGCACGTACGGCGAGACGTCGCCGCCGAGCGCGGCGACCTGGCGCACCAGCGAGCTCGAGACGAGCGCGTGCGCGGGGTCGGGCAGCAGGAACACCGTCTCGACGTGGGCGAGGTGGCGGTTTACGATCGCCATCGGCGTCTCGTACGCCACATCGACCTGGGAGCGGATGCCCTTCACGAGGACGCTCGCGCCGACATCCGTCGCGTAGTCGACGAGCAGTCCCATGCTCCACGAGGCCACGACCACGTCGCCGTCGATGTCGCTCTCGGCGATGGACTGCTCCAGGAGCGCCTGGCGCTGTGCGATGGGCAGCATCGCCTCTTTGCCGGGGTTGTGCACGACGAGCACGTGGAGCTGGTCGTACAGTGATGCGGCACGGCGGATCACGTCGAGATGACCGAGGGTCGGCGGATCGAACGATCCCGGGACGACGGCGATCCGGCTGCTCATGCCGACCAGCCTAGTGGGCGGCGGCGGGGCGGCCGGCCCCGTCAGTTCTTCGCGAGCGCGGCGCGCTCCGCCATCCCGACGTTGCGCTCGAGGGCGGCGGCGAGACCGGGATGCCGCTGCAGCGCCGGGTCGTCGGCAAGCACCTGCTCGGCGGCCACCCGCGCCTCGGAGATGATGTCGGCGTCCTTCACGACGCGGAGCAGTCGCAGAGACGACCTGGCCCCCGACTGCGCGTCGCCGAGCACATCGCCCTCTCCTCGCAGCTCGAGGTCGACCTCGGCCAGCGCGAAGCCGTCGAGCGTCGAGGCGACGGCTTCGACCCGCTCCCGTGCCGGCGTTGCGGCCGCTGCCTCGGTGACCAGCAGGCACAGGCCCGGCACCCCGCCGCGACCCACGCGCCCGCGCAGCTGGTGCAGCTGCGACACGCCGAACCTGTCGGCCTCGAGGATCGCCATCGTCGATGCGTTCGGTACGTCGACGCCGACCTCGACCACCGTCGTGGCCACGAGCACGTCGATGTCGCCGCGGGCGAACGCCTGCATCACGGCATCCTTCTCGTCGGAGGGCATCTTGCCGTGCAGCCTCTCGACCCGGATGTCGGCGAAGGACGGATGCCGCGACAGCAGGTCGGCGACCTGCACGACGCCCCAGCGGGTGCGACTGGTCTCGCCTTCGGTGTCGCCCGGCGGTTCGTCCGCGGTGTCGTCCTTGGTGAGCGCCTCGGCATCGATGGCGGCGCACACCACGAACGCCTGGCGCCCCTGGCCGACCTCCTCGGCGATGCGCTCCCAGACGCGCCCGAACCACCCGGGGCGCTCCGCCAGCGGCGCGACGAAGGTCTCGATGCCGGCGCGACCCGCCGGCATCGTGCGGATCGTGGAGACGTCGAGATCGCCGAACACCGTCATGGCCACGGTGCGCGGGATGGGCGTCGCCGTCAGCACGAGGGCGTGCGGCGACGAGCCCTTCGCCCGCAGGGACTCGCGCTGCTCGACACCGAACCGATGCTGCTCGTCGACCACAACGAGTCCGAGGTCGGCGAACGTCGTGCTCTCGCTCAGCAGCGCGTGCGTGCCGACCACGATGCGCGCCTGGCCAGACGCCGCACGCAGCGCGGCCTTGCGCCGCTCGGCCGCAGGAAGCTGCCCGGTGAGGAGCGTCGGCATGAGCTCGGGCGCGAGCTGGGGCCCGAGCATCCGGGCGATGGAGCGCACGTGCTGGGCGGCCAGCACTTCGGTGGGGGCGATGAGCGCGGACTGGCCGCCGTCCTCGGCGACCTGGAGCATCGCGCGGAGCGCGACGAGCGTCTTCCCGGAGCCGACCTCCCCCTGCACCAGCCGGTTCATCGGCCAGTCGCCCTGGAGGTCTCGCGCCACGTCGTCGCCGACGGTCACCTGATCAGGTGTCCGTGGGAACGGCAGTGCCTCGTCGAACCGCTCGAGGAGCGCACCCGGCACCCGACGGGTCGCCGACAGCGCCCGCACGAACTGCCGCTGCTGCAGCAGCGCCACCTGCAGGACGAACGCCTCCTGCATGCGCAGCGTCTCCCGCGCCGGTTCGATCTCCTCGAGAGCCTTGGGGCGATGTATGCGCTCGATCGCGGTACGGGCGTCGAGCAGCCCGTGCCGCGCGCGCAGCTCGTCCGTGAGCGGCTCCGGCACGTCGCCGAGCCCGTCGAGGACCAGGTCGACGATCTTCTGCAGCTGCCAGCTCGCGACCGTGCTGGTGGCGGGGTAGATCGGGATGGGCAGGTTGATGTTGGCCTCGGCCGTGAGACGCGCCTGCTCCTCGTCGTCGAACAGTTCGTAGTCGGGGTGGGCGAGCTGCTTCGCACCGCGGTACTCCCCCACCTTGCCCGCGAAGATGCCGCGCCGCCCGGGCCGCAGATCCTTGACGCGCCACGCCTGGTTGAAGAACGTCAGCGACAGCTCGCCGTTGCCGTCGCTGATCACGACCTCGAGCAGCGACCCGCTGCGGTTCTTCATGCGCCGCTCGCTCACCCGCCGCACCTCGGCCACGATCGTCACCGGCTCGCCCACGGGCAGCGAGGAGATCTGCGTGAGCTCGCCGCGGCGTGCGTAACGGCGCGGATAGTGCACCAGCAGGTCGCCGACCGTCGTCATGCCGAACGCGCGTTCGAGCGCCGCCGCCGTCTTGCCGCCGACCGCGCCACCGAGGCTCGAGTCGAGGGTGAAGGACGCCATGAGACGAGTCTAGGAGCCGCCGCCGACCCGCTGTCGGCCGAACCACAGCGGCGGACTCTAAGGTGGCGAGATGCTCCGACGACTCCTCTCCCGTGTCTACTGGGCCTGCAGTCGCTGGACGCTGTCCACCGCGCCGGCTCCCGACCGCCCCACGGTGCTGCTGGGGGCGCCCCACACCTCGAACTGGGACTTCGTCCTCATGCTCGGCATCGCGTGGCGACTCGGCATGCGGGTGCGCTGGCTCGGCAAAGCAAGCCTCTTCCGGGGCTGGAAGGGCCCGCTCATGCGCGGCCTCGGCGGCATCCCCGTCGACCGGGCGGATCCCTCACGGGTGGTGGGCGACGTGGTCGCACGGATCCGCGCGGGCGAGGTGTTCGGCCTCGTCGTCACCCCGGAGGGCACCCGCGGCTCCGGCGCCTACTGGAAGTCCGGCTTCTATCGCATCGCCCGCGAGGCGCAGCTGCCGGTCACCCTCGGCTACGTCGACCGCACCACGATGACGACGGGCCTCGGCCCCACCATCCGGCTCACCGGAGACGTGCGCACCGACATGGATGTGATCCGCGCGTTCTACGCCGACAAGTCCGGCCTGCATCCCGAGCTGCGCACCGTCCCCCGCCTCAGGGAGGAGGATGCCGGAGATATCGTGAAGGGATGACGCGCATCATCGCGGGCCGCGCCGGCTCCCTCGTGCTCGATGTGCCGGACGCCGGCACCCGGCCGACCAGCGACCGGGTGCGCGAGTCCCTGTTCGGGGCGCTCGAATCCGCGGATACCCTCCACGGGGCGGTCGTGCTCGACCTCTACGCCGGATCCGGCGCGCTCGGGCTCGAAGCGCTCAGCCGCGGCGCGGCATCCGCGGATCTCGTCGAGAAGTCGCCGCGGGCGGCGACCGTCGCACAGCGCAACGCCGCTCGCGTGGCCAAGGCCGTGGGTTCGGGACCTGCGGTGCGGGTGCACCGCAGCTCGGCCGACGCTTTCCTGCGGACGGCGCGGGGTCCGTTCGACCTCGTGTTCCTGGATCCGCCCTACGACGTGAGCGAGGCCGAGCTGTCGTCGACGCTCTCGCTGCTCGTGCCGGTCCTGTCGCCGGGAGCGGATGTCGTCATCGAACGCGCTGCGCGCTCACCCCAGCCGACGCTGCCGGACGGGCTCGTGGCCGGCCGCACGAAGCGCTACGGCGACACCGCGCTGTGGTGGGCGGCCGCCGCGGGCTGAGACGCCGGTGCGCCCTCCCAGACCTCCGAGCCGTCGAACCCCACGTCACGCGTGATGTGCAGCCGGCCGCTCGGCTCCAGTTCGAGCCGGAACGTCGGCGCATCGCCGAGGATGCGCAGTTCCGCGACGAATACGTCGCCCCGCCACCCTCCGGCGACCGCCACCTGGTCGCCGTACCACTCGCGTCCGGTCGCGGGGTCGTCGGCGAACGTCGACACCGACCAGACCCCGGGGACGCACCGCAGTTCCCGGCCGTCGATCTCGATCACGCCGTGGGCGATCCGCAGCTCGCGCACGGGACCGTCGTAGCGATGGCGGACCTCTCCGTCGCGGAGGTCGCCGCCCGGAGCGGGAATCGGCGTGGGGACGGCCTCGACCGACCCCGCATCCTCCGTGTCGAGAGCCGGCAGCAGCTCGTCCCAGACCGCGTCGAGCGTCACCTGCATATCGGGCAGCCCTCCCGTGATCGCGACGACCGCGTCCGCCTCCGGGAGGACGACGAGGTACTGGCCGAAGGCGCCGTCGCCGCGGTAGGCGCCGTGGCGGCAGCGCCAGAACTGGAAGCCGTAGCCCTGGCGCCAGTCGGCGTTGTCGGACTGGTTCGCCACTTGGCGGGCCGTGGCCTGGTCGATCCACTCGGCCGGGACGAGCTGCCTGCCCTGCCACTCACCGCGCTGCAGAAGCAGCTGACCGAAGACGGCCAGCTCCTCCGGCCGGATCGACAGCCCGAAGCCGCCCGCATCCACGCCGGTCGGACTCTGCAGCCACTGCGGGTCGCGGAAGCCGAGCGGATCGAACAGCCGCGGGCGCAGGAACTCCCGCAGCCGCTCGCCGGTGCGGGTCTGGATGATCAGCGACAGCAGGTAGGTGGCGGGCGTGTTGTAGAGCCAGTGCGTCCCGGGCTCGTATGCCAGGTCGGCGGCGAGGGCGGTGACCGCCCAATCGCGGTCGTCGAGCGGCGGCTCGGCGGCGTGACCGGTCGTCATCGTCAGCAGATGCCGCACGCGGAGCGCGGCGAGCCGGTCGGAGGGACGCTCGGGAGCGGCATCCGGGATGAGGTCGACGACGCGGTCGTCGATCGCGAACCGTCCCTCCTCGATCGCGAGACCGACCGCGATCGAGGTGAAGCTCTTGCTCACGGAGTACATCGCCGTCGGCAGATCGCGCTCGTACGGGGCCCAGGTCGTCTCGGCGATGACGTGTCCGTGTCGCAGGACCGTCAGCGTGTGGACGTGGTCGATGCCGTCGAGCGAGGCGATGAGGCGGGAGATCGCCGCCGCGGGCACGGACTGCGATTCGGGTGTCGAGCGGGGAAGCAGATCGGTCACCGTGTCACGCTAGCGTCCCGCGGCGACAGCGCACATCACCCCGTGCGGGCGTCCCAGTCGAGATAGGGATCCCAGCCGCCCCGCCCCTCGTACGGCCGGCCGTCGACCAGCACGGCGTCCGCGCCGCGTGGCTGCACCACGCCCACCCGCACGAATCCGTGCGGCAGCGGACGGCGAACAGGGAAGGTCGCCAGAAGGGCGTGATCCTCGCCGCCTGACAGAGCCGACGCGGGATCGGCGCCGAGCAGCGCCGATTCCAGCGCGAGGGTGACACCGGATGCCGCGGCCAGGCGGGTCGCGTCCAGCACGAGCCCGTCGGACACGTCCATCATGGCCGTCGCGCCCGCATCCGCGGCGTCGGGGCCGAGCCACACGGGAGGCGACGGCCGTAGCTGCGCCGCGAGATCGGTCAACTCGGCGGGCTCGAGGACGCGCTCGTCGACGGCGACCGGATCACCCGTGGCATCCGTGAAGCGGGTGAAGAGTGTGCGCAGACCGCGCGCCGCACGGCCCAGTTCTCCCGCGACGGCGACGACGTCGCCGACGTGGGCACCGGAGCGGAGCACGGGTGCGCGTCCTGCCAGGGCGCCCAGCGCCGTCACTGCGATCGTGAGCGTGTCCGACACGGTCAGGTCGCCGCCCTCGACGCGGCAGCCGGGCGCCAGGTCGCGACATGCCGCCCGCAGGCCGTCGGCGATGCCGGTGACGAACGACAGTCGCGTCTCGTCGGGCATCGCGAGGGCGACCAGCAGAGCGGTCGGCGTCGCCCCCATCGCGGCGATGTCGGCGAGGTTGACCGCGGCCGCCTTGTAGCCGAGGTCGTACGCGCTCGACCACGCGAGGCGGAAGTCGGGCCCGTGGACGAGCGTGTCGACGGTGGCGACCACGCGGCCGTCCGCGGCGGCGATCACGGCGGCGTCGTCGCCCGGGCCGACCAGTGCGTTGGACTCGCCCAGGCGTTCGAGGATCCGCCGGAGGATCCGTCCCTCGCTGAGCTCGCCCACCGTCGGATCCCCGCGCTCGTCGTCCACATCACCACGCTACCGCCGGCGGCGAGGGCGACCGTTCCGCGGGGTTAGCCTGGAGCGGTGCGTGTTCTCCCCTCACTGGCTGCCCTCGGACTCGCCGCGGTCGCCGCGCTGGCACTCGCGGGCTGCACGTCGACCGTCGACCTCGATCCGGCCGAGGCTGCGAACGATCCCCAGTGCGCCGAGATCACGTCCAACCTGCCCGACACGCTGAGCGGGCAGCCGCGCCGCTGGACCGACGCACAGGCCACCGGCGCGTGGGGCGAGCCTGCAAGGGTCCTGCTGACGTGCGGGGTCGAGCCGCCGGGGCCGACCACCCTGCGCTGCCAGAGCGTCGCCGGGGTCGACTGGATCGTGGACGACTCCGATGCGCCCCGCTTCCGGATCACGACGTTCGGCCGCACCCCCGCCGTCGAGATCTATCTCGACACCACCGCCGACGAGGACGGCAACGGGGCGTCCAGCCGCGACGTCCTCGACGCCCTTTCGCCGATCGTGAGCGTGCTGCCGGTCGACGGCGAGTGCCTCGACCGCGCCGAGGCGACGCCGGCACCCTGATCATCGCGGCCGCGGCTCGACGAGCCGACGCCCGCACAGCCCGGGACTCAGCGCGCGGCCGCTTCGACCGCCGCGCCTGCCGTGCGCTCGAGCGCCGTGTCGATGAGCTCGGTGATCAGCTGCGGATACGAGAGGCCCGAGGCGATCCAGCACTTGGGGAACATCGAGATCGGCGTGAAGCCGGGCATCGTGTTGAGCTCGTTGACGTAGAGGCCGTCCGCCGTGAGGAAGAAGTCCACGCGGGCGAGGCCCTTGCCGTCGACCGCCTGGAAGGCGCGGATGCCGAGCTCCTGGATCGCCGCGATCTCGCTGTCGGTGAGATCGGCGGGGCAGACCACCTCGGCACCGTCGCCCCCGAGGTACTTGCCCTCGAAGTCGTAGAACTCGCGGGTCGTGAGCACGATCTCGCCGGGCAGCGACGCCCGCGGGGCCCCGCCGCCGCGTCCCTCCAGGATCGCCACCTCGACCTCGCGGCCCACGATCGCCGACTCGATGAGGACCTTGTCGTCCTCCGCGAACGCGATCGCGAGTGCGTCGTCGAGCTCGGTGGCATCGTGCACCTTCGACACCCCCACGCTCGAGCCGGCACGGGCCGGCTTCACGAACGTCGGCTCGCCGAGGGGCGCGGCATCCGCGCGCACGCCCTCGGGGTCGCTCTCCCAGCGGGCACGTGTGACCGTGATCGACGGTGACACCGGCACACCGGCCGCGGCGAGCACGATCTTCATGAAGTGCTTGTCCATGCACAGCGCGGAGTCGAGCACACCCCCGCCGGCGTACGGAATGCCGAGCGTGTCGAAGAAGCCCTGCACCGTGCCGTCCTCGCCGTGGAGGCCGTGCAGGATCGGGAGCACGACGTCGAGGCGGCCGAGCTCGTCCACCGAGCCGTCGGCGCGCCGGACGCGAAGCGTGCGGTCGGCGCCACCCTCGGGCCACACCACGCGCGTGCCGTTGTCGGCCACCTCGGGAAGCCGGTCGGCGTCGAGCGCGAACTTGTCGGGGTCGTCCTCCTCGAGAACGAAGACGCCGTCGCGCGTGATCCCGATGGGGATCACGCGGTAGCTGTCACGGTCGATCGCCCGCAGCACCCCGCCCGCCGTTACGGAACTGATCGAGTGCTCGCTGGATCGACCGCCAAAGAGCACCGCCACCGCCGGCTTGTCCATTCGTCGTCCTCTCGCCCTGGGGGGTGTCGTCGTCTGTCGTGAGATGCGGCGCGATGTCGCGCGGATTCATGGTCCCGTCGAGCACCATCTTGACCTGCTCGACGATGGGCATCTGCACGCCCACATCGCGTGCCAGCTGCAGGACGGGCGCGACCGAGGCGAGCCCCTCCGCGGTCTGGTTCATCTGCTTGACCACGTCGTCGAAGCGGTAGCCCTGGCCCAGCAGGCGTCCGGCGGTGTTGTTGCGGCTGAGCGGCGACTGGCACGTCGCGATGAGGTCGCCGAGACCGGCGAGGCCCTGCAGCGTCTCGTGCTGCGCGCCGAACGCCACCGCGAAGTCGGTCATCTCGACGAGGCCGCGCGTGATGATCGACGCCTTCGTGTTCTCGCCGTAGCCCACCCCGTCCACGATGCCGATGGCCACCGCGATGAGGTTCTTGAGCACGCCGCCGAACTCGGTGCCGATGACGTCGGTGTTCACGAAGGTGCGGAAGTACTGGTTGCGGGCACGGCGGGCGACGGCCTCCGCCGTCTCCTGGCTGGTCGACGAGATGACGGCCGCCGTCGGCTGCTCCCGTGCGATCTCGAGCGCGAGGTTCGGTCCCGACGCGACCGCGATGCGCGCAGGATCGCAGTGCAGCTCCTGCTCGATCACCTGGCTCATGCGCAGGCCCGTGCGTCGCTCGACGCCCTTCATGAGCGACACGATCGGCGCGTCGCTCTGGGCGATCAGAGGCCGGACGGCCTTGAGGTTCTGCCGCACTGCCTGGCTGGGAATGGAGAGGTAGATCTGCTCGGCGCCCTCGAGCGCCTCGGAGAGGTGATGCGTGGCGTGCATGTCGCGCGGCAGGTTGATGCCGGGGAGGTACTCGCTGTTGCGCTTGCCCTCCTGGATCTCGCTCGCCAGCTCCGGGCGACGCGCCCACATCGTCACGTGGGCGCCGCCGTCGGCGAGGATCTTGCCGAATGTCGTGCCCCAGCTGCCCGCGCCGACGACGGCGACGCGCGGGCGTGCGGCATCCTGCCTACGGCTCAAGGCGCCCCGTCTCCTTCTGGCCGTGATCGGCCGGGTTCCAGCGCTCCGGCGGCGCCGGCTCGCCGCGCAGCTGCGAGAGCAGCCCGGCGATGTCGGCCATCACGGCGTCGGTCGCCTCGACGAGTGCGGTCTGCGACGACGCACGCCCGGCGTAGGCCGACAGGTCCACGGGGTCGCCGACGATCACCCGCACGCGGCGGCGCGGCGGCCACAGCTTGAGCTTGCCGTAGCGGGGCAGCACCTGCTGGGCGCCCCAGTGCGCCATCGGGACGACGGGGATGCCGCCGGCCAGCGCGAGACGCACCGCTCCGGTCTTTCCGCGCATGGGCCACAGGTCGGGCTCGCGCGTGAGCGATCCCTCGGGGTAGACGATCACGCCCCGGCCGTGCTCGACGAGCGTCTCCGAGGCTTCGAGCGTCGCACGGGCCGAGGCGGCGGACGTCGCGCGCGCGACCGGCACCATCCCGGTGGCCCGCAGCACGGCGCCGAGCACCGGCACGCGGAACAGGCTCTCCTTGGCCATGAACCGGGGGGCCCGGCCGCTCCGCCACACTGCGAGGGCGACGACGAGCGGGTCGATCTCGCTGACGTGGTTCGGCGCGAGCACGTACGCGCCCTCGCGCGGGAGCTTCTCGGCGCCTTCGACCTCGAGCTTGAACAGCAGGCTGAGCAAGGGCACGACGATGGCCGCCAGCGGCCAGAAGACGCTCGGGCGGCTCTTCTCGGCCGATGCGCGCCGACGATCGGTCGCCACCGGGCTATCCGATGACGTCGAAGTCGGCGCCGAGCATGTCGAGCTTGGCGAGGAACTTCTCGTAGCCGCGGCGGATGATGCCGACGTTGCGCACGATCGACTCTCCTTCGGCCGCGAGAGCCGCGATGACGTAGCTGTAGCCGCCGCGCAGGTCGGGCACGACCACGTCCGCGCCGTGGAGGGCGGTCGGGCCGTTGATGACCGCGGCCTGCTCCAGCGCACGGCGTGGGACGCGCCGGCCGGGGGCGTCGAGGCCGCGCGGGTGCACGACGATGTCGGCGCCCATCTGGTTGAGCGCGTCGGTGAAGCCCAGTCGATTCTCGTACACCGTCTCGTGGACGATCGAGGTGCCCTCCGCCTGCGTCAGCGCGACGATGAGGGGCTGCTGCCAGTCCGTCATGAACCCGGGGTGTACGTCGGTCTCGACGACGACGGGCTTGAGCGCGCCGTCACGACGGAACTGGATGCCGTCCTCGCGCACGTCGAACCAGCCGCCGGCCTTGCGGAAGACGTTGAGGAAGGTCAGCATCTCCTGCTGCCGCGCGCCGCCGACGAAGATGTCGCCGTCGGTGGCGAGAGCGGCGCATGCCCAGGAGGCGGCCTCGTTGCGGTCGAAGATCGCCCGGTGGTCGTAGCCCTGGAGCGTGTCGACGCCCTCGATGAGGATGACGCGGTTGGGCTCGTACGAGATGATCGCGCCCATCTTCTGCAGCACCGCGATCAGATCCATTATCTCGGGCTCGATGGCGGCGTTGCGCAGCTCGGTGGTGCCCTTGGCCTTGACGGCGGTCAGCAGCACCTGCTCGGTCGCGCCCACGCTCGGATAGGGCAGCTCGATGTTCGCGCCGTGCAGGCCGTTCGGTGCCGTGATCCGGATGCCCTCGTAGCTCTTGTCGACGACGGCGCCGAACGCGCGCAGGGCGTCCATGTGGAAGTTGATCGGCCGGTCGCCGATGCGGCAGCCGCCGAGATCGGGGATGAGTGCCTCGCCGAGCAGATGCAGCAGGGGGCCGCAGAACAGGATCGGGATACGCGAGGCTCCGGCGTGTGCGTCGATCTCCTCGAAGTGGGCCGAGACGGCGCCGCTGGGGTCGAAGTGGAAGGTGCCCTCCTCGTCGCCGTCGTCGACGCGCACACCGTGCACCTCGAGGAGCGAGCGCACGACGTGCACATCGCTGATGTCGGGGACATCGCGCAGCGTGCTCACCGTCTCGCCGAGAAGAGCGGCGACCATCGCCTTGGTGACGAGGTTCTTCGCACCCTTGACCTCGACGCGACCGGTCAGCGGTCGCCCGCCCCTGATCGCAAGGACTTCTCCGGTCACTTCCTGTTCTCCCGCCTCGGTGGCAGTGCTCTCGCCCGCGGCGACATTCAGAAGTGGCTTCATCCGGTGGTCCTCACTTGGTGTGCACGAGGGGGCTTGAGGGTCGGGCGCCCGTCTTGTGGGCGCCCGGCCTGGCTTACGGAACGGGTAGCGTCCGCGGCCGCCACGCCTCTCGGCGAGCCTCGAACTGCGCGATCCTGTCTTGTTCGCGCAGCGTGAGCCCGATGTCGTCGAGCCCTTCGAGAAGCCGCCACCTAGTGTAATCATCGATCTCGAAAGCGAATTCCAGGCGCTCGCCCGCGCTCGTCGCGGGGTCGCCGATCGACGCGGTGCGCGCCGCGAGGTCGACCGTCATGGCGACGCCCGGGTTCGCCTCGATGGCCGCCCACGCCGCTTCGAGGTCGCCCTCCGAGATCACGCCGGCGACCAGTCCCTGCTTGCCCGCGTTGCCGCGGAAGATGTCGGCGAACCGAGGGCTCAGCACGACCTTGAAGCCGAAGTCCCGCAGCGCCCAGACAGCGTGCTCGCGGCTCGAGCCCGTGCCGAAGTCGGGTCCCGCGACGAGGATGCTCGCTCCCGCGTAGACCGGCTGGTTGAGGACGAACTCGGGGTCCTGGCGCCAGCTGGCGAACAGGGCGTCCTCGAAGCCCGTCTTGGTGACGCGCTTCAGGTACACGGCGGGGATGATCTGGTCGGTGTCGACCGACGACCGCTTCAGCGGGGCGGCGATGCCGGTGTGCGTGGTGAACGCGTCCATGTCAGGCCTCCGAACCCTGGGCAGCGGCTGCGACGGGCGCAGGAAGATCACTCGGACTGGCGAGGCGGCCCATGACGGCGGTGGCAGCCGCCACCAGCGGCGACACCAGGTGCGTGCGCCCGCCCTTGCCCTGCCGGCCCTCGAAGTTGCGGTTGCTCGTCGAGGCGCAGCGCTCCCCCGGTGCCAGCTGGTCCGGATTCATGCCCAGGCACATCGAGCAGCCGGCGAAGCGCCACTCGGCGCCGAACGCCTGGAAGATCTTGTCGAGGCCCTCGGCCTCCGCCTCGAGGCGGACGCGAGCAGAGCCGGGCACGACCATGACGCGCACCCCGTCGGCTTTGCGGTGACCCTCGATGACGGAGGCGAACGCACGGAGGTCCTCGATGCGGCTGTTGGTGCACGAGCCCATGAACACCGCGTCGACGGGCACCTCCTTGAGAGGGGTGCCAGGGGTGAGATCCATGTACTCGAGTGCTCGCTCCGCGGCGGCGCGCTCGTTGGGGTCGGCGAAGTCATCGGGCGAAGGCACGGCGGCGCTCAGCGACACGCCCTGCCCCGGGTTCGTGCCCCACGTGACGAAGGGCTCGAGCTCGTTCGCGTCGAGGAACACCTCGGCGTCGTAGACTGCGCCTTCATCGCTCGGCAGCGTCCGCCAGTAGGCGACGGCGTCCTCCCAGTCCTGACCCTTCGGCGCGTGCGGGCGGCCCTCGAGGTAGGCGAACGTCGTCTCGTCGGGGGCGACCATGCCGGCACGGGCTCCCGCCTCGATCGACATGTTGCACATCGTCATGCGGCCCTCCATCGACAGCGCCCGGATGGCGCTGCCGCGGAACTCCAGGACGTAGCCCTGGCCGCCGTTGGTGCCGATCTTCGCGATGACCGCGAGGATGATGTCCTTGGCTGTGACACCGGGTCTCAGCTCGCCCTCGACCGTGATCGCCATGGTCTTGAAGGGCTTCAGCGGAAGGGTCTGCGTGGCGAGCACGTGCTCGACCTCGCTGGTGCCGATGCCGAACGCCATCGCGCCGAACGCGCCGTGCGTCGAGGTGTGGCTGTCGCCGCACACGACGGTGATCCCGGGCATGGTGAGGCCCAGCTGCGGACCGACCACGTGGACGATCCCCTGTTCCTTGTCGCCGAGCGAGTGCAGGCGCACCCCGAATTCGGCCGCGTTGCGACGCAGCGTCTCGATCTGCGTGCGGCTGGTGAGGTCGGCGATCGGCTTGTCGATGTCGAGCGTCGGGGTGTTGTGGTCCTCGGTCGCGATCGTCAGGTCGAGACGGCGCACCGGCCGGCCCTCCGCGCGCAGGCCGTCGAAGGCCTGGGGACTCGTGACCTCGTGCACCAGGTGCAGGTCGATGTAGATCAGGTCCGGCTGGCCGTTCTCGCCGTGGACCACGACGTGGTCGTCCCACACCTTCTCGGCGAGGGTGCGGGGGCGGTCGGGAATGCCGGATGCATCGGTCGTGCTCATTGCTAGTCGTTCTCCTCTGTGGGACTGTGCCCGCATGGGGTGGGGCCCGCGACGAACTCCGCGACGAGAGAGGCCTGGAAACTAGGACTCGTCGCGGCCGCTAAGGAGAAGGCGAGCGATCCGCACGAGCCCAGGCTACCACCGCCGCCGCCGAGATCGGCTCGCCGACGTCACCCGGCGACCCCGGGGTGCGGGTGAGGACTCAGGAGGTTCCCTCGAGGATCCAGACGTCGACGGCGTCCTCGGTCAGGACGAATCGCACCACGGTTCCGGTCGGGAAACGCTCCGTCCACTCCTGTGTCCAGGCGACCGGCACGTCGTAGATCTCGACGCCGGGCTTCGCCGGCGGCGGGACGCACCCCACCGCGAGGAGATCGTCGGTCGCCGGTTCGAACACGAGGAGGCAGCCGTTGCCGAGGGCGCTGCGTGCCTCCCACACCTCCAGCCCGAGGATCGGCTCGAATCCGCGGAGGGTGGCCTTCGTGACCATCTGCCGACGGGCGTGATCCGTGAGGCGGAGCACCTGCTCACTCGGCGCCGCCCCCGTCGGACGCAGCGTGGCGTCCGGTCGCGGGCCGGTCCACAGCATCCACCCGGCCACGGTCACCGCCGCAGCGGCCGCCACGGCGATGCCCGCAAGGAAGGCACCCGTGCGGCTGCGGTGCCACCAGCGGCGGTCGCGGGGGGAGCCGGACTCAGGCGTGCGCGTCTCGGCCTGCGTCGCCCCGGGTTCTGCGCCGCCGGCACCCGACTCACGGACGGTCCTCGCCACGGACGCCGCGTGCAGCTCCTCGAGTTCGGCCAGCCGTGCCGCCGCTACGGGGTCGGCGTCGATGTCGGCGTCCACCCCATACGCACGTGCCCTCAGGGCGGTCAGCTCTGCGTCGAGAGCGCCGTCCGCGAGGAATCCCCCGCTCCCCATGTCGGCAGTATCGCACCGCCACGGGCCGCCGACAACGGTGCGCCGTGCGGGTCAGCCGTGGGCTTCGGGCGTGCCGCCGGCTGCGGCATCCGTAAGTCCCCGGCGCTTGTCGCGAGCGGACGCGACGAGGCTGGCGATGGTCGCCACCGTCATCGCGACGATGATGACGCCGAGCGACATCCAGGTCGAGATCTCGGGCGCCCATTCGATGTGCTCGCCGTTGTTGATGAAGGGGAGCTCGTTGACGTGCATGGCGTGGAAGACGAGCTTGACACCGATGAAGGCGAGGATGAACGCGATCCCGTAGTGGAGGTAACGGAGCCGGTCGAGCAGGTCGCCGAGCAGGAAGTAGAGCTGTCGCAGACCCATGAGCGCGAAGATGTTCGCCGTGAACACGATGAAGGGGCTCGTGGTGATGCCGAAGATGGCCGGGATCGAGTCGATGGCGAACAGCAGATCGGTGACGCCGATCGCGGCGAACACGATGATCATGGGCGTCCACATCTTCTTGCCGTCCACGACGGTGCGCAGCTTCGCGCCGTCGTAGTGGTCGCTGATGTCGATCCCGCGACGCAGCAGTCGCACGACGAAGTTCTCCTGCTTGACGTCGTCGTCGTGATCGCCGCCCGGGAAGGCCTGTCGCCACGCGGTCCACACCAGGAACGCTCCGAAGATGTAGAACACCCAGCTGAACTGCTCGATGATGGCCGCGCCGGCGAGGATGAACAGGCCGCGCAGCACGAGCGCGATGATGATGCCCACCATCAGCACCTCCTGCTGATAGCGGCGCGGCACCGCGAACTGACTCATGATGAGCACGAACACGAACAGGTTGTCGATCGACAGGCTGTACTCGGTGAGCCAGCCGGCGACGAATTGTCCGGCGTACTCCGGTCCTGCGAACGCCCACATGAGGCCGGCGAAGATCAGGGCGAGCGTGACATAGAACACGACCCACAGGGTCGACTCGCGTGTCGACGGGATGTGCGGCCGCTTCAGGATGAGCAGCAGATCCGCCAGGAGGATCAGGGTGAGGATCACGAGGGATCCGATTTCGAACCACAGGGGGAGTTCGAGGTCCATGCAGGGCCTTTCGAAAGGGGCGAACGAGGGTCGGTCGGGGCCGAAAGTCTCTCCCCCGCGGCCTCTCGGCCTGCGGCGCACACCCGGGGTCGCTCTGTCGGGACCCGTGATGACGGATGCGCGGTGTCGGGATACTCCCTCTCGCTCGCAACAGAATACAGGGTCGGGGTGCCGGGCCCGCCCTCGGTGAGACGATCCGGGCGGTGCGGACACTGTCACGGTGAGAGACAATTCGGAGGATGGGGATGCCCGACGACGACCTGCCGCACGGCGCCACCGGCGACGCCGAGCTCGTGGTGCTGGCTGCGGGCGGAAGCGAGCACGCCTTCCGCACGCTGTACCGTGCGTACGTGCGCCCGGTGTACTGGCTGGCGCACGGGCTCGTCGGCAACCCCGCGGACGCCGAGGAGGTCACCCAGGAGACGTTCCTCGTCGCCTGGCGGAAGCTGCCCGGCCTCGACCTCGCCGGCGACTCGCTGCTGCCGTGGCTGGCGACGATCTGCCGCTTCCAGTCGGCCAACCGCGTGCGCCGGCAGCGGCGCGATCGACTGCACACCACGGCGGCCGCCGACGAGGACCTGCCCGCCACGGTAGACGTCGAGCAGCAGGTGATCGACGAAGGGCTCGCCGACGCGATCCTGCGCGAAGTCGCCGGCCTCAGCGAACTCGATCGCGCCATCTTCCGGCTGTGCGCCACCGAGGGGTACGCCTATCAGGCCGCCGCCGACGAGCTCGGCGTCGCACACGGCGTCGTCCGCAACCGTCTCTCCCGCATCCGCACCCGTCTGCGGACCGTCGTGAAGGAGAGCACATGAACACGCAGCCCCCGGTATCCGGGACCCCAGGACCCCTCCCCGACCTCAGCGCGGAGCGCATCGACGAGATCGAGGACGCGCTCTTCGCCGACATCGCGCAGGACCGCGGGCGCCGGTCGGCGCGGCGGACGCGACGCGGCCGCCTGTGGATCGCGGGCGGCGCCGCGGCAGCGATCATCGCGGTCGCCGCGGTCATCGCGCCGTCCGTCGGCTCGCTCGTGGGCGGCGCCGGCGGTGCCACCGACGAGTCCGCCGTCGCCCCGGTCGCGCCCGCCGATTCGGGTGCCGGCTCCGACGGCTCGTCGGACTCGGCGACCACGACCGAGTCCGCACCCCTGACCATCGCACCCGACGCCGCTGCCGGCGACAGATCGGCCGGCGCGATCGCGGCGGACCGCGACATCATCACGACAGCCTCGGCCACCGTCTCCGTCGACGAGGTCGACGCGGCCACGCGCTCCATCGCCAACTCTGCCGTCGCCCACGGTGGCTACGTCGAGTCGATGAGCATCGGCAGCGACGGCACGGTGTATCCGGTCACGCCGAGCGACGGCGGCGTCGTCTACGACACGATGCCGTACCCGTCGCCCACCGACGGCGCCTGGATCACCGTCCGCGTACCGGCCGATCAGCTGCCCGACGTCATCGCCGAACTGGACGACGTCGGCGAGGTGACGGCGACGAACCTCTCGCGGCAGGACGTCACCGAGCAGACGGTCGACCTCGAGGCGCGGATCGACGCCGCGCAGGCGTCCGTCGATCGCCTCACCGAGCTCATGGGCCAGGCGCAGAGCGTCGCCGACCTGATCGCGGCCGAAGCGGCGCTGTCCGAGCGCCAGGCGCTGCTCGAGTCGTACCAGCAGCAGCTGGAGATGCTCGACGATCAGGTGGCGATGTCGACTCTCTCGGTCACCGTGGTACCCGACGTGGAGACCGTGACCGCCGATCCGGCCGGCTTCGGCGACGGACTGGCCGCCGGCTGGAACGGGCTCGTCGCCACGCTCAACGGCATCGTCATCGCGATCGGCTTCCTCCTGCCCTGGCTCGCCGTCGCGGCGGTCGCCGCACTCGTCGTCTGGGGTGTGGTGCGCCTGGTGCGCGGGAGGCGCCGGAGTCGAGCGGATGCCCTATCGCCGGCCCCCGAGCCCGTCGACGACCCTCGGGACTGAGCAGCGGCCCGCGCCGCCGATACTGTGGAGCGGTGACTCGCAGCAGATTCCCCCGGTCGGTCTACCGCACAGGGACGGATCCGGACGCACGGTTCAGTCTGGCCAACGAGCGCACGTTCCTCGCCTGGAACCGCACCGCGCTGGCGCTCCTCGCCGGCGGCGTGGCCCTGGAGGCGCTCGGACTGGACCTGCAGCCGGACCTCCGTCTCACCGCATCCCTCATCCTGATCGCCGCCGGCGTGGTCATCCCCGTGCTCGCCTGGCTCGAGTGGGGCCGCACGGAGCGCGCACTGCGCGCCGGCTCTCCCCTTCCCGGTTCGCTGACCAGCGCCGCGCTCGCGATCACGATCGTGCTGGTCGGGGTGCTCGTCCTCCTCGGCGTCGTGCTGGCATGAGCGCTCAGCAACTCTTCGACCCCGGGCTGCAGCCCGAGCGCACCGAGCTCGCGTGGCGGCGCACGGCTCTCGCGATCGGCGTCGGGTCGCTGCTCGCACTCCGCGTCCTGCCGTCCTTCGCGCCCACGCCGGCGCTGCAGCCGGTGCTGCTCGCGCCCGGCATCCTCGGGCTGGTGTTCGCGGTGCTGCTGTGGGCACGGGCACGGGCACGCCACACGCACGTCAACCGCGCACTCCTGCAGGATCCGCACGGCGATCTGCCGGGAGCCGGCCTCCTGCTGCTCCTGACGGTCTTCGTCCTCGGGTGCGGTGCGGTGTCGGCCCTGATCGTGCTGCTGCCCTACGCCACGTAGCGCAAACGCGGGAAGCCCGGTCCTGGTGGACCGGGCTTCCCGACTCGTCTGTGACCCCAGCGGGATTCGAACCCGCGTTACCGCCGTGAGAGGGCGGCGTACTAGGCCGCTATACGATGGGGCCGTACAGCGTGCCGCAGCGGCTGCTGCGACGTTGCTGCCTGACTGGTGACCCCAGCGGGATTCGAACCCGCGTTACCGCCGTGAGAGGGCGGCGTACTAGGCCGCTATACGATGGGGCCGTTCAGGCAACCGTTCGATTATGCCACGTCGCATATGCCCGGTCCAAATCGACACGGGCCGCGGCGCCGGCCTCGCGTGCGGCTTGCCCGTGCGCCCCCGGGGCGCTTGACTCGTCGCATGCGAGTCACGAAGTTCGAGCACGCGACACTGACCCTCTTCAACGCCGGGAAGACGCTGGTCGTCGACCCGGGGTCGTTCACCGCCCCCCTCGGTGAGCTCGAGAGCGTGGTGGCGATCGTCATCACCCACGAGCACGCCGACCACTGGACGTCCGACCACCTCGACCGCATCCTCGGCACGTTCCCCGGGATCCCGGTCTACGGTCCCGAGGGTGTGGCGAAGGCCGCCGCCGAGTACGACATCACGGTCGCGCATCCCGGCGACGTGGTGGAGGTCGAGCCGTTCCGGCTCGAGTTCTTCGGCGGCCGCCACGCGCTCATCCACGAGTCCGTGCCGGTGGTCGACAACGTCGGCGTGCTCGTCAACGACGAGTTCTACTACCCCGGCGACTCGTACGCCGTCCCCGAGGGACGCGAGGTGAAGCTGCTCGCCGCGCCCGTCGGGGCGCCGTGGCTCAAGATCGGCGAGGCCATGGACTTCGTGCTGGCCGTCGCACCGCGGCGCGTGTTCGGCACGCACGACCTCACCCTGTCGGTGGCGGGCCGCGACACCGGACGCCTTCGCCTGGGCTGGGCCGCGGAGCAGCACGGCGGCGAGCTCGTGAACCTCGAGCCGGGCGACTCCACCGACGTCTGACCCGACGGCGGCCGCCGAACGCGAACGACGGATGCCGCAGCAGCTTCGATCTGCGGCATCCGTCGTCTCGGGTGATCCGCCTGGCGCTGACGCCGTGCGGACGGTCGGGATCCTACTGCGCGTCGAGGTCCGTCTCGAGCAGCGCGACGAGTGCGTCGAGGGCCTCCTCGGCGCCGTCGCCGTCGGCCTTCAGCGTGACGACGGTCCCCTGCGAGGCGCCGAGTCCCATCAGCGACAGGATGCTGCCGGCGTTGAGGTCGGCGCCGCCCTCGACGGCGATGGTCACCGGGACCGACTGCGCCTGCACAGCCTGGACGAAGAGCTTCGCGGGGCGTGCGTGGAGTCCTGAGCTGCTGGCGATGGTGGCCTGACGTTCTGCCATGGTTCTCTCCTGTCTGCGTCGGACCTCTGCGCGGTCGACGATTCCGATTCTGTCGGACGAGGGCCTCAGGCCGCCACGGGTAGGGCGGCTTCCGCCTGCTCGAGTTCCTTGCGACCCACCCATTTCTTCAGCGCGATGACGGCGAGAGCGCTGACGACGGTGCCGGCTGCGATCGCCACCAGGAAGCCCCAGACGGGGTTGATGGCGAAGAACACGAAGATGCCGCCGTGGGGTGCGAGCGATTGGACCGCGAACGCCATGCTGAGGGCGCCGGTCACCGCGCCACCGACGAGCGAAGCCGGGATGACGCGCAGCGGATCAGCGGCAGCGAACGGGATCGCACCCTCGCTGATGAAGGCCGCGCCCAGCAGCCACGCGGCCTTGCCGTTCTCCCTCTCGACAGGCGGGAAGAGGTCGCGTGCGAGGACCGTGGATGCCAGAGCCATCGCGAGGGGCGGCACCATTCCCGCAGCCATCACCGCCGCCATGATCAAGTAGGGCGTGGTGTTCTCGGGAGAGGCGGTGGCCAGCCCCGCCACCGCGAACGCGTAGGCGACCTTGTTCACCGGCCCACCCAGGTCGACGCACATCATCAGACCCAGCACGATCCCGACGACGATGATCCCCGACGTGCCTGCGAGCTCGTTCAGCCAGTCCGTCAGCCAGACCATCAGTGTCGCGATCGGACGGCCGAGGAACAGCACCATGAGCCCGGAGGCCACGATGGAGGCCAGCAGCGGGATGATCGCGACGGGCATGAGCCCGCGCAGCCAGCGGGGAACTCGCCACGTGCCGATCCACCACGCGGTGACGCCCGCGAGCAGACCACCCACGATGCCGCCGATGAAGCCGGCATTCATCGTCACGGCGATCGCTCCGGCGACGAAGCCCGGGGCGATGCCCGGTCGATCCGCTATCGCGAAGGAGATGTACCCCGCGAGGGCCGAGACCAGGAAGCCCATGGACGCGGCGCCGATCGCGAAGGCGACCGAGCCCAGATAGATCCCGAGTCCGCCTTCGGGCAAGTCCCACAGCGAGTTCGTGACGATCACCGTGGTCGCATTGTCCGGCGCTGAGTAGTCGTCCCCGAAAAACAGGAAGCCGAGGGCGATGAGCAGACCGCCGCCGGCGACGAAGGGGATCATGTAGCTCACACCCGTGAGCAGGATGCGCTGGATGCGGGCGCCCCACGAGAGCTTCTCGCCCGCGGTGGCGGTCGCGACGGCGGCCTCGCCGCCGACGCGCGTCGCGTTCGGGTTGTTCGCTGCGGCCACTGCCTCGGCGATGAGCTGATCGGGCTGCTCGATGCCGCGCTTCACGCCGGAGCGGACGACGGGCTTGCCCGCGAATCGCTGCGGCTCGCGCACGTCCACGTCGGTGGCGAAGATCACGGCGTCGGCGCCCTGGATGACGTCCGCAGGCAGCGCCTGGTAGCCGCTCGAGCCCTGGGGCTCGACGACGAGGTCGATCCCCGCCTTGTCTCCGGCCGCCGTGAGCGCGTCGGCCGCCATGAATGTGTGGGCGATGCCAGTCGCGCACGCCGTGACGGCGACGATGCGGGCCGGGCGTCCGTCCACGGCAAGGCCGGCCGCGGGTGCAGGCTGAGCCGACGCGGCGATGGGCGCGGGGGCCTCAGCCGCCGGCGCGGGGGCAGCGGCATCCCGCTCTCCGATCGCCGTCTGCACGATCGCGACCACGTCCTCGTCCGTCGTCGCTGCGCGCAGACCCTCGGTGAAGTCCGCCTGCATGAGGCTGCGGGCGAGCTTCGACAGCACCGCCAGGTGGGCCTCGGCCGCGTCCGCGGGAGCCGCGATGAGGAAGACGAGGTCGGCGGCGCCGTCCGGAGCGCCGAAGTCGACGCCGGGGCTCAGCCGTGCGAAGGCGAGCGAGGGTGTCGTGACGGCCGCGCTCTTGGCGTGCGGGATCGCGATGCCGCCGGGCAGCCCGGTCTCGTCCTTCTCCTCGCGGGCCCAGGCGTCGTCGAAGAGGGCTTGGGCGTCGGTCGCGCGACCCTGTGCGACGACGCGTGCGGCGAGGGAGCGGATGACGTCGGACTTGTCGGCGCCCAGAGGGACGTCGAGGCTGACCAGGCCTGGGGTGATGGTGTCGGACACGGTGACCTCCTGCGGTCGTGGGGTGGGTTCTAGGCGAGACGGGCGACGGGCACGTCGTCCGCCGGAAGATCTGCGGGAGTGGGCGCTTGCGTACCCGGGAGGGATGCCGCGGCCGCGCCGTACCGGATGGCGAGGCGCAGCCGTTCCTCGTGGTCGGCTCCCCGCGTCGCGGCGAGCACGTAGCCGGCGAGCGAGCTGTCGCCCGCCCCGACGGTGCTGCGCACCTGGATCCGTGGCGGCCTCGCCAGCCACGCGCCATCGGTGGTGACCAGCACCGCGCCGCGAGAGCCGAGTGTGACGAGGGCTGCGCCCACGCGCGCGGGCACGAGCGATCGGGCGACCTCGAGGACGGCGGCGGTGTCGGCGCCGTCGAGCGGCATGCCCGCGAGCTCGCCGAGCTCGTCATCGTTGGGCTTGATGAGGTCGGGGGCGCCGTCGGCGACCACGGCCGCGAGTGCCGCACCCGAGGCATCCACGGCGATGAACGGGGAGGCCGCACCGTGGGCGGCCCGCACGGCGCGCGTGATCCGGACGTAGAAGTCGTCGGCGACACCGGGCGGCAGCGAGCCGGCGAGCACGAGCCACCCGGCGCCGGCGGATGCGCTCACCACGGCGTCGACGACCGCAGCCGCCTCGTCGGCCGACAGCGCGGCGCCGGGCAGGTTGAGCTTCGTCGTGACTCCGGCCGGATCCGTGATCGCGAGGTTCGCGCGGACGTGGCTACGGACGGGCACCGGGTGCGTGCGGAGGGCGGCCTCGCGCAGCGCCGCCACGAACGGGTCACCCGCGGCGAGGGGCAGGACGGCGAGGCAGTCCTCACCCGCGGCGGCGATCGCGCGGGCGACGTTGATGCCCTTGCCGCCGGCGTCCTCACGCGCCGAATCGGCGCTCTGGACGTCGCCGACCTGCAGCGGCGCCGGCAGGACGACCGTGCGGTCGAGGGAGGGGTTGGCGGTCAGCGTGACGATCATGCGAGCCAGACCTCCACGTCGGCGTCCGCGAGCGCATCGGCCAGCTCGGCGTCGGGTGCGGCATCCGTGACGAGCACGTCCACGTCCGACAGGGATGCGAAGCCGACGAGCAGCTCCGCGCCGAGCTTCTCGGCGTCGGCGACGACCACCACGCGTCGCGCCGATGCGACGATCGCGCGCTTCACGGCCGCCTCGTCGGGATCCGGCGTGCTGAGGCCGAACGACGCCGACACTCCATTGGTGCCGATGAACGCGACGTCGGGCCGCATCCCCCCGATGGCCCGCACGGTGTCGGCGCCGACGGCGGCGGCGGTGAGTCCGCGTATCCGCCCGCCGACGAAGGAGAGCGAGGCACCGGGGACGCCGGCGAGGGTGTTGCCGAGTGTCAGCGAATGAGTGACGACCTCGATCGGAGTGCCCGCGAGGCGCGGAATGAGCGCCGAAGCGACGGCCGCAGTGGTCGTGCCGGCGTCGAGGAACACCGACCCGGAGAAGTCGCGGCCGAGCGCGTCCAGTGCCCGTCGGCCGATCGCCTCCTTGGCGGTGCCGTGATGTTCGAGTCGCTCGGCCAGTGAGGGCTCGCGCGTGCTCCCGCGCTCGCGCCCGACCGCTCCCCCGTGCACGCGGCGCAGTGCGCCGCCGGATTCGAGGTGGTCGAGGTCGCGGCGGATGGTCTCCGTGGTGACATCGAAGCGGTCGGCGAGGTCGACGACGCTCACCCGGCCCTGCGCAGCCAGCAGACGTTCGATCTGCTCGTGGCGCTCCGTCGCGTACATCTGCACAACCCTTCGTTGGATTCCCACACAATACAACACATTCCAACACAAACACAACCCCCTCGAGACCGGCGGGTATCTTCGTACTGTGCCCGACAAGCCCGACGCCGAGATCGCGATCGACAGCGCGCTGATCCGCGCTCTGCTCGCCGCTCAGGCCGCCGATGAGATCCCGGATGCGGCGACACTCCCCCTCCGAAAGGCCGCCGAGGGCTGGGACAGCGAGGTGTGGCGCCTGGGCGACGCCTACGCCGTGCGACTGCCGCGTCGCGCGCTCGCCGATCCGCTGGCACGGCACGAGCAGGCGGTGCTGCCCGGTGTCGCCGAGCGGCTCGCACCGACGGGAGTGCGGGTCCCCGCCCCCGTCGTGAACGGCGTGGCCGCGGAAGGCTATCCGTGGGCATGGTCCGTGGTCCCCTGGATCCACGGCGAACGCGCGCTGGACGAGTCCCCCGCCGCACGAGGCTCCTGGGCCGCGACGCTCGCGCACGCACTCGACGCCCTCCATGCGGACGCCCCCGAGGACCACCCCGTCAATCCGTTCCGCGGCATTCCCCTCGCGACGCGCTCCGACGCCGTGGTGGCGCGCCTGCAGCACCTGCGGGAAGCGGGCACGCTCGACGCGGCGAGCACCGAGGGCCTGCGGAAGGTGTGGCGCGCGGGCGTGTCCGCCGCGCCGTGGGATCGCCCCCCGGTGTGGATCCACGGCGACATGCACCCCGGCAACCTGGTCGTGCACAACGGGGCTCTCGCAGGGATCATCGACTTCGGCGACGTCACGGCCGGCGATCCCGCCTATGACCTCGCGATCGCCTGGCTCGCGTTCGACGCCCCCGGGCGCGCCGCCTTCGTGACGGCAACGGAGTCACGCTATGACGCCGACGCCTGGATCCGCGCACGTGCCTGGGCTGCGGCCGTGGCACTCATGCTCGTGGCCCACAGCGATGACAATCCCGATTACCTCGCGCTGGGCTGCGCTGCCGTAGACGCCGTCCTCGCCGACGGCGTCGGCTGAGAGCTCGCAGTTCGCTTCCGGAGAAACGAAAAACCCCCGCTGAGCGGGGGTTTTCTCGTTGGCTGGGGTACCTGGACTCGAACCAAGAACAAAGGTACCAGAAACCTCCGTGTTGCCAATTACACCATACCCCAAGGCTGTCAGCCGAAGCCGTGCCGAGGAATGAGTCTACGCGACTTCGGCGGCTCCGCCAAACCGACACGGCCCTCTGCGCATCCCGGGCGAGTCACGCTGAGCGACTACGCGACCCGGAACGCCACCAGTGCCCCGAGCCGGCGGATCGACTCCGACTTGCCGAGCAGCTCCATCGACTCGAACAGCGGCGGCGAGACACGACGGCCGCTGAGCGCGACGCGCAGGGGGCCGTACGCGATCCGCGGCTTGAGCCCCAAGCCCCCGTCCTCGACGGGCGAGATCAACGCGCCGGCGAGGGCGTCCTGTACAGCGGCGGCGGTGAACTCTGTGTCGGGCACGAGCTCGAGGGCGCCGACCGATGCGACGAGCACCTCGTTCGCGTTCGGCGGCAGAGTGGCCAGGGCGTCGTCCTGATACGACACGACATCGGTGAAGAGGAAGCCCAGCAGGCCCGGAGCGTCGCCGAGCAGCTGCATCCGCTCCTGGACGAGCGGGGCGGCTGCCGAGAGCATCGCCGCCTGTGCGGGCGTCGGGCTCGCGTCGATGACGCCGGCAGCCGAGAGGTACGGCACCAGACGCTCGGCGAAGTCGGCGGGCTGCAGCATCCGGATGTGGTCGCCGTTGATCGACTCCGCCTTCTTCTGGTCGAAGCGGGCGGGGTTCGGGTTCACGTCGACGATGTCGAACGCCGCGACGAGCTCCTCGAGCGAGAAGACGTCACGATCGTGTGCGATCGACCAGCCGAGGAGGGCGAGGTAGTTGAGCAGGCCCTCGTGGATGAAACCCTTCTCGCGCTGCAGGAAGAGGTCGGCCTTGGGGTCGCGCTTCGAGAGCTTCTTGTTCCCCACTTCGCCGAGCACCAGAGGCATGTGCGCGAAACGCGGGATGAACGTGGTGATGCCGGCATCCACCAGCGCCTCGTACAGCGCGAGCTGGCGCGCGGTCGACGGCATCAGGTCTTCGCCGCGGATGACGTGCGTGATGCCCATGAGCGCGTCGTCGACCGGATTCACGAACGGGTACAGCGGGACGCCGCCGGCCCGCACGAGCACGAAGTCGGGGAACGATCCCGCGGGGAACGTCACTTCGCCGCGGATGAGGTCGACGTAGGTGAGGTCCTCGTCGGGAACGCGCAGACGCCACGCGGGCTCGCGGCCCTCGGCGCGGAAGGCCGCCTTCTGATCGTCGGTGAGGCCGCGGTCGAAGTTGTCGTAGCCGAGCTGCTTCGCCCGGCCGTTGGCCTCGTTGCGCGCGTCGATCTCTTCGGCCGTCGAGTAGCTCTCGTAGACGGCACCCGCCGCAATGAGGCGGTCCAGGACTTCGCGATAGATGTCGTGACGCTCGGACTGCCGGTACGGCGCGTGAGGTCCGCCCACCTCGACGCCCTCGTCCCAGTCGATCTTCAGCCACCGCAGCGCCTCGAGCAGCTGCAGGTAGCTCTCCTCGCTGTCGCGCGCCGAATCGGTGTCTTCGATGCGGAAGACCAGCTTGCCGCCGTTGTGGCGCGCGTACGCCCAGTTGAACAGCACTGTGCGGATCAGGCCGACGTGCGGCAGCCCCGTCGGCGAGGGGCAGAACCGGACGCGGACGTCGGCGCCGGTGGCGGTGGTGGTGCGGGGATCAGGCGAAGAAGGCATCGCATCAGAGTTTAGTTGGCCGAGGCTGCGGAGGTCTGCCCGGCGCCGTCGCGGGATGCCGCCGCCGCGCGCTCGTCGGCGGCGCCCGAGATGAGGCGAGCCAGGGCGTCGAGCGTCGCCCGCACCGCCGGCACCCGGTCGGCGCCTCGCGCCGTGACGGTGTGGATACGCCGCTGCTCCCCGGCCGGAAGCGGCACGATCGCCACCCCGGGCAGCTGCGGGAAGGACTCCACGGCCATCCTCGGCAGGGTCGCGACGCCGATGCCCTGGGCGACGAGCCCTTCGACCGCGACGAAGTTGTCGGTCTCGAAGGCGATCCGAGGAGCGAATCCGGCGCGACCGCACAGCTCGAGCAGGTGACCGCGGCACCGAGGGCATCCGGCGATCCAGTCCTCGCCGGCGAGCACGGCGACGTCGAGCGCACCGGCGGTCGCCGCGGGGTGCCCGGCCGGCAACACGGCGAGCAGCTCATCGGCGCCGACGGTGGTGACCGAGAGCCCCCGTGCGCTCGATCCGTGCGGGTCGTCGCGGTCGCCTGGATAGCTGAAGGTGAGGGCGATGTCGGTACGGTCCTCACGCACCGCCTCCACGGCCTCGGGCGGCTCGGCCTCGACGTACGTGAGAGAGATCCCCGGATGCCGCAGCGCCAGGTCTGCGAGCAGGCGCGGGACGATCGTGGGAGAGGCCGATGGGAACGCGACCAGCCGCACGCGCGCGGCGCGCAGTCCCCTCAGCTCGGCGAGTTCGCCGGCCGCGGCATCCAGCGCCGTCGTCACGGCGGGTGCGTGGCGGGCGAGGACCCTCCCCGCGTCGGTGAGCCGGACGCTGCGCCCGACCCGCTCGACGACGGCGACACCGAGACGCTGCTCGAGGCGTTTGAGCTGCTGGCTGACGGCCGGCTGACTGTACCCGAGAGCGAGGGCGGCACCGGTGATGGACCCGGCATCGGCGACGGCCTTGACGACCCGCAGTTCGCGCGCGTCGAAACCGGGGTCTTCCTCGAGCACATCGGTCACGCGCCAATCATAAGACTCTGTTATGTGTCGCATGGGACACCTGCCGTAGACATGCGCAATCCGCGGGTTCACTCTGGATGCATGCCCGCACTCGCCGACTCCCCCGCTCTCGCCGCCGCGCGCCGCGAGTTCGACGGCGGCCGCGACTACCTGGCCGCGTGCACAGTGGGCCTGCCCAGCCGCGCGACGCGACGCGCCGTCATCGCCGATCTGGACGCAGCCGGATCCGGCCGGCCCGACCTCGCCGCGTACTGCGCGGCGGTCGAGCGCTCGCGCGGTCTGTTCGCGTCACTGGTCGATGTGGGCGCCGAGCGGGTGGCGATCGGCTCGCAGACGTCGGTCGCGGTCGGGCTCGTCGCCTCGGCGTTGCCGGAAGGGACCGAGGTGCTCGTCCCCGACGGAGAGTTCTCGTCGATGGTGCTGCCGTTCGTGCACTCCGGCCGGGGCCTCGTCGTGCGCACGGCGCCCCTTCACGACCTCGCTGCCCACGTGCTCCCGAGCACGGCACTCGTCGCGTTCTCTGTCGTGCAGTCCGCCACCGGCGAGGTGGCGGACACCGCCGCCATCGTCGCCGCGGCGTCGCGGCAGGGCGCGCTCACACTCTGCGACGCGACACAGGCGGTCGGCTGGCTGACGGTCGCGGCATCCGACTTCGATGCCGTGGTGTGTCACGCCTACAAATGGCTCTGCGCGCCGCGGGGCGTGTCGTTCCTGACCATCTCGGACAGGCTCGCCGCGCGCATGACCCCGCTCAACGCCGGATGGTATGCGGGCGACGACCCGTGGACGTCGTGCTACGGCGGCGATGTCGAGCTCGCCCCCGACGCCCGCCGGTTCGACGTGTCGCCGGCCTGGCAGGCGTTCGTCGGTGCGGCACCCGCGCTCGAGCTGTTCGCCGCACTCGAGCCGACCGAGCTCCACGCGCACGCGACCGGGCTGGCCGCCGCCTTCCGCGCCGGACGCGGCATCGCGGAGCCGAAGCGGGCCTCGGCGATCGTCACCTGGGACGACCCCGATGGCGGCGAGCTCGCGCGGCTCACCACAGCGGGCATCACCGCGTCGGGTCGATCCGGCCGCGCACGCGTCGCTTTCCACGTCTTCAACGACGAGGACGACGTCGACCTCGCGCTCGCAGCGCTCGGCCACTGACGCCTGCGCCGCCCGGCGCCGACTGCACTCGCTCGATGACCCGTCGACCGCGATCGTCGCCGGCCTCGTCGAGACGCGGTACTGTGCGTCCGCCCGGCTGACACGCCGGGCGATCACGGTTCTGAACCTCAGCCCGCCTGACTCGCCGGGCGAGCGCGGGATGCGCGCCAGCCGAGCGGAGCGAGCAGCACCGAGGCGGCGACGAGCACCAGCACGACGAGGGCGAGCCCGCCGTAGCCGATCCAGCCGAGCACCGCGCCGGCCGCGATCGCGCCGAGGCCGCCCACGATGCTCATCGTGAAGTCGCTGAAGCCCTGGCGCCGGGTGCGCAGCGCCTCGGACGACGACTCGGTGAGCAGGGTCGATCCGGCGACCGTCGACGCGCTCCACCCGAGACCCAGGAGCACGAGCGCCACCGTCACCGCGGTCGTCGAGAGCTGCCCGAACGAGGCGGTGAGGAGGGCGGCCACGAGGAGGACCTGGCCGATGAGGATGGTCGGGACGCGTCCGACCTTGTCGGCGAGGATGCCGAAGACCGGCGAAAGCACGTACATCCCGGCGATGTGGAGGCTGATCGTCAGCCCGATGATCGACAGCGTCGCGGCCTCGGATGCGCCGTGGGTCAGATGCGCGAGGTGCACCGGGGTCATCGCCATCACCGACACCATCGTGCCGTGGGCGGCGGCGACCGCGAAGATCGCGTAGCGTGCGGCGACCGGTCGATCGGCCTTGGCGATGACGCGGCTGCCTGCCCGAGCCGACGCGACGACGCGCTGTGCGAGGAGCAGCGGGTCGGGCCTCATGGCGACGAGGTAGAGCACGATGGCGAGTCCCTGAGCGACGAGCGTGAACAGGTAGGCGCCGGTGAGCGCCGGCATGCCGATCGCGCTGCCGATCACTTCACCGGGACCCGTGAGGTTCGGCCCGAGAACGGCGCCCACCGTGGTCGCCCACACGACGATCGAGAGATCACGGCCGCGGGAGGCATCCGTCGCCAGGTCGGCGGCGGCGAAGCGCGACTGCAGGTTGGCCGCCTGGCCCGCTCCGATGATGAGGAATCCGACGAGCAGCAGCGGGAACGCGGCCAGGGCGACGGCGACGATCACCAGTCCGACGCCGACGAGGGCGACCGCCATTCCTGTCGTGAGCGACAGCCGCCGACCCCGGCGGCGAGCGATCGCCGCGAGCGGCACGGCCGTCAGCGCGGTGCCGAAGGTCACCGCGGCCGCGGCGAGCCCGGAGAACGCGTCCTCGCCCGAGAGCTCTGCCGCAAGCACCGCACCGAGCGACAGTGTGGCGCCGAAGGCCAGTCCGCCGAGCACCTGACCGAGGGAGAGCACCCAGACCGTTCGCCGCTGAACCGCGGCCACCTCTTCGGCGGTGGTCCCGCTGTCGAGCCTCACGCCGACGGGATCGGCGTGGGGTGTCCTGCCGCTCTCGTCAGGCGTCACGAGCCGTGTTGCGCAGGATGCCGAGACCGGTGATCTCGACCTCGACGGTGTCGCCCGCGACGATCTGGCCGACGCCCGCCGGGGTTCCGGTGAGGATCACGTCGCCCGGCAGAAGCGTGAACGCCGCGGAGGCGTACGCGATCACATCGGCGAGCGAGAAGATCATGTCGCTGATCGGGCCCTGCTGCCGGACCTCGCCGTTCAGGCGCGTCGTGATCACCGCCGGGCCGTCGACGTCGAACTCCGTCTCGATGGCGGGGCCGAGCGGGCAGGACGTGTCGAAGCCCTTGGCGCGAGCCCACTGCCCGTCGGACTTCTGCCAGTCGCGGGCGGTGAGGTCGTTGGCGATGGTGTAGCCGAAGACGTAGTCGAGAGCGTTCGCGGCCGGCACGTTCTTCGCGATCCGACCGATGACGGCGGCGAGCTCGCCCTCGAAGCTGATGAAGTCCGAGCCCTTCGGCAGCACGACGGCGTCGCCCGGACCGATCACCGTGGTGTTGGGCTTGAAGAACAGCATCGGCGCGGTGGGGACGTCGTTGCCGAGCTCCGCGGCATGGTCGCGGTAGTTGCGGCCGACGCAGACGAGCTTCGAGCGGGGGATGACCGGCGCCAGCAGCGCGACGTCGGCGAGCGGCACGCGCTCCCCCGTCGTGTCGTACCCGGCGAACATCGGGTCGCCGGCGAGGACGACGAGTTCCCCCTCGTCGACGATCCCGAACTTGATGGCGTCATTGTGGCTGAAGCGCGCGATCCTCACCGGATCAGCCTAGCCATCCCCTCCGACACGGAAAGCCCCGGGCGCCGCGCAGCGCGGGGCCCGGGGCTTTCATGAAGCCGATGGATCAGCCGTCGAGGCGCGTCAGCCACCCGTGGCGATCGGCCACGCGCCCGTACTGGATGCCGGTGAGCTCCTCGCGGAGCGACAGGGCTAGTTCGGACGCCGCGTCGCCGTCGTGGACGATCTCGTAGTCGTCGGCGACGAGCTTGCCGATCGGCACGATGACCGCCGCCGTGCCGCACGCGAACGCGCCCACGATGGAGCCGGATGCCGCACCCTCGCGCCACTCGTCGATCGAGACCTTTCGCTGCTCGACGACGAGTCCGCGGTCCTGCGCGAGCTGCAGCACCGACGCGAGCGTGATGCCCTGGAGGATCGAGTCGGACTCGGGAGTGATGAGGCGGCCGTCGTCCGTCACGAGGACGAGGTTCATGCCCCCGAGCTCCTCGATGTAGCCGTCGTCGAGGAAGAGCACCTGCTGGCAGCCCTTCTCGTAGGCCTCCGCCTGCGGCAGCAGGCTGGACGCGTAGTTCCCGCCGGTCTTCGCCGCGCCCGTGCCGCCCTTGCCGGCGCGGGCGTAGCGGGTCGACAGCGCGATGTTGACCGGCTGCACGCCGCCGGCGAAGTAGGCGGCCGCGGGGCTGGCGATGAGGTAGTACCCGACCTTCTTCGCCGCACGGACGCCCAGGAACGCCTCTTTCGCGAACATGAAGGGGCGCAGGTACAGACTCGTCTCGGGCGCCGTCGGAACCCACGCGCTGTCGACGGCGATGAGCTCGCGCAGCGACTCGAGGAAGTACTCGGTCGGCAGCTCCGGAAGCGCCAGTCGCTGCGCCGAGCGCTGCAGGCGGGCCGCGTTGCGGTCGGGACGGAAGGTCCAGATCGACCCGTCGGCGTGACGGTAGGCCTTGAGGCCCTCGAAGATCTCCTGCGAGTAGTGCAGCACGGCCGCAGCAGGGTCGAGCGGGATCGGGCCGTAGGGCTGCACGCGCGGCCGGTGCCATCCGCCCTTCTCGGACCAGCAGATGTCGACCATGTGGTCGGTGAAGTGCTGTCCGAAGCCCGGATCGGCGAGGATCGCGTCGCGCTCGGCATCCGGCGTCGCCTCGGTGTTCCGCGTGACGTTCCAGACGAGGCCTGCGGCCGAGGGCGCCTGGAGGGGAAGGTCGATGGTCATGGGTGGAATCCTCTGTCGGTAGGACGACGTGATCTCAGATTACGCCTGGAGTCGGGCGACGATCGCGTCGCCGATCTCTGTCGTCGTGCGGGTCGCGCCCGCGTCGGAGCCGCGTGCGGCAAGATCCTCCTCGACCGCAGTCGTGACGCTGCGGGCCTCGTCCTGGAGCCCGAGATGATCGAGCAGCAGTGAGACCGAGAGGATCGCGGCCGTGGGATCGGCCTTCTGCTGGCCTGCGATGTCGGGCGCCGATCCGTGCACGGGCTCGAACATCGAGGGGAACGCGCCATCGGGATTGATGTTCCCCGAGGCTGCGAGGCCGATGCCACCTGTGACGGCGCCGGCCAAGTCGGTGAGGATGTCGCCGAAGAGGTTGTCGGTGACGATCACGTCGAAGCGGCTCGGGTTCGTGACCAGGTAGATGGTGGCCGCGTCGACGTGCACATAGTCTACGGTCACGTCCGGATGCTCGAGCGCGACCTCGTCGACGAGGCGCTTCCAGATGCCACCGGCGTGGACGAGGACGTTCGTCTTGTGCACGAGAGTGAGCTTGCGGCGGCGGCGCTCGGCCAGATCGAACGCGTAGCGCACGACCCGTTCGACCCCGAACGCGGTGTTGACCGAGGTCTCGTTGGCGACCTCGTGCGGCGTGCCGGTGCGGATCGACCCGCCGTTGCCGACGTACGGCCCCTCGGTGCCTTCGCGGACGACGACGAAGTCGACGTCGCCCGGCGCGGCGAGCGGCCCGGGCACACCCGGGTACAGCTTCGACGGCCGCAGGTTGACGTAGTGGTCGAGCTCGAACCGCAGCTTCAGCAGCATTCCGCGCTCGATGTTGGCGTTCTTGAGGCGAGGATCGCCGGGAACCCCCCCGACCGCGCCGAGCAGGATCGCGTCGTGGTCCTTGATCGCGGCGAGGTCCTCGCCGGTCAGCGTGTCGCCGGTGTCGAGGAAGCGGGCGGCGCCCAGCGAGAAGCGCGTCTTCTCGAAGCGGATGCCGCTGCCCGCGGCCGCGGCATCCAGCACCTTCTCCGCCTCCGCGATGACCTCCGGACCGATGCCGTCACCCGGGATGACGGCCAACTTCACGACGCGCGACATAGTGCTCCTACGACTTCTGGCGGGACCCTCCCAGGGTAGTGGCCGCGATGACCCCCGCGATGACGACCAGGACGGCGCCGATCAGCGCAGTGACCGTGACCCCGGCGTCGAACGCCGTCGCCGCCGCCTCGAAGAGCGCCTCGCCGGTGCTGCCGCCGATCTCTCCGGCCGCGTGCACCGCACCGGCGAGGGTCTCGGACGCAGCCTCGGCCGCGGCATCCGGAACCCCCGCGGGCACGACGAGGTTCGTGCGGTAGAGCGCCGTGAGGATGCCGCCCAGCACGGTCGTGCCCAGCACGGCACCCAGTTCATAGGCGGTCTCGGAGACCGCGCTCGCAGCTCCCGCCTTGGCCGGCGGAGCGCTCGAGAGGACCAGCTCGTTCGAGACCGTCTCCGCCGCGCCGATGCCGATGCCGAGCGAGACGAAGGCCGCCACCAGCGCTGCGATGCTCTCGGGTCCGGTCGCGAAGGCCACGGTCACGTAGCCCGCCACGGAGAAGATCAGCGCCACAGGGACGACGATGCGAGCGGGCCACTTCTTGGAGATCGGCACGACCACGAGACCCGCGACGATCATCATCGCGAGACCCGGAACGAGCGCGAGCCCCGCCTGCATGGGCGAGAGCCCGACGATGAGCTGCAGGTGCTGCGCCACAAAGAAGAGGAACCCGACGAGCGCGATGACGCTGAGGAGGTTGACCATCAGCGCACCGCTGAAGCTCCCCCGGCGGAACAGGCGCATGTCGAGCATCGGTGTGCGCGCCCGCAGCTGGCGCCGCACGAACAGCACGCCGAACCCGAGTCCGGCGAGCATCGGCAGCCAGGCGGCGACGGCGAGCCCGTGCACGGCGAGCTCCTTGATCCCGTAGACGATCGGGATCATCGTCGCCATCGAGAGCGCGATGCTCAGCGGGTCGATGCGGCCGGGCTTCGGATCGCGGCTCTCGGGCACGAGCAGCGGCGCCAGCACGAGCAGCGGGACGAGCACGGGGACCGACAGCAGGAACACCGAGCCCCACGAGAAGTGCTCGAGCAGGAGTCCACCCACGATCGGGCCGAGTGCCGCGCCGGCGGAGAACATGGCCGCCCACACCGCGATCGCAAGGCGGCGCTGATCGCGGTCGGTGAAGATGCTGCGCAGCAGCGACAGCGTCGAGGGCATCAACATCGCGCCGAACACGCCCATCCCGGCGCGCGCAGCGATGAGCCAGGCGGCGCTCGGGGCGAAGGCGGCGAGCACCGACACCGCGGCGAAGCCGGTCGCGCCGATGAGCAGCATCCGTCGCCGGCCGAACCGGTCGCCCAGCGTCCCCATCGTGACCAGCAGCCCCGCGAGCACGAGCGGATAGGCGTCGATGATCCACAGCTGCTGGGCGCTCGACGGCCCCAGCTCGAGTGCGATCGACGGGAGTGCGAAGCTCAGCACGGTGTTGTCGACCGAGACGAGCAGCACCGGCAGCATGAGCACGACGAGCGCCGCCCAGCCGCGCCAGCCGACCTTCCGTCCCTGGGCGTCGGCGAGCGAGAGTTCTTGTGTGAGAGTCATCATTTCTATACCGTCCAGCCGGTATAGTATCAGAATGCGCGGCCAGCTGTCGATACGATCGACGCCATGAGCCGCCCTCCCCTCGCCCGCGAGAAGGTGCTCGACGCCTTCGAGCAGATCCTCATCGAGGAGGGCGAGCGCGCGGCGACCATGGACGCCACCGCGAAGGCGGCGGGCGTGTCGAAGGGCGGTCTGCTCTACCACTTCGGCACGAAGGAGTCGCTCGAGTCGGCGATCATCGACCGCCTGCGGACGCTCGTCGCCGAGGATGTGGCCGTGATGGCCGCCGCTCCGGAGGGTCCGATCGCGTACTTCCTGCGCACATCGGTCATGGCCAACGATCCGATCGACCGCGCGATCCTGGCCACGTCGCGGCTTGCGCAGGGCGGTGATCCGGTCGCCAGCGACGCACTGCGAGACGTCCGCGAGCAATGGGGCGCCGCGCTGCGCCCGCACACGAAGGACGAGGTCGCCCTCGACCTGGTGATGCTCGTCAGCGACGGGCTCTACTTCAACAACGCCCTGTCGGGCGGCTCGATCCCGGGGCCCGTCCCCCGCGGTCCCGCGCTCGATGCTCTCATCGCCCTGGTGGAGGGCGCCAGCCGGATCTGAGCTCTCCGAGCGCTGCAGGCTCAGCCCTGCCGGGCGAGGGCGCGCCGCGCGCGACGGAGCATGGCGTGCACCACGAGCGGGTGCGCGAGCGACACCGGGGTGAAGTACACCCGGCCGCGCCAGTCGTTGAACGTCACCACGGTGGTCACGCGCACGACGGCGGCCTCGGCATCCACCCCGACACCGCAGCGGAAGGTGAGGTGCTTGTCGGCGTACTCGATGAGCGCCTCTTCGCCCACCACCGTCCGAACCTCGAACACTCCGCGCGGCGCGGCCTCCAGCCCGAGAAGCGGGGCGAGCGCCATGCGCACACCCATCGCCGCCTTCACCCAAACGGGCGCTGACGACGGAGCGAACAAGGTCTCGGCCCACACGCGCGGGTCGTCGGTGCTGCGCGGCGGCTGGGATGCCAGGATCACGTCGCCGTAGTCGAACCGCGTCAGCCTCTCGAAGGCCAGGCTGCGGAAGACCGGACTCCCGCCGGACGCGGGCACGGGGGCAGGCGACTGCGCGGATGCCTCCCCCGGTGCCACCGCTCAGTCCTCGGTGACCTCGATGCGGCGGAACAGGTCGGCGCCCACCGCTTCGCGCATCTCGTCGAGGAGGTCCTCGGGCACCGGCGAGTCCACCGTGAGCACCGACAGGGCGCGTCCGCTCGCGTCGGCCTGCGCCACCTGGAGCCCGGCGATGTTGATCCCCGCGCTGCCGAGCTTCTGGCCGTAGATCGCGACGATGCCGGGACGGTCGGCGTAGCGCATGACGAGGTGATGGCGCTCGATGGGCACCTCGATCTCGTAGCCGTTGATGCCGACGACCTTGGGCACCATGCGCGTGCCGGCGAGCGTGCCGGCGACCGTGAGCACGGAGCCGTCGGCGAGCGTACCGCGCAGGATCGTGATGTTGCGGTAGAGCGGGCTCTCGGCCTCGACGATCAGCCGGGTCTCGATGCCGCGCTGCTCGGCGAACAGCGGCGCGTTCACGTACGAGACGTTCTCGCTGACGACGTTGGCGAGGATGCCCTTGAGGGCTGCCAGCCGGTAGACGCTGACGTCGTAGGCCGCGAGCTCGCCGCGCACCTCGATGTCGAGGCTCGTGAGGGCACTGTGCGCCAGCCCGGTGAAGAACTGTCCGAGCTGCTCGACCAGCGAGATGCCGGGACGCACGAAGGGGTCGATGATGCCGCCCGCGACGTTCACCGCATCGGGCACGAGGTCGCCCTCGAGCGCGAGCTTGACGGACTTCGCGACCGAGACGCCCGCCTTCTCCTGCGCCTCGTCGGTCGAGGCGCCGAGGTGCGGCGTGACGACGACGTTGGGCAGGCTCAGCAGCGGGAACGCGGTGCCCTCCGGCGCGGGCGGCTCGCTCGTGAACACGTCAAGGCCGGCTCCGGCGATCTCACCCTCGTTCAGAGCTGTGTACAGCGCCTCTTCGTCGATGAGGCCGCCGCGCGCGACGTTGACGACGAACGCCGTCTTCTTCATCAGGCGGAACTGCTCGGCGCCGATCATGCCGGTCGTCTCGGGAGTCTTCGGCATGTGGATCGTGACGAAGTCGCTCTGCGCGAGCAGCTCGTCGAGGTCGAGCAGCTGCACACCGAGCTGCTGGGCGCGCGTCGGCGTGACGTAGGGGTCGTACGCGACGACCGACACCCCGAACGCCTGCAGTCGCGCGGCGATGAGGGCGCCGATGCGGCCGAGGCCGATGATGCCGACGGTCTTCTCGAAGATCTCGGTGCCGGTGTACGAGCTGCGCTTCCAGGCGCCGCCGGCGAGCGACGCGTGAGCGGCCGGGATGCGGCGGGCGAGGCTGAGGATGTGCCCGACGGTGAGCTCGGCCGCCGAGATGATGTTGGAGGTCGGTGCGTTCACGACCATGACGCCGGCCGTCGTGGCCGTCTTGATGTCGACGTTGTCGAGGCCGACGCCCGCGCGGGCGACGACCTTCAGCACGGGAGCCGCGGCGATCGCCTCGGCATCCACCTTGGTCGCCGAGCGGATGAGCACCGCGTGCGCATCGGCAAGGGCCGACAGCAGCGCGGGGCGGTCGGTGCCGTCGACGTGACGCACGTCGAAGTCGGGCCCCAGGGCGTCGATCGTGGCGGGAGACAGTTCTTCGGCGATGAGGACGACAGGCTTCGGCACGGGTGGTTCCTTTGGGGGCGGTGCGCGAGCGCGCGGAGCAGGGCAGACCGGATGCCGCGCCGCACGCCGTCGGGGGCGAGGCCTGTGCCAGCCTACCGCCCGTGCGGCGACCCGCCCGACCGTGTGACAACCGCCGGGCTCGAGGGTCGAGAGCCTCAGCCGACCAGCGAGGCGCTGTAGCCGACGGTGTACGCGATGACGTTGAGCCAGAACACGGAGACGAGCGCAAGGCCCGTCACCATGACGAGCAGCAGTTCGTGCGCAGGGCGGCGGTGGCCGAGCACGAACGCGCCGCCCCATACGACGATGGGGAACACCGCAGCGAAGATCCACACGAACCAGCCGAGAGCGTTGAGCGACATGCCCGCGTCGCCGTAGAAGCCGATCGTCTCGACCAGGTTCCCGATCGCGTTCCACACTGCGTAGGCGTAGAACAGCCCCGCGAGCGCCGATATCGTCACCACCAGCCACAGCGGCGCCCTTCGAGTGCGACGTGCTGCGGCATCCGTGTTCTGGCCGGTCATTGCCCCACCGCCCCGATCAGCACGAACGGCCACGGCACGAGCAGGACCGCGCCTGCTCCGAGCCACGCGAAACGCACCCACGTGCGCCCCGTGCGGGTGAGCAGGACCACCGTCGCGAACCACAGCACCGGCGCGAGCACGGCGAGCCAGAGGCTGCCTTGGTACATCAGATCTGTGACCAGAAACGGTCGCCATCCCTGCAGTCGCAGGCCACCGACGATCCAGCCGATCGCGTAGAGCGCGTACACGCCGCCCAGCACGCCGAGGGCGACGAGCGCGCCGTTGCCCAGCGATCGCGGCTCGGCCACGGTGTCGCCGCCGGCCGGCGTCTCTTCTTCAACGGATGCCGCATCCGGGGTCCCCGCGGCGCCGACGGCCTCGCTGCCCTTGCCGACCGCGGTGTAGCCGTGCGGAAGCTCGGGCACCGAGGATCGCGCGGGCGCCTCGGGTGCAGGATCCGACCCGGCGGAATCACCGAGGTCGAGCGTGGGATCGTCGTCGCCGTCCCAGGAGAGGGCATCGTCGTCGCGTCCGGTCGTCACGCGTTCCAGAGTAGTGCGGCCGGAGGCGATGACGATGTGCACCGAACCGGCGGTCGCGGATCCGCCGGTTCACTCCCCCGGTGTGATGCACTGCACGCGATCGGCGCCGCGGGGTGCCGCGACCACGACGTGTTGCAGGCATCCCGGCATCCGGCCGATCGCCGCCATCTTCTCGGTGGCGACGAGGCGGTCGATCTGGTCGGCCGTCATGCCGGCGAAGCGATCGTCGCGCGCCGCCGTGACCCTCCCGATGAGCTGCTCCAGACGGTCGGCCGTCAGGTGCTGATCGAGTCCCTCCGGCCTCACCGGCACCTGCCGGGCCGTGTCGGTCTGAGGCGCCTGCGCCTGCGCGCCGGTCTGACAGGCGGCCAGTCCGAGCAGCAGCGTTCCGGCGGTGAGCGCGGCGGCCGCGCCGCGCACCAGGCGGGTGCGGCGCGGGGTTGCCGTCGTTGCGTCCATGATGATTCCTTCCACGAGCTCCCGCCCCCGTCGGCGGGAAGCGATACTTCACTGTCGGACGGGTGCGTATCCGGCCCGCCCCGACGGATATCCGTCGCATATCCGTCCTCTGCGCGGCTCTTGACCGGTGCGGACGCCGCGCTCAGACTTCAGGTGTGAGGATCCGGGTCTTAGGACCGCTGGAGCTGGGGGACGGAACGCTGGGGCCGCGCGAGCGGGCGCTGCTCACGGCGCTGATCGTGCGCCGCGGCGAGGCCCTCCGGCCCGCGGAACTGGCCGAAGCGTGGTGGGGCGACGACCTGCCCGCGACGTGGCCGCAGCAGATCCGCAACTCGATCGCGCGAATCCGCTCCCGGCTCGGAGCGGACGCGATCGCGACCCTCGCCTCGAGCTATCGCCTGGACGTGGACTCCGACTCGATCGACGCGGTGAGGTTCGAGACGCTGGTGACCGCGGCACGCGCGCACGCGTACCAGGGCGACGATAAGCGGGCGATCGATGCCTACCGCCGCGCGCTCGGGCTCTGGCGCGGGACGCCGCTGCAAGACGCCGCGGGCTGGCATCCGGGCGATGCGGAGTCCCGTCGGCTCCTGGAGATCCGGGCGACCGCCGAGGAGGAGCTGCTAGACGCGAGACTCCGCATCGGTGAGCACCGCGCGGTCCTCGCCGACGCCGAACGACTGGTGCGTGCGGAGCCGCTCCGCGAGGACCGCTGGGCGATTCTCGCGCTCGCGGACTACCGCTGCGGGCGCCAGAGCGACGCCCTGGCGGCGATCCGCGCGGCCCGAATGCAGCTGAGCGAGGAGCTCGGGATCGAACCCGGCACGCGGCTGTCGGTGCTCGAGACGGCGATCCTGCGCCAGGATGCCTGGCTCGATGTTCCCGACGCGCCGGTCGAGCAGAGCACGCAGTGCCCGTATCCGGGTCTGCGAGCCTTCGGTCCCGAGGAGGCCGACCTGTACTTCGGCCGCGAGCACGATATCGACGCCGCGGTGGAGCGCACCCGGGCGGGAGGCATGGTGATCGTCGCGGGTCCATCCGGCATCGGCAAGTCCTCGCTCGTGCTCGCAGGAGTCGTGCCGCGGCTGCGCGAGTCCGGAAGAACCGTCGAGATGGTGGCCCCCGGTCCTGACGCGGGTTTGCGGCTCGAGGGCGCCGCCGCCCGCGCCGACGTCCTCGTCGTCGACCAGGCCGAGGAGATCCTGGCTCTGCCGCCCGCAGACCGGGACGCGTTCGGCACCGCGGCGGTCTCTGCGATGAGCCAGGGACGGACGCTGGTGATGACGGCGCGTTCGGACGCGCTCGACCCGCTTCGTGCTCTTCCTGGATCCGGCGACGCCCTGGCAAGCGGCATCCTCCTTCTCGGCCCCATCTCGGTCACCGGCTGCCGCGAGGCGATCGAGGAGCCCGCCCGCCGGAGCGGACTGCGGCTGGAGCCTGGCCTCGTGGAACTGGCCCTGCGCGACCTCGGCGACCGTTCGGGCACGCTGCCTCTCCTGTCCTACGCGCTGCGCGAGACGTGGATCCGCGGCGAAGGCGGCACGCTCACGGTGGCCGGCTATGAGGACTCGGGCGGCATCGCAGGTGCCGTCGCCCAGTCGGCGGAGTCGGTCTACCAGCGCCTCAGCCCGCACGAGCAGGACGTGTGCCGTTCTCTGCTGTTGCGCCTGCTCGAGCGCGAAGAGGACGGCACGGCCACGCGCCGACGTGTGCCCCTCGCCCCGATCCTCGAGGATCCGGGCCGGCGGCGCGTGGTCGAGGCACTCGCGGGTGCCAGGCTGCTCACGCTGGACGACACGTCGGTAGTCGTGACGCACGAGGCCGTCGCCGGCGCGTGGCCGCGCCTGGCCGACTGGCTGGACGAGGACGCGGACCGCGCCCGCGTGGTGCGCCTGGTGGAGGCTGCCGCCGCCGCGTGGGGTGCCGACGGACGCAACGACGAGGACCTCCTCCGGGGAGCGCGGCTGCACACCGTCCTTGCCGACCGGGAGCATCTCGAGGGCGATCTCACCGAGGCCGAGCGGAGCTTCGTCGCCGAATCGGAAGAGCGCGAACAGTCCGCGGTGCGGCAGCTCGAGATGCAGGCGGCGCGCGACCGTGCCCACAACCGCACGCTCCGAGCGGCCCTCGGGGCTGCGGCCGGCCTCCTGGCCGCCGCCGTCGTCGCCGGTGGGATCGCCGTGGTCCGCGGTCAGGAGGCCGCGGCGGCCTCCGAGTCGGCGCGCATAGAGGCGCTCGTGGCGTCGGCGCTCGTGCAGCGCAACTCCGACCGGGACCTCGCGGCCCTGCTGGCCGCCGAGGCCTACCGGCGGTGGCCAGACGACGATCGCACTCGCAGCGCGCTGCTGGGACTGGTGATGGGCGCTGACGGACTGGTGCGTCGAGTCGACTACGGAGGCGCACGCGTGGCCCTCGCGCCCATCCCGCGAAGCGAAGAGGCCGTGCTCGTGCGGGACGACGAGGACGGCTCCACGGTGGGGATCGTCGACATGGACACCGGTGAGGTGACCCGTGAGCTCGACGTGCCTCTCGTCCCTGCGGAGACCCCATGGGACCGCGCCGTGGCAGTGAGCGACGGCGGCCAGATCCTCGCGATCCAGACGCCGATGTGGGCTGCCGAGGCCGAGGAGGAGTGCTGTCGCAACCACTTCCTCTTCGTGGATCTGGGGACGGGGGAAGCGCTCCCCAGCAGTCAGGTGCTGAACGCGCGCACGACCTTCCAGATCGCTCTGCCAGAAGACGGCTCGGTCGCCTACGTGGGCAACCCGGTGACCCACGACCTGCAGGCGATCGATGTGGCCACAGGGGAAGTGACGGTCTCGTCGCCGGAGGCCCTCGCCGACCACACCGGAGTCGACGGCGACTCCGACAGTGTCGCGATCATCGGGCCAGGTGCGGTGGCCGTCGGCTCGCCTGAGGCTCTCCTCGTCTACGACGATGCGTCGGCCGCGCTCACGCGGCGCATCCCGACGGAAGGCGACCTGACCTCCGCCGGACTCATCGGCGATCGCGCGGGGGGCGTCATAGGAGCTGGACCGGACGGCGTCGCGCGCTTCGACGTCACCCGGGGCGAGATGACATGGCGCGCCGTGGTCCCGCCAGGGCGGCCGTGCCAGTACCTCGCATTGGTCGAATCCTCCGGCGTGATCTACTGCTCGCGCCTGGGCACCGTCGCGGCGCTCGATCTTGCAACGGGCACCTGGACCGGGGAGGAGTTCGCCACGCTGATGGACGAGTATGTGCTGCCGCTGCCCCGGGTCGGAGGAGAGGAGATGCTTCTTCACGCGCCGATCGCTTCCACCACCCTGTACCGCCGCCTGGACGGGACGGGTCCGGCGGCTGCGCTCGTCGCCCGGGGACGGCTGCTGGCGGGTGGGCTCGATGCGACGGGGGATGTCGCCATCACGACGTCGGCGGACGGGACCGGCTTCCAGCGATGGGACATCGAGGCGGACGTCCCACGGGGAGGTGCCGAGGAGTGGCTGTCGTGGATCGGTCCAGACGAACTCGAGCGATTCTCGATCGAAAGCGGCCTCGAGATCGTCGCCGACCACGACCTCGACGCCGGGAAGAACACCGTTGCGCACCTGGATCCCGTGATCGTCGACGCGCTCGGCGACGAAATCGTTCTCGTGCCAGGCCGGCCCGGCCCGCACGCCTTCGCGTTCGCGCCGGGGGTGAACACGTTCTTCGCAGTCGATCCGGCGACGGGCGAGGCGGCCGGTGATGCGCTCGAAGTGCCCGGCATCGAAGGGCGCATGTTCCTCAACCGCGTGAGCGAGAGCGCGGACGGGTCGAGAATCGCCCTCACGTACTACGACACGGGACCGCAGCAGACCTATACGGCAGTGCTCGATCCGCGCACCGGTGAGCTGCTCGCGCACGGCGCGCCCGCCACCGAAGGCAACGCCATCACCGGCACCGGCGATCTCATCACCGTGAGTGACGCCACGCTGACCCGCCACGACCTCGACACGCTGGAGCCCATCGTGTCGTTCCCAAAGCCTTTCAGCAGCGGCAACGCGATCCAGGTCAGCGACGACGGCAGCACGATGCTGGTCGTCGGCTGGGACAACCGGGCGGCGCTCTACGGACTGGACGGCGCGGTCAAGCTCGGCGACACGATCGATGCGCCTTCGCCCGAGCTCGCCCGGGGAGCCCAGCTCTCGCACGACGGCCGCCGCCTCGTGACGGGTACCGCCGACGGAATCCTCGTGTGGGACCTCGACCCTGCTCTCCACGCCAGGGCCGCGTGCGACATCGCGGGCCGTGAGCTCACGGCCATCGAGTGGGCGACGTATTTCCCGGGCGAGGATCAGCGCCCGACCTGCACACCCGACTAGCGGGGCGCCCGCCGTCAGTCGAACAGGCGCAGCATCAGCGTGTGCCAGGTCTGCGGGCCGACGATGCCGTCCGCCGGCGGCAGGAAGACCTGCTGGAACTGCCGTACGGCCGCGTCGGTCTGCGGGCCGAAGTCGCCGTCGACCGTCACGCCGGCCAGCAGAGTCTGGACCGCACGCACCGCCTCACCCTTGGACCCCGCAGGGCCGTCGCCCTGCTTCACGGTGATGATGAGGCTCGGCCAATCGAGCTGGCCGAGCGTGGTCGAGATCTCGACGGCCCGCAGGGTCTGCTGGAACGCCTGGACGGCCTGGCCGCTCAACGGACCGAACGCGCCGTCTGCGGCGATCGTCGCGCCGTGCGCGCGCAGGAGGTGCTGCGCCGCGAGCACGCGCCAGTTCGTCGCCTGTGACGATCCCTGCTTCACGAGCGCCCACGGGCGCTCCCCCGGCACGAACGTGCTGAAGAACGACCATGTCTCGCGGCCGGCCACGCCGTCGAGCGAGAGCCCCCACGACTCCTGGAAGAACTCGACGCGCTCCTTCGTGATCGGGCCGAAGTCCCCGTCGATGACGAGCGGGTCCTCCCCCGGCGAGCGCGCGAGCCCGAACTGCTGGACGGCGCGCACGGCGTCGCCCGTCGATCCCTGGTGCACGGCGACGACGAGCCGGGGCCACGTGATCGGCCCGACGATGCCGTCCGACGGCACACCCTGCGCGGTCTGGAATGCGCTGACCGCCGCTGCGGTCACGGGCCCGTACGCTCCGTCCACGGCCAAGGCGTCGCCGTGTGCCCGCAGCAGGTACTGGATGCCCGGAACGATCGCGGCGGACGATCCCGGTCCGACGGTGCTCCACGGTTCGACGTTCATGACGGCTCCTCTGATCGGTGTCCGATGCGGGGGCTGGCCCCACTCGCTTCCGAGGTGTCGACGGTGCGCCGTGATACGTCCGTCCCGAAACGACGCGACCGCACCTCAGCCCGCGGCGGCGACGGCCTCCGCGACGATGCCGGCGTCCGTCACATCGTGTCCGGCCGAGCCGCCGCCGGGTCCGGACGGCGCGTCGCGGCCCGCCCGCGAGCGGGCGGACAGATGCACGGCGTCCACGCCTGCGGCGAAGAGAGCGGGGATGTCGGCCGGCCGCACTCCGCCGCCCGCCATCACCTCGACGCCGCCGGATCGCGCCGAGAAGGCGGCCAGCGCGTCGATGCCGTCGATCGACCGGGTCGCGCCACCCGAGGTCAGCACGCGGTCGACGCCTTCCGCGACGAGGGCGTCGAAGACGGCGGCGGGGTCGGCCGAGGCATCGACCGCCCGATGGAACACCAGCGTCGCGGGCCCCGCGGCATCCCGCCATCTCCGCACGGTGTCGACATCGAGGCCGCCCTCCGGCGTCAGCGCGCCGACGACCACTCCGCCGGCACCCCGCTCGATGCAGGCACGGATGTCGGCCGACACCAGCGCGACCTCCTCGGCGCTGTACACGAACCCGCCGCCGCGCGGGCGCACCAGGACGTTGACCGTCGAGGGGTCGACGGTGGCCAGCACACCCTCGAGGACCGCGAGCGACGGCGTGAGCCCGCCGACGTCCAGCGCCTGGCACAGTTCGAGCCTTGTGGCCCCCGCCCCGATGGCGGCGCGGGCGCCCTCCGGGTCTTGGACAGCGATCTCGACAGGACGACGTGCTGACATGCCGCGAGCCTAGCCGGGCGTTCGCGCGGCTGCAGACAGGGTGAGACCCGCCGCGCTCGGGGCGGCGGGTCTCTACGGATTCAGGAGAACCGCAGCCGACGCGGCCTCGTGAAGAGGTTGCGGAACCACACGCCGACCCCGGCGACGGCATGCACGGTCGGGCTCGCGGGCGTGACCGTGACGCCGCGATCGGCGATGCTGCGCAGAATCTCGTTCTCGCGATTCAGGCTGGCCGCCCGCTCGCGATCGAGCCGGTCGGCCGTGAATGTCAGGGTGTTCCCGTCCATGGCCGTTCCTTTCGTGTTGATCGCCTGCTTCGGCGATGCTGTGATGTTCTGAGTGAGGTCTCGCTTGCGGTGATACCTGGGCTCCGCCGCTCCTTCCCTGTTCGGACGCAGCTTCCGCGTCCGGTGATGCCACCCTCACGCCCGGTGGTACTCGCCGCGCCGTCGACCGGTACTCATCCGGTACTCGCCGGCCATGCGCGTCATTGACGCGGCGTGGTGGGCGTCCCACACTGCATTCATGGCCATCAGGGTCCTGGGGCCGCTCGATACGGGGACAGAGCACGCCCTGAGCCCGCGGGAGCGGGCCGTGCTCGCCGCACTGATCGTGCGCGTGGGACGGACAGTTTGCGCCGGGCGAGCTCGCGGAGGCCTGCTGGGGTGATGATCCGCCTCGCACGTGGCCTCAGCAGGTCAAGACTTCGGTGGCGCGCATCCGCGCGGGTCTCGGCACCACCGCCGTTCTGACCCGAGGCTCGGCGTACGCGCTCGGGATCGATCCTGCGACCGTCGACGCGTTCGAATTCGAGCGCCTCGTCTCCTCCGCTCGGCAGCACGCCCTGCACGACGAGAACGACCGCGCTGTCGAGATGTACCGACGCGGGCTGGCGCTGTGGCGCGGAGTCGCCTACGTCGAACTCGTGGACTGGGAACCCGCGGCGGTCGAGGCCGAGCGACTCGCCGCGATCCGCGACAGCGCTGAGGAGGAACTCCTCGAGTCGCGACTGGCTGAGGGCGAGCACCGAGCGGTGATCGCGGACGCGGAGCGGCTCGTGCGAGCGGCGCCGTTGCGCGAAGAGCGCTGGGCGGTCCTCGCGATCGCCAACTATCGGGCGGGCAGGCAGGCCGAGGCGCTCGCCACCGTTCGCGCCGCACGGGCGCGGCTCGTCGACGAACTCGGCATCGACATCGGCGCTCGCCTTCGCGAGCTGGAAGCGTCGATGCTCAGACAGGACCCGGCACTCACCCTCGTCAGGACACTGCACCGGGTGAGCGACGCGTGTCCGTACCGCGGCCTGGCCCCCTACTCGCCCGCTGACGTTGACGCGTTCTTCGGCCGCGACGACGACGTGGACGACATCCAGGAGCGGGTGCGCCCCGGGTCCCTCACCGCGGTGGTCGGCGCGTCGGGGTCCGGGAAGTCTTCCCTCGTGCTCGCCGGAGTGCTCCCGCGTCTCACGAGCGGACGCACGGTCGTCGTGCTGACAGCGGGGCGCGACGCGGCGCTCGACCTGCGAGCCCGGATCGAGCAGCGGGGCGCGGCCGACATCGTGGTCATCGATCAGGCCGAAGCGGTGTTCCAGCTCGCCGAGCGGGAGCGAGACGAACTCTGCGCGATCGTCGCGGACGTGCTCGCTGCCGGTTCGGCGGTGCTGATGACCTTGCGCAGCGAATTCCTCGATCGTGCGACGGGCCTGCCGTACGTCGGCACGGCGATCGGCCGTGGGGTGCTGGCGATCGGCCCGCTCACTGCCGACGGTCTCCGCCGGGCGATCGAGTGCCCGGCTGTCGGCGCCGGCCTGCGGCTCGAGGCCGGGCTGGTCGAGGTGATCGAGCGGGACGCCGGAGATCGCCGCACGACGCTCCCCCACGTCTCGCACGCGCTGGTCGAGACATGGGTCCGCCGCGAGGGGGCAACCCTGACGGTCGCCGGGTACGAGGCGTCCGGCGGCATCGCGGGAGCTATCGCTCAGTCGGCCGAGTCCCTGTACCGCTCCCTCGACGCGCACGACGCCTCCGCGTGCCGCTCGCTCATGCTGCGCCTGGTGCACCGAGGTGCGGACGGCGTCTCCGTGCGCCGCACCGCCTCGCTCGCACCTCTCGCAGCCGACCCGGCACGCCGCAGAGTGATCGATCGACTCGTGGCGGTTCGGCTGCTGACCACCGACGCCGACGACATCACGGTGGCCCACGAGGCGATCGCCACAGCCTGGCCGCGGCTCGACGGCTGGCTCGAGAATGATGCCGAAGGTGCACGTCTGGTGGGCACGGTCGCCACCGCCGCCGAGCTGTGGCACGGATCCGGCCGCCGCGAGGAGGACCTTCTCCGGGGAGCGCGGCTGCACGCCGCCATGGACTGGTCGGAAGAGTCGGCCGCCGATCTCACTGCAGTGGAGCGCGAGTTCCTCAAATCCTCGTCAGAACGCGAGCAGGTCGAGATCCGCGAGCTCGCGGATCGTGCGGCGCGGGACAAACGCGACAACCGCCGGCTGCGGTGGATCGTCGGAGGTGCCGGCGTGCTGCTGGTGGCGGCGATCATCGGCGGAAGCCTCGCGGCTGTCCGAGGCGGTGAGGCGCAGGTCGCTGCCGAGAACGCGAGCGTCGAGGCTCTCGTTGCAACGTCTCTTTCTCTGCTCGACAACGATCGGGAGACCGCCGCGCTGCTGGCCGCTGAGGCCTACCGCCGGTGGCCCGACGATCCGCGGACCCGATCCGCACTATGGGGTGTCGTGACGGACTCAGGAGGCGTCGTCGATGTCCGCCACGGAGACGACGCGTCTCTGCCGTGGCTGGATGTCGTTCCCGGCGCTCGCACCGCGGTTCGAGTGTCGGTGAGCGCGGCCGATCAAACAGCATCCATCGTCGACATCGTCGATCTCGCGACCGGCGAATCACGCGACGTGCTGGACACCGATCTGCCGGCGGCAGTAGCCGGGTCGGAACGCACCGTCTCCGTAAGTCCTGATGGTTCCGCCGTGGCGATCAGCGTGTTCGTCCACCCTGAACCGCGAGTCGAGGACGAATGCTGTTGGACGCATATTTCGGTGATCGATCTCGAGACGGAACAGGCGCGACCAGCCATCGAAACCATTCGAGCGATCCTGGTCCCCGCCGCCGCCGCATGGGACGCTGCGGGTCGGCATGTGTTCATGGTCGACGCGACAAGCGCCGAACTCATCGCTGTCGACACCACGTCCGGCGCGATGCGAGCATCGAGCGGCTGGACTCCTTCCGCCGATCCGGACATGAACGAATTGAAGACCTTCGCGAACCCCACCATCTTCGACGACCGGCTGGTCGCTGTCGGGGCCGGCCCCGAGATCCGGTTGTACGAGCAGGATTCACTCGAGCTCTTGCGAACGATTTCGTTCGAAGACGACCGATCGAGTGAGGCGATCATCACCGACGGTCGCGGTGGTCTCGTGGCGGCAGGGTGGGATGGCACCGTCCGCATCGCTTCCGACGGGACGATCGTGTGGCGCCGGTCCGCAGAAGCGACGGAGACCTGCGTGTCTCTGCATCTCGCGACCGTCGACACGATCGCATGCGGGTCTTACGGAGGATTGTCGATCCTCGATCTCGACACGGGCAACACGACTGGCGCAGCGGCCCCGCTTCAGTACAACCGGAAAGCCTTCTTCGAAACCATCGACGACGAGACCCTGCTCGCGTTTCCCACGGTCCCACCGGTGTGGCTGCGCTGGCGAATCGATGGCGGCGGCGCCGGCGCCGGCGTCATCGCGAAGGGACGCGAACTCCTTGAAGGCCCGGATGCAGGAGGGTCCCTCGTCGTCACGCAACCGGCTGGTGGCGGGCCGATGCAGCTGTGGGACATCACTCGCGACGTACCTGTCGGCGATGAGTCGGGGCGGATCGTGCCGCTCGGCAGCGGCGTGGTCGCGCGCTTCGACGAGCAACCGTCGGGTCCGTTGTACGCCCGGCATGAAGATCAGTGGGGTCGACCGACGCTCCAGCGCGTGTCGACGGCCGATGAGTTCCCACTCCGTATCGCCGGTCTGCCGAACTCGGTGAACGTCTACCCGGGCGGCTGGGCCACCCCGGCTTTCGCCGCGTGGCCCGATGGCGTCGTCGCCTTCGATCCCTCGTCGGGCGAGGCGGTCGGACCCACCATGACGCTCCCCGAAGGCTTCACCACAGTGATATCGGTCAGCGAGACTCCAGACTCGACGCTGGCCGTGATCACATGGTTCAACCAACGGCGCGCCAACTCCGAGACCGGGGTCTTCGATATCTCGACGGGAGACCTCGTGGCGCGCGGTCTCTTCGGGCTGGAGGGGAGCCTCGCCGGGAGCGATGACCACGTGATCGGCGTCGCAGAGGACGAAGCAGGGGTCTATGACATTCACACACTCGAGCCGCTCGCGGCCCTCGCCCGATCAGCGGGCGGCGGCAATCGGATCACGGTCAGCGAGGACGGCCGCACGCTGCTCAACGTCGGGTACAACAACGCACTCACGCTCTACGACCTGACGGGGAACATCGCCCTCGCGGGTCCGCTCGACGGTCTTGCGGACGCGACGCGCATAGCCGGCGGGTTCCTCACGGCCGACGGCGAGACTCTGCTCGAGGCGCTGCCTGACGGCATCCGTGTCTGGGATCTGCGTCCCGACGCGCAGGCGCTCGACGCGTGCGCGCTGGCGGGGCGTGAGCTCTCGGCGGAGGAATGGTCGACGTACTTCCCTGGGGAAGAACGGGTCGACACGTGTGCGGCGCTCACGTCGTGACGGGCTGCGCTCGGCCGCGCCCGGGCGCCTGTGCCGCACTCGGCGTGGCCGCCTGACGAGACGGAATCGACGCGGCCCGGCTCCCGCCCGAGGGAGCCGGGGCTTCGCCGCCGGGATCAGAACACGGGGATGCCGGCGCGCACCAGCTTCCAGTTCACCACGTGGAAGTCGGCGGGATCGATCACGCCCGTCGCGGACGCGTATGCGACGATCGCCTCGCGGATGGCGACCTGGGCGTTGTAGACGACCGGTGCCGCCGCGATGTGCGGGAATCCGCCACCGCCGGACTGCCGGTAGTTGTTGACCGCCACCACGAAGCGCTGGTCGGCGGCGACAGGCACTCCCTCCCACGCGAGGTTCGCGATGCGCGAGCCCTGCGCCTGCGAGATGTCGATGTCGTAGGTCACGCCCGAGAACTGGTCGAAGTTGTAGTCCGGTGTCCCGAGGGCGTTCGTCCATGTAGCGGGGGCCACCGCTGCGTCGGGAGCCACCGTCAGGAAGTACTTGGCGGAGTACTCGAGGTAGTCCTTGATCTGTGCTCCTGTCAGCACCGAGCCCAGCAGCGTGTTGTCGTAGATATAGAGGCCGGCGACGTCTTTGATCGTCACCTGGCCCGCCGGGAACGTCGCCGCACGGTTGAACGGTGCCGCGAGCGAGATGACCGGAAGGGATGCCTCGGCCGTGCCCGCGATCGCCTTCGATACCGTATCGATCTGCACGTGGTTGACGTAGTCGAGGATCGCGGTGTCCTTCCAGCAGGACTCGGCGGCCGACAGCGTCTCGGTCGAGGTCGCCACCGGGGTGTTCACGTACGCCACGACCGCGTCGTGCTGAGCCTTCACGACCTGCACCAGCGCCGGGTCGTCGGCGACCGTGTTGGTGTTCACCGTGAGCGACTTCGCCGCGGCCACGACCCACTGACCCCGCTCCATGGTGAGCTCGAGGTCGAAGACGCTGAGGCGCTGACCCCAGTTCTTCGGTTCGCTCATCACGACCTCTTTGCCGGTGACCTTGTTGATCACCCGTACTTCCGGCTTGTCGAGGTGTGCATGCCCGAACAGGATCGCGTCGATGCCCGGCACCTCCTCCGCCAGCATGCGGGCGGCGTTCTCCACCGGCAGGTCGGAGCCGTACGAGGACAGGCCGCTGTCGCCGGCGTGCACGCTCACCACGACGACATCGACCCCCTCGGCGTGCATGACAGGTACCCAGCGGGCCGCCGTCTCCACGACGTCGAGCACGTCGAGGCGACCGCTCACATTGCCCTTGTCCCAGATCACGACGCCCGGATTCGTGAGCCCGAGCACTCCGACGCGGATCGGCTTGTATCCGGGCACGCGCATCTTCTTGACGATGTAGGGCCGGAACGCAGGCTCGGTGGTGCCCGCGTGCACGGCGTTGGCGGCCAGGGCGGGGGCATCCAGCTGCGAGATCCAGTAGTCGAGGAAGTCGAGCCCGTAGTTGAACTCGTGGTTGCCGAGCGCCACGGCGTCGTAGCCGATCGCGTTGAACCCTGCTGCGATCGGGTGCACGGCGCCGGATGCGTTCACCGGGTCGACGGTCGCGTAGTAGAAGCCGAGCGGGGAGCCCTGGATGGTGTCGCCGGCGTCGAAGAGCAGCGTGCGTTCACGGCCGCGGTCCGCGCGGATCTGGTTCACGAGGCTCGAGACGCGGGCCAGGCCGATGGTGTTGCCCGCGCTGTCGCTGTAGGCGGCGTCCTTGTAGTAGTCCCAGTTGAGCGCATTGGCATGGATGTCGGAGGTGCCCATGATCGTGATCGTGACCGACCTGCGACCGCCCTCAGCCGCCATCGCCTTCGGCGTCTGCGCCCAGCCCGCCGCGGCGAGGACGCTGGCCGCGGAGACGCCGACGAGGAAGTTGCGGCGACTGAGACCCGACCGAGGCGGGGTGTCCGCCTGAGGGTCGACGTCGTGGTCGGATTCGTGATCAGGCATGTGTTCTCCCATGGCGAGGATCACACCACGCGCGCGTGCCCGGCGACAAGGACCGGCTGATGAGGAAATTCTCAGCAAGCGGGCTCGCGCGTCAGGAACGGGCAGCAGCCACGGCGGCGGCCACGATGCCGGCGTCGGTGACGTCGTGGCCGTCGACTCCTCCACCGGGACCCGACGCAGCGTCCAGCCCCGTCCTCCGGCGGGCCGAGAGGTGGACCGCCTGCACTCCCGCATACACGATGTGGGGAATGTCCTCGGGAGCCACTCCCCCACCCGCGGTGACGTCGAGCGCCGTCCCGGCGAGGCTCGCGTAAGCCGCCAGGCGATCGACTCCGTCGATGCTGCGCACCGCGCCCCCGGAGGTCAGCACGCGGTCCACGCCCTCGGCGAGCAGCGCTTCGAAGACCTCGGCGCTGCGCGGCGAGGCGTCGATCGCGCGATGGAACACGAACGTCGCGGGACCTGCGGCGTCCCGCCATCGCCGCAGCGCCGCGCGATCGGCGCGGCCGTGCGCGTCGAGCGCACCGACGACCACGCCGGCGACACCGCGATCGACGCAGGCACGGATGTCGGCGGCCACGAGAGCGATCTCGTCGGCGTCGTACACGAAGCCACCGCCGCGGGGACGGACGAGCACGTTGACCTTCTCAGCGCCGACGGCGTCGCACACCGCCTCGATCGTGGCGATCGAGGGTGTGAGTCCGCCCGCCTCGAGCGCCTGGCAGAGCTCCAGCCGGTCGGCGCCCGCCGACATCGCCGCGCGCGCTCCTGCGGCATCCTGTACGGCGATCTCGACGACAGTGGTCACGGCACCAGCTGGAGGGCGGCTGCGGCATCGCCTCGGAGCGCGTCCGGAACGACAACTCGCGCCGCGCCGCCCGGGGCACGACCGATCGCCGCCTCGGGCCCGCCCAGCCACCGGGCGCGCCCGGCTTCCAGTTCGACGGGGAGCTCGAGCACCCCCGCGGCGGGATCCAGCGCGATGACGTTCACTGCGCCGTCGACCGCCGTGTAGGCGCGCGGCGCACCGGTCTCCTCGAAGGCGCGCACCCACGGACGCGTGCCGTAGACCGCCGCGCCGTCGCGGCGCAGCCACGCGCCGAGCTCTCGCATCGCCTGCGCCTGCAGCTCGGGGATCGACCCGTCGGCACGCGGGCCGACGTTGATCAGCAGATTGCCGTTCTTGCTCACGACGTCGGCGAGGAGGCGGATGAGCTCCGTGCCGGACAGCGAATGGCCGGCATCCTCCGCCTGGTTGTAGCCGAAGGAGTACCCCAGCCCTCGCGTGGACTCCCACGGCTGCGGGACGATGTCGGCGACGTGGGTGTACTCGCGGGTCAGGAATCCGTGGCGCGGCACACCCCAGCGATCGTTGACGGCGCCCTCGGGGACCGCGGCGAGATAGCGGCGCAGGAGGGCGGCGACAGCGTAGTCCTCGGAGCCCTTGCCACCGTCCGGCCACTCGATGTCGTTCCACAGCACATCGGGGCGGAATCGCTCGACGAGCTCATCGAGCTGTGCCGCCGCGTACCGCGAGAACCACTCGTCGGCGCGACGGAACCGGAACAGATCCGTGTCGGACTCGATCGGCGGGAAGTCGCTGACGTGCCAGTCGAGCGCGCCCGAGAAGTACACGCCGAACCGTGCACCCGCGCGGCGGGTGGCGTCGTGCAGCTCGGCGATCAGGTCACGACGCGGACCGCGCCGGACGGCGTTGAACGTCGTCGTGTCGGTGTTCCACAGGCAGAAGCCGTCATGGTGCTTCGTCGTGGGGACGACATAGCGCGCTCCCGCGTCGGTGAGCGCGCCGACGAAGTCGTCGGCGTGGAAGCGCCCGGCATCCCACTGGTCGGCCAGGTCCTCGTAGCTCGTGCCGGTGCCGTAGAGCTCCTGATGGCGCCGCCACGTCGGGCTGCCGGCGATGCGGACGGTGTTGGCGTACCACTCGGCGTACTGGTGGTGGGCGTACGCGTCCTCGACGGGGACGCCGCCGGGCGGATGCGCCGGCGCCCACGCGGGCACCGAGTACAGGCCCCAGTGCACGAAGAAGCCGAGCTTGGCGTCGCGGTACCACTCCGGAACCGTCGCGTCCGGATACTCCGGCGTCGCATCGCCGAGGTCGGGCCCGGTGCGGGTCTCGAAGTTCATGCTCGGGCCTCCGTACCGCGGCGCCGTGCGACCAGGGCGCGGAGATCGGGTTCTTGATCGCTCGTGACGAAGGGGAAGGTGCCCGGACGCAGTCGCGAATGGCCGAGGCGCAGCAGGTCCTGGTCGACCCCGCCGGGCGTGAGGGCGAGTGTCCACCCCGCGGCGAGGTCGTACAGCTCCGGCTCGAGATAGCCGATCTTGACGATCACGATGTCGGCGCGCTCGGGGTCGAGGCCCAGCATCCGGAAGTCGTCGAGGTGATGGAAGGGCTTCCGGCGTTCGGTCACGATGGCGTGCACGGCGCCGCTGCGCACGACGATCTGCGTTCCTGCTACGGGGTCGCCGTCGGTGACGGAGAAGACCTCGCCGGTCATCTCGACGGGACCGCTGGGCCCGGCATCCACGCGTCCGCCCACCTGCAGGGCGACCGTGGCGCCGACTCCGGCGGCGCGTGCGACGCGCACGGCATCCGGATCGAAGACGGATGCCGCCAGGACGACGCGTGAGCGGTCCGCGAGGTCCGCCCGCGCCAACAGGCGCCCCAAGGTCCACGACACGTCACCGGCACCGCCCGCGGTGGGGTTGTCGCCGGAGTCCGAGATGACGTACGGCCGGGGCGCACCGGCGGCCATCGCGACGTCGAGCGCATCGTCGAGCGTCGCCGTCTGGCCGACGAACGCGAAGTCCGACCGGGCGTCCCAGTATCGGCGCCCGAGGCGTTCGGCCTCGCGCGCGATCACGTCGCGGTCGTCGCCCGTCACGATGACCGTCGCGTGGCAGCGCGGCTCGTCCGCCCACGCGTAGCCGACCCACACGGCGGCGTCGACGACGCCGCTGAGCTCCTCGACATCGGGGATCGTGCCGTACAGTCCTTTCGCCGGTTCGAGCCTCGTGCTCGTCTTCTCGCCGGGCAGCAGCACCGGCACCCGCACCCAGGCCTTGTAGGGGCGCCGCGTGTCGGCATCCGCTCCCCCGGCCCCGCGCAGGCGCTCGAGCAGATTGAGCACCGCGCGCTGCTTGGTGTTCATCCAGTCCTCGTGCGGAGCCATCCGGTAGCAGGTGATGAGGTCGACGGCGTCGAACAGGGCGTCCGACACGTTGCCGTGGAGGTCCATCGATGCCGAGACGAGGGTGGCGGGTCCGAGCGCGTCGCGCACGGCGGTCGCGAGGTCGCCCTCGGCATCGTCCATCCCCACGACGCTCATCGCGCCGTGGATGTCGAAGAAGAAGGCATCGAACGGACCCTCGGCGCGGATGCCGTCCACGATGGCCCGCTTCATGCGCGCATATGTGTGCGGATCGACGGCGCCGCCCGGGAGCGACCGCCCATGGGTCAGCGGCACCCACTCCGCGGCATCCCGCAGCTCCTCACCGTCCGCGAGGAACGGGTAGTACGCGAGGAGCTCGTCACCGGTGCGGATCGTGAACGCCTCATCGCCGGAGATGTGCGGTGAGAACGTGCTGGATTCGATCGAGATGCCGCCGATGCCGATCCGCGGCCGGGCGAGGCCGGATGGGTGGAGGGTGCCGAGCGGCCCCTTCCAGATCTTGTCGGGGTCAGGACGCGACGTCACGGACGAGCTCACCTTCTGCGAACGGGGTGGAGGGGAAGGAATGGTCGGATGCCGAGACCAGCGCCGCAGCGCCGAGCACGACCGCATCCCCGCGCAATGTGCCGGGCACGATGCGCAGCGGGACGCCCGAGACGGGCGGATCGGACGCGAGCGTGGCGGCAACGGCGGGCGCCAGCAGATCCCACGCGGCGGCGACGCCGCCGCCGACCACCGCGAGAGGCACATCGACGAGCGTTGCGGCCGAGATGCACGCCAGGGCGACGGCGCGACCCGCCTCGTCGAACATGCGCACAGCGGCCGGATCCCCGGCCCGCGCACGCTCGGCAACCACTCGCGCGGAGTCGACCGGCCGGTCCGTCGCCGACGCGTAGCGTCGCGCGATCGAGGTGCCCGACGCGAGCGTCTCGAGGTGCCCGGTGCGGCCGCACGTGCAGATCAGTTCGCTGTATCCGGGCGTGTGGCCGATCTCGCCGGCGGCCCCGTGCGGCCCGTGACGCAGTCTGCCGTCGAGCACGAGCGCGCCGCCGACGCCGGTGCCCAGCATCACGCCGAGGACGTCGCTTCCGCGTCCGGAACCCCACGCGGTCTCGCCGAGCAGGAACGCGTTGACGTCGTTCTCGACGCGCACCTCGAGTGCCAGCCGTTCGCGGAGCCGGGCGCCCAGCGGAAAGCCCGCCCAGTCGACGAACATGTCCGACGCGGCGCGGATGCTGCCCGTGCGGGGCTCGACGACCCCCGCGGCGCCCACGCCCACCGCGTGCGGACGCACGCCCGCGCTGTCGGCGAGCTCCTCTACCAGGAGCGCCGCCGTCTCGGCCATGGCAGCGCCCCCGGTGCGTGCCGGGGTATCGCGCATCGCTCGGGCGAGCACGGCGCCGTCGGCGGCGACGAGCGCGCCGGAGGTCTTCGTCCCTCCGATGTCGATGCCGGCGACGACAGCGGGGGACGCTGCGGACCCGCTCATCGGCCGCCCAGCCCGGCCATCGCGATGCCCTTCACCAGGTGCTTCTGAAGAACGATCACCAGGATCGTGGTGGGGATCATCGAGATGATGGCGGCCGCCATCTGGAGGTCCCAGCGCGTGCCGGTGAGCCCCGAGAAGCTCGCCAGTCCGACGGGGAGGGTTCCGAGCTGCGCATAGTCGACCGTCACGATGAGCGGCCACAGGTAGCTGTTCCAGAACGACAGGAACGTGAAGACCGCGAGCACGGCCACCGCCGACTTCGACAGCGGCAGGATGATCTGCAGGAACGTTCGGACCGGGCCGGATCCGTCCACTCGTGCGGCTTCGTCGAGTTCGAACGGGATGCCGCGGAAGAACTGCCGCATCAGGAAGGTGCCGAACGCGGTGAAGGCGAACGGGAGGATGAGCGCCTGGTAGGTGTTCACCCAGCCGAACCACTGCATGACCTGGAACATCGGGATGACCAGCACCTCGGCCGGCACCATCAGGGTCGCCAGGAACAGGACGAAGACGGCGTCGCGGCCCTTCCAGCGCAGCCGACCGAACGCGTAACCCGCCGTCGTGGACACGATCAGGACGACCACCGTGCCCGCGACCGCCACGAAGAGCGAGTTGCCGATGTAGGTCCAGAAGGGGCCGTACTCGAAGACCTCGGCGAAGTTGCCCCACTTCAGTTGCGAGCCGACCAGCGTCGGCGGCATCGAGAACATCTCCTCGTTGGGCTTGAGCGCCGAGAAGAACGCGTAGATCAGCGGCGCGATGAACACGAGCGCGGCGAGGTAGACGCACACGTGCGCGATGATCAGCCGGATCGTCTCGCCGCGTGTTCTCGGGGCCTTGGCGCGACGCCCGGTCTCCTCGGGGACGAACTCGTCCTCCGAGGTCATCAGGAGCGTCTGCTCGACGGCGTCGTCGATGCCGGTATCAGTGCTCATAGTGCACCCACTTGCGCTGCGCGGCGAACTGCACGCCGGTGATGACGATGATGATCGCGAAGAGGATCCATGCGGCCGCTGCCGCGAGTCCCAGGTCGCCGAAGGTGAAGCCCTGCTCCCAGATGAACATCACGAGCGGCTTGGTGGCGTTGCCGGGTCCGCCGCCGGTGAGCAGCTGCGGCTGGGCGAAGACCTGCAGCGCGGTGATCATGGTCATGATCGTCGCGAAGAAGATCGACGGCGAGATCATGGGGATCATGACGCTCCAGATCAGGCGGAAGCCGCGGGCGCCGTCGATGCTCGCCGCCTCCAGCACGCTCTCGGGCAGCTGCTCGAGAGCGGCCGAGAAGATCAGCATGTTGTAGCCGAGGCCCTGCCAGACGCTCATGGCGACGACCATGATCATCGCCCAGGACGGGTCGGCGAGGAAGTTCGGAAGGGTCACGCCGAACCAGCTCTGCGCGAGGCCGTTGAAGAGGCCCTGCGGCTGCAGCATCATCTTCCACACCAGGACGTTCGCGACCATCGGGACCACGACCGGGATGAAGAAGAGCACGCGCAGGGCGCCGCGGCCGCGGATGCGCGGACCGAGCCCGATCGCGAGGACGAGCGAGAGCGCGATGCTGAGCGGCACGTACAGCAGCGTGTACACGGCGGAGTTCCGCAGTGCCGGCCAGAAGTCCGGGCTCGACGTGAAGAGCGTGGCGTAGTTGTCGACGCCGTTGAAGGTGCGGTCGCCGAACGTCGGCCAGTCGTAGACGCTCATCACGATCGACAGCCCCACGGGCACGATCGTGAACAGGGCGAGCCCCACCAGGGCCGGGCTTGCGAAGCCCAGCGCCTGGCGGGCCTCGGCCCTGGCGAGCGATCCCCGACGTTTCGTCGTGATCGTCATCAATCTGCTTTCCTGATCAGGTGCGAAGATGCGGAAACGGGTCCGGTCAGTTGCCGAACTGGGTCTGAGCGCTCTCCAGCAGGTCCGACATCTCCATCTGGCCGTTGTAGACGCTGACCAGGTTGGGCTGGATGTAGCTGTCGAGCTTCTCCCAGTTCTTCGTCATGTAGAGCGGCACCGTTGTCTCGAAGGCGGACTCGAACACCGTCTGGACCTGCTCGCGGTACTGCTCGTCGATCGAGTCGAAGTACAGCGGCTGCGACTCGGTGCGCGCGGGGTACGAACGGCCGGACGAGGCGATGTAGTCCTGCGCGTCCTTGCCGAGGAGCGAGCCCATGACCTTCAGGGCCTCTTCGGGGTGGTCGCACGTCTTCGAGATGCCGTAGCCCGAGCCGAGGATCGGCCCCGAGTTGCCGTGGTCTCCGGTCGGCAGCGGCGCCATCCCGGCGGCGAAGCCGGACTCGTTGTTGAGGTAGCTGACGGCGTTCCATGTGCCGTCGACCGCCATCGCGGCGTTTCCGCCGGTGTACTGGTTCTCCCCCCAGCCGGTGTCGGAGGCCGAGGCGACAGGCGCCGCGACACCGAGATCGGTCACGAGGCCGGAGTACCAGGACGCCGCATCCACGAAGTCGGCGTCGTCGATGTGAAGTGTGCCGTCTTCGGACGCCGGCTGCTTGCCGGAGTAGGCGATGGGCATCGACATCCACTGGTAGCCGCCCATGCCCATCCCGAAGCCGTACTTGCCATCCGTCGTGGCGGCTGTGGCGATGTCCTCGAAGTCGTCGAACGTCCAACCGATCTCGGGGCTTGCCGCACCGGAGGCGGTGAGCATGTCCTGGTTGTAGTAGACGAGCATCGTCGCGACGTCGAACGGCACGCCGTACAAGCCGCCCTCGAAGCTGAGGATTCCTTCGGCGCCGGGGTTGAAGTCGGCGAAGTCGAGGCCCGCCGCCTCGAGGTCGTCGGTCGTCAGCTCGCGGAAGCCGTCGGTGAAGCCGCCCAGCTGAGCGCCGCTCATGCCGGTGACGCAGGCCATGTTGCCGCTGGCCATGTTCGTCGTGAGCTTCGTGAAGAAGTCGTTCCACGGCGCGGTCTGGAGCTTGACCACGACCTCGGGATTCTCCTCCTGCGCGATAGCGACCTGCTTCTCGAGCGCCGTCGTGTCGTCCTCGCTTCCCGCCCACATGTCGACGACGATCGTCGGCTTGCCGTCGGTGGACGCGTCCCCGCCGGATCCGCTCGCGCACCCTGTCAGCACCACCGCTACGCCGGTGGCCGCAGCCACCGCGCCGACGTGCAACTTCTTCATCGAATGTCTCCTCTGTCAGCCAGTCTTGATCAGGTTGTTTCGATTGTCGAACTAACCTTGTACTCTTGTGTCGCAAGTAACCCTCGCAGGTTTCGATTTGCGACGCAACCTGAACATCGGATGTTTATCGACGTGTGATACTTCGTCACGTCTCGGAAACACGGACCGCCCCACCACCTGCGAGAGGCCACATGACCCCGGACACCGACCGCTCTTCCGCCGACGAGGAGCTCTCCCGTCGCATCGTCGATCTGATCGCGCGGGGCGAAGCCCGCTCCCGCTCAGAGCTCGCCGCGACCCTCGGCCTGGCGCCGTCGACCGTCAGCCTGCGCGTGCAGTCGCTCATCGACGCGGGCCTCCTCGACGAACGCGGCGACGGCACATCCCGCGGTGGGCGCCGTCCCCGTCTGCTGGGGATCGACGAGAACTCCGGCGTCGTCCTGACCGTCGACCTGGGCGGCGGCCACGCGCGCATCGGCGCCCACTCCCTGAGCGGCGAGCTCCGGGAGACGCGATCCATCCCCGTGGTGCTGGCGGACGGGCCGGAATCGACGCTGGACGCCGTCTGCCGGGTCTTCGACGAGCTCGGCCGCGACACCACCGTCCGCGCGATCGGCATCAGCCTCCCCGGCCCGGTCGACATCGTCACCGGCTCGGTCACCCAGCCCTCGCGCATGCCCGGCTGGCCGGGCTTCCGCGTCGGGGACCACCTCCGGCAGCGCTACGCGGTCACCGTCGCGGTCGACAACGACGCAAATCTCGCGGCGCTCGGCGAGCACCGTGCGCAGTTCGGCGCAACCGGCCACAGCATCACCGTCAAGGCCGGCACGGCCATCGGCAGCGGCATCATCGTCGACGGTCACATCCACCGCGGCGCGACCGGAGCGGCCGGCGACATCACGCACACGCGCATCGACGGCAGCGGCGACATCCCGTGCTCCTGCGGCAACACCGGGTGTCTCGAGACCGTCGCGAGCGGTGCAAGCCTGGTGCGCCAGATGCGCGAGCGAGGACGCACCGACGTGGCGACGACCGTCGACGTGCTGGCTCTCGCCCGTGACGCCGAGCCGGAGGCCACGACCATCGTCCGCACCGCGGGCACGCATCTCGGGCAGGCGCTGTCGGGCGTGGTCAACTTCTTCAACCCGCACGCCGTGTTCCTCACCGGCAGCATGAGCGCGTCGGAACCCTTCATCGCGGCGGTGCGCAGTCGCGTCTACGAGGCGTGCCACCCGCTGGCGACGCAGCAGCTGCGGATCGAGGCCGCGCATACCCGGGCTGACGCGATCCTCTACGGCGCGGCGCGGTGGGCGCTCGACAACCTCGAGCTGCCCACCGCCTGACGGGTCAGCCCTCGTCGAGGATGAGCTCGATGACCGGGACGAGCACGTCGGGCCGCACCACCGGCAGGTGGACGGTCAGCGTACCCTCCGCCTCGCCGGCGGGAGTCATGTTGCTCGCCACCTGTGCCGGATCGGCGACCGACGTGCGCAGCCACGAGCCGTCGTGGAGGAAGCGCGCATAAGAGACCTTGCCCGCCAGATCGGGCAGGTGCACGAACCCCAGCGGCCACGAGAACAGGTGCAGGTACAGCCGGCGGCCGCGCCGCGTGTAGACGCCTTCGCGCGGCGGCTCGATGTCCGCATGACCGGCGCCGACGACCGCACCCCGGTGCAGCCGCATCCATTCGCCGATCTCCGAGAGCGTGCGCTCGTCGCGCGGGGCGATCGCCCCGCGGCCGTCCGGCCCGATGTTGAGCAGCATGTTGCCGTCCATCGACACCGAGTCGGCGAGCATCTGCACGAGCAGCGTCGCCGACTTCTGCTCGGTGTTGTCGCGGTGATAGCCCCACGAGCCGTTCATGGTCTGGCAGGCCTCCCAGACTTGCGGCTCGCCGTCGATGACGAGCGGCGCGGTGGGCTGGTACTGCTCCGGGGTCACGAAATCACCCGGGATGCCGAGCCGATCGTTGACGAGCATCTCGGGCTGGAGTCGGCGGCACATCGCCAGCAGGGCCTCGGCATCCCAGTCCTCCGGGCCCTTGCCTGCCATGCCGTCCATCGACTGCGGAGACGTGAAGTCGAAGAAGAGATAGTCGATCGGGCCGTAGTCGGTCAGCAGCTCCCGCACCTGCGCGTGCAGGAACTCGCGGTAGCGCGCCATGTCGCGGCCCTCATTGAGCGCGGCGACGTCGTCGCCGCGGCGTGGATGATTCCAGTCGACGGTGAAGTCGGGGTGGTGCCAGTCGAGGAGCGAGTGATAGAGGCCAACACGCAGGCCCTCCTCCCGGAGGGCGTCGACGTACTCGCGCACGAGGTCGCGGCCGCAGGCGGCCACGGCGTTGAAGTCGCTGACGGCGGTGTCCCACAGCGCGAATCCGTCGTGGTGCTTCGTGGTGAGGACGACGTAGCCCATGCCCGTCGCCTTCGCGCGGCGCGCCAGAGCCCGCGCGTCGAAGAGGTCGGGATCGAAGTGCTCGAAGTACGGGCGATATTCCTCGTCGGTCAGCCGTTCGTAGTTCTGCACCCACTCGTGACGCGCGGCTGCGCTGTACAGACCGAAGTGCACGAACATCCCGAATCGCGCTTCATCGAACCACTGCTGTCGCATCCTCGCCCCACTCACCTTTCACCTGTGCGTGCCTCCATCCTGGCACAAACATCGGATGTCTTGGCGTTGTGAAGTGGCATTGCCCGCAAACGCGAGAGCCCGGCTCCTCTCGGGGCCGGGCTCTCGGAGCCGCACGCGATGCGCGAAGCAAGAGGTGGATCAGCGCGCCGCGTTGCCCTCCACGTAGTCCTCGTCCTGCTGCTTCCAGGCGAAGAGCGAACGCAGGTCCTTGCCGACCGACTCGATCGGGTGGGCAGCGGCCTTCTCACGCAGCTCGAGGAACTCGACGGCGCCGTTGTCCTGATCGTCGATGAAGCGCTTGGCGAACGCGCCCGACTGGATGTCGGCGAGCACGGCCTGCATGTTCTCCTTGACGTGCGGGTCGATCACGCGCGGGCCGGAGACGTAGTCGCCGTACTCCGCGGTGTCGGACACCGACCAGCGCTGCTTGGCGATGCCGCCCTCCCACATCAGGTCGACGATGAGCTTCAGCTCGTGCAGCACCTCGAAGTACGCGATCTGCGGCTGGTAGCCCGCCTCGGTCAGCGTCTCGAACCCGTACTGGACGAGCTGCGACACACCGCCGCACAGGACGGCCTGCTCGCCGAACAGGTCGGTCTCGGTCTCTTCGGTGAACGTCGTCTTGATGACGCCCGCGCGCGTGCCGCCGATGGCCTTCGCGTACGAGAGCGCGGTCGCCCACGCCGAACCCGAGGCATCCCGCTCGACGGCGATGATGTCGGGGATGCCGCGACCGGCGACGTACTCGCGGCGCACGGTGTGTCCCGGCGCCTTCGGGGCCACCAGGATCACGTCGACGCCCTCGGGCGCCTCGATGTAGCCGAACCGGATGTTGAAGCCGTGCGCGAAGGCCAGCGTCTTGCCCGCCGTGAGCTTGTCCTTGATGCTCTCGTTGTAGATCGAGCGCTGGTGCTGGTCGGGGGCCAGGATCATGATGAGGTCGGCCCACTCGGCCGCGTCGGCGACCGACTTGACCTCGAAGCCCTCGTCCTGCGCCTTCTCGGTCGACTTCGAGCCCTCCTTGAGCGCGATGACGACCTCGACACCCGAGTCGCGAAGGTTCTGGGCGTGCGCGTGACCCTGCGAGCCGTAGCCCACGATCGCCACCTTCTTGCCCTGGACGATGCTCAGGTCGGCATCGGCGTCGTAGAAGATCTCAGCCATCTTCGTGTTTCTCCTTGTGTGTTACCGGTCGTTGAGCGAGCGAAGCGAGACGAAACGCTCGATAGGAATGGTCAGCCGCGCAGCACGCGCTCGGTGATGCTCTTGCCGCCGCGACCGATGGCGACCAGGCCCGACTGCGCGAGCTCCTTGATGCCGAACGGCTCCAGCGCGCGCAGGAAGGCCTCGACCTTGCCCTTGTCGCCGGTGACTTCGACGACGAGCGCGTCGGGCGCGTAGTCGACGATCTGCCCGCGGAACAGGTTGACGACCTCGAGCACGTTCGAGCGCGTCTGGTTGTCGGCGCGCACCTTCACGAGCATGTGCTCGCGCTGAACGGATGCCGACGGGTCGAGCTCGACGATCTTGATGACGTTGATGAGCTTGTTCAGCTGCTTCGTGACCTGCTCGAGCGGCAGCTCGTCGACGTCGACCACGACCGTGATGCGCGAGAGTCCGGGGACCTCGGTGACGCCCACGGCGAGCGACTCGATGTTGAAGCCGCGGCGTGCGAACAGCCCGGCGACGCGGGTCAGCAGACCCGGCTTGTCCTCCACGAGGAGGCTCAGCACGTGACTCGTCATGGCCTCAGTCCTCCTGCTCGTCGAAGGCGGGCGAGTGATCCCGCGCGTACTGGACGTAACTGTTGCTGACGCCCTGCGGCACCATCGGCCACACCATGGCGTCGGCGCTCACCACGAAGTCGATCACCACGGGGCGATCATTCGTCTCGAGAGCGGTCCGGATCGCGGCATCCACGTCCTCCTCCTTCTCGACGCGGATCGCGAGGCAGCCGTACGCCTCCGCCAGCTTCACGAAGTCGGGGATGCGCACCGTGCCGTGGCCCGTGTTGAGGTCGGTGTGGGAGTGCCGGCCGTCGTAGAACAGCGTCTGCCACTGGCGCACCATGCCCAGCGACGAGTTGTTGATGATCGCGACCTTGATGGGGATGTCGTTGATCGCGCAGGTGGCGAGCTCCTGATTGGTCATCTGGAAGCAGCCGTCGCCGTCGATCGCCCAGACGACACGGTCGGGTTCGGCCACCTTGGCGCCCATGGCCGCGGGCACCGAATAGCCCATCGTGCCCGCTCCGCCCGAGTTCAGCCACGCGTTCGGGCGCTCGTACTTGATGAACTGCGCCGCCCACATCTGGTGCTGACCCACGCCGGCGGCATAGATGCCCTCGGGGCCGGTCAGCTCGCCGATGCGCTTGATCACGTACTGCGGCGACATCAGGCCGTCGGTCGGCTGCGAGTACCCGAGCGGGAACTCGTCGCGCAGGCCGTCGAGGAACGACCACCACTCGGCGATGTCGGGAGCGGAGTCGCGGCTCACCGCGCGGAACGCGGCGTCGAGGTCGACGAGCACGTCCTTCAGGTCGCCGACGATCGGCACGTCGGCGGTGCGGATCTTCGAGATCTCAGCCGGGTCGATGTCGACGTGCACGACCTTCGCGTTCGGCGCGAACAGCGCCGCCTTGCCGGTGACGCGATCGTCGAACCGCGCGCCGAGGGCGACGAGGAGGTCGGCCTCCTGCAGCGCCAGCACCGCCGGGACGGTGCCGTGCATGCCGGGCATGCCGAGGTGCTGCGGGTGCGAGTCGGGGAACGCTCCCCGCGCCATCAGCGTGGTGACGAGCGGCGCGCCGGTCGTCTCGGCGAGCGCGCGCAGCTCTTCGGAGGCACGCGCGCGGATCACGCCACCGCCGACGTACAGCACCGGCTTCTTGGCGTCGGCGATCAGCTGGGCCGCAGCCTGGATCTGCTTGCCGTGCGCCTTGGTCACCGGACGGTAGCCAGGGAGGTCGATGTTCGGCGGCCAGACGAAGGGTGCCTCGGCCTGCTGGGCATCCTTGGTGATGTCGACGAGCACGGGGCCGGGTCGGCCGGTCGATGCGATCTCGAACGCAGCGGCGATCGCGCCGGGAATGTCCTCGGCGCGCTTGACGAGGAAGGAGTGCTTCGTGATCGGCATCGTGATGCCGACGATGTCGGCCTCCTGGAAGGCGTCCGTGCCCATGAGGGTCGAGAACACCTGCCCGGTGATGCAGACGATCGGCACCGAGTCCATGTACGCGTCGGCGATCGCGGTGACGAGGTTGGTGGCGCCCGGGCCGGAGGTCGCGATGGCGACGCCGACACGACCGGACGCCGCGGCGTAGCCCTCGGCGGCGTGGCCGGCGCCCTGCTCGTGGCGGACGAGGATGTGGCGCACCGACTCGTCGTCCATGAGCGGGTCGTAGACGGGCATGATGGCCCCGCCGGGAAGACCGAAGACGTCGGTCACCCCGAGCAGGTCGAGCGAGCGGACGACCGCTTCCGCGCCCGTGAGCACGGGCGTCGAGGCGGTGCGGGCGGGCGGCCGGGGAACGGCCGCGGCGGTGTCGGCTGACATGGTGAGATTCCTCACAGATGGATCGGACGGGATGTCGGAGACCAGGCTCAACCGGTGGTCGCGCCCTCCGCAGCGGAGCGCACGAGTCGGGAGTACTTGGCAAGGACGCCACGGGTATAGCGCGGGGGAAGCGGCTCCCAGCCAGAGCGGCGGGAGTCAAGCTCAGCCTCGTCGACGAGTAGGTCGAGAGTGCGAGCCGCGATATCGACCCGTATCAGATCACCATCGCGCACGAAGGCGATGGGACCAGCGTCCACCGCTTCGGGTGCTATGTGGCCGATGCACAGGCCGGTTGTGCCGCCTGAGAATCGTCCGTCCGTCAAGAGTAGTACATCTTTTCCGAGCCCCGCGCCCTTGATGGCCGCGGTGATGGCCAGCATCTCACGCATGCCGGGTCCGCCCTTCGGGCCCTCGTAGCGGATGACGACGACATCCCCCGCGGCGATCTCTCCCGCCTCGAGCGCGTCCATCGCGGCGCGTTCGCGCTCGAACACGCGCGCGGGTCCCTCGAACACGTCGGCGTCGAAGCCGGCCGACTTGACGACCGCGCCCTCGGGCGCGATCGAGCCGTGCAGGATCGTGATGCCGCCCTTGGCGTGGATCGGGTCGTCGAACGTGTGGATCACCGTGCCGTCGACTGGATCGGGGTCGAGGTCGGCCAGGTTCTCGGCGAGCGTCTTGCCGGTGACCGTGAGGGCGTCGCCGTGGAGCAGACCCTCATCGAGCATGGCCTTCATGATGACCGGGATGCCGCCGTGGCGGTCGACATCGTTCATGACGTACTTGCCGAACGGCTTCATGTCGGCCACGTGCGGGACCTTGTCGCCGATGCGGTTGAAGTCGTGCAGGCTCAGGTCGACATCGGCTTCGCGGGCGATGGCGAGGAGGTGCAGCACCACGTTGGTCGAGCCGCCGAGCGCCATCGCCAGGGCGATCGCGTTCTCGAACGCCTCCTTGGTGAGGATGTCGCGCGTCGTGATGCCCTGGCGGAGCAGATTCACGACGGCCTCGCCCGAGCGGTGGGCGAAGTAGTCGCGGCGGCGGTCCGCCGAGGGCGGTGCCGCGGAGCCCGGAAGGCTGAGGCCCAGCGCCTCGGCAACCGACGCCATCGTGTTCGCGGTGTACATGCCGCCGCACGCGCCCTCGCCCGGAGCGATCGCGCACTCGATGCGCTTGAGGTCGGCCTCGCTCATCTTGCCCGCGAGACACGCGCCGACCGCTTCGAACGAGTCGATGATCGTGACGTCCTTCTCGGTGCCGTCCGAGAGCTTCACCCAGCCGGGCGCGATGGAGCCGGCGTAGAGGAAGACGCTGGACAGGTCCAGCCGGGCCGACGCCATCAGCATGCCCGGGATCGACTTGTCGCACCCGGCGAGGAGCACCGAGCCGTCGAGGCGCTCGGCCATGATGACCGTCTCGACCGAGTCGGCGATGACCTCGCGCGAGACGAGCGAGAAGTGCATGCCCTCGTGGCCCATCGAGATGCCGTCCGACACCGAGATCGTGCCGAACTGCAGCGGATAGCCGCCGCCGGCGTGGACACCTTCCTTGGCACCCTGCGCCAGACGGTCGAGGCTCAGGTTGCAGGGGGTGATCTCGTTCCAGCTGGACGCGATGCCGATCTGCGGCTTGTCCCAGTCCGCATCCCCCATGCCGACGGCGCGGAGCATGCCGCGCGACGTCGTGGCTTCGATGCCGTCGGTGACGACGCGGCTGCGGGGCTTGATATCGATGATGTTGTCGGCGGGCGAATGGGGCTGGGCCATTGGCTCAGTCTATTGCCGCGGGGCGGATCGCTCTCGCGAGGCCCCGTTCCTGCCCGCAGACACGCTCGCCGGGCGTGTCGCTCACCCGCGCAGGCGCGTCCGCTCCGCCGCCAGCAGCGTCAGGAGGTCCGCGAGAGCGGCGATGTCGGGCACGCGCACGGCCGCCGCAGTCGGGCCGTCGCCGACGCGCACGCCGAGGTCGTCGGCACCGAGACTCGCCAGCGCGTCCTCGTCGGTGACGTCGTCTCCAGCGAACAGCACCGCCGTCGCCCCCACGCGCTCGCGGAGCTCGGCGATCGCGGAGTCCTTGCCCTCGTGGCGGAACGCGAATTCGACGATGTTGTGCCCGGTCCGCCGACGCCAGTGCGGCGCCTCCGCCGCGACGATCTCGTCGGCGAGGCGATTCGCCTCCGCCGCGTCCTCCGCCGTGGCGCGCCGGGTGTGGACACCGAACCCGAAGGTCTTCGGCTCGATCCAGACGCCGTCCAGCGCCGCCGTCGCCGCCTCGGCGTGCGACCGCATCGTGTCGCGGAGCGTGACATCCGCCTCGTCCTCACCGTGGCTCTGCAGGCCCTCACCCGGGATCCAGAACTCGGCGCCGTGGGATCCGGCCAGGAGCACGCGCGACGCGTCGTCGTGCTCGGCGATCACCCGCAGGTCGACGAGGCTCCGCCCCGAGACGAACGCCACGAGCGTGTCGGGTGCGGCGACCAGGGCGTTCACGGCGTCACGTGCGGCAGGCAGCATCCGCGCGTCCATCGGCTCGTCCTCGAGCGGCGACAGCGTGCCGTCGAAGTCGAGTGCGACGAGCAGGAGATCGGATGCCGCGATGCCGGCGATCGCGTCGCGCACGTCGTCCGCGAGATCGAGGCTCATCCGCGTGCCTCCGCAGAGCGATTGAGCGCGGGGAAGCGGTTGCGCTCGCGCGCGCCGTCGAGGGCGTCGAGGAACGACTGCGACCAGCGCGCGACGTCGTTCTCCACCACCTTGCGCCGCAGCGCCCGCATGCGGCGACCCTGCTCGGCCGAGGGCATCTCGATGGCGCGCATGATGGCGTCCTTCATGCCGTCGATGTCGTGGGGATTGATGCGCACCGCGCTCGGCAGCTCGTCCGCCGCGCCCGCGAACTCGCTGAGCACCAGCACGCCTCGGTTGTCGATCCGCGACGCGACATACTCCTTGGCGACCAGGTTCATGCCGTCACGGAGGGCGGTGACGAGCATGACGTCGGCGGCCAGGAACAGCGCCACCATCTCCTCCCGCGGGTACGCCTGGTGGAGATAGCGGATCGCGGTGTGCCCCATCGTGTCGTGGTCGCCGTTGATGCGGCCGACGGTGAGCTCGATCTCGTCGCGCAGCTGCATGTACGCGGCGACCCGCTCGCGGCTGGGGCTCGCCACCTGCACGAGTGTGACGTCCTCGACCGCGATCTTGCCGTCTTCGAGCAGTTCGCCGAAGGCCTTCATGCGGTGACGGATGCCCTTGGTGTAGTCCAGGCGGTCGACGCCGAGCAGGATCTTCTTGGGGTTGCCGAGGCTCTCGCGGATCTCCTTCGCGCGCGCCCTCACGTCCTCCTGACGGGCGAGCTCGATGTACGAGGACGCGTCGATCGAGATCGGGAAGGCCTTCGCGAGAGCACGCCGGCTCGTACCGTCGGGATTCGGAACGGTGATCCCCGAAGCCTTCGTGTCATAGCGCAGCTGGCGACGCACGGCGCGGGCGAAGTTGCCGGCGTCCGCGACCCGCTGGAAGCCGATGACGTCGGCCCCCAGCAGCCCTTCGAGCACCTGGCGGCGCCACGGCAGCTGCGAGTACAGGCCGTATGCGGGGAAGGGAATGTGGTGGAAGTAGCCGATCGTCAGGTCGGGACGGGCTTCGCGCAGCATCTGCGGCACGAGCTGCAGCTGGTAGTCCTGCACCCACACCGTCGCGCCGTCCGCGGCCACTGCGGCAGCAGCCTCGGCGAAGCGCCGGTTCACCTTCACGTAGGCGTCCCACCACACGCGGCGGTATCGGGGCTCGGCGATGACGTCGTGATAGAGCGGCCAGAACGTGTCGTTCGACATGCCCTCGTAGTACAGCTCGACGTCTTCGGTCGTCAGCATCACCGGCACCAGATGCGTGCCCTCGAACTCGAACGGGTCGACCTCGATGTCGGGCTGCCCGGGCCAGCCCACCCAGGCGCCGTCGGCTCGGCGCATCACCGGCTCGAGCGCGGTCACCAGCCCGCCGGGCGAGCGTCTCCAGCCTGGCTCGCCGTCGCCGTCGACGACGCGGTCGACCGGGAGGCGATTGGCGACGACGACGAGTTCGGCGATTCGGCCGGGCGCGGGAGGGTGGGGCTCTGTCACGCGGGCTCCTGACGGTTTCGTGGACTCGGCAACGGCCCCAGGCTAACAGCGCCCTCATCCGGGCCGAGCGCCCTTGACGTGCGACGCATGCCCATGTCAAGGGGCGCGTCCGGACCGACTGCCGCGCTAACGTGGCCTCATGCGCAAGTACCTCTTCGGCACCGGCATCCTCACCGCGTTCACCGGCGGGCTGACGCTGCTGAGAGGCCTCCGCGAGAACGAGCCGTTCACCTGGCGCATGGCGCTGGCATGGCTCAGCTGGGGCATCTCGCTGGCGCTCGCGGTCGGGGCCATCGTCGATGTGCGCCGGGCATCGCGCGGCGCACTCATCGCGAACGACTCTCCCGTGCACGGCCGCGAGAAGAAGCTGCTCAAGCGTCGCCTCGACCGCTGACCTGACCCCGACTCAGGCGGGCCACTCCCCCGCCCCGGTCGCTGAGCGAGCGCCGGCGACCGAGACGAATCGCATCGAGCCACCGACGTGCACGGGAGGCGTTTCGTCTCTGCGTTTCGACTCGCAAGCTCGCTCAACGACCACGTTCCTCGCTCGCTCAACGACCGAAACTGCCCTCAGCGCGTGAGGATCAGCGCGTCGCCCTGGCCGCCGCCGCCGCAGAGCGCTACAGCGGCCGTGCCGCCGCCGCGGCGGACGAGCTCGTGCACCGCGTGGACGACGAGGCGGTTGCCGGACGCCCCGATCGGGTGCCCGATCGCGATGCCGCCGCCGTGCGGGTTGACGACCTCGTCCGAGAGTCCGAGCTCAGCCTGGGAGCGAGCTACGACGGCGCCGAACGCCTCGTTGATCTCGACGATGTCGAGGTCCGACGCGGAGATGCCCTGCTTGGCCAGCGCCTGCTCGACCGCCCGCGCCGGCTGGGCGTGCAGCGAGTTGTCGGGACCTGCGACCTGGCCCGAGGCACCGACGACGGCCAGCACGTTCCAGCCGTTCTCGTCGGCGTGGGAGCGCGTCGTGAGGACGACGGCCGAGGCGCCGTCGGAGATCTGCGACGAGTTGCCCGCGGTGATCGACCCGCCCTGTGCGAAGGCGGGCCGCAGTCCCGCGAGGGTCTCGACCGTCGTCTCGGGACGCACGCCCTCGTCCTTGGTCACGACGACCGGGTCGCCCTTGCGCTGCGGGATCTCGACCGGCACGATCTCGGCGTCGAACACCCCTTCCGCCTGCGCGGCGGCAGCCCGCTGGTGCGATCGGGCGGCCACGGCATCCTGTGCCTCGCGCGTGATCTCGAACCGATCGTTGTGCCGCTCGGTGGAGGCGCCCATGCTCTCGCGGTCGTACGCGTCGGTGAGCCCGTCGTAAGCCATGTGGTCGAGCACCTCGATGGAGCCGTACGCCCAGCCGTCGCGCGAGCCCATGAGAAGGTGCGGCGAACGGGTCATCGACTCCATGCCGGCGGCGACCACGACGGTCGCGTCGCCCACCGTGATCATGCGCGCGCCGTCGATGATCGCCGTGAGTCCCGAGAGGCACACCTTGTTGACGGACCCCGAATGGACCTCCCACGGGATGCCGGCTCCTACGGCCGCCTGCCGCGCGGGATTCTGCCCGCTGCCGGCGGCGAGCACCTGGCCGACGAGCACGGCATCTACGGCGTCGGCCGGGATGCCACCCTTCTCGAGCGCGCCGCGGATCGCGGCGCTGCCGAGCTGCACCGCCGTGAGCGGAGCCAGCTGGCCCTTCAGCCGCCCCTGCGCAGTCCGCGCAGCGGCGACGATGACGACGTCGTCGTGGTTCATGCTTCCACCTTAAGTTCGTCCGAGACGAGCAGCTCCGGTTCGGTCGCGGCGACGACCTCGGCCACCGTGACGCCGGGCGCCGTCTCGACCAGCACGAGTCCGGCATCCGTCACATCGATGACCGCGAGGTCGGTGATGATGCGGTCGACCACTCCGCGACCCGTGAGAGGCAGCGAGCACTCGTTCACGATCTTGGCCGAGCCGTCCTTGGCGACGTGCTCCATCAGCACGATCACCTTCGCGGCGCCGTGCACGAGGTCCATGGCGCCGCCGGGGCCCTTCACCATCTTTCCGGGGATCATCCAGTTGGCCAGGTCGCCGGACGCCGAGACCTGCATGGCGCCGAGGATCGCGGCGTCGATCTTGCCTCCGCGGATCATGCCGAAGCTCGTCGCCGAGTCGAAGAAGGCGGCGCCGGGCAGGGTCGTCACGGTCTCCTTGCCGGCGTTGATCAGGTCGGGGTCGACGTTCTCCTCGGTCGGGTACGGCCCGACGCCGAGGATGCCGTTCTCGGACTGCAGCACGACCGTCACGCCCTCGGGCACGAAGTTCGGCACCAGCGTCGGCAGCCCGATGCCGAGGTTGACGTACGAGCCGTCGGCGAGCTCCGCAGCAGCGCGGGCGGCCATCTCGTTGCGGTTCAGCGGCATCTCAGGCTCCTTCCGGCATCTCGCGCGAGGCGGCCTGCGCAACGCTGACCGTACGCCGCTCGATGCGCTTCTCGATGTCGGATCCGACCTCCACGATTCGGTGCACGTAGATGCCGGGGAGATGGATGCTGTCGGGGTCGAGTTCGCCAGGTTCCACGAGCTCCTCCACCTGGGCGATGCAGACCCGCCCGGCCATGGCTGCGAGCGGGTTGAAGTTGCGCGCCGCCTTGTTGAAGACCAGGTTGCCGTGGCGGTCGCCCTTGAGCGCGTGCACCAGCGCGAAGTCGGTGACGATGGACTCCTCGAGAACGTAGTCGCGAGGCGTGCCGGCGATGTCGAAACTGCGGACGTCCTTCACGGGCGACGCCACCGCGATGCTGCCGTCGGCCGCGTAACGACGAGGAAGCCCGCCCTCCGCGACCTGGGTGCCGACGCCGGTCTGCGTGTAGAACGCGGCGATGCCCGACCCGCCCGCACGCAGCTTCTCGGCGAGCGTGCCCTGGGGCGTCAGCTCGAGTTCGAGCTCGCCCGAGAGGAACTGCCGCTCGAATTCCTTGTTCTCGCCCACGTACGACGACGTCATCTTGCGGATGCGCTTGGCGTTCAGGAGGATGCCGAGACCCCAGTCGTCCACGCCGCAGTTGTTGCTCACGATGCTGAGATCGCTCGTCCCCTGTGCGAGGAGCGCTTCGATGAGGGCGATGGGGTTGCCCGAGAGTCCGAACCCTCCCACCGCGAGCGAAGCGCCGTCGGGGATGTCGGCGACCGCTTCGGCCGCCGAGCCCCAGGTCTTGTCGATCACGTGCACTCCCTCGTGTGTTCTGCGGCCGCCTCGACCGTTCCCAACTCAGGACGATCGCGCGCTCTGTCGCGGAATCGCGCGGTCCGCCCGAGCGGACGGCGCAGATTTTCCTGAGTTGCGGACAATCCTCGGCCCGGCAGGCTCACCCCACCAGCCCCCAGCTTGCCATGTGGCCATTGCGGGACGTACCGTCCATATTGTGGACAGTGCAGTCAGACGAACCATTCCCGGCGCCCAGTCGATCGCGCGCGCCGCACACCTGCTGCGCCTTGTCACGTCGGGCGGGAACGACGGGATGCCGGTGGCCGAACTCGCCCGCCGGGCGGACCTGACCCGTCCCACGACGCACCGGCTGCTCACTGCGCTGCGTCAGGAGGGCCTGGTCGACCAGGACGACCGGACGGGACGGTGGATGCCGGGACCCGAGCTGTTCCTGATGGGCACGGTCGCGGCATCCCGCTACGACGTGACCGGGATCGCCCGCGACATCGTGCGCTCGCTCGCCGTGCGCACCGAGGAGAGCGCGTTCCTCTCTGTGCGCCGGGGCGACGAGACCGTGTGCCTGCTGCGCGAGGAGGGCAGCTTCCCCATCCGTTCGTTCGTGCTGTCCGAGGGCGTGCGCTTCCCGCTGGGCGTCGCGTCGGCCGGGCTCGCGATCCTGGCGTTCCTGCCTCCCCACGATGTGGACGCCTACTTCGAGCGTCATCCAGAGCTGCCACGTGACTGGGGCGCGTCGCACAGCGAGCCGCGGCTGCGGACGCGCCTGCGCGACACACAGGAACGCGGCTACGCCGTGAACCCCGGCCTTATCGTCGAGGGCTCGTACGGCATCGGCGCCGCGGTCTTCACACGGGAGGGCCACCCCCAGTGGGCGCTCAGCCTGACGGGGGTGGAGTTCCGGTTCGGCCCCGAGCGCCTCCCCGAGCTCGGCCGCACCCTCCTCGCCCACGCCCACCAGCTGACCACGCGCATCGCCGCCGCTCGTTGAGTCGTCCCGCTCGCGCAGAACTCGGATGCCGATTCCCTGTCGGAGGGAGGCATGTCTCGGCTATGGTGAGCGACATCCGTCGCTCATGGGGATGCGGCGGACGATTGCAGTACCCCTGGGGAGGGATACAAATGAAAATGCGCTCAACGGTGCTGTCCGCCGTCGCCTTAGCGGTGACCGCGATACTCGTATCGATCGGAGGAGCCGCGGTCGCGGACGACATCGTGGTCGACGGCGACACCATGGCGATCGGGACGCAGACCGATATCGACTTCGGCACCCTCGCCTGCGGCGCGACTGCCACGAGACAAGTGGCGCTCTACGTCAAGAGCAACGGCCACAGCGGCAGCTCCGGGCAGCAGGTCTTCATGAACGACACCTTCGTCGACGTGAGTGCGACCACTTCCGCCCCGGTGTCGGTGACAGTTGCCCCCGGCACGGCCGGCGACATAAGGGTGCCGACGAACTGGCAAGGCACCGTCGCCTATCCCAACAACACCCTGACGCCGACGGGTGCGACTGCCACGCTGGCACCGAACACCTCTGTCGCCGGCGACTTCACCGGCACGGTGTCGTTCTCCGGAATGGGCGTCAACGGCGGCGGCGACGGCATCTCGGTGGGCCCCGTCCAGCTCACCATCCGCTGGAAGGTCGGTCCCTGCAACGTCGCGACCGCCACCACGACGACCGTCTCGTGTCCGGCCTCGATCGTCTACGCCGGTTCTGCCCTCACACCCTGCACGGCGACCGTGACCGGTGAGGGCGGCTTCTCGCAGACGCTCGCGGTGACGCACGCCGCGAACACGAATGTGGGCACCGCCACCGCGGCAGCCGCGTTCGCCGGTGACGCGACCCACAACCCGAGCAGCGGGGATGCGACGTTCCAGATCACCAAGGCGTCGTCCACGACGACGGTGGAGTGCCCGGCGTCCGCCACCTACACCGGCTCGGCGCTCACGCCTTGCACGGCGACGGTGACCGGCGCATCCCTGGCACAGGAACTCGCGCCGACGTACATCGACAACACGAACGCGGGCGCGGCCACAGCCTCGGCGACGTACGACGGCGACGGCAACCACACGGGCTCGACCGACGCGACGACGTTCGAGATCCTGGGCGCCGCGGCCAGCTGCGAGGTCGCCGGATACGCGGGCGAGTACGACGGTGACGCCCACGGCGCCACCGGCTCGTGCACCGGCCTCGGCGGCGCAGACGTCAGCGCGGGGCTCGATCTCGGCGAGTCCTTCACGGACGTGCCCGGCGGCACGGCCAACTGGTCGTTCGACCTGGCGAACTACGCCTCACAGTCCGGATCGGTCACGATCGCGCTCGACAAGGCCGCGTCCTCCGTCTCACTCCTGTGCTCCGACACCGTCTATACGGGCGCCGCGCAGGAGACGTGCTCGGCGACCGTCACCGGGGCCGGCGGGCTGTCGGAGAACGTCGCTGTGACCTACACCGCCAACACGGATGCGGGTACAGCGACCGCCGAGGCGATCTACGGCGGCGACGTCAACCACAAGCCGAGCGCGGCGTCCGCCACGTTCGAGATCGCCAAGGCGCCGACCACCACGAAGATCACGTGCACCGAGCCGAACGCGTACACCGGCGCCGAGATCACTCCGTGCACGGCCCGCGTGACGGGTGCCGGCGGATTGGACGAGAGCTTCCCGCCGTCGTACGCGGATAACGTCGGGGCCGGGAGCGCTTCGGTGTCGTTCCAATACGCGGGCGACGCCAACCACGAGCCGAGTCAGGACTCGACGACCTTCGTGATCGACAAGGCGTCCTCGTCGATCACGCTGATCTGCCCCGCGTCGGTGGTGTTCACCGGTGCGCCGCACACGCCCTGCACCGCCACCGTCTCGGCCGTCGGCCTTGACGACTTCGCCATCGACGTGAGCTACCTCGACAACGAGGGCGCCGGCAGTGCCTCTGCCTCCGCAGCGTGGGCGGGTGACGAGAACCACGTGGGAAGCACCGTCTCCGGTGGCTTCCAGATCGCCAAGGCGCCCTCGGCCACGGTGGTGACGTGCCCGACGGCGGCGATCACGTTCACCGGTTCGGCGATCACCCCGTGCACCGCGCGCGTGACCGGCGCCGGGGGGCTCGACCAGGCGGTGACCCCGGTCGTGTACGCGAACAACACGTCGGTGGGCACCGCGACGGCCTCCGCCGTCTATCCCGGGGACGCGAACCACCTGGGCAGCAACGGATCGGCGAACTTCGAGATCTCCGCGTGGACGCTGAACGGCTTCTACAAGCCGGTCGACATGGGAAGCGCGGTCATCAACGTCGTGAAGGGCGGGTCCACGGTGCCGCTCAAGTTCACAGTGCTGGCGGGGGCCATCGAGGTCACCGACCTCGCGACGCTCAACGCGAGCTTCGTTGTGAAGGGCGTCAGCTGCGATCCCACCGATGCCACGAGCGACGATCTGCTCGCGACCACCGGTGGAACCACGCTGCGCTACGACGCGTCGGCGCATCAGTGGATCCAGAACTGGCAGACGCCGAAGTCGGCCGGCAAGTGCTACACGGTCGTGTTGACCACCGCCGACGGGTCACAGCTGAGCGCGCAGTTCAAGACGAAGTAGCGGTATCGTCCGCCGCTGCGGCGGATCGCGGGCAGCGTTCCGCCGCAGCGACTCACGGCCCGGTAGGCGTGGTCGCCGCCGCGAGCTCCTCGCGGGCGGCGGCGGCCACGACATCCGCGCCGGTGGGCGACATCACGATCGTGTAGTGGTTGAAACCGTCGACCCGCTCGTGCTCCACGCCGGGGTAGGCGGCGAGCAGCCGCTCCAGGTGCGCGGGCGCGTACAGTCCGGGAGGTTCGTTCTGCAGCCCGCGGGGCACCGTGACGAGGCGGGCAGGATGCTGCAGCCCGGCCAGCGCCTCTGGCAGTGCGGTGCCGGCATTCATGTCGAGCGTGTCGTCGGCGGTCGTCCTGTAGCTCGTCGCCGGACGGAACGCACCCGCGCCGTCGCCGACGAGGTCGTACGCGAGATACCGCTCCAGTTCGGGCGTCCACGCGCCGTCGAACGCGGGATGCCGTCGCCAGAAGTCGAGGTACTCCCCCGTGCTCGCGAATCTCATCGACAGGCGTGCCGCGGTCGGTCCGAGGATGCCGGCGACGAGCTGGTCGGTGCTGAGCCCGGCCGGGACGTCGAGCGGCAGCCCGCCGTCGACGAGGAGCAGCCTCGATACGCGCTCCGGGTGCCGGTGGGCGAGGACGACCGAGACGAACGCGCCCATCGAGTGTCCGACCACGAGCGTCCGCTGGATCGCGAGAGCATCGAGCAGTGCCGCGAGGTCGTCGGCGTGCGCGGCCATCCCCGCCGGGCCGACGATGCCGTTGCTGCGACCGCGGCCCCGCAGGTCGGGGGCGACGACGCGCACGCCGGGCAGGCGCTCCACGACGAACGGCCATGCGAGGTGGGACGCCGTGACACCGTGCACCACCAACGCGGTCGGCGCGTCTGCGTCGGCGTCGGCATCCGACGGCTCCCACACGCCCGCGTGCAGCATCCCGCCCTCGACGGGAACATCGATCTCGCGGTACCGGTGTCCCGCCTCCGTCACGCTCACCGAGCCGTCCATCCGCCGTCCATCGTGTACGAGGCGCCGGTGACCATGCCGGCCCTGTCCGACGCCAGCCACCCCGCGAGCGAGGCGACCTCGTCGGCCTCGACGAGCCGCTTGACAGCGCTCTCGGTGAGCATGATCTTCTCGACCACGTCGCTCTCGGGGATCCCGTGCAGCTTCGCCTGGTCGGCGATCTGCTTCTCGACGAGCGGCGTGCGCACGTACGCGGGGTTGATGCAGTTGCTCGTGACGCCGTGCGACGCGCCCTCGAGCGCGGTCACCTTCGACAGGCCCTCGAGCCCGTGCTTGGCTGAGACGTACGCGGACTTGTACGCGCTCGCGCGCAGTCCGTGCGCGCTGGAGATGTTGATCACTCGACCCCAGCCCCGCTCGTACATCGCGGGCAGCGCGGCGCGGATCAGCAGGAACGGCGACTCCAGCATCAGGCGCACGATCAGCCGGAATGCCTCGGGATCGAACTCAGGAATGGGCGCGACGCGTTGGATCCCCGCGTTGTTCACGAGGATGTCGACGTCGAGCGTCAGGTCGTCGAGCGCGCTCGTATCGGCGAGGTCGACCACCCAGGATTCTCCGCCGACGGCGGTCGCGGCCTGGGTCGCCGCATCCGCGTTCAGGTCGGCGATGACGATGTGCGCACCGCGCGACGCGAACTCGTGCGCGCAGGCCAGGCCGATGCCGCTCGCGCCGCCGGTGACCAGGGCGCGCTTGCCCGCGAGGTCCTTATCTGCCATCACGCTTCCTTCTCTCGGTCGCCGCTGCCCGATCGGGGGGCGAGGGCGTTGTCGATGATCCGGGTCATCCCGGCGAACACCACGGGGTCCAGCTGTGCGGGGGGCTTGCCGTCGGCGTCGCGCTCCCACAGCAGGAACCGCATGCCGATCAGCTCGCCCATCCCCATCAGCGCCCACGCGGTGGTCTCCGGGTCGAGGCCGCGGTCGACGTCGCCCGCCGCCTGTGCGGCGCGCAGACCCGCCTCGTAGCCCTCGACGATGCGCGTGTAGTGCGTGCGGAGGACTTCGGGCGAGACGAACTCGGCCTCGCGTACCACGCGGTACAGCGCCGGGTGCTCGGCGGTGAACCGGAAGAACCCCGCGAAGCCCGCACGCTCGGCCTCCAGGCGAGAGGATGCCCCGGCCATCGCCTCCGACATCGAGTGGCGCACACGGCGGTTGAGGTCGAGCACGAGCGCCTCGAAGATCGCCTGCTTGCTGTCGAAGTACAGGTAGAACGTGCCGAGTCCGATGCCCGCGCGCTCGGTGATCTTGACGATGGATGCCTCGTGGTAGCCCTGTTCGGCGAACACCAGCTCCGCGGCCTCCAGCAGCCGCCCGCGGGTCGCCTCGCCCCGTTTGGTCAGCGGCCGTCCCGTCGCAGACGAGACCAGCGCCTCCGGGTGGTCCACCAGTTCATCGGACATGCTCATCGAGATTCCCCCTTCGTGGACGCGCTGATGACGTCACGCCCGCTCTCCCCGTCCACGCTCTCCCGTGAGCGACCCACCAGTTCCCGGGCTCGATCGCGCAGTCGCGAGCGAGCGAGCTTCTCGATCGTCGAGCGCGGCAGCTCGTCGACCAGCTCGACATGCACCGGCACCTTGAACGCCGCGAGGTTGCGGCGTGCGTGCGCGAGCAGTTCGTCCGCCGAGAGCGCTGCTCCGGCGACGGGCACCACGAACGCGACACCCCGCTCTCCCCATACCTCGTCGGGCACCCCGACCACGGCGGCGGCCGCGACGAGCGGATGCAGGCTCAGCGCGTGTTCGACTTCGGCCGGGGCGACGTTCTCGCCGCCCGAGATGAAGATGTCCTTGAGGCGGTCGACCACCCGGAAGACGCCGTCGCCGTCGCGAGACACCAGATCGCCGGTGCGCAGCCAGTCCCCACTCATCGCCCGTGCCGTCGCGGCGTCATCGCCGAGATAGCCCGCGAACACGCTGGGACCGCGCACCCAGAGCTCGCCGGTGGCCTCGCCCTCGAGCGGAAGCTCCGACGCAGGGTCGACCACGCGCACCGACACGTGCGGGTACGGCCGTCCGACGGCGCCCGGCGCGCCGGCGGCCTCGGCGGCAGGAAGGTGCAGCACGTTGGGCGCCGCCTCGGTGAGTCCGTATCCCTGCGTCAGCGGGATGCCGCGCGCCGTCCACGCCTCCTGCAGCGATGCCGGCATCGTCGCACCGCCGACGAGGGCGAGGCGCAGGGATGCCGTAGGGAGCGTCTTCTCCCATTCGCGGTCGCCGGCGAGCATCGCATACTGCGTCGGCACGCCCATCATCGCGGTGACGTGCCGGTCGGCGATGAGCTGCAGCACGCGGGCCGGCTGGAACGACCGCTCGAGCACGACGGTCGCTCCGACCCACCAGGCGAGCAGCGGCTGACAGTTCCACGCGGCGACGTGGAACTGGGGCAGCATCGCGAGGACCACGTCGTCCTGGCCGAGCGGCAGCGCCTGCGCAAGCGCGAGGTTGTTCCAGAAGCAGTTCGCATGGGTGAGCACGACCCCCTTGGGAGCCGCCTCGCTGCCCGACGTGAAGATCACCAGCAGCGGGTCGTCGTCGCGCACCGGCCGGCGCAGCCGCGGGCGTGCCGCGCGCGGGACGGAGATCTCCACCCCTGTCGAGCCGAGCGGTGCGACCGGCGCCGCCGCCGCTGCGACGCGCAGCGCCTCGCCGGCGAGCGCTGCGTGCTCGTCCTCGATCAGCACCAGGGCGGGGTCGGAGCGGGTGAGCACATCGGCGAGCTCCCGCGGGGTGAGCCGCCACGACAGCGGCACGAACGCGATACCCGAGAGCGCGCAGGCGAAGAACGCCACCACGTGATCGGTCGAATTGCCCGACACGGTGGCGATGCGGTCGCCGGGACCGTAGCCCGCCTGGCGCAGGGCGTCGGCGAACTCCGTCGCCCGGGACGCGAGGGTCGCGTAGTCGGTGGTCACGCCGCGGTCGTCTATCGCGATGCGCTCGGGAGAGCGGTTCGCACGGTCGACGATCCAACGGCCGATCGTGTGAGGCCCGTCGTCGATGTCGGGGCCGGCGGTCCAGGTCATGCGCCCACCCGGTCTGCCGCGGCGGGCGCCTCGGCAGTCTCGTCGGCATCGTCGAGCCGGCGCAGCGAGTCGCGCACCTTCTCACCGCGGCGGCGGCGGACGGCGGCGTCGATCGTGCCGGCGATGCCGCCCGGAAGGAACATCACCACGACGATGAACAGCACGCCGAAGAGGAACAGGGGCTCCGAGAGCGGCACGCGCAGCACGTCGGGCAGCCCGGCGATCGCGTCGGATCCGGCGAGCACCGTGAGTCGCTGATCGAGCAGCGTGTAGAGCACACCGCCAACGATCGCACCCCATCGGAAGCCGACGCCACCCAATACGACCATCACGAGGACGGTGATCGTGAGGTCGGCCGACACCGATCGCGGCACGGTGCCGGACTGCAGCAGCATGTAGGCGACGCCGGCGAGGCTGGCAAGGCCCGCGGCGATCACGAAGACGATAAGCCGCACGCGGTACGGCGAGAGCCCGAGCACGCGCACGCGCTGCTCGTTCTCGCGTGTCGCGCGGGCCAGGTGGCCGAGGCGCGAAGTGTCGACCCACAGCGTCACGAGGTACACGACTACGAGGACGCCGAGGGCGAACCAGTAGAGGTTCCGCGTGTTCACGACGCCGATGAGGAAGTCCGGCACCTGTTCCGTGTTCAGGCTCAGTCCCTCTTCGCCGCCGGTGATCCGCGAGTTGCGGCGCACCAGCACCGAGCCCGCCTGGGCGAAGGCCAGTGTCACCATGGCGAACGGGATGCCTGACACCCGCATCGACACCGCGCCGGTCACCAGGGCGATGATCATGCCGCCGATCAGGGCGATGAAGACGCCCGGCCACAGCGGCACGCCGAAGTGCTCGAGGGCGATGCCGAGGCCGTACGCGCCGGCGCCGAAGTACAGGGCATGCCCGAATGACAGCATCCCTCCCGATCCGAGCAGCAGGTTGTACGACAGCGCGAGCGCGGCGAACACCATGCACAGCGACAGCAGCGCCAGCGTCCCGGGCATGTACGTCGGGGTCGGCAGGATTCCCGGGAGCGAGAGGTTGAGCAGCGGCAGCACCGCCATGAAGACCACCAGTGCGACGCCGACGATCGCGGGGACGAAGCGACGCACGCGAGCCCCCGAGTCATCCCCCCGGGGTGCCTGAGCCTGTCGAAGGGTCATGCCTTCCTCCCGAGGAGTCCGCTCGGGCGCACCAGCAGCACGAGTGCCAGGAGGATCACGACGATGAAGTCGCCGGTGCCGCCGAGGTAGAAGTTCGCGAACTGCTGCAGCACCGCGACGAGCACCGACGCGACGGCGGCACCGGTGAGCGACCCGAGGCCGCCGACGACGGTCACGATGAACGCGAAGATGAGCAGCGTCTGTCCGAGGTGGGCCGAGACGAACGTCGAGTAGTGCATCGCCAGCACGCCGCCGATGCCGGCCGCGGCACCGCCGATGGCGAAGACGAGGGTGAACGAACGCCGCACGTCGATGCCGAGCGCGGTGACCATCGAGCGGTTCTCGACGCCGGCCCTGATGATCATGCCGTAGCGGGTCTTCTGCAGGAACAGCACGAGCGCTGCCAGCACGAGCACGGCGGCGATCATGAGCACCCAGTACGTGTTGGGGATGCGGGCGCCGAGCACCTCGGTGGTCTGCTTGAGCCACGGGGGTCCGGCGATGTGGATCGGATCGGTGCCCCAGATGCCCTCGAACAGCGCGACGGCCGCGAACGAGAGGCCGACGGTGACCAGCACCTGTTCGATGTGCCGCTCGTACAGCGGGCGGATGAGCACGAGCTCGGTCAGGGTGGCGAAGACCGCGCCGACGGCGGCGCCCGCGAGCACCGACAGCAGGAAGGATCCCCACGATGCCGTGCCGAGCGCCTGCGCCACCATCCAGCCCATGAAGGCGCTCAGCGTGAGGAACGCGCCGTGCGCGAAGTTGAGCACGTGCATGAGGCCGTAGATGAGGCTGAGGCCGCTCGCGACCAGGAAGTACAGGGCGCCGAGGCCGACGCCGGTGATGAGGGTGAGGACGAGGGTGCTCATGCGGCGTGCTCCACGTGGACGCCGAGGAGCCGGCGTGTGAGGTCTTCATCGTCGAGGATGTCGCGTGCCTTGCCGACGTGGGCGACGCGTCCGCCCGCGATCACGATGGCGTCGTCGGCGAGCCGCCGCACCACCTCGAGGTTCTGCTCGACGAGCAGGATCGGGACGGTCTTGGACGCTTCCTGCAGCGCGTCGGCGACCTCGGTGACGATCTTCGGCGCGAGGCCCTTGGTGGGTTCGTCGACGAGCAGCAGGATGTTGTCGTTGATCAGCGCACGCGCCACCGACACCATCTGCTGCTGGCCGCCCGAGAGCGTCCCCGCCTGCTGGTCCCGCCGCGCGACGAGGTCGGGGAAGAGCTCCGCGACGAACTCCCGCCGAGGCTGCCGCTGCCGCTCGGCGAGGGCGAGGTTCTCGGCGACGGTGAGCTTCGCGAAGACTTCGCGGTCTTCGGGCACGTACCCGACACCGCGGCGCACGATGCGGTGGGTGGGCAGTCCGTCGATGCGCTCGCCGGCAAGGCGGACCTCGCCGCGGCGTGGGATGAGACCGAGGATGCCGCGCAGCGTCGAGGTCTTGCCGACGCCGTTGCGTCCGAGCACCGCGGTGATGCCGGTGGCGGGGACGTCGAATGAGACGTCCTCGACGACCTGCTGGCCCGCGATGGTGCAGCGCAGGTTGCGCACGGTGAGGACGGGCGGAGCCGAGGCGCCCCCATCGGGCGGTGCCGCGCTCATGCGGCCTCCGTTCCGGTCGACCCGGTGCCGAGGTACGCACTCTGCACCAGAGGGTTCTCCATGATCCGCTGCGGGGTGTCGTAGGCGATGATCGCGCCGAAGTACATGACGGCGACCTTCTCCACGAGTCCCATCAGCACGTCGATGTGGTGCTCGACCATCAGCAGCGTGCAGCCCTTCTCGCGCTGCATCGCCCGGATGTTCTCGACGAGGCCCGGCACGTCGCCCGAGCCGACGCCGGCCATCGGCTCGTCGAGGAGCACGATGCTCGACTCCGTGGCCAGCAGCACCGCGATCTCGAGCTTGCGCTTGTCGCCGTGCGAGATATCGCCGGCCATCGCGTCGCGCATGTGGCTGAGCCCGACGATGTCGAGCTTGTCGCGTGCCAGCGCGGTCGCGGCATCCGTCCGCCTCGGGAAGCGCAGCAGCGACCCCGAACCGCCGAGCGACACCTGAGCCGCGAGACGCACGTTCTCGAGCACCGTCAGCTTCGGGAACAGGCTCGCCGTCTGGAAGGTCCGCCCGAGCCCCGCCCGCGCTCTCGCCGGGACCGAGGCCGTGGTGATGTCGCGGTCGTCCAGCACCACCCGGCCCGAGGTGGGCTTCATCAGTCCCGAGATCACGTTGAAGAGCGTGGTCTTGCCGGCACCGTTCGGACCGATGACTCCCACCAGCGACCCGGCGGCGACGTCGAGTTCGACGTCTTTGAGGATGGTCGCGCCGCCGATCTGAAGGCCGAGGCCCTCGATGCGCAGCGGCGAGCCGCGGCGCGCGGTATCGGCGACGGGCGGCGCGGACGGAACGGACGTGCTCATGGGCGCGGTGCCTCTCGTTGTACCTGGTCGTCGAGCGACGAGCGCAGCGAGCAGACGAGACGTGTCGCCACGCGGGGTGCCGTCTCGCTGCGCTCGTTCGCCGACATGGGCTCGCTGGATGCCGCCGCTACTCGGCCTCGGCCGGCGCCACGTCGTCGGCAGAGACGGTGTCGACGAGCTCGGGCACGAACGTGCCGTCCTTCGCGACGAGCTTGGCCTGGTACATCTCCTGAACGAGGGCGTGGTCGCTCGCGCGGACCGTCATGGCGCCCTTCGGCCCGTCGAACTCGAAGCCCTCGAGCGCGGACACCATCGCGTCGACGTCGCCCTGGCCCTCCTTGATCGCCTGGACGATCATGATCGCCGCGTTGAAGCCATCGGGGCTGAACAGGTCGGGCGTGCCGCCCGAATCCTCGATCGCCTCCACCATCGCGGTGTTGACGTCGTTGTCGGCAGCACCCGGGAAGTAGTGGTTCAGGAAGTTGATCTTCTCGGATGCCTCGCCATAGGCGCCGAACGTCGCCGAGTCGCCGAGCCCGGTCACGACCGGGATCTCGTCGAGGACGCCCTGCTGGCTCATCGCCTGCCACATCGCTCCCGACGTGGCTCCGGCCCACGCGACGAACACGAGGTCGGGGGCGCCGGCGAGCACCTGCTGGGCGAACGGCGTGAACTCGGTGGCGTCCTCGGCGACGAGGACCGAGTTGACCGTGGCGCCCTTGCCGCCGAGGATCGCCTCGACCGCGGCGACGTTGCCCTGACCGAAGGCGTTGTCCTGGGCGAACACGGTCACGGTCTTGCCCTCGATGTCGTCGAGGAAGGTGCCCGCGGTCGCGACATCCTGCGCGCTCTGACGGCCGGAGCGGAACGTGTAGTCGTTGACCCCGGTGATCGCGTCGGCGGCGGCCGGGCCCGAGATGTACAGCACCTGGTTCTGCTCGGCCTGCTCGGCGACCGCGAGCGCGACGCCCGACGATGCCGTGCCGGCGATGATGTTGACACCCTCGCCGATGAGCTCCTTGACGGCGGTGACCGCCTTGTCGGGGTCGCCCGCGTCGTCGCGGTTCTCGATGGTGATGGCAGTGCCGTCGATCTCGCCCGTGCCGTCGGTGGCGTAGTCCAGGCCGGCCTGGAACCCGTCGAGGTACTGCTTGCCGTAGCCGGCGAGCGGACCGGACTCGCTCGTGACGATGCCGACGGTGACCTCTTCGGGTCCGCCGCCGTCGGTGGACTCGCCGCTCGGCTCTGCCGACGGCGCGCACGCCGCCAGCGCCAGCGCTGCCGTGAAGACCACGGAGCCCAGGAGCAACTTCTTCGTAACCCGCATGTGCGTGCCTTTCCCCATTGGAAGGATCTGGTGCCTCGAACGGTGCTTCATCTCAAACATGAGATCCGATTCAGGTTCTTGCAATCTAGGAAACGCACGGCCTCGGCGCAAGTCGAGGGGCCAGGTTGCGCGGTGTCGTTATCTAATCGGGACGTCCGGCCAATTTGGATACCATGGGTATATACCAGCGGTATGCTTGTGCGGTGACACACGATCAGGACATCGAGACCCTCATCGTCGCCGCCCACGCGCTGACCCGCGTCGCGGCGCTCGAGACAGCGAACGAGACACCCGCTGCGCAGTGGCGCACGCTCACGATCCTCCGCGACCACGGTGCACTGCGGATCGGCGAGCTCGCCCGCCTCAGCCGCGTGACACAGCCCGGCATGACCCGCCTCGTCGGTCAGATGACCGTGCACGGACTGGTCGCGAAGACGACGGATGCCGCGGACTCGCGAGCCACGGTCGTCGAGGTGACGCCGCTGGGCCTCGAGGCGCTGCAGACGTGGCTGCTGCAGCTGACCGCCGCCCTCGCGCCGCACTTCGACGACCTCGAGCCGGCGGAATGGGACGCGCTGCGGACGACGGCCGCCGTCCTGACGCGCAAGCTCGATGGAACGCGTACCGCACCCCTCGCCGACGCCGCGGAGGCGGCCCGATGAGCGCGCACGGCGGCTCGGCCGTCTCGGTATGGCGTCAGCCCGCACAGGTCTGGGCGGTGGCGTTCGCCTGCGTCGTGGCCTTCATGGGCATCGGCCTGGTCGACCCTATCCTTCCCGCCATCGCGGAGTCGCTCGAGGCGAGCCCGGTGCAGACGGAGCTGCTGTTCACCAGCTACCTGCTCGTCACCGGCCTGGCGATGCTCGTCACCAGCTGGATCTCGAGCCGCATCGGTGCGAAGGCGACTTTGCTCATCGGTCTCGCCCTCATCGTCGTGTTCGCGCTGCTGTGCTCGCTGAGCGGCAGCGTCGACGCGATCATCGGCTTCCGCGCGGGCTGGGGCCTCGGCAACGCACTGTTCATCTCGACAGCCCTCGCGACCATCGTCGGAGCGGCATCCGGCGGGAGCAGCGCGGCCATCGTCCTGTACGAGGCGGCACTCGGCCTCGGCATCGCGATCGGGCCGCTCCTCGGCGGCCTCCTCGGCGAGCTGAGCTGGCGCGGCCCGTTCTTCGGTGTCGTCGTGCTCATGGCGATCGCCTTCGTCGCGGTGCTCGTGCTGCTGCGCGGACCCGCCGAGAAGCCCGTCCCCGTGCGCCTGTCCGCGCCGTTCAAGGCACTGCGCATCCCGTCGCTCGCGGTGCTGGCCGTGACCGCACTGTTCTACAACATCGGCTTCTTCGTGCTGCTGGCCTTCTCGCCGTTCCCGCTCGGTTTCGGCGCGATGGGCATCGGCTTCACATTCTTCGGCTGGGGTGTCGCGCTGGCGGTCACGAGCGTGTGGGTCGCGCCGCTGCTGCTGCGGTTCCTGGCGCGGACGACCGTTATGCTCCTGACGCTGCCGCTGCTGGCGATCGACCTCGTCGTCGCCGGCATCCTCGTCGAGGATGCGACGGCGCTTGTCGTCTGCATCATCGTCGGCGGTCTGCTGCTCGGCATCATGAACACCGTGCTGACGGAGTCCGTCATGGAGGCGACCGACCTCCCCCGCTCCGTCGCGTCGTCCTCGTACTCGGCCGTCAGGTTCCTCGGCGGTGCCGCCGCTCCCCCGCTCGCCGCCTGGCTGTGGCACGCGTACGGTCCGACGGTGCCGTACCTGTTCGCCGCGGCATCCATCCTGGTCGCCACCGCGACGATCCTCTTCGGCCGGCGCGCCCTCGCCCGCATCGACGAACGCGAAGCGGATGCCGCCGACGAGGCCGCCGCCGTGCTCGTCGGCGACGCCGCCTGAGGCGACCGCCGGTCGCCGAGCCGGTCTGTCGTCGTGTACGCGCCCCGACCGCCGACGGGGTCTTGCTACGTGCGGAGCTCGCGCAGAACCGTCAGCTCACACATCGCACGTTGTTCACTGCGCCGTAGACATTCGCGTAGCTGCCTGCGTAGGCGGTGGCGTGAACCGTGGTTCCCGACCGGGCCTGCGCGTATCCGGTGGGTCGGTCGTTCGCGATGGACCGGACCGTGAACGCGGAGACGGTCGGAATGCCGCACGAGCTCCACGAGAGCTTCGCGCCCTGGGCCCCGTATCCGTCGAAGACGCACACGTTGCCGGTCGTGCAGCCGCCGATGGTCCGCGTGCTCACCCCTGACGGCGTCTCCAGCGCCATTCCCAGCTCAGGCCATACCGCGTGGTTCTCGTCGAGGAGCACTCCACCGGGTATCTCCGCCATGACCGCGGCGATCCTCGGCTCCGGGACGAGCTCCCCCGTCGAAGCGAACGCACCCTGCGGTACGCCCAGCACGCCGATCAACACGGCGGCTACGGCCCCGATCGCTGCAAGCCTTGTGCGTGAACTGCCCATCATCTCCACTTCCCGTCAATCGGTGCCCCACATCCGGTACGAGATCACCGCCCCGGCCGGGACGATCCCGTCCGGAGTCACACGCGTCGACTCGACGCCGACGATGCGGCCCGTCTCCGCGGAGATCAGCACCATGTCCTCCACACCGGGGAAGATCGACTTCGTCTCCAGGCCGACCACATCTCGGCCAGCACGGTCCGTTCCCGATCCGAGGACGGTCATCCCGCCGGACTCCTCGAGGATACGCAGCAGCTGCCCCTGCTGCTCGTTCGTGAGCGTCCACTGCTCGAACACTCCTGTCACCGCCTGGATCACGTCGCTCGCCGTCGGTGACTCCGGCATCCCGAACGCGGTCAGCAACGCGAACATGTCTTCGCGGGATGCGCCCGGGAGATCCACGACCGGCGTGTTCCACTGCCCGGCTGCGAACTCCATCTCCGAGAGAGTCTCGCCGGGCGCGGTGGCCTCTCCCTCACCTTGTCGGGCGGCGCCGGCAGGCCAGTAGGGCTCCCCCGCCACGACCGTCATGCGACCCGACAGGTCGGGGTTCCACTCCAAGGTCATCACCTGCGGGACGATCTCGGACCGTTGCTCATCCACATCGACCGACAAACCCCACGACTCCGACCGCGCGAACCTCGACGGCACCTCAGGTCCCGGAGCCGCAGCCAGCTTCTCCTCGGCCATGCGGACGACCTCCTCGACAGTGCCGCCGGAGGTGAAAGCGATCGGGGCGGGGGTCACCGCCGCCGCAGGCGCACGCGGAACAAGGATCGACACCGCCGCAACAGCGATGACCACGAACGCCGCAGCTGCCACCCACATCACTCGCGGAAGCACGCGCGGACGGACATGCCCGGCACCCATGATCCGGTCGCGCACCGCCAGCGCCGCCGCGTCCGGTCCGGCATCCAGCGGCGTGCGTGCCGGATTCGAAGCACGCAGCATCGCTGTCAGCCGGTCGTCGTCATTCATCATCCTCACCTCCGTCCGCCGTCCACCCCAATTGGTCCCGCAGCTTCCCGCGCGCCCGACTCAGCGTCGTCCACACGGACCCCGGACTGCAGCGCAACGTCTCCGCAATCTCCCCGGCGGACAGCTCATCCCAGTACGTCAGAATCACCACCCGGCGTTCGTGGCCGGAAAGGGAGGCGACGGCATCTCGCACCGCCACCTTGTCCAAGTCATCCAGCGAGCCGGGCTGCACGGCCGCTCCCTGCACCAGCGCATCGATGGCACGAGACCGGGACCTCGCCCGACGGTCCCGATCCCGCACCTTGTTGTCCGCGGTGCGCAGCAGCCACGGCAACCCCATCGGCCGGTCCGGTTTGAGCTTCTCCCAGGCCAACCCGAACACGTCCGACACCAGTTCGTCGACCTCGTCCCCATCGTCGACGAACACCTCGACGTGTCGCCTCACCCGAGCCCAGAACTGCTCGAACAGAGCCGCGAACGCAGCCTCCTTCCGCGCAGCGGAGTCGGGCTTCGACGACACAAGCCGCACCAGCCGTTCCGACATCATCACGCGCGACACCACAAGACCACACCGAGACCACCAAGGTCGCGAGTGAAGTCAATGACGTCGAACATGATCATCCGGTCGGGCGAGGGCCGCTTTACGGCCACCGTAACCTGCCACTCGGCCCCACCGCACCGGGATAAGAGGTCACGGAGAAGGTCTGTAAGGAATCGGCCGTTCGCGCAAAAGGCCCTCGCGAGCGCCCACCCCAGCGGCGAGGAGACCTGTCACATTCGATCAGGTAGCCACTCGATTGGAGAGCCATGACAGACAACCGGTCATCGACCACGACAGTCGTCGGATACCTGCTCTGGACTCTCTTCGCCCTGTTCCTCGCGGTCGGCGCATGGCTCGGCATCGCCCTTCCGTTGCTGTTCGGGGCAACAGGCCGGCTTCCGTTCGCGCTTCTCGCCCTCGCGGCCGCCGTGACAGCCGTCAGCGTCAACACAGCCGTCCAGTACCGCTCAGCTCGCTAGGTGGGGACTGCTGCGGCTCGGAAAGTGTGGTCGCTGAATCCGTCGCCCGGAAAGACAGAAGCCCGGCACCTCGTCTGCAACGAGTTACCGGGCTTCTTGTCTGGTGCACCCCCTGGGACTTGAACCCAGAACCCACTGATTAAGAGTCAGTTGCTCTGCCGATTGAGCTAGAGGTGCGTAGTTCACAACGTGGCGAACCGAGGACCAACATTAGCATCACGATCGCGTCTCGTGAAATCGAGACGGGAACGCCCCGGCTATCCTTGATCCGTGCCCACCACTCCCCCCTCGTCGACGTTCGACACGCCGTTCGAGGGAGATCTGGGGCCCGACCTCGAGCTGGCGCTACGGCTGGCGGACGCGGCGGACGCGGCCTCCATGTCCCGCTTCGATGCCGCGGATCTCGACATCCGGTTGAAGGCCGACGCCAGCCACGTGACCGAGGCGGATCTCGCGACCGAACGGGCCCTGCGCGCGCTGCTCAAGACGGAGCGTCCCGCCGACGGTGTCTTCGGCGAGGAGTACGGGATCACGGGCGACTCGAACCGGCAGTGGATCATCGATCCGATCGACGGCACCGCCAACTACCTCAAGGGCATCCCGATGTGGACGACCCTGATCGCCCTCGCGATCGACGGCGTGCCGCGCGTGGGAGTGGCGAGCCAGCCGGCGATCGGCCGGCGCTGGTGGGCGGCCACGGGGCTCGGCGCCTGGACCACGACGCCGTCAGGAGAGACCCGGCGTCTGGGCGTGTCGGCGGTCGATGCGATCGCCGATTCCAGCGTGAGCTTCCAGAGCATCGGACAGTGGCGGGATGCCGGCAAGCTCGATGCCCTCGAACGGCTCACGTCGTCGGTGTGGCGTGACCGCGGCTACGGCGACGCGTGGCCGTACATGCTGCTCGCCGAGGGCCGCCTCGAGTTCGTCGCCGAGTTCGGCGTCAAGGAGTACGACATCGCCGCGCTGGTGCCGATCGTGACGGAGGCGGGCGGCAGGTTCACGTCGTTCGACGGCCGTGATTCGCTGGCCGAAGGCTCGTCCCTCGCTACGAACGGCGTCCTCCACGACGCGTATCTCGACCTGCTCCACTCCCCCTGACACCCACCCGCCTCCCTTCCCCCACGGAGACTTCACCGATGCCTGCCCCTCGCATCCTCGGCGCCGCTGCCGCCCTCGTCCTGTCCGCGGTCCTCCTGTCGGCGTGCGCCGCCGATCCGGAAGCCGCACCAGAGGAGACGGGCAACGCGGCCACGCCGACAACCGCCGCTCCCGAGCCGTCGGCCACCCCCGATCCCGAGCCTGAGGCCGGGGCCGCCGAAGATCCGACGTGCGACACGCTTATCGGGCCTTCGGTCGTCGCCGACTACGAGAGTGTCGGCTGGACCTCGCAGGCGTCGCCGCTCTACATCGGCAGCACCGAGATCGAGGACGGCCTGCAGTGCATGTGGGCCGACTTCGAGGGCCCCGCCGGTGACCACGGGGCGATGTTCGGCTGGGCCCCGATCTCCGAGGACGAGGCCGCCGACGCGCAGGATGAGCTCGTCGCGCAGGGCTGGGTGCGCGAAGACGATGCCGCGGGTGTCTACATCACCGAGAGCGCCGAGACGGCGATCGCACCGGATGCCGAGGGATACGGCATGACGTACTTCTTCGCGAGCGGCCACGTGACCGTCTCCGACACCAAGCAGGGTCTGCTGCTGATCGAGTGGCCGAAGGGCTGACGTCCGCTCGCGCGTGCTGAGCGGACCGCGCCGCGCAGAGCGCCGGGCAGGGCTCATCACTCAGGCAGGGCGCGCTCTGCGCGCGCACTCACGGCTTCAGCGAGCAGCACGCGGCCCGCGCGCTCGTAGAGATCCGCTGCACGCTCAGCCGTGTCGCCGACCGCCGTCATGCCGATGCGGCCGTGTTCGGTGATGGAGCTGATCATGTGGAACACGATTCCCTCCTGGTGCGACCGATCGAAGTGCAGGTTGTGGCGAGCCACCGCATCGAACAGGTCGCCGACGGACAGAGCTCGCAGTGCCTCGCCCTCGAGGTGGTCGGTCGCGACGAGATGCTTGCGCGCACCCTCGGGAGTCAGGAAGGCGCCTTCGGCATCGTCGTAGCGCCCACCTGTGAGGAACTGGAGAGTCAGGAACGGATGCGTCGTCCCACCCTTTCGCAGATTCAACTCGATTGCCCAGGGCTCCCAGACCCCGGCGTCGTCGCGAACGACGACGAAGTCCAGTGCGAAGCGCCCCACTACGCCCTCATCGGCAAGTCTGTGTGCGATGGCGAGCGCCGGAGCGCTGATGAGTCGGGAGTAGGCGGGGTCTGCGGGGAAGACGCATCCGAGGTAACTCTGCCCGCTGGGGCCGCCGAGAAGCTGATCGTGGGTGGACAGCAGTTCGATCGTACGATCGGGCAACACCCGCAGTTGCACGCTCGGGCTGAGGATCTCGCGCCCGACGATCCGTTCTTCGATTATGCCGCCGCGGGTGATGAGCGCATCCAGCAGCGCCCCCGACGTCAACGTCTCGAGCTCGGGCTGCATCCGGTCGAGGCAGTCCACGATCACCCGGCTCCGCGTCGCACCCTCGAGGCCGTGCACGCCTGCCAGATCCACCAGGGCGTTCCCGGAACCCGAGACTCCCTCGTCGAGCTTGAGGATCAGCTGCTGCGCACGGGGATGCTCGTCCAGGATCGCCTCGATCGCGCGGACGACGTCCTCGCGGGTACGGAGGTCTTCGACGCCCAGTGGATGCTGAACGCCGACGTCGCGAAACAGACGGCGGCATCCACTCTTGGTCCCCAGCGGCGCGAGGCGAGGATCCGTTCCGTACATCGGGATGCCCAGCGCCAGCGCGAGATCACGTTCGCGGTCGGTCGTGCTGTACGGGATCAGGTGGCACCGCTCCCGGTCCGGGATGCTGTCTGCGATGCGTGCGAGCGCACGCGGACGCTCGAGAAGCTTTTCGCTGAGGGTGCGCAATGTTCCGTCTCCGACGGAGATCAGAGTCAGGCGGGCGTGCGCGTGGCTCGGGATGACGCCGGGCAGCAGTGCGAGGTAGTACTCGATGATCCGCGGATCGATCGGCTGCGAGGTGACGTACGTCATTCTCAGCATCGGCTGTCGCAGCAGCAGGAGCAGGAAGAGAAACCGTTCTTCGTACGCCTGGACCATCGCCGCGGATGCGGCCGTGCTTCCGACGGCCAGGGACGGCACCACGACGACGGACTCGCCTTCGAGGTCGTGCTGCATGGATGCCCAGATCGCAGGAAGCCTCGACTGCAGCCGGTCGAAGCGGTGGTTTCGTTCGTCGTCGGTCAGCGATGACAGGGTCACAGGGGCGGCGTGGACGGCAGTCATGGAACGACTCGATCCCCTGGCGAGCGGATGCCGTCAACGGCGTATGCGCGCACGGCTCGACTGAACCCTCGAACGTCGATCTCACCGACCGCGGTGCCGACGACGTGGTCCTCAACGGCGGCGAACGCCCGCTGGGCGACAAGGATCTGACCCGCGGCCGCCGCACCACAAAGTCGTGCCGCGAGGTTTGTCACGCTTCCGATCGCGGCGTAGTCGAAGCGACCCTCGAACCCGATGCGCCCGAGCGTCGCGAATCCCTGCGCGATACCGATGCCCAGGCCGAGGTCGATCCCGCGACGGTGCCACCGAGCGGAAAGGTCGCCGATCCGATCGCGGATCTCGATGGCCATCTCGATCGCGTGGCGCGCGGGGTCGGCGCACGGGAACGGGTCGTTGAAGAACACCATGACGCCGTCCCCGGTGAACCGCTCGAGCGTGCCCTCGTAGTGCTCGATGAGTTCGCCGAGCACTGCGTGATACTCGGCGAGCACGCCCATGACATCCTCCGGCTCGCTGGACTCCGCAAACGGCGTGAAGCCGCGCAGGTCGCAGAACACCACGACGATGTCGCCACGGTGGCTCGAGAGCACGGATTCGTCGCGGTCGTCGATGACCAGGTTCACGATCTGGGGTGACAGGAAGCGCCGCAACCGGTTCACGCGTTCCAGTTCGTCGACCTGGCTCGCGACGCGCGCCTCAAGTTCCGCGTTCCAACGGGCCAGCTCAACGGCTTGATGCTCGATCACGTCGTGGTAGCGCTTCAGCCGGGCAAGAGATGCGACACGCGCGACGAGTTCGGCTTGATCGAAGGGCTTACTCACGAAGTCATCGGCACCGGCCTCCAACGCGTGGCGCTTCTCTTGATCTCCGCTCGCCGTGATCATCACGACCGGCAGGAACCGCCGGCTCGCGACCGACCGGATGCGCCGGCAGACCTCGTACCCGTCGATGCCGGGCATCATGATGTCGAGCAGCACGAGGTCGACGTCTTGCTCGTCGAGGATTGCGAGCGCCTCTTGGCCCGAGGCGGCCGTGATGACGCGATAGCCGCGCGGGCTCAGCACGGCATCGAGCAGTCGCAGATTCTGCGGGAGGTCGTCGACGGCGAGGACGACCACGGGGTCATCTGACATCGGCGCGCCCCCTGCCGATGAAGGCGCTCACCTGCGCGGGCAGGTCGCGGATACTGATCGGCTTCTCGAGGTACCCGTCGAATCCCGAACGGCTGGCCCGTTCGCGATCCTCGCGCATCGCGAAAGCAGTTACGGCAACGACGGGCACGGTGATCAGAGCGGGGTCCTCGCGCAATCGCCGAAGCGCTTCATACCCATCGAAATCAGGCAGCTGCAGGTCCATCAGCACGAGGTCGGGTTCGCAGGTTGCCGCGAGCTCGACACCTTCCTCAGCGGTCACCGCCGGCACCACCTCGAAGCCCGAGGCGGTCAGCACGTCCCGCACGAGCTTGAGGTTCAGCGGATTGTCTTCGACGACGAGCACCCGCCGGCCGCCGTTCACGGTGCATCCCCTTCCGTCGAGCCGGCGGCGAGCGCGCCGGCGAGCGCGCCCACGTCGCGTAGAGCATCGACGAGCGCCTCACGGTGTACGGGCTTGACGAGGTACGCCGACGCCCCGAGCGCAAGCCCACGTGCACGCTCGTCGACGATCGACACCACGATGACGGGCACGGCGGCGGTCGCAGCATCCGCTCGCACCCGTCTCAGCACCTCCCAGCCATCGGTGCGGGGCAGCCGGATGTCGAGCAGCACCGCGGCCGGAACGTGACGACGGATCGCCGACAGCCCCTCGTCGCCGTCCCGGGCGACCACCACGTCGACGCCCAGGCCGTCGAGGTATGCGGACGCCAGATCGAGCGAGGCGCGATCGTCCTCGACGATGACGACCGTAGGGCGTCCGGCGACATCGCCGGTCGGACCGGACGCGAGCGGCACCCGCCGCGGAATGGTGAAGCCGAAGGTGCTGCCGACGCCCACCTCGCTCTCGAGCCACATCGTTCCGCCCAGGAGGGACACGATGCGTCGGCAGAGCGTGAGGCCGAGGCCCGTACCCTCCTCGGTCTGTGTACCCCGCCGCCCCTGCTGGAACGACTCGAAGATGCGCTCCTGGTCGGCCGGCGCGATCCCGATGCCGGTGTCGGTCACCCACACGGCGCTCTCGTGCTCGCGCTCCCGCGCGTTCACGCTGACGTCACCGCCGTCGGGGGTGAACTTCACGGCGTTGCTCAGCAGGTTGACGAGCACTTGCTTGACGCGCAGCTCGTCCGACTCCACGGTGTCGAGGTCGTCGTCGACGTCGATGGAGAGATGGATGCCGTGGCGCGCGGCCCGTTCGCGCACCATCGAGACGCCGTATTCGAGGGCGGACCGCAGGGAGAACGCCGAGGGCTCGAGCTCCATGCGGCCCGCCTCGACTTTCGACAGGTCGAGGATGTCGTTGAGCAGCTGCAGCAGGTGCCGTCCCGAGCCCAGGATGTCGCGCAGGTACTCGTCCTGCCGGTCGTTGAGCTCGCCGAACATGCGCTCGAGCAGCACCTCCGAGAAGCCGATCACCGCGTTCAGCGGCGTGCGCAACTCGTGGGACATGCTGGCGAGAAACTCGGACTTGTGACGGCTGACGACCTCCAGCTCTGCCGACTTCGTCTCCAGCTCACGGAACAGCTGCGCGTTCCAGACGGCGAGGGCCGACTGGCTCGCGAAGCTCTCGAGAAACTCGATGGTGTCGCTGGAGAACTCTCCGGTCGTCCGGCGACGCACGACGAGGGCCCCGACGATGCGCTCGCCCCGCAGCACCGGCACCGCCACCATCGAGCGCCAGCCGTCCTCGTGCAGCAGGCGCAGGTGCGTATCGAGTTCGACCTCGTCGAGATCGGGAATCGCGATCGGATGCCCCTCTCTGGCCGCTCGACCGACGAGCGTGTCGTCGAGACCGACCTTGATCGTGCGCAGCCGCTCGAGCAGCCGGTCGCTCGCGTACGCACTGCGCACCGAGAAGCAGCGCTCCCGCTCGACGTACTCCATGATCGACCCGCCGTCGCAGCCGGCGAATCGAACCGCGTTCATGATGATCGTGGTGAGGACCTCGTCGAGTACCAGGCTGGAACTGACGGCGTCGCCGACCTCGCTCAGCGCCTCGAGCTGGTCGACCTTGCGACCCAGCTCGGCTCCGCGCTCCTCGAGAGCGCGCACCAGATCGATCTGCCGCACGACGACGGCCGCCTGTGCCGCGAAGGCCTGAACGGCCGACTGGGCGCGGTGGTCGAACGGCGCCACCTCCGTGCGCCATAGCGACAGCACCCCCACGACCTCGTCATCGAGCAGCATGGGTGCCGACATCAGCGTGCGGTAGCGACCGAGCTGCTGCGCGTCCTGCCTGCCGTAGCCGGCGTCGACGAGTACGTCGGCGATCTGCTGCAGCCGCCGGTCGAGGGCGACACGTCCAAGGAGGGTCGCACGGTCCACCTGGAACGGGTGCGCCGCGATGTACTCGACCATCTGGTCGGGCACGCCGACCCACGACGACAAGGCGAAGTGGTCGCCGTCGATGAGATACACCTGAGCCGCATCCGAACGACACAGACGGCGCGCACTCTCGACGATGGTGTCGAGGGCCGCGTCGGGGTCGGAGGTGGATCGGCCGAGTGCGATCAGGACCTCGTTCATCGCCGCGAACTGCTCGCTGGCGTCGATGTAGCCTCGCTGGAGGCTCTCGAACTCCCCCTCGCCGAGCCCTTCCGAACGCCGTTCGATGCTGGGCCTCCTCCCCCCGAGACCGCGCGTCCTCCGCAGATGACAGCAGCCATTGTCCTCGCGGCTGAGAGCGCTCACAAGGGAGTGGGCGGCACGGCGCGGATGAGGCGTGCGCACCGCGTAGGCTCGAACGCTATGGCAGTCGGCGCGACGATGTACACCTTTGCGGTTCAGCTGGCCGACGTCGATCGGGGGGTCTACGAGGATCTGTCGGTCCGTGTGGCGCGGCATCCGTCAGAGACCGACGCCTTCATGCTGACGAGGGTGCTGGCCTACTGCCTCGAGTACGAGGAGGGCATCGCGTTCAGCGAGGGCGTCTCGGCCACCGACGAGCCGGCGGTGCTCGTGCGCGACCTCACCGGTGCCCTTGTCGCCTGGATCGAGGTGGGGGCTCCGGATGCCGCGCGCCTGCACACCGGCAGCATGCAGGCCGAGCGCACCAGGGTCTACACGCACCGCGATCCGGCGAAGGTCGCCGCGCCGTGGGCCGGGAAGCGGATCCACCGCGGCGACGAGATCCTGCTCCACAGCTTCGACCCGGGTTTCGTCGACGCGGCCACGGCCGTGCTCGAGCGGCGCAACACGATGACCGTGTCGATCACGGAGCGGCGGATCTACCTGGACCTCAACGCGACGAGCTTCGAGACCGACGTGCACACGCAGCCGGCCGCCTGACCTCGGTATCGCGGCTCAGCCCGGGAGGAAGTTCTCGCGCGCCAGCGGTGCGATCTCGAGTCCGTCGGCGTCCTCTCGCGTGACCCACCGCAGCTCTTCGATCTCGGCGCCGATCACCGGCTGCTGCGCCCCGATGTCGGTGGCGAACACGTCGGCGACCACCAGGAATCCTGGTTCGTTGGCCGCCGCGGCGGTGTACGAGCCGAGCGGCCGCAGCGCTTCCGCATCGACCGAGATCCCCAGCTCCTCCCGCAGCTCGCGGCTCAGCGTCTGGCTCGGCGACTCGCCAGGCTCGGGCTTGCCGCCGGGCTGCATGAACGCCGTCGTGCCGGCCTTGCGCACCAGCAGCAGCTCGTCGCGTTCGTTGACGATGACCGCAGCCGAGACACGGATGCTGCGGGCGCGGGTCGGGGCGGCATCCGAAGTGGTCACGAAGGCACGCTAACAGCTACCGCGCATGGCGCCCGGCGTAGAATCACGTGTGCTTCCCGATTCCTCCGCCCCCTCCGACCTGCCGCCGAGCGGCATCGACCCGGACGATCTCGCGACCACTCTGCGCGTGCTCGACAACATGGCGGGCCTCGACGAGACGCACCCCGACTTCGTCGCCGTCCGCCGTGCCACCGCGGCGATGTTCAAGGCCGTGAAGAAGGTGCGGCGGCGTGAGATCCGCGACGCGATCGCGCAGGCCGACCGTGCGGTCGTCGCCGCCACGGCAACCGGGGCGCCCGACCGGATCGACGACGAGACGCGCGGCATCCCGATCTCGACGGCGACGACCGCCCCCACCGCCGGCACTCTCCTCAAGGCCCGCGGCTGCTACATCTGCAAGCAGCCGTACACCGTGGTCGACGCGTTCTACCACCAGCTCTGCCCGACCTGCGCCGCGATGAGCCACGCCAAGCGCGAAGCCCGCACCGATCTGACCGGCAAGCGCGCGCTGCTCACCGGCGGGCGGGCGAAGATCGGGATGTACATCGCCCTGCGGCTGCTCCGCGACGGCGCGCACACGACGATCACCACCCGCTTCCCCCGCGATGCCGTGCGCCGCTTCAGCAGCCTGCCCGACGCGCCGGAGTGGATCGACCGGCTCAAGATCGTCGGCATCGACCTGCGTGATCCCGCGCAGGTGATCGGCTTGGCGGAGGATGTCGCGGCCGCCGGCCCGCTCGACATCCTCATCAACAACGCCACTCAGACGGTGCGCCGTTCGCCGGGCGCGTATCAGCCGCTCGTGGATGCCGAGCTCGCGCCTCTGCCGGACGGGCCGCTGCCCGAGCTCGTCACGTTCGGCCACACCAACGACCGGCACCCGCAGGCGCTGGAGCGCTCGGTGACCGCCCACCCGATCCTCGCCGCGGCAGCCGCTCGCGCCGACGAGCTGACCGAACAGGCCATGTCCGCCGGCTCCAGCTCGCTCGAGCGCCTCGCCGCAGGCACGGCGATCGACGCCGGCGGGCTGATCCCCGACCTCGAGCACACCAACTCGTGGGTGCAGAGCGTCGACGAGGTCGACCCGCTCGAGATGCTCGAAGTGCAGCTGGCGAACACGACCGCACCGTTCCTGCTCGTCTCCAAGCTGCGGCCGTCGATGGCGGCCAGCGCTGCGCGCCGCACGTACATCGTGAACGTGAGCGCGATGGAGGGCGTCTTCAATCGCGGGTACAAGGGGCCGGGGCATCCCCATACCAACATGGCCAAGGCTGCCGTCAACATGCTCACCCGCACGAGCGCGCGCGAGCTCTTCGAGACCGATCGCATCCTGATGACGAGCGTCGACACGGGCTGGATCACCGACGAGCGCCCGCACCCGACCAAGGTGCGTCTGGCCGAGGAGGGCTTCCACGCGCCCCTCGATCTCGTCGACGGCGCCGCGCGGGTCTACGACCCGATCGTGCGCGGCGAGGCGGGCGAAGACCTGTTCGGCGTGTTCCTCAAGGACTACGCCCCCGGCGCATGGTGAACCTGCCCGAGCCGGGTCACCGCGTGGTCGTGCGGTACCTGCTGCCGACCGGGCAGGCGACGGACGCGCTCGGCGAGCTGTTGAGCGCGGATGCCGAGACCGTGGTCGTCGACGGCAAGCGCGGCGTCGAGCGCATTCCGAGGGGCGCGATCATCGCGGCGAAGGAAGTGCCGCCGCCGCCCGCACCTCGGCGGGCGGCAGCGTTCTGAGCCACGCCGTCGCTCAGAACCTCAGCAGCACCTTGCCGGAGCGTCCGGGCACGGCGCTCGCCGCGGCGGCGGACCGCGCCTCTTCGAAGGGGTAGACGGCATCCACCGGGAGCGAGACCTCGCCCGACCCGATGCGCTGCACCAGCTCGGCGAACAGCGCGCCGCGGGTGGCGGCATCCATCGTCCGGCTCACCGTGCTGCCCCAGAAGCCCTTCACCGTCGCCTGCTTGAAGATCAGGTCGCCGGCCGACAGCTTCAGGGTGCTCGACCCCATGGAGCCGAACGAGACCAGTGTGCCGCCCTCGCCGAGCAGCGACAGGAGGTCGCCGGCGGCGTCGCCGCCGACCGAGTCCACCGCTGCGCGCGGCGCATTCTCGCCCAGAATCTCTGCGGCCCGCTCGCGCCAGCCGTCGGATTCGGTGGAGACGACATCATGGATGCCGAGCCCGGCCAGCTCCGTCACGCCCGCGTCGCGCCGCACGAGTCCGAGGACGTGCACGCCGCGCGCCGCCGCGAACTGCGCCACAAGCTTGCCGACAGCGCCGTTGGCGGTGTTCTGCACGATCCAGTCCCCCGGCTTCACGTCCAGGTAGTCGAGCAGGCTCAGCGCGCTGAAGGGCATGGAGATGAGCTGCGCGGCGGTCTCATCGTCGACGGAGTCCGGGACGGGAACGAGGCCGGCAGCCTTGGTCACGAAGAACTCGCTCCAGACTCCGAACGTGCCGCCGGTGGTCACGCGCTGCCCGACCTGCAGCTGCTCGACGCCCTCGCCGAGCGCATCGATGACGCCGTAGGCCTCGGTTCCGGCGCCGGCCGGCAGCTCGGGCTTGAAGCCGTAGGTGCCGCGGATCGTCCAGAGGTCGTGGTTGTGGATCGGAGAGAGCACCGTACGCACCCGCACCTGACCCGCGCCGGGCTCGGGGAGCGGTCGCTCCGCGACCTCCAGAACGTCGGTCGCGTCGCCGAAGGTGGAATGGATGAGTGCGCGCACGGTGGTGCTCCTAACGAGATTCATGGCTGCCGGATCGAGCGGCCACTCGGTGTTATAGCCCAGCATCCCTCGAACTCATTCCCCCTCGCCCGTCGCGACGAGCCGTCGACCGGTCCGCGGAAATCGCCCGCCCGGCCGACGGTTAGCCTGAGAGCGAACGACGAGAGGCGACCCGGGAATGAGCACACGAGACACACACGGCGACATGCACGCTTGCGTGCTCCCGGCCTGATCGCCATGAGCACACCCCCTCACGGCACGCGCCGCATCCAACTGACCCTGCACAGGCCCTGGTTCGCCCTCTACGCCCGCATCAAGCCGACGCTCGTGATCGCGGGCCGCGGCCAGCCGGCCCAGTGGGGACTGGGCACCTGGCAGGTCCCGGCGGACGAGACCGTCGTGGTCGGGGTGTTCCTGTTCAACCGGATGTGGCGCTTCGGGCAGGCCGAGTTCGCCCTCGAGCCCCACCATGCGCCGGCTCTGCGATATCAGGCACCGGCGCTGCCCTTCCTCCCTGGCCGGATCCGCGTCCATACCCAGGGATCGTCAGTCCCCGGATGACAGCGCCCTGAATCCGCCGCGGCGGACGCAAGAGCATGGAGGCAACCCCTCGAACAAGGAGCCTCCCTCATGCCGAAGACCCTCGACATCCCCGTTCCCGACCTCACCGGCAGACTCGCCCTCGTCACCGGCGCGAGCGACGGCGTCGGCTTCGAGATCGCCGCACGCCTCGCGCGCGCCGGCGCCGGCGTCCTCATGCCGGTCCGCAGCCCGCAGAAGGGCGAGACCGCCGCGGCGCGGATCCGCGAGCGGACGCCGGATGCCGACATCCGTGTCCTGCCGCTGGATCTGTCGTCGCTCGAGTCGGTGTCGTCCCTCGCCGATCGGCTCCTGGCCGACGGGCGGCCGATCGACCTTCTCATCGCGAACGCGGGTGTCATGAACCCGCCCACTCGGCAGCTGTCCGCCGACGGATTCGAGCTGCAGCTCGCGACCAACCACCTCGGGCACTTCGCGCTCGTCGCACGGCTGCTGCCCCTCCTCCGCGCCGGACGCGCACACATCACCAGCCAGGTGAGCATCGCCGCCGATCAGGGCGCCGTCAACTGGGACGACCCGAACTGGCAGCACGGCTACGACCCGATGAAGGCGTACAGCTCGTCGAAGATCGCGTTCGGCCTGTTCGCGATGGAGCTGCAGCGGCGGTCGGATGCCGCGGGCTGGGGCCTGCGCAGCAACCTCTCGCACCCCGGGATCACGCCGACGAACCTGCTGTCCGCGCAGCCCGGGATGGGCCGGCCCGACGACACCACGGCGGTGAAGTTCATCCGGGCGATGTCGCGGCGCGGCATCCTCGTCGGCACCCCGTCCTCTGCGGCGCTGTCGGCCGTTCATGCGGCGACGAGCCCCGATGCACGCGGCGGGCGTCTCTACGGACCCAAGGGCTTCCGCCACCTGAGCGGACTGCCGGCCGAGCAGCCGCTGTACTCTCGGCTGCAGAGCGAGGCCGATGGGGGGCGCATCTGGGAGCTGTCGGAGCAGCTCACCGGCGTGCGAGTGCCGGCGTGACCGCCGTCCCCGGAGGGATCCGCGATCCCTGGCTACGGACCGACGGATGCCGCAGACTCGGATGATGGACAGAGCACAGCTCGCCGACTTCCTGCGTCGACGTCGCGAAGCCCTCCAGCCTGAAGACGTCGGGCTCCGGCGTGGGCCTCGGCGGCGCACGTCGGGTCTGCGCCGCGAGGAGGTCGCCGCGCTCTGCGACATGTCCTCGGACTACTACAGCCGGCTGGAACAGGCCCGCGGGCCGCAGCCGTCCGAGCAGATGCTCGCCGCCATCGCTCGAGGCCTGCGGCTGACGCTCGACGAGCGCGACCACCTGTTCCGCCTCGCCGGTCACACCGCGCCGACGCGGACGCTGCGCAGCGAGCACGTATCGCCCGGCCTCATGCGCGTGCTCGACCGCCTCGCCGACACGCCCGCCCAGGTGATGACCGAGTTCGGCGAGACCCTCGCCCAGACCCCCGCGGCCCGCGCACTGTTCGGCGATGAGACCCGCTTCGACGGGTACATGCGCAGCGTCGGCTACCGCTGGTTCCTGGATCCGTCGGCCCGGGATGTCTACCCCGTGGAAGACCACCCGATGCACTCGCGGGCCTTCACGGCCGACATCCGCACCGCCTACGCGAAGTTCGGCGCCAGCTCGCGCGCCGGCGCGATGGTCGACGCGCTGCTCGCCGAGAGCCCCGAGTTCGCACAGCTCTGGGAGGCGCACGAGGTGCGCTCCACGCACCCGCGGGAGAAGCGGCTGCAGCACCCCGAAGTCGGCGTGATGGACCTGCATTGCCAGTTCCTCGTCGATCCCGAACAGGGCCAGACGCTACTGGTTCTCACCGCCACCCCGGGCACCGAGAGCTACGACCGGCTGCAGCTGCTGTCGGTGATCGGCACACAGCAGCTCGCGGCGGGCCGCTGAGACGTCGCCGCGAGGCTGGCGAGGGGCGGGCGAGACGAAACGCCCCGAGAGCCGGGGCGTTTCGTCCGCCTGCGGTCGACGATCCGTTGCCGGGTTCAGTCGCGCGGCGGGTTCGCCGGCAGCCACTCGTCCAGCGTCGTGCCGAACACCTGCACACCCTCCACCGGCATGAGCGTGCGCTCGTGCATGCGCGCGCCGAAGTAGGGGGCCTCGGGGTCGGTCACGACCTCGCGCGGGTCGCCACGGAACGCCAGCCCGCGGCGCACCAGCTCGTCGAGTCCCATGACCTCGGGCCCTGCGATCTCGATGTCGGCGTTCAACGGCTCACCGGCTGCGGTGCGCGCGACAGCCGTCGCGACGTCCTCCGCGGCGATCGGCTGCATGAGGTTGTTCGGCAGGTGGATGCCGTCGTCCTTGCCCGACACCGCGGCGATGCCGCCGATGAACTCGAAGAACTGCGTCGCGTGCACGAGCGAGTACGGGATGCCCGACTCACGGATGAGCTTCTCCTGCGCCGTCTTGGCCGCGAAGTAGTCGATGTCGTTGGGCCGATCGGTCCCGACGATCGTGAGGGCCACGTAGTGTCCGACGCCCGCCTCCCGCGAAGCCGCGACGAGGTTGTTCGTCGAAGTGGTGAAGAACTGCATCACGTCGTCGGGTGCGAACGAAGGCGAGTTCGACACGTCGACGACGACATCCGCGCCCTGAAGCACCTCGGCGAGGCCCTCGCCGGTGATGGTGTTGACGCCCGAGTTCGGCGACGCGGGGACGGCCGCGTGCCCGTGTTCGGTGAGCTTCGCGACGACCTTCGAGCCGATGAGCCCGGAGCCTCCGATGACGACGACCTTTGCCATGATGTGCCTTTCGTTCGAGGAGCGCGGGGAGGTGTGCGCTCATCAGCTACGACAGGGCAGGCGCTCGATCTGTGACAGCGGGGTCAGTCGACGCGCCAACGACTGAGCTTGTCGGGGTTCACGACGAGCCATGCCTGCACGACGAGACGCCTGCGCACACGGATACCCAGGACCCCGGTCACCACGCGGCTACGGCACACGACGAGCCCGGGCACCCCGTTCACCGACGCGATGCGCAGCGACACCTCGGGGCCGAGCAGCACACCGGACAGGTACCGGGTGACCTCTCGCGCACCGCGAAGCGCCGCCGGCGGTGCGGCCACGACTCCGCCGCCGTCGACGGTCAACTCGACGCCGGCGTGCATCATCCGTCTCAGCTCACACGGGTCGCCCGTCGCTGCGGCCGCAACGAGCGCGTGCGCGACGCGATCGTGCTGCACGGCGCTCGCCCTCGAACCCCGCGGGAAGACGTGCAGCCACGACGCGCGACGTGGGCTGGTCACGCCCCGACCTGGGCGACGTGCCCGAGCTTGTCCGGGCTCATCACCCAGTGGATCTGACGGATGCCGTCCGCCGACGCCGTGATCATCGCCACGGTGGTGACGACCCCGTCCTCGGAGATCGTCGCCGCGGGCTGTCCGTTGAGATGGACCCAGTCGACGGTCTTGCCGATCCAGAAGTGGCTCGAGAACGCGGCGACGAACTTCGCGACGCGGCTGCGGCCGGCCACCGGAATGCGGGCCGCCAGCTTGACCCCGTTGCCGTCGGTGGTGCTCACGACATCCTCGGCGAACAGCCGCTCGAGGCCCGTCACGTCACCCTTCTGCGCAGCGACCAGGAACGCCTCGAGCAGGCGCCGCTGCTCGGCGGCGGCGACCTCCGCCTTGCGGGCCGACGCGAGGTGCTTGCGAGCACGGCTGACGAGCTGACGGGCACTCGCGACGGTGGCGCCGATGACATCGGCGATTCGCTCGTACGGGTAGTCGAGCGCCTCCCGCAGGATGTACGCGGCGCGTTCGGTCGGCGAGAGCTTCTCGAGCACGAGGAGGATGGCGAACTGCAGCGCTTCGCCGCGTTCGGCGCCGAGAGCCGGGTCGTCGTCGGTGTTGACAGGCTCCGGCAGCCACGGCCCGATGTACGTCTCACGACGCGCGTGTGCGGACTGGGTTGCATTGATCGAGAGCCGCGTCGCGACCGTCGCGAGGAACGCGGCGGGCTCGCGGATGTCGGCACGATCCGCGTTCTGCCACCGGATCCAGGTCTCTTGAACGATGTCCTCGGCGTCGGCCACCGTGCCGAGCATGCGGTACGCGATGCCGAAGATGCGGCGCCGGTGCTGGTCGAAGACGGCGACCGCCTGCACGATGTCGTCGATCTGCTCGCCGGTCTCCGACGTCTGTTCGGTCATGCCCGCCGCTCCTCTCGCCGCGCTCAGCGTACGCCCGCAGCGGCCGGCAGAAGGAGGTCGTCGCCCGCGTGCGGAGCCACCTGCCAGTCGTGGAATCGGGTCGACGCGATGGTCGCGTCGTGGCCGGGCAGCAGCTCCCAGCGATCGAGCTGCGCACCGAAGTACGTCGCGAGCGGGTCGGCGACGACCTCTCGCTCGTCGCGGCGGAACCGCAGCTCGCGCGCGGCGAGGTAGCCGAGCTCGAACACCTCGGGGCCGGCATGCTCCGTGACCCCGCCGGTCGGCCGGACGAGGGCGGCACGCGCGACCGCCGCGGCGACATCGTCGGCCGCCATCGGCTGGATGAGTGCGTCGGCGACGTGTGCGATGCCGCTGCGGGTGGCGGCATCCGTGATGCTGCGGATGAACTCGAAGAACTGCGTCGCGTGCACGATCGTGAACGGACGGCCCGAGGCCGCCAGGAGACGCTCCTGCTCGGCCTTGGCCTGGAAGTACCCGCCTTCCGAGCGGGCGAGGCGGTCGGTTCCGACGACCGACAGGACGACATGGTGCCGTACCCCGGCGGCATCGCCGTAGGTGAGAAGGTTCAGGGTCGATCCGTTGAAGAACTCGCGGGCACCCGCCTCATCGGTGTAGGACGAGTTCGACACGTCGACGATGGTCTCGACTCCGGCGAGCGCGTCGGCCAGACCCTCCCCCGTGAACGAGTTCACGCCGACCGCCCGTGCGACGACGACGACGTCGTGCCCGGTCGCCCGCAGTCCGGCCACGACCCGTGAGCCGATCAGCCCGGTTCCCCCGATGACAGCGATCCTCATGTCGAACCCTCTCTGTTCATCGCGCGCGGGAAGCGCACGTCTCCAGCTGAGACCGGACGCCGTCGCGATCTGTGACACGTTTCCCTGTTTCGTCGCATTTCGTTTCCGGCGGTCACAACTGCCCGCCGCGGCCGGTCTTGGCTGACAACATCCCTCGTCCACCCTCGAAAGGAACAGACATGTCCGAGCAGAAGCCCACCATCGTCCTCGTCCACGGCGCGTTCGCCGAGTCATCCTCGTGGAACGGCGTCATCGCCCAGCTGCAGCAGCACGACGTCCGCGCGGTGGCCGTCGCGAACCCGCTGCGCAGCCTGGCCGGCGACGCCGCCTACGTGCGTGATGTGCTGGCGTCGATCGACGGCCCGATCGTCCTCGTCGGCCACTCGTACGCCGGGCTCGTCATCACGGAGGCGGCGGCGGGTAACGACGCTGTCGTCGGCCTCGTCTACGTCGGGGCGTTCGTGCCCGAGACCGGCCAGAGCGCGTTCGACCTGTCGAACAGCGCGCCCGGCAGCACCCTCGGCGACGCGCTCGCCGCGTACCCGGTCTCGAGCGGTGGCAACGAGTTCGTCATCCGTCCGGAGCTCTTCCACCACCAGTTCGCCGCCGACGTCTCCACAGAGGTCGCCGCGCTGATGGCCGCCACGCAGCGCCCGGTCACGAAGGCCGCGCTGTCGGAGGGTCTGCCGACCGAGCACCCGGCGTGGCGCGACATCCCGTCGTGGCATGTCTTCGGCGAGCTGGACCTCAACATTCCGGTCGCCGTGCACCGAGCCGGTGCCGAGCGCGCCGCATCACGAGGCACCCACGAGATCGCCGGTGCCTCGCACGCCATCTCGGTGTCGGAGCCCGCTGCGGTCGCCGCGACGATCGCCGAGGCGGCCAAGGCCTACGTGGCGAGCCTCTCCGCGGCAGCGTGACAGACCCGCGGCGCCCCGGACGACGGTCCGGTCTCCGGGGCGCCGCCCCACTCGAGAGGCAACCCATGCTCACCGCATTCCGCACGCCGCTGCGCACCATCGACGCCGGCGAGCTCACCGTCGCCTACATCGACGCCGGTGATCCCGCTGCCGAGCCGGTCGTGCTGCTCCACGGCTTCCCGTACGACATCCACAGCTACGTGGACGTCGTGCCGCTGCTGACGGATGCCGGCTACCGCGTCCTCGTCCCCTCGCTTCGCGGGCACGGGCCCACGGCGTTCCGCGAGGCACGCACCATCCGCTCCGGGCAGCAGGCGGCTCTCGGGGCCGACCTGCTCGCATTCATCGACGCCCTCCAGCTGGAGCAGCCCATCCTCGCGGGCTACGACTGGGGCGCCCGCGCCGCCTGCGTCGTCGCCGCGCTCTGGCCCGAGCGTGTGGGAGGGCTGGTGTCGGTCAACGGCTATCTGATCCAGGACATCTCGGCAGCCGGCATCCCGCTCGCGCCCGGTCTGGAGGCCGGATTCTGGTACTTCTGGTACTTCGCGACCGAGCGCGGCCGCGCCGGCCTGTCACAGGACCCGCGGGGGATCGCCGACGTCATCTGGCGCCGCAACTCCCCCGCCTGGACGTTCGACGACGCCGACCTGGCTCGCGCCGCCGCAGCGTTCGACAATCCCGACTACGTGGACGTGGTCATCCACTCGTACCGACACCGGCTCGGCCTCGAACCCGGTGCACCTCAGCACGTCGACCTCGAGCGCCGCCTCGCCGCGCTGCCGCCGATCAGCGTGCCCACGATCACGCTCGACGGCACCGCCGACGGCAACTTCCCCGCGACCGACGGATCGCAGCACGACCGGTTCTTCACCGGCCCGCGCCAGCATCGACAGATTCCGGATGCCGGACACCACCTGCCCGCCGAAGCGCCGCACGCCTTCGCCGAGGCCATCCTCGATGTCGCCGAGCCGCCGGGCGACGGCGCCGGAACCCCCTGAACCACGAAGGAGAAGCAATGTCATCGGATCTGCAGGGAAAGGTCGCACTCGTCACGGGTGCCTCCTCAGGAATCGGTCGTGCCACCGCGCTCGCCCTCTCACGCGCCGGGGTGAACGTCGCCGTCGGGGCCCGCCGGGTCGACCGGCTCAAGGAGCTCGTCGAGTCCGCGCCTGCCGCGATGCTCGCCGTGCATCTCGATGTCACCGACGAGCAGTCGGTGACGGATGGCGTCGCCGCGGTCGTCGAGAAGTTCGGCCGCCTCGACGCCCTCGTCAACAACGCCGGGCTGATGCAGAGCGGCATGATCGTCGGCGCCGACACCCGCGAATGGGTGCGAATGGTGCAGACGAACCTGCTCGGCTCGATGTTCGCCGTGCACGCCGCGCTCCCTCACCTGATCGCCTCGATGGGCGCGGTGGTGCAGGTCTCTTCGACGGCGGGCCGCACGGCGTCCCTCGGCAGCGGCGCCTACGCCGCGACCAAGTTCGGCATCACCGCGTTTTCGGAGTCGCTCCGGCAGGAGGTGACCGCAATGGGCGTGCGGGTGATCGTGATCCAGCCAGGCTTCGTCGCCACGGAGCTGACCGACCACATCACCGATCCCGTCATGCGGGCCGCGGCTGCGGAGATCGGCCAGTCGATGCGCCCACTGGCCCCGGAGGATGTCGCGGAGGCTGTCGTGTACGCACTGAGCCAGCCGACTCACATCTCGGTCAACGAGATCCTGGTACGGCCGACCGACCAGGTGCGTTCATGAGCGGCGCTGTCTGAAGCCTCGCGTTGCACGGCGCACGCCGCCATCTGCGTGACGTAACGGCTCTCGTCTGTGCCGTCGGTGTCGCCGTCTACGCTCGGGGCATGCGGTGCGTCGCCTTCATGCGGAACGTCAATCAGGGTCAGCGTGGCCATCCCTCGACGAGCGACATCGTGGCGGGGTTCGCCGACGCCGGATGCCCCAGCGTCCAGACCTTCCAGAGCAACGGCACCATCCTGTTCGACTCCGACGAGCCGGCGTCGGTGGTCGAACAGGCGGCGGACGCGGTCGCGGCGCGGTCGGGCCATGCGCGGGAGATTCTCTGGATCCCGCTGTCCGAACTGGGAGCGGTCGTCGACGAGCACGGCGGCACGCCGGAACCGCGCCGATTCGAGTTCACGCTGCACAGCGGCACCCGCATCGACCCGCACGATGCACGCGTGGCGAGCCTCGCGGCGGAGTATCGCTGCTCCATCGTCGACGCCGGGCAGGGGTGGGCTCTCGTCCGCAACGAGGTCGAGGGCGAAGGCCACGCGACCCCCGTGCTCGAGAACCTCACCGGAAAGCGGGCGACTTCTCGGGGGCTGCCGACGCTGATCCGGCTGGTTGCCCGCTTCGGTTCGTGAGGCCCCGTCGCACGGCACGGCATCCCGTTGCGCCGTCCTAGGCGGTCGGTCCGTCGTGCGCAACCCGGTGTCGGCGCGGGCCTCGCGCACCTAGGCTCGCGTCACATGAGCGAGAACGTCCGCGACTACGACATCGTCCTGCTCGGTGCCACGGGTTTCGTCGGCAGGTTCGTGGCGCGGCACCTGGCAGGATCGGCGCCCGATGGCGTGCGGGTCGCACTCGCCGGCCGATCGCGCTCCCGCCTGGAAGACGTTCGCCGTGAACTGGGCGTCGACTGGCCGATCATCGAGGTGGACACGACGGACGAGACCGCGGTCGCTCGGCTGGCAGCGTCGACATCCGTCGTCGCGACGACGGTCGGACCCTACCTGCGCTACGGCACGGAGGTCGCCGCCGCGTGCGCTCGGGCGGGCACCTCGTACGCGGACCTGTCGGGCGAGAGCATCTTCGTCGCGCGCAGCATCCAGCGCAACCACGACGTCGCGCAGAAGAGCGGCGCGAGGATCGTCCATTCGTGCGGCTTCGACTCGATCCCCTCCGACCTCGGCGTCGGCCTCGCCCATGCAGCCGTCGGCGGTGTGCCGATCGTCGCTGCCACGCTGCGGGTGCGGTCGCTGCGCGGCGGCATCAGCGGCGGGACGATCGACTCGCTTCGTCAGCAGATGAGAGAGGCGAAGACGGATGCCTCCGTCCGGCGCCTCATCGCGAACCCCTACGCCCTCACCCCCGGTCCGACCGTCCGCCTGCCGGGTCACGCAGGCAACGGGTGGGGCAAGGAACGCGGCACGTGGCAGGCGCCGTTCGTCATGGGCGCCTACAACCAGCAGATCGTCCAGCGCAGCAACTACCTGACGGGCTGGAGCTACGGCCAGCTCATGCGGTATCGCGAAGTCGTGACGACGGGTCGTGGCGTCGCCGGCTTTGCTGCGGCGGGGGCGCTCGTTCTCGGGACGGCGGCGTTCGTGGGCGCCATGTCGTTCGCGCCGACCCGGGCGATCCTCGATCGCGTGCTTCCGGCACCGGGCACCGGTCCGGGTGGGAATGCCGTCGAGCAGGGCCGCTTCGCCCTCGATGTCGACGTCTACCCCGTCGAAGGCGAGCCGGTGCGCGCCCGCGTCGCGGCCCCGTTCGATCCCGGTTACGGCGGGACCGGCATCATGCTGGCAGAGGCGGCGCTCAGCCTCGCGCTCGACGAACTCCCGGATCGCGCCGGCGTGCTGACGCCGATGGTCGCCATGGGCGAGAGGCTGGCGGATCGGTTGCGGGCTCACCGATTCACGCTGGATGTCGCCCCGCTGAGCTGATCCCGGCGGGCACCCGGCCCCAGGCAAGAGATCGCTCGGGGGTGCGCGGGCCGGTGAGGCGACGGTCTTCCGCCTCGAGCACCCGCGTCAGCCCGCGGAAGTCCCGCAACAGGATCCGCCTGAGGACGAAGGTCGGCAGCAGAGCCACCACACGCAGCCAGCCCGCGACGTCGCCTGCGTAGTCGGCGAGAACGCGCGTGCCTTCGCCTTCTGGCACGCACACGTACTCGACCCGCGAGTTCCACGGCGACGTGGAGTGCCAGACCACGCGGTGTTCGGGCTCGATGACCTCGAGCACGTCCGCGAAGCGCACCTTGAAGGGACCGAGGATGCGATCGACCGCCCACCAGCGGCTCCCTATCTCGGGCAGTCCCTCGCCGATCCGCTGTCGGAACTCCACTGCCGGTGCGAACTCCGGCCAGCGCGCCGGATCGGCAAGGTACGGAAACACCCGCGCGGGAGGATGAGAGAGCCGTGCGTCCAGGCTCACGCGCCGCCACATGGTCGTCACACCATCTCGGGCACCGGGCGGTCGGGATACAGCTCCCGCATCGCCTGGTCGTACTTGCGCTTCATCAGCAGGAGATACAGAAGCCGGATCGGCGCGGGGATGTTCTCCCGCATCCACTCCTCGCGCTCGCCGTCCGGCACGCTCGCGATCAGCAGCCCGACCTGCAGCGCCATGACGTCCTTGCCGAGCTCCTTGCGATGGGCGGACAGCGTCTCGCGCGTGTGCTTCTCCATCCAGTCCCACTCCTGCTGCGACATCACGGCCCCGGCGACCGGCATGATGTCGTCCTCCTCCTGCTGGAGATGCGCCCCCAGAGTGTCGCGCAGCGTCTCGATGTCACCGGCGAACGCGTCCCGAAGACCGGGATCGGCGGTGGCGACCCAGGGCGCCAGCTGCGGCTCGATGCGGGCGAGCTGCGCGGCGACCTCGGCGTGCTGGGCGCGCATCTGGTCGACATGCAGCGTGCACCCCGGATCCCGCGTCGTGAGCCGGTCCCACAACGCGATGTCCTCGGTCTCGTGATGCATGTGCAGCGCGTAGAAATCGAGATGCGCGTACCGGCCGACGATCGCCGCACGTTCGACATCCCCGGCATCCACCTCGCGGATCAGCAGCGGCAGCTCTCGATAGAGCCAGCGCAGGATGCGGTGCACGAGGATCAGGCCCGACGTGTCACAGCCCGCGTGCTGCCCCTCAGGCAACGCTCCTGACGACGGCAGTTTGGCAGCCATGTCGTACCCCCAGTTGTCCCCCGCCGACGCCGGGGCTCGCCAGCAACGAGGGGCGCAGACAGCCGCACGATACACCCGCCGGCGGCCCAGCACATCACCCCGAGGCGATCGCATGCGGCATCCGGCCCGACGGGCTTATCAGGCGCTGGCTCGGTGACAGATGTCATCGTGAGGTCGTGACACCAGGCCGAGGCACGGGGACACGGCCAGGGCAAGGCTGGTGACATGAACGAGATGCACCTCACCCATCCGGCCCCGCCCCGCGCAGCGGCCGGTGCGCACGACCACGTCGCTGCCGTCGAGCTGACGAGACTGACGAAGTCGTACGCGGCCGTGCGGGCGGTAGACGAACTCACCCTGCGCGTCGAGCGCGGTGAGATCGTCGCCCTCCTCGGCCCCAACGGCGCCGGCAAATCCACCACGACCGAGCTGATCCTCGGTTTGGCGAGACCCGACGCCGGATCCGCCACGGTCTTCGGCCGCGACCCGATCGCTGCGGTTCGTTCGGGTCATGTCGGGGCGATGCTCCAGGCCGGCGCGCTGCTCGCCGACACCCGGGTGATCGACGTCCTCGAGCTGATGTCCGGTCTGCACGCCCAGCCGCTCGCCGTGGGCGAGGTCGTCGATCGGGCCGACCTCGGCGGATTTCTCAAGACGCGGACGGACCGGCTCTCCGGCGGCCAGGCTCAGCGACTGCGCTACGCGCTCGCACTGCTGCCCGACCCCGACCTGCTGATCCTCGACGAGCCCACCGTCGGGATGGATGTCGAAGCACGCCGCAACTTCTGGCGTTCGATGCGCGAGTTCGCCGACGCCGGGCGGACGGTCCTGTTCACCACCCACTACCTCGACGAAGCCGACGACTTCGCTCACCACATCGTCGTGCTCGCCGAGGGCCGGGTCGTGGCCGAGGGGACAGGTGACCAGATCCGGTCGCGCGTCGCCGGGCGCACCATCACGCTCGCCGCCGCCGGTATCGACTCGGCTGTCCTGCGCGCGCTGCCCGGCGTCGTGGCGATCGTGCGGGTCGGCGCCCGTTGGCACCTGCACACCACGGACTCGGATCGCACCCTGCGCGCCCTCCTCCGCGATCATCGTGCCCGCGACCTCGAGGTCACCGCCGCCACGCTCGAGGATGCCTTCCTCTCGCTCACCACCCTCCCCGACGCCACGCAAGGAGCACTCTCATGACCACTCTCACCGACCAGCGCCCGACGCCCCGATCGGGTGGGCTGCCACCGGCACTGCACTACGCGGTGCATAGTGCGCTGCTCACAGCGAAGAACGTCAGCTTCGTGGTTTTCACCGTCATCATGCCGGTCACGCTGTATCTCGTGTTCTCCGCCATCTACGGCGGCGAGTCCGACGCCGGGCTCGCCTCGGCGATGATCATGGTCTCGATGGCCGCATACGGCAGCCTCGGCGCCGCGATGAGCGGGGGCGCCCAGCTCGCGCTCGAGCGTCGGTCCGGCTGGTTCCGGCAGCTGATGATCACGAGCGTCCCGCCACGGTTCTTCCTGTGGGCGCGTGCGGCCGTGACCATGCTCCTCGTCCTTCCCGCGCTGCTGCTCGTCTTCGTGGCCGGCGCATTGCTCGGCGGGGTCACCGCCACCGCTGGCCAGTGGCTTGCTTCGCTGGGCCTGATCTGGATCGGTCTCCTGCCGATGACGGTGCTCGGCATGGTCGTCGGGGTGTGGGTCAAGGCGGAGGCGGTCCAGGGCGTGACGACCATGCTGCTCCTCGCCCTTTCGCTGCTCGGCGGCCTGTGGTTCCCGGTGGACACCATGCCGCCGGTCATGGAGGCGGTGGCGCCCGCCCTGCCCACCTACTGGCTGGGTGAGCTCGGCCGCTTCCCCTTCCTGCCGAACGCGGAGTTCCCCTGGGGAGCGATCTGGGTGCTGCTGGCATGGTCGATCGTCCTGACAGTCCTCGGTGCACTCGGCTATCGTCGAGCCGCGGCCACCAGCAAGCGCTGAGCACGAGGAGGCGCCATGGCTCGATCGGTCCTCAACGGCCTGTTCCAGCCCGCGCCCTTCGGGCCGGGCGACGATCCCGATGCCGCACCGTGGGCGCTCCCCGGCGGGCCGACCGACCTGCCGTATCGCTGGCATCGGGTGCGGCCGAACCTGTTCCTGACCTACCTGGCCGGCATCGTCTTCCTGGTCTTCGCGATCCCGACGATCTCCGATGGCGTGGATCCGGTCGGGCTCGTCCTGCGGACCAGCTATCTGGTCGTCTTCGCCGTGGCCTACGTCGGCGCGGCGTGGACGGCCGACGCCCCGCTCTGGCTCCGTTGGTCCTACGTCGCCGGCTTCACCGGCTTCGTGGTCATCGGGGCGCTGCTGTGGGGGTGGGAGTTCGCCAGCTTCGGGGCATACCCCGCTATCTTGATGGCCAGCCTCATCCCGTGGCACCAGGCCCGCTTCGCCCTGATCGGCTGGGCGCTCGCTCTCAGCCTGGCCGGGCTGCTCGGCCAGCTGTGGATGCCGGTCCTCATCGCCGCGCTCTCAATCGGCGTGGGGCTCGGGATCGCAGGCTGGATGGAGAGCAGCCGGGTCAGGCGCATGCTGGAGCGCAGCCAGGCCAGGGTGGAGCTGCTCACGGTGGCCGCCGAACGCGCCCGTATCAGCCGTGACCTGCACGACATCCTCGGACACTCCCTCACCGCCATCACGATCAAGTCGTCGCTGGCGGCCCGCCTCGCCGACACGGAGCCCGCCGCGGCGAAGGAGGAGATGGCCGCCGTCGAGGCGATCGCCCGCCAGGCTCTCAGCGACGTCCGCGCCACCGTGTCGGGAATGGCCGAGATCCGGCTCGCCACCGAGATCGCCAGCGCGCGCTCGGTGCTGCTGGCCGCAGGCCTCGAAGCCCGAACGCCGGTGGCGCTGCCGACGTTGTCCGATGCGGTCAGCGAGCTGTTCGGGTTCGTGGTCCGCGAGTCCGTCACCAACGTCGTCAGGCACGCGGAGGCCACGCGGTGCATCATCGACGTCGACGAGCACAGCGTCGAGGTGCGCGACGACGGGGTCGGGCCCGGTAAGGGCCGGTCAGGGCACGGGCTGACCGGACTCGCCGAACGCGTCGCCGCCGCCGGCGGCGTGTTCGAGATAGCGGCCGTCGCCGGCGGCGGCACGTCCGTACGCGCCGACCTCGCCCCAACGCCCCAGCCGAACCGGAGGGTGCCATGATCAGGGTGCTCATCGCCGACGACCAGGCGATCATCGCCGAGGCCCTCGCCGCGCTGCTGCGCACCGAGCGCGACCTGGAGGTCGTCGCTCTGGCCAACAGCGCGCCCGAAGCGGTACGCCGAGCCGCCGAAGTCGATCCCGACGTCGTGCTCATGGACGTGCAGATGCCCGGTGCAGCCGACTGCAAGGACGGCATCGACGCCACCGCGGCGATCGTGGCCGCCGACCCCGCGGCGAAGGTCATCGTCTTGACGACCTTCGGCAGGCCCGGGTATCTGCGGCGCGCCATGGAGGCCGGCGCCGTCGGATTCATGGTGAAGGACGCCTCGGCCGACCGGCTGGTGGATGCCATCCGGCGGGTCTCCGCGGGACTGCGAGTGGTCGATCCGGCGCTGGCCGCTGCCAGCCTCAGCATCGGAGCTTCCCCGCTCACCGAGAGGGAGACTGAGGTCCTCGCAGCCGCCGCCGGGGGCGGGTCATCGGCCGCGATCGCGGCGGCGACGTTCCTCAGTGAGGGCACCGTGCGCAACCACCTGTCGGCGGCCATCGGCAAGCTCGGTGCGGGCTCGCGGGCCGAAGCCGTCCGGATCGCGACCGACAACGGCTGGCTGTGAACCCAGCGCCGCTATCGAAGGAGGTCGAGCAGTTGCGGGCGAAGGTCACCTCACCGCGGCGACCGCCGCGTGAATCGCGTCGAGCGTGACCTGGGGGTGCGAGATCATCGAGACGTGCGAGGCCTCGACCTCGGTCACGGTGGAGCCCGCTCGCGCAGCCATCCGGCGCTTCGTCTCGATAGGGATGACCTTGTCTTCCGTGCCGAGCACCGCCCAGCTCGGGATCGACTTCCAGGCCGCGGGGCCCGAGGGCGTGACATTCGCGACGATGGATGCCGGACGCTGGGTCGCCACGATGAGCCACCGGTCGCGCTCCGGCAGGTCCTGTGCGAACGAGGCGTGAACAACGTCGGGCTTGAGCCAGGCATCCGCTGCGCCCTCGGGCGCGCCGGGGTATCCCGCAAGGTCGAGCACCGTCGTCGGGTCGGCCACGGCGAGCGCCGACCCGGATCCCTCCAGAATCCCCAGGACCGTCTCCCCCTCGTCGGGGATGAACGCGTCGACGTAGACCAGCGCGCGGACATCGCCGGCTACTCCTGCGTTCGTGATGACGGCCCCACCATAGGAGTGACCGACGAGCACGACAGGACCTGATGTGCGCTGCGCGAGGAATGAGGCCACGTAGGCGGAGTCGCTCGCGAGTCCGCGGAGTTCGTTGGGTGGAGCGAATACCGTGTAACCCTCGGACTGAAGCGTGGGGATGACGGCGTTCCAACTCGAGGAGTCGGCCCAGGCGCCGTGGACGAGAACGATGGTCGGGGTGCTCTCTGGCATTGCGGCTTCCAATCACGCGGCGCCGCAACGGCGGGCGACGCTTCCGACGGGTGGGAGTGCGCCCAGACGCCCGACGCAATGGTCACAATAGGGCCGCAACGACCGCACCACTAGGGCTGGGCGGAGATCCCGGGCCGTCGAGCGATCCGGCGCATGTGGCCGCGATCACGCCGTCGGCACGCCAGGCTCAACCGCGGCCCGACCTTGCCGCGGTGATGATTCGCGCCAGTGCCCAGCCAGCGGCAGACACGAGTGGCACACTCACGATGATGAGGGCGACCGGATTCGGCAGGAACCTGGCCCCGTTCGGACCACTCACATACGCGCCGATAGGCAGAACGTAGCCTCCGCCACCACCCCCGGTCCCCTCACCCTCACCCTCCGGCATCGCTCCTCGCTGCGGCCATTTACCGGAGCCTCCGCCGCCGCCGAAGCCGAACACGACCAGGGCCGCCGGGACGATCTCCCGCCCGCCTAGGGTGGAGCTTTCTCCGAACGCAATCTTCGCGCCCCATGACGGCACGGAAGCCGTCATGCTCTCGATCGGTGTTTCCATCAGCCGAAACCCTCCGCTCACGTATGGATGGCGAGCTTTCCGGGATGTGCGGACCAACACCCGCCGACGTCACACCCAACATAGGGATGACCGCGTGAGGCCACCAGAGGTGGTGCCTGGCTGGGGATATCAGGTTCTGGCCGAGGAAGCGCTGCCGGCTGCACGACCGAACCTCGCTGCGAGGCGCTCGAAAGCCAGCTTCAGCTCGTCGCCCTCGATCACCTCGATGTCGGCACCGAGTTGCGCCATCCGCAGTGCGAGCGCGTCGGGGTCATCCGAACCCAGCTCGACCCGGCACGTGGACTCGTCGACCACCTCGACGTCGACCGGGATGCGAAGCGCTGCGACGACCGTGGCGGCCGGAGCGTGGACCAATACCCGCGCGCGGTAGCGCCAGCTGGCCTGGACGATGCGCCTGACGACGTGCTGGACCAGATCCTCCTCCGCGATCATGCGTGGACGGAATCGCACGCCCGTCGGCGGGTGCGGAACGATGCGATCGACCCGGAACACCCGCCAGTCGTTGCGCTCGAGGTCCCACGCGAACAGATACCAGACCGGTCCCCAGCTCACGAGCCGTTGCGGCTCGGTGTGGCGCGCCCTTTCGTTGCCGCCGTGCGTGGTGTAGCCGAATCGGAGCCGTTCGTGCCCGCGGATGGCGGAGGCGACCGCGCTCAGCACCGAGAGGTCGAGACGCGGTTCCGTTCCCGGGATGACGCTGGTCGCCTCCCGGACTGCGTCGACGCGTCGACGCAGGCGTGAGGGCATCACCTGCTCGAGCTTGGCGAGCGCGGTCAACGATGTCTCTTCGACGCCGAGCCTCCAGGTCGCAACCGCACCCAGTCCCACCGCGACCGCGACGGCCTCGTCGTCGTCGAGCAGCAACGGCGGCATCGCGGTCCCGGCGGCCAGCCGATACCCGCCGGCGACGCCGGGACGAGCATCCACGGGATATCCGAGCGATCGCAGCTTTCCGATGTCGGAACGCACCGTTCGCGTGCTCACCTCGAGCCGGGCGGCGAGCTCCGAGCTCGTCCAGTCGCGCTTGAGCTGGAGCAGCGACAGCACTTCGAGCAGGCGGGCCGATGTCTCCAGCATGTCCTCGATCATTCCGGAGATTGCGGAAGCTAACCTGCCGCATCGCTTGGAATCGTCGAAGTCATGAACAACCTCACCGCGCTCACACCGTTCCGCATCGAGATCCCGCAGCACGACCTCGACGACCTGCACGACCGACTCGCGCGCACGCGCTGGCCCGTCCCCACGCCGGGCCGCGGCGAACGCGACGACTTCAGCCGCGGCATCCCGTTGGCATTCCTGAAGGAGCTCGCCGACTACTGGCGTGATGGATTCGACTGGAGAGCGCAGGAGGCGAAGCTCAACGAGTACGAACAGTTCACGACCGTCTTCGAGGGCCAGACGTTCCACGTCGTGCACGTGCGATCAGCGAACCCGGGGGCCACTCCGCTCATGCTCAACCACGGCTGGCCGGGCTCGTTCGTCGAATACCAGCAGCTCATCCCGCTGCTGACGAACGCGTTCCATGTGGTCATCCCGTCGCCGCCCGGATTCGGTTTCTCGACTCCGCTGTCGGCGAGCGGCTGGGAACTGGCACGGACGACGGATGCCTACGCCGAGGTCATGACACGGCTCGGCTACGAGAGGTTCGCGGTGCATGGCACCGATATCGGGTCCGGCATCGCCGGCCGCCTTGCGGCTCTCTACCCCGAGCGCATCATCGGCATGCACCTCGGCGTAGATCGTGCCGTGCTCGGGTTGGTCGGCGTCAAGTTCCCCTCCCCGGAAGGCCTGTCCGACGACGAGGCCGGCCAGCTCGAGGCGCTGAAACTGGAGAGCGCGGCTGAACGCGGCTACCTCGAGATGCACAACCACCGACCCGACACGATCGGCCCGGCGCTCACCGATTCGCCCGTCGGTCTCCTCGCTTGGATCGGCGAGAAGTTCAAGACCAGGACCCCCGGTGGCCACCGGGGACCCGTCGTCGATCGCGACCAACTCCTCACCAACATCGGCCTGTACTGGTTCACGCGCAGCGGCGCGTCGAGCGCGCAGTTCTACTACGAGGCCGAGCATTCCGAGCTCGCAATCACGATGGCCGCCGGAGTGCCGTCCGGATGGGTGGTCTTCGACACGCATCCGCTCATCCGCCGCGCTATGGACCCCTGGAACGCGGTCGGCCACTGGACCGACCACGCCGATGGCGGCCACTTCCCGGCGATGGAAGAGCCCCAACTGCTTGCAGACGACATCCGCGGCTTCCTCCACGGGATGTCGTGAATCCATGACACGGCCGGCGGACTGCGAGAGCCCGCCGGCCCGACCTTGACCGTTTGCCAGGCGCGGTGTTCACCCTCCGACGACGACCGCCACGTCCTCAGGTTGCCGCCAGGGCCATGTCGCCTTTCGCGGCATGCGATTGACGGCGCGCACTTGCGGGTGCATGCTCAGCGCAACTGGGAAATGGGGTCCCGTATGTTGATCCGCATCCTCGCCGCCGAAGGCGACCCGGCACCGAGTTCCACGCCGGGCGACCCCGCCACGGGCGCGGTGGACGTGGCGCTGTCGAACTACTACCTCGCCATCGGCCTGCTGCTCGGCGCCATCGTCGTGATCGTCCTCGCGCTGGTCTTCGCCTGGCTCTACCACCGCGACGCTCTCCGAACCATCGAGAAGCTCGCCACCACCCCGGGCGCTCCGCCAGTCGCCATTGACTCGGGCGCTGCGGTGGAGAGAGGCATCCATGTCGGGCCCGCCATCATCGGCAGCAATGTGGCCCACAAGGACACGGCGGTGATGTTCACGGTCGAGGACCTCGCCGACGGCGCCACCGTCTCATGGGACGTGCAAGGGGCGACCATCGAAGAGATCGACGGCGGCCGGACCATCCTCGCCACGTTCGCCGAGGACGGTACGTACAAGGTCCGTGCGACGGTGACCGACGCTGGCGGGACGGAAACCGAACTCGAGCCCAAGCAAGTGACAATCCAGCCGCCCGTCGCGGCGTCGGCGCCCGCGCCGGCGCTCGTGATCCCCTTCGTCGTGAAGAACTGGGGCCGGCTGGTCATCGTGCTCTTCGGCGTCGGAGTGATCTCGGCCCTCATGGCCACCAAGATCCTCGACGCAGCCGCGGGCGTCGGCATCCTGGGAACCCTGCTGGGTGCCGGCGCCGTCTCCGCGACAACCGGCGGAACCGCTGACACTCCCGCGCAACGCCCCGCCGACACGGCCGGCACGCCGGCCGGGGGCGACCGAAGGTGACGCACGCCGATCGATGATCAGCGTGCAGCGCTCGCGCGGGTGACCCCGTCTGCTTGTTCCGACAGGGCACAGTCGGGACTGCGGACACACCCCTGGCCGCTGCGGCGCAATCCGCGGTAGAACGGGCTCATGGAATCCCCGCTCGTGTTGGGGCCGATGCTGCGCTACGTCGATGAGACGTCGGCCAGCATCTGGGTGGAGACGCAAGCCGACTGCCTGGTGAGCGTCCACGCCGAAGGCCGATCGTGGCAAGCCCGCAGCTTCGCCGTGCACGGCCACCATTTCGCCCTCGTCGAAGTCGACCGGCTCGAGCCCGGCAGCGTCTCGCCATACGGGATCGAGATCGACGGGGTTTCGGTGTGGCCGGACGCACGCTCCGACTATCCACCATCGGTTATCGCCACACGCATGCCTGGGCAGCGGTCGCGGATCGCCTACGGATCATGCCGTACCAGCGTCTCCCACGACCGGTCAGGCAATCGAACTCATGGCGTCGACTCAATGCGCGCTTTCGCACTCGCGGTGGCCGACGGCCGCGAGGTCCGACCGGATCTGCTGCTCTTCCTCGGCGATCAGGTGTACGCCGACTCGACTACGAAGGAGATGCAGGAATTCATCCGCGGCCGCCGCGACATTCATGACGAACCGGGCAAAGAGCTCAAAGACTTCGAAGAGTACGCCCACCTCTACCGATTGGCATGGTCGGATGACGCGAATCGGTGGCTGCTCTCCTGTGTGCCGAGCGCGATGATCTTCGATGACCACGACATCCGCGACGACTGGAACGCCTCGCTCGATTGGAAGAGGAAAATGGAAGCCACCACGTGGTGGCACGAACGCATCGTCGCCGGCCTGGCGTCGTACTGGGTGTACCAGCACCTCGGCAACTTGTCCCCCCGCGAACGTGCCACTGACGAGATGTGGCAGCAGGTCAGTGGGAGCCCCGACGCCGGCTCCTCCGACCTCAGTGCCGCGTTGGACGAGTTCGCCGACCGCTGCGACAAGGATCCCAACAGCTACCGCTGGAGCTACTCCCGAGACTTCGATGGAACGCGTCTGATCGTCCTGGATTCACGCGCCGCGAGAGATCTCACGCCGTCGGCTCGGGGGCTGCTGAACGGTCAGGAGCTCGCGTGGTTCGACGACCATATGCAGGGCGGATTCCGCGACGTCCTGATCGCGACCTCGCTCCCGTTCCTCTTGCCGTTGGGCTTGCACCATGTCGAGGCGTGGGATGAGGCGATCGCACAGGGCGCATGGGGCCGACTGGCCGCGTGGGTCGGGGAACGACTGCGGCGGGCCTTCGACCTGGAACACTGGGCGGCGTTCCAGAACAGCTTTCAGGCGGTTGCCGGGATCGCGACGGAGCTGGCAGACGGCGCCCGCGGTCCGTCGCCGCGGACGGTGATGTTCCTGTCCGGTGATGTGCACTTCTCGTACCTGGCCGAGGTCGAGCGCCAGACAGGCAGCCGCATCGTGCAGGCGGTGTGCTCACCGGTGCGGAACCCCTTGCCCCGCTTCCTGCGTTGGTTCTCCGTGTTGATGTCGTACGGCGCAGCGACGCCGCTGGGTGCCGCAGCCGCGTATTCTGCGAAGGTTCCCGACCCGCCCTTCCGCTGGAAGACAGTGAAGGGTCCGTGGTTCGACAACAACCTCGCGCTGCTGCAGGACGCGCCCGATGGACTCACCGCGACCTGGCACAAGGGTGTGGTCGAGGACGGAGACGACTTGCATCCTCGTCTCGAAGAGGTGGCATCCATCACGGTGCCGACGAAGAGAGACTCCGAAGTGTCGTCCTGAGCGAACGACTCTTCGCCGCCCTGCTTGCGTCCCAGAATCCCCCCTGATGCCGAGGTCAGGCCTTGTCGGGGTTGGCGACCTGGGTGCGGAGGGCGCCCTGCGCGGCTCCCGATCCTGCACGTCCACCGCCGTAGCCCCGCAGCACGAACGCCATGCCGACCGCGATGACGGCGCCGATGATGGGACCGGCGACGTAGATCCAGTAGCCGGTGAAGTCCAAGGACGCGAGGTCGGGCCCGAACGTGCGCGCGGGGTTCATCGACGCGCCCGAGATCGGGCTGCCCCACAGGCCCGCGAGGGCGATGTACGCGCCGACTCCCACAGCGCCGATGATGCCGATGTTCTGCGCCCCCGACGCGGTGCCGAGGATGACGCTGACGAGTCCGAACGTCAGGACCACTTCCATCGTGAGGGCGGACCAGTCCGAGTAGCCGTCGGCAGGGTAGTTGGAGCCGTACGAGGACGACACTCCGATGACGGCGGAGAGGAACCACGACGCGACGGCCGCGCCCGCCAGCTGCACCACGATGTAGCCGGGCACCCGACTCCACGGGAAGTCTCCACGCAACGAGAACGCCAGCGTGACGGCCGGGTTGAGATGCGCGCCGGAGACCTTGCCCATGAACAGGATGATCGCCAGCACCATCAGTCCTGGAGCGACGACCGCCGCGCCTCGGTCGATGGTGTCGGGGAACGCCTGCCCCATCATGCCGGCGCCGGCGGCGACCAGCACGAGAAAGAAAGTGCCGACGAACTCAGAGACGAGGCGCCGCCATTCCTGCCTGCGGTCCTGGAAGTCGTTCATCGGTTGAACGACCTCGATCTCGAACCACCGCTCGAAACGGCCCCGGGTTGCTGCCTGCGAATCTTGCGTCATTTCGAGCTCCTTCGGTCAGATCAAACGGCGACGGGCGATGTTGGACGCCGGGAGCCATCGAGACCGCCCGGTGGCGGGTCGCGTGGCCGCGCTGTCCCGTTTGTGCGGCGACGAGATCGCGCACCGGGTCGCGGTGGATGATGCGCCGCTGGGTCGCCGGTGCGGTCTGCAACACGACGGCGCGTGGCCCACCCCGCGCGGACGGGAGGGGGCCGGCTCGCCGACGGGCGCACTCGTCACGGTGTGAATGCGGCGATCAGCGACCCCATGGACTTCACCCTTCGCGTGTGAAGAAACTGCGACGAGACAGCCAGTCGGCTCAGCTGAGCAGATGTCTGAAGATATTGGCTGGCTTTCGAACGCGTCAAGAGCGTCTCCGAGGATGCGACGTCTGCCCCTTTCAGGCGATTCCGCGAAAAGTTCGCGGAGTCTCAAGTTCGCATCGTTGGCTGGCTTCTCCCGTCGGGAGCGACGAGGTCGGTCATCCGCCGTGCAACTTCCGTCGGCGAGGCCGGATCGGCCACGATACCCACTCGAATGGACATCATCCCCGCAACGTACACCCAGGGTCGGCCCGAACGCCGATGTCGGTCAACTCTGCGTCGCCTGGCCCACAGCTCGTCGCACGAGGTCGTCCTCGCGGTCGGACCTGACGAACTGCAACTAGCGGCTTTCGGACACGTAGTTCGACCTATATGCGCCGAGAGTTTGTGGGCGATGAGGTCGCGAACCATCTCGCGGATGGCGAACAAAGGCCCCGAAACCCGCGTAATTACGCGAATCTCGGGGCCTTGTTCGGTGACAGCGGATCGTGGAGATGGGGGGAATCGAACCCCCGTCCATCGCTGAGTAACTGCGGATTCTCCGGGCGCAGTCTGTGCGAGCGTTCTACTCGGCTCCGACCTTTGTCACAGACACCTAAGTCGACAAGCCCATCCTGAAAAGAGTCCCGCGTGACGCTCAGGCGACGTCACGCAGCAAGATCCCTAGATGACGCCAATACCCGTGACGGGATCAGTCACGGATTGACGGCGTCGGGCTCGCTGCTCAGGCAGCGAGGGCGAACGCGGACTGCTTCTTTTCGGCAGTTATTGGTTTGCAGGGAGCGTTCACGAGATAACCCTGCATCCTCGGCCCGCTTCTCGCAGATTCACAGGCGATGTCGAAACCGATCATCCCCGTGGGTTCCTTCTTGCGAAGGGCCGCTGTCACACTGTGGAGTTGCCAATCCTCGGGAGCCGAAGCTTCCGAGCACATCAGGATACAACGGATGCCGCCCCCACGCCATTCCCGCACTCACGGCGCCGCGGCATCCGTCCCCGTTTGACAGCGGGAACCCTGCCGGCGGGGCTCAACCTCTCGGAGAGAGGTTGGGAAGCGCCCGGGTTCCGAAGTCGTGGCGCAGCGCACTCAGCGCCGCGAACCACCCGGGCAGGCCGGTGACACCGGGACCAGGCGCCACGGACGCCGACGCGAGGTAGACGCCTGGGATCGGGGTGCGCCACGGGTCGGGACTCAGCACCGGGCGATCGATCAGCTGCCAGAAGTTCGGTGCTCCCGCCGCGATGTCGCCGCCCGGATAGTTCGGGTTGTGCTGCTCGACCTCACGCGCCGAACGCGAACTGGTCGCGAGGATCGTGTCGCGGAAGCCGGGCGCGAACCGCTCGATCTGCGCGGTGACCGCTTCCCGGCGGTCGACCGCGCTGCCGGCGGGCACGTGGGTGTAGGTCCACAGCGTGTGCTTGCCGGCGGGCGCGCGGGTGGAGTCGAACAGCGACGGCTGCGACACCAGGACGTAGGGGCGCTCAGGCAGGCGGCCGCGGTTGACCTGGTTCTCGGCATCCGCCACCTCCGCCCGGGTGCCACCGACGTGCACCGTGCCGGCGCGACGCAGCTCGGGGTGCGTCCACGGCACGGGCTCGCTGAGCGCGAAGTCGACCTTCGCGACCCCGTCGCCGTACCGGAAGCGCTGGAGCGCGCGGCGGTAGCGCGCGGGCATCGCGTCGCCCGCCAGTCGGATCAGCGCCTTGGGTGTCACGTCGAGGAGAGTGACCGTGGCGTCGGGCAGCGCCTCGAGGGCGGTCACCTCGTGGTCGACGACCAGCTCGCCGCCGTGAGCACGCAGGTCGTCGACCATCGCGTCGATGATCGCCTGGCTGCCGCCGATCGGGATCGGCCAGCCTCGCGCGTGCGCGTAAGCGGTGAGCGCCAGCCCCGCGCCCGCGGCGGCGACGCTCGGCTGCGGCAGGATCGTGTGCGCGGCGACGCCCGTGAGCATCGCGGGGGCGACGTCTTGGCGAAAGCGCAGGTTCCACGCAGGGCTCCCCTGCTCGAGCGCACGCAGGCCGAAGGAGAGCGCCGTCGGGATGTCGGTGGGCACCCGCACGAGGGGCGATCCCGTGAATTCGGCGACCCGGGTCGACCGCTCCACCAGCGGACGGAGCAGCTGCGCATAGGCAACAGCGTCGGGACCGAGCGCCTCGGCCGTTCGACCGAGGTCGAGGTAGGCGACACCGGCATGGCGTTCGTCCAGCGGATGCGCGAACGACACGTCCGGCGTGACGAACTCCACCCGCTCCCGCAGACCGAACTCGCGGAAGAACCGCGACTCGAACGCCATGGGGTGCACGGCCGAGCAGACGTCATGGTGGAAGCCGGGGAGTGTCAGCTCGCGCGTGGCGGCGCCTCCTCCTGGCCGGTCGGCGCGTTCGTACACCCGCACCCGCAGCCCGGCGCGAGCGAGGGTGACGGCGGCGGCGAGACCGTTGGGGCCCGACCCGACGACGACGGCGTCGAGGTCGCTGCTGCCGCGCTTGCGGCGAGTGTTCACGGTGAGGGCGCCCCGCCTCCGGCGGACGTGGCGCGATTGCGCGGCGGCTTGGGCGGAGCGGATGCCCCCTCCGCAGCACTGCTGCCGGCCTCCGGGCTGCCCTTCGACATCGCGTCCTCCGTTCGGTCCCCGCCCGTCGCGGCGTCGGCCAGTTGGTCTCCCTGCAGTTTGGCAGCATCGGCAGGGTCGGTGCTCGCCGGGGCCGCGCCGTGGCGCCGGGCTTCGGCATCCGAATCGATCTCTTCGCCGCTGTCCGCCATCTCCTTCTCAGCCGTCGTCGCTCCGAGCCGGCGGGCGGCACGGCCTTCTGCCAGGTAGGCGAGCCGGTGCAGAGTCTCGTTGTTGCGCCAGTGCAGCGGGACATCGAGCACCTGCTCCGGGACGAAGCGTCCCGGACCGGCGATCGCCTCTTCCTGGATGCGCACGACGCACTCGTGTCCGCGCGGCTTGACGTCGATGGTCACCCGCGCCTCGCCGATCGGCCAGCCGCGCGCCCGCATCACCATCATCCGCGACGGGATGAACTCTTCGACGACGGTCTTGTCGTCGATGAGGGCCGGCCAGACGCCGAAGGAATGGTGCAGTTCGGCGCCCGCCATGGGCCAGGTCTCGTCGACCTCGCGCATGCGCGACGCCCCGACGACCCAGGACGGATACAGCCACCCGTCGCTCAGCACCTCGAACACGTCCTCGGGTGTGCAGTGCAGCACCCTCACGTTGCGAGACATGGACTCCCCCTCGATCTCGGGCTCTATCGATGCGTTCGACGCTAGACCGCGCGTCCGGCGCGCTGGAGCGGGTTGCGTTGCGGCCCGGCCTGTGGCAGGCCGCCCGTCTGTCCGTCGAGTGGGCGGGAGACGGATGCCTCGGCCCGGCCGATCCGGTCACGTAGAGTCGGCGTCATGAGCGACGTCGTCATCACGGTCCGCGGGGAGCATGAGACCCGCATCGCCCCCGAGCGCGCGATCGCGCACCTCACCATTCGCGCCGAGGGTCCCGAGCGCGGCGCCGTCGTAGAGCGCATGGCGGCACTGACCGAGCCGGTGCGCGACGATCTCGCCGCCCGTAAGACGGCCGGCACCGTCACGGAGTGGACGAGTCAGCGCGTCTCGGTGTGGTCCGAGCGCCCTTGGAACAACGAGGGCAGGCGTCTCGCCCCCGTCCACTACGCCACCGTCGACTTCTCCGTCACGTTCACCGACGTCGCCGTGCTCTCGTGGTGGGCCGGAGAGGTGGCCGAGCGTGAGGGCGTGCAACTCGGCTGGATCGAGTGGAAGCTCACGCCCGAGACACGGGCGCGGACTGAACGGGATGTCGCCACCGAGGCGGTCGGCATCGCCGTGACACGTGCGGCCGCTTACGCCGGAGCGCTCGGCTTGTCGGACGTCACGCCGCTCGAGATCGCCGACCTCGGTCTGCTCAGCCGCCAGGACCGGCCCGAGGTGGCACCCGGTCCCCGCATGCTGATGGCCAAGGCGTCGTTCGCGGGCGACTCCGCCGGGGGCGCGCCCGCGGTGCAGCTGCAGCCGGAGGACATCGTGATCTCCGCGGCCGTCGAGGCCCGCTTCGCCGCACGATGAGCGAGGTCCGATCCACGGGCTCGGCGAACGGTACTCAGGGGCCCCAGGCCGTACAGGACGGGATCGCGCAGCGGCTGTCCCGCATGATCCAGCTGCCCACGGTGTCTGCTGAGCGTGCCGATCGCGGACAGACGCCGTTCGACGCTTTCGCCGACCTGCTCGTCGAGCTCTACCCGCTCGCGCACGAGCATCTCGAGCGGGAGCGCATCGGCGAGCTCGGCATCCTGTACCGCTGGCGCGGACATGTGCCCGAACGGCCGGCCGTCCTCATGGCGCACTTCGACGTCGTGCCCGTCGACGAGAGCGACGCATGGACGCATCCGCCGTTCGAGGGGCGCATCGAGGACGGCTGGGTCTTCGGTCGCGGGGCGCTCGACGACAAGGGGCCGCTGGTCGTGCTGATGGATGCCGTCGAGAACCTGCTCGCGGCAGGCTTCACGCCCGCCCGCGACGTGTACCTGTCGTTCGGGGGCGACGAGGAGACCTTCGGCGGCGCCGCTCGCGTCATCGCCGAGACACTGCGGGACCGCGGCGTCGAGCCCTGGCTCGTCCTCGACGAGGGCGGCGCGGTCGTGGACGCACCGCTCCCGTTCGTGCGCGGACGCGCGGCGATGGTCGGCGTCGGCGAGAAAGGTGTCCTGACGCTCCGGCTCAGCGCCCGCGGCGAAGGCGGGCACGCGTCCGCTCCCCCGGCCCGCACTGCGGTCCGGCGCATCGCCCGGGCGGTCGAGCGCCTCGCTCCCGCCACGTTCCCGGCGCGTACACCGGCGGCGGTCACGCGGATGCTCGAGCTCTTCGCGACGCGGGCCGACGGCATCCCTCGTCGCCTGTATCGCCTCCTGGCGGCGACGCCGCGGCTCACTGCGCGTGTGTTCACCGCGATGGGCGGTGAGCCGGCCGCGCTCGTACGGACCACGATCGCGGCGACCATGCAGTCGGGTGGGACCGCGGCGAACGTGCTGCCCTCGCAGGCGTCGGCGACGCTCAACCTGCGCATCGCACTGGGCGAATCGGTGCCGAGCACCGTGAAACGCGTGCGCCGGCGCATCGCCGACCGCCACGTCGAGGTCGAGGTGCTCGAGGGCGACGGGCCGTCGCCGGAGTCGTCGACCGAGAACCCGCAGTTCGCGCTGATCGCCGCCGCGGTGAAGGTTTCGCATCCGGATGCCGCGACGGTTCCGTACGTGATGATGGCGGCGACCGATTCGCGACACTTCCATCGTTTCTCGCCCGCGGTCTACCGGTTCGCGCCGCTCGAGATGAGCAAGGCGCAGCGTGCGTCGATCCACGGCGTCGATGAACGCGTCGAGATCGCGGCGCTCGAGCGAGGCGAACTGTTCCATCGCACGCTCCTGCAGCGCCTAGAGTGATCGCAGCCGCCCCTCGACGAGCTCGAGGATCGGGGCGGCGAGCTCAGGAGGGTCTGGGGCCCAGAGGCAAGGAGCACGGATGGCGCGCAGCGCGATGTCCTCACGCGTCACGATCGGCACGCTGGCGAGCGTCGTCGGCTTCCTCGCGTTCGTCGAGTTCACGAGCGGCGTGATCCAGGGCTACTACACGCCAATGCTCACCGACATCGCCCGCCACCTCGGTGTGCACGACGCGGACGTCAACTGGCTCGAGGGCACGCAGCTCATGCTGTCGGCGCTCGTCGTGCCGGCGTTCGCGAAGCTCGGCGACATGGTCGGGCACAAGCGCATGCTGGCGATCTCGACGGCGATCACGGCTGCCGCATCCCTCGTCCTGCCGTTCACCGACTCGTTCGCGATCTTCCTCGCGGCCTGGGCCATCCAGGGCTTCTACGTCGTCTGGCTCCCGCTCGAGATCGCCCTCATCTGGTCACGCTCCCGCCGCATGGAGGGCCGCGCGACCATCACCGCCCGGGCGGCCGGGTTCCTCGTCGCAGCACTCGAGACCGGCGCCATCATCGGCGCGCTCGTCGGCGGCATGCTCATCGACACCCTCCCCCTGTGGATCGTGCTCCTCGTTCCAGCGCTGCTCGTGGTGGCCTGCTTCTTCGTGATCCTGTTCGGGGTGAAGGAATCGCCCGAGCCCACCGGCGGCCGCCTCGACAACGTCGGCCTCGTGCTCATCTCGCTCGCGCTCGTCGCGTTCACGGGCGGCCTCAGCCTGCTGCGCCTCAACGGACCCGCCGACCTGGTGGCATGGCTGGTGACCGCGCTGGGCGTGCTGCTCGTCGTCCCGTTCACGCTCTGGGAGCTGCGACAGGACGACCCGCTCATCGATGTGCGGATGTTCCGCTCCCCCGCGCTCGGGCCGGTGTTCCTCACCGCAGGCCTCTTCGGGGTGAGCGTGCTCGGCGCGCAGGCGCCGCTGTCCACCTTCGCGCGCACGGATCCCGACGTCTACGGCTACGGCCTCGGAACGACGGGCTTCCAGACCTCGCTCATCATCGGCTTCTACCTCATCGCCATGATCACCGGCGCCCTGCTGTACCCGCTCATCTCGCGGCTCACCGCTCCGCGACTCACCCTCATCGGGGCGGCGACGCTCGTCGGCATCGGGTTCCTCATGTTCCTGCCGTTCCACGCGACGTATACGCAGGTCATCGTCAACATGCTGATCGTCGGCCTCGGCTCGGGCGCCCTGGTCGCGGCGCTGCCGGCGGCCGCGGCATCCGCTGCTCCGCCGACGCAGACCGGTGTCGCGACCGGCCTCACCAACTCGGTCAAGACCGTCGGCGGGGCGATCGCCTCATGCGTGTTCGGCATCGCGCTGCTGCAGGGCGCGACGGGTGCGGCCACCGAAGGCACGGCCGGGTCGCTCTCGGGCTACTTCACCGTATGGGTGGTGTGCGGCGTGACGGCACTGGCCGCCGCCGTGCTGCTGTGCTTCGTGCCGAAGACGGCGTTCAGCGATCGGGCTTCGCACGACGAGACGGATGCCGCCGCGCCCGTGGTGCGGTAGGGCTCGGGCTACTCGCCGAGGCGGTTGCGCGAGCGCATCGCGCGCTCGGCTTCGCGCTTGTCTTCGCGCTCGCGGATCGTCTGGCGCTTCTCGAACTCGCGCTTGCCCTTCGCGACCGCGATCTCGACCTTCGCGCGACCGTCCGAGAAGTAGAGCTTCAGCGGGATCAGCGTGTATCCGCCCGCCGAGATGGCGTGCGAGAGCTTGACGATCTCCTCCTTGTGGAGGAGCAGCTTGCGCGTGCGCTTGGAGGAGTGGTTCGTCCAGTGCCCCTGCGAGTACTCCGGGATGTGCACGGCGTCGAGGTACGCCTCGCCGTTGTCGATGTACGCGTAGCCGTCCGAGAGGTTCGCGCGCCCCTCGCGGAGCGACTTGACCTCGGTGCCGGTCAGCACGAGGCCGGCCTCGTACGTCTTCTCGATCGCGTACTCGTGGCGCGCGCGACGATTGGTCGCCACGACCTTCTCCCCGCGTTCCCTGGGCATGATGTCTCCTCGCTATGCCGTACAGCAGCCGTCTGGCGCACGGCAGCCTTTCAGTCTACCCCCGCGAGGAGGCGCGCGATCACGCGCGCAGCCATCTCCGGATGGCGAAGCCGGCCGAGAGCGCCGCGAGCAGCACGCCGACCAGGATCAGGACAGGCACCACGAGCCAGGCATCTCCGATGCCGACCCACGTCGTCACGAAGTCCACACGGTTGCGCAGGTACTGGTCGACGCCGAAATGCACCCCCGCGATGACCGCCGCACTTGCGAGGATCGACCCGAGCAGCGCCGCGAACACGCCCTCGAGGATGAACGGGGTCTGGATGAACCGGTTGGATGCCCCGACGAGTCGCATGATGCCGAGCTCCCGCCTTCGGGCATAGGCGGACAGGCGGATCGTCGTGGCGATCAGCAGCACCGCCGCGATGAGCATGAGCACCGCGATGCCGACGGCGATGTAGGTCGCGATCGTCAGCGCGGAGAACAGCGGATCGAGGTACTGCATCTGGTCGTTGACCAGCTCCACCCCCTGCATCCCGCTGAACGCCTCGATGATGACGTCCGACTGTTCGGGATCGACCAGCGTGATGCGGAACGTCTCGTTGACCTGGTCGGCGGTGATGACGCTGGCGTTCTCCTCGCCGGCGATCTGCAGCAGCTCGTCATAGGCCTGCTGGTGGTCGAGGAACGTCAGATCGCGGATCAGCGGCGCCAGCGCGCTGCCCTGGAGCTTCGCCCGCACCTCCTCCACCTGCTCGGGCGTCGCCTCGCCGTTCGAGCACGTGGCCGGGGTCGAGATGGTCGTGCACATGTAGACGGCGACCTGCGCCCGCTCGACCCAGAAGTCGCGCATCGTGCCGATCTGCATCTGCATGAGGATCGCCGCGCCGACGAACGTCAGCGACACGAAGGTGACGAGCACCACCGACACGACCATCGAGAGGTTGCGTCGCAGGCCGGTGAAGGCCTCCGACATGATGAGTCCGAACCTCATGAGGTGGGCCCCACTTCATCATCGGGGTCGGTCTCACCGAGGCCGAGCCGATCGGCGAGGCCGAGTTCCGCGACCTCGATCTGCTCGAGGTCGATGACCGGGATCGACTGGGTGTGCGCGGGCGCCGATGCCGGCGCGACGGATGCCGCCGCCTCCGACTCCTCGGGCACGACGGGTTCATCGACCGACTGCTCGAGCGCCTCGGCCTTCCTCAGCTCGTCGGCGGCGAGTGCGGCAGCGGTGGCGGCCTCGGCGGCAGCGGCTGCCGCCGCGGCGACGCCCGGCGACACCGCGTCCGTCTCCGGCGTCACGATCTCGTCGTCGTCCATCGGCACGGCGGTGGGATCCAGGCCTGCGGCGGCGGCGATCGCGGCCTCGCGCTGCACCTCGAGCACCGCGGTGAGGGCGGCGACCGCGGCAGCCCCGCGCTCGGGCTCCGGCGCCAGGCTCGGCAGCCCCGACCGGTCGCCGTACCCGCCGTGACGTTCGTCGCGGACGATCTCGCCGTGGCGCAGCTCGATCACACGACGCTGCATCTGGTCGACGAACCCGGCCTCGTGCGTGGCCATGACGACGGTCGTGCCGCCGGCGTTGATGCGGGCGAGCAGCTGCATGATGTCGATGGACGTCCCGGGGTCCAGGTTTCCGGTCGGCTCGTCGGCGAGCAGGATCTGCGGCCGGTTCACGAGCGCGCGGGCGATGGCGACGCGCTGCTGCTCACCGCCCGACAGCTCGTGCGGGAACCTCTTCTCCTTGCCGGCGAGGCCGACGAGGGCGAGCACTTCGGGGACGGCCTGCTGGATGAACGCGCGAGACGAGCCGATGACCTGCAGCGTGAACGCCACGTTCTGGAAGACGGTCTTCGTCGGCAGCAGCCGGAAATCCTGGAACACGGCGCCGATGTGCCGGCGGAAGTACGGCACCTTGCGGTTCGACAGCGTGCGCAGGTCGCGGCCGAGCACCACTACTCGGCCCTCGGACGGCGTCTCCTCGCGGAGGATCAGGCGCAGGCAGGAGGACTTGCCGGATCCGGAGGCGCCGACGAGGAAGACGAACTCCCCGCGCAGCACCTCGAAATCGACATCGCTCAGGGCAGGTTTGGAAGTGCCGCGAAAGCGCTTCGTGACGTTCTCGAACCGGATCATGGCCTAACGAGCCTATGTGGCAGCCCCGTCACCGTGTCCAGCGACACTCGCGGCCGCGGCATCCGTCTTCCCGGAGTCGCGAGCGACCGGGCGATGCGGGGCGAAGCATCACGCGCTCCGGGTCAGTCGTCGTCCTTGCGCTTGCGCCAGCGGATGCCGGCCGAGATGAAGCCGTCGAGATCGCCGTCGAAGACGATGGCGGGGTTGCCGACCTCGTGGCCGGTGCGGAGATCCTTGACCAGCTGCTGGCCGTAGAGGAAGTACGAGCGCATCTGGTCGCCCCAGCTCGCGGTGATCGTGCCCGCGAGCTCCTTCTTCTTGGCGGCTTCCTTCTCCCGCTGCAGCAGGAGCAGGCGGGTCTGCAGCACGCGCATGGCCGCGGCGCGGTTCTGAATCTGCGACTTCTCGTTCTGCATCGACACGACGATGCCCGAGGGGATGTGCGTGAGGCGCACGGCCGAGTCGGTCGTGTTGACCGACTGCCCACCGGGGCCGGACGAGCGGAACACGTCGACCCGCAGGTCGCCCTCGGGGATGTCGACCTCGACGGCCTCTTCCATCACCGGGATGACCTCGACGGCCGCGAAGCTCGTCTGCCGCTTGTCGGCCGAGCCGAACGGGCTGATGCGCGCGAGGCGATGCGTGCCGGCCTCGACGGAGAGCGTGCCGTAGGCGTAGGGGGCGTCGATCTCGAACGTCGCCGACTTGATGCCGGCGCCCTCGGCGTAGGACGTGTCCATGACCTTCACCGGGTACTTGTGGCGCTCGGCCCAGCGCAGATACATGCGCAGCAGCATCTCCGCGAAGTCGGTGGCGTCGTCGCCGCCCGCGCCCGAGCGGATCGTGACGACCGCGGACCGTTCGTCGTATTCGCCGTCGAGGAGCGTCTGCACCTCGAGCTGGCTGACGATGTCTTCGAGCTCGGCGATCTCGCGACGCGCCTCTTCGGCGGCATCCTCGTCGTCCATCTCGTTGGCGAGCTCGACGAGGACGTCGAGGTCGTCGAGGCGCTGCTCGACATCGTTGACGCGCTTGAGCTCGGACTGACGGTGGCTGAGGGCGCTGGTGACCTTCTGCGCCTTGTCGACGTCGTCCCACAGATTGGGGGCGCCGGCCTCCTCGCTGAGACGCGCGATGTCTTTCGTGAGTGCCTCGACGTCGACCACGGCCTTGATGTCGGCGAACGTGGAGCGCAGGGCCTGGATATCGGCGGAGGGATCGAAGTCGAGCATGACACTCCAGACTAACGTGGAAGCGATGAGCGATCGCGCCGACTCCCCCACCGCGCGGGACGTGCTGTGGCGCTTCGGCCCCATGGTCTACGGCCCGACCGTGCTCTTCGCGCTCGGCGAGGGCGCCGTCATCCCGCTCATCCCGGTCATCGCCGCCCAGCTCGGGGCGGATGTCGCGACCGCCGCCCTCGTGGCCTCGGCGCTCGTCGTCGGCCAGCTGTGCGGCAACATCCCCGCCGGCTGGGCGGTCGCCCGCATCGGAGAACGGCTCACCATGGCGATCGCCGGCCTGGTCTCGCTCGCCGGAATCGTGGGCATGGCGCTCGCGCCGTCGCTCGGCATCTTCGCCATCGCCGTGTTCCTCATCGGCTTCTGCGCGGCGGCATTCGGCCTGGCGCGCCACTCGTTCATGACGACGCGTGTGCCGCTGTCGTTCCGCGCCCGCGCGCTGTCGCTGCTCGGCGGCACGTTCCGGCTGGGCATGTTCGTCGGCCCGTTCATCGCCGCCGGCCTCCTCGCGGTCTTCGGCGACGAGCACGCCACGATCTGGTTCTTCGGCGGGTGCCTGGTGGCCACGGTGCTGCTGGTGGTCTTCGGTCCTGACCCCGAGACGCAGTTCCTCGAGCCCTCGACCGCCGAGGACGACGCCGTCGCCGCAGAAGACACCGGCGAGCCCGTCACCGGGTCGATTCCCCTCCGCCGCGCTCAGGGGTCGCCATCGACGACGGCGCCGAGCGATGGGTCCGATCCGGGCACCGGCGTGCTGCGGACGATGTGGCGCCATCGCCGCGTGCTGTCGACACTCGGCCTGGCCGCGGCATCCCTCTCCGCCGTGCGCTCGGCGCGGCAGGTCGTGCTCCCGCTGTGGGGAGTCTCGCTCGGGCTCGACGCGCAGACCATCGCCCTCGTCGTGGGCATCTCGGGTGCGATCGACTTCGCGCTGTTCTATGCCAGCGGCCAGGTCATGGACCGCTTCGGGCGCCTGTGGGCCGCCCTGCCGGCCATGATCCTGATGGGCGCGGGGTTCATCGCCCTCGCTTTCACCCACGATCTGCCGCAGGCGGCGATGTGGTTCGCCATGTTCGCCGCCGTCCTCGGCGTCGGCAACGGGTTGTCGAGCGGGATCCTGCTCACCCTCGGCGCCGACGTCGCCCCGCGTTCCGACCCGGCGGCGTTCCTCGGCTCGTGGCGCACGCTCACCGACGCCGGCGGGGCGGTCGCGCCGCTGCTCGTGTCGGCCATCGCCGCGGCGGCGTCGCTGGCCGTCGCAACCGGAGCCATGGGTGTGATCGGACTCGTCGGCGCATTCGCCTTCGTGCGCTGGGTGCCGCGGTACGTGCCCCGGACGCGCCCATGACCGATGTCGTGCGGTTCTGCCGCAGCCGCAGCGCCGGCCGTCGCTGCACGCGTCCGCTCGGCCACGCGGGGCTGCACCGGCACCGCACGATCATGTGGACGGATGCCGGAGCCGACCCGGCGCGCTGCCCGGGCTCCGGCGAGCGCGGCACGCCCGCGGCCACCCTCGCCGACGGATTCCCCGACGGTCGCGCGCTCTGCCCGGTGTGTCATCGGTTCGTCGAGCTCGACGGGGACAGCAGGCTGGTCCCCCACGACACGTCGGACGACGGCGAGCCGGATGCCGAGATCCGCCGCCGTCGAGAGTGGTTCAACACTCTCGGCTGGTAGCGACGTCGGCGCGGTTCCGCGTCAGACCCAGGATCTGCGCACGGCCTCCGCGCCCAGCTGCATGCGCGTGGTGACGCCGGCGGTGTCCATGAGCTCGGCGACCCGGCGCTGCACAGTCCGCAGCGAGATGCCGAGCTGCGACGCGGCCGCGGCATCCGTCACTCCCAGCAGGAGAAGGCGCAGCAGATCGCGGTCCACCTCCTCGGTCGTCGGCGTCGCGGCGATCGGCAGGAACTCCGTGGCCGCCCGCCAGTAGTCCTCGAAGATCGAGGTCACCAGGTCGAGCAGGCCGCTCGGGTGGATGAGCAGGGCACCGAAACCCTCGTCCGCGCCCTGCGAGTGCATCGGCACCAGCGCCATCTGGTCGTCGGCGATGAACATCCGCGTCGGCAGGGTGGGCAGCACCCGGATCTCCTCGCCGATCTGCGCCATCTCGCGCGCAGCGGTCAGGAAGCCCGGCCGTTCCAGTACGGCGCTCTCGACGATGACGCGGTAGCGCACGCCTCGCGCGAGCGCCCGGTCCTCCTCGACGTTGTCCTCGCCGCTCACCAGCGCGATCTCGTGCAGCACCAGCACGCGCACCTGGTCGATCGAGGCGGCCTGCAGCTGCGCCACCCGCTGCCGCACGGCGTCGTCGCCGATGACGACATCCACCACGTCCGCCACGCTCCGCTGTTCTACCGAGCGACGGTACAGATCGCTCAATTCGACCAGCGCCTCGTGCGCGCGAGTCAGCCCCCGCTCGCGCTCGAGCAGCAGCGGACGCAGCGAGATGGAGGGTGGGGACGCCACGAACCGGTCACTGCTCGATGCCTGGCGCGCGAGCAGCCCGAGGCGCTCCAGCTCGATCACCATCGGCCGCACGCGCGGGAGCGACATGCTGAGCGCCGCGGCGATCTCGGTCATCGACGCCGAGGGCTGCTGGAGCACGCTCCGATAGACGGCGGTGTGGGCCGAATCGAGGCCGAGCGCATCGAGCACGGTGTTCTCCCCCATGCGCTCATCGTCACCCGCCGAGCGTGGCGGATGCAGGCCATGGCGTTTCTCCGCCACCCACTTTAGGCGAGCGGACGGCGAAGGTGGGGGGACACGGATCCCCCACACCCGAGAGGCTCGCGCATGTCACGAACCCAGCCCATCGGCCGCCGCCTGCGCCCGATCGTCGCCGCCACCAGCGGTCTGGCGATCGGCATCGCAGGCATCGGCCTCGCGACGATGCCGGCGGCGGCCACCCCCACCCCGCCGGCCGCCCCCGCCGCCGGAGCCACGGCCGGCCAGTCACACACCGTCACCCTCATCACCGGCGACCGCGTCACCGTCACCGACATGTCGGACGGAACCCACACCGTCTCGGTGGACACGGCGGTCGACGGCGCCGGCGTGCAGACGTACGAAGTGGGCGACGACCTGCACGTCGTGCCCCAGGGCGCGATGCCCTATCTCGCCTCGGGCGCCCTCGACGAGGACCTGTTCAACGTGTCGCTGCTGATCGAGTACGGCTACGACGACGCCTCGGTGGACGCCACCCCGGTCATCGTCGAGCACGACGCCGCGGCTGCGCGCTCGTTCGCGGCACCTGTCCCCGGCCTGGAGGTCACCGCGCCGCTCGAGAGCATCGGCGGCGCGGCGGCGACGCTCGGCCACGACGACGCCGCGGCCGCGTGGCAGTCGCTCACCGCGTCCTCGGCCCGCGCGTTCGCGGCCACGCCGACTCTCGCCGACGGCATCGAGGCCATCCACCTCGACGGCAAGGTGCGCTCCACGCTCGACTCGAGCGTTCCCTACATCGACGCCCCTGCCGCGTGGGCCCAGGGCTACACCGGTGAGGGCGTCACGGTCGCCGTGCTCGACACCGGCATCGACGACACCCATCCCGACCTGCAGGGCCACATCCTCGACGGCTCGACGAGCTTCGTGCCCGGCGAGGAGGTCGCCTCGGACCCCAACGGCCACGGCACGCACGTCGCCTCGACGATCGCGGGCACCGGCGCCGCGTCGGACGGCACCCACCGCGGTGTCGCCGACGGCGCCGACCTGCTCATCGGCAAGGTGCTCGGCGCGGACGGCTATGGCCAGGACTCGTGGATCATCGAGGCGATGGAGTGGGCGGGCCAGAACGCTCCGATCGTGTCGATGAGCCTGGGTTCGCAGTCGCCGTCCGACGGCAAGGACCTGATGGCCGAGTCGCTCAACCAGATCGCCGAGGAGACCGGCGCGCTGTTCGTGGTCGCCGCGGGCAACGCCGGCTCCCCCGAGTCCATCGGCGCCCCAGGCTCCGCCGAGCAGGCGTTCACCGTCGGATCGGTGGACGACCCGTCGGGCGACCTCTCCTACTTCACGAGCCAGGGCCCCCTCTCACGCTCGGGGGCGCTGAAGCCGAACGTCACCGGTCCCGGCAGCGAGGTCACGGCTGCGCGTTCCGCCGACAGCGGCGGTGAGGGCTCGTACATCACCATGAGCGGCACTTCGATGGCCACACCGCACGTCGCGGGCGCCGCGGCGATCCTGCTCGGTGCGAACCCCGAGCTCACGACCGCGCAGCTGAAGGCGGCGCTCGCGAGCACCGCGACCGACCTCGGCTACACCTCGTACCAGGGCGGGACCGGTGTCATCGACGTCGACGCCGCGCTCAACGCGCCCGTCGTCGCCTCTGGTTCGGGCGACTTCGGCATGCTCATGTGGGGCGAGGAGCCGACCCCCGTCGAGCGCACCATCGAGTACACCAACCGCACGGATGCCGAGATCACTGTCGCTCTCGAGGCGACGCTGACCGACACGACGCCCGGTGGTGGCGGGGACCCCGGTCCGCTGTCGGACGGCATCGCGTTCGACGCTCTGACGATCGACACCGACGGCCTCACCATCCCCGCCGGCGGCACCGCAGCGGTCACCATGACGGTGGACCCGGCCAAGGTGCCCGCAGGCGCGCAGCTGTCGGGCGCGCTGACCGGCTCGGTCGACGGCGAGGCCGTCACGCGGACCGCGCTCGGCACGATCGCCGAGGCCGAGCGCTACGACCTCACGATCACGGCCACCGGCTTCGACGGCCAGCCCGTCAGCGTCTACGCACTGCTGTGGGATGCCGCCGCGCAGTGGGCCGAGCCGGTTCTCGTCGAAGGCGAGACGACGCTGCGCCTCATGAAGGGCGACTACACGGTGATGTCCTACATGGAGATCAACCGCAACGCCGACACCATGGCGACCGTGCTCGCCGGCGACCCCAAGCTGACCCTCACGAAGGACGCGACGGTCTCCCTGGACGCCCGCGCGGCGAAGGAGGTCACGGTCGACGTCGGTCGTGACGACCTCGAGCAGTCGTTCGGCCGCATGGACTTCCACGCCGACGACTTCTCGGCGAGCGCGATCATGCCGGTGCTCACAGACGAGATGTGGGCGCAGCCCATGAAGGTCGACGACGCCGACTTCCACCTCACGACGCGCTGGCGGCTCTGGGAGCCGATGCTCGCGGTAACGGCGGGCAAGAAGCCGCTCGACGTGATCCTGCAGGTCGGATCCACGTTCCTGGACGGCGAGATCAAAGCGGCGGCGGTCGATGCCGGCACCGGCACCGTCGACGAGTTCGCTGCCATCGACGTCAGGAACAGGGTCGCGGTCGTGACCCTGTCCGGCCAGGTCTCGCCCGGGCAGGCCGCGGCGAACGCGGCTGCGGCGGGCGCGAAGTTGATGATCCTCGTCAATGACGCGGACGGCGACCTGAGCACCTGGGTCGGCTCGGACGACTTCACAACCGACGCCCCGATCGCGGTCGCCGCGATCAGCGGCGTCGAGGGCCGTCAGCTCCTCGCCGACATGGCGAAGAAGAAGGTCACGGTGAAGGCCGTCGGCGACTCGTACCCGGACGTGGTCTACGACATCGCCCGATACAGCGACGGCGAGATCCCGACCGACCTCGCGTACGCGCCGGAGAACCTGACGCGCATCGACACGACGTACCACGGCCAGAAGGAGCTCATGGGCGAATTCCGGTACGACTTCGTACCGGGCGCCCAGTACGGCTCGGGGTACTTCATGCGTGCCGAGCGCGGCACGGTGCGCGAGGAATGGGTGAACACCGACGATCTGCGCTGGAACCAGGGCGTGGGCGTCGAGTCCGTGCGCTGGGAGATGCGCGACAAGCTGCGCACCTACGAGCCGGGCCAGCGGCTCGAGGTCGAGTACTTCGGCGGCATCGTTCGCCCGTACGTCGCGACCGGCTACTGGGTTCCGTATCGCATCTCGGACTACGCGCAGGTGAACATCCCCAGCTGGGCGGACGGCGGCGACCCCGAGCACACGGGCAGCTTCGACACCTGGATGGAACCCTCCACCGTGCACCAGACGGCCGACGTCTACATCGACGGTCAGCTGGTCAAGCAAGCCGAGCACCAGGGCGTCAACGTGTGGGACCTCCCCGACGGCGAGCAGGAGTGGCGCGTCGTGAGCACCGCGACGCACGACGGCGCCCACCTCGAGGGGTCGACGAAGACGGTCAGCGACTGGACCTTCCGCTCCGAGGGCAAGCTGGGCGACTGGACCAACCGGCTGCTGCCGATGATCCAGGCGTACTACGACGTCGACGTCAACGTCGACAACCACGTGGGCGAGGGTCGTCGCAAGGGATCCCGCATCCCGCTCGGTCTCGAACTCGGCCACGTCGCCGGCACCGCCCCCGCCGGCGCCATCACCGACGCGACACTCGAGGCCCGCACCGCGGGCGGCGAGTGGGTGCCGGTCACGCTGCAGACGGCGAAGACGGATGCCCCGACGGGTGCCGTCGAGGGCGACGGCGACGTCTTCGTCACCAGCCGCGCCTGGGTCAGCGGCTTCACCGCGCAGATCCCGGTGTCGGACAAGGGCGGCTGGGTCGACCTGCGCGTGACGGCGAAGGATGCCGCGGGCAACACGTTCTCGCAGGAGATCGAGAAGGCCTTCCAGGCGACTCCCGCCAAGGGCGTGCGCTGACGTAGAGCACGCACAAGAGGCCCGGTCGCTTGGCGACCGGGCCTCTTGTGCGTCCGCCGAAGCTCACCACATCACGCCGACGAGGTGAGCGAACACGTCCTCCGGATCGTTGTCGAGACCGCGCCGCGCGAACCAGGTCGACACGTTCACGACGTCGCGGTAGAGGAAGTCGAGCCCCTGCGGGTTGGCGACGACGTCGACGATCTGCGGCAGGTCGATCACGACGATGTGCCCCTCGTGGTCGAGCAGGTTGTACGGCGACAGGTCGCCGTGCGCGAAGCCCGCTCGTGCGAAGGCCTCGAGAATGCCGACGACCTGCTCGAAGGCATCCCTCAGTTCCTCTCGGTGCAGCCGGCTCTGAGCGAGCCGGGGCGCCGCAGCGCGGCCGTCGCCGACGAACTCCATGAGCACCTCGGTGTCGCTCACCTGCACCGGGTACGGCACGGGAACCCCGGCCTGCCAGGCGCGGCACAGCGCGTCGAACTCGCTGACCGCCCAGTGCCCGGCAGCCACGGAGCGGCCGTACGCCGATTTGCGGCCCACCGCGCGGGCGTCGCGGGTGTTGCGCATCGTGCGGCCCTCTTCGTAGCTGCCCGAACGGTGGAAGTCGCTGTGGTGAGAGGTGCGGTACCGCTTGGCTGCGAGGAGGACTCCGGCTGTGCCCGGAACGGCGCGCTCGATGAGGTGCACGTCGGCTTCCTTGCCGGTCTTGACGATGCCGAGCTCGGTGTCGAACGCCCCCGATGCGGTCACGAGCCAGTGCGGGTGCGGCAGGGGGCCGCGTTGAGTGGGAGAGGAAGCCGGCCAGGTGGACCAGCGCTGATCGGCGCCGGGCTCGAGCTCCGGCGGAAGGACGGATGCGGACGCGTCGAGGCGTACGGATGACATCGGTTGGACACTCCAGGGTAGGAGGCCGCCGATATCAGTGGGTGCGGGCGACCTCGAGGGAAGGGATGTGGACACAGGGCGTGACGAAGACAGCCATCGTGGTCCTCCTTCCGATCGGGGTGCCGCGGCACCGACTCGCCTCACTGTAGCGGAGCGAGGGTCCGGCATCCATCACGATTTCGGATGTCCTACCGGTCACCCCTGTGGCACTAGCGCAGCGCCGTGCGGCTCGTCGCGGTCGCCTCGAGCGCCACGCCGTCGGGCACGAACACGGTGACGATGGGCGGATGCCACTGCCCGGCGACCGTGACACGCGCCGAGACGCCGTCGGGAGTCGCCGCCGAAACGAGCCGCGCATCCTCTCCGATCTGGCCCACCATCGCCGCAGCTGCCTGGTGCACACCGGCATCGGTCAGCGTCGCGAGGGGCTCACCGCTGACGATGGAGAGTTCGAAGCCGTCGGCGGCGGCAAGAGCCGCGGCATCCGCCACCGCGTCGAGCTGCTTCTGGGCGAGGTAGAGGCTGGTCGCGGCGGTGCAGACGAGGATCACCGCGATCGCGAGCACCGCGTAGCCGAGGGTCAGGATCAGCACGCTGCCCTCGTCGTCGCCCAGCGGGTCGCGATCGCGTGCGCACGCCCGCAGCCGGGCCCTCATCGCTCGCTCCAGAATCGCGAGACCTTGTGCGCGGCCGCCGCCTCGATCGGTATCGCGGCGATGCGGTCGAGGTCGAGCACCGGCGGCACGAGCGGCAGCGCCACCACCGTCCGGACGCTCACGTGCAGAGTCGCGCCGGCGCGCGGGCAGGTCGTCCCCGCGGGCGTGCACTCGATCGACAGGTCGACGTCGTCGAGCCCGTACTCGTCGGAGACGGCGGCGATCACGGCATCGGCGCGGGCGCGGGCGTCCTCCGCGTCGACCGCTGTCGACACGGCCCGCGCGACATGGCGGGCCGCGGCCTCGGCGCCGAGGCTCTGACCTTGGATGAGTCCCAGCGACACCACCAGGTACACCAGGGGCACGAGGAGCAGCAGTCCCACCAGGATGAACTCGAGCGCCGCGGAGCCTGCTTCGGAGTCATCGGACGCCGTCGGCGGGCTCTGCCCGTCGCGGCTCGACCTCACACCGGCCCTCGCATCGACGGTGACGCCGCGGCGGCACCCCGCCCCTCGGGCCTCAGTCGAACGACTCGACAGGCGCATGCGCCGTCACCTCCAGCAGGCGCGGCGCGCCGAGCAAGCCGATCAGCGGCAGCGTCGCGGCGACGCGGATCTCGACGGTCTCCTGGCCGAGTGCCGACGTCTCGCCCACGGCGACATCGGCGGCGTACTCGCCGCCGATCGTGCGGCTGACGATCTCGCGCGTGCGGCGTGCGCCTTCTTCGAGCGTCGTGTCGGCGAGCGCGGCGTGGTAGGCGCCCTCGACGGCCGCGTCGTGCACGACGTTGCGCACGTACACCGCGAGTCCGAACTGCAGCACGCCGAGTGTCAGAACAGTGAGGAGCGTGCCGACGAGGACGAACTCCACCGGGCTCGCACCGGCGTCGTCGCACACGTCCGCGGCGACCCGCGAGCGCACGACCCGCATCGTCCTGGCCACGGACCGGTGCACGGCGTCAGAGCCCGGAGACGCGGCTGATGGCCTGCTCGAACAGATCGGCGAGCGCGGGGCCGGCCATGGCCCAGATCACGACGACCAGTCCCGCGGTCATGAGCGTGATCAGGACCCACCCGGGCACGTCACCCCGCTCGTCGTCCGCGAGGTCGTCCCACGTGCCGCGAAGCCGAGCCGTGAGGCGCTGCATCCGTGCTTTCATCATTTCTCCTTCCGGCCGATCAGCCGAGTCCGAGTCGAAGCATGAAGATCCCGGGGAACACCGCGAACAGGACGCTCAGCGGCAGGATCAGGAACACGAGCGGAAAGAGCATGTAGATCTCCTTCCGGCCCGCGCGTTCGATGAGCGCGCGCTTGGCGTCCTCACGCGCGTCGAGCGCCTGCGCCTGGAGCACATGCGCCAGCGGGGCGCCGCGTTCGATGGCGGCGACGAGCTGGTCGATGGCACGGGTCAGCGCCGGGATCTCGAGTCCCGCGGCCAGCCGCGTCAGCGATTCCGACAGCGTCGAACCCGTGCCGACGGCGATCACGACACCGCGCAGCTCGCTGGTGAGCTCCCCCGCGCCGACCTCGCTCACACGCCGGAGCGAGTCCAGGATGCCCTCGCCCGCCGACAGGCAGAGCGCGAGGAACTCCAGCACCGTGGGGAGCTCCTCCTCGATCCGCGCGGCGCGCGCCTGAGCGGCGTGAGTGAGCCAGGCGTCGTAGCCGAGCGCGGCCGCGACCGCCGCGACGGGCGGCAGGAGGCCGAGGACGGGTGATCCGCGTCCGGCGAGCACCAGGACGACCACGACACCCCCGCCGACCCCGAGGCCCGCGATCGCCCAGCCGAGCTGACGACTGCGGAATCGTGCGGCATCGATCGTCCAGGCTGCGCGGTGCAGGCGTCGTGCCAGGACTGCGTCACCGCCGGCCAGACGCGCAAACCTCCCGCGCGCGAACGCGGACCAGGCGAGTGGAGATCCGCCGCCCGGTGCCACGACATCGAGACCGCGTGGGTCTGTCACATCGCGGATGTACGGCGCGATCCGTCGGGCCAGGCTCGGCGCGCCCCATCGCGGCGCGAGCGAGATCAGCAGGCACACGCCCACCCCGAGGGCGGTGCCGAGCACGACGGCGAAGGCGAGGTCACTCATCCCGGTGGCGATCACCCGAACCACCTCCGCGGTTCGGGAAGGCGCCCCAGCCGGATCATGAGCCGGTACGCGACCAGAGACACCGCCGCACCGACAAGGATCAGCACGATGCCGCCGGGGCTGCCGTACGCGCGGGCTCCCTCCGGACGCATCGCCAGCAGGGCCAGGATCACCCAGGGTGCGACCACACCGAGCACCGCCGCTCCGCGGATCCACGACTGCCGCGATTCGACTTCGGCACGCAGGGCCGCGTCCGCGCGCACCGAGCCGGCAAGCGCCCGCAGCACCGAGGTGAGCTCGGTGCCGCCCACCTGCCGTGCCATCCGCAGCGTTTCGACGATGCGGTCGGCGACGGGGTCGGCGAGGCTGATCTTGAGCCGCTGGATGCTGGAGTCGAAGTGACCCGACGCCGACATGTCGCGGGCGAACCCGGCGAATGCCGGCCGCAGCTCGGCGGGTGCGGAATCGGCGAGGCTCGCCACCGCGTCAGGAAGCGACATCCCCGCCCGCACCGAAGCGATGAGCAGATCGCACACGTCGGGCCAGAGCCCGCGCCGCGTGCGCAGGAGCTTCGAACGCCGCGCACGCAGCCACGCGAACGGGGCGATCGCTCCCGCGACCGCCGCAACGAGGGCCAGCGCGGCCACCGGTGCCACGAGCCACGCGATCGCGGCCGCGACCACAGCGCACACACCGGCCACCACCGCGACCGAGGCGACCGAGGTGCGGGGCATTCCCGCGTCTTCGAGCAGGCGGGCGATCCGGCCGCGGCGGGCCGTGCCGGGGCGACGGCGGAAGTCCGCGGGCCACAGCCACGGTGACAGCACCAGCAGGACCCCGGCTGCCAGCACTGCACCCCAGACGAACGTCACGGGGCGTCCGCCCGGTAGAGCGTGCGAGCCGTGATGACGGAGTCCGCCACCCCGGTAGGTGCCACGATCTCCACGACGCGCCGCGCTCCCCCGGCGTCCCGCTCGCAGTGCGCGACGAGGTGGACGGATGCCGCGACCGCCGGCTGCACGAAGCTCGCGTCGATGTTGCGCCCCGCGAGCAGCGGCAGCGCGGCCAGCTTGCCGAGCGCCTCGCGCGCCGAGTTCGCGTGGATGGTCGCCGCACCAGGCACGCCGGTGTTGAGCGCCAGCAGGAGGTCGAGCGCCTCGGCATCGCGCACCTCTCCGACGACCAGACGGTCGGGACGCATGCGAAGCGCCTCTTTGACGAGACGCCGCAGCGTGACTTCGCCCGTCCCTTCGAGGCTGGGCTGGCGTCCCTGCAGCGAGACGAGGTCGGGTGCCGCGACGGCGAGCTCGAACGTCTCCTCCACCGTCACGATGCGATGCTCCGGCGGGCACGCCGCGATGAGCGCGCCCAGCAGCGTCGTCTTGCCCGCGTGCGTCGCACCCGAGACGAGGACCGACTGCCCGGCGATCATCGCATCGCGCAGCAGGGCGGCGGCCCGGGGAGCGATCGATCCCGCGGCGACCAGGCGCCCGAGGTCGTGGTACGCCGGCAGGAACTTGCGGATGTTGACCGCCCAGTGGCGCCGCGTGATGTCGGGGATGACGACGTGCAGGCGGCTGCCATCGGGCAGCGAGGCGTCGACGAAGGGCTGGCTCAGATCGACGCGCCGACCACTGGACTGCAGCATCCGCTCGACGAGGTCTCGCACGGCGGTGTCGGTCAGCATCAGAGGCACCCGCTCTGCGACTCCCGCCCGCGCGACGAAGATGCGATCAGGAGCATTGATCCAGACCTCCTCGACGGTCGGATCGTCGAGGTACGCCTGCAGCGGCCCGAACCCGGCGACGGCGGCGAGCACCTCCCGCACGCAGGCCGTCTCGTCGTCGACCGGCGCCAGCCCGCGCGCCAGGGCGAAGTCGTTGTGCCGGCGCACCTCGGCGCGCGCGACCTGCGCCGCGAACTCCGGGTCGCGGGTCGGATCCGACCGTTCGGCGCGCAGTCTCTCGCGCACCCGCTCGGCCACGAGGGTCGCGACGGGAGCGCTCGAGGAGGTCACTTCAGCATCCTCGCAATTCGGCCCGGAGCCAGCCGAAAGTTATCCACAGATGCGGTCGCCGCGCCCGCGGGGCAGGATGGAGGCACCGATGAAAGGACGACGATGATGACCAAGACGGAACTGGCCCCGGCGGCGAAGGCGGGCCTGGGCGTTCTGGGCCTCGTGCAGGTGGCGTTCGCGTTCCTGGCGTTCTGGGATCTCTCCCACCGCGACGCGGACGACGTGCGCGGACCGAAGGCGGCGTGGATCCCCGCGATCCTCGTGAACTGGATCGGACCGGCGAGCTACTTCCTGTTCGGCATCCGCCGCTGATCTCCGCCGCGAAACGGGGGGTCAGCCCCACAGCCGACTCCCGGTCCCCTCAGTAGACTGAGAGCCACTTGCGGGAGTGGTGAAATCGGCAGACACGCAGGATTTAGGTTCCTGTGCCTTCGGGCGTGTGGGTTCAAGTCCCACCTTCCGCACGCGAGTTCTCGCATCCTCCGCCGACTGACGACGGGAAACCACCGTGCACGCTGTTCCTTCCGCGCTGATCCCCTGGCTGGATCCGGCCGCCATCATCGAATGGGCGGGCCCCTGGGCGCTCGTCGCCGTGTGCTTCATCGTCTTCGCCGAGACGGGCCTGCTCATCGGATTCCTTCTCCCCGGCGACACGCTCCTCGTCATCTCGGGCCTGCTGTCGCATCCGCAGTCGTATGCGCCGAACGGCGTGTTCGGCATCAGCGTGTGGTGGGTGGCGCTGTTGATCGGTCTTGCCGCCTTCCTCGGCGGGGAGGTGGGCTACTACATCGGTCACAAGGGCGGCCCGGCGGTCTTCGAGAAGAAGGAATCCGGTCTGTTCAGCGTCAAGAACGTCGAGCGCACGAACGCGTTCTTCGAGCGGTTCGGCGGACTCACCATCATCCTGGCCCGCTTCGTGCCGATCGTGCGCACCTTCGCCCCGGTCGCCGCGGGCGTCGGGCACATGAACAAGTGGAAGTACACGCTCTACAACTTCATCGGCGCGGTGCTGTGGGGCTTCGGCCTCACGATGTTCGGCTACGCCATCGGGTTCATCCCGCCGGTCGCCACCTTCGTCGAGAACTACATCGACCTGATCCTGCTCGCCGCGGTCGGCGGCACGGCGCTTGTGACGCTGTGGCACTACTTCCGCGAGCGCAGCAAGGCGAAGAAGGCCGCCGCGGCGGGTGAGGACGTCGTCACCGACCACAGCGAGGCCGAGGCGCTCGTGCTCGATCCCGAGGTGTTCGATCGCGGCCCCGAGCACCACGAGGATGGCGCCCCGAAGGCCTGACCCGGAGGCGACCTGCGGCTTGTACCGTCAGGAGGCCTTCTTCTTGGCGGCGGGCTTCTTCGCGGACGACTTCGCCGCGGGCTTCTTGGCGGGTGCTTTCGCCGCCGGCTCGTCGTCGGCCCCGGCATCCTTCTTGTCCGACGCCTTCGATCCGCCGCCTTCGCGAGCCGCACGGGACTTCTCAACGCTGGCACGCAGCGCCGCCATGAGGTCGATGACCTCGCCGCCTGCCTCTTCTTCCTCCTGCTCGCCGAAGGTCTCGGTGGTGTCCAGCGCGTCGCCCTTCTCGAGCTTCGCCTCGATCAGGGTGCGCAGCTCCTGCTGGTACTCGTCCGTGAACTCCTCGGGGTCGAAGTCGCTCGAGAAGCTCTCGACGAGGGATGCCGACAGCTCGAGTTCCTTGGCCGAGATCCGCACGCTCTCATCCAGCGCCGGGAACGCCGCTTCGCGAACCTCGTCGGCCCAGAGCAGGGTCTGCAGCACGAGGACCTCACCGCGCACGCGCAAGGCTGCCAGCCGGGTCTTCTGTCGCAGCGAGAACCGGACGATAGCGGTCCGGTCGGTCTGCTCCAGCGTCTTGCGCAGCAGCACGTACGCCTTCGGCGACGCGGAATCCGGTTCGAGGTAGTACGCGCGATCGAGCGTCAGGAGGTCGATCTGCTCGCTCGGCACGAACTCGACGACATCGATCTCGCGGCTCTTCTCCGCTGGGAGCGACGCCAAGTCGTCCTTGGTGAGCACGACCGTCTTCTCGCCGTCGTCGTACGCCTTGTCGATGTCGGAGTACGGCACCACCTCGCCGTCGACCTCGCACACCCGTTGGTAGCGGATGCGACCGCCGTCCTTGTTGTGCACCTGATGCAGAGAGACGTCGTGGTCCTCTGTCGCCGAGTACACCTTCACCGGCACGTTGACGAGTCCGAACGTCAGTGCACCCTTCCAGATCGCTCTCACCACACCAGTGAACACCAGTGCGCCGACACCGGGCCACCCCTTGCGCCTCTCGTCGCCGATACTCTGTGGCCATGGCGGGAGAGGAGCAGCTCGTGCGCATCGGCGGCCGGCGCCTGCGCATCACCAACCTCGACAAGGTGCTCTATCCCGAGACGGGCACCACCAAGGGCGAGGTCATCGACTACTACTCGCGCATCGGCGAGGTGCTGATCCCCCATGTCATCGGGCGTCCCGTGACCCGCAAGCGCTGGCCGGACGGCGTCGGCACCGAGGAAGACCCCGGCATGGTCTTCTTCGCGAAGGACCTCGAGCGCGGTGCTCCGTCGTGGGTGAAGCGGATGCCGATCCCCCACTCCACCGGCACCAAGGAGTATCCGCTGGTCGGCGACATCCCGACGCTCGTCTACCTCGCGCAGGTGGCGAGCCTCGAGCTGCACGTGCCGCAGTGGCGCTTCGCGCCCGACGGCGGACGTGGGCCCGCCGACCGCCTCGTGCTCGACCTCGATCCCGGCCCCGGCGTGGGCCTGCCGGAGTGCGCCGTGGTCGCCGGCTGGGCACGCGGCATCCTGGTCGGCATGGGACTCGAGCCGTACCCGGTGACCAGCGGCAGCAAGGGCATCCACCTGTACACCGCGCTGCCGCCCGGCCAGTCGACCGAGCAGGCGTCCGCGCTCGCGAACGAGCTCGCCCGCGCGATCGAGGCGGATCACCGCGACCTCGTCGTCAGCAGCATGAAGAAGAGCGAGCGCCACGGCAAGGTGCTCATCGACTGGAGCCAGAACAACGGGTCGAAGACGACGATCGCGCCCTACTCGCTGCGCGGCCGCGCACACCCCACGGTCGCCGCGCCGCGCACGTGGGACGAGCTCGCCGACCCTCACCTGCGCCACCTCGATTTCACGGAGGTGCTCGAGCGGATCGAGACCATCGGCGATCCGATGGCGGCGCTCGGCTTCCACGCCGGTGGGCGCGAGGCCGAGTCCGGACCTCTGTCGGCCTACATCTCCAAGCGCAGCGCGCAGCGCACGCCCGAGCCGGTGCCCGTCAATCCGCTGGGCGCCACCCCGTCGGGCGAGCGGCCGCGCTTCGTGATCCAGGAGCATCACGCGAGCCGCCTGCACTGGGACTTCCGGCTCGAGCATGACGGCGTGCTGGTGAGCTGGGCGGTCCCCCGCGGCGTCCCGCATTCGTACAAGCGGAACAACCTCGCCGTCATGACCGAGGATCACCCGATGGAGTACGCGAGCTTCGAGGGCACGATCCCCGCGGGTGAGTACGGTGGCGGCACCGTGACGATCTGGGACGACGGCCGCTACGACCTCGAGAAGTGGCGCGAGGACGAGATCATCGCGACCCTCGAGGGGCGGCCGGGCGGGCCGCTCGGACGCGTGCGTCTCGCGCTCATCCGCACCGAGGGCGAGGGCGAGAAGTCGAGCTGGCTGCTGCACCGGATGAAGACGGATGCCGGCGGCCGGCCGCAGCCGGACGGCACCGTCGTGGAGCCCACTCCCCAAGCCGACGAGCCCCACAGCCCGGCGCAGCGAGCGGCATCCCGGTCCCCGCGCCGAGGCGAGGAGCCTCCCCGAAAAGGGCATGTGAGTTCCGGCTCACACACCAGCATCGAACCCCAGGTGAATTCCGGTTCACACACCACCACCGAACCCCACGTGACTTCCGGTTCACACACCAGCATCGAACCCCGGTCAGGCCCCGATTCCCCGCCTCAGTCCCGTGTGAACCGGAAGTTCAATGACGTTTCGCAGGGTGTGTCGACAGTCCCGATGGCCGACCTCCGGCCGATGCTCGCCTCGCCCGCGACTCCGGGAACGGCTCGTGCGGCGGCCCGTGCGTGGGCTGCGAAAGACGGCACCGGCGAGACCTGGGTCGAGATGAAATGGGACGGGATCCGCGCCGTCGGCGTGTGGGACGGTCAGCGGCTGCGGCTCTTCGCACGCAGCGGCAACGAGGTGACCCATCGGTATCCCGAGCTGACGGCGGTGGACGCCGGCCTCGGCGACGAGCACGCCGTGCTCGATGGCGAGCTGGTCGCGCTCGAGCCCGATGGTCGTCCCAGCTTTCCGCTGCTGCAGACGCGCATGAACCTCGAGCGCGCGGGCGACATCTCCCGAGAAGCCCGACGGACGCCCGTGCGCTACTACCTGTTCGACGTCCTCTCGCACGACGGCGACGACCTCGCCGACCTTCCGCTGCGCGAACGGCGCGACGTGCTCGATGCGGTGGCGGCGGCATCCGTCGACGCGATCGTCGTCCCGCCGGTGTTCGACGACGTCGATGCCGCGCTCGACACGAGCATCCAACTGCGACTCGAGGGGATCGTCGTCAAGGATCCCGGCTCGCGGTACCTGCGCGGAGGCAGGTCCGAGTCATGGCTGAAGGTCAAGATCACCCGCACGCAGGAGGTGGTGATCGCGGGCATCCGCCCCGGGAAAGGCGGTCGCAGCAACACCTTCGGGTCTTTGCTGCTCGGCATCCCGGACGAGGCGGGCCTGCGCTATGCGGGTCGCGTCGGCTCCGGCTTCAGCGACTCGACCCTCGCGACCCTCATGAAGAAGCTGCTGCCGCTGCGCACCGACGCCAATCCGCTCGTGGGCGTGCCGCCGCTCGATGCCCGCGATGCACTGTGGGTCCGGCCGGCGCTCGTCGGCGAAGTCGAGTACGGCGAGTTCACCCCCGGCGGCATCCTCCGCCACCCGAGGTGGCGCGGCCTCCGCCCCGACAAGAGCCCCGACGAGGTGCGGCGCGAGGACTGAGCGTCCCCGGTCGCTGAGCGGTTGCCGGCTCTGGACGGGCGCCGGCGAGATGACGGGCCGCGCTCAGGCGTGCGCGTCGTGCTCGACGTGACCGGCGGGCTCGAGCTGGAACGTGGAGTGCTCGACGTCGAAATGCTGCGACAGACAGCTCTGCAGCCCGCTGAGGATCCCGGCCGCCCGGCCGTCGGCGAGGGCCGCGTCTTCGACCACGACGTGGGCGGTGAACACCGGCGCGCCGCGGGTCAGCTGCCACACGTGGACGTCGTGCACGGCGACGACACCCGGGGTGGCGAGGATGTGGTCGCGGATCTCGGTGACATGCGTACCCTCGGGTGCCGATTCGGCGAGCACCGACACGACTTCGCGGAGCAGCCCGATCGCGCGCGGCACGATCATCGCCGCGATGAGCAGCGACGCGATCGCGTCGGCCTGATCCCACCCCGTCGTGATGACGACGATCGCTGCGACGATCACGGCGGCCGAGCCGAAGAGATCGCCGAGCACCTCCAGATAGGCACCGCGGACGTTGATGCTGTGCCGCTGCTCCGCGCTGAGCAGCCACATGGCGACCGCGTTCGCGACGAGCCCGACGACGGCGATCACCAGCATCAGATCGCCGGCGATCTCGGCCTCGCCGGGGTCCAGCAGTCGCGAGATGCCTTCGAACGCGACCCAGGCCGAGAGCACGATGAGGATGATCGCGTTGACCAGGGCGCCGAACACCTCGGCGCGCTGATAGCCGAACGTTCGGCGGTCGTTGGCCGGGCGGGCGGCGACGGTGCTCGCGACGAGCGCGATCACGAGGGCTGCGGCATCCGTGAACATGTGGGCCGCGTCCGCGAAGAGCGCGAGGGATCCCGACAACGCCGCGCCGACGATCTGCACCACCATCACGGTGGAGGTGATCGCGAGCGAGATGCCGAGGAGACGGCGGTTGCCGGCCCCGCGGATCCCGGTCGGCGCGTGATCGTGCATGCGCCCAGGCTAAGCCCGTGCGGCCGCCGCCGGCCGCCGTTCCGGCTAGTCGGGAATGATCGTGATTCTCAGTCGCAGCCCGCCCTGGCGCGGCTCACAGCTCCGCGAGCAGCGGTGCGAGCGCCTCGAACGCGCGTGCGCGGTGGGATGCCGCGTTCTTCTCGAGCGAAGTCCACTCGCCGACGGTCCGCTCGGTGTCGGCCTCCTGGCCGTCCGGGATGAAGATCGGGTCGTAGCCGAAGCCGCCCTCACCCGATGCCGCCGTGGCGAGGCGTCCGGGCCATACGCCCTCCACGACGCTCTCGCGTGACGCGTCGCCGGGCACGACGAACGCGATCGTCGAGACGAACTGCGCCGTACGGTGCGGATCCCGGATGTCGGAGAGCTGGTCCAGCAGCAGGTTGAGGTTCGCCGCGGCATCCTTCGCGTGCCCCGCCCAGTAGGCGGAGAACACGCCGGGCGCACCGCCGAGCACGTCGACGCAGATGCCGGAATCGTCCGCGAGCGCGGGAAGGCCCGTGTGCTCGGCCGCCGCGCGCGCCTTGATCAGCGCGTTCTCGGCGAAGGTGACGCCGTCCTCGACCGGCTCGGGGCCGTCGTAGGCGACCACGACGAGGTCCGGGCGCGTGGCCGCCACGATCGCCTGGAACTCCTCGACCTTGTGACGGTTGTGGGTCGCGAGCACGATCTGCTTCAGGGCTCCGGCGACGTCGGTACCGGCGGCCGCCGTCTCCGCCTCCACCTCGGCGATCGCCTCCGCCATGTCGTCGGGATGAGCGGTCACGCCGCGCCCTCGGCCGTTCCCTCGCCGAGCGTGGCGAGCTGGTGGGTGCGCAGATCCGCGCAGCCGTTGACGCCGAGTTCGAGGAGGGCGTCGAGCTCCCGCTTGTCGAACGGCGCACCCTCGGCGGTGCCCTGCACCTCGACGAACAGTCCGCGGCCGGTCACCACGATGTTCATGTCGGTCTCGGCGCGGACATCCTCGACGTAGGCCAGGTCCAGCATCGGCTCGCCGTCGATGATGCCGACCGACACGGCCGACACCGAGTCGAAGAGCACCTGCGCCTTCTGTCCGATGAACTTCTTGCGGCGGCCCCACTCGATGGCGTCGGCGAGCGCGACGTACGCGCCGGTGATCGCGGCCGTGCGCGTTCCGCCGTCGGCCTGCAGGACGTCGCAGTCGATGACGATGGTGTTCTCACCGAGTGCCTTCGTGTCGACGACGGCGCGGAGCGCGCGGCCGATCAGCCGGGAGATCTCGTGGGTGCGGCCGCCGATCTTGCCCTTGACGCTCTCGCGGTCGTTGCGGTCGTTCGTGGCGCGCGGCAGCATCGCGTACTCGGCGGTGATCCAGCCCTTGCCCTTGCCGTTGAGCCATCGCGGCACGCCGTTCGTGAACGACGCCGTGCAGAGCACCTTCGTGTTCCCGAACGAGATGAGCGCCGAACCCTCGGCCTGGCTCGACCAGCCCCGCTCGATCGTGACGGGACGCAGCTGGTCGACGGTGCGGCCGTCGGCACGGGTGATATCGGTCATTTCTCTCCTCTGACGGTACGGATGCCTCAGCCGAGGCGGGTCGGCAGATCGATGGCGCCGGTCTGGACCAGTCGCACGGAGCTGACCTCGCGGCCCATCAGCCGGTGCGCGAGGCGCAGGAACTCGTCGGCGGACGCGCCGGTGGCTTCGTAGACGTGCTGGGGCTCGGCATCCGGACCCGCGAGCAGGTCACGGGAGACCAGCTGACGGTAGACGTCCTTCGCGGTCTCGGTGTCGCTCGACACGAGACTGACGTCGGGTCCCATCACATAGCTGATCGCGCCCTCGAGGAACGGGTAGTGCGTGCAGCCGAGGACGAGGGTGTCGACGCCGGCGTGGCGGAGCGGGGCGAGGTACTCCTCGGCGACCGCGAGCACCTCAGGCGAGCCGGTGACGCCGGCCTCGACGAACTCCACGAAACGGGGGCACGCCTGGGCGAACACCGTCAGCTGCTCGTTGACGCCGAGCATGTCCTGGTACGCCCCCGACGAGATCGTGCCGGCCGTGCCGATGACGCCGACACGGCCGTTGCGGGTCGTCGACATCGCGGTGCGCACCGCGGGGTTGATCACCTCGACGACCGGCACGTCGTACCGCTCGCGGGCGTCGCGCAGCATGGCAGCCGACGCGGTGTTGCAGGCGATGACGAGCATCTTCACGCCCTGCGCCACCAGCTCGTCGAGCACCTCGAGCGCGTAGCGGCGGACATCCGCGATCGGCTTCGGGCCGTACGGCGAACGCGCCGTGTCGCCGATGTAGAGGATCGACTCCTGGGGAAGCAGCGCCGAGACGGCCCGTGCGACGGTGAGACCGCCGACTCCGGAGTCGAAGATTCCGATCGGCGCGTCGTTCACGATGCCCCAGCCTACGCCAGGCGCTCACTAGGCTGGCCCGCATGACCCACGGGCACGCTTCGCGAGGGGGCGCCTCGACCGCCCTGCTGACCGACCGCTACGAGCTCACGATGGTCGACGCGGCCCTGCGCGACGGCACCGCCGAGCGCCGCTGCGTCTTCGAGCTGTTCGGCCGGCGACTGTCGGCCGGACGACGGTTCGGCGTGGTTGCCGGCACGGGCAGGCTGCTGTCGCTGATCCGCGACTTCCGCTTCGACCACGAAGAACTGCGGTTCCTGCGCGACGAGAAGGTGGTGGATGCCGCCACCCTCGACTTCCTGGAGGGTTACCGGTTCACCGGCTCGATCACCGGCTATCGCGAGGGTGAGCTCTACTTCCCGGGCTCCCCCATCCTCACCGTCGAGGGCACGTTCGCAGAGGCCGTCGTGCTCGAGACACTGGCGCTGAGCGTGCTCAACCACGACTCCGCCATCGCCACCGCCGCCGCCCGCATGAGCGTCGCCGCCGGCGACCGGCCCCTTGCCGAGATGGGCTCCCGGCGGGCGGGCGAGAGATCGGCCGTCGCCGCGGCACGCGCGGCATACATCGTCGGGTTCGCCGCGACCTCGAACCTCGAGGCAGGACGCCGCTGGGGCATCCCCACGATGGGCACCGCCGCGCACTCGTGGACGCTCCTGCACGACACCGAAGAGGACGCCTTCCGCGCGCAGATCGATGCGCTGGGAGTCGGCACGACGCTCCTCGTCGACACCTACGACATCCGCCGCGGTGTGGAGACGGCCGTGCGGATCGCGGGCACCGGCCTCGGCGGCGTGCGCATCGACTCGGGCGATCTGCCCACGGTGGCCGCCGAAGTGCGCGCGCAGCTCGACGAGCTGGGCGCGACCGGCACCCGGATCACGGTGACCAGCGATCTCGACGAGTACGCGATCGCCGCGCTCGCGGCCTCCCCCGTCGATGCGTACGGCGTGGGCACGTCTGTGGTGACGGGGTCCGGCACGCCGACCGCCGGCATGGTCTACAAGCTCGTCGCGCGTCAGGACTCCGACGGCGGGTGGGTCGGCGTGGCGAAGGCCTCGACCGACAAGGGATCGAAGGGCGGCCGCAAGGCGGCGTTCCGCACGCTGGACGAAGGCACGGCCACGAGCGAGCTCATCGTCGTGTCGGATGGCTTCGAAGCGCTCGACACCGCCGCGTCGCACCCGGCGGCGCGTGCGCTGCAGGTTCCGCTGGTGACCGACGGCGAACCGGATGTCGCGTTCGAAGGGACGGCCGGCGTCGAGGCCGCCCGTGCACATCACGCCCGGGTGCGCGAGGAGCTTCCGGTGCGCGCTCTCGCGCTCAGTCGCTCCGACCCGGCCATCCCGACGGTCTACGCCGACGCGTCCGAAGCCGCGGCGATCGCTCAGCCGACTGTGGCGTCAGGCGCCGAGTGACTCGTAGATCTCTTTGCAGGTCGGGCAGACCGGGAACTTCTCGGGATCCCGACCCGGCGTCCACTTCTTGCCGCACAGTGCCCGCACGGGCTTGCCGGTGATCGCCGACTCGAGGATCTTGTCCTTCTTGACGTAGTGCGAGAAGCGCTCGTGGTCACCCGGTTCGATGTTCTCTTCTTTGAGGAGCTCTTCGAGCTCGCGATCGAGGGTCGCGATGCCGCCCTGATGAGGGCTGTCCAGCGGGGTGCTCATGGTCTGCCAGTGTAGTCGGGGCCGACCCCCGCCGGGCCCGTCCTCGCGACTCGGAGTTCGTCGAACGGGCCGGCGTCAGGTCGACTCGGCGAACTCCATCAGCCGTCCACCACGACGCTCGAACGCGATCGAGCCGACGGTGACGCCGACGACGAGCACGCCGAACCCGATGGCAAGGCCGCCCCACAGCGCCATGTCGGTGGCCTCCGGGTCGCCATGGAGGGCGAGCCAGCCGCACCAGAGCACCGGCGCCGAGAGGACCAGAGCCCCGAGCATCACCGAGCCCTGCGCCAGCGCACCCACAGCGGTCGTGCGCTGCGGCTGCTGGAAGGGGCTCTCGCCGGGGCGCGACACCGCGTAGGGAGCGACGACCGACGAGATGCTCGACAGGCCGAGACCCGACAGGAAGAGCGCGGCGCAGACGCCGGTGAGAGCCGGCAGCACCGCCCACCGCCCGTGCAGCGAGGTCGCCACCGGGATGGCCACCGCCAGCAGCGGCACGCCCACGAGCAGCACGGGCACCAGGCGACCGACGCGGTCCGACACACCCCGCACGCCGCTCGCGATGTGCATCCACACCGCCGTGGAGTCGTACGCGACGTCGTCGTGCGGCAGCCAGCCGAGGAAGAGCGCGGCGAACGGCACCGGCACGAGCGCCACGAGCTCGGGCGGCACACCGGCGATGAGCAGCGGCACGACGGTGATGGCCGCCGCGAACGGGATCACCAGGCCGTTGACCACGTACCGGCGATCGCCGAACCAGTACATGAGACTGCGCGCCGCGATCGCGCCGCCGGGCGTTCCCGGTGCCACGCCGAACCATCCGAGGCCGCCGCGCGCGCGGCCGGTCGTGGGCCGCTCGGTCGTGGTCAGGAGCCGCCTGACGGCCCACGCCCACAGCAGCGCCAGCACGAGCACCGTCCCGACGGCGATGAGAGCCGGCATCCACACGTCGCCGCCGACCGCCGCCATCCCCGGAAGTGCCCACGCGGCGCCGAGCGGTGTGAGCGCCAGCGCATCCACGGCCTCGAGAAGCTGTGTCGGCACGGTGCCCTGCCATTCGAGCGACGCGAGGAACACCCCGACCGGGACGACCACCACGAGCACCACGAGCACGAACACGCCCGACAGCTCACGCGAACGCCGGTCGCGCAGGAACAGGGACGCCAGCGCCATGCACACGCGCGCCAGCAGCGCGCAGGTCAGGACGCCGAGGAGCACGCTCACGACTCCGACGGCGACGGGCACGCCGTGGTCTGCCCACACGATCGCGGCGCAGACCGCCACGGCGAGGAGGACCAGGATCGGCACGCTGATGAGTCCGGCGACGGCGAGCACGAAGGCGAGACCGCCGCGCGGCAGCCCGAACAGCGCGAACCGCCGCGGATCCAGCGGATCGTCGACGGCTCCGAAGAGCGGGGCGAGCGCGAAGCCCAAGGTGACCGCCGAGCCGCCGAGGACGGTGACGGCCAGCACCTCCTCGGTGGCGGCATCCCGCAGCGTCAGGAGTCCCCAGCAGGCCGCGACCGTCGCCGCGACCAGGAGCAGCAGCGCGCCGATCACGCGGACGACGTGCCCCGCGTCCCCGCGGAGTGCGCCGAACAGCAGTGCGATCCTCAGTCGGAGAACGTGTGCAGCCACTCGAGACCCTCCACGTCGCTGAGGCCTCCGGCGAGTTCGACGAAACGCTGCTCCAGCGTCAGCTCGCCGCGCACCTCGGCGACGGTGCCCTCGGCGAGCACCTGGCCGGCGACGATGACCGCCACACGCGTGCAGACGCGCTCGACGAGGTCCATGCCGTGGCTGGACAGGATCACCGTGCCGCCGTGGGCGACATACGTCGAGAGGATGTCGAGGATGATCGCGCTCGAGACCGGGTCGACGGCCTCGAACGGCTCGTCCAGGACGAGCAGGCGCGGAGAGTGGATGAGTGCGCCGGCGAGCATGACCTTCTTGAGCATGCCGGCCGAATAGTCCGACACGCTGCGGCCGAGGGCGTCCTCGAGGTCGAATGCGCGTGCGAGGTCGGCCGTGCGACTCTCGACGACCGCGGGAGGCAGCTTCCGCAGCACCCCGTAGTAGTAGAGGAGCTGACGCCCCGTCAGCCGGTCGAACGTGCGCAGTCGATCCGGCAGCACCCCCATCAGCCGCTTGACGGCCAGCGGCTTGGCCGCGGCATCCACTCCGCCGATGTGGATCGTGCCGCGATCCGGTTCGAGCAGACCGGCGATCATCGAGAGCGTGGTGGTCTTGCCTGCTCCGTTCGGCCCCACGAGGCCGTAGAACGTGCCGGCGGGGACGGTGAGGTCGATGCCGTCGACCGCGTGGGTGCTGCCGAAGCGCTTTGTGACGCCGCGGAGGACGAGCGCATCGCCGGCGGCCGCGGGAAGGGGCGGCGTGTCGAGGAGGACGGATGCCGCGGCCGGCGCCCCGTCGATGGCAGACGTGGTGTCCGCCGCGGCGTGCGCGGGAAGCGGCGTCCGTGTCGGCTCGACCTCGGGCTCGGCCACCGGCTCGGGAGCCACGGGGGCAGGCGCCGCGGGCGCGATCGCCACCGGGGCAGACGCCTCGCGCACGAGATCCGCGGGCGCAGGCTCGGAGACGGCCTCGGGAGCGGGCTCGACCGCAGCCGCGGGCTCGGCCACGGGTGCGGAGTCGACCACGGGCTCAGCTTCGACCACCGCGACCGAATCGGCAAGAGGCGCGGGGTCGGAGCTCGACTCGGTCGAAGAGGCGACCTCGGGCGCGGTTGCGACCTGCGTCGCTTCGGAGGGTGCCGTCGCGGCCTCGGGAGCGGGCTGGGGCGACGCTTCGGGCTCCGCCGCGGGGGCGGGTCGGGCATCGGCCGACGGCACGTCGGCGACCGGCGGAAGGGGCGGGCGCGGCGGAACGACGATCCCGGCGGCAGCGCTCGCAGCGAGCTCCAGATCGCTCGGAAGCGGCGGCGGCGGGCCGGGATCGGGCTGCGGCTCGGCACTGCGCGGAGCGCGCTTCTTTCGCGGGGCGTCTTTGTCGGAGCGAGGCTTGCGCGGCGGGCGGCGGGGCTTGTCGGGAGCCGGCGGTACCGTTTCGGCGAGGCGCATCACGCGCGCAGCGGAGTGACGGTCCGGCTCTTCCGGATCGATGTCATTCGGCACCGGGAGGGAGGCTGTCACCCAACCAACGTATCAAGCGGTCCTGATGGTGGGGCAGTCCGTGTCGCCGCGTCGCGGCATTCGCGTTATGTCACGAATCGGCAACGGGAGCCCATCATTCTGCACCTTCACAGGGGTCATCGATAGCATGGACCCGGCACGAAGGGGTGTCGCGCCGGTGAACCGGCAGTGAATCGCGTACTTCAGGAGAAGACTTTGACCCTTCAGACCGTAATCCTCGCAGCCGGAATGGGCTCGCGTCTCGGCCGCAGCCTTCCCAAACCGCTCACCGAGCTGAACGACGGCCGCAGCATCATGCAGCAGCAGCACGACAACATCCGCGCGGCGTTCGGCAATGACGCCCGGATCACCACCGTCGTCGGCTACCGTGCCGAGACCATCGTCGAGGCCTTCCCTCACGTCGACTACGTCTACAACGACCGCTACGACCAGACCAACACGTCCAAGAGCCTGCTTCGCGCCCTCGCGAAGACCGGCAAGGGAGGCGTGCTCTGGATGAACGGCGACGTCGTCTTCGACCCGCGCGTCCTGGGCCGTGCCATCGAGCTCATCGAGCGCGACCAGTCGTTCGTCACCGTCAATACCTCGAAGGTGAGCGACGAAGAGGTCAAGTACACGGTCACGCCGGAGGGCCACATCAAGGAGCTCTCGAAGACCGTCAAGGGCGGCATCGGCGAGGCCGTGGGCATCAACTACGTCTCGAGCCGCGACAAGAAGGCGTTCATGCGCCACCTGACGCGTGTCGACGACCAGGACTACTTCGAGCGCGGCCTCGAGCTCGCGATCGCCGAGGACGGCGTGCTGCTCGAACCGCTCGACATCTCGGACCTGTACGCCGTCGAGGTGGACTTCGCCGAAGACCTCGAGCGCGCGAACCTTTACGTCTGACCCCTCAGCGCTGGCCTGTCAACCCGGGCCGACGCCCGGATCCGGGCGCATAGACTCGGCGCGATGAGCGAGAAGGTCCACCGCATCCACTCCCTGCCCGGCGACTCGCCGTGGCAGGGAGGTCTGCCGCCCACCGGGTCGGACGAGCACCCGTTCACCGTCCGCGCGCTCGACCGCGTGCTGTCGATCCAGCGGCCGGTCGTGCTCGCGCACCTGCGCAGCATCCGCCTGCGGCATCCGGATGCCTCCCCCGCCGACATCGTCCGCATCCTCGAGCGCCGCTACCTCGCGGCCGTGACCACCGGCGGCGCAGCGGTCGGCGCGACCGCCGTCGTCCCCGGCATCGGCACGGGAGTCACCCTCGCGCTCAGCGGCGTCGAGACGGTGGCGTTCCTCGAGGCGACCACCCTGTTCGCCCAGTCGGTCACCGAGGTGCACGGCATCCCGGTCTCGGATCCCGACCGCGCGCGGGCGCTGGTGCTGACCCTCATGCTGGGCAAAGAAGGCGTCGACCTCGTCGCGCAGCTGGCCGGTCAGGCGGCCGGACGCGGTCCGAGCCGTGCCGGATACTGGGGCGAGCTCGTCACCAAGTCGCTCCCCCGCGCCGCAGTGGGCCCGCTCGTAGACCGGCTCAAGTCGACGTTCATCCGGCAGTTCGCGGCTCGCGGCGGCGCGTCATGGATCGGCAAGGCGCTGCCCTTCGGCATCGGCGCCGCGATCGGCGGCGCCGGCAACAACATCCTGGGGCGCCGCGTCCTCGTCGGCTCCCGGCGCGCGTTCGGCGCGCCGCCGCTCCAGCTGCCGCCGGAGCTCGAGCCGCGACCCGGTGCCGACCGCGTGGAGCGCCTCGCCGGTCGCGGCATCCGTCGCGCCGGAGGTTTCGTGATCGGCGGCGTGACCCGCGGGACGGCGGCGGTCGGCAACGTCGTACGCCGCAGGAGGCCCGAGATCGAGGCTCCGCCCGCCGACTGATGTGATCCTGCCCGCGTTCGCGCGGGGTGAGAATGGCGTCATGGGTCTGTTCAGCCAGCTTCCAGAAGAACCCTCCGAATGGGCAGGGCTGCCCTCCGAGCCCGAGCGCACCGACAGCCAGGCGGAGCGGCTGGCCGAAGCCGCCGCCGTCGATCTCGGCGGCCTCGGTGTCGGCGATCTCGGGCTCGGCGCCGCTCCGGCCGTCGAGTCCATCATCATCCCCGTGGCGCCCGTCATCGAGATGGCCGAGTCGCAGGAGTCGGGCGAGGACGCGTAGCCCGAGCCCGTTGCCAGGGCGCACGCTGCAAGCGCTTGCACGCCCACCTCGACATGCCGGCCGTCCCGGGCATACGCTCACAGGTATGGACAGCACCCTGGCGTGCCTGGCGGCGTGGATGCCGCGGCAGCGGTGGTACGCCGCGAAAGGGCGTCCGCCGAGCCTGCGCCTGGTGTCGTGGTGGGACCTCACCGCCGACCCCGACGACCCCGCCGAGACAGCGGGCGGAGCCCGCATCCGCACGTTCCTGGTCGCCGACGAGGGGGCCCTTCCCGCGGTGCTGTACCAGATCCCCGTCGTCGAGCGAGCGACCGAGACCGTGGACGCGGCCCCCGACCACATCATCGGCAGCCCCGCGCCTGGCACGACGTTCATCGACGGCCCGTTCGACCCCGCCTACGCCAACTCGCTCCTGCGCCTCATCGCCCGCGGCGGCACGGCCCGTGGACCGCAGACGACCGCGATCGGACGCGTGGCCGCGCTCGGCGGTGCACCGGCCGAGGCCACGGCCCGGGTGATCAGCGGTGAGCAGTCCAACACGTCGCTCATCTACGAGGGCGTCGGCACCCCCGTGATCTGCAAGGTGTACCGGCAGCTTCACGCCGGGCTGAATCCCGACATCGAGCTGCAGGAGGCCCTGGCGCGCGCCGGGTCGCCCCACGTGCCGCGGACCATCGGGTCGATCGAAGGCACGTGGCCCGACCTCGCCACGGCACACGGCAGCGTGCGCGGTTCGCTCGCCTTCGCCCAGGAGTACCTGCCCGGCGTCGACGATGCGTGGCGGGTCGCACTCCTCGCCGCGGCGAAGGGCGAGGACTTCCGCGACGCGGCGCGCGCCCTGGGCGCTGCGACAGCCCACGTCCATGTCGCGCTGTCGCAGTGCTTCCCCACGCGGACCGCGACCGCAGCCGATCGCGATGCCACCGCTGCGACCTGGGAACGTCGGTTCGCGATCGCGATGGCGGAGGTGCCCGAGATCGCGGGCCAGCGGGATGCCGCGACAGCGGTGTACCGTCGCGCGCTCGAGGTGCCCTGGCCGCCGCTGCAGCGGATACACGGCGACTATCACCTCGGCCAGGTGCTCCACTCCCCCGACCGCGGCTGGGTGGTCGTCGACTTCGAAGGGGAACCGCTCAGGCCGATGGCCGAGCGCACACAGCCCGATTTCGCGCTGCGGGATGTCGCGGGGATGCTCCGCTCGTTCGACTACGTCGCCGGGTCGCTGCGCCTGGACCATCCCGAGCGGTCGGCCGATGCGGTGCGGGCCTGGGCTCTCGATGCGCGAGCGGCGTTCGTCGAGGGCTATGCGGCGACCTCGGGGAACGGCCTCGACCCCCGGCATCCGCTCCTGGCCGCACTCGAACTCGACAAAGCGGTGTACGAGGCGATCTACGAAGCGCGCAACCGGCCGACGTGGGTCGCGATCCCGCTGCGGGCGATCTCGCGGCTCGTCGAGCGTCCGGCCCCGGTCGCCTGAGCTTCGCGACGGCCCGCGCTCGGACGCCCTGTCGCTCAGCCCTCTTCGTCGAGGTCGGCCTCGTCCTCTTGCTCATCGTCGTCGCTGTCGGCGACCGAGCGCGCGTACCAGGCCTCCCAGTCGTCCATGAGTCCTTGCACGGCCGCGTGGAACCGCGCCGTCGCGGCACCCGGGGTGGTGTCGCCGAAGTATCGTGTCACCCACTCCTCGAGACGCGCGACCGCCTCGGGGTCGCCCAGCACGCGTTCCGTCTCAGCGACGATGTCGGCGGCGGCCGAGGCATCCAGCCATTCGCACGCCGACAGGTAGCCGTGCGTGTCGATGGCCGCGGCGGGGTCGGCCGGTCGGGTGATCAGCAGCGGCCTGTCGGCCGCGAGCCGGTCGTAGACCATCGCGGAGATGTCGACGATCGCGACGTCGGCGGCGGCCAGCTGCCAGCCGAGGTCGGGTCCGTCGTCGAAGACGTGCTGCGCGGCGGGATCGGCTGCATTCGCCGCGGCAAGGGCGGCGATGATGCGCTTGTTCGCGGCGCCGTACTCGTGGTTCACCACGCCCGATCGCGGGTGCGGGCGGTAGATGACCCGGTGGCGTCCGGTCGCGAGCAGGGCGCCGACCAGCGCCTCGCCGTGCGTTGCGATGGAGCCGTAGTGCGCCGAAGGCCGATCGCCCTCCCAGGTGGGCGCGTAGAGCACCACGGTGCGCTCGTCAGGGGTGTACGGCAGGGTGCCCGAGTAGTGGTCCGCCTGCGGGCGGCCGATCTCGATCGTGCGCCGGTCGATGTCGTAGTCCCACAGCACCCGCGAGAGCCGCTCGCGCGCCGCGTCGCCCGCGATCATCGCGTAGTCGTACGCCTTGTACTGGTTGGTGGTCATGTACATCTTGTCGGACTCGCCGTGGTTGATGAACACGTGCCAGCGGCGCCCGTAGCGGAACATCTGGAAGTTGCGCGTGTTCTGGTTCACATACAGCACGACGCGGATGTCCTGCTTGGCGATGAAGCGCTCGAGGTCCCGCACCGTCGGCACGAAGGCGACCGGCAGTGCGCCGTCGGCGAGGAGCGCCTCGGCACCCGTCGCGGCACGGCTGAGCACGACGACGGGCCAGGTCTTCGCCAGTCCGGCGAGCGGCTTGTACCACTGCCGCATCTGGTACATGTTGACCGCGCCGTCGGCGAAGTACACCGCGACCCGGTAGTGGAACGGCGGATGCTGCGGCCGGGCCGCGAGCGTGCGCCGCACGTCGATCACGGCCGAGCGATTGCGCACCGCCTTGCGGACGAGCGCGACCGCCTTCTTTCCATCCGAGACGAGACCCACGCGTCCAGCCTACCCAGCGGCACCCATGACATGATCGACGCGTGCATGTCGAGCAACACGGGCGCAGGGACGCTCCGGTCCCTCCGCCCGGTGCCGGCGTGAGCTTCGTGATGCCGGTGCTCAATGAGCGCGACTACCTGCGACGCGCGGTCGAGACCGTGCTGGCGCAGGATGTGCCGGGTCCGACGGAGCTGATCCTGGCGCTGGGTCCGTCCACCGACGGCACGAGCGAACTGGCTCGAGAGCTCGCCCGGGACGATGACCGCATCGTGCTGATCGAGAACCCCGCCGCCGACATCCCGATCGGCCTCAATCTCGCGATCGGCGCCGGGCGGTACGCCACCGTGGTCCGGGTCGACGCGCACTCCGAACTCGACCCCAGCTACGCCCGCAGCGCCCTCGCGACGCTCGCGCGGGTCCGCGCCGCGAACGTCGGCGGCGTCATGCGCGCGGACGGGCGCACGCCCTTCCAACGGGCGGTCGCGCGCGCCTACAACTCCCCCATCGGGCTGGGCGGCGGCGCGTACCACGGCGGCACGCAGGAGGGCGAGGCCGAGTCGGCGTACCTGGGCGTCATGCGCCGCGCGGTGCTCGACGAGGTGGGCCTGTTCGATGAGAGCATCCGCCGAGGCGAGGACTGGGAGCTGAACCTCCGCATCCGTCGTGCCGGCTACCGTGTGTGGTTCGACCCGAGCCTGGCGGTCACGTACTGGCCGCGCGAGAGCTGGACGCGGCTGGTGCGCCAGTTCTCGGCCACCGGACGCTGGCGCGGCGAGCTGGTCCGCCGGTTCGGGCGCGGCAACTCCCTGCGCTTCTTCGCTCCGCCCGCACTCGTGCTCACGATCCTTCTGGGGCTCGTCGTCGCCGCGCTGCAGCTGACGGGCGTGCTGCAGGGATGGTGGGCGGTGGCGGCATCCGTCGTGTATCTTCCCGTGATCGCGTACGCGATCCTCATCATCGGCGTCGCCGCCGGCCGCGGCGGCGGACACGGCTGGCGCGACAAGCTCTGGACCGCGGCCGTGCTGCCGAGCATGCACCTCGCGTGGGGCTGGGGGTTCCTGCTCGGCGTGATCGGCGGCGCGCACGACACGGTCGACACGTCACGACTGGGCAGCCGCAACACGCCGCTGCCGTGATGTCGATCCGGCCCGCGTGCGTCAGATCTCGATGAACCCCTGATCCAGGATCCGCGTCACGACCCGCTCGGCGGCATGGCCGTCGTCGCGGGCGTTGAACTTCTCCCGCCACTGCGCGTACCGGTCGGCGTACGCGTCCGCGTCATCGGCGGCGAGCGCCGCGACCAGCTCGTCCTGCGTGCGCACCATCGGTCCCGGTGCGTGTGCGGCGAGATCGAAGTAGAACCCGCGCAGCTCGCCGCGGTAGTGCTCCATGTCCGGCACGAGGAAGTACATCGGCTTGCCGGTCACCGAGAAGTCGAACATCACCGACGAGTAGTCGGTGACGAGGGCGTCCGCGACGAGCAGCAGCAGCGAGGTGTCGGGGAAGCCGGTCACGTCGATCACGCGGGGGCCTTCGGCATCTCTTCCGGGAAGAAGCGTGCGCGAATGGCCGCGCACGAGCACGACGGCGTCGGTCGCGGCAGCGAGCGCACCCGGATCGACGAAGTCGACGATCTGGTCGCGGTCGTCGCGCCACGTCGGCGCGTACAGCACCACCTTCTCGCCGGGACGGATGCCGAGCGCCTCCCGTGTCGCGGTCCCGTCGCCGCGCGTGAGCACGTCGTTTCGCGGGTAGCCCTCGACCCAGACCGGACGGGTGAGGAACGCATAGGCCTTGCCGAGGATGCGCGCGGCGTACGGGTTCTGGGCGAGCAGCACGTTCCAGCGGCGCGATTCGCGCACCACGGCGGCCATGCGACGCGGGTCGAAACCCGGGCGGTGCAGCGCGAGCCGTTTCAGCGGCGTGCCATGCCACGTCTGCAGCACCACCTGGCCCTTGCGTCTCGCGAACCGCCGTCGCAGCCAGTCGTTCACCACGAGCAGCCGTGCGGCGCCGCGGGCGCGCCACCATTCGGGGCTGCCCTCGATGACGGGGATCGCGCCGTCCGGCACCGCGATGGACAGGTCGACCACGCTCCAGTACCGCGTGACATGGGGCGCTCGGCGCGCGAGCTCGCGATCGATCGCCAGAGGGTTGCAGCTGGCGTTTCGCCCGTAGAAGCTCTCGAAGAACACGGCGTTCTCGAAGCCCGAGGCGGGGCGTGTGGCGTACCGGCGCTCGAGGGCGTCCTGCCCCTCGCCCGAGTCGTACGCAGGATTGATGGGCGGGCTCACGCGCAGCGTCCACCCCTCCAAGGCCGCGCGCAGCGTGCCCAGCTGCGTGACGGGCAGCCCCTCGGGCGGACGCACGGCGCTTCCCTCGGCATCCGCGATCCGCACCTCGTACGACCCCGACGGCAGCGGCAGCTCCGGACCGCCCCAGCGGGCGGCGCGCAGCGGCAGCGTCGCCTTCCATGTCTTGCCGCGCCCGGTCACGCGTGCGGCGACGCGGGCGCGGGCGCCGACGATCTCGACGGACGCGGGTCGTTCCCCCTCGCCCGCGAGCACCAGAGCGGGCACCTCGTCCGTCGTGAAGCTCGCCTCGATCATCCGGTTCCTTCCCTCGGGCGGGCGTCGTCCGGGCCCCTGCGCCCGGCGGCTCCGCGCAGCGCGTCGGCGACGCCGGCAGCGGGTGCGGGGACCGCTCCGGCCAGGATCGCACGGTACACCCTCTCGGCGTTGCGCCCGTCGTGGAACGCGTGCACGCGTGCGCTGAGTGCGGCGGCGCGATCGGCCCGCCGGCCGTGCTCGGCGGCATCGCCGAGAAGGGCGTCGAGCTGCGCCGTGGTCTGCCCCCACTCCACCGCGCAGTCGTCGCCCGCGACATCGGCATAGGCGCCGTAGAACCCGCGACGCCGCGCGTACTCTTCGACGTCGGGCGCGAGGAAGAGCGTGGGCAGCGGCACCAGTGCGGCGTCGAAGGCAAGGGACGAGTAGTCCGTCACGAGTGCATCGAGACCGGGAAGCAGAGGCGTGACGTCGGTCACCAGGTCGCTGCCGAGCGGCAGGACGCGATCGGTCGGAAACGGCGGACGGTACTCGCCCGCGCCGAGCGGATGCGAGCGTACGAGCAGCGTGGCGTCGTGCCGCGTCAGCACGTCGACGATGCTCGTCCACTCGTGGGCGGTCGGCACCGCGGGATCCGGGGCCCCGTCGCGCCAGGTCGGCGCATACAGGACGAAGCGCGCGTCCGGCGTCGCCCGCGGCACCGCCCGGCCGATGGCCGCGCGAGCCTCGGCACGGCGGACAGCAGCGGTGCCGCGCGAGAGCACGTCGACGCGGGGCTCGCCGGTGACCGGCACGTCGGCGTCACGCAGCCCGAACGCTGATTCGAGCCGGCCACGCACGAGATGCGAAGCCGCCGGGAGGATCCGGATGCGCCGCGCGGCGCGGCGGTACATCGTCCGCAGCAGCGTCCTGACGACGCCCGCGGCCGGTGTCGCCGCGAGCGCACCCGGCACGCGCAGGGTCTCGGGTGAGTCGAGCCCGATGCGCTTGAGCGGGATGCCGTGCCACAGCTGCACCACGAACCCGCCCGACACGGCGTACCTGTTCACATCGCCGAAGCCGTGGGTGACGACGATCACGCGAGCGCGCGCCGTGCGCCACAGCCCCTGCAGCGAACGCTTCGGAACGGCACGGATACCGCGGGCCGCGGCATCCGTCGCCTCCCGCTTCGAGCCGACCAGCCACACCGCGGGGCGATCGTCGGCGGCCGCAACCTCCCACAGGGCGAGCGCGCCGTCGCCGATGCCGACGGCGCACCCGAACACCCATTCATCGGGTGTGCGGGGCACGAGGAGCGTGAAGATGCGTCCTGCGGCATACAGCGGGATCGTCGCGAGCTTTCGCGCATTCCCCGCGCCGAAAGAGAAGGACGCCATCCCGCGAGCCTACCTGCGAGCCCGTGCCCGGGCTCGCTGACTCGCGAGATGGCGTCCTGTCCGAAGAGCTACTGCTGGAGCGAGCCCAGCGTCACTTCGACCGTCTGCGTCTTGCCGTCGCGGACGAACGTGACCTCTGCCGTGCTTCCCGCTGCCACCGCGCGCACCTGCGCGGTGAGGTCGGTCGCGTCGGTGATGGGCACGCCGTTGAAGCCGGTGACCACGTCGCCCGCCTGCAGGCCGGCGTCGGCCGCCGCACCGCCGTCGGTGACCTCCGCGATGTAGGCGCCGGTGATCGTCGCGTCCTCGACGGATGCCGCGGGCCTCACGTTCGCGCCGAGCAGGCCGTGCGTCGCCTCGCCGCTGTCGATGATCTCGTCGGTGATGCGCTGGACGATGTCGGAGGGAATCGAGAAGCCCACGCCGATCGAGCCCGAGCCGTCCGAGGACGATCCGCCCGCGGTCGCGATGGCGACGTTGATGCCGATCAGCTTGCCGTCCGAGTCGACGAGCGCGCCGCCCGAGTTGCCGGGGTTGATGGCCGCGTCGGTCTGGATCACCGCGATCGAGATGCTCTCGGTCGCCGTCGTCCCCTGGTCGCCCTGGCCGAAGTCGAAGCGGAACGGGCCCTCCTGGCCGTTCTCCTCCTGCGGCTCCTGGTCCTCCGTGTCGCCGCCGTCGGGCGCCGCCGACGACGCGATCGAGATCGACCGGTTGAGCGCGCTGATGATGCCCTCGGTGACGGAGTTCGCCAGGCCCAGCGGGGCGCCGACGGCGACGGTCGTGTCGCCGACGTTGAGCTTGCTCGAGTCCGCGAAGTCGATCGGCGTGAGGCCCTCGGCGTCGGTGAGCTTGATGACGGCCAGGTCGTAGGTCGGGTCGGTGCCGACGACCTCGGCGTCGTAGACGCGGCCGTCGGAGGTGGTCACACGGATCGCCGCATCGCCCGTGGCGCCGTCGAGCGTGACGACGTGGGTGTTGGTGACGACGTAGCCGTCCTCGGTGAGGACGACGCCCGAGCCTGTGCCCGCGCCGGACGAGCCCGTCGCGGCGATGGTGACGACGCTGGGCAGCACCTTCGCGGCGATCGCGGTGGTCTGGTTGACCGACTCGGTGTCGTTCACGGTGACGGTCGTGGGGCCCGCGATGGGCGAGGTGCTCGCCGGCGTGAACCAGTTGACGCCCGCGTAGGCCCCGCCGAGGCCCGCCGCGCCGCCGACGATCGCGGCGGCGACGATGAGTCCGACGACCTTGCCGGCCGCCGTCTGCTTCTTCGGCGCGGTGGTCGTCGTCGAGGCCGGTGCGGCGCCGGTGGCGCCGCCGATCGGAAGAGTCGGCTGGGTGTCCGCCGGGGTGACGCCGAAGGATGCACCCGGTGCGGGGGCCCCGGGCTGCTGCTGGCCGGCGTACGAGTGGGGGTACGGCGCGGGCTGGCCCGCGTAGCCCTGCGGGCGGGCGTATGCCTGCGCACCGGCGGGATAGCCGGCCGGCGGCGCGGGCTGAGCCGGTGCGGCCGGCTGCACGTGCGACGCGGGCTGCGCGGCAGTCTCAGCCGGCGCAGCGGGCGCCGTGGGGGCGGCAACGGCGGGCGGCTCGGTGGCGGCCGACGGGTCGGTCTCCGGCGCGACCGCAGCGGCGGCCGGAGTCTCCGGCTCGGCAGGTGTCTGCGCGGCGGCCTCCGCGGCCGACTGTGTGGGGACGGCGGGGGTCTGGTCTTCCGGGCGATCGCCCTGGATGTCGCTCATGTTTGCTCCTTCTGCCAAGCACTCACCACTGTGCCCATCGATGCTGTGCGTTTCTTATGTCGGGAGTGGGACTCGCCTATGCAAGAGGGATGAGCCTGCCCGGTACGGTGAAGCGATGCGACAGATCCCCGGAGCTTGGCACCGCACCGCGGCGGGTGCCGGACTCGTCGGCGCCGACGGGTCGATCCACCCCACCATCTTCGCGGAGATGTCGGCCCTGGCGGCGCAAACCGGTGCGATCAACCTCGGCCAGGGGTTCCCCGACGAGGACGGACCCGCCGAGGTGCTGGAGGCCGCCCGCTCGGCGATCGCGAACGGGGTCAATCAGTACCCGCCGGGGCGCGGCATCCCGGATCTCCTCGCGGCCATCGCGGAGCACCAGGAGCGGTTCTACGGTCTGCACCTGGACCCTGCCCGCGAGGTGCTCGTGACGGCCGGGGCGACCGAGGCGCTCGCCGCGACGCTGCTGGCGCTGCTCGACGACCCCGACGACGAGGTGGTCGTCTTCGAGCCGTACTACGACTCGTATGCGGCGGTGGTGGCGCTGGCCGGGGCGCGCCTGGTGACCGTCCCGTTGCGCTGGCCGGACTTCCAGCCCGCCCTCGACGACCTGCGCGCCGCCGTCAGCGACCGCACCCGCGTGATCCTGGTGAACGATCCGCACAACCCCACCGGCGCCGTCTTCCACTCCGACGTGCGCGACGAGATCGTGCGGCTCGCGGCGCGCCATGACGCCGTCATCGTCACCGACGAGGTGTACGAGCATCTGGTGTTCGATGAGCCGCACGTCCCGCTCGCGACGCTGCCGGGAGCCGAGGAGCGCACCCTGACGATCTCCTCCGGCGGCAAGACCTTCTCGACCACCGGCTGGAAGATCGGCTGGATCTCGGGCCCGGCCGCGCTGATCGACGCCGTGCTCGCGGTGAAGCAGTTCCTCACCTACGTCAACGGCAGCCCCTTTCAGCCCGCGATCGCGACCGGACTCCGCCTGGGCGACGACTTCTTCCGCGGCATCGCCGACACTCTGCGTGCGAAGCGGGATCTGCTCGGCGAAGGTCTGCGCGCGGCGGGACTCGACGTGTCGACTCCGGCCGGTTCGTATTTCACCGTGGCCGACGCCCGTGCGCTGGGAGCGACGGATGCCGCGGCCTTCTGCCGCGCGCTCCCCCAGCGCGCCGGGGTCGTCGCGATCCCCCTCACCGCTTTCGCGACCCCCGAGCGCCGGGGCGAGTACGCCACGCTGGTGCGGTTCGCGGCGTGCAAGCGCGTCGATGTGCTCGAGGAGGCGGCATCCCGTCTCGCCCGCCTCGCGTGAGCTCGCCGCTCAGCGCTCCTCGACGCGGAAGCGCCGGAGGGCGAGCGCGGGGTTGACGCGCCGCACGCGCTCGATCGCCCCGATGTCGAGATGCGCCACGGCGACATCGGTCGACGTGCCGACAGCAGCGAGCTCGACGCCCAGCGGATCGACGATGAGCGAGTTGCCCACGCCCAGGGGCGGCGGGTGGTCCGCAGCGGCGACGAACACCGTGTTCTCGATCGCCCGCGCGTGCAGCAGCGTGCGCCAGTGGTGCTCCTTGAGCGGTCCGCGGACCCACTCGGCCGGGACGACGAAGACGTCCGCGCCGGCATCGACCAGCAGCCGGCCCACCTCGGGGAATCGCAGGTCGTAGCAGGTCATGAGGCCGAATCGGAGTCCGGCGAGCTCGAACAGCTGCGGCGGCGCGGGGTCCCCCGGCTCCACCCAGTCCGATTCGCGCTGACCGAAGGCGTCGTACAGGTGCAGCTTGCGGTAGTGCGCGATCAGCCCTGTCGCATCGACCGCGACGGCGGTGTTGCGCACGCGGCGCTCGTCGCTCGCCCGCTCCAGCAGGCCCGCCACGATCACGACGTCGTGCCTGTGCGCCAGCGCGGTCAGGGCGCGCACGAATGCGCCGTCGAGGTCTTCGGCGTTCTCGGCGAGCGACTCGTCGAACGGGTCGACGAAGTAGCTCGAGTACTCGGGGAAGACCACGACCCGGGCGCCCCGAGCGGATGCCGTCGCCACCAGCTGCGCGATCGACTCGAGGTTGCCCGCCGCGTCGGCAGTGGGGGCGAACTGCGCGACCCCGATCGGCAGCGTGTCGCTCATGGGCGCTCTCCGTTCGTGCGGATCCGGGCGCGCAGGATGGCCGGCGCGATGAGCCACAGCACCAGGATCAGCACGGCCAGCGGAATCAGCGCCCACCAGCCCGCGGACCCGCCGAGGACGACGTCGAACACGAACGCCACCACGCCGACGACGAGCACCGACACGGTCAGCAGCGCCGTGATGAGACATCCGTGGCCGTAGCGGACGACCGCGGACTTGGCGCGCTGCTGGAAGAGGACCCGATGCAGGGCGACAGGGGCGAGCGCCACGATCGAGCTGATCGCGGAGAGGACGACCAGGCCGAGGTACACCGCGCGCTGAGTATCCGACAGATCAACGAACGCGGGCTGGAACGCGAGCGCGAGCAGGAAGCCGGTGAGGATCTGAGTGCCGGTCTGGAGCACGCGGAGCTCTTGCAGCACCTCGTTCCAGTTGCGGTCGGCACGTTCCTCGGGCGTCTCATCGCGACCGTCCACGCGGTCGTCCTGAGGGTCGGTGTCACGGTCGCCGGGCATGCGCTCATCCTGTCGCGCGGGGAGCCGGCACAGCAACCCGCCCACGCCGTGTTCATGAGCACTCGAAACCCGTGTTAGGCTATTCCTTGTGCCGCGGGGTGGAGCAGCTCGGTAGCTCGCTGGGCTCATAACCCAGAGGTCGCAGGTTCAAATCCTGTCCCCGCAACAGAAAACAAAGAAGAGGGCATCCCGCGAGGGATGCCCTCTTCTTCGTTTTCCAGCGAGACCGCTGCCGCGGACCTGCCTCCGGGGTCCCGCGCCGCAGCGGGCGGAGTCACTCGGGCGGATCCATCGCACCGCTCAGGTCGTCGAGGAAGCGCTCGATGACAGAGAGCTCGGACTCGTCGTACCGCATGGCGATCGTGCGCATGGCGCGCAGTCGCTCGCCGAAGACGCGGAAGAATGCCTGCCGGGCCCCGTCGGTCAGAACGACGACGCGACCGCGGCGATCGGTCGGGTGCGGGAGGCGCTCGACGTGTCCGGAATCGACCAGCCGGTCCAGCAGCTTGGTCGTCGACGCGGTCGAGATCCTCAAGTGCCGGGCGATGTCGCGGGGGCTCACGGACTGCTCCTGCCGCTCCCGGATGATCAGCAGCCGCAGCGCCGCCACGTCGGTGGCGTTCATGTCCATGTCGTCCTTCATGCCGCTGTGCATGCGCTCCATGGCGTCGCTGACGGCGCGAATCGACGTGAGCACACGCATCACCGCGTGCTCATGATTCGTCTGCGGCTGCCAGCGCTCGGATCTCATGGACGTTCCCTCCGACCCGTTGTAGCATCGCATAAGAGAAATTGCTAGTTTGGCTAGCAATCCAGAAAGGGAGTGATCGGATGCCCGACACCGACCACGTGGTGCTGCTCGATGACGACGGCAACCCGATCGGAACTGCGCCCAAGTCGAGCGTGCACGGTCCCGACACCGCTCTGCACCTGGCTTTCTCGTGCCACGTCCTCAACAGCGAGGGGCAGGTCCTCATCACCCGCCGGGCGCTGAGCAAGCGCACCTGGCCGGGCGTCTGGACCAACTCGTTCTGCGGTCATCCTCGTCCGGCCGAACCCGTCCTCTCGGCGGTCCGGCGGCACGCCGACTTCGAACTGGGCATCACGCTGACCGATCTCCGCGTGGCGCTCCCCCTGTTCCGGTACCGTGCCACCGATGCGAACGGCATCGTCGAGCACGAGGTATGCCCTGTCTACATCGCGCACACCGACGACGAGCCGGTGCTCAACCCGCTCGAGGTGGTCGACGCCCGCTGGGTCGAGCCCGCGGCGATCGCTGCCTCGCTCGAGGCGACGCCGTGGGCCTTCAGCCCCTGGCTCGTGCTGCAGGCCGAGCAGCTCCACCTGTTCGACGCTCCGTCACGTCAGCGCCGCGCATCATGATCCCGGCGGCGGCCGACCCCGACCTGCAGATCGCGATCGACGGGGCGCTGGCGAGGATCCGCGAGCGCGCTGTGGAGCTGGGCCCCGCATTCGGCGCGCTGGCAGATGCCATCACCCGCGCCGCCCACGGCGGCAAGCGGCTGCGTCCTGCTCTGGTCACGACATCCTACGACGCATTCCGCACCGACGATGCCAACGCCTCGGCCGCCCTCTCCGTCGCGGCAGCATTCGAGCTGCTCCACACCGCATTCGTCGTGCACGACGACGTGATCGACCACGACACGATGCGCCGCGGCGTGCCCAACGTCGGCGGCGAGTTCCGGCTGCGGGCGCGGGACGGCGGCGCCGGCGCGGAGGGCGCAGCGCTTCTCGGCGACGCCGCCGCGATCCTCGCCGGCGACATCCTCCTCCATGAGGCGTTCCGGCTGGTCGCGATGGCGCACACCGATGACGCGACGCGCGATCGTCTCCTCACGCTGCTCGACGACGCCATCCTGGTCTCCGCCGCCGGCGAGCTCGCCGATGTGGAGAACAGCGTCGCGACGCGGCATCCGTCTCGTGGCGCGACGCTCGACACGGCCTTCAACAAGACGGCGGTGTACTCGTTCCGCGCCCCGATGCAGGCGGGCGCGCTGCTGGGCGGCGCGGACGCCGAAGCGCTGCGCGTGCTCGGAGACGCCGCCGGACGCCTCGGACTCGCCTTCCAGCTCGTCGACGACCTCATCGGCGCGTTCGGCACGACGCAGCAGACCGGGCGGGACTCCGGGCCGGACCTCCGCGAGAACAAGCGGACGCCGCTGGTGGCGCTTGCGCGGGAGTCCGCCGCCGGACGCGTCGACGAGGCGCTGGCGCTGGCCCGTACGGGACCCGTGGCGGTGCGCGAGGCGCAGTCCGTCCTCGAATCGAGCGGTGCGCGCGAGCGCATGGTCGCTCTGATCTGCGAGACGCTCGAGGCGGTGCGCGCCGCATCGGACGAGCCGGCTCTGCCGGATCGCGCCGGCGACCTTCTGCGCACTCTCGCGGACGGCATCGAAGGGCGAGTCCCGTGAACGACTCGCGCAGCCGCACGGCGGCCGGGCTCGCGCTGTACGACCGGGCGGCTGCGGATGCCGCCGCCACCGTGATCGCCCGCTACTCGACCTCGTTCGGGCTCGCGTGCCGCCTTCTCGGGCCGCGGCCACGCCCGCACGTGCGGAACATCTACGCGCTCGCGCGCATCGCGGACGAGATCGTCGACGGGCCGGCCGCCGAGGCCGGGCTGTCAGCGGAGGCCATGGAGGACGTCCTGGACCAGCTGGAGCAGGAAGTGCTCGACGCGACCCTGCGAGGTTTCAGCTCGAACCTCGTCGTGCACGCCTTCGCCACGACGGCGCGCGAATGCGGGATCGGCCCCGACCTGGTGGCGCCGTTCTTCGCGTCCATGCGGACCGATCTGCACACGCGCCGGCACGACGCCGCCTCGCACGACGCCTACGTCTACGGCTCGGCCGAGGTCATCGGCCTCATGTGCCTGCAGGTGTTCGTCAACGCGGGCGCGCCGCATCCCGTCACCCCGTCACCGGAGCTGGTGGACGGTGCCCGACGGCTCGGCGCCGCGTTCCAGGACGTCAACTTCCTGCGGGACCGCACCCACGACGGCGCAGTGCTCGGCCGGGACTACCTGGGTCCGGCCGCCGACGAAGGAGAGCGTGCCGCCATCCTCGATCGCATCGACGCCGACCTCGCCGCCGCCGCCCGCACCATCCCGGCATTGCCGGCGGACTGCCGCCGCGCCGTGACCGCCGCACACGACCTCTTCGCCGAGCTCGCGGCACGCCTGCGAGCGTGCGGCGACGGGGACGCCAGAGTGCGTGTGCCCGACACCGTCAAGGCGCGCCTCGCCGCACGCGCGCTGCTGGGATTCGCTCCACGAGAGGCGCGCGCATGAGCATGCAGGACTCACCGCGACGCGCGGTCGTCATCGGCGGCGGCATCGGCGGACTCGCCGCGGCGGCGCTGCTCGCCGCGGAGGGCTGGGACACCGCCCTGTTCGAGGCACGCGACGAGCTGGGCGGACGCGCCGGATCGTGGGAGTACGAAGGATTCCGCTTCGACACCGGGCCCAGCTGGTACCTCATGCCCGAGGTGTTCGACCACTTCTTCCGGCTGCTCGGAACGACTGCCGATCGCGAGCTCGACCTCGTGCCGCTGGATCCGGCCTACCGCGTCTACTCGGACCCGTCCACCGGTCTCGACCCGCTCGACATCCGATCCGGACGCGCCGCCGCGACGGCGCTCTTCGAGAGCGTGGAGCCGGGTGCCGGTGCACGGCTGGACGCCTACCTGGACTCCGCGGCCGACGCGTACGACCTCGCCGTCAACCGCTTCCTCTACGACACGTACGAGACGACCGCGGGGCTCAGAGACCCCGCCCTGCTGCGACGGATGCCGCGCCTCGCGCCGCTGCTCACCCGTACGCTCGCGCGCCACGTCGAGAGCCGCTTCACGGATCCCCGGCTGCGTCAGATCCTCGAGTACCCGGCCGTGTTCCTGGGCGGCTCGCCGTACGGCGTCCCGAGTCTGTACCACCTGATGAGCCACCTCGACCTCGACGACCGCGTGCTGTATCCGCGCGGCGGGTTCACCGAGCTCATCCGAGCGGTCGCACGCCTGGCGGAGGCATCCGGAGTCGTCATCGAGACGGGAGCGCGCGTCACGGCGATCACGACCGAAGCCGGCGCAGCGACCGGCGTCGAACTCGCCGACGGGCGCCGTGTGAGCGCCGACCTCGTCGTGTCGGGTGCGGACCTGCACCACACCGAGACGCAGCTCGTCGCCGCTGCCGAGCAGACCTACCCCGAGGAGTGGTGGCGTTCGCGCACGCCGAGCCCCGGGGCGCTGCTCGTCATGCTGGGCGTCGAGGGCACCCTGCCGCAGCTCGCCCACCACACGCTGCTCTTCGCGAACGACTGGCGCGCCGGCTTCGACGACATCTTCGGCTCGCATCCGCGGATCCCCGATCCCGCTTCGCTCTACATCTGCCGCCCGAGCGCCACGGACCCCCACGTGGCGCCTCCTGAGCACGAGAACCTCTTCGTGCTCGTCCCCGTGCCCGCGGACCCCAGCCTCGGGCACGGGGGCATCGACGGGGACGGCGAGCCTCGGATCGAGACCGCCGCCGACCGGGTCATCGCGCAGATCGCGGATTGGTGCGGCATCCCGGATCTGGCGAGCCGCATCGTCGTGCGCCGCACCGTCGCGCCGGGCGATTTCGCCGACGACCTGGGAGCCTGGCGCGGCAATGCGCTCGGCCTCGCCCACACCCTGCGTCAGAGCGCCATCTTCCGTCCCCGCAACGCCTCCCGCAAGGTCGACGGCCTGTCGTACGTGGGCGCGTCGACCCTTCCGGGAATCGGCCTGCCGATGTGTCTCATCTCTGCCGAGCTCGTCGTCAAGCGGCTCCGCGGCGACCGGTCTCCCGGTCCTCTCGCGGAACCTGCGAGAGTGTGACGGTGCCCGGAATCTACCTCGCGGCGATCCTCGCCTCCACCGTCGGCGTGCTGCTGATCGATCGACGCTGGCGGCTCGCCGCGTGGGCGGCGCCCGGCCGGACGCTGGCCGCAGCCGGCATCGGCACGGCGTTCTTCCTCGTCTGGGACGCCGCGGGCATCGCGGCGGGCGTCTTCGTCAAAGGCGACAGTGCGCTCCTTCTCGGGATCGACCTCGCACCGCACCTCCCGCTCGAGGAGCCGTTCTTCCTGGCCTTCCTGAGCTACCTCGCGCTCGTGGCCTGGGCGGGCGCGCAGCGCATGCTCGAGCGTCGCCGGACGGATGCCTCCGCCTCACCGTCGGAGGCGGCACGATGACCTATCCCCTCATCGTCCTGCCGTTCCTGGTGATCACGGCGCTCCTCGCGCTCCTGACGGCACGGAGACCCGGCTTCGCGCGGAGGATGACGGCGTCTGCCATCGCCGCCGGCATCCTGGTCGTCCTGACCGCCGTGTTCGACAACCTGATGATCGCTGCGGGTCTGTTCACCTATCCCGAATCGCTCATCTCGGGGGTGCGGATCGGCCTTGCTCCGATCGAGGACTTCGCGTACCCGGTGTGCGCGGCGTTCCTCGTCCCCTCGGTGTTCACGCTCCTGGAGACCGCACGGCCCCGCCGGCAGGAGGCACGACAGTGACCGCCGCACCGCCGCTTCGCGCCGGCGCCGTCGCGCGGCAGCTGCTGATCGCCTCGCGGCCGGTGAGCTGGATCAACACCGCGTACCCGTTCGCCGCCGCGTACCTGCTCACCACGCGTCAGATCGACGCGACGCTCGTCATCGGCACCCTGTTCTTCCTGGTGCCGTACAACCTCGCGATGTACGGCATCAACGACGTGTTCGACTACGAGTCCGACCTCCGCAACCCTCGCAAGGGGGGCGCGCACGGTGCCGTCCTCGACCGCCGCATGCACCGGGTGACGCTGTGGGCCGCGGGTCTGCTGTGCCTCCCCTTCGTCGCGTACCTGCTGGTGGTCGGCTCACCGGCGTCGTGGCTGGTGCTCGCCGCGAGCCTGTTCTTCGTCGTCTTCTACAGCGCACCGCCGCTGCGCCTCAAGGAGCGTCCTTTCCTGGACTCGGCGACCAGCAGCATCCACTTCTTCTCCCCCGCCGTGTACGCGCTGGTCCTCGCCGGCGCGACCTGGACCCTTCCGCTCGCGGCGCTGATCGTCGCCTTCGCGCTGTGGGGCGCCGCCTCCCACGCGTTCGGAGCGGTTCAGGATGTCGTCGCCGACCGGGAGGCCGGCATCGCGTCGATCGCGACGGCACGAGGGGCGCGCTGGACCGTGCGCTTCGCGCTCGCCTGCTACGTCGCGGCCGGCATCGCCATGCTGGCGACGACCTGGCCCGGACCCCTGGCCGCGGTGCTCGCGATCCCCTACCTCGTGACGGTCTGGCCGTACCGCTCGGTCACCGACGCCGAGGCCGCCACCGCCACCGCGGGCTGGCGGCGCTTCCTCTGGCTGAACCAGCTGTCGGGCTTCGTGGTCACGCTGCTGCTCATCTGGTACGCCGTCCTGACCGGCTGAGCCCGACCACGACCGCCGGGTCCCGTACGGCCCGGGGTCCCGCACGCTGCCGCCCCGACGCCGCACACATACGCGAAGGACCGTCCAGCTTCCGCTGGACGGTCCTCACGTGGATCCGGCCTACTGCTCGCCGAGTTCGATGAGCTTCTCGATCGCGGCGGTGAGCTGCTCGTCGGCCACGCCGTACGCGGCCCAGTCGCCCTGCTCGAGCGCGGTCTGCCGGTCGACCAGCGCCTGCTGCGCGTCCTGCAGCGCGGCCTGGTACTCGTCGGTCGGCTCCTCCGGCGTCGTGGGCTCCGTGGGCTCGGTGGGCTCGGGCGACGGCTCGGGTGCGGGGGTCGCGCCGGGCGTCGGCTCGACGTCGTTGTCACCGGCGTCGGCGCCCGAATCGCCGCCGAACAGCGTGTCGAGCGCCTCGGTCAAGGTGTCCTCGAATGCGATGTCCGTGCCGAACGAGACCAGCACCTTCTGCAGCTTGGGCAGCTTCGTCGCGCCGGACGACTGCACGAACACCGGCTGCACGTAGAGCAGACCGCCGCCGACGGGCAGTGTCAGCAGGTTGCCCTTCAGCACGTCCGAGTCGCCCTGCTTCAGGATGTTGACGAACGACGACACCTCGGGCTGCGAGTCGAAGTCGTTCTGCACCTGACCGGGTCCCGAAACCGGCGTATCGGCGTCGATCACGAGCATCCGGAGCTTGCCGAAGTCGTCGCTCTTCACGCCGGCTTCACTCCCGGCGTTCGAGTTGACGGCGAGGTAGCCCATGAGGACGTTCCTGGCGTTGCCTCCCGTCGAGGACGGGATGAACGACGTGAACATCGAATACGTCGGCGCCTCTTCGCCCGGCATCTGCATCGTCAGGTAGTAGGGCGGCTGCAGCGCGGCATCGTCCTGCGGGTCGTTCGGCGTCTGCCAACGGTTGTCGCTCTGGTAGAACGACCGCGCGTCGTCGACGTGGTAGACGCCGAGGATCGTGCGCTGCACCTTGAAGAGATCCGTCGGGTACCGCACGTGGCTCATCAGGTCCGCCGACATCTCGCTGATCGGCTCGATCGTCGACGGGTACACCTTCTGCCACGACTGCAGCACCGGGTCTTCCTCGTCCCACGCGTACAGCTTCACCGACCCGTCGTACGCGTCGACGGTCGCCTTGACCGAGTTGCGGATGTAGTTGATGTCGTCCAGCGCGAAGCGCGGCGCGGGGTTGCTGGAGTCCGAGATCGCCGACGTGAGGCTGACCGTCGACGAGTACGGGTAGTTGGCGCTGAGCGTGTAGCCGTCGATGATCCAGACGATCCGGCCGTCGACGACACTCGGGTAGGCGTCGTTGTCGAGCGTCAGGTAGGGGGCCACCTTCTGCACGCGCTCGCGGGGGTTGCGGTCGTAGAGGATCTGCGATTCCGAGTTGACGTAGTCCGAGAACAGGATCTGCTCGGCCTGGAACTTCAGCGCGTAGACGAGGCGGTTGAACACGTTGCCGAGGCTCGGCCCGCCGTCGCCCTCGAAGGTCGTCTTCTGCTCGCCCGAGGCGGCGTCGCCGCCCTCCGGGTAGTCCAGCTCGGCCGGCGGGGTGCCCTCCGGCGCTCCGACGATCGAGTACGGCGGCGAGGACTCGCCGAAGTACACGCGCGGCTGGAAGTCGTCCTGATCCGTGAGGAAGCCGCTGGCAGGGATGCCGCGCTCCAGGAAGACCGGATCGCCGTCGCCGGTGCGGTCGTTGCCCTTCGCCACCACGATGCCGTAGCCGTGCGTGTACACGACGGCGGAGTTCTGCCAGTCCGCGGCGTTGCCGAGCTGGTCGAGGTTGAGCTCTCGGACCGACACCACGGTGTCCTGCGAGACGCCGTCCCGCTCGTAGCGGTCGACGTCGAGCGGATCGGCGAACTGGTAGTACGACCGGTACTGCTCGAGCTGGCGCACGTTGGGCGAGATGATCGCGGGATCCATGATGCGCACCTGTGCGGTCGTGGCCGCGTCGTCGCGCAGCTGGCCGGGCTCGGCATCCGTCACCGCGGCGAAGTCCTCCTGCTCGAGGCTGGAGACGCCGTACGCCTGATGCGTCATGTCGACGTTGCGCTGGTAGTACTCCTCTTCGAGCGTGAAGCGGTTCGGCTGCACCTGGAACGTGTTGACGACCCACGGGTAGCCGACGCCGACGACGATCGCCGACACCACGAGGAGGGCGGTCGCGATGAGCGGGTAGCGCCAGCGGCCGATGACGGCGGTGACGAAGAACAGGATCGCGACGATGACCGCCACGATGGCGAGGATCGTCTGCCCGGGGATGATCGCGTTGACGCCGGTGTAGCCGGGGCCGGTGATGCGGTCGTCCGCGCCGGACTCGACGAGCGTCTTGTATCGGTCGAGCCAGAGGCTCGCACCCTGCACCAGGAGGTAGAGGCCCGCGATCACCGCGAGCTGGATGCGCGCGGACTTGGAGATCCGCAGCTCGCGCTGGCCGACCCGCACCGAGCCGTACAGGTACGACACGAGAGCCGTCACGAGCAGGCAGATCAGCAGCACCGCCGATGCGAAGCCGATGAGCGAGCTCCAGAACGGCATGGCGAACATGTAGAAGCCGGTGTCGAGGTGGAACTCAGGGTCGGTGGTGTCGGTGGCGACGCCGTTGAACCACAGCCACGTCGTCTCCCACTGGGCGGAGGCGGCGAAGCCCGCGAAGAAGCCGAAGAAGACGGGGATGCCCCACATCGCGAGGCGTCGCAGGGGCTCGACGACCTCCTGATAGCGGTCGAGCTGCGAGCTCAGCCGTGCGTACACGGGGCGCAGGCGGTAGGCGAGCTGGATCGACAGCCACACCGGCACCGCCATCCCGAGGAAGCCGACCACGAACATCACCACACGGGCGACCCACTGGGTCAGCAGCACCTCCGTGAACCCGAGCTGTTCGAACCAGAGCCAGTCCGCGTAGAGGCTCGCGAAGACGAAGAACGCCACCACCAGGGCGGCGATGATCGCGAGCGTGATGGCGATGATGCGTCGGGTGCGGGAGGGTGTGGCCGGGGTCGGCGACGAGGTCGTGGTCACCGTCCCATCCTAGGCGGCGGATTCAGGGCGGCCGCCTTGTCCTCCCTGGGCGAACTCTCGGAATCGCGCAACGTTTCGGGCACGATCCGCCGGCGTCACTCCGCCGTGCAGGTGGGCAGCGCGTCGAGGTCGCCTCCATCGCGGACGGCGTCGAGCACGGCGAGTGCGTCGTCGAGGTCCTCGACCGAGAAGACCCGCAGATCGCCCGGGATGTGACCCACCACCTCGTCGCAGTTCGCTTCAGGCGCGAGGAACCAGTCGGCGCCGGCATCCACCGCGCCCCACATCTTCTGACGGATGCCGCCGATCGGCCCGACCTCGCCGTCCGCCGTGATCGTGCCGGTGCCGGCGACCTGCTCGCCGCCGTTCAGCTCGTCCGGGGTCAGGGTGTCGATGATGCCGAGCGCGAACATCATCCCCGCGCTCGGGCCGCCGACGTTGTTGAGCTGGATCGTGACGTCGATCGGGAAGTCGTAGTCGGTGATGAGGTTGACCCCGAGCACCCACGTCGTCTCACCACTCTCGTCGGTGAGCTCCTGCGGTGTCACCGAGACCGTCTGCTGCTCGCCGCCGCGCTCGATGACGAGCTCCACCGGCGCGCCGTCGCCGTCGTTGATGACCCGACGGAGGGTCGAGACCTCCGTCACCGCCTCGCCGTCCGCCTCGAGGATCATGTCGCCGTCCTCGAGGATGCCCTCGGCGGCGGCCCCATCGATGACCGAGTAGACCGACAGCTGCGCGCCCACGTCGTAGCCCAGCTCGGTGAGCGCGGCCGCCGTGGCCTCGTGCTGCGAGTCGACCATCATCTGGGCGCTCTGCTCGCTGCGCTCCTCGGGGGTCTGGTCGGCGGGGAACACCGAGTCGATCGGCATGACCGCCCGGCTCGGGTCGAACCACGCCATCGCGAGCTCGAACCACGATGGCGTGTGCTCGCGGTTGCCCTGCACCTGCACGGTGAGCAGGTCGAGCGTGCCGTCGGTCGGGAAGGTCTCCGCGCCCTCGACCGAGATGAGCGGCACCTCCTCGCCGTCGGCGTTCTCCGCGGAGCCCAGGGTGTTGTAGACCGGCCCGGGCCGCTGGATGACGTACGACGTCGGCAGGAACGTGATGATCAGGAGCACCACCATGGCGACGGCGAGCGCCCACACGCCCGCGACGGTGCGGCGCGACATCCGCTGTCGCGGGGCGGGCTCGATCGTCGTGTTCTCGTCGAACAGGGCCACGCGGGACCTCTCTTCCGTGCCTTGTCGTTGGATGCCGGGTCGTTCGCGACCGGCGTAAGGCGTTCGGGGTCCCTGCCGGGGGGTGCGACGGATGCTGCGACTAGCGTAGAGCGCAACGTCATCGACCGGCTGAAAGGCGGCTGAAGTGGCAGACGACGACACTCCTGGCGACGGGCCCAGCCCCGAGGACGACTTCCAGGAGCTCATCCGCCAGTTGTTCGGCGGTTCCGCGGGCGACTTCGATCCGGAGCAGCTCTCGCGACTGTCGGGCATGAACATCGATCCCGCGATGATGCAGGCGGTCATGCGCCAGCTGCAGGGCGCGTTCGAGAACGCCGACGAGAGCGGCATCTCGTGGGACATGGCGAAGCGCCAGGCGCTGCACATCGCCAACCAGGAGGGGCTGGGCGTCACCGCCGGCCAGCGCACCGACCTGGATCAGGCGTTCTCGCTGGCCACCCTGTGGCTGAGCGAGGCGACCACGATCTCCGAGCTGCCCGCTCCCCCGGTGACGCTCACGCGCGGCGCCTGGGTCGAGGCCACCCTCCCGGTGTGGGAGGAGCTCGCCGCACCTGTCGCGACGAGCATCGCCGATGCGCTGACCACGGCGCTGAGCGAGCAGGCTCCCGAAGACATGCAGGGCCTCGTGCAGGGCGCGGGACGCCTCATGCGGACGGTGGGCGGGTCGCTCTTCGCGTCGCAGCTCGGCCAGGTCGTCGGCAATCTCTCCAAGGAGGTCGTGAGCGGCGGCGACGTCGGCATCCCGCTGATGCCGGACGGCGAGGCGGCCATCCTCCCCCAGAACTTCGCCGACTTCGGGCGGGACCTCGAGGTCCCCGACGACCAGCTGGCGCTGTATGCGGCCACACGCGAGCTCGCGCACGCGCGCCTGTTCCGTCACGCACGGTGGCTGCGTCTGCACGTCATCTCGCAGGTGACCGACTTCGCGCGGGGTGTGCACGTCGACACCGACGCGCTCGAGGACCTCGCCACGCGGTTCGACCCGTCCGAGCCGGAGGAGCTCCGCAAGGCGATCGAGAGCGGCGCTCTGCTGCCGGCGCGCTCGGAGGCGCAGGACGCCGCCCTCGCGCGTCTCGAGAACCTGCTGGCGACCATCGAGGGCTGGGTGGAGGTCGTCACCGAGGATGCGACATCGCGCCTGCCCGCCGCGCAGCGCATCGCGGAGGCGGTGCGCCGTCGCCGTGCGGTCGGCGGGCCCGCCGAGCGCGCGCTGGGCTCGCTCGTGGGCCTCGAGATCCGTCCCCGCCGCATGCGTGAGGCTGCGGCGATGTGGCGTGCCGTGACGGATGCCGTGGGTCCGGCGGCGCGCGACGCGCTGTGGGACTACCCCGACCTCATGCCGGCCGCCGCCGACATCGACGACCCCGCCGCTCTCGTGGCCCGCCTGGAGGCGCGGGCGCGGGGCGAGGAGCCGGCGCGCGACGAGATGGACGACGCTCTCGCCCGTCTCCTCGCCGGTGAAGAGCCAGGGGCGGCCGCTGACGGGGGCGAGTCCGACGGTGCGGCGCCGGCGACCGAGGGCCCGTCCGACGGTCCCTCGCCGGATGACGACTCGGAGAAGGACGACGGGGGCAGCGCTCCCGACGATCACCGACCGGTGTGACAGGTGCGGTCTGGGGCCCCTCCTCCCCAGACCCACGAAACCCGGCTGGCCGAGGGCCGCGCCTGTGGATACCGGTCGAGGATGACGTCGCGTGCGGCAGGATCGGGCGCATGCTGCGACTCGACCCTGCGTATCCGCCGGTGTGGCGAAGCGACACCGCCCTCCAGTTCGGCTCCGAGCCCGTCGCGATCCTCGACGATCCCGAGCCGTGGCAGCTGCGGGTGCTGCGCGAGCTCGAGCGCGGGGTCCCCGACGGCGCGTTCGTCCCCTTCGCGCAGGCGCTCGGCGCTGCGGACGCCGCCGCGGCCGGCCGGTTCCTCACACGCATCCGGCGTGCGCTGACGACGGATGCCGCAGCCCGGCGCCGTGTCGCACTGCACTGCGCGCCGGACGTGCCCGAGCACTATCGCGATGCCGTGGGCACCGGTCTCTCGGCGGCGGGCTACGACGTCGACGTCGCCCACCGCTTCGACCCGGTCGACCGCGCCGGCCCCGACACGGCTGCGGTGGTGTTCGTGGTCCACCGCCTTGTCGCGCCCGGTGCGTCCGCAGCACTGATGAGCGCCGACATCCCCCACGTGCCGGTGGCGCTCACCGGTTCGGGGGCGGACATCGGCCCCTTCGTGGAGCCCGGGCGCACCGCCTGCCTCGCGTGCGTCGCCGCACAGCGCCGCGACGACGATCCGTCCTGGCCGGCCGTCGCGGCGCAGCTGCTCGGACGCCCGGTCGAGACGGAGCCGGCGGTGCTGTGGGAGGCGGGGATCGTGGCGGGTCGGCTCATCGCGGAGCGCGCGCGGAACCCCTCGGCGTCGCGGACGCGGTCGGTGAGCCTGCGCGCCGGCTCGCTCCACCGGAACGTCCGGTCGCACCGACCGCACGCAGAGTGCCGCTGCCGATCTCTCGCAGGAACCGCGACGGCTGCCGCTCCCGTACGCCTCGCGACCAGGTCAGCGACAGCGTTCGCCCAGCCCGCGTGATGCCCACGTACGCCAGGCGCCGCTCCTCGTCGACCTGTTCGAAGGTCGTCGCGTACGAGATCGGCAGCAGCCCTTCCGCCACGCCGATGAGGTGCACGTGGTCCCACTCCAGACCCTTCGCCGCGTGCAGCGTCGCCAGGGTGACCGTGCGCATCGCCGGCTCGTCGTGCACCTTCGCCCGAGCGGTGAGCTCGTCGGTGAACGCCCGCAGGGTCGTGCCTTCAGGAGCCTCCTGCGCCAGGCGGAGCAGCGCGGCGCGCGCCTCCCATGCGTCGCGCAGCGCGCCGCCGGCCTCGGGCGGCTCGTCGGTGAGCCCCCGGGAGCGCAGGATGTCGCGCACCGTGTCGACGAAGCCGCTCTCGATCGGCGCGACCGACGCCGCACGCAGCTCCATGACCGCCTGCCGCACCTCCGGCATGTCGAAGAAGCGCCGCCCGCCGAGCACGCTCGTCGCGATGCCGGCGTCGGCCAGCGCCGCGACGAGCTCGGCCGACTGCGCGTGCGCGCGGTAGAGCACCGCGATGTGCCCGGGGTCGGCGCCGGCCGCGATCTGCTCGGTGATGCGCATCGCGACGGCGCGCGCCTCGGAGCGGTCGTCCTCGAACGCGGTCACCGTGGGAACAGGCTCCTGCGCGGCGGTCTCCGTGGATCGCCGCGCGGCCGGGGTCAGGTGGAGGGCTCCCGGGCGCCCGCGCATCAGCTCGTTCGCGACCGCCAGAATCGGGGCATCCGATCGGTAGTTCGTCTCGAGCCGGACGAGGCGCGCGCCCTCATGCCGCGACGGGAAGTCGAGGAGGAACGAGGCATCGGCGCCGGCGAACGAGTAGATCGTCTGGCTGGCGTCGCCCACCACGCAGATGTCGCGCCGGTCCCCGAGCCAGAGCTCGAGCAGTCGGTTCTGCAGCGGCGAGACGTCCTGGAACTCGTCCACCGTGAAGTGCCGGTACTGCTCGCGCACGGCCTTGGCGACCTGCGGCTCGGCTTCCAGCATGCCCGCACAGGCGAGCAGGACGTCCTCGAAGTCGAGCTGCCGCCGCTCGTCCTTGAGCTTCTCGTACGCGTGCTGCAGCGCGACGACACGATCCACGCCGAGTCGCCCGACCCCGTTGGGCCGTGCCGCGACGTAGCCGTCGACGCTCAGCATCGAGACCTTCCGCCACTCGATCTCGGAGGCGACGTCGCGCAGCGTCGCCACGTCGGGAGAGAACCCGATGCTGTCGGCCGCGTGCGCGAGCAGGCGCACCTTGTTGTCGATGATCCCCGGGGCGCTGTCGCCGGCCAGTGTCGGCCAGAAGAAGTTGAGCTGCGCGAGCGCCGCCGCGTGGAAGGTGCGTGCGGCGACGCCGCCGACGCCCATCGCCCGCAGCCGCCCCCGCATCTCGCCGGCCGCCTTGGTCGTGAAGGTCACCGCCATCACGCGTCCCGGCGAGTACGCGCCGGTGTCGACGCCGTGGGCGATGCGATGCGTGATGACGCGGGTCTTCCCGGTGCCGGCGCCGGCGAGCACGACGACCGGCCCGCGCAGCGCCGTCGCCGCCTCCCGCTGGTTGTCGTCGAGCCCCGCGAGCACGTCAGCGGTCATGCGCGCTCCGCGTGCCAGTCGGCGATCAGGCGATGCGCGATGGAGGCGCGACCAGGCAGCACGACGTCACCCTCGCCCGCGAGCGCCCGGCCGATCTCGTCGCGGGTGAACCAGCGCACGGCTGCGATCTCATCGCCGTCGGCCTCCGCCGCACCGTCGTCGAGCGCCGCAGCCAGGAAGCCGACCATGAGCGAACGGGGATAGGGCCATGCCTGCGAACCGCGATAGGTGACGACGCCGACCTGCACGCCGGACTCCTCGGCCACCTCGCGCCGCACCGCGCCTTCGAGCGACTCGCCTGCTTCGACGAAGCCCGCGAAGCACGAGAACCGGTCGGCGCCCCACAGGGCGTTGGAGCCCAGGAGCAGGAGGTCGGGGTCATCGGCGCTCGTGATGGCGACGATCACCGCGGGGTCGGTGCGCGGGAAGTGCTGGCGTCCGCAGTTCGGGCACCGGCGCGACCAGCCGGCGTCGCCGAGGACCGTCCGGTGGCCGCACGCAGGACAGAACGGGGCGTCCAGCAGCCACCGTCCGAGGCTCAGTGCCTCGACGAAGGCGCCTGCCTCGGCTGCCGAGAGCGCCGCACCCGCCGAGCGCAGACCCGCCCAGCCCGCCGGAGCGGAGAAGAGTTCGTCCTCCTGGGTCGGGAACACCGCGGCCAGCAGCGCGCCACCGTCGTGGTGCCGCCCGAGGAAGGCCCACTCGGCATCCTCGGGCACCTCCGCGGGCGCCCGCCACAGCAGCGCGTCAGGCGCGGCCAGTGGGGCCGAGTCGCCCGCGATCACGAGCACGCGCGTCGCAGCATCCGTCTTCAGCGCATCGATGAGGCCGGGTGCGAGTCGCTCCTCGGCCGCGCGGTCGAGGCCCGGGCGTGCCAGCGGAGGAAGGCTCGTACTGTCGGGCGCCGTCATCGAACATGCTCCGCTTCGTCGTTCAGGGCCGGGCGTGGCGCGGGGACGGACGAGCGCGACCGACCTACCCTGGGCACATGGCACGCTCACCCCTCACTCTAGCCGCGTCGGTCACGTCGGCTCTGCCTCGGGTCGGCGTCGTCGGGGTCGGGGCCCTCACCGAGGGATCGACCGGTCGCTACGACGCCGCTGTCGCCGACCTGGACGACGGCCGGCGCGTCGTCGTGCGGGTTCCCGCCGACCCGACAGCGGGGACCGAGCTCGCTGCCGAGGTGCGCGCGCTGCGCGCGCTGACCCCGGGTGTCCGCGGGCTCCTCCCCTTCCGCGCGCCGGAACTGCTCGGTGAGGCCGGGCTCGGCGACACGCGCGTCGTTGTCGTCGACTTCCTTCCCGGCTACCGGGTCGATGCCGCGCACCTGCCGGCCGGCCGCGGTGCGGCCACCTCACTGGGTGCGGCGCTGGCTGCCCTCCACGCGCTGCCGCAGTCGATCGTCAAAGGCGAGGGGCTCCCGGCCCGCACGCCGCCCCAGGTCCGCGCCGACGTCACGCGCCTCATCGAACGCGCGGTCGCGACGCGTCGGCTCCCGGTGAGTCTCGCGCGTCGCTGGCATCGCGCGGCAGACTCCGACGACCTCTGGCGCTTCGAGTCCGCCGTCGTGCTCGGCGGCGCGGGTGCGGCCTCGTTCCTGTTCGAGGACCTCGATGGAGTGCCCACGGTCACCGGCCTGCTCGAATGGCACGGCCTGTCGATCGGCGACCCGGCGACGGACCTGCAGTGGCTGGCGTCCGCGCCCGAGGCGGCAGACGACGTGTACGCGGCCTATGTGGCCGGCAGCGGTCGCGCCCCGGACGCCCGTGCACGTGAGCGCTCGCGCCTCTACGCAGAGCTCGAGTTCGCGAAATGGCTCGTGCACGGGAACGACGTGGACCGCGACGACATCGTCGCCGATGCCGTCGAACTCCTGGAATCGCTGGCCGCAGGGGTCGCGGGAGACGACATCGTGTCGGATGCCGCGCTCGACGTCGACGACGCCATCGCCCTCCTCGAACGCACGCCGGATGCGTCGCCGTCGACGGTCGACACCTCGATGCACACCGACGCGTACGATCCGGAAGAGCTCGCCCAGTGGGTGGCCGACGAAGCGGCAGACACGGGTCCGGTTCGGCAGAACGCCGCCCGCTTCGACACCGAGGAGCTCACCGAGGCCGACCTCGCCGCCTTCCGCGACGTGGTCCGCGACACCGACCGCGCTCCCGCCGCCTCATCGGCAGCAGCAGCGGCGCCCCATCCGTCCGACGACGTCTCCACGGCACCGATCGCGCTGCCGCACCTGGCGCCCGTGCAGCTCCCTGCGCCCAGGACGCACGACGACGAGACGGGAACGGATGCCGCGGCCGAGGCGGAACGCGCCTCCGAGGCGGCGCTGCGCCGCTGGCGAGCGGACTGACCCCGCGTCGCCCGCCGCGACGCTCGCCGCGCCGTTCGGTCTGCGCCACGGCACCGCGCCGTCGGACGCCGACGCCCCACGCCGACCGCAGCGGCGGCCTCGGCCCGCCGTCCCGACGTCAGCCCCGCAGGATGACGTCCTCCGCGACGTAGTAGAGCGTGACGTCGATCTCGTCGACGGGGACGCCGTGCTTGGCGTGGTAGGCCTGGCGGTAGAGCTCGAGCTGCAGCATCCGCTCGTCCTTCTCGGCCGGGGTGCGCGGCGCGACCCCCGTCTTCCAGTCGACGATCTCGATACGGCCACCGCGGTCTTCGCGCCGATACACGGCGTCGAGCTTGCAGATGACGATGTGCGGCAGCCCGTCCGGACCGATCGTCGTGAAGTCGATCTCGGTCTCGACCTCGATCGGCTGCCGCGACGCCCATTCCGACGCGAGGAACCGCTCGCGCAGCGCCGCCAGCGCGGCGGCGTCCTCGACGGATGCCTCGGTGCCGGACACCTCTTCATCGGTCTCCCACAGCGCGTCGTCGAGGGAGCCGCCGAGACCGGCGCGTCCGGATCGCTGCTCGACCCAGGCGTGGAACAGCGTGCCGAGCCGTGTCTGCCGGAAGGGACGTTCCGGCATCGGCCGCGCGATGCTGGCAAGGGTTCCTTCGAGGTCGGCCACGTACTCCTTGTAGCGCGATGCGGCGATCCGAGTCGGCGCGGTGTGCACCGGCCGCGCGCGGCGTGCGTCGCGTTCGGCGAGGAGCAGCGCCGCCTGCGGGTCGAGCTCTCCGCGCGGCGCGGCCGAGGCGGCCTCGACGGCGCGCGCCGCATCCTCGACCGACGCCCGGCGCCCACCGAGCGGATCGATCGGCCACTGCAGCACCCGGCGCTCTCCCTGGTACGGATCGTCGCCGGCCTCGTCGTCGGGCAGCGTCACGCCGAGCGCCTCGGCGATCTCGGTGAAGAACACGCTGCGCGTGCGCGGGCGCTTGGTGCCCGACCACGTCGCCCCGGTGAGCAGCAGGTGGTCGCGGGCGCGCGTCACCGCGACGTAGGCGAGCCGTCGGTCCTCTTCGAGCTGCCGGCCCCGGTTCGCCTCGACGAACGCGTCGATCGCCTCCTTGAGCTCCTGCTGCGTCTGGGCGGACTGCCAGCCCAGGGCCGGCAGCCAGGCGGAGTCCCCGCGGAACGCGTACGGCAGCACCCCGAAGCCCAGCCAGGCCTTGGTGTCGCGCGGCGCGCTCGGCAGCTCGTCCTTCACGAGGCGCACGACGGCCACGGCATCCCATTCGAGGCCCTTCGACCCGTGGATGGTCAGCAGCTGCACGACGTCGTCCTCGGGGGGCTCGGTCCGTGGCGCGAACTCGTCGAGCTGCTCGGCGTGGTCGAGCCAGGCGAGCAGGCTGGAGAGCGAGCCGGTCTCGTCCGCCGCGAGGAACGCGTGGACCTCGTCGACGAACGCCCGCAGCTGAGCCGACGCGATGCGTGCGGGTCCTCGCGTCTCGTTCGCGGCGAGCTCGATGTCCAGGCGCAGCTCCAGTTCGATCAGCCGCACGAGTTCGGGGATCGGCATCCCACTGGCCTGCCGGAGCCCGGCGAAGACGGATGCGGCGTCGCGCAGCCGCTCGCGGGCATCGGGCGTGAATCCGGTCAGCCAGCCGTGGTCGGGCTTCTGCCGCAGGACGAAGTCGAGCGCGTCGACGAGCGAGCCGTCGTCGTCGCCGGCGCTGCCCCGGATGCGTTCGACCACCTCGGGAGCGAGCGGCTGGAGGGCGGTGTCGTGCCGCGCGAGGCGTCGCGAGAGCGCGGCCAGCTCCCGCAGATCCGGCAGGCCGATCGACCAGCGCGGCCCCGACAGGAGGCGGATGAGCGCAGAGCCCGCGGACGGGTCGCTGATGACCCGCAGGGCGCACACGACGTCGACCACTTCGGGCGTCGAGAGCAGTCCGCCGAGGCCGAGTATGCGATGCGGGATGCCGCGCCGCCCGAGCGCGTCGCCAAAGCGCACCATGTGCTTCTTGCTGCGGAAGAGGATGGCCCCGGTCGTGGGCAGGCCCTCCTGCGCGCGCTCCGCGCGCACCCGTGCGAACCACTCGGCCACACGATCGGCCTCGGTGTCGAGGTCGGCGTCGAAGCCGAGCTCGACGGCACCCGCCGGGGCGCCGGGCCGTGCGCGCAGTTCCTCGACCGCGACGGTTCCGCCGGATGCCGCGAGCGGCGCGAGCACGGCGTTGGCCGCCGACAGCACGGAGGCACTGTTGCGCCAGCTCGTCAGGAGCGCGTAGCGCGCGCAGGGCGAGCCCGGGGAGAACGCGTCGGAGAATCCGCCGAGGTTGCCGGCACTCGCGCCGCGCCAGCCGTAGATCGCCTGATGCGGATCACCCACGGCCATCACCCCGGTGCCCGCGAAGAGCGCTGCCAGCAGGTCGGTCTGCGCCACCGACGTGTCCTGGTACTCGTCGAGAAGGACGACGCGGTAGCGATCGCGGAGGTCGTCCGCCACAGCGGGATGGCTGGCGACGACTTCGAGCGCGCCGGCGACCTGGTCGGAGAAGTCGATGACCCCGAGCCGGAGCTTCTCGGCGGCGTACTCCCGGGCCAGATCGGTCAGGAGCGCCAGGGCATCGACCCGCTCCACCGCATCGGCGACGTCGGCGTAGACGGTCGTCCGCCGGTTGGTCGAGGGCAGTTCGCGGACCGTGCGGAAGCGCTCGGGGAACGCGGCGAGTGCGTCGAAGTCGACCAGGTTGTCGACGCCGTCGCGCGCGATCCGCAGCGCCGCGTCGACGATGGATCGGACCGCCTCACCTCGCTCCTCGAGGCGCGGATCGTCGGAGGCGAAGACGACCCGGCGCATGAGCAGCCACGCCGCCGACTCGGAGAGGACGGCCGCCTCGGCATCCCGCCCGATCCGCAGGGCGTGCTCGCGGACGATCTGGTCGGCGAAGCTGTTGTACGTCGCCACGGTCGGTCGATGCAGCAGCGCGTCGTCGGCCGAATCCTGGGCGGTCGCGTCCACCGCGTGTGCGAGCGCGTCGAGCAGCCGATGGCGTTCGGCGGTCGCGCGAGCGCCATCGGCGCCGGACCGCTCGAGCTCGCCGAACGCGGCGAGTGCTCCTGCCTCCGCCAGGCCCGGCAGCGCGGGGAGCAGGCCGCGCCGCTCGAACTCGGCCAGACGGGCGAGCCGCTTCTGGATGCGCTCGGCCAGTTCACCGGCAGCCTTGCGGGTGAAGGTCAGGCCGAGCACCTCGTCGCGACGGACGATGCCGTTCGCCACGAGCCACACGACCCTCGCCGCCATCGTCTCGGTCTTGCCGCTGCCGGCCCCCGCGACGACGAGAGCCGGCGCGAGCGGCGCCTCGATGACCGCCGTCTGCTCGACCGTCGGGGGGAACTGGCCGAGCGCCGCCGCGATGACCCGCGCCGACAGCATCGGGGTCGGCGCGACGGCGCCAGCGACCATCGGCTGCGTCGAAACGCCCTGCACGACGGTCACGAGGCGCTCACCGCGCCCACCGTGTGGATGCGGCACAGTCCGTACGAGTGCTCGTCGCGGCAGTGCTCCTCGTAGGGAGCGGTGAAGGTCTCGCCTCGCATGACCGCCACGGCGGTGCGGATCCGGCCGAGGAATGCATCCCTCCGCTCGTCGTCGAACGGTGGCTGCCACGGTGTCGCGTAGTCGGACTTCGTCGCGGTCGGGCGGAGGACGAGAAGCTTCGCGCCGCCCGCAGGGTGTCCGTTCGCCTCGGCGATCGCGCCGGACTCGAACGCCAGCTGGTAAGCCGCGAGCTGCGGGTTGTCGAGCACCTTGGCATCGGTCTGCGGCTCGCGCTTGCCGGTCTTGAGGTCCATGATGACCACGGTCCCCTCCGGCGTGAGCTCGACACGATCGATGTATCCCGACAGGATCACGCGGTGGCGGTCGGCACCGGTGGTGTCGGATGCCGGATCGGGAAGCGTCGCGTCCGGGCCCTGTGCGACCTCGCCGGCGACCAGCGGTATGTGCACCTCGAAGTGGGGCTCGGCCCCGATCAACGTGCCGCCGGCGTCGTCGAAGCGTCGGAGATACAGGTGCAGGCGGCGCACCAGGTCGCGCGCGCGTGCCTGCTCGGCGCGGTCACGCCAGGCGGCCTCGAATGTCAGCTCGCCCCACCGCGCCTCGACCTCGGCCCAGAGAGCCGCTTCGTCGTGGCCCGCGGCGTGCTCGAGAGCCGCGTGGATGATCGTGCCGAGGCCCGCGGTCGTCCCACCGGGGTCGCCGCCGAGATCTGCGATGACCCAGTTCAGCTCGCACTCCTCGAGGGCGTGCAGGCGCGACGGGGAGACGCGCACGTCCTCTCGCGACAGGTCACGGAGGGGACCGATCGACGTCGGACCGGAGACGCCGTACCACTCGCGTGGGGCGGCGCCGGGGACTCCGGCGTCCGCCAGCAGGGCGAGCTGTTCGGCGGCGCGTGCCGCGGAGGTCGCCCAAGGTCCCGCCGGTGGCGAGGCCGGGCGCGGCCCGGCCGCAGTCAGCGCCCGCGATCCCTGCTGGGTGAGCGTCCTCCGGTGCCGTGCCACGAGTCCGCGCAATGACACCGGATGGTCGAGCTCCAGCGGCTCGGGGTCGGGCAGCAGCTCGAAGAAGACGCTGGGGCCGGTGTCGTCGTCGTTCACGGCGGTCACGATCACCTGGGCCGTGGCGCGCGACAGGGCGCGCGCGAGCAGTCGCAGCTCGTCGTGCATCGCCGCGCGGCGGCGGTCGAAGGCACCCAGCGTCTCGCCGTCGGAGCGGGTGGCGGCATCCGCCAGTCGCCAGGTATCGAGCAGGCTCCCCCGCAGGCGCGTGTTGGGCCATACGCCGTCCTGCACACCGGCGACGACGACGGTGTCGAACTCCAGGCCCAGGGCGCCCGCCGGTGTCATGATGCGGACGCTGTCGTCGCGCGTCGGAGCCTCCAGGCGGTCCTCCGCGACGCCGCTGTCGAGGATCGACCGCACGAACACGCGCGGATCGGCGTCGAGCGAGCGCTCGACGAAACGCTTCGCAGCCTGGAACAGCGCGACCAGGGCGTCGAGGTCGCGATGCGCCTGCTCGGCCAGAGGGCCGTTCCCCCGCGCGAGCTCCGCCCAGGGGCGCGCGAGCCCGCTGCGGTCCCACGCCGTCCAGAGCAGCTCGTGGGCGGTCGCGCCGCGGTCCAGGTCGTCGCGCAGCGCCTGGAGGGTGCGCGCGAGCGAGCCCGCGCGGCGTGCCTCGCGCGTGTCGAGCAGGTCGAACTCCAGCGGCTGCCGCATCGCCGACAGGACCAGGTCGCGCCCCGAGCGCTCGGCACCCTGCGCGCTTTCCGCCTCCTCCGCGTCGGCGTCGAGCACGCGCTGCAGCTCGGCATGGCGCAGTGCCGAACGAAGCCGGCGGAGCTCGATGACGTCGAGCCGCCCGTACGTGCCGACCAGCGCCGCAGACACGTCCTCGAAGGTCCAGTCGTCACGGGAGGCGAGTTCGACGAGCCGCAGCAGATCTGCCACCGGCCGCACCGCGCCGAGCGCCCGGCCGGGGCCGCTCGAGCGCGCGGGCACCTCTCTGGCCGACAGCTCGGCCTCGAGCGCCGCGACCTGTCGCGTGTCGTGGGCGATCACGGCGCACTCCCGCCACGGCACGCCGTCGTGCACGTGACGCTCACGCAGCACGCGGGCGACGGCGTCGTACTCCTCCGCCGTCGAGTTCAGGGTGAGCACCCGCACCGACGCGTCGGGCTCGGCGTGGGAGGCGGCGCCGCGATGCGCGACCACGCCGACCGCGCCGATGCGCTGGGTGACCCGCCCGACGAGCTCGCGCTGCCACCCGGTGCCGCGATGCCCTCCGGCGAGCACGTGCACCGCACCGAGCGACGCCGCCAGGCGTGCGAAATTCTCGGGCGTCGCGCCGCGGAACGAGCCGGAGCCCACATCGGGATCGCCGAACGCGAGCACCGCGGCACCGCGCGCGCGCACGGCTTCCAGCAGTTCGACACCGCCGAGCGTCAGCTCCTGCGCGTCGTCGACGAGCACCACCCTCACCCGGTCGACCGCAGGGCTGCCGGCCGGCGCCGTGCGCAGCAGGCCGACCGCCTCGCGGACGAGTCCCGCGGCATCCCGATGCGCGCCACGCATGCCGTCCCGCACCTGCAGGTACTCGGCGAAGAACGAGGAGAGCGCGACCCAGGCGGGCAGCTCGTGGCGCTCGCCCAGCTCGCGCAGGCGCTGCGGCCCGATGCCGAGCGTGGTGCATTCGGCGAGGAAGGTGCGCACTTCCGTGCGGAAGCCGGCGGTGCCGCGGATCGCCGTGCCGAGCCAGTCCGGCCAGCGCGCCGCACCCGCAGCCTCGTCCTCTTCGTCGCCTTCCAGGAGATCCCGGATGATCTGGTCCTCGTCGCCACCGGTGAGAAGCTGCGGCGGGTCGGCGTCGACGGCCACCGCGTGCGCCCGCACGATCTGGAACGCGTACGACGCGACCGATCGGGCGAGCGGACCGGTCGTCGCCACCTCGACGGCGAGCCCGAGCCGGTCGCGCAGGGCCGTCGCGGTCTGGCGGGACGGCGTGAGCACGAGCACGGTGTCGGGATCGACGCCGGCCTCGACGAGTGCCGCCACCCGGGCGACCAGCGTCTCGGTCTTGCCCGTTCCGGGGGCGCCGACGACGACACCCGATGCCTCGACGGGAAGGACCATGACGGCCTTCTGAGACGCGTCCGGCGCGTACGTCGCGCGCTGCTGGCTCCCCGGGGTCACCCTTCGACGGTAGCGCGCACGGCCGACATCGGCCGTTCGCCCAGAGCGTGTCCAGGGCGGGCGGATGCCGCTCCGCGGTGTCGTAGAGTTGCCATGCGTCCGGGGAGCCCTCAGCCTTTCGGCAAGTACACCGTCGCCCCGCGCAGGAGGTCAGTCACGTGGAGATCCGCATCGGCATCGCGAACACCGGCCGCGAGCTCAACTTCGAGACGAACGAGCCGGCGGCCGACGTGAAGAAGTCCGTCGCCGCGGCGCTCGACGCCGGCGCGACGCACGTGACGTTCGCCGATGCCAAGGGCAACTCGTACATCGTCCCCACCGCCGGCCTGGCGTACATCGAGCTCGGCTCCGAGGAGTCCCGCCGCGTCGGCTTCGTCGCCTGAGCGGACCCGCGACGTGCAGATCCTCATCGCCTTCATCGTCGGCGCGGCCGTCGGCCTCGGCATCCACTTCCAGCTGCACCAGCGCCTCACGCGCGGCGTCGTGCTCGCCCCGATGATCGGCGCGGTCTCGGCGGGCCTCGCGTGGGCGATCCTGACGTGGGTGGGCGTCGGCATCGACACCCCGTGGCCGTGGCTCGCGGCGCTGATCGTCCCGATCGTCGTCACCTACCCGGCGATCATCGCGATCTCCCGCGTCCGCGTCGCCCACGACGCGCGGGAGAAGACCAGCCTCGGGATCGGCTGACCTGGCGGAGCACTGCTGACACCGGACCGACGCCGACGCGACGGACGAGAACGCCCGCGCAGTCGCGCGGCGTGTCACCGGCGGTTCAGGCCGCGAGGCCCATCGCGTCCATGCGACGCGAGTGGGCGGCCATGAGCTCGGTGAAGACGGGCTCGACCTTCTGCTCCTCGGCACGGCCCAGTGACAACGGCCGCAGCGCGGCGCGGGCGATGAGCAGGGTGTCGCCGACCAGCCGGCGGCCCCACAGCGCCAGCAGCGACTTCCACTCGGGGTCGCTCGCGATGGTCTCGGTGATCAGCTCCACGATGGCCTGCCGGTCGTCGTCGGCCTGGAGGATGCGGGCGACGCGGTCTCCGGTGTCGCCGTAGCTCGCCGACAGCGCGAGGTAGAAGTCGTCGAGCATGCCCGCGGTGATGTGCACCGACAGCATCGTCTCCTGCGAACGGACCCCGTGGGTCGCCGCGCGGAAGCCGTCGAGCGGCTCGCGGAACGGCCGCATGATCGCGGTCGGATCGTCGCCGCGCTCGCGGATGAGCGAGACGAGCGCCTCGTGCTTGGTGAGCGCGGCGCCGGCGGCGCGCGAGACCGCCTCCTTCTCCCCGAGCTCCGGAGTCGTCTGGATCAGCTCGGTGAGCGTCTCGAAGAAGCCCAGCTGCAGGTAGGCGGCCTGACCGAGGAACGTGTCGATGTCGGGAGCGAGCTCCTCGAAGTCCACACGATTGCCGCCGCTCAGCTCGTCGCGCGAGCGCAGCTGCAGCTTGCGGCCCGTCTCCCGCCGCTGCCAGAACCACTTCACCATGCACGAAAGCCTACGAGGCGGCGGCCCGTACGTGTCCGCGCCGGATACCTCCGGTATCGTGGGTAGCGTCCCCGGCGTCGGATCGGGGCGCCCGCGCCTGTGGGAGAGAAGGGCGTGGATCGCACTTCCGCCCGCGCGGCGACCTCGACGAGGCCGGAAGCGCGCCCGGGCAAGAACCCAGGCAGCATCTCACTGCCGGACAGGCACACATCGTGACGACCTTCGCCGAACTCGGCGTTGATCAGGACATCGTCGAGGCGCTCTCCGCCAAGGGCATCGTCGACGCATTCCCCATCCAAGAGCAGACCATCCCCCTCGGCCTCCCCGGCCAGGACATCATCGGCCAGGCGAAGACCGGCACCGGCAAGACCTTCGGCTTCGGCATCCCCGTCGTCCAGCGGCTCGGTCCGACACCGGCGCCCGGCGTCAAGGCGCTCATCGTGGTGCCGACGCGCGAGCTTTGCGTGCAGGTCTACGAAGACATGGACATGCTCACCTCGGGGCGCCCGACCAGCGTTGTCGCCATCTACGGCGGCAAGGCCTACGAGGGCCAGATCGACCAGCTCAAGGCCGGCGCTCAGATCGTCGTCGGCACCCCCGGCCGACTGATCGACCTGAACAACCAGCGGCTGCTCGACCTCTCGCACGCGACCGAGGTCGTGCTGGACGAGGCCGACAAGATGCTCGACCTCGGGTTCCTGCCCGACATCGAGAAGATCTTCTCGAAGGTGCCGGCCATCCGTCACACGCAGCTCTTCTCGGCGACGATGCCCGGCCCGATCGTCGCACTGGCCCGCCGGTTCATGTCGAACCCGATCCACATCCGCGCGACCGATCCCGACGAGGGCCTCACGCAGGCCAACATCAACCACCTCGTGTACCGCGCGCACTCGCTCGACAAGGACGAGGTCATCGCCCGCATCCTGCAGGCCGAGGGCCGCGGCAAGACCGTGATCTTCACGCGCACCAAGCGCGCGGCGCAGCGACTGTCCGACGAGCTCGGCGACCGCGGCTTCAACACCGCGTCGGTGCACGGCGACATGAGCCAGGAGGCGCGCGAGCGCTCCATGGCCGGCTTCAAGGCCGGCAAGAAGGACGTGCTCATCGCCACGGACGTGGCGGCGCGCGGCATCGACGTCGACGACGTCACCCACGTCATCAACCACACGATCCCCGACGACGAGAAGACGTACCTGCACCGCGCGGGCCGCACCGGCCGCGCGGGCAAGACGGGCATCGCGGTCACCTTCGTCGACTGGGAGGACCTGCACAAGTGGGCCCTCATCAACCGGGCGCTCGAGTTCGGGCAGCCGGAGCCCGTCGAGACGTATTCCTCCAGCCCGCATCTGTTCAGCGATCTCGACATCCCGGCCGGCACGAAGGGGCGCATCGTGACCGCCCCGAAGACCCAGGCCGTCCGCGTGCAGCCCGAACGGGCAGCGGATGCCGCGGCAGAGGTCGAGACCAACGGCCAGGCCCCGGGCCGCCGGCGTCGCCGGCGCCGGGGCGACTCCGAGCGTGTGGGCTCGACCTTCGAGCCCGTCGACGGCGGCGCATCGGCCTCGGCGGAGCAGAGCGGACCGTCGACCGACGGCGACCGTTCCACCGACGGCGGCGGGACCCACGACGGCGGCGGCAAGGAGCACCACGACGGAAAGCCCGCGCCGCGTCGGCGCCGTCGCCGTCGCGGCGGCAGCGGCGGCGGGTCCGCGCCGGCGGGCGGCGCCACGGTCGGCGCCTGATTCGTCTTCTCCGGTCGCGGTGCCGTCATGCGGCATCGCGACCGCGCTATGGTGAGCGCAAGCGGCGCACGTGGCGCCGCAACCTCGCAGTCAAGAAAGGCGTATCGTGCACATCCTCGATGCCGTCACCACCGGATATGAGTACCAGGGCTTCTGGGGCTCCTTCTGGGACATCATCTGGTGGTTCCTCTGGATCTTCTTCTTCATGGCGTACCTGTTCGCCCTGTTCGCCGTCATCGGCGACCTGTTCCGCGACCACAAGCTGAACGGGTGGTGGAAGGCGGTCTGGATCATCTTCCTGATCTTCGTCCCGTTCCTCACGCTGCTGGTCTACCTCATCGCACGCGGCAACGGCATGGCCCAGCGCAGCGCGAAGCAGGCCTCCGAGCTGCAGAGCGCCCAGGACGCCTACATCAAGTCCGTCGCGGGCTCGGGCGGCGCCAGCGCCGCCGACGAGATCGCCAAGGCGAAGGGTCTGCTCGACGCCGGCACGATCACGCAGGCCGAGTACGACGCGCTGAAGGCCAAGGCGCTGAGCTGATCACCTGAGCTGCGGCACGCACCGCACGGAGACGCCTCTGTCCGCCCTCACGGGTAGACAGGGGCGTTTCCCGTCGCCCGCTCGATGATGCGCGCGACCATGTCGTCGCTCGTGGTGTTCTCGCCCGGCTGGTTGGGCTTGCCCAGACCGTGGTAGTCGCTCGAGCCGGTGACGATGAGGTCGCGCTCGCGGCAGAGGTCGCGCAGCGTGGTGAGGGCCGGCTCCCGGTTCTCGCGGTGTCCGAGTTCGAAGCCGGCGAGGCCGGCATCCAGCATCCGCTCCATCAGCCGCACCGGCAGCAGGCCGGCCCGACCGGCAGGATGCGCGATGACGGGCACTCCCCCGGCGCCGGCGACGAGCCGCACGGCGGTCACCGGGTCGGGTGCATACAGCGCGACGTAGTAGTCGCCGCCTGGGCTGAGGATTCCGGCGAAGGCCTCGGCACGGTCGCGCACGAGGCCGCGGGCCACGAGCGCGTCGGCGATGTGCGGCCGCCCGACGGTCGCCCCGTCGCTCGTCTGCTCGAGGATGTCGTCCCACACGAGGTCGTAGTCGCGAGAGATCCGGTCGGCCATGAGCCGGGCGCGATCCAGCCGCGATGAGCGGATGCGGGTGGTCTCGGCACGCAGCGCCGGCTCGTCGGGATCCGGCAGATACGCCAGCACGTGGACGCTGCGCCATTCGTGGCGGGCCGAGAGCTCCATGCCCGCGATGAAGGTCATGCCGAGCGATGTCGCGGCGTCGGCGGCCTCCGCCCATCCCGAGGTGGTGTCGTGGTCGGTGAGCGCCGCCGTCCGCACCCCGTGTCGATGCGCGGACGCCATCACCTCGGCGGGAGGCTGCGTGCCGTCGGAGTTCGCGGAGTGCAGGTGCAGATCGCTCGGTCCTTCGAAGCGCTGAGCGCCGGTGTCCCGAGGCTCCGCGCGCCGCGTCGGCGACGTGTGGAGCGGGCGTCGGGACGATCCGGGCATCCTCCGAGCGTAGCGCGGGCGCTACCACGCGCCACGCCCGGTGCGCTGACGGATCTCCCAGCCTGCTCGCATAGAGTCGCGGACGTGCTTCGCCTGCTCGGGATCCTCGTGACCGTGCTGTGCGCGATCGCCGCAGCGGTGCTCACGTTCCCCGGCTTCTTCCGTGTCGAGCGCATCTACCCGATCGCCCAGATCGTGTCGTTCCGCGGCATCCTCGCGCTCGCGTTCGCCGCGGCCGCCCTGCTCGCGCTGCTTCTCGCGATCGCGCGGCCGATCCGGCCGCTGGCCCTGTCGATCGCGCTCGTCGCCGGAATCGCGACGGTGGCGAACGTCGCGGTCCTGTCGGCTCGCGGCGGCCTCGGCACCGACCCGCTGCCTGCCAAGACCGACGCCAGCGTCCGGGTGATGACGTGGAACACGGCCGGCCCGGCCACGCCGCCCGAGACCATCGCGAAGATCGCCGTCGCGATGGATGCCGACATCGTGGCCCTGCCCGAGACCACCATCGAGACCGGTGAGAGCGTCGCGCTCGCGATGCGCGACCTCGGCCACCGGATGTGGGCGCACCACGCCTCGGATCCGTCCACGGAATGGGATGCCGGATCCACGACCCTGCTGATCTCGCCCGACCTGGGCGACTACGCGGTCATCGAGTCCTCCCTCGACGGCACCAGCAACACCTCCACCGTGCCGAGCGCCGTCGCGATGCCCGTCTCGGGCGAGGGCCCCATCGTGGTCGCCGTGCACGCGGTCGCGCCGAGACCGAGCTATATGCAGAGCTGGCGCGACGACCTGCAGTGGCTGGCGGACCAGTGCGGCGACAGCAACGTGATCATGGCGGGCGACTTCAACGCGACCGTCGACCACATGACGGGTCTGGGGCTCGACGGCGCCACCCTCGGGCACTGCACCGACGCCGCCGTCGAGACGGGCAACGGAGCGCTGGGCACCTGGTCGGCCGACCTGCCGGCCGTCCTCGGCGCGCCCATCGATCACGTGATGGCCACGCCCCAGTGGCGCGCATCCGGGTCGCTGGTGCTGCGGTCGCTCGACGACTCCGGATCCGACCATCGCCCGCTGATCGTCCAGTACGAGCCGGCCGGCTGAGCCTGTCTCGCAGCCGCCCGCGCGTGCGAGACTGGGACACATGAGCAGCGCAGCCAGCGAGCAGTCCACCGGCGCCACGAGCACCACGGATACCGCCACACCGCCGTCGACCAGCACCAACCGGCGCCAGCCGTTCGGTCAGGGCTTCCTCGACACGATCTCCACCGGATGGGCCGAGCGCCCCGACACCGCGCCCCCGGCGCGCCCGCAGGCGCCTTTCGCGGCGCGGCGCCGCGATGCGGTCTCGGCAGCGTTCCCCGGCAAGCGCCTGGTCATCCCCGCCGGTGAGCTGAAGCAGCGCAGCAACGACACCGACTACCCCTTCCGGGCGCACTCGGCGTTCTCGCATCTCACGGGGTGGGCGTCGGATTCCGAGCCTGGGGCCATGCTGGTGTTCGAACCCCGATCGTCGGGCGGCCACGACGTCACGCTGTACTTCCGCGAGCGCGCCGACCGCACGACGAGCGAGTTCTACTCGGATGCCTCGATCGGCGAGTTCTGGATCGGCCCCCGGCCGGCGCTTGCCGGCGTCGCTGCGGATCTCGCACTCGCGACCGCGCACATCGACGACTTCGAGTCCGGCGACGGCGATGTCGTCCTCGACGAGGACGACGACCTCGCGCGGTTCGTGTCGGAGCTGAGGCTCGTGAAGGACGCGTACGAGATCGGGCAGATGGAGCTCGCCGTGCAGGTGACCGCCTCCGGCTTCGACGACATCGTCGCGAACCTCCCTGCCATCGTCGAGCACCCCCGCGGCGAGCGCGTCGTGGAGGGCGTGTTCCATCAGCGCGCCCGCAGCGACGGCAACGCGGTCGGCTACGACACGATCGCGGCATCCGGTCCCCACGCGTGCTACCTGCACTGGACGCGCAACGACGGCGCCGTGGTGCCGGGCGATCTCATCCTGATCGACGCCGGCGTCGAGGTCGACAGCCTCTACACCGCCGACATCACGCGCACGCTCCCGGTCAGCGGCCGCTTCACGGACGTGCAGCGCAAGGTCTACGAGACGGTGCGCGAAGCCGCCGACGCCGCCTTCGCCGCGGCCCGCCCCGGCGTGAAGTTCCGCTCCGTCCATGAGGCCGCCATGCAGGTCATCGCGGCACGGGTCGCAGAATGGGGCCTGCTGCCGGTGACGGCCGAGGAAGCGCTGGATGCCGACAACGGCGGCCACCACCGCCGCTACATGGTGCACGGCACGAGCCACCACCTGGGCATCGACGTGCACGACTGCGCGCAGGCCCGCCGCGACATGTACTACGACGGCATCCTCGAGGCCGGCATGGTCTTCACGATCGAGCCGGGGCTCTACTTCCAGATCGACGATCTCACCGTTCCCGAGGAGTACCGCGGCATCGGCGTGCGCATCGAGGACGACATCCTGATGACCGAGGACGGGCCCGTCAACCTGTCGTCCGCCATCCCGCGGACCGCGGACGAGGTCGAGGCCTGGATCGCGGCCGGCGGGCGCTGAGCCCGTGGCTTACACCGCTCCGGCGTCGTTCACGACGCGCCCGACACTGACCGGGACGTTCGGCATGTCGGCGTCGACCCACTGGCTTGCGACGGCCACCGCGCAGGCGGTGCTGGAGCGGGGCGGCAACGCGTTCGACGCGTCGGTCGCCGCGGCCTTCGTGCTCCACGTGGTCGAACCGCACCTCAACGGCCCCGGTGGCGACCTCGTCGCGATCTTCCAGCCCGCGGACGCGACCGCCCCGACGGTGCTCATGGGCCAGGGGCCCGCGCCCGCGGGTGCGACGATCGCCCATTATCGCGACGAAGGCCTCGATCTCGTTCCCGGCGCCGGTGGCCTTGCGGCGGCGGTGCCCGGCGCCGTCGACGCCTGGCTTCTGCTGCTGCGCGACCACGGGACATGGGAGCTCGCCGACGTGCTCGCGTACGCGATCGGCTACGCCCGAGACGGGCACCCGCTGGTGGCGGGCGCCGCCGCGACCATCGCTCGCGTGGCCGAGCTGTTCCGGGATGACTGGACGACCTCGGCCGAGTTGTGGATGCCGGACGGACAGCCGCCCGCTGCCGGGCAGGTCATGCGCAATCCGGCGTACGCCGCCGTCCTCGACGGGCTGGTGCACGCGTCGTGCACCGTGCGCGACGACGGTCCGGTGGGCCGCGCCGCCCGCATCGACGCCGCACGGCGGGAGTGGAAGACCGGGATCGTGGCGCACGAGGCGTCGGCATTCCTCGCGCGGCCGCACCGGCACTCGGACGGCGGCGCACACGCGGGCGTCATCACGGCCGACGACTTCGCCGGCTTCGACGCCGGCTACGAGCCGGCTGTGACGCGGGAGTTCCGCGGGCGCACGATCGCGAAGGCGGGCGCCTGGACGCAGGGGCCGGCGCTCCTGCAGACGCTCGGTCTGCTCGAGCCCCTCGCCGATGACCTTCTCGATCCGTCGCAGGAGGCCGGCGCGCACACGATCCTCGAGGCGCAGAAGCTCGCCTACGCCGACCGCGACGGCTGGTTCGGCGATGACGACGTCGACCTCGACGCGCTGCTGTCCGCCGAATACCTCGACGCGCGGCGCTCGCTGATCACCGAGACCGCCTCGGCGCAGTTCCGGCCGGGCTCGCTGCCCGGGCGCACGGCGTTCCGCCCACCGCTGCGCACGACGTACGACGCTCCGGCGCTCGGCACCGGCGAGCCGACCGTCGCGCCCGCCCAGCCGAGGGTGTCGTCGTCCGGTGAGACCCGGGGCGACACGTGTCACCTCGACGTCATCGACCGCTGGGGCAACATCGTCTCGGCGACCCCGTCGGGCGGCTGGCTGCAGTCGTCGCCGGCGATCCCCGCGCTCGGTTTCTGTCTCGGCACGCGCCTGCAGATGACCTGGCTCGAGCCCGGGCACCCGTCCTCGCTCGCGCCGGGACGGCGGCCGCGCACCACGCTCACGCCGACGCTCGTCCTGCGCGACGGCGTGCCGGAGTTCGCGATCGGCTCCCCCGGCGGCGACCAGCAGGATCAGTGGCAGCTGCTGGCGCTCCTGCGGATCATCGTCGGCGGCTACTCGCCGCAGCAGGCGATCGACGCGCCCGCGCTGCACACGACGTCTCTGCCCGAGTCGTTCTGGCCGCGCACGTGGACGCCGGCCGGTGCCGTCGTCGAGAACCGCCTGGGCGATGCCCTGATCGAAGGCCTCGAGCGCCGGGGACACGTCGTGACGCGCGCGGGCGACTGGGCGCTCGGCAGGGTCTCGGCGGTGGGACGCGATGCCGCCACCGGCGTCGTCTGGGGCGCCGCCAATCCTCGCGGCTTGCAGGGGTACGCCGCCGGTCGGTAGGCCCCGCACCGGCGCATCGCCGCCCCACCGGTCTCGGGTCAGGCGGCCGCCCGCACCTGCGGGCCGACGTAGCGCGCCGACGGCCGGATGATCTTCGGGTCCCGCGCCTGCTCGAGGATGTGCGCCGTCCACCCGATGGTGCGGGCGACCGCGAAGGTCGGCGTGAACATCGATCGCGGCAGCCCGCATCGCTCCATGACCAGCGCCGCCCAGAACTCCACGTTCGCGTGCAGTTCGCGGCCGGGCTTGGCCTCGGCGAGCACCCGTTCGGCCGTCTCCTGGAATCGCGCCGCGAGTTCGACGCGCGGACCGCCGGTGCGCAGGGCGACGCGCTTCATCAGCTCAGCCCGTGGATCCGCCGTGCGGTACACGGCATGGCCGAAGCCCATCAGCCGGCGCCCGGCCGCGAGCTCGCCGCGGATCCACGGCTCGATGCGCTCGGCGCTTCCCACGTCGTCCAGCCCGTCGAGCGCGCGCGACGGTGCACCGCCGTGCAGCGGTCCGGTCAGGGCGCCGAGTGCGCCGACCAGACAAGCGGCGGCATCCGCTCCCGTCGAGGCGATGACCCGCGCGGTGAACGTCGAGGCGTTGAATCCGTGGTCCATGACGGCGATCAGATACGCAGTGAGCGCGCGCTCGGTCTCGTCGTCGGGCTCGGTGCCGGTCACCTGGTGCAGGTAGTTCGCGACGACGCCGCGGCCGTCGAGCGCGGGCAGCACGGCCTCCCCGCGGCCCCGCCGCCACAGCGCGCCGACGATCACGGGCGTCGACGCGCCGAATGCGATCGCGTCGTCGAGGCGCTGGTCCTCGTCGAGGTCGTAGAGCGGGCGGATGCGGCGCCGCGCGCCGAGCAGCGGCCATGCCGCAGCGAGGCCGGCCAGCACGTCGGGCGTCGCGGATGCGACCGCGTCGACGACCGCCTCGATGTCGCCCCGCCGCTCCGCCGAGGCGGCGACACGGGCGGCGAAGGCTGCTCGGGAGGCGCCCGTCGCCGGCTCGCCCGTCACCAGCAGCTGCCACGCGTCCTCGAACGTCGCCGACGCCGCCAGCTCGATCGCCGAGCGGTCCCGATACTGGTAGAAGCCCTCGGCGCCGCGAACATCGCTCACGGTCGTCTCGGCCACGATGACGCCGGCGAGACCTCGCGGGACGTCCCTCGTGGCGGACTGTGTCGTCGTGCTCATGTCGGCTCCCTGTCGTTCCCGGCAGCCCGTCCGGGATGTCGGACGGGCGAATACCGCTACAGTCAGTGTCGGAACTTGATCACGCTTTCGTCAATCTTGATCGGATCAACATCATGGGCGATCTTCCGCGCCTCACCGCTGTGGAAGCGGCCGCGCGCCTGGGCGTCAAACCGGAGTCGCTGTACGCCTACGTGTCGCGAGGGCTCCTCTCGCGCGAGCGGGACGCCGCCGGCTCGTCGTTCGATCCGCTCGAGGTCGAGGCGTTCGCGCGACGGCGCCGCCGTTCGCCCGCCGCGGCGCCGGGAACCGCCGTGGCGGGGACTCCCCTCATGGTGCTCGACACGAGCCTCGCCCACATCGACGACGACCGACTGCACTACCGGGAGCGGTCGGCCGCGCGCCTCGCACGCGAGCAGTCGTTCGAGGACGTCGTCGCCTGGCTCTGGGATGTGCCGTCGCTGCGGAGTCCCTCCGACGACGACCTCGCCGTGGCGCGCCGTACGATCGCCGCCCTGGGCGAGACCGCGTCATCGCTGGATCGCGTGCTCGTCGCCGTCACGGCACTGGGCGCCACCGATCCCCTACGCGACGACCCGGACCCGTCACAGCTCATCCGCGTCGGTGCGCGACTGCTCACCGGCCTTCCCGCGTCTCTCGCGCCGAAGGGCGACGCCGACGCGATCGCCTCCACGCTGTGGCGCGCGCTGGCCGCGTCCGACGACCCGCACGGCCGCCGCCTGCTCGATGCCGCGCTCATCCTCGTGATCGATCACGACCTCGCGGTCTCGACGCTCGCCGCGCGCGTCGCGGCCTCGGCGCGGGCATCCGGCTACGCCGTCGTCACGGCCGCGCTGGGTGCCTTCGACGCGCCCTTGCACGGCACGGCGAGCCGCGCCGCCGTCCGCATGCTGCGCGCCGTGACCGAGGGGGATCCGGCGCCCTCGGCGATCGCCCGTGCCGTGCGCGACGGCGGGCGCGGCATCCCCGGGTTCGGCCAGGCGCTGTATGCCGGCGGAGACATGCGGGCTGCCGTTCTGCTGGAGCTGCTGCGGGAGGCGCCCGGCAGCGCCGACGTCATGGCGGCGGTCGACGCGGTCGCCGGTGAAGTGGCACGTCGCGCCGACGCACGACCGAACCTCGACCTGGCGCTGGCCGCGCTCGTGCTCTGGGCGCAGATGCCCGAGGATGCCGGCGCCGTCGTCTTCGCGGTCGGCCGCATCGCCGGCTGGATCACCCACGCGATCGACGAGTACGACGAGCGCCCGATGCGCCTGCGGCCCCGGGGCCGCTACGTGGGTCCTGCCCCGGAGTGAATCCGGCGCATCCACGCGACGACCCGAGGGACGAGGTCGGCGGCGATCTCGGCCGGCGGGCGCTTCTGGCCCTTGACCTCGAAGGAGTGGCCGCCGCCCTCGATCCACGCGATCTCGGCCCGGCGGCACGTGGCGACCGCCGCGTCCAGCTGGTCATGGGGATCGATGAAGGGATCCTTGGTGCCCTCGACGAACAGCTGCGGCTGCGGCACATCCGGCAGGTGCGCCGTGCGGGCTTTGTCGGGGCTCCCCGGCGGATGGAGCGGGTAACCGAGGTAGACCAGCCCCGACGGATCGATCACACCTTCCGCAGCGGCCATCGACGCCATGCGCCCGCCGTACGACTTGCCCATCGCGAAGACCGGTGCCCCATCCGCGCTCTTCACCAGAGCGTCGTGCACTGCCGCCCACGTTGCGACGGCGTGAGCCGCGGGACCCGGCATCCGTCGTCCCGCTTCGACGTAGGGGAAGTTGAAGCGCAGCGTGGCGACGCCTTCGCGCGCGAGCGCGTCGGCGAACCCGGTCAGGAACGGATGCCGGTAGCCGGCGCCGGCACCGTGCGCGAGGCCGGCGAACGCCCAGGGCGCCGCCGGCGCCACGAGGTCGATCGAGATGTCGGCGCTTGCGTTCGGGAGCGCGACGGCGATCCGCGAGGAGTCCCCGCCTGCGCTCATGCGCGTTCGCTGTCGCCGGCGCGCGATTCCTTCGTCGCGTCGACGGAATCCCGCTCGGAGCCGTCTGCCGGTTCTGCGGGGGCGCCGTCCGGATCGGCGGCATCCGCCGGCGCGCCGGAGGCCCCCGCCGGTTCACCGGCGAGGGCGTCTGCGGCGGGCTGCTCCGGCGCCGACGGCTGCGGTTCCTCCCGCGGCGCGGCATCCGTGTTCGGCACGACCCGCTCGCCGTACCGCGGCGGCTCCGCGGCCGCCGCCGCGGGAGCGGACGCAGCAGGCGCGGCGGGCGACGTCGGAGCGGCTGACGCCGCAGGCGCGGCCGGCGTCACTCCGGTCTGGGGGCCGAGCACCTGACGTGCGCGATGCACGCTGTTGTCGGTCACGGTGACCTCGTAGTGGTCGGCGACGACCTGCATCACCGACGCGTAGTCGCGGCGGCGGCGCACGAACGAGTACGTGACGATGCTCAGCAGCATGCCGATCGCGATGCCCACGAACAGCACCCCGACGAAGGCCTGGATGGGCACGGACGGGGATCCGATCACCAGGATCGCGGAGAACAGCAGTCCGAGGAGGAGCCCATTCACGGCACCGGAACGCGCCGCCGACGCGTAGCCGAGGCGACCCGTGATCCGCTCGATCGAACGGAGCCCCTGACCCACGATCGCGATGTCGCGCGCCGGGATGTCGGCCGCGATCAGCGACGACACCGCCTTCTGCGCAGCCTCGTACGTCGGGAAGCTCGCCACGGTCTGGCCGACCGCGTCGGAACCCTGCGGAGAGCGCCCTCCCATCATGGTCATCTCCCCATCCTCCCATGGCACGCGGACTACGCTGGGACGTGTGAGCACGCAGAGGGTTTTCGTCGCGCGCCTTTCCGGGTGCTCGGTCTTCGACCCCGCCGGCGACCGTCTCGGCAAGGTCCGCGATGTCGTCGTCATCTATCGAAAAGATGATCCGCCCCGCGTGATCGGGCTCGTCGTGGAGATCCCCGGGCGTCGCCATGTCTTCGTCTCGATCGGACGCGTCACCTCCATCGCCACCGGCCAGGTCATCACCACCGGCCTCATCAACGTGCGCCGCTTCCAGCAGCGCGGCGGCGAGGTGCGCGTGATGGCCGAGATGCTCGGCCGCAAGGTGTTCTTCGCCGACGGCTCCGGCACGGCCGTGATCGAAGACGTCGCCATCGAGCGCAACCGCCTGGGCGAGTGGGATGTCGGACAGCTCTTCCTGCGCAAGCCGAAGACGAGCGCCTCGCCCTTCGCCAAGGGGCCGACGACTTTCGCGAACTGGGACGCGGTGCGCGAGAGCCAGGTGCCGGGCGAGGCCCAGTCGGCCGAACAGCTGGTCGCGACCTACTCCGAGCTGCGCCCCGCCGACCTGGCGAACACACTGCTCGACCTCCCCGAAGATCGGCTTCTCGAGGTCGTCGAAGAGCTCCCCGACGATCGACTCGCCGACGCGCTGGAAGAGATGCCCGAGGACGAGCAGGTGCACATCCTCGAGGCGCTCGACGACGAGCGCGCCGCCGACATCCTCGATGCCATGGAACCCGATGATGCCGCCGACGTGCTGGGCCAGCTGCCCGAGGACCAGCGCGAGGAGCTGCTGGAGCTCATGCAGCCCGAGGAGGCGGAGGACGTCCGCGCGCTGCTGAAGTACGCCTCCGACACCGCGGGCGGTCTCATGACGAGCGAGCCGATCGTGCTGTCCGCCGACGCGACCATCGCCGAGGCACTCGCCCTCATCCGGCGCCACGAGCTGCACCCCGCGCTGGCGGCCGCGGTCTTCGTGACGCTGCCGCCCTACGAGACGCCGACGGGAAGGCTGCTGGGCACCGTGCACTTCCAGCGGATGCTGCGCTACCCGCCGCACGAGCGCCTCGGTGCGATCATCGACGACACGCTCGACCCCGTGCCCGCCACCGCATCGGCTGCCGAGGTGGCCCGGCTCCTCGCGTCGTACAACCTCGTCTCGCTTCCCGTCGTGGATCCCGCTCACCGGCTGGTCGGCGCGGTCAGCGTCGACGACGTGCTCGACTACCTGCTGCCCGAGGACTGGCGATCTCACGATGCGGAGGATGACGAACGACGCCCGGCGTCCGAGTCCGTGCCGACGACAACAGCGAGCACGCTGACCTTCGGCACGCGCAAGAGCACCGGCAGGAGGCGCTGATGGCACGCAGCAACCGCCAGCCGTCACTCGACGCGCCCCGCGGCCGCTCGGGCATGCTGCAGCGCAGCCCGCAGCCGTCGAGCGACAGGTTCGGGCGCTTCTCCGAGGCGTTCGCCCGCGCGATGGGTACGTCGGGCTTCCTCATCGGCATGACCGTCTTCGTGGCCCTGTGGCTGGCGTGGAACATCTTCATGCCCCCGCAGCTGCAGTTCGACCCGGCCGCGACGAACTTCACGCTGCTGACGCTGATCCTGTCCCTGCAGGCGTCGTATGCGGCGCCCCTGATCCTGTTGGCGCAGAATCGGCAGGACGACCGCGACCGGGTCCAGATCGAGCAGGACCGTCAGCGCGCCGAGCGCAACCTCGCCGACACGGAGTACCTCGCACGCGAGGTGGTGGCGCTGCGCATGGCTGTCAACGACTTCGCCGACCAGGTCGTGACACGCGAGGTGCTCCGCACCGAGCTGCGCGCCCTGCTCGAGAAGCTCGACAACAGCCCCGAGGTCGACGAGGGCGCCACGAGATGAGCGTCTCCACGGACGCGGACGCCGTCCGCACCGCCGTCGGCGCTGTCTCGGATCCGGAGCTGCGCCGTCCGATCGGCGAGCTCGACATGGTCCGCGATATCTCCGTGGAGGACGGCGTCGCGCACGTCGCGATCGCCCTGACCATCGTCGGGTGCCCGGCTGCCGACCGCATCGCCTCGGACGTGCGCGCGGCCGCGGCATCCGTTCCGGGCATCACGGATGTCGCCCTCGATGTGGGCGTGATGACCCCGGCCGAGCGGCACGCGCTCACCGAACGTCTCCGCGGCGGCCGTGCCCGGGAGATGCCGTTCGGCCCCGGTACGCTCACGCGTGTCATCGCGGTCACCAGCGGCAAGGGCGGTGTCGGCAAGTCCACCGTGACCGCGAACCTCGCCGCGGCGCTCGCTGAGCGGGGCCTGGCCGTCGGGCTGGTCGACGCCGACGTGCACGGCTTCTCGATCCCCGGTCAGCTGGGTCTCGTGGCGGCCGACGGCAGCGTGCCGCAGCCCACGCGCGTCGACGACCTCATGCTGCCGCCCGTCGCGCACGGCGTGAAGGTGATCTCGATCGGAATGTTCCTGCGCGGGCGGGACGGTGACAGCCCGGTCGGCGCCGTCGCGTGGCGCGGGCCGATGCTGCACCGCACGGTGGTGCAGTTCCTCACCGATGTGTACTTCGGCGATCTCGATGTGCTCCTGCTCGACATGCCGCCGGGCACCGGCGACGTCGCGATCTCGGTCGGCCAGCTGCTGCCCAACGCCGAGGTGCTCGTCGTGACCACGCCGCAGACCGCCGCCTCGGATGTCGCTGTGCGGAGCGGCCTGGTGGCGCGTCAGACGGGCCAGCGGGTCATCGGCGTGATCGAGAACATGTCAGCCCTGACTCTCCCCGACGGCACGACGCTCGATCTTTTCGGCGCCGGAGGCGGCGCCGCGGTCGCCACGGCGCTGTCTCAGCCCGATGCAGAGGTTGCGCTCCTCGGCTCGGTGCCGCTCAGCCCGACGCTGCGGGCGGACGCGGATGCCGGCATCCCGGCCGTCCTTGCACACCCCGATGATCCCGCGTCCGAGGTCATCGCCCGCATCGCCACAGAACTGGCGCGCACGCCGCGGGGTCTGTCAGGACGCTCGCTCCCGTTCCGTCCGCGGTGACACCCGCACGGCGTCAGGTCGCCTCTGTGTCGTAGGGCGTCGGCCCGCCTGCCGGACCGCGGAAGGGCGACGCCACCGGTGTGGTCGGGGGCGTCGGTGCGGGTGCGGCCTGCGCTGCGGCGGCGACACCGGCAACCGGCGCATCGTCCAGCAGAGCCTCGCGGATGATGCGCCGGGGGTCGTACTGGCGCGGATCGAGAGTGCGCCAGTCGACGTCGTCGAAGTCCTCGCCCATCTCGTCGCGCACACGCGTGCGCGCGGTTGTCACCCACTCCCGCGCCCGCTTCGTCAGTCCCGCGAGGGACTCCGCATACCGCGGCAGACGCTCGGGTCCGAGGATGAGTGCCGCGACGAGTCCGATCAGCAGAAGCTTCTCGATCGTGAGGCCGAAGATCATGCCTTCAGATTACCGCCGTGCCTGAGCGGTCAGCGCCGCGGGGCCGCGTAGGCTGGCGGACGGAGGGATGCCGATGGGAGAGCAGAACGCGAACCAGCGGTTCGTCGATGAGGCGACGAGCGAGCCGGAGCACATCGCGCGAGCTCGGGCGCACGCGCTCGAACTCGGCGCCGCGCCGATCAGTCCCGCCATCGGCGCGCAGTGCGCCGTCATCGCCGCCGCGTCCCAGGCGCTCAACATCGTCGAGATCGGCACGGGCGCGGGGGTCTCCGGTCTCTGGCTGCTGCACGGTTCGCCCCGTGCCACCCTCACCACCATCGACAAGGAGCCGGAGCACCTCGGCGCCGCGCGTCAGGCCTTCGCCGAGGCGCGGATCCCTCCGGCCCGCGCACGATTCATCACCGGCCGCGCCGCAGAGGTGCTGCCCCGCATGAACGAGGCGTCCTACGACATCGTGCTCGTGGACGCCGATCCCGATGGCGTGATCGAGTACGTGGAGCACGGCCTTCGCCTGGTGCGCGCCGGTGGCACCGTGCTGGTCCCCCGCGTCCTCGCCGGCGGCGGCGTCGCCGACCCGGTCCGCCGGGACCCGGTGACCACCGCCTACCGCTCGCTCATCCAGGAGACACAGGCATCGCCCGCCGTGATCGGAGCGCTGTCGATCACGGGCGAGGGGCTGCTGCAGCTCACCACCATCGCCCTCACCTGAAATCTCGGCAGAAACGCGAATGGCCGGTCCCGTCGGGACCGGCCATTCGCGCAACGTGCCACTACGCGGCGTTGACGACGCCACCCAGTACGTCGTAGAGCTCCTTGGCCTCAGCGTCGTTCACCGAGACGACCAGGCGACCGCCTCCTTCGAGCGGCACGCGCACGATGATGAGTCGACCCTCCTTCACGGCCTCCATCGGCCCGTCTCCGGTTCTCGGCTTCATGGCTGCCATTGCGGCTCCTTTTCATCGATGGTCTGCAGGTCAAGTTTATCGTGAGGGCACGGGCCCCGGGCACGCCTGGGGAAAGCGGCATCCGTCATGTCGCGTCATGGCACCTGCCAGGTGCTGTTGCCGAGTGCGTACATGTTGTAGATCCACCACCACTGCCCGATCAGGCACACCAGGAGCACCCCGACGCGCCAGACGCGCGACCGCGGCACGGCGAAGGCGCCCCACAACGGGGAGAGCGGCACGAGCAGCCGGAAGATGCTCGACTGCGGGAAGAAGACCAGCAGCAGGTACACGAGATAGCTCGCGCTCCACAGCCGGATCTCGACGCCCAGCCGGCGCACCTGCGGCAGGAAGGCGAGGGCAGCGCCCATCAGCAGCACGCCGGCGCCGGCGAGGGCGTAGCCGAGGGCGAGAGGCAGGCGCCAGATCGTCTCGAACCAGAACGACACCCCGGCGAAGAAGGGCTCGAAGGGTGCGAAGGACGGGTCTCCCGGCACCCAGTTGCGACGCCAGGCGAGCTCGGTCGCGAGGTAGGCGTCAGGTTCACCGGTCACCCAGCCGGCGATGAACTGCCACGCGAAGCCTGCGACGGCGGCGAGCAGGCCCAGCGCGATGATGTGGGTGATCTCGGCGCCGCGCAGGGGTTCCCTCGTCCTGTGGAACCACCTCCAGATGCCGAAGAGCGCCAGGAACAGCGAGAACGCCAGCACGCCGGGACGCGTGAACGCCATCAGCGGAATGAGCAGATACAGCCAGCCGTAACGACGCCGCACCACGCACCAGAGCGCGCAGAACAGCCAGAAGAGGTTGAGCGACTCGGCATAGCCGATCTGGAACAGCGCCGCGAGCGGCCCGCTGGCGAAGAACGCCACCGCCCACAGCGTCGCCACCTCATCGAGGCGGATCCGCAGCAGACTGTAGAGGGCGAGGGATGCACCGTACCCCGCGATGAGCGATACGATCACGGCGCCCGTCCCCCACTGCCCGCCGAACGGCAAGGCGACCGCCTGCGCGAGGTAGGGGTACAGCGGGAGGAACGCCCATGCGTTCTCGGCCACCTGCCCGGAATCGGTCAGCGGGAGCGAGCTCGGGTAGCCCGAGATCGCCACCAGCCAGTACCATGTGCCATCCCACGCGACGACAGTGTCTCCGAGACCCGCATCCGCACCCATCCGGCTCTGGAAACCTGACAGCTCGGCCGCGAGGAACAGGAAAAGCGTGGTGATCAGGCGCGCCCCCAGGTAGATCGCCGCCACCCGCAGGGCGATGCGGCCCCTCGAGCGCCGGGGGGCGGGATCGGCGGTCAGCTGGTCGCCAGCCACGCCCGCAGGCCCTGCTCGACCGCCTCGATCTGAGCCACCGGCACCCGCTCCTCATCGTGGTGGGCGAGGTGCGGGTCTCCCGGGCCATAGTTCACGGCCGGCACACCCAGCGCGCTGAAGCGGGCCACATCGGTCCATCCGTACTTCGGACGCGGTTCGGCGCCGACCGCGGCGAGGAACTCCTGCGCCAGCGGAGCGTCGAGGCCGGGTCGCGCGCCGGCCGCCACATCGACGACGTCGACCTCGAAGCCGGAGAACACCTCGCGCACGTGCGCCTCGGCCTCAACCGCATCGCGGCTCGGAGCGAAGCGGTAGTTGACCTCCACCTCGCAGAGGTCGGGGATCACGTTGCCGGCGACGCCGCCGCCGATGCGGACGGCATTGAGGCCCTCACGGTACACGAGACCCTCGACCGCGACATCGCGCGGCGCGTACTCGGCGAGCCGGTCGAGGACGGGCGCCGCCTTGTGGATCGCGTTCTCACCGATCCAGGCCCGCGCGCTGTGGGCGCGAACGCCGTGCGTGCGAACGATCGCGCGGAGATTGCCGTTGCAGCCGCCCTCGACCTCGCCGTTCGACGGTTCGCCGAGGATCGCGAAGTCGCCGGCGAAGAGGTCAGGGCGCGTGCGCGCCAATCGGGTGAGCCCGTTGAGGTCGGCGTCGACCTCTTCGTGGTCGTACCACATCCAGGTGATGTCGACGCGGGGAGCGATCAGCTCGGCGGCGAGCTTGAGCTGGACAGCGACGCCCGCCTTCATGTCGACGGTGCCACGGCCCCAGATGAAGGGCTGCCCCTCGATCTCGACGTCCTTCGTCGGGACGTTGCGGTTGATCGGGACGGTGTCGATGTGCCCGGCGATCACGACGCGCTGCGCGCGACCGAGGTTCGTGCGGGCGACGATCGTGTCGCCGTCGCGGTACACCTCGAGGTGATCGAGTGCCGAGATCTCCGCGAAGATCGCATCGGCGAGGAGTTTCTCCTCGCCCGATTCGCTCGGAGTGTCGCAGATGATGCGAGTGAGTTCAGCAGAGGAAAGCGACAGATCGAGCGCGGGCATCCCCCGAGTCTACCGAGGCCAATGATGCCCTTAACGCGCAATGGCCACCCCATCAGGGGTGGCCATTGCGTGAATGGGTGTCCGGCGGTGTCCTACTCTCCCACAGGGTCCCCCCTGCAGTACCATCGGCGCTGAGAGGCTTAGCTTCCGGGTTCGG
>NZ_JBEGIA010000014.1:0-208 GCF_040676455.1 Microbacterium sp. LMI12-1-1.1 | reverse complement strand
CTCTGCCCCACGCCTGCCCCACGGCGCTCACAGCCACTCCCCCGCCAACGAGAAAACCCCCGGAATTCCGGGGGTTTTTTCGAGCCACCTAAGGGAATCGAACCCTTGACCTATTCATTACGAGTGACATCCCGGCTTGTTTAGGCCTGTTGAGGCCAGTCTAGTGTTGTTGCGCTGAGAGCCCGAAATCCGCGGAATTCCGCGGCAA
>NZ_JBEGIA010000013.1:0-239 GCF_040676455.1 Microbacterium sp. LMI12-1-1.1 | reverse complement strand
ACGCCGACGTCCTCACCCTCAAAGGGGCCAGCTATCGACTCCGCGGACGCGGCATCGACAGCCTCCCCAGCATCAGAACCCAGGATCCGGCAGACTGAGCAAACGACAACCAGGTGGCCTCGTTGTCGCCCGGGTGGTTTCCAGTGACGATCGCAACGAGGACCGCTCGAAAGGGGTTCTCGTATGTCTTCTCGTCGTGTTCCGAAGGGGCCTGGTCGTCGTCCGATGACCGACAAGCG
>NZ_JBEGIA010000012.1:0-1217161 GCF_040676455.1 Microbacterium sp. LMI12-1-1.1 | reverse complement strand
GCGTGGCGGCGTCGGCCGCCGGGCGCGGCGGCGCGGGGGTCTCGGCCGGTCGCGACGTGGCGGTGGGTGGCGGCGTGGCGGCGGGTGGAGGCGTGGCGGCGTCGGCGGCCGGGCGCGGCGGCGCAGGGGTCTTCGCCGGCACCGTCGTGTCGGCGGGTCGCGGCGCGGCGGGCGGCGGCGTGGCGGCGTCGGCGGCCGGGGGCTCGGGGGTCTCGGCCGACACCTTCGTGTCGGCGGGTGGCGGCTTCGCCCCGGCCGGGGGCTCGGGGGTCGCGTCGTCGCCGGGCACCGGCATCCGATCGTCCGTCATCGCGACTCCGCGACCTGGATCTCGGTGACGGGAAGCGTCGAGTCGGCGCCGAACTCGAGCGTCGACGGAGCGCGGCCCGACATGATGAGCTCGGAGGTGAGGGCGGCGATCATCGCACCGTTGTCGGTGCACAGCGACAGCGGCGGGATGCGCACGGTGACGCCCTCGGCCGCGGCCCGTTCGAGCGCCACGTCGCGCAGCCGCCGGTTGGCGATGACGCCGCCGCCGAGCAGCAGCCGCGGCACACCGTGGTCGCGGCACGCGGCGAGCGCCTTCGTCACGAGCACGTCGACGACGGCCTCGCGGAAGCTCGCCGCGACATCCGCGACCGGAACCTGCTCGCCAGCCGCCTGTCGCAACTCGACCCAGCGTGCGACCGCGGTCTTCAGCCCTGAGAACGAGAAGTCGTAGCGGTGCGCCGCCATGTCGGACGCGCGGGACAGGCCGCGCGGGAAGGGGATCGCCTTCGGATCTCCGGATGCCGCCGCCCGGTCGATCTCGGGACCTCCGGGGTACGGCAGCCCGAGCAGGCGGGCGACCTTGTCGAAGGCCTCGCCGGCGGCGTCGTCCATCGTCTCGCCGAGCAGCTCGACATCGGTGGTGAGGTCGCGCACGAGCAGCAGCGAGGTGTGGCCGCCGCTCACCAGCAGCGCGACCGTCGGGTACTCCAGCGGGGGCGCGTCGGTGTCGAGGATGTCGGCCGCGATGTGGCCGACCAGGTGGTTGACGGCGTAGAGGGGCTTCTCGAGCGACACAGCGAGCGCCTTGGCCGCGCCGATTCCGACCATGAGGGCTCCCGCAAGACCCGGGCCGCTGGTCACCGCGACGGCGTCGAGATCGGCCAGCGCGACGCCCGACTCGGCGAGCGCCGCCTCGATGGACGGCTGCAGCGCCTCGAGGTGCGCGCGAGCGGCGACCTCGGGCACGACCCCGCCGTAGCGGGCGTGCTCGTCCATCGAGCTGGCGATCGTGTTCGACAGCAGCGTGCGGCCGCGGACGATCCCGATGCCGGTCTCGTCGCAGCTCGTCTCGATGCCGAGCACCAGCGGTTCGGCGCGGTTCACGTGCACACCCCTCCGTCCCACGCAGCCGCTGCACCGCCACCGTGCGCTGCGCCGCCACCGGTCGCCGAGCCGGCACCGGTCGCCGAGCCGGCACCGGGCGCTGCACCGCCACCGGTGGCCGAGCCGGCACCGGGCGCTGAGCCGCTACCGGTCGCTGAGTCTGCACCGGTCGCTGAGCTTGCCGAAGCGCCGTGCCAGCCCCGCACATCGAGCTTCATCACCACGGCGTCGACGTCGTCGGGCTGGTAGTACCGGGGCTTGCGGCCGATCTCGGCGAAGCCCTCCGAGATGTAGAGCGCCTGCGCGACGGGGTTGTCGGCTCGAACCTCGAGGAAGACGTGGCCGACCCCGCGGCGCGCGGCCTCCGCGAGCAGCGCCCGCAGCAGCGAACGGCCGCGACCGCGACCCCGCGACACGTCGGCGATGGCGATGGTCTGGATGTCGGCATCCTTCGCTCCGGCGACCGCCCGCAATCCGGCGTAGCCGACGAGCCGGCCGGCCTCGTCGTCCACGACGTACCAGCCGTGCGGGGAGGCGAGCTCTTCGCGCATCATCGCCTCCGACCAGGCGTCGGTGGGGAACGATGCGCGTTCGAGCGCCATGATCGCGGCGAGGTCGTCGCCGGTCGCCCTGCGGAGGCTCATGCGTCGTCCCGCTGTCGCTGGGACGCGGCCCGGTCGCCTGACCGTTCGGCGGATGCGGCGACGTTGACCCGCTTCGGTGCGTGCGGCAGCGTGACGTCGGGCGCCCGCAGGTACAGCGCGTCGACCGAGCCGATGCCCCGCCCGGCGGCGAGAGAGCGTGCCGCGGCGAGCGCGAGCATCGCGGCGGGGATGCGGTCGGCGTCGCGGCGTGCGGCTCCGGCCTGGGCGAGCGCGGCATCGAGGTCATCGCGGGGGACGAGCGCCGGCTCGGCCACGCGGATCGGGAGTCCGTCGTCGTCGAGCCCGCGGTAGAGCGTGTACGCGAACTCGCGCCGGCGCGCGTCGGTCACGACTGCGAAGGTATCGTCGTCGGGGTTCTCGTAGCCGCCGGCCGAACCCCAGTCGGCCGTGAGGGCGCTGTGCAGGAGCAGCTCCAGCGCGACGGCGTCATGGCTCACGACGGGGATGACGGGCACGCCCCGGCCGAGGGCGAACGTCCGTGCCGCCGCGATGCCGACGCGCAGCCCGGTGAACGGTCCCGGTCCCATTCCCGCAGCGACATGCGTGATGTCCGAAGGGCTGACGGATGCCTCGGCCAGCGCCCGCTCCAGCAGGGTGCCGATGACCTCGGCGTGCCCACGCGGATCGAGGCTGGCGGCCTCGGATCGGATGACGCCGTCGGGCTCGACCACCGCCACTGCGGAGCCGAGCGACGTGTCGATGCCGAGGATCACCCTTCCAGGGTAGTCGGCGCGCCGTGGCGCGAGATCTTCACGAGGCGGGGTGCGTCGGCATCGAGCTCTGCCTCGTGGGCGACGCCGTAGCACGCGTCATCCTGCCCGCGCCCGTGCCATTCACGGTCGAGCTCCACCTCCCACCAGTGGTCGCGGATGCCGTCGACGAGACCCCTCCCCCACTCGACGATCACGACGGAACCGTCGAAGTCGATGTCGAGGTCGTCCAGTTCGGCGGCCGAGCCCAGCCGGTAGGCGTCGACGTGTACGAGGGGCGTGCCGCCGACGAGGGACGGGTGCGTGCGCGCGAGCACGAACGTCGGGCTCTGGATGGGCCCGCGCACGTCCAGTCCCCGGCCGATACCCCGCGTGAGCGTGGTCTTGCCTGCGCCGAGCGGTCCGGTGAGGACCACCATGTCGCCGGGGCGCAGCATCCGTCCCATTTCTTCGCCCAGCGCCTCCATGGCGTCGGGCGAGGTGATCTCACGCGTGCCGACGAGTGCGTCGATCCCCTCGCTCATCGCGCCTCCCCCGTACCGTTCTCAGGACCGCTGCTCAGGGTCCGTTGCGCGGCCTGCGGAAATACGCGGGCACCGGGCCGAGGCCGCTGCATCAATCCTGAGAACGGAACAGGCAGCCCGCTCATTCCGACACCTGCCGCCGCGCGACCCGAGGGCTGATGCGCGTGACGACGAGTGCGTCGATCCCCTCGCTCATCCCGCCTCCCCCGTACCGTTCTCAGGACCGCTGCTCTGGGCACGTTGCGCGGCCTGCGGAAATACGCCGGCTCCGGGCCGAGGCCGCTGCATCAATCCTGAGAACGGAACAGGCAGCCCGCTCATTCCGACACCTGCCGCCGGGCGACCCGAGGGCCGACACGCGTGACGATCTCGTAGTTGATCGTGCCCGCGGCATCCGCCCATTCCGTCGCGGCCGGTGCCCCCAGGGTGGGATCGCCGAAGAGCACGGCCTCGTCCCCCACGGCGACGGGTGCATCGCCGACGTCGACGACGAACTGATCCATGGCGATCCGGCCGGCGACGGTGAACCTGCGCCCGCCGATCACGACGGGACCCGCCCCCGACGCCTGCCGGGGCACGCCGTCGGCGTAGCCGAGCGGCACCAGGGCAAGGGTCGTGTCGCGCTCGGTGCGGTAGTCGTACCCGTACGACACGCCCTTGCCGGCGGTCACGCGGCGCACCGCGGCGACCGCACCGCGCAGGGTCATCGCAGGGCGCAGGCCGAGGTCGGCCGACGTCCGATCGGCGAACGGCGAGAGTCCGTAGATCCCGATGCCGATGCGCACGCACCCGAGCCGCGATTCTGGCAGGTCGATCGCGGCGTGCGTCGCGGCGAGATGCCGCAGCGGCGGCGCGAGTCCGAGCGAGGCCGCGACGCCGATGCCCTCCTCGAACGCGCGCAGGGCCGCGCGGTCGTCGTCCACCGAAGCGTTCGACAGGTGGCTGAACAGGGCGATGACGCGCACCCGGCCGATCCGCTCGAGCCGCGCGGCCTCGGCGAACACCACGCGGTAGTCCTCGGGCGCGATGCCGTTGCGCGACAGCCCGGTCTCGAGCTTGAGGTGCACTCCGACAGGACGGTCGGCGGATGCTGCGGCCGCGGCTCTCTGCAGCTGGTCGAGGCTCGAGATGCCGAGCTCGATGCCGCGTGCGGCCGCCTCGGCGAAGTCGGCGCCGGGAGCGTGCAGCCACGCGACGATCGGCGCGTCGATGCCGGCGCGGCGGAGCGCGAGAGCCTCGGTGATGTCGGCGACGCCCAGCCGCGTCGCGCCGCCGGCGAGCGCCCCGAGCGCCGAGCGCACTGCGCCGTGCCCGTAGCCGTCGGCCTTCACGACGGCGATGACCTCCGAGCCGGTGAGCCGGCGCAGGTGCCGCACGTTGTCCTCGATGGCGCCGACGTCGATCGTCGCCTCGCGCAGGGTGCCGGCGGGCAGACGGCTCATGCGGCCCCCTCCGTGGTCGGGGCGGCGCTCGGCGAGCGCTGAGACAGGGGATCCTCGTCGAGACCGGTGACGTCGCCCGGTTCCGCGCGATTCCCCTGGTTCGGTGTGGCCGAGGATTCGGGCGCCGCTTCGGCGATGACGTACGCCGTCGCGAGGCCGGCATCGTGCGACAGCGAGAGGTGCAGCGCGGTGATCCCCCGCGCGGCGACGACGGCGGCCGTCGATCCGCACAGCGAGAAGACCGGGCGACCGGATGCCTCGGAGGCGACCTCGATCTCGGTCCAGTGCACGCCGTCCGAGCCGCCAAGCGCCTTGATGAGCGCCTCCTTCGCGGCGTACCGCGCGGCGAGCGAGTGCGGCTTGAGCCGGCGTTCCGCGTCGGAGAAGAGCCGTTCGACGAGCCGCGGTGTGCGCTCGATCGTGCGCTCGAAACGCGGGATGTCGACGAGGTCGACGCCGATTCCGACGATCACGTGAGCCTCCTGCCGCGCCGCGCGCGCGGCATCCGACAGACTATCGCGCCGCGCCGGGCGCCCCGCCGCTCCGGGTGCGCCGCCACCCCGGCACCCCCACCCTTGTTCACTTGCGCTGGATGTACACGACACGCCAGAAGGGGCGTACGTTCAACGCAAGTCAACGGGAGACACCGACGATCGTGCACCTGAGGCGCGCCTCCCCCGCTTGTTCACTTGCGCTGGATGTACGCGACACGCCGGAACGGGCGTACGTTCAGCGCAAGTCAACGGGAGACACCGACGGTCGTGCACCCGAGGCGCGCCTCCCCCGCTTGCTCACTTGCGCTGGATGTACGCGACACGCGGGAACGGGCGTACGTTCAGCGCAAGTCAACAGGAGACACCGACGGTCGTGCACGGCACCTGAGGCGCCAGGCCCACGCCCCCGCCGGGGGCGCCTCACCCCCGCCGGGGGCGCCTCGGCCCCGCCCCGGCACCTCTCCAGCTTTGTTCACTTGCGCTGGATGTACGCGACACGCCGGAACGGGCGTACGTTCAGCGCAAGTCAACAGGAGACACCGACGATCGTGCACTGCACCTGAGGCGCCTCGGCCTCGCCCGGCCCCCCGCCCCCGCCGGGGGCGCGTCGGCCCCGCCCGGCCCCACCGCGGGCGCCGCGGCCCGCCGGGGGCGCCTCAGCCTCGCCGAGGGCGCCTCGGCCGCACCGGGGGCATCCCGCCGGCGGCGCCTCGGCCTCACCAGCGGCATCCCGCCGGGGGCGCCTCGGCGGGACACGAGCGCGCGGATGCCGCTTACTCGACCGTGACCGACTTGGCGAGGTTGCGGGGCTGGTCGACGTCGAGTCCCTTGGCCGTGGCGAGGCCCATCGCGAAGATGTGCAGCGGCACGACGGCCAGGAGCGGCTCGAAGAAGGGTCCGGCGAGCGGGATGCGCAGCACCTCGTCGGCCTTGGGCAGCACCGCGGCGTCGCCCTCCTCCGCGATCGCGATGACGCGGGCGCCGCGCGCGCGGATCTCCTCGATGCTCGAGATGACCTTCTTGTGCATCTCGGCCGACTTGCGCGGCGACGGCACGATGACGAACACCGGCTGGCCGGGCTCGATGAGGGCGATGGGTCCGTGCTTGAGCTCGCCGGCGGCGAAGCCCTCGGCGTGGATGTAGGCGAGCTCCTTGAGCTTGAGCGCGCCCTCGAGTGCGATCGGATAGCCGACGTGGCGGCCGAGGAACAGCACCGAGCGGGTGTCGGCCATCCAGTGGGCGAACTGCTCGATGCGGGGCTGCTCGCGCTCGAGGATCTGCGTGATCTTGCCCGGGATCGCCTCGAGCTCGCGAACGTGGTCGGCCGCGTCCGCCCGCGAGATCGCGCCGCGGACACGTCCGATGTGCAGCCCCATGAGGTACAGCGCGGTGATCTGCGCGACGAACGCCTTGGTCGAGGCGACGGCGACCTCGGGACCGGCGTGCGTGTAGACGATGGCGTCGGACTCGCGAGGGATGGTGGCGCCCTGCGTATTGCAGATCGAGAGGGTCTTCGCGCCGCGCTCGCGCGCGTACTTGACCGCCATGAGCGTGTCCATCGTCTCGCCTGACTGGCTGATCGAGACGACGAGGGTGTCGGGTCCGATCACCGGGTCGCGGTAGCGGAACTCATGGGCGAGCTCGACGTCGACCGGGATGCGCGTCCACAGCTCGATCGCGTACTTGCCGACCTGGCCGGCGTAGGCGGCGGTGCCGCACGCGATCACGATGATGCGCGAGATACCGCGGAACAGCTCGTCGAGGCCGTCGAGCTCGGGGATGACGACCTCGCTGTCGCGGATGCGGCCGCGCAGTGTGTTGGCGACGGCGTCCGGCTCTTCCGAGACCTCCTTGGCCATGAACGACGACCAGCCGCCCTTCTCGGCGGCAGCGGCATCCCAGGTCACTTCGAACGGCTCGACCTCGACGGCGTTGCCCGAGAAGTCCGTGACCTCGACGCCCGACGGGGTGATCGCGACGATCTGGTCCTGGCCGATCGCGAGGGCGTTGCGCGTGTGCTCGACGAACGCGGCGACGTCCGAGCCGAGGAAGTTCTCACCCTCCCCCAGCCCGATCACGAGGGGCGAGTTGCGGCGTGCACCGACGACGAGGCCCGGCTGCTCCTGGTGCATCGCGAGCAGGGTGAACGCGCCCTCCAGCCGCGCGACGACCGCGCGGAAGGCCTCGACCAGATCGCCCGAGCGGTCGTACTCGCGGCCGAGCAGGACGGCGGCGACCTCGGTGTCGGTCTCGCTGCGGAAGGTGAAGCCGTCCGCGAGGAGCTCGTCCTGGAGCTCGGAGAAGTTCTCGATGATGCCGTTGTGGATGACGGCGAGCTTGTCGTCGTCGGCGAGGTGCGGGTGGGCGTTGCCGTCGGTGGGGCCGCCGTGCGTCGCCCAGCGGGTGTGGCCGATGCCGGTGGTGCCGTCGGCGAGCGGGTGCGCGGCGAGGTCGTCGCGGAGCACCTTGAGCTTGCCCGCGCGCTTGCGCATGCCCAGGTCGCCGTTCGCGTCGATCACGGCGATGCCCGCCGAGTCGTAGCCGCGGTACTCGAGCCGTGAGAGGCCTGAGATCAGGACGGCCTGGCTCTGCCGCGGGCCCACGTATCCGACGATTCCACACATGCCGACAATGGTAGGCGGGGGTTTTCGCAAGGAGCCCTTACGAACCCGGACGCCCAGTTCATTTCTGGAACACGGATGCCGCAACCGACGCACGTGCGGGTGTGCGCGTTTCGTCTCGGGCGCCAGAGCGCCCTCGCTCAACGACCGGGGCAAGGGTCCCGGTCGCTGAGCGAGCGAGGAACCAGCGAGACGACGCGCGTCAAAGCTTGCGGAGGAGCACCGTCTCGACGGTGTGGTCGGCGCCCTTCTGGAGCACGAGGTCGGCGCGGTGTCGCGTCGGCAGCACGTTCTCCTGCAGGTTCGGCAGGTTGATCGTGTTCCAGTAGCCGAGCGCCCGCTCCACGGCCTCCTCATCGGAGAGGTGCGCGAAGACGTTGAAGAACGAGTTCGGGTTGCTGAAGGCGGCGCGGCGCAGGGCGAGGAAGCGGTCGACGTACCACTGGGCGATGTGCCCGGCATCCGCGTCCACGAAGATCGAGAAGTCGAACAGGTCGCTCACCGCCACGTCGTTGGGCGTGGGCGGCGGCTGGAGCACGTTGAGGCCCTCGACGATGACGATGTCGGGGCGACGCACGGTGACGACGGCGTCGGGGACGATGTCGTATCGCATGTGCGAATAGAAAGGTGCGCGCACCTCGGGGGCGCCGCTCTTCACCTCGGTGAGGAACGACACCAGCGCCCGGCGGTCGTACGACTCGGGGAAGCCCTTGCGGTCCATGAGGCCGCGTCGCTCGAGTTCGGCGTTCGGGTAGAGGAAGCCGTCGGTCGTGACGAGCTCCACGCGGGGCGTGCCGGGCCAGCGGCTCGTGAGTTCGCGCAGCAGACGCGCGATCGTGGATTTGCCGACCGCGACCGAGCCGGCCACCCCGACGATGAACGGCGTCGTCGTGTCGGCCTCGCCGAGGAACGCGGACTCTTCGGCGCCGAGCCGCTTGGTGGATTCGGCATACAGCGACAGCAGCCGCGACAGCGGCACGTACACCTGTGCGACCTCGGCCATGTCGAGGCGGTCGCCGAGGCCGCGGATCTGCACGATCTCGGTCTCGCTGAGCGGCTGCGTCAGACCGGACGCGAGCCGCGCCCAGTCCGCTCGATCGATCTCGCGGTACAGCGAGAGGATAGGGGTGACCGCACCCAGGTCGTAGGCGGTGGCTTCGTCGGCGGACATCGCGCCCATCGTACCGGGTGACCGATCTCGCAGTCGGCGCGCGGAGTGCGTCAGCAGGCCGACCCCGCCACGTGTACCGGCATCCGTGATGCCGGCGAAACACGGGAGACAGACCGCTGCAACACGCGGGGCGTAGCGTCGGCGCAGCGCGCGCAGGCATCGTCCCACCGCCTCGCGGCGGAGGAGGTGCACCCTGAGCGCTCTGCGGGATGCCATTTCGCACCGTCGCCCGGCGTCGACCTTGGGCACGGTGTCGCCGCTGCACGGGTTGCGGCGCCGCTCGGTGACCACTGTCGACCTCGTCGCCCAGTCCGTGGCGGCCGTCGCGCCGGCCGGTGTGCTGCTGACCCACAGCGGCGCGCTGATGAATCGCCTCGGATCGTTCGCGTTCGTCGCGCTGGTTCTGGCCTCCGGGGTGATCGCGCTCGTCGCGCTATCGATCGCGGTGTTCGCACGGCGCATCGCGGCGGCCGGCGGCGTGTACACGTTCGTGACGAAGGGCCTGGGTCCGGTCGCGGGTATCACGGCAGGCGCCGCGCTGGCGATCGGCTACGGCAGCGTCGCGATCGACAGCCTCCGCGCTGGTGTCCGACGGCTCGAGCGCCTTCTCGCGCCCGGATCGGAGATGACGGATGCCGCCGCCACGGCGGCGCCCGATCACACCGTCTCGATCGCACTCACGGTTGTGATCTTCGCCCTCCTGGTGGCGGTCATCATCGTCGGCGCCCGCGTCTCGACCCGGCTCATGCTCGCGATCGAGGTCCTGGCGGTATCCGTGATCATCGTCGCCGCCATCGTCGTGTTCGCGAGCACCGGCTGGAATCTGTCGCCGCTCATCCCGAGGCCCGGGGACATGCCGTCGATGTCCGCGCTCGCGGGAGGCATCGGCGTCGCATTGCTCTCCTTCGTCGGGTTCGAAAGCGGTGCCGCGCTCGGCCCCGAGAGCCGTCGCCCGCTCGCCGGCGTGCCGCGCGCGCTCGTCTGGACGGTGGGCGCGCTCGCCGCGGTGTACCTCTTCGGCGTGGCGGCGCAGCTGTCGGCGGCCGGCTCGGCGGGGACCGCATCGACGCTCCTGAGCGGCGCGACACCCGGCGCCCCCGTGTGGCAGGCCACCGCGGCGAACTGGGTCATCGTGGCCTCCTGGCTCGCGTGCACGCTCGCGTGCTCGAACGCACTCGTCCGTCTCGTGTTCACGCTGGCTCGCGAGGGGGTGCTCCCCTCCTGGCTCGGTCGGACGTCGCTGCGGTTCGCGTCGCCGCACGTCGCCGCCGTCGGGGTCGGGGCGGCGCTGACGGCAGGAACGATCGCGCACATCCTCTCCCCGCGCGGATCCCTGCTGGATGAGACCATCGGGCTCGCGTCGAGTCTCTGCTTCGTGATCGCGTATCTCCTCGTCTGCGCGGCAGTGGTCCCCTATCTGCTGCGGCTCGGGGAGTTCAGCGTGCGCGAGGCCTGGCCCGGGTTGGCAGGCGCGGTGGCGCTGGTGGGCGTCACCGTGACCGAGGTCGTCGGCAGCGACGTGGCGACCGTGACCATCGTGTGCGCGCTCCTCGGTGCGGCAGCGATCGCGCATGCCTTGAGACTCCGGGCGGGTGCGCTCTCGCCCACCCGCGTCGGCGCTTACGACACGCCTGTGGCTGCGGACGCGCTCAGCACACGGGGCGAGCTCGTCTCGCACGAGGCCGCCGGGTCTGCGCAGCCGTGAGCGCTCCGAGCCTGCGCAGCGGAGTCACCCAGGCGCTCGCCGTGCTCGAAGAGGTCGCCCGCTCCGGACCGACCCTCTCGGCGAACGGCATCGCCCGCGCGCTCTCCCTGCCGCGCACCTCGGCGTATCGCCTCGTCAACTCGCTCGTGAGCGAGGAGTACCTGGTGCGGCATCCGACTCTCGACGGTTTCCTCCTGGGTGTGCGAGTCGTCGAACTGGCGCATCTGGTCGCCCCCTCGCCGCCGCCTGCGGCCGACATCGTCGCGAACCTGCGCGCCGAGACCGGTCAGGCGGTCCATTTCGTGCGGTATCAGCGCGGACGTGTCGTGATCGTGGACGAAGATCCGACGCATCCGCTCCGCTCGGCCGAGCGCACGCGTCGGCAATTGGCCGCGACCGCGATCGGGCGCCTGCTGCTGTCCGCGTTCGCACCTCCGCTCTCGGCCCACGCCGATCAGGGCGCCGTCATGGAGGTGGTGTCCACCGCGCGTGCGTCGGGGATCACCGGCGCCGAGCATCGGGCGATCGCCGCCGAGGTCGCCGCGCTCGGCTACGCCGCCTGCGCGGACGCCGATGATCGGGCCTGCATCGCGGTTCCGGTGCATTCGGACGACGGCCGCCTTGTCGCGGGTCTCGCCTTATCGAGCCCGGCCGGCTTCGGACCGGGTCCTGAGCAGCACCTCGACCGGCTCCGCGCGGACGCCGCGCTGGTCGCACGTTCCCTCGGGAGCCCGGCCGACGCGGCAGGCGCCGCGCAGTCGGTGTGATCCGGCGCGACCCGCGCTACCGGACCAGCCCGAGCGCCGCCCGCTCCACGCCGATCACCGATGTCAACGGCACGGTGCCGAGATAGCGCGAGTCGACCGACGCGGCGCGGTTGTCACCGAGCACGAAGACGGCATCGTCCGGGACGACTTCATCGAACGCGAGCACGCTCGCGAGACCGCCGGCGGCCAGGTAGGGCTCATCAAGCGCGACGCCGTCGACCGTGACCCGACCCGACGGATCGCAGCATGCGACCCGCTCCCCCGGCAATCCGATGACGCGCTTGACGAGAGTGGACGCGACAGTGCCGGCATCCGCACGTGTCTGCCGTTCGACGCGCTGCGCCCATCCTCCAGGATCACTGAAGACGACGATGTCGGAGCGCATCAGGGCAGCGCCGTCGAGTCGCCCTGCCAGGAGGACGTCGCCCCGCACGAGGGCAGGCGCCATCGAGTCGGACTCCACCCGCAGGACGAGGAACTGGGATGCCGCGACTCCGGCGGCCGCCGCCAGCAGGCACGCCGCCACCGCGGCGGCCACCGCGAACCGCGCGCGGGTCACAGTGCCTCCAGCCGGGCGGTCATCGCCTCGATCTCGAGCTGCTGCTCGCCGGCGATGTGCTTGGCGAGTGCGCGGATCCACGTGTTGGCACCGCTGGCGATCACCGCGCGTGTCATGTCGAGCGCGCCTTCGTGGTGCGCGATCATGAGCTCGAGGAACCGCCTCTCGGCGTCGACGCCCGACAGGGCGTCGAGCTGGGCGATCTGCTCGGGGGTGGCCATTCCGGCCATCGCGCCGGTGTGCTCGTGGTTCAGGACGCCGGCCTGATGCCACGCGTCGAGCCAGGCCTGCATCCGGACGATCTCGGCGCTCTGATCGCGCTCGATGAACGCGGCGAGCGCGACCGACGTGTCGTCGATGCCGGCGGTGGCCGCCAGGATGCGCGACAGCTCGACAGCCTGCTGGTGGTGCGGAATCATCATCGTCGCGAACACCATGTCCGCCTCGTTCGGCTCGTCGCCGACAGGCTCGTCCTGTTGAGCGGCGGCGACGACGGCCGCAGCGCCGGGCGCGGGTGCGGCATCCGTCTCGTCTTCTGCCGCCGTCGCGAGGAGCAGCTGCGGGCCGACGACGAGCGCGCCGGCGAGGAGGACGACGGCGAGGGAGATGGAGGCGGCAAACGGCCTGCGCATGGCGACTCCGTAACGAGGGGAAGGATCGGGGGGATGGCGGTCCGGCCCGTGACCGGGCCGGACCGCCTGGTCTCACACGGGGGTGCCGGCGTTGTGGCGGCGGCGCAGGATCACGATCGCCGCGCCGAGGGCGAGCAGCACGGCGCCGGCGATCGCGACGCCGGTCGCGATGCCGCCGCCCGTGACGGCGAGTCCGGCTGCGGCCGGGGCCGCGGCCTTCACCGTCACGTCGGCCGAGGCGGTGAGTCCGCTCGACGCCCCTGCGGCGACGATCGTGTGATCGCCGACGGGCGCGGATGCCGGCAGCTTCAGGCTGCCCGTGATCGCTCCGGCGGCATCGACGGTCAGCGCGCCGACCGCGATCGGGTCGGAGTGCAGCGTGACCTCGACGGTTTCGCCCGGCGTGAAGCCCTCGCCGGTGAGCTCGAACGATGCGCCCGGGGTGAGCGTGGCTGTCGAGAGCGCGATCGTCGCCTCCTCGGCTCCGGCGCCCGGGTCCGTCGGCGTGTCGGTCTGTCCCGGATTCGGCTCGCCGGTCTCGGTCGGCTGGGGCTCGGGGTCGACCGGGGTCTCGGGCTCGACGACCTCGCAGGGCGACTCATCGGTGTGGATCTCTCCGCCGGGGTCGCCGTTGATGCACGAGCGGCCCTCAGGGGTGCCCATCGACGTGCTGGTCCAGTCGCGAGGGATGATCGTGAACGACTGCCAGTGGGTCTGCATCGGGCTCTGATCCTCGTCGCGCACGACGTGGTGGAAGCCGCTGTTCACCCACGCCACCGGGTCGGTGAGCGGCTGGCCGGCCCCCGCCGCCGCATATTCGACGAGGTTCTTCTCGGCGCACGCGGTGTTGAGGTTGTTCGTCGCGTACTCCTGGCAGGCGTTGTAGTTCGTGAAGGTGAGCAGCGGTTGCGTGACCGGGTCGCCCTGGTAGAGCTGCGAACCCGGGAACACGAACTCGTACGAGCGCTCGTGGCCGTCGGCGTTCACGCTGTTCGGTGCGAGCACGCGCCACCAGGTGAGGTCGTCGGCAGGTGCGACGCCGGTCGGCGAGGCGATCGTCTGAGGCGAGGTGTGCATGAGACGCGTCTTCTCCCCCTGCTCACCGAGTTCGGAGTCGTACTGCTCGACCGCCATCGTGCTCTGACCGTCGAGGCCGAAATCCAGCCGCCAGATCGCGTTGTGCCAGTGGGATGCCGCGAACGCGGTGTCGCCGGTGCCGATCGGCCAGCCCGTGGTGGCGTCCGCGTCGAAGTCCTCGTACGAGACGTCGCCCGTCGCGCCGAGGTCGAACGAGATGGTCCCCTCGTCGGTGAACTCGATCTTGGTGGCGTACTCGTACCAGTCGACCTTCGAGATGATCTGCAGGCTGAAGCCCTGCTTGTCATCGGTGAACAGCGGCGCGTCCTCGATCGAGCCCCACGTCTGCTCGTGGGAGCGGTAGGCCATCGGGCTGGTGGTGTCGGTGATGCACAGCGCCGGGATGGTCCTCATCCAGGTCGTCGTGACACCGCCACGGGTCGTCGTCCAGGTCTGGGCGGCATCGCGCAGCTCACCGTCGCCGCACTCGGCGCCGCTCAGCTTCTGCAGGTACTGGTTGCCGAACCCGTACGACGTGATGTCGTTCCAGACGTTCTTGCCGGTGTCGTACGGCACGTGCAGCTGGCCGAGGTACACCGAGTCGAGCACGCGGCGATACGACTCCTCGCCGGGCGCCCGAACGGCGACCTGTTCGAGCACGAGCCCCTTCTTGCTGTCGACGCGCCAGCACATCTGCCAGCTGGTGCCGTTGTCGAACGACTTCTCGATGAGCGCATCGCCCGAGCACTCGATGGGCGGCGGAGCCGCGGTCGCGGTGGTCGCGGGAACGATCGCGAGGCCGGCCGCGACCGCCAGTCCGGCGGCGGCCGTCGCGATCGTGCGGCGGAGATTCTTCATGGGTGCTGCGCCTCTCATCGGATGCCGATCACGGAGCGGGTGGACAGGTCGACGACGAACGCCGTGGTGTCGAGGTAGCCGCCGCCGGGGACCCGGAACTGCATCTCGACGCATCGATCGAGCGCGCACGCCTCGCCGCCGAGCGACCCGGCGTCGGGCACGAACGCGCCGCCCGAGACGCCGAGCTGATCGATCGACTCGAGCTGCGCACCCGTGATCTCGACGAACTCTGCTTTCACCGCGGCGCTTGCTGCCTCATCCGCGAGGAACGTCGTGAACGCGAAGTCGACCTCGTCCGCGCTCGGCGGCGGCTGGACGCCCTCGCGCGACGTGCTCTCGACGGTGCCGTCGGTGAGGTCGACGGCCTGCACGAACGTCTTGTTCGACGAGTAGTCGTAGAGCACGACGTCGACGATGCGGTCGCCGTTGTCGACATCGCGAGTGGCGACATCGACCGACAGCACCTGCGGCGACTCGGAGCCGTCGACGGACGTGACATCCTCCGGAATGCTGGAGTCACTCGTCGCCAGGTGCAGGGCGTAGCTGAGCTCGGCCTCGCTGAGCGGGTCGCGCGCCGCGCCCAGCTCGGGCTTGTCGGTGACGACGGCGACCTCGCCGGACTCGGAGGCGACCGCGCCGGTCGCGCCGCTGACGGCGGGGATGGCGAGGAACCCGCCGATGATCGCGGCCGCGGCGACCGCTGCGCCGCCCGCGATCACGTACGGGGCCCTCTTCTTCATTTTCGTGTTGCTGGGTGGTGACTGCACCGGACCTCCTGGAGGCTGCCTGTGTGGGGATCTCGCGCTTCGCGAGCGATGCGACGCTATTGACGCGATGTTTCGCCGCCGCCGGACGTCGTGTTTCCGCCGCGTTACTCCGTGTGGAACACCGCTAGCCTGAGACGCGTGCGCCTCGGAGTCCTCGACATCGGCTCGAACACCGTCCACCTGCTCGTCGCCGATGTCCGCCCCGGCGGCCGGCCGCTCGCGACGACGAGCCAGCGCACGGTGCTGCGCCTGATGCGCTATCTGGCCCCGGACGGCTCGATCACGAACGAGGGGGTCACGGCGCTCGTCGCCGCGGTGACCGAGGCGCGAAAAGTTGCCGCGGCCGAACGCGTCGACGAGCTGCTCGCGACGGCGACCTCGGCCGTCCGCGAGGCGAAGAACGGCCCCGAGGTCATCGCGCTCATCGAGGAGGCGCTGGGCCAGCCGCTCCAGGTGCTGGGCGGCGAGACCGAGGCGCGGTACACGTTCCTGGCCGTCCGCCGCTGGTTCGGCTGGGCCGCGGGGCAGATCCTCCTCTTCGACATCGGCGGCGGCTCGCTCGAGATCGCCGCGGGGCCCGACGAGCTGCCCGAGGCGGCGGCATCCGTCCCCCTCGGCGCCGGGCGCATGACGATCCAGTTCCTTCCCGACGACCCGCCGGGCGAGGCGGCGGTCGAGCAGCTGCGTGCGCACGCGCGCGCGACGCTCGCCCCGGTCGCCGCATCGTTCGGCAGACTGGCCCGTCCGGATCACGTGGTGGGCTCGTCGAAGGCGATCCGCTCGCTCGCGAAGCTCGTCGGGTATCCCGCACCCGGCTGGTCGGGGATCGAACGGATGCTGCTGCCCCGCGCCGCGCTCGGCTCGTGGATTCCGCGGCTCGCGCGCATCCCCGCGTCGGCCCGGCAGGAGCTGCCGGGGATCACTCCCGACCGGACGTTCCAGATCGTCGCCGGCGCGGTCGTGCTCCACGAGGCGATGCGCGCCCTCGACGTCGACGAGCTCGAGGTCTCGCCGTGGGCGCTGCGCGAGGGCGTGCTGCTGCGCTACATCGAGTCGCTCAGCTGGAGCGCGCCGTCGGCGTGACGCCGGCCGGTCGCCTGAACCGGCGGCCACGCCCAGCCGGCAGCGGCCGGCCAGCCCGCGATCACGCGTCGACGGCCTCGGTGAACGCCGAGTAGATCCCCGCGACGGCAATGCCGGCGAGATGCCACTCGCGCGCGTCCTCCTCGCCGAGCGCGACCGTGCGCGGAGTTTCGATCATCGCGGGGTTGATGCGGCGGTGGTCGCCCATCCCGTCGATCATCGCCATCACGGCGACGGCGAGATCGTGCTCGGTGACGCCCGCCCGCATGCGCAGCCCGAACGCGGCGTTGAGCCCGCGGTAGACCTCGGCCATGCGATCCAGGTACCGCTCGACGATCTCCGCGATCTGCACGCGGATGCCTTCCCCGCCCGGCACCGCGTCACCACTGGAGAGCGCCGCTGAGATCGTGCGGTAGACGCTCCAGGCGACCGTGTCCTCCACGGACGCCATGTTGTGCGCGACAGCGACGCGCAGCACCTCGCGCAACGCAGCCTGCCGCCCCGCCGGAGTGTTCGCGGCGTCGGAGCTCTCAGCCAGCGCCCGCTCGATGAGCTGCAGCGTCTCGCCGTCGAAGCCGGTGTCGAATCCGGGATCAGCCTCGAAGAGGGCACGGACGAGGTCCGCGACGAAGGCCGCGCGGTCGGGCCAGATGCGGAAGACCGTGGACCGCGGTACGCCGGCGGCGCGGATCAGATCCTCGAGCTCGATGTTCGCGTAGTCGAGCAGCAGGCCCTCCGCCTTGACACGCTCGACGGCGGCGTCGAGCATGAGCGCCCGCGTCTCACCCGCGGGTCGGCGTGATCGGGGTCCGGGATCCTGCACCCTTCGATTATCGCTGGCACGCGGCAGGTTGTGGGCCCCGCGGCGCGCGGGGAGGACCGCGGTGCCGGGTCCCCACAACCCGGCACCGACCTGGTCCTCCGCACGACAGCCTGGGGCCGTCGACGGATCACCCGTGCTCGTTCCCCCCAGGGTCGAGCACGTTGGCCACTCTAGAGACTCTGAGTCTCATGTCTCAAGTCGACGTGTCAATCGCTGAGGAGGAACTGATCCACCATCACGTGTCCCCACTCGCCGGTGGCATCGTCGAGGATCTGGATCTGCGCCGTCCGTCCGGCGAACTCCCTCACATCCCACTCCACCGGGCGCAGGCGCGCCGAGTCCTCGCCGGTCGCGGTGCGAACGGGCTGACCGTCGACGAGCAGCTGCACCGACGTCGCCGGCTCCACGCCCAGCGGATGATCGCCCCCGCCGACCAGGAAGTGGAGGAAGTTCCGGTCGACGGTGAAGGGCGGCGAGGTGATCGCGCCGGTCGCCGGGTCTCCTCCGCCCGCGAAGGTGTCGGCGACTTGCGCCCCGACCTGTCCGACCAGGCTCGAGGCTGAGGGAGCGGCCGCCGCGAAGCTGCCGGTCGCCGTCCACCCCGCTCCCCACGTGGCCCCTTCGAAGTCTCCGATGAGCTGCGCCGGCCGCTGTGCGACGCTGCCGAACTCCGTGATCGTCAGGTCGTGGAACGTGGCCGGCCCGCCCGCCGAGTACAGTGCGATGCCGTCGTCGCCCGGCGGCGCGAACACCTGACTCGAGTGCACGTAGCGGCCGTCGTCGACGAAGACCTCGATGGTGGTCCGGTCCACGAGTATCCGCAGGCGCACGCGGCCGTCGTCGTTCGAGAAGGGAGTGCGGCTCTCGGACTTCCAGGTGCCCGCCGGATAGCCGGTCTGGCCGCGGTTGAGGTACGCGTAGGTCTCCGTCACACCGACGTCGGCGTGCCGGGTCCCGTCGGCGGATCGTCGCAGCTGCAGCCCGATGTTGGATGCGGTCTGCCATGTCACGTCCGCCTCCACCTGGTAGGCGTCCCCCTCGTACGCGAGGGGCAGAAACCCGTCCACGGTGACGTCGCCGAGGTCGGCGCGCGCCGTGGCGATGTTCGCCAGCGCGGCGACCGGCTGGGAGACCAGGCTGAGAGTCGACCCGTAACGCTTGAGCCGGATCTCCCGCGTGATGGAGTCGGTGCCGTTGAACCCGTCGGACTCCCACGTCGGCGTCGAGTGCGCGTAGTCCCAGTTGTTCATCCAACCGACGGCGTACCGCCGGTCCAGCGGCGCCGCCGGGTCCTCCCACGTCACCGCCCCGTACCAGTCGAATCCGTGGTCGAGCCATTGCGGGGCTGCCTGGTCGAAGGCGAACGACGTGCCGTCGAACGAGCCCGTCCAGTACGCGAAGGTCGCCGGCTCGTTCGTCGCATAGCCGTTCGCGCTCACACCGAACACCCACGTGAGGGAGCCGTCGTCGGCCCGGATCTGGAAGAGGTCCGGGCACTCGATGGTGCCGATGCCCGGGTTCACGTACTCCCAGACGCGCGACCAGGTCTTCAGATCCGGCGAGGTGTAGAAGCTGACGCGATCGCGCTCCGCGATCAGCGCCACCCAGCGGCCCCGCTCGGCGTCCCAGACGACCTTCGGATCGCGGAAGTCCGCCCGGCCTTCGTTGGGGATGACGGGCGCCTCGCCGTACGGCTGGAAGTTCCGGCCGCCGTCCGTCGAGTACCAGAGGAACTGGGCTTGCGGGCCGGACGCGTTCGCCTGCTGGGCGAGGGTCGGATGATCCATCTGCGTGACGAGCATCACGACCGCGCCCGCGCCGAACCCGGCGGTATTCGCGTGATCGACGACCGCGGACCCCGACCAGAGGTCGTAGTTGGCATTGGTCTTCTTGGGCGCTGCGACGCCCTGATCGGCGAAGACGACGCCGTCGTAGGAGGTCGCCAGCCGCCATTCCGTGCCGAAGTTCGCCGTCGGATCGGCGTTGTAGTCGCCGTTGTACAGGTAGTAGTAGTGGAATCTGCCGTCGACGTAGACCGGCCGCTGCGGGTCGTTCTTCCAGTGGTCCGGCACCGTGAAGTGGTACTGCGCGCGGTAGTCGTCATCCGGGTCGGCGGCCCCGGCCGCGTCCGCCTGCGATCCGCCCACCAGTCCGCCTGCCACGCCGATACCGATCACGGCGAGCGCGCCGGCAGCCAGCCGCACCCGCCCTCGTCCTGCGTCTGACACCATCGTCATCCCTTCTCCGTGCGGGCGTCGCACCCCGCGATCGCGGGCTGGACCGGCACCCGCCCGCGGGGTGCCGGCCCGATCTGTGTCAGGCGCTCGCCACCGCCTCGGTGGCGCGCTGCACGAGCCGCCCTCCGCGCCACTCCACGGGCATGGGATCGGTGACGCCCCCGACGAACGCCCCATCTTCGCCGGCGTTCCGGAAGGCGAAGAGGAGCCACTGTCCGTCCGAGCGGCGTCGCAGCAGACGCCCGACGTAGAGCCGCTCGTCCGTCAAGGGGTACGCGGCGTCCACGTCGAACGGGCCGAGCAGGCTCTTCGCCGGCACCGCCCACGTGCCTCCGCCGGCGTCGCGCCGCGCGTCGGTGGCGTGCTCGGCGAGGCACGAGAAGATCAGCACCGGCTGCCCGTCGACGACCTCGGCCTGCAGCACCTCCAGCTGCCCGAACCCGTGCTCGCTCGGCACGGTCAGCGGTGCCCGCAGCTCCCACGTGCGCAGGTCGGGCGACCAGGCGTGACCCACCACGCCCCGGCCGGCGACGGGCCCCTCGGGCGCGCGAGCGGTGAGCAGCATGTGCCACCCGTCGCCGTCCGGGTCAGCGAACACCCAGGGGTCGCGGAAAGCCTCATCGTGCCAGGCGCCGCTCGCGAGCTTCTCGTACCAGGGCTCGCGTGCTTCGAGCACCGGCCCGTCCGCCTTGGTCCAGACGAGCAGGTCGGACGACGTGGCGTAGCCGATCCGCTGCACATTCCGGCCGTCGGCGGCGAGCGAGGCACCCGTGTAGAACAGGAACCACGTGCCGTCCGGATGCCGCACCACCGACCCGGTCCAGGTCGCGAGCTCGTCGAAGGCCGGAGCGTCGCTGTGCACGAGCGCGTCCGCGACCTGCGTCCACTCGACGAGGTCGGTCGAGACCGCGTGGCCGATCGCCGCGCGGTGGTGGCGGGCATCCGGATCATGGAGCGCGCGCGAGGCGTAGAGGAAGAACAGGTGGTAGCGGTCGCCGTCGTCGGCGAACCAGAAGTCCCATACCCAGGAGCCGGGGAGGTCGAACAATGCAGGAGCCTTTCGAGTCGGGCGCGAGACAGCGCGCCGGGTGAAGTGGTCGGCTGGACAGCCGGAAGCGAGAGTCGCCGAGAGGCAGGAGTGTCGGTCGGTCCGCGTCACGCGATCCGCGCGAGCAGCTCCTCCCGCCGCGGCGGGTCGGCGCCCGGTCGCGACACGGTGATCGCGGCGGCCTCGGCAGAGCGGCGCAGCAGCGCCTCGAGTTCGTCGGGACGGATGCCGCCGCCCGGCGTCCGCAGCCCGGGGCCCACCTCTCGAGCGAGAAGCCCGTCGATCAGGGCGCCCATGAAGGTGTCGCCGGCGCCCACCGTGTCGACGACATCGGTCGTCACGGCGGGAACCACGACCTCGGCATCCGCCGTCACCGCGATCGCTCCCTCGGCGCCGCGCGTGACCACGACCAGGGCAGGACCGCCGATCACCCACTCACGCGCCACCGCGATCGCATCCCGACCGGGGTGCAGCCACTGCACGTCCTCGTCGCTGGTCTTCACGACATCGGCGATGCCGATGAGCTCGTCCACGCGGGTGCGGACCGCCTGCGGGTCGCGGACGAGCGACGGGCGGATATTGGGGTCGTACGTGATGATCGCGCGGCCGTGCACCGCGCGCACGAGCGCGGCGACCTGACCGGCGCCGGGTTCGAGGACGGCGCCGACCGACCCGACGTGCACGAGGTCGGCCGAGCCGAACACGTCCTCTGCGAGTCGGGCGACCTCGTCGCCGAGATCCCACTCCAGATCGAACGTGTACGTCGCGGCCCCGCTCGCGTCGAGCACCGCAGTGGCGGTCGACGTCCGCGGGGCGGCGACGGCGTCGACGGCCACCCCGGACTGCTCGAGCCAGCGGCGCACACGGCGTCCCCGGTCGTCGTCGGCGAGTCGCGTGACGAGGATCGGAGCGCGGCCGAGGCGACCGAGCGTCAGCGCGACGTTCGCGGGGCTGCCGCCCGGCGCCTCGTCGACCGCCCCGCCGGCGCGGTGCACGATGTCGACCAGGGACTCGCCGACCACGACGACGTGCGGAGCGGCATCCGTGCTCATCCCTTCACCCCGCTCGCTGCGATGCTGCTCACGAACGCGCGCTGGAAGATCAGGAACACGATCAGGACCGGCAGCGTGATGAGCGACGTGTACGCCATCACTTCGCCCCACGCGGTGTTCAGCTGGAAGAAGTACTGCATGCCGACCATGACGGGCCGCAGCTCCTCCTTCTGCACCACCATGAGCGGCCACAGGTACTGGTTCCAGGCGGGCAGGAAGGTCAGGATCGCGACCGTCGCGAACGCCGGGCCCGACAGCGGCACGAGGATGCGGCGGTAGATGGTGAACCAGCTGGCCCCGTCGATCCGGGCCGCCTCGTCGAGCGACTTCGGGATCGTCGAGAAGTACTGCGTGAACAGGAAGATCGAGAACGCGTTCGCGATGAACGGCACGATCTGCACCTCGTAGGTGTTGAGCCAGCCGAAGTCGTACTTGAGCACCCCGCCCTCGATCACGAGGGTCGGCAGCTGCGCCACCCAGTAGACCATCGGCACCGCGATCGTCTCGAACGGCACGATGAGCGTGGCGATCACGACGGCCAGGACGACGATGCGCCCCTTCCACTGCAGTCGCGACAGCGCGAAGCCCGCCATCGAGTTGACGATGAGACCGAGTCCGACGGTGAGGACGGTGACGAACACGGAGTTGAACAGGAACTGCGCGACGGGCACGCGATCGAAGACCCCGAAGTAGTTGTCGAGGCTGATGTCTCCGGTGGGGAGGAACGCGTTCACCGAATCGACGTCCTGCAGGATCTGCGCGTCGGGCTTGAGGCTCGAGACGAACATGAACACGAGCGGGAACAGGAACAGCATGCCGAACAGCGACATCGCGATGTACAGGAGGATCTTCCCGCGCAGTCGATGCGACTTCTCGCTGCGAACGGGGCGCGCCGGCGGCGACGGGCGACGCACGTCACGCGCCGTGGTGAGGGTTCGGGTCTCGGACATGGGTCAGTCCTTCTCTCGCGTCAGCCGGCGCTGGATGAGCGCGATGATCAGCACGGCGACGAAGAAGATGAGCGAGATCGCGGCGGCGTAGCCGATCTCCTGCTGCTCGTAGCCCTTCCGTACGGCGTGGAAGACGATCGTGGAGGTCGAGCCCTGCGGGCCGCCCTGGGTCATCACGTCGACCTGCACGAAGAGGCCGAGGGCTGCGATCGTGATCGTGACGAGCACGAACACCATCGTCGGGCGAAGGCCCGGCCAGGTGACGTTCGTGAACTGGCGCCACGGGCTCGCGCCGTCCATCCTGGCGGCCTCGTAGAGCTCTTCGGGAATCGTCTGCAGACCCGAGAGCCAGATGATCATGTGGAATCCGACGGCCTGCCAGATCGACATGAAGATGATCGCGCCGAGCGCGGTCTGCGGATCGTTCAGCCAGTCGGCGCCCGACCAGAGGCCGAAGGTGAGGGCGTCGATCATCGAGTTGATGAGGCCGTCCTGCTGGTACATGAACTTCCACAGGATCGACACCACGACGATCGAGGTGACGACCGGGATGAAGAAGATCACGCGGAAGGCGGTGACCCCGCGCATGCGCCGGTTGACGAGCACCGCCAGCAGCAGCCCGAGGGCTGCCTGCACGGGCACGACCACCAGCGCGAAGACGGCCGTGTTGCCGACGGACTGGACGAAGAGCGGGTCGGCGGTGAACGCGCGGACGAAGTTGTCCATCCCCACGAAGCGCGGGGGGTTGGGCGAGATGAGCCGCGCGTTCGTGAACGACAGCGTGAAGGCGAGGATCACGGGGATGATGAGGAACAGGACCAGGAGGATGCCGGCGGGGGCGATCATCCCGAGTCCGGCCCAGGTCTCGCGCCCCTTGATGGAGCGGAAGCGACGGAGTTCGCGCCGAGGTTCTTCGGCGGCGACCGTCGGTGGAGTGACAGTCATGGCAGGTCTCTCTGAGGATGCGCCGGCGGGGGCATGAGGCCCCCGCCGGCGCGGCGGATCACTGGAAGCCGTACCCGTCGTTCGACGCGATGTTCGCGTCGATGTCCGACACGGCGCGATCGAGCGTCTCCTGCACGTCGGCGCCGCTCATGATGTCCTTCGCGGCCGTCTCGAACGTGGCCGAGATCACCGCATAGGCGGGCGTCTCGGGACGCAGCACCGCGTACTCCTGCGAGAACTCGACGAACGGGCGCAGGGCGCCGTCGTCGCCGAAGTACTCCGACGCCTGCGCGGCCGCCTCGGTGGCGGGGATCACGACCTGCTTGTCGGCGAACTCGGTGATGTACTCGTCCTGGAAGCTGAACTCGAGGTACTCACGAGCGCCGTCGGCGTCGTTGCACTCCGACGAGATGCCCCACTGCCACGAGCCGCCGCCGATCTTCGGGCCGTTGCCGAGGTCCGGCGGGGGCAGGATGAGCAGGTCGTCGCCGACCGCGTCGAGCGCGGCGACGGCGTTCCAGACGCCCGTGTAGCTGAGCGCCACCTCGTCGTCGACGAACTCCTGGTTGCCCACGGTCCCGCTGTTGTCGGCGTAGCCGTCGGCGAAGAGACCGGCGAACCACTCGCCCCACGCGACCGCCTCAGGTCCGTTGAGCGCGCCGTCGGCGGTGAGCATGGTCGAGCGGTCGATGAGGTCGCCGCCGAAGCTCTGCAGGAACGGCGAGTACGCGTACGGCCACCACTCGCCGGTGTCCTCGGCGCCGATGTCGATCGGGGTCTCGTAGCCGGCATCCTTCAGCGTCGCCAGAGCGGCGCCGAACTCGTCGGCCGTCCACGGCTCCTCCATCGTCGGGATGCGGATGCCATTGCCCTCGAGCACCGACTCCCGCGCGAAGATGGCGAGCGCGGCATCCCAGTACCCTGCCGAGTAGATCTCGTCCTCCCAGACACCGACCGCGGTGGGCAGCAGCGAGTCGGTGAGCTCGGTCGGCAGCTCGAGCGGCTGCAGGTACCCGGCCCACGCCCAGTTGGGCATGATCGGCCCGTCGAGGTCGAGAAGGCAGGGAAGATCTCCGGATGCCGCGGCCGCGACGATCGCGTCGTTGTAGGCGCCCTGCGGGAACGACTCGTGGACGACCTCGTACTCGTCCTGCGAGTCGTTGAAGTCGGAGATGATCTGCTCGTAGACCTCGAGCTCGGCGGGGTTTCCCGCCGAGTGGGTCCACATCGTCAGCTGTGTGCGGCCGTCCGCGGTCGTGTCGTCTCCTTGACCGGCCTGCCCGCAGCCGGTCAAGGCGATCGCCGTGACCAGCCCCGCGGACACGAGGATCGGGGTCCTTGTGCGCATTGTTGTGGTTTCCTTTTCTTGGTGACTCACGCCCGCGTGGGTCACCGATCGGTGGCCGCCTGTGGCGGCCTCTCGGTGTGTGAAGCCCGTCGCCGGTTCGGTTTGGCGACTTGCGCCGGCGGCGGGCCTACGGAGTCTCGTCGGATGACGGGACACTCCATGAGGTGCGTGGCGTCCTCGTCCCCCTCTGCGCGGACGCCGAGCGCGACCTCCATCGCCCAGCGGCCCATGTCGTAATGGGGCAGGGCGATGGTGGTGAGGGGGGGATCCTGTTCCGCGGCGATGAGCTGCTGATCGTCGTAGCCGACGATCGAGAGATCCCGCGGGATGTCGAGGCCGCGGCGGTGCGCGGCGATGTACACGCCGACGGCCATGCGGTCGTTGAAGCAGAAGATCGCGGTGGGGCGCTGCTCCTCGGGGAGCTCGAGCAGCTGTTCGAAGGCGGCGCGCCCGCCGCGGGCGGTCGTCTCGCCGTGAACGTGGAGCGCCGGATCGACGGGGATGCCGTTCTCGGCGAGCACTTCGAGATAGCCCTCGTGGCGCAGGGTGGACGCGATGGGAGTGTCGTCGGTGTCGATGTAGGCGATGCGCCGATGCCCCGCGGCGACCAGTTCGCGCACGGCCGCCGCGCCCCCGGCGCGATCGTCGGGGACGACGGAGCGGAAGCCGCCGTTCTCGGGCCGGCAGTCGAGGAAGACCGCCCCGGCGGGCAGTCCGGCCGGAGCGGGGACCACCTGATGCCACATGCACGCGTAGATGAGCGCGTCGACCTGCTGGGCGGTGAGCGCGCGGATCGCGTCGGCTTCGATCGCACTGTCGCCGCCGGTGTCGATGAGGAAGACGAGGTGGCCGTTCGCTCGCGCGGCGTCCTGCGCCCCGGCGAGCATGTCCCCGGCGAACGGAGTCGTCGCGATCTGGTCGGAGATGAGGCCGACCGTGCGGGTCTGCTGCGTGCGCAGCCCGCGGGCGACGGAGCTCGGCGCGTATCCGATCGCGCGCGCAGCTTCGCGGACGCGAATCCTCGTCTCCTCCGAGATGCGCGACTCCACATCGTTCATGACGAGCGAGACCGTGGTCACCGAGACGCCGGCTGCCGCCGCAACGTCTGAGATCCGGGCCCTCGCCATGTTGTGCACTCCGTTGTGATAAATCGATTTATCGAACGGGTCGATTATGAACCGACGAGCGGCGTCGCGTCAAGCGCCATGTCTCTGAAGCCCGTGTCCCCCGAACGGCCGACATGCGCGATCCGCCATCCCGTGTCACTATGAATAGGCGATGCAAATCGATTTGCATCGCTCGATCTCGAAGGAGCTCCAGAAATGAACACTCCCCCGAAGCGCGTCAGGCGCATCCTGACCGGCGGCGTCACCGCTGCCGCCATCGCGGTATCGGCACTGGTCGGACTGCCGGCCGCTGCCGCCGTCGGTCCCGTCACCGCAGCAGCGCTGCCCGACCTCCAGGACGGACCCGAACCGACCGTCCACACTCAGGAGGCCTTTGCCCCTGAGGACGACTTCACTGCCAAGTGGACCCGGGCGGACGCGCGGCAGCTCAAGCGCCTGTCCGACCCGACTGCGGGCTCGAAGCAGAACTCGATGCCCGCCGAGCTCACGATGCCCGCGGTTCCGCAGGACTTCCCCGACATGAGCAATGAAGAGGTCTGGGTCTGGGATTCCTGGCCGCTGACCGACGAGGACGCCAACCAGTACAGCGTCAACGGCCAGGAGATCATCTTCTCGCTCGTGGCCGACCGCAACCTGGTGTTCGACGAGCGGCACGTGTTCGCGAAGATCGGCTACTTCTATCGCCCGGCCGGCGTCCCCGCCGACGAGCGTCCGGAGAACGGCGGCTGGACATACGGCGGCCTCGTCTTCGACGAGGGCGTGACCGGCCAGATCTTCCCCGACCAGTCGTACAGCCACCAGACCCAGTGGTCGGGTTCGGCGCGCATCTCGAAGAGCGGCGAGATCAAGCTGTTCTTCACGGATGTCGCGTTCTACCGCAACGAGGACGGCAGCAACCGCAAGCCCTACGACCCGCGCATCGCGCTGAGCGTCGGCAAGGTGCACGCCAACAAGAACGGCGTGAAGCTGACCGGATTCGACGAGGTCACCGACCTGCTGCAGGCCGACGGCACCTACTACCAGACCGGTGCGCAGAACGAGTTCTTCAACTTCCGCGACCCGTTCACGTTCGAGGACCCGGCGCACCCGGGTGAGACCTTCATGGTCTTCGAAGGCAACTCCGCCATGCCCCGCGAGAGCGCGACGTGCAACGAAGAGGACCTCGGCTACCGCGAGGGGGATCCCTTCGCAGAGACGGTCGAGCAGGTGAACGCCTCGGGCGCCACGTATCAGATCGGCAACGTCGGTCTCGCGAAGGCGAAGAACGAGGACCTCACCGAGTGGGAGTTCCTGCCGCCCATCCTGTCGGCGAACTGCGTCACGGATCAGACCGAGCGTCCGCAGATCTACATGAAGGACGGCAAGTACTACCTCTTCACCATCAGCCACCGCGGCACGTTCGCGAACGGCATCGATGGGCCTGAGGGCGTCTACGGCTTCGTCGGCGACGGCATCCGCAGCGACTACCAGCCGATGAACGCCGGCTCGGGCCTCGCGCTCGGCAACCCGACGAACCTGAACTTCGCCGGCGGGCAGCCGTTCGCGCCGGACTTCAACCAGCCGATCGGGCACTTCCAGGCGTACTCGCACTACGTCATGCCCGGTGGACTGGTGCAGTCGTTCATCGACACGATCGGCACCGAGGGCGACTTCCGCCGCGGCGGCACTCTCGCACCGACGGTCAAGATCGACATCGACGGCGCCTCGTCGGCGGTCGACTACTCGTACGGGGACGGCGGGCTCGGCGGCTACGCCGACATCCCGGCGAACATCAACGTCAACTCCGCGGGCAAGCAGAAGCCGCTGCGCTGACCCGAACTGCGCAAGAACGGATGCCTCGGCACGGCCTCGTGCCGAGGCATCCGTCCCGCTCCGTCTCGCCCCGCTTGCCCGACATTCTCTGCCCGCCCGATCCGGAAGGAACCCGCGATGCACGACGCACACGATGCCCAGACCACGTTCCCCTGGCGGCGCGCCCTGCTCTGGGCGGCAGCGGCCATCGCGGTGGTCGCTCTCGTGCTCGGAACGGCGGTCACCCTGCTGAGGCCGTCGGAAGGCAGCCCCGGGGTTCGGCCCACACCGACGGCACCGTCGGCGGGTGCGGGCGAGCGGCCGGCGGACTGGTCGCCGCATCGGCCGGGGATCCACATCACGCCCGGCGAGAACTGGATGAACGATCCGCAGAAGCCGTTCCTCCTCGACGGCGTGTGGCACTACTACTACCTGTACAACGCGGACTACCCCGACGGGAACGGCACGGCGTGGTACCACGCGACCTCGACCGACCTCGTGCACTGGCAGGACGAAGGCGTGGCGATCGAGAAGTACGCCAACGGCCTGGGCGACATCTGGACCGGCACGGCGGTGGTCGACGAGCACGGCACCGCCGGGTTCGGCGCAGGTGCGGTGATCGCCCTCGTCACCCAGCAGGTGGACGGCGTGCAGCGGCAGTCGCTCTTCTTCTCGCGCGACGGCGGGTACAGCTTCGAGTCGTACGACGGCAACCCGGTGATGGACAACCCCGGCGTCGCGGACTGGCGGGACCCGCGCGTGTTCTGGGACGACGCCTCCGGGCGCTGGGTGATGGCGCTGGCCGAGCACCACCGGATCGGCTTCTACACCTCGGCGAACCTGCGCGAGTGGACCTACGCCTCGGACTTCCCGACCGCCGGGCTCGGCGTGCTCGAGTGCCCCGACCTGTTCCCGATGTCGGTGAACGGGGATCCCGACGACGTGCGCTGGGTGCTCGCGGCCGGTGCCAACGGCGCGGCGGAGGGTATGACGACCGGCACCGCGTACTGGGTCGGTCAGTGGGACGGCGAGCGCTTCACGGCCGACGGAACCGGGCACCAGTGGCTGGATCACGGACCCGACTACTACGCCGCCGTCACATGGGACGACCCCCGCCTCGAGGGCGAGGACCGTCTGGCGTCGCGGTACGGCATCGGCTGGATGAACAACTGGGCCTATGCCGGCAGCCTGCCGGGCGAAGACTGGCACGGCGGCTCGGACTCCCTCGTGCGGACGATCTCGCTGCGCGCGAACGGTGCTGGCGCCACGCTGCATTCGACGCCGGCACCGGAGCTGGACGCGCTGGCCGGAGAGCGCCAGGCGCTCGCGGACGCGCAGGTGGACGCCGAGACCGCGGTCGAGGTCGACGCGCCGGCGTCGGGCGCCTATCGGCTGAGGCTCACCGCGTCCGAGGCGGCCGACGACACCGGCGAACTCCGCGTGAAGGTGCTCACCGGCGACGGCACGTTCGCCACCGTCGGCTACGACTTCGCTGCGGGGGTCGCGTTCGTGACGCGCGACGCGGACGCGGTCGCCGAAGGGATGCCGGAGGCGTACCGCGAGGTGCGCACGGCGCGCGTCGCACCGGTCGACGGCCGGGTGGAGCTCGACATCGTCGTGGATGCGGCGTCGGTCGAGGTGTTCGCCGGCGACGGGGCCGTCGCGCTGACGATGGCGACCTTCGGATCGGCAGGCGAGCGCGGACTGCGCATCGAGGGGGCGGATGGTGCGGTGAGCGTCACCGACGCGAGCCTCACTCCCCTGCGCGTCGCGCCCGTCGAGCGGACCGGTCGCGGCCAGACCGGTCGCGGCTAGCACGCGGCGCGCGGGTCAGCGGACGGCGGTCGCGGCTAGCGCGCGGCGCGCGAGTCAGCGGACGGCGGGCGCGGCGACGGAGCCGCGCTCGACGAGCCAGCCCCGCAGCTGGTGCACGCCGTCGCCGACGGGCGGTGCGGTGCCGTCTATCCGGTCCAGCAGCCGCGTCATCCCCCACCGTCCGATCTCGTCGTGGGGCAGCGCGACCGTCGTGAGCCCGGGGTCCAGGGCATCGGCGACCGGGCGCAGGTCGTCGATGCCGACCACCGAGAGCCCCGCCGGCACGGGGATCCCGCGTCGTGCGGCGGCCTGCATCACTCCCATGGCGATCTGGTCGTTGAAGCAGATGATCGCGGTCGGCGGACGGGTCTGGTCGAGCAGGCGTCCGCCCGCCTCACGACCCCCGGCAGCGTTCGAGGCGCAGAAATCGAGTCTGCCCTCGTCGAGGGCGATGCCGGCATCTCCCAGAGCCGAGCGCACGCCGATCAGGCGTCCGCGCGCAGCCCGCGACTCGTCGGTCGTGCCGACGTAGGCGATCTCGCGGTGGCCTTCCCGGGTGAGCCTCTCGCACGCGAGCGTCGCGATCTGCGCCTCGTCGGGCACGACGGCATCCACCTGCCAGCCGGGCTCCGGCGCCGCATCGACAAGCACCACCGGCACGTCGTCGGGTACGGCGGGACGATCCACGCGCTGGTGGTACATCCGGGCGATGAGCAGGCCGTCGACGCGCTGGGCGAGGAATCGCGAGACGAGATCGCGCTCGGCCTCGGCATCTCCCCCGCTCTCGGCCACCATGAGCAGCACGTCCCGTTCGAGCCCCGCGCGCCGGGCGCCCTCGATGATGCGGCCGGCGAACGGCGTCGCGGCGAGGTCGTCGCCGATCAGGCCGACGACCCCGGTGCGGCGTCGGCGCAGGCCGCTCGCCACCCGGTCGGGAACGTAGCCGAGCTCGCGCGCCACCGCGAGGATCCGCTCCTTCGTCTCGGCGTTGACGGCGCGGGCGCCGCTGAGGGCGTGCGAGACCGTCGTCGGTGAGACGCCTGCCGCCGCCGCCACATCGCTGACGCGCGGGCGGCCGCCTCCGGTCGTCGAGCGGTTCCCCATGGCTCCAGGTTAGGCCGAGCGGGGCTCCCGACGAGTGCGCGGCGACGTCGCCCCGCGAGTCCGGTGCAGGAACGGCGTGCAGACGACGCGACGCACCCGCCCGCACGAGTGCGGGGCGCCGAGGTTCAGCGCACGACGGCGGTGACGGTCGCGAGCCGGCTGAGCACGTCCTGACTGACCGAACCGAGCAGGAAGCGCGCCAGCGCGCCGCGTCCGCGCGACCCGACCACCGCGAGCCGTGCCGAGGATGCGAGCTCGTTGATGATCTGCGACGGATACCCCCGCTCGACACGACGCTGGATCTCGAGGTCGGGGTACTGCGCGCTGAGCCCGGCGAGCGACAGGCCGAGGGCCTCGGCGGTGAGCTTCTCCATGTTCTCGAGATACTCCGCGGGGTAGACGGCCGCCATGTTGCGCGGCGCCTCGAGCGGGGTCCATACGGCGACGGCGATCAGCGGCTCACCGAGGCGATCCGCCTCCGCGGCCGCGAACGCGATCGCCTTCTCCGACGCCGGTGAGCCGTCGACGCCCACCACCACCCCGGTGCGCTTCGACACGTCCACGTCGGGCACGACCACCACCGGGCAGTGCGCGCCGGCGGCGATCCGCTGCCCGTGCGCGCCGCGGCGTCCCCCGGATCCGTCTTGCTGATCGCTCCCGATCACCAGCAGCGACGCGTGGGCCGAGGCATCCGTCAGCACCGCGACCGGATTGCCGCGATCGACCCTCATGTACACCTTCAGGCCGAGGCGAGGGAGAGCGGATGCCGTGGCCTCGACGCGTTCGCGTGCTGCCGCGACCGCGCGCTCGAGGACCTCGTCCTCGCCGATCGCGCCGACCGCGCCGCCCACGACCTCGATGAGCTTGAGGGGAAGGCGGTGGGCCGACGCGCGTTTCGTCGCCCATTCCACCGCCCGGAGCGCGGCGGGGGCGTCTGTGACTCCGACGACAATAGGTTCGACCACGGTGTCTCCTCTCGGCTGCCCTCAGAGTAGCGGTGACGGGGCGCGCGGCCGGGACCGCCGCCTGCGCGGTGTCGAGGCGCGCGGATGGATGCGCCGCCTCAGCCCTGCCCCGGCCACGGCCCCCAGGGCCAGCCGTTGCCCGGGCCGGGGTCCGGTTCCGGTTCGGGTTCCGGTTCCGGATCCGGCTGCGGGTCGGGCTCCGGCTGTGGGTCGGGCTCCGGTTGCGGGTCGGGCTGCGGCGAGGGTGCGGAGGGGGTCTGCGGCGCAGAACCCTGGTCCGGCGCGGGTGCCGGAGCCGGTGTCTGGCCCGGGGACTGCTGCGACCGTTGCCGTTGCGCCGCGCGCTGCTGCTCCAGCTCGCGCAGCCGCTGCTGTTCGGCGGCGAGCCGCTCCTGCTCGCCGCGCAGCGCAGCCACCGCGCCCGCGTACGACCCCATCGCCGCGAGGGCGTCGGCGTCCTCGCGTGCCGCTGCGGCTGCCGCCGCTGCCCCGAGCACCGCGTCTCGCAGCTCGGCCCCCGGCAGCGGGTTCTCGGCGGCGATCCGATCCGCGGAGGTCGGCAGCGTCGCGCCGAGCGCGAGGAGCGCCGCGTGCAGCGCGTCGATCCGGCCCTGCAGCGCCGCGGAGTCCGCGCGAACATCGGATGCCGCAGCGACGAGGTCGGCGCGGAAGTCATCGGCGTCGTCCGTGGCAGCGGTGACGGCCTCGACATCCGTCGTGTCGGCCCCCGTCCGCGCGCTTGTGTCCGGGCCGGCGACGGGCGAGGTGCCGGCAGCACCCGCGTTCAGATCGTCGAACGCCACCTGGGCTGCCTGCAGCGCCGCGTCGTCGCTGATCCCTCCGAGCTGGGCGAGGACGGGTTCGGTGGCGGCGACAGCGGCGTCGCCGGCAGCGCCGAGCGCGGCGTCCTCGACGATCGCGGCGTCGAGGTCCGCTTGCGCCGCGACGACGCCCGCCTCGGCCTCGTCGAGCTGAGCGACGGCGGCTGCGAGCCGGTCTCGGGCCATCGCGGATTGCACCGTGACGGTTCCGGCGGTCGCGAGCGCTCCGACGACGATGACGGATGCCGCCACCAGCCCCCAGCGCGCCGCCGCACTCCTTCGCGCGGGGCGTCTGGTGCCCGGCGCGGTCGCGGCCGTGTTCGGTGGTGCCGTGCGCTGCGCCTCGACGACAGGCGCGGCCCCGAGCGGCGCCGCGCGCGGAGGCACGACCTGATCATCGACCGGGGCAGGCGCGGGGCCCCCTGGACCCATCGCGGCGAGCGCGCGCGGACTGTCCCCTGATCCGGGCGCGCTCGCCGCGGGTCCCCCAGTGGCGAGGGAATCGCCGCCGATGTCGGCGGGTACGGCGATGGCCGCGGCGATCCCCGGCGGGGTCGCAGCGACAATGGTGGGCGGAAGTGGCGGAGCCGGCTTCGCCGGGCGAGCGATGGGCGTCTCGGATGCCGCCGCGACGGCGGGCGCCGGAGCGAGCACCGGAGCCGGGGTCGCAGCGACAATGGTGGGCGGAAGTGGTGGAGCCGGCTTCGCCGGGCGGACTATCTGCGCGTCAGGCGACATCACGACGGCGGGGACCGGAGCAGGAGCCGGCTTCGCCGGGCCAGCGATGGGCGTCTCGGACGCCGCCGCGACGGCCGCGGCCGGCTTCGCCGGGCGGACTATCTGCGCGTCAGGCGACACCGCGACAGTCGGAGCCGCAGCCGGAGCCGCAGCCGCAGCCGGAGCCGGAGACGGCGCCGGAACGGTGACACGCGCTGGCGGGACCGACATCAGCGCGGCCACGGTCGGCGCGGTCGCCGGGACCGACGCCGCAGCGGCACCGTGATGCGCCATCACGCGGGCGCTGGCGGCGGCCACGGCGATCGGCTGCTCCCGCTCCCCCACGCGGAGCGGGCCGAACAGTCCAGCGAGCGCCGCTTCGCGCTCGCGTTCCGCCTCGAGGTCGTCGTCGTGCTCGTCGTGTGGCCGCGACGGAGCGCCGTGCGGTGCGCCGGTCTTCCCCCGAAGTCCCATGCTCAGCTCCGTCCTCATCGCTGAGAGGACGCCAGTGTACGTCCGAGAGGGCGCGTGCAGCATGGGGGTTTTCCCCTGGTCAGTGGGGTCGCCGGATCGGGACGGTCACCCTGTGGGTCGACCGTCCACCGCCGGCGCCGCGTCTGCGCCGCGCCTGCAACGCGCACCGACGGCGAGAGCTACAGCGCCAGCCGCTCCCGCACGACATCGGCGAGCGCGTCGGCGTGCCGGCGGGCGTCGTCCTCCGACCCCGCCTCGACCATCACTCGCACCATCTCCTCGGTGCCCGAGGGTCGCAGCAGCACGCGTCCGGAGAGGCCGAGCTCGGCCGAGGCGCGGGCGACGGCATCCTGAACCACGTCGTCGGAGCCCGCACGCGTACGATCCACACCGCGCACGTTCACGAGCACCTGGGGGTACACGGTCATGATCGAGGCGAGCTCGGCGAGGGTCTTGCCGGTACGTGCCATCTCGGCGACGAGATGCAGACCGGTGAGCACGCCGTCGCCCGTCGTGGCGTAGTCGCTCATGATGACGTGGCCGGACTGCTCGCCGCCGAGCGAGAAGCCGCCCTCGTTCATGCGCTCGAGCACGTAGCGGTCGCCGACCGCCGTCGTCTCGACGCGGATGCCGTGAGCCGACATCGCGCGGTGCAGGCCGAGGTTGCTCATCACGGTGGCGACGAGGGTGTCGTCCTTCAGGCGGCCGCGGCTCTTCATCGACACCGCGAGGATCGCCATGATCTGGTCGCCATCGACGATCTTGCCGGTCGCATCGACCGCGAGGCAGCGGTCGGCGTCGCCGTCGTGCGCGATGCCGACGTCGGCACCGTGCTCGAGCACCGCCTGCGACAGCACGTCGAGGTGCGTCGAGCCGACGCCGTCATTGATGTTGATGCCGTCGGGGTCGGCGCCGATGACGGTGACGCGGGCGCCGGCATCCTTGAAGGTCTCGGGAGAGACTCCGGATGCCGCACCGTGCGCGCAGTCGAGCACGACGTGCAGGCCGTCCAGGCGGTGGGGCAGCGAGCCGAGCAGATGCACGACGTACCGGTCTTCGGCGTCGGCGAACCGGCGGATGCGTCCGATGGCGCCGCCGGTGGGCAGCAGCTTCGGGCCGGACATCGCGCTCTCGATGCGCTCCTCGACGACGTCGGGCAGCTTCACGCCACCTCGCGCGAAGATCTTGATGCCGTTGTCGGGAGCGGGATTGTGGGATGCCGAGACCATGACGCCGAAGTCGGCATCCATGTCGGCGATCAGGAACGCGGCTGCCGGGGTGGGCAGCACGCCGGCGTCGAAGACGTCGACGCCCGAGGAGGCGAGACCCGCCTCGACGGCGGCCGAGAGGAATTCGCCCGAGACGCGCGGGTCGCGCGCGACGACGGCGCTGAGGCGCTTGCCGGCGGCGCGACGCGCCTCGGCAGTACGGCCCTGGCCCAGGACGACGGCGGTCGCCTGGGCCAGGGACAGTGCGAGATCGGCGGTGAGGGGGCCGTTGGCCAGCCCCCTCACCCCGTCCGTGCCAAAGATCGGCATACGGAGATGAAGCCGATCAGCGCTTCGAGTACTGAGGCGCCTTGCGGGCCTTCTTGAGACCGGCCTTCTTGCGCTCGATGACGCGGGCGTCACGCGACAGGAAGCCGGCCTTCTTGAGGGTCGGGCGGTTGTTCTCGGTGTCGATCTCGTTGAGCGCACGAGCGATGCCGAGGCGCAGCGCGCCGGCCTGGCCCGAGGGGCCACCGCCCGAGATGCGCACGATGACGTCGTACGCGTCGGTGAGGTTGAGCACCGTGAACGGGTCGGTGATGAGCTGCTGGTGCAGCTTGTTCGGGAAGTAGTCCTCGAACGCACGGCCGTTGACGGTGATGGTGCCCGAGCCGGGGATGACGCGCACGCGGGCGATGGCCTGCTTGCGGCGACCGACGGCCGCACCCGACACCGAGAGCACGGGGCGCTCGGCGGCGACGACGGTCTCGTCGACCTGGGACTCGGTGGAGTAGCTCGTGGGGGTTTCTTCGATGTTCGCCATCAGTGTGTCCTTGTCTCTACGGCGCTTACTGGGCGACCTGGTCGAAAACGTACGCGGTGGGCTTCTGCGCGGCGTGCGGGTGCTCGGCACCGCGGTACACCTTGAGCTTCGACAGCTGGTCGCGGCCGAGCGAGTTCTTCGGGAGCATGCCGCGGACGGCCTTCTCCACGGCGCGGACCGGGTTCTTCTCGAGGAGCTCCGAGTAGGTGACCGACTTCAGGCCGCCCGGGTAGCCCGAGTGACGGTACGCCTTCTTCTGCTCGAGCTTCTGGCCCGTCAGCGCGACCTTCTCGGCGTTGATGATGATGACGAAGTCGCCCTGGTCGACGTGCGGTGCGAACGTCGGCTTGTGCTTGCCACGGAGGAGGGTGGCGGCGTGCGAGGCGAGACGGCCGAGGACGACGTCAGTCGCGTCGATGACCAGCCACTCGCGCTGGATCTCGCCAGCCTTGGGGGTGTAAGTGCGCGTCACAGTAGTGCTGCTTTCTTGATTCGAACGGAGGAGTTCGTGAATCCCACTCCGGGGTGGTTCTGCTCCGGATCGGAGGCGGAACACGCCAGTGGAGGGCTCACGTTCGTGGTGCCGGGTCAGCTGAGCCGCACACCAAAGATCAATAGTACGCGACACGGATGCCTCGGCCAAACCGGCGCATTACCCGCAGACCTCGTCATGTCGGGAGCGCCACGCCGTGCGCCTCACGCGCCGGCTCGTTCACGCGGCATATCGTGCGACATCTGTCACACCTCGTTCACACGACGTCTCTAACCTTCTTCTCATGAATGCACCGTCGATCAAAGCAGTGATCCCCGCCGCAGGCTTGGGCACGCGCTTCCTCCCTGCCACCAAGGCGATGCCGAAGGAGATGCTCCCCGTCGTCGACAAGCCCGCCATTCAGTACGTCGTCGAAGAGGCGGTGGCCGCGGGCATCGACGATGTGCTCGTCATCATCGGACGCAACAAGAACGCGCTCGCCAACCACTTCGACCGCGTGACCGAGCTCGAGGACACGCTTCACCGCAAGGGCGACATGACGAAGCTCGAGCGGGTCATGCATTCCAGTTCGCTCGCGGACGTCCATTTCGTCCGCCAGGGCGACCCGCGCGGTCTCGGTCACGCGGTGCTGCGCGCCCGCAAGCACGTCGGCAACGAGACTTTCGCCGTTCTCCTCGGCGATGACCTCATCGACGCCCGCGACCCGCTGCTCTCCCGCATGATCGAGGTCTCGCAGGGCCGGTCGGCGACGGTCGTCGCGCTCATGGAGGTGGATCCGAGCCAGATCCACCTGTACGGGTGCGCCGACGTCGAGCCCACCGACGAAGCCGACATCGTGAAGATCAAGGCTCTGGTCGAGAAGCCGTCGGCCGACGAGGCACCGAGCAACCTGGCGATCATCGGTCGCTACGTGCTCAAGCCTGAGATCTTCGACGTGCTCGAGCGCACCGATCCCGGCAAGGGTGGCGAGATCCAGCTGACGGATGCCCTCGAGGTGCTCGCCGACGACGAGCAGGTCGCCGGACCGGTGCTCGGTGTCGTGTTCGCAGGTCGCCGCTATGACACCGGCGATCGCCTCGACTACCTGAAGTCGAGCATCCGGCTCGCGCTCGACCGCGAGGACCTCGGCCCCGAACTCGCCCAGTGGATCAAGGAACTCGCACCGCAGCTCGACTGAGCCGGACGCCGTGCTCACGGACGCTGCCGGCTCGGATGCCAACTCGGATGCCGACTCAGGTGCCGGTTCTCAGTCCGCCGCCCCTGGCATGCCCCACGGGGTGTGACCCTTCGTGGGTCCACGCGCCCGGGCTGCCGAGTCTCGGCGGAAGATCCGGCGGTTGCCGCCACTCGGCGCGGTCGGGGGGTCGGGGTGGATCCCACGCCCAGCTCCACGCCGACTTGGAGACGAGCACGATCGGGCCGCCCTCGCCGGCCGGCGGGCGGAGCACGAACGTCCCCTTCCCGTCTCTGGTGATGCGCCACCCGGTGTTGTGCAGCTTCATATGGTGGAACCTGCAGAGCAGCACGCCCCGATCGACGTTCGTCTCTCCGCCCTCAGCGAAGTGGTCGCAATGATGGGCTTCGCAGTACGACGGTGGTCGGTCGCAGCCGGGCCAGACACAGCCGCCGTCGCGGACCGCGAGCGCGAGTCGCTGCGCGGCTGAGTAGATGCGGGCTTCACGCCCGAGGTCGAACGGGTTGCCTTCGGGATCGACGATGACCTCGATGGCCCCGTTCGCGCACGCGTTGCGGTCGATCACCGAACCCGGCAGCGCGCATCCGCCGTCCATGTCGTGCCCGACCGCGACCGGTCGACCGAAGGCATCGCGGGGTCCGGCGTCCTTGACGACGACCATCCGCACACCCGGCTGCCGGGATCCGAACACACGCTTCGCCTCGGCGAGCGCGCCGGCGCGAGTCATGTCCATCAGCAGGTCATAGGCGAGCTGGTCGTTCGTGCGCGGGTCTTCGATGAGGCTCTCCGCGGCCGCACGCTCTTCGTCGGTCATGAAGCGCGGTCCGCCGCGGCGGGGGCGCAGCCCCGCGGCTAGCACGGACCGCACGAACGCGCCCATCTCATCGTCGAAGGCGATCGTGCCGCGTTCCTGCCCATCCGCGTCGATCCACATCCGGAATCCGCGGTTCTCGAACCGTCGACCGTAACGTTCCTCGGCCCCGACCGGGTCGAGCATGTCCCGCATGGTCCGCGCGCGCTTCGCCAGTTCCTCCACCGGCTGCCCTGACGCCTCCGCCGCGAGCGCTTCCGCCGCCAGCGTCCACGCCTCACGCACCATCGCTTCGCGCGCGGCCTCTTCAGCCGGATCCACCGGCGGGAAGAGCATCGACTCCGCCCCCGGATCCCCGTCGTCTCCGGGTGCATCCGCCCCACCCGCGCCCGCAACACCACCCGGGCCAGACTCGCCCGGCGTATCGTTCGCGCTAGGCACGGCACCGCGCTCAGCGGTCGCCACTCGAGGCTCACCGAGCCCCCGCCGGATCGCGTCATGCTGTGCCGTCGTCAGCCGCCCATCGAGCAGTCCCCGCCGCAGCGGCTCATCCCACGGCCCCACCCGCACCGGCGTCTCATCCGGCACGAGACCGCCGACCTCGTCGTCAGCAACGGTCCCCGGATGTCCATCGCCCGAGCCGCTGCCGACCCCGTCGGCACCGAACCCCGGAAGCACCGGAACCCCCGAGACGTCGCCGCCTGGCATGACCGCCGGAGGCGCAGCATCCGTCCCCTCCACGAGCGACTTGCCGACGCGCACCTGGCGCACAGCGTCGGCCCTCGTGCCGCCGGTGATCGACTGGATCAGCTTCTCGGGCGTGGAGAACCCCTGCCCCGCGGCGAGGCCACCCTGACCGCGCTCGCGCGAGGACCTCGTGGCCGCGACTCCGGCGAGCACCGCCTGCAACCGGTCGGCGTCGTTCGCGATCGCGCCGACCTCGGCGAGGACCTCGAGCACCGACGAATCGCTCAGCCGCGCCGCGCTCGACGGGAGCGCCTCAGCATCGACATCCAGCTCCGACCATGCCGCGAGCCGGTCGAGCCGGCCCCGCAGATCGGTGAGGATGTTCATATCTGAAGCATCTCACCAACCCCTGACATTCGAATCTCTGTTCGCATCCACGTGACTCGAATCCCCGCCGCTCCGGCACGTCCACGCCCGAACGCTCCCCGCCGACAACCGCACCTCACGATCCCTCTATATAAGAGGAACGGATGCTGCGCCCCGCCGCCTCACCAGATCAGCAGCGCGGCCCCGACCGCGTTGAAGACGACGTGCGCCGTCAAGGCCCCGGCGAGCCTGCCGGTCAGCAGCGTCAGCACGCCGCACCCCAGCCCCACAGCGACGGTGCCGAGCAGCAGGCCGACGGGGACGAACGGTCCTGCCGCCAGTGCGTGCAATCCCGCGAACAGCGCCGTCGAGAAGAGCACGGCCACCGGACCGGCGACCCACCGCCCCGCGCCGGCAAGCGCATCGCCCAACGAGCGCTGGAGCAATCCGCGGAAGAACAGCTCCTCGATCACGGGAGTGACGAGAACGGCGCCCGCGAGGGTGACGATCATCGCGGCCATCACGCTCGAGCCATCCGGGATCAGCCCGCCCCCGAGGCCACCGGTGGAGGGCGCGACGAGCTCCACGATCGCTCGCGCGACGAACCCGACACCCAGCCCCGCAACGACGTCGATCCACGAGAATCCGCGCAACCCGGTGGCCACCGTGAACCGCTCCTGCGTCACCCGGGCGGCCATGATGACCGCGCCGAGCAGCGGAGCCGACAGCAGCACCAGGTCGACGAACGCGACCAGGATCAGCGGCCAGGCCAAGATCACCGCGTGCACCGACGGGAGCCAGAGGATCACCGCCGCGGCGAGCAGTGCGCCGACGGCCGCCACCGCCAGTGCCACCCATGGATGTCGCCACGCGCGCCGGCGGCCCGGCGCATCTACCGACACATCGGCCCCGTCGTTCACCATCGCACCCCTCGTGCTGCGGAAAAAGACGAAGACCCCGGGCCGCAGCCCGGGGTCTTCGTGATGTCGTAGGTCAGCGGTTGGCAGCAGCGCGACGACGGGCGACCGCAGCCGCGACGGCGATGCCGCCGAGGCCGATGGCGCCGACGCCGAGCCAGATGAACGCACCCGGAACCTCGCCACCCGTGGCGGGCAGCTGGGCCGAGCCACCGCCGGCAGCGGCAGTCCCGACGGTGAGCGTCTGCGTGGCAACCACGTTGCCCTCGCCGTCCACGGCGGTGACGACGTAGGTGCCGGTCTGGCTGGCCGTGAACTGGACCGAAGCCGAGCCGTCGACGACCTGCTTCTCCACCCCGCCGCTACCTGCGGCGTGGACCAGCGATGCGAGGGTGACGCCCTGGCCGGGGGTGACCGTGATGCGGACGAAGGGGACGTTCAGGTTGTTGAACGTGATGGTGATGGTCTGACCCACAGCCGGCGTGGTGTCGCTCACGACAACCGTCGGGGGGTCAGGCGTGTAGTCGGCGGATGCCGCACCGGCGCCGCCGAGAACCAGCAGGCCGGCGACAGCAATCGCGGCGAAAGTCTTCTTGAACATGGCAGAGATCTCCCGAGTAATTGGCACGTCATCGGCTGGGGGGATTTGTGTCGGGCAAGCGCTCCCCGGTCGCCCGACGTGTCACACGCTATCGCATTCTGAGAGTTTGGCGAGAGGGCCAAGGTTTCCAGAAAGTAACAAATTGTCGCACCTGTCCCCCGAACGGAGGACAAAACACAAACTGCGCGTCCCCCACAATGGCGAAAGGACGATCCGAGATGCCCCAATGTCCCCCTTTCGGGGGACATATTGAAGGCGAGGTGCGAAATGTCCCCCATTCGGGGGACAAATTGAGCCCACGCGAAATGCCCGAAGACCTAGGTCATTGCGCCTACGAGCAGGCCCAGACCCACGTACGAGGCGTTGTAGACCGCGTGCACGAGCACGGCTCCCCAGATGCGCCCGGTCAGCAGCACCAGCAGCGCGCACACCATCCCCAGAAGCGAAAGCGACACCACGCCGCTCGCACCGCCGTCGCCCGAGATGCCGTGCACCAGCACGAACAACGCGGTCGAGGCGAGCGCTGCCACCAGTCCGGCGGTGAGCTTGCCGAACGGGCGCCGCAGCACGGTGTAGAGCGCGACGAGCACCACGGCGCGGAAGAAGAACTCCTCGACGAGCGGCGCGACCACGATGGGCGCCACGACGTCGAGTGCGATCGTCGAGAGCGCCCACGAGCCGTCGACCTGCAGCAGGGTCGGCAGCGTCGCCGCGCTGCCATCCAGCCCTTCGATCCATCCCTGGGTGGTGCGCAAGAGTGCGCCCGGCACCAGCCCGTAGAGCAGGTCGATGGCTCGCAGCCGCAGCAGGCCGATCGGTCGCGACCGGGTGAACGCCCAGACGATCGGGCCCAGCATCCCGATCCAGATGAGGACGGTGGCGGATGCCGCAGCCCACGGCGAATCCCACACCGTGGCGACGAGCGACCCGAGAAGCACGGCGGCGCCCAGCGACACCAGGGCGACGGCCAGCAGCGCCTCGCGCCACCGCAGCACGGTGCGCCCGCCCAGACGCCAGTCGGTGCGAGCCTCGTGCGAACCGCGCCGCGAGCGCCTCGGCGCCGGCTCGTCCACGGGGGCGTCGCCGCCGTCCGCGTCGACGATCGCGGCGGTCGGCGGCTGGATCGCCCACACATCGACCGTGGGCGTGGCGTCGCTAGGCTGGTCAGGCACGCGCCTACGTTACCCGCCCCGTGGAGGCATCCCCTTGTTCGCGATCCTCACGGTCTGCACGGGCAACATCTGCCGTTCGCCGCTCGCCGAGCAGCTGCTGCGCGCACGGCTCGCAGACCTCGCTCCCTACGTCGCGAGCGCCGGCACGCGCGGTCTGCCCGCGGCGCCGATGACGGTCGAGGCGGCGCATATCGCGCGGGCGCTCGGCGTCCCCGCCGCCGAGACGGACGCCCACCGCTCGCGGTTCCTCACCGAACAGCACCTCGACACGCCCGACCTGATCCTCGCGATGACGCGCGTGCATCGCCGTGCCATCGCCGAGCTGGCGCCGTCTCGCCTGCGTTCGACGTTCACGATCCGTGAGTTCGCTCGACTGGCCGCGGCCGTGCCCGCCGACGAGCTGCGGGCGGCGGCGGATGCCGCCGCCTCACCGTCCGAGAAGCTGCGGGCTGCGGCATCCGTCGTCGCGTCGTATCGCGGTCTCGTGCCCCCACCGGACGATCCCGACGACGACGATGTGATCGACCCGTACCGGCAGCCGTGGGAGACCTACCTGCTGTCGGCGCAGCAGCTCGAGCCCGCCGTAACGGCGGTCGCAGCGACAGTGCGCGCTGCGCTGACGTAACCCGTTCCGGGCCTCGACCTGGCCCTGTGTAAGAATTCACGAACCACACCGGCACCCCCGCGAGAGGCGACATGGAGCTCACCGACTACATCCGGATCCTCCGCAAGAACTGGGTCATCATCGTCGTGGCGACCCTTGTAGGCATCGGCATCGCCGCAGCCTGGTCGCTCACCCGCACGCCCCAGTACGAGGCGCAGAGCACGGTCTTCGTGTCGACCCAGTCGGGTTCGACGATCCAGGATCTGCAGCAGGGATCGAACTTCACGCAGTCCCGCGTGCAGACCTACACGAACCTCGTCACGACGCCGATCGTGATGAACCCGGTGATCGCCGAGCTCGGGCTCGGCACGACGGCGAACGACCTGGGCGCGCGGGTCGAGGCATCCGCCGCGCTCAACACGACGCTGATCACGATCACGGTGACCGATGCCGATCCGGTGCGCGCCGCCGAGACCGCGAACGCGCTCGCGATGTCGCTGACGGCGGTCGTGGAGCAGCTCGAGACACCCAACGGCACCGACACGAGCCCGGTCAGCCTCGAACGAGTGAAGGACGCGCTGCCGCCGCTCACTCCCTCCAGCCCGAACGTGCCGTTGAATCTGGCGCTGGGCGCCCTGGTCGGTCTGGCCCTGGGCATCGGCGTGGCGGTGCTGCGCGCGGTGCTCGACACGCGCATCCGCACGCCGCGCGACGTGGAGCAGGTCAGCGATCGCCCGATCATCGGCGCCATCGCCTTCGACCCGCGGGCGAAGGAACGGCCGCTCATCGTGCACGCCGATCCGCTCAGCCCGCGGGCCGAGTCGTTCCGGTCGATGCGCACGAACCTGCAGTTCCTCGAGAACGAGGGGCGCGCGTCGTTCGTGATCACCTCGAGCGTGCCCAGCGAGGGCAAGTCGACGACCGCCATCAACCTCGCGATCGCACTCGCCGACGCGGGCAAGCGGGTGGCCCTGCTCGACACCGATCTGCGCAAGCCCAAGGTCGCCGAGTACCTCGGCATCGAGGGCGGCGCAGGTCTCACCGACGTGCTGATCGGCCGCGCGCGCCTGAGCGATGTGATGCTCCCGTGGGGCAACCGCAGCCTCTACGTGCTGCCCGCCGGCAAGATCCCGCCGAACCCGAGCGAGCTGCTCGGCTCGAAGAGCATGCGCCAGCTGCTCGAGGCGCTCGAGCGCGACGTCGACATCGTGCTGTGCGACGCCCCTCCCCTGCTCCCCGTGACGGATGCCTCCATCCTGGCGAAGCAGACCAACGGGGCGATTCTCATCGTGTCGGCCGGTCACACCAACCGCCATCAGCTGTCGGGTGCGATCGACGCGCTGCAGACCGCGGGTGCACACATCGCGGGCATCGCGATGACGATGGTTCCCACGCGCGGACCGGACTCCTACGCCTACGGCTATGGCTACGGCTCGTACGGGTACGTCGACGCGGCTCCGGCGAAGAAGGCCAAGCGCACCAAGCCCCCGAAGTCCGCGAAGACCGCGAAGTCCGCTCCCGCGAGCACGCCCACGGAGACCTTCGCGCCCGCTCAGCCCAGTGCGGCTCAGCCCGCTGCCGCTCTGGCGCGCCAGACTCCCGCGGCTGCTCGCCCGGTGTCTCAGGCGGCTCCCTCCGCTTCGGCGCCGGTGCGGTCGATGCCGGCGACGCCGCCGGAGGAGCCGCGAGCGACTCCGCTGGACGGGGGGATCACGATCGACGACATCGTCCGTCAGGCGGGCGGAGCGCCGACGTCACCCGGCCGCAACGACCCCCTGCCCTGAGCCACCGGCCCCATGCGACGGTTCGGCGCGGCGAGGTGGCTCGCGATCACGGGAGTGCTCGCGCTCGTCGTCGTGGTTGCGGGGCTCGCGTGGGCCGCGTACCAGCACGCCAATCCTGACGCCGCCCGGGGCGAGGCCCAGCCGGTGCCGACCTTCTCGGTGGGGGTTCGGACCCAGACGCCGACGCCGACACCGACGCCCACGGCGAGCGCCGTGGACCTCACGCAGGCCCGCATGCTCGCGATCGGCTCCGAGGTCTGGTGGCGCGCGACCGCCGGCTCGTGCGCCGGCCCCGCGCCCGTCGTCGAGCGCTCGTACGACCAGGGCGCGACCTGGACCGACGTCACGCCGGCCTACCTCGGCATCGCCCAGGTGCAGACGCTCGAGGCCTTCTCCGCCCGCGACGCCGAACTGGTCGGCGCGACTGCCGGCTGCGAGGCTCAGGCGCTGCGCACCTACACGCGCGGCGAGTTCTGGGACTCTTACCCCGACGTGCTCGCCGCCTCCCGCTACGTCGACCTGCGCGATGCCGGGTCCGTGCAGCTGCCGTCCGGCCCCGTTCCCGCGCCGTGCCCGGCCGCGTTCGGACTCCACGCGTTCGGCGACGTGGTCGCACTGGTGTGCGACGACCGGGCGTGGTCATGGTCGGGTGCGCAGTGGGTCCCCCTCGCCCCCGAGCGCGCACTGGCGGTGGCGGTCGACGATTCCGACATCCTGGTCGCGCATCAGGCCGCCGACTGCGCCGGCATCGCGATTGCGCGCGTGGCCGCCGACATGTCCGGTGTCGCGTCGGCGGTGGGCTGCGCGGAGGGGACGGATGCCGCAGGCGCCGTCGCGATCGCAGCTCGGGGTGATGGCGTCGTGGCGTGGATCGGTGATGCGCTCGTCGGCATCCCTTGACGTGACGGCCATCGACAAGGGACATATCCCCCGTCCGGCATAGCTCCGACCGGGTTGCTTTGTCCGGTTGCTGAGCGGCGTAGTCGCACGCGGCCGAACCTCAAGATCACCGCGGTTTCTCCTCAAGTCGCGTAATGGACTTGAACCGTTTCGATCGGCACCCCTAGGTTCGGGAATGTCGCCTTTCGCCGCGACGCCGGGTACCCGAAGTTCACCGGCGGTCTCGCGAAGCGCGGCAATTCTGAGGGCAGAGCCCGTGCGCCGTGGGGGCGCGTCGGGTTTGGGGCTGCCTTCTTGAGCGATGCCTCTGGGGGGCACCGATATGAACCACGACGCCTCATCGCGCCGCGAAATGCGCCAGCATGCTCGGAACCGTCGCCGTACGCGGCGCTCGGCCGGTGCGGTCGCCGCCACCGTGCTCTCGGCGGGCCTCGTGCTCGGCGGGCTCGCACCCGCCCTCGCCCTGCCGTCGCCGACGCCCGACGCGCAGCCCACTGAGGCGGCTGCGCCGAGCCCGAGCTCGACCGCGCCGGAGCCCGCCGACACCGCGCCCACGCCCGACGCGACGCCGACCGGCGGCGAGATCGAGCCTCAGGTCACCGACTTCACCGCACTCCGCTTCTCGGACACTGACGAGCAGACCGCGATCTCGTCCCTCGCAGCGGGACCGGACGGAGCCACCACGTCCTACGTCTTCTGGGATGTCCGCGACCTGGACGGCGTGCTTGTCGCCGGCGCGACGTTCCAGCTGCAGGGCCCGCGCACCGGCAGGTTCAATTCCAACTGGAACGAGGTCGTCACCGTTCCGGACTGCGTCTCGACGCCCTGCGCCGGCCCCGACCTCGATGCCGACGCCGGTGAGTTCCTGGTGAAGGCGATCGACGATCACACGATCTCTAGCTCCAACCGCTACCGGGTTCGTCAGCAGACGGCACCCGCGGGGTACTACTTCACCGTGGCGGGCAACGAGTGGCAGACCATCCCGGGAGATGGCAACACGCCCTCCGGCTGGGAGAACAAGACTTACGATTTCGGCACGTTCAGCGTCGCTCGGGCCAGCGACAGGATCAAGTGCCAGCCCGGCTACGTGTACCAGGTCTCCGGCAGCGGCTGGTTGCGCCAAGTCGCCCCCAACGGCGCGATCACCAACCTCGCGCAGGCCGGAAACGTGTCGAGCTTCAACGGCATCGGGATCGGAAACGGCGGTTCGCCGGTGTACGCATACAACCGGACGAACAGCGACCAGACCGCGAACATCTACACATACAACCCCGCGACCAACTCGTGGACGAACACGGGCGATCACCTCGACACGAAGCTCGGGAACTCCCTGGTCGCGGGAGCGGTGAGCCTGTCGAGCGGAAAGTTCATGTTCGGGGGCTTCACCGCGGACGGCAAGCAGTTCCGCATCTGGCGCTACAACCCCGGCGAGTCACCGCGGTTCACCTCCGTGGGTTACATCACCACCGGCTCGAGCGCGTCCGCCACCAACGGCGACATGGCGTTCGACAACAGCGGAAACCTGTTCGTGGTGCGCGGCAGCGGGTCGTCGACGACCGTCTTCAGCATCACCGCGGCGAACCTCGCGGGTGCCGGCGGCGGGTTGATCCCGTCCTCGCAATCCGCGTCGTTCACGACCATGAGCAACGTCAACGGCGTCGCGTTCGATGCCGACGGACGAGCGTTCCTCGGCGCCGGCAGCGAGCTTCGCCGCTACAACATGCCGGACTGGAGCGGTGCGTCGACGATCACCGACGACATGAGCAGCAGCACCGACCTGGCATCGTGCGGCTCCCCCGCGACGATCACCATCAAGAAGGACGTGCGAGGCCGCGTCAACGCGGCGGATCAGTTCGCGCTCACCCTCGCTCAGAGCGGCACGACGCTCGGGCAGGCCACGACGACCGGATCCAGCATCGGCGTGCAGACGGCGCAGATCGGGCCGCTGCCCACCGTTCGCGGTGCAACGCTGGCACTCTCCGAGGCGGGATCGAATGGAGCCAACCTCGCCGACTACGCGTCCAGTTACGCGTGCACCGTCGATGATGTGCCGCTATCGCCGGCGGCGAGCGGTGCCGGCACGTCGGGCAGCGTCACGATCCCGAGCAGCGGGCAAAGCGTCGTGTGCATGTTCACCAATGCGCCGCTGCTCACCGAGGTGACCGTTCACAAGGTCGTGCAGGACGCGGCCGGCAAGAACCCGGCACCCGGCGTGGGCTGGACGGTCGGCGCGGCCGCGAGCGGCGCGCAGAACGGCACCCTTACCTCGACCCCGAAGGCGGGGACGCAGCAGACCGGCGCCAATGGTGCGGCTACGTGGACGTTCAAGCACGGTGCTGTGAACACCACGACCGACATCACGATCTCGGAGTCCACGACTCAGCCGATTCCCTACACCTTCGTCGAGGGCTCGTGCATCGTGGTGACCCTTTCTGGTGAAGAGCGCGAAGTGACGCTCGCGAACGAGGCCGGCGCCAAGCTCGAAGACATCGCCCCGGGCTCGACCGTGGACTGCACCTTCGTGAACAAGAAGCTCGCGACCAACCTGACTCTCGTCAAGAAGGTCTCGTACGGCGAGGTCGCTGCGACGACGTGGACCCTGTCGGCATCCGGTCCTCAAGGATCGCTTCCGGGGCCCCAGGGCGTGACAGGCGCGCCCAAGGCGAGCGCCGACGTGACGCCAGGTGTCGCCTACCAGCTGGGCGAGGCCGGCGGCCCGGACACCTACGTTCAGCAGGGCGCCTGGGCGTGCGTGAATCAGGCTCAGAAGGCGGTCACGGTCGCCGATGGCCGCGTCAACATCGTGGCCGGTGACCAGGTGGTGTGCACCGTCACCAACACGACCGCGAAGCTCACGCTGCTGAAGAAGACCGCTGACGGCTCGGGTCTGGTGCCCGCCGACTTCACGCTGACCGGCACACCGGCCTCGGGCTTCACGCTCGCGGCCCTGCAGACGGCGGGGGCGACCACGGCGAGCGCCGGCAACACGTTCGAGGTGCGTCCCGCGCACACGTACACGCTGGCCGAGACGACGAGCGACGGCACCATCGCGTACCGCAACCTCGCGCTGCAGAAGCTCAAGCCGGGCACCGACCCGGCGGTCGACGCCAACTGGGAGGACGTCGGTTCGGCCGACATCCAGCTCGTCGCCGGCGAGCATGCAACCTACCGATTCGTCAACGACAAGGTGCCCGCGGTCGTGCTGCCGCTCACCGGTGGCACCGCGTCGGACGCTTTCCTGCTCCTGGGCGGAGCCATCGTCTCGGCGGTCGTCGCCGTGACCGCGTGGCGCGCCGCCCGCCGAATGAAGCGAGGAACCGCCTGACCCGATCCGACGAGACCCGAACTTTTCGAATCATCCATCCGAAGCACCACTTGACCAACTTTCTGGGGAAGTAGATCAACATGACCACGTCCATTTCGAAGCGGCTGACCGCCGCCGTCGGCGCCCTCGCTCTGGGGATCCTTGGCGCCGTCGCGGTGGCCACGCCCGCGTCCGCAACGCCCGTGACTCCCGTCAACGTCGGCAACATCACCGGCGAGTCCGGCTCGCTGACCATCCACAAGTACGAGCGCACGGCCGACAGCCCGCTCGACCCCGGCACCGGCGAGCAGATCCCGGGCTTCACCGGCATCGGTCTCGACGGCGTCGAGTTCACCGTTCAGAAGGTGACCACGCCCGCGCTCACCACGACGGCAGGCTGGGATGCCGTCGAGGCGATCGCCGACGCGGCCGACCCGATCGCCGCCGCCACCACTGCGGGTCTCACGCCCGTCACCAGTGTGACGACGGCGAACGGCGGTGTCGCCACGGCGAACCTGCCGTACGCGCTGTACCTCGTGACCGAGACGAACTCGCCTTCGACGGTGACCGACAAGGCCGCGCCGTTCCTCGTGACGATCCCGTTCCCGACCGGCCCCGACGCCGAGAACCCGAACGAGTGGATCTACGACGTCCACGTCTACCCGAAGAACGGCGTCACCGACCTCGAGAAGACGGTCGTCGCGCCCACCGCCGGAGAGCTCGCCTTCGGCGACCTCGTCCGCTGGCAGATCGTGGCCGGCGTGCCCGTGCTCGCCGACGGCGAGGAGCTCTCGGAGTTCGTCGTGCGCGACCAGCTCGACCCGGCTCAGCTCGCGTTCGTCACCGATGCACAGGCCACGGCCCTCGGCATCGCGCCCTCTTCGGTCATCGTGACCGACGGCAGCAACGCACCGGTCGCGCTCGTCGCCGGCGACTACTCGATCGCTCCTGTGGGCGCGAACGAGCTGGCCGTCACCTTCACCGCGTCGGGCCTGACCAAGCTCGCCGGCGCCCAGGGCGGCACCGTCACGTTCACCGTGCTCACGCAGGTCAAGGCGATCCCCGCCAACGGCGTGATCGAGAACGACGCGATCAGCGTCGTGAACGACAGCGAGCTCACGGCGTCGACCACGACGACCGTCGGTCAGCTGCGTGTGCTGAAGTACGCGAAGACCGACGCGAACCCCGAGGTTCCGCTCACCGGTGCGAAGTTCGCGCTCTTCCTCGACGAGGCTGGCACGAAGCCGGTGACCGTCGCGGGTGCGAGCGAGTGGACCACCGCCGCCGGCGGCCTCCTCAACATCCCGTCGCTGCGACCGGGCACGTACTGGCTGGTCGAGACGGCGGCGCCCGCGGGCTATGTCCTCGACGCCACGCCGCGTCAGGTGCAGGTCGTGGCCGGCCAGGCCACCACGTCGGTCAACTTCGTCAAGGTCGAGAACGAGCAGGTTCCCGCGTGGGAGCTGCCGCTCACCGGTGGTGACGGCGCCCTCTGGTTCGGTGTCGGCGGCGCGGCCCTCGTGGCCATCACCGTCGGTGCGGCGGTGCTTATCAGCCGTCGCGCGAAAGCGAACGCCTGACCCGATTCGCCGCCGTCCCCCGACGGCGGTGAAACCGGACGGTGGCGGGCCCCCTCCCCTTAGCGCCCGCCACCGTCCCTCTCACCCGAAAGACCCGTGTGACTCTCACGTTCCAGCAACCGACGCGACCGGAACCGCCACTGCGGGACCGGTCGCGTCGGCGTGCGCGGCGCCGCTTCCCGTGGCCGGCGGCAGCGCTCGCCCTGGGCTTCGTGCTCGGCATCGCCGTGCTGCTCTACCCCTCAACGGCGGCCTGGTTCACGCAGTACCAGCAGTCGCAGCGCATCGACGCCTACTCCGCGACGGTGCGAGATCTCACGGTCGAGTCGCGTCATGCCGCGATCCAGGATGCCGCTGCCTACAACGATGCGCTCGTCGACGGCACGTCGGTGGTCGCCGCCGGCGAGAACAAACCTCTCGCCCAGGCGGGCGCCGAGTCCGGCTACGACCAGCTCCTGCACGCCGACGACACCGGCCTGATGGCCCGCATCAAGATCCCCTCGATCGATGTCGACCTGCCGATCTACCACGGCACGAGCGACGCGACCCTCGCGAAGGGCATCGGCCACCTCGAGGGCACCGCCCTCCCGATCGGCGGCCCGAGCACGCACTCCGTGCTGACCGGACACCGCGGTCTCGCCGACGCCGAGCTCTTCACCAACCTCGACAAGGTCACCGTCGGCGACACCTTCACGATCGAGGTCTTCGGTGAAGTGCTGACCTACCAGGTGACCGACACGAAGGTCGTCGAACCCGAGCAGACCGAGACCCTCTACGCGCAGCGCGGCGCCGACCTCGTCACCCTCGTCACCTGCACACCCCTCGGCATCAACACCCACCGCATCCTCGTGACCGGCGAGCGCATCCTCCCCACCCCGGTTCGTGACATGGATGCCGCAGGCCAGCGCCCCGACATCCCCGGGTTCCCCTACTGGGCATTGGGCCTCGGCGGCGCGGTCCTGGTGGCGGGCACCTACGTGGTCTTCTCGTCGCGCCGTCGCCCCGCCCGCTGACCGCCGCCCCCTTCCCCTCCGGTCGTTGAGCGAGCGAGGAACGAGCGAGTCGAAACGCGCCGAACCGTCCAACACCCCTCCCGGTCGTTGAGCGAGCCCGCGAGTCGAAGCGCGCGGAACCGTCCAACACCCCTCCCGGTCGTTGAGCGAGCCCGCGAGTCGAAACGCCCCCCCGAGCCGTCGACCACCCCACCCGGTCGTTGAGCGAGCTTGCGAGCCGAAACGCCCCCGAGCCGTCGACCACCCCACCCGGTCGTTGAGCGAGCTTGCGAGTCGAAACGCGCCCAACCGTCGAGCACCCCTCCCGGTGGTTGAGCGAGCTTGCGAGTCGAAACGCAGAGCCGAAACGCCCGCGATTCACATGTGGTCACAATCGCGGGCGCGTAAATAACACACACCGCGAACCAGCGCAAATCGACAGACAGAGGAACCGCATAGTAACCAGCGACACCCACAGTCACCCTCCGGCCTTGAGCGAATCCTGAGCCTGAACGCCACGCAGCGAAACATGGACATGAGCAGGATGAGAGGGCTCTAATAGTGGAGTCGCCGTTCTCTCCTCCCCCATGGATGCGAATGCGGATTTCAGCTATTCGGCCGAAACAAACACCTGCTACTCTGCCGATGGTGGCCGGGTAATCCACCACAAAAGCGAGAAGGCATCGTGACGTCGAATCCCCACATCGACGCGCCAACGGAGTCGCCAGCCCATCCCCAGGCACGGGCAGCCGCTATTTCGGCGACCCCTGAGAGCGGCGCGGACACATCGTCCGCCACGTCTCGCCCGGTCGTTGAGCGAGCGAGGAGCGAGCGGGTCGAAACGGCCCGCACCTCTGAGCAACGCCGCCCCTCCTGGCGCCGTGACTACGCCGCGCGACTCTGGTTCAGCGACCTCTTCGTCCTCGTCTGGGCCGTCTACGGCACGCAGTTGCTCTGGTTCGGCTGGGGCAATGCGCAAGTCGCCATCCGCGAAGACTCTCGCTTCAACGAACTCTCGTATTGGGGCTTCTCTGCGGTCGTGATCATCGCCTGGATGTGGGCTCTGTCCCTCATCGACTCCCGCGACCACCGCATCATCGGTGCCGGCAACACTGAGTACGTGCGGGTCGCCCGTGCAAGCTTCACTCTCTTCGGCGCGATCGCCATTCTCGCGTTCCTCCTCCGCGTAGATGTTGCGCGCGGCTATCTGCTGATCGCGCTGCCGCTGGGCATCTTCGTCCTGCTCCTCGAGCGCTGGTTGTGGCGCCAGTGGCTCATCGCAGAGCGCGGGCTCGGGCGGTACTCGGCAAGAGTCCTCCTGGTGGGATCCGAGGAGTCTGTCGCTGCCATCGCCCGTGAGCTGCACCGGTCGCCGACTGCGGGATACCAAGTTGTCGGCGCTTGCGTGCCGTCGGGCAAGGTGGCGGACGTTATCGCCGGGACGTCCGTGCCCGTCATGGGCAGCGTCGACAACGTAGGACTCGCCATCGCAGCTACCGGTGCAGACACGGTCGCGGTGACGAGCACCGACGACTTGCCGCCGATGAAGGTCAAGCAGATCTCCTGGGCGCTGGAGGCTGGCCACCAGCATCTGGTACTTGCGCCGAGCATCGTCGACATCGCGGGTCCTCGCCTCCACACCCGCCAGGTCGCCGGCTTGCCGCTCATTCACGTAGAGACCCCCAAATTCAGCCGCGGTCAACGGCTTGTGAAGCGTGCGGTGGATCTTGCGGCCAGTCTGATCGGCGTTGTACTGCTCAGCCCACTGCTGGCGTTCCTTGCCATCAGCGTGCGCCTCACCAGCCAAGGTCCCGTGCTCTTCCGTCAGACGCGCATCGGCCTGCGCGGCGACGAGTTCACGATGCTGAAGTTCCGTTCAATGGTCGTCAACGCCGAGGATCTGCTCGAGCAGCTCGCGAAGCAAGAACGCGACTCCGGCAATGAGGTCCTCTTCAAGATGAAGAACGACCCCCGAGTCACGCCGGTCGGCCGCATCATGCGCAAGTTCAGCCTTGATGAGTTGCCGCAGCTCTTCAACGTCCTCGGCGGATCCATGTCCCTCGTGGGCCCACGTCCGCCGCTGCCCAAGGAAGTCGCGCAGTACGCCGACCACGTGCACCGCCGCTTCCTCGTGAAGCCAGGGATCACCGGCCTGTGGCAGGTGAGCGGACGCTCCGCACTCTCGTGGGAAGAGTCGGTGCGCCTGGACCTGTCGTACGTAGAGAACTGGTCACTTATCGGGGACATGGGGATCCTCGCGAAGACCGCGAAAGCAGCCCTCAGCCCGGGCGATACCGCCCACTAGAGACCATAGGACTCAACCGGAAATGACTAGTCTGCAACAGACCGTCGCGAGCGCACCCACACCCGCTCGGACGCTTCGAGTTCTTCACGTTACAGATGTGTTCCAGGGCGGCATCAGCCGGGCGGTGCACTCGATGCTCGCGAACTCACCTGATGGGGCAACCCATCACCTGCTCTACGAAGGTTCCGAAGTGCCAGACCTTCGGTACTTTGACTCGGTCGAGCGTCTTCCGCGATCCTTCGCAACCCGCATCCTGGCCGTGGGACGGCACGCGAGACAGATCGGCGCCGACGTAATCTACGCGCACTCCAGTTGGGCTGGCGTCTTTGCCCGAGCGCTTCCCAAGCATGTGCCCGTCATCTACCAGCCACACTGCTACAAGTTCGAAGACCCGACAATCAGCCCGCTGGCACGGGCATGGACTCACCTCGCAGAGAAGACCCTTGCCCCGCGATCGACGTGGACTGTGGTCTTGAGCGACCATGAGCGCCGTCTCACACATCGCCTCTACGGCGCGGCACGGACGCACCTGCTGAACAACGTTCCTGCGATCGACCTGAACTCACCGATTGCGTTGCCCGAGGCACGACGTGCCTTCATGATCGGCCGAATCTGCCCTCAGAAGGATCCAGCGTTCTTCGCTCAGTTTGCTCGAGCACTCCGTTCGACGGACAGGGAGACCGAGTTTGTGTGGATCGGCGACGGCGAGCCGGAGGCTCGCGCGAAGCTCGAGGCAGCTGGGGTCCGCGTCACCGGATGGCTCACAGGTGAAGCTCTGATTGCGGAGCTCTCTCGGCCAGGGCTATACGTTCACACCGCGTCCTACGAAGGCTTCCCGCTAAGCCTTCTAGACGCCCTTCAATCTGGACACGTCGCGATCGCTCGACAGATTGAACCCCTTCGCGGCGTGCCGATCGTGCAGCGGACTTCTCCAGAAGACCTTGCCCGGGTCGCGCACGAAGTGTTTGTGCCCGGGTCTCCGGAAGGGGAGGCAGTCCTTGCTGGGAGCATCGCACTCAATCAGTCGATGAGCGACGACGCACAACGGGAGCAATTGCGGGCGCTGTATATGAAGGTCGGCCTGGAGAGAAGCTGAGTGACCGACGAGAACTTGGCCGACGTGGAGGTGTTCGCGCATCCGGCGCGATTCTCTCTACTCGTTCCGATGCCCAGCCGGCACGATGGGATCGCTCAGGCACAGCGTCAACGCCATCAGCGACAGCCGGGCACGCGCGACAGCCCATCATTCGCCGCCCGCGAACACTATGAGAGTTGAGGACCGTCGTTGAGCTCCGAACCAAACGTGCTGCTCTCCGCACGCGTCTACGACCGCCAGGTTGGCGGGAACACCAGGTACGTCCGAAGTGTCTACGAGCGGATAGAGCAGTTCGGCGTCCGCTTCACGCTCGGACGTCCTCCTCTGGCTGACACGTCGGCGAGACTTCGAAGTGCCCTCTACGCCGGTTCGGAGAGCGTGTACTGGCCGGTCCGTTCGTCGCGGCGGTACACGGCACTTCACTTTCCTGCGGATACGGGTGCCATCGTGCGGGGCAAGGTGCCGATCGTCGGCACTATTCATGGTCTTGCTACCCTGCACATGGAGGGAGTGCGGACCCCGCGAGCAGATAGCCTCTGGCGATCTCGCGTCCGCAAGCTCGCCCGCGTGAGCGATCGGGTCATTACGGTCTCCCAGTCGTCGGCCGATGACATTGCGTTCTTCGAGCCGACGGTCGCTGATCGAATCTCGGTGATCCACCACGGTATCGATCACGACAGATTCAACACGACACGGCGTGGCGACTTCGCAGCGACACAGGCTCGGCTTGGAGTTCCGTCGGACTACTTCCTATACGTCGGCAACCTGGACCCGCGCAAGAATATCGTGGCGCTTGCGAACGCAGCTCAGCGTGTATTCCGCGCAACGGGGATCCCGCTCGTTGTATCCGGCTCGCCTGCCTGGGATAGCGAGGACTCGTTGAAGGCCGTCGAGTCCAACGAAGGAGTCCTCTACGTCGGCCGGACTTCGGATGACGACATGATCAGTCTCCTTCAGAACACGCTCGCGTTCTGTTTTCCGTCACTGTACGAAGGGTTCGGATTCCCTGTGCTGGAGGCGATGGCGTGCGGCGCCCCCGTTATTTGCAGCGACCGCGGCTCGCTGGGCGAGGTTGCTGGACAAGCAAGCTTGATGCTCGCCGACGTCGACGATGCGTCGATCGCCGATGCGATGCTGAGTCTCATCGAGGAGCCAAGGGAGCGTGCTCGGCTCCGCGAACTCGGCATCGCGAATGCAGCGAAGTTCCAGTGGTCAGAGTCTGCGGCGATGCATGCCGACGTCTTCAGGGAGGTCGGCCGGTGAAGATCGTCGTGCTCCACGCATACAGCTCAACCAATTCTGGAGACGGCCTCCTTGTCGCGGAGGCGCTCGATCTTGTGAACGCAGCGTTCGACTCACCGCATGTCCTAGTGCTAGCACTTGACCCAGATAGCTTCCGATCGGTCGGGAACGTCACGTATATCCACCCACTTACCGGAGCGGGCGCTACACCGTCGACCAAACTTATGCTCGGCGCGTCGATCAAAGCGCTCCTTCGCGGGAGCCGGCTCCCTCGCCGCGTTCGCGAGGCAGTTCGGGATGCGGACCTGGTGGTCGCAGTGGGTGGGGGATACATGCGCGGAGCAACCCTGACAGAAGCGATCAAGACGTACCTCGCTCATGTCCCGCAGACGGAGGCGGCCATTCTCAACGGATCATCTGTCTATCTCCCGCAGAGCGTCGGCCCCTTTCGGTACTTGCCCACGCCAGTGCTCGCGCCGCGCCTCCGAAAGGTCGGGACGTACTTCGTGCGCGATGATCGGTCGCTCGACTTGTTCAAGGGTGCGTCCAACGCACGCCGCGCGCCCGACAATGCACTTCTTGCGCTTGCAACCATCGCGCCTGCGTCGCGCAACGGCAGTGGGATCAAGCCCATCGGTCTGGTAGCACGTTCACTCTCGTCCACACGCACGAGAACCCGCCACTACGTCTCGAACATCCGGGCACTGCGCGAACTCACCGGGGCAGAGCTTCTCGTCCAGGCCAGCGCGCGGGGGAACGACGACGGTCATTTCTATCGGAACTCCCTGGGCTTCAGTGCGTCTGCTCGGAGTCTCGTGCAGGCGACTTCTGCTGGCCAGGACCGCGTCGGGGTGGTGGTGTCAGTTCGACTGCACGGTGCAATCCAAAGCATCCGAAATGGCGTGCCAGCCGTTCACTTGAGCTACGAGCGGAAGGGATGGGGCGCGTACGAGGACCTCGGGCTAGCCGAGTACGTCCACAACGCATTCGACTTCGACCCTGCTGCGGTAGCTGATCAACTGTCCGAACTGGCATCAGCCCCGCAGGCCTATTGGACACAGGTGGACAACGCGGTAGAAAGTCTGCGCTCGAGCCGTGAAGAAATCCTCAGTGCTGTGCGGGGTGGTCTGTGATGCCGGCGACCCTCGGTGTAGTGATTCCGGCGTTCAACTCGGCGGACGTCATCACACACGCTATCCAGAGTGCAAGAGCGGCGGGAGCGACAGAGGTCATCGTCGTTGACGACGGCTCTTCAGATGCCACCGCCCAAGTTGCGAGCTCGAGCGGCGCGACGGTTATTCGCCAGGCAAACGCGGGTGCAGCGGTAGCCCGCCAGCGGGGGGCGGAATCCGTCTCCACCGACTTCGTCATCTTCCTCGACGCTGATGACGAGCTCGTGGTCGATGGCGTTCGACGGTCCATCGAGGTGTTGGTCGACGATGAGAGCATCGCGGTCGCGGCCGGTGTCGTCGTGGGCTTCAGCCGATCAAGCGGGAAGGAGGAACGCTTCCCGGTGCGATTCACGCCTGTCACTACGACGAGCTTGCTGGTAAAGGGTCATGGCCCGTGGCCGCCGTGCAATGCGGTTGTCCGCGTGGCGGCACTCCGTGCGTCGCAACGGATGTCGCCGGAACCACTTCACCCGCGCTTCGCCGACGACTACGAACTCCTTATCCGGCTATCGAGAGCGGGCGCGATCGCAGTGAGGGATGAACCGACCAGCCGGTACAGCATGGATGGTGGCAAGTCAGTCGCGTCAGCCGAACGTGCCATCACCACGAAGGAGCAGGTGCGGAGTTACTACGCCGAAGCTTTCGATATCGAGATCACCCACATGACACCCCGTGAGATTCGCAGGTCCGCTCAGGCAAGAATCGCGCGAGCTCACGTGTCATCGAGGAACTGGATCGGCGCCGGCCTCGCTCTCACACGCTGGGTACTGCTCGACTTTGCGGGAAGCGCAAGCCTTGTCGCCCAGCAGTTGGTCGGCGCGAAATCAAGAGATCGGTAGAACTGATGACGAATCGACCAAGACACTTCATCTGGGCATCTGGCCAGCTCGATAACATCGGGGACTCGCTCCTGCGTCGGCCTTACATCGAAGCGGTCGCCCCTGAGAAAGGCGACGCGTGCGTGTGGACCCGGGATGCTGACGCGCACTTCCTTTCCGGTATGGGCCTGACTGAAAATGATCGAGTCGAGCGGTCCTACTCAAGGTGGTACTGGGCCGCTGCAGGCGCTGCTCTTCGTGGCAAAGCGACAATCGCACTAAATGCCGGCGAGGTTCCCGTGTCGAGGAGCGGCGCCCTGCGCCTAGCTTCGCTGACTTTGCTCGGCGGTCTCGCGCGCATACGGGGCGGTCGCTTGCTTTGGCTGGGGGTTGGCATCCCGCCTACCGAGTCCCTCCTGTCCGCGCCATATAAGTCGGCCGCCAGAATCGCAACACACGTGTGGGCCCGCGACCCCGACACGCAACGACTTCTCGTTGGGAGCGAGTTGGTTCCAGACTGGGCCTTCAGCCTAGGCACACCGACTGACGAGTGGGACGCGAGCAACCGTCAGCTCCTGGTGGTCAGCCTGCGAGGCGACAGAAACTTGCCAGCGGACGACTGGCTCGACTGGATCCGAAAGCAGGCGTCTGACCACGAGCTCGAAATCGTCACGGTCTCTCAAGTCGCCCGAGATAACGAGCGAACCGCCGAGCTCGCGACGCGGCTAAGCGGGAAGCTGATTCTGTTTGAAGGACGAGATCACGCCGAGCACGAGTCGGTCGTACGCGACGTCTATGGTCGCTCCAAGTTCGTCGTGAGCGACCGCCTTCATGGTCTGATTGTGGCGGCTTCTGAGGGGGCAATCCCGATCGGTTGGGTTCCCACCTCGAAGGGAAAGGTCCGACGCCACTTCGACGGCGCAGGAATGCCGTGGGTGGGCAAGTACGAGGGTATTCCAGCACCAGAACTTCCTGAACTGGTGTCTGCGCCGACACAGGAGTACCTCGCATCGTCGATTGGTGCAGCGCGCGACAGGATCGCCTCTCAGGCTGCGTCCCTCACACTGGTTCGGTAATGGCGACAGACTCGCTCAGCGCGAAGGGAGCAAGAGGCGCAGCTTTCGTCATGGTCGGACAGCTAGCGCGAATAGTCGTCCTACTGCTTTCTACCGTCATCCTCTCGCGACTGCTCGCTCCAGAGGACTTCGGCGTCATGGCAATCTGCCTTAGCGTTCTCGCGCTCGGAGAACTGATCCGCGACTCCGGTCTCGCACTGGCCGTCGCGCGCGCGGTGCCGCTCAGCCGCAAACAGAAGTCGAACCTCTTCTGGATCAACCTCGGCCTGGGAGGAGTGATGGCAACTGCAACATTCGCAGTCGCCCCCCTCCTGTCAACGATTTTCAAGCTGCCGATACTCACGCCGCTGATGCACTGGCTCGCGCTGTGTCTCGTTTTTTCCGGCTACTCCACCCAGTTTCGCGGTGAACTGAATCGACGACTGCAGTTCATTCGCCTCACCATCGTCGACACTGTTCCAGTCGTGATTGGGCTCGGCGCCGCGATCGCATGGGCGGCCATCGACCCCTCTGTGTGGGCTCTCGCCGCTCAACAAATAGCTACGGCCGCGAGTGGCGCGCTACTTGCGACCCTCTTCACGCGGTGGTTCCCCGGGTTACCCAACCGGGAGTCGGTGCGCGAGTTCATGAACTTCGGCGCCGGATTGCTAGGGGCCCAACTACTGGCGTATGCGGCGCGCAACGCAGACAACTACCTGCTCGGGTGGGCCTGGGGGTCGACCCAACTCGGATACTACAGCCGTGCCTATCAGTTGCTCATGGCGCCGATGAACCAACTCCTGGCGCCACTTACACGCGTAGCAGTGCCTGTTCTGTCAGGCACCCCGGGATTGGGTGCGTTCAACCGCCGACTGCTGGCAGCTCAGCTTGCGGCTGGCGCTCCGATCGCCGCGGGCTACGCGATGTGCTTCGGATTGGCCGGTCCATTGGTCGATTGGCTGCTCGGTCCGCAGTGGATTGCCGCCGTGCCAATCTTCCAAGCCCTCTGTGTGGGTGGGGTGTTCAAAGCCTTGAACCAGGCTACATACTGGTCGTTTGTTGCTACTTCGCGCACGAAGAATCTCTTCCGCTCCTACCTTGTGACGCAGCCGCTCGTCGTAGCCACAATCGCCTGTGGGCTACCCTGGGGCGCTGTGGGAGTCGCATGGGGGCACAGCATCGGGTACGCCCTGGCTTGGGCGATCTCCACGCTGTGGAGCGCACGCACGACTGCGCTCGACGGGCGCGCAGTCTTCGCACAGGCCGCCACGATTCTTGCACTGTTTGCAGTTCCCTTTGGAGTAATCGGATGGGTGATCGGCGACGTGACATCGACGGCGATTGAGCACCTGCTCTGGTCCCTCGCTGGCTTTGGTGCGTGGTTCGCGATCGTGGGATTGCTCGTGCCATCCGGTCGGAAGAGTATTCGCACCGCCGTGCACGTTGCCAGGCTTGGGCTTCGCGGGGGACGCTATGCGTAGTTCGACCCGATCCGGCGTGATGCTCGTACCAACCAAGGGTAAGGACTGCTCGTGAGTGCCGTTGTGCATGACGAAACCCGCCGTACCCAGAAGCAACGCCAGCTCGGACTCGACGGCTGGGTGTGGGTGCTCGTCATCGCGACAGTCCCGATACAGCAGCTCCTCTACGTCCTCGTCTCCAACGAGGTGAGACTTCTACCGATCGCGGCCGCGCTCATGAGCCTGCTCCTCGGCCGCCTGGCGCTGCCGCGGATGCAGGGGATCCTCGTCGGAGCATCGGCACTCATCATCATTGGAGGACTCGCCTCGGGATCGAACAGCAGTGCGGGGGCAAGCGTGACTGTCGCGATCACTATGGCTGCCTTCATCACGCTCGTTCCTCCAGCAATACTCTTCCAAATGCGCCGATACCCGAACTTTCTGCGCGTTGCACTCGCATGCGCCCTCACCGTTCAGACAGCGTCCGCTGCTGCCGGGATCGTTCAGATGACAGGGCAATCCGTGTTCGGTGTAATCGCGCGAGAGGGGCGAGTGAACGGGCTTGCCTACCACCCAAACGTGCTGGGCGTGATGTCCGTCCTCGCCGTACTCGTTCTTCTGGAGCTTCTACGTCGACGGGCGGCACCCCGGTGGATACTTCTTGCGTCGTTGCTCGTGAATGCGTCAGCGCTCGCCGCTACCGCGAGTCTTAGCTCTTTGCTCACGCTCTTGGTTGGTCTTGCGTTCTATGCAATGCGAGTCGCGACGAGGTACCGGGTTGCCGCTATCGTGCTCCTGGCGCTTGGACTAGTGATCGCGCTGGTTGCCACCGGTGGCAACTTGGCCACTCTGCTTCCCGACGCGCTCTCTGACCGTGTTGATCAGGTGACCGGGGTTACCGACGACGGGACGGCGTCATGGCTTGTCCGAGTCGAGACGTACAAATGGTCCTGGGACTACATAACCTCTGATCCCCTCGTCGGCGTCGGGATGGACGCCATGAACCAGGGCACCCTCACTCCCTCGCTGGTCGTCCACAACTTCCTACTTCGAGGGTGGTACCAGGGCGGCGTATTCGTCTTGATTGGGTTCGGATTGCTCGTCGTCGTGATGGTCGTTCAAGCGTTCAGCGGGTTTCGTCACACGGACTACATCTCACCTTCGGCCGTCATCGTCTCAATGCTCGCTTTCGCGATGACCTCCGCGTTCTACACCCAGTCCCACTACTGGCTCCCGGTCCTGATCGCGTTCGCGTTCATCTCTGAACAACTTCGGGGCAGAATCCACAGCCCCGACGAGAAGCTGCGACGCTCGCCGCAGGCCGCGCAGACGACCCGCGGGTGATCGGATCGCTGACAACGTCCATGCTGCAGCGCGGCGCAGAGCGGGCATCGCCGCACGGGAACCGCGCTGACGGGCAGCCCGCCGCTGCGCGGCCAGGCGACAGCCTCGACACATGCAGCCGCATGGGCGACCGCACCGCGCGTCCCCGGTGAGCAATCGCGTGAACGCCTAGGCTTGATGCGCACCCCACACCGCCAGTCCCCCCGGAGCCTCGCCCCCACCGTGATCCGAGTCATCGTCACCGTCGCCCTCACATTTGTCGCCCTCGTCGCCACCGCGGCCGTCACGCTCTACGCGCTCCTCGTCATCGACTCGCGGAAGTCCGTGCGCCACTACTACGGCGACAGCGCGGCATCCCAAACTCCTGAACACGGGGCTTAACCGAGACGAAACGCGACAGTAACCCCCCGCCGGCCGGATCGCCGTAGCGTGGCACCTAGATGGGGCACTGCCGCCCGGAGCCGGAAGGGAACGGCCCCGGGCGTTCTCTTTTGGGCTTGGGGAGCACATGTACAGAGGCAGACGAGTCACAATCATGGCGGCCGCGATCACCCTCGGCCTCGGCGGAGGAGCACTTGCCGCCGTTCACGCGGCGTCGGCCGAGAGCAGCGCCGTGCTCGGCGAGGCCAGCGTCGTCATCGAGTTCACCTCGCCCACCGTGGCAGACATCTCGGTCTACACCCGCAACGCGTCATCGGTTCCCGCGTGGGGCGCCGCACGCATCAACGGTCCCGACGGCAACGTGAACACCTGGGGGCCGAGTCGCTACGAACCGGGCGAAGTGCGCACGTACGACGCGACCATCACCGGGCACCGCTGCGAAGACCTCCACGACACGTCTGCGATCGCCTACGGCTACGCCACTCCCGACGATGCTGAGCCATCGTGGACAACCGGCCTCATCACCTACCCGAGCCCGCTCGTCACCGTCATCGGCTGCGGCACCACGCCGACCCCCACTCCCACGCCGACCCCGACGCCGACTCCCACCCCGACGCCGACTCCCACACCCACCCAGACGGCGACGCCGACTCCCACCCCGACGACACCTGTGCCGACGGCCTCGGCGACGCCTGTGCCGTCGGCAGCGGCGACCCCCACGTCCCCCGCTGCCGACGGTGCGCTTGCCGCCACCGGCGCCGCCGTCGGCTGGACCCTCGCCGCGACCCTCGCCGCCGTGGCGGCCATCACCGGCGGCATCGCGCTGAGCCGGCGCCGGAGAACCTGAGCACGCCGAAGCTCGGAGACAGATGGCAGCGGTCGAGAAGTCGCGCATCGAGTGGATGGACGTCCTTCGCGGGACGTCGATCATCCTCGTGGTGTTCAACCACGCCGTGCTCTTCGCGAGCTCCTCCCCTCTCGGCGCACCCGAAGTCGCGTGGGTGCTCAACACCGTCTTCTCCCCCGTGCGCATGCCGCTGATGGTGTTCCTCTCGGGACTGCTCGTCAGCGCATCGCTCGCCCGCGGCCCGCGCGCCTACGTCGCCGGCAAGGTGCGCCGAGTGCTGTACCCGTACCTCGTGTGGTCGGTCATCGCGCTCGCACTGCTGTACGCGTTCGGCATCCGTGAAGGGATCGTCGGCGGCGTCACCGCGCACGTCGTCACCCCGTGGGACCTGCTGCTGCCGCTGTACGACCCGGTCGAGCACCTGTGGTTCCTGTACGACCTGTTCCTCTTCTATATGATCGCGCTCGTCACACCCCGCGTACCGCCGCTGTGGATCGCCGCCGGCGCGCTCGTCGCCGCCGCGCTCGTGCCCGACTTCGGCGCCCGGCGATTCTTCCTGCTGCTGGTGTTCTTCATGATCGGCGTGTGGTTCTCGCAGCACGTCGGCGCCCTCGAGCGCACCCTCGCGCGCCGCTGGGTCGTCTGGGGCTGCGCGGCACTCGCCCTCGCCACCGTCGCCGCGGCGGCCGTCGGCGTCGGCCTGCGATACACCGCCCTGTCGGCGCCCTTCGCCGCCGGCGGCATCGGCATCGCGATCGTGATCGCGCGCCGCATCGGATCGGCACGGATGCTGCGACCGCTGCGCGCCGTCGGGCGCGACTCGCTGGTGTACTACATCGTGCACTGGTGGCCGGCGAGCGCCGGCGTCGCCCTCGGCGCGCTCACCGGCAACGCCTGGATCGCCCTCGCCGTGGGCTTCGCGTTCGGACTCGGCGCGGGCGTCGTCATGGTGCGACTGCTGCACGTGCTGCCCGCTCTCGACCTGCTGTTCGCATGGCCCTCTCGCCGCGTGGGTGCCGCCGCCTCGTCCTCCGGTTCGCTGTCCACCTCCGACGGAAGGTCTCCACGATGAACAACAACCCGCTCAGCCGCCGATCCTTCGTCCGCCTGCTCGCCGTCGCCGCACCCGCGGCGGCCACCGCCATGTGCACACCCGCCCAGACCGCGGCGTCGCCGTCGGCGACGGCATCCGTCCCCTCCGCCTCTTCGGTTCCGACCGCTGCGCCCGCGGCCATCGTCGGCGCCGCCCGCCCCGCGGTGGTCCGCTCGTTCGGACCCAACGGCACCCACTGGCCCGCCCACACGCCCTGGATCAAAGACACCGTCACGACGACGGTCGAGGTCGCCTGCACGTGGGCGGCCATCCGCACCGCACTGCTGGCGGTCACCGCATCGAAGGCCGCCGCCGGCGTGCACATCAAGGTGCGGCCGGGCACCCTGCCCGGCCTGGGCGCGTCATCGGGATCGAAGGCCGTGCTGCAGGGGCTCGGCAGCGCCCAGTGGAGCAAGAACGTGCTCGTCTCACCCCGCGACGGGTGGGGCTCGGTCATCATCACCGAGCCGGCGCGCCTGCGCGAGGTGTACGGCGTCACGTTCGCCCGCATCAACGGCGTCGACGTGCTGATGACCAACTGCACGCGCAGCGCCTGGGCGCAGTCGACCATGTCGGAAGGCCTCAGCATGGCCTCGTCGTACGGGGCCACCACCCGCGAATGCGGCGCCTACGAGATCGTCATGAGCAACGCGAAGGCCGACATCTCGGACCCACTCGGTTATGCCGCGGGCGCCGACTGCGTGCTCACCGACAGCGTGTGGGACGGATGCTACTCGGCACCGGTGTTCCGCCCCACCGGCGCCAGCGACCACGTCGACACGATCCAGATGTACGGGTCGGGCTGGTACCGCGGGCTCACCGTGCGCGACACGACCTTCTTCGGCTCGCTCAACTGCGCCCTCCAGATCGGCGGTATGCGCAGCGACGACCCGAACAAGGGCACGCCGTTCCTGACGCTCGACCACAGCATCATCACGTCGCAGTCCACCGCGATTCGCGCCCGCTACCCCAAGCCCGCCAACGCCGACGCCCCGAAGCTCGCACAGGCCCTCAACGGGATCGGCGAGGACTTCCAGCTCTACGCCAAAGACTCTTACATCTTCGGCTCGATGTACCGCAGCAAGTGGGGCGGCGTCTCGAACACCAAGGTCTCGTACGCGGAGGCGACCACCCGCAACCCTGTTGCGTCGGGCCGGTGGACCTACGACAGCTCGATGGACTCGTGGGGCGCCAGCCAGTTCGACGCCCTGGTGCCCACCCCCACCGACGCGTACCTGAAGTCGATCTGGACATGACCGACCTGGCTCACCGCGCGTCGCGCGGCATCGTCGTGACCATGGGCGGGATGTGGGGCAAGACCCTCATCCAGATGGCCGCGATCATGCTGCTCGGGCGCCTGCTGAGCCCCGAGGACTTCGGTCTGGTCGCGATGGTCACGGCGATCTCGGGAATCATCGACCTCGTCCGCGACTTCGGCCTCACCGGTGCGATCATCCAGGCGCGCGAGATCTCGGAGCGCGCCTGGCGGAGCCTCTTCTGGCTCGCACTGGCGCTGGGCGTCGTGCTGGGCGGCATCCTCGCGGCGTGCGCCCCGCTCATCGCGAACCTCTACGACGAGCCCCAGCTCGTGCTCATCACGCTCGTGATCGCGCCGAGCCTCATCGTCAACGGGCTCACCATGCCGCTGCAGGCGCGTGCGACCCGCGAGCTGAAGTTCGCGCTGCTGGCCCGCATCGACGTGGTCTCGATGGTGGGCGGCGTCGCAGCGGCGATCACCGCGGGTCTGCTCGGGTGGGGGTACTGGGCGCTCATCGTCATGGTCGGCACCGGACTCGTCGTGCGGCTCGTGATGCTGTGGCTCGCGATCCGGCCCTGGCCCGGCTGGCCGCGCATCCACCGCGACGTGGTGCCCCTCGTCACGCGCGGCGGGAGCATCTTCGGCGCCGAGCTGCTCAACTACGTCGAGCGCAACGCCGACACCGTGATCATCGGCCAACAGCTCGGCCCCGCCGTGCTCGGCCAGTACTCGCGCGCGTACGCGCTGTTCCTCATGCCGCTGCAGCAGCTGAACGGGCCGATCGGGCGCGTCGCGCTGCCCGTGCTCAGCAAGCTGCAGGACGACGGCGACCGCTACCGCCGCTACATCCGCGGCGCCCTCCTCGTGATCGGCTATCTCACGCTGCCCACCTACGCGATCCTCGCGACGGTGTCGGAGCCGCTGTTCGCCATCCTGCTCGGCCCCGGCTGGGAGCAGGCCGCCGTGCTGTTCAGCATCCTCGCCATCGCGGGCATCGCCCAAGGCATCGGCAAGGTGCGCGGCTGGCTGTTCATCACCATGGGCCGCTCGCACCAGCAGCTGCTCTACGACCTCGTCGCGCGGCCCCTCGTGGTCGTCGGGTTCTTCGTCGGCATCTGGTGGGGCGGGATCTACGGGCTCGCCCTGACCTACGGCATCCTGTCGGCACTGCTCCTGATCCCCGGCTTCGCGTTCGCGATCCGCGGCACCTTCGTGCGCGGCAGCGACATCTTCTACCCCGTGCTGCGCCCGCTGCTGTTCGCGCTGCTCGCTTTCGGCTCGGCGTTCGCCGCGACGCGGGCCGTCGACCTCATCGCAATCCTCGAGATTCTGGTGGGTGGGGTTGCGGGGGCTCTCGTGCTCGGGCCGCTGCTGCTGATCCCCGCCTACCGGCGCGACGTGGCCCAGATCATGGGGTTCGTGAAGCAGATGCGCAAGCCGAAGGACCGCGCCGCCGCGCCGGAAGCTGCGGCCGAGGCGTACGAGGATGTGCTGCTGGAAGACGCCGCCACCCCGGGGGACGTGCTCGACGCCGAGATCGAGAAGAAGCAGCTCGAGCAGAACCGCTGACGACGGCGCGATGACGCCGTCTCCCCGGTCGTTGAGGGCGCGAGGGATGGGCGAGTGGGACTGCGGCTGACGCTTCCGAACACTCGGCGCGTTTCGACTGCGGGCGCTAGAGCGCCCTCCGCTCAACGACCGGGGGGCGGCGGGGGCGTTTCGACTGCGGGCGCTAGAGCGCCCTCCGCTCAACGACCGGGGGGGAGGCCACGGTCGTTGAGCGAGTGAGGAATGGGCGAGTGGGGACGCGGCTGACGCTTCCGAACACTCGGCGCGTTTCGACTGCGGGCGCTAGAGCGCCCTCCGCTCAACGACCGGTGCGGGGCGGCGGGGGCGTTTCGACTGCGGGCGCTAGAGCGCCCTCCGCTCAACGACCGGGAGGGGGCGGCGGGGCGGAGGGGAGCCGCGCTTGCTCCAGCCGATCACAGCGTCGAGGCCTCCGGCCATGAACGCCTCCCGCTTTTCGTGGCTCCACCCCTGAATCCGCTTCTCCCACGCGAAGGCGTCGGCGATGCGCTCGTACTCCCCCGACCACGCGAGCTCCACCGGCAGCCGCCGTCGCGTGTATGCCGACCCCATGCCGGCGTTGTGCGTCTCGAGGCGCCGAGTGAGGTCGACGGTGCTGCCGACGTAGAAGGTGCCGTCGGCGCAACGCAGAATGTAGACGTAAGCCATGAGGTCATCCTGCTTGCGGCGGGTAGGCCATGCGCCGCGGACGGGGTGCTGCGTGGACAGGGCGCCCGCGGGGGTCCTTGTGGAGGAGTCGAGAGGGGCCCGACGCCCCGGCACACTCGGCGCGTTTCGACTGCGGGCGCTGGAGCGCCCTCCGCTCAACGACCGGCGGGGCAGGGGGCAGGGCGTTTCGACTGCGGGCGCTGGAGCGCCCTCCGCTCAACGACCGGCGGGGCAGGGGGCAGGGCGTTTCGACTGCGGGCGCTGGAGCGCCCTCCGCTCAACGACCGGCGGGGCAGGGGGGCAGCGCGTTTCGACTGCAGGGCGCTGGGGCGCCCTCCGCTCAACGACCGGGGGGTGAGGGGGCAGCGCGTTTCGGCTGCGGGCGCTGGGGCGCCCTCCGCTCAACGACCGGGGGGAGTGAGGGCCCGGTCGTTGAGCGAGCGAGGGACGAGCGAGTCGAAACGCGCCTCACCCTCCCCGAACACTCGGCGCGTTTCGACTGCGGGCGCCGGGGCGCCCTCCGCTCAACGACCGGGGGGCGGGGCGCCGGAGCCCCTCGGCTCAACGACCGGGGGGCGGGGTCAGTTGAGCAGGGTCAGCGAGATCGTCGGGCTGTAACCGGTGTTGCCCGCGGCATCCACCGCCCGCGCATGCACGGGGTAGGTCGCGTTCGGGTAGCTGCGCGACGACAGGCTGCCGCTCCACGAGCCGTCGGACTGCTTCGTCAGCGTGCCGAGCCTGGTCGCACCCGACCACAGCGTCACCCCGGTGACCGCTACGTTGTCGGTGGCGACCACCCGCACCGTGACGGTGCCCGACACCGTCGAACCCGCCGCGGGCGCGGTGATCGTCGCGTTCGGCGCCTGCGTGTCAGGCGTCGGCGTCGGCGTCGGGGTCGGAGTCGGCGTCGGGGTCGGGGTCGGGGTCGGCGTGGGCGTCGGGGTCGGCGTCGGCGTGGGCGTCGGCGTGGGCGTCGGCGTGGGCGTCGGCGTGGGCGTGATGCCCGTGGGCACTGTCGACGCGAGCCAGCCGGAGTACCGCCCGGAGATCGGGCTGAGCGGGTCGCCGGCGAAGCGCTTGCCGCGCGTGGTCGCGGCCGCCTGCGCCTGCGCCTCGAGGACCTGGAACACCTCCCGCGGCGTGCGACCCTCGCACGAGCCTTCGGCGAAGCACGCCAGCACGACGCCCGACATCACCGCCGCCGACATGCTCGTCCCCGACGCGATGTAGCCGTACCGGTTGCCCTTCTTCGTCGTGTACGGGCACGTGCCGGGAGCCGCGATCGTGTGCGCACGATCGGCAGCGCTCACCGCCCAGTTGCTCTTCGGGTTGATCGTGTCGTCGACCGGAGCCGACGACTCGGTGCACAGCTTCGCGGCGCGCGAGCCCGGCTTGCCGTCGTAGTCGGCGACGTTCGTGACGGTGATCACCTCGTCGAAGTTGCCCGGCGAGTACTGCGCCAGGTCGCGCGTCGAGTTGCCCGCCGCCGCGACCACGACCACGCCGTCGTCGACGAGCGCGCAGATCGCCTGATGGATGACGTCGCCGTTGGTGTAACCGCAGTTGCCGTCGTCGGCCTGCCCGAACTGCATGCTCATGTTCATCACGGCGATGTCGTAGCGCTCGTGGTTGTCCATCACCCACTCGAGGCCGCACATGAGGGTCGCGAGCGTCCCCTGCATCTTGTTGTCCAACACGCGCACCGACGTGATGGGCGCCCCCGGCGCGATGCCGACCAGCCCCACGCTGTTGTTGATCGCCGCCGCGGCGCCCGCGACGCCGGTGCCGTGCCCGTTCGCGTCGGTGCCGTCGCCGCTGCCGAAGCAGTTGATCTGCCGGGCGACGTTGAGATCCGAGTGCACGCTCACGCCCGAGTCGATGATGGCGAGCCCGGGGCCGTCCCACGCGCCCGCCGACGTGGCGCTCGTCGGCGGCAGATCGGCCTCCACTGTTCCCACCGCCGGCGGCACCGTCTGCGCGGCGCCGGTCACCACCTTGTTGGACGAGATACCCCGCACCGTCGGCGACACCCGCAGCAGCGCGACCTCGTCGGCCGTGAGGTATCCCGTGAAGCCCTTCACGACGCTGTCGTAGACGGCGTCGGGTTCTGCCGCGATGCCCGTGAGCGCGGCATCCATCCCGTCCATCGATCGGAAGCTGACGGTGTACACGCCCGCCGTCTCGCCGGCGGCGAACGATGCCGACGCCGCGCCGCCGCCGATGAGCGACGCCACGACGGCGGTCCCCACCGCCAGTCCCGCGAACCGCATCCCCTGTGTCGAGTGCTTCCTCCCGCGCGCCGAAGACCTGGCGCTACTGCTGAGCTTCCCCACTGCTCATCCCCACTTTCTGGCCGGATGGCCTCTCGCCGATGACGCGCGCCGGAACCCCTCCGACGATCGCGAACGCCGGAACGTCCTTCGTCACCACTGCCCCTGCAGCGACGACGGCGCCCTCGCCGATCGTCACGCCCGCCAGCACCACGACGTTCGCGCCGAGCCACGAGCCCGCACCGATCACGACGTCGCTCTCGATCTTCGGCTGGTCCATGATCGGGACCGGGCCGCGCTCTACCCCGTAGTTCGACGCTGTCACCATCACGTGCGGGGCGAACAGGCACTTCTCGCCGATCTCGATGCGGCCGGTCTGGTTGCCCGCCCAGATCAGGCTGAACTCGCCGATGTGCGTGCCGGCGCCGATCGAGATGCGCTCCCCGTTGCGGAACGACACGTTCGGAGCCATCGACACCCCCGGCCCCATCCGGATCAGCGGCACCTGCCGCACGAACGAGTAGCCGTGGAAGTGCGCCAGGCGCAGACCGTGCACGAGCGTGCGCGGGTCGAACACCGACGCGAGCGCGCTCCGGAGGCGGCTCATCCCGCTACCCCCGCGACAGGATCCACACGGCCCGAAGCGCCGCTCGGGGCGCCAGCCGGGGCGCCGCCCGGGGCGCCGGCGGCGACCGGCACCGGCACCGGCACCGGCGCCAGCAGCTCGCGGTAGACCGCCATCAGGGCGGGCAGGTCGACGGACGAGCGCGCCGTGACGCTGATCACGAGCTCGCGACGGTACGAGCACGCCAGGCACGCCACCTCGTCGCGCGGATCGCCCGCCGGCCAGCCGGTCACCGTCTCGACCGCGGCGGTGCCGAAGAAGCGGTCGTCGCGACCCCAGGTCACCGAGGTGGCGTAGCCCACCCAATCCTCGGCACCCTCGACCACCGAGCCGCCGGAATCCACCGCAGCCTGCACCTGCGCGCGCACGCTCGGCACGATCTGCTCGAGCGGGGCGGATGCCGCCACCGCCACCTTGACGACGCTGATGTCGTTGCGCACCCCGCCGTCACCCGCTCCGCGCCGCGAGATCGGCACGAGGATCGACAGGGTCTCGGCGTCGGGCCGCTGGCGCGCCATCGCGACCAGGGTCGCCGCCGTCACCAGGTCGTTCACCGTGCCGCCGAGCTTGTACGCGCGCCGGGTGGCTGCCGCGAGGTCGACCGCCTCGTACGCCGAGCGGCGCCCCTCGCGCACGTCGTCGAGCAGTCCCGTCCGCGCGATGCGCGCGTTCTTGACCGGGCGCAGCAGACGGCCTCCCCAGCGGCGCAGCCGCATCCGGAACGACTTGCGCCAGTACGCCCGCCACGCCTGCCGCACACCGGGGTGGCGCGAGCGCCACTGCGCGAACGCGAGCGCGAGCACCTCGATGCCGTTGCGGGGCGGGATGCCGAGCTCGAGGTACTGCTCCTCCCCCGGCTCGGGCGGCTCGGCCATCGCCGCGGTGCCGGCGATCACATCGCCGATCCGCAGGCCGTACATCGCGTCGCCGACCACGTGGTGGTAGCGCATGACGATCGCCACGCGCCCGGAGTCGAGCTCGACGAACTCGAAGTCCCACAGCGGGCGCGAGGGATCCATCGTCGGGCTCAGCCGCCCCGTGAACCGCTCCACGCGGGTCGGATCGTCGGGCTCGATGCCCTCGGCGAACCGCACGTGATAGTCGAGGTCGAGACTCGTCACCGGCACCCACGCCGGCGTCGTGAAGCGCAGCAGGGTCGGCACCAGGCGCTGCCGCATCGCCGGCGCGAACCAGCTCAGCCGCTCGACCCGCCGTCGGATCGCGGCACGGTCCAGCGTGCCGTCGGGCCCGCGCAGCGGCGCGCCGTCGACGATCATCGTGCCCGCGGCGTGCATCGCCGCGAACGTGACCGCATTCGACACGTACTTCTCGTCGAGCGAGCTGATGAGCTCGGCCCGGCGTGGGAGATCGGTGTGCGCGCTCATCAGTCGTCGCCTCCTCTGCGTGTCTCGACCCCGAGCGAGATCGGGGCCGGCGGGTCGTGGTCGACGAAGACGCGCCCGTCGAGCGCGAAGCGCACGGCGATGAAGAAGCCCCCGAGGAATCCGCGGAACAGTGCGAGGTCGGCATCCCGTCGCCGCGGTTCGCGCCGATTGCGCACCGCGCGCGACAGCGTGCGCTTGGTCGCCACCGCGAACAGCCGCACGCCGACGAGCGCGCGCAGGCGCACCCACTTCGCCGTGAGCGCCCCGAGCCCCAGCCCGTACCCGTGATGCAGCGCGGTGTAGGCGTCGTCCGCGCGGGTGTGCACGTGATGCACGACGCACGAGGGGTCGTAGACGATGTGCGCGCCGTCATCGAGGATGCGGCAGAACATGTCGAGGTCCTCCGCACCGGCGAGCCGGCGCCCCGCGCCGAGCACGGGATCGAAGCCTCCCAGCGCGACGAGCCGCTCGCGCCGGAACGCCATGATCGCGCCGTGCCCGGCGTCGATGCCCTCGATCGTGCGGGTGAAGCGCCGGGGCGGCGGTGACGGCTGCGTGCCGACGAGCGTGTGGTCCAGCATCCGTCCCGTCACCGCTCCGACGACCGGCGCGTCGAAGCCCTCGAGGATCGGCGCCATCCAGCCGTCGACCGCGGCGCAGTCGTCGTCGGTGAACACCACGATCGGGCGGTCGCTCGTGTGGAGCGCCAGGTTGCGGGCGATCGACAGCCCCTTGATGTCGCTGCGCACGTAGTCGACGCCTGCCGCCTCCGCGACGATCCGGGTCGCCGTCGTCGTCGACGCCGAGTCGACCACGAGGATCTGCACGCCGGGCGGTGTCACCGCCGTGAACGAGGCGAGCGCCGCGGTCAGCATCTCGGGCCGCTCGCGCGTGCAGATCGCCAGGGTCACGTCCTCAGGCCGCGGCATGCGACGACCCCCTCACCAGACGCGCCGCCTCACGGTAGGCCGCGAGGGTCGCCTGGATCGCCGCCGCCCAGCTCAGCTCGTCCGCCCGGGCCATCGCGGCGCGCGACATCGTGGCGAGCGCGTCGGGGCGGGCGATCAAGAGGTCGAGCTGCGCCGTCAGCGTGCCGACATCGCCCACGTCGTGAGTGAATCCGGTCACGCCCTCGTCGATCACCGCGCCCGCAGCGGTCGAGACAAGCGGCACGCACCCGGCCACCTGCGCCTCGTAGGTCACGAGGGCGCTGCCCTCCTCCACCGTCGGGAGCAGCAGCACATCCGCCGATGCCAGCACGCGCATGGGCTCCGAGGTGACGCCGCGCACCTCGACGCTGGGGTGAGCGAGCAGCGGTGCCAGGAGCGCCGCGTAGTCCTCGTCGAGGAGCCCGTAGACGAGGAACCGCCCGGTGGCGGCCGCCGTCGACGCCGTCCACGCCTGCAGCGCGGTGTGCAGTCCCTTGCGCGGGGAGCCCCTGCCGAGGAACACCGCGGTGAACGGCCCGCCGCTGCCGCGGGCAGGCGGTACGGCCACCGTGCAGCCGTAGCGGTGCCGCAGCAGCCGGCTGTCGTCGAACCCGCGGTCCAGGAACGAGACGGCGACGGCCTCGCTCGGCACCAGCAGCCCGGCCGCGGCGGCGTACTCGCTCTCTTCGGTGGCCAGTCGGCGCGCGTTGACGGTGTGGCTCTCGCCGCGACGCGGCTCCAGGCCGAGCGACGCGTACTCGCGCGCCACGACCTCGTACGCGTGCGCCGTGTGGGTGTTGGGAACTTCGCGCACACCCGGGATGCCGCGCCGCCGCGCCGCCCGCAGCGTGCGGGCCGACGCGAGCGGCCATGCGTGCACGACGTCATCCGCGCCCCCGTCGAGCAGCCGTCCGACGAGACCCGCAGTGACAGCATCGTGGATGCGCATCGCGCGGTCGCGACCGATCGCGCGGTGGGGCACGCGCCGACCGCGCACGGTGAGGGTCGCGCGCACGGATGCCGCACCTTCGATCGGCTTCTCGACCGACCCGGCGACGATGTGGACGTCGACTCCGGCGCGCACCAGTTCGTTCGCCTGGTTCCATGCGGTGAAGCCGATGCCCGGCGAGCCGAGCGCAAACGGGAAGCTGTACAGGACTGCCAGAACGCCACCTCCCCCAGGACGAGGCCCGCCACCAACGGGAGCCATGCCGGCTCTCGCTGACCACTCTGTGGGAGCCGTCAAGACGGACACAACCCGGGCTGGCGAATGTCGCTCAGTCTTTACACCCGTGCAACAAACGCACAGGGCGCCGTTAACAATGCGGGGCGACTATGGCAGTGCAAGTCTTGTCGCGACACCACATCTGGGATCCGGTGCGCGACGTGGACGGCCCGATGGCGTGCTGGGGGTTCGGACGGTCTGCGTCCGGAAGCACACGGAGAGAGGGTGTCTCATGGAGACTCCGAAGTATCTGCAAGTCCTCTGGAACTACAAGTGGGTGCTGGCTTTCGGCGCGCTCGTCGCCGCCGTGGCCGCGTTCTTCGCCGGCTTCGCGATCGTCGAAGGGCAGGTCGTCTCGCGAGCGCAGCAGACGTGGACGGCCGCCACGACCATGCTGCTCACCAGCGAGTCCGACCGGCTCTACCAGTCGCAGGTGCCGGGTGTCCCCATCGAGCAGGGGACGTCCGACCCGCAGGTCATCGACATGTCCTCGACCGCGCTCGTGTACGCGTACATCCTGTCGAGCGACATGATCCAGGACACGGTCGAAGCCGAGATCGGTCCGCTCGACGACGAAACCGAGTCGATCACAGCGCTGCGACGCACGACGCAGCCCACCGGGGATGAACGCTTCCCGGGTCGCTACGACCTGCCCGTGCTCGAGGCCGTCGGCACCGCCGAGACCGCCCCGCGCGCCGAGGAGATCTCGCGCGCCGCCGCGACCGCCTTCACGGCCTATGTCGTCGCCCAGCAGGACGCGCAGGAGATCGCACCCGAGCTGCGTGTGCTCATCGAGCCGCTCGGCGCGAGCGACGCCGTCGAGGGCGACTCCTCTAACCCGGCCATCCCCGTCGTCGTCACCTTCGTCGGCGTGTTCCTCGCATTCGTGGTCCTGGTGTTCATCATCGCCGGGCTGCGCTCGCGCTCCGCCCGGCGCAAGGCCGCACGCACGAAGGCGGCCGGCGATGCCGCAGCAGAGCCCGCGAGCGGAACGGATGCCGAGCCCGGCGTCACCGCGGCCGAGCCCACCGGCATCGCACTCGATGCCGAGGTCGGCGAGCTCGTAGGCGCCGGCCCGCCCTCGCGCCGAGCCGGGCGCGCCGCTAACGAGAACGAGACCGCGTAGGCCGTCGGTCGCCCGGGTTCGGAGCCACGACATGTCGTCCGGAAGCGCACCGCCCATCACACCCGCCGACGAGACCGACGCTCCACCTGTCCAGGTCGCGCCCGGCGACGGAGGACGCCCCCACTGGGGCACCGTCGCCGGGATCGCGGTCCTGTTCGCCGCGATCGTGATCGCCGGGGTGATCTTCCTTCCGCCCATCGCGGTGGGGGCAGCCCTCCTCGGCATCGCGCTCATCGTGCTGCTGCGCCGAATCCTGTTCACGTGGCCGGCGCTGCTGTTCCTGCTCGCCGCGACCGTCATGTTCATCCCGGCCCGCCGCTACGCGCTGCCGATCCCGCTGCCGTTCGCGCTCGAGGCGTACCGCCTCATGATCTTCATCGCGATCGCCGCGCTCGGGCTCGCGTTCCTGTTCGACCGGTCACGGCGCTGGCGCCCTGTCGCCTTCGGCTGGCCCATCGGCATCTTCCTCGCGACACTGCTGGTGTCGTTCATCGCGAACGGCATGCGGCTGGTGAACGAGGGGCTGGCCACGACCGCACTGTCGGGCTTCTTCCAGCTCGGCGTCCTGCTGTCGGTGTTCTTCTCGGTGCGCCAGATGCTGACCAGCGAGCGCATGGTGATGGGCTTCCTCATGGTGCTCACGTGGATGGCCGTGATCGTGGCCTTCCTCGCCGTCTTCGAGCGCGTCGCCCGCACGAACGTCTTCCTGATGCTCGCGAACTTCCTGCCGCTGGTCGTGATCCGTGACGACGGCGGCGACGCCATGCGGGCCGGGGTGAATCGCGCGTATGGCTCGGCGCAGCATCCGATCGCCCTCGCGGTCATGCTGTGCATGTTCCTGCCGATCCTCATCTACCTGGCCAAGTACGCCATCTGGCCGCGCAACGTGTGGAATCGGCGCATCGCGTACGGGATCGGCACCGTCATCGTGTTCGGTGGAATCGTCGCCGCCATCTCGCGCACGGCCGTCGTGGTGATGGGCGTGATGTTCCTGCTCACCCTGCTGCTGCGGCCCAAGGTCGCGCTGCTGCTGGCGGCGTTCGCGGTGCCGGCGCTCCTGCTCGCGATGTTCCTCGTGCCGGCCCAGGTCGAGTCGATGCTGCTGTCGTTCCTCGACGTCGACACGCTCATCGCATCGCAGTACACCTCAGCGGGGATGACGGGCGCCGGGCGTCTCGCCGACCTGGAACCGGCCTTCGTCGAAGTGCGCCAGTACCCCTTCTTCGGGCAGGGGTTCGGCAGCCGTATCGTCGTCGGCGACGACGCGAACTCGTTCATCCTCGACAACCAGGTGCTCAGCATCCTGATGGAAGGCGGCGCACTCGGCGTCATCGGCTACGCGATCTTCATGCTCGCGCCGGTCGTCATGCTGCTCGTCTACGCCCTGCGCTGGGCGGCCGAGCCGCGGCACGCGCTGCTCGCCTTCGCCCTCGCCGTCTCGATCGCCGGCTACAGCGCGGCGCTGTTCTTCTTCGACGCGTTCGGCTTCTTCCAGTCGTTCCTCGTGCACATGATGCTGCTCGCGGTCGCCGCGTGGGTCGTCACCGAGGGATCGCGCACGGCCGCGGCGCCGAAGCCGGCATGGACCCCGGAGGCCGGCCGGTGACCGCGCGGCTGAGCATCGTCATCCCCGCGCACGACGAGGGGGCGGTGATCGACCGCGTGCTGGGTGCGCTGTGCGACTCCGGCCGGAGGGACGATTTCGAGATCGTCGTCGCGGCGAACGGCTGCACCGACGACACCGCCGCCCGCGCCCGCGCCTACGACGGCGTCCAGGTCGTCGAGACGCCGCATGCTTCGAAGATCGCGGCGCTGCAGGCCGGTGACGACGCGGCGTCCGTCTTCCCCCGCGCCTACGTCGACGCCGATGTGCGGATCGACGCCGACGCCCTGCTGGCACTCGCCGACGCCCTCGACGCGCCCGGCATCGAGGTCGCATCTCCTCGCCTGCACGTCGACACCTCCGGGGCGTCCTGGCTCGTCCGTCAGCACTACCGGATCTGGGAGCTCAGCGACTACCGCCGGAGCGATCACATCGGCTCGGGGGTCTACGCGCTGACGCGGGCCGGCCGCGCCCGGTTCGACGCATGGCCCGACGTCATCGCCGACGACCGGTTCGTGCAGCAGCTCTTCGCCCCCGCCGAGCGCGCGATGCTCGCGGACCACACGTTCAGCGTGCGCTCGGCGGCCGACATGCGGGCGCACCTGCGCCGCTCGGTCCGCATCGCCCGTGGCAACCGCGAGCTTCCCGACCGGGTGCAGCACCAGGATGCCGCGCGGCCGTCCGCGGCATCCCGCGGCGGGCTCGCGCGACGGGTCGCGGCACGGCCGGGCCTCTGGGTGCCCTTCGCCGTGTACTGCGTCAGCTGGACGCTGCCGAACGTGCTCGCCCGTCGCGACATCGCTCGCGCGCGCACACGGACCTGGAACCGAGACGACACGAGCCGGGTGATGGCATGAGAAGACCAGCCGCGACGACCGCCGCGATCGCACTGCTCCTGGCGGTGCTCACCGCCTGCGCGGGGGCGCCCGCACCCGAGCCAGTCGATCTCGACGAGCTCGAGTCGAGTCCCACGCTCTCGCAGGTCGCCACGATCGGCGCGCTGGGAGACTCGATGACCCTGGGCGTGAACGCTTGCGCCGAACCCGGGCGCTGCACCGCCGCGAGCTGGGCCACCGGCGACGAGCCCGCCGTCGGCTCGGTCGCGATGCGCATCGGCGCAGCCAACGGCAGCGTTCCCGACACCGTCAACGCCGCGAAGGACGGCGGCACGGTCGCGGATGCCGTCGCGCGCGTCGACGAGGTGATCGCGGCCGAGCCCGAACTCGTGCTGGTGCTGCTCGGCGGCAACGACGTCTGCGCCCCCGACGTCGACGGCATGACGAGCGTCGAGGACTTCCGGGCGTCGTACACAGCACTTCTCGCCGCGCTCAGCGAGGGCCTGCCCGACGCCCGCGTGCTCGCGCTGTCGATCCCCGACCTCCACCGGCTGTGGGAGGTCGGCCGCGACGACCAGGGCACTCGGGACGTCTGGGACAGCAGTCCGTCGTGCAGCAACCTGCTCGGTGACGCCGCCGCCACCGACGCGGCCGCGACCGAGCGGCGCGACGCCGTCGCCGCGCGCACCGACGAGCTCAACGCGGTCATCGCCGAGGTGTGCGCCGCCGACAGCGCCTGCATCTCGGACGGCGGCGCCGTGTTCGCCTACGAGTTCTCGCCCGCCGAGATCTCGGCGATCGACCACTTCCACCCGTCCGTGGCGGGCCAGCAGGTGATCGCCGAGATCGCCTGGGACACCCTCATGGAGGCCGCACCATGACCACGCTCCTCGTCGCGATCTCGGGCGGCCACCTCACTCAGCTGACCATGCTCGCCCCCCGCGTCGCCGACGGCGACGACGTCGTCTGGCTCACCGACGACACCGCGCAGAGCCGGTCGCTGCTGGAGGGCCAGACGGTGTACCACGTGCCCACCCGGCCGCCGCGCGACTACGCGGGCGTCATGCGCGACACGGGCATCGCGCTGCAGGCGATGCGGGATCACCGGGTCGACCGTGTCATCAGCACGGGCGCCCAGATCGCGCTGTCGGCGCTCGTGCCCGCGTCGGCGCGGCGCGTGCCGTTCACCTACATCGAGAGCGCGACGCGCGTCACCGGCATCTCGGCGACGGGCAAGGTGATGGAGCGCGTGCCGTGGGTCGACCGCTACGTGCAGTACCCGCACGCCGTGAACGCCCGGTGGCGGTACGCGCTGTCGGTGTTCGACGGCTTCCGCGTCGAACCCGTCGACGACCCCGCGCCGATCCGCCGTGCCGTGGTCACCGTCGGCGGCAACGGCGACTTCGGGTACCGACGGCTCGTGGACGGCGCGCGCGCCGCTCTCAGCGACCTCGACGGCGACGTCGAGACGCTGTGGCAGGTCGGCGCCACGGACGTGTCGGACCTTCCGATCACGGCGGTCTCGTCGCTGCCCTCGAGCGAGCTCGGCGCGGCACTCCGGCAGGCCGACGTGATCATCGGGCACGCCGGCACCGGCACCGCCCTGGCCGCGCTGTCCGCCGGCAAGGTGCCGGTGCTCGCACCGCGCTCGGTCGAGCACGGCGAGCACGTCGACGCGCACCAGCAGGATCTCGCGCGGTTCCTGGGCGACCGCGGGCTCGCCATCGTCTGCGAGCCCTCCTCGCTCCGCGCGTCGACCCTCGACACCGCGCGCCGCTGGCGTGCCGTGAGCTCGGAAGACCTCGCCCCCGTGCCGCTCTGAGCACCGGCATCCGTCGCGATCACCTCTGGGAGGACCCCGTGCAGACCCCGGCGCCCGACGTCACCGTCGTCATCGTCAACTACCAGACCCGCGACGACACGATCGCGTGCGTCGGCTCGGTGCTCGCGCACCTGGGCGGTCTCGACGCGCAGGTCGTCGTGGTCGACAACGGATCGGGCGACGGCAGCGCCGCGGCGCTGCGTTCGGCGCACCCGGATATCGACGTGGTGGAGGCCGGCGAGAACCTCGGTTTCGCCCGCGCGGTCAACCGCGGGGCCGCCCTCGCGCGCGGCGAGTTCGTGCTGCTGCTCAATCCCGACGCTGTCATGCTCGAGCATTCGCTGCCACGGATGATCGGCTTCGCCCGCGAGAATCCGCAGTACCGCATCATCGGCGGGCGCACGCTGCGGGCCGACCTCACGCTCGAGCCCTCGTCGTGCTGGGGCGCACCGACGCTCTGGTCGCTCAGCATGTACGCGACGATGCTGTCGACCGTCTTCCGGCGCTCCCGCCTCTTCGACCCCGAGTCGCTGGGCACGTGGCCGCGCGACACGATCCGCGAGGTGCCGATCATCACCGGATGCCTGCTGCTCATCCGCCGGGACGACTTCGTCGAGCTGGGCGGCATGGACGAGGAGTTCTTCCTCTACGGCGAGGACGCCGAGTTCAGCATGCGGGCGGCCGCACGGGGCATGGCGCGCGTCGTCTATCCCCCGGCGGCGATCATCCACACCGTGGGAGGGTCGTCGGCGGGCAGCTCGAAGGGCTCGATGGTGCTCGCCGGCAAGGTCACCTACCTCGAGAAGACCTGGCCGCCGCGACGCGCGGCCGTCGGGGTGCTGCTGCTCAAGACGGGCGTCGCCGTGCGCGCCGCCCTCGAGACCCTGACCCGCCGGGCGAACCGGCCGTGGACGACGGTCTGGCGGCGCCGCGCCGACTGGGCGTCGGGCTACCCCCACGCCGAGGCCGCGCTATTCGGCCGCGCGCTGCCCGAGCCCGCCGCCGCCACCCCCGGTCGTCGAGCGAAGGGCGCCCCAGCGCCCGCCCCCGGCCGTTGAGCGGAGGGCGCTCTGGCGCCCGCCCCCCGGTCGTTGAGCGGAGGGCGCTCTAGCGCCCGCAGTCGAAACGGGACCTCTCCCCCCGGTCGTTGAGCGGAGGGCGCCCCAGCGCCCGTAGTCGAAACGGGGCCTCTCCCCCCGGTCGTTGAGCGAAGGGCGCCCCAGCGCCCGCAGTCGAAACGCCCCGGGTACGCGGGATCGTCGGGGTCGGGGTGTACGCCGAGTGCGGCGCGTTTCGACTCGCTCGTACCTCGCTCGCTCAACGACCGGCAGACGTCGGTCGTTGAGCGGAGGGCGCTCCAGCGCCCGCAGTCGAAACGGGGCCTCTCCCCCCGGTCGTTGAGCGGAGGGCGCCCCAGCGCCCGCAGTCGAAACGCGCCGGATATGCGGGAATGTCGGGGTCGGGGTGTACGCCGGGTGCGGCGCGTTTCGACTCGCTCGTTCCTCGCTCGCTCAACGACCGGCAGAGGTCGGTCGTTGAGCGGAGGGCGCCCCAGCGCCCGCAGTCGAAACGCGCCGGGCACGCGGGATCGTCGGGGCCGGAGTGTGCGGCGGGTGCGGCGCGTTTCGACTCGCTCGTACCTCGCTCGCTCAACGACCGGCAGACGTCGGTCGTTGAGCGGAGGGCGCTCTAGCGCCCGCAGTCGAAACGCGCCGGGCACGCGGGAATGCCGGGGTCGGGGTGTACGGCGGGTGCGGCGCGTTTCGACTCGCTCGTACCTCGCTCGCTCAACGACCGGCAGAGGTCGGTCGTTGAGCGGAGGGCGCCCCAGCGCCCGCAGCCGAAACGCGCCGCGTATGCGGGAATGCCGGGGTCGGGGTGTGCGGCGGGTGCGGCGCGTTTCGACTCGCTCGTACCTCGCTCGCTCAACGACCGGCAGAGGTCGGTCGTTGAGCGGAGGGCGCCCCAGCGCCCGCAGTCGAAACGCGCCGCGTATGCGGGAATGCCGGGGTCGGGGTGTACGGCGGGTGCGGCGCGTTTCGACTCGCTCGTTCCTCGCTCGCTCAACGACCGGGAAGGGGCGGTGCGGCGCGTTTCGACTCGCTCGTACCTCGCTCGCTCAACGACCGGGAGCAAGGCGGAGAGGCGGGTCCCGGCGTCAGGTCGAGACCCGCGCGGCGTCGGCGCGTACGGACGCGGGCGCAGACGAAGCACGTGGCGACGCAGCATCCGTCGACCCCAGAACCCACGTCCGCACCTGCGTGACGAAGCGCGAGACGTCGAACTCCGCGGCGCGGGCCCGCGCGGCATCCGGGTCTATGCGGTCCAGACCCGCCACCGCCGCGGCGAGCTCGACGGGGTCGTCCGGATCGACCGTGAAGCCGGTGACGCCGTCGATCACCGACTCGGCGGCGCCGCCCACGCGATTGACGATGACGGGGCATCCCGCCGCCATCGCCTCGACGGGGATGATGCCGAAGTCCTCGACGGGCGGGAACACGAAGGCGAGCGCGCGCTGGAAGAGCGCCCGCATGAGGGCGTCCGACACGAAGCCCAGCATGTGCACGGGCACCGACGCCGATGCGGCGAGCGCCGTGAGGTAGTCGCGTGCGGGCCCGGTGCCGGCCACGACCACGGGCACGCCCAGCCGATCGCCCATCCGGATCACCGCGTCGTGGCGCTTGTACGGCACCAGTCGCGACGCCGCCATGAAGTAGCCGCGCTCGGGGAGCGCCTCGAGCACCGCCTGCTCCTCGGCGGTGAGCGCCTCGGCCCAGTCGCCGCCCTCGATGATCTCGCGGGCCTTCACCGGCGGGTGGATCACCCGTGCGTCGCGCTCCCACGAGCGGAGGATGCGGCGGCGCACGAACTCGCTGTTCGCCGCCAGGTCGCCGGCGTGCGCCGCCGCGGCGCGGTCCACGCGCTTGAGAACGCTGCGTGCGGCGGCGAGCGCCGCGGAGCTCCCGCGCCCATCGAGCTCGGGCTCCCACAGGTAACGAGCGGGCGAGTGGACGTACGAGAACTTGGGCACACCGTCGCGCCGCGTGCCGAAGTCGCAGTGGTGCGCGAAGACGTAGCTGCTCGTGAGCACCCAGTCCGGCAGCGAGCCCACCGTCGCCGCCCGCCACGTCGCCGGCATGAGGGGCAGCCCCATCGCCTTGTGGCGGCGCAACGGCGTGCGCGCCATCCACGACTCGTGCACCGAGCTGCGGGGGAACCGCTCGCCGTCATCGCTCCACAGCGCGAACATCCGTGAGTCGGGCAGGGCCATCCGGAAGGCGTCCAGCACCTGTTCGGCGCCGCCCGAGCGTTCTATCCATTCCTGGACGATGAGACCTGACATGTTCCTACGACCTCTCGGGTGGTTCAGTAGGCGCCGTCGCTGTGCAGAACGGCTTTGGCGGTCTTCGCGAGCACGACGATGTCTCCGGTGATCGACCAGTTCTCGACGTAGTACAGATCCAGCCGCACGCTGTCCTCCCACGAGAGGTTCGAGCGGCCGTTGACCTGCCACAGCCCGGTGATCCCCGGGCGGGTGAGCAGCCGGCGACTGACCGGGCCCTCGTACTGCTCCACCTCGCTCGGCAGCGGCGGACGCGGGCCGACCAGGCTCATGTCGCCGCGCAGCACGTTCCACAGCTGCGGCAGCTCGTCGAGCGAGTACGCACGGAGGAAGCGGCCGGTGCGGGTGACCCTCGGGTCGTCCTTCAGCTTGAACAGCACGCCGTTGCCCTCGTCGAGCGCGCGCAGCTCCGCGAGGCGCGCCTCGGCGTCGACCACCATCGAGCGGAACTTGAGCATGGTGAACCGCGTGCCGTGGGCGCCGACCCGCTCCTGCCGGAAGATCACCGGACCCGGACTGCCGAGGCGGACGGCCACCGCGATGGCGGCGAACACCGGCGCGAGCAGCACGAGCGCGACCGTGACCACCGAGATGTCGAACAGCCGCTTCACCGCGTGGCTGTATCCCGAGTAGCGCGGCAGGTCGACATGCACCATCGGAAGACCGTTGATGGGCCGCATGTGGATGCGGGGACCCGCGACGTCGGTGAGCCGCGACATGAGGATCAGCTCGACCTGCGAGTTCTCGAGCTCCCATCCGAGCCGCCGGATCGCCTCGTTGCCGCCCGGCAGGCTGCCCGCCACGATGACCGCGCGGGCCCGGCGGTTCTTCGAGACCCGCGCGACGTCGTCGAGCGGCACGAACGGCAGCACCTCCGTCGACTGCTCGACCGGGCCCGCGTGCGGCGAGCCGGGCGTGCTCACCGCGATCGCGCGGTAGCCGATGCGGTAGTGGCTGCGCAGCTGCGACACGACGCGCAGCACGTCGCCCTGCTCCCCGACGACGATCGCGCCCGTCATGCACCGTCCCGCGCGCCGGAGCGCGTGCAGATACGTGCGCCACACGCCGCGCCCGACGATCAGCAGCACGAGTCCAAAGGGCAGCGCGATCGCGAGATAGCCGCGAGCCGGCTGCAGCTGGAGCAGGTAGGCGACGACCGCGAAGGCACCGAAGGTGAACAGCGTCGATTGCAGCACGCGCTGGTACTCCACCATGCCGGTGCCGGTGTTGCGCAGCAGCCGGCTGCGGGTCGCGGCGAGCGCGATCAGCCAGACGACGATGAGCGCGATGCTGATGAGCCCGTACGCGACGTCGGTCGTCGAGACGGAACCGGCGCGCACCGGGTCTCCGAACCTCAGGAGCTGGGCGGTGAACACGGCGACCGCGATGGCCGCGGCATCCGTCGCGATCATCCCCCAGGCGAGACGGCGACGCCAGCCCAGCCTGCGCGGCTGCGGCGCGATCTCGGCGACCGTCGAGAACAGCTCGACGGGAGACGCCGGTCGGGCCGTCGAACGAAGATCGAGAAAAGCAGATGACACGGGCGCACCCCCAAGAACGCAACCGACACGCATAACGGGGCCATCGGCCCCAGTGCCCGTCGATGCGATCCCCGCTCGCGAAGGCCACGCTAGCGGTGCCGCTACGGCGATACCAGCGAGGTCACCACCTGTTTACACAGGCTTCGGGTGCGCGTGACACGCGCGAAACACCGTCGGTGTCAGGCACCGCGCGCGAGCGTGATGATCCGCTCGTGGCGGGCGGTCCACGAGTTCGCCTCGATGAAGGCGGTCCTCGCGGAATCCTCGGCGGGACCCGCCTGCAGCGCCGCGTCCACCACGTCGACGAAGTCCGAGACCGCGGGCGTCAGCCACACGCGGTCGCTGATGTCGCGCACCGGCGGCAGGTCGATCGACAGGACGGGCAGGCCGGCCGCCAGGTACTCGTAGAGCTTCAGCGGGCTCATCGCCTCGGTCAGCGGCGTGCGCCGGTGAGCGACGAGCGCCAGATCGCAGTTGCGCAGCGTCGCGATGAGCTCCGCGCGGCCGACGCTGCCGTGCACATGCACGTTGGCGAGCGCCCGCAGCGGCGCGATGTACACCGCATCGGGCAGCGGACCCATCAGCACGGTGTGCACGTCGGGCCGGGCACGCGCGAAGTCGGCGATCCCCTCGACGTCGAGCCGGCTGTCGAGCGTGCCGACGTACACGGCCCGCGGTCGCGGCACGCGGGCGAGCCAGGCCGGCTCCGGAGGCGGCGCCTGCAGCCATTCGGCGGGCTCGACGCCGTTGGCGACCACCTCGTGCGGCCCGGTGGGCTCGATGCGCTCGAGGATCTGCGCCGAGACGGCCACGACGCTGCGACCGGACGCCGAGATGCGGCGGTACGCCTCGCGGAAGGCCGGCCAGTACTCGCTGCGCCCCGGAGAGCTCAGCCAGTCGTCGCGCGCGAAGAACGTGGTCTGCCGTGCCCAGTCGAAGGGCGAGAAGCCGGCGACGAGCGGATTGCAGGTCAGCGCCACCGGGTCGCTGAGCCCCCGTCGCTGCGCCTCGCGCCGCAGCGACGCGTCATACTCCGCGTACTCGGCGGCGACCTCCGCCGGGTCGAGACGGTCCGCGCGCCGCCGGCGGGCGGGTGAGTGCAGCCAGATCCGATCGGATGCCGGAAACCGGGCGTCCCGGTCGAGCACCGGCGACATCGTCACCCGCGGCAGCCAGCGGAACGGGTTCGCCACCACCATGCGGCCGACGTTGGGACTGCGCATGAGGCTGGAGACGATGCGGTCGGGCGGCCGCATCATGCCGCGGCGCACGGCATCCGCGTACGTCTCGAAGGAGAAGGTGAACACGAAGTCGTCGGTGCCTTCGGCTGTGCGTCCGGCCGCCCTGCGGCGGATGCGCGAGTCCGCTTCCGTCACCCGGGCACCAGCTCTCGCACGACGCGCGCCGGCGCGCCGACGGCGACCGTTCGCGGCGGGATGTCGCGCGTGACGACCGCGTTCGCGCCGACGACCGCGCCCTCCCCGACCGTCACGCCGGGCATCACCACGACGTTCTGGCCGAGCCATGCGCCGCGGCAGATCCGCACCGGGCGGGATTCGGTCAGCGGCTGGTCGCGGATCGGCACGTCGACGAGGTCGAAGCCGTGGCTGTGGTCGGAGATGTACACCCCTGCCGCGATGCCGACCGCCTCTTCGATCACCACGCTGCGCACTGCCGAGATCGACGCGCCACGCATGCGCACGCGGTCATGGAGCTCGATCACGGGCCCGGGCTCGTCGCGCGAGGGGACCATCAGCCATGAGCCCGCGCCGATGAGCACCCCGGCGCCCACGGCGATCCGGTCGGGGTTCGCGATGCGCGCGGGCAGCATGATCCGCGAGCCCGCGCCGAACGACTGGAAGCCCCCGGCGACGAGACGGCTGTATGCCGAGTCCCGCAGCCGCTGCGCCCCCAGCAGCACCCCATACCCATTGATCCGCCCCACGCGGCTCAGATTAGCCGCCGCGATCGGCGCCACGAGGAGGGTGCCGGAGAGTTAACGCGCGTGTAACAGCGGCGTCGCTTGCGTCGGTCAGTCTGTACCACGAGGGTGCCGCAGTGTCGCCGCTGGATCCGTCGGCTGTTGAGGCTGTGGGGAGTGGACGGAACTCGCGGGGCGCGAAGGCGTCAGGACCGAGGGGAGTCCATGATGACCGAGAGTGACGTGCACGTGCCACGGGCCGGGGCGCCCGCGAGGGAGGACGGCGCGGCAGAGAGCGGGACCGAGTTCGTGCGCAGGCTGCGCCGGTCGGCGACGGATGCCGCGGGCCGCGGCATCCGCTTCTATCGCTCGCCCGTCGATGTCGCCGAGGTGTCGTACGTCGACCTCGATGCCGACGCGCGGGCTCGCGCGGTCGAGTTCGCCCGCGCCGGCCTCACGCCCGGCGACGTCGCGATCCTCGCCTTCGAGCCGGGCCTGCCGTTCGTGCGTGCGCTGCTCGCGTGCCTGTACGCGGGTGTCGCGGCAGCCCCGGTGCCGATCACCGCGATGCGGAATGCGGATGCCGTGCGCCAGCGCCTGCTCGCCATCCTCGAGGACGCCGGGGCGAAGGCCGTGCTCACCGAGACCGGCGCCCTCGACGGACTCGGCCTCGCCGGCGAGACATCGATCGCGGACGCCGCCGTGATCGCCGTCGACGGACCCGCCGCAGCCTCTGCGGAGGACTGGAGCATGCCCGACATCGACGAGTCGGCGCTCGCGATCCTGCAGTACACGTCGGGATCGACCGGGCTTCCCAAGGGCGTCATGGTGTCGCACGCGAACCTGTACGCGAACCAGCAGGCGATCGGCGGCATCGTCGGCATGACGGCGGACTCGGTCACCGTCGGCTGGCTGCCGCACTACCACGACATGGGCCTCATCGGGCAGATCCTGCAGCCCCTCTTCACCGGCGCGATGCTGCACATGACGTCGCCGTCGCAGTTCCTGCGTCGGCCGGTGCTGTGGCTGCGGCTGATCAGTGAGCACCGGGCGACCCACACCGTCGGGCCGGACTTCGCGTTCGCCCTGTGCAGCCGTCTCGTGACCGACGATCAGCTCGCCGAACTCGACCTGTCGTCGCTGCAGACCGTGATCACCGGCGCGGAGCCGGTGCGCATCGACACCCTCGACGCGTTCACCGCGCGGTTCGCGGCGGCGGGGTTCCGCGGCGAGGCGTTCGTGCCGGCATTCGGCATGGCCGAGACGACACTGCTCATCACCGCGCACCGCGACACCGTGCCGCCGCGGGCGATCGTCGTCAGCGCCGAAGCGCTCGAGCGCGACGAGATCGCGGCCGCGAGCCCCGGCGAGCGCACCGCCGAGCTTGTGCCGTGCGGCGCGCCCGGTGCCGGCATGGAGATCGCGATCGTCGATCCGGCCACGGCCATGGAGCTCCGCGACGGACGCATCGGCGAGATCTGGGTGCGCGGCACGAGCGTGACGCAGGGCTACTGGCGCCGGCCCGACGAGACGGCGGCGGAGTTCGGTGCGACCCTCGCCGGCGTCGCCGACGAGGTGTACCTGCGCACCGGCGACCTCGGCGCGATGGTCGACGGCGAACTCGTCATCACCGGCCGCCTCAAGGACCTCATCATCGTCCGCGGGCGCAACATCTATCCCCAGGACCTCGAGCACAGCGCGGCGCCCTTGCTGGGTGCAGGATGCCTCAGCGCGGCGTTCGAGCGCCCGGGCGTGGCGCCCGAGGTGGGCATCGTCGCCGAGGTGGATCCCTCGGCGACCGCCGAAGACCTCGACGCACTCGCCACGGCTCTGCGCGCTCGGGTCGCGACCGAGTTCACCCTGCCCGCACTGGGCGTGGCGCTGATCCGCAAGGGCACGCTGCCGCGCACCACCAGCGGCAAGGTGCAGCGCGCACTCACGCGCCGGCTCCTGCACCAGCAGCGGCTGCAGCTCGTCCACCTCGACGGGTTCGAAACGGTCCCGGCATGACCGCGGTGGCCACCGGCGCGGATGCCGGCACACTCGCCCCCGTGCGCGCGTTCGACGCCTTCCTCGGGGACCCCGCCGACGACGAGGCGGTCGTCTCGACGAGGCGATCGGTGCTGCTCGACGAGAGGTCGGCGTTCCCGGAGGACGAGATCGCGGCCGTCACCGCGTTCGGACTGCAGCAGTGGTACGTGCCCGCGGCCCACGGCGGAAATCTCGGCGACGCGCTCGTGCCGCTGCTCATGATCCGTCACCTCGCCCGGCGCGACTTCACCGTCGCCGCCGTGCACGGCAAGACCTTCCTCGGCGCGATCTGCGCCTGGGTCGCGGGCGGCGAGATCGCGACCCGCATGGCGGGCCTCGTCGGCACCGGGAGCCCGGTGTCGTGGGGGCTGACCGAGCGCGGCCGCGGCTCGGACCTGTCGCGATCCGCGACGTCCGCGCAGATCGGCACGGGCACCGTGCGCGTCGACGGCGGGAAGTGGCCGATCAACAACGCCGTCCGCTGCCGGGCGATGACCGTGCTCGCCCGCTCCGACGAACGGCCAGGGCCCCGGTCGCTGTCGCTCGTGCTGGTCGACAAGGAAGAGGCCGACCCCGCCACGATCGGCTACGAGGCCAAGGTCGCCTCGCACGGCCTGCGCGGCGCCAACCTCGCCGGCATCCGGTTCGAGGGATCCGTGGTCGGTGCGGATGCCGTCGTCGGCCCCGCCGGGCACGGACTCGAGATCGTGCTGAAGAGCCTGCAGCTGACCCGGCCGTTCACGACCGGCCTGTCACTCGGAGCCGTCGACCGGGCGCTGCAGACCGCTCTCGATGCCGCCGCCGTGCCGGACGGCGTGCGTGGCCGCCTCCTCGACTCGCCGACGTCACGGCGTGCGCTGGGCATCGCCGTCGCCGACGCGCTGCTGGTCGAATGCCTGATGCTGGTGGGCGTGCGTTCGGCGCACGCCGTGCCCGGCGAGATGGCGCTCGTGAGCGCGCTCGTGAAGTTCCTCGGCCCCGACACCGCCGACCTGCTCTTCCGCGACCTCACCCGTCTGCTCGGGCCCCGGGCGCTCATCGTCGGCTCGGAGGGCTCGGGCGGGCTGCATCCGTCCGCCTTCGGCGCGTTCCAGAAGGCCGCGCGCGACAGCCGCGTCGTCGGGATCTTCGACGGCAACTCGGTGGTCAACCTCAACATGATCGTCAACGAGCTGCCCAACCAGCTGCGTCCGGCCTCACCGCCGCCGCTGCCGGAGGTGCTCGCACCGCTCCGCGCGGACGTGGAGCACGACGCACTCGACACGGCATCGCTGCGCCTGGTGACCCGACACGGGTCACGGCTGCTGCGATCGCTGCCGGCGCTCGTCAACGCGGTGGATGACGGTCGCACCTCCCGTGCCGCGGTCGACGCGGCGCGCTGGATCCTCGACGAGTACACCGCGCTGCTCGCCGAGGCCGGCGACCTGCCCCGGCAGTCGCAGCCCGATCCGCTCGCCTTCCACCTCGCCGAACGGTTCGCGCTCGTCTTCGGGGCCGCGTGCGCCCTGGCCGTCCATCTCGCACGGGCGGGCGCGATCCCGGGTCCGCTCGGAGAGAGCGACGCGTGGCTCGCGGCCGTGCTGCAGCGGGTGGCGAACCGTCTCGGAGCGGACACCGTCGACACCGCGGTCGCCGACGCCCTGCTCGACGCCGCGCTCCGCGCGCATGCCGGCGGCGACGTCACGCTGCTGCCCTCGTGGACGGAGCGATCGTGAGCATCGCCGAGAGTGTGGAGCGCGCGCGTCCCGCCTTCCAGCGCGACGTCTCGGCAGGACTCGACGCGCTCGAACCGCTCATCGGGCGCCTCGCCGTCGGGGGCACCGCTGTCGGGGGTACCGCGCCCGACGGCAGCCACGTGGTGACGAGCGCGCTGCGGACCTACCGGTTCGACACGACGGCTCAACCGGCATCCGACATCGTCCCGGTGGCTGGTGTCCCGGTGGCTGCTGTCCCGGTGGCTGGTATCGCCCGGGTCATCGCGATCCGGGCCGCGGTGCCCGCGGCTGCGCTCGGAGCACTCGACGCCGCGCTGCGCGAGTCCGTGCACTACTCCCACGGCCGTCAGCTCTACGGCGGAACCGTTCTCGACATCCCGCATGCCCGCTCCCTGCTGGCCGCGGCTCTGGCCGATGCCCTGACCGCCGATGCGCTCAGCAGCGCCGCCGTGTGCCTGGCGGACGCGCACACGCCCACGGCCCCCGTCGCGGTCGCGCTGAGCGCCCACCTGACCTGCCTGCTGCTCGCAGAGGCGGCCCAGCAGGTGTCGGTGCTCGCCGGCTCGACGTTCTACGCGCGGATCGCGCCGTTCGAGCTCATCGAGCAGCATGTGCGCGACCTCGCCGCGCTCGCCCCCCTCGTACCGGACCTCGCCGACGCACTGCCGTCGGCGGCCGCAGCAATGGACGCCTGGTGCGGCGACACGGGGTCCACGGCGCCGCGCGCGCTCCTTCAGCCGGACGTCGCCACGGCGATCGCTTCCGGCGCGCCTGGCGCCATCGAAGTGCATGCCGAGCTCGCGGCCGCTGCCGAGGCTGCTCTCGCCGCGGTGGAAGCGGGCGGACATGGGACGGCAGACCCGCACCAGGCGCTCGAACTCGCGCATCGGGTCGCGCTGCTCACCGCGGCCGCAGCCGTCATCGACGGCTGGAGGCAGGCGCGCGGCTCGGAGGCGATCGCGGCCGACCCCCTCGCGATGGAGGCGTGTCTCCGACGCATCCGGGGACGTGTGGTGCGACGACAGCCTCCGCTTCCCACCGACCTCGTGGCGCGGCTCGTCGCGCACGCCGAAGCCCGCGCCGCGAGCGGCGAGGAGATGGCGATCGGTCCCGCACGCGCGACCGTGACGCCCCTGTGACCAGCGAAAGGACGACCCCATGCCCGCACAGCTGACCGCCACCGAGATCGAGCAGTGGCTCGTCGGACGCGTCGTCGCCTACGGCAAGATGCAGGCCGACGACTTCACCGTCGACACGCCGCTCGCCGAACTCGGGCTCGACTCGGTCTACGCCCTCACGCTCTGCGGAGACATCGAGGATGAGTTCGAGCTCGAGGTCGACCCGACGATCGTGTGGGATCACCCCACCATCCGCGAGCTCGCCGAGGGAATCCGCCAGCGTGTCGACGAGTGACCCCGCGACCGGTGCACGCCGAAGCCTCGTCTCGGCGCGCGGGGTGCACGTCGTGAAGGGCCGCATCCCCGCGCGCGACGACCTCGACCACGACCCCGAGGACGCCGCGCACCTCCTCGGGGCGGATGCCGCAGCCCTCGGTTCTGTCGACGAGTCACGGCTCCCGTCCTTCCTGACCGCGAGGAGGTGGGTGCGCGACATCGTCACCGGACGCCTGGGGCGCGCCTGGCGAGGGTTCGAGGCGACGCCGCGCGGCGTCAAGCCACGACTCGCGGGCTCGACCCTGGACGTCAGCATCGCTCACGCCGGCGACCGGCTCGTGGTCGGGGTCGTCGAGCACGGCCGCATCGGCGTGGACATCGAGCTGGTCGCGCCGGTGTTCGACCAGCCGGCGCTGGCGCGGCGCCTGTGCACGCCGGCGGAGCGCCGCCACGCCGACGGCCTGGAGTCCACCGGCCGGAGGGCATGGCTCACCCAGCTGTGGACTGTGAAGGAGTCCTATGCCAAGGCGGTCGGCGAGGGTCTCGCACTGGATTTCCGCGAGCTCGCGGTGGCCGACCTGCGTAACAACCGCGCCGTCCGCGGTGTGCTGACTCCCGCATCGGGCGTCACTCATGCAAGGATCGCTGTCAGCTGGGTCGATGCTGCCCCTTCCCGTTCTCGGTCGTCCGTCAGGGCGATCGTCTAGTCCCATCCCTGGAAGGGCACTCTCATGCGTATGTCTGTCATCGGCTGCGGGTACCTCGGCGCCGTCCACGCGGCCGCTATGGCCTCGATCGGTCACGACGTGGTCGGCATCGACGTCGACCGGCGGAAGGTCGACGCCCTCTCCCGCGGCGAGGCGCCCTTCTTCGAGCCCGACCTGCAGGAGCTGCTCACCGCCGGAGTGGAGTCGGGCCGCCTGAAGTTCACGACCGACATGGCCGAGGCCGCCGGCGCGACAGTGCACTTCATCGGCGTCGGCACACCTCAGCAGAAGGACGGCTACGCCGCCGACCTCACCTACGTGAACGCGGCCGTCGACAGCCTGCTCCCCCACCTGTCTGCCGGTGACGTCGTCGCAGGCAAGTCGACCGTGCCCGTCGGCACCGCGGCAGACCTCGCACCCCGCATCGAAGCCACCGGTGCGACGCTGGTCTGGAACCCCGAGTTCCTGCGCGAGGGCTACGCCGTCAAGGACACCATCGACCCGGACCGCCTCGTGGTCGGCGTGGACGCCGGCGACGACGGCCAGGCCGCGGCCGACATCCTGCGAGAGGTGTACCACCCGGCCGTCGCCAAACAGACGCCGTTCATCGTCACCGACCGCGCCACCGCCGAGCTGGTCAAGGTCGCCGCCAACGCGTTCCTGGCCACCAAGATCTCGTTCATCAACGCGATGGCCGAGATCGCCGAAGTCACCGGCGCCGACGTCACCCAGCTCGCCGACGCGATCGGCCACGACGTGCGCATCGGCCGCCGCTTCCTCGGCGCCGGCATCGGCTTCGGCGGCGGCTGCCTCCCCAAAGACATCCGCGCGTTCTCCGCCCGCGCCGAAGAACTCGGCCGCGGCGAATCCGTCGCCTTCCTCCGCGAAGTGGACGCGATCAACCTCCGCCGCCGCGACCGCGCCGTCGACCTCGTCATCAACGCGTTCGGCGGCTCCGTGTTCAAGAAGAACGTCACCCTGCTCGGCGCCGCGTTCAAGCCCTACAGCGACGACATCCGCGACTCCCCCGCCCTCGACGTCGCCATCCGCCTGCACGGCCTCGGAGCCTGGGTCACCATCACCGACCCCGCCGCCATCCCCAACGCCCAGCGCCTGCACCCCCAGCTGAACTACGTCGAAGACCGCGACGAAGCCCTCCGCGAAGCCGACGCCATCGTGCTCGTCACCGAATGGGACGAATACCGCCGCGACCTCACCCCCGAACACGCCTCCACCCTCACCGCCGGCCGCGTCGTCGTCGACGGCCGCAACGGATGGGACGCCGCCGCCTGGCGGGCCGCCGGGTGGACCTACTACGGCATGGGACGCCCGTAACCCCCGGCTCCTTCGCGACCGCCGCGGCCGGAGCTCATACCCCGGCGTCGGTCGTTGCAGGGAGCTCCTGACGAGAGCGCCTGACGAGAGCCCTATTCTCGCCGCGCGGACTGCGGTATCGTCGCACTGTTCTCGACGGTGAGACAGCTCCCGACAGGCCCACCAAGAGCCTGGCTGTCGGCGTCGAGTATTCCGTGACTTGTGCGGAGGCGTTCGTACGCCCTCCGCGAGTCGCTGGGGGACGGAGTACGACGTGAAGCGTGCACTCATCACCGGTATCACCGGTCAGGACGGCTCATACCTCGCCGAGCTGCTGCTCGGAAAGGGCTACGAGGTCCATGGCCTCATACGCCGTGCGTCGACCTTCAACACGCATCGCATCGACCATCTCTACGTCGATCCCCACGACCCGAGCGCCCGGCTCTTCCTCCACTATGGGGACCTCAGCGACGGGGCGGGCCTGGTGACTCTGCTCATGAAGATCCATCCGCACGAGGTCTACAACCTGGCCGCGCAGTCGCATGTGCGGGTGTCGTTCGACGAGCCCGTGCATACCGCCGACACGACGGGCATCGGCACGATCCGTCTGCTCGAAGCGGTACGCCTCTCGGGCATCGACACGAAGTTCTACCAGGCCTCCACGTCGGAGCTCTACGGAGCCACGCCTCCCCCTCAGAACGAGCAGTCGCCCTTCTATCCGCGCTCGCCCTACGCCGCGGCCAAGCTGTACAGCTTCTGGATCACGAAGAACTACCGGGAGGCGTACGACCTCTTCGCGGTGAACGGCATCCTCTTCAATCACGAGTCGCCCCGCCGCGGCGAGACCTTCGTCACGCGCAAGATCACCCGCGCGGTCGCCCGCATCCAGGCCGGTGAGCAGAAGGATCTCTATCTCGGCAACCTGGACTCCATCAGAGACTGGGGCTATGCGGCGGAGTACGTCGAGGGGATGTGGCGGATGCTGCAGGTCGAGGAGCCGGACGACTTCGTCCTCGCCACCGGCATCGGCTACACGATCCGAGACTTCCTCGCGGCGGCATTCGGGCACGTCGGCCTGGACTGGCAGGAGTTCGTCAAGTTCGACGAGCGCTACCTGCGTCCCACGGAGGTGGCCGCCCTCATCGGCGACCCCACGAAGGCGCACGAGAAGCTCGGCTGGAAGACCACGCTCGACGGGATGGCGGTCGCCGAGCTGATGGTCGACGCCGACGTGGAGGCGCTGGACAAGCGTCCGGAGTGGATCGACGCCGTCAACCTGGTCTCGTGGACATCCGAGCCTTCACTGGTCGGCAAGTGACGGCCACCACCGACGCTGTGCAGTACGCCCCGGCGCCGCTCGACCGGGACGCGACCTTCTACGTGGCAGGTCATCGCGGGCTGGTGGGTTCGGCCATCGTCCGGAAACTGGAGGCCGCCGGATTCACGAACATCGTCGGCAAGACGTCCGCGGAGCTGGACCTGAAGGACCGCGACGCGGTGTTCGACTATCTGGCGGAGATCAAGCCGAAGTATCTGGTGCTGGCGGCGGCGAAGGTGGGCGGCATCCTTGCGAACAGCACGTATCCGGTGGACTTCCTCAGCGACAACTTGCGTATCCAGTCGAACGTGATGGACGGGGCGGTCAAGTACGAGGTGGAGCGGGTCGCGTTCCTGGGGTCCTCGTGCATCTACCCGAAGTTCGCGGAGCAGCCGATCCGGGAGGACGCGCTGCTCACCGGGCATCTGGAACCGACGAATGACGCGTACGCGATCGCGAAGATCGCCGGCATCCTGAACGTCCAGGCGGTGCGGCGCCAGTACGGGCTGCCGTGGATCTCGGCGATGCCGACGAACCTGTACGGACCGAACGACAACTTCTCCCCCAAGGGCTCGCATGTGCTCCCGGCGCTGATCCGCCGCTACGACGAGGCGGCGAAGTCGGGCGCGGCGTCGGTGACGAACTGGGGCACCGGCACCCCCCGGCGCGAGTTCCTGCATTCGGACGACATGGCGGATGCCGTGCTGCACCTCCTCGAGCACTACGACGGGCCGGAGCAGGTCAACGTCGGCACCGGCACGGACGTCACCATCCGCGAGATCGCCGAGACCATCGCCGGCGTCGTCGGGTATGAGGGCGACACCGAGTGGGACACGACGAAGCCCGACGGCACCCCGCAGAAGCTGCTCGACGTCTCCAAGCTCGCCGACGCCGGCTGGACAGCGAAGATCAGCCTTGCCGACGGGCTGGACCGCACCGTCGCCTGGTACCGCGACCACATCGGCAGCCTCCGCGGATAGCGGGCGTCACGCACATCCGCGGGCCGGACCGTCGCTCCGGGGTGGCGCGGCGGCGACAGCCGCCGATGTCGGAGGCCCTCGGCAATCGGTGGTGCCGACCCGTCGCTTGGTAGCGCGACCACATCGGCAGCATCCCCGGATGGCCCGTGGGCAACGGCCACGTGGTCGTCTTTCACATCCACGGGCCGGACCTTCGCTCCGGGTTGGCGCGGCGGCGACAGCCGCCGATGTCGGAGGCCCTCGGCATCATGGAAGTAGCGAAGAGATCGGGTTCCGGCTTCTTCGGAACGACTCAGCCACGATGTGCCCCGCGGCTCGGGTCAGAGGCATCCCGTTCGGGAACGGCCGCGCATGGCGCGGCGAAAGGGCACATCGTGGACGACGCGGAACGCGACAGGGTCGAGGCGCAGCGCGCCGGCGCGCTGGCCGACGAGTTGCGCCGCCTCCACGCCGAAGAGGCCGCTCTCCACGGCCGCAAGCTGCGCCTCCTGGCCGACGCGTTCGCCCTCGCTGAGACGCAGCAGGCGCGCATCCCGTCGGCACGCACGAAGGAACGCGACATGCCGCTGCGCGCGCTGGCGGCCGAGCTCGGACTCGCCGTCAAGGTCAACGACCGCACGATGCAGTCGCACATGTGGGACGCACATCGGCTCACCACCTCGTTCGCGGCCACAGTGACAGCCCTCGAAGAGGGGCGCATCTCGCGCGCCCACGTGACCGCGATCCTCGACGGCGGCGGCGCGATCGACGAGCCCCCGGCACGGGCCGAGTTCGAACGCGCGGTTCTCGAATACGCAGAGACGACGACGCCGGCGCGCACCCGCGCCTACGCCCGGCAGCAGGCAGACATCCGCAACCCGCTCACCCTTCAAGAGCGCCACGATCTCGCGGTGCAGGGCCGCCGCATCTGGGTGACCGACCTCGACGACGGCATGTCACTGCTGAACCAGTTGCTCCCGACCGCGCTCGCCCACGGCATCCTCGACCGCACCACCCGGCAGGCCAAGCTCATCAAACGCGTCGACACCGCACGCCGGCGCGCGTTCCGGATGACGCAAGACTCGACGGATGCCGCGCCCACCGGCACGCCCGGCAGTTCCAGCGAGACCGCGCCCGACAGTTGCAGCGAGACCGCGCCCGGCTCCGTCGCCGATTCCGGCCTCGACGAAGCAGCGTGGTTCGACCAGCGGACGATCGACCAGATCCGCGCCGACCTCGTCGCCGACATGCTCCTCATCGGCGCTCCGGTGATCGATCCGACCCTCGACGCTGCGCCGGGCGGACTCGGCGCGATCCGCGCGACGGTGCAGATCACGGTGCCCGTCACGACCCTCACCGGGGTCACGAGCGGCGGGGCCGAACTCGACGGCATCGCCCCCGTCGACCCCGCCACCGCACGACGCCTCGCCGGTGACGCGCCGGGTTGGGACCGCGTGATGACCGATCCGGTGACCGGGATGGTCCTCGCGGTCGACCGCTACCAGCCGTCCGCGGCACAGCAGCGGTACCTCAGGGCCCGGGATCCGCACTGCCGCTTCCCCGGATGCCGAAGGCCGGCACGCCTGTGCGATGACGACCATACGCACGACCACGCCCGAGGCGGTCCGACCGACATCCGCAACCTCGCCTGCCTCTGCAGACGACATCACACGCTGAAGCACTCGACGGACTGGACGGTGCGTCAACTCGCCGGCGGAGTCCTCGAGTGGACCAGTCCGGCCGGCAGGCCGTACCTCGACCATCCCCCGCGGCGCGTCGTCTTCGTGCCGGGCGACGAAACCGCCGCTCCCTTCTGAGCGCCGAGCTCGAGCAGTTCAGCGTGAAGGCAATACCCGGTGAAGACGTGCCCAGTGAAACGTGAACGGTATGCGCGGTGAAAGACGTGCCCGGCGGCAGGCGACCGCTACGTTGGAGCCGTCAGCAGAATTCTGTCTCGCCACGGAGGACTCACCCATGTCTCAGCGCCCGCTCGGCGTCACGCTCGTCGCCATCATCGCCTGGATCTCCGGCTTTCTGCAGATCGTCGGATCGATCTTCGTGATCATCGCCGGTCTCTTCATCACCTGGCCGGCGATCCTCGGCTGGATCAGCCTCATCATCGGCGCCATCACCCTCGCCGTCGGCGTCGGGCTGTGGCGCGGCAACCCCACCGCCCGCACGATCGCGATGGTCGTCTTCGCCATCACCATCGTCCTGCAGGTGCTCGGACTCTTCTCCGGCGCCAGCCTGTGGTCTGTGATCGGCGGGTCGCTGCTGTCGCTCATCGGACTGATCCTGCTGAGCACCCGCGACGCCCGCAGCTACTTCGGTCGCTGACGCGCGGCACCCGTCACTTCGGCGCCGCACGCCGTTCGATGAGCTGCACGATGGCGAGGCCGATCGTCGCGCCGAGCACGTTCGCAACGATGTCACGCAGACTCGGGGTGCGCTCGGCGAGAAGCAGCGCCTGCCCCGACTCGATCACCAGCGTCGTGGCGAGCGCCAACGGCACCACCAGCCCCCGCTGCAGGGGAAGAGCGAGCGCCAGCAGGACTCCGAACGGCACGAACAGCAGGACGTTCGCGGCCGTCTCGATCACGTCGTAGGTCAGCCAGGGCACCACGGAAGAGATGGCCCGCAAGAAGCCCGACGCGCCGCGGTCGACGGGTACGGGCCAGAACGCGATCAACGCCAGCATCACGGCATAGACGACGAGCAGACGGATGCCGCGCCGCTGACCCCGTCTGACATGCACCGCCGCGACGGCCGCGGTCGTCGGGGCGGCGGATATGAGCGCGGGTGCATCGGTCATCAGCCGGCCACCAGCCACACCACGCCCACGGCGACGAGGAACGCCAGCGCCAGGCAGATGACCCACATCGGCGCCCCACCGTACTCACGCAGCAGCCACGGCTCGTGTCCGATGTCGTAGCGCCGCCGTCGTCTCGATCGTGGCATCGCGGGCCCCCATTCCCCGAAGTCGGAACGTCACGCGACCCCCTCGTCACAGGCCCCACCCTACGCTCGGCATGTTGCCGCCGGTCGACAGGAAGGTTTCGCAACGGGTCTCACGCTCAGGATCGCCTGAGCCGCATCGTATGGTGGATCGGTGACCGACTCGCCTCTGCCCCGCTCTGCGCGCACCGGCGGCACCGTCTTCGCCGTCGTCCTCGGCGTCGTCCTGCTGGTCGCGATCCTCGGCGCCGCATGGGTCGGCATCCGCGGCGCACTCGCCTACAGCCACCTGCGCGACGCGCAGCAGACCGCTGCCGCCGTCCGCGACAGCCTCGCCGACCCCGCAGCCGCGAGCGACGCGATCGCCGCCCTCGCAGCCGACACCGGCGCTGCTCACGCCCTCACCTCCGACCCGGTGTGGAAGCTCGCGGAAGGCGTCCCGTGGGTCGGACCCCAGCTCGCCGCCGTCGCCACCGTCGCGGAATCGCTCGACGGCGTGGCGGGCACCGCCCTTCGTCCGCTCTCCGAGGTGGCCGGCACTTTCCAGGTCGATGCGCTGCGCCCACAGGGCGGTCGCCTCGACCTCGCGCCGCTGCAGCAGATCAGCGGCGCCGCCCAGACCGCGACCGACGGGGTCGGCGCGGCTGCGGCATCCGTCTCGGCGATCGACCGCACTGCGCTGGTCACCCCCGTGCGCACCGCGGTCGACGAGGTCGATGGCCTCCTGACCGAGGCCGGGACCGCCACCGACGCGCTCGCGCGCGCCGCGCAGCTCATCCCGTCGATGCTGGGCGCCGATGGCCCTCGCAACTACCTCGTGCTCTTTCAGAACAACGCCGAGTGGCGCTCGCTGGGGGGCATCCCCGGTGCGATGGCGCTCATCCACACCGACGGCGGCGCGCTGAGTCTGGCGGCGCAGGAATCGTCGAGCGACTACGACCGCTATGACGATGCGGTGCTGCCGCTGGACGACGAGATCACCGCCATCTACGGCGAACGCCCCGCGCGGTTCATCCAGAACGTGACCCAGGTGCCCGACTTCGCGGTGAGCGCCGCCCTCGCGCGCGAGATGTGGGCCCGCGAGCACGGCGGTCAGCAGGTCGACGGCGTCATCGCACTCGACCCGGTCGCTCTGTCGTACCTCCTCCAGGCGACCGGGCCGATCACCCTGCCCACCGGCGACGTGCTCGCGCCCGACACCGCCGTGCCGCTGCTCCTCAACGAGGTGTATGCGCGTTACCCGCGACCGGCCGACCAGGACGCCTTCTTCGCCGTCGCCGCGGCTTCGGTGTTCGCGAAGCTGTCGGGCGGCGACGTCGATCCCGCCGCGCTCGTGACCGCACTCACCCGGGCCGGCGACGAGGACCGCCTGCTGCTGTGGAGTGCGCACGAGGCGGAGCAGGGCCTCCTGGCAGACACCACTCTCGCGGGCGGCCTGCCGGGATCGGACGACGACGCCGCGCGCTTCGGCGTCTATGTCAACGACGGCACCGGCTCGAAGATGGACTTCTACCAGAACGCCTCGGCCACCCTCGCCTGGGACGGCTGCACCCTCGACGCCGCAGGCCGGGCGACCGGCGACGCCGTGCTCACCGTCACAATCGGCAACACCGCTCCGGCCGACGCCGCCAACCTTCCGCCGTACATCACCGGGGACAGCGGCTTCGGCGTGCCGGCCGGCATCACCCGCACCATCGGGTATCTGTACCTGCCCGAAGGCTTCGACCTGATCGACGCGACGATGTCGGACGGGTCGGGATTCGGCGGCGGAACGCACGACGGACGCCGCGTCCTGAGCTTCGCGATCGACCTCCCACCCGGCCAGACGGCGACCGCAACTGTCGTCGCGCGGGCCGCCTCACCCGTCGCCTCGACCCTCGAAGCCGCCATGACTCCCACGCTGACACCCCCCGCCGCGGTTGCCGCCGTGTGCGGGGGTTCGTAGACTGCTCTCGATGCCCCACATCATCAGTACACCTATGCCCCGGTTCCTCCCCCAAGCCGCTCTCGTCGCGACGCTCGCACTCGGAGCGGTCATCGCTGCGCCCACGGCGGCGAGCGCCTCGACGATCTATCCGCCGTCGGGCTCGTGCACGACCACGCCGGCGACGGCTCAGGCGGGCGGCACCATCGTGTTCGCGTGCGCGGCCGAGACCTTCTCGTCCGACGAGACGGTGACGATCACCGTCACCGGCGAGAACGGCGCCGGCGCGAGCATCGGCATGGTGCGCTTCGCGATCACCACCGCCAGCGACACGACGTCCTCCGCCGAGGACGGCTCGCTCGCCCCCATCGACATCGCCCTTCCCTCGAACGCGACGGGAACGTACAACATCGCGGCCGTCTCGTCGACGTCCGCCGGCGGCACCGCCGCCGTCACGATCACCGGCGCCGACGGACTGCCCGCGACCGGTCTCGACCAGGGCCAGACCATCGGCCTCTGGATCGGCGGCGGCGCGCTCCTGCTCGCCGGCGCCGCGCTCGCCGTCGTCGCCGCGGTGCGGCGCTCGCGCGACTCGCGCTGACTCACGGCTCGCGCTGACCCGCCGTGTCGACCTCGCTCGAGCGCACCTACCGGTACCTGCGGATCGGCATCGCCGGCACCGTCGTCGCGATCTTCGTCGCGATCGCACAGGCGGCGACCACCTACGGCTGGCTCACGTCGGTGAGCGACTACTTCTACACGCCCGCCCGGGACGTGTTCGTCGGGGCGCTGATCGCGGTGTCCCTCGCGCTCTTCGCGCTGTCGGGTCGCGGCGCGGAGCGTGCGCTCCTCGATGCCGCCGCGCTGTTCGCACCCCTCATCGCCCTCGTGCCGACGACGCTGTCAGCGGATGCCGTGCCCGGCGTCGTCGTCGACTGCACAGCGCGCTGCTTCCCGCCGCAGTACGAAGCGGATGCCGCGAACGGCGTATCCGTGTACCTCGTGCTCGGCGCGCTCGTACTCCTCGTCGCCCTCGTGCTCGCCGCGCTCGGTCAGGTCTCGCTCGCCGCCGTGTGGCCGTCGCTGCTGGTCGCCGTGGTCGTGCTCGCCGTCACGGCACTCACCTGGGCGTTCGCACGCGACGCCTTCCTGCAGCAGGCGCACTTCGTCGCGACGACGGCCTTCTTCGCACTGTTCGCCGCGGTCGCGGTGCGCAACGCCTTCCCTCGCCGGGGTCCGCAGCCGACGCCGGTGTTCCGCGTGCTCTACACGGTCATCGCCCTGGGACTCGTGCTCACCCTGATCGCATACGTCGTGCTGCTGCCCGGCGCCGACGGCTCCGGCATCCCGATCGTGCTCATCGTCGAAGCCGTCGCGCTCATCCTGTTCTTCGCGTTCTGGGTGGTGCAGGGCATCGAGAAGTGGTCCGACCCGGATCCGACGCTCCTCTGACCGCTCCGCACGGTCACGGAGCAGCCGGGAAGAGCGCCGCGCAGCTCGGGTCGATCGTGACGGTGGTCGCGGTCGCCGTGGGGCTGTGACGCAGTCGCAGCGGAGCGAGGTCGCCGGGCGGCAGCGCGACCGTGAATGCGGTGGTCACCGTCTCGCCCTTGCCGACGAACACCGTCTTGCTGAGTGCGGTGTTGCCCTTCTCGACGCCGCTGCGCTCCCACCGCGCGACGTCCCCCACCGCCGGGACGGTGTGCGTGATCTGAGCGCCGGGAGGCGCGAAGAACAGCACGTCGAGGATCATCGTGGTGCGCGGCAGACCGAATCGCCAGTTGCGGAGCCCGAGCGTGTACGGGCTTCGGATGTCGTCGCCGATGCCGTTCGCCAGCGTCATCGTGGTCGTGATCGTCCGCGCCGCGGCGTCGCACGTCGCGATGATCGACGTCGTCAAGTGGTACTCGAGCTTGCCGACGGAGGAGTCGTTCAGGTAGATCCCCACCTGCGTCTGCGTCGTGGTGTCGCCGGCCAGCGCGCCGTCCACACCGAGCTCGACGGCGAGCGCCTGCGCCGCCGGGTCGACGAACGCGAGGTTGACCCGCTGCTCTGCGGCAGCCTTCTCCAGCGCCCCCAGCATCAGCAGGGGGTCCCATGCCGAGGTCGTGAGGTGCGCGAACACCTGCTTCGCGGCATCCGCGAAGAACTGATCGGAGTCGCGGCTCTCGGGATAGCGCTCATACGCGTCGCGGAGCAGCACCGAGACGGCGTTGTCTGCGGTGAGCTGTTCCCCCGTACCGAGCGTCACGGGTCCGGCGACGCCGAGCATGTACGAGAGCACGACGGGGTCGATCGAGACGACACCGTCGAACGTCGCACCGGTCGTGTGGGTCCACAGGGCCTGGAAGAGCTGCACCGTCGTCGGGAAGTCGGGCGTGAAGGTGTAATCCTGCGAATGCTTCGCGAACGTGGGCAGATACAGCCCGGTGGTCTCGGCGGGCAGCGCCACGTACACATCGTCCTGCGTTCCGGCGTCGTAGAACGTCTGCGAACTCGCCTGATCCACGTACCCGAGCTTGCCGTCGGTGAGGGTCACGATCATGCTCGCCGCCGGGTTCCCGCCCGTGGCACGGATCTCGGCGTTGTTCTGGAAGATCAGGAGGTAGGTCTTGGTTCCTCCCGAACCTGCCATGTCGAGCAGCGTCGGCAGGTACGTCTCGGCTACTCCGAGTGCCGGGGTCGCGACGTCGATGAAGGTGAGGATGTCCGAGATCGACGCGCTCACCTCGGGAAGGAGCGTCGCGGTGTCGATCGGCGCGACGATCGACTGCGCGTCGGCGAAGGCTGCGGCGATCTCGGGGATCGAGCTCTGCACCTGCCGGAACGGCTCGAGGTCGATCCCGCCGCCGTCGAGCGTGAGGTCGTCGAAGTCGGTGACCGACAGGAACTGCAGTCCCGGTGTCAGGGCGCGCTCGACGAGGACGTCGACCGCATGCGTCACCCGCCGCACCGCATCGACGTTCTGCCCGACGAACGGGACGCGAGTGGCGAGGTCCCACAGCGGGCCATCGACGGTCCGGACGGCGAGCGTGACGTTCGCCTGGATCTCGTCCGTCGCCGCGAGAAGCTGCGCCTCGTCGGCCCCGTCCAGGCTGTCGCGGAGTTCTGCGATGCCGGCTGCCGCCCGCTGGACCGCGGCGCGGGCCCGCTGCGCCTCGGACCAGAACTGCATCGCGAGCGCGCCGGCCACCACAGCGGCCGCGAGCAGCGCGGCGAGGACACCGAACAGGATCCAGGGCCACACGCGCCGCCGGCGCGTCGGAACAGGCATTGCCCCGGCATCGTAAGCAACCCCAGTTCGCGCACCCTCGGATACGGTGCGCGTGACGTTCCCCATCGCCACGCTCCCCATGGTACGCGCGGCCCGTCAGTAATACAGGGGGCTCCTGAAACGCCAGGGGGTGGGACTCAGGCGGCGCCGGTCTCGGCGTCGAGCACCTCGACGACACGCCGCACTCCGGCGGCCGGGTGAGCGGTCACGAGGATGGGCAGATGGTCGCTGAGCCCCTGGGGCAGCGTCCGCACACGGTCGATCTCGAACCCGACCGACGTCGCGAAGTCGTAGTGCCCGCGGAAGAAGCGGTAGCGCGTGTACGTGCGCGAGTCCGAGAGGTTGAGCTCATAGCCCTGCTCGCGCACGTGCTGGCCGAGCCGTTCCTTGAACACCGGGTAGTTGTAGTCGCCGACCATGAGCGCCGGGAGCCCGTCACCCAGCTGCTGCAGCTCACCCAGCGCGGTGCGGATCTGGTGGCGCCGCAGCGAGTTCAGCGCCGTCAGCGGCGCGGCATGGAACGAGGCCACGATGATGTCGATGTTCTCATCGATGTCGTGGAGCCTGACCCCCAGCATCCGCTCCTCCGCCGGCTTCAGCACCCGGTCGTGAAGCGACTTCTTGAGCGCGAGGGCGCGCACGTCGACGGCGCGATAGGTGTTCTCGCGGTAGTACAGCGCGAGGCCCAGCCGGTTGCGCTGGGTCGAATCCGCCAGCCGCAGACCCGAGATCTCGTCGGGGATGTCGGTCGTGTCCGCCTCTTGCAGGCAGAGCACATCCGCACCGTGCCGCTCCACCAGGTGGGCGAGTTCGCCCGCCGCCCGGTGCTTGCGCAGGTTGTACGAGATGACCTTCATATCGAGGCCAGCCTATGCCGCCGACGTTGCGGGCGGATGACCTTGACAAGTCCACATCACGACCTCACAGGGAGCGTGGATCCTCCGATGTACGAAAACCGGATGCCGCGCCTCTGGAGTGGTGTGCCGAGAACCCGGGAGGACCCCATGGCCGCAACATCCACATCCGCCGTCCGCGCCGATCTCGCGGACGCCGTCGCCGCGAGCCGCACCGCGCGCGAAGCCGCCGAGCGCGAGCTCCGCCTCAGCGTCGCCCTCCGCGCCCGCGCCGGAGAGGCGCTGGAGCGGACTGCACGACGCCCCGGCCTCGACGAGACCGAGCGTGCGCGACTGCGCGCCGAGTACGCCGCCGCCGACGCCGTGGTCGCCCAGCGCCGGGCGGCCGTCGACAAGGCTCTCGAGTTCGAGCGCGCCGCCGCGGTCGTCGCCCGGGCGTTCGAGACCGAGGCGGCATCGGCGAGCCCACTCGCGGCCGCACTGCTCGAGCTGGTCGGCTCGAGGGGGGTCTCGCGCGGTCGCGCCGCGCGCGCCTCCGTGCGCCGCACGACGCCGGCCGTGCGGCTGGGGGGAACGCGCCCTCGCACGGCATGAGCGCACCCGCGCCGATGTTCTCGTAGAGTCGCCTTCGTGGCCACCTCGCGACGGACGATCACCCTCCTCGCCGCCACGGGTCTCGTCGCGGTCGCCGGCGTCGTCGTAGCCGCGATGCTCCTGACGGGTCGGGATCCCGAGCCGCCGGGGCCGGGAACGACCGTCGTCGCCTCCGCCTCTTCGAAGGCTGCGGATGCCGCCTCCCGTGCCTCTGCGGGAAGCCCGGAGCACGACGCCGCGCACTATCTGAGCGACCAGCCCACGGCCGTCTGGCTCACTCCCGAGGGCGATCCGGTCGATGTCGTCGGCGACCGCATCGCAGCGCTCGCGTCTGAGGCGCGCGCGCAGTCCGCGCGGGTCGCGGTGGTCGTCTACGGCCTTCCCGAGCGCGACTGCGGCGGACAGTCCGCCGGCGGACTCGACGGCGACGCCTACGACGAGTGGACACAGGCCATCGGGGATGCGCTGCGTGACGCCGCCGACACGTCGCCCATCGTGATCCTCGAGCCCGACAGCCTCGCGCTGGCGCCGGAGTGCGGCAACGTGCCGGAGCGCGTCGCGCAGCTCGGGGCGGCGGTCGACGCGATCAGCTCCGAGACGACCTGGATCTACGTCGACGGCGCCCACTCCGACTGGCTGCCGGCCGCCGAGATGGCCGACCTCATCGCGCAGGTCGACCGGACCGCGGACGACGGCCGCGGCATCCGCGGATTCGCGACGAACGTGTCGAACTTCATGCCGACCTCCGACGAGGTCGCCTACGCGCACGACGTGGCAGCGCTGCTCGATGGGCTGCACGCCGTCATCGACACATCGCGCAACGGCGCCGGCTCGAACGGCGAGTGGTGCAACCCGCCCGGCCGCCTCGTCGGAGAGCCAGGCGGCACGATCGGCGACGACGTCGTCGACACCAACCTGTGGATCAAACCGCCCGGCGAGAGCGACGGCGAGTGCAACGGCGGCCCGGCGGCCGGCCGGTGGTGGGACGAAGCGGCGATCGAGCTCACGCAGGACGTCATCGCCTCGGAATGAGGCCGGACCAGGCATTACCGGCGTTGTGTAGCATCGTGGGTACTGTGCACGCGTCGGGGGCCGCGGCTGGGGTCGGCATCGGCGCAGGTTCGATCAACCGTCCGAGAGAGGACGCCGCTGCATGAGCACCCCTTCTGACGAGCTGAAGACCGCCGTCATCATCGAGGACGACGCCGAGATCCGACACGTCCTCGCCGAGGTGCTCGAGTCGTCGGGCTTCTCGACGGTCTCGGTCGGCAACGGCATCGACGGGGTGCGCGCCGTGCTGACCTACAAACCGGTGCTCACCACCATCGACGTCCACATGCCGGGCATCGACGGCATCGAGGCGGCCAAGCGCATCCGCGCGCAGTCCGACACGTTCATCATCATGCTGACCGGCCTGACCGACGAGGCCGATGTGATCGCCGGCCTCGGTGCCGGCGCCGACGACTACCTCGTCAAGCCGTTCCGCCCGCGCGAGCTGCGGGCGCGCGTCGAGGCCCTGATGCGCCGTGCGCGCGCGAGCGCCGAAGGGACCCCCGCGCCGGCCGCGATGCCGTCGCAGGGCAGCGTGGGTCCGTCGTTCCCGAACGCCCGGCCGGCGACCACGTCCATCCCCGCCACGCCCGTCGTCGAAGAGGCTCCGGCGGCATCCGTGCCCGCACTGGTCGGCGACGGCGAGTGGCTCGTGCACCGCGACCTGCACCTGCACCCCGAGAACCGCATCGTGCTCATCGGCGACGAGGAGCTCGACCTCACGCGCACCGAGTTCGACCTGCTCGCGACGCTGCTCGAGTCCAAGCGGCGCGTCCGCAGCAAGGCCGATCTGACGCTGGTGCTGCGCGGCGAGTCCTACGTCACGAGCTATTTCGTGGGGGATGCCGACAAGCGCGCCGTCGAGGCCCACATGACGAATCTGCGGCGCAAGCTCGGCGAGAGCGCCGCGAGCCCCCGCTACATCGAGACAGTGCGCGGCGTGGGCTACCGCCTGACCTCCGAAACGGTCTGATCCGCGAACGCCGAAGCGGAGGCATCCGCTGCGCCCCAGACGAGCAGATGCCTCCGCAGGCTTCGGAGAGGGCGCCCGCCTGTCCCCCAGGCGGGCTCCCTCACCTCCTCCCCCGCGCCGTGCTCCCCAGCCGCGGCGCTTTCCCCAGTTCCGACCCGCTTCGGGTACGGGTCAGACCTTGTATCCGTGCTGACGACGGATGAGCTTGAAGAACATCGACAGCGTCTGCAGCACCGTGACGACGCCGACGATCGGCCAGCCGATCCACAGGACCGTGGACTGCACCATGACCGGCATCATCATCCAGATCGCGACCATCGCGACGATGACGGCGACTGCCAGGATCAGCGGCGTCCAGTGGCCGAATCCACCGCCGCGCTCGGCCTTGGCCTGCATGGCCCAGTTGTCGACCTTCTTGCGCGACAGGAATCGCGTCCACGAGCGCACGAAGTGGCTGCAGCGGATCCACATGTAGATCTCTGCCGGGATCAGTGTCAGGCCGAAGAGGACGTCGCGTGCATTCCGGTTGTGCATGGTCATGGCCATGCGCGTGTTCAGCGCGATCGCGATGACCGGCGGAATGAGCCACCACAGCGAGAAGACGAAGGCACCGATCGACAGCGACGCCGCCAGCAGGGTGATGAAGGCGATGCGAACGAACATGTTCATGAGCATGTCGAAGTGCTCGAGCCAGCGGACCCGGAGGTTCGGGTGGAAGGGCTGCCCCTTGGTGTCGCCGCGCTGACCGGGCCACATCAGCTCGATGGCGCCGTAGGTCCACTTCACCTGCTGGGCGTCCAGCGCCCGCAGAGTCGTCATGCCGCCGACGTCGGCGCGGGCGAAGGGGCTGATCTTGGTGAGGAAGCCGGCGCTCTTGATCTGCAGCGACAGCAGCGAGTCCTCGACCTCGGAGTCCTTGACCCACGGGGTCGACTGGTGGTTCTCCTTCATGACGTCACGCAGCGCCTGCGTCGAGAAGATCGAGAACTGGCCGCCGAGCACGGCCATGTTGCGCCCTCGGAGGAGGTTGTGCAGGTTGAACGCGGCGAACTGCGACCGCTGGCCGGTGGTCAGGAACTTCGCGAGCCAGCCCTTGATCGGCTTGTCGTCGATCGAGTAGATCGCCGAGATGCCGCCGATCCGGGTGTCGCTGGTCGCCTCGGACTCGAGGTACTCGACGGCCTTCGCGTCGGCGACCGTGTCGCCGTCGACACCGAGGAGGTAGTCGTAGCCCTCGACGAGCGTGTAGCCGTAGTTGAGCGCGCCGACCTTCTTGTCGGGGTTCTTCCCGATGTCGTGGACGAACACCTCGGTGAACTGCTCGCCGAGCTCGGTCACGATCTCGTGGGCGCCGGCGTACTGCGACGCGATCCTGACTGTCGCGTCCGACGTGTTGTTGACGACGACGTGGATCACGTCGGGCACGCGGGTCTGGCCGAGCAGAGCCTCGATCACCTGCGCGATCGACTCCTCCTCGTTGTACGCCGGGATGACGCAGCCGATGGTCGAACGGTGCACCGAGGTGTCGTCGAGCACCGCCTCGAAGTCATCGGCGAAGCCGTGGGCGGAGACGGTGGTGACGTCCTCCAGCGCGGCGGTCGCCTCGCTGTGGTGCGTCCGCGCGGAGCGGGTGAGCGGGACCAGTTGTGTCACGTTCGTCGCTTTCGAGATCAGGGCGCCGGGGTCTCCGGCACGAGTACAGCCTCTCCTGCCGAGCGCAACGCCCCTCCGAGAGCCCGCGAGCGCTTCCGCAAGGTTTGCGCAAGGCCTCCGCAAGGAACGTTGTGCCGGCTCTCGCGGCGCGGCCCGAAATGCCAGGTGGCCGGGCCAATAGAATCGCGGCATGGCTACCGGGGCTGCGCGACCGACGCTCGTCGTGGGCACGCCCGACGCCCGCACGCGGTCGATCTGGCTCACCCAGCTCGTACTCGCGGCGAGCGTGCTCATCACGGCGATCATGGTGATGGTGCTGCAGCCCGAGCTGTTCGGTCACTGGAACTTCCTGCTCGGCACCCTCCTGGTCGTCGTCCTGACGCTCGCGACGCTGGCGGTGCCGTGGTCGCGGCTTCCGGCATCCGCCGTGCTGGCGGTCCCGTTCGCCGACGCACTCGCGATCGGCCTGATGTCGACCGGCACCGAACTGCGCCTGGGCTACCTCTGGGCCTTCCCGGTGATGTGGGCGGCCATGCACTTCCACGCGACCGCCCTGGCGGCGATGCTCGCGCTGATCGGCCTCATCCTGCTGCTGGACTCGTCGATCACCCCCGGACCCTGGGGCGCGCTGCGGGTCTTCGTGGTGCTCCTCACCCTGACCTTCATCGGGATCACGGCGCACATCGCCCTGCGCAGGACCCGTTCGCTGCGGCGCCTCCTGCGGCGTCAGGCCGGCCGCCTCACCGCCACCCTCTCCCGCCGGTCCGATCAGGAGCGGCGGACGATGGAGATCCTCAACGGCATCGACACCGGCATCGCGCGGATCTCGGAGGACGGCACCCTGCTGGCCGTCAACGACGCCTACTCGCGGCTCTACGGCCTCGACCCGCTCGATCCCACACGACCCGCGCAGTCCGTCGAGTACACCGGCCTGCGCGGGATGCCGGTGCCCTTCTCGGAGCGCCCGTTCTCGCGTGCCGCGCGCGGCGACACCTTCACGGACGCCTCGGTGTGGCTGTTCACCGTGCAAGGCGAATGGCGCGCGCTGTCGGTCACGGCGAAACGGCTGGCCGCCCGCGGCGACGAGGACTCCAGCATCCTGCTCCTCGTGCACGACGTCACGGCGCTCACCTACGCCCAGCGTGAGCGGGAGCGCTTCACCGCGATGGCCTCCCACGAGCTGAAGCATCCGCTCACGGTCATGATCGGCAACGCCGAGCTCGCCCTCGAGCTCGACGAGCTCACCCCCCGCACGCGCGAGCGCTTCGAGTCGATCGTCGCGGCGAGCGACCGCATGCTCACGATGACCGAGAGTCTGGTCACCACCTCGCGGCGCGGCTTCTCGGGCCGCGACGAGGTCGACGACATCGACCTGCGGCAGATCCTCCTCGAATCCGTCGCCTCGTTCCGGCCCACGGCGGTCGCCAACGACATCGCTGTCGATGTCCTGGCCGACGAGGCGCTGCCGATCACCGCCGACGGCTTCCGGCTGCGCCAGGTGGTCGACAACGTGGTGAGCAACGCGATCAAGTACACCCCGCGAGAGGGCGAGGTGCGCATCGCCGGGACCGTCGATGGCGACACGGTCGTGCTGACCGTCGCCGACAGCGGCATCGGCATCGGCGCCGACGACCTCCCCCACATCCTGACGCCCTACTTCCGCACCAGCGAGGCGAAGAAGAAGTCCGGCGGCACCGGGCTCGGGCTCGGCATCAGCAACGACATCGTGCTCGCGCACGGCGGCACCCTGGAGATCGACAGCGAGGCGGGCGTGGGCACGACCGTCACGATCCGCCTGCCCCTGGCGGCGGCCGTCACGGAAGGACCTGCATGACCGACCTCATCGCCGGCTCGGGGGTGGACCTCGGCATCGCGCAGGCGGTGATCACGACGCTCGCCACGATGCTGACCATCGGCATCGCGTTCCTCGTGCGACCGGGACTGCCGACGCTGTACTGGAGCATCGCGTTCACCCTTTCGATGCTCGCGACGTACGGCGTGGTCGCCGGCGAGATCACCGACATGGAGGTGCTCCGGCGTGCGTCCCTCGGGGCGCTCATGGGCGCCCCGGCGTTCCTCTGGTCGGGCTTCCGCGCGGCCTGGGGCCTGCGCCCGCACGTCTGGGCGGGCGCGCTCCTCGCCGGAGGCTCGGCCCTGGCGCTCGCGACCGTCACCGACATGTCGTGGTTCACCGTGGCGTATCGCACGGTCTTCTTCGCGGCATCCGTTTTCGCGGGCCTGTTCGTGCTCGACTGGGCGCGCTCGGCGAGCCGACGCAGCGACAGGCTGCTGCTGCCCCTGGTGATCGTGTCGGTCGCCTTCTTCGTGACCGGTGTCGCCACCTTCATCGCGGGTTTCGTCTTCCCCCCGTCCGGCGGGGACGACTTCACGCTGGTGCGTCTCGTCTCATCGATCGGGATGCTGGTCTACGTCGCCTGCGCGCTCATCGCCGTGGTCGGTCCCACCGCGCGCGACAGCGGGCTGGGTCGCCCCGCGACGGTGTCCACCGCCTGGCAGCAGTTCGAGCGGATCGCCGGCGACCGCCTGATGCGCGCCCAGAAGACGTCGGAACCATGGTCCGTCGTCTATCTGGGACTCGATGATGCCGCCGACATCCGCCAGACAGGGGGCGCGGCGGCCTTCGCCCGGCTGTCCGAGCGGCTCGAGGACGAGGTGCGCACCGTCTTCCCGGCCGAGTCCGACGTCGGCTCGCCCTCGGCGGGCGCCGTCGTCGTGCTGGTGCCCCGGGGCGATGCCGCCGTCCGCGACCTGCTGCGGATCATCCTGGAGCGGATCACCCTCCTGGACGTGCACGGCGCCCTCCCGATCCGGCCGACGGCGAGCGCCGGCTGGGCACCGGTCTCGGTGCTCGGCTACGACCTCGACACGCTGGTCTACACCAGCCGCGAGGCCGCACGGGTGGCCAGCGGGAAGGGCGGCGACCGATGGGAGCGCGTCGGCGCGACCATCGTGAAGCGCCTGATCAGTCAGTCAGAGCTACCGTGATCGTGTCGGTCGCCGTCTGCTTGGCGTACTCGCTCGAGGTCGGCGTCGTCTGCACCAGGAAGTCGTAGCTGAACTGCAGCGTGACGAACGTCGCCTCCGGCGGCACCGGGCCGACGTTGAACGTCTGCGAGTAGCTGTACGGATCGAGCACCAGGTAGCCGGGACTCACGGTGGATGCGTCGACCTGCGGCGCCAGAGCCTCGAGTGCCCCGGTGGGCGTCGAGGGGACGGCGGTCATCGACGCGCGCTGCAGGTACACCTTCTGCCCGTCGTCGGGCTGGACGGTCGTGATCAGCGAGATGCTGACGGGCTTGACCGCCTCCGCGGTCCACTGGTCCATCGACAGCGTCGACCAGTAGTCGACGGTGGCGGTCACCGCCCCCGCGCTGAGCTGCCGCTGGGTCGCCCCGCCCGAGAGGTCGTTGGGGACCGGGGTGGGCACGGCGGTCGACGTCGCGGTCGGCGTGCTGCCGCCCGCAGGATCCCACGGCGCCGGCCCGCAGCCGGCGAGCGCCGAGACACCGAGCGCACCCATCACGACGACACCGGCGAACCGGCTCCACTTGCGCATACGACCCCCGAAGTCGACCCCGCCCGAAACGTCCGGTCAGTCTAGCGGGGCGCCTTCACTCGCGGTCGCGCCGAGCGCGTGTCTGCTCGGCGCGCTGCGCCAGCAGGTCGTCCGCGGGGTAGCCGACCGCGGTCAGCGTCAGGCCGCGTGCGGCGAGCACCTTCACCTCGGGCACGCGCTCCTGCGCGTCACGGATGTCGACGACGTCGTCGACGTCGAGCCGGCCGTCGCCGACGGCGACGCACGCGCCGACCAGCGCGCGCACCATGCTGTGGCAGAACGCGTCCGCCTTGACGTTCGCGACCAGCACCCCGGCGTCGTCGCGGTGCCAGTCGAACTCGAGCAGCGTGCGGATCGTGGTCGCCTCTTCGCGCGGCTTGCAGTAGGCGGCGAAGTCGTGCAGCCCGATGAGGGCACGCGCCGCGGCATCCATCGCCTCGGTGTCGAGGGATGCCCGCACCGAGGTGGTCCGATGGCGCTCGAGCGGGTCGTACCCGGTGACGCTGTCGCCGATCCGGTACTCGTAGCGACGCCACACGGCGGAGAACCGGGCATCGAAGCCCTCGGGCGCGATGCGGGAGCCGATCACCGCCACGTCGGAATAGGCGCCGACGACGCCGGTCATGCGCGCGGCGAGGGCAGCGGCGCGGTCCTCGAGCGTCTGTGTCCCGCTTCCGGGGCGCGCCTGGCGTGCGCGCAGCCGCTCGACCTGGGCGTCGTCGAGGTCGACGTGCGCCACCTGGCCCGTGGCGTGGACACCGGCGTCGGTGCGACCGGCGACGACCAGCCGCGGCTCCCCGCCGAGCACCCGGGCGAGGGCCGACTCGAGCGTCTCCTGCACCGTGCGGAGCCCGGGCTGGCGTGCCCATCCGCGGAAATGCGTGCCGTCGTAGGCGATGTCGAGGCGGATACGCACCTGCCCAGCCTAGTGAGCCGCAGCTGTGGTCCCTCAGGCTCGCGACGTAGGATTGCCGTTCCCCCACCCCTTTCGTTCGCGAGAACCCATGACGTCGACTGCGCCCACCGCCCGCTTCGCCGGGCTCGACGGCATGCGCGCCATCGCGGTGACGCTCGTGGTGGTCTACCACCTGTTCCCACCCCATGTGCTGCCGGGCGGCTTCCTGGGCGTCGACGTGTTCTTCGTCATCAGCGGGTTCCTCATCACCAGCCTCCTGCTGCGCGAGCACACCGCCACCGGGCGCGTCGCGCTCGGACGGTTCTGGCAACGCCGCGCCCGGCGCCTCCTCCCGGCCCTCGCGGTCGTCGTGGCCGTCTGCTCTGCGCTCGCGTGGCTGATCGGCGGCGACGTACTCGTCGACCTGGACGCCCAAGTGCTCGGCGCCGCCACCTTCAGCTACAACTGGGTCTCGATCGCCGGTGGTGGCGGCTACTTCGCGGCCGCGACGCCCGAGCTGTTCCGCAACTTCTGGTCGCTCGCCGTCGAAGAGCAGTTCTACCTGGTCTGGCCGCTCGTCTTCCCGCTGTTCCTGCTGCTGCCGCGCGCCTGGCCACGCATCGCCGCGGCGTTCGCGCTGGCCGCCGGCTCGGCGGCGTGGATGGGCGTCGTCGTGTCGAGCGGCGGGGACCTCACGCGCGCGTACTTCGGCACCGACACCCACGCGTTCGGGCTGCTGCTGGGCGTCGGCCTGGCCTTCCTGCTCGCCCCGCTGTCACGTGCGCGCTGGGCCGACTCGCCCGTGGCACGCCGACTCACCGGCGCGGCCGGAGCCCTCGCGGTCGCGGGGCTGGTCGCCCTCACGGCGCTGCCGCTCGGCGGCGCGGCGACCGCGTTCCCCGGCGCGCTCCTCGCGGCGAGCCTGCTCAGCGCCGTCGCGATCGTCGCGGGAGTCTGGCCCGGCTCCTGGTTCGGACGCGCGCTCGACGTCCGGCCGCTGCGCTGGGTCGGAGACCGCTCGTACGGCATCTACCTGTGGCACTGGCCGCTGCTCGTGCTGGCCGTGGCCGCGTTCGCGCCCGGCGCCACCGTCGCGACGGCGCCGGTCTGGATCGGCATGGGAGTGCTCGCGGCGACGGCTGCGGCATCCGCTCTGTCGTTCCGCCTGCTCGAGATGCCGGTGCGGCGACTCGGCTTCCGCGCGTCAGCGCGCGCCCTGGCCGCCCGGCTGCGCGCCGGCCCCCGCGCCCGCCTGCGGGTGCTCGGCGTCGCGACGGCCGGCGCCCTCGTGCTCGCCGGCACCGGCGCGGCACTCGCGGCGGCCCCCGACGAGTCCAGCGCCGAAGCCGCCGTCCGCGCCGGCCGCGAGGCCCTCGCGCAGGCGATGCGCGACGCTCCCCCGGCGCCCATCGCGCCGACGCCGGCGGATGCCGCACCCACCGCTTCCGCGGACGTCACGGGCGACCAGATCACCGCCATCGGGGATTCCGTGATGCTCGCCTCGGCGGGCGGGCTCGTCGAGCGCCTGCCGGGCGTCGACGTCGATGCGGAGGTGTCCCGCTCGATGTGGGCGGGCCCGCGCATCGTGGACGACCTCGCAGCGACCGGCAGCCTGCGTCCCTACGTCGTCGTCGCGCTCGGCACCAACGGGCCCGTCGACCACGAGTCGCTCGAGCACCTGGCCGACTCGGTCGGCCCCCAGCGCGGCCTCGTGCTCGTGAACGCGTACGCGCCCCGCGACTGGATCCCCGGTGTCAACGCCGAACTCGCCGCGTTCGCCGAGGACCACCGCAACGTGGCCGTCGCGGACTGGTCGGGTGCCATCGCCCCGCACGAGGACCTGCTCGCCGGGGACCGGATCCACCCGGGCGCCTCCGGCGGGCGCATCTTCGCCGACACGGTCGCGGCCGCCGTCGACGAGCTTGCGGAGGAGCGCCGCACCGCGGCGGCCGACCGCGCCGAGCGTCTCGCCCAGATCTTCAGCGCCGACCTCACGCCTTAAGGGCGCGCGGGCCGCAGATGCAGCGAGACCCGCCACCCTGACAGGTGGCGGGTCTCGCGATGCAAAGGGTGACCGATTACTCGGACTTCTCCTCGGCGGGAGCCTCGACGGCGTCCTCGGCAGCAGCCTCGGCGGCGGCGCCCTCCTCCGGCGACTCGGCGCCGGCCTCGGCGGCCTCGTCGGTAGCGGGGGTCTCCTCGGCGGGGGTCTCCTCGGCGGGGGCCTCCTCGGCGGGAGCGGCCTTCGCGGCAGCGGCCTTCTTCGCGGACGGCTTCTTCGTCACGGGCTCGAGGACGAGCTCGATGACGGCCATGGGCGCGTTGTCACCCTTGCGGTTGCCGACCTTCGTGATGCGGGTGTAGCCGCCCTCACGGTCCGCGACCAGCGGCGCGATCTCGGTGAAGAGCTCGTGCACGACCGACTTGTCACCGATGACCGACAGCACGCGACGACGCGCGTGCAGGTCGCCGCGCTTGGCGAACGTGATCAGGCGCTCGGCGAGCGGACGCAGGCGCTTGGCCTTGGTCTCGGTCGTCTTGATCGACTTGTGGGTGAACAGCGCAGCGGCCAGGTTCGCAAGCAGCAGACGCTCGTGGGCGGGGCCGCCTCCGAGGCGGGGACCCTTCGTGGGCTTGGGCATTCTTTGTTACTCCAGGATCAGATTCGGGGGGTCCGGAACTCAGACGGTCTCGTCGTCGTAGCCGCCGTAGAAGTGCGCGCCGTCGAACCCGGGGACCGAGTCCTTCAGCGACAGGCCGAGCGAGACGAGCTTGTCGCGCACCTCGTCGACCGACTTCTGCCCGAAGTTGCGGATGTTCATGAGCTGCGTCTCCGAGAGGGCGACGAGCTCCGACACGGTGTTGATGCCCTCGCGCTTGAGGCAGTTGTACGAACGCACCGACAGGTCGAGGTCCTCGATCGGCATCGACAGCTCGTTCGAGAGGACGGTCTCGACCGGCGCCGGGCCGATCTCGATGCCCTCGGCCTCGACGTTGAGCTCGCGGGCCAGGCCGAAGAGCTCCGTCAGGGTGCGACCGGCCGAGGCGACGGCGTCACGCGGGGCGATCGAGGACTTGCTCTCGACGTCCAGCACGAGCTTGTCGAAGTCGGTGCGCTCACCGGCACGCGTCGCGTCGACGCGGTACGAGACCTTCAGCACCGGCGAGTAGATCGAGTCGACCGGGATCTGGCCGGCCTCGGCGTACTCGTTGCGGTTCTGCGTCGCCGAGACGTAGCCGCGGCCACGCTCGATGGTGAGCTCGAGCTCGAACTTGGCGGTGTCGTTGAGCGTCGCGATGACGAGCTCGGGGTTGTGCACCTCGACACCGGCCGGCGCGGAGATGTCGGCGGCGGTGACCTCACCGGCGCCGGTCTTGCGCAGGTACGCGGTGATGGGCTCGTCGCGCTCGCTGGAGACGACCAGCTGCTTGATGTTGAGGATGATCTCGGTGACATCCTCCTTCACACCCGGGATGGTGCTGAACTCGTGGAGGACGCCGTCGATGCGGATCGACGTCACTGCGGCACCGGGGATGGATGACAGGAGGCTGCGACGCAGCGCGTTGCCGATCGTGTAACCGAAGCCGGGCTCCAGCGGCTCGATGATGAAGCGGCTGCGGAACTCCCCGATCTTCTCCTCGGTCAGAGTGGGACGCTGTGCGATGAGCACTATGTGTTCCTTTCGATCACGTGCCCGCTATATGACACGTGCGGTGGGTGAGGTGTTGAGTTTTACTCGAGGGATGCCGGAGCCGCCGCCCGCATGGGCGGGGGCTCCGGCATCCGTGAAAAAGGGGATGTCAGACGCGGCGGCGCTTCGGCGGACGGCAGCCGTTGTGGGCCTGCGGCGTCACGTCCTGGATCGAGCCGACCTCGAGGCCGGCGGCCGTGAGCGAGCGGATCGCGGTCTCGCGACCCGAGCCCGGGCCCTTCACGAAGACGTCGACCTTCTTGACGCCGTGCTCCTGCGCCTGGCGGGCAGCGGACTCCGCGGCCATGCCGGCAGCGTACGGCGTCGACTTGCGCGAGCCCTTGAAGCCCACGCCACCCGACGACGCCCAGCTGATGACGGCGCCCGACGGGTCGGTGATCGAGACGATCGTGTTGTTGAACGTCGACTTGATGTGGGCCTGGCCCAGCGCGATGTTCTTCTTCTCCTTGCGGCGCGGCTTGCGCGCGGCGGACTTGGCCTGTGCCATGTGCGTTCTCTCCTAAACCCTGGGGGCCGCGCCTTAGCGCGCCTTCTTCTTGCCGGCGACGGTGCGCTTCGGGCCCTTGCGGGTACGGGCGTTCGTCTTCGTGCGCTGACCGCGCACCGGGAGGCCGCGACGGTGGCGGATACCCTCGTAGGAACCGATCTCGACCTTGCGGCGGATGTCGGCGGCGACCTCGCGGCGAAGATCGCCCTCGACCTTGTAGTTGCCTTCGATGTGGTCGCGGAGTGCGATGAGCTGGTCGTCGCTGAGGTCCTTGACGCGGATGTTCTCGTCGATCTCCGTTGCTGCGAGGATCTCGTTCGAGCGGGTACGGCCCACGCCGTAGATGTACGTGAGGGCGATCACCACGCGCTTGTCGCGCGGGATGTCAACGCCGGCAAGACGTGCCATGCGGTTTCTCCTGTGGAGTGAGTGGAGGTGTGGAGCAGGATCGGTGCCCGGGCCTCCGCCCGAGGTGTCCCCTCCGGAGAGGTTCTGATCCTGCCTGTGATGTGTTCAGTTGTGGAGACTGTCGTGCGTCGCGGGGTTTCGACTCGCTTCGCTCGCTCAACCTTGATTCGGGATCGCATCAACGCTCGCTGGCGCTCGCATTGACCCGACCCGAATCAACCCTGGCGCTGCTTGTGACGCGGGTTGCTCTTGCAGATCACCATGACGCGACCGTGGCGACGGATGACCTTGCAGTGGTCGCAGATGGGCTTGACGGAGGGGTTGACCTTCATGTTCTTTCCTGTTTCGCTGTCTTCGCCGGGCAGGCTTCTCGGCTCGGTTGCTGAGCCTGTCGAAGCACTGGGGCGTTACTTCTCGACCGGTCTAGCGGTAGCGGTAGACGATGCGCCCGCGGGTGAGGTCGTAGGGCGACAGCTCCACGACGACACGGTCCTCGGGGATGATGCGGATGTAGTTCTGCCGCATCTTGCCTGAGATCGTGGCAAGAACCTTGTGTCCGTTGGAGAGCTCAACGCGGAACATCGCGTTGGGCAGCGCCTCGGACACGACGCCCTCGATCTCGATGACACCGTCTTTCTTCGCCATACGCTCGCTAACACTTGTGCAGACCGGTCGGTCTGCGGTGGATGGGGTTCGGTGCTACGACACGCCAATGAAGGCGCAACGCACCAAAGATCAAGCATACGTGATAGTGGATGCCGCGGCAACTCGGTGCCGCAGCCCCACGGTCAGTCGAAGAGCGTCGCGAGCTCACCGGCTGCGGGCAGCGTCGAGTTCGCGATGACCTCGCCGTTGACGGCGACGGTCGGCGTGCCGATCCCCTGCGATCCGGGCTGGATCGGCGTCTGCTGGGTCATCTCGGTCACGAAGCCGGCGTAGGTGCCGTCGTTGACGCACGAGTCGATGCCCGTCACGCCGACGCCCGACGCGATGTCGAGGATCTCCCGGTTCGTGAGACCCGAGGAGCCTTCTGCGGGCTGGTTCGCGAACATCGCCTGCAGGAACGGCAGCGACGCGTCGGGGTCTGCGTCCGCGACGCAGTACGCGGCGTTCGCCGCGCGCGTGGAGAACTGGGTGCCGCTCGACTGGCTGTCGAGGATCGAGATCGGGTGGATGCCGAGGGTGATGCTGCCGTCGTTCACCATCCCCTCGATCTCCGCGCCGTACACCTGCTCGAACTGGTTGCAGACAGGGCACATGAAGTCGATGTACGTGTCGAGGCGGTCCTCGCCGTCGCCGACGAGGATGGCGCCGGTCTCGCTGTCGATGCCCGCCGACGACGGCGGGTTCACCTCGGTGGGCAGCGGCTTGGGCGTCGCCGCGTTGTTCAGCGTCACCACCAGGACGACGACGAGCACGAGGGCGACCGCGACGCCCGCCGTCACCCAGATCGCGAACCAGTTCGTCTTGCGTGCTGCCTGTGCCATCTCGCGCCTCCTAGGCGATCTCGCGCGGGGTCACGCCGAAGGGCGCAAGGCCCGCGGCACCGCCGTCGGGTGCCGTGAGCACCCAGATTCCGTCTTCGTGCACGGCCACACTGTGCTCCCAGTGGGAGCCCGCCGTGCCGTCGAGCGTCGAGACGGTCCAGCCGTCGTCCTCGACGAAGGTCGCCTGATCGCCGATCACGACCATCGGCTCGATCGCGAGGACGAGCCCCGGGCGCACCTCGGGTCCCGGATCGGGCACGCGGTAGTTGAAGACCGAAGGCGACTCGTGCATCTTGCGGCCGATGCCGTGACCCACGTACTCGCGCAGGATGCCGTAGGTCCCGGACTCCGGCGAGTTCGCCTCGATGTACTGCTGCACGGCCGTGCCGATCTCACCGATGTGCTTCGCCGACGCCAGTGCCGCGATGCCGGCCCACAGGGAGCCCTCGGTCACGTCCGAGAGCTGCCGGCGCTCGGCGACGACCTCGGGGCGGGCGTCGTCGGGCAGCACGAAGGTGAACGCCGAGTCGCCGTTCCAGCCCTTGTACTCCGCCCCCGCATCGATGGACACGATGTCGCCGGGGGCGAGGACGCGGTCACCCGGGATGCCGTGCACGACCTCTTCGTTGACCGAGGCGCAGATGGTGTGGCGGTACCCGCGCACCATCTGGAAGTTCGACTTCGCACCCCGTGCCGTGATGAGAGCGGATGCCGCGGCGTCCAGCTCCGCGGTCGTCACACCCGGGGCGATCAGGCTGCGCGCGGCGTCGAGCGCCGCGGCCGTGATCAGCCCGGGCTCGACCATGGCCCGCAGCTGGGCGGGCGACTTGTAGATCGAACGGCGCAGCGACACGGGATCAGGCGGCGGCGGCGCGGTTGAGGCCGCGCGCTTCCAGCGCCGCGATGATGCGGTCGGTGATCTCGTCCAGCGAGCCGATGCCGTCGATCCGGTCCACGATGCCGCGCGTGCGATACACGTCGAGGATCGGCGCCGTCTCGCGCTCGTAGATCGCGAGACGGTTGGCGATGACCTCTTCGGTGTCGTCGCTGCGGCCCTGCTCGGCAGCGCGCAGCGAGATGCGGGCGATGCTCTCGTCGCGCGGCACGTCGAGTTCGATCACCGCGTCGAGCTCCTCATCACGGCCCTCGAGGAACTCGTCGAGGTGCATGACCTGGGCGACGTTGCGGGGATAGCCGTCGAGGAGGAAGCCGTCAGCGGCATCCTGCTGAGACAGGCGGTCGCGCACGACCGCGCTCGTCAGCTCGTCGGGGACGAGATCGCCCGCCTCGATGATGGCCTTCACCTGCTGGCCGAGCTCCGTGCCCGCCGAGACGGCGCCGCGAAAGACGTCGCCCGTCGAGACGGTGGGGATGCCGAACGCCTCCGCGATGCGGACGCCCTGGGTGCCCTTGCCGGAGCCCTGCGGTCCGACGATGAGAAGACGGGTCATCGGAGAAGCCCTTCGTAGTGGCGCTGCTGGAGCTGTGCGTCGATCTGCTTCACCGTCTCGAGGCCGACGCCGACGATGATGAGGATCGAGGCGCCGCCGAACGGGAAGTTCTGGTTGGCGCCGACCGTGGCCAGTGCGATCAGCGGCAGCAGTGCGATCAGACCCAGGTAGATCGAGCCCGGGAGCGTGATGCGCGTCAGCACGTAGTCGAGGTACTCGGCCGTCGGACGGCCTGCACGGATGCCGGGGATGAAGCCGCCGTACTTCTTCATGTTGTCGGCGACCTCGACCGGGTTGAACGTGATCGCGACGTAGAAGTAGGTGAACCCGACGATGAGCAGGAAGTACAGCGCCATGTAGAGCGGGTGATCGCCGCGTACGAGGTACAGCTGGATCCACGCCACCCAGGCCGGGACCTCTTCGCCTGCCTGCGGCTGGTTGAACTGCGCGATGAGGGCCGGGATGTACAGCAGCGACGATGCGAAGATGACGGGCACGACGCCGGCCATGTTGACCTTGATCGGGATGTACGTGTTGGTGCCGCCGTACGTGCGGCGACCCACCATGCGCTTGGCGTACTGCACCGGGATGCGGCGCTGGGACTGCTCGACGTAGACCACGAGCGCGACGACGACGATGCCGACCGCGAGCACCAGCAGGAAGACCTCGAAGCCCTTGGACTGCCAGATCGCCCACATCGAGGCGGGGAACGCCGCGGCGATCGAGGTGAAGATCAGCAGCGACATGCCGTTGCCGATGCCGCGCTCGGTGACGAGCTCGGCGAACCACATGATGAGTCCGGTGCCGGCGGTCATCGTGATGATCATCAGGAGCTGAGCCCACCACACGTCATTGGTGAGGAGCTGCTCGCACTCGGGAACACCGGTGGTCCCGAAGAGCTGGCCGCTGCGGGCCACGGTGACGAGCGTCGTCGACTGCAGCAGCGCCAGCGCGATCGTGAGGTAGCGCGTGTACTGCGTCAGGCGCGCCTGGCCCGACTGGCCCTCCTTGTAGAGGGTCTCGAAGTGCGGGATGACCACGCGCAGCAGCTGCACGATGATCGTGGCCGTGATGTACGGCATGACGCCCAGCGCGAAGATGGACAGCTGCAGCAGTGCACCGCCCGAGAACAGGTTGACCAGCGACAGCAGTCCCTCGGTGCCCTCCGACGCCCGCAGACACGTCTGCACGTTCGGGAAGTCGACGAACGGCGCCGGGATGTGCGCACCGAAGCGGTACAGGGCGATGATCGCCAGGGTGAATGCGATCTTCCGCCGCAGGTCGGGTGTGCGGAAGATCCGCGCGATGGCGCTGAACAAGAGGATTCCTCCAGAGGGGGGCATCGGCACGCAGACGTGCCGACGTCCAGGGTAACCCAGTGGGGGCCGGAGCAAGCTCCGACCCCCACTGTGCGCGTATTACTTGACGGTGCCGCCCGCGGCGACGATCTTCTGCTCGGCGGAACCCGAGACCTTGTCGACCGACACGGTGAGCTTCACCGAGATGTCGCCGGTGCCGAGCACCTTGACCTTCTCGTTCTTGCGCACTGCACCCTTGGCGACCAGGTCGCCGACGGTGACGTCGCCACCGGCCGGGTACAGCTCCGCGAGCTTGTCCAGGTTCACGACCTGGTACTCGACGCGGAACGGGTTCTTGAAGCCGCGGAGCTTCGGGGTGCGCATGTGCAGCGGCATCTGCCCACCCTCGAAGCCGACCTTGACCTGGTAGCGGGCCTTCGTACCCTTGGTACCGCGACCCGCCGTCTTGCCCTTCGAGCCCTCACCGCGACCCACACGGGTCTTCGCCGTGTTGGAGCCGGGGACCGGACGCAGGTGGTGCACCTTCAGCACGCCCGGGCGTGCAGCCGGGACGTCCTTCTTGGGAGCAGCCTTCTTCGAGGCGGCAGCCTTGGGGGCGGCATCCTTCTTGGCAGCAGCCTTCTTGGCAGGAGCCTTCTTGGGCGCCTCAGCCGCGACGGCTTCGTTCTTCTCGGCCTTTTCAGCCATCAGTCGATCTCCTCAACCTTCACGAGGTGGGCGACGGTCCGCACGTAACCGCGCGTCTGCGCGTCGTCGGGACGGACGACGGAGTCGCCGATCCGCTTCAGACCGAGCGAACGCAGCGTGTCGCGCTGGTTCTGCTTCTCACTCACCTTGGACTTGACCTGCGTGACCTTCAGACGCGCAGCCATCAGACACCTGCCTTCGCAGCGGCCGCGGCCTCAGCCTCGGCACGGACGAGACGGGCGGGGGCGACCTGGTCGAAGTCGAGACCGCGACGCGCGGCGACCGCACGGGGCTCCTCGAGCTGCTTCAGGGCCTCCACCGTCGCGTGGACGATGTTGATCGTGTTCGACGAGCCGAGCGACTTCGACAGCACGTCGTGGATGCCGGCGCACTCGAGCACGGCACGCACCGGGCCACCGGCGATGACACCGGTACCGGCAGCGGCCGGGCGCAGGAGCACCACACCGGCAGCGGCCTCACCCTGCACGGGGTGCGGGATGGTCGAGCCGACGCGCGGCACGCGGAAGAAGTTCCGCTTGGCCTCTTCGACGCCCTTCGAGATCGCCAGGGGCACCTCACGGGCCTTGCCGTAGCCGACGCCGACCACACCGTTGCCGTCGCCGACGACGACGAGCGCGGTGAAGCTGAAGCGACGACCACCCTTGACGACCTTCGACACGCGGTTGATGGTGACGACGCGCTCGAGGAACTGGCTCTCGTTGCGGTCGCGGCCACCGCGGTCACCGCGGGTCTGGTTGCGCTCGCGTCCACCGCGGCGCGGCTCGCGCTCGCGCTCGGCGGGCGCCGTCGCGGCGGCCTCGGCCGGAGCCTCGGCAGGTGCCTCTGCGGTCACGATGTTCTCCTTGTTGTCACTCACAGGTTCAGACCTCCCTCGCGGGCGCCGTCGGCGATCGCCGCGACACGGCCCGCATAGCGGTTGCCGCCACGGTCGAACACGACGTCCGAGACACCGGCGGCCTTGGCGCGCTCCGCGAGGAGCTCGCCGACCTTGCGTGCCTTGGCGGTCTTGTCACCGTCGAACGTGCGCAGATCGGTCTCGAGGGTCGAGGCCGAGGCCACGGTGTGGCCCTTGCTGTCGTCGACGACCTGCACGAAGACGTGGCGGGCCGAACGGGTGACGACGAGGCGCGGACGCAGCTCGGTGCCGACGACCTTCTTGCGCAGGCGGGCATGACGACGCGAACGCGCCTGAGTCTTTGTCTTGACAGCCATGGTTACTTACCACTCTTTCCGGCCTTGCGACGAACGACCTCGCCGGCGTACCGCACACCCTTGCCCTTGTACGGCTCGGGCTTGCGGATCTTGCGGATGTTCGCGGCGGCCTCGCCGACGGCCTGCTTGTCGATGCCGCTGACCGTGAGCTTGTTGTTGCCCTCGACGGTCAGGGTGATGCCCGCGGGCGGGTCGACCAGGACGGGGTGCGAGAAGCCGAGAGCGAACTCGACCGCCGTGCCCTTCTGCGCGACGCGGTAACCCGTGCCGACGACCTCGAGACCCTTGGTGTAGCCCTGGGTGACACCGATGATGTTGTTGTTGATGAGCGTGCGGGTCAGGCCGTGGAGCGAACGCGAGGCGCGCTCGTCGTCGGGACGGGTCACGATGACCTGGCCCTCTTCGACCTTGACTTCGATGGGACGGGCCACGGTGAGCGCGAGCTCGCCCTTGGGGCCCTTGACGGCGACATCCTGGCCATCGACCGAAACGGTCACGCCGGCGGGGATGTCGATCGGAAGACGACCGATTCGCGACATGTCAGATCACCACACGTAGGCGAGGACTTCCCCACCCACGCCCTTCTGCTCGGCCTGGCGGTCCGTGAGGAGGCCAGAGGAGGTGGACAGGATCGCGACGCCCAGGCCGCCGAGGACGCGGGGGATCTCGGTGGACTTCGCGTAGACGCGGAGGCCGGGCTTCGAGACGCGCTTGATGCCGGCGATCGACCGCTCGCGGTTCGGGCCGTACTTGAGCGTCAGCGTGAGGGTCTGGCCGACGCGGGCGTCGCTGATCTCCCACGCGGAGATGTAGCCCTCCTGCTTGAGGATCTCGGCGATGTGGGTCTTGAGCTTGGAGCTCGGCAGCGACACAGAGTCGTGGTGCGCCGAGTTCGCGTTGCGCAGACGGGTCAGCATGTCTGCGACCGGGTCTGTCATTGTCATTTGTTGATTCCTTTGTTCACGAGGTATCGGCTGGCGTTACACGCCAGACGACCTTCCATGATTGCCGTATTCAGTTGTGGGATGCGGGATGCCGCACATGGCGGCATCCCGCGAGGATCACGCCTGCGCGTCGTCCGACTTGAACGGGAAGCCCAGGTGACGCAGAAGCGCGCGGCCCTCGGCATCCGTCTTCGCCGACGTCACGATGGTGATGTCGAAGCCGCGGACGCGGTCGATCTTGTCCTGGTTGATCTCGTGGAACACGGACTGCTCCTGGAGACCGAACGTGTAGTTGCCGTTGCCGTCGAACTGCGCACCCGACAGGCCGCGGAAGTCGCGGATGCGGGGCAGGGCGAGGTTGACGAGACGGTCGATGAACTCCCACGCGCGGTCGCCCCGGAGGGTGACGTGCGCGCCGATGGCCTGACCCTCGCGCAGCTTGAACTGCGCGATGGACTTGCGGGCCTTGGTCACGACCGGCTTCTGGCCGGTGATCTTGGTGAGGTCGTCGACCGCGCCATCGATCACCTTGCTGTCGCGAGCTGCCTCGCCGACACCGGTGTTCACGACGACCTTGACCAGGCCGGGCGTCTGCATGACGTTGGCGTAGCCGAACTCGTCCTGCAGAGCCTTCTTGATCTCGGTGTTGTACTTCTGCTTCAGGCGCGGCTGGATCTTGCCAGCCGGCGCGGCAGTTGCGGTGCTCATCAGAGGTCCTTGCCTGACTTCTTCGCGTAGCGCACGCGGACGGTGCGCTTCACGCCGTCCTTCGTCTGCTCCTCGACCCGGTGGCCGACGCGGGTCGGCTTCTTGGTCGAGGGGTCGACGACGGCGACGTTGGAGATGTGGATCGGGGCTTCCATCGTCTCGATGCCGCCCGTCTTGGTGCCGCGCTGCGACTGGCCGACGCGGTTGTGCTTCGTGACGAAGTTCACGCCCTCGACGATGACGCGGTTCTGGTCGGCGAGGACCTCGAGGACCTTGCCCTGCTTGCCGCGGTCGCCGCCCTTGTCCTGCTTCTTGCCGTTGAGGACCTGAACCAGGTCACCCTTCTTGATCTTGGCCATGGGGTCAGATCACCTCCGGTGCGAGCGAGACGATCTTCATGAACTTCTTGTCGCGAAGCTCACGGCCGACCGGTCCGAAGATGCGGGTGCCGCGGGGCTCCCCGTCGCTCTTCAGGATCACGGCGGCGTTCTCGTCGAACTTGATGTAAGAGCCGTCGGCACGACGGGTCTGCTTGACGGTACGGACGATGACGGCCTTGACCACATCGCCCTTCTTGACGTTGCCGCCCGGGATCGCGTCCTTGACGGTGGCCACGATGATGTCACCCACGCCCGCGTAACGGCGGTTCGAGCCGCCGAGAACGCGGATGGTGAGCAGCTCCTTGGCGCCCGTGTTGTCGGCGACCTTGAGGCGGGACTCGTTCTGAATCACTTGGCCTTCTCCAGGATCTCGACCAGACGCCAGCGCTTCGTGGCGCTCAGCGGGCGGGTCTCGTTGATGAGCACGAGGTCACCGATGCCGGCCGTGTTGCCTTCGTCGTGCGCCTTCACCTTGGAGGTGCGGCGGATGACCTTGCCGTACAGCGGGTGCTTCACGCGGTCCTCGACCTCGACGACGATGGTCTTGTCCATCTTGTCGCTGACGACGTAGCCGCGGCGGGCCTTGCGGTAGCCGCGGGCGTCGACGTCGCGCACATCGTGCTCGGACGACTCGTGACCCTTGGTCTCGACCGCGTCGGCGGCCTTCTTCGTGTCAGCCATTACTCGGCCTCTTCCTTCGCGGCCTCGTCAGCGGCATCCGCCTTCTTGGCCTTCGTCTTCTTCGCCTTCGTCGCCGTCTCCAGCGGAGCGGGAGTGGCACGGATGCCGAGCTCGCGCTCACGGATCACGGTGTAGAGCCGCGCGATGTCGCGCTTGACCGCACGGATGCGGCCGTGGCTCTCGAGCTGGCCGGTAGCCGACTGGAAGCGCAGGTTGAACAGCTCTTCCTTGGCCTTGCGCAGCTCCTCGACGAGGCGCTGGTCTTCGAACGTGTCGAGCTCGCTCGGAGCGAGCGTCTTGGTGCCGATCGCCATTACGCGTCGCCCTCCTCGCGCTTGATGATGCGTGCCTTGAGAGGCAGCTTGTGGATTGCGCGGGTCAGGGCCTCACGAGCGAGTTCCTCGTTGACGCCGGCGACCTCGAAGAGGACGCGACCCGGCTTGACGTTTGCGACCCACCACTCGGGCGAACCCTTACCGGAACCCATGCGGGTCTCGGCCGGCTTCTTGGTGAGCGGACGGTCGGGGTAGATGTTGATCCACACCTTGCCGCCACGCTTGATGTGACGGGTCATCGCGATACGAGCGGACTCGATCTGACGGTTCGTCACATACGCGGGCGTGAGGGCCTGGATGCCGAACTCGCCGAAGGAGACCTTCGTGCCGCCGGTGGCCTGGCCGGAGCGACCCGGGTGGTGCTGCTTGCGGTACTTGACCTTGCGGGGAATAAGCATTACGCCGATGCTCCTTCTGCCACGGGGGCCTCGTTGCGGCGGTCGCCACGGTCGCCACGGTCGCGGGGGCCGCGACGGTCGCCGCGGTCGCGGGCCGGCTTCTGGTTGGCCTGCTCGCGAGCGAGCTCCTTGTTGGTGAGGTCGCCCTTGTAGATCCAGACCTTCACGCCGATGCGGCCGAAGGTGGTCTTCGCCTCGTAGAAGCCGTAGTCGATGTTCGCGCGCAGCGTGTGCAGCGGCACACGACCCTCGCGGTAGAACTCCGAGCGGCTCATCTCGGCGCCGCCGAGGCGGCCGGAGACCTGGATGCGGACGCCCTTGGCGCCGGCGCGCTGAGCGCCCTGCAGGCCCTTGCGCATCGCGCGGCGGAACGCCACGCGAGCGGTGAGCTGCTCGGCGATGCCCTGCGCGACGAGCTGAGCGTCGGCCTCGGGGTTCTTGACCTCGAGGATGTTCAGCTGGATCTGCTTGCCGGTGAGCTTCTCGAGGTCGGCGCGGATGCGCTCGGCCTCGGCGCCGCGACGACCGATCACGATGCCCGGGCGGGCGGTGTGGATGTCGACGCGAACGCGGTCACGGGTGCGCTCGATCTCGATGTTGCTCACGCCGGCCCGGTCGAGCTGGGTCTGCAGGAGCTTGCGGATCTTGATGTCCTCGGCGACGTAGTCGGCGTAACGCTGACCGGGCTTCGTCGAGTCCGAGAACCAGCGCGACACGTGGTCGGTCGTGATACCGAGGCGGAAGCCGTAGGGGTGGACTTTCTGTCCCATTACTTGCTCGCCTTCTTGGTCTTGGCAGCCGGCGTCGTGTCGGTGACCTCGGGGGTCGACAGCACGACGGTGATGTGGCTGGTGCGCTTCTTGATCTGGAAGGCACGACCCTGCGCGCGGGGGCGGAAACGCTTGAGCGTCGTGCCCTCGTCGACGTACGCGTTGGCCACGTACAGGTCCTGCTCGTCCAGGTACTCGCCGTCCTTGTCTGCCTTCACGCGAGCGTTCGCGATTCCGGCGGCGACGAGCTTGTAGATCGGCTCGCTCGCGCTCTGCGGCGCGAACTTGAGGATGGCCAGGGCCTCCTCAGCCTGCTTGCCCTTGATGAGCGCGACGACACGACGAGCCTTCTGAGGGGTCACGCGGATGTGTCGCACGCGTGCGATGGACTCCACCATTTCTCTCTCCTCTGCCACCGCGTCAGCGGCGGCGGCCCTTCTTGTCGTCCTTCACGTGGCCGCGGAAGGTGCGGGTGGGCGCGAACTCGCCCAGTTTGTGGCCGACCATGGTCTCGGACACGAACACGGGGATGTGCTTGCGTCCGTCGTGCACGGCGATGGTGTGACCCAGCATGGCCGGGATGATCATCGAACGGCGCGACCAGGTCTTGATGACGTTCTTGGTGCCGGCTTCGTTCTGGACGACGACCTTGCGAAGCAGGTGCTCGTCGACGAAGGGGCCCTTCTTAAGGCTGCGAGGCATCTTCCTCTACTCCTACTTCCGCTTCTTGCCGGCGTTGCGACGACGGACGATGTACTTGTCGCTTTCCTTGTTCGCGTGACGGGTGCGGCCTTCGGCCTGACCCCACGGCGAAACCGGGTGACGACCACCGGAGGTCTTACCCTCACCACCACCGTGGGGGTGGTCGACCGGGTTCATCGCGACACCGCGGACGGTCGGGCGGATGCCCTTCCAGCGGTTGCGGCCGGCCTTGCCCCAGTTGATGTTCGACTGCTCGGCGTTGCCGACCTCGCCGACGGTCGCGCGGCAGCGCGCGTCGACGTTGCGGATCTCGCCCGAGGGCAGACGCAGCTGGGCGTAGGGGCCGTCCTTCGCCACGAGGCGAACCGACGTACCGGCCGAGCGCGCCAGCTTCGCGCCGCCGCCGGGGCGGAGCTCGATGGCGTGGATCACGGTACCGGTCGGGATGTTCTTCAGCGGCAGGTTGTTGCCCGGCTTGATGTCAGCCGAGGCGCCCGACTCGACGATGTCGCCCTGCGACAGCTTGTTCGGCGCGAGGATGTAGCGCTTCTCGCCGTCGAAGTAGTGCAGGAGCGCGATGCGCGCGGTGCGGTTGGGGTCGTACTCGATGTGAGCGACCTTGGCGTTGATGCCGTCCTTGTCATTGCGACGGAAGTCGATGACGCGGTACTGACGCTTGTGGCCACCACCGATGTGACGCGTGGTGATGCGGCCCTGGTTGTTGCGGCCACCGGTCTTGCTGAGCGGGCGGAGGAGCGACTTCTCAGGCGTCGATCGGGTGATCTCGGCGAAGTCGGCCACCGACGAGCCGCGGCGACCCGGGGTCGTGGGCTTGTACTTGCGAATAGCCATATCTCTAGTCCTCTATCCCGACCGTCAGCCGACTGCCGTGAAGATGTCGATGGTGCCCGACTTCAGGGTCACGATGGCGCGCTTGGTGTCCTTGCGCTTGCCGGTGCCGAAGCGGGTACGACGGGCCTTGCCCGTGCGGTTGAGCGTGTTGACCGCTGCGACCTTGACGCCGAAGATCTTCTCGATCGCGAGCTTGATCTCGGTCTTCGAAGCGCGGGGGTCGACGAGGAAGGTGTACTTGCCCTCGTCGATGAGCCCGTAGCTCTTCTCCGAAACGACCGGCTTCAGGATGATGTCGCGCGGGTCCTTGTAAACGGCGGTCATGCCGAGGCCTCCTCGGTGACGGCGGTCTTCGACGCGATGAACGCGTCGAGGGCGGCCTTGGTGAAGACGATGTCGTCCGAGACGATCACGTCGTACGCGTTGAGCTGGTCGAACGGCAGCACGTGGGCGAACGAGATGTTGCGCACGCTCAGCACCGCGAGGTCGTCGTCGCGGTCCACGACGACGAGCACGTTCTTGGTCGCTCCCAGTGCGTTGAAGACCGTCGTGGCCGCCTTCGTCGACGGGGCGCCCTCGATGCCGAAGGTGTCGATGACGTGCAGACGCTCGCCACGAGCGCGGTCGCTCAGCGCGCCCAGCAGGGCGGCGGCGATCATCTTCTTGGGCGTGCGCTGCGAGTAGTCGCGCGGCTTCGGGCCGTGCACGATGCCACCGCCGGTCATCTGCGGCGCGCGGATGGAGCCCTGGCGGGCGTTACCCGTGCCCTTCTGCTTGAAGGGCTTGCGGCCGGCGCCCGAGACCTCACCGCGACGCTTGGTCGAGTGGGTGCCCTGGCGAGCCGCCGCGAGCTGCGCGACGACGACCTGGTGGATGAGCGGGATGTTCGTCTTGACGTCGAAGATCGAGGCCGGGAGCTGGACCGAGCCAGCAGCCGAGCCGTCTGCCTTCACGACGTCGAGCGCGAGAGTCGAGTCAGCCATGTGATCAGGCACCCTTCACTGCGTTGCGGACGTAGACGATGCGGCCACGCGCGCCGGGGACGGCGCCCTTGACGAGCAGCAGACCCTTCTCGGCGTCGACGGCGTGCACCTTGAGGTTGAGGACGGTCACGCGCTCGCCACCCATACGGCCGGCCATGCGCATGCCCTTGAAGACGCGGCTCGGGGTCGACGAGGCGCCGATCGAACCGGGCTTGCGGTGGTTGCGGTGCGCACCGTGCGAAGCGGAGACGCCCTTGAAGTTGTGGCGCTTCATGACACCCGCGGTGCCCTTGCCCTTGCTGGTGCCGACGACGTCGACCAGCTGGCCGGCCTCGAACGTGCCGTCCACCGTGAGCTCCTGACCGAGTGAGTAGTCAGCAGCGTCCGCGGTGCGGACCTCGGTGAGGTGACGGCGCGGGGTGACACCCGCGGCCTCGAAGTGGGCCGTCAGGGGCTGGTTCACCTTGCGGGGGTCGATCTGGCCGTACGCGATCTGAACGGCCTTGTAGCCGTCCTTCTCGGGCGTGCGGACCTGGGTGACCACGTTCGGCGCGATCTCGATGACGGTGACGGGAACGAGCTTGCCGTTCTCGTCCCACACCTGGGTCATGCCGAGCTTGGTGCCCAGCAGGCCCTTGGAAACCTTGTTGTTGATGTCAGCCATGTCGAACCTCAGAGCTTGATCTCGATGTTGACATCGGCCGGGAGGTCGAGACGCATGAGCGAGTCGACAGCCTTCGGCGTCGGGTCGACGATGTCGATCAGACGCTTGTGGGTGCGCATCTCGAAGTGCTCGCGGCTGTCCTTGTACTTGTGGGGAGAACGGATCACGGCGATCACGTTCTTCTCCGTGGGAAGGGGCACGGGGCCCACGACCGTCGCGCCCGCACGGGTCACGGTGTCGACGATCTTGCGTGCCGACGAGTCGATGACCTCGTGGTCGTACGACTTCAGGCGAATGCGGATCTTCTGTCCCGCCATTGTCTGCTCACTCTCTTTCTCGCGTCATACCCCAGTGGCATTGGACGCACGTGGCGCTTTGCGCCTGGCACTTGCGCACCGCTGTTCTGCTGTCAATCCGGGTGTCGCGCCGAAGCGCTGCTCCCGGTATCCGTTCTCCGCCCGCGCGCGAAGCATGGCTCCGCAGTGGGTGGATTCGAGATGTGGTGGTTCTGCTGCCCGCGGCCTAGGACCCAGCGCGTTGCGCTTGCCTATGCACTGCCCTGGCAGTGATCCGACGCACGCCAAGAGGGGCGTCGGAATGTGGAACCTCACTAGTCTACGTGCAGCCCGGGCGTGTCGCAAACTCGGGCGTGTCGCGGCGCGGGTATGCTCGGCCGTTTCCCAGACGGGGCGCCGGCGGGGTGCCGCTGACCACAGCAGAAGGGGCGGCCGCGCTGTGCGCGACCGCCCCTTCTCCACCGATGAGTCGGTGGTTACTGCATGCTCGCGTGACGGCGACGGTAGGCCGCGATCGCCACGACGGCGATGCCGGCGAACAGTGCCGCGCCGCCCGCTGCGACGACGATCGGGCTGACGCCGCCACCGGTCACGGCCAGCGCCTCGGTGTCGGTCGACGCCGGGGTGCCCCCGCCGACCGGCGGGTTGGCGCACTCTGCGGATGCCTCGGGGTACTGGACCTCGGTCGAGTACGACGGGTTGACCTCGAAGCGGACGGTGACGCCGGCGCGGGTCCACGCGAAGTTGCCGTCAGTCTGGACGTACTCGCCGTTCACGAGCTCCCAGCCCGGCCACATCTTGGGCGCGGTCGCCGAGGCACCCGGCCACAGCAGCTCGCCGCTCAGCGGCTGGTTCTCGACGACGTAGTCCTCGCCATCCGGGTTCACGAACGTGATCGTGACGGGGGTCTCGCTGTCCGCCTCGAAGCCCTCGGGCAGCGTCACCGCGTAGCCGAGGTAGGGCACGTCGCCCACGCAGACCGAGTCGATGTCACCGGGAGCGAGCGGGCAGTTCTCGTCGATCTCGGCCTCTGTGAGGGGGCGCGGCTGCGTCTCGGTGTTCTTCGTGACAGTCGGGACGGCAGTTCCCTCGTCGTCGTAGGCGTAGGTCGTCGTGGTCACCTCGCGAGTCTGAGTGACTGTCGTGTCACCGCATGCCCACTCGCCGTCCGCCCACTCGGTGGTCGTCGGCGGTGTCTCGGGCAGCGGGCAGTCCTTCTTCTCTGCGGCGGTCATCGGGCGGTTCGTCGTCTCAACCGTCTCCGACGACGTGCCGAGCACCCAGGCGGTGCCGTTCCACACGTAGGGAGTGGTTACCGTGGTCGTCTCCACCGTCACACTGGTGCTGGCGCAGTTCTTGACCTCGCGCGGGGTGCTCGACACCTCGGGCTCCGGCTGGTCCGGTCGGCATTCGTCGCTGTCGGCGGCGAGCTGGGCGAGGTCCGGAACGGTCCACGTCACGCGCGCGTCTGGCGGGAAGACCGTTCCGGTCTTCGGCGCGGCCGTCCACGTCGTCGTTCCGTCGTTGTTCGTGACCGAGGTCCAGATCACGTCCCCGTTCTTGCGGAGAACCCCCGCCGTGTCGCAGGTCGCGGGATCCCAGTCGAGCGCCGGGATGACCGTCGCCGGGGGCGTCTCGGGCGTGGTGCCCTTGCAGACGATCCAGTGCGAGACGTCGGACTGCTTGCCGGCCTTGTTCAGCGGCGAGGCGTAGGCGACGCCTGCCTTAGGGTGTTCGATGACGTTGTTCGAAACGTCGCCGCCCTTGATGACGAGCAGCTCCCAGTGGTCGCCGGGCCAATCCGGGTCGAACGGCTTCAGCGTCACTGTCTTGCCGCCGTCAGTGATCTTGCCGTGCGAGGTGTTGCCCTCGGACTTGTAGCAGACGGCCTTGTGGGCGGCGTAGAGCTTCTCCCAGTAGGACGTCTTGTTGGTGTCCGAGCTCCACGGCTGGAGGACTCCGACCTCACCCTTGAGCACCGGCTCGCCTGCCGATGCTCCGGCGGTCACCAGCGGTGCCACCACGAGGGCGGCGGCGACCAGGGCCCCAGCTAAAGCTCTCAATGTTCGCTTGCGCACTGCAGACACAGTGATCCTCCCGTTTTTCGGCGCACTGCGCCGTCCCAGCGGTGCACCGAAGCGCACCGTTCATCCCATCGGCACACCACCGAGGCGTGCCGTACATCCCAGCGACGTGGGGGGCACGTCGATACTGCGGCGGCACGGGGGTGCCGCGTTCCTCCGATGCGCGGGGGCGCACCATCCACCCGACCGGGGTACGGGCGTCAGACCCCGCACAGTTGTGGCCGGTTGGGATCCGGTTTCCAGGTCCTTCCCAAGGACCAGGGACAGGCGGAGAACCGCCGTTCGTGCAGGCTATCGCTCCCCGGCCGAATGCGCGAATCGGCGCCCGTTGCGCGTGCCGCAGACGCGCTCGAGCCCCTCGCGTTCGGGGTGCGAGGGGCTCGGGCTTCCGGCCCGTCAGAGCAGGTCGGAAGTGGGTGGGAGAGAGCGGGCCTTGGGGCGGTCCCGCCCTCTCTCACGTCAGACGGTCGCCTTGACCTCTCCGCGGCGGCGGCGGGCGATGATCAGCATCGTCGTGCCTCCGAGCAGAGCGAACAGGCCCATGATGACCAGCAGCGGCGGCAGTTCCCCACCCGTGGCCGGGAGCGCCGACAGCAGCACGGTGGCGTCGTCGGAGTCACGGCCCGCGTCGTCCGGGTCGCCGAAGGTGTGGTAGTCGACGACTGCCACGTTGGTGATCGAGCTGCTCTTGGATGCCGGGTTCACCGTCGCCGCAAGGGTGATGGTCGGAGCCGCCGAAGCGCCTTCGTTCGCCCCCTGAGGCTGCAGCGGCCCGAAGAGCACGCACTCGAGCGATCCGCCGTAGCCCGCGCTGTCCTGACCGGTGACCTCACAGGTCTGCCAGTTCGGGAACACCGCGTCGTCACCCTTGCCGGCCCAGGTCACGTCCGTGATCTTGATGTCGGCGGGGATGGCGTCCGTGACCACGACCGATTCGGCGGCCGCGTCGTCGCTCACGTTCTGCACCGCGAGGGTGTAGGTGAAGGACGCACCCGGGTCCGTCTTCTCGACGCTCGCCGTCTTCTCGATCTGGACGTCCGAGTGGCGGGCCACGGAGCACTCAGGAGTCGCCTCCGGGTACTCGACGGCGAACTCGAGCGTCGGGTTGACACTGAACGTCACCGTCGATCCGAGGCGCCACGAGTAGTCCAGCTCACTCGGGTCGAGGATGAGGCCGTTGAACACGAACTCCGCCTGCTCCTCCGGCGTCATCACGTCGGTCGTCCCCGGCAGGTAGTACTGCGCGGGATTCGATCCGGGCACGATGTCGCTCGCCACGATCGGCCGCCATCCCGGGTAGTCGATCGAGACTCCGGAGGGCGTGAACGCCGTTCCGACCCAGGGGATCTCATCGCTCCATGTCGTGTCGCCACCCGGGTGGGTGATCGCCACTTCCTGGGGCTCCGTGGTCGGCTCCAGGCTGTCAGGCGTCCACAGGAAGTCGATCGGGTAGTCCAGCAGCGTGCCGGACTTCGAGATCGTCCAGCCCAGCAGCGGGGCGTCGCCGATGCAGCTCGTGTAGACCAGCGCCGTGATCTCGCGGACCGGGATCTCCACCTCGTCGCAGTCGTTCGTCGGGTCCTCGTCGGAGAGGGCTGCGACACAGGCCTCGTTGACGAGCTCGTCGATCGGTGTGGGCGGCTCTTCCGCTCCCTCCGGGTAGTCAGGGGCGAGGAACTCGACCGTGATCGTGATGTCGACCGACTCGCCCGCTCCCAGTGTCGGGATGCTGAGTCTGACGACGTTGTCGCCGTCGACCAGCTCGGGCGCGTTGTCGTTCGTCCAGCCCTCAGGCAGGTCGATGTTCGTCACCTCGAGGCGCTCGGGCACCGGATCGGTCACCACGACGTCCTCCGCATCGCGGGTTCCGTTGTTGGTGACGGTGAGGACGTAGTCGAACGTGTCACCGACCTCGGCCCACGGCTCCTCGCCTTCCGGAGCCTCCGGCAGGTTCGTCGCCGTCTTCTCGATCGAGACGTCGTCGTAGTGGACCGTGCCACAGGCACTGTCGTCTTCGGTGACCTCGCCGACGGTCAGGTACGCCGTGTTGACGATGCCGATGCCGTCCGGCTCTTCCGCATCACACGGCTCAGGGGTCTCCGGGACGGCAGTCACCTCGACGTCGACCGATACGGTGTAGACCGGGTCGTTCGCTCCGTTGCTCGGAGCGGCTACCTGGTCGTCGGCCAGCTGAGCGGTCAGGCTCGGCAGCACCCACGTGCCGCTCGTCGGGCCGGTCCACGACGCGCCCGTGTACGTGACGCCGTCGGTCGGAGTGTCGAGCGTGTCGGTCAGGTCGTACGTGATCGGTACCAGGACGCTGTTGTTGTGCACGGTGATCTCGTAGGTCACCGTCCACGCCCCGTCCTCGTTCTGCACCGATTCGACGACGTTCTTGTCGACCGTGAAGCCCTGGTCGACGTGGCTGTTCACGATCGTGCACACCACGTGCTCACCCTTGTCGAGGCCGCGCAGCGTCGCCGCGCCCGGCTCGCTGTCCGTCAGCCCGATCGTGCCGTCGTCGTCAGACACGCACGACCACTCCTCGGGCTCGAACTCGTCGAGTCCGGGGATGTCGCCGATCAGGTCCTCCGAGAGACCGAACTGCACACCGGGCAGCACCGCGGTCGGAGCGACATCGCCGCCGGCCGGGTTGGTGACGACGTCACCGTCTTCCGGAGTTCCGAAGAGCTGCCAGTTGGTGTCCGCAACGTCGGCGCCGTTCACGACCTTCACGAGCGAGAGCGTCGGACGCTCGGCCGTGTTGGTGAACTCACACCAGATGCTCTCGTTCGGCATGGTGAACGTGCCCGACCTTGCGCTCGCGGCGAGCACGGTCTCGTCGTCGGCATTGAGGCAGACCAGCGAGCTGGTGTAGTCGGAAGCCTCGCCCGCGACCACGTCGAGCACCTCGCTGACCGTCACCTGGGAGCCGATCAGCGCCTGCTTCTGGATCGCGTTGTCGGTGTCGGTCCACGGACCGACGTCACCGTTCGACACCGAGATGTCTTCGGTCGCCGGGACGCCGGAAATGGTCAGATCGGCGGAGTCGCCCTCCTGACCGTTCACCCACGTCTTCTGAAGGTGAACCGTGGCCGTCTTCGCCTGGTTGACGAAGTAGCACAGGATGCCCGGGCCGGTCACGGTCAGCTCGAAGCTCCGGCCGATGCCGGTGCCCGAAGCCTGTCCGCCGCCGACGCAGTTGTAGGTGGAGTCGTACTGACCGAGGGCGGAGAGCGAGATCGTCTCGTTCATCGGCAGCACGGCGCCGATGCGCGCCTGGACGATCACGGTGTTGGTGTTGTCGATGAACGTGCCCGTCCCGATGACCTTCGACAGCTTGGTCAGGATCGGACCGGATTCAGGCGTCACCGCGAGCGTCGTCTCGTCACCGAGAACGGCGCCGACCCACTCCTTGTGCAGCACGACGCCGACCTTCACGGCCGTGTTCGTGAAGGTGCAGTTCACATCCGAGTCAGGGGCCACGAAGTCGAAGTCGCGTCCCTGCCCGACGCCGTTCGCGACCGTCGAGCACGCATAGGTGCTGTCGTACTCACCGGTGTTGACGGCGCTGTCGAGCGTCTCGTGGATGTTGACCTCGTCGCCGACGCGCACCGTGAGGGTGACCACGTCATCGTCGAGCTGGTTCGTCGTGCCGTTCGCCGTGGAGTCGGCTTCCGTCCCGTTGATCGACAGCGACGCGACGTCGCCCGCGAAGGCGTCGATCCAGCGCTTGTCGAGCGTGATGATGATCTCGTCGGCGGTGTTCACGATGGTGCAGTCGAGATCCTCGTCGACCGTGATCTCGGGGATGCTGCCGCCCTGGCCCTGCGAGCCGTCCGAACAGAACCAGGTCGAGGTGTACTGACCCGTGTTCTCACCGGGCAGGCTCTCCGAGAGTGTGACCTTCTCACCCACGCGAACATCCACAGATGCCGCGTTGGTGTTGTCGGTGCTGTCACCGCCGGTCGCGACCGAAGTCGCCGTGTCCGTCGCGGCACCCGTGATCGACAGGTCGGCCTCGTCGCCCTGGAAGGCGTTGACCCACTGCTTGTTCAGGGTGACGGTCGCGCGGTCGGCCGTGTTGGTGAAGGTACAGGTGACGTTGGCATTCGGCACCGTCAGCGTGAAGGACGTCCCGCTGCCGTCGCCGGTCGTCTGACCCGACGTGCAGGAGTAGGTCGAGCCATAGCTGGCGACACCGCTCAGGATCTCGCTCAGCGCCACTGTGTCACCGACGCGGACCGAGGTCTGCGCGATGTTCACCAGGTCGAGCTGGTCGGGGCTGCCGTTCGCCGTGGAAGTCGCCGTCGCCGGGCCTGCGTGCAGCTCGGCCTCGTCGCCCTCAAGAGCGTCGAGCCAGTGCTTCTGCAACGTGACTGTCTTCTGGATGGCGGTGTTCGTGAACGTGCACTGCACGCCCGCAGCCGAAGCCGGGTACGCGGGCACCGTGATCGAGCCGCCGGTTCCCGTGTTGTTCGAGACGGTCGCCCCGACACACGCGAGGGTCGACGAGTACTCGCCGGTGTTGGCGTCGGGAAGAACCTCGGCGAGCGTCAGTGCCGAGCCCGGTGCGACCGAGACCTGGACGACCTGACCGTTGGTCGGTGCCGTCGAGGTGCCGTTCGCCGTGGCGGCTCCCCCGATGGAGAGGTCGGCCGTGTCGCCCGTGAACGAGTTGACCCAGGTCTTGCTGAGCGTCACCGTCGCGAACGGGATGTTCACGAACGGGTTGGTGAGCGTGGCGTTGGGCGTCTGCTGGCTGATGGCGAAATTCTGCGGGGTCGTGTCGAGCACATAGCCGGTGGGGGCCGCCGTCTCGGTCACCGTGTAGGTGCCGATCGGGACATTCACCACCTTGATCACACCCGGAGCCGGGTCGGTATCGTTCGTGCCGTTGTCGACGACGGTCCGCGGGAAGCTCGCTGCGCCCGCGGCGACGCCGCCGGTGTCGGCGACGACCTGGAAGGTCGCGCCGCCCAGCAGGTTGCCGGCGCCGTCGTGCTTGAGCCACGTCACCGTGCCGAGCGGGTCTACGAACGTCAGCGTCTTCGACTCCGCGTCACCGAGGGTGACCTGCTGCGGGTTGTCGGACGTCGGCAGGAGGTAGCCGGTCGGAGCCTTCGTCTCGGTCACCGTGTAGACGCCCGGCAGCACGTTGCCGTTGAAGACGATCTTGCCGTTCGCGTCGGTGGTGCCGGTCGTCGAGCCCGTGCCCGTCGTGGGGTTCGGGCTGATCGAGAACTCGGCGCCCGCGAGCGGGGTGCCGTTCACGCCGGTCTTGAGGATCGTCAGCGTCGCACAGGTCGACGGCACGTTCAGTGCGATCGGGCTGATCCAGTCTTCGAGCGACGAGGTCTCTTCTGGAGAAGCGCTGGATCGGACGTTGAGCACGCCGTAGTTGCCGCTGCAACCGTCCTCTCCGAAGAGCGTTGTCAGGTCGATCGCCGCCTCAGCGAAGGTGCCGGTCTCGAGTTCGTCCGTCCCTGAGATCCGGTTGATGGGCCCCTGGTTCACCTGACCGACGAATCCTGCGAGCGTTCCGAGGGGATTCCAGCTGTCACCATCCCAGACGTCGGCACCCACCAGAGCGATCGTGTTGTTGCCGTTCTGCTCGATCGTGAGGCGCAGGTCCCCGACGGTGCGGGTCGGTACCGGCCCGAACGCGTTGGCAGCCTGGTTGAGTTCGACGTGATACGAGACCGAGCCTGTGTTCACCTGGCGCTCGAAGCCGAGGTAGGCGTAGACATGTCCCGCGACGGTCTGCGTGTACGCGTACACGTTCCCGATGTCTGTCTTGCCGGACGAGGCTGTTCCGCCGATCTGGGCGGCGCTCCACGGCCAGTTGCTCTCCTTCGCGCCTTGGGTGAACGCCGTGGAATCGTCGAAACCGTCCATCCGGACCGGCTGGCCACCCACGGTCGCCCAGTCCAGGGATCCGTCGCCGTCGAGGCACATGTTGCCGTCGATCTCGAAGCCCGCGACGGGCGACCCTGCGACGGGCCAGCCGTCACAGGCCAGCAGCGCCATCGGGGCGATCTCCGCGTCGGCGAGCGGTGCAGCCAGTGCCGAGAACGGCGCGTCAACCTCCGGCGCGTCCGCCTCCGGAACGCTCGCCTCAGGAGCGGCCGGCTCCTCAGCCGGCGGCGCCGCAGGTTCGGCTGCGGGTTCATCAGCGGCCGTCTCTTCCGCAGGCGGCGGGGTCTCGGCATCCGTCGATGCGGTGTCGGTGGTCGTCGCCTCACTGGTGGCGGCGGGATCGGTGGGGGTCACCTCCTCGGCGGTGGCCGGGGACATCCCCGAGAACACGAGCGAGCTCGCGACGACAGCCGCGAGCCCTCCCACATACCAGCGTCTCTGGAGCGCGATCTTGCGCTCCTGAGTCCGCTCTTGACGCATGCGGCGGCGCAGTCCCTCATTCGAGGCGCGCGCAAAAGTACGACTGAACATCACTTCACCCTTGGTCGTCACGACACAGGGCGCCCCAGAAGAGGCCCCTCCCAGCACGTAACGGCCGTGGATTAAAGCGACGTTCCCCAAGATCCCCAAGAGGTTCGGCGTTTCCCCAAACACGAGCCGAAACGTGTTCCCGCCGTCAACGTATGCCGAGTACCTGCGCGCGTCAAGTACCCGAGGAATATCCGATTCGGGCGATAGCGACAAGGTAACGATTGCCGAAAGTCGCGTAATAACTCCGAGAAATGGAAAACGGCCCGGGGTCCCCCGGGCCGTCCTTATCGCAGATGGTTCTACTGGTTGCCGACCGCTCCGTCGACGTTCCCACGGATGTCGTCCACGGTGTCGTGGTGCTCCTCCGGCACGACCTTCTTCGCGATGCCCGAGGCGCCGTCCAGCACCTTGTCGCTGATGTCCTCGGCCTGCTCGGACTTCAGGAACTCGCCGATCTTGTCCTTGTTCTGCGCGTAGAGGTCCTTGCCCTGGTTGACGAGGTCGTCGAAACCGCCCATGCTCACTCCTTCGGCCGCCCCCCGGCGAGGCGTTAGGCCAATTGTGACGGGAACGGATGCCGCGGCGAAACCCCGGCCGCAGTGCATGATCTGAGCCCGGCGCCGCGGCCCGCGACTGCGGCTCACAGCAGCCCGATCGAACGCAGGTAGTCCGCGAATGCGTCGATGCTCGGCATCCGTTCGAATCCGTGGCGATCGCACCGCCATCCTGTCAACCGACGCACGCGGTCTTCGCGCTTCTGCTGATCGGCACTGACCTCCGCTGCGGTGCGCCCACCCATCACGTCCTCGTCGGTGAGCTTGAACGCGCCATCGAACTCCACCCACCGCCCGAGGGCCGGCCAGGCGAGGTCGAGCAGGGCGAACGTGCCGTCCGGGAAGTCGATGCGGTACTGAAGCTCTGGCTCGGGCACGCCGAGCTGTCGCATCCATAGCCGCGTGATCGTCTCCCCCGGAAGTTGCGCACGCCCGTCGGCGATCGCAGCGAGGAAGCGCGCTCGACGGATGCCGCGGGCACCGGCGCCTCGGATGATCCGAGCGCCGACGAGCGCGCGAAACTCCGCCGCCTTGGCACCGTCGTAAGACCGCGTGGCCTCGTTCCAGGCGAGCTTTCGGAGCGCAGCGTCATACACGACGAGCGCGGTCTCCATCGACGCCGTGCGGATGACGTCGTAGACCGTGCGATCGAGCGAGGTCACGCGAATGCCGTCGATCAGGACGACGTCCTGCTCAGGAAGCGGTTCCTGGTGCCGCAGAACGTCCCGCCCGTTGCGTCGGGTATGCGGCCGCGCGCAGACCATGTCCACGCGGTCGGAGCGCCACCGGTACACGGGAAGCCGGTGGCAGGCGGCGGCCGTCATTCGGCAGAAGGCCGATCCCGGCGCGGTCACGCGTCCCGCGACCGCGCGTGCCCGGGCTCGCAGCCGCTCCTCGGCGAACACCGCGTCCCACTCCGACGTCCGGACGTAGGCGCCGGGTCGCAGCCGCGTGTGGTCCTCTAGCGGCATCCCGTCGAAGGCAGGCTCACCAGGGCCCCGCGTATGGCGCGGCACCACTCGGACCGTCCGGCTCCTTCGCGACATGCTCCCACTGTGGCGACCCTGCTCCCCGCGATGGGCATAAGTCGCGGCATCCGTGCACTCCACCCGCCCACCTTCGTCTCCACGTTCCCTGTGCAGGAGCCTCCGCGCTCCCCGTCGACCATGCCCTTTCTGCGTCGAGCATGCCCGTTCTGCGTCGAGCATGCCCATTCTGCGTCGAGCATGCCCTTTCTGCGTCGAGCATGCCCGGGCACGGTCGCGACGGGATGGGCACGGTCGCGACGGGAGGGACACGGTCGCGACGGGAGGGACACGGTCGCGACGGGAGGGACACGGTAGCGACGAGAGGGACACGGTCGCGAACGCAGGGGCACGGTCGCGAACGCAGGACGAGGAGGCCGGGGACGACGAAAGAGGGGGCCGGACCCTTGCGGGTCCGACCCCCTCTGGAGATCGCGCGAAGAACCTTACTTGATGATCTTCGTGACCGTGCCGGCGCCGACGGTGCGGCCACCCTCACGGATCGCGTAGCCGAGGCCCTCCTCCATGGCGATCGGCTGGATCAGCTCGACCGTCATGTCGGTGGTGTCGCCGGGCATGACCATCTCGGTGCCCTCGGGCAGCGTGATGACGCCGGTGACGTCGGTGGTGCGGAAGTAGAACTGCGGACGGTAGTTCGTGAAGAACGGGTTGTGACGGCCGCCCTCCTCCTTGGACAGGATGTACGCCGTGCCCTCGAAGTTGGTGTGCGGGGTGACCGAACCGGGCTTCACGACGACCTGGCCGCGCTCGACGTCGTCACGCTTGGTGCCGCGCAGGAGCAGACCACAGTTCTCGCCGGCCCATGCCTCGTCGAGCTGCTTGTGGAACATCTCGATACCGGTGACGATCGTCTTCTGCGTCGGGCGCAGACCCACGATCTCGACCTCGGAGTTGATCGCGAGGGTACCGCGCTCGGCGCGGCCCGTGACGACCGTGCCACGACCGGTGATCGTGAAGACGTCCTCGATCGGCATCAGGAACGGCTTGTCCTTGTCGCGCACCGGGTCGGGGATCGACTCGTCGACCGCCTCCATGAGCTCGAGGATCTTCGCGGTCCACTCGGCGTCGCCCTCGAGAGCCTTGAGGCCCGAGACGCGCACGACCGGAGCGTTGTCACCGTCGAAGTCCTGCGACGACAGCAGCTCGCGAACCTCGAGCTCGACGAGCTCCAGGATCTCCTCGTCGTCGACCATGTCGGACTTGTTCAGCGCGACGAGCAGGTAGGGGACGCCGACCTGCTTGGCGAGCAGCACGTGCTCGCGCGTCTGCGCCATCGGGCCGTCGGTGGCGGCGACCACGAGGATCGCGCCGTCCATCTGAGCAGCACCGGTGATCATGTTCTTGATGTAGTCGGCGTGACCCGGGGCGTCGACGTGAGCGTAGTGACGCTTCGGGGTCTCGTACTCGACGTGCGAGATGTTGATCGTGATACCGCGCTGACGCTCCTCGGGAGCGGAGTCGATGGACGCGAAGTCGCGCTGCACGTTGGTGGCCGACGGGTAGGTGTCGGCGAGCACCTTCGAGATCGCTGCGGTGAGCGTGGTCTTGCCGTGGTCGACGTGACCGATCGTTCCGATGTTCACGTGCGGCTTGGTCCGCTCGAACTTGGCCTTAGCCACTGGGTCCTCCTCAGGACGGTCGTGTAGAACTTCCGGGCACTGGTTTGCGACCGGTCGTCTACGGGGATATCTCCACCTTAGTGGAGACGGTTCTGTTGATTCTGTGTGAAGTTGTGCCCCCGGGATGCCTCGTCACCGAGGCATCCCGGGGGAAAAGGGTTACTCGCCCTTGACCTTCTGGATGATCTCGTCGGCCACGGCGCGGGGAACCTCGGCGTAGCTGTCGAACTCCATCGAGTACACGGCGCGGCCCGAGGTCTTCGAGCGCAGGTCGCCGATGTAGCCGAACATCTCGGACAGCGGGACCAGTGCGCGGACGACCTTGACGCCCTGTGCGTCCTCCATCGACTGGATCTGGCCACGACGCGAGTTGAGGTCGCCGATGACGTCGCCCATGTACTCCTCGGGAGTACGCACCTCGACCGCCATGAGCGGCTCGAGGATGACGGGGTTCGCCTTGCGGACGGCCTCCTTGAAGCCCATCGAGCCGGCGATCTTGAACGCCATCTCGGACGAGTCGACGTCGTGCGACGCGCCGTCCGTGAGGATCGCCTTGACGCCCACCATGGGGTAGCCGGCGAGCACGCCGATGTTCATGGCGTCCTGGAAGCCCTGGTTGGTCGGCTCGATGTACTCGCGCGGGATGCGGCCACCGGTGACCTTGTTCTCGAACTCGTACGTCTTGTCGGCCGTGACCTCGAGCGGCTCGAGCGCGAACTGGATCTTCGCGAACTGACCCGAACCACCGGTCTGCTTCTTGTGCGTGTAGTCGTGACGCTCGACGACCTTGCGGATCGTCTCGCGGTACGCCACCTGCGGCTTGCCGACGTTGGCCTCGACCTTGAACTCGCGCTTCATGCGGTCGACCAGGATGTCGAGGTGCAGCTCGCCCATGCCCTTGATGACGGTCTGACCGGTCTCGGAGTTCTGCTCGACGCGGAACGTCGGGTCCTCCTCGGCGAGCTTCTGGATCGCGAGACCCAGCTTCTCCTGGTCGGCCTTCGTCTTGGGCTCGATCGCGACCTCGATGACCGGCTCGGGGAAGGTCATCGACTCGAGGACGACCTGGTTGGCGCTGTCGGACAGCGTGTCACCGGTGGTGGTGTCCTTGAGGCCGATGACGGCGTAGATGTGACCGGCGGTGACCGAGTCGACCGGCATCTCCTTGTTGGCGTGCATCTGGAAGATCTTCCCGATGCGCTCCTTCTTGCCCTTGGTCGCGTTGACGACCTGGGCGCCGGAGTCGAGGTGGCCCGAGTACACGCGGATGTAGGTGAGGCGACCGAAGAACGGGTGCGTCACGATCTTGAACGCGAGCGCCGCGAACGGCTCGTCACGGTCGGCGTGACGCTCGATGATGACCTCTTCGTTCTTCGGGTCCTTCGCCTCGATGGCGGGGACGTCGAGGGGCGAGGGGAGGTAGTCCACGACGGCGTCGAGCATCGGCTGCACGCCGCGGTTCTTGAACGCCGAGCCGCAGAGCACGGGGTAGAGCTCCGAGGCGATGGTGAGCTTGCGGATGGCGCCCTTGATCTCGGCGACCGTGAGGCCCTCGCCGCCGAAGTACTTCTCGAGCAGGTGCTCGTCGGACTCGGCGACCGTCTCGAGCAGCTTCTCGCGGTACTCGGCAGCCTTGTCGGCGAGCTCGGCCGGGATCTCCTGGATCTCGTACTTGGCGCCCATGGTCACGTCGCCCTTGGCGTCGCCGGGCCAGACCAGCGCGCGCATCTCGACGAGGTCGATGACGCCCACGAAGTCGTTCTCCGCGCCGATGGGCAGCTGGATCACGAGCGGCTTGGCCTTCAGGCGGTTGACGATGGTGTCGACCGTGAAGTAGAAGTCGGCGCCCAGCTTGTCCATCTTGTTGACGAAGCAGATGCGGGGCACGTCGTACTTGTCGGCCTGACGCCACACCGTCTCGGACTGGGGCTCGACGCCCTCCTTGCCGTCGAAGACGGCGACGGCGCCGTCGAGGACGCGCAGCGACCGCTCGACCTCGACCGTGAAGTCCACGTGGCCGGGGGTGTCGATGATGTTGATCTGGTTCTTGTCCCAGAAGCAGGTGACGGCGGCCGACGTGATCGTGATGCCGCGCTCCTGCTCCTGCTCCATCCAGTCGGTGGTGGCAGCGCCGTCGTGCGTCTCGCCGATCTTGTGGTTGACGCCCGTGTAGAACAGGATGCGCTCGGTCGTCGTCGTCTTGCCGGCATCGATGTGCGCCATGATGCCGATGTTGCGGACCTTGTTGAGGTCGGTGAGCACTTCTTGTGCCACGGGGGTCTGTCCTTACTTGTGGTGACGGATGTCGCGGTCCCGCCGCTCCCGTGGATGACACGGGAGCGGCAGGAAGCGGCTTACCAGCGGTAGTGCGCGAAGGCGCGGTTCGACTCGGCCATCTTGTGGGTGTCCTCGCGGCGCTTGACCGCGGCGCCCAGGCCGTTCGACGCGTCCAGGATCTCGTTCTGGAGGCGCTCGGTCATCGTCTTCTCACGACGACCCTTCGCGTAGCTCACGAGCCAGCGGAGCGCGAGCGTGTTGGCGCGGTGAGGCTTGACCTCGACCGGCACCTGGTAGGTCGAGCCGCCGACGCGGCGGCTCTTGACCTCGAGGGTGGGGCGCACGTTGTCGAGCGCCTTCTTGAGCGTGGCGACGGCGTCCTGACCGTTCTTCGCCTCGACACCCTTGAGGGCGGTGTACACGATCGACTCGGCGATCGACTTCTTGCCGTCGACGAGGATCTTGTTCACCAGCTGGCTGACGATGGGTGCGCCGTATACCGGGTCGTTGACGACGGGGCGCTTCGGGGCGGGTCCCTTACGAGGCATCTTGCTTAGCCCTTCTTCGCGCCGTAGCGGCTGCGAGCCTGCTTACGGTTCTTGACTGCCTGGGTGTCGAGTGCACCGCGGACGATCTTGTAGCGGACACCGGGGAGGTCCTTCACACGGCCGCCGCGGACGAGCACGAGCGAGTGCTCCTGCAGGTTGTGGCCCTCACCGGGGATGTACGCGGTGACCTCGGTGCCGTTGCGGAGCTTCACACGGGCGACCTTGCGCATCGCCGAGTTCGGCTTCTTCGGGGTGGTGGTGTACACACGGGTGCAGACACCGGCCTGCTGCGGGTTCGCCTTGAGCGCCGGCGCCTTGGTCTTCGAGACCTTGGGCGAGCGACCCTTGCGAACCAACTGCTGAATGGTTGGCACGTTCTCTCCTTGTTGTGCTGCACGGTGACAGCGTCGTGGTCTCCCCCGCTGCATCCGGATCTTGCGATTCATGACGCTGCGGGCTCACGCGGACCCACCGACGCGGCAGAATGACTGACGCGCTTTGCTTGGTGGGTATGCCGTGGGGGTGGCCTGTTCGCAGGCCGTTCCCTGAGATGCGGCGCCCACACCGTTCGCCGCACCGAGGCACGGTTGACGGCGCGCGTGAGCGCACACCCGATCCATGATACGTGGCTTTCGGGGACCGGGCAAACGCGCAAGCACGCCGCGGGCAGAACGAGGCTGCGACACGCCGTGGCGCGGGCCAGATGGGGCTGCGGTCAGCCCGGTCAGCCGGCGGTCAGCAGAGCCGCGAGAGACACAACGACGACGATGACGAGAACGGATGCCGCCACCGCCGCGACGATGGCCCGGCGGCGTCGGCGGCGCCTCACGGCCGCCTCGGCCGCCGCCGTGTCGACGTACGCCTGTGGCGCGTGGCGGGCAGGCTCGGCGCGCGCAGCCGTTGTCGCGGGGACGGACCGCGCACGGTAGGGGCTCGCATCCGCTCGCGGCGCGGACGCGACCCGAGCCCGGGGCGCCGGTGTGCCCGCCGGCGCGGCGGGGCCCGCCGGGGCGGCGCTCTCCCTCCGTCGCACCGTCGCCGTCAGCTCGTCGATGTCCGCCGCAGGGTGGGCGCTCCGGCGCGGACCGACCGGTGCCGACGTGGTCGCCGCCTGGGTCGTCAGCTCTGAGTTCGGGGGGATCAGGGAGCGCGCCGATACGACCGTGACGTCGACGTCGGCAGGCAGCGCGGCATCCGTCGCTCCAGTTCGGCGCCGCCTCGCGGGAAGCGTCCGTTCGTCGGGTGCCTCGTCCGGGGGCTCCCGCACGGCGCGCCGCGACAGGGCGGTGCGCTCGTCGTCGGGGTCGATCACCCGTCGCTCCGCCGCAGCCGGACCTCGGCGTCGCCCAGCAGGAACCGGTCTCCGGCCTCGACCTCTTCACCGGTGGGCGCTTCGACCTCGGTGCCCATCACCGTCGCGAAGAGGACGCCGTTGGTCGAGTCCAGATCGGTCACGTACCAGCGGTCGTCGCGCAGCGTCAGCCTCGCGTGCGTCTTGGACACCGTCCCGTCGTGGATCGAGACCAGCTGCGCGCCGGGGAAATCGGGGTCGCCGGCCGGGCGCCGGCCGAGGATGACGACCTCCGCCGACAGCGCGACGGGGTCGCCGGTCGGCGGGACGAGGGTCCAGTCGGTGCGCTTGCGGCGGGCGATGATCGTCTCGTCGAAGACGTCCTCGTCGGGAATCTCGGGCTTGCCGTGGAAGGCCGACACCGACGACCGCGCGGAGAGCGGCACACCGGCGTCCGGAGCCCCGGCGATCGCCGAGACCGGACCGGACGCCTCGGGGAAGGCGTCGGCGTCGCTCATCGGCGAGCGTGCCGGAGCCCACGGCTCGGCCTCGGCATTCGGGGCGTCGGCGACCGGCACGCGCATCACGGGCGGGCGGGTGAGGTGCTCCCCCGTGCTGCCCTCGGGCGCGGCGGATGGGTCGGATGCCGCCACCGGAGCGGCGGTGGAGGAGACCGGCGGGGGCGAGACGAACGACCGGGGAGCGATCGGAACGGCCGAGATGGGGGCGGGAGCACCGGGCACGGCGCCGGTGACCTCGGAGCTCAGGTCGGCGGCATCCTGGCCGAAGCCCTGCCACCGGTCTGCGGGCGCCGGCTCGGCGTCGTGCGCGTCGTCCTCGGCCCGGCCGGCGGCGACGGGAGCGGCGACCGGGCGACCGGGAAGCGGCGGGGGCGTCCAGCCGCCGACGGGCGGTGCGACCTCGTGCGCGTCGGCGGCCGGCGCGGCGGGCACGTTCGTCGCCGGGAAGGCGGAAGAGGCGCTCGGGGGCGGCGCGAATCCGCTGGCCCCGGTCGCAGCCGCCGGGAACGCGGCGCCCTCGCCGGAGTGCGGCGCCGGGGTCGGGAACGGCGGCAGCGGCGGAGGGCCGGCGGTCTCGGCCGACCCGCGACGGACGCCGCCGCCGTGCGCGCCGCGGGATGCGGACGACTGCTCGCGTCCGACCCAGCGGGCGCTTCCCCAGCCGACGATCGACGCCCAGACCGGGAAGAGCAGGACGCCGACCACCGTCATGCCCGCACCGAACCCGAACGCGACGTTGAGGCGGTACAGCGCGATCGCGAGGACCACCAGGAACGCGATGTTCACGAACGGGATGAACGCCAGGATCACGAGCCACGGCGACAGCCCCGCCAGCTGCAGGACGACGACGATGTTGAGGATCGGCACCCAGGCCTTGAAGGATTCCTCGCCGGACTTGCGGAACACCGCTGACAGCGCGAGGGCCGTCCAGACGTACAGACCGGCGAACAGGAGGAGACCGGTCAGCGTCCCGAAGACGGCGGCGGTGGCATCGGTGGCGTTCATGGCATGGGACGCACAGGCTGGGCCCGTCGTCTCCCCCTCTCGGCGAATCTGCTGCGGACGCCCGTTTCGGGCGCCAGTGGTCGGAGCAACGATCTCAACGATACGGTCGCGCGGGCTCCGCGCCAGAACCCTTTTTCGCTGCGCAGTATCCGCCGCTCGGCGTCGACGGCGGCCCAGTAGCGCCGGGCCTCGTCGGCCGAGAGCTCGGCGCGCGAGAAGACGGCACGATCTGCGGCGCGCGCGAGTTCCGCCCCGGCGGGCGTCGCGAAGGCGGCGGCGAGCTCGCTCCGGGTGAGCGTCTTCGGTGCTGTGCGGCCCGTGTCGAGCGCGGCGTCGACGTACTCGTCCCAGCCCCCGGCGATGCGCGATGCCGGGGTGCCGGTGCGTCGCCGAGCCCGGCGGCGGGCGGCCTTCGTCCCGACGACGATCAGCAGCGGACCGAAGGCCAGGGCGAGCACCAGCAGCGCGATGCCGCCGATGCGCAGCGCCGGCCAGAGCCACGCGAGGTCGACGGCGGAGTCCTCCTCGGGGGTGCGTTCCTGCCCCGAGTCCTCCTGCGCGGGATCCGGCGGCACGACCTCCTCGACCGATTCGGGGCGCACCTCGGTGACGTTCTCGGGGTCTCGCTGCTCGGTGACGTCCAGGCTCGGAGACACGGCGTACTGCGGCGTCACGTCGACGGCGACCCATTCACCGGCGGCCGACTGCACCTCGGTCCACGCCGTGAGGTCCTGCGCGCGGCATGCGCCGTCGTCGCAGGTGGCGAGACCGGGCTCTGCCGAGGTGAGGCGCGCGCCGAGCACGACGCGCGACGGGAATCCGAGTTCGCGGGCCATGAGTGCGACGGCCACCGCGAACTGCTCGTCGTCGCCGATCGCGGCGACGTAGTTGTCGGACGCGGTGGCCCGCTGATCCGTCTCGCGCTCGAGCAGGCGCGCGAACATGGTGTCGACACGGGCCAGCGAATGGCCCGAGGCGCTCGGCTGGAACGTGTAATCGGGGAGCGCTGCCGCCCACGCGGGCTGCTCCGCTCCGCGGGAGAGCCCGTGACTGAGGTAGCCGCGCTCCCGCAGCAGCGACACCAGCCCGGCGAGGGCGGCGCCGCCCGAGCCCGTGGCATGCTCGTCCATCCACGTGCGCAGGCTCTCGGGGGCAGCAACCCCGCCGGGGCTTCCGGGCGCCTCGAGCTCGGCCAGGCCGGCGGTCGGCGGCTCGACCCCGCGCACGACGTAGCTGTCACCGGCTGAGAGCCCGCCGCCGGCGGTCTGCACGCCGGCCGCGGCGGCGGCGTTGTAGTAGAACCGGTCGGCGAGCGACGCCGACCTGTCGCCCTCGAACTCGACCGTCGAGAGGCGGCCGGCGGTCGGCATCCAGATCCCGTCCCAGGCGTCGATCTCGACGCGCGCCTCGACCGGCGATCCCTCACCCGCGTCGAGAATCGAGGGCACCCGCACGAACCGGCCAGCGTCGACGGCGCCCTCGCCGCCCGAGCGGAAGACCTCGCCGTCGTACGCGTCGAGGGTCGCGATGCGCACGCGCTCGGGGAGCGCGATCCCCGAGCCGTCGGCCGCTTCCACCGTGAACAGGACGTCGCCGGCGCGGTCGTCGCCGAACAGGGCGCGATACTCCGTCAGCGGGCTGACCTCGGCGGACAGGTCGATGTCGGGGCCGACCGCCGAGCGCAGCACGTCGCGCTCCGCGCCGCGGGCGGCGAAGGGCACGACGGCCACCGCGAGCACCAGGGCGCCCGCCACCATGCCGGCCCCGAGCGCCGTCCGGCGGCGGTCGGCACCCGTCGGCCGGCGGGAGATGCGCACCCCGCTGGATGCCGCGGCCCGCTGCAGCGCACGGATGCGCTCGTCGTGGGTGCGCCACGCGAGCCACAGCAGGCAGGTCACGAGACCGGCGAGGCCCACGGCCGTCTCGACCGGGGCGTACAGCGCGACCGGGCCGAGCCGCCACGGGGCGCTCACGGTGGTGCGTCCGAAGAACAGCCCGAACGTCACCATGCCGAGGGCCACCGGAACGGCGGCATAGGCGGCGCTGTCCTCGCGCCAGGCCAGCAGCAACACCACGCAGGTGCCGACGAGGAACACCACCAGGGCGGGCACGAGCAGGTTGCGATACGAGCCGACCGGCAGCTCGACCGTGACGAGGTCCTTCCACCCCAGCACGAGGCCGCTGGCCAGCTCGCCGAGCCCACGGAGCAGGTCCTCCGGGGATCCCAGTCGCGAGGGGACGGCCAGCGGGATGCCGAGCAGCAGCACCGCGGCAGCGAGGAGTCCCGCGACCGACCAGCCGTTCCAGCCCCGCCACCACGCCAGCGCGGCGATGCCGCCGCCCACGAACGTTCCGGCGACGACCAGCACCGTGAAGGAGCCGGAGCGGTAGATGGGCCAGGCGGCCACCGCCGCGATCGCGGCGATCACCACCGCGAACGCCACGCCCACGCCGATGCGGGGCACCAGGCGGGGAGCGCGCAGAGCCGACGTCTCTGTGGCACCCGCGGATGCGGCATCCGTCCTCATCGGCACGGGGATCGGGCCGCTCACGACGTGGCTCCCCGCAGGAGCAGGCCCGACAGGTCATCGAGGGTGCCGACCGTGAGCACCGTCATGCTCGACAGCGGCTGCATGCGGGGGTGGGCGCGCTCGTCGCACATGATGCCGACGACGGCCGTGTCGGCCGGGAAGGCGAGCGCCGCCTGCTGCAGCCGCGTGAGCGGCACGCGCGAGCCGACGACGACGAACGCGATCGAGAGGCGCTCGCCCGACTCGGCGGCGAGGCGGCACACCTCGCCCACGGGCATCGTGCTCTCGAGCAGGTCGACGCCGCTGAACCCGTCGAGCATCGGGCGGGGCGCCGCGGCGGGAATGCGGCGGATCGCGCGCAGGCGGCCGCGGACCACCCGCGGGATCTCCGAGCCGGTGACGATCTGCACGTCCCGGGCGTCGTGCACGGCGCGCAGGCCCAGCGACGCGGCGCACGACACCGCCAGCTCGAACTCGTCGGCGTCCGCGTACTCGGCTTCGGCCACGGCGAGCACGACGGCCATGCGGGAGCGCCGTGACTCCTCGTACTGGCGCACCATGAGGCGACCGGTCTTCGCCGTCGAGCGCCAGTGGATCTGGCGGCGCGAATCGCCGGGCACGTATTCGCGGATCGCGTGGAACGACATGTCGGCGTCGACGAGCCGTCGCGTGGGAGAGCCCTCGAGGTCGCGGATGAGCCCCGCGCTCGTCGAGGGCAGACCGGTGGTGCGGGGATGGACGTAGAGGTCGTGCACGTCGGGGAACGAGTGCTCACGACGCAGCAGCCCGATGGGGTCGCTGCGCACGGTCGTCGCCGGACCCACTGTCACGATGCCGCGGGCGAGGCCGGGGATCTCCAGCGGCTGCTCGATGGCGTGCCCGGGACGCAGCAGCGGCACACCGAACTCCACCAGCCCGGCGCCCACCGCGACGTCGATGCGACCAGGAAGCGCGACCCGGTGGCCGTCGTTGCGCACGACGATGCGCCCGTCGACGCCGTCGCCCGCGACGACCCGCTGGTGCGTGAGCGTGAGATCGACGTCGTAGGCGCGCGCGCCGAACAGGAAGGGCACGGCGGCGACCAGCAGGAGGAGGGATGCCGCCCCCGCGACCATGAACTCGACCCAGCCGAACGCGACGCCGAGCAGCAGCCCGGCCGTCGCCGCGACCGCCGCCAGGACGCCGGCGGGCCGGACCGTGCGTGCAGACCATGCGGCGGCCGTCGAGATCCCTGCGCCCGCCGCCCGCCAGGCCGCCGTCCACCAGACGGCCGCGCGCACGAACGTGCGACCGCGCCGCGGCTCCACGCTCGTCGCGGTGCCGGTCAGCGTCGTCGTGAGGTGCGTGCGACCCTCGGTGCCGGTCGACGAGACCGTGCGGGTGATGCGCGGCTCGAGGGTGCCCGTCCCGCCGCGTCGGCGGTCCCCCGGCCCGGCGGCGGCGCGCTCGGGGGTGCTCATACCGCTTCGCGTCTCGCGGGCGGCGCCACGTCGAGCAGCACCTGGCCGACCACGGTCTCCTGGGTGACCCCGTCGAACTCGGCCTCGGGGTGCAGGATCAGCCGGTGCGAGAGCACCGGCACCGCGAGCGTCTTGACGTCGTCGGGCGTCGCGTACGTGCGGCCCTGCGAGGCGGCGCGGGTGCGCGCGGCGCGGGTGAGGGCGAGAGCGCCGCGGATGCTGACGCCCAGGCGCACCTCGTCGGCCGTGCGCGTGCCGTCCACCAGCCGCGCGATGTAGTCGAGCACCAGCGCGTCGACGTAGACCTGGGCCGCGAGGTCGGCCATCCCGACCAGGGCCTGCGGCGTGATGATCGGGCCGAGGTCGGCGGTCGCGATCGCCGCGCCGTCGAGGATGCGGACGGTCGCGGCGTGGTCGGGGTAGCCGAGCGACGTGCGCATCATGAAGCGGTCGAGCTGCGCCTCGGGCAGACGGTACGTGCCGGCCTGCTCGACGGGGTTCTGCGTGGCGAGCACGAGGAACGGGATGCCGGCCTCGCGAGAGACGCCGTCGATCGTGACGCGCCCCTCCTCCATGACCTCGAGCAGCGCCGACTGGGTCTTGGGGCTCGCACGGTTGATCTCGTCGGCGAGCACGATGTTGGCGAAGATCGGGCCGGCATGGAACTCGAACACGCCCTCCTTCTGGTCGTAGACGCTGAGCCCCGTGATGTCGCTCGGCAGCAGGTCGGGCGTGAATTGGATGCGCGTGTTGGTGCCCTGCACCGACTGCCCCATCGCCCGGGCGAGGGAGGTCTTGCCCGTGCCCGGCACGTCCTCGAGCAGCACGTGGCCGTCGCTGAGCATCGCGGTGAGGACGAGCTCGACGACGTGGCGCTTGCCGAGCACGGCGCGCTCGACGTTGTCGGCGATCTGCCCGAACGTCTGCGCGAACCAGTCGGCCTGCTCCTGGGTGATCGTCATGTGCTGTCCTCTGTGGTGTGCGGGTGGGGCCTGCGGCGAGCGGATGGATGCCGGTGGTCAGGGTGCGGGGGGCGGCTGGGGATTGCCGTTGTTCGGCTGGCACGCCGCCGAGAACTCGGTACTCGCGGGGGCCAGCCCCCAGCCCTGGGCGTCCCAGTTCACCGTCACGGAAATGCCTTCGACCCGCTTCGCGCCGATGGGCACGTCCCACGTGTCGACCGTGTGCGGGAGCAGCCTGTCGTCCTCGTCGTAGTAGCGCAGTTGGGAGTTCCCGAAGGCGAAGACGGCTGACGAGCCGTTCGGGGCGTTCGACGACTGGCCACGGTAGGCGAGCGGGCTCCCGCCGACGCACGATGTGACGGTCCAGTTCGCCTGCACCTGGTACGGGGCGCTGCCGGCGCGCGGGGTCACGGTCGACCACGTGGTCGCCGTGCCCCAGAACTCGTGGACGTATCGCACCTGGATGCCGGGATCCTGGCCGAACACCGTGCTGCCGGGGCCCCATCCCTGGAACTCGGCGCGGTTGCGGTTCGGAAGCCGCTCGGTCGTGGTGGGGTTCTCGCGGATCACCCAGTCGGCGCGTTGCTCCTGCACGTTCGGCCTGCCGTCAACGGCGAACGTCCAGCCCTGCGGCGCCCTGCCCGACTGCTGGGCGCGGACGGTCGCGGTCGTCTCGACGCGGCCGAAGGACTCGTCGTCCCACCACGACTCGACGCACATCCGGAACGGGTACTCCTCGCCGTCCTCCAGCCCGGGGAAGGTGGCCGTCTCGCCGCCGTCGATGACCCTGCAGCGGTCACCGTCCTGCACGATTCCGTAGCGCAGGCCCGATCCGTCGCCGTTGACCACGGCCGACCCACGCGCCGTGACGGTGGCGGTGCCGTCGCCGTTCGACGCCGCACTGAGCGTCAGCTGCGGCGACAGCGGACTGCCGATGCCGTTTGCCTGCACGGTCGCGGCGGCGCCCGATGCGCTGCCGCCGAGCCCCGGCGGCAGGTCGAAGCGGGAGTAGGGCGTCACGGTGATCAGCGAGGCGGTGTTGCTGCCCACGCGGTACCAGGGCACCTCGACGCTCGTCCGGTTGCCGTTGACCGGCACGCGCACCACCTCGCCGGCGGGGCTCGAGATCTCGAGGCTTCCCGTCTCACCCACCTCGATGCCGTCGATCACGAGCGACACGATCCCGCCGGCGCCGTCGCCGGTGACGACGGGGGCGGCCGTCACGCTCGTCGGCGCGAGCGGCGCGTCGTACGCCCAGGCCAGGGTGCGGACGCTCCCCTTCGACTCGCCCACCGCGTTGACCGCCCACGCCTCGTAGGTGCGCTGCTCGCCGTTGGGGGCTGCGACGGGCGGGCAGACGCCGTCCGCGGCGCACCGCGCGACCTCCTGGCCACCCGAGCGGACGACGAAGCCGGAGAGCGCCGGATACGCCGCGCGTGCCTGTCCCGGGTCGACCCGGAGCGTCACGGTGCCGTCGGCGTAGGCTGCCTGGCTGATGCTCGCGGGCGGCTTGGGGTACCCCAGCAGATCCAGCAGCACGCGCCCGTCGCGCTCGGCGTTCGTGACCCGGCCCTGGGCGTCGCGGACCGAGAATGTGGCGGTGCACGTCGCCCCCGGGGCATCCGTCGTCCACGTCGCCGTGATCGACGTCGCCGACGCGACCTGGAATCCCACGCCGGCGCACGATCCCGTCGGCCGCACATCGACGACCTCGAGCGGGGTGCGCGGCAGCGGATTGACCTCGCCGCCCGCGCCGATGACCGGGATGGTGCACGACGAGCCGGACGCCTGCGAGCATTGCTGCACGACGGAGCCGCCCTGCGGCAGCGTCGACGGCGCGGCGCCGACGCGGAGGATGAGGCGCGCGGGCGTCACCGAGGGGTGGCTCGTGACCGACACCAGGACGGCCTCCTCCGACCCCTGGACGGCGCGATCGGCGCCGGTCACGGTCACGGTGGAGCCCTCCTGCGTCACCTGGAACGCGGTGCCCGAGTGCTCGGTCGCGTACACGATGCCGTCCCAGTCCTCGCGCAGCTGCCACGTGGTCATGTTCTTGAGGTCGAACGACGCGGTCTCGCCGGGACCGACCGTGATGGAGCCGGGACGCAGCTCGGGCTGCGGATCGCGCGGGTGCACCACGATCGGCACCGAGAGGAGAGTCCACTCCTCGTCGCCCGACAGCCGCACCGGCACCTGGCACGCGTCCACCCACGGTGCGCCCGCTCCGGCGTCGTAGCGGATGACCGTGCCCGAATCGATCGCGCACCTGGCCTCCGCACGGGCTCCGGATGCCCGGACGTCGTCGCCGATCTCGATGAGCGCACCGCGTGGGCGTGCGACGAGGCTCGCCATGTCGAAGGTCCCCGACTCGAGCTCGGTGACTTCGGGGGATGCCGCGCCCGCGCGGAGCGTCAGCGCCAGGTCGTCGTCACCCGGCACGCGGAGGAACCCGTACGACGTGACCTCACCGGCAGCGCTCTCGCCGGTCACGGCGAAGGGGATGAGCTGTGTGGTCTCGGGGAGCGCGCCGCGCAGGCGCGAGCCCTGCACCGTAACCCCCTGCGGGTCGCCCCACAGCGAGAGCTCGAGGTCGCCGGCGTCGCCGCCCGACCACGTGACCTTGCCCGCCAGCACGTCGACGCCCCGCGGGAAGTCCTCGCGGCTCTCGACGGTGAGGCTGGTGTCGGCGACGACCGGGTAGTCCGGCACGCTCTCGCGCACCACCCGCACCACGATGAGGCCGCGCCCCGTGTTGCCCGACGAGGACTCCACGTCGTAGAGGAAGGACATCGTCGCCGGCTCGTCGCCCGCCGCGATGCGGACCGTCGCGTCGTCGACGGCGACGATCTGGTCGCCGAGACGCTCGTACTCCGGATTGTCGCTGCCGTCGATGAGGGTCGCCGGCACGTCGGGACGGATGTCGGTCACGCGCAGCTCGCCCATCGTCGGATCGACGTCGTTCGAGAGCGGGCTCACGCGGATCGTGTTGCCGTCGCCCGCCTGCACCTGCACGTAGTCGGTGAAGGTGACCGGGCTCGGGTTGGCCTCGCTGTCCAGCACGCCGACCCGCACGGTGCCCTCGGCGGTCTCGCCGAACGCGTCGACGACGCGGTAGCGGAACGACACCTGCCCGCTGTCACCCGGGACGCTCGTGTACATGATCGACGCGCCGTCGGCCGTGATCGTGGCGGCCCCGCGCTCGGGCTGGGCGACGATGCGGTCCAGCGTCACGACGTCGCCGTCGGGATCCATCCCGAAGCCGTCGAACTCGATGAGCGCGGACTGGCCGCTCAGCACGCGACCCTCGAGCGTGTCGGCCGTCGGTGCGCGGTTGGCGTCGGCGTCGATGACCCGCACCCGCACCGCCGCGGTGTCGGCGAGCGCCGGCGCACCGGTGGTGAACACCGAGTACTCGATGCCGTACTCGCCGGGCTCGCCGGGCGCCAGGTAGCGCAGCAGGTCGCCCGATGCGAAGGCCAGCGCCCCATCGGACGAGGACCGCACGGACGCGGGGTTGAGGGTGGGCAGGCCGCCCGACGGCGCGATGTCGTTGTCGAGCACCGGGATGTCGATCTGCGCGCCGGCACGCACCACCACGGTGTCGTCGACGGCGATCGGCGCGAGCTCGGGCGCCGGAGGCAGCAGGTACACCGTGGCCTCGCCCTGGACGCTCGCGCCGGTGTCCTCGGTGCCGTCGCTCACGACGTACGAGACCGTGCCCAGCCGGCCGGCGGCGCCGTCCGCCGTCGTGCCCGACACCCGCAGGTGGTTCTGGCCCACGGCGTCGACCGACAGGGTGGCGCCGTCGTCGGCTCGCGCGGTGACGTCGCTCAGCAGCAGCACGCGGCGCGTCGGGTTCGAGACCGCGTCGAAGACCTCGAGCGTGGCGTCCTGCTGGGGGTGCACGAACGCCACCACCGGCGAGGTCGAGAGCTGGGCGGGCGCGTCGGCGGGCAGCAGGGTGATGCGGGCCGTGCCGGCCGCCTCGCTGACGCCGTCCGTCACCGTGAAGTCGACGCGGAACGTGCCGGGGTTCTGCGCCGTGAAGTCGAACGACGTCGAGCCGCCGACCACGGTCGCCGTCGCCGCGGCGTCGTCGAGTACGCGCACCGACTCGAGCGAGAGCGTTCCCGCCGTGCCGGTGACGTGGTCTGCGACGTCGATGGTCATGCCAGATGCCACCGTGTCGGTGACGGCGAACGACTGGGCGGCCAGCTGCGGCTGCGGCGACACCTTCACGGTGAGCGACTTCACCGCCGTCTGCCCCTGGGTGTCGGCGACGGTGACCGCGAGCTCGATGAGCTGCTCGCCCCCGTCGCCGGTGTCGCTGTGCTGGTAGACGACGTCGCCGCCCGGTGTCGAGGCGACGCTTCCGGTCCCCGTCACGTTCTCGACCGACAGCAGCAGCAGCGGGTCGCCCTCCGGGTCCACCCAGCCGGGGAGCACCGGCACGGTCACCGTGCCACCGCGCGCGACCTCCGGCTGCGGCCACTCGACGAGGCAGCGCTCGACGCCGCACCACTCCGGCGCCGACTCGGCGGCGGCATCCGCCACGGTGACGGTGACGGTCGTCGACTCCGACATCAGGCCGTTCTCGGTCGTGCCGTCGGTGACGGCGTACGAGAAGGTGGCCGAGCCCGTCGCGCCGGGCTGCACACGCACCGCGAGGCGCTGGTCGTCGTCGGTCACCGTCACGGCGCCGAAGGCGGGATCGAGGCCCGTGACCGACGCGGGGTCGATCGTGAGCACGTCCTCGTTCGGGTCGTGGTCGTTCATCAGCACCGGCAGCGAGGCGAGCGCCCCGGAGCGTACCCCGAAGGCGTCCGGCTCGGCGATCGGGGGCTTCGGGTCGAGCACGACCTGCAGCTGCTCGCCGCTCGGCACCGCGTCGGGGTCGGTGCGGTCGTCGAGGCTCCAGTCCTGGCTCGAGGCGATGAGGGCGCCGTCGGGCACCGACCACGCCCATCCCGACCGCGTGTCGTTGAGGATCACGGCGGAGTCGCTCGCGACGAAGACCGGGCGGACCTGGTCGCCCATCGCCTCGGCGCCGTAGTCGAGGACGACCGTCGCGCCGTTCGAGCGCCACAGCAGCCCGCCCGCGTCACCCGTGCCCAGCCAGGCGGCGTAGGTCTCGCCGTCGTGCGTGACCGGCTGCGCCGGGGTTCCGAGCACCGTGCCGGTGCCGCCGCCGACCTCGGTCGCCATGCTGGAGCCGTCGGCCGGCACGCGCACGAGCGCGGTGTCGTCGGCGAGGTAGACGTCGGTGCCGCCGGCATCAGGCGCGCCGACGACCACGGTGCCGGTCGTCGGCGTCCGGACCGGGCCGTCCTGGCCCCGCAGCCAGACATCGCCGTCCTCGGTGTCGACGACGGCCCACGTGTCACGCGCGGCGGTGATCGCCGGCGCGGCGAGCCCATCGGCGTCGAGGGTGTCGCGGTCGCGCACCTGGCCGTCGCGGACGTCGTAGCGCAGCACCGAGCCGTCGGCGCGCGAGTACGCGAACAACACGCCCCGGGCGTCGACCGCGATCGCCTCGGCGGTGTACTGCGGCGTGTCCTCGTCGTCAGTGCGGAACGGGTCGAGCTGGGATGCCGAGCCGCTGGAGAGCCGCCCGGCGAACACGGCGCCCGAGTCAGTGAGATACGCCACGTAGTCACCCGCGGTGACGACCTCGGTGGTGCCGGGCGGCGTCTTCTGCGACGCCTGCAGCGCCTCCTCATCGAGGTCCGCCGGCATCGCCGCGTCGATGCGGGTGAGCGTGCTGTAGCTGTCGCTGAACAGGTACGCGGCATCCCCCGTCTGCACCACCTGATCGGGATTGCTGATGCTGCGGACGGTGTCGAGCTCGCCGACCGAGGTGTTCACCCGTGCATAGCGCCTGCCGTCGCCGGTCTGCAGCGCCCACACCGCCGTGTCCACGTCGGGTGTCTCCTGGGCGTCCAGGCCCGGCCACACGATGCTGACCCCGATCACCGCGGCCGCCACCGCGCCGGCGGCGACGAGGCCGGTGACCGTGCCGCGGCGCATCACAGCACCCCCACGGCCAGCAGCACCGCGACGACGGCGCCGGCGCCGGCGACCACTCCCGCGCCGATGCCGACGACCCACGGCAGCGCGCCGCCGCCGCGTCTGCGGCGCGCGGGCGCCGAGATCTCCGTGTCTTCGTCACGGGCGAGGGCTGCCACCCCGGTGCCTGCCCGGGACTTGCGGGTGAGGTCGCGCTCGACATGGGAGCGGGCCGGTCCGCGCAGCGCCGAGTCGCCGAAGTCGACCGGACCGGATGCCGGTGACCACTCCGCGTCGGGGATCTCGAGCGGCGTCGGCGAGAGGCCCAGCCCCGCCTGCACCTCGCGCAGCGCCTCGCCGAACGCACGCGCCGAGTCGTAGCGGCGACCGGGGTCGCGGCTCATCGCCGTGGCGAGCACGCTCTGCAGCGACGCCGGGACGTCGGCGCGGGGGATCTCGACGTAGGTGGCGCGCGCGATGCGACGCCGCAGCAGATCCTTGGTGTTCTGCCCGCGCTCACGCCGCTCGAAGGGGCTGTGACCCGCGAGCAGCGAGTACACCGTCGCGCCGATGCTCCACACCTCGCTCGTGACGGTGCCGCTGGTCTGCTCGGCCACGACCTCGGGCGAGCTCCACGGGATCGACATCGCCAGCACCTCGCCGCCGCTCTTGCGCTGGAGCGACGCTGAGATGCCGAAGTCGGCGAGCACCGGGGTGCCGAAGGTCGTGATGAGGATGTTGCTGGGCTTGACGTCGCGGTGGATGAGGCCGGCGCGATGCGCCGACTCCAGCGCGCTCGCCATGCGCACGCCGATCGCGAGCACCTCCTCGACGGGGATGCGCTCCACCCGGTAGCGCTGCGCGAGCGAGCCGGGGCAGTACTCCATGACGATGTACGGCCGCCCGTCGGCGGAGATGCTGGCCTGGTAGACGGTCACGATCGAGGGATGGGCGGACAGGTGCGCCAGCACATCGGCTTCGGCGTTGAACATGCGCCGCAGCTCGGGGTCGCGCACGTCGCTGGGCATGACCTTGACCGCGACGTTGCGGCGGGGCATGTCCTGCTCGTACAGGAAGACGTCGGCGAATCCGCCGGAGCCGAGTGGGCGGATGTAGGCCAGCCCGGGAAGTATCGGGGGCGCCGAGGGAAGCCGTGTGGCCACCACACCTCCCCCGCAGTCCGCTACCTTGACACGACCCGTGCCGTCGTGACGGCAACAAACCTGGCCATGCTAACAAAATCACTTCTGAGAACCCGCGCCGGCCCGCGCCGGCTGTGCAATTCTCGAGGCCCGTCTCCGACCTGCTGTGCCCGGCCGGCGCGAGTCACTCCAGGCGCGGGGCTTCGCCGGGGTCGTGCGGGTCGAACGGCGCGTCGAGCGACTTCGTGAGATCCGCGAGCATCGCCTCGATCTGGGGCTCGACGAACTCGCCGACCGCGGCCTGGATGCGCAGGCGATGGTGCAGCAGGATGGTGCACACCTCGCGGCCGACCATGTTGGCGTAGTCGTCCGCGAGGCCGACCTCCTGACGGAGCGCGGCCTTGGCCTCCTCGGTCAGCGGCGGCAGGTCCGGAACGTGCGCGTCGGCCTCTTCGGCGAGACCGGCGATCGTGAAGAGGAACGGCGCACCGGGCACCGGCTCAGGATCCAGCGGCAGCCCTTCGAACTCGGGGTCCAGCCCCTCGCCCGGCCGATAGCTGCGCGCGCGGTTGCGGGCCGCCTGCTGGTCGAGCTCCGTCTGCAGCATCGGGAGGTTCAGCGCCGTGTACTCGGCCACCGATCGGTCGACGATCGTCTTGATCCGGGTGGAGAGCCCGTGCTGCACGCCGTGCGGGACATCGGCTCCGAGCCCGGCCGCCGACAGCACCGGCGACCCGAAGCAGCGCCGGCACGGAGCGGTCCGGCCGCGGTGCGTCGCAGGCTCCCACCGCGGCAGCCAGGCGAGCCAGGCGTCCACCGCCTGGCTGACCTGGGTCTCGAGCGACCGCTCCACCCGGTCAACGCTAGTACCCGGCATGTGTTTTCGCCCGGATTCCCGCGGTTCCCGGCTGCCCGGGCATCCGGATCACTCGTCGAACTCGTCCTCCCAGGGCCACCGCGGACGGTGCGCGCGCGTGCGAACGAGCGCGATGCCCGCCCACGCCGACACGAATGCGGCAGCCCCCACCGACACCCCGAACCACGACGTCGCCAGGCGCCCCGCGACCGCCGTCGCGACCCCCAGGTCCGCCCCGGTGAACAGGGCCGCGAGCCACACGCCTCCGATGTACGCGAGGAACGCCGCCGCGGTGGTCCACGCGGCACCCCAGTAGGACGGATGCGGCGACCCGGCGCTCGCGCGCGACGACGGGCTGCCCGCGCGAGCGATCGCCGCCCACAGCCCGCCCGCGAACGCGAGCGTCGCGCACACGACGCCCGCGGCCCCCGGGATCTGCCCGAGGCCGGGCGTCGCGATGACGTCCTCGGCGAGGACGAGGCTCGTGATGCCGAGTCCGAAGATGGTGAGCGCGATGAAGCCGACCGTCGCGAACGCCAGGGCGATCGGCGGCCGCACCGGACCCGCCGACGCCGCGCCTTCCCCGCCACCGGCCATGCCGCCAGCCTACGTCGGCGGCTCCCGCGGCGGAGGGGTGCGGCTACGCGCGGACGAGCTGCGGCCCGGCCTCGAGCGTGCGCTCGTACTCCCGCTGCGCCTCGATGTTGAGCTCGGTCACGCGCTTCGCGCGCGAAGCCGCCCAGGCGCCGAACCAGATGGTCAGCTCGCGCCCGATGACGAACGCGGCGATCGCCAGCGGCGTGAGCAGCTCGGCCTCGGCGAGGTCGCCGCCCTCGGTCGCCGTGAGCTCCCAGAACGGCGCCTGGAAGAGCGCGCCGAGGATGTGGCCGCCGTACGCGGCGATGCCGACCAGGATGCCGAAGACCACCCAGGCGCCCCACCGACCGCGGTTGATGATCGCGCCCAGCACCCAGAAGGCGAAGAAGAAGACCACGACCGGCACCCACAGCGACCAGGTGCCCAGGGCGCCGACGACCGTCGTGCCGACGTTCTCGCCGGTCAGGTCGCCCTCGATCGCGTCGACGCCGAGCCAGACGGCGAGGTACAGCACGGCGAACGCGATGGCGGCGAGGAGGCCGATGGCACCGGCCGCCGCGCGGTTGCCGCGCGGTCGCGGCGCTTCCGGCGCCTGGACGAAGATGGGCTGCGGAGCCGCGGCGGCGACGACCGCCGGCTCGGCGACGACGGGCTCGCTCGGAGTGACGACGGGCGCGGCGACAACGGTCGGCGCGTCGTCGGCAACGGGTGCCGCCGTGGAGGAGTAGTCGAGGGATGCCGCCTCCGGCGATGCCCACGGGTCGGGCTCCGCCTCCGCCGGGGTCGCGGTGGCGGGGGCCACGGCCTCGTCGGCCGGGGCGACGGCGGGCTCGTCGGCGACGGCCGGAGCACTCGCGTCGGACGCATCCGCGGGCGTGGATGCGGCTGCGGTGGAGCTGTCGGCGTCGACCGCATCGCGGCGGGCGGCCTCTGCGTCGGCGAGGCCTTCGTTCGCGCGACCGACGACGTCGTCGACGCCGTTGGGCTCTTCGACGGGCTCGCCGTAAGACGACTTGGGGTCACTCATCGCAGGCACTCCTCACGCAGGGCCAGTCCCCGCAGTGGCAGAGTAGCCCGCGGGCCCGCGCATGCCGCGGAGGCGTGCCGGAGGAATGCGCTCCCGCGTCGCGGCGACCGCCGCCGCGCGGCGCCACTACCCTGGGCCCATGGCAACACCTGCGCGAACGCCTCGCGGCGGCCGGCGCGCGGCGGTCGCGGCATCCGTCCTCCTCGCGCTCGCAGTGCTGACGGCGTGCGCACCCGACGACGCACCCTCCGGCGACGGCTTCACCTACTCGCCCACCCCCACGAGGGACGCGTCCGCGACGCCGACCCCGACGCCGTCGGCGACGCCGCTCGCCGACATCCCCGACGACTGCCACGCGATCCTCACCGCCGACGTGCTCGCGCAGCTCGAAGGCATCCCGCTCAACGACCCGGCCTTCGGGTCGTCGGGCGCACAGCCCGACGGCGGCCTCGTGTGCGTATGGCGCGACCCGGCCACGGACACCACGGGACTGGTCACGACCATCACCTACATGTCGCGCGGCCCCGCCCTCGACATGCTCAACAAGCTCGTGACCGACGAGGGCTACACCTGCTACACCCCCGACGGCGGCACGCGCTGCGAGAAGACCTGGCAGAACGAGACGTACCCGGTGACCGACGGGCGCACGCTGTTCTGGCGCGACGACATCCTCATCGACACCACCTACTCGAACCTCGCACCCAGCGGCTACACGGCCGCTGTCGTCGCGAGCATCTTCGGCTGAGGCGGCCGGATCAGCCCCACACGGTGCGGTCGAGCCGCGCGCCGTAGTCATCGGGGTGCCACTGCGTCTCGACGCTCACGAGCCAGAGCCCGTCGCGCAGCGTGTGCTCCTCGCGCACCGAGCCCTGCGTCCGCGCGCACACCGTGGCGCCGCCGGCGGTACGGCACGAGAACCCGTCGCCCGAGAGCGCGGCCTCGGCGATGGAGACGGCATCCGGGTCGACCTTCGACAGCGTCGTGACGATGCCGCCCGCGTCGAACCGCCAGGTGCAGGTCACCAGCACATCGGGGGCCGCCGCGTCGGCGAAAGAGGTCGCCGTTGTGGCGGGCGGGCCGAGTGACTGGCCGAGGAGCGAGCCGGGTCGCCAGGTCAGCTCGTTCCAGAGATCGTCGGCGTACAGCGTCCGGCAGTCGACGGCCCCGCCGTCCGCCGCCGTCTGAGCGGGGGTCTGCTCGGGCGTCGCGCTCGGCTGCGGCGCCGTCGCGTTGCGCAGCGTGTCGCCGACCCACGCGACCGTCACCGGCAGCATCGGCAGAGACAGCCACACGAGCGCCCCGACGACCGCCCCGCACAGGATCCCCGCGGGCACGGCGATCCACGCGTTGCGACCGCCGATCCGTGCCATGGGGCCCCCACCTCCGCTTCCCACGGTAAGCCGGAACGGCCGGATGGCCTCGACCCACGCCGCGGAACCGGCGGCGGCGGCGCGATCCGGCGAGCGGTGAAGAATACACTCCCGCCGCGCCGAGTTCGACCCCCTCTCTACAACCACCCCGGATGACGGACGGTTTTCTCCCACGGCGGATCCCCAGGCCCGGCACAGCGCCGGACCGACACCGCACGTGAAAGTGGAGGAGGAGGAGCATGTCGACATACGACACCGAACAGTCCGCAGGTCGGAGCGCGGCGACGGGAGACGTGAAGGAGCGTGCCGTCGACACGGTCGCCGAGGTGGACGCGGGCGCGAAGTACGTCGCGGGCGTCGCCGGCGAGGAGGCCGGCAGCGTCGCCCACGACGTCAAGCGCGCCGCCCGAGGGTTCTTCGACGAGACCCGGACGCAGCTGTCGGAGCAGGCCTCGACGCAGCAGCGCCGCGCTGCCGGAGCGCTGCGCAGCACCGGTGACGAGCTGGAGAGCCTGGCATCCGGCACGGCCTCAGGAGCCGGAGGCGCCGCGACCAGCGCGGTGCGCACGATCGGGCAGCAGACGCGCCGGGCCGCCGACTGGCTCGAGCAGCGCGAGCCCGCCGACGTGGTCCGGGAGGTGCGCGGGTTCGCCCGCCGCCACACCGGGGCCTTCCTGGTGATCGCACTCGGCGTGGGCATCGTCGCCGGTCGCCTCACCCGGGCGCTCGTGTCGGACGCCCGCAGCGACAGCGGGATGCCGAACGGCAGCGCGGGCCGGGTGGGCGCCCGTCCGATGGTCGCAGGAAACGGCACGCTCGGCGCACCCGCGGGAACGGCCGGCACGACGGGCTGGAACGACACCGGGGTCGCCGCAGACGGCGACACCCCGATCGGCGACGCCCTGGCGGGCGACCAGGAGAGCATGCCGACCACTCCGGGATCGCAGGGGCTGTCGACTGCGGACGACACCGCGCAGAACGAGTGGTCGCCCAGCGGCGAGGCACGACGATGACCGACATGCCCACGCCGTCGCAGCAGAAGGCGGCCGAGACGTCGCTGGGCGACCTCGTGGGCGAGGTCTCCCGCGACCTGTCGATCCTGATGCGCAAGGAGCTCGAGCTGGCGAAGGCCGAGCTCTCGGAGTCCGCCAAGCGCGCCGGCAAGGGCGCGGGACTCCTCGGAGGCGCGGGATACGCGGCCATGATGGCCGTGCTCTTCCTGAGCCTCGCCCTGTGGTGGGCGCTCGGCACCCTGATCGGCCTCGGCTGGTCGGGCGTCGTCGTCGCCGTCATCTGGGCCATCGTGGCCGGCATCATGTACGCCGTCGGGCGGAGCCGGCTGAAGACCGTGCAAGGCGCGCCGCAGACGGTGGAGACCGTTCGAGAGATCCCCGAGGCGCTCAAGAGGAACGAGGAGAACAGATCATGAGCAACCCAGACCAGATCCGCGCCGACATCGAGGTGACGCGCGACGAGCTCGGACGCGACGTGGACGCGCTCGCCGACAAGGTGTCGCCGCCGAAGATCATGGAGCGTCAGAAGACGAGGGCGCGGCAGGTCATGACCGACGTGAAGGGACGTGTCATGGGCGTCGCCGACGACCTCGGCGACTCGGCATCCTCCACCGGCCACTCGGTCGGGCACGCCGTCGGCGCCGCCGGCGACGCGGTGCGCGACCTCCCGAACAAGGCCAGGCAGACGACCCAGGGCGCACCGCTCGTGGTCGGCCTCCTGGCGGCGGGAGTCGGATTCCTCGTCGCGAGCCTGATCCCCACGACCGACGCGGAGACGCGGTGGAGCACAGCGCTGCGCGACAAGGCCCAGCCGCTCGTCGACAAGGCGGTGGATACGGCGAAGGATGCCGCGCACGAGGTGGCCGAGGGACTGAAGGGCCCGGCGCAGGACGCCGCTCAGCAGGTCAAGGACTCCGCCGTCGCGTCTGCCGAGACCGTGAAGGAGGAGGCGCAGACCACCGCTGAACGCGTGAAGGAGAACGTCACCGAGAACGTGTCGCCCTCCAGCGGCGACGGGGCCGCAGCAACAACCGGCTCCGAGAGCCTGGGCCAGACCGGCACGTCGACGTCGTCCGACCCCCTCGGCTCGGCCGAGAGCGACGACTCCCCCGGCTGGCACCGCCTCGGCTGAGGCATCCGTCCGCAGTGAACGACGAAGGGCCCCGGCGTGATGCCGGGGCCCTTCGTGCTGCTTCGTCTCAGCCCGGTCGCTCGGCGACCGGAAGGGGACTCAGTTGTAGTCGGTCGTGAAACCGTCCGTGGAGAAGCTGTCGAAGTCGACGTAGCTCAGGTCGGCGTCGGTGTACGCGCCGTCCGAGGCGAAGATGCGGTTGGGGTACCGCTCGCTCTTGGCCTCCTCCGTCGCCTCGACCGTGACATCGCGGTACTTCGCGAGGCCGGTTCCGGCGGGGATGAGCTTTCCGATGATGACGTTCTCCTTGAGGCCGACGAGCGGGTCGCTCTTGCCCTCCATGGCCGCCTGCGTCAGGACGCGGGTGGTCTCCTGGAACGACGCGGCCGACAGCCACGACTCGGTCGCGAGCGACGCCTTCGTGATACCCATCAGCTCGGGACGACCCGACGCGGGGCGCTTGCCCTCGGCCACGGTCTCGCGGTTGATGTTCTGGTACTTCTTGAAGTCGACCAGCTCACCCGGCAGCAGCGTCGTGTCGCCGTGGTCGACCACGGTGACCTTCCGCAGCATCTGACGGACGATGACCTCGATGTGCTTGTCGTGGATCGGCACACCCTGCGAGCGGTACACGCCCTGGACGCCGTTGACGAGGTACTTCTGCACCTCGCGAGCACCCTGCACGCGCATGACCTCCTTGGGGTCGAGCGTGCCGACCTGGAGAGGCTGACCGACCGTGACGCGCTGCCCGTCCTCGACCAGGAGCGTCGCGCGCTTCAGGACCGGGTAGACGTGCGGCTCGTCGCCGTTGTCGGGCGTGAGGATGACCTTCTTCGACTTCTCGGTCTCGTCGATCGTGATGCGGCCATCGGCCTCGGCGATCGGCGACGCGCCCTTCGGGGTGCGGGCCTCGAACAGCTCCTGCACGCGGGGCAGACCCTGCGTGATGTCGTCGGCCGACGCGGAACCACCGGTGTGGAAGGTACGCATCGTCAGCTGCGTGCCGGGCTCACCGATCGACTGGGCCGCGATGATGCCGACGGCCTCGCCGATGTCGACGATCTTGCCGGTCGCGAGCGAACGGCCGTAGCACTTCGCGCAGACGCCGACCGCCGAGTCGCAGGTGAGGACCGAGCGGACCTTGATCGACTCGACACCCGCACCGACGAGCTTGTCGATGAGCACGTCGCCGACGTCCTCACCGGCGGAGGCGACGACCTCGCCCTTCGGGTCGACGGCGTCGGCCGCGAGCGTGCGGGCGAACACCGAGTTCTCGACGTTCGCGTCGCGCACCAGCGCACCGTCGGCGCCGGGGGCGGCGATGGTGAACTCGAGGCCCTTGGTCGTGCCGCAGTCCTCCTCGCGGATGATGACATCCTGCGAGACGTCCACCAGACGACGGGTCAGGTAGCCCGAGTCGGCCGTACGGAGGGCCGTGTCGGCCAGACCCTTACGGGCACCGTGCGTCGCGATGAAGTACTCCGCCACCGACAGACCCTCGCGGTACGAGGAGATGATCGGACGCGGGATGATCTCACCCTTGGGGTTGTTCACCAGGCCTCGCATACCCGCGATGTTGCGGATCTGCAGCCAGTTACCACGAGCACCCGACGAGACCATCCGGTTGATGGTGTTGTCGGCCGGGAAGTTGTCCCGCATCGCCTTCTGGACCTCGTCGGTCGCCTCGGTCCAGATCTTGATGAGCTCCTGACGACGCTCGGCGTCGGTGGTGAGACCCTTCTCGAACTGCGCCTGGACCTTCGCGGCCTGCTTCTCGTAGCCCGCGACGATCTCGCCCTTGTTCGGGGGCGTGAGGATGTCGCTCAGCGCCACCGTGACACCCGAACGGGTGGCCCAGTAGAAGCCGGCGTCCTTGATGCGGTCGAGCGAAGCCGCGACCTCCACCTTCGGGTACTCCTCGGCGAGCTTGTTGACGATCTGCGACAGCTTGCCCTTGTCGGCCTGCTCGCGAACGAACGGGTAGCCCTTGGGGAGCGTGTCGTTGAAGATCGCCTGACCGAGCGACGCGTCCACGAGACCGTGGCGCTCGTAGCCCTCGGGGGCTTCGCCCTCGAGGAACGTCAGCCCGGGAACGCGGATGCGCACCTTGGCCTGCAGGTCGAGGGTGCCCTCGTCCTTCGCCAGGATCGCCTCGCCGACCGAGCCGAACACGCGACCCTCGCCGCTCGCGCCCTCCTTGACCGTGGTCAGGTGGTGCAGGCCGATGATCATGTCCTGCGAGGGCAGGGTGACCGGGCGGCCGTCCGACGGCTTCAGGATGTTGTTCGACGCCAGCATCAGGATGCGGGCCTCGGCCTGGGCCTCGACCGACAGCGGCAGGTGCACGGCCATCTGGTCGCCGTCGAAGTCCGCGTTGAACGCGGCGCAGACGAGCGGGTGCAGCTGGATGGCCTTGCCCTCGACGAGCTGAGGCTCGAAGGCCTGGATGCCGAGGCGGTGGAGCGTCGGCGCACGGTTGAGGAGCACGGGGCGCTCGCGGATGATCTCCTCGAGCACGTCCCAGACCTCGGGGCGCGTGCGCTCGACGGCGCGCTTGGCCGCCTTGATGTTCTGCGAGTGACCGAGGTCGATCAGGCGCTTGATCACGAACGGCTTGAACAGCTCGAGGGCCATCTGCTTGGGCAGACCGCACTGGTGGAGCTTGAGCTGCGGGCCGACGATGATGACCGAACGGCCCGAGTAGTCCACGCGCTTGCCGAGCAGGTTCTGACGGAACCGGCCCTGCTTGCCCTTGAGCATGTCGGACAGCGACTTGAGCGCACGGTTGCCCGTGCCCGTGACGGGCCGACCGCGGCGGCCGTTGTCGAACAGCGCGTCGACGGCCTCCTGCAGCATCCGCTTCTCGTTGTTGACGATGATCTCGGGGGCACCGAGGTCGATCAGGCGACGGAGGCGGTTGTTGCGGTTGATCACGCGACGGTAGAGGTCGTTCAGGTCGGAGGTCGCGAAGCGGCCACCGTCCAGCTGCACCATCGGGCGCAGCTCCGGCGGGATCACCGGGACGACGTCGAGCACCATCGAGGCCGGGCTCATGCCGGTCTGCAGGAACGAGTTGACGACCTTGAGGCGCTTGATCGCACGGATCTTGCGCTGGCCCTTGCCCTCCGAGATCTGCAGGTGCAGGTCCTGGGACTCCTGGGCGAGGTCGAACGCCTCCAGGCGGCGCTTGATCGACTCGGCGCCCATGTGGGCCTCGAAGTACTGACCGAAGCGGTCCTGCAGCTCGTGGAAGATCTCGTCTTCGCCCTTGAGCTGGCCGACCTCGAGCGTGCGGAAGTCCTCCCACACCTTCTCGAGGCGCGTGATCTGGTCGTCGGTACCCTTGCGGATGCCGGCCATCTCCTTCTCGGCGGCGTCCTTGACCTTCTTCTTCTGGTCGGCCTTGGCACCCTCCTCCTCGAGCGCGGCGAGCTCCTCCTCCAGCTTCTGGAGGCGAGCGGCGACACGCGCGTCGCGGCGGTCGGCGAGCGTCTTCAGCTCGAGGCGGATGTTGTTCTCCTGCGTCGAGAGGTCGCGGTGGCGCGCCTCCTCGTCGACCGAGATCACCATGTACGCGGCGAAGTAGATGACCTTCTCGAGGTCCTTCGGCGCCATGTCCAGCAGGTACCCGAGGCGCGACGGGACGCCCTTGAAGTACCAGATGTGCGTGACGGGCGCGGCGAGCTCGATGTGGCCCATGCGCTCACGGCGCACCGAGGACTTGGTGACCTCGACGCCGCAGCGCTCGCAGACGATGCCCTTGAAGCGGACGCGCTTGTACTTGCCGCACGCGCACTCCCAGTCGCGCGAGGGTCCGAAGATCTGCTCGCCGAAGAGACCGTCCTTCTCGGGCTTGAGGGTGCGGTAGTTGATGGTCTCGGGCTTCTTGACCTCGCCGTAGGACCAACGACGGATGTCGTCAGCGGTGGCCAGGCCGATGCGAAGCTGATCGAAAGTGGTTGATTCGAGCACTGGTTCTCCTGTGTCGGAAATTCGTTCGTTACCTGGCGCGCTTAGATCTCGTCGATCGACGACGACTCGAAGCGGCTGGAGATGTTGATGCCGAGCTCCTCCGCGGCACGGAAGGCGTCGTCGTCGGTGTCGCGGAGGTTGACCGCCGTGCCGTCGGCCGAGAGGACCTCGACGTTCAGGCAGAGCGACTGCATCTCCTTCATGAGCACCTTGAACGACTCGGGGATGCCGGGCTCCTGGATGTTCTCGCCCTTGACGATCGCCTCGTACACCTTGACGCGGCCGAGGATGTCGTCGGACTTGATCGTGAGGAGCTCCTGCAGCGCGTACGCGGCGCCGTAGGCCTCGAGGGCCCACACCTCCATCTCACCGAAGCGCTGACCGCCGAACTGCGCCTTACCACCGAGCGGCTGCTGGGTGATCATCGAGTACGGGCCCGTCGAGCGCGCGTGGATCTTGTCGTCCACGAGGTGGTGCAGCTTCAGGATGTACATGTAGCCGACCGAGATCGGAGCCGGGAACGGCTCGCCGGAGCGGCCGTCGAACAGCTGCGTCTTGCCCGAGGAGTCGATCAGGCGCTCGCCGTCGCGGTTCGGGGTCGTCGAGTCGAGCAGACCCGCGATCTCGGCCTCGAACGCACCGTCGAACACCGGCGTGGCGACCTTCGTGCCGGCCGGCGCCTCGAAGGCCTGCTCCGGCAGCTGGGCGGCCCACTCCGGGATGCCCTCGACCTTCCAGCCCTGCTTGGCGATCCAGCCGAGGTGCAGCTCGAGGACCTGGCCGAAGTTCATTCGACCGGGGATGCCGAGCGGGTTCAGGATGACCTGGACCGGCGTGCCGTCCGCGAGGAACGGCATGTCCTCGACGGGCAGGATCTTCGCGATGACGCCCTTGTTGCCGTGACGACCGGCGAGCTTGTCGCCCTCGGTGATCTTGCGCTTCTGGGCGATGTAGACCACGACGCGGCGGTTGACGCCCGAGCCGAGCTCGTCGTCGCCGTCCTCGGCGTTGAACTCCTTGACCGCGATGATCGTGCCCTGCTCACCGTGGGGCACCTTCAGCGACGTGTCGCGGACCTCGCGGCTCTTCTCGTTGAAGATCGCGCGAAGCAGGCGCTCCTCGGCCGACAGCTCGGTCTCGCCCTTCGGCGTGACCTTGCCGACGAGGATGTCGCCGGGGCGAACCTCGGCGCCGATGCGGATGATGCCGCGCTCGTCGAGGTCCTTCAGCAGGTCGGGGCTGACGTTGGGGAGATCACGGGTGATCTCCTCCTTGCCGAGCTTCGTGTCGCGGGCGTCGACCTCGTACTCCTCGATGTGGATCGAGGAGAGGGTGTCGTCCTTCACCAGGTCCTGGCTGAGGATGATCGCGTCCTCGAAGTTGTGACCCTCCCACGTCATGAACGCCACGAGGAGGTTCTTGCCGAGGGCGAGCTCGCCGTTCTCGGTCGCGGGACCGTCGGCGATGACCTCGCCGGCCTCGACGCGCTCGCCGGCCGAGACCACGACGCGCTGGTTGTAGCTCGTGCCCTGGTTGGAGCGGTCGAACTTGCGCAGGAAGTAGTCCTGGGTGCCGCCCTCGTCGAGCTGCACCGTCACGACGTCCGCCGAGACCTCGACGACGACACCGGCCTTGTCGGCGGTGACGACGTCACCGGCGTCGATCGCGGCGAAGCCCTCCATGCCCGTGCCGACCACCGGCGACTCGGAGCGCAGCAGCGGCACGGCCTGACGCTGCATGTTCGCACCCATGAGGGCGCGGTTCGCGTCGTCGTGCTCGAGGAACGGGATGAGCGAGGTCGCGACCGACACCATCTGGCGGGGCGAGACGTCCATGTAGCCGATCTCCTCCGAGTGGAAGAGGTCGACCTCGCCGCCGTTGCCGCGACGGGCGAGGACGCGGTCCTGCGCGAAGCGGCCGTCGGCCTTCAGCTCGACACCGGCCTGCGCGACGATGTAGTCGCTCTCCTCGGAGGCGGTCAGGTAGTCGATCTGGTCGGTGACCTTGCCCTCGACCACGCGGCGGTACGGCGTCTCGATGAAGCCGAACGCGTTGATGCGCGCGAACGAGGCGAGCGAGCCGATCAGGCCGATGTTCGGGCCTTCCGGCGTCTCGATGGGGCACATGCGGCCGTAGTGCGACGGGTGGACGTCGCGGACCTCGACGCCTGCGCGCTCACGCGACAGACCGCCGGGGCCGAGGGCCGAGAGGCGGCGCTTGTGCGTCAGACCCGCGAGCGGGTTGTTCTGGTCCATGAACTGCGACAGCTGCGACGTTCCGAAGAATTCCTTGATCGCGGCCACGACGGGGCGGACGTTGATCAGGGTCTGCGGCGTGATCGCCTCGATGTCCTGCGTGGTCATGCGCTCGCGGACGACGCGCTCCATGCGCGACAGACCGGTGCGGACCTGGTTCTGGATGAGCTCGCCGACCGCGCGGATGCGACGGTTGCCGAAGTTGTCGATGTCGTCGACGTCCAGGCGGATCTCGGCCGGCTTGCCGCCGCGCACGCCGTCGAACGTGACGTCGCCGCGGTGCAGACGGACCAGGTACTTGATCGTGGCGACGATGTCGTCGACAGTCAGCACCGAGTCGCTGAGCGGCTTGTCGACACCGAGCTTGTGGTTGATCTTGTACCGGCCGACCTTGGCGAGGTCGTAGCGCTTCGGGTTGAAGTAGAAGTTGTCCAGGAGCGCGCGGGCGGCCTCGGCGGCGACCTGCTCGCCCGGACGGAGCTTGCGGTAGATGTCGCGGAGGGCGTCCTCCTTGGAGAGGATCGTGTCCTTCGACAGCGTCTCCTCGATCGAGTCGAAGCCGGCGAACTCGGCGAGGATGTCCTCGCTGGTCAGGCCGAGCGCCTTCAGGAAGACGGTGACCGACTGCTTGCGCTTGCGGTCGATGCGGACGCCGACCTGGTCGCGCTTGTCGATCTCGAACTCGAGCCAGGCACCCCGCGACGGGATGACGCGCGCCGACACGATGTCCTTGTCGCTCGTCTTGTCGGGGGTCTTGTCGAAGTAGACGCCGGGCGAACGGACGAGCTGCGACACGACGACGCGCTCGGTGCCGTTGATGATGAACGTGCCCTTGCCGGTCTGGAGCGGGAAGTCGCCCATGAAGACCGTCTGGGTCTTGATCTCACCGGTCTGGTGGTTCATGAACTCGGCCTCGACGTAGAGCGGGGCCGCGTACGTCTTGCCGCGCTCCTTGCACTCCTCGATGGAGTACTTCTCGGGCTCGAGGTACGGGTTGGTGAACGAGAGCTGCATGGTCTCGCTCAGGTCTTCGATCGGCGAGATCTCCTCGAAGATCTCCTCGAGACCGCTGATCTCGGGCACGTCGGTGCGACCGTCGGCCTTCGCCTGGGCGACGCGGGCCTTCCAGGCCTCGTTGCCCACGAGCCAGTCGAACGACTCGGTCTGCAGCGCGAGAAGGTCGGGGACCGTCAGCGTGTCGGAGATCTTGGCGAACGAGAGGCGGGATGCTCCGCGTCCGTTCTTAGGGGTGGTGGTGGGGTTGGATGCGTTGCGCGCAGCAGCCAAGGGGATTACCTCCGTGGGCCCGTAGGGCTCGTTTCCTTGTCGTCAGGTGGAGTGCTCTCTTCCCCGAAACCCGCGCGGCACTCCTCGCGTGAACGCGGGGGGGCGCAGGCACAGCCGACCACCATATGAGGGCAGGGGGAATCCAAGAGCGCAAAGACCCACTATACGTCGAACGACGCGCCGTGTCCAGTCGGATCCTTGACGACTTTTGGATGCTGCGGTATAACCCCACGCAGCACGCACCCGCGCACCCGGCCCAAGGGCCGGAGCGCGCGGGCGCGACCTGCTGCTGCCTACTTCTTGCCGAGGTTTCCTCGGCAGGCCATGCCCGGGTTCACGCCGACGTCGATGCCGGCGCTCACGAACATGCCGTAGCTCTGGATGCCCTTGTAGCCGTTCTTCTGGTTGCCCCGCATCGCGAGCATGTCGTCGTCGAAGCCTTCGGGGTTGCCCTCGACACTGTCGATCGTGTCCTGCCCCGAGAACGCGCACTCCGACGCGGAGTTGTTGGCGCCTTGCGCCTCACCGCCGTTGCCGGTCGCCTCTCCTGCCATCGCGGCTCCGCCGCTGCCGAGCACCAGCCCGATCGCCACCGCCGCGCACGCCAAGACCTTCTTCATCGCATTCCCCTCCCCATGGTGACGTCCGAAGCCCCGGATCGGACGAACGGCGACCCCTTCGGCGCCGTCACCGCCGCACCATACTCCTGACGGAAGCCGAGCGGAAGGACTCAACGGGGAGGATCGACCGCTTCCGATACACCGATGCACTGAAACCGTGGCGGAATCGGCCGGACAGGTCCATGATGTGGTCATGACTGGGGGACGATCCCCCGTGATCCGCACGCCCGACCAGCGGATCCGGGTGTTCGTGAGCTCGACCCTGCGCGAGCTCGCCGACGAACGTGAAGCAGTGAGGTCGGCCATCGAGCGACTGCGGCTCGCGCCCGTGATGTTCGAGCTGGGCGCCCGCCCGCACCCTCCCCGCGACCTCTACCGCTCCTACCTCGCCCAGAGCGACGTGTTCATCGGCATCTACGGCGCCAGCTACGGCTGGGTCGCCCCCGAAGAAGCGGTCTCCGGACTCGAAGACGAATACAACCTCGCCTCCCCCGAGATGCCCAAACTCATCTACGTCAAAGACACCGACACCCGCGACGAACGCCTCACCCAGCTCATCGCCCGCATCCAAGCCGACGACACCGCCGCCTACCTCCACTTCCACACCGCCGCCGACCTCGAAGACCACGTCGCCGGCGACCTCGCCATGCTCCTCGCCGAACGCTTCGACCAGTCGCGGCACGACAGTGGGCCGGCGGGCGCGGCCGACATCGGACTCGCGGCGCGAGTGCCGGCGCCGTACACCGAGACGATCGGGCGCGAGGGCGAGCTCGCCGAGATCCGTGCGCTGCTGGCGGGAGGCCTGCACCGGGTCGTGAGCCTCATCGGCCCCGGCGGCATCGGCAAGAGCCGGCTCGCCATCGAGGCCGCTCACGCCGACGCCGATCTCTTCCCCGACGGCGTGTTCTTCGTGCCGTTGGAGGGCGTGCTCGAGCCCGGCCTGCTGCTGCCGACGATCGCCTACGTCCTCGGCGTGCGCGACACCGGCGCGACGACCCTCGAGGAGCGCATCGCGCAGGCGATCGGCGACCGCCATGTCCTGATCGTGCTCGACAACTTCGAGCAGATCATCGACGAGGCTCCCGTCATCGTCGGCCTGTACACGCTGGCTCCGCGCGCGTGCTTCCTCGTGACCAGCCGGAACGTGCTGCGCATCCGCGGCGAACGCGTGTTCGACGTCGAAGTGCTCGAGACGCCCGCCCCCGAGGCTCCCGCGACACTCGCCCAGGCACAGGCCTCCTCGGCGTGCCGGCTGTTCGCCGAGCGCGCCGCCGCCGCCCTGCCGGGCTTCGAGCTGACGGCGCAGAACGCGGCGGACGTCGTCGAGATCTGCCGGCGGCTCGACGGCCTGCCGCTGGCCATCGAGCTGGCCGCGGCGAAGATCCGGCTGCTCTCACCCCACGATGTCGCCGAGAGGCTCGGGAACAGCCTCCCGCTGCTGTCGACATCCGCGCGGGACCTGCCCGACCGGCATCGCACGATGCGCGCGACGATCGACTGGAGCGTGGGCCTGCTGTCCGAGGAGCAGCGCGCGATGCTCGAGGACCTCGGGGTCTTCGCGGCACGTTTCAGCCTGGAGGCGGTCGAGGCGGTCGGCGCGGGGCGCTCGTGGGGTGACCAGGCGATCGAGACGCTCGCCGCGCTCATCGACGCGTCGCTGGTCCAACGGGTCGACTCGGGGGGCCGCTCCGTCTTCTCACTCCTCGCCATCGTCCGCGAGTACGCCCTCGGGGCGCTCGAGTCCCGTGGCGCGGCCGACGAGATGCGCATCGCGCACGCCGACTACTACCTGGCCCTGGTGCGGCGGATCGCACCCCGGCTGCGCGGCGCCGCGCAGATCGACGCCGTCGCCGAACTGGGCCTGGAGGTCCCCAACCTCCGCGCGGCGGCGCGGCACCTGGTTCAGGAGAACCGGCTGGATGACGCCGGCGACTTCGCGTGGACCCTGCTCCCCTACTGGTGGATCTCGGGCTACTTCGCCGACGTGCGCATGTGGATGCTGGAGCTCCTCGACAAGCAGCTGCCGATCACTGCCCGCACCCGTGCGATCGCGACGTTCTTCCCGCTGTGGGCCGAGCTCTGGCAGCGCCCGAGCGATCAGGTGGTCGCAGGTCTCGGCGAGGCCGTGCGCCTCTTCACCGAGAGCGGCGACGAACAGGGCGCCGCGATGGCGCTCGCGGCGCGGGCGTCGACGCGACTGCAGTTCCCCGACCTCGATCCCGCCACGGCGCGCTCCGAGTTCGAGAGCGCGATCGCGAGACTCCACGCACTCGGCGACAGCTGGGCGGAGTCCCTCGCAGAGGTGGCGCTCGGGCAGCTGGGTGTGGTGTGTCGTGACATTCCCGCCGCGCTCGCCCACTTCGACCGCGCGGTCGAGATCGCCGAGGCCGCGGACGACGCCTTCACCCGGGTCGTCGCCGGCAACAACCGCGCCCGCCTGAGGTTCATGCTCGGTGACCGCGACTCCGCCGAAGAGGAGTTCCTCCTCACCCTGACGCTGTCGATACGGCTGCACTTCGTCGACGGGGCGACCTACGGCATAGAGGGGATCTGCGCGGTCGCCGCGGCGCGAGGCGACGGCTGGCGGGCGGGCGCCCTCGCCGCGGCCGCCGCGAAGATCCGTGAGACGACCGGGATGTACGACATCGCAGGGTTCGCGGTGCACCTCGAGCCGCTCGCGGCTCTCCGCGCCGACGACCCCGAGAGCGTCGGGGCCGGCGCGCGGGCCGGGGCGGAGATGAGTCTCGCGGACGCGATCGCGATCGCACTGCCCGACCCCGAAGCCGAAGCCGACCTGCAGGAGAAGGTCCCCTCATGGTGACCGGTCCCGAACGCACGCACGTGATCCGTACGCCCGACCAGCGGATCCGGGTGTTCGTGAGCTCGACCCTGCGCGAGCTCGCCGACGAACGTGAAGCAGTGAGGTCGGCCATCGAGCGACTCCGGCTCGCGCCCGTGATGTTCGAGCTGGGCGCCCGCCCGCACCCTCCCCGCGACCTCTACCGCTCCTACCTCGCCCAGAGCGACGTGTTCATCGGCATCTACGGCGCCAGCTACGGCTGGGTCGCCCCCGAAGAAGCGGTCTCCGGACTCGAAGACGAATACAACCTCGCCTCCCCCGAGATGCCCAAACTCATCTACGTCAAAGACACCGACACCCGCGACGAACGCCTCACCCAGCTCATCGCCCGCATCCAAGCCGACGACACCGCCGCCTACCTCCACTTCCACACCGCCGCCGACCTCGAAGACCACGTCGCCGGCGACCTCGCCATGCTCCTCGCCGAACGCTTCGACGAATCGCGAGTCGCCGCTGCAGCCGAGCCGGAGCCCGAGGCTCCCACCCTCATCGGACGCGTCCCCGTCCCCTACACCCCGACGATCGGCCGCGAGGCCGACATCGACGCCGTGCGCACGCTCCTCGCCCGCGGCACCGACCGCGTGGTGAGCCTGATCGGCCCCGGTGGCATCGGCAAGAGCCGGCTGGCGATCGAGACCGCGCTGGCGTGCGGCGACATGTTCCCCGACGGCGTGTACTTCGTGCTCCTCGAGGGCGTGCTCGAGCCGGGACTGCTGCTGCCGACGATCGCCTACTATCTCGGCATCCGCGACAACGGCGAAGCGGCGCTCGAGGAGCGCATCGCCCACGCGCTCGCCGATCGCCGCGTGCTCATCGTGCTCGACAACTTCGAGCAGATCGTGGATGCCGCCCCCGTCCTGGTGCGGCTGTACACGGTCGCGCCGACGGCGACGTTCCTGGTGACGAGCCGCATCGTGCTGCGCATCCGCGGCGAGCGCGTCTTCGAGGTCGCTCCGTTGACGACCCCGGCCGGCGAGGGTCCGGCGAGCCTGGATCGCGCCACGCGGTCCGCCGCCGTGACGCTGTTCGTGGACCGGGCGCGGGCGATCGACGCCGACTTCGACGTCACCGCAGACAACGCGGGCGACCTCGCGGACATCTGCCGCCGGCTGGAAGGACTGCCGCTGGCGATCGAGCTCGCCGCGGCCAAGGTGCGCATCCTGAGCCCGTCCGGCATCGCGGAGCGTCTCGAGAGCAGCCTGCCGCTGCTGACGGCGGCGGTGCGGGATATGCCCGACCGGCACAAGACCATGCGGGCGACGATCGACTGGAGCGTGAGCCTGCTCCCCGACACGCAGCGCGAGCTGCTCGAAGATCTCGGCGTCTTCGCGACCCGGTTCACACTTGACGCTGTCGAGGCGCTGGGCGAGGGACGCTCGTGGGGCGACGAGTCGATCGACGCGCTCACCGCACTCATCGACGGCTCGCTCGTGAAGCAGAGCGAGGTCGGCGGACGGCGCGTGTTCTCGCTGCTGTCCCTCGTGCGCGAATACGCGCTGGGGCGCCTGAAGGAGCGCGGCGACGCGGTGCGGGTGCGCCGCGCGCACGCCGACTACTACCGGGGCCTGGTGCAGCGGATCGCGCCCGGCCTCGGCGGCAGCGGGCAGGCCGACGCGGTCGTGCGTCTGGGGCTCGAGCTTCCGAACCTGCGCGCCGCGGTGCGCCACCTCATCTACACGAACCGGCTGGACGACGCCGGCGACTTCGCGTGGAGCCTGCTCATCTACTGGTGGATCTCGGGCTTCTTCGCCGAGGTGCGAGTGTGGATGCTCGAACTGCTCGAGAAGCAGCACGACCAGCCCATCACCCAGCACACGCGCGCGATCGCGTGGTTCTTCGCCCTCTGGGGCGAGATGTGGCAGCGGCCCAGCGAGCAGGTGATCGCCGGGCTCGGCGAGTGCGTACGGCTGTTCACGGAGAGCGGCGACGAGGATGCCGCGGCCATGGCCCTCGCCGCGCGCGCGACCGCGCGCGTGCAGTTCTCCCACCTCGACACCGACAAGGCCGATGCCGAGCTGCGCGAGGCGGTCGTGACGCTGAGCGAGCGCGGGAACACCTGGGCGGAGGCCATCACGGAGGTGTCGCTCGGCAGGCTCGCGTGGGTCAGGGGCGCCACCGACGACGCCCTCGCGCACTTCGATCGCGCCACGTCGCTCGCCGAGGCACGCGGCGACCTGTTCACGACGTCGGTCGCCGGCAATCTGCGAGCTCGTCTGAACTTCCAGCTGGGACGCACCGAGGATGCCGAGCGGGAGTTCGTGCACACCCTGCTGCTGTCGATCCGGCTGCACTACGAGGAGGGCGTCGCTTACGGGCTCGAGGGCGTCTGCGCCGTCGCCGCCGCGCACAGCGAGGCGTGGCGGGCGGCTGCGCTGGCGGTCGCGGCCGGCGAGATCCGGCAGCGGATCGGCATCTTCGACGTCGAGGCGTTCACCGTTCACACGCCGTATCTCGAGATCCTGCGCGGTCACGACCCCCAGAGCGTGGAAGCCGGGCAGGCCGCCGGCGCCGAGCTCACGGTCGCCGAGGCCGTGCAGCTCGCGCTTCCCGAACACGAGTGGGAGACCGTCGCCGACACCCTGCGCACCTGGTAGGGGAAGGACGTATCAGCACTGCGCACGCGGTGCTCTGGTGCGGTGAGAAGCGTGCTCGTATGCTGTCCACCGAACTGCGCTCCTCGGATCCAAAGGTGACTGGGCACCGCTGCGAGGGGGTCGAGATGGCTCTGGTTCCAGACGTGCCGCGCGGCACAGTCGACGTCGACGGCGACGGAGACTCCCTCGACGTGCGCATCGACGCGGCGCCGCCGGACGTCGTGCCCGATGAGCACGGCATCACGCTGCTCGCCGATGTCATGCTGCACGCGCGCGCGGACACCGTCGCCACCGTGCTCGTCCGGGGCGGCGACGACGTCCACTACGCCGCGCTCACCGTGCGCGACGGGATCGCGGAGCTCATCCACCTCGAGCGGCAGGGCGACCACCTCTACGGGGCGCGGATCCACCTGATCATCGGTGAGACGCTGCATCTGACCGTGGTCGCGAGCGACTTCGAGACGGGTGTCGCCTGGCTCGAGGAGCAGGTCGCCGTCGGCGGCATGGGCATGGGCGGCGGGCCCGAGTCGGCCGCGGAGGCTGTGCCTCCGCCCGCGGTGCCGGAGTTCGAGACCGGTGGTGCATTCGAGACCGGTGGTGCATTCGAGACCGGTGGTGCATTCGAGATGGGGCCACTGGGTGGAGGCGGGATCGGCGGTGGGATCGGCGGCCGATCCCCCGGGCTCGCACCCGCCGCACCGGCACCGCCCGCTCCCGCCCCGTCCGCGCCGCCGCCCGCAGCGGCTGCACCGGTGCCGGCGCCGGGGGCGCCGGCCGCCGGCCTGGACGGTGCGACGCCGGTCCCGGCCGTCGTCGACGCGGAGGTTCCCTCGCGCGTCATCGCCGGCGTCGCGTTCGATGCCGTCGTCAGACTGTCGCTGGAGGACCTCGTCCCGACGGCAGGCACGGCGCACAAGAAGACCCGGGCACGGTTCGACCCGTCGCGTGACATCGAAGTGGGCATGCAGCTGCGCGGCCTCGCCTTCGCCGACGGCACCCCGTCGGTCATCACGACCTCGCTGCCCGCGGCGGGGGACGACCCCCGGCGACTCGTCTTCCGGCTGGTGCCTGACGCACCCGGGCGCGGCCACATCACCGTCACGTTCACCCAGGCGCCCGTGGTGGCTCCGCTCGCCGTCCTGGCGCTGAGCACCCCCATCCTCCCCGACGACGCCGACGGCCCCGACGGCGACGTGCGGGTGGTGGCGGCATCCGTCGCCGCGCCGCCGCGCAGCATCGCGGACCTCCCCACCCTCGTGATCGACGAGTCGATCTCGCGCGGCCGCTCCGAGCTGCTCATCACGGCGAAGATCGGCCGGACGGTCGTGAAGAACTCGGTGCGCCTCGACGACAAGAGCGCGTACGTCGAGGGCATCTACGCCGACCTCGCCGAGATCAGATCGGTGTATCGGCAGACGGTGGAGGACGACCCCGACGAGGCCGAGGAGGCCGCCGACACCGTCCGCCGTGAGGTGCGCACACTCGGCGCCCGGATCGCGGAGGATCTCCTCGGCGATGAGGTCAACGCCCTGCTGTGGAGCCGGCGGCGGCGGATCTCGCAGCTCATGCTGCAGACGTCAGGCGAACTCGACATCCCCTGGGAGATCCTGCACCTCGTGCCTGTCGGCACGCAGCGACCCGACCCGGAGCGCTACTTCCTCGGCGACCTCGGGCTGACGCGGTGGATGTACGGGACGACGCGACCCACGGTCCTGCCCGTCGACACCAGCCGTGTCGTCGCGGTCGCGCCGGACTACGTCGATCACAACCTGACCCTCCCGCGCGCCCGCGAGGAGATCGAGACCCTCGGCGACCTGCTGGCGCTCCGTCCGCGCTCCGCCGACGACCCGGCCGCGTTCCGCCAGGCGATCGCGGACGGCTTCGACCTCCTCCACTTCGCCGGGCACGGCCGGTGGCGCGACGCCGCTCCACGCGGGCAGGAGATCGCCTTCGCCGCGTTCTCGGAGGATCACGACGACGGATCGGCCTCGTACACGGACTCCGACGCACGACGCGATCTGCCCGAACTGGACGAGCCGCAGGCCGCGGCATCCGCCCCGTTCGTCTTCCTGAGCGCGTGCGACGTGGGCCGGCTCCGCTCCGGCGCGACCGGGCTCGGCGGGTTCGCGGAGGCGTTCCTCCGCGGCGGAGCAGGCGTGTTCATCGGGTGCTCGTGGGCGGTGCGCGATGACGTGACCGCGCTGTTCGTCCGCACCTTCTACGCGCAGACGCTCGGCGAGGGCGCGACCGTCGGCGAGGCGGTGCTCGCCGCACGACACGCCGCGCGCGAGGCCGGCGATCTCACCTCCCTCGCCTTCACGGTCTACGCCGACCCTCGCGCGAAGCTCGTGCGCAGCGGCCACGCCGGTGACGACCACCACTGACTTCACCCATCCACCCTCAGCAGACAGGACGTGACACCATGCCCGACACCACCGCGACCGCCCGTGGCGCGACGCTCAGCGCCGCGGAGCTCACGGCACTGCGCAAGCACGTCGTCCACACGGAGGACGGCAGGCTCGCCACGGCGGCGAGCGCCAAGCCGCGCACCGTCGAGGACTTCGAGACCACGGCCGAGGACGTCAAGCGCATGATCGACGTCGACCTCGGCACGTTCGTCGACCAGCAGGCGAAGAAGACGCCGGCCGGCGAGGCGCCCGCGCCCGTTCCGGTGCTCATCTGGGCGCACGGGGGGCTCACCGACAAGGCCGCGGGGCTGCAGACCGCACAGCACCAGGTCGCGTGGTGGAAGAAGAACGGCGTGTACCCCATCCACCTCGTCTGGGAGAGCGGGTTCAAGACCACTCTCGAAGACGTGGTCCGGGGCAAGGCCGGCAAGCGCGGTTTCACCGACCTCACGGATCTCGCCGTGGAAGCCGCGGCACGAGTGCTCGGCGGCCGGAAGTTCTGGGACGACATGAAGCTCGACTCCGCCAGCGCATGTCTTCCGGCCATCGACGGCGGTGCGGCAGGCGGTGCGTACGTGCTCGCGGCGGCGCTCCGGGAGTACATGGCTGCGAACGCGGGCGCCATCGAGCTGCACATCGCCGGGCACAGCGCCGGGTCGATCTACCACTCGCACTTCGTGCCGCGGCTGTTCGAGGGCGACGACAAGGTCGCGAGCGTGAAGAGCGTGACCTTCCTCGCGCCCGCCGTGCGCGTCGACACCTTCGAGGCGACGCTGCTGCCCCTCGCCGAGACCGGCAAGATCGAGAACCTGTCGATCTTCACGATGAACGAGAACCAGGAGAAGCGCGACAACACGGCCGGGGTCTACCGCAAATCGCTCCTGTATCTCGTCTCGCGGGCATTCGAGGCGGAGAAGGATGCCGAGATCCTCGGTCTCGAGGAGCACCTGCGTCGCTCCGGGCGGACGATGGCCTACCTCGGCGACACCTCCGAGCGCCTCGTCCTCGGTCCGGTCGCCCGCGGCCGGCGCAGCAGCACGCAGGCGACCTCGCACGGCGACTTCGACAACGACGAGGAGACGATGATGAGTCTCGCGCGGCGCGTCGTCGGCGTGCCGGACAGCGACGAGACCGACCACGTTGCCGTCTTCCCGCGCCGGACGCGCGAGGTCAGCGAGTTCACGCCTGCGCCGCGCCCGGAGCCGACCGGCGCCCGCGGTGCCGCACCGCGCAAGCTGGCGCTGTGCATCGGCATCGACGCGTACCCGAAGGACCCGCTGAGCGGCTGCGTGGCGGACGCCGAGGCATGGGCCGCTGCGCTCACCGGCGCCGGCTTCAAGGTGGAGTCGATCCACAACCAGGACGCCACCCGCGACACGATCCTGCGGGCGATGCTCGACAAGGTCTCGTCGGCGCGCGACGGCGACATCGTCGCGATCCAGTTCGCCGGGCACGGAACATTCGTCCCCGACCTCGACGGCGACGAGACCGACGCGTTCGGGCCGAAGGACGAGGCTCTCTGCCCGATCGACTTCCGCGACGGCGAGCTCATCGTCGACGACGACCTCGGCGCCATCTGGGATGCCATCCCCGAAGGCGTCTCGGTGACGCTCTTCTTCGACTCGTGCCACTCCGGCTCGGTGAACCGCGAGATCACGCCGAGCGAGTTCACGTCGCGGAAGATCCCCGCCGGCGCGACTCCGCGGATGACGGTGCTCGACGCCGACGAGGAGGCGGCGTTCCGCGAGGAGCGGGCGGCGTCGCCTGCCGATGCGTTCCGCATGGCCGCGTGGAAGCGGGTCGTCGAGGTCGAGACCGACCGTGCCGCGGTGCCCCGCGCGCAGCGGGCCGACGGCCGGGAGGTGCTGATCAGCGCCTGCCAGCCCGACCAGGTCGCGCTCGAGACGAACGGGCGCGGCGTGTTCTCGTCGGCTGCGCTGAGCGTGTTCGCCAAGACGCCGGCGCTGACCAACAGCGAGTTCGTCGCGGCGGTGTTCGACATCCTCGACGACACCTACGAGCAACGACCTATGCTGTCGGCGGCAGGAGCCCTGAACGCGCGGGGGCTGCTGTCCTCGGTGCACGACGCGCCTCCTGCTGCGGCATCCGTCGCGATCGAGACGGACGGCCACCGCGCGCCCGCCGAGATGCGCACCGCCGCGATCGTGGCCATCCTCCGCGCAACCGCCGACCTGCTCGAGGCCGGAGGCAGGTGAGCCGGCTTCGGTGATCCGCTCACACGGGCGGGCGCGCGTGCCGGAATCGGATGCGGGTGCCCGGCCGCGCCTGCGCGACGAGGTCGAGGCCGGCGGCCGTCACCACGGCGATCACCGGGTAGCCGCCGGTCACGGGCCCGTCGGCGAGGAGGATGGTGGGCCGGCCGCTGGGCGGCACCTGCAGCGCGCCCGGGACCATGCCCTCGCTCGGCAGCTCCCCCGTGCGCACGCGGGCGAGCTCGGGCCCATCGAGGCGTGCGCCGACGCGATCGGCGTGGTTCGAGACGGTCCACACGGCGTCGTAGAGCGTCGTCAGCGCCTCCGGAGCGAACCACTCGGCGCGCGGTCCCGGTGCCAGTTCGAGCTCGAGCTCGTCATCGTGCGGTGCGCCCCACGCCGCGGGCGGCGCGACCGGTATCGGCGTGCGGGCGTCGTCGCGGACGCCCACGACGGCACCGGCGCGGAGCGCTGCAGGTCCGAGCCCGGCGAGCAGATCGGTCGCACGCGAGCCGAGGGCGGTGCGACCGTCGAGGCCGCCCCGTACCGCGACGTAGGCGCGCGCCCCGTGTGAGAACCAGTCCAGGTGCAGCTCGGCGCCCGCCGGCCACGGATGCGCCGCGTAGGGGTCGGCCTCCAGCCCCGCGATGCGCACAGGACCCCACGCACCGGTCACCGCGACCCACAGGTCAGTCTCCGCGACGGCGCGCAGCCCGCCCATCGTGACCTCGATGACCGCGGCGCCCTCGGGGTTGCCGAGCAGTCGGTTGGCGGTGCGCAGGGCGGCCCGGTCGAGGGCTCCCGACACGGCCACGCCGACGGATGCCGCGCCCTCCCGTCCGAGATCCTGCAGGGTCGCCAGCAGGCCGGGTTCGAGGATCCGGATGCCGGGGCCACGCGCCTCCGCCGCGGCCGGGCTCACGCGCCCGGAGGCTCCGGGCGACGCGCCGCCGCCCCCGGCGCGCGCCATCGGCCGGAACCGAACGCGGGTCCCCGGTGCCAGAAGCGCGGGGGATGCGGCATCCGGATCGAACAGCGGCGCGGTGGTCGTGCCGATGAGCCGCCAGCCGCCGGGAGTGTCGCGCGGGTAGGCGCCGGCGAATACACCGGCGAGTCCCACCGCGCCCGCGGGCACGCGTGTGCGGGGCGAGTCGAGGCGCGGCACATCGAACGGCCAGTCGTCGCTGACGAGGTAGCCGAAGCCCGGCGCGAAGCCGGTGAAGGCCACGTGCCACTCCGCCGCGGAATGACGGCGCACGAGCTCATCGGCGCCGATGCCGAGCAGGAGCGCGGTGCCGTCGAGATCGGCCCCGTCGTAGGCGATGTCGAGCTCGACGAGAGGCCCGGCGGAGCCCCCACCGGGCTCGGTGTCGGCCGCCGCGGCGAGCGCCCACGCCCGAGCGGACGCGAGCGGAAGGAGCCGCGGGTCGACATGCACCAGCACGGTCCGAGCCGCCGGCACCAGGTCGACGACGCCCTCCGGCCGCGCGGCGGCCAGGGCGGCGTGCAGGGGCAGCACGTCGTCGAGCGTGCCGACCTCGAGGAGGAACGCGCGCTCCCCCATCGGCCGGACGCGCGGCGCCGGCGTGCTCACCACGGCGCCCGCACCTCCACGCCCGCGGCGTCGAGGGCGGCGCGCACGGCGCGCGCCATATGGACCGCGCCGGGTGAATCGCCGTGCACGCACAGGGAGACCGCGTCGGCCACCACGAGCGACCCGTCGATCGCCTCCACCACGCCCTCGCGCGCGAGGAGCACCGCTCGCACGGCGACGAGATCGGGGTCGTCGAGAAGGGCGCCCGACTGCGTGCGCGGGACGAGCGAGCCGTCGGGCAGGTAGCCGCGGTCGAGGAAGGCCTCGCGTACGAACGGCAGACCGACGGATGCCGCAGCCTCGGCGATCTCGCCGGGAAGACCGAGCACCGGCAGGGGCCGGCCGAGCAGCGCCGAGCAGTCGGCGATCGCGCGGACGACGGCATCCGCCTGCCGTCGGTCGCCGATGACGGCGTGGTAGAGGGCGCCGTGCGGCTTGACGTAGCGCAGGTCGGCGCCGGCGGCGACCAGGGCCGCGAGCTGCTCGGCGACGGCGGCGCAGAGATCGGCCGGGTCCATCGCCGCGGCGATGCGGCCGAAGTTCGCACGGTCGGGGTACGAGGGGTGGGCGCCGACCGCCACGCTGAACCGCTCGGCCCTGGCGACGGCCTCGCGCATGGAGGGGACGTCGCCGGCGTGCCCGCCGCACGCGACGCTCGCGCTCGAGATCACCGCGAACATCGCCTCGTCGTCGGCCGTCGGCATGCCGCCGACCGTTTCGCCGAGGTCCGCGTTGAGGTCGATCGCCGCCATGGCACCACGGTACTGCGGCAGGACTGCCGCCGGCCCGGCGGGCCCGCGCGTTACGGATCCGTAAAGGCTGACCGCGCACCGATGCGCGAGACGACTCCGCCAGGCAGGATGGAGCGCATGGCCCGATCCACTGAACGTGTCGCGGCCGGGGCGCCGCTGCTCCAGGTCCGCGACGTCGCCGTCGAGTTCCAGACCATCGACGGCCCGGTGCACGCCGTCGAAGGCATCGATCTCGACCTCGCGGCCGGTGAGACGCTCGCGATCGTCGGCGAGTCGGGCTCGGGCAAGTCGACCACCGCGATGGCGGTCATCGGGCTGCTGCCCGGCAACGGCAAGGTCACCCGGGGCAGCATCATGTTCGAGGGCGAAGACCTCGTCGGCGCCTCCGAAGGCGTCATGCGCACGATCCGCGGCGGCTCGATCGGGCTCGTGCCGCAGGACCCGATGTCGAACCTCAACCCGGTGGCGAAGATCGGCAGCCAGATCGCCGAGACGCTCCTCGCGCACGGCCTCGCCACCCGCCGGGATGTCGACCGCAAGGTGGTCGAGACGCTGGCCGCGGCGGGCCTGCCCGACGCCGCCGAGCGCGCCAAGCAGTACCCGCACGAGTTCTCGGGCGGCATGCGCCAGCGCGCGCTCATCGCGATCGGCCTCGCGTGCGACCCGAAGCTGCTCATCGCCGACGAGCCCACGAGCGCCCTCGACGTCACCGTGCAGAAGACGATCCTCGATCAGCTCGACCGCATGACGAGCGAACGCGGCACGTCGGTGATGCTCATCACGCACGACCTGGGCCTCGCCGCCGAGCGCGCCGCACGCGTGGTCGTGATGAACCGCGGACGCATCGTCGAGCAGGGCCCGGCGCGGCAGATCCTCGAGGACCCGCAGCACCCGTACACGCAGGCGCTCGTGAAGGCCGCCCCCTCGGTCGCCGCGGTGCGGCTGCGGCCCGACGTGTTCCGCGCGAGCGTGCCCGCGAGCCCCGAGCCCGACATCGCCCCCGTCGAGGAGGCCACGGCGGATCCCGCGACCGCAGCGGATCGCGCTGTCGAAGCCGGCCCGGCCGACGCCGCAGCGTCTCCCGCCCCGGACTACATCATCGAGGTCGAGGGACTCACCAAGATCTACAGCGTCCGGGGCTCCAAGGAGCCGTTCGCCGCGGTGCAGGACGTGTCGTTCGCCATCCCACGGGGAGAGACCGTGGCGATCGTCGGCGAGTCGGGGTCGGGCAAGACGACCACGGCGCGCATGGTGCTGCGCGTGTTCGAGCCGACGAGCGGATCCATCCGCTTCGACGGCCAGGACGTCGCGAAGCTCAAGGGCGGCGACCTCAAGCAGTTCCGCCAGCGCGTGCAGCCGATCTTCCAGGACCCGTACTCGTCGCTGAACCCGATGTTCTCGATCGAGCGGATCATCTCCGAGCCGCTCGACTTCTACAAGCGCGGATCCTCCAAGGAACGCGCCGCGCGCGTGCGGCAGCTGCTCGACGACGTCGCGCTTCCGCAGACGATGCTGCGCCGCTACCCGTCCGAGCTGTCGGGCGGTCAGCGCCAGCGTGTGGCGATCGCGCGGGCGCTCGCGCTCTCGCCCGATCTCATCGTGTGCGACGAGCCGGTGTCGGCGCTCGACGTGCTGGTGCAGGATCAGGTGCTGACGCTCCTGCGCGACCTGCAGCGCGAGTACGGGCTGAGCTACCTCTTCATCTCGCACGACCTGGCCGTCGTGCGGCTCATCAGCGACTACGTGTGCGTGATGAAGGAGGGACGGCTCGTCGAGGCGGCATCCTCCGAGGAGATCTTCACCAACCCCCGCGACCCGTACACGCGGCGCCTGCTCGCCTCGATCCCCGGCAACGAGCTCGACATCGCCGTCTGACCGCCCGCCGGCTCCGGCGCGTCCCGCGTGCCCGGCGCGTCCCGGGTGCCCGGCGTCCCCCGCGCCCCGCCCTCCCTCGGCGAGACCCCAGTGGGTGGACGAGACCGTGGGGAAACCCCAGGGTCTCGTCCACCCACTGGGGTCTCGCGGTGTGGAGCCGCGGCGGCGACGCGAACTCAGCGGGCGCGGGTGCGCGGGTCCATGGCCTCGCGCAGCGCCTCGCCGAGCAGCGTGAAGCCGAGCGCGGTGATCGTGATGCAGATGCCGGGCAGGATCGCGATCCAGGGGTTCACGGCCAGCTCGAGCTGCGCGTAGGTGAGCATGCGGCCCCACTCGGCGGTCTGCGGCACGCCGCCGCCGAGGCCGAGGTACGACAGGCCGGCGGCCTCGATGACCGCGGTGGCGAGCGTCAGCGTCGCCTGCACGATGACGGGTCCGACAGCGTTCGGCAGGACGTGGCTCATCGTGATGCGGCCGCGACCCAGACCGAGGGTCGCCGCCGAGAGCACGTAGTCGCTCGATCTCTGCTGCAGCATCGACGCCCGCAGCAGGCGCGCGAAGATGGGGACCTGGGCCGCCCCGATCGCGATCATGATCGCGAGGGGCGTCTGCCCCATCAGCGCGGCGATCGAGACCGCGAGCAGCAGCGACGGCACCGACAGCAGGATGTCGACGAAGCGCATGATGAGCGTGTCGACCCAGCCGCCGAAGGTGGCGGCGACGAGTCCCAGGATCATGCCGCCGACGAGACCGAGCAGCGTCGAAACGATGCCGATGACGAGCGAGGCTCGCGCACCCCAGATGAGCTTGGAGAGCATGTCGCCGCCGAAGCGGTCGAGGCCGAGCGGGAAGCCCTCGATCTCGCCGGGGCCGGGGATGTGACCGGGGGTGATGTACTGCTGACCCGGCAGCTCCTCGGGGCCGTATGGAGCGAGCCACGGCGCGAAGATCGCGACGAGCACGAAGATCGCGGTGATGGCGGCGCCGACCCAGGCGCTCGGGTTGCGGCGCAGGCGCCGGAAGACGTCGCGCCAGAATCCGCCGCCGCGGGTCTTCGCGGCGAGAAGCTCCTTGTCGTCGACGGCGGTGTCGTCGACCGGTCCGCCGCTCGGGGCGGGGGGAAGCATCGCGGACGTCATGCCGCACCTCCGATGTGGTTTCTGATCAGCTGCGCGCGCGTCATCACTGCACCCGCACCCTCGGATCGATGAAGCTGTACGACACGTCCACGGCCAGGTTGATGAGCGCGTAGATCACGGCGATGAAGAGGATGAACCCCTGCAGCACGGGGTAGTCGCGGGTGAAGATGGCGCGCGACAGGAACGAGCCGATGCCGGGGTACGCGAACACCGACTCGGTGAGGATCGCGCCCGACAGCAGCAGGCCGAACTGGAGGCCGATCGTGGTCACGACCGGCAGCAGCGAGTTGCGGAGGATGAACCGGCCGCGGATCGTACCGCGGGAGATGCCCTTCGCCATGCCGGTGCGGACGTAGTCCGAGTTCTGCACCTCGAGCACCGAGGCGCGGGTGATGCGGGTGATGATCGCGAGCGGGATGGTCGCCAGGGCGATGCCCGGCAGGATCAGGTGCAGGAACGCGTCCCACGCGGCATCCCACTCCCCCGTGATGATGCCGTCGAGGACGTAGAAGTTCGTGTAGTGGGTCGCATCCAGTCGCGGATCCTGACGGCCGTCCGACGGCAGCCAGCCCAGCTGCACCGCGAAGATCCACTTGAGGATCACACCGAGGAAGAACACCGGGATCGTGATGCCGATCAGGCTGGCGAAGACGGCGAAGTGGTCGGCCGGCCTGCCGTGCCTCCGCGCGGCCCAGTAGCCGATCGTGATGCCGACGCCCACCGCGAGGACGATCGCGAACATGGTCAGTTCGAGCGTCGCGGGGAAGCGGCGGAGGAACTCCTCCGTCACCGGTCGCTGGGTCTGGATCGAGACGCCGAAGTTGCCCTGCAGCAGCTGGCCGAGCCACGTGAAGTACTGGGCGATCAGCGGCTCGTTGAAGCCGTACAGCTCGTTGATCTCGGCGACGCGTTCGGGCGTGGCCCGTTCGCCGAGGAGGGCGACGGCAGGCCCGCCGGGCAGGGCGCGCACCCAGAAGAACAGCAGAAGGGTCAACCCGAACAGGGTCGGGACGAGCAGGAGGAGGCGCCTGCCGATGGTGCGTAGCACGTGGGAATCTCCGGGGACGGCGACCGGCGGTCGCGGGCGAGAGGACGAGGGGAACCGGGATGCCCCGTCCCGGCGTCGGCCGGGACGGGGCATCCGGTCACGGCGTCACTCGCTGAGCTCGACCATGTTGTACACCTCGTCCTGCACCGGGCTGGCCGGGTAGGACGTGACACGCGCGTCGAACGCGAGGGTCGGCACCGGGTGCGCGAGCGGCACGCCGGGCAGGAACTCCATGATCTGCTCGTTGATCGCGGCGTAGGCGGCCTCCTGCTCCTCCTCGGTCGCGAGACCGCGTGCATCGGTGAGCGCCTGGAACAGCTCCGCGTTGTCGAAGCCCCACTCGTTGGTCGGCAGACCGAAGAACGTTCCCACGAAGTTGTCGGGGTCGTTGTAGTCGCCGGTCCAGCCCAGCAGGTGGATGCCGTGGTCCGTACCGCCCTGGATCAGGTCGAGGTACTCGACCCACTCGTTCGTGACGGGGTTGAGCACGATGCCCACGGCCTCGAGCTGACTCTGCAGGTTGGTGAAGATCTGCTCGGGGTTGGGCATGTACGGCCGCGAGATGTTCACGGGGTAGTTGAACGTGATCGTCAGCGGGTTCGCGTCCGTGTAGCCGGCCTCCGCCAGGAGCGCCTGCGCGGCCTCCGGGTCGTAGTCGTACTGCGTGACGTCCTCGTTCCAGCCGATCACGGCGTCCGGCATGAACTGGCTCGCCGCGACGGTGCCCTCGGGGAGCACCTGCGTGATGAGCGCGTCCTTGTCGATCGCGTGGGCGATCGCCTGGCGCACCTTCGGGTCGGAGAGGCCCGGAGCGGCCTGGTTCATGCCGAGGTACAGCACGTTGAACGGGTCGCGGTTCACGAGCGAGAACCCGGCATCCTCCAGCGACTGGAGATCGGCGGGCGCGACCAGGTCGTAGCCGTCGATGCTGCCCGACTCGAGCGCCTGACGGCGAGCCGTCGTGTCGCCGATCACCCGGAAGATGACCTCTTCGACGACGCCCTGCTCGCCCCAATAGTCGGGGTTGGCCGTGAGGACGGTCTGCTCGCCGACAGAGATCGAGTCGAACATGAACGGACCGGTTCCGGTCGGGTGCTCCTGGCCGTACTCGCTCTGGATCGGCGCCTCCTCGGTGCCGCCCACGTCGTCGGCGCCGTACTCCTCGAGAGCGGTCGGGCTCTGGATCGAGAACGACGGCAGCGACAGCGCGGGGATGAACCCGGCGAACGGCTGCTTCAGCGTGATCGTCGCCTGGGTCTCGCTGTCGGCGGTGCAGCTGTCGTAGATGGAGTCAGCACCGAAGCCGCGCATGATGACGCCCCAGTAGTACGCCATGCTCTGCGACGCCGCGACACCGGTGAAGGCGTTCTGACGGTCGAAGTTGAAGCAGACGGCCTCGGCGTTGAAGTCCGTGCCGTCGTGGAACGTCACGCCCTCCTCGAGGGTGAAGACGTAGGTCGTGTCGTCCGGCTGCTCCCAGCTCTTGGCGAGGAGCGGGGCGGGGTCGGCGGTGCCCGGCACCGTGCCGACGAGCCCCTCGAACATCTGGCGCGCGACGCGGAACGTCTCGCCGTCGCTCGCGAACGCGGGGTCGAGGCTGGCGGGGTCTCCTGACGCGCCGAACACGAAGGTCGTGTCGACGTCGCCGCTCGCCTCGTCGTCTCCGCCTCCGTCGTCGCGCTGACTCGCGCAGGCGGTGAGGACGATCGCGCCGACGGCGACCGCGGCAGCGCCGGCGAGCCAGCGCCTTCTCGCAGTGTGGAGCATGTGCTGTGCACCTTCCATATCGTGTGGGCTCCGCTGCACGTCATCGTGGAGCAGAGGTGCGCGCAAGCCCTCAGCGGGGTGTGATGCTCCGACGCTACCCGGGCGCAGCACCCTCGTCGGTTACACCTGTGTCTCGATTCGGTTTCGGCGGCGACGGATGCCGTGATCTCAGCGTTGTGCGCAGGACCCCGCACGGATGGCGGGCAGAAGTGTCAACGGCACCCGGTGCGGTGCCGCGCTGCGGCTAACGTGGAGGCATGGCACGCGCACGGGAAGAGGCCGCCGTCCCGGCCGTCCGCCTCTCCGACGGCACACTCGCCCGCGTGGTGCGGTCGCCCTTCGGCGGCGGCTGGGAGCTCGATGTCGACGGCACGCCGCAGTCGCACGTCGACCTCGACGACCCGACCCACCTGCACTTCGAGTACGTCGCCCGCATGGGCGCCGTGATCGACCGGCTCCGGATGCCGGGGCAGCCGCTGACCGCGATCCACCTGGGCGCCGGGGCCCTCACGATCCCCCGCTATGTCGAGGTGACACGGCCCGGCTCGCGGCAGCAGGTGGTCGAGCTGGAGCCCGCCCTGTGGGACCTGGTGCGCGAGAACCTGCCGCTGCCCCGGGGCGCCTCGATCCGGGTGCGGATCGGCGACGCCCGCGAAGCGCTCGGACGGCTGCCCGCGGGCCTCGTCGGCGCCGCCGACCTCGTCGTGTCGGACGTGTACTCCGGCGCGCAGACCCCGGCCCACCTCACGACCGTGGAGTTCTTCACGGAGGCCTCTCGCTTCCTCGCCCCCGACGGCGTGCTGCTGGTGAACGTCGCCGACGGCGCCGGCCTCGCGTTCGCGCGCCGGGAGGTCGCCACGGTGCAGGCGGTGCTCGAGCACGTCATCGTGCTCGCGGAGGTGCAGACGCTCAAGGGCCGCCGCTTCGGCAACCTCGTGATCGCCGCCTCCCGGGCCCCGCTGCCCACCGAGTGGCTGCCCCGGCTCATGGCGGCCGGTCCGCATCCCGCCAAGGTGGCGGAGGGCCGCGAGCTCCAGGAGTTCGCGCGCGGTGCCCGAGTCGCCACCGACGCCGACGCGACGCCGTCGCCGAAGCCCTCGGCATCCGTCTTCACCCGCTGACCGCCACGACTCGGCGTGGCACGCCCGCGAGCATCGGAGCGGCAGGCACACTGGGTTGTGCCACCGGCGCGGCGAAGGGAGCAGACGTGAGCTACATCAGCGGGTACGATCCCGACACTCTCCGCGAACAGGTGAATCCGAGCCAGTGCAAGGAGCGGCTCGAAGAGATCGGCGAGCAGCGCAGCCTCCCGGCACTCCTCGAGCGCGTGTGGCTCCTCAAGGTGCTCGACCGCGCCGAGGATGCCCTGGTGATCTCGGAGCAGTCCGTGCGGGTGGCGCGCATGGCGGGCACCCGGAAGGACCTCCTGCGGGCCCGCATCCTCCACGCGACCGTACTGCAGGCGCGGGGCGCCTACGCCGCCGCCGAGCAGGAGCTCACCACCTGCGCGGGAGAGGCCGAGGGACAGGGCTGGGCGAGCATCGGCGCCTTCGCCTACCAGCATCGGGGCAAGGTCCACTTCGACACCGGGGACTACGAGTCCGCCCGCAAGGACTTCAAACGCGCGCTATTCCTCCGCCAGGAGTCCGGCGCCACCGAGGACCAGCTCGAGTCCACCCTCCTCGCGATCGACGCCGCCGACCGGCGCCGGGCCGCGGCATCCGTCGCCAGCTGAGGTGGATGCCCTCGCTCTGAGTGTCGGAGATATGTTCTAGTCTCGCCTCTATGTCGGAACTGCATCGCGTGCGGCACTGGGCGGAAGCCCTCATCGCCGCCCACCTCGACCCCTCGTGGAGCTTCGCGTTCGACAACGCCAAGCGGCGCGCCGGTCTCTGCGACTACACGCACAAGCGCATCAGCGTGTCGCGCTACCTCGCGGCGCGCTACGACGACGACACCAACCACCAGACGCTGCTGCACGAGGTGGCGCATGCGCTCGCGGGCCCCCGTGCCGGACACGGGCCCCGATGGAAGGCGGTCGCGCGCGAGCTCGGCTACGTCGGCGGCGCGACCCACCAGGGCGAGACCGCGACGGAGCTCGCCCCGTGGGTGGGCGTGTGCCCCGCCGGCCATGTCGCCTACCGGCACCGCAAGGCGACCAGGCCCACGTCGTGCGCGAAGTGCGCTCCGCACTTCGACGAGCGCCACGCCTTCACCTGGACCCGGCGCGAGATCACCCGCGCGACGCGCCTGGCCGCGCTGACCCCGCGGGACTGAAGCGCGTCCTGCGCCTCCGCCCCGGTCGTTGAGCGAGCTTGCGAGTCGAAACGCAGAGACGAAACGCGCTGCACCCGGCGCAGCGCCGCAGCGTCGGCGTCAGTACGCGACGAACGAACCGGCGCGCAGCACCGGGACGACGGATGCCGCATCCACCGCCGCGGCGTTGAGCACCTCGGCACGCGCGTCGCGATCGAGGAGCTCCTGACCCGAGCCGCTCGCGGTGAGCAGGTGGCGCACCGCACCACGCAGGCCGCGGAACGCCTCGCACGCGGCGGCGGACTCCGGCGAGGTGTGGTCGATGCCGAGGGCGCCGAGGGCGTCGACGACCGCGCCGGCGCCGAGCTGGTCCTCGACGGCGAAGCGCAGCGGGGCGTCCGTCTCGCGGCCGCCGAGCTCACCGGCCGCGATCACCGCGATGCTCGTGCGCTCGGCGCGCCGGCGCTGGATGTCGAGCACGGCGCCCGCCACGGCGGCCGCGTTGCGGAGACACCCCAGCAGCACCGTGGCGTCCGATCCCGTGGCGGCCTCGGCGACGGCAGCGCCGTTGAGCGACACCGCGTGGGCGGACGCGTCGAGCGGCACGCTCTCGCCGCGCGCGACGGCATCCGTCACCGTCGTGGAGAACCGCAGCACGTCGACGATCACGACGACGTCGGCGGGCGCGAGGCGCCGGAGCCCTGCGACTCCCCAGTCGTGGCGGACCTGGTACCGGCGCTGGTCGAAGGGACTCTCGGGCATCCGTCCAGCGTAGGCCGCGGCATCCGTGACCCGCGTCCGCCGCCGAGGCGGGTGCGACACTGGAGCATGCGGATCCTGCTGAAGTTCGTGATCGACTGCGACCCCGACGCCGCGTGGCGGGCGGTGCACTCGCCACGTGCGGTGGCGGAGCTCTACGGCCCGGTGATGGATCTCGCGCCGCTGGTGCCGCGCGGCCTGCCGACGTCGTGGACTCCCGGCGACGACGTCCCCGTGCAGCTGTCGGCGTTCGGCTCGGTGCCGATGGGGCGGCAGCTGATCCACGTCAGCGAGCGGTCGGTCGACGAGCCCGGCGGGCGTGTGCGCGTCTTCCGCGACAGCGGCATCCCGCTCACCGGTCCGCTGGCGAGCCTCGACGTGTGGGATCACCAGATGGCCGTCTCGCCGGCGCCGGGGCAGCCCGGCAAGACGCTGTGGCGGGACCGCCTCGTCATCGGCGGTCCGACCGCGCCGCTGCTGTGGCCGGTGCTGTGGGGCATCTGGCAGTGGCGCGCGGCGCGCGTGAAGGCCCTCGCCCCCGGCTGGGCGCACGACCCCGAGCCCGCCGACGCCTGAGCGGGAGGTCAGGCCTGCGGGATCACGGTGAGCACCCGCGCGGTGTACTCGAGGAACTTCCCCATGAACATGCGGAGGAACTCCTCGGTCGACGCGACGGTGACCTCGCCGTCGGCTTCGATGAGCCCCGGCGTGAAGTGGATGTACGCCTCGGGAGTCGTCATCTGGCGCGCGTTGAGGAAGCTCAACGTGCTGCGCAGCGACTGCTGGCCGACGGCGGTGCCGATCTGCCCCGGCGAGGCGCCGATGACGGCGGTCGGCTTGTCGGTCCATGCGCTCTGGCCCCACGGCCGGCTGCCCCAGTCGATCGCATTCTTGAGGGCGCCGGGGATGGAGCGGTTGTACTCGGGCGTCACGAACAGCAGCGCGTCGGCCGAGCGCACCGCTGCCTTGAAGTCGAGCGCGGCCTGCGGATAGTCGGTGTCGAGGTCGCGGTTGTACAGCGGAAGGTCGGCGTACGAGATCTCGAAGAACTCGAACTCCGGCGGCGCGAGCCGCTGCAGGGCCAGCGCCAGGCGCCGGTTGACGGATTCGCGCGACAGGCTGCCGACAATGACGCCGACGCGGTAGGGCGGTTCGTGCTCCACGATGTCGATCTGCATGATGCCAGCCTGCACCCGCCCGTCCGTCGGCGCACCCCACCGGGCGCTCGTCCCGTCACGGCGTATCACCCTCGTGGAGCTGACGCTCTTCCCCAGCGGAGGAAACCGCTGCAAGGTGGAGCCGAGGACCTGGGGGTGCGACATGACCGATGGTGTCGAGTACGCCGAGCATGCCGACGAGCCGCGCACGCACGTGACGCTGCGGCTCATCGCGCAGGACCCTGCGGTCAGCGGCGACGACGGCAGGATCCTGACGGCACGGGTGAAGGTGCCGTGGTCGCGCATGGAGGACGGCCCGCGGGGAGCCCGCCTGCACGTCGTGGACTACGACACGGCGACCGGCCGCTACGTCAAGCACGCGCCGCTGGGCAAAGACGACCTGTTCGCGGATGCCGACGACGAGGTCCTGCGCACAGATCTGGCCTTCCACGCCCAGCACGTCTACGCCACCGCGGCTCGGACGCTCTCCACTTTCGAGACGGCGCTCGGCCGGCGACTGCCGTGGGGCTTCGGCAGCCACCAGCTCTACCTCGTGCCGCACGCGTTCGCCGAGGCGAACGCGTACTACTCGTTCGAGGACCGGGCGCTGCTGTTCGGCTATGTACCGCCCGTCGACCCCCGTGGCGAGGCGGTCTACACGTGCCTGAGTCACGACGTGGTGGTGCATGAGACCACGCACGCCGTGCTGGACGGGCTCCGCCGCCGGTTCCTCGAGCCGAGCCTGCCCGATCAGGCGGCCTTCCACGAAGGGTTCGCCGACATCGTCGCGCTCCTCTCAGTGTTCTCGATGCGTCCCGTCATCGAGCAGGCTCTCGGCAAGCCCGACAGGAGCGGCCGCATCCCGCGCGGCCGCATCCAGCCCGACGCGCTCCGCAAGAGCATGCTCGCCCGCGTCGCAGAGCAGATCGGCAGCGTGCTGACCCAGGGCCGTGGGGCGCTGCGCGAATCGGCGTTGAACCCGCCCCCGGCGGACTGGGCGAAGCGGCCCGAGTTCGTCGAGCCGCACCGGCGGGGCGAGGTCCTGGTCGCGATCGCCTTCGATCTGCTGATCGAGATCTGGTACCGGCGGCTCCAGGCGCTCTTCTCCCGCCCGAACGGCGAGACCGCCGGCGGCCGCGGTATCACGGTCGACCGCGCACGTGCCGCCGAGGAGGGCGCCAAGGCGGCATCCCAGCTGCTCCATATGCTCATCCGCGGTCTGGACTACCTGCCGCCCGTCGAATTCGACTTCGGCGATCTGCTCAACGCCGTGCTGCTGGCCGACAACGAGCTCGTGCCGGACGACGACCTCGGCTACCGCCAGCTGCTGATGGCCGGGTTCGCCAAGGCCGGCATCCAGCGATCGTCCGACCGGGTCACCGACGTGCTCGAGGCTGAGCTCGCCCCGCACTATCTCGGGATCAACTTCGCCGGACTGCGCAGCGACCGCGACGAGGTGTTCCGATTCCTGTGGCAGAACGCGCGTCGGCTCGACGTGTCGACCGACTACTACACGGTGATCGAGTCCGTCCTGCCGACGCAGCGGATCGGCCCCGACGGCCTGATCGTGCCGGAGTCGGTCGCCACGTACGTGCAGATGGCCGATATGACCGCGCGCGAGTTCACCGACGAGTCGGGGCTCCAATTGTCTCCGGCGATCGACCCGCGCACCCCCATTCAGTTGTTCGGCGGCGGCACCCTGATCTTCGACCAGTTCGGCAGGCTCAAGCTGCACATCCACAAGCGCCTCGACGACTGGCGCCGGCAGCAGAAGCGGCTCGACCACCTCGAGCGGACCGGGCGTCGCGACTCGTCGGCGCGCCTCGGATTCTCGGACGGCTTCGCCCGCGGGCAGACGTTCGCAGAGCTGCACCGCACGCAGCAGGACTCCGGGGAGACATGGTGAGCACTCCGATCCGCGTCCGCGTGCGCATGTACCAGGTCGGCTTCGGCGACTGCTTCCTGGTGTCCGTCGAATACGACGCGCCACTGCCGGACGGGCGCGACACGCGGCACATCCTGATCGACTTCGGCACGAGTCATTCGCCGAGGGAGGGCATGGCGCGCGGCCGCATGGGCGATGTCGCGGCGCTCATCGAGGAGCACACCGGTGGCGAGCTCGACGTTCTCGTGGTGACCCACCGGCACCGCGACCATCTGCGCGGATTCGAGGTCGACGCCGGCGCGGCGATCATGAAGCGACTCGCCCCCAAACTCGTGGTGCGCTCATGGACCGAGGATCCCGAGCTCTCGGAGACCGCGAACGGCCCTGCCGCCGCAGCGGACGACACCGCAGGGGTGAGCCGCGCGTCGGCGAGGTACGCCGCTCTGCTCGCGGAGGCGCAGGAGCAGGTCGCGGGGCTCGCCACCCTGGTGGGTCTCGACGACGAGGTCAGGGCGGCCGCCGAGGACCAGCTCAAGAACGCCGAAGCGGTCGCACTCCTGAACGAGCTGTCGCGCGACGGCCGCGGCCGCTACCTCCACGCCGGCATGGACTCGGGCCTCGCCGACGTCGTCCCGGGGATCGAAGCGACGGTGCTCGGCCCTCCCACCGTCGACCAGGATCCACGGGTCGCCCGGCAGCGCGAAGAGGACCCGGAGTACTGGCTCACCGCACTGGGGGCGTCGCTGCGTGTGGTGGGTTCCGCTGCCCAGGCCGACGCACGCTCGCCGATCACCCATGGGCCGGGACCGGTGCGCTGGCTGATCGACCGGCTGGCGAATCAGCGGTCCCGCTCCGCCGCACGGCTCGTCCGCGACCTCGACGACGCGCTGAACAACACCAGCGTCATCCTGCTGCTGAAGGTGGGCGGCGTGTCCCTGCTGTTCTCGGGGGACGCCCAGATCGAGAACTGGCGGCACACCCTCGATCAGCTGGGCGACGATGCGGACCTCCGCGACCGGCTGGCGAAGATCGACCTCTACAAGGTGGGCCACCACGGCAGCCGCAATGCGACGCCGCGATCGCTGCACGCACTGTGGAAGGCGCGTGCGGCGGACCTCCCCCGGCTTGCGGCGGTGATGTCGACGCGGCAGGGCGTCCACGGCAGGAACGACAACGCGGTTCCGCAGCAGCACCTCGTCGCGGCACTGCGCGAGGTCGCCGATCTCTACTCGACCGACGACCTCGACAGCGGCGAGGAGTATCTCGAACTCGTGGCGGACGCCGCTCGCGGCCCGTTCCGCATCGTCCCTCCACCGGCATGACGGATGCCGCGGCGCGAAGCCTGCGCCGCGGCACCCGGCCCGCCTCAGTCGGCGAGCGCCTCGACCGGGGCGACTCGCGTCGCCAGTCGTGTCGGCACGACCGCGGCCACCAGCGTGAGGATCGCCGTCGCCACGACGATGATCGCGACCGGGAGCCACGGCACGGCCGGCGCGACCAGCGTCGGCGCGGCGAACGACGGCGGCATCGGCACCGCCCCGAGGAGCGACTGCGCCCCGGCCCATCCGTACGCGGTGCCCAGCACGAGTCCCGTGACGGTCGCGGTGATCGTGATGTGGGCGGCCTCGAGCAGCACCATCCGACGTACCTGGCCCGTCGACACGCCCAGCGCACGCAGCAGTCCGAGTTCGCGCCGGCGCTGCACGACGCCGATCGTGAGGAGGTTGACGAGCCCGACCGCCGCGATGACGGCCGAGACGGCGACGAGGCCCATCATGATGCCCGCGAAAGTGTCCATGAGCGTCGTCATGTCGGTGGGCAGCGGGCCGTCGGCGGATGCCGCGAACACCGCCTTGACCGTCTCGAGCGCGACCGCGAACATCGTCACCAGCGTCACGCCCATCACGACGCCGATGGCCATACGGCTCGAACGCTCCGGATAGCGGAGGGCGTTCTCGGCGGCCAGGCGCGCCGTGGCCGATCCGCCGAAGAGCCTGCCGACGAGCCGCAGCACCGGCGGCATCACGAGCGTCGCGCCGAGCGTGAGGCCGGTGAAGGAGAAGATGCCGCCGAAGAAGGCGACGATCACTCCGAGCGGGGTCACCAGTCCGAGCAGGATGCCGGACGCCAGCAGGGCGCCGCCGATCGCGAACAGCGTGATCGCGGCGCCGTTGCGCGCGCCCCGCCGGGCGAACGCGTCGTGGGAGGCCTCGACCGACCCGCCGAGCGCCTGCAGCGGCGTGACCGTCAGCACGCGGCGCGAGCCGGCCCAGGCCGCGACCCACGTGGTCAGTGCGACGACCGCCGCCGGGATCACGAGCACCGCCTGCACGACGGCGTAGCCGACGTCCTCGATCCCCAGCGCCCAGGTGGCCAGCGCGACGCCGGCCCACGAGGCGAGCGTGCCGCCGACGAGTCCGAGCGCGGCGCCGATGACGCCGACGACAAGACCCTGCCGTGCGACCTCGGAGCGCTGCGAGCGCGCCGAGGCGCCGATGAGGCGCAGCAGTGCGATGCGCCGCGTGCGTCCGGCGATGACCGTGGCGAACGTGTTCGCGGTCACGATGGCCGCCACGTACACCGCGACACCGATGAGGAGGACGCTCATCATCGCGAGCACGACGGCGAGCGTGCCGCTGTCCCCGATGAACGGGTCGGCGCGCAGCACGGCCGCGATGAACCCGGTCGCGCTCAGCAGGATCGCGCCGAACGCGCTCGAGATGGCGGCGACGAGGATGCTCGCGCCCATGCCGCGCTCGCGCAGCCAGGCGAGCGGGGAGGCCGCGCCCGACGACGCGGCGGTGACGGATGCCGCGGGCTGCGGCATCCGTCCCGTCTGGGCGAGCGCGGTCACGACGTCACCTCCGCGACCGCGTGGCCGACGGCCGACGCGGCGGCGACCGGCGCCCCGGCGCTCAGCTCGGACGCGAGCATGTACGCCGAGATCTCCTCGGCGCTCTGACGCGGTTTGTCGGCGACGATGCGGCCGTCGCCGAGGAACAGCACCCGGTCGGCGTGCGCGGCGGCGACCGGGTCGTGGGTGACCATCGCGATCGACTGGCCGTGCTCGCGCGTGGCGGCGGCGAGGAGGGCGAGCACCTCGCGTCCCGAGCGCGAGTCGAGGTTGCCGGTCGGCTCGTCGGCGAACACGAGATCGGGAGCCGTCGCGAGCGCGCGGGCGATCGCGACGCGCTGCTGCTGGCCCCCCGACAGCTGGTGCGGCCGGTGGCCGAGGCGGCTGGTGAGGCCGAGGCGCTCGACGAGACCGTCGATGCGCGCCCGCTCGAGCGTCGTCGGACGGCGCCCGTCGAGGTCGAACGGCAGCAGGATGTTGCCGAGGGCATCGAGGGTGGGCACGAGGTTGAACGCCTGGAAGACGAATCCCACCCGGCGGCGGCGCAGGACCGTCAGCTCGAGGTCGGAAAGACCGGTGATGTCGGTGTCGCCGATCCAGGCCCGCCCCGAGCTCGGCGCGTCGAGACCCGCCATGATGTGCATCAGCGTCGACTTGCCCGACCCCGACGGCCCCATGATCGCGGTGAACTCGCCGCGGCGGATGCCGACGCTCACCCCATCGAGCGCATGCACCGTGCTCTCGCCGGTGCCGTAGGTCTTGCTGAGCTGCTGCACCCGGGCGGCGAGGCCCAGGTCGGTCGATGAGAGTTCCATGACTCCGACAGTAGGAACGGGCACCCGTCGCGCGCGTCGGCCCGGCGAGGCATCCCGCGTACATCTCCGGGATGATCTTCCCCGCGCCGCCTCGCAGGACTATCGTCGCGTCCAGCCCGACCGCCGCGTCTCGAGGAGCCGCCATGCCCGCTACGCCCCTGCCGCCCAGCGGCGCGCTGCCCGAAGACCCGAAGACGTGCGACGCGAGTGGGATGGTGGAGATCCATCGCCTCTTCCGCCGCGGGTTCGGCGAGGCACCCGACCTCATCGGACGGGTGCGCGCGGGCGACACCGCGCACGCAGCGGTCGTCGCGACGCAGCTGGAGACGCTGTCTCTCGGGCTGCACGCACACCACGAGGGTGAGGACGAACGGCTGTGGCCGGCACTCGATGAACGGGCGCCATCCTGCGCCGCGCACGTCGAGCGCATGAAGGCTCAGCACGCCGAGCTGCTCGTGCACCTGACCGCCATGGATCGGGCACTGCCGGCGTGGCGCGCTTCGGCGACCGCAGCGGATGCCGCGCCCGTGCTGGCTGCCCTCGACGGCGTCAACGCGGCGATCGCGGTGCATCTCCCCGACGAGGAGACCAATATCGTGCCCGTCATGGAACACACCATCACCGAGGCCGAGGTGGAGTGGTTCTCGGAGCACGGCCGCACCTCGATCCCCAAGGGCCAGACGTGGCAGCAGCTGGGCGAGATCCTCGCCGCGCAGCCCGACGGCGGCGACGAGTGGCTGCACAAGCACATGCCCGCGCCCGGCCGTCTCGCCTGGCGCTGGATCGGCCGACGCAAGTACGCCGCCCACCGCGTCGCGCTCGAGGGCCGCTGACGCACACCGTGGTTCGCCGCCGACCTCGTTCACTTGCGCTGAACGTACGCGGACGGCACGTTTCGGCGTACGTATAGCGCAAGTGAAGTCGGGGGGGGAGGGATCGGGCGACGACGGAGTCTGCGGTCAGGAGGCGTCGGGCGAGGCGGCCTCGTCGGAGGTGATCAGGATCGCGTTGCCGTCGGGGTCGTCCACGATGGCGGCGTAGGGACCCACGGTCTGCGTCGGCGGCATCCGGCCGCGGTAGCCGGCGTCCATGAGGTCGGCCCAGGTGCTGTCGACGACGGCGTCGTCGCCGACGTAGAACTCCAGCAGCTGCGAATAGCCGCCGCCGGCGGGCGGCGCCCAGGTCGGGTCGAAGCGGGAGGCGAACCCGGTCGTGATCAGCAGCGTGACACCGCTGCCCATGCGGTGCGCGACCACCGGCCGTCCGGGATCAGGGGCGGCGATGTCGAGCCCGAGCCTGCGGTAGAAGCGCACCGAGGCGTCGAGATCCGCCACTTCGAGGACGACCATGCTCAGCTGCAGTTCCATGCGCCCGATTCTGCACGACGGGCCCGACGCCCGCGCTGGCGGCGGCATCCGTTCACTTGCGCTAGATGTACGCGAAAGGCGTGCGTCCCCGTACGTCCAGCGCAAGTGAACTCGTCTGGGAGTGACGCCGCCCGGCCCGAACTACGCGAGGCCGTGCTCGAACGCGAACACGACGAGCTGCACGCGGTCGCGCAGCGCGAGCTTCGTGAGGATGCGGCTGATGTGCGTCTTCACGGTGGCCTCCGAGAGGAACTCCCGCGCGGCGATCTCGGCGTTCGAGAGGCCGCGCGCGGCGAGGGCGAAGATCTCCCGCTCACGGTCGGTGAGGTCGCCGTAGGCGGGCGGCACGGGCCGGGGCGCGGCATCCGTGAAGCGCTCGAAGAGCTCGCGGGTCGCGGATGCCGCGATCACAGCAGATCCGGCATGCACGGTGCGGATCGCGGCGAGGAGGAACTCGGGGTCGGCGTCCTTGAGGAGGAACCCGCTCGCGCCCTGTCGGATGGCCCGGGCCGCCGCCTCGTCGAGATCGAAGGTGGTGAGCATCACGATGCGCGGGGGCTCGGCGTCGGTGAGCAGCTCGGCGGTGGCGGCGAGGCCGTCCATGACGGGCATGCGGATGTCCATGAGCACCACGTCCGGCCGCGACCGGCGCACCGCGTCGATCCCCTCACGGCCGTCGGCCGCCTCGGCGACGACCTCGAGATCGGGCTGCGAGTCGATGAGCATACGGATGCCGGCGCGGAACAGCGCCTGGTCGTCGACGAGCACGACGCGGATCATGCGAGATCTCCGATCGGGATGTGCGCGCGCACGGTGAAGGCGCCGAACTCGTCGGCCGCGTCGAGGCGGCCGCCCGCGAGCTGCGCGCGCTCGCGCATGCCGATGAGTCCGTGGCCGAACCTCCCCGGCTGGGTGCCGGGCACGATGGGGTTGCGCACATCGAGTTCGACGCGATCGGGTAGCCAGGCGAGCCGCACGTCGACGGGGCCGCCGGGGGCACCATGGCGGAGCGCATTCGTCAGTGCCTCCTGCAGGATGCGGTAGACCGCGAGCTGCACGGCCGCCGCCGGTTCGCCCTCGGCCGAGCTGCGCTGCGGTGCGGGGTCGACGTCGACGCGCAGCTCCACGCCGGCGGCGCGCACCTGCGCGTAGAGCTCTTCGAGGTCGGCGATCGTCGGCTGCGGTCCGTCCCCCTGGCGATGGCGCAGCTGGCCGAGGAGCAGCCGCACGTCGGCCAGCGCCGAACGCGCGGTGCTCGAGATCGTCGCCAGCGCATCGGTCGCGACCGCGGGATCGGCCGCGGCGGCGTAGCGCGCTCCGTCGGCCTGGGCGATCACGACCGCGAGCGAGTGCGCGACGACGTCGTGCATGTCGCGGGCGATGCGCACCCGCTCCTGCTCGGCGACGGTCTCCGCCTCGGCGCGCTGCTGCGCCTCGCGATTCTCCCGGGCCCGCACCGCCGTGCGCACGAGCGCGCCGATCGTCCACGAGAGCCCCAGGGCGAAGGCGGCGGCGACGAGCGTGACGAGGGCGATGGGCAGCGTCTGCCACGACAGCCCGCCCCCGGCGAACACCGGTCCGGCGAACAGGTAGACGGTGATCACGAGAGCGCCGACGATCGCGGAGACGAACCCCGCCCAGTACACCGGCCGCACCCCGTACGCCGCCGTGGCGTACAGCACCGCGAAGATCGCGACGTCCGAGAAGCTGGGCGGGCGCCCCAGGCCGATCTGCGCCGCGGCGCCCAGCCACGCGAGCCCGAGCGCGAGGGCGGGCGACAGCCGGCGCACCGCCAGAGCGGCGCTGAAGATGCCGGCGATGAGCAGGCCGAACACGGTGTGCCCGTCCGATCCGATCAGGTACTCCACGCCGAACGCGCCCGTCGCTGTGACCGCCTCGACCGGCCAGGCGACCAGCAGGAAGACCAGCGCGACCGAGACGTCGGTGACGAGCTGGTACGTCTTCAGGCGGCGGAACACCGTTTCACGTTACGGGACGCGCTGTGCGGCGGCATCCGTCCGGAGATGTACCTCGGATGCCGCGGCATCCGTCCTGCGATCCATCGAAAGGTCTGCCGAACCAACCATTGCGCCGCACCGGGTCAGGCTTTACTGTCGCGTCACAGGCCGAAACCGACGGGAAACGTCGGGTCGACAGGATCGGGGTGCAGGGCCGCCGCGGGAGCGGACCCCGCCGGTCCCGCCCGAGGGACGAGGAACACGGCATCCGCCGGTTCACGAACGGAGAGACGATGACGACGGTACGCGCGGCGATTTCGCAGACCACCTGGACGGGCGACAAGGAGTCGATGCTCGACAAGCACGAAGGGTTCGCGCGGGATGCCGCGAGCCAGGGCGCGCAGGTCGTGTGCTTCCAGGAGCTGTTCTACGGCCCCTACTTCGGGATCACGCAGGACAAGAAGTACTACCGCTTCGCCGAGCCGGTCGACGGCCCCATCGTGCAGCGCTTCGCCGCGATCGCCAAGGAGCTCGGGCTCGTGATGGTGCTCCCCATCTACGAGGAGGCCGAGACCGGGGTCTACTACAACACCACGGTGCTGGTCGACGCAGACGGCACCACCCTCGGCATCTACCGCAAGCACCACCTGCCGCACCTCGACCGGTTCTGGGAGAAGTTCTACTTCCGCCCCGGCAACCTCGGGTACCCCGTCTTCGAGACCGCGGTGGGACGCGTCGGCATGTACATCTGCTACGACCGCCACTTCCCCGAGGGATGGCGCGAGCTCGGCCTCGCCGACGCGCACATGGTCTTCAACCCGAACGCCACCAAGCCCGGGCTGTCGAACCGGCTGTGGGAGGTCGAAGGACCCGCCGCGGCCGTCGCCAACGGGTACTTCGTGCTGCAGCCCAACCGCGTCGGCCGCGAGGACAACGAGTACGGCGACCTCGCCGTGGACTTCTACGGCACGAGCCAGGTGATCGATCCGCGGGGCAACTTCGTCGGCGAGCGCGGGTCGGGCGAGCACGAGGAGCTGCTCGTGCGCGACCTCGACCTCGACATGGTGCGCGAGATGCGCGACGACTGGCAGTTCTACCGCGATCGCCGGCCCGACTCGTACACCCGGATCGCGAAGCCGTGACCGATATGCGGTCGTTCCCCTCCCGGTCGTTGAGCGAGGGAGCGCAGCGACCGAGACGAAACGCGCCGAACCGACGTCACGCAGCGGCCGGAGGCGTTTCGGCTCTGCGTTTCGACTCGCAAGCTCGCTCAACGACCGCGTTCCTCGCACGCTCAACGACCGGTGGGAGAGTGGCTCGCGGCGTTTCGACTCGCAAGCTCGCTCAACGACCGGGATCAAGGGAGATGCAATGACCACCACACTCATCAAGGGCGGGACCGTCGTCTCGGCGACCGGTCGCGGCGAAGCGGACGTGCTCATCGACGGCGAGACCATCGCCGCCGTCCTGGCGCCGGGGTCGCAGCTTCTCGGGACGGATGTCGCGGCATCCGTCGACACCGTCATCGACGCCACCGGCAAGTACGTGATCCCCGGCGGCATCGACGCGCACACGCACATGGAGCTGCCGTTCGGCGGCACGAACGCCTCCGACACGTTCGAGACGGGGACCCGGGCGGCGGCCTGGGGCGGCACCACGTCGATCATCGACTTCGCGGTGCAGCGCTACGGCGAGCGCGTGCAGGACGGCCTGGCCGCCTGGCACGAGAAGGCCGCCGGCAACTGCGCGATCGACTACGGCTTCCACCAGATCGTCGGCGGCGTCGACGACGACTCGCTCGCCGCGATGCGGGGCCTCCTCGACGAGGGCGTCTCGAGCTTCAAGCTGTTCATGGCCTACCCCGGCGTCTTCTACTCCGACGACGCGCAGGTGCTGAAGGCGATGCAGGTGTCGGCGGAGACCGGCCTGCTCACGATGATGCACGCCGAGAACGGCCCGGCGATCGACGTGCTGGCGGCGCAGCTGGCGGATGCCGGCAAGAAGGCGCCGTACTACCACGGCATCGCGCGCGCCTGGCAGATGGAGGAAGAGGCCACCCACCGCGCGATCATGCTCGCGAATCTCACCGGCGCGCCCCTCTACACGGTGCACGTGAGCGCCAAGCAGGCGGTCGATCAGATCGCCTGGGCGCGCGACCAAGGCTGGAACGTGTTCGGCGAGACCTGCCCGCAATACCTCTACCTGTCGCTCGAGGAGCAGCTCGGCGCGTTCAGCGAAGAGTGGGGGCAGTTCGAGGGGGCGAAGTGGGTGTGCTCGACGCCGCTGCGGAGCAGCAAGGAGGGCCACCAGCACCACATGTGGCAGGCGCTGCGCACCAACGACATCCAGATGGTCTCGACCGACCACTGCCCGTTCTGCATGAAGGGGCAGAAGGACCTCGGCCTCGACGACTTCCGCGCGATCCCGAACGGCATCGGCTCGGTCGAGCACCGCATGGACCTCATGTACCAGGGTGTCGTCACCGGCAAGATCACGCTCGAGCGGTGGGTGGAGCTCACCTCCACCACGCCCGCGCGCATGTTCGGCCTCTACGGTCGCAAGGGCGTGATCCAGCCGGGCGCCGACGGCGACGTCGTGGTCTACGACCCGAACGGCCACACCAGCATCTCTGCGGCATCCCACCACATGAACATGGACCACTCGGCGTGGGAGGGATTCGAGATCGACGGGCACGTCGACACCGTGATCTCGCGCGGCAAGGTCCTGGTCGACGGCGGCCAGTACCACGGCGCCAAGGGCGACGGCCGCTTCCTCAAGCGCGGCCTCTCGCAGTACCTCATCTGACCATGGCACGTTTCGTCTCTGCGTTTCGTCTCGCTTCGCTCGCTCAAGGACCGGTACGTCACCCGGTCGTCGAGCGAGCGAGGGACGAGCGAGACGAAACGTCACGAACGTAGGAGCACACATGGACTTCGGAGTCGTCCTGCAGACCAATCCGCCCGCCGCGCGCACCGTGCAGCTCGCCCGGCTCGCCGAGGCGCACGGGTTCAGCCACGTGTGGACGTTCGACTCGCACCTGCTGTGGCAGGAGCCCTACGTCATCCACTCCGCGATCCTCGCCGAGACCAAGCGGGTCACCGTCGGGCCGTTCGTCACGAACCCCGCGACGCGCGACTGGACGGTCACCGCATCCGTCTTCGCCACGCTCAACGAGATGTACGGCAACCGCACGATCTGCGGCATCGGCCGCGGTGACTCGGCGGTGCGCGTCACGAACGGCAAGCCGGTGACGATGGCCGAGCTGCGCGAGTCGATCCACGTGATCCGAGAGCTCGCCAATTCCCGCCCGGTCGAGTACAAGGGTGCGACCCTGCAGTTCCCGTGGAGCCGCGGATCGCAGCTCGACGTCTGGGTGGCCGCCTACGGCCCACTGGCGCTGAAGCTCACCGGCGAGGTCGGCGACGGCTTCATCCTGCAGCTCGCGGACGTCGACATCGCCGCCTGGATGATCAAGACGGTGAAGGATGCCGCGGCCGCCGCCGGCCGCGACCCGGAGTCGCTGTCGTTCTGCGTGGCGGCGCCCATGTACATCGGCGAGGACCGGGCGCACATGCGCGACCAGTGCCGGTGGTTCGGCGGGATGGTGGGCAACCACGTCGCCGACATCGTGGCCAAGTACGGCGAGCACGGGGCCGTTCCCGACGCGCTGACGGACTACATCGCCGGTCGCCAGGGATACGACTACAACACGCACGGCAAGGCGGACAACGACCATGTCGACTTCGTGCCCGACGAGATCGTCGAGCGCTTCTGCATCCTCGGGAGTGCCGACGAGCACATCGCCAAGCTCGAGCAGCTGCGCGAGCTCGGCGTCACGCAGTTCGCCGGCTACCTGCAGCACGACAACAAGGAGGAGACCCTCCGCGTCTACGGCGAGACCGTGATCCCTGCGCTTCAGACCCACGTCGCCGCGAAGAAGTGAGGGCTGCGGCATGAGACCGATCGGCTGGTCGGCCCGGAGGCAGGGCGAGCTGCGCGGCTGGATCGCCGCGGGCTGGGGAGCCCTCGGCGTGCTCGCCGTGCTCGTGCTGTGGGAGCTGTACAAGTTCCTCGGCCCCAGCGACGGGTTCGTGGTCGGGGCGGTGGCCGGCGAGTCGGGCTCGGGGGTCATGATCCTGCCGCGCACCCACGACCGCGCCATGCCGCACGTCTGGGACATGGTCGCCCGGCTGTTCGCCCCGACCAGCGGCGGCGACACCCCGCCGCTGTGGGTCTCTGTCGCCGGCGCCGCGCTCGTGACGCTCGGCATCGCGGCCGTCGGCTGGCTGATCGGCGTCGCCGTCGGCGCCGTGCTCGGACTCGTCATGCAGCGCTGGCGCCTGCTGGAGTGGGGCCTGCTCCCCTGGATCGTGGTCAGCCAGATCGTGCCGCTCATCGCGTTCGCCCCGGTCGTCAACGCCATCGGCAATCAGATCGACCGCGGCGGCGGCTCCTGGCCGCAGTGGCTGTCTGTCGCCGTCATCGCGTCGTACCTCGCGTTCTTCCCGGTCGCCGTCGGCGTGCTCCGCGGCCTCGGCTCACCCGACCGCATCCACCTCGATCTGATGAACAGCTACGCCGCCGGCTATTGGCCGACGCTCCTGCGCCTTCGGCTGCCCGCCGCGGTGCCGCACCTGCTGCCCGCGCTCCGGCTCGCCGCCGCGAACGCCGTGCTCGGCGCCGTCGTCGCCGAGGTGTCGATCGGCATGCGCGGCGGGATCGGCCGCATGCTGATCCAGCTCGCCGGCCAGGCCTCGAGCGACCCCGCCGCGCCGTGGGGACCGACGTTCGGCTCGATCGCCCTCGGCCTGATCGCCGCCGGCTCGGTGGCCCTCATCGGCCTCGGACTCGCCAACTACCGCAGAGGAGAGGCCACCGCATGACCCTTCGAGAAGCTCAGGGGCCGTGGGCCGTGCACGCAGCCGCAGTCGGGAAGGTCTTCCCGACGAAGACCGGGGAGGTCGTCGCGCTCACCGAGGTCGAACTGGAGGTCGCCGCCGGCGAGTTCGTGTCGCTCATCGGCCCCTCGGGCTGCGGCAAGTCGACGCTGCTGCGCCTGATCGCCGACCTCGACCAGGCCACCACCGGCACCCTCGAGATCTTCGGCAAGCCGGCCAAGCGCGCCCGCATCGACCAGGACTACGGCATCGCCTTCCAGCAGGCAGGACTCCTGCCGTGGCGCACGGTGGCCGCCAACATCGGACTGCCGCTCGAGCTGCACGGCACCGGCAAGGCCGCGCGGGCGACCCGCGTCGCCGAGCTCGCCGAGCTGGTCGGTCTCTCGGACTTCGTCGACCGGTACCCCGACCAGCTGTCGGGCGGCATGCAGCAGCGCGTCGCCATCGCGCGCGCACTCGCCGCGCGGCCGAGGCTCCTGCTCATGGACGAGCCGTTCGGCGCGCTGGACGAGATGACGCGCGAGCGGCTCCAATCCGAGCTCACACGCATCGCCGCCGAGACATCGGCCGCCGTGGTGTTCGTGACGCACTCGATCCCCGAAGCCGTCTTCCTGTCCGACCGCGTCGTCGTGATGAGCCCGCGTCCCGGCCGCATCACCGACGTCATCGAGACGGGTCTCGGCGATCAGCGCGACGAGGCGCTGCGCGAGTCGCCGGCGTTCTTCGATCGCGTCACCGCCGTCCGCGAGGCCTTGCACGGCTCGCCCGTCGCGAGGGCGAGTGAATCATGACGGATACGGCGACCACGATGCTGCCCGCCCCGCCGACGCCGGCGGGCAAGGCGCAGCGCCCCGAGCCCGGCGAGCGCGAGCTTCCAGGGTGGCTGCGGTGGGTGGCGCCCGTCGTGGTCGGCATCCTGATCCTCGCGATCTGGATCTTCTGGGTCGACGTGCTCGGCACCGCGCCCCGGATGCTGCCGAGCCCGATCGCGATCGCGGAGGAGTTCGTCCGCCGGTTCCCGATCATCCTCGACGACATGAGGATCACGGCCACGAACGCGCTGATCGGGCTCGTGGTCGGATCCCTCCTCGCGCTCTTGTTCGCGGGACTCGCCGCCGCGGCCCGGCCCATCGACGGCATGCTCGCCCCGCTGGTGTCGGCCTTGGCGGTCATCCCGATCGTCGCGGTCACGCCGATCCTCAACACGATGTTCGGCGCGTCAAGCCAGTTCGGGCGCCAGGCGGTGGCGACGATCGCGGCCTTCATCCCCGTGTTCGTCAACGTCCTGCGCGGCCTTCGTCAGACCCGGCCCGTGCATCGCGATCTGCTGCGCTCGTCGGCGGCATCCGGCTTCCAGACGTTCCGCGTGCTCACCCTGCCGACCGCGCTCCCCTACCTGATGACGGGCCTGCGCATCGCCAGCTCGCTCGCCGTGATCGCCGCGTTGGTCGCCGAGTACTTCGGCGGCCCGGCCGACGGCATCGGCACCGCCATCGCGACTTACGCGAAATCGGGGCGCGCCGCCCTCGCATGGGCCTATGTCCTCGGCGGCATCATCATCGGCCTCGTGTTCTTCCTCGTGACCTCGCTGCTGGAGCGGCTGGCGACGAGGCGGTCGCCGGGCTGACCGGCGGGTATCGACAGGCTCTACCACCAAGAAAAGACGCACCACACGAAAGGAACGCAATGAGACACAGCAACTCACGCAGGTCCGGCATCCGACGTGGGCTGGCCGCGGCATCCGTCGCGACCATCGCGGCACTCGCCCTCGCCGCCTGCTCCGGCTCGGGCGACACCGATGACAGCAGCGACGACGCGGACTTCGAACCGCTCAGCTCGATCAAGCTGCAGCTGCAGTGGCTGCCGCAGGCGCAGTTCGCCGGCTACTACGTCGCCCAGGAGCAGGGCTACTTCGAGGAGGAGGGCTTCGACGACGTCGAGATCGTGCCGTCGGGCGGTGACATCGTGCCGCAGGACGCCCTCGTCGCGGGCGATGTCGACTTCGCGATCGCCTGGGTGCCGAAGGTGCTCGGCACGCTCGAGGCGACGGGCGTCGAGCTCACCGACATCGCGCAGGTGTTCCAGAAGTCGGGCACCCTGCAGGTCGCGTGGAAGGGCGATGGCATCACGTCCGTCTCGGACTTCGAAGGCAAGCGCATCGGCTCGTGGGGCTTCGGCAACGAGTGGGAGATCTTCGCCGCGATGGCCGCCGAGGACCTCGATTCCACCTCCGTGTCGATCACGACCCAGGACTTCTCGATGAACGCCCTGCTCGACCGTGACGTCGACGCCGCCCAGGCGATGACGTACAACGAGTGGGCGCAGATCCTCGAGGTCGTGAACCCGGAGACGGGCGAGCTCTACCAGCCCGAGGACTTCGACGTCATCTCGTACGAAGACACCGAGGGCGCCATGCTGCAGGACGCGATCTGGGCGGACACCCAGCGCCTCGAGGAGGACCCGGCGTACGCCGACGCGGCCGTCCGGTTCCTGAAAGCCGTGACCAAGGGCTGGATCTACGCGCGCGACAACCCCGAGGAGGCTGCGACGATCGTCTACGACATCGCCTCCAACGCCGAGGCCGCGTTCCCCGTGGGCCCCGTGCACCAGCTGTGGCAGATGAACGAGGTCAACAAGCTCATCTGGACGGGTGCCGACTTCGGGCTCGTCGATGAGGCCGCGTGGGACAAGACCGTGGCCGGAGCGCTGTCGGCCAAGAACCAGGACGACCTCGAGCTCATCACCACGGAGCCCGCCGACTCGGCCTACTCGAACGAGTACATCGAGAAGGCGCTCGCCGAGCTGAAGGACGAGGGCGTCGAGGTCGCCGGCGAGTACACGCCGATCGACGTCACCCTCACCGAGGGCGGTCAGTAGGTCGGGATGCGTTTCGTCTCGCTCGTTCCTCGCTCGCTCAACGACCGGGCTCCGCGCTCGGTCGTTGAGCGGGCGAGGAACGCGGTCGTTGTGCGAGCTTGCGAGTCGAAACGCAGAGACGAAACGCCCTGAGCGAGACGAAACGCCCTTGACCCGGCGACGGAGAACGGGAAGCGTGGCCGCATGACCGAAGATCTCGACGCGCTCGCGAAGCAGCTCGACCGCGAGCACGTGTTCCACTCCTGGTCCGCGCAGGCCGGGCTCGACCTCCCCGTCATCGCGGGCGGCGCCGGAACAGTGGTGTGGGATCACGCCGGCCGTCGCACGCTCGACTTCTCGAGCCAGCTGGTGAACGTCAACATCGGGCACCAGCATCCTGCCGTCGTCGCGGCCATCCGGGCGCAGGCCGACGAGCTCGCGACGATCGGCCCCGCCACGGCCAACCTCGCCCGCGGCCGGGCGGCGCAGCGCATCCTCGGCAAGGCGCCGGACGGCTTCGCCAAGGTCTTCTTCACCAACGGCGGCGCCGACGCGATCGAGAACGCGATCCGCATGGCCCGCCTTCACACCGGCCGCGACACGGTCCTCTCGACCTACCGGTCGTACCACGGCAACACCGGGGCGGCGATCGTCGCGACCGGCGACTGGCGACGGATGCCGAATCAGTTCGCCCGCGGCCACGTGCACTTCTTCGGTCCGTATCTGTACCGCTCCGAGTTCTGGGCGACCACGCCCGAGGAAGAGTCGGAGCGGGCGCTGCACCACCTCGAGCGCGTCATCCAGTCGGAGGGCCCCTCGACGATCGCGGCGCTGCTGCTCGAGTCGATTCCGGGCACCGCCGGCATCCTGCTGCCGCCCCCCGGCTACCTCGCCGGTGTGCGGGCGCTGGCCGACCGATACGGCATCGTGCTGATCCTCGACGAGGTCATGGCCGGGTTCGGCCGGACCGGGCGCTGGTTCGCGTTCCAGGGGTACGACGTCGTGCCCGACCTCATCACCTTCGCGAAGGGCGTGAACTCCGGCTACGTCCCGGTGGGCGGCGTGATCATCTCGGACGAGATCTCGGCGACCTTCGACGACCGCGTCTTCCCCGGCGGGCTCACGTACTCCGGGCACCCGCTGGCGGCGGCATCCATCATCGCCTCCATCGACGCGATGGAGGCGGAGGGCATCGTCGACAACGCCCGCCGCGTGGGCGAGGACGCGATCGGCCCGGGGCTGCGCGACCTCGCGGCGCGGCATCCGCTCATCGGCGAGGTGCGGGGCGAAGGCGTCTTCTGGGCACTCGAGCTCGTCTCGGACCGCGAGTCGCGCGAGCCGGTGGGCGCAGACGTGATCGGCCGGCTCAAGAAGGAGCTCACCTCGCGCGGCCTGCTGCCGTTCGCCGCCGACAACCGGATCCACGTCGTGCCGCCCTGCGTCGTCACCGACGGGGAGGTGCAGGAGGCGATCGCGATCTACGATGAAGCCCTGACGAGCGTCGAGGAAGACGGTCCCTGAGCCTGTCGAAGGGCTGACGCGTGCATCCCGCACTGCTGGGCGATCACGAGTCGCTCAGGCGGATTCCAAAGGAGGAACACGACAATGACGGACACGATGGAGCACACCGAGACGGTGGATGCCGACACGACTGTCCTGGATCACTGGGTGAACGGCGCCCCCTGGGCGGGGGCATCCGATCGCACCGGACAGGTGTTCAACCCCGCACTCGGCATCGTGCAGAAGCAGGTGCGGTTCGCATCGCGCGCCGATGTGGGCGAAGCGGTCGACGCCGCCTCGGCGGCGTGGGCGCTCTGGCGCGACGCGTCGATCGCGAAGCGCCAGGCGGTGCTGTTCAACTTCCGCGAGCTGCTGAACCAGCGCAAGCAGGAGCTCGCGGAGATCCTGACCGCCGAGCACGGCAAGGTGCTCTCGGACGCTCTGGGCGAGATCGCCCGCGGCATGGAGGTCGTCGAGTTCGCGTGCGGCGTGGGGCACCTCACCAAGGGCGCCTACTCCGAGAACGTCTCGACCGGCATCGACGTGTACACGCTCCGCCAGCCGCTGGGCGTCGTCGGCATCATCAGCCCCTTCAACTTCCCGGCGATGGTGCCGCTGTGGTTCTTCTCCGTCGCGCTCGCCGCCGGCAACGCGGTGGTGCTCAAGCCCAGCGAGAAGGACCCGACCGCCGCCAACTGGATGGCGGCGCTCCTGACCGAGGCGGGCCTGCCGGAGGGCGTCTTCAACGTCGTGCACGGCGACAAGGAGGCCGTCGACGCGCTCCTCGAGCACCCCGACGTGCGCGGGATCTCGTTCGTCGGCTCGACGCCGATCGCCAAGTACGTCTATGAGACGGCGACCGCGCACGGCAAGCGCGTGCAGGCGTTCGGCGGCGCCAAGAACCACATGCTGGTGCTTCCGGATGCCGACCTCGACCTCGCCGCGGACGCCGCTGTGAACGCCGGCTTCGGCTCGGCGGGCGAGCGCTGCATGGCGATCTCGGTGGTGCTGGCCGTCGACACGGTGGCCGATGAGTTCGTGGCCAAGGTGTCGGAGCGGATGAAGACGCTCCGCACCGGCGATGGCATGCGCGGGTGCGACATGGGCCCTCTCATCACCGGGCAGCACCGTGACAAGGTCACCTCGTACATCGACGTGGCGGCCTCCGACGGCGCGTCGGTGGTCGTCGACGGTCGCGACGTCGACATCGACGGCGACCCGAACGGCTTCTGGCTCGGCCCGACCCTCATCGACAACGTGCCGACGACCTCGTCGGTGTACGCGGACGAGGTGTTCGGCCCGGTGCTCTCGGTCGTGCGGGTCGACGGCTACGAGGAGGGCCTCGACATCATCAACGCCAGCCCGTACGGCAACGGCACCGCCATCTTCACCAACGACGGCGGCGCGGCGCGGCGCTTCCAGCATGAGGCGACCGTGGGCATGATCGGCATCAACGTGCCGATCCCGGTGCCCGTCGCGTACCACTCCTTCGGAGGCTGGAAGGCGTCGCACTTCGGAGACACGAAGGCGTACGGCCCTCACGCGTTCGAGTTCTTCACCGCCGAGAAGGCCGTCACCTCACGCTGGCTCGACCCGTCGCACGGCGGGATCAACCTGGGCTTCCCGCAGCACGACTGACCGGGCGCCCGTCCGCAGGCGGTCGCCGGCGCGTGCCGCGGCACCGCCGATGTCCGCCTGCGGACCGGCACCCTTCAAAAACCCCGATGAACTTCCGGGTCACACAGCCCCAACGAACTTCCGGTTCACACGACCCCAATAAACTTCCGGTTCACACGGCCCCAGGGAACTTCCGGTTCACACGGCCCCAGGGAACTTCCGGGTCACACGACCCCAATGAACTTCCGGGTCACACGACCCCAATGAAGTCCCGGTTCACGGAGTGGGCCCCGGGGTTCGTGCCGCAGAGGGGTGGACCGGCGTTCTTGTGTGAACCAGAAGTTCATTGAGCGATCCGGCAAGTGGCGCGCCCGCCGCGTACGGGGGTGCGCCGACCCCCTGCGCCCGCTGGGTCAGCCCTCGCGCGGCGGCACGAAGACCGTCACCGCGCGGGGGACGGCGACGCAGCGCAGCGTGAAGCCGGTGGGCGCCCGCTCTTCGAGCTCGCCGTCGTGGACGAAGACCGAGGGATGCCGCTCTTCGAGGCGCACCGTCATCGCGAACTCCGCGATGAGCAGACGCTCGACGTCGGAGCGAGGCGGCATGAGCCGCACCGCCCGCAGCACGGCGGCGGTGCGCCGCCCGAACGCGAGGGACGCCATCGCGCGCAGCCGTGAGCCGCGCGCGTGGTGGATGCGGACGTCGAGTGTCGGTTCGACGAGCGTCTCTCGCTGCATCGTCGCGACGCGCTGGGGATCATTGCGCCCGATGCCGACGAACACGGACCACACGCGCGCCCGCCGGCCGTCGCGCACGATCGTCAGCGACTCCGCCGTCCTGAGCGTCCGCCAGGCGGCGACGATCCCGCCCAGCCATTTGCCGAGGGACTGCCGCCGGCGATCGCGCTCGTCGATCAGCTCGGGGTAGGTGCCCACCGACACCGCGTTGAGCGCCAGGATCGGCTCGCCGTCGTCCGCCCGGGCCTCGATCGCGCTCACCTCGATCGTGGTGCCGCTCTGGAGCGCGTCGATGGCCGTGTCCACGTCGTCGAGGCCCGCCGAGCGGGCGAAGTGGTTGAAGGTGCCACCCGGCATCACCAGGAGCGGACGCCCGTGCTCCCGGGCGAGCGCCGCCATCCGCGACACCGAGCCGTCCCCGCCGTAGACGCCCAGGACGGCGGGGGGTTCCTCCGACCGCATCGCACCGGCGACCACCTCGGCGAGGTCCTCCCCGTCGGCGAGCTCGTGGATCGTGGCCTCGGGCAGTCGCGCAGCGAAGGTCCCGGCGGGGTCCGCCCGCACCACGGCGGTGCCGGAGGCGGCGTTGCGCACGATGAAGACTCCCCGGCCGTCGGCGAACGCGGGCGGCTCGGATGAGGACGGCATGCTCCTGAGGCTACCCGCGGACTCAGGCAGGGAAGACCGGCCTGTTCTCGTAGAAGGTCTGGAGCACGACCGTGGTGCGTGTGTTGACCGAAGCCGACGATCGGATGTCGCGGATGAGCGTCTCCAGGTGCCGGGGGGAAGCGACCCGCACCAGCAGCATGTAGCTCGCGTCGCCGGCGATCGAGTGGCACGCCTCGATCTCGGACAGGTGCTCGAGAAGCTCGGGCGCGTTGTCGGGCTGGCCGGGATCGAGCGGCGTGATCTCGACGAATGCGGCGAGCGGCTTGCCGACGGATTCGGCGTCGACGAGTGCGCGATAGCCCGTGATGACGCCACGAGCCTCCAGCCGGCGCAGCCGGGTCTGCACGGCCGAGACCGAGAGGCCGACGGCCGCGGACAGCTCGGCCAGCGTCGCGCGCGCATTGCGCGACACTTCGCGAACGATCCCCGCATCGATGTCGTCGTCGAGGCGTCCGAGGCCGTCTTCGCTCATGCCCCGACACTACCAGCGGCCGCCTGCATCGACAGGAAGTCTTCCTGTCGATCATTCATATCGCCGGAACATATCCCGTAGACTCGACCTCGAGATCATCCTCGACTCGAAGATCGGAGGTTCACATGTCCATCCACGCCCGCACCACGCAGGTCATCGTCGGCGAACCCGAGGTCGTCGAGGACCCCCGGCTCGCCGAGACCAGCGACGCCTGGCGGCAGCTCAAAGAGGCGGCGACCTCGATCCAGGCCCTGCAGGCGCAGGACGGCTCGATTCCGGATGCCGCCGCACGCGTCGACGCTCGTACCCACGTCGCCGGGATCGTCGCAGGCATCCGCGCTCTCGCGCCCGCGTTCCCGCACGACGCCGAGTACCTCGCCGCGTCGGTGCGCGACTTCGAGCGCTGGGCGGACGAGGGCTTCGGCATCCCGGACTTCCTCGATTCGCTGCAGGCGTTCCAGCCGCAGCAGGACCGGGCCGACGGCATCCGTCATCTCGTCGTCTTCCCGATGTACACGCAGAACGGCTCGAGCGACCGTCGCGTCGAGGCGGTGCTCGTCGAGGTGATCTGGCCCGAGTTCATCGCGCGGCTCGAGGCCGGCGACTACGGCAACAAGCTGTTCGTGTCGCTGCGGTTCCTCGACTTCACGCCCGGCTACGACACCAACAGCGCTGTGCTCTTTCCTGAGACCGTCGCGATGCGCGAGATCCCCCGCTTCACGTGGGGCGCGATCTTCCAGGACCGCGAGGCGGCGCGCTACCGCCGCGTCGTGCGGGCCGCCGCCGAGATCACGAAGCTCGACCTGCCCGCGGATGCCGCGCGCATGCTCGACGACCAGGCGCTCACCGAGAAGACGTTCGTGATGTGGGACATCATCCACGACCGCACGCATATGCGCGGCGACCTGCCGTTCGATCCGTTCATGATCAAGCAGCGGATGCCGTACTTCCTGTACTCGCTGGAGGAGCTGCGGTGCGACCTCACGGCGTTCCGCGAGTGCGTGGCGATCCAGCGTCGGCTGTCGGCGCGCGCGGACGCCGGCGAGAGCCTGGACGCCGCAGAGGCGGAAATGCTCGAGCACGCGAAGCTCGTGCAGTACGCCGTGATCTTCGACCGGATCTTCCGCTTCGCGATCACCGGCTCGCGCGTGCGCAACTATGACGGGCTCGGCGGCCAGCTGCTGTTCGCGTGGCTGCACCAGCGCGACGTGCTGCACTGGACCGACACGGCGCTGGCATTCGACTGGGAGAACGTGCCCGCCGCCGTCGTCGCGCTCGGCGAGGCGATCGACGACCTCTACTGGCGCTCGATCGACCGACCCAAGACCGCGCACTGGCTCGCCGCGTACGACCTGGTGCGGACGACGCTGACACCCAACCCGGCATCGCATTGGGCGCGCGGACTCCCCGATGAGATCCTCGCCGGAGCACCCAAGGGCTACACCGACGCCGTCATGGACGACGAGTTCCCGCTCTCGATGTTCTTCGAAGCGCTCGACAAGAAGATGAAGCCGGTCATCGAGTCGACCGCCGGCATCACCGGCCGCGTCTCCTGACATCACCGACGTCCTCGGCGGGAGCGCAGGGTCTCGCCGAGGACCCGCGGCCGTCGACGGCCGTCGAGACCGTGCGCCCGAGGCGTGGAAGGGTAGGAGCATGAGCGTCACAGGCAGGCTTGTGGTCATCTCGGGCGCGACGAGCGCCTCCGGTCTCGCGGCGACCCGCGAGCTCGTCGCCGCAGGCGCCCGCGTCGTCGCGGTCGGCCATGACGCGCAGAAGCTGCGGGAGCTCGCGGACTCCCTCGACACGGGCGCCGGCGCCGCCGAGGCCGGCCAGGCGGGAAGCCTCCGCACCGAGATCTGCGACCTGACGGACGAAGCGGACGTCACCGCCCTCGTCGAGCGCGTGCACGCCACCGACGGCCGCGTCGACGGAGTGCTCCACCTCGTCGGCGGATGGCGGGGCGGCGGCGGCCTCGCGGGGCAGACCGAGGAGGACTACCGCTTCCTCGAGCGCTCGCTCACCGCACTCCGCCACGTCAGCCGCGCGTTCGACGCCGATCTGCGAGCGTCGTCCTCCGCGCGCACCGCCATCGTGTCCTCGACGGCGGTCGAGCGCCCGCTCGCCGGCGGCGCCAGCTACGCCGCCATCAAGGCCGCGAGCGAGGCGTGGGCGCGAGCCGTCGCTCAGGGGTTCGCGAAGGCCGCGAAGGACTCCGGGCAGCCGCTGGCCGCGGCATCCGTCATCTTCCGCACCAAGAGCCTCGACGGCCTCGAGGAGGCACTCGCGCAGTGGTTCGCCGATCTGTGGGCGACACCCGCCGCCGAGACGAACGACACGATCGTCGAACTCACCGACCCTTCGCTCTGACGATCCCCGGCGGAGCCGGGTCGCCGCGCGAACTAGATTGGACACCCGTGACCACGATCCACGACCCGAACCTGCGGGGCTTCGCCTCGGACAACTACTCCGGCATCCACCCCGAGGTGCTGGCCGCGATCGCCGCCGCCAACGACGGCCACCAGGTCTCGTACGGCGACGACGTCTACACCGCGCGTCTGCAGGAGGTCATGGCCCGCCACTTCGGCGAGGGCGTCGAGGCGTACCCGGTGTTCAACGGCACCGGTGCGAACGTCGTCGGGCTGCAGTCGATGCTCCCCCGCTGGGGAGCCGTCGTCACGGCGGGCACCGCGCACATCAACGTCGACGAGGGCGGCGCCCCCGAACGCGTGGCCGGCATCAAGCTGCTGACCGTGCCCACCGACGACGGCAAGCTCACGCCCGAGCTCATCGACCGCGAAGCCTGGGGCTGGGGCGACGAGCACCGCGCGCAGCCGCTCACCGTGTCGATCACGCAGTCCACCGAGCTCGGCACGCTGTACACCATCGACGAGATCACCGCGATCGCCGACCACGCGCACAGCCTGGGCATGCGCGTGCACATGGATGGCTCGCGCATCTCCAACGCCGCCGCGTCGCTGGGGGTCTCGTTCCGGGCGTTCACCCGCGACGCGGGCGTCGACGTGCTGAGCTTCGGCGGCACCAAGAACGGCGTCATGCTCGGAGAGGCGATCGTGGTGCTGAACCCGGAGGCATCCGAGGGGCTGAAGTTCCTGCGCAAGCTCGACATGCAGCTCGCGTCGAAGATGCGCTTCGTGTCGGCGCAGCTGCTCGCCCTGCTCGAGGGCGACCTGTGGCTGCGCAACGCATCCCACTCCAACGCGATGGCGCAGCGCCTGCGCGCGGGCATCGAGGCCGGTCTCGCCGACGGCTCGATCCGCGGCATCGCGTTCACGCAGCCGACGCAGGCGAACGGCGTCTTCGCCACCCTGCCCGACGGCGTCGCGGACCGCCTCCGCACGTCCTTCAAGTTCTACGACTGGGATGCCGCGAAGAACGAGGTGCGCTGGATGTGCAGCTTCGACACCTCCGAGAACGACATCGACGCCTTCCTCGCCGCGATCGCCCGCGAGACCTCCGCCCCTGGTCGTTGAGCGAGCGAGGAACGAGCGAGACGAAACGCCCCCACACCCGGCGCAGCGGCCAGGTTCGGGGCGTTTCGTCTCGGGCGCCAGAGCGCCCTTCGCTCACGACCGGGGGTCAGTGGTCGCTCTGCTCGTCGTCGTCGCTCTGCTCGTCGGGGGCGTTCTCGCTCACCCCGCCGTCGGCGTCCTCTGTCGCGACTTCCACGTCGGCCTCCGCCTCCGCACCCTCGGCGTGGCTCGGCTCGGCCACGGACGGATCGGTCCCGGCGGGATCAGGGTCGACGCGCTCAGCGCCGTCGCGCTCGGCCTCGGCGGGCTCGAACTCGACCGGCTCGACGTCCGCAGCCTCGCCGGGCTCGGCATCCGCCGGCTCCAGGTCGACGTCCGCGATCGCGGCGGCGTCCTCCCCCGCGACGGCCGCCGTGATCGACGTCTCGGGGCGGATGAGCTCCTTCACCTCGGCCATGAAGCTCATCAGCTGGTGCTGCTGCCAGCGCAGCTGACGCGTGCGGTCCTCGGCGTCGCGCAGCACGGCCTGCGAGTGCGTCGTCACCAGGTCGATGATGCGCTCCGCCTTCACGTGCGCCCGCTCGAGGTGCTCTCGCGCCCGCACCTGTGCGTCAGCCTCGATCTGCTGCGACTGCGCGCGCATCAGCCGCTCGAAGTCCTCGGCCTTCACCGACACGCGCTGCGCGTGATCGAGCGACGCGGTGACCTGGTCGTTGGCGTCCTGCGTGATGCGCTCGGCATGGGCGACCGCCTGGTTGTGCAGCACGAGGAACTCCTGGTGCGCGTCATCCTGCCGGCGGGTGAGGGATGCCTCGAACTCGAGTGCCCGCAGGCGCAGCTCGCGCACCGCCTCCTCGGCGTCGGACCGATCGCGTGCCGTCTCGCGCGCGACGGCGGAGCGCAGCACGGCCGCCCCCTTCTCCGCCTCGGAGCGGATGGCCGCAGCCTCGCGCTCGGCCTGCGACACCTTCTCGGCGGCGTGCGCCGCCTCGCGCTCGATGCGCGCTTCATGGGCGGTCAGTTCGGTGTCGATCTTGAGCCGCACCTGCTGGGCCTCGTGCTGAGCCTGCGAGAGGATGGCCTCCGCCTCGGCCAGCGCCGACGAACGGCGGTTCGCGATCTCTTCGCGGGCCGCCTCGAGCAGACGATCGCCCTGGACGCTCGCGTTGCGGATGAGGAGGCTGGCCTGGTCCTCGGCGACGCGCAGCACCTCTTCGAACTGCTGGCGGTTCGGCGACTCCGTCGTCGCGCCGACCAGCTCGTCGCTCAGGGTCTGCACCCGCTGCTCGGCGTCGGCGAGCTTCGCGTTCGCGAGTTCGATCTCGCCTCGCAGCCGCTGGACGATGTCGCCTTCCTCGTCGCGGGCGGCGGAAGCCTCGGCCGCGACCCGCTCGAGCTCGGCCCGACGGCCCTCCTCGGCCTCGGTGAGCGCCGCCTCGAGCCGCTCGATCTCGTCCTGCTTCGCCTCGAGCGCGGCATCCAGCTCCGCACGGCGGCCGGCGATGGCGGCGTCGATCTCGGCCTGGCGCTTCTCGGCGGCCGCCTGGAGCTCCGCCTCCAGGCGCTCCGCCTTGGCGCGGCTCTGCGCGACCGCAGCACCGGCACGACGCTGGTGCTGCTTCAGCTGCGCGACCTCGTCGTGGGCCGCGCGCACGCGCGCGTCGAGCCCGGCGATCGCGGCGTCGACCTCTTCCTTGTCGTACCCGCGGAACGTCGTCGTGAAGCCCGACCCGAACGAGGTCGTCGCCGGGTCGCCGCCGATGAGGTTGTCGAAGGGGGTCGGGTCGTCCTGGCCCGGATTACCGGCGCTCACGGCGTGGTCGGACATCGGTGTGTCTCCGCTTCTGGCTTGCTGTGTCGGCGAGTGCGCTCGGCGGAGGCGTGCGTCCTGCCCCACGGCGCAGGCGAACGTATCGCCTCGCGCGCGAGCAGCGGTGGCCGCACCGTCCTCGACGACACCGGGGGGTTGTGTCGCAGGTGACTGCGTATCAGGGTAGGTGAACCCTACATCCCCCGGCTGTGGCGGCGAAACGTCAGATGCCGGCGAGCCACTCCCGGTACGCCTCGAACGACGACGGGCGGCCGAGGAACGCCTCGACGAGGTCGTTCGCGTCGCGCGATCCGCCCCGTTCGAGCACCTCGGAGCGGTAGCGTCGCGCGGCCTCGGCATCCATGAGTCCGCCGGCGAAGCCGCTCAGCAGGTCGCGCGCGATCACGAGGCTCCACTGGTACGTGTAGTAGCACGCGCCGTAGCCGGTGAGGTGGCCGAACCCCGCGTAGGAGTGGAGCCCCGGCAGCGGCTGGACCGGGCTGGCGGCCGCGTAGAGCCGCTCGGTCTCGGCCTGCAGATCGGCCGGCCGATCCACGTGCAGGTGGTACGACACGTTCGCGTGCCCGAGCTGCCGGCGCACCTCGAGCGCGCGTCCGAACGCGTCGGCGGTGCGCATCCGAGCCACGAGGTCGGCGGGAATGGGCTCGCCCTGCGCGTCGCCGCTGAACGAGGCGAGCACCCCGGCATCCCATGCCCACTCCTCGAGCAGCTGGCTCGGTGCCTCGACGAAGTCCCATTCGGTCGCCACTCCGCTGAACCGCGCGAATCGCTGGCGGCCGCCGAGGATGTCGTGCACCAGGTGACCGAACTCGTGGAAGAAGGTCACCACCTCGTCGTGCTCGAGAAGGCCGCGCGAGAAGTTGCACAGCAGCGCGGCCTCGGGGAGCACCCGGCCCGCCACGCCGGGTGCCAGCGGGAAGCACGCTGCGTGGCTGAACTTGCCCTCCCGCGGGTGCAGGTCGAGGTGGATGCGTCCGAGCCGCTCGTCGCCGCGCATCACGTCGAACGACTGCACGTCCTCGTGCCAGGCATGAGCGTCGACCGGCACGTACTGGACGTCGAGCAGGCGGCCGGTGACATCGAGCACGCCCGACACGACCCGCTCGAACGGGAAGTACGAGCGGACCAGCTGGGCGTCGACGTCGTACTGCTCGCGCTTGATCGCGCCCAGCAGGTACCAGAAGTCGGCGATGGTCACGACCTCCGCATCGGGGACGTCGCGCCGCAGCCGCTCCAGCAGCTGCGGGTACTCCGCCTGCGCCGCCGAGCGCGACGCATCGTCGAGCCGGGAGAGGAACGCGGGGATCGCCGCGCCCGACCCGATCATGCGGGTCTCGGTCTCGTAGTCCGCCCAGTCGGGATACCCGAGCAGCCGGGCACGCTCGGCGCGGACGTCGAGCAGTTCGGCCAGGATCGCGTCGTTCTCGGGCCACGCGAGGTCGTTGTAGGCGCTCACCAGGGCGATCCGCGTCGCGCGGTCGCGGGCGTAGTCGCGGACCGGCATGAGGTCGGGGTAGTCGGTCGACAGCGTCACCCGCCCGTGCTCGTCGGCCGGGTGGGAGTCGAGGAAGTCCTGCGGCATGCCCGCCAGTCCGTCCGCGGGAACGGTGATCTCGCGACGCCCGTCGCGGATGTTCCGCGAGAACGCCAGCGACAGCTCGGTGTCGCGGTCCGCCAGCTGCCGGGCGCGCTCGCGGTCGGCATCGTCGAGCTCGACGCCGCCGCGCCGGAAGTCGCGCAGCAGGTGGGCGAGCAGCCGCGCCTGATCGTCGTCGAGCGCGGTCGCCGACGCATCCGCGAAGGCGTTCCAGAGATCACGGTCGAGAAGCCGCGCCGCCGAGAGCGACTCGACCATCTGCACCTGAGCCTCGGCGCGCTCGCGCACGGCCTGATCGGGGTGAGCCTCGCTCAGGACGTAGGCCTCGCTGAGGGCCTCGCTGAGGGCGATGTCGGCGTCGTTCCACAGCTCCAGACGCTCGACGGTCGTGAGCGACGACTCGGACTTCAGCCGCCCATCGATCTCGCGGACCCGGGCGATCCGGGCGCCGGGGCGCTCATCGGCGAAGGCCGCCCATCCGGCGGCGTCGGACGGAAACGGCAGAGGCTCGAAAGTCACCCTGCGAGCCTAAAGGCGACGCCGCCGGTTCGCGAAGAGATCCGGCGCCGGGCGCCGATCGGTCAGCGCAGCGCGCCCACGCTCGCGAGAGCCATGCGCACCAGAGTCCCCCGGCCGCCTTCCATCTCGGCCGAGAGTGCGTCGGATGCCGCTTCCTCCGGAGTCAGCCAGGTGACCTCGAGGGCATCCTGACGGGGCTCGCAGGTGCCGGTCACCGGCACGACGAACGCGAGCGACACCGCATGCTGGCGGTCGTCGTGGTAGGCGGTCATGCCGGGCAGGGGAAAGTACTCGGCCACGGTGAACGGCGTCGGCTGCGGCGGGAGCATCGGGAACGCCATCGGGCCGAGGTCGTTCTCGAGGTGGCGGAAGAGGGCGTCGCGGACCGTCTCGCCGTAGCGGACGCGGCCCGAGACGATGGTGCGCGAGATCTCACCCACCGGTGTCGCCCGCAGCAGGATGCCGACCTGGGTGACCTGCCCCATCCCGTCGGTGCGCACCGGCACACCCTCGACGTAGAGCATCGGCAGCCGGCGGCGCGCCTCCTCCAGCTCGATGTCGCTCAGCCAGGCCGGATTCGAGATGTTCCCCGCCGGCGGGCCGAACGGCTCGTCGCCCGCAGGTTCGGGGTCAGGGGTGCGCACGGACATGCCTCCTGTATACCCGCTCCGTCCCGATCCTGCCGCGCGTCCTCCGCACCGAGGCGGATGCGTCATTATTCTGAGGGCATCGTTTCGGGAGGACGCCATGGCCGAGGACCCGCCGCAGACGCGCATCAGCCGCATCCAGGACATCGTGGGCGTCTTCGTGCTGTCGATCACAGCGGTGCTCACGGCGTGGTGCGGCTTCGAGTCGTCGAAGTGGGGCGGCGAGATGTCGATCGCGTTCAGCGAGGCGTCGGGCGCCCGCATCCAGGCCGCGAGTGCCGAGAACGAGGCGCGGGCCGCTCAGCAGTTCGACCTGTCGGTCTACGCGCAGTGGGTGCTGGCCGAGGGCGAGGGCGACACCGAGCTGGCGCAGTACATCCAGGAACGCTTCCAGCCGTGGTTCACGGTCGCCTTCGACGCGTGGCAGGCCGACGGGATGGTCGAGAACGCTCCCTTCGCCCGCGACGAATACGTGCCGCCGGGCGAGGTGGAGGCGGTGGAGCTCAACGAGCGCGCGGACGCCAAGTTCGCCGAAGCCCTCGAGAGCAACCAGCGCGGCGACAACTACTCACTTCTGACGGTGCTGTTCGCCCTCGTGCTGTTCCTGACCGCGATGTCGCAACGCGATGTGCGGACCTGGATCGGTCGGGTGCTCCTCGGGCTCGCATTGGTCGTGATGACCGTGGGGATCGGCATCCTCCTCACCTTCCCGATCAAGATCTGACCGGCCCGACCGGAGGCTGCCGTCTGCGGCGCTCGGATCCGCCCTTCGCCGTGTCGGCCGCCGATGGGAGGATGAGGGCATGCCGGAAGCGCTCGTCCTCGACGCCGACGCCGTGCTGTGGTCGACCGACCGGTCGGCCGTCGCCGGCCGGCACCTGCTGCTGCTCCTCCACGGCTACGGCGCCGACGAGCACGACCTCTATCCGCTGCGTCAGTACCTGCCCGAGGCATTCGCGGTCGCAAGCCTCGCCGCGCCGCTCGCACCCCCGTGGCCGGCCCCGGGACGCTCCTGGTATCCGATCGAAGGGCTGGAGGGGCGCGACGCCTCGCACGTGACCCGCGCCGCCGAGGCGGTCATCACGTGGATCGACGCGCACACAGCGGGTGCGGCATCCATCGGCCTCCTCGGCTTCTCGCAGGGCGGTGCGGTGTCACTGCAGGCGATGCGCCTCGAGCCGCAGCGCTTCGCGTACGCCGTCAACCTGTCCGGCTACGTCACACCCGGCGAGCTGCCGGGGGACGCCGCGCTCGCCGAGCTGCGGCTGCCGGTGTTCTGGGGCCGGGGGACGAACGACGACGTCATCCCGGAGTTCGTCGTCGCGCACACCACGCAGTGGCTGCCCGAGCACGCCGAACTCAGCGGCCGCGTCTACCCGGGCCTCACGCACAGCGTCTCGGAGCAGGAGCTCGCCGATGTGGCGGCATTCCTGGACAAGCGGCTGACGGCTCTCGACGCGGTCGACTGATCGCGTTCCCTGGCCATGGTCAGCATCGTCCGCTATGGTGTCTCACGGCCTTTGTCCCCTCGGTGAGGAACTCCCTTGAAGCTGATCGACGCGTCCGCGCTGTAATCGCGCTGCTCCGTCGACCCTCGACGTCTCGCAGCGCCTGACGATTCCGCGCTGCTCGTCGATCCATCGCTTCTCCTCCCGCGATGCCTCAGCCTTCCCAGGCCGGCACGTTCCGGACGGATCCCGCGGTCCCTCGATGTCAGCGCTCGACTGACATAGGAGGCCTCATGCCCGCACACACTCTCACACCCGTCATCGTCCTCGACCGGGTCTCATTCGCCTGGGCCGACGGCACCGTCGCCCTCGCCGACGTCTCCGGATCGTTCGGCACCGGCCGCACCGGCCTCGTCGGCCGCAACGGCTCCGGGAAGTCCACGCTGCTGCGCCTGATCGCCGGGGACCTCACGCCCTCCGCCGGGCACATCGCCCGGACAGCGGATGCCGCATACCTGCCGCAGCGGCTGACGCTCGACGTCGACCGCCCCGTCGCCGACCTGCTCGGCGTCGGCGACACCCTCCGCGCGCTGCGCGCCATCGAGTCCGGCGATCCCGATCCGCGTCACTTCGACGCGGTGGGCTCCGACTGGGACATCGAGGCGCGCGCGCACGCCGCGCTCGCCGAGGCAGGACTCGCACCCGACATGCTCGACCGCAGCGTCGGGCAGCTGTCGGGCGGCGAGGCGGTGCTCACCGCGATCGCCGGCATCCGTCTGCGCAGTCCCGAGATCGCGCTGCTCGACGAGCCGACCAACAACCTCGACCGAGACGCCCGCACGCGCCTGTACGACATGGTGCGCTCGTGGCGGGGCGCCCTCGTCGTGGTGAGTCACGACACGGCTCTCCTCGAGCTGATGGACGACACCGCCGAGTTGTACGCGAACGAGCTGTCGGTGTTCGGCGGTCCGTACTCGCAGTGGCGGGCATGGCTGGATGCCGAGCAGGGCGCCGCCCGTGACGCGGAGCGAGCGGCCCGCCAGGCCGTCAAACGCGAGAAGCGCCAGCGCATCGAGGCCGAGACCACCCTCTCGCGCCGCGCCGCGATGGGGCAGAAGGCGTACGAGGAGAAGCGCGTGCCGAAGATCGTCGCGAACGGACGCCGGATGGCGGCCCAGGTCTCGGCGGGCAAGCTGCGCGGCGAGAAGGCCGAGCGCGAGGCGTCGGCGCGCGAGGCCCTCGATGTCGCGGAGCGCCGCGTGCGCGACGACGACATCGTGAAGATCGACCTGCCCGACCCCGGAGTGCCAGCGGGCCGTCGCATCGCGACGCTCGGCGACGGCGAGCGGTCGTGGGTGATCCAGGGGCCCGAGCGGGTCGCGCTGATCGGCCCGAACGGAGCGGGCAAGACGACGCTGCTGGAGCGGCTGGTCGCCGAAAGCGTTCCGAACTCAGGAAGAGGTGCGGATGCCGGCGGTCACGACCCCGGGTTTCCGGGGTTCGACGCGGCAACCGCCTCACCGTTCCTGAGTTCGGTACGCGCCGAGCTGCACACCGACCGCGTCGGGTACCTCCCGCAGCGCGTCGACGGGCTCGACGACACGGCATCCGTGCTCGACAACGTCGTTCCGTCTGCGCCCGGCGTCACGATCGTCGAGCTGCGCAACCGGCTGGCGCGGTTCCTCATCCGAGGAGCGGCCGTCGAACGCCCGGTGGGAACGCTGTCGGGTGGCGAGCGCTTCCGCGTGGCTCTCGCCCGGCTCATGCTCGCCGATCCGCCGCCGCAGCTGCTCGTCTTCGACGAGCCGACGAACAACCTCGACCTCGACACGGTCGACCAGCTCGTCGACGCGATCGCCGCCTACTGCGGCGCGGTGCTCGCGGTGAGCCACGACGACGCGTTCCTCGAGCGCATCGGCGTCAGCCTCGTGCTCGAGCTCGACCGCGACGGCACGCTGACGGAGCGCTGAGGACGCACCGCGGCCGGGCTTCGTTCCCGGCCGCGGGCTGCTCCCCCGACGGTCCGGGGGCCAGCACCCGTGCGCCGGCGCCCCGACTCGCGGATGATGAACTCATGAACGCACTCGTGAGACCTCAGCAGGGCCGATGGATCGCCGGCGTCTGCGCCGCCGTCGCCAACCGCTTCGGGTGGAACGTGACCCTGATCCGGATCCTCACCGTCCTCGCCGTCGTCTTCTTCGGCCTGTCGCTGTGGATCTACATCCTGCTCTGGATCCTGGTCCCCTCCGAGCGCTGACGCCGGGGCTCCGCTCGCCCGCCCCTGGCGCGCAGGGGTGCGCCACGCCATGATGAACGCATGCATCGCCTGGTTCGTCCCAGACGGGGACGCATTCTCGCCGGGGTCTGCCAGGGCATCGCGGACCGTTTCGGCTGCAGCGTGGTGCCGGTGCGCGTGCTCACGGTCGCCTCGACCGTCTTCTTCGGCGTATCGATCCTGATGTACCTGCTGCTGTGGATCCTCATGCCGGACGAGAGCTGACGTCGGTCAGGGAGTGACGACAGCCTCCGCGAAGACCGCAGCTCACGGCCTCCTCGGCTCCTTGGTGCGTCCGGGGGCGCTGTCGCTGTTGCCGGGACCGCTGGAGGAGTCATCTTCCTCCTCCGTCGGCGGCGGCACCGTCGGCGCCGGAGCCGGAGCGGGCTCGACGGCCGCGTCCGTCTGCTCGTCTTCGCCGGCATCCGGCTCCGGCTCTGCGGGCGGGACCGTCGGACTGGGAGTGTGCAGAGGGGTCGGCGCCGGCGGTGTGGGGCGGGGAGTCACGCGCACCTCCGACGCCGGCGCGGGATCGGCGGGCAGCGGCGAGCGGTCGCCCTGCACCGCCGCGAACACCGCGGTGACGACGACCACGAGCGACAGCGCGAGGGCGCCGACCAGCGCTCCGAGTGCGAAGGTCTGCACCCGGCGCGAGCGCACCCAGGAGGCATCGGCGGCCGTGGGCGTGGCCGTGGGGGCGAGCGGCGCCGGGGTGTCCGACCCGCTCGAGGGCGTCGACTCCATCAAGGTCCTCGGCGGTGAGCGCGTGCGGGGGGACACGCGAGCACCGATCCTACGCGACCCGGTTGCGACCCGCCCTGGCCGGATGTCGGCGATCGCGACGAAGATGGAGTGATGGGAGACGTCCTCGAGCGGTTCGGTCCTGCCACGCAGGACTGGTTCCGTGGCGCCTTCCACGCCCCGACCGATGCCCAGAAGGGGGCCTGGCAGGCGATCTCGGCAGGCAAGCACGCGCTGGTGGTCGCGCCGACCGGCTCCGGCAAGACGCTGTCGGCGTTCCTGTGGGCGATCGACCGCGTCTTCCACGACAAGGCGGCGGCCCCGGTGTCCGCGTCCGCCTCCGGTCGGAAGAAGATGACGGATGCCGCGGCGCCCGCGACCCGGATCCTCTACATCTCGCCGCTCAAGGCGCTGGGCGTCGACGTCGAGCGCAATCTCCGCTCCCCGCTCGTCGGCATCGGCCAGTCCGCGCGCCGGCTCGGTCTCACGGTGCCCGACGTCACCGTGGGCGTGCGCTCCGGCGACACCCCGGCGGGCGACCGGCGCAAGCTCGTGCAGCGCCCGCCCGACATCCTGATCACGACCCCCGAGTCGCTCTACCTCATGCTCACGAGCCGTGCGGGCGAGACGCTGCGCGACGTGCACACGGTCATCGTCGACGAGGTGCATGCCGTCGCCGCCACCAAGCGCGGCGCGCATCTGGCGGTGAGCCTGGAGCGGCTCGACGCGCTCCGTCGCTCGTTCGCACCCGATGCCCCACCTGCCCAGCGCATCGGCCTGTCGGCCACCGTGCGGCCGATCGACGAGGTCGCCCGGTTCCTCGGGGGCGCCGAGCCGGTCGAGATCGTCGCACCCCGGGCGACGAAGTCGTTCGACATGAAGGTCGTCGTGCCGATCGGCGACATGCTGAATCCTCCGCCGCCGCCGAGCCCGTACCGATCCGACGACGACGCCTGGGCGGATCCGGCCGCCGCGTCCTCGGCCGACGGGCCGGCGGAGGCGATCGACGAGGACTGGTTCGCCGACGGGTCTGGGGCGGGTTCGGGGGGCGATCCGCGCCGGGCGTCCGGTGCCGGCGAGACCGAGATGACCGGGTCGGTCTGGCCGCACGTCGAAGAGGCCATCGTCGATCGCATCCTGCTGCACCGCTCCACGATCGTGTTCTGCAACTCCCGACGGCTCGCCGAACGGCTCACGGGCCGGCTCAACGAGATCTACTCCGAGCGTCTCGGTCTCGACCTGCCCGAACAGGCGGTTCCCGCGGCCATGATGGCGCAGGCGGGCGCGACGGCAGGAGCCGACCCTGTGCTCGCGAAGGCGCACCACGGGTCCGTGTCGAAGGAGCAGCGGGCGCAGGTCGAAGAGGAGCTCAAGTCGGGCGTCCTGCGGTGCGTCGTCGCCACCTCGAGCCTCGAGCTCGGCATCGACATGGGCGCCGTCGACCTCGTCATCCAGGTCGAGGCGCCGCCGAGTGCGGCATCCGGACTGCAGCGGATCGGCCGTGCCGGGCACCAGGTGGGCGAGGTCAGCCGTGCCGCGCTGTTCCCGAAGCACCGCGGCGACGTGCTGCACACCGCGATCGTGACCGAGCGGATGCTGGCCGGGCAGATCGAGGCGATCGCCATCCCGCAGAACCCGCTCGATATCCTGGCGCAGCAGACGGTGGCCGCAGCGGCGGTCGCGCCCGTCGACGTCGAGGGCTGGTACGAGACGCTCAAGCGGAGCGCCCCCTTCCGCTCGCTCCCCCGGTCGGCGTACGAGGCCACGCTCGACCTCATCGCCGGGCGGTTCCCGTCCGACGAGTTCGCCGAGCTCCGTCCCCGCGTCATCTGGGACCGCGATCTGGGCGTGCTCACCGGCCGCCCGGGCGCCCAGCACATCGCCGTGACCAGCGGCGGCACGATCCCCGACCGCGGCCTGTTCGGCGTCTTCATCGCCGGTGAGTCCCAGAACGCGCGCGTCGGCGAGCTCGACGAGGAGATGGTCTACGAATCGCGCGTGAACGACGTGTTCACCCTCGGCACGACCAGCTGGCGCATCGTCGAGATCACGCACGATCGCGTCAACGTGGTCCCCGCGTTCGGACAGCCCGGCAAGGTGCCGTTCTGGCACGGCGACGGCATCGGCCGCCCGGCCGAGCTCGGCGAGGCCCTCGGCAAGTTCTCCCGCGAGGTGTCGACGGCGAAGCCCGAGAAGGCCGAGTCGCGCCTGCACGACGCGGGCCTGGACGAGTACGCGCAGGACAACCTGCTGGCGTACCTCGCCGAGCAGCGCGAGGCCACCGGCACGCTGCCGACAGATCGTCAGCTGACCGTCGAGCGCGGGCGCGACGAGGTCGGCGACTGGCGCGTCATCCTGCATTCCCCGTACGGCATGCAGGTCCACGCGCCGTGGGCGCTCGCGGTCAACGCGCGCATCCGCGAGCGGCTGGGCGTCGACGGATCCGCTGTCGCCAGCGACGACGGCATCATCGCGAGGATCCCCGATGCCACCGCCGAGCCACCGGGTGCCGACCTCTTCGTCTTCGACCCCGATGAGCTCGACCAGATCGTGACCGAAGAGGTGGGCGGCTCCGCGCTGTTCGCCTCGCGGTTCCGCGAGTGCGCGGCGCGGGCGCTGCTCATGCCGCGGCGCAACCCCGGCAAGCGCACACCGCTGTGGCAGCAGCGCCAGCGGTCGGCGCAGCTGCTCGAGGTGGCCCGTCGGTACCCGACGTTCCCCATCATCCTCGAGACGCTCCGCGAGGTGCTGCAGGACGTCTACGACGTGCCCGCGCTCCTGCGGCTCATGCGCGGCATCGGCGAGCGCCGCATCCGCCTCATCGAGACCGAGCCCGCGCAGCCCTCGCCGTTCGCACGCGACCTGCTGTTCGGATACGTCGGCGCCTTCATGTACGAGGGCGATTCGCCGCTGGCGGAACGTCGGGCGGCCGCGCTCTCGGTCGACCCGGCGCTGCTGTCGGAGCTGCTCGGCAAGGTCGAGATGCGCGAGCTCCTCGACCCGGACGTCATCGCGCAGTTCGAGCGCGAGGCGCAGCGCCTCGATCCCGAGCGCCGCGCGCGCGGTCTCGAGGGCGTCGCAGACCTCCTGCGCCTTCTGGGTCCGCTCGACGCGACCGAGGCGGCCCTGCGGCTCGAGGCGGAGGGCGACGGCGTCAGAGGCGTTTCGTCTCGCTCCGCTCGCTCAACGACCGAACCTGGTTCCCGGTCGTTGAGCGAGGGAGCGCCAGCGACCGAGACGAAACGCCCCGAGCCCACGAGCGACCTCGAGCACGCGAGCCCAGGCGAGGCATCCGCTCTCCTCGACGCGCTGGTCGCGTCGCGGCGCGCGATCCCGGTGACGATCGCCGGCGCGACCCGCATCGCCGCGATCGAAGACGCCGGGCGGCTGCGCGATGCACTCGGGGTGGCTCTGCCGGTCGGCATCCCCACCGCGTTCCTCGATCCCGTCGCCGACCCGCTCGGCGACCTGCTCGCCCGGTACGCGCGCACCCACGGGCCTTTCACGGCGGATGCCGCGGCCGACCGCCTCGGCATCGGCGTCGCCGTCGCGCGCCATACCCTGCAGCGGCTCGAGTCGCAGGGCCGGGTCACGAGCGGCTTCTTCCTGCCCGACCCGCCGCCCGGCTCGGAGGACGGCTCCGCAACGCGCGGCGACGAGGCGGAGTGGTGCGACACCGAGGTGCTGCGCCGGCTGAGGATGCGCTCGCTCGCGGCGATCCGCGGCAGCGTCGAGCCGGTGCCGCAGCACGCCTATGCGCGCTTCCTTCCGGTGTGGCAGCACGTCACCCGGCCGCTGGAGGGCATCGACGGCGTCGCGGCGGTCGTGGAGCAGCTGGCCGGCGTGCCGATACCCGCGAGCGCCTGGGAATCCCTCGTGCTTCCCGCTCGGGTGGCCGACTACACACCGGGGATGCTCGACGAGCTGACCGCCACCGGCGAGGTCATCTGGTCCGGCCACGGCACGCTGCCGGGGCGCGACGGCTGGATCGCGCTGCATCCGGCTGACGCCGTGCCGCTGACGCTCTCCGTGCCCGACGACGCCGAGGAGATCGCGCCGGGGTCGCTCGATGCCCAGCTGCTGGCCGCGCTCGGCGGCGGCGGGGCCTACTTCGCCGCACAGCTGCGGCAGACGACCGGCGCCGAGAACGAGCAGTCGGTCGTCGACGCGCTGTGGCGGCTCACCTGGGCAGGACGGATCACGAACGACACCTTCGCCCCCGTCCGCGCGCTCGTGTCGGGCGGCTCGCAGGCGCACCGGGTCAGCCGGCGCGCCCCGCGGGCCCGCCTCTACCGGGGCGCCGCGGTGCGGTCGGTCGCGGCATCCGTCCCCGCCCGTCCGCCTGCGATCGGCGGGCGATGGTCGCTGCTGCCGGCGGCCGAGCCGGATGCCGCCCTGCGCGCGACGGCGACGGCGAGCCTGCTGCTCGACCGCTACGGCGTCGTCACCCGCGGCGCGGTGCAGTCCGAGGGCGTGCCGGGCGGATTCGCGCAGACCTATCGCGTGCTCGCGGGCTTCGAAGAGGCGGGTCACTGCCGGCGCGGGTACGTCATCGAGAAGCTCGGCGCGGCACAGTTCGCCGCCTCCGCCACCGTCGACCGGCTGCGCGAGTTCGCCGGTCTCTCCGACCCGCCGCCGCTGCGGGGCGTGACGCTCGCCGCGACCGATCCCGCGAATCCGTACGGTGCGGCGCTGGCATGGCCGGCGCTCGAGGGCGTCGGGCATCGCCCCGGACGCAAGGCAGGTGCGCTGGTCGTGCTCGTCGACGGCGCGCTCGCCCTGTACCTGGAGCGTGGCGGCAAGTCGGCACTCGCGTTCACGGGCGACGAACCGGTGCTCGCCGCCGCCACGCGGGACCTCGCGGCGACCTCTCGGGCGCGACGGCTCGACACCCTGACCATCGAGCAGGTCAACGGCGCCTTCGTGTACGGCACCGCAGTCGGCCGGGCGCTGCGGGATGCCGGCTTCGTGGAGTCGCCGCGCGGGCTCACCCTGCGGCGACCCACGGCTGGTGCTGCGCGACAGGCTCCGGGACCGGAGGACCGGGCGGGCGCGCGTGCCTGAAGGCGACACCGTCTTCCGCACGGCCCGCCGCCTCGATACCGCGCTGGCGGGGGCGACGGTGACGCGGTTCGAGCTGCGCGTCCCGCAGGCGGCCACGATCGACCTGCGGGGCGAGGTCGTGCACGGCGTGGTCTCGCGCGGCAAGCACCTGCTCCATCGCATCGGGTCGTGGACGCTGCACACCCACCTCAAGATGGAGGGCGAGTGGCACGTGTACCGGCACGGCGAGCGGTGGCGCGCGCCGGCGTTCCGTGCCCGAGCGGTGATCGGCGCGACCGCGCCGGACGGCACCGAGTGGGAGACGGTCGGCTTCGACCTCACCGACATCAAGGTGGTGCCCACCGCCGACGAGGACGAGCTCGTCGGCTACCTCGGCCCTGACCCGCTGTCCGAATCGTGGGACCCGGTGGAGGCGGCTCAGCGCCTCGGGGCCGACACCCGCGCCGTGCATGTCGCTCTCCAGGACCAGCGCAACATCGCCGGATTCGGCAACGAGTACGTCAACGAGATCCTGTTCGTGCGCGGCATCCTTCCGACGACGCCGGCGGACGAGACGGATGCCGCCGCGATCGTGGACCTCGGCGCGCGCATGATCCGCGCCAACCGCAACCGGTCGGGCCGCACGTTCACCGGCGACGAGCGCTCCGGACGATCGACCTGGGTCTATCGCCGTGAGGGCCGGCCGTGCCGGCGGTGCGGGACCCTCATCCGCGGCGGAAGCCTCGGTGCGGATCCCACCCGCGAGCGCATCGTCTTCTGGTGTCCGTCCTGCCAGCGCTGATCCTCTTCCAGCACGCTTTCATCACGATGCCGGGCGGACGAACTGTCGCCCGGGAGCTGAGCATCCGTTCGTCGCCGCGCGTGCGCCGTTGAAACACCGCGGATTCCTGGCCGTTACACAAGTCCGGACGAAGTGTCGTGCCGGAGGCCGCAGGCACCCCGGATCGTCTGGTTAGGCGGCGGCCGCATTGCGGGTGACCACGTCCCCCTATTGAATACTCGACACACCCGATCGGCCGTGCAGCGTTGCGCGGCCCGCGACCAGAAGGACCCTCACGAGGTGACGATGTCCACAGGCACGGCGACCGCAGCGGCAGACCCCGCAGAGCAGGTTCCCAGCGAGAGCGAGGCCCCGCGCGGGGCAGTCGTCCTGTCGGGGATCACGAAGTACTACGGCGAGCAGCTCGCCGTCGACGACCTGTCCCTGACGATCCAGCCGGGTGAGTTCATCTCGCTCCTGGGCCCCTCCGGCTGCGGCAAGACGACGACGCTGCGGATGATCGCGGGGTTCGAGCGGCCGGATGCCGGCGACATCCGCATCTCGGGGCGCTCGGTGCTCGCGGCGCCGCCGTACAAGCGCGACGTCAACACGGTCTTCCAGGCGTACGCCCTGTTCCCGCACCTGTCGGTCGCGGAGAACGTCGCGTACGGCCTTCAGCAGCGCCGGACTCCGAAGTCCGAGGTCCGCGAGCGGGTCACCCAGGCGCTCGACATGGTGCAGATGCGGCGTTTCGGCGACCGCAAGCCCACGCAGCTGTCGGGCGGCCAGCAGCAGCGCATCGCGCTGGCACGGGCGCTGGTCAACCGCCCCGCCGTGCTGCTCCTCGACGAGCCGCTCGGCGCGCTCGACCGGCAGCTGCGCGAGGAGATGCAGCTCGAGCTGAAGCTCCTGCAGTCGCGACTGGGCATCACGTTCGTCTTCGTCACTCACGACCAGGGCGAGGCCCTCTCGATGAGCGACCGGATCGCGATCATGCGCGCGGGTCGCATCGAGCAGCTCGCCGACGCCGACACGGTGTACGCGCGTCCCGCATCGGCGTACGTGGCGGCGTTCGTCGGCCAGCAGAACTTCTTCCGCGGCCCGGCGGCCGAGGCGGGTGCGGCGATCACCTCGCCGCACGCGCTGGTGCGCGCCGCATCGCCCGTGCTCACCAGCACGAACCTCGGCGAGGCGGCGGTGCGGCCCGAGTTCATCCGGATCGACAAGGACCCCTCGGCGGGCTCGGGAACCGCGACCGGCGCGAGCCTGTCCGAGGCGAACACGACCCACGGCGAGCTGATCGGCGTCTCTCATCTCGGCGACACGATGCAGTACCTGGTGCGGCTCGGTCCCGACCAGAGCCTGATCGTGCGGCGGCCCACGCCGGACGCCCCGGCGCTCGTCGTCGGCGACCACGTGGTGTGCGCGTGGGGAGCGCACCACGTGCTGCTCTTCCCCGCCGCCGACGACGCGGCCGCCGAGCAGGGCGGCTACATCGCGCCCCCGACCGCCTGACAAGACCGACCGCCTGACCCGAACAGCACGCCCGACCCGACGCACGCCCTCAGCCGCGGCATCCGCCTCACCGGCTCCCGACCCGACCAGGAGTACCCGTTGACCCAGCCTCGTACCCCGCTCCGCATCCTCGCCCCCGAGGCCGCCGCGCCCGCGATCGTGCGCGAGCTCTCGCGGCGCCGCTTCCTGAGCTTCGCGGCACTGGCCGGAGGCACCGCCGTGCTCGCCGCCTGCACGCCGGGCGGCAGCGGGTCGCCCGCGCCGCAGGCCACCGGCGGAGACCTGGAGGGGAGCCTCTCGGTGTACACGTGGGGCGAGTACGACTCGCCGGATGTCGTGGAGGGATTCACCGACGAACTCGGGCCCAAGGTCACTCTCGACTCGTACTCCTCGAACGAGGAGCTCATCGCGAAGCTGGTTGCGGCGAAAGGCACCTCGGGCTACGACATCGTCGTGCCGACCGGCGTCTTCATCCCGCAGATGATCGAGAACGGCCTGCTGACGAAGTTCAACAAGGAGCTTCTGCCGAACATGTCGAACATGGACCCGGCCTTCCTCGGCCGCGCGTGGGACCCGGGCAACGACTACTCGGTCTGCAAGGCGTGGGGAACGACCGGGTACGTCTACGACAAGACGGTCATCACCCGCGAGCTCACGACGTGGAGCGACTTCTTCGACGCCGCGCAGAACGAGGCGAGCGGCAAGACGGCGATGTCGGACGACCCCGCGGGCATCATCGGCTCGTACTTCTGGGCCAACGACCTGGACTGGAACACCGAGGACCCCGACGAGCTCGAAGCGTGCCGCGCCTTCCTCGTGGAGCAGATCGCGCCGCACATCTCGGCGTTCGACTCCTACCCGGGCACGAACGCGATCCCGCAGGGCACGCAGGTGCTGATGCAGGCGTGGAACGGCGACGCACGCCTGGGCCTGATGGAATCGAGCGAGCCGGAGCGCTGGCAGTGGGTGCTCCCGGGCCCCGTGACCGAGCTGTGGATGGACAACTGGGCGATCGCCGCCGGTGCGCCGCACCCCGAGGCGGCTCACGCGTTCATCAACTACTCGATGGCGCCCGAGAACCTCGCCCTGAACCTCGACTACATCGGCTACAACGTCGGTGGCACGGACATGCAGGCCGCGGCCGAGGAGAGCGGCCTCGCATACACCGACATGATCTTCTTCAACCCCGAGCAGCTCGAGACCATGCACGAGCAGGAGCTCAACAACTCGCAGACGACCCGCGTCGAGATCTACAACGAGGTGAAGGCTGCCGCCGGTGCGTAGTCGTTCGGCAGGAGCCGCGCTCGCCGTTCCGGCGTGGGCGTGGCTCCTCCTGTTCTTCGTCGCGCCCGTCGCGATGGTCGTGTGGTTCAGCTTCGGCTACAAGCCCGGCGTCTTCGGCAGCCACGCGAACGACATCCTGTCGTTCGACCGCTACGTCGAGGCCTTCTCGCCGACGTTCTTCGCGACGTTCCAGAACACCCTCTGGGTCGGCGTGATCGGCACCGTGCTCTGCTTCCTGATCGGGGCGCCGGTCGCCTACTGGATGGCGTTCAAGGTCAAGCCCGAACGCCGCGGCATCCTCATCGCCCTGGTGCTGGTGCCGTTCTGGACCAACTTCCTGGTGCGCACGATCGGCTGGCAGGTGATCCTCGCGCCCGAGGGCTGGCTGTCGTCGCTGCTGCAGGGCATCGGCGTGCTCGACGGTCCGCTCGACCTGATGTACACCCGCACCGCGGTGATCATCGGCGTCGTGTACAACTACCTTCCGCTGATGATCCTGCCCCTGTTCGTCGCGTTCGACCGCGTCGGCCCGGCGCTGCGAGAGGCGTCGAAGGATCTCGGCGCGGGCAAGCTCACCACCTTCCTGCGCGTGACCCTTCCGCTGTCGCAGCCGGGCATCATCGCCGGCGTGCTGCTGGTCTTCATCCCCCTGATGGGCGATTACATCACCGCGACCGTGCTCGGCGGCGCCAAGGGCAACATGGTCGGCCAGCTCGTCGCGAGCCAGTTCCAGACCGCCCAGAACTGGGCGCTCGGCTCGGCGATGGCGGTGCTGCTCATGCTCGTGATCATGCTGACGATCGGTGTGGCCGCGGTGATCATCTGGCTGATCGCGCTGCCGTTCCGCTCGCGCAGCCGGCTGGTGCTGGGACCGGTGGCCGACACGGTGAAGACGGATGCCGCGCCCGCAGGCGCGCTGGAGGCGACGACGTGACCACGCAGACCGAGACCGAGACGATCCTGCAGGCCCAGACCCGCGAAGCGCGGCCGACCGCAGCTCCCCGCCGGCGCGCGCGCAAATCGTGGTCGGACGTCGCTTTCGGCGTCTGGGGCGTGCTGGTGATGCTCTTCCTGTTCCTGCCGATCATCGTGATCGTCATCTACTCGTTCAACAGCGGCCGCCTCCTGGTGTCGTGGGACGGCTTCGGGTTCGACGCCTTCAGCACGATCCTGGTGAAGCCGGCCATCCAGAACGCCGTCCGCGTGTCGCTGATCACGGCGCTCATCGCGGCGATCATCGCGACCGCGCTCGGCACGCTCGCCGGCATCGCGATGGCGCGGCATCCCGGCAAGTGGGTGTGGTGGTTCCTTGGGCTGCTGCTCCTGGTGTCGGTCACGCCCGAGATCGTCGACGCGGTGGCGCTGCTGCCCTGGATGGTCTTCCTCGGCCAGGATCTGGGCATCTCGATGTTCAACGACGGCATCGTGCGCCTCTCGGTCGGCTCTTCGCTGTTCGCGACCGCCGTCGTGTCGTACATCGTGCGCGCCCGGCTCGTGGGTCAGGACATGAACCTCGAAGAGGCCTCGGCCGACCTGTACGCGAAGCCGTTCACGACGTTCCGTCGCATCACCCTCGCGCTGGCCATGCCGGCGGTGCTCGCCGGCTTCCTGCTGGCGTTCACGCTCAGCCTCGACAACACGATCGTCGCGGCCTTCGTGCAGGTCTCGGGCACGACCCCGTGGCCGGTGTACGTGCTGAGCGCGCTGCGTTCGGGCCTGCGACCGGAGATCGCGGCCGTGTCCACCATCATGCTGGTGCTGACGCTCATCGCGCTCGCGCTCGTCGCGCTCGTGCTCAAGCGCGCCGGCGACTCCGCGACGCAGATCGCCCGCACGATGACCGGCGGCTGACCGGACCTCTCAGCGATCGGAGACCCATGCCCTACGCCGACCTCGTCTTCACCGGCGGCCCCGTGTTCACGGCGAACACCGTGCGGTCGCGTGCGACGTCCGTCGCGGTCACCGGCGGGCGCATCGTGGCCGTCGGCGGCGATGATGTCAGTGACCTCGTCGGACCGTCCACGGAGGTCGTGGACCTCACAGGGCGGATGCTGATCCCCGGCTTCCAGGACGCCCACGTTCATCCGGTCTGGGGCGGGCTCGACATGCTCCGCTGCGACCTGTCCGAGCTCGGCACGGCATCGGACTACCTCGAGGCGATCGGCCGCCATGTCCGCGCGCATCCTGACGACGAGTGGATCCTCGGCGGCGGGTGGCAGATGTCGGCGTTCCCGGGCGGCACGCCGACGGCATCCGCCTTGGATGCCGTCACCGGCGACCGCCCGGCGTTCTTCCCGAACCGTGACGGCCACGGCGCGTGGGTGAACTCGGCCGCGCTGCAGCGCGCGGGCATCGACCGTGACACCCCTGACCCTGCAGACGGCCGCATCGAGCGCGACGACGACGGCGCCCCCTCGGGCACGCTGCACGAGGGCGCGATGGCGCTGGTCAACCGCCTGCTGCCCGAGGAGCCGCTCGAGCGCCTCACCGAGGCACTCCTGCTGGGCCAGGACTACCTGCACTCGTTCGGCATCACCGGCTGGCAGGACGCGATCGTCGGCTCGTACGGGGATGCCGGCGATCCCGGTCCCGCATACCTCGCGGCCGCGGCCGCAGGCACCCTCACGGCGCGGGTGGTCGGGGCGATCTGGTGGGACCGCACGAAGGGCCTCGAGCAGATCCCCTCCATCCTCGAGCGCCGCGAGCGGTACCGCGGCGGACGCTTCGCCGCGACCTCGGTCAAGGTGATGCAGGACGGCGTCGCCGAGAACTTCACCGCGTCGATGCTCGAGCCGTACTGCGACGGCCACGGCCACATCACCGACAACGCCGGCATCTCGTTCGTCGCGCCGGAGGTTCTCAACGAGGCTGTGCCGCTCCTGGACGCCGAGGGCATCCAAGTGCACTTCCACGCGATCGGCGACCGCGCGGTGCGCGAGTGCCTCGACGCGGTCGAGCATGCCATCGCCCGCAACGGCCCCAGTGACAACCGGCACCACATCGCCCACATCCAGGTCGTGCACCCCGAAGACGTGTCGCGCTTCCGCCAGCTCGGCGTCGCCGCCAACATGCAGTCGCTGTGGGCGACGTACGAACCGCAGATGGTCGAGCTGACTCTGCCGTTCCTCGGTGAGCCGCGCAGCGCCTGGCAGTACCCGTTCGGCGATCTGCTGCGAGCCGGCGCGGTGCTCGCCGCAGGCAGCGACTGGTCGGTGTCGACACCCGATCCGATGGCAGCCATCCACACCGCCGTGAACCGCACCGCAGCCCCCGGCCACGAGGAGGGCGATTACGACGCCTTCCTGCCGGAGCAGGCGATCGACCTCGCGACATCGCTCACCGCCTACACGGCCGGATCGGCGTGGGTGAACCACCTCGACGAGGTCGCCGGCACGATCGAGGTCGGCAAGCTCGCCGACCTGGCCGTGCTCGACCGCGACCCGTTCGCCGGCCCCGCGGAGCGGATCGGCGCCACCCGCACACTCCAGACGTTCGTCGAAGGCACGCGGGTCTACGCCGCGCCGGATGCCTGACACGTTCTTGCACCGCCTGCAGCGTTTCGTCTCGCTCGTTCCTCGCTCGCTCAACGACCGGGACCTAGCTTCGGTCGTTGATCGAGGGAGCGCCAGCGACCGGGACCAAGCTTCGGTCGTTGAGCGAGGGAGCGCCAGCGACCGGGACCAAGCTTCGGTCGTTGAGCGAGGGAGCGCCAGCGACCGGGACGAAACTTCGGTCGTTGAGCGAGGGAGCGCCAACGACCGAGACGAAACGACTCGCGCCTCTCGATTGCGCCGGGTGCCCGCGTTTCGTCTCGCTCGTTCCTCGCTCGCTCAACGACCGGTGTCTACGCCGCGCCGGATGCCTGACACGGCCGCCTCTATGCTGTTGCGGTGACCCGACTCCTGCTCCTCATCGACATCCAGCGCGACTACTTCCCGGGAGGGCGGCATCCGCTCGTCGACCCGGATACCGCCGCCGATGCCGCCGCGCGACTCCTCGCCGCGTTCCGCGCGACGGGTGAGCGGGTCGTCCACGTCCAGCACGTGTGGGACGGTCCGGATGCCGCCTTCTTCGGCGCCGGGACGCCGGGCGTCGAGTTCGACCCGCGCGTCGCGCCCGACGGTTCGGAGCACGTCGTCGTCAAGCACGAGCCGAACGCGTTCCTCGGCACGGGGCTCGAGGCTCTGCTGCGCGCCGCGGCACCCGACGAGATCGTCGTCGCCGGGATGATGTCAAGCATGTGCGTCGACGCGACCGTGCGCGCGGCATCCGATCTCGGCTTCCGCCTCGCCGTCGCCCAGGACGCGTGCGCGGCACCAGACCTCGCCTACGACGGCCGGACCGTGCCGGGCGCCCAGGTGCACCTGGCGTTCATGGCGGCGCTCGACGGCACCTACGCCCGCGTCGCCGACGTGGATGCGCTCACCGGGGAGCTCGCCGCGCGCTGATGCCGGCGCGACAACCTGTCCGGCCGACGGACAACTTCCGACACGCGATGCCCGCACCGTCGCCGTCGACGGGCGAGGATGGGAGCACCAGACACCCGCATCGGAGTTGATAACCGTGGGCACGACCGTCTTCGAACGACAGCGGCCGGCAGCATCCGTCGTCCAGCAGTCCCTCGCCGGCACCAGACACTCCGTCTTCTGGCGCGACGACCTCCCCGAGAATCTGAGGCCCGACCGGTCCTCTCTCGTCGGCACGCATCGCGCCGACCTGGTCGTCGTCGGCGGCGGCTACACCGGCCTGTGGACCGCCCTGCTCGCCACCGAGCGCGACCCGGGCGCCAAGGTCGTCGTCGTCGAAGCGCAGCGCGTGGGCTGGGCGGCTTCGGGGCGCAACGGCGGCTTCTGCGAAGCGAGCCTCACGCACGGCCACGAGAACGGCATGGCGCGCTGGCCCGACGAGATGCCGGTGCTCGAGCGGCTCGGTCGCGAGAACCTCGATGCGATCGAGGCGTCCGAGGAGCGCTACGGCATGGACTTCCAATTCGAGCGCACCGGTCAGCTGGCGCCCGCGATCGAACCCCATCAGGTGGAGTGGCTGAAGGAGTGGGCCGCCGAGGGCGAGGAGGGCGTCGTCTATCTCGACCGTGCCGAGGCGCAGGCATCCGTCCACTCCCCCACGTATCTCGCCGCCGTCTGGGAGAAGCACGCGTGCGGCATGGTGCACCCGGCCCGCATGGCCGCCGAACTCGCCCGCGTGTGCGAGGAGCGCGGCGTCGAGATCTTCGAGCGGTCCCACGTGACCGGGCTCGACACGACCGGCCCGGGCGTGGTCGTGATCACCGACGACGGGCGCGTGGAGGCGGCGCGTGCCGTGCTCGGCACCAACGTGTTCCCGTCGCTCATCAAGCGCAACCGGCTCATGACGGTGCCGGTGTACGACTACGTGCTCATGACCGAGCCGCTCACCGACGCGCAGCTCGCGTCGGTCGGCTGGCAGGACCGCCAGGGCATCGGCGACATGGCGAACCAGTTCCACTACTACCGGATCAGCAAGGACAACCGCATTCTGTTCGGCGGCTACGACGCCGTCTACCGCTACGGGCGCCGCGTCGATCCCGCCTACGAGCACCGGCCCGAGACGTGGGAGAAGCTCGCGAGTCACTTCTTCACGACCTTCCCGCAGCTCGAGGGCCTGCGCTTCACGCACCAGTGGGCGGGCGCGATCGACACATCGACGCAGTTCACGGCCTTCTTCGGCACGGCGCGCGAACGTCGCATCGCCTACGCCGCCGGCTTCACCGGACTCGGCGTCGGCTCGACCCGCTTCGCCGGCGACGTCATGCTCGATCTGCTCGACGGCGTCTCGAACGAACGCACCGAGCTCGAGATGGTGCGCAAGCGCCCCCTGCCGTTCCCGCCCGAGCCCGCGGCGTCGATCGGCATCAACGCGACGAGGTGGTCGCTGGATCGCGCCGACCACAACAAGGGGAAGCGCAACCTGCTGCTGAAGACGCTCGATGCGCTCGGACTGGGCTTCGACTCATGAACCCGGGGATCGTGACGGATGCCGCGTCCGTCGTGCTCGCGCTCGAGCCGCTGCCGGCCGAACAGGTCCTGGAGGGCTCGCCGCAAACCGGCTACGTCGAGCTGACCGACACCATCGGCGTGTGGGAGCACACGCCGGGCGTCTCGACCGACGTCGAGGCCGACGAGGTGTTCGTCGTGCTGTCCGGCTCGGCGACGGTGTCGTTCGACGATCCGGCACTCGAGCCGATCGAGCTGCGCGCGGGAGCGGTGGTGCGCCTCACCGCCGGCATGCGCACGGTCTGGACCGTCCGCGAGACGCTCCGCAAGGTCTACATCGCGGGCTGATCCCGGCCCGCGTCAGCGGCCGGCGGAGCGCCGCACCAGGAGCGCCAGATGCAGCGCGGTCTGGGTCTCGCCGTCGTCGAGGTCGGCGCCCAGCAGCTCCTCGATGAGCGCGATGCGCTGGTAGAACACCGACCGCGAGAGATGGGATGCCCCCGCCGCCGCGGTGCGGTTGCCCGGGTGCGCGAGCATCGCCTCGAGGACGTCGAGCAGGTCACCCGAGCGCGACAGGTCGTGCGCGATGAGCGGCGCGAGCATGCGCTCGCCGTGATCGAGCACCCTGTGGTCATCGCGCAGGGCCGCGACGAGCTGGACCAGCGGGCGGTTCTCGGCGCGCCGCAGATGCGGGCCACGTCCGGCCCGGCGACGCCGGCCGCCGGCCAGATCCACGGCTTCGTGCACCGAGGCGAGGGCAGCGTCGATGCCCTCGGCGCCGCGACCGACCGAGACGGTGACCCGTTCGACATCGGCGGCGTCGACGAGGGCCCGCACGAACGCCACCACGGCGGCGTCGTCGAACACGGCGTCCGGCGGCAGCGACACCAGCATCGTCGCCGCGGGCGCCGCGACTCCGGCAGGCGCCGACCCTGCGAGTGCGCGGCCCCGCAGCGCGCGGGCCGCGGCATCCGCTCGCTCCACCGCGACGGGTGCGCCCGACACGACCAGGCCGTACAGCTTCGCGCCGCGCAAGGGCAGCCCGGCCGCTTCGAGGCGCGCGGCCGCGCCGCCGACGCCCGCGAAGCGGCCGGCGAGCAGTCCGTCGACCAGGCGCCGGCGCCCGATGCGAACCCATTCGTCGGCGTCGCCGTCGGCGAGACGGCCGACCGCGAGGGCGATGGCTCCCTGCTCGAGCACCGCCATCCGCCCAGCCGCATGCTCCGGACCCGGAAGGGCGATGAGGTTGCCCCAGCGGATGCCGCGCGCCTCGACGGGAATGATGAGCCAGTCGTCCGCGCCCGCGACAGCGCCGCGCTGACGACGCTGCTCGGAGCGCCGGTGGGCGGATCGGGAGCGCAGCTCCCACTCGGTGAAGAGCTCCTCCTCCATCGCCAGGGGCACCTCGGCCGCCACGACCTCGTAGCCGAGGTTCTCGAGCACGATGGGCGCACCCAGCGTCTGCGCCAGCTGATGCACGATGAAGTCTGCGGGCGAGCCGCGCAACACGAGCGCCGTGAAGCGCTCGCGCACCTCGTCGCGGGCGCGCAGCGCGTCGGTCTGCCCCGTGATGATGCGGCTGTGCACGGCTTCGGTGACCGTGACGAACTTCACCTCGCGGTGCAGCACAATCAGCGCGAGGTCGCGCGCCGCCGCCGCCTCGACGACCACGGCGGGCACGTAGCGGTAGTGGGTGCCGAGCTCGAGCACGAGGCCCGAGAGCCCGGCGTCGGCGAGCTCGTCGATGAACCTCCGCAGGTCCGCGGGCTCTGCGGGCCACGAGGAGCCGGTCGACAGCAGCAGCTCGCCGCCATCGAGCAGGCGGGCGACACCCGCACTGTCCGAGACGTGCAGCCAGCGCACCCGCGCGTCGAGGGCGTCGCCTGCGACGAGCACCTCGGGAACACCGTGGGCGACCGCGTCCAGCGCGATCACCTCGCGCACGGTCGGGAGGGTCTCATCTGCGGATCGATCTGCCGGACGATCCGTGTGGATCGTCCGATCTTCGCGACGGTCGGGCACCGTGAACGCCTCTTCTTCTCTGACAGGCTGGGACGCGTCAAGCCTAAGGGATCGCCACACGATCTGTCCGACGCCGAAAGGGATCACCCATGAGCATTGCCGAGAGCGCTGTCGCACCTGCGACCACGGAGGCCGATGTGCGGGTGATCCCGCACTGGATCGATGGCGGCGAGCGGGCGTCGACGTCCGGCCGCACGGCCCCCGTCTACAACCCGGCGACCGGCGCCGTGTCGGCACAGGTCGCGCTGGCGGACGAGGCCGAGATCGACGCGGCGATCGCGTCGGCCCTGCGCGGATACGAGGTGTGGTCGCAGTTCTCCATCGCCCGACGGCAGTCGGTGCTGTTCAGCTTCCGCGAGCTGCTGAACGCCCGCAAGCGGGAGCTGGCCGAGATCATCACGGCCGAGCACGGCAAGGTCGTCTCCGACGCCATGGGCGAGATCCTGCGTGGCCAGGAGGTCGTGGAGCTGGCGACCGGTTTCCCGCACTTCCTCAAGGGCGCGTTCAGTGAGAACGCCTCGAGCGGCATCGACGTCTACTCGCTGAAGCAGCCGCTCGGGGTCGTCGGCATCATCAGCCCGTTCAACTTCCCGGCGATGGTGCCGATGTGGTTCTTCCCGATCGCCATCGCGGCCGGCAACGCCGTCGTGCTCAAGCCGTCCGAGAAGGATCCGTCGGCGGCGCTGTGGCTCGCGGCGCTGTGGCAGGAGGCGGGACTGCCGGACGGCGTGTTCACGGTGCTGCAGGGCGACAAGCTCGCTGTCGACGGGCTGCTGGAAAGCCCGGACGTGCAGTCCATCTCGTTCGTGGGGTCTACGCCGATCGCGCAGTACATCTACGAGACCGCCTCGAAGCATGGCAAGCGGGTGCAGGCGCTGGGTGGTGCGAAGAACCACATGCTGGTGCTGCCCGACGCGGACCTGGACCTGGTCGCCGACCAGGCCGTCAACGCCGGCTACGGTGCCGCCGGGGAACGCTGCATGGCCATCAGCGTCGTGCTCGCCGTGGAACCGGTCGCCGATGACCTCATCAGCAAGATCACCGAACGCATCGCGAAGCTGAAGATCGGCAACGGTGCCGGGGTGGACGGCGTGGAGCCCGACATGGGGCCGCTGATCACCGACATCCACCGCGACAAGGTCTCCTCCTACGTCGACATCGCCGAGGCGGACGGCGCGAAGATCGTCGTCGATGGCCGCGGCTTCACCGTCGAGGGGCATGAGGATGGGTTCTTCTTCGGCCCCACCCTGATCGACGACATCCCCACCACCAGCCGCGCGTACCAGGAGGAGATCTTCGGACCGGTCCTCTCCGTCGTGCGCGTGCAGTCGTACGACGAGGGTCTCGAGCTGATCAACTCGGGCCGGTTCGGCAACGGCACCGCCATCTTCACCAACGACGGCGGCGCCGCCCGCCGGTTCCAGAACGAGGTGCAGGTCGGCATGATCGGCATCAACGTTCCCATCCCCGTCCCCGTCGCCTACCACTCCTTCGGCGGCTGGAAGCAGTCGCTGTTCGGCGACGCCAAGGCCTACGGCGTCCACGGCTTCGACTTCTACACCCGCGAGAAAGCCATCACCAGCCGCTGGCTCGACCCCGCCCACCACGGCGGCATCAACCTCGGCTTCCCCCAGAACAACTGACGCGCATTCGGTCGTTGAGCGAGCGAAGCGAGACGAAACGCGCCTGACATTGCTCGCGATCAGCACGCGTTTCGTCTCGCTCGTTCCTCGCTCGCTCAACGACCGCAACCGGAGAGGACTCCTCATGACCGACACGCTCGCCGACGCCGCCGTCTACACCGATCCGGCGGGTGTCCGCCGCACGCTGCCCGACCGCGAGGCCGACGCACGCGTGCGCGCCGACGACCGCGGACACGTGTTCCACTCCTGGAGCGCGCAGGCGCTCATCGACCCGCTGCCGATCGCAGCGGGCGAGGGCTCGACGTTCTGGGACTACAGCGGCAACGCCTATCTGGACTTCAGCTCGCAGCTGGTGAACCTCAACCTGGGCCACCAGCATCCCGATCTGGTCGCGGCCATCCAGCGGCAGGCGGGCCGCCTCGCGACGATCCAGCCGTCGATGGCGAACGACGTCCGCGGCGAGCTCGCCCGCCGCATCGCGGAGGTGGCCGGCGACGGCTTCGACAAGGTGTTCTTCACCAACGGCGGCGCCGACGCGAACGAGAACGCCGTGCGCATGGCTCGTCTCGTCACCGGTCGCCGCAAGGTGCTGTCGATGTACCGCAGCTATCACGGCAACACCACGACCGCCATCTCACTGACCGGCGACCCGCGCCGCTGGCCGAACGAACCCGGCGACGGCTCGACGGCGAAGTTCTTCGGGCCCTACCCCTATCGCTCGGCGTTCCACTCGTCGAGCGCCGAGGAAGAGACGCAGCGCGCGCTCGAGCACCTCGAGCAGACCATCGTGCTCGAGGGTGCGTCGACGATCGCCGCCATCCTCATCGAGACCATCGTCGGCACCAACGGAGTGCTCGTTCCGCCGCCCGGGTACCTCGCGGGCGTCCGCGAGCTGTGCGACCGCTTCGGCATCGTCTACATCGCCGACGAGGTGATGGTGGGCTTCGGCCGCGTGGGCGAGTGGTTCGCGTTCCAGGCGTTCGACGTGCAGCCCGACCTCATCACCTTCGCGAAGGGCGTGAACTCGGGCTATGTGCCGCTGGGCGGGGTCGTGATCTCGGACCGCATCGCGGCGCACTTCGACACCGTGTCGTTCCCGGGCGGCCTCACGTACTCCGGGCATCCGCTCGCGTGCGCAGCGGGCGTGGCGACGTTCGAGGTGTTCGAGCGCGACGGCATCCTCGAGCGCGTCCGCGATCTCGGTTCGCGCGTCGTCGAGCCGCGCCTGCGCCACATCGCGTCGCGGCATGCGTCCGTCGGCGATGTGCGGGGTATGGGCCTCTTCTGGGCGATCGAGCTGGTCAAGGACCGCGACACGCGCGAGCAGCTCGTGCCGTTCAATGCGAGCGGAGCGGATGCCGCGCCCGTCGTCGCCGTCGCCGCCGCGTGCAAGCGCGAGGGCGTGTGGCCCTTCACGCACTTCAACCGCGTGCACATCGCGCCGCCGCTCGTGATCAGCGAGGACGAACTGGTGCGCGGTCTGGACGTGATCGACCGCGCTCTATCGGCCGCTGACGAGTTCGTGGAACGCTGATCCGAACCGGCTTCCGGCCCCGCATTCCTCGGGATGCGGGGCCTCTTTCCGCCGTGACCGGATCGTTCCGATGCGCGGGAATGAATCACCGCTCTCCTCGGTTATTTCTGTACTCAGCACTATGTGCTGCTCAGGAGGGGATTGTGGGCAAGAACTACATCGACATCGAGAACGACCGGGGCGAGACGCTGCGCTACCGCAAGCACGTCAACGGTCGTGGCCTCATCGCGCATGGAGCGAAGGTGCACCCGAGCGCCGTCGTCGAAGCGGGGGCGTATGTCGAACCGGGGGTTCAGATCGCCGCGGGCGCGCACGTCGGCCGTGGCGTGTGGGTCGAGACGGATGCCGTGATCGGCCCTGACGTCGAGATCGCCCCGCACGCCCACATCGGTCCGCGGGCCGCCATCGGCCCGCGCGCGAAGATCGGCGTGCGCACGCAGGTCGGCCACGACGCTCGTGTCGCCGGGGGCTCGCTCATCGGCGACGACCAGACGATCGCGGACGGCGAGCGCGTCGCCACCGACAAGCGGGGACTCCGACTGGCCGCCTGACCTCCGACCGCGGAGCGTCGCGACCACGGCATAGGCTCGCGACGTGTTCAGACGCGTCCTCATCGGCATCCTCGTGCTCGCCCTCGCGGGCGCGGCCGTGTGGTGGTTCGCCGGGCGCGACCATGATGCCGCCCCTACCGCCGACGCGACCCCCGGCGGGGCTGCGACGATGCCCGCGATTCCCGCTGACGCGTTCGAGATGACGGTCGAGAGCGTGCACGACGGCGACACTCTGCGCGCCCGTGTCGCGGTGCCGAACGCCGTCGTCGGTGATCTCGAGTCGACGCGCGTCCGCCTGCTCGGCATCGACACCCCCGAGATCTCTCCTGCCCTCGACTGCTGGGGCGCGGAGGCGACCGCGAACCTCTCGGCACTCGTACCAGCGGGGTCGACGATCTGGGTGGCGCCCGACGCAGAGGTGCACGACCAGTACGGCAGGACTCTGCTGTACATCTGGACGCCCGACGGCCGCTTCGTCAACGGCGAACTCGTGGCGCAGGGCGACGCGCGCGTCGAGGTTTACTCGCCCAATCGCAGCCACGAGACGCTGCTGCGATCGCTCGAGAAGACTGCTGTCGCGTCGGGGTCCGGTCAATGGGGCGCGTGCGACTGAACCCCGCCTCCGCGCATCGGCCGCGGCGAATCGGCGACGTGACACATCCCCATTTCGTCGATGAACTTCCGGTTCACACACCACGAGGCTGTGTGAACCGGAAGTTCATCGATGTGTCGGGGATGCCTTCGCCCGAGCTGAGCAGGCTCGTCAGGCGAAGAGGAACAGCACGAAGCCGATGAGCGGCAGCGTCCCCTGGATGAGCGCCGGCCGCAGATACTTCATTCCTGTGGTCAGCAGCACGAGAGCGGCAGCCACCATCGACCCGAGGCTGAACAGCACGAGCGCGAGCCCGGCCGCGCGCACGGGGGCGGCATCCGATCCCGCGAAGATCAGCACCAGACCGATCACGACGCCGATGGCGAGGAACAGGTTGTAGAACCCCTGGTTGTACGCCATCGGCTTGGTCGTGTCGGCCGCGGCCTGGTCGGCGACGCCGAAGCGCTTCCAGACCTTCGGCTGCGTCCACTGCACGCTCTCCATCACGAAGATGTACACATGCAGCAGCGCCGCCAGCGCTGCGAAGACCGTCGCGAGGATCGTCACCATGAGCGAACGATAGCGCCCCGGCTACGCTGAACGGTATGGCGAAGGGCGGGCCGCGCGCAGGCGGGCGAGGACGAGGCGTCTCGGGCAAGCGTCCGGGCGCCGCATCCGGATCCGCAGCCAAGGGCAAGCCGACGAAGGCACGCCGGCCGCAGCCGTCGCCGGGCCCGTCGCCGACGCCTCCCGCCGAGCCGCCCATGCCGACGACGTTCCTCCTCGGCGCGATCCCCGGTGCCACACCGGGCAAGTGGATCGACACCTGGAAGGAGCGGATGCCGCACACGAGCCTCGAACTCGTCCCGCTGGCGGTCGCCGGCCAGCGTGATGCCCTCCGCGCCGGCGAGGTCGACGCGGCACTCGTCCGGCTGCCGATCGACAAGGATGGGCTCCACGTCATCCCGCTCTACGACGAGGTGCCGGTCGTCGTCTGTGCGAAGGAGTCGCACCTGACGACCGCCGACGAGCTCGATGCCGCCGACCTCGTGGGCGAAGTGCTGATCGTTCCCGAGGACGACGTGCTCGGCATCCGTCCGCCCGGCACCGTGGCACCGCGCTTCGCTCCCCCGGCCGACACGGCCGAGGCGATCGCGACCGTCGCCGCAGGGGTCGGGATCGTGGTGGTGCCGATGTCGCTCGCGCGGCTCCACCAGCGCAAGGACGTCGAGTACCGGCCCCTCCTGGACGGACCAGCATCCACGGTCGCGCTGGCGTGGGCCGCGGACCGCACCACGCCCGCCGTCGACGCGTTCGTCGGTATCGTACGCGGCCGCACCGCGAACTCCTCCCGCGGCTGATTCCGCCACGGTGCACGGATGAGGGGCGCCGCCCCCAGTCCCCGGTGCGGCACCCCTCGAAGATCGGCACCGAAGACCCGCTCCCGAGCAGCGTTTCCCCAGGAGGCCTTCTGTCCCGCTTCCCGGCCCCCAGGTCGGGCAGCGGGAGCCCATCCAGTGAGCAGGAGCCGCCGGCATCCGCCCTGATACACGCGGCGCGAGAAAAGTCAGAACCCGGCGCCGTGCACCTGGAACGGTGCGACGATGCCGGTGCTCTCGGATGCCGCAGCCAGCGCCTCGGAGGGCGCGACCCCGGCGGCGAGCCCGTGATGCATCGCCGCGAGGAGTTCGCACGCGACGTCGTCGGCGACGATGACCGGGGCGGCGACGACGCATCGAGTGCCGGCGTGCAACCACACCCGCGTCATGCCGATCGATTCGTCGCCCCAGCGCACGGCCGAACGGCCCACTTCGCAGGCGGACAGCACCACGACCTGGGGCGGACGCGTCATGAGGTCGATGTCGTAGCCGAACAGCGCGCCATCTGCGAGTTCGAGGCCCGAGAACAGAGGGTTGTCGGCCGCATGACGTCCGTGGGCAGCGATGTGCAGCACGTCGACCGTCGACGCGAGCGCCGTCACGGCGTCGGCGGTCGCGGCATCAGCGTGCAGCTGCTGTGCGTGCGCCCAGGCATCGGCTGCCATCGTGATCTCCTCATCGCCGCGTGCGACTCGCGGGCCGGCGGCGAACCCGGCAGTCGCGAGTCCTTCCGGCGCCGATCTGCGTGCCCGCACCCAACTGGATGCTGACGAGGCGAGGGTCACCGCGCGAGCGTTCAGCCCGGGAAGCATCGACCACGGGATGCCCGCGAGCACGCCGGGAGCGGTGATCAGGATGCGCCGTCCGTCCCCGTCACCGATCGCCGCGTCCACGAGCAGCCGCGAGAGCACCCGGAGCCGATCGTCGAGCGAGCTCCGCACCACTGCCGCCACCGGCCCCGTTCGGACGGATGCCGCCATGTCGAGGTCCGCACGCAGGCCCCGGAGCGCAGCTCGGACTCCGTGCCAATCCAGCGACAGGAACCGCGCTCCCGCCGCCGACGCGACCACGAGTCCGAGTCCTACACCGTCGAACACGTACGAGAGCGAGATCTCACCGGCGTCGAGCTCTCCGCGCAGGTCTTCGAGTTCTATCCGGTCGTTCAGCGTCCGTCCGGCGGTCGCGGACCATTGACGTTCCCGCGCCCGGTCACGGAGGAGAGAGGCGCGGGGCCCTGAGAGCCAGTCCGTCCCTCCGTCGTCCACGCGGAGGACCCGCAGCTCGGCGAGATCGGCGGCAAGCTCGGGGTCGGGCGGTGGTCGCAGTGGCACGATCTGCTGGTTCAAGTGACGGGCGCGCTCCGACCACTCGAAGACGACGCTCGGTCGGCCGGACCGCATCGCGGACGAGAGACCCACCGTGATGACCCCCAGCCCCTGCATCGTCGTCGACCCGGAGAGGTCGAGGCTGCCCACGGCGCGCCGAGTCGTCACCAGCAGGTCCAGGCCCCCCGCCGCGTGACGTCGGACTCCGCGTTCGTCGCCCCGAGCCCGTGCGCGCTCCGCACGGACTTCATGCACGAGCAGTCCGAGCTCCAGCGGCGCCCAGCGTGGCGTCCGGGGCACCCTGATGGTCTGCGGGTCGGCGCCCCGTCGCACGCGGGCGAGCAGCTCGCTCATCCGAAGCAGTGCCGCATCGCTGTGGTGCCCGTGTGCGTCGAGTGCATCTGCGACGTCCGCCACCGTCGTCGTGCGGGGCAGGGCTCGGGGCGTCGCCACCGGTGCACCGGACCGGTCGACACGGCCGATGGCCAGCTGCGCGCGCAGCTTGATCGCCTCCGCTCGCATCCCCCACCCGTCGCTGCCGATCGATCGGAATCGCCTCGCCGCCATCGACGCGACCCGTGCCGCACGTTCGGGCGAGTGGTTGAGCAGTGAGCGCGCGAGATGGAACTCCGCCTCGGCGCGGTCCTGTCGCGCGCCGTGCCGGGCGAACGTCTGCGCGACCGATTCGAGCGATCGCTCAGCCTCGCCGACCAGCCCGGCGTCTCGGAGCACCTCGGCGCGGTCGAGCTCATTGATCGCGGCCCACACATCAGACTCCTCATCCAGAGGCGCGCGGACTCCCTGCATCAGCCGCAGGGCGCCGACGAGATCTCCGCCGAGCATGCGAACGTAGGCACGGTTGTGCACCGCCTGGTCGGCATCGAGGTCGAGCGCGGCCCCCCGGTAGGCCGCCTCGGCGGCGAGCAGATCCGCTGAGGCGTCGTCGAGTCGTCCTCGCCGCATGTTCACCATGCTGCGGTTCATGCGCATGTTCGCCGCCCGCACCGGATCACCGCTCAATCCGTCGATGCTGCGGGTGAGCGAATCGGCGGCCGGATCCAGGTGGCCCCGCTCCATCTGAATCGAGCCGAGCTGCCCTTGGAGGATCGCCAGCGTCTCCGGGGCCAGTCCGGGCCGTGCGAGCGCTTCACGGCACAGTCGCTCCCCTTCGACCGCATCGGACTGCTGTGCGAGCAGGTAGGCGGTCGTTCCGGTGACGCGCGCCTCGAGATCCACATCGCCCGCGGCCGAGGCAGCACGGGCGGCGCGCGCCAGCACACGACGGGCGTCTGCGTAACGCCCTCGGTTCGCAAGGTGCACACCGCGCTGATACAGGTCGCGGGGGTCGGAGCTCACTCCCTCATGATGGCGAACTCCGCGCGGCTGCGGCATCCCCACGCGCGAACTGCGTGAGGATGCCGCGCTTCACGCTGTGCTGCCACCCTTGATCGAGCCATCCAATTCCTCGAGGTCGTCGATCGCCTTGCCCGTCGCGGCCTCCACGGCGGCGACACCACCCGCACCGCCGGCCATCAGCACGGGAGTGAGGTGAGCGGCGATCAACCCCGCCACATAGGGGGCCGCGAACGACGTGCCGCTCCACACTGCGTACCCGCCACGCATGTCGTCGGGGTCGATGGTCTCCCGGACGCGGCCGTAGAGATCATCGCGTGAGCCCGCTTGCACGCCGCCGTTCAAAGGCGGGACGGTACTGACCACGGATGTGCCGGGCGCGTAGGCCGTGACCCACGGGCCGATGTTGCTGTAGAGCGCGACGGATCGGAGGTTGGGGTTGAGCGCACCGATCGCGAGATGTCGTGCTCGCTCGCCCTCGGTCTCATCGATCCGCAGGTCGGTGTCGCCGGTCCACGGCCACAGCGCTGCGGGGAAGGTGGGGCGATCGGTCGCGTCATTGCCGGCAGAGCACACCACCGCGCAGCCCTGATCGCGCAAGCGCCGAAGTGCGCTGTAGAGGCGCGTGCTGTACAGACCGTCCTCCGGGGTCTCGTGGTAGTACCCCAGCGACAGATTGAGCACATCGATGTGGCGGTCCCCGCCTTCGCCGTCATGCTCGACCCAGTCGGCCAGTTCCTCGATCGCCTCGATCAACTCGCTCTCGAGGACGGTTCCGTTGCTGTCGGCGACCCGTATCGAAATGAGATCGGCGTCGGGTGCGAGCTGGCGGATGATGCCCGATACGAACGTCCCGTGTCCTGCCCCGCCATCCAGGTATCCGTCCAACGCACCTGCCTGATCTCCGTCGACCTCAGGATCCGTCGCAGGGTTCTCGACGCCCAGGATGGTCGTGCCGATGACGGTCGGCACACGCCTTCGCACGATCGGCCGGCCGGACGCTGCGACGCCTTCGCCAGGCTCCCCCGGCAGCCACTTGTGACTTCCGCAGCCGGTGTCGACGATCGCGACCACCGGCCGACGAGCGTCCTTCGGAGGGTCGTCGGACCGGCGGGGCACGGGACCGATGTACGAGACCATCTCGAGGCCGCCGGTGCCGGGGTCGGAGTATCCGCCCGTTCCACTCGGGTTGGTCTTGGAGTGCGGATTCGTCTTGGAATGCGGATTGGTCTTGGAGTGGGGGTTCGTCTTGGAGTGCGGGTTGATGCCGATGGGGTCGATCGACAGCACATGGTCGAGCCCGACCTGCCGCAGCGGGTGGTCGGCCGGCAGTTCGAAGCGCCGCCGATCCGCAGCGCGCGAGATCCCGCGCGCGGAGGCCTTCGCCGCGTCCAGCGACTGCTCTCTCCGCTCGCCGCCCCGCACCGCGAGCGCGCGCGCGAGCTGCAGCAGGCGCCACGCGTCCACCGGAGGGACGGGCTCGTCGTCGCGTCCTTCCTTCGGCGCTGGGAAGATGCGCGCGCGCGTCAGCTCGGCTCCGCTGCGTGTGCTCACGGCCTCCTCGGCCACTTCCCAGCCGAGTTCCGCTCCGGCTGCCGTGAGAGTCTCGATCGCGGCATCCGTGCGACCCGTGATGATGAGGTGTCCGGGCGCGTAGACGGTGCTGAACGCCTGGATGCCGGGCACCGGATCGCGGGTGGGCTCGAGCGGCACGCCCCTGGGCTCGTCCGCTGCCTCACGCTCACGCCACGGGCGCAACGGTCGTTCGCGGTCATCGTCAACCATGTCTTCTCCTCACACACAGCGGATCCGCGGCCCCCAGGCCGCGGCATCCGTCTCCCGTACTTCGAACTGCTTGTCAGACCTCGAACTGAGGCGTCTGGAAGTCGTGCAGCGCGCCGTCGGCGTCGCGCACGACGAGACGAAGTCGCGCCACCCCTGGCGTGACCTCGTCGAAGGCGAACCGTCCGTGCTCGCCCGGTTCGGCCGACCACTCGCGGTCGCCCTGCACCAGCCGGATGGCCAGAGCCGCGGCATCCACCCATCCGTCCACGCGCCGATCGCCGCTCTCGGTGGCGGTCACGTGCAGCAGCACGCTGGTCGTGCCGTCGCTGAACTGCAGCGTCGCGGTGTCGGTCTCACCGCGGACGGCGGCGAGGGTCCCTTCGACGAGCGTCAGCAGCGCGTACTCGCGCGACAGGTCCTCGACGGCGACGGCGGCGACCATGCGGTCGACCAGCTCGGCCGGCACCGGATCCACGTCCTCCCACATCCGGCGCATGCGTGCGAAGAGCGCGGCGTCGGCCGCGAAGTCCTCAGTTTCCATCGTCGTCACCTCTCCATCCGTCGTCCTCGAGGACGGCGCGAAGCTTTGCGAGGCAGCGCTGGCGGGTCGGTCCGATCGATCCGATGGGCATCGCGAGGTCCTCTGCGATGCGGGCATAGTCGGGGCGGTCCTCGAACGCGACGATCCGCAGCAGGCGCTGGCATCGATCGTTGAGCGTGGCGACCGCCGTCCAGAGGCGACGGTTCTCGTCGCCCTGCGCCGCGGTCTGCTCGGCGGATTCGTGGACAGGAAGGTGCGGTTCGAGCGACTCGGCCTCGGTGGCATCGGCGCGCCGATGCTGCTTGCCGACCCGCCACGCCTCGCGGCGCGCGCACATCGTGAGCCAACCCGACACCGCGAGCGGGTCGTTGATGGTCTCGTGACGGCGTACGAGCGTCAGCCAGGTCGTCTGCACGACGTCCTGGGCCAGCGCAGGGTCGACTCCGTACGCCCGCACGACGTGCCACAGCGGCGGCGTCATCAGGCGGACGAGCTCGTCCATCGCACGGCTGTCACCTTCACGCCACCGCACGAAGAGTGCGGCGGCGCGCTCCCATCGCGCCGGCTCCGCGGAGTCGACGGATGGCTCGGCGCCGGCCTGCGTCATAGCGCCCATTCTGTCCACACCATGCCCGAGCGCGATAGTGCGGGTTTGATACACGAATACCGGGCAAAGTCGGCGGATGTCGCCGCTTTCGCGCGTGCTCGGACCGGAGACCTAGAATTCCTGCATGACGACCGCGCCGCTGCTCTATGTCTGCGTGCGCCCGCAGCTGGGCGCGGCAGCCGCCGAGTACGAGTCGTTCCGGGCCGCGATGCGCCTCGACGAGAGCCTGCTCGGACGTCACGACCTCGTGCGCGAACCGCTGCCCGACGACGTCTTCGAGCGGTACTCGGGCTTTCTCATCGGCGGCAGCCCCTTCAACGTCACCGACCCGGAGTCGACGAAGACCGACGCGCAGCGCCGCCTCGAGGCCGACCTCGCGCGCATCGCCGAAGCCACGGCCGACGGCGCAGGGCCCGCGTCGCTGTTCACCTGCTACGGCATCGGCATCGCGACGCGCACGCTCGGCGGCACCGTCAGCCGCGCGTTCCCCGAAGACACCGGGCCGGTGGCCGTGCAACTCACCGCGGGTGCCGCGACCGACCCGCTGTTCGGCGCCCTGGCGCACCGCTTCACCGCGCTCACCGCGCACAAGGAGGGCACCGAGTCGCTCCCGCCCGGTGCGGTACTGCTGGCGCGGAACGACGGGTGCCCCATCCAGGCGTATCGCGTGGGAGACAGGCTCTACGCGACCCAGTTCCACCCCGAGCCGACCGCCAAGGCGTTCACCGAGCGCATGGCCGTGTACCGCGACGACGGCTACTTCGACTCCGCGGACTACGACGCGATCGCGGGCCGCGTGCTCGCGGCATCCGTCAGCCAGCCGGCGCGTCTGCTGCGTGCGTTCGCCGAGCGTTTCGGTCCCGCCTGACCTCACGCCTCGGCGTTGCGGACCGCCGTCGCCTCGCGCAGGATCGTGCCCACGACCGCCGAGCCGAGGATCAGGACGGCGACGACCACGGCCGTCCAGCCGATCGCAGCGCTGGAGGGCTCGCCCGTGAGGCGGCCCACCGCGAGCCAGATCAGTCCCCAGGCGAGGGCCAGCGCGGGGCCCAGCCGCCATCTGCTCGCGGCCTCGATGCCGAGCCCGACGACGGCGACGACGACGAGCACGATAACGCCCCACAGCGCGGCGGCGTCCTCCCACTCCGGCGGCGCGATGGACGTCAGCCACGCGGTGATGTTCGCGACGGTCGCCAGCGTCACCCACCCGAGGTGCAGGCCGGTGACGCCGTCGACGAGCAGCCGGTCGGCCCAGCCGTCGGCCGGTTCGATGACGGTGCGGTGGAAGGTGACGCCGAGGAGGGCCAGCAGCACGATGATCGCCAGCACGGTGAGTGCCAGCGAACCGAACTGGGCGGTCACCAGCCACAGGCCGTTGAGAGCCATGGTTCCGGCGATCAGCCAGCCGAGCGCGCGCTGTCGTTCACTGCCTCGCTGCCGCGGCAGCGCCTGCCAGATCGTGTACGCGAAGAGGCCGAGGTAGATCGCCGACCAGATGGAGAACGCGGGTCGCGCAGGTGCGAGGTAGGAGCCGTCCTGGTCCAGAGCGCCGTCCTGCAGATCCTGCACGGCGGTGCCGCCGAACAGCCCGGTGCCGACCATGGCGGCGACGATCATGAAGCAGAACGCGCTGATGACGACGATCTGTCGTGTGAGATCCCGTGCAGCCATGCTCACACGCTACGGCGCACCCCCATCCCGGACGAGCGCATTGACAGTCTGCCCTCCGGCCGATATCGGACCGGCGTCACGCGCCGGCCGGAGGTTCGAGCAGCAGTGCCACCCGCTCGGCGAGATACGCCTCCAAGGGCATGAGTCCTCCTGCCGCGCTCCACCGCACCTGCGCGACGCCGACGGCCGCGACGAGCGGTCCTGACTCTCCGCCAGCATCGACGAGGTCGGGCTGCAGCATCCGCCATCCGATGTGCACGGTCTCCCCCTCGGCGAACCCGCCCCGGCGCGCGGCCGCCGCGAGCTCGGCGCGCTGCCGCTGAGACTCGGCGGTGTAGCCGCGCCGGGCCTCCTGTCGGGCGCGGACGATGTCTCCCGTCGCGAGCACGCCGTCGTCGGTGAGCAGCAGCACACCCAGGTGCCACGCGGCACCGCGGCGCTCGACGCGGGGGGCGCGCGCGACCCCGAGGATGCGCCGCGGCACGACGAGCTCGCCGAGCGCTTCGCGCGGCGCCTCGGCGAGCCGCGCGCGGGCGGCGTTGAAGAGCTCGAGGGCGCTCACGCCATGTCGTCCTCGAGAGCCGGCGTGGCCTTCAGCCGCTCGCCGCGCAGCGCCATGCCGATGAGGGGGAACAGGAGGACCGACAGCATGCCGCCGGCGACGAGCACGGTCTGGTGCGAGGTCGTCAGGATGTCCTCGTCGACGCCGATCTGCGTGACCGCGACGATGATGGGCAGCCCGGTGGCGCCGAGCAGCGCGATGGACAGCCGATCGCGCCGTGACGATCCTTCGGGTGCGGCGAGGGTCGACGGCAGCCCACGCACCAGCAGCAGCGCCACGAGCACGACCGGGACCAGCAGGAACGTGGCCGGCTCCTCGAGGAGCGCCTCGAGGTCGAAGGTGACACCCGTGTAGATGAAGAAGATCGGCACGAGGAAGCCGAACGCGACGCCCTCGATCTTGCTCTCGACCGCCTCGCGGTCGGGTTCGGACGCATCGCGCATGAGGAGGCGCCAGATGATGCCCGCGGTGAAGGCGCCGAGCAGCATGTCGAGGTCGAGGACGATGCTGAGCGCGACGAGCGCCGCGAGGATGACGAAGACCACTCGGATCGCGAACTGCCCGGACGTGTGCAGGGTGGAGCTCACGAACGCGTGCATCGCGCCCCGCGGCACTCTGAAAGCGAGCCAGATGGCGAGTGCCGCGAACCCGGCGAAGACGGCGAGCACGACGGTGGACAGGCCGGGCTCGCGGCCGCCGAGGAAGATCGAGATCGCGATGAGCGGGCCGAACTCGCCGACCGCGCCGATGGCGGCTACGGCCTTGCCGAACGGCGTGGGCAGCTCGCCGGCGTCGCGGAGGATGGGCAGGAGGGTTCCGAGCGCCGTCGAGCACAGGGCGACGCCGATCACGATCGCCGCCTCCCCGGAAGCGAGCAGGAAGCCCGCGGCGATGCCGGCGGCGAGGCTGATGAGCCACCCGAGGGAGGCGCGGCGGCCCAGGCGGCCGCGGAAGGAGCCGAATTCGATCTCGGTGCCCGCGACGAAGAAGAGCATCGCGAGCCCGAACTCCGACAGCGCGTCGACGAACTCGCTCGGCACCGCCCACCCGAGAACGGCAGGGCCGACCAGGATGCCGAGCAGGAGCTCGAACACCACCACGGGGACGCGCATCCACCGACCGATCCCCCGCGCCAGCAGCGGCGCGAGGACCGCCAGGATCGGGATCACCAGCAGTGTCGGTTCGAGGTCGTCCACGCGAACAGACTAGCCAGCGCGAGGCGCTCGGATACGAGCGACGGGTCAGCGCACGAGCGGCTCGGCGGGTTCGAGCGGCGCCGCCGAGGTCGCCGGCTCCGCGGGCTCGAGCTGACGCTCGGGCGGCGTGAGCTCGGCGCGCGTGCGCTGGTGTCCGATGAGCGCGAGCACGACACCGCCCACGAGCCAGGCGCCCAGGATGATCCACTGCGCCGCGGTGGCGGCATCCGGGAAGTACATCACCGACCGCAGCAGCGTCGCCGACGCGCCCGGCACGAAGAACTGGCCGACCGCACCCCACGGCTCGGGCAGGAACTGCGGTGGCATCGCGGCACCGGCGATCGGGTTGGCGATGAACATCGTGATGATTGCGCCGACAGCGATGCCGGGAGGACCCATCAGCGCCGCGAGGCCGATGATGAGCGCCGACGTGGCGCTCACGCCGAGCCCGATGACGGTGGCGTTCAGCAGCCAGTCGCCGGTCAGCATCCCGAACCAGGTCTGCATGACGAGCGTGATCAGCGCACCTGCGGCGATGCCGAAGACGACGAGGCCGATGAGGCGCCGCACGACGCCCTGCACGAGCAGCGTCAGCAGGATGCCGCCGAGCATGCCGCCCAGCACGAGCGGGAACACGGATGCCGCAAGCCCTGCACCCGTGCTGTCACCCTCGGCGAGAGGGACGACGTCGGTGACGGTCACGGTCGGGATCTCGGGCGGTGCGCCCGCAGCGCCCTCGGGCAGCTGCGGCCGCTCGCCGGATTGCAGTGCGCCGACGATCGCCTGCAGCTGATCGGTGAGCGCCGTCTTGGCCGCGGTGTCGATCTGCGACTGCAGCTGCGTCGCCACACCGCGCAGCGCTTGCGCGGCGACGGGGCTCGCAGCGGTCGCGATCAGCACCTCGGGCTCGTCGCCGAGCAGGATGGCGCCGTAGAGCTCGCGGGATTCGATCTGAGCCACGGCGTCGTCGCGGGAGTCGACCTCGCTGAGGTCGAAGGGCGCAGGGTCCTGCTCGGCGAGCTTGTCTTCGACGGCACTCACGGCCTCGGTCGGTCCGGAGATGCCGGCGGGCAGGTTCTGCGGCTGCGATGTGGCGGCCGGCCAGACGAAGGCCATCACGATGACGGCCACGATGACGGATCCGAGGAGCCCGAACGCCGCAGCGACGGGCCAGCGGGTGGGGCGCGCCGGGGTGTCCCGGCTCTCGCGATGAAGGGACATCGCGACCTCCTTAAAGAGAATGACGGTTCTGTTTGCAACCATAACAGAATCGCTATTCTGTTTCCATGCCCAGAGTCTCGGACGCGTACCGCGAAGCCCGCCGTGACGAGATCGCCCGTGCCGCCCTGCGGGTCCTCGAGCGCAACGGCGTGCGCGACACCTCCATCGCCGACATCGTCGAAGAGTCGGGTCTGTCGACCGGGGCGATCTACTCGCACTTCTCCAACAAGGCCGAACTCGCCCGCTACGTCGTGGGGCGCTTCCTGCTGCCTCGCATAGACGCCCTGGAGGCGGCCGGCGCTCGCGGCGAGATGGTCACGCCGCGCCAGGCGCTGCGCGGCATGCTGTCGACCTTCAGCGAGGCCGGGCTGTCAACCCCGCTCGTGCTCCAGTTCTGGGGCGAGGCGATGGTGGAGCCCGGACTGCACGAAGAGATGCTCCGCACCGCCGGGCGCCTCCGTGCGTCGCTCTCACTCGCCATCGGGCCATGGGCGCGTACGCAGACGACGGACGAGGCGGATGCCGAGACCCTGGCCGCCGACACCGCGCGGTCGATCGCGGCCCTGGCGCAGGGCTACATCGCGAACACCGCGGTGTTCGGCGCGCGCGCCGTCGACGACTACCTCACCAGCGCCGGCGCCGTCCTCGCGAGCTGACCTCGCCCGCCGGTCCGTCGACCGGTGTCAGACCGGGCGGACCTCGTCGTCGCCGTGCGGGGCCGCGGGCGACGGAGCGGGAGCGATGCGCTCGGTGATCTCGCGGACGGCCAGCGGTGCCGTCTGCCCGGCGCTGCCGCCGCGGATCTGCCGGTGCAGGCGCTCCATGCGGGCGTCGAGCTCGGCGGCGGTGTCGGCGGCGTCCTTGAGGCTCGCCAGCAGCTCATCGGGCACGCGCGTGGCGTACTTGTAGTAGATCTTGTGCTCGAGGCTCGCCCAGAAGTCCATCGCGATGGTGCGGAACTGCACCTCGACCGGCACCTCGATGCGCCCGGTCGAGAGGAAGACCGGCACCTCGAGGATCGCGTGCAGGCTCTTGTAGCCGTTGGACTTGGGCGAGGCGATGTAGTCCTTGACCTGCAGCACCCGCACGTCGTCCTGAGCGGTCAGCAGGTCGAAGAGACGGTACACGTCGGCGGTGAAGCTACACGTGATGCGGATGCCCGCGATGTCGGTGATGCGCCGCCGGATCGACGCGAAGTCGCCGTCGATGCCCTTGCGCTGCACCTTCTCGACGAGGCTGTCGGGCGACTTCACGCGACTCGAGACGTGCTCGATCGGGTTGTAGTCGTGCGTGAGCAGGAACTCGTCGCGCAGGATCCCGATCTTCGTCTCGACCTCCTGCAGCCCGAAGCGGTACTCCATCATGAAGCGCTGCAGTTCGTCGCGCAGCTCCCTGAGCTCGCTCGGGGAGACCGTGATCTCACCCTCGTCGGACGCCGTCGCGGGCACCAGAGGTGCGGGAGTCGCCATGCGATTCACGCTAGGCGGCGGCCCTACGAGAGTCCTGTGAATGACGGATGCCGCGCCCCGACGCCGCAGGACCTCACTCGTCGTCGAGGGCGCGCCGCGCGCGCTCCGACTCCTTCGCCGCATCGCGCGCCTTCGCCGCCGCGTCGGAGTGCTCGCGCTCGACGGCGTCGAGCTTCTCGGCGGCGGCCTGCTCGTCCTTCTCGAGTGCGGCGAGGTCACGGCGGAGGTCGTCGATGCGCTCGCGCACGTGATCGATGCGCTCCTGCGCCTTCGCGCGGCGGGCGTCGACGCGGGCGAGCTCGCGCTCGGCCTCGTTCGCCAGGCGCTCCGCCTCCCGTGCGGCCTTCTCCGCAGCCTTGCGGGCGCGGCGCTCCGCGAGGTCGTCGCGCGGCGGCGGCGTGACGACGCCGGGCACCGACCCGCCCACCGCGTCGGCGATCGTGTCGGGCTCGATGTCACCGGCCTCCAGCGGCGTGACGAGACGGCCCGTCAGGACGGCAGCGGCGGCTGCGGCATCCATCACCGCCGCATTGATGGTCTTCTCGACGTCCTCGCGCGCGGCGGCGCTCAGCGTGCCACCGGCGTCCTCGGCCAGGCCGACCGCCTGCTTCGCGAGCGCGGCGACGAGCTGGCGCCGCTGCTTGCCCAGGCGCGCCAGCTCGGCTCCGTCGAGATCGTCCTGCGCCTCGCGCAGGGCCGCCGACAGCTCGATCGCGTCGGCGAGCTGCCCATCGCGGGCGAGCAGGTTCACCGTCCACGCCGAGATCGTCGGCTTGCGCAGCGCCTTGATCCGCTTGGCGACGGCTCCGGCAGCCATGCCGGCGCGCGCATTGCGGCGGGCCGTGAACTCCGACGGCGGCAGGGCGTAGAGCTCGGCTGCTACGGCGTCGAGCTCTGCGTCTGCGTCGGCCTCCGGCATCCGTCCATTCTTGCGTTCGGAAACCGCCGAAGACCAGACCTCCGCACGTACTCGACGCGCGGAGGCCTGCTCTCCCGCGTCAGACGATCTCGTAGAAGCGCCAGAGCCCGAACTCGGGGACGAGCACGCGGATGTCGCTCCAGCCCGCCGCGTGCGCATACCCGCGCAGCGTGGCGGGACGCATCACGGTGCCCGTGGCGGCGCTCGGGCGATGCGACCTGCCATCGGGCAGGCAGACGAAGAGACTGAAGCCGTACAGCAGCCGCTCGAGCTCGCTCGCGTCGGGGGTGAAGCGCTCCTCGGTCGCCTCGTCCATGATCACCACCACGCCGTCGTCTCGCACAGCCTCCCGCGCGGCGGCGAGGACCGCCACGGGGTGGGGCATGTCATGCAGGCACTCGAACGCGAACACGGCGTCGAAGCGGCCCTGCGCGGCGACGAGTGCGGCGTCGGAGAGCAGGAACTCGACGCGGTCGGCGACCCCGGCCTCGACGGCGTTCCGCCGCGCCATTTCGACCGACGCCTCGTCGATGTCGAACCCGACCACGCGCAGCTGCGGATAGGCCTTCGCGAGCGCGATCGACGACCAGCCTCCGCCGGCACCGAGATCGGCGATGCGAGCCTGCGGACGCCGCAGCACGTCGTCGAGGCGATCGATCCCCGCGAAGACGGACGGCAGCCGGTCGAACCACGGGCGGTTCATGTCCGCCTGGGCCTCACGGGCGTGCGCGCCGAGCTGCTCCCAGCTCACCCCGCCGCCCGTCCGGTACGCCTCCAGCAGAGCGTCCAGCTGTCCGGAGACGGCCGCCGCCATGCGTGCGAGTGGTTCGAGGTACGACAGGCTGTCGCGGTCCAGCAGGACCTCGCCCACGCCGGGCGCGAGGAGGAAGCGCCGGGAATCGGCGAGGCTCCCGCCAGAGCCTTCCCGCGACGGCGCTTCATCGGACAGCAGAACGCCGCTCGCGGCCTGCTGCTCGAGCCACTCCCGGGCGTAGCGCGCGTCGCAGCCCGTGCGCGCGGCGAGCTCACTCGCGGTGAGTCCGCCGCTGCGCGACAGCTCGGCGTACCACCCGAGCTGGGAGCCCAGGTGGATGGCCATGATGTCGAACCAGCCGAGCGTCGCGCCCATGAGCCGGTCGGCGAACTCGGCTGTCGCGTCCGGAGCTGTTTCGGTGATCGTCGTGGTGGACATCGTCGTCTCCTTCGTGAATGTCCTTCGGATGTCTGGACACGACGCTACGGAGCGCACGGTCGTCGGCGCGTCGGGCGAACCACGCAACCTCGCACGCGCGCTCTGCACCATTCGGTGCACGTTGCTGCGCTCCGACGCTGTGCCGCGGCGGCGATCAGCGGGACCGACGACGGATCAGCGCCCGCGGCGGCGGGTCTGCTCGTGCCACCACGCGGCCGCCGCCGTGCGCGAGCCCACCTCGAGCTTGATGTAGATGTTGGCGAGGTGCCGGCTCACGGTCTTCTCGCTGATGTAGAGCTCGTCCGCGATCTGCCGATTCGCCTTGCCCTGCGCGACGAGCTCGACGATCTCGCGCTCCCGCGCCGTCAGGGGACCGCCGTCGACCGGAACCGAGGTGGAGCGGACGACCACCGGCGGCGCGCCGAGACGCTCGAAGATGACGCCCGCCTGGTCGCGCAGCTGCCCGGCGAGCGCCGCATCACCGCGCTGCTCCTGCGCGGAGGCGAGCCAGTACAGCACGTTCGCCTGCTCCCACGGCTGCCGCAGCCGCCGGAAGAGCTCGAGGGCGGCGTGCAGCCGGCTGATCGCGCCATCGGCATCGCCGGCGTGGAGCATCGCCATACCGCCGGCGTGCGCGGCCCAGGCCCGGAATCCGTCGCTGCCGAAGACGCTGGCGTCGGCCTCGAGCTCGTCGAGCAGCTGCCGCGCCCATTCCGGCCGCCCGGTGGCGAAGGCGATCTCGACACCCGGACGCAGCAACCGTGCACGCCCCATGCGGTCGCGCTGCTCGAGCGACGTCGTGATCATCGCCGCGGCGCGTGCCGGCTCGCCTTCTGCGAGCACGAGCAGCGCCTCACCGGGGACGGGATCGACGCCCGCCGATCGCGCCTGGCCGTACGCGGCGCGCGCCCCCGCCGCATCACCGCGCAGCCGGCGGATCTCGCCCAGCTGGTGCCAGCCCTCGCCCGCGACCCACGGATGGTCGGATCCGAGGTCGTCGCATGCCCGCTGCAGCGCCGCTTCGGCGGCATCCCACTCCCCGCTGGCCGACTGCAGCTCGAGCCGGTGCACGCGGCAGACGCCCGCGTACACGACATGCGCGCCGCGCGCGGCGCACCATGCCTCGGCGGCGCGCGTCCAGTCGGCCATGCGACGGAAGTCGGCGAGCTCATGGCAGACGTGGATCGTCGTGCAGAGCACGTCGCCCGCCCACTCCGGCTCGAGCTCGTCCGACACGACGCACAGCATCGCCTCGTCGAGCTGGGCGAAGCCGTCCGCGGTGCGTCCGGCGCGGATCGCGTGCATCCCCGATACGACGGCGCTCAGCGCCGACACCGCCGGAAGCTGCAGCTCGCCGGCCAGCTGCTGCATGCGCGAGACGCTCTCCGCGGACCAGAGGGCTCCGGTGCCGTCGAGATCCATACTCGCGGCCAGGTAGACGTCGTACGCGTGGCCCCGCCCGTCGGGGAGGTCGGCGAGAATCCGATGGGCCCGCCGAGCCCACGCGGTACCGACGGTCAGCTCGGCGCGCGTGAGCCGCACCAAGGCGATGACGAGAGCCGTTTCGGCCGCGGCCATCTCGGCGCCGTCGCGCGAGAGCATCCGGAAGGCGGACTCGAGGTGCTCCAGGCCCGCCTCCTGGCGACCGAGCCACCACTCGCACGACGCGAGCGCGCGCACGTCGTCGCCGGTGGCCGCCTCCCCATCCCGGGCCGCCGCGAAGCCGTCCCGTGCCGTCTCCCAGTCACCGGACCGATATGCCGCCCGAGCCCGTTCGAGCTCGGCGATCGTGTCCGCCATGCGGGAATGGTACCGCCGCACCGCCGCCACCGTCCGGTGCGGACGCAGGCCCGGGCGCGCGACCCTCGACCCTTTGCAGAGGATGAGGGCGCTCGCGCCGTACGACCGGAGGTCGCCGGCGATCAGGCGGAGAGGACGGATGCCGCCTGCCGCGCGGCGCCGAGGGCGACGTACTCCCCCGGCTCGGGCACCTCGACGGGAAGCTCCAGCACCAGCGGCGCGATCTCGCGCACGGCCGCCGACTGGGCACCGCCGCCGATGAGCAGAGCGCGCTCCAGCGGAACGCCCAGGCCGCGCAGCGCCGCGAGTCCGGCGGCGAGGCCCGACAGCATGCCCTCGACCGCGGCACGGGCGAGATTCTCGCGCGTCGTCGAGGCGAGGGTCATGCCGGTGAGCGATGCCGTCGCGTCGGGCAGGTTCGGCGTGCGCTCGCCCTCGAAGTACGGCACCAGCTGCAGGCCCGCCGCGCCCGGCTGGGCGGCGAGGGCCAGGCGCGAGAGCTCCGCGTGGTCGACGCCGAGCACGCGCGCGATCGCGTCGAGCACGCGTGCGGCGTTGAGCGTCGCGACCAGGGGCAGGAATCGTCCGGTGCAGTCCGCGAACCCGGCGACCGTGCCGGTCGGGTCGATCGTGCGCTCCTCGCTCACCGCGAAGACCGTTCCGCTCGTGCCGATCGAGACGACCACATCGCCGGGACCCGCCGCGAGGCCGAGCGCCGCGCCCGCGTTGTCGCCGGCACCGCCGCCGACACGGCGGCCGTCGGCATCCGTCACCCATTCGTCGGGACCGAGCACCCGCGGCAGCACCGCATCGTGACCGAGCGCCGCGACCAGGAGCTCGCGATCGTAGCCGCCGGTCGCAGGGTCCCAGTAGCCGGTGCCCGAGGCGTCCGACCGGTCGGTGACGAGCTCGTCGAGGACCGGGCCCCGTGGCGACTCGCCCGCGGGGCCGAAGCCGCGCAGGCGCCAGGTGAGCCAGTCGTGCGGGAGGGCGACGGCGGCGACACGAGCCGCGTTCTCGGGCTCATGGTCGCGCAGCCACCGCAGCTTCGTGATCGTGAAGGATGCCACCGGCACGAGCCCGGTCCGCCGCGCGAGCTCATCCGCGCCGAACTCCGCCGTGAGGTCGGCCGCCGCCTGCGCCGAGCGGGTGTCGTTCCACAGCAGGGCGTCGCGGACCACGCGCCCGTCGGCATCGAGCGCGACCATGCCGTGCTGCTGCCCGCCGACCGCCCAGGCCCCGACGTCGTCCACGCCTCCGGCATCCGCGATCGCCGCCTGCAGCGCCGTCCACCACGCCTCGGGATCGACCGAGGTGCCGTCGGGGTGCGACGCACGCCCCTGCCGCACGACGGCGCCCGACGCGGCATCCGTGATCACGATCTTGCACGACTGCGTCGACGAGTCGACGCCCATCACGAGGGTCATCTGCGCTCCTTCACGCGTCTTCTCCCCCGTTCACTTGCGCTGAATGTACGTCGCGACGCGCGATTCGCGTACGTTCAGCGCAAGTGAACAGGGAGGGAGAGGGGAACCGGGTGCGTCAGCGGGCGCCGAGCAGGTGCTCGGTCGCGAGCTGCTGCAGCCGGACGAAGCCGAAGCCCTTGCCGCCGAGGTACACGTCGGCGTCGAAGTCCTCGTACGCGGAGCGGTCGGCGAGGAAGTCGTCGTACGACTCGCCCTCGTTGAGCGTCGGGATCGACAGCTCGGCGACGCGGGCGGCCTCGAGCGCCTCCTGCACCTCGGGGTCGGCGCGGAAGGCCGCAGCGCGCTCCTTGAGCAGCAGGTAGGTGCGCATGTTCGCGGCGGCCGAGTCCCAGACGCCGGTCTCGTCCTCGGTGCGCGACGGCTTGTAGTCGAAGTGACGCGGGCCGTCGTAGGCGGGGACGCCGCCGGGGCCGCCGTTCTCGAGCAGGTCGACGAGCGCGAACGCGTTGTGCAGGTCGCCGTGGCCGAACACGAGGTCCTGGTCGTACTTGATGCCGCGCTGGCCGTTGAGGTCGATGTGGAAGAGTTTGCCGTGGTACAGCGCCTGAGCGATGCCGGCGGCGAAGTTCAGGCCCGCCATCTGCTCGTGGCCGACCTCGGGGTTGAGGCCCACGAGCTCGGGGCGCTCGAGCGAGTCGATGAAAGCGATGGCGTGCCCGAGCGTCGGCAGCAGGATGTCGCCGCGAGGCTCGTTGGGCTTCGGCTCGATCGCGAAGCGGATGTCGTAGCCCTTGTCGGTGACGTAGTCGCCGAGCAGGTTCACGGCCTCGCGGTAGCGCTCGAGCGCCGCGCGGATGTCCTTCGCCGAGTCGTACTCGGCGCCCTCGCGGCCGCCCCACATGACGAAGGTCTTGGCGCCCAGCTCGGCACCGAGGTCGAGCTGGCGGAACACCTTGCGCAGCGCGAACCGGCGCACCTGGCGGTCGTTCGACGTGAACCCGCCGTCCTTGAAGACGGGTGCCGAGAAGAGGTTGGTCGTCACCATCGGCACGATGAGGCCGGTGTCGGCGAGTGCGCCCTTGAGGCGGTCGATCTGGGTCTGGCGCTCGGCATCCGTCGAGCCGAAGGCGAACAGGTCGTCGTCATGGAAGGTGAGGCCGTAGGCGCCGAGCTCGGCGAGCTTCTCGACGGCGTGGACGACGTCGAGCGCGGGGCGGGTCGGTCCGCCGAAGGGGTCGGTGCCGTTGTAGCCGATGGTCCAGAGACCGAACGAGAACTTGTCGGCGCGGGTAGGGGTGGGCATGACGCTCCTTTGCGAGAAATGTTGCTGACGACAACCTATACCAGAACCGATGCCGCGTCCACTGTGCGATCGCGTCCCGGGTCGCCTCTACAGTGAGGGTATGAACGAGCCGGTGGGCAGTCGCCAAGCGAACCTGTCGCGGCTGCTGCGCCTGGCGCACCTGGACGGTCCCGTCTCGCGCGCGACACTGACCGGAGCGACCGGCCTCAACCGCTCGACGATCGCCGACCTCGTCGGAGACCTCGTCGCCCTGGGAGTCGTGGAGGAGCGCGCGCCCGACCCGAGCCGCCGCGTCGGTCGCCCGTCTCCGCTGGTGGCGCCGCACCCGCGCGTCGTGACGATAGCGGTGAACCCCGAGGTCGACGCGCTCTCGATGGCGGCCGTCGGGCTGGATCGCACGGTGCGGCGGCGCGAGCGCCTCGAGATGTCCGGTCTACTTGGCCCCGAGCGGACGGCGCAGCTGATCGGCGAGCGCATCGACGCGTGGCGCGAGGACGACCTCGCCGGGGCGGCGATCGCGGGGATCGGCGTCGCGGTGCCGGGACTCGTCCGGGCTTCCGACGGCCTGGTGCGAGACGCGCCGCACCTGAAGTGGAGCGACACCGCCCTGCGCGAGCTCATCGAGACCGCGACGGGCCTTCCCACCGTGGTCGGCAACGACGCGGCGCTGGGCGTGCTCGCGGAGCACCTGTTCGGCGCCGCGCGCGGCATCGACGACGTGGTCTACCTCAACGGCGGCGCGAGCGGCATCGGCGGCGGCTTGATCGTGCACGGGATGCCGGTGGCCGGCGCCTCGGGCTACTCCGGCGAATTCGGGCAGAACCGCCCCGGCATCGCGTCGAGCGCCGATCGCCGCGCGAGTGGCGGCGTGCTCGAGGACGAGGTGAGCCGCGCACGCCTGCTCGCCGTCCTCGGTCGCGACAACGCCGACGAGCCGGCCCTCGCCGAGATGCTGCGCGCGGCGCGCTCGCCCGAGGTCCGCGACGAGATCGCACGGCAGCGCCGCATCCTGTCCACAGCTCTGGCCAACGCCGTCAACGTGCTCAACCCGGCCGTCGTGGTGCTCGGCGGGTTCCTGGCGATGCTCGCCACCGATGACCTGGACGGGTTCACCGAGGCGGTGGTCGCCCAGACCATGCCGGCGAACGGCGAGGACCTCGAGATCCGGCCGGCGGCACTCGCCGAGGATCGCCTGCTCATCGGCGCCGCCGAGGCCGCGTTCGCGGAGCTGCTGCGCGATCCGGCGGGCGTCGCGCTGAACTGAGCGGGCTCCGTCGTCCTCAGAGCGGCGGAGCGGTGGTGCCCCGCGGGATGAGCCGCGTCGGCAGCGTCACGTGCGTCGCCGCCGGCGTCTCGCCGTCCATGAGGGTGACCAGCAGCCGCGCCGCTTCGGCGCCCAGGGTCTGCATGGGCTGGCGGACCGTCGACAGGGCCGGCGTCGACTTGGAGGCCTCCGGGATGTCGTCGAATCCGATGATGGAGAGGTCACGCGGCACACCGAGCCCCAGCTCCGCGGCGACCTTCACGATCTCCATCGCCGAGATGTCGTTGGCGGCGAAGACGGCGGTGGGGCGATCGCCGCGTCGGAGCATCTCGAGTGCGGCGACGCGCACGGCGTCCTGGCGATAGCTCCCCGAACCGACCAGAGCCGGGTCGACCGTGATGCCGGCATCCGTCAGCGCCCGCCGGTACCCGGCGTCGCGCGCGATCGACGAACGCAGGTCCGGGCGACCGGCGATGAAGCCGATGCGCGTATGGCCGAGCTCCAGGAGGTGTCGCGTCGCCTGCAGGGCGCCGCCGTAGCTGTCGGACTCGACGGTGGGCAGGTCGGCCGGCCCGGTATGCGGATCGATGGCGACCACGGGGACCTCGGCGCCGACGTTGACCACCGTGGGCGTGACCATGATGGCGCCGTCGATGAGCGTGCCGCTCAGGCGGGAGAGCGAGCGCCGCTCCCATCCCTCCGCCGAGCCGTGCGAGCCCGAGTACGCGAGGAGGTCGTAGCGCGAGTCGCGCAGCGCCTGCCCGACGCCCTTCAGGATCTCGGCGCTGAACGGCTCGAAGTCGGCGACCAGCACCCCGATCACACCCGTCGTGCGCGAGCGCATGCTGCTGGCGATGAGGCTCGACTCGTAGCCGAGTTCCGCGACGACGGCGAGGACGCGGTCGGCCGTTTCACTGGCCACGCCGTAGCGGCCGTTGACCGCCTTCGACACGGTGGCGACGGAGACGCCGGCCGCAGCGGCGACATCCGTGATGGTGGGACGACGCTTCATGATCTCGATAGCGTAACGGCATTGAAACCGTTTTCGAAAACGTTTGACAAACTATTTGTTGCGCACGCACACTTTTGCTTGCTCGGTCGCAGCGCCGAGCAGTGCGCGACCCGATCGCGCCGACCACCGCACCCCGGAGCAGAGGTGCTCCTCGATGAAGAGAAACGGGAATCACATGATGGGCAAGAGAATCCTCGCGGGTTCCGCAGCACTCGTCGTCGGCGCGCTCGCGCTCGCCGGCTGCAGTGCCGGCGGCTCCGACGAGAACAGCGACGGCAACGTCGAGATGACGCTCTGGCAGAACTCGACGACCGGTCCTGGCCAGCAGTTCTGGAAGGACGCGATCGCCGCGTTCGAGGAGGAGAACCCCGGCGTCACGATCAAGATGCAGTCGGTCCAGAACGAGGACATGGACGGAAAGCTGCAGACGGCTCTGAACGCGGGCGACGCGCCCGACATCTTCCTGCAGCGCGGCGGCGGCAAGATGACCGCGATGGTCAACGCCGGCCAGCTGATGGATCTGACCGACCTGATCGCGGACGACGTCAAGAGCGAGATCCCCGAGGGCTCGTTCGCCGCAGAGACGTATCAGGACAAGGTGTGGGCGATGCCGCTCTCGGTGCTGCCCGGTGGGTTCTTCTACAGCCAGGACGCCTTCGACAACGCCGGGATCACCGAGACCCCCGAGACCATCGACGACCTCAAGACCGCGGTGGCGAGCCTCGAGGAGACGGGCATCGAGCCGATCGCCCTCGGCGCGAAGGCCGCGTGGCCTGCCGCCCACTGGTACTACTTCTTCGCGATCCGCGAGTGCAGCCCCGAGGTCATCGAGGAGACGGGCGACACGAAGGACTTCAGCGACGAGTGCTGGCTGCGCGCCGGTGAGGACCTGGAGGACTTCGCGGCGATCAACCCCTTCAACGACGGGTTCCTCACCACCGAGCCGCAGCAGGGTGCAGGCAGCTCGGCCGGCCTCATCGCCAACCGCCAGGCCGCGATGGAGCTCATGGGCGCATGGGACCCGGGTGTGATCGCCTCGCTGACGCCCGACGAGAAGCCGCTCCCCGACCTCGCGTGGTTCCCGTTCCCCGAGATCTCGGGCGGCGACGGTGAGCCGGGCTCGATGATGGGCGGCGTCGACGGATACTCGTGCTCGGTCGATGCCCCGGAGGAGTGCGCGGACTTCCTGAACTTCGTCGCCAGCGCCGAGCAGCAGACGGCGTACTACAAGGCGTTCAACTCGCCGCCGGTCAACACGGTGGCGCAGGAAGCGGTCACCGAGCCGTACCTCCAGCAGATCCTCGAGGCGTACAACAACGCTCCGTTCGTCTCGCAGTGGCTCGACACGGTGCTCGGCCAGAACGTCGGCAACGCCCTCAACGTCGCAGTCGTCGACATGCTCGCCGGCAACAGCGACCCGCAGAAGCTCGTCGACGCGGTCAACGCGGCAGGCAAGCAGGGCTGATCGTGTCTACCCGCGAGATGTCTTCTGACGCTCGCGGCCTTGCAGAGCACGACGGGGGCGGCACCACGCCGCCCCCGTCGGTGCCGCAGGGCCGCCGGCGCCCCCGAGGCCTAGGCTGGGCCGGCCGCCTCGAGGTCATGATCCTGGTGGGGCCGGCCCTGATCTTCTTCGTCGGCTTCGTGATCTTCCCGGTCATCATGGCCGCGTACTACGGGTTCTTCCGCTGGTCCGGCTTCGGCCCGGCGACCGAGTTCATCGGCCTGCAGAACTACGTCACGATCTTCACCGATCCGATCTTCCAGCAGGCGCTGGGGCACAACGCCTTCATCGTCGTCGCATCGCTCGTGCTCCAGGGCCCGGTCGCGATCCTGCTGGCGCTGCTGCTCAACCGCAGGATGCGCGGTCAGTCCGTGATCCGTGTGCTCATCTTCGTCCCCTACGTGATCGCCGAGGTCATCGTCGGCACCGGGTTCAGCCTCATGCTGGCCACGAACGGAGCGGTGAACGGCTTCCTCGAGAAGGTCGGACTCAGCTGGCTCGCGCAGGACTGGCTCGCCGACCCCAGCATCGCGATCTGGACGCTCATGGCGATCCTCACCTGGAAGTACATCGGGTTCGCCGTGATCCTCTTCCTCGCCGGGCTCCAGGGGATTCCGCAGGAGCTGTACGAGGCCGCCGCGATCGACGGCGCGTCCTACTGGCAGATCCAGCGGACGATCACCCTCCCGCTGCTGGGGCCGACGCTTCGCATCTGGGCGTTCCTCTCCATCATCGGCGCGCTGCAGCTCTTCGACCTCGTCTACATCATCTGGGGTCAGTACGTGTCGTCCGTCGCAGGCACCAACACGATGGCGATCTACATGGTCGCGACCGGACGCAACTCCGGGAACTTCGGGTACGGCAGCGCCGTCGCCGTCGTCATCTTCGTCATCTCCCTGGTGGTCGCCCTGATCTACCAGCGCACGATCCTGCGCCGTGACACCGCGGGTGCCATCACAGAGAGGGGCGTCAAGTGAGCTCCACGGACTCGATGAGCACCCGGACCATCACCCTTCGCGACACGGTGCCCGGACGCCGCCGCGACGTCAACAAGCTCCCGTGGGGCAGCCCGGCGGTGTACTTCATCGCCCTGGTCATCATCGCGCTGATGCTCGGGCCGGTGCTGTACATCATCATCGGCGGCTTCCGCACGAACTCCGAGATCACCGTCGACCCGTCCGGCCTGCCGGTGAACTGGAACCCGCAGAACTACATCGACGTCCTCACCAGCGGACTGTTCTGGACCGAGGTGCTGAACTCGACGATGGTCGCCCTCGCGACGACCGTCGGCGCGGTCGCGCTGGGGCTCATGGCGAGCTACGTCATCGCCCGGTACAGCTTCGCCGGTCGCGGGGCGCTGTACGCGCTGTTCGCCGCCGGCCTGATGTTCCCGATCACGGTGGCGATCACGCCGCTGTACATCGTGGTGCGCAACCTCGGGCTCATGAACACGCTCCCGGGCGTCATCCTGCCGCAGATCGCGTTCGCACTGCCGACGACGATCATCATCCTCGTCCCGTTCCTGAGGGCGATCCCCGACGAGATCCAGGAGGCCGCCTACATCGACGGATGCGGACGCCTGTCGTTCTTCTGGCGCATGGTGCTCCCGCTCGCGGTGCCCGGTGTCATCACCGTCGGCATCCTCGCCTTCATCGGAAGCTGGAACGGCTACCTGCTGCCGCTGTTCATCCTGAACGACGAGGCGCAGTTCACCCTCCCGCTGGGTGTCCAGGCGTTCTCGTCGCAGTACTCCGTCGACACGGCGAAGGTGCTCGCCTTCACGTCGCTGTCGATGCTGCCCGCGCTGGTGTTCTTCAGCCTCTTCGAGCGGCGGATCGTCGGCGGCCTGACGGGGGCGGTCAAGGGATGAGCAACGTCGTGATGCCCGCGGTCTCGCCGCGGGTGCAGTCCCTCCACGCGCAGATGACGCTGGACGAGAAGCTCGCACAGCTCGTCGGCTACTGGGTCGACAAGGGCGGCGAGGTCGTCGCGCCGATGGCCGGCGAGCGCGGCAACACCGGCCCGTACGAGGAGGCGACGGCCCATGGCCTCGGTCACCTCACCCGCGTGTACGGCACGCGTCCGGTGGATCCGATCGCGCGGGCCGAGTGGCTCTGGGCGGAGCAGCGGCGCCTGCGCGCCGAGACCCGCCTGGGCATTCCGGCGATCGTGCACGAGGAGTGCCTGACCGGGCTCGCGGCGTGGAAGGCCGCGACGTTCCCGACGCCGCTGGCGTGGGGCGCCGCGTTCGACCCGGAGCTGACCGAGGAGGTCGGTGCGGCGATCGGGCGGTCCATGGCCGCACTGGGGATCCACCAGGGTCTCGCCCCCGTGCTCGACGTCGTCACCGACCCCCGCTGGGGCCGCGTCGACGAGTGCATCGCCGAGGATCCGTACGTCGTGGGTACGATCGGCACCGCCTACGTGCGCGGGCTGCAGTCGGCCGGCGTCGATGCGACCCTCAAGCACTTCGCCGGATACTCCGCGTCGCAGGCAGGCCGCAACCACGCCCCCGTGCAGATGGGGCGACGGCGGCTGCAGGACGTCGTGCTGCCTCCGTTCGAGATGGCGATCCGCGACGGCGGCGTGCAGTCGGTCATGAACTCGTATGCCGAGATCGACGGGGTCCCCGTGGCCTCCGACCCCACCCTGCTCACCGGACTGCTGCGGGACGAGTGGGGGTTCGAGGGCACGGTCGTCGCCGACTACTTCTCGGTCGCGTTCCTGCACTCGCTCCACGGTGTCGCCGCCGATCTCGGCGAGGCCGCGGTGCTCGCCCTCCGCGCCGGCATCGACATCGAGCTGCCCACCGCGGACGCGTTCGCGGCGCCGCTGCGGGCCCGGCTCGCCGCGCATCCCGACGAGGTCGAGCTCGTCGACCGTGCCGTGCTGCGCGTCCTCGCACAGAAGGAGCGTCTCGGTCTGCTCGATGCCGACTTCGAGTCGCCGCCGACCGAGATCGATCTGGACGATCCCGCGCTGCGTGCCCTGGCCCGGCGGGCCGCCGAGGAATCGGTCGTGCTGCTGACCAACGACGGACTGCTGCCGCTCTCGGCTCCCGGACGGATCGCGCTGATCGGCCCCAACGCCGACTCGGCCGAGTCGCTCATGGGGTGCTACTCCTTCGCGAACCACGTCCTCGCCCATCACCCGGGCACGCCGCTCGGCTTCGAAATGCCGAGCGTCGCCGAGGCGCTGCGGGGCGAGTTCGCCGGTGCGCACGTGGTGCTGGAGCGCGGCTGCGAGGTCGAGGATCCCGACACCAGCGGGATCGCCGCAGCGGCGGAGGCGGCGTCAGCCGCCGACGTCGCGATCGTCGTCGTCGGCGATCGGGCCGGCCTGTTCGGCCGCGGCACCGTGGGCGAGGGCAACGACGTCGACGACCTCGAGCTGCCCGGCGCACAGCGCCGTCTCGTCGAGGCGGTCATCGCGACCGGCACGCCGACGACCGTCGTGATGGTCTCCGGACGTCCGTACGCGATCGGCTGGATGCTCGAGGGACCGGGCGCCGCGAGCGCCGTGCTGCAGGCCTTCTTCCCGGGCGAGGAGGGCGGTCCGGCCATCGCGGGGATCCTGTCCGGCCGTACGGAGCCGTCGGGGCGCCTCCCCGTGTCGCTCCCCCGGTCGGCGGGCGCCCAGCCCTACACCTACCTGCACCCGGTGCTGGGCGGCCCGACCGAGATCACGAGCGCCGACAACACCCCGGCCCTGCCCTTCGGCCACGGTCTGACGTACACGACGTTCGAGCGCGGATCGCTGATCGCGACGGATGCCGCGACCGACGGCATCCTGGATGTGTCGGTCGTCGTCACCAACACCGGAGACCGGCCGGGAACGGATGTCGTCCAGCTGTACGCGCGGGACCGGGTGGCGTCGGTCACGCGTCCGGTCGCGCAGCTGCTCGCGTACCAGCGGGTGTCGCTGGAGCCCGGCGAGTCGGTGTCGGTGAGCTTCGCCGTGCCGGCCACTCGCCTGGCGTTCACCGGGCGCGAAGGTCGCCGCATCGTCGAGCCGGGCGACATCGACCTCTGGGTCGGCCCCTCGTGCGCGCAGCGCGACGCAGAGGTCCGGGTCGAGCTGACCGGCGACGTCCACGTCGTCACGGCAGCAGATCCCCGGGCCGCGACGGCCACGGTCCGGACGGGCGCGGACGCCCTGCCCGTGCGCTGACCCGGATTGCGAAGAGGGCCCCGCGGCGATGCGCCGCGGGGCCCGCTTCGTGCCTTCAACAGGTCAACCGCGCTTCCACAGGAGATCCAGCCCCCGGTTCTCCTGTGCAGGGCCGGTTGACCTGTCGGCGAAGGGACCGTGGGATGCCGCGAGCCCGCGCTCGACCAACAGAACAGGGCCCCGCGGCGATGCGCCGCGGGGCCCGCTTCGTGGCGTCGTACGCCCGCTACGCCAGGTCGAGCTCGACGGTGGCGAAGGAGTGCGGCGGCAGCGAGACGGTCAGCACACCCGCGTCGAGCGACGTGTCGAGCGGCGCCGGCGCCACGGCGTCGGGGGTCTCGGGCGTGTTGTGGGAGGCGGCATCCGTCCCCGTCAGCACCCGGGCACGCCGCACGGTGGCCGTGCGCCCGCGCAGGTCGACGCGCACGTCGAGCGGCGCGTCGAGCGACAGGTTCGAGAGCGACACGAGCGCTGAGCCGTCGGTGGTCGACGCCGACACCGACAGGCCGGGCACATCGTCCGCCGCCGTCGGCGACGACAGCACGTGCGCCGCCAGTGCGGTGGCGTCGTGGTGCCCGCGGTTCATCTCGAACACGTGGTAGGTCGGGGTGAGCACCATCGCGCCGTCGTCGTCGGTGAGGATCATCGCCTGCAGCACGTTCAGGGTCTGCGCGATGTTCGCCATCTTGAGGCGCCCGGCGTGGCGGTGGAAGGCGTCGAAGTGGACGGCGGCGACCAGGGCGTCGCGCACGGTGTTCTGCTGGAACAGGAAGCCGGGGTTGGTGCCGGGCTCGACGTTCCACCAGGTGCCCCACTCGTCGAGGATGAGGCCCACCTTGCGGTCGGGGTCGTACGAGTCCATGACGGCCTCGTGCCGGCGGATGACCCGCTCGATGTCGATCGCCTTGCGCATCGTGCCGTAGTACTGCTCGGCGTCGAACTCCGTAGCCGGCTCGGTGTTGATGCCCGCGCCGGCGTGCGAGTAGTAGTGGAACGAGACGCCCTGGAACACCGGCGACGGGTTCGACCCGCAGGTGAGGCATCCGAGCGACTCCATGAGCGCGCGGGTCCAGGTGATGTCGTCGTCGGAAGCGCCGGCCGCGATGCGGTACAGGTCGTTGCCGCCGTGGTTGCGGCAGAACGTGCCGTAGCGGCGAGCCTCGAGCGCGTACTGCTCGGCGGTCATGTTGCCGCCGCAGCCCCACGCCTCGTTGCCGATGCCCCAGAACGGCACCTTCCAGGGTTCGTCGCGCCCGTTCTCGCGCCGCAGCCGCGCCATCGGGCTGTCGCCGTCGCGCGTGAGGTATTCGACCCACTCGCTCATCTCGCGCACCGTGCCGCTGCCGACGTTGCCGTTGACGTACGCGTCGGCGCCGAGCATCTCGCACAGGTCCATGAACTCGTGCGTGCCGAAGTGGTTGTTCTCGACGACATCGCCCCAGTGCGTGTTGATCATCTGCGGACGGTTCTCGCGGGGTCCGATCCCGTCGCGCCAGTGGTACTCGTCGGCGAAGCAGCCCCCGGGCCAGCGCAGATTCGGGATGCCGAGCGCCCGCAGCGCCTCGACCACGTCGGAGCGGATGCCGCGCACGTTCGGGATCGCGGAGTCCTCGCCGACCCAGAACCCGCCGTAGATGCAGCGGCCGAGGTGCTCTGCGAAGTGGCCGTAGAGGTGGCGGCTGATGACGTCGCCGGGGACGTCGAGGTCGATGACGGCGCGGGCCGTGGTCACAGGCTTCTCCATTCGGATGCGGGGGTCAGGGGGACGAGGGACGGGCGCTCCGCCGTGCTGCGCAGCGGGACGCGCACGCCGGACGCGGCCGAGTCCGACAGTGCTGTCATGATCTCGAGGACGTGCAGCGCGATCGCGCCACTCGCTCTGCCCGGCCCGGCGACGAAGTCGAGCAGGCCGATGCCCCGGCCGGCATCGGCGTACCCGGCCGACGGCTCCAGGGTCTGCCACGAGCCGCCACGGGGGTGGAGCTGCACGTCGCCGGCGAACATGTTGGGGTCGGGCACGATCAGCGACCCGTCGACGCCGTGCACCTCGATCGGCGCCGCGGTCGAGCGGACGCCGTCGAAGCTCATGGTCACGGTCGAGATCGCTCCCGATGCGTGATGCAGGATGCCGGTCAGGTGGGTGTCGACGTCGACGCCGATGCTCTCCCCCGCCCGGGGCCCGGCGCCGATCACACGGACGTCGCGCGAGCGCGACGCGGCGCCCGAGACGGCCTCGACCGGTCCGAGCAGCTGCACGAGCGAGGTGACGTAGTAGGGACCCATGTCGAGCAGCGGCCCGCCGCCCTCGCGGTAGTAGAAGTCCGGATGCGGATGCCACGACTCGTGGCCCGCCGAGATCCACATGGCGGATGCCGACACCGGCCGCCCGATCCGCCCGTCGTCGATCGCCGCGCGCGCGGTCTGCACGCCGGTGCCGAGCACGGTGTCGGGCGCACCCCCGACGCGGACGCCCGCGGCGGCTGCGGCATCCATCACCCGCGTCGCATCCGCGAGCGTCGCCGCCAGCGGCTTCTCGCCGAAGACGTCCTTGCCGTGCGCGATGGCGGCCAGAGCCACCTCGGCGTGCGCGGCGGGGATCGTGAGGTTGAGGACCGTGCCGACGCCGGGATCGGCGAGCAGCTCGTCGGTGCCGAGGGCGCGGCAGCCGGGGATGCTCTCGGCCGCTGCCTGCGCTCGGGAGGCGTCGAGGTCGGCGACCGCGGCGATCCGCACGCCCTCCGCGCCGAGGAGCGTGTCGAGGTACTGGCGCGAGATGACACCCAGCCCGACGATGCCGATGTCGGTCGCGGTGCCGGGGCCGACGCTGCCCGGGGTCATCGCGCCGCCCACAGGATGCCGCGCTCGATGATGGTGCGGACGTTGGCGTCCTGCAGCACGTCGAGGCTGTGACCGGGCGTCGACACGAAGACGCGCCCCTGGCCCCAGTCCCGCGTCCACACGGCCGGCGACGTGATGGGCCGGTGCCACGGGTGATACGGCTGCACCGGGTGAGTGGTCGTGGCGAGCACGTCGATGAGGTCGTCGTGGAGCACCCAGTACTGCTCGGTGGTGAGCGGGAAGTCGTCGATGCCGGCGGTGATCTCGTGCCGGCGGCCGAGGTCGGTGATCTCGACGGTGTAGTCCAGGTAGTTGTCGGTCTGGTCGCCGTGCACCTCGTCGGGGTGCTTCGAGGGGTGGGTGGCGAACTGGCCGCCCACGAGCTGCAGGTAGTCAGAGCTCGCGCGGAACGAGTCGGCGATGCCGCCGTGCCATCCGGCGAGCCCGGTGCCGGCGGCGACGGCCTCGCGGAGCCCGCGCACCGCTTCGTTCGACGCCTGCGACATCGTGACGGACTGCAGCACGAGGTCGGTCCCGGCCATGCGGTCGGCGTCGGCATACACCTCAGGGTCCTCTTCGACGGTGACGTCGAAGCCGCTGTCACGGAGGAACGGCAGGAACAGCTCGGTCGCCTCGACCGGGTGATGGCCGTCCCATCCGCCACGGACGACGAGGGCGGTGCGGGTCATGAGAGGTTCCCTTCCACGGGGCGTTCGGGGGCGTCGACGGCGCCGGCGGCGACCGTCGTCAGGATGCTGTCGTGCGCGGCGCTCTGCTCGACCGCGGCGAGCACGCGCTGCACCTGGGTCGCGTCGGCGAAGGTGGGCGACACGGGGATCTCGCCGGCGACGGCGCGCACGAAGTCGACGGCCTGGTGCGTGAACAGGTGCTCGTACCCGAGTCCGTGACCCACGGGCCACCATGCGCCGGCATACGGATGCTGCGCCTCGGTGACCTGCACGCGCCGGAAGCCCTGCGCGACATCGTCGGCGGCGTCGTACACCTCGAGCTCGTTCATCCGCTCGAAGTCGAACGCGATCGCGCCGCGGTCGCCGTTGATCTCGATGCGGTTGGCGTTGCGGCGTCCGGTCGCCAGGCGCGTCGCCTCGAAGACGCCGAGGGCGCCGCCGTCGAACCGGGCGGTGAACGCCGCCGCGTCGTCGACCGTGACCGGGAGCCGGTCGGAGGTGTCGGCGGCGACGCCGCCCAGGCCCTCCACCGCCCCGCGACGCGGTCGCGAGGTGACGAAGGTGCGCAGGGTCGCCGAGACCGCCGTGATGTCCTGACCGGTGAGCCACTGCGCGGTGTCGATGCTGTGCGCGCCGATGTCCCCCAGCGCGCCCGAACCCGCCCGATCACGGTCCAGGCGCCAGGTGTGGGGCGCGTCGGGGTCGCTCAGCCAGTCCTGCAGGTACTGCGCCCGCACGTGCCGGATCTCGCCGACGCGGCCCGCCGCGATGAGCTCCCGCGCGAGCGTGAGTGCGGGGGTGCGGCGGTAGCTGAAACCGCACATGGCGACGACGCCGGCGCGGGATGCGGCATCCGTCATCTCCTCCGCCTCGGCGACCGAGTTCGCCAGCGGCTTCTCGCACAGCACGTGCTTTCCGGCGGCGAGCGCGGCGAGCGCGATCTCGGCGTGGGTCTGGCCGGGGGTGCAGATGTCGATCACGTCGATGTCGTCGCGTTCGACGGCCTCGCGCCAGTCGACCGAGTGCTCCGGCCACTCCCAGCGGGCTGCGGCCTCGGCGGTCGCGTCGGCGCGATGCCCGACGAGCAGCGCCGGCTGTGGAGTCAGCGGCAGGTCGAAGAAGCGCGGCGCGGTGCGCCAGGCGTGGGTGTGCATGCGGCCCATGAAGCCGGTGCCGATCAGTGCGATCCGCAGCGGCGATGTCGTCGTCGTCATCGGGTGTGCCCTTTCCAGCCACAGACGATGCCATCGCCCGCTCGGCGTCGCGACAATGTTGCGCAAAACCTCCGGCGTGCGCGAAGGTGATGCAGTGCCAGTGAGACGTCATCCGATCGCCGAGACCGTGGGGTCCACCCGCGGTCTCGGCGGTCGGATGACGTCTCACGGGGAAGCGTCAAGGGCAGGCGGCCGGTGTCTGCGCGCGTGAGCCTCGCAGCCGTGGCGGCGGCAGCGGGGGTCAGCGTGGCGACGGCATCCCGCGCGCTGTCCGGCCGCGGAGACCTCGCCCCCGCGACCCGGCGTCGCGTGCTGGCGACCGCCCGCTCCCTCGGCTACACGCGCGACCCCGCCGTCGGCGGGCGGCCTCCGGGTTCCGCGCGCCTGGTCGACCTGGTTCTCGGGTGGTTCCACAACGCCTACTCCGACGAGGTGACCGCCGGCGCGCGCAGCGCCGCGGCCGCCGCGGGCTACGACCTCGTGCTGACCGAGGAGCGCGACACCCCCGACGACGACTGGCCGATGCGCATCCGCAGGCGCGGCTCGGCGGGCGTGGTGCTGGGACTCATCTCGCCGACGGCGTCGCAGCTCGCGGCGCTGAACGATGCCGAGATCCCGGTCGTGCTGATGGATCCGCAGGCCGAGACGTCGCGCGGGCTCACGAGCGTTCGCACGACCGACCGCGAGGGCGGGGCAGCAGCGGCGATGCACCTGGCAGAGCGCGGCGCCACCCGCTTCGCGGTGGTGCTGGGGTCGCCGCCGTATCGCTACGGCCGCGCACGCAACACCGGCTTCCGCGAGGCGCTGCGGCTCGTCCGCCCGGACGCCGACCTGGTCGCGGTGCAGGCCGACTGGGGCGGAGCGGCGGCGCGCGAGGCCGCGCTGCCCGTCCTGCGCGGCCTCCGGCCCGGCGAGCGGCTCGGCGTCTTCGCGTGCTCCGACGAGATGGCGGCGGGCGTGTACTCCGCAGCCGCGGCGACGGGGCGGCGCATCCCCGACGACGTGCTCGTCGTCGGCTTCGACGACCTGCGCGGCGCCCGCTGGCTCACCCCGCCGCTCACCACCGTGCGCCAGCCGATCCGCGAGATGGCGGCGGCCGCCGTCACGGCGCTCACCGAGGCCGCCGCCGGCGCTCCTCTGCCCCCGTCGCCCCTCGTGCTCGCGACGCAGCTCATCGAGCGCGGCTCGACCTGAGTCGCGGATGCTGCCCCGCGACCCTCCTCGCGCGTTCGGGGCGCACGAGTGTCGTCCGGGGCGTACGGCGTGCGCCCCGAACGTCACTCCCGCGCCCCAAACCACCCGAAGGACGATGGATGCCGGAGACCCGGGGGTCCGGACGGTCCGGCGACTGTGGCATCCGAACCGGACGAAACGTCCCATCCGCGCCCGCGGGACACGCGAGTAGCGTGGGAAGCACGTCCGACGGAAGGCTCCACATGTCGATCTCGACTGAACGCCACGCCCGCACCGACCGCGCCGCGAGGAGCGAGTCCGAGCTGCAGCAGATGGCGAAAGACCACCTGTGGATGCACTTCGCCCGTCAGTCGGTGATGACGGACGGCCCCGGCGTTCCGATCATCGTCAAGGGCGAGGGCCACCACATCTGGGACTCCCAGGGCAAGCAGTACATCGACGGTCTCGCCGGCCTGTTCGTCGTGGCCGCCGGTCACGGTCGCCGGCGTCTCGCGGAGGTCGCCGCGAAGCAGGCCGAGCAGCTCGCCTTCTTCCCCATCTGGTCGTATGCCCACCCGGCCGCCATCGAGCTCGCCGACCGCCTGGCCGACTACGCGCCCGGCGACCTCAACAAGGTGTTCTTCTCCACCGGCGGCGGCGAAGCCGTCGAGACCGCGTTCAAGCTCGCCAAGTACTACTGGAAGATCCAGGGCCAGCCCACCAAGCACAAGGTCATCTCGCGCTCCGTCGCGTACCACGGCACCCCGCAGGGCGCCCTCGCGATCACCGGCATCCCGGCCATGAAGTCGATGTTCGAACCGGTGACGCCCGGCGGCTTCCGGGTGCCGAACACCAACTTCTATCGCGCCGCCGACATGGGCGCGCCCGCCGACGACCTCGAGACCTTCGGCGTGTGGGCCGCGGACCGCATCGAGGAGATGATCCTCTTCGAAGGCCCCGACACCGTGGCGGCGGTCTTCCTCGAGCCGGTGCAGAACTCCGGCGGCTGCTTCCCGCCGCCCCCCGGATACTTCCAGCGGGTGCGTCAGATCTGCGACAAGTACGACGTGCTGCTCGTCTCGGACGAGGTCATCTGCGCCTTCGGCCGCATCGGCCACATGTTCGCCTGCGACGCCTACGGCTACGTGCCCGACATGATCACGTGCGCCAAGGCCATGACCAGCGGCTATTCGCCGATCGGCGCGACCATTGTGAGCGACCGGATCTACGAGCCCTTCGCCCACGGCGACCGCGCGTTCTACCACGGCTACACCTTCGGCGGTCACCCGGTGTCGGCCGCGGTCGCGCTCGAGAACCTCGACATCTTCGAGGAGGAGGGGCTCAACGAGCGGGTGCGCGAATACTCGCCGGTGTTCCGGTCGACGCTCGAGAAGCTCAACGATCTGCCCATCGTCGGCGACGTGCGCGGCGACGGCTACTTCTTCGGGATCGAGCTCGTCAAGGACAAGGCGACGAAGGAGACCTTCGACGACGACGAGTCCGAGCGGCTGCTGCGCGGGTTCCTCTCCAAGGCGCTCTTCGATGCCGGTCTCTACTGCCGCGCCGACGACCGCGGCGACCCCGTCATCCAGCTCGCGCCGCCCCTGACGGTCGGCCCGAAGGAGTTCGACGAGATCGAGCAGATCCTCCGCAGCGTCCTCACGGAGGCGTGGACGCGGCTCTGAGGCATCGGCAGGCGGTCTCGAGGGTTATTGTTGGCGCGTGGGCACGATCTACTACGGCGGCGGCGCGATGCCGATCCATATCGAGGACCGCGCATTGGCGCACCTCAAGGTCGTGATTGCGACCAAGCTCCGACGCGATGAGAGCTTCACCGTCTCGTGGGCCCACCCCGAGGATCAGCCGCGGGGGCGCAGCACGATCTGGCTGCACCCTTCGATCCCGCTCCGGTTCGTCTTCGACGACCCCGAGCCCTCCGAGCTCAGCCGCCAGTGGATCGAGGAGCTTGCGAACTCCGCCAGCTCGACCGGCGGCATCCTGCTGGTCGCAGAGCACTTCGACACCGGTCCGGTGCCGGTCGCCGAGGGCGCAGGAGCGGCGGCGCTCGAAGCGGGAGCCGACGTGTCACTCGGCAAAGTCGACGTGGAGCACATCGACGTCGACCGCCTCACCGTCGGCGGCACCGAGGTGACAGGTGAGGACGTCCCGTCCTAGGCGACCACTCCGTCGCCCGCGCCGGTCACCGATCTCGGCGGGGATCGGCATCCCGAAGGTCGCGGCGCACCCTCAAGAGGGCTCGGGCTGCGACGACTCGTCTCCTTCGGCGGGCTCGGGGAGGATCGTGAGCCCGTTCGGCCCGCTCGCCGCGAGCATCAGCTCCTCGACCCAGCGGCGGTTGATGCGCGGCTGACGGCTTCCGAAGAAGTGGAACTGGATCGGCACCGACGGGTGGATCCAGAAGCTGCGGCGACCGCTGCCGTCGCCGATCTCGACGTCGAACATGAAGGGCTCGGAACGGCGCAGCTTGTTCATCACGACGATGCGGAGATGGGCCAGCGTGCGGTCGTCGATGTCCACCGAATTGGCGTTCGTGTCGTAGATGAACCGTCCCATGGCAGGAGCCTAGCGCTGCATCACCGCGGTGCGAATGCAGCGGCGAAGAGGGCGCGGGCACGGCGCGCGACGACCGGTCGCTGCGCGGTGTCGGCGCGGGCGAGCTCGGTCGCCAGCATGCCGGTCGCCAGCGTCACGTCGTCCGTCTCGATGTGGTTCCCGATGCGGCCGGCGGCACGGTCGCGGGCGACGAGACGCTCCACCAGGGCCCGGAACCGGGCCCCGAGCACAGCCACCCTCGTATCGGTGAGATCGGCGGTGATCAGCTCGATGAAGGCTGTCGAGACGACCACCTGGTCGACGACCCGGTCCAGCAGGTCGTCGACCGTACGCTCGGAGGCCGATGTGTATTCCTCGAGCTCGCGCACGTTGTCTTCGAAGACGGCGACGGCGAGGGCGGTGCGGTCGGGGAAGTGGCGGTAGAGGCTGCCCTGCCCCACGCCCGCGCGCTTGGCGACGGCGCTGAACGGCGCGCCCAGGCCGCCTTCGGCGTACACCTCGCGCGCGGCGGCGATGAGGGCGCGACGGTTGTCGGCGGCGGCGGCGGGGCCGCGATTCTGGCGCGGCCGCGCACGGGGGGATGCGGTGCTGGGCACGGGTGTAGCCTAGTACCGGACAAAGTTGTCCGGTAGGAGCCGCCCCGAAGGATCCTCATCCCCGGACCCGCAGCCCCCATGCATGCACGAAGAAAGGGAAGAACGCCCATGAGCACCACCACCGCTCCCCTCACCGGAGCCTCCACCATCCAGTCATGGCTCGACGACCCGGCCGGCGGCGCCGCACTGCGCGGTCTGCTCGCCCAGGGCGGCCAGAGCGCGGAAGCGCTCAGCCCCATCGCCTCGCTCCCGATCTCGAACCTCGTCGCGATGAGCGGCGGCGCCTTCCCGCAGGCCGCGCTCGATGCCCTGATCGCGCAGGTCAACCCCGACGGCATCCCGGATGCCGGTGCCACCGCCGACGAGACCCCGAAGGCGGAGTGGGCCGAGAAGGTCACCGCGGGTCGCTTCACGGGCCAGACGGTCATCGTCACCGGCGCCGGCTCCGGCATCGGCCGTGCCACCGCATCGCGCGTCGCTCGCGAGGGCGGTCGAGTGATCGCCGTGGACGTCAGCCAGGACCGCCTCGACGAGTTCGTCGCGGCGCACACGGGTGCCGATGTCGTCGCTCTCACGGCCGACATCACCGACGACGAGGGCGTCGCCCAGATCATCGAGGCGGCCGGCGACCGGATCGACGCTCTCGCCAACATCGCCGGGATCATGGATGACATGACCCCCGTCGGCGAGGTCACCGACGCCGTCTGGGATCGCGTGTTCCGCGTGAACGTCACCGGCACCATGAAGCTGATGCGCGCCGTCATCCCCGCCATGCTCGCGCAGGGCAGCGGGTCGATCGTGAACACCTCGTCCGAGGCATCCCTGCGCGGCTCGTCCGCGGGCGCCGCCTACACCGCGTCGAAGCACGCCGTCGTCGGCCTCACGAAGTCGAGCGCGTTCATGTACGGCCCCAGCGGCATCCGCGTCAATGCCGTCGCGCCGGGCGCCGTGATCACCAACATCGAGGCGAAGTTCAACTCGGCGCTGGGCGCCGACCGCGTGCGCACGGGCATGGCTGTCATGGCGCCGCCGGTGACGCCCGACCGCCTCGCCGCGTCGATCACGTTCCTGCTGAGCGACGACGGCGTCAACGTCAACGGCCAGAACCTCGCCAGCGACGGCGGCTGGTCGGCCGCGTAAGAACCCGCGACGTCCCGGCTGACCCGAGCCGCCGGGGCGTCGCGCACCACGTGCTCCCCTGTCGCGATCTGCGACGCCGATCCGCGGATCGCGACAGGCGAGCGCACAACTGGACGGCTAGAACGGCCAGATGAGCGGCACGTAGAGGACCGCGACCGCCAGGAAGAACAGCGCGAGCGGCAGCCCCAGCTTCCAGTAGTCGCCGAACCGGTAGCCCGCCGGCTCCATCACCATGAGGTTCGCGGGCGTCGCGATGGGCGTGAGGAACGCCGCCGCACCCACGACCGCGAGCGCCATCATGAAGGGCTGCACCGACAGGTCCAAAGCGTGCGCGACCGAGATGGCGATCGGCGCCACGATGAGCACCGTGGCGGTGTTGCTGATCAGCTGACCGAGCACCAGTGTGATCCCGCACAGCGCGAGCAGGGCCACGTGGGGGCCCGCCTCGCCCAGCAGCGACAGCATGCCCTCTGCGACCAGGTCGGCCGTGCCGGTGCTGATGAATGCCGTCGACAGCGGGATCATGCCCGCGATGAGCACCACGGTCGTCCACGAGATCGCGTGGTACGCCGCCGTCACCGTGACGGTGCGCGTGAGCACGAGTGCGCACGCCGCCAGCAGCGCGGCCACCGCCGGCGGTACGAGGCCGGTCGCGAGGAGCACGATCATCGCCAGGAGGATGCCGATCGCGCGCTTGGCGCCGCGCCCGAGCGGCACCGACCGGCGCAGCTGCGCCGGATCGTCGACCACGAGCACACCGGGGTCCTGCGTCCGCCGCGTCAGGTCGTCCCACGCTCCCTGGAGCAGGAGCGCGTCGCCGGACTGCACGATGAACTCGGTGCCTTTCAGGTGCTCGTCGCCTCGTCGCGCCGCCAGCACGACGAGGTCACCGTCGGGCGTCGTCATCCCGGCGCACACCCGCTCGCCGATCAGCGGCGACCGCGGCGCCACGACGACCTCGGTCACCCCGGAGTTCGGGCCGAGAAGCACGCCGGTGTCGAGCGTCAGCGAATACTGCTGGCGCAGCATGCGCGCGTGCCGCACCAGGTCGACGGGCATGATCGCCCCCTTCCGCTCCGGCACCAGTCGACCCCCGAGCAGCAGGATCACGACGGTGCCGAGCAGCACCGGGATGCCGACGAGCGCGAACTCGAAGAACCCGAACTCCCTCCCTCCCGCGCCGGCGGCGAACTCCGAGACGATGATGTTGACCGGGGTGCCGGTCAACAGGAGCAGCGAGCCGGCGGACGCCGCGAAGGCGAGCGGCATGAGCAGCTTCGACGACGCGATGCCGGCACGCGATGCGACCACGACGACCAGCGGGAGCAGCGCGGCGACGGCGCCGTTGATGCTGATGAGGGCGGTCAGGACCGCCACCAGCAGCGAGATCACGGTGACGAGCGTGGCGCGCTTGGTGCCGGCGCGTCCGATCACCTTCTGGCCCGCCCAGGCCGTGACGCCCGTGGTGTCCAGGGCCTCGCTCACGACGAACAGCGCGGCGATGAACAGCACGGTCGGATCGCCGAAGCCCGCCAGGGCCTGCGGCAGGGTGAGGACGCCGGTGAAGAACAGGGCGAGCGCGACGCCGATCGCGACGATCCCGATCGGCACGCGGTTGCTCACGAACGCGATCACCGCGAGCACCAGGATGACGAGGGTTGCGGTGACGGGGTCCACGCGCCCAGCGTAGCCACCGGCCCCACGGAGCGCCCCGCGGTCGATGATCAGGCCGGGCGGCGGTTCAGCCGCGCAGCGTCGCCAGCCCCGCGACGTCGTACGCGAGCTCGACGGCCTCGAAGAGCGCCGCATCGATCGTGCGCGGTGCGAACGCATCGCCGATTGTCACGACCCGCGGCGCGGCTGGCGTGTCCGTGACCAGGCCCGGGATGCCGACCGATGCACGCGGCTCGACGGCCACCACCGCGTCGACGCCCGGGATCATCTCCACGGCGCCCGTCAGCGTGTCGCGCACCGTCACGGCGCCCGGCTCGATCCGCTCCACGAGGTGTGCCGGGCGGCGCTGGAACCCGCCGTGCGCACCGAGGCGCTCGAGCAGCAGCGGCCGGTCGTATCCGGCCCCGATGTGCGGGAAAACGGTCTCGAACGGCGTCACGAGCTCGAGCTCGTCGACGCGCTCGAGCAGGGTCAGCACGATCCCGGCGGCGTACGCCGTGCCGTCGGCATCCACCACCGCGATCCGCCGGCGGAGCGGCACGCCGGCCCCCGCCGGGGCGACCGCCGCGAAGGCGTCGGTCGTGCCCTCGGCAGGGAAGCCTCCGGAGTACGCGCCCCCGAGGGCGAGCGAGGTGCCGGCCGGGGCGATGGCGCCGGTCGCGACAACGATGCCGTCCGCGCCCTCGGCCCGCAGCAGGCCGGCGTCCGCCTCGACCCCGAGCCGCACGGTCACGCCGAGGGCCGTGAGGTCGCGCTCGAGGTCGTCGACGAGCAACCCGACGCTCTCGCGCCCCGGCACCCGGCGGGCGAGGCGCAGCTGGCCGCCGAGTCCGTCCGCGCGCTCGACGAGAGTGACCGCATGCCCGTCGGTGGCGAGTTCGACGGCGGCGCGCATTCCGGCCGGGCCGCCGCCCACGACGATCCACCGCTGCGGCGACGACGCGCGCGGCCGCTCGCCCCGCTCGAGCTCGCGCCCGGCGAGCGGGTTGACGGTGCACGACATCGCGAGTCCGCGGCTGCCGCGGCCGAGGCATCCCTGATTCAGGCGGATGCAGTGACGGATGCCGGACTCGCTCCTGTCGACGGGCTCGACTCCCATCAGCTTGCGGCCGAGGTCGGGGTCGGCGATCTGGGCGCGAGTGAGCGCGACCATGTCGGCGATGCCGGAGGCGACGACCTCCTCCGCGTCCTCGACCGAGCGGGCGGCGCCGACGCCGAACACGGGGACGTCGGGGTTCGCGGCCTTCACCGCGGCGACGTCGTCGCGCAGCCAGGCGTACGGCATAGGCGAGGACGGGAACACGTAGTGCACGTTGTGGTAGCCGCCGGCCGCGAGGTCGAGGAAGTCGATGCGGGCCTCTGCACGCAGGCGTGCGACGACCTCGCGCATGCCGGCGCCGTCGATCCCGTCGGGGTGGAACTCGTTCGCGACGATGCGGATGCCGACGGTGAAGTCGTCGCCCACCCGCTCCCGTACGGCGCGCAGCACCTCGCGCGGAAATCGCGTGCGTCCTTCGAGGTCGCCGCCGTACTCGTCTCCGCGGGCGTTGTAGAGCGGCGAGAGGAACTGATGCAGCAGGTAGCCGTGCGCCATGTGGATCTCGACGCCGTCGAATCCGCCGTCGCGCGCGTGCACCGCCGACAACGCCCAGCCGTCGATGAACGCCGCGATGTCGGCGCGATCCATCTCGCGGGTCGCGTGCGCGGTCGACGGCGACAGGACGCGCGACGGCGCGTATACCGCGCGCGGGCCGTCGGGACCGTCGGGCTGCGCCTGCGCGCCGTGGTGGTTGAGCTGCACGAAGATCTTCGCGCCCGCCTCGTGGACGGCATCCGTCATCCGCTTCGATGCGGCGACGCCCTCGGGGCGGTACGCGTCCTCGAAGCCGCGGATCGAACCGGTCGGGTGCACGAAGTGGTTGCCGGCCACGAACAGCCCGCAGCCGCCCTGCGCACGGCGCACGTAGTACGCGGTCTCGCGGTCGGACTCGACCCGGTCGGAGTACTGCTTCGAGTGCGCGGTCTGCATGATGCGGTTCGGCACCTCGACGGCGCCGATCCGCAGCGGCTGCGCGAGGACGGAGGAGCGGATGCCGGGGCGCGCGGTCATGCCTCCGAGCCTAGGACCGCCGCCTCCCACCTCCCCGCCCCCGCGCCTCACGGCTCGCCGCGCTCGCGTGCTCGCGTCCCTGCGTGCTCGCGTCCCCGCGCCTCACCGCTCGCCGTGCCCGCGTGCTCGCGCCTCGCCGTCCCCGTTGACTTGCGCTATACGCACGGCGTGTGCGGTGTGTCGCGTACGTTCAGCGCAAGTCAACGAAGGGACGCGCGGGCACCGGAGTGGCGGGGCCGTGGGCGCGCGCGGGGGGCGTCGCGCGACGCCGAGGGCAGGAGGCGGGGGCGTCGTGCGACGCCGAGGGCGGGAACCACTCGCGAGTGACGCCGTCGACGGGGACACGCGTCCTGCCACGACCCTCCCGATCACGTTGACTTGCGCTATACGTACGCCACGCCCGGCGTGTCGCGTACGTTCAGCGCAAGTCAACAAAGGGACGCGGGGACACCGGGTGGCGGCGGCGCGGGGCGCGGGGCGCGGGGGGTCAGAGGCCGGCGAGGGCCTGGTCGAGGTCGGCGAGGAGGTCGGCGACCGACTCGATGCCGACAGACAGCCGCACCACCTCGGGCGGCACGGCGAGCTCGGTGCCGCGCACCGAGGCGTGCGTCATCTCGTCGGGGTAGTTCATGAGCGACTCGACGCCCCCGAGCGATTCGGCCAGCTGGAACAGGCGCGTCGACTCGGCGAATCGGCGGGCGGATGCGGCATCCGCCAGCGCGACCGAGACGATGCCGCCGAACCCGCTCATCTGCCGCGCGGCGACCTCGTGCCCGGGGTGCGACGGCAGGCCGGGGTAGTACACGCGCTCGACCGCCTCGTGGCCCGACAGGAACTCGGCGATCGCGTGCGCGTTCTCGCTGTGCCGTCGCATGCGCAGGGCCAGCGTCTTGATGCCGCGGGTGGTGAGCCACGCGTCGAGGGGGCCGGAGACGGCGCCCACGGCGAACTGCAGGAACTTCGCCTCTGCGTACAGGGCCTCGTCGTTGAGCACGAGCGCGCCGCCGACGACATCCGAGTGGCCGCCGAGATACTTCGTGGCCGAGTGCACCACCACGTCGGCGCCGAAGGCCAGCGGCTGCTGCAGCGCGGGCGACGCGAACGTGTTGTCGACGACGACGAGGGCGCCCGCGTCATGGCCGAGCCGCGCGAGCCCGGCGATGTCGGTGATGCGCAGCAGCGGGTTGCTGGGGGTCTCGACCCACACGATGCGCGCCGGGCGGTCCTCGAGGGCCGCCCGCACCGCGCCGAGGTCGCTCATGTCGACCACGCGCACGCCGATGCCCCACGCGCCGAGCACGCGCGCGATGAGCCGATAGGTGCCGCCGTAGACGTCGTTGCCGAGCAGCACCTCGTCGCCGGGCTTGAGGGCGGCGCGCAGCAGCGCATCCTCGGCGGCCAGTCCCGACGCGAACGACAGGGCATGCGCGCCGCCTTCGAGCGCGGCGAGCTGCGTCTCGAGAGCGGTGCGGGTCGGGTTGCCGCTGCGACCGTACTCGTAGCCCTCGCGGAGCCCGCCGATACCGTCCTGCGCGTACGTCGTCGAGAAGTGCACCGGCGGGATCACGGCCCCGGTGGTGGGGTCGAAGGCCTGACCGGCGTGCACCGCGCGGGTCTCGAAACCGGAGTCGTTCGTGGGCTCGGTCATGCGGGTGCTCCTTCGTGGGTGGATCCGGATACCTCGGGGCCAAGGTGTGCGCCGGGTGCAGGCGTTTCGTCTCGCTCGTTCCTCGCTCGCTCAACGACCGGGACCAGCGCGGATGCCTCGGGGCCCTGGTGTGCGCCGCGTGCAGGCGTTTCGTCTCGCTCGTTCCTCGCTCGCTCAACGACCGGGACCTGCGCGGATGCCTCGGGGCCGGGGTGTGCGCCGCGTGCAGGCGTTTCGTCTCGCTCGTTCCTCGCTCGCTCAACGACCGGGACCTGCGCGGATGCCTCGGGGCCCAGGTGTGCGCCGGGTGCAGGCGTTTCGTCTCGCTCGTTCCTCGCTCGCTCAACGACCGGGACCTGCGCGGATGCCTCGGGGCCGGGGTGTGCGCCGGGTGCAGGCGTTTCGTCTCGCTCGTTCCTCGCTCGCTCAACGACCGGGACCTGCGCGGATGCCTCGGGGCCGGAGTGTGCGCCGCGTGCAGGCGTTTCGTCTCGCTCGTTCCTCGCTCGCTCAACGACCGGAACCTCGGTCGGAGCCGCGGCTCGCTCAACGACCGTGGGTTCGGCGCGGCTCACCTCGAACCCGTGGTCGCGCATCCAGTCGTCGTCGTAGAACCGGTTGAGGTAGCCGCGGCCGTGGTCGGGCAGCAGCACGACGACCACGTCGTCGGCGGGCAGCTCGCGGGCGGTGCGCAGCGCGGCGACGACCGCCATCCCGCTCGATCCCCCGACCAGGAGACCCTCCTCGCGGGCGAGACGGCGGGTCATCTCGAACGTCTCGGCATCCGAGACGCGATGGATCTCGTCGGGCACCGCGGGGTCGTAGCTGTCGGGCCAGAAGTCCTCGCCGACGCCCTCGACGAGGTACCCGTGGAGCGGGCCGCCCGAGTAGATCGAGCCCTCGGGGTCGGCGCCGATCACCCGCACCGTGCCGCCCGACACCTCGTGCAGGTACCGGCCCGTGCCGGTGATGGTGCCGCCGGTGCCGATGCCGGCGACGAAATGCGTCACGCGGCCGTCGGTGTCGCGCCAGATCTCCGGCCCCGTCGTCTCGTAATGGCTCAGCGGCCCGTTCGGATTCGCGAACTGGTTCGGCTTGAACGCGCCGGGGATCTCGCGGACGAGCCGATCCGACACGCTGTAGTACGAGCGCGGGTCTTCGGGCGGCACGCTCGTGTCGGTCACCACGACCTCGGCGCCGTAGGCCCGCAGCACGTCGACCTTCGGACCCGCGAACTTGTCGGGCACCACGAAGATCATGCGATAGCCGCGCTGCACCGCCACGAGCGCGAGGCCCACGCCGGTGTTGCCGCTCGTGGGTTCGATGATCGTGCCGCCGGGTTCGAGCAGACCGTCGCGTTCGGCGGCGTCGATGATGCGGCGGGCGATGCGATCCTTGGCGGAGCCGCCGGGATTGAAGTACTCGACCTTGGCCAGCACGGTGGCGGCGATGCCGTCGGTGACACGGGTCAGGCGGACGAGGGGGGTGTTGCCGACGAGGTCGGCCACGCTCTGGGCGTAACGCACGATGAGTCCTGGAGTGTTGCCCGCGCGGGAGCGCGGAGGGTTGGCGGGGTCGCGGAGGTCTGTGCGAAGCGAACGCTTCAGCAGCAGGGGCGACAACACCGACAGGTCAACACGGGCGCCAGTCTAGACGCTCACCGGGGGCGGCGTCGAGGACGCCGTTGGCGGCCACGGCGCAGAGACGCCGATGACGGATGCCGCGGCCCGGCGCACCTGCCGGCCCGCGGCTGGGCCCACGCGGCCACCCGCGTCACCAGGTGGCGACGTACTCCGACCGGCGAACGAGCGCGGCCTGCTCGATGAGGGGAAGCGAGCGGTCGACGGCCTGCACGATACGGCGGGCGACGTCGGGCGAGGTGAGCTCGTAGTTCGCGAAGTCGGTCGTCGACGCGTACACGCCGACCGGCAGCGTGAGCGCCTGGAAGAACCCGAACAGCGGCCGCAGCTGGTGCTCGATGATCAGCGCGTGCCGCTCGCCGCCGCCGGTCGCCGCCAGCAGCACAGGCGTGCCCACGAGGTCGTACTGGCCGACGAAGTCGAACAGGTGCTTGAACAGCCCGGTGAACGAGGCCCGGTACACCGGGCTCGCCGCCACCAGCAGGTCGGCGGATTCGATCGCCCGCAGCGCCGACTCGACCTCGGGCGCGACATCCTCGCGCTTCAGCGCCCCGGCGAACCCCGGTCCGAGCGCCGCGATCTCGACGAGCTCGACCTGCGCGGGAATGCGCTCTGCCACCGATGCGAGGATGCTCCGCACCAGCGCGGTGGTGCGGCTCGGCTCCTGGAGCGAGCCGGAGACACCGACCACGCGCAGCGGGCGGTCGGCGATCGTGGTCGTGGTCGCCGGGTCCTTCAGCAGCGCGGTCATACCGGCACCACATCCAGCGACGGCGCCGGGCCGACGGCCGCGAGTCGTCCGCGCGAGCGCGACCACTGACTCCACGAGCCGGGATAGACGACCACGTCGATGCCGGCGAGGGCGCCCGCGAGCGCGGTGTGGGTCGCCGCGATGCCCGAACCGCAGTAGGCGGCGACGGCCACTCCGTCGGCGACGCCGGCGGCGGCGAACTCGGCGCGGATCTCCTCCGGCGAGCGGAACCTGCCCGCCGTCAGGTGGACCGTGGTCGGCAGATTGACGGCACCGGGGATGTGACCCCCGACGGGGTCGAGCGGCTCGGCGTCCCCTCGGTAGCGCTCCGGAGCGCGTACGTCGAGCAGCAGCCCGTGGTCGGGCCACTCCTCCACGCCGTCGATGTCGGCCACGCCCTCGGTGATGTCGTCGAGCACGACGTCCCCTGGCGGTCTCGGCAGCACATCCCCGGTCTCGAGCGGCAGCCGTTCGGCCAGCCAGCCTCGCAGCCCGCCGTCGAGCACGCGCACGTCGGTGAGGCCCGACCGGGTCAGCACCCACCACGCGCGCGCCGCGGCCACCGAGTGGACGTCGTCGTACGCCACCACCGTGTCGCCGTCGCGGATGCCCCATCGCCGCACTGCAGCCTCCAGCTGGGCGCGCGGCGGGAGTGGATGCCGGCCCTCGCGCGGGTCGCCACGCCGGGCGAGCTCGCGGTCGAGGTCGACGTAGACGGCGCCCGGCAGGTGCCCGTCGAGGTACGCCGGTCGGCCCTCGGGCTGATCGAGCCGCCATCGCACGTCGAGGATCCGCGGCGGGGTGCCGCCGCGGATGAGATCGGCGAGCGCTGTCGGCGAGATGAGTGGGGAAGGCATGTGGTCATGCTCGCCCGCGTCCGGAGACTGCGAAATGCTGTGACGACACACACCGCGACACGGCGACACGCGGCGTCACACGGGGTCATGCCGTGCCGGCGGAATGCGGCCTCTCGCGCGGGGCCGGTGTGTCTCGACCCGAATCCGGGCCGCCACCGACGCGCGGGCCTAGCATGCGGCCAAGACCCCTGTGGAGGAATCGGATGCCGCATCCCCGTGTGACACGCGAATCGCGGCCGCCGCAGGGCGCCCGCGCCGCCCGAGTGCTGGCGGGGCTCGCCGTCGCCGCCGCGCTCACGCTCCTGGCCGGCTGCGGCAACGGCGGGATCCCGATCCCGACCGCTCTGCCGACGACGCTTCCGACGGGCGTGCCCACGGCCCTGCCCACGGACCTGCCCACGCGGACGCCGATCCTGCCGACGCGGACGCCTGTGCCCACGGCCGAGCCGACACCCGAGCCGACAGTCGAGCCGACGCCTGAGCCGACCGTGGCACCGGAGCCCACGCCTGAACCCACACCCGAGCCCGAACCCGAACCCGAACCCGAACCGACGGTGGTGCCCGAGCCGGCGCCCACGGTGGTTCCCGAGCCCACGGCAACGCCCGAGCCGGAGCAGACGGCGACACCCACGCCGACGCCCAGCGCGTCACCGTCGCCCTCGCAGACGTCGTCTCCGTCGCCTACCGCGGAGGCGGGCGATACCACCGCGTCACCGATGAACTGGGTTCCATGGGTCGTTGTGCTCATCCTGCTGGTAGCCGGCGCTGTGATCTACCTCATCGTGCGCCGGCCACGGCCGAAACCACCGACCAGCGGCTGAGCAGCGGCGCCACGTTTCTCCTCGATCTGCGGCGCCTCCTCAACGACCGCGACCGGCGAGCGGCGAGCGGCGAGCGGCCGCGGCATCGCCCCCGGTCGCTGAGCGAGCGCCAGCGAGACGAAGCGCGAACAGTGGGCCCGGTGTCAGCCGCGGAGTGCCAGCGCGAACGGAAGCACGGCGGCGGCACCGGCGCGGCGCAGCTCGCGCGCGGCGACGGTGAGAGTCCAGCCGCTGTCCACCCGGTCGTCGACCAGCAGAACAGGACCCGCAGGGATGTCGAGGCCTGCGGCCGAGAACCGGTCCCACACCCCCGCCAGCCGGAACGCGCTGTTCCCGCCCGGCTGACCCGTGGGTCCGCCGTCGACGAGGTCGAGCGACCCGAGGAAAGGCAGGCGCCCGACCTCGGCGATGCCGCGGGCGAGCGAGTCCACCAGCTGCGGCTTGGCGCGCGACGGCATCGCCACCACCGCCACCGGGCGCGTCTCCCAGCCCCATTCGGCGAGGACGCGCACGCACGCGCCGAGCACGTTGGGCGGAACGGGCGCATCCGCGGCGCCGGCGGCGAAGAGATCGCGCAGGACGCCACCCCAGCCGAGGTCGGTGAGACGTGCGAGCGCGCGACCCTCGCCGGCCTGCTCGTCCACGGCGATGCGGCCCTTGACGGGCACGCCCAGCCGATCGGCGCCGGTGGGCCACTGCCGTCGCGTCTCGATCGGCACGCCGACGCGGTCGAGAGCCGCGGCCGCGGCATCCGTCGCTCCCTCGGCGATCGCGGTCGGGAACCAGGTGCCCGCACAGTTGTCGCACCGGCCGCAGGGCACGGCGGTGTCGTCGTCGAGGGACCGCTGCAGGAACTCCATGCGGCAGCCCGAGGTCTCTTCGTACTCGACCATGTGCTCCTGCTCGGCGACGCGCTCGGCAGCGATGCGGCGATAGCGCTCCTCGTCGTAGGTCCACGCCTCGCCGGTCGCCGTCCATCCGCCGCGCACGCGCGCCACCGCACCGTCGACATCCAGCACCTTCAGCAGCAGCTCGAGGGGCGTGCGGCGGATGTCGACCACCGCCTCCAGCGCGGGCGTCGACATCGGCGCGGTCGCGGCTGAAAGCGCCGACAGCACGCGCTCGGCGCGCTCACGGTCGGGCATCGACGCCGTTGCGAAGTACTGCCAGATCTCGCGGTCCTCGGTGCCGGGGAGGAGCAGCACATCGGCGGACTCGGTGGCACGCCCGGCGCGGCCGACCTGCTGGTAGTACGACACCGGCGACGATGGAGCACCGAGGTGCACCACGAAGCCGAGGTCGGGCTTGTCGAATCCCATGCCGAGTGCGCTGGTCGCCACGAGAGCCTTGACACGATTGTCTTTGAGGAGCGCCTCGGACTCCTCACGCTCGTCGGTGTCGGTCTGCCCGGTATAGGCCCGGACGTCGTAGCCGCGTTCACGGAGGAGGCGGGCGGTGTCGTTCGCCGCCGCGACCGTCAGCGTGTAGATGATCCCCGAGCCGGGGAGATCGCCCAGGTGGCTGATCAGCCAGGCCAGCCGGCTCGGCGAGTTGGGCAGACGCAGCACCCCCAGCCGGAGCGAGGCCCGTGCCAGCGGACCTCGGATGGTGAGCACGCCTGCGGATGCGGCATCCGCTCCCCCACCCGAGGCGCTGCCGGCATCCAGCTGCTCGGCGACGTCGGACACCACGCGGCTGTTGGCCGTCGCGGTGGTCGCGAGCACGGGGACACCGGCGGGCATCCGGGCGATCAGATCGCGCAGGCGCCGGTAGTCGGGCCGGAAGTCGTGCCCCCAGTCGCTGATGCAGTGCGCCTCGTCGACGACGAGCAGTCCGATGCGGGCGACAAGCTGCGGCAGCTGCTCGTCTCGGAAGGACGGGTTATTGAGGCGCTCCGGCGAAACGAGCAGCACGTCGACCTCGTCGCGGTCGAGCCGGCCGAGCACGTCGCCCCACTCGTGCGCGTTCGTGGAGTCGATCTTGACCGCGCGCACCCCGGCTCGTGCGGCGGCCGCGATCTGGTCGCGCATCAGCGCGAGAAGCGGGGAGACGAGCACCGTGGGTCCGGCACCTCGACGGCGCAGGAGAAGCGTCGCGACGAAGTAGACGGCCGACTTGCCCCACCCGGTGCGCTGCACCACGAGCGCACGCCGGCGGTCGTCGACGAGCGCCTCGATCGCCTCGTACTGCCCGTCGTGGAAATCGGCGTCGTCGCGCCCGACGAGCGCGCGCAGCACCTCGAGGGCTTCGGTGCGGGTATCGGTCGTCGCGGTCACGCCCTCCACCCTGCCTCATGCCGCCGACGCCGGGGTCGTCACATGAGCCGCGGTGGGGATGGCGCGATCTCCAGTCCGTCTGTGGAGGAAAGGCTCCATCGCTTGCTCGGCACCCCTGCGTCGGTGCCCCGCCGCTTCGCTCAGCCCGCCCGTCCGCGTCGCTCAGCCCGCCCGTCCGCGTGGCTCCGCCCCCATCCGCGTCGCTCCGCCCGCCGTGCGCTTCGCTCCACCCACCGTCCCCGCCCCGCGAGGCTGGGCTTGTCGGCGTCGCCGTCCGCGCGGCGTCGCGGGTCCAGCCGCGTCGCGGGCCCAGCCGCGTCGCGGGCGTCGGCGGAGTCGCTGCCTGGCGGCGGGTCATGTTCGCTTTGGCATTGAACTTCCGGTTCACAGACCATCACTGAACTTCCGGTTCACACACGATGACGTGCAGGACTCGACCCCGACGCATCTGTGCGAACCGGAAGTTCAGCGTCCCAGTGTGAACCGGAAGTTCAACGACCCAGCGGGAACCGGAAGTTCAACGACCCAGCGGGAACCGGAAGTTCAGCGACCCAGTGTGAACCGGAAGTTCAACGACCCAGCGTGAACCGGAAGTTCAACGACCCAGCGTGAACCGGAAGTTCAACGACCCTGTGTGAACCGGAAGTTCATCGGCGTTTTCGAGAGGGTGCCGCCCCGCGACGCGCACGAGCCGGCGCCGCGCGGCTCGATCCCGCTCGACGTCGCGTGTTACCGTGAAGCCGGCGGGAGGAGGCGGCCGTGCTCGAATCGATCGGCGTCGCGCTTCGCCTGATTCTCGAGGTCTTCGCCGTCGCGCTGCGCCCGCTGGCCGAGCTCCTCGCCACCGTCGCGACGCCCGGCGCCGGCGGGCTCACAGTTGCGGCGGCCACCGCTGCCGCAGTCTCCCTCGCCGCGCTCGCTCTGCTTGCTGTCGCCGTCGCGCTCCGCGCCGAGCCTGCCCGCGCCGTCATCGCGACAGCCCACCCGCGCCGCGCGATCGACGACTTCACGCGACTCACCCAGAGCCATCCCGACGCTCCGGGTCACTCCCGTCCGCGCGCGCCCGGGCTCGCGGCACTGGCCGCGTAGCCCCGACGCACGTCCGACCCCGTACCCGCGGGGGCGCTTCCCTGTCCGCCGGCGCCGTCGTGGCCACATGCCACGAACCGACACCGGACGAACGGACACACCTTGGACCTCTACGCCTTTCCGCCCATCGCCGCGATCCTCGACGCGGCCTACTCCCTCCTCATGGCCCTCTCGGCCCTGCTCGAGCCCCTCGCCGGATCCGCCGCGGCTGCGGCATCCGTCGTCGTTCTCACCCTGCTCGTCCGTACCGCGCTGGTGCCTGCCGGCATCGCGCAGGCGAAGGCGGAGCAGATGCGCAGCCGCCTGGCCCCGAGGCTCAGAGAGCTGCAGCGGCGCCACAAGCGCGACCCCGAACGTCTGCAGCGCGAGACGATGAAGCTGTACGCCGACGAGAAGGCCTCGCCCTTCGCCGGGTGCCTGCCGATGCTCGCGCAAGCGCCCGTCGTGGCCATCGTGTACGCGCTGTTCCTTCACACCGCGATCGCGGGGCACGCCAACGCCCTGCTGGTCGAGCAGCTGTTCGGCGTGCCGCTGGGGGCCAGCCTGATCGGAGCGGTCGCGACCGGCGCCGCGACGGCTTCGACCTGGGGCGTCTTCGCAGGAGTGCTCGCGGTGATCGTCGTCGTCGCCGAGCTCACGCGCCGCGCATTCCGGCCGCCGGTCGACGGATCGCGGGATGCCGGGCCCTGGGCGGGTGCGGGGATGGCACGAGTGGCGGGTCTGCTGCAGTTCACGACCGCGGTCTTCGCGCTGTTCGTCCCCTTGGCGGCCGCCCTGTACCTCGCCGTCACCGTCTCGTGGACGCTGGCGCAGCGGCTGGTGCTCCGGCGCCTCTACCCCCTGGCGGCGACCTGAGCCTGCGGCATCCGCTCCTCCGGCGCCGACGTGCGGCGCAGAGCGCGACCGAGAGCGACGAACAGCAACACCATGCCCGCCGTGAGCAGGACGTGCCCGGTGCCGGCGATGCCCGAGATCGCCTTCGACGACTCGAGCCCGAGGACGGTGAGCGAACCGTGCCAGATCAGCATCGCGGAGGTGAGGATGACGCCGGCGTTGTAGATCCAGAAGAACCAGGCGAACAGCTTCGAGCGCGACAGATCGAAGACCTTCTCGAGCACCAGGACGATCAGGAGGATCACGAACCCCAGTGTCAGCAGGTGGGTGTGGGCGAGCCCGAGCTGGGTGAACTGCCCCTCCGGGAAGTCGTTGAGCTTCGTGAACTCGCGGTAGTACAGGCCGGAGGCGACCCCGGCGATCATGTAGCCGAAGGCCGCGTAGTAGAGCTTTCGCATGGCATTCCTCTCGATTCCTCTCCAGCCTCGGCGAGCGCAGGGCGGAGCGGATCCATCGAAAGGTTGAGGTCGGCGGGCGCTCAGGTCACAGGAGTCCGCGCTCGCGGGCGACGGCCACCGCCCGCGAGCGGCTGTCGACGCCGAGCTTGGCGAAGATGTGGACGAGGTGGGTCTTCACGGTGGCCTCGGCGACGAACAGCGACTTCGCGATCTGCGGGTTGGATGCGCCCTGGTCGAGCAGGCGGAGCACCTCGTGCTCGCGCTCGGTGAGGCGCACGCGCGGAGCGCGCAGCACCTGCACGACCCGTTCGCTCAGTTCAGGGGTGAGCGCGAGCCGGCCGGCCGCCGCCTCGCGCACCGCGCGCACGATCGCATCGGGCGCGGCGTCCTTGAGCACGTAGCCCGAGGCGCCGGCCTCGATCGCGCCCAGGATCTCGGCATCCCGATCGAAGGTCGTGAGGATGACGACCGCCGGCGCCGGATCGAGGGCGCGCAGCGCCGCGGTCGTCTGCACGCCGTCCATGCCCGCCCCCATGCGCAGGTCGCACAGGACGATGTCGGGCGCGAGGTGCCGGCTGAGCGCCACGGCCTCTTCGCCGGTCGCCGCCTCGCCGACGACCTCGACATCCGGGTGACTGTCGAACAGCGCCCGCACCCCGGCGCGGACGATGGGGTGATCGTCCGCGATCAGCACCTGCAGCACGCCCATCACGCCTCCTTCGTCACGATCGGGACGGATGCCGACAGCGCGGCACCCGCACCGGGCGTGCTCTCGACGTCCAGTCCCCCGCCGAGCTCGCGCAGCCGGTCGCGCATCGCGCGCAGCCCGTATCCGCCACCCGATCCGGCGGGGTGTCGTTCCCATTCCGCGGCGTCGAACCCGGCGCCGTCGTCCACGATGTCGAGGCGGACGCTGTCGCCGCCGTCGACCAGGCTGACGACGATGCGGTCGGCGTGAGAGTGCGTGCGGGTGTTCGCCAGCGCGGACTGCGCCGTGCGCAGCAGCGCCACCTCGACCTCCACGGGAAGAGCCGGAACGGTGTCGTCGACGCGGAGCTCGGTGCGGATGCCGGTCTCGTCGCTGAGCCGGTCGAGCATGCGCTGCAGCGCATCGGCGAGAGCGGACCCCTCGAGCTCCGCCGGCATCAGGGCGTTGACGATGCGGCGCGTGTCGGCGAGGCCCTCTCGGGCGAGGTCGCCGATCTGCCCGAACGCCCGGGCGGCGGGCACCGGTGCGGATGCCGCAGCCCCCGCCGCGATCATCCCGATGGAGGTGAGGCTCTGGGCGATCGTGTCGTGGATGTCGCGGGACAGGCGCGTGCGCTCGGCGACGGCGCCCGCGTCGCGCTGGGCGCGGGCGAGCTCGTCCTGCAGCTGCGCCATCTCCTCGTGGGCGGTCACCAGGGAGGAGATGAGCCGGCTCCGCTCCCGCCCGTCGCGTACGAGCTCCAGGTAGCCGCGCGAGATGCCCAGGGCGAACACGCCGCCGACGACCGGCCCGATCACGTCGGCGTAGCCGATGGTGCCGGTATGGACGAGCGGTGCGGCGATGACGACGGCGAGCACGACGATGCTGAACGGGATCGCCCACCGCAGGCGGAGGACGAAACCCGCCAGCAGCCACAGCGGAAACGCCAGCCACACGAATTCGGGGGAGATCGCGACGGCGCCGATCCAGATGAGCGCCAGGCCGACGAGCCAGCCCGCGGCGACCCCCGGGTCGCGGGTGCGCTCGCTCAGCAGCAGGCCGCCGAAGTACCAGCCGCCGAACACCACCGAGACGGCGACGACCCACGCCACCGGCGTGCCGTCGCCGACCGCCCGCGCGGCGCCGACCACGAGGAGCGCGGCCGTGATCACGGTCTGGCCGACGCGGATCGAGGCGATGAGGCCCCGCCAGGACCGCGATGGCAGCAGGCCCGGATCGCCGGCCTCAGGCGACGGGCTCGCGGAGAGCTGCGGCATCCGCGGACACCCCTTCCTCTGGGTTGCGGACCCCGCCGTGACGCGGGGCCGCAGCCGCCGGAATCCGGCCGGGCCACCACATCCGGCGGCCGACCAGCGAGAACAGCGCGGGCACGACGAGTGTGCGCACGACCAGGGTATCCACCAGGACTCCGACGCCGACGATGAGCCCGATCTGGCCGAGCGTCACGAGCGGCAGCAGGCCGAGCGCCGCGAAGACCCCGGCCAGCACGATGCCGGCGCTGGTGATGACGCCGCCGGTCGCGGCGACGGCATTCACCATCCCTGGGCGCGTCCCCACGGCCGCCGCCTCGGTGCGCGCCCGATGCACCAGGAAGATCGTGTAGTCGACGCCCAGCGCCACCAGGAAGAGGAACGCCAGCAGCGGTACCTGCAGATCCAGTGCGGTCCAGCCGAAGAGGGTGCGGCCGAGCCAGGCACCCGCTCCCATGGCTGCGACCGCGCTGAGGGTGTTGACGAACAGCAGCAGGAGCGGTGCCACGAGGGCGCGCAGGAGCACGACGAGCACCAGGAAGGTGACGAGCAGCACCAGCGGCGCGATGAGGAGGAGGTCGCGCACGCTGGCGTCGTACGCGTCGGTGGCGACGCCGGCGGGTCCTCCGACCAGAGTGCCGGCGGATGCTGCGTGGCCGGCGTCTCTGACGGCGTGCACGAGCTCGCGGCTCTCGGGCGTTCCCGGTCCGGCGTCGCTCACGACGACGAGCTTCGCCAGCGCCCCGTCGACGCTCTCCGCCACGGCCGTCACCCGCTCGATGCCCGGGATCGCATCGACCGCGTCGGCCACGGCATCTGCGTCCGACGTGTCGGTGATGACGACCATCGGCTCGGCCTCACCCGGGGCGAAATGGTCGCCGAGCACCTCGAGCCCGATCGCGGACTCCGACGGCACCCGGAACCGCTCTGACTGGCTCAGTCCGAGCTGCATGCCCATCAGGCCGGTGGCCGACACCACGAGCAGCAGCAGACCCGCGACGACCGGCAGCACCGGGCGCGCGACGACGCGCGCACCGAGGGTGCGCCACGCTCCGACGCGCTCGGCAGCATGCTGGGCCCCCGCCGCAGGCCGGGGGATCAGCGGCCAGAAGACACCGCGTCCGCAGACCGCGAGTGCCGGCGGCAGCACGAACAGCACGGCCAGCACGGCGATCACCAGTCCCACCGCCGACGCGATGCCGAGTCCTCGCGTGCCGGGGACGACCGCGAGCAGCAGCGTCGCCAGCGACACGACGACGGTCGCGTTGGAGGCGGTGATGGCGGGCAGGCTCGCGCGCCATGCCCGCGCCAGCGCGGCGCGGTGGTCGTCGTCGCGCCACAGCTCCTCGCGGTACCTCGACACGAGGAGAAGCGCGTAGTTCGTTCCGGCGCCGAACACGAGCACACTCACGATGCCGGTGTCGAACTGCAGCTCGAGAGCGGTGCCGAGGGCCGCGGTCGTCTTGCCGGCGAGCTGATCCGCGAGCGCCACGACCGCGAGCGGCACGAGCCAGAGGAGCGGTGACCGGTAGGTCGCGATCAGCAGCAGCGCGACGATCCCGATCGTGACCAGGAGGAGCGTGAGATCCGCGCCGTCGAAGGCCGCCGCGACGTCGGCGCCGAAAGCGGCCCCACCGGTGACCTGAACCGTGACGCCGTCGATCGGGTGGTCGGCGATCACCTCACGCAGCGCATCGACCGCGTGCGCGGCCTCGTCACGGTCGTCGCCGATCTCGACCGTCGAGGTGAGAACGGCCGCCTCGCCGTCCTCGCTCGGGATCGGGCCGGTCGCGCTGCCGCCGGTCGCGGCGTCGATCTCGGGGGCGAGGTCCGACAGCGCCTCGAGATCGGCGGCCGTCAGGGCGGCGCCGTCCTCGCGGGAGGCGACGACGAGGAGCGCCTGATCCGCGGCGTCGGAGAACTCCTGGGCGAGCGCTGCCACCTGCCCGCTCTCGGACTGCGGCGGTGCACTGTCACCGCCCGCGGCGAGGTCGGCGCTGCCGAAGATGCCGAGCAGTGTCGCGAAGGCGAGCACGCCGAGGGCGAGCGAGACCCACGCGCCCCGTCGTGAGGTCAGCCGCTGAGAGAGGAGGTCGATGAAGCGATGCACCCCACCAGTCCACGTGCGAGAGGGCCCCCACGCGTCGGGCGGCCGGTCGACGTCGAGGTCAACCGATCGATGGATGCCGCGTCAGTCCTCGCGCGCGTGGAGCACGCCCGTGACGGCGCCCAGCGCGGCTCCCGCCAGGGTGTCGACCACCCGCTCGGTCGCCACCGCCACGGTGTCGACGGTGCCGGTCGCCGCACCCGTCAGCAGCAGCACCAGCGGCGTGATGAAGACCAGCGCGAGCGCGTAGTTGCGCACGATGAACAGCTCGATCGTGAACTGCAGCACGCCTAGCAGCAACGCGAGCCACAGCGCGGGGATCGGCAGCGGCGCCAGCAGCAGGTACACGCCCGCACCGAGGATCGTGCCGATCATGCGGTGCAGTCCCCTGCTGTACGCCGCGCGGCGATCAGCGGCGACGCCGATGACCGCGACGGCCGCGCCGACGATCCAGTAGGCCCGGTCGGGGTCGAGCACCAGGCCGAGGACGATACCGACCACCGTGGCGATCGCCACACGGGCGAGCAGCAGGCGCTGGCCGGGGGGCCACGCGGGTCCGGGAAGAACCTGGCGCAGCGGCCGCGCGGCGACCCGGCGACGACTCGGCAGCACGAGCGGAGCCAGCGACACCACGCCGGCGAACAGGATGCCGCACGCCACTGCTGCGACATAGGTCGCGGCATCCGCTCCCGACGCCACGATGTGCGCCGACAGCCCGTAGACGAGCACGATGAAGAGCGGCCCCGGCGGGCCGACGGCGAAGCCGAACATGGCCGCCGCGGCGGCGATGGTCACGACCGCGAGCCCGATGATCGTCGCGACCGGCGACGGTCCGGCCAGCGCGCCGAGCGTCGCGGCGACGAGCAGCCCGCCCGCCACGAACGGCACCACGCGCAGCCGCTCGAGGACCGGCAGATGGGTCGCGTAGAGGGCGACGAAGGCCCCCGTGGCCGCCTGGAATCCGAGGTCGGGGCGGTCCAGCAGCGTCATCACGGCGATCGGGGCCGTCATCGCCACGGCGGCGCGCAGTCCGATCGCCCACCGCGGCGCGGGTGCCGGTGCGAGGCGGAAGAGGCTCGACACCGCGTGGGTCAGGTCGGCGGCGAACCGGCGGCCGCTGCTCTTGCGGGGCATGCCTTCGTCCTGCTCAGGCCGACGGCTCGGTCGCGGTGCTCCCACTGAGCAGCTGATCGAGCAGGGTGAGTGCGGCGTCCTGCGGCGCGTCCACGTCGAGCAGCCACTGGGTCTGCAGGCCGTCGGATGCCGCGATCACGAGTGCGGCGACGGCCATCGGGTCGACGTCGGACCGGATGCGTCCGGTCGCCTGGTTGCGGCGCACGCGCGCGGCGAGATCGGCGCGGACGCGCGCGAAGCGGGTGGTGGCGAACTCCCGTGCGGCCGGATGCCCCTCCTCGAGGGCCGACGCCACGAGCGTCGAGTAGAGCTGCACGAGTCCCTGCACCTCGCGGTTCGACTCGGTCCAGCCGCGCAGCATCTCCACCGGCGTCATGTCGGCGTCGGCCGGGTGCTCGTCGTCGCCGCGACGCTCGGACTCGCGGTACACCTCGACGAGCAGCTCTTCGAGCGAGCCGAAGTAGTGCTTCAGTGCGGCGTGGGTGACGCCGACCTCCTCGGCGATGGCGCGCAGGCTCGTGCGGTCGGAACCGCGCCGCGCGAACACCTCGATGGCCCGGTCGAGGATCTCCTGGCGGCGGGCCACGCCCTTCGCGTACGACCCGCGCAGGGCCGGCTGGTGCTCCTCATCCGCCATGCGAACCATGCTACCGAATAAAAACCTCCACCTGGAGGTTTTCGTGATAACGTGATGCGGTCCGGGCGATCCCCGTCCGTCGACGCCACTCAGACACCCGTCAAAGCAGACAACGAAGGAGCGCGACCGATGCCGGTCCAGACATCCATCCAGCTGTTCACCGTCAAGGACGCACTCGAGGCCGACCTCGACGGCACCCTCGCCGAACTCGCCTCCCGCGGCTTCACCGCCGCCGAGCCCTACGACTTCGTGCGACGGGCCGAGCCCCTCGCCGCCGCCCTCAAGGCCAACGGCATCGCCGCGCCCACCGGTCACGCGTTCCTCGCGTCATCCTCGTTCGTCAACCCCGACGGCACGACGACGACTCGTCCGGTTCCCACTCCCGAGGCCGTCTTCGACGCCGCGGACATCCTCGGCATGACGACGGTCATCGAGCCCTACACCGACCCCGCCCTCTGGCAGAGCCGGGAGCACATCGCCGAGATCGCCCGGCAGCTCAACGCCGCCGCCGAGATCGGCGCCGCGCGCGGCATCCGCGTCGGCTACCACAACCACGCCCACGAGCTCGAGACGACCTTCGACGGCAAGACCGGCCTCGAGGTCCTCGCCGACCTGCTCGATGAGCGCGTCGTGCTCGAGGTCGACCTGTACTGGGTCGCCCGCGCCGGCGTCGACTCGCCGACGCTGCTGCAGACGCTCGGCGACCGCGTGATCGCCGTGCACGTCAAGGACGGCACGCTCGACCCCGAGGCCGTCGCGGCCTACCCGCCGGCCGACCAGGTCCCCGCGGGTCAGGGCGTCGTGCCCCTCGAAGAGGCGCTGGCCGCGGCATCCGCTCTCGAGGTCGCGATCGTCGAGTTCGACCACTTCAACGGCGACCTGTTCGACGCCGTCGAGCAGAGCCGCGTCTTCCTGGACGAGAAGGTCGCCGTCTGATGGCCGCCTCTTCCGGAGCCGTCGGCGTCGGCATCATCGGCGCGGGCAACATCAGCGACCAGTACCTGACGCACCTCACCAGCTTCCCCGACGTGCGCGTGATCGCCATCGGCGACGTGATCGAGGACCGCGCCAAGGCGCAGGCCGAGAAGTACGGCGTGCCGCGCGCCGGCGGCGTCGACGTCGTGCTGAACGACCCCGACATCGAGATCGTCGTCAACCTCACGATCCCGGCCGTGCACGTCGAGGTGTCGGAGGCGATCATCGCCGCCGGCAAGAACGTATGGACCGAGAAGCCGATCGGCGTCGACCGCGAGGAATCCCAGCGACTGCTGCAGAAGGCGGATGCCGCGGGCCTGCGCGTCGGCGTCGCACCCGACACCGTGCTCGGACCGGGCGTGCAGACCGCGAAGCGTGCGATCGCCCGCGGCGACATCGGCCGCCCGCTGTTCGCGACGACGACCTTCCAGTGGCAGGGTCCGGAGCTCTGGCACCCGAACCCGGCGTTCCTGTACGCCAAGGGCGCCGGTCCGCTGCTCGACATGGGGCCGTACTACGTGTCCACGCTCGTGCACGTGTTCGGCCCGGTCGCCTCGGTCGCAGCGCTCGGCCTCCGCGGCGTCGAGACCCGCACCGTGAAGTCCGGAGAGCTCGCCGGCCAGGAGTTCCCCGTCGAGATCCCGTCGACGCTGTCGGTGCTGATGGAGTTCGAGCAGGGCGGTCAGGCGCAGAGCCTGTACAGCACCGACTCCCCGCTGCTGCGCCACGGCATCGTCGAGATCAACGGCACCGAAGGCACGATCGTGATCCCCGACCCGAACACCTTCGGCGGCGACATCACGATCACCCGCCCGCTCACCGACGTCTCGGTGCGGGAGCAGGAGATCCTCCAGGTGCCGCAGGAGGGCGTCCTCGCCGGTCGCGGCCTCGGTCTGCTCGACATGGCCCGCTCGATCCGCGACGGCCGCCCGCACATCGCCACCGGCGAGTTCGGCTACCACGTGCTCGACACGCTGCTGTCGATCGAAGAGGCCGCCGAGTCGCGCACCTACGTCGAGGTGCAGAGCACCGTCGGCGAGGTGGGCTCGCTGGCCGCGGACTTCGATCCGCTCGCCTCCACGCTCTGACCCACACCGGTTCACTCGAAGACCCCCTGCCACACGGCAGGGGGTCTTCGTGCATGGGAGAGCGGATGCCGCGACCCGCGGCATCCGCCGACTTCGCGAGCGTGCTCGTCGCCCCGATCAGATCTCGTCGCCGACCAGTGCGAGGCACTGCATCGCGGCGAGCCCGTACTGAGCACTGGCGTTGGTGCTGAACGGCGCCTCGTCGATCGGGTTGAGAACGGTCGGCCCCTCGATGCGCGTCGCAGTGAACGCCAGGCTCTCGGGGTAGCCCGCGTGCCCGGTGCGGAACTCCTTCCAGGCTCGTTTGGCGAGGGTTGCGTCGCCGAGCTGATGCGCGGCGTACGCGGTCGCGCGGGAGTACGCCTGGCGCAGGTTCTGATTGCCCCACGACGAGCCCGTGATCGCGATCTGCTCCGCCGAAGTGGCGTTGTAGAGGCGGCAGTAGTTCACCCACTGTTCGGTCACCTCGGGGTCGTCGATGAGGTCGATGAGCTCGGTCATGAGCTCGAACAGGCCGAAGACGGAGTCGAGCGAACCCACCTCGACGCTCTTCTCGCTCGGTCCGCTGAACGTCCCGTCCGCCAGGTTGTAGCGCACCTCGCCGCCTTGCGACCATCCGTTCGGAAGCGCCGCGATCGTCTTGGCTCCGTTGACGAGCTTCGCCTCGGCGATCGGATCGCCGTTGCGCTCCCATTCGGCGAGCCAGGCGAGCGCGAGAGCGCCCCAGTCCGTCGTGGTGGAGACGCCGAGCGCGTCGGGCTGCGGGTTGTAGACCTCGTCGCGGATCTTGCGTGCCGGATCCAGCACGAGGAAGGTCTTGTCGGCATCCACGAGATCCTTCATCAGGTCGCCGACGCGCTCGTCTGCAGTGAGGAAGTAGTAGAAGCGGCGGTAGCCGGCATTGCTGATGCGCTGCTGTTTGGCGCTGTCGGCCCAGTGCATGATGCCATGGCGGGTGCCGAGGTCACGGTATTTGCCGAGGTGATACACGTCCACCTCGCCGGTGTGCCGCGTCATCGCCTCCGCGAAGCGGAATGCCGTGGCGTCTCCCGTGCGCAGGTAGTGGTACCAGAGCCACATGTCGGTGCTGAGCTCGGAGTTGTCCCACGCGTAGCCGCCGACGTCGTACCGCCAGACATGGCGATCGCGATCGAACTCGTGCATCACGTCGCCGTAGTCCCAGAATCCGTACCACGAGCGTTGATCCACCTGGTTGATGTAGTGCTGGTGCATGAAGGCGAGCTTGTCCTCGACCGCGATCTTCGCGAGGTTGGACCGATCGACCGGCGCCCACGAGCCGAACACGCCGGCGGAGTGGTTGTGCTCCGGCGCGCTGATGAGAAGGGGCGGTGTCGCGTTGGCGTCGGCCAGCGCGCTGAAGTCCCCGGCGGTCGGCGTCGCGCCGAGCGCCCAGAAGCTCAGCTCCGTGGTCCGCGCCACGCCATACGGAGAGCCGAAGCCCGGCTCGTAGTCCTCGTAGGTGATCTCCAGCGCGTCCAGCTGCTTGGCGTAGGTGTCCTGGCCGAGCCCGTCGTGGTAGAACCGCAGGTCCATGGCCCCGGCCTTGGGCGACCACATCCACGCCGTCGCGGTGGCCCTGTCTGTCGCCGCACCGGAGATCTCGAGCTCGGTGGGGTGCAGCTGCCAGAAGTTGCGCATTCCGAACGCCAGGCCGCCGGCCGGGCTGCCGACATACGCGAGCCCGCGGGCCCGGCGTCCCGCGTCGACGCGGATCCACGAGTGCCCCGCGGATGTGCGCTTGCGGATCTCGAAGCCCTGCGCTGTCAGCTGGCTCAGGCTGTAGTCGCCCCACGCGGGGATCCACTGCAGCCGTGAGGTCACACGCTGGTCCCACGTCGCCGGATCGGGCGTCCACGTGCCCGCGATCTGTGCGCTCCGCGCCGCGGCGCCCGGATCGCGACGGAGGCCGGTGATCCCGCGCACCGCTTCGCCGAGGACGCCGGCGCCGTCGCCCGCGAACCGGATGTGCCGATCGTGCAGCTGGGCGGCCAGGGGCACCGAGAACGTGAAGCCGATCCCGGTGATGAAGTCGGCGTTCTCGTCGCCGTCGAACACGAAGCTGTGCACGACGCGCACCCCGTCGGAGCCTGCGTACAGATAGAACCGCACGTCGAACGGCAGCCAGGTGCGGTTGCCCCTCTTGTGGGTGCCGGTGACGCGCACCACCGCACGCACCGGGCCCTTCTGCTCGACCTTGACCGCCGACACCTGGCTCTGGAACTGCTCGCGGACCACCTTCTCGGCACCATCGGTGTCGGGCTTGTCCTGGCGCATGGCCACGAGCCTGCCTTCCTCGGCGATCACGGTGTCACCCCGGCGGATCGATGAGACGAGGTGCGCCCCGTTCTTCGGGAACTCGACACGGATGACGCCGGTGTCGACGACGACCCGCCCCGGGTTGTCGGAGACGGAGATGGCGGATGCCGGGGCGGCGGGAGCGCCGGGCTGCAGCGAGTAGCCGGCGGCGCGACCAGACGCCCCGCTCACCGCATGGGCCGTCCATTTGACCGAGCCGTCAGGCCACCAGCCTGTGGGCCAGCTCTGGACGGGGACCGACTCGCCCGAGTCGGCGACGAGCGCGAAGGTCTGGTCCGGGCTGAGCGCGCCACGGGGCCAGGGCACGCCCCACGTCGTCCCTGCGACGAGCTGGGCGGGCGTTGAACCCTCCAGCCAGCGCAGCGGGATCGGCCCGTGGCCCGTGAGCGCCTGTGGGACGACCTGACCGAAGGCGCCGCGCAGCCCCGGCGCCGCGTGCGCGGCCGACGGGGACGCGAACGCCGCGGCGACTCCGGCTGCGACCGTCGACTGCAGCAGTGTTCGACGACTGATGTCCATGGCGATGACTCCTCGATGAATCCGCGGAGCCGTCGCTGGCTCCGACCGCCACCGAAACTAGGCCGGAACTTCGCACCGTCTGATCAATCGGACAAAAGCGTTCAGCACGCGGGAGGCCGTCGATTGCGACACACCGGCCGCGCGCGCGACGTCCTCGAGCGTCGCCTCGGCCGGGACCAGCGCGTCGGCGGACATCAGCGGGATCGGGTGGCGACCGCTCTGGTGGCCAGCACCAGCATCCCGGGAACGAGCACGACCAGCGGCGCGAACATCCAGACGATCAGCGCGCTCAGCGCGAGGGCCAGCAGGAGAAGGAGCGACCCCGCGATGTCGCGCGCGGACTTCTCGGCGGCCTCGCGGATGAGCGCGCTCCACCGCGAGGCGGGGTCCCAGCCGCCGGCCGCTCGGAGCAGCACCACTGCCGCCATGACACCGATCGCCCCCGAGCTCCAGCGGAACACCTCTCCCCCCGGCATCCCCTGCATGGCGGGCGTCGTGAGCGTGACGGTGACGGCGGCGAACGCAACGGCGCTGGCGACGCCCCAGACCCACCCGCTGCGCAGCGCGCGCAGGAAGTCCCGCCCCAGCTCGACGAGCGAGTCCGACTCGCCCTCGACGTGCCGGCGGAAGTGGGAGGCTCCGGCCGCCATCGCGGGGAGCGCCGTCACCGCCGGGATGGCGAGCACCGCCACGGCGAGACTGACGACGATCGTCTCGGAGAACAGCGTCAGACCCCGGCTCGAGAGCAGCCGCGCGACCCGCCGCGGCCCCTGCCGCGACGGGTGCGCGCGGCTTGCGGCGCCGGCCGTGTTCACGTGCGTCATCGCCTCAGCCCTTCAATCCCTGGGTCGCCACGCCGTCCACGAGGTACCTCTGGAAGATGAGGAAGAAGAGGAAGACCGGGATCAGCGCGAGCACGGCCATCGCCATCTGCGCGCCGTAGTCGGCCGACGAGCTCTGGTCGACGAACAGCCGCAGCGCGATCGGCAGCGTGTACAGGTCGGGGTCCTTGAGGTAGAGGAGAGGCCCGAAGAAGTCGTTCCACGTCCAGATGAACGTGAAGATGGCGCTCGTGACCAGCGCGGGCTTCAGCAGGGGCAGCATGATCGCACTGAACGTGCGGTAGTGCCCGGCGCCGTCGATGCGCGCCGCCTCGTCGAGCTCGCGCGGCAGCCCCCGCATGAACTGCACCATCAGGAAGACGAAGAAGGCCTCGGTGGCGAGGAACTTTCCGAGCAGCAGCGGCGTGAACGTGTTCACGAGTCCAAGTGCGTTGAACATGATGTACTGCGGGATGATCACGACGTGGAACGGCAGCAGGAGCGTCGCGATCATGATCCCGAAGTAGACGTTGCGTCCCGGGAAGCTGATCCGGGCGAACGCGTAGGCGGCGAGCGCGGAGGAGAGCACCACGCCGATCACCGACGCCACCGCGAGGATGGTGGAGTTCTGGAAGAAGGTCCAGAACGACACCCCGCCGATGCCGCTGAGCGCTCGCTCGTAGTTCTCCGCCGTCACCTCGCGCGGGAGAAGCTGGGCGTTGCCGACGATCTGCTCCGACGGCTTGAAGGTCGACAGCAGCATCCAGGCGACCGGGTAGAGGATCACCACGAGCAGCGCGAGCACCACGACGTGGAAGACGATCTCCTTGCCGGTCCAGCGCCGACGCGGCCGGCGCGCGGTCTTCGCGGTCACGAGCAGTTGCGTGGCGCTCATCGTCCTTCATCTCCTGCGTAGTGGACCCAGAATCTCGAGCTGCGGAAGAAGATCACCGTGATGAACGCGATCACGAGCACGAGGATCCAGGCCATGGCCGAGGCGTACCCCATCTGGAAATCGCGGAAGCCGCGGAAGTAGAGGTACAGCGTGTAGAAGAGCGTCGACCTCGCGGGACCGCCGGTGCCGCCCGAGATGATGAACGCCGAGGCGAACACCTGGAACGCGTTGATCGTCTCGAGGAGCAGGTTGAAGAAGATCACCGGGGACAGCATCGGGATCGTGATCGCCCAGAACTTGCGGAGGGGACCGGCGCCGTCGACGGACGCGGCTTCGTACAGCTCTTGGGGGACCTGCTTCAGACCGGCGAGGAAGATCACCATCGGCGCGCCGAACTGCCAGACGGCGAGCAGGATCAGCATCGGCATCGTCTTGTCGGGGTCTCCGACCCATCCGCCGGCAGGGACTCCGAAGAACTGCTGGATGCTGTCCACGGGGCCGTCGTCGATGAACATGGCCTTCCAGACCACGGCGATCGACACCGACGCACCGACGAGCGACGGCAGGTAGAAGGCGGAGCGGTAGAAGCCGCTGCCGCGGAAGGTCGCGTTCAGGACGAGCGCGACGCCGAGCGCCGCCGCGAGCTTGAGGGGCGTGCCCACGAGCACGTAGGTCGCGGTGACCTTCCACGCCTGCAGGTAGTCCGGGTCGCTCCACAGCCGCACGAAGTTGTCGAAGCCGACCCACTGGGGAGGGCTGAAGAGGTTGTAGTCGGTGAAGGCGAGGTACAGCGACGCGATCATCGGCCCGGCAGTCAGCAGAAGGAAGCCGATCAGCCACGGGGCGAGGAAGACGTAGCCGGCGCGGATGTCCTCCCACCGGCGTCGGGGGCGGCGTGGCGGGGGCTGCGTGGGCGGCGTCTCCGGCGGCGCCGGCGGTGCGAGTGTGTCAGCGGTCATTGCAGTGCCTCTTCCGGATGCTGCGGGCGGCGCGCATCGCTGCACGCCGCCCGCGTCAGGATCACTTCAGTGCGTTGTCGGCCTCGGCGAACCAGCGCTCGGCCGCCTCCTCGGGCGTGGCCGCACCGTAGGCGACGTCCTGGCTGATCGCCACGAACGTCTGCTCGAGCGTGCCCAGGCCCTGGACGGCGGGCGGAGCCTGACCGTCGAGCTGGTCGGCGACCGCCTCCTGGTAGGCGAGGATCTTCTCGTCGAGCTCGTTCGCCTCGATGCCCGCCGCGGCCGTCGACGACGCCGGGACGCCGCGCGACATGCCGAAGATCGCACCCACCTCGGGATCGTTCACCAGGAAGTCGATGAACGCGGCCGCCTGAGCGGGGTGTTCGCTGTTGGCGCCGATCGAGAGCATCAGACCGGGCTTGAGGAACATCCCGGTGCTGTCCTCGTCGTCGTAGGGCGGGATGGCGAGGGAGAGCTCGGGGGCTGCGGGACCCTCGCTGAAACGCGCGAGGAAGTTCGCCCAGCTGACGTCGCTGGCGATCTCGCCCGCACCGAGCGCGTCCACGCCCTCCAGCTGCGCCTGTCGTTCGGCGGGCATGGCCGCGCCCGACTCGTGCAGCGGGGCGCTGCGCGACCACCAGTCGGCCAGGTCGCTCTGCTCGAAGCCCAGTTCGCCGCCGTCGATCAGCGACAGGCCCTGCTGGCCGAGCCAGATCTGGAACAGCCAGAAGTACTGCGTGTAGTCCAGCGAGCCGTACACCACGGGATCGTTCGATGCGCCGGCGGCCGAGACCTCGGCCAGGAACTCGTCGTACTCGTCCCACGTCACCGGCCCCTCGGGCACGTCGACGCCCAGCTGCTCGAGCAGCGGCTCGTTGTACAGGGTCGCCAGCGTGCTGCTCGAGGAGGCGAGGCCGAAGATCTGATCGTCGACCGCGCCGGCCTCGACGAGCGACGGCTCGATGCCGTCGGTCGCGATGGCGTCGCCGAGGTAGTCATCGAGGGCGAGGACGTGGCCGAACCCGCCGTACTCGGCGAGATAGGCGAGATCCATCTGGAACACGTCGGGGAGAGTGCGGCTCGCGGCCTCGGTGTTGCGCGCGGTCCAGTAGTCGCCGAAACCGGCGTAACCGGTCTGGATGGTGATGTTCGGGTTCTGCTCCTCGAACAGGTCGATCGCCGCCTCGTAGCGCTCGGCGCGGCTGGCGTCGCCCCACCACGCGAAGTTCAGCGTGACTTCCTCGTCGGGATCGGCCGTCGCTGCGGGCGTCTCACCGCCGCCGGAGCAGCCGGTGAGCACAGCGAGTGCGCCGACCGCGAGGGTGGCCCCCGCGATGAGTGCGCCGCGCCGGGCGGTGGACCTGGTCGCACTGGTGAATGTTCGGGATGTCATCGGAGCCTCCTTGCTCGTTGCCTCTCGTCGCTCGCGCGGCGAGATCCCGCCGGGAGCGTGCAGAGACAAGGTAGATCGAGGCCCCGAGCGTTCCTGCCCAAGTGGACAAAAACGATCAGGCGATCGTGCCGCACGACTCCCGGACCGTCAGCCGGGGCAGCATCGTGATGTGACGTGCCGCCGTCGCCGAACGGTCCGGTGCGGCGATCCGCTCCGTCATGATCCGCAGCACCTCCTGGCCGAGGTCACGCCCCGGCGCGGTGACACTCGTGAGCGGCACCATCGCGAGGCCGGCCGTGTCGTCGTCGTACGCCACGATCGCGAGGTCGTCGGGAACCCGGATGCCGCGATCCGTCGCGAGCTCGACGAGCCGGGCAGCGTGCACATCGGTGTGGACGATCGCCGCCGCGGTCGAGGTCCGTCCGCACGCATCGAGGAACGCGACCAGGGCGTCGTCGAGCGGTTCGTCATCGCCTTCGTCACCCTTCGGGAGCGCGGCGTAGGGAGCCTCGGCGAGTCCGAGCCGGGCGATCGCGGACGCGTGTCCCTCGCGGATGAGCGGGGCGGTCGGCGTGCGATCGAACAGGGCGAGCCCGACCGCCGCATGGCCCAGCGCGGCCAGGTGCTCGACGGCGAGCTGCGCGCCGCGCGCATGATCGGTGCGCGCGCTGTCGAACGCCGCGAGCGCCGTCGACTCCAGTCGCCGCTCGAGGAACACCACGGGCACGGGGATCGTGCGCACCCATTCGGCCAGCTCGATCTCGGTGCGACTGCGCATGGTGGGGGCGAGGATGATGCCGGCGACGCCGACATCGACCAGCCGCTCGACCTGCCGCTGCTCGAGCTCTTCCCGGTACTGCGACGTCGCAAGCACGATCCGTGTGCGGCCACCGCGGGAGGCGGCATCCATTCCTCGCACGATCTGGGGAAAATGGCTGACCGACGAGGGAACGACAACACCGATGTTCGCACGTGCCGGCTGGGCGACCGGCGGCGCACCCAGGGCGATCGCGCCACCGTGGACGCGAGCGAGCCTGCCCGCCTGCTCGAGCTCGACGATGTCTCGCCGCACCGTCACCTGCGAGACGCCGAGCTGCTCGGCGATGTCGGCGGCGCTGACGCTGCCGTGCAGCTCCAGCTGCCGCAGCAGGTGTGCGTGCCGAGTCCTGGGAAGAGCGTTCTGTCCCACCATGTGCGAAGTCCGTTCGTCGCAGTCTGATCCGGGTGCCCGTTCGTGATCGAATTTGTCCGAAAGAGCGGATGAGTACAGGAGCGTAATGCACGATCGACGGGTGACGACGATGTACCGGGATGCCGCAGCGACGCCGACGACCGCACGCGACCGGTGGCAGCAGCTCGCCGATGAACTGCTGCAGGCGGCCGGTGCGCACGCGTCCCCCAGCGGCTCCCTCATCACGCTGCCGGGACCTGTCAGCGCGTCGGGCCGGTGGAGCGACGGGCTCGAAGGATTCGCCCGCACGTTCCTGCTCGCGGCGTTCCGCGTGCGGGGCGCCGACGGGGCCGACCCCTCGGGAGTCCTCGAGCGGTACGCCCGCGGTCTCGTCGCAGGAACGGATGCCGCGAGCCCCGAGCGGTGGCCCACCATCGCCGAGCGCCGGCAGGCCGTCGTGGAGGCGGCATCCGTCGCGATCGCCCTCTCGGAGACGCGGCCGTGGCTCTGGGATCGGCTCGACGACGCCGTGCAGAGCCGCATGGTCGAGTGGCTCGGCGGCGTCGTCGGCACGAGCGGCTACACGAACAACTGGATCTGGTTCCAGAACGTCATCGAGGCGTTCCTCGCCTCCGTCGGCGGGCCGTGGAAACAGGACGACCTGGATCGCAACACCGAGATCCAGGAGAGCCTGTACATCGGCGACGGCTGGTACTCGGACGGGAGCGGACCCGACGGCGTCCGCCGCAGCTTCGACTACTACGCGGGCTGGGCATGGCACGTCTATCCCCTCCTGCACGCCCGCATCCGAGGCGTCGAACTCGAGGAGCTGCACCGCGAGCGCCTGCGGGCCTTCCTCGACCAGGCGCGGGACCTCGTCGGGTCGCACGGCGACCCGCTCTTCCAGGGACGCTCGCTCACGTACCGCTTCGCGATGCTCGCGCCGTTCTGGGCCGGCACGCTGGCGGGCGCCACTCCGCTGGAGACGGGCGCGACCCGGGGCCTCGCCGATTCGGTGCTCGACCGGTTCCTCTCGGCAGGAAGCGTCGACGACCGCGGGCTGCTGTCGATCGGATGGCACCGCGAGTTCCCCCCGATCCGGCAGGTGTACACCGGCTCGTCCTCGCCGTACTGGGCGAGCAAAGGGATGCTGGGGCTCTTGCTTCCGCCCGAGCACCCGGAGTGGTCGGCCTCGGCGCCCGCTGCCGACCGGCCCGCCGTCAGCGTGCGCGCACTGCCCGCGCCCGGCTGGCTCGTGGTGCGCTCCGAGCAGGACGGCATCGTGCGCGTGCTCAACCACGGCTCGGACGGATTCCGTGGACCGGCCGGAGCCCCGCGCGCCGACAACCCGTTCTACCAGCGCCTCGGCTACTCGAGCTCGACCTCGCCCGCACTCACCCGCGCCGGCGTGGGGCGGCCGCTGGAGTCCCACGTCGCGCTGCTCGACGCGGGCGGGCATCCGTCGCATCGCGACGCCATCGAGCCGGTGCACGTGGGCGGGCGCGTCGCGGTGTCGCGCTCCCGCGTGCACTGGCTCGACAGCGGGACCGATGCGGCCCCGGCCGACGTTGCCGGATGGGCATCACTGCGGCGTGGACCCCGGGTCACCGTCGCGTCCGTGGCGAACGGCGTGCACGAACTGCGCCTCGCCTGGTGGAGTCCCGCGCCCCCGGTCGCGACGCCGTCGGCGTCCGCCGATGCGGACTCGGTGTGGCCGGTAGACGAGGGCCCATGGACCTTCCGCGTCGGAGGGTGGCCACTCCCCGTCGACGCGGGACAGTGGGCCGGTGAGGGCGCGAAGGCTTGGAGGGCCGACGGGCTGACCACCGCGGTGCGAGGGGTGCGCGGGCTCGCTGAGACCGGCCTCGACCGCCGCGAGGACGGCGATCCGTTCGCGTCGGGCGCCGTCACCCCCTGGGTGGCCGGGGCCGAGCCGGCGCATCGCGGCCACATGGTCGCCGCGCTCGTCACGCTGGGCGCCGTCGGGGCGGGCCTCGACCTCGCCTTCGTGCCGGCCGTCGAAATCGAGTCCGACAGCATCGTCGTCCGCTGGCCGGACGGAACCGTCGATGTCGTCCCGACCGACGGCGAGGTCATCGGATGACCCGTCCGCCCACCCTGCTCGCCATGGAGTCGCCGCAACTCGCCGGCGACCTGTTCGACGCGCGGGCGCGCCGTGACCTCGATCGCATCGTCGCGGTCCACGCCGAGGTGCTGACCCCCGAGCTGTCCGCCATCCCCGCCTCGACCGAGGACGTCGAGATCCTCATCACCGGATGGGGTGCACCGCGGCTCGACGAGGCGACCCTCGCCCACTGGCCACGGCTTCGGGCCGTGGTGCACGCGGCCGGGTCGGTGAAGCGCCTGGTGACTCCTGCCGTCTGGGAACGCGGCATCCGCGTCTCCAGCGCCGCCGGCGCGAATGCCGTCCCTGTCGCGGAGTACACGCTGGCGGCGATCCTGCTGAGCGCGAGCGATGCGCTGCGCTCGGCCCACGACTTCTCGCGGACGCAGGACATGCTCGCGGCGCGCCCGCGCGGCGACGTCGGCGCATTCGGCATCACGGTGGGCGTGATCGGCGCATCGCGCATCGGGCGACGCGTGGTCGAACTGCTGCGGCCGTTCGACGTCGACTGCCTCATGTTCGACCCGTCGCTCACCGCCGAGGAGGCAGCCGCGCTCGGCGTCGAAAGGGTGTCGCTGCCCGAGCTCCTCACGCGGTCGCGGGTGGTGTCGATCCACGCGCCCGCGCTTCCCGAGACGCATCGCATGATCGGTCGCACCGAGCTCGCACTCATGGCCGACGGCGCCACCCTCATCAACACCGCGCGGGGTTCCCTGGTCGACACCGATGCCCTGGTGGACGAGCTCAGAGCCGATCGGCTGCGGGCGGTGCTGGACGTCACCGATCCGGAGCCGCTGCCGGCCGGCCATCCGCTGTTCTCGCTTCCGGGCGCCACGCTCACACCGCACATCGCCGGGTCGATGGGCAATGAGCTGCGACGCATCGGCCACCATGTCGTGGCCGAGGTCCAGCGGTTCGTCCACGACGGCGCGCTCGCCGACGAAGTCACCTCACCCGATCTCGTCCGCATCGCCTGACGCGCGACCTGTGGACGCCACAGCGTGCGGCCGCCGGCTCAGCCGAGCAGCGGGCGCTGAGCCTTCTGCTGCGACAGGTACGCGTCGCGGGCCTCCTGCGTGCTGTCGAGCGTCGAGACCTCGGCGACAGGCACATCCCACCAGCCGGCACCGTCGGGGGCGTAGATCAGCGGGTCGCTGTTGATGTGGATGAACGTGGACCGGTCGGATGCCTTCGCCTGCGCGACGGCCGCCTTCAGGTCGTCGATGGCGGAGGTGCCGGGCTCGACCTCGATGACGTCGAGGCCGTAGCTGCGCGCGTTCATCGCGAGATCGACGGGCAGGACCTTCCCGCCCTGGAAGTTGCGGGCCTCGCCGTCGTACTCGCGGTACCAGGTGCCGAAGCGCTCGGAGCCGACCGTCTCGGAGAGGTGCCCGATCGACGCGAAGCCGTGGTTCTGAATCAGCACCACGATGATCTTGATGCCCTCGGCGACCGCGGTCACGAGCTCGGTGTTGAGCATGAGGTACGACCCGTCGCCGACCATCACGATGACGTCGCGGTCGTCGCCGTCGGCGAGGAGCCCGCGCTTGGCCCCGAGCCCGCCCGCGATCTCGTAGCCCATGCACGAGAACGCGTACTCGACGTGGTAGCCCAGCGGGTCGCGGACGCGCCACAGCTTATGGAGGTCGCCCGGCAGCGAACCCGCGGCCTGCACGACGACATCCTCGGGGGCGCTGGCGGACTGCACCACGCCGAGGATCTCGGGCTGGCCGGGCAGCGCGCGCCCCGAGGGCGCGAACGCCGCGTCGACCGCGGCATCCCACTCCGCCTTCTCGCGCGCGATGCGCTCGGCGTACCCGCCCGCGACCGCGACGCCCTCGAGCTCGAGGGCGAGCGCCGCCAGCGCCTCGCGGGCGTCGGAGATCACGGGCAGCTGCGAGCCGTGCTTGTACGCGTCGAACGAGGCGACGTTGATGTTGACGAACACGACATCGGGGTTCTGGAACGCGGTGCGCGACGCGGTGGTGAAGTCGCTGTAGCGCGTGCCGATGCCGATGATGACGTCGGCATCGGCAGCCAGGCGATTGGCCGCGAGCGTGCCGGTCGCTCCGACCCCTCCGAGGTTCTGCGGGTGGTCCCAGTTCAGGGCGCCGCCGCCGGCCTGCGTGGTGCCGACCGGGATGCCGGTGGCCTCGACGAGCGCGCGGAGCTGGTCTTCGGCGCCGGAGTAGATCACGCCGCCGCCCGCGACGATGAAGGGGTTCTTCGCGCCGCGGATCGCCGCGACGGCACGAGCCAGTGCACCGCGCTCGGGCAGCGGACGACGGAGGTGCCACTCGCGGTCCTGCAGGAACTCGACGGGCACGTCGAGCGCCTCGGCCTGCACGTCCTCGGGGAGGGCGATCGTCACGGCGCCCGTCTCGACGGGGTCGGTGAGCACCCGCATCGCCGCGAGGGCGATCGAGTACAGCTGCTCGGGCCGCTGCACGCGGTCGAAGAACCGAGACAGCGGGCGGAACGCGTCGTTCACGGTCAGGCCGATATCCCACGGCTGCTCGAGCTGCTGCAGCACGGGGTCGGCGACCCGGGTCGCGAAGGTGTCGCTGGGAAGCAGCAGCGCCGGGAGGCGATTGGCTGTCGCGAGGGCGGCGGCGGTCAGCATGTTCGCCGCGCCCGGACCCACCGAGGCGGCCGACGCGTACGTTCCGCGTCGCCGGTGCATGCGCGCGTAGCCGACGGCCTGATGCACCATCGCCTGCTCGTTGCGGGCCTGGTGGTACGGCATCAGGGAGGGATCCTCGACGTTCAGCTGCTTGAGCGCCTGGCCGATGCCCGCGACATTGCCGTGGCCGAAGATGCCGAACATGCCGGGGATCGTGCGCTCGCGGATCTCGCCGTCGACGGTCCACTGGTGGGCCAGGAACTCCACGAGCGCCTGGCTGACCGTCATCCGTTTCGTCGCGCCCATCAGCTGCGACCCTCCTTGTGCTCGGTGAACGGCAGCCGCTCGTCGATGGTCTGCCCGGTCCAGGTGTCCCGCACCCAGGCGTGCGCGGGGTCGTCGCTGATCAGCCACTGGCGCTCGGGATCGGGGCCGGCCATGACGTTGAGGTAGTACAGGTCGTAGCCCGGAGCCGCGACGGCCGGTCCGTGGTACCCGAAGGGCACGAGCGCGATGTCGCCGGTGCGCACCATCGCGTTGATGTCGATCTCACCCGCGGGCGAGGAGTAGGTGCTGAACATGCCGAAAGCGGCATCCGCCGCCGACGGCGCCCCCGCCACCGGCGCCGTCTCGAAGTAGTAGATCTCCTCGAGGCGCGACTCGTGACCGGGCACGTGCTCGTCGTGCTTGTGCGGCGGGTACGACGACCAGTTCTCAGCCGGCGTGATCACCTCGCACACGATGAGACGGGCCGCGTCGATCGCGCGCGGGGTGCCGAAGTTGTGCACCTGGCGGCTCGAGCGCCCGGCCCCCCGCAGTTCGACGAAGGTGTCGGATGGCGGGACGTACTGCCAGTGCCGCGCCTCGGTCGTCGGCGCCTCGGCGATCGCCACGCGCCCGCGGCCGCGGATCTCCGCCGTTGTTCCCGTAGGGAGGTACAGCACGTCCGTCGGGCCGTCGAACACGGAGCGCCGGCCGCGCAGTCGGGTCTCCCACTCCCCCGGGTCGTGGCGGTGCAGCACACTGAACGATCCGGCGAGCGGGACGACGATCCGCTCCACACCCCGGTCGTCGAGCGTCAGCGACTGTCCCTCTGCGATCTCGGCGACACGGATGCCGGTGTGCTGCCATCCGGCAATCGATGCGTCCACGACGCTCTCCCACCCCTCCCGGGCGAGGTCGCCGCGGCGGTGGAACCAGCGCTGGTCCGTAGTGCTCATCTCGTGCTCTCGTGAATCGATCGTATGGACGGATGCCGAGGTCAGTTGTTCTGGGGGAAGCCGAGGTTGATGCCGCCGTGGTGGGCGGGGTCGAGCCAGCGGCTGGTGATGGCTTTCTCGCGGGTGTAGAAGTCGAAGCCGTGGACGCCGTAGGCCTTGGCGTCGCCGAACAGCGACTGCTTCCAGCCGCCGAAGGAGTGGTAGGCGACGGGGACGGGGATGGGAACGTTGATGCCGATCATGCCGACCTGCACCTCGTTCTGGAACCGGCGGGCGGCGCCGCCGTCGTTGGTGAAGATGGCGGTGCCGTTGCCGAACCGGCCCGAGTTGATCAGCTCGAGACCCTCGTCGTACGACTGCACGCGCACGACGGAGAGGACCGGTCCGAAGATCTCCTCCTGGTAGGCGCGGCTGGTGGTGGGGATGTCGTCGATCAGGGTGGGGCCGAAGAAGAACCCATCCTCGTGCCCCTCGACGGTGAAGCCCCGGCCATCGACGACGATCTTCGCGCCGTCCGCCTCGGCGATGTCGACGTAACTCGAGACCTTGTCGCGGTGCACGTCGGTGATCAACGGCCCCATGTCGGGCTCGACGCCGTCAACGCCCGCGCCGTTGCCGATGCGCAGCTTCGCGATCCGCTCCTGGATCTTGGCGATGAGGTCGTCGGCGACCGGCTCGACGGCGAGCACGACGCTGATGGCCATGCAGCGTTCGCCGGCGGCACCGTAGCCCGCATTGACGGCCTGGTCGGCCACGAGGTCGAGGTCGGCATCGGGCAGCACCAGCATGTGGTTCTTCGCGCCACCCAGCGCCTGCACCCGCTTGCCATGCTTCGACGCCGTCTCGTAGATGTACTGCGCGATCGGGGTGGACCCGACGAACGAGATGGAGGCCACGTCGGGGCTCTCGAGAAGACCGTCGACGGCGAGCTTGTCGCCCTGCAGCACCGTGAACACGCCGTCCGGCAGCCCGGCTTCACGCCACAGCGCCGCGAGCCACAGCGCCGCCGACGGATCCTTCTCGGACGGCTTGAGCACGACGGCGTTGCCGGCCGCGATGGCGATCGGGAAGAACCACATCGGCACCATCGCCGGGAAGTTGAACGGGCTGATGATGCCGACGACCCCGAGCGGCTGCTTCAGCGAGTACACGTCGATCCCGGTCGACGCGTTCTCCGAGAAGGCGCCCTTGATCAGGTGCGGGAACCCGCACGCCAACTCCACGACCTCCTGACCGCGCAGGATCTCCCCCATCGCATCCGAGACCACCTTGCCGTGCTCCGCGGTGATGATCTCCGCCAACTCCCGCTTCCGCGCATTCAACAACTCCCGGAAGCTGAACAACACGCCCTGCCGCCGCGCGATCGACCACCCCGACCACACCTGGAACCCACGCACCGCCGACGCGATCGCCGCGTCGATCTCCGCCTCATCCGCCAACGCCACCCGCGCCGACACCACACCCGTCGCCGGATTGAACACCGGCGCCGTCCGCCCCGACGACGACGGCACCTCCGCACCATCGATCCAATGCGAGATCACCCGCACATCGGCGTCGACGTCGGTCTGCGTGGGGATGGTCTCGGTGATGCTCATGGGTGTGGTCCTTCGTGAGGGGAGGGGTTCAGAGGTCGGTGTGGACGAGGCCGGCCGCGATGTCCACGGCGGCGGCGACGTCGTCGTCGGGCGGGTAGAGGAGTGTGCGGCCGACGGTCAGCCCGCGGACGCCGGGAAGCGACAGCGCGTCCTCCCACGACGCGAACGTCTCGTCGGGATCCACGCCCGAGTCGCCGCCGAGCAGCAGCGTGGGCATGGTGGTGGCCGCCATGACGCGCTCCATGTCGTCGACGACGGGCAGCTTCATCCACGTGTTCGCGCTGGACGCGCCCAGGCCGGAGGCGATCGCGATCGACAGGATGACGGCATCCGTCGACAGGTCGTTGACGACCCGACCGGCGCTGCGGGTGCTGAGGAAGGGCTCGAGCATGATCGGCAGGCCCGCGGTCGACGCCTCGGTGACGGCACCGGCCATCGCCGTGAGCGTCGAGACGGTGCCGGGGTCGGCGAGATCGATGCGCACGAGCGTCTTGGCGAAGTCGATGCCCGAAGCCACCATCGTGCGCACGTCGTAAGCCGTCATGCGGTCGTCCAGCTCGAACGATGCGCCACGCAGGCCGCCGCGGTTCATCGAGCCGACGACGATCTTGTCGTCGAGGAGGCCGAGTACGGCGAGGTCGTCGACGATGTCGGGCGTGCCCAGCACGCCGTCGACGCCCGGTCGGCTCAGCGCCGTGGCCAGCCGGTCGAGCAGGTCGTAGCGGTCGGCCATCGCGGTCGGATTGCCGCCCACCGCGAGGGCGCCGCGGGCGGGATGATCGGCGGCGACGATGAACAGGCGTCCGTCGCCGCGCAGCACGTCGCGACGTCGGCGGACGGTGAGGGCGTCGCGGATCGCCTCCGGCCGGGTCGCCCGGATGTCCCGGAGGCGGGTGAAGTCGTCCTCGGTGAGGAACTGGGTCATCGCAGCGCCCCCGCGTCGAGGATCGCCGTGACCTCCGCCTCGACGGGCATGGCCGTGGAGCACTCCAGGCGGGACGCGACGATCGCGCCGGCGACGTTCGCGAAGCGGAGGATGCGTTCGAGGTCCCACCCCGCGAGCAGGCCGTGGCAGAGGGCGCCGCCGAACGCGTCTCCGGCGCCCAGGCCGTTCACGACCTCCACGGGATACGGCGGCACGACGACGGACTCGTCGCGCGTCTTCGCCAGCACGCCCTTCGGCCCCTGCTTCACGATCGCGAGCTCGACCCCGCGCTCCAGCAGCGCGTCCGCCGCGCGCTCGGGCTCGGTCTCACCGACCGCGACCTCGCACTCCTCGCGGTTGCCCACGGCGACGGTCGCATGCTCGAGGGCCCGCGCCATCTGGACGCTCGCCTCCGCCGGCTCGGCCCAGAACATGGGGCGGTAATCGAGATCGAAGACGGTGTGTCCGCTGGTTCGCGCCTGAAGAGCCGCGTGGTGGGCGGCGCGGCTGGGCTCCTGGCTGAGCCCCGTCGCGGTGAACCACAGGATGCCGGCCGAGCGCACGGCGTCGAGGTCGAGCTCTGCCGGTGCGACGTCCAGGTCGGGCGCCTTCGGCTCGCGGTAGAAGTACAGCGGGAAGTCGTCGGGCGGGAAGATCTCGCAGAAGGTGATGGGCGTCTTCAGCGTCTGGTTCACCCGCACGTAACGGTTGTCCACGCCGAGGCGAGCGAGCTCCGCCAGAAGATAGCGGCCGAAGGGGTCGTCGCCGACGCCCGAGATCAGCGCGACGCGCCGACCGTGTCGCGCGGCGGCGACGCTGACGTTCGCGGCACTGCCGCCGAGGAACTTGCCGAAGGTCTGCACCTCCTCGAGCCCCACGCCGGACTGGAGGGGGTAGATGTCGACACCCAGCCGCCCGAAGGCGAGGACGTCGAACGCAGGGTTGCTCTCGGTCATACTCCGCTGTACAACTCTCCGCGTGCGCCGATCGACGCCCGCATCGGTGGACAATTTGTCCTGACAATAACACAACGATCGAGCCTACGACACTCCGCACCGTGGTCGACTGACAAAGTGGCGACGATGTAGCATTGTCGGGACATTATGCTGTCGGGACTTGGAGTGTGTGATGGCAGACGACGTGGTCAAGCTGGACGACTTGCTCGCCGACCTGGATCGCACCGGTCCGGTGCCGCTGTACTTCCAGGTGTCGAGCGCGATGGAACGAGCGATCCGCTCCGGTGAGATCCCACCGGGCGCGCGCCTCGAGAACGAGATCGCGATCGGCCAGCGTGCGGGACTGTCGCGGCCGACGATCCGGCGCGCGATGGAGGAGCTCGTCGACAAGGGCCTGCTCGTACGGCGGCGAGGCATCGGCACGCAGGTCGTCCAAGGCCAGGTCACCCGTCAGGTCGAGCTGACCAGTCTCTACGAGGACCTCAAGAACTCGCAGCACGAACCGGGAACACTCGTCCTCGAGCACGACACCCGCCCGGCCGATCCGGTGACGGCCGAGGCGCTGCGCGTTCCCGTCGGCTCGGACATCGTCTACCTCCGGCGCCAGCGCTCGACCGACGGCGTGCCGGTCGCGGTGCTCACGAACTACCTGCCGCTCGACTTCGCCGACATCACGACGGAGCAGCTGCAGCAGAAGGGCCTCTACGAGATCATGCGCGCGCGGGGCGTGACGATCCGCGTGGCGAACCAGAAGATCGGCGCTCGCCGCGCGCACGGCGACGAGTCGGGGCTCCTCGACATCGACAAGGGCGGTCCCGTGCTCACCATGGAGCGGGTGGCCTTCGACGCCTCCGGTCGTGCCGTCGAGTTCGGCCACCACTGCTACCGCCCCGACATGTACAGCTTCCAGACGACGCTCGTCGCGAAATAGGCCCTTCCGCGACCGCGGAGGACGGATTCCCCACCCATGTGCGGGATCCACCCATCGCAATGCCGACGGATCAGCCGAAGAGGTCGCCGAGCCCCGGGATCTCGAAGCTCGACAGCTGCTCGCCGATCCCCGAGACGGCCTCCCCCGCACCCGAGACGAGATCGCCCGCACCGCCCAGGTCGACGCCACCTGCGATCGCGTCGAGGTCCACCGCACTCGCGACGGCGTCGAAGTCGATCCCCGTCGCCACCGCCTGCGCCAGCAGCGGGGCCGCGACGGCGCTCACCACGGCGGCACCCGCGACCGCACCCAGCAGCCCGCCGGCACCGACGAGCGCGGCGCTCTTCGCCATCCCACCGCCCTGCGGTGCCCGGCTGCCGCGACCGACCCGCGCGAGCAGCCCGGCCATCGCGCCCGGTCGGAGAGCCTCGGTGCGGGCGGCGGCGCGCGCCAGCTCGGGCGCCTCGGCGGTGCGCGGCTGCTCCGACGGGCGCAGCTCCGAACGCATGCCGGCCTGCACCTGAGCACGCTGCTGCGGCGTCAGCCGTGCGAAGGCCTCGCGGTGGATGGCCTCGACCTGGTGCGGGTCCGACGTCTGCAGCAGGTACTCGTAGCGTGCGATCGCGGCGCGGTCCGCGGCGGTCGGGGTGACAGCGCTTCCCGGCACGGCGGGAGCCGACGGCGCCGGAGGAGTGACGCCGAGGACGTGCGCCGCAGGAGGCGTGACACCGACCCCGGTCGCCGCAGGAGGCGTGAGGCCGACGCCCGGCGCCGGCGTCGCCGCGGCCGGCGGGGTCCAGCTGCCCGGCGCCGCGGGCGGTGCCGCCGACCGGGGCTCGCCGGTGACGGCGCCGGCGACGTCGCGCACCATCGCGCGCCAGTCGCGTCCGTTGCCGGATGTCTGCGGGCCGGAGGATGTCTGCGAGCCGGAGGAGGACTGCGAGCCCGAGGAGTCCAGTGCCTTGGCGGCGAGGTCGAAGAGGCGGTTGAGAGAGCCCATGGAGGTTCCTTCCTATCGGAGACGTGGCGTGTGAAAGACCGCCAAGGTCTCCTCCGCCCCGAAGGGCCGGCAACCCGGGATCCGGCGCTGGATCCGTAGTGACGAGTGTGCCGCAGGCGGGAGTACTCCCCTTGTGCTCTCCACCCTACGGTCGGCGGCGCATCGCACCGGCCGCTTCGGCGAGCTCATCGGGCTCTCTCAGCGAATTGATCGGATCCGGCTGCGTCGGCCGCGGCATCCGCTCCCCACCGGGTCAACGCGGGACGAGCGCCTCGCTCACGTCGTACGCCCGCAGTCGCCCGCACATGCCGAAGCCGCGCTCGCCTGCCGGCTCGGCGGCGAGGGACACCGTCGCCGAGGCGAGATGCGTCGCCTCGCCGCCGGCGATCGCGCGCGTGATGTCGAGGCTCTTCGCCGCCTGCGCGACCGGGCCGCGCTCCACGATGTCGGACCACGCCGCCGCGCGCTCCCGGACCAGTGCGGCCGCTGCCGCGTGGAACGCTCGCAGCGGGCCGAAGTCCCCGGCGGCCGCGGCGTCGCGGATCACACGGAACCCCTCGACCGCGAGGTCGCGGCGGCGCGACGCGGCGGCCGCTCTCGCCTCCAGCGGCGCATGAGGCAGCGTCGCCGCCGCAGCGTATCGCTCGGGGTCGGCGACGATGTCGGCGGGGAACGTCATGACGGCATCCCCGGCCTCGGGAAGTCCCGCGTTGCCCATGACCACGAGGACCTTCAAACCCCCGTGGTTGACTGCGCGGTGGATCGTCCCGGGCGTGAACCAGACGACGGAGCCTTCGCGCAGCTCGGTCTCGCGGACGCCGGTCGGGTCGACCGTGCGCAGCGCCCCGCGTCCTCCGATCACGACGTAGCACTCGGTCGAGGCCAGGTGCATGTGGGGGCTGCCGCCGCGGAGTCCGTCGGGGCCGAGGTCCTCGTAGACGTCGAGCAGGGTGACGGAGGTCGCTCCGGGAAAGCTCGGGGCGGTGTCGACCACGTTCGCTCCTCTCCTCTTGCCTCAGACTACGACCGGCTGAAGGATGCCGCGCAGCGCGTCGGCGAGCGGCTCCGCGGCATCCGCTCCCCCGTCGCCGATCCCCACCGCGTACCGGAACCGCACCGTCTCGCCCGGGGCGACGACGACCTCTTCGCTGAAGAAGGGGGCGGGGTTCAGCGCGGCGAACTCCGCGGACCGGGCGAACCACTGCGGTGGGTGGTGCGGGTTGGTGGCGTCGTCGAGCATGAGCACGAGCGACGTGGCGTCGCTGTCGTCGTGGTGGCCGACGTAGCCCATCCACTCGAAGCGCGCGCCGCGCACCTCGTCGCCGGCGCCCGAGACGCCGGGGGCGACGAGGGTGCCGTTGGTGAACGAGCGCGGGCCGCGCCAGAACAGCCCGCCGTAGCCGGCGTTGTCACGGCCCCGGGTGGTCGGGGAGCCGATCGCGATCGGCGCAGCGGTGACGTTCGTCAGGCGGGTGTCGAACGTGAGCGCCCACGCGTCTTCCGACACGATCTCGGCGCTCAGCTCCCGCTGCTCGGCGAAGATGTCGTCGCCCGACTCCGTGATCCACCGCAGCGCGTGCGAGACCGCGGCGCGGGCGCCGGACTCCAGCTCGATCTCGCCCTCGTGCTGCTGCACGCCGTTGTTCGGCAACTGCACGTAGAACTGGCCGTGCACGTACGTGGGGCCGCCCCAGAAGTTCTCGTCGTTCACGACCGGCAGCGCCCAGGCGATCCCCTTGTGCCACACGTGGTCATGCGGCCGGAACAGGCTCACCACGTGACCCGCCCGCGTTCGGATCGGGTGAAGGTACGGCTTCGGCGACTCCAGCGCCACCGTCGTGGGCGCGTAGACGTAGGTGAACAGGTCGACGTCCCCGTCGCGGACGCTGACCGCAGAGCCGGACTCATGGGTGACTCGCAGCGCGCTCATACGAGGACCTCCTTGACGGGCGCCCACGGGACGATCCCGCCGCTCATGGAGCGGACGAACGGGTCGGCGCCGGCGAGTTCGCCGGCCTCGACCGTCACGCCGCGGAACGCCGACGCGTATGTGGCCGCCGCGAATTCGATGGTGCGGCGCGCTTCGGTCAGGTCGACCCCGGGAGCCTCTCCCGCCTCGAGTGCGTCGAAGATGGCCGAGATCTGATCGCGGTGGCCGCTGATCGCACCTGAGTCGAGGCCCTCCGCCCAGCGGGCCGTGAGGTGCTCGTGTCCTGGGGCCGGCGTGAACGTCCAGTCCTCGCTGGTGTAGCCGTACAGATGCTGCACCTCGACCGACGCGTACTCGAAGTCGAAGCGCAGCCGGGACGTCTCGTGCGGCGAGACGAGCGAGTTCACCACCGTCGCGAGGGCGTCGTTCTCGAAGCGCACCAGCGCCATCGAGACGTCTTCGGTGTCAGTCGGCCGCAGCTGCCGCGCCGCGAAGGCGCTCACCTGCGACCAGCGGCCGAAGATCGCGAACAGCAGATCGAATTGATGGATGCCGTGGCCCATGGTCGGACCGCCGCCCTCGACATCCCATCGCCCCCGCCACGGCACGTCGAAGTACTCGTCGGGGCGGTGCCACAGCGTCTCGCAGGTGGCGACGAGCGGGCGGCCCAGCTCGCCCGCTCCGGCGAGCGCCGCCAGGTGGCGGGCGGCCGCGCCGAAGCGGTGCTGGAAGACCGTGAGGACCGGCACGCCGGTCTCGGCCTGCACAGCGGCGAGCTCGTCCATCTCGCCGAGGCTGAGCGCCGTGGGCTTCTCGACGAGCGAGGTGACACCGGCGCGCATCGCCTGGATCGCGAGCGGCGTGTGCGTCTGCGGCGGGGTGCAGATGTGCACGAGGTCGAGCCGCTCGTTCGCGAACAGCTCGGCGGCGCCGGGGTAGACCCGGTCGACGCCGAAGCGCTCGGCGAACGCCTCGGCGCGAGCGCGGTCGAGGTCGACCACGCCGGCGATCTCGACGCGCGGCCGCAGGCTTGTCAGGGCGTCGGCATGGGCGTGCGCGATGCCGCCCGTGCCGATGATCCCGACGCGGAGGGGGGAGGAAGACATGAGGGGTCCGTTTCGGTCGTGACTACTGGTTGACGATGACGTCGATCTCGGCGAACAGCTGATCTACCGCGTCGTCGACCGTGATGGTCCCGAAGCCGAGCTCCTGACCGAGCGCCTTGAACTTGGCCTCGACCGAGCCGTAGCCGACGATCGGCACCGGCGGGGCGTCGCCGATGCGATCGGCGATCGACTCCTCGTAGTCGATGATCTGCTGGGCGGTCTCGTCGAGCTCCACGCCTTCGAGCTGCGTCTGGGATGCCGGCATCCCTCGGTTCGTCCCGAAGATGGCGCCCACCTCGGGGCTGTTCACCAGGAAGTCGGTGAACAGGGCGGCGGCCTCGGGGTGCTCCGTGCTCGCCGCAGCGGAGATCAGCATGCCGGCCTTCTTGTACAGGTCCTTGGCTCCTTCTTCCGTGACCGGAGGCGCGACGAGGTTCAGGTCGGGATACGCGTCGCCGAGGTTCGCGAGGTACGGAGCGCCGAAGTTGTCCCACACGATCTCGGTGAGCGCCTGGGCGGAGTCGAAGGCGCCCTTGGGAGAGACCTCCTGGATCCGCTGCTGCGGGGTGACGACGCCGTCTTCCCGCAACGCGCCGCCACGATTCCAGAAGTCGGCGAGGTCCTCCTTGGTGAAGCCGACCTCCCCCTCCTCGGTGAAGACCGACTTGCCCTCGGAGCGGAGCACGAGCTCGAAAGGCTGAATGAAGCCCGTGGGGTCCGCACCGCCCCACACCTCGAGTCCCGCGGCCTCGGCGGCATCCCGGGCCTGGTACAGCCACTCGTCGTACGCCTCCCAGTCGCCACCGGCGAAGGGCTCGACGCCGACCTGGTCGGTGAGGACCACGTTCTCGAACATTCCGATCGCGTTCGTCGAGACGGGCATGCCGGCGATCGTGTCGTTGATCGACGCGATGTCGAGCACGCTCTCGTCGTAGCCGTCGGTGGCGATGAGGTCGCCGACGTAGGGCGTGAGGTCCAGGAGCAGCCCGTTCTCGGAGTACTGGCGGGCGTAGGTCATGTCCATCTGGAACACGTCCGGGAGGTTCTTGCCGGCGGCCTCGGTCTGGCGCTTCTCCCAGTACTCGTCCCACGCCAGGAAGGTCGAGTTCACGGTGATGTTCGGATACTCCTCGTTGAACGCGGCGATCGCCTCGTTGTACATCTCGGCCCGGACGTCGTTTCCCCAGAACGCGAAGTCCAGGGTCACCTCCTCGTCCGGGTCATAGGTGGCTGCGGCTTCGCCGGGTGCCGATCCGGCGCAGCCTGAGAGCGCCAGGCCGAGGGCCGTGACGACCGCCGCAGCGGCGATCGCCGTCTTCTTCCTGCCAGTGAACATCGTCGTCCTTTCCGGGATCCCTGCGCGGTGAGCGTGGGGTGAACCTTCACTTAGTGATCGATCACTAAGTTCGAGAAGTGAGAATAGTGAAGGTTCACAATCTGTGTCAACATGGATGTCGAGGGAAGGCGCCCATGACAGACACCGCAGCGCACCGCCGGCCGACGATCATGGAGGTCGCCCGTCTCGCCGACGTCTCGCATCAGACGGTGTCGCGCTACTTCCGAGCCCCCGACGGACTGAAACCCGCCACCAAGGCGAGGGTGCAGGCCGCGGTCGAGCAGCTGAACTACCGCCCGAACCTCGTCGCCCGTTCCATGCGCACGCGCCGGACCGGCAGGCTCGCGGTAGTGGTGCCGACCCTCGCGTACAGCCCGGCCCGCATGCTCGCCGGCGCCAGTGCCGCCGCGCACGCAGCCGGCTATGCCGTGGAGGTGCTGAGCCTGGAGGGCGGCGCGGACGAGCGCACGCAGCGCGTCGCCGAGCTGGCGGACTCCGGCCAGGTCGACGGCATCGTCGCCTTCGCCCCGGTGAACGCCGCGGCGGAGCTGGAAGCGTCGAGTGGGACTCCGATCGTCGCCTCGGCCGACTTCGACGACGAGATGCGCGGCATCGGCGAACTGGCGGATGCCTCGGCCGTGGGAGAACTGATACGCGGGCTCGCGGACCTCGGGCACCGTCGGTTCCTCCACATCACCGGTGATCTGCAGTTCGCCTCCGCCCGCGCACGACGCGACACCTACCTGGCGGCGATCGAGACGCTCGGGCTGGAATCCTTCGACGTCGTGGAGGGCGACTGGTCCTCGGAATCGGGCATGGCAGCGATCCGGAGCCTGCCCGACCGCGGGCGTCCCACCGCGGTGGTGGCGCCGAACGACCTCGTGGCCGCCGGCGCGATCCGCGGCGCCATCGACCGCGGCTGGGCGGTGCCCGACGACCTCAGCGTCACCGGGTGGGACGACCAGCCGCTCGGGCGCCTGCTGCGTCCGGCGCTGACGACCGTGGAGGTCGACCTCGAGGGCCTGGGCTCACGCGCGATGGCACGGCTCATCAGGGCGCTGCGTGACGAGCCCCTCCCGACCGAGGTCCGACCGATCCACCGCGTCATCTGGCGCGAGTCGACCGGCGCCGCACCGCGCTGACGGGTTCGGACACCGCGGGCCGCGGCATCCGCTCAGTCCGTCGCGGGCGTGGCGAGCGCGTCGCGGGCAGCGGAGACCGCAGCCTCGTTCGCGCTGTACCCGTGCTCGGCGCCGGGGAACACGCCGCCGCGCACCTCCGCCGCGTACGCCGCGACGCCGCCGACCATCTCGTCGCCGACGGCCGCGAAGCGCTTGACGAAGGCCGCCGTCTTACCCTCGGTGATGCCGAGGAGGTCGTGCATCACCAGCACCTGGCCGTCGGCGCGACCCGCGCCGATCCCGATCACGGGGATGTCGAGGGCAGGAAGCACCACGTCGACGACCTCGGCCGGCACCGCCTCGACCACGAGCACGCTGGCGCCGGCCTCCTGCACCGCGACCGCTTCACGGGCGAACCGCGCCGCGGACTCGGCGGTGCGGCCCTGCGCGCGCATGCCGCCGAGCGCCACCGCGGTCTGCGGCGTCAGCCCGACGTGCGCGACGACCGCGATGCCGGCCGCAGCGATCGCGCGGATGCGGCTCAGCCGCGCCTCGCCGCCGCCCTCGAGCTTCACGGCGTCGGCCCCCGCCTCCCGGACGAACCGCACCGCTGTCGCGACCGCCTGCTCGTCCGACACCTCGGTCGAGCCGAACGGCAGATCGCACACGACGAACGCCGACCGCACGCCGCGACGGACCGCGCGGGCGAGCACGAGCATCTCGTCGATCGAGACCGCCACGGTCGAGTCGTAGCCGAGCACCACCTGCGCGCCCGAATCGCCGACGAGCACCATGTCGACCTCGGCCCGCTCGGCGACCCGCGCCGTCGGATAGTCGTAGGCCGTCACCATGACGATGGGCTCGTGGCCGGCCTTCATGTCTTCCAGCCGCCGAAGCGTCACCTGCGGGCGCATCACGAACCTCCTGCGTCGATCACGGTGTTGTCGATGAGCCGCGTCGCGCCGACGCGCGCGGCGATGGCGACCAGTGTCGGGCGATCGACCTGGGGAACCGGCTCGAACGTCTCCGGGTCGACGAACGCGACGTATTCGAGCGCGATCATCCCCTGGGCCAGCACGTCCAGCGCCCGGTCGCGCAGCGCGCGGGAATCACGGATGCCGGATGCCGCGGCATCCGTCACCGCCTGAAGTGCGCGCGGAATGGCCAGCGCGCGTGCGCGCTCATCGGGCGACAGCCGCGCGTTGCGGCTCGAGCGGGCGAGGCCGTCGTCATCGCGGGACGTCGGGCACACGACGAGCTCGACCGGCACGTTGAGGTCGGCGGTCAGCCGGCGCAGCACCGCGACCTGCTGCGCGTCCTTCGCGCCGAAGTAGGCGGCATCGGGGAGCGCTGCGAGCAGCAGCTTCGTCACGACGGTCGCGACGCCGTCGAAGTGCGCGCGCCCGCGCTGGGCGCCCTCGAGGGTCTCGGCGACGGATCCGGTCACGCTCACCGTCGTGGAGAAGCCGTCGGGATACATCTCGCCGCCGTCCGGGGCGAACACCACGTCGACACCGGCTTCCTCGGCGAGCGCGACGTCGCGCTCCTCGGTGCGCGGGTAGGCGGCGAGGTCGGCCTGCTCGGTGAACTGCGCGGGGTTCACGAAGATCGACATCACGACGGTGTCGTTGTCGGCGCGAGCCGCCCGCACGAGCGTGAGGTGTCCCTCGTGCAGCGCGCCCATCGTCGGCACCAGGCCGATGGATCCGCCGCGGCGCTCGCGCAGGGCGGCGCGCAGGTCGGCGACGGTTCGGACGACGATCACCACGAGGTCTCCCCCGCTGCGGGTCCCGAACCACGGACGACCGTCGTGGCGTGCGCGGCGGCCAGTTGCCGCGTCGCCGTGACGAGGGCGTCGAAGAGTTCGGCCTGCTCGGGCATGCGCTCCCGCACCGCCGCGCGCTGGCGTGCCACTGTCTCGTCGTCGCCGCGCGCGATGGGGCCGGTGAGGGCCGAGGCACCGCCGGCATGCCAGTTCTCGACGGTCGCGCGCACGAGCGGTGCGAACGCGTGGCGGGGGACCCCGGCCGTCGCGGCGAGGTCCTCGGCGAACCACTCGAGTGTCACGAGGAAGTTCGAGGCGATCGATGCCGCCGCGTGGTACGCGGCGCGATCGGCGTCGGCGACCTCGAACGGCGCCATCCCCAGGGCGTCCGCGAGGGCACGTGCGGCAGCGTCGGCGCGAGGGGTCGAGCCGGCGACGGCGGCCGGAACCCCGTCGAACGACACGGCCGCACCCGCCACCGTCGTGAGGGGATGGATGCTGAACGCCTCGTGCGGTGCGAGCGGCTCGAGCGTCGACGCACCCGAGAAGTGCCCCACGAGGGGTCCCGGCACGATCACAGCCGCGGCTGCCGCGATCTCGGCATCCGGAACGGCCAGCAGCACGAGATCGGCACCGTCCGCGGTGTCACCGCGGCCGAGCGGTCCGCGCACCTCAGCGCCCGCGGCCCGCAGTGCGGCAGCCATCGACCGGCCGACACGCCCATCGCCGACGATCGCGATCACGCCGAAGGCACCGCGGGCGCGCGCGTGATCGGGGTCGAGGTCCGGCATCGTCGTCGTCTCCCGTCGCGCGCGGTGTAAGTGAACCTCGTTCAAAATACCCCGTTGCGCGGAGGACGTCAGACGCGGGCGGGCCGCCCCGCCTTTCCGAGCGGCGTGCGCAGCAGCACGGTGTAGACGCCGACCGACACCAGCATCCCGACCGGCACCGAGAGATCGACGTAGCCGAGACTCTCGGCGATGGGCCCGGTCCAGACCTCGGTCGACAGGCACAGCGCGGTCGCGATGCCGCCGATCACGACAGCGGCCATGCCCGGGATGCTCCATCCGCCGCTGTACCAGAAGCGGCCGCCGCGCTCCTCGTCGAAGAGCTCGACGCCGTCGTAGCGGTTGCGGCGCATCACGACGTCGGCGACGAATACCGCCATCGTGGGCGCCGAGACGATGACGAGGAACTGCAGCATGAGGTTGACGGCATCCAGAAGGTTCGTCGACAGCACGAGGTAGATGGTGAGCGCGGTGCCGATGACGCCCACCACCACCGCGGCCGGGATGCGGCGGATGGGGATGCCGATGGCCTGCAGCGCCATGCTCGAGGTGTAGGTGGTCATGCCGTTGAGCGCGATGGTGTTCGTGATCACGCCGATGACCAGGACCGGCCCGAGCCACGCGGGCAGCATCGCGAGGAGAGCGGATTCGATGCCGGCCTCCATCACCGCGCCGGCGGCGACGGTCGCCAGCAGCGCTCCGACGATCGTGAACACCATGCCGGGCAGCGCTCCGCCGAGGGCGGTGGCGGAGATGATGTGCGAGGGCTTCGTCGACCGCGGCAGGTATCGCGCGATGTCGGGGCTGTTGATGAACGAGATCGGCGACGAGGCGATGATCGTGAAGCCGATCGTGATCGCCGACCACAGCGGCACGCCCGACAGCGGCTCAGGCTGCTGGAAGCTCCAGTCGACCTGCGGCAGGATGAACGCCGCGACGGTCACGAAGATGACGGCCAGCACGATCGTCAGCCACGAGTAGACGCGCAGGATCAGCGCGTGGCCGTAGACCGCCACGAGCACGGTGAGCGCAGAGATCACGAGCGTCACGGCGATCGGCACGACGACGGGGTCGCTCAGCCCCATTCCCGCGAGCAGGCCCGCGCCCAGGAACGACGACGCGAGCCAGTTGAGCGCCAGGAACACCGCTCCGATCAGCCACCCGGTGAACGCCACGACGGGCTTGTTGCCGATGATGCCGTAGATGGCCCGCGTGATGACCGAACCCGAGGTGCCTGCCGCAGGCCCGCTGATCGCGATGAGGCCGGGGAAGACCCACAGCACCGATCCGGCGATCACGACGAGCACCGCCTGCCACAGTTCCAGCCCGAGCAGCACGAGCGTGGCCCCGACGGTGAAGTTCAGGATGCTGACGCTCGGCGCCGCCCAGACGAAGAAGAGGTCGCGAGCCCGGCCATGACGCTCGCCGGCTCCGATCAGCTCGATGCCGCGCGTCTCGGGCTGGTTCGGGGCGTCCACGAACTCGGCCGGTGGCGCCGGCGCCTGCGCGGTCTGCGGGTGCTGTGACACGGTGATCCTCTCGGGCGGACCGGACGACGTGCTCGGACCGCGGCTTCGTTGCTCTCGGGACACGGTTTCTATTGGCCGTGTGGACAATAGGCTATTGGTCACACATCCAATAGCATGGACGGCATGGTGTCAAGCGGCGATGCGCGACGGGTTCGCAAACGGCCGGAAGAGCGGCGCGAAGAGATCCTGGCGGCCGCGGCCGACATCGCGCTCACCGAGGGCCTCGAGCGCATCACCCTGCGCGCGGTCGCCGACCCGCTCGGCGTGCGTCCGGGGCTGATCACGCACTACTTCCCCGCCGCCGAGGATCTCGTCGTCGCCGCGTTCGCGCGCGCGGCTGCCGCCGAGCGCGCCGAGCTCTTCCCGAGGGAGGGCACCGCGACGCAGCGGCTGGCACGCCTGGTCACCGGGTTCGAGAGCCGAGACTCGTGGGATCTCGCGCGGCTGTGGCTGAATGCCCGCCACCTCTCGCGTTTCAGCCGGCCGCTGAACGAGGCGCTGGTCGAACAGGAGGCGCTCAACCGGGCCGGCATCGTCGACATCATCGCGCACGGCATCAGCGCCGGCGAGTTCGCCACCGTCGATGCGCACGCGGCGGGCATCCGCATCCTGATGGCCGTGGATGGGCAGAGCGCCTCGGTGAACAACAGCCACGATGCCGGTGACGGCGCGCACGAGCAGTTCGTGTCGGACGTCGCCGAGTGGACGCTGGGTCTGGAGCCGGGAACCCTGCGGGCGACCGCCCGTTCGAACTGAGTTCCCCCCCGCCCGCACTTCCAGGATACCGGGCGGAGGGGGCCTTGCGGCAAGGGCCCCCTGGGGGCGCATACTGGTCGATCGCGACGCCACCCCGCCCCTTCCTTCACCGAACGCCGCGTCGCGATGTCCGCCAGGAGCAGATGCCGTGAATCCCATCCAGACCAGCCCTTTCCAGCTGCCCGAACGCCTCTCCGCCAAGTCCGACCCCGCGCTGATCAGCGCTGACGAACGGCAGTTCGCCGCCATCGCCGAGAGCCTCGCCCGCTCCATCGACGGCCTCGAGGAGCGCCTTGCGGAGCTCCGTCGGCGCCCCGGCGGGCACGGGCAGGCCGGTCTCGAGCGCGACCTCGAGATCCATCGCCTCTCGGCACGCCTGCGCGTGCTGCGCCGCTTCACGATGGACGCGTGCCTCGGCCGCATGGTGCCCGCGGACGGCTCCGAGACCGTCTACATCGGCCGCTTCGGACTCACGGATGCCGGTGGCCGGCGCCTCCTCGTCGACTGGCGCACGCCGGCTGCCGAGCCGTTCTTCGCGGCGACCCATGCGCACCCCTCGGGCCTGGTGAGTCGTCGCCGCTACCGGTGGACGGGCGGCCGCGTGACCGACTACTGGGACGAGGTGTTCACGGCCGACGGGTTGGAGCAGAGCGCCGCGCTCGACGACCAGTCCGCGTTCATCGCGAGTCTGGGTGCGAGCCGCTCGCCGCGCATGCGCGACGTGCTGGGGACGATCCAGGCGGATCAGGATGCGATCATCCGCGCCGGCTCGCGTGGCTCGCTGGTCGTCGACGGCGGTCCGGGCACCGGCAAGACGGTGGTGGCGCTTCACCGCGCCGCGTATCTCGTGTACTCCGACCCGCATCTGGGCGAGGGCCGCGGCGGCGTGCTGTTCGTCGGCCCGAGCCCCGCCTACCTGTCGTACGTCGAGGACGTGCTGCCGAGCCTCGGTGAGGAGAGCGTGCAGACGTGCACGCTGCGCGACCTCGTCGCCGAGGGCACGACCGCCGAGCCCGAGCGCGACCCGGTCGTCGAGCGGCTCAAGGCCGATGCGCGCATGGTGGACGCGATCGAGCCGGCGGTGCGACTGTACGAGGAGCCGCCCGCCGATGGCCTCGTCGTCGAGACGCCGTGGGCCGAGCTGTGGCTCAGTCCCGAGGACTGGGCGGAGGCGTTCGTGTCGGCCGAGCCCGGTACGCCGCACAACGAGGCGCGGGACCAGGTCTGGGAGACGGTTCTCGACATCCTCACCGACCAGGCGGACGGCGAGGAGGTGCCGCCGCATCAGCTGCGGCGAGCGCTCGCGCGTCACGAGGAGTTGACCCGAGCGTTCGGGCGTGCGTGGCCGCTGGTGGAGGCATCCGTCCTCGTGTCGGACCTCTGGTCGGTGCCCGCCTACCTGCGCCGCTGCGCACCGTGGCTCACGCCCGAAGAAGCGGCTGTGCTGCAGCGAGGCGACGCCACCGCGTGGACAACGTCGGATCTGCCGCTGCTCGACGCGGCACGGCGCCGGCTCGGCGACCCCGGCGCCTCGCGCCGTCGGCGGGAGCGCGAGGCGAAGCTCGCGCAGGAGCGCGAGTACATGGCGCAGGTGGTCGACCGCCTCAAGGAGGCCGGCGACGAGATCATGCAGTGGCTCGACGGCGACGACCTGCGCAACAGCCTCGTCGACGACTCGGTGGTCGACGCGCACGACCCCGACCTGCTGGCGGGGCCGTTCGCGCACATCATCGTGGACGAGGCGCAGGAGCTCACCGACGCGCAGTGGCGGATGCTGCTGGCGCGCTGCCCGTCGCGCAGCTTCACTGTGGTCGGCGATCGGGCCCAGGCGCGGCACGGGTTCCGAGAGTCGTGGCAGGAGCGACTCGAGCACGCGGGGCTCACCGACGTGAGCATCGCGTCTCTCACCATCAACTACCGCACGCCGAGCGAGGTCATGGCGGAGGCCGAGCCGGTGATCCGCGTCGCGATCCCCGGCGCGAACGTGCCCACGTCGATCCGCTCCAGCGGAGTCCCCGTGCTCCGCGCCGGTGCGGCGGAGCGCGACGGCATCCTGAGCGCCTGGCTCACGGCGCATCCCGAGGGCACCGCCTGTGTCATCGGAGACCCGTCGTTCGTCGCCCAGGACCGCGTGCGCTCGCTGACGCCGGAGCTCGCGAAGGGCCTGGAGTTCGACTTCGTCGTGCTCGTCGAGCCGTCGAGGTTCGGCGAGGGGATCGAGGGCGCGGTGGACCGCTACGTCGCGATGACGCGCGCGACGCAGCAGCTCGCGGTGCTGGAAAGGTAGGTGCGGACCTGATCAGTGAGCCCATCGACGGTGTGCGTGGGCGGGCGTAGTCTGACGCCTATCGGGCAGGAGGGGTCGTGAAGAGGCGGCACGCACACCACGCGATCAGTGAAGACGAGCAGATCGCCCGCTACGCCTACGTTCTGGGGAACGTTCCGGCGAGCGTCGCCGACAAGGCGTACGCAGCCGCGTACTCGCGGCTCTCACCTTCGCAGCGTCAAGAACTCGTCGGCCAGCTGGGCTCGCAGGTGCCCGGCGCGCCGCAGGAAGCAGCATCCGTCGATCCCGAAGCATTTGCCGTGCTCATGCGTGACCTGCGTTCGCGCGACGCCTTCGTGCGCCTCGAGGGTGCCGGTGCTTTCGCGGCCGCATTCGTGGGGAGTCCTCCCATCGCCGCGTACTTCACGGCCGGCGCGGGTTCGGTGACGATCGACCAGCACCCGCCCTGGGTGCACGAACTGGCAGGCCATGAGACGGCCCCGATCGACGGGGGAACGGTTCACCACCGCCGGGCGCAGAGCTATGGCGAGTGGTACGGCTGAAGCCGCGACCCGCAGCGCGGTCCCCGATGCCCCCTGCACCGCCGGCCCGTGAACGGGAACGGGTCGAATCTCGGGGACGGGGTCAGCACTCGACGACGTTGACGGCGAGCCCTGCCGCGCTGGTCTCCTTGTAGCGGGACGACATGTCGGCGCCGGTCTGCCGCATCGTCTCGATCGCGGTGTCGAGGTCGACGATGTGGCTGCCGTCGCCGAGCAGCGCCAGGCGGCTCGCGGTCATCGCCGTCGACGCGGCGACCGCGTTTCGTTCGATGCAGGGGATCTGCACGAGCCCTGACACCGGGTCGCACGTGAGGCCGAGATGGTGCTCGATCGCGATCTCCGCCGCGTTCTCGATCTGCGCGGGCGTGCCGCCGCGCACGGCCGTCAACCCGGCGGCCGCCATTGCGCAGGCGCTGCCGACCTCCGCCTGGCAGCCCGCCTCGGCGCCCGAGATCGAGGCGTTGGCCTTGATGATCGAGCCGATCGCGGTCGCCGTCAGCAGGAACCGGCGGATGAGCTCGGGGGCGAAGCCGGTGGCGGCGACCGACTGGTAGAGCACGGCGGGGAGAACGCCCGCGGCGCCGTTCGTCGGCGCGGTCACCACTCGTCCGCCCGCCGCGTTCTCCTCGTTGACCGCGAGTGCGTAGACCGAGACCGCCTCCGCGGCATCCGTCGACTCACCCCGTTCGGCGAGTCGGCGCCACGCCGCGGCCGCCCGGCGCGGCACGCGCAGGCCGCCCGGCAGCACGCCGTCGGAGTGGAGGCCGCGCTCGATGCACGCCCGCATCGCCATCCAGATCGCATCGAGCCCGCGTCGGGCCGCGACCGCGCCGTGAACGGCGACCTCGGCCTCCCAGGCGACATCCGCGATGCTGCGTCCGCGCGAGAGGTCGAGCAGCTCCCGCATGCTGTGAAAGGCGGGGGCCGCCGACGTCACCGGCCGGGGGTCCGCCGACTCCGCCACGGTGGGCTCGCCGAGACGCCGGATGAAGCCGCCGCCGACCGACAGATACGTCTCCTCGACGACGCCGCCCCCGGCGAGCTCCGCGAGCAGCGTGAGGGAGTTCGGATGCCCGTGCGGACGCTCGCGCGGCGCGAACGTCATGTCGCCGCGTGCGAACCGCACGCCGCCGATGTCGAGCACACGACCCGTCTCGAGAAGCGCCCAGGCGCCGTGGACGACCGCCGGGTCGACGGTCTCGGGGCGGTGTCCGCGGAGGCCGGCGATGACGGCATCCGGAGTTCCGTGTCCCACTCCCGTCGCGGCGAGCGAGCCGTCGAGGCGGCAGCCGAACCGGACCACGGCTGCCAGGACCCCGCCGTCGGCGAGACGGTCGCGGAAGTCGGCGGCCGCACGCATCGGGCCGACGGTGTGCGAGCTCGAGGGGCCGATGCCGATCGAGAAGAGGTCGAGCGCGGAGGTGTACACCCCGCGCTCGACCTGGACGGCGGTGCCGGTCATCAGCCCCACAGTCCCAGCGCGAACTCGGCGACGATCGCCGAGAGGATGAACGACGCCGTGATGGCGACCGTCCCGACGGGGATGATCTTCCAGCCGATGCTCTTGAGCATCGGCAGGTCCTTGCCGAGGCTCAAGCCTGCGATCGTCAGCATCACGGTGATGAGCGAGAGGAAGTCGATGGTGTCCGAGACCGTCGTGAACCACCCGGCGACGGGTGAGATCGGCGACGTGAGGAACGCGCCCACCGTCATCACGACGATGATCGCCGGCACCTTGCCGCGGGTCACCTTGGCGAGGCCGATTCCGCCCGCGACCAGTGCGCCCATGACGAGGTACGCGATCACCATGTCCCACGAGAAGCCCTTCGCCGCGATCGCGGCGACGACCAGGCCCGCGAAGCCGATGATGAGCAGCGACACCCAGAGCGGCACGCGCACGTTCGGCTTCTCGAGCACCGTCTCGGCCACGGTCTTGACCGCCGCCGTCGGCATGGCGCCCTTGGCCTTCGACCGTCGGCCCGGCAGCGCCGCGTCCTTGTTGCGGGTGAGGAGCTTGTAGAAGCGGTCGGCGAGGGGCAGCGACACCCAGACCCCGATGTAGATGCCGAGCACCCCCGTGATCAGGTTCGAGGTGGCGGCGAGCGCGAGCACCTGGTCCTGCATGTCGGGGTGGGCCGACACGATGACGGATGCCGCGGCCGCCATCATCGATCCCGAGCCGACGCCCGCACCCATCGCGAGGGCGAGCGGGTCGAAGATGCCGAGCGAAGCGGCGATCGAGGCGATGAGGCTCACGATGACGGCGCCGAAGATGGTGCCGAAGACGTACATCGACAGGACTCCGCGGTACTGCGGCGAGTCGGAGCCGTAGCGCTCGCTCACCATCGCGAACGAGCCCTCACGGTCGATCGAGAACGTGGCGCCGACGGTCGCCGGCCCCATGCGCAGCAGCACCGCGAGCGGGAGCGCCAGTGCGATGGTGCCGAACAGGTGACCGACCTCCTGCAGCAGCAGCGCGGGGCCGGCCTGCAGGAGCAGCGGGATGTTCGGGCCGATCGTGAACGACAGGCGCGCGCAGAGGAAGAGCACGGCGACGCCCATGATCACGGTGGCCGCCTGCTGCAGGTCGATCGGCAGCGGCTTGAGACGCTGCCCCGAGACGACGGCGCCCGCGGTGATGCCCCAGATCATCGGCAGCAGCGTCACCGACGCGATGCCGATAGGGATGACGATCGGCCCGATCGCCTGCGCAGCCGCCGAGATGGCGACGACGAGTGCGATGAGGATCCACAGCCGCGGGCTGCGGAATCCGAGGGCTATGACGGATGCCGTCTGCTGAAGGCGGCTGGGAGACTGCGGTCCTGTCGAGGCGACGTTGCCTTCGTGGGTGGGAGCGGTCATGTCGGGTTCTCCAGGTGGGGAGGCGGTACGGTCCGCGTCAGCGGGGCCGGTCACGCCTCGAGCGTGGTCCGGGTCGCCCCGACGGGGCGCTCGGCGGTGCGGTGGAGCAGGTCGGCGCGCAGGGCGTCGTCCAAGGCGACGTCGAGCACCGTCCACGCGAGGATCGTGGCGGCGTCGATGACGGCCTCGTCGGCTGCGGGGGTGGCCGCAGCAGCGGTGAACTCGGGGTTGTGGGCGGGGCCCGTCTGTCCGAGGAAGGCGATGGTGGGGTGGATCGAGGGCACGACCTGCGACACGTTCCCCATGTCGGTGGAGCCGCCGCCCATCTTCGCCTCGCCGATCGTGCGGCCGCGCGCCACGAGGTTGCGGTCCCACAGGGCGCCGAGCGATGCGTCGTGCTTCACGGGCGCGTAGGGATGCTCGGTCGGAGACCACTCCCAGCGGCATCCCGTCGCAATGGCCGCGCCTTCGAAGCACGAGAGCACGCGCTTCTTCATGTCACGCCACACGTCGATGTCGTACGCGCGCAGCTCGACCTGCACCACGGCGCGGTCGGGGATGATGTTCGTCGCCTCTCCGCCGTGCGAGACGTACGCGTTGAGATTCGTGTCCTTGGGCAGCTGCTGGCGGAGGAAGGCGACGGCGGTCTGGGCGATCGCGGCGGCGGACGCGGCGTTGAGCCCCTGCTCCGGCATGCCGGCGGCGTGTGCGGTCCTGCCGTGGAAGACGACCTCGAACCGGTCGACGGCCGTCGCGCTGAAGGCCGTCGCCGAGATGTCCTCTCCGGTCATGCCGTGCACCATGAGCGAGAAGTCGACGTCTTCCCAGGCGCCGGCGAGAAGCATAGCCACCTTGCCGCCGCCGTGCTCCTCCGCAGGCGTGCCGAGCAGCTTGACCCGCACGCCGGCCGCGTCGGCGAGGGGTGCCAGCGCGAGGGCCGCGCCCACTCCCGAGGCGGCGATGACGTTGTGCCCGCAGCCGTGGCCGATGCCGGGAAGCGCATCGTACTCGGCGCAGATCGCGACGGTGAGGTCGCCGGTGCCGTACACCGCCTCGACGGCGGTGGCGACGCCGTACGCCCCGACCTCGACGTCGAAGCCGGCGTCCTGGAGCGCCCGGGCGACGAGGGCTGCGGCGTGGTGCTCCTGCCACGACAGCTCGGGGTTCTCGTGGATCGCGTGGCTCAGGCCGATGAGCTCGTCACGGCGTGATTCGACGTTGTCGGCGGCATGGCGCTTCAACTCGGTGAGGGTGACGGCGTCGGTCGTGATGAGGCTCACGATGGTCCTTTCGTCGGTGCGATCGATGCGGCAATGGTGCGCTTGTGCATGTTTCGAACACGTGAATCCGCGGGCTATCTGCGCTAGATCGATGTTCGATGCGTCAGAATTGCGCTACCGATGCCCTCTCGGAAGGCCGCCAGTGCAGGAGATCACCCTCGATCCGATCGATCGAAGACTCGTCCATGCCCTCCAGATCGAGCCGCGTGCGAGCTGGAACGAGCTGTCCCCCGTCATCGGCGTCGACGCCAGCACGCTCGCGCGCCGGTGGGCACGGCTGCGCGAGGAGGGCATCGCGTGGGTCACGGGGCATCCCACGATCGGGCAGGTGTCGATCATGGAGATCGACTGCGAGCGGGCGAAGATGGATGCCGTCATCCAGGAGCTGCAGCGCGACCCCGCGGTCTACGTTCTCGACGTCACCTCCGGGTCACGCGATCTCATGGCGATCGTCTTCGCCCCCGACATCGCCGGGCTGTCCGACTATTCACTGCACCGCCTGGGCAGGCTCGACGGCGTCCGATCGGTGCGCACGCACCTCGTCAACGAGACGCTCATCGACGGCGCGAGCTGGCGGCTGCGCGCGCTGGAACCGGCCGAGGCCCAGGGCGTCCGCCCACCGAGGCCGCCGCGGCCCCGTGCGGCGCAGCGCGTGCCCGACGACCTGCGGCAGGCGATCGAGCGCGAGGTGTGGGCGGACGGCCGCGTCCCGATCGCCACGATCGCCGAGCGCAGCGGGTTCGCGCCGCAGCGTGTGGCCGATGCGCTCGCGACGCTTCGCGCGAGGGGAAGCCTGCGCTTTCGCACCGACATGGCGCGCGCGGCATCCGGCTGGCCCATCTATGCCTGGTACTTCGTCGAGGCACCGGCACAGGTGCTCGAGGTCGCCCGCACCGCCATCACGTCCGTGCCCGAGGTGCGGCTCGCGATCACCGCGGCCAGTCGTTACAACCTCATCCTGGCCGTCTGGCTGCGGCGGCTGGCCGACGTCAACCGGTTCGAGCTCGCCCTCGAGAACGCCCTGCACGGCGCCCGCATCGGCGACCGTGCCGTCGTGCTGCGGATCGCGAAGCACATGAACCAGACCGTGGGCGCCGACACCCGCGCGACCGGCTTCGCCGGCCCCGCCTCCGTATAGCGGCGCGAGCGCCCGCCGCGGCGACCCCGTGGACGGCTTCGGCCGGGAGGGATACTGTCGCGGTGTCGGCCGAAGACCCCGTGGAAAAGAGGCGGTGCCGCCATCTCCAGGACCAGTTCCGCGCCATCGCTGCCCACTCCCCGCCGAGTGCAGGGCACGTACTACACGCTGATGCTCGGCAACACGCTCGCAGCGTCCTTCATCTGGGGCATCAACACCCTCTTCCTCCTCGACGCCGGGCTCACGAACCTCGAGGCCTTCTCGGCGAATGCCTTCTTCACCGCCGGGATGCTGATCTTCGAGATCCCGACGGGCGTCGTGGCCGACACCGTCGGGCGCCGGGCGTCGTATCTGCTCGGCACCATCACGCTGGCGGTGACGACCGTCATGTACTGGCTGCTGTGGGTCTGGCATTCGCCGTTCTGGGCCTGGGCGATCGTGTCCGTGCTGCTCGGACTCGGCTTCACGTTCTTCTCCGGCGCCGTGGATGCGTGGCTCGTCGACGCGTTGAAGGCAACCGGCTATCCGGGCAGCCTCGAGACGGTGTTCGGCCGGGCGCAGATCGTCGGCGGCATCGCGATGCTGTCGGGCTCGGTGCTGGGGGGTGTCCTCGCACAGGTCACGAACCTCGGCGTGCCCTTCCTCGTCAGAGGCGGAATCCTGCTGGTGATGTTCGTCGTCGCCGCCCTCCTGATGCGGGATCTGGGCTTCACACCTGACCGCAGCCAGAGCCCGCTGCGGGCGACGCGCACGGTGCTGCGGGCGTCCTTCCATTACGGCCTCGGCGATCCGCCGGTGCGCTGGCTCATGCTCGCGAGCCCCTTCACCGCGGGTGTGGGCATCTACGTGTTCTATGCGCTGCAGCCGTATCTGCTGGAGCTGTGGGGCGACGAGGAGGCCTACTCGATCGCCGGGCTCGCGGCGGCTCTGCTGTCAGGGGCCTCCATCGTCGGCGGCGCGCTGGCACCCTGGGCGCGCCGGCTCTTCCGCCGCCGCACCTCGGCGATCCTCCTCGCCACGATCTCGAGCGCCGTGGTGCTGATCGGGCTCGGGCTGATCCGCAACTTCTGGGTCGCTCTCGTGCTGGTGGCGCTCTGGGGCATCGCGTCGGCGATCGACGACCCCGTGCACCGCGCCTACCTCAACGACATGATCCCCTCGAAGCAGCGCGCCACCGTGCTCTCCTTCGACTCGCTGATGGGTTCTGCGGGCGGGGTCGTGTTCCAGCCGGTGCTGGGACGAGCTGCGGATGTCGGAGGATACGGCGCATCGCTGCTCTGGAGCGGTGTGATCTCGGCGGTCGCCGTGCCGTTCGTGCTGCTGAGCAGGGCGCAGCGCCCGCCGGCCGACACGGCTCGCGAAGTCACCGCGCCGGCGGATGCGTAGCGGTTCGAGGCGGCACGGACGCTGAACGGCGCGCTGGCGACCCGCTTCCGGCCCCTGCGGTCGAGGGACATGCCTGGTTGCGCATAGATTCGGTGCATGGCCCGCAATCGGCGGGCTCAACCTGGAGAACCCCCACATGGATCTGTTCGGCCTCATCGGCATCGCAGTGGCTGCCGGAGTCATCCTCGTCGTCGTCCTCATCGGCTTCATCCTGTTCCGCGCCTGGTACCAGGTGCCCAAGGCCGACGAGGCCATCGTCATCGTCGGCAAGAAGGCCCGCGACAGCACCGAGGGCGAAGCGAACAAGATGACCGTCATCAGCGGTCGGGGTGCGTTCGTCAACAAGCTGACGCAGCGCTCCGACAAGGTCTCGCTGCGGTCGCGGCAGATCAAGTTCGAGCCGACCGCTCAGACCATCAACGGTGTCACCATCGACCTGACCGGCGTCGCCCTCGTGAAGATCGGCTCGACGCCCGACCAGGTCCGCCGCGCCGCGGAGCGATTCGCGTCGCAGGACGATGCGATCGTCGTCTTCACGACCGAGCAGCTCGAAGGCGCGCTGCGCGGCGTCGTGGCGAAGCTGACCGTCGAGCAGGTCATGCAGGATCGGCAGAAGCTCAGCGACGAGATCGCGCAGGGGATCTCCGGCGATCTGCTCGCGCAGGGGCTGGTGCTCGACTCGTTCGCGATCCAGGGCATCACCGACAAGAACAACTACATCTCCGCGCTCGGCGCCAAGGAGGTGCAGCGCGTCAAGCGCGAAGCGGATGTCGCAGAGATCGACGCCACGCGCGAGGTGAAGAAGCGCCAGCTCGCCGCCGACGAGGCCAACCTGATCGAGCAGACCGCCCTCGACAAGAACACCGCCGCCGCGAAGTCGGAGGTCGGCCGGGCGAACGCGCAGGCCGAGCAGTCCGAGAACCTCGCCCGCGCCGAGGCCGAGCAGGGCGTGCTCCTGCAAGAGGCCAACAACACCCAGGCACGACTGGATGCCGAGGTCAAGAAGGTCGCCGACGCCGACAAGTACAAGCAGCAGACGCTGGCGGACGCCGAGGCCTACCAGCAGCAGATCGCCGCCGACGCGGAAGCCTACAAGCGCGAGAAGAACGCCGAAGCGGACCGCAAGGTCGCCCAGGAGCGCTCAGATGCCGAGGCGTACGCGGTGAAGGCGCAGGCCGAGGCGCGTGAGGCGTCCGCCTCCGCCGAGGCTGCAGCCGTCCGGATGAAGGCCGAAGCCGAGGCCGCCGCGGTTCGCGTGCAGGCGGAGGCCGAAGCGGAGGCGATCCGTCTTCGCGGCAATGCGGTCGCCGAGGCCGTCGCCGCCGAGGCGGCTGCACTGCGCGAGAACCAGGACGCGATCCTCGCGAAGGAGATCATCGGACAGCTGCCGCAGCTCATGGCGGAGTTCGCGAAGGGCTACGAGAAGATCGGCACCATCACGATGATCGGCGGCGACAGCGCGGCGACGCACCTGGCCCGTGAGCAGTCGGCGAGCCTCACGGCGACCTTCGAGAGCGTCAAGGCGGCCACCGGACTGGACCTCGGCGCGGTCGTGCAGGGCCGGTCCTTCGGTCGCGGCGTCGCAGAGGGGACCCAGGTGACCACCACGCCCGTCGACCCGGAGCCCGTCACCTCCTGATCTCGTCCGTCGTCAGCGCCCGCCTGCGATGCAGGCGGGCGCTGTCGTTCGGTGCGAGGGAGACCGGCGGGAAGTCGACCGTCGCTCTGTGCAACGCTCGCGCCGGCATCCGTTCACTCAGATGAGGTGATGTGCGCGCGGCGGTGTGCGGTAGCGTGCGCTTGGGGAACCGAGGAGGAAGACAATGACTGTCGATCGCCATGCCCGCACGATGCTCCCGATTCCCGACCGGCCGCGCCCGGGGTTGACCACCTACGACGCGAAGGACCCCGCAACCGCGTATCCGCCCATCGAGCCGCTGCTGCCACCCGCGGGCGCGCCGAATGTGCTGGTCATCCTTCTGGACGATGTGGGTTTCGGCGCCTCGAGCGTGTTCGGCGGCCCGTGCCGCACACCAGTCGCAGAGCGACTCGCGGCCGGGGGCCTCACGTTCAACCGCTTTCACACCACGGCCCTGTGCGCGCCGACGCGGCAGGCGCTCCTGACCGGCCGCAACCATCACTCCGTGGGTATGGGAAGCATCACCGAGACCGCGACCTCGGCCCCGGGGAACAGTTCGCTGCGCCCCAATACGAAGGCGCCGCTGGCGATGACGCTGAAGCTCAACGGCTACTCGACCGCCCAATTCGGGAAGTGCCACGAGGTGCCCGTATGGCAGTCCTCGCCGATAGGCCCGTTCGACGCGTGGCCGTCCGGAGGTGGCGGGTTCGAGACCTTCTACGGCTTCATCGGCGGCGAGAACAACCAGTGGGAGCCCGCGCTCTACGAGGGGACGACGCCCGTCGAACCGCCCGCGACGCCGGAGGAGGGCTACCACCTCACCGAGGATCTCGCCGATCGGGCGATCGGCTGGATCCGCACACAGAAGGCGCTCGCTCCCGACAAGCCGTTCTTCGTCTACTTCGCGCCGGGAGCCACCCACGCACCACATCATGTGCCGGCCGAATGGGCGGACCGGTACAAGGGTGAGTTCGCGGACGGGTGGGACGCGCAGCGCGACAAGACGTTCGCACGCCAGAAGGAGCTCGGCGTCATCCCGGCCGACGCCGAACTGACCGCGCGGCACGACGAGATCCCCGCGTGGGACGACATGCCCGAGGACCTGAAGGCCGTGCTCGAGCGCGAGATGGAGGTGTACGCGGGGTTCCTCGAGCACACCGACCATCACGTCGGAAGAGTCCTCGACGCGGTCGAGGATCTCGGGATCCTCGACGACACTCTCGTCTACTACATCATCGGCGACAACGGCGCCTCGGCAGAGGGCACGGTCAACGGCGCCTTCAACGAGATGGCGAACTTCAACGGCATGGCTGCGCTCGAAACGCCCGAGTTCATGCGGTCCAAGATGGCGGAGTTCGGCTCGCCGACCTCGTACAACCACTACGCCGTCGGCTGGGCGTGGGCGATGGACACCCCGTTCCAGTGGACCAAGCAGGTCGCCTCGCATTGGGGAGGCACCCGCAACGGCACGATCGTGCACTGGCCGCGGACGATCCACGACAAGGGTGGCCTGCGGTCCCAGTTCACCCATGTCATCGACATCGCACCGACGATCCTCGAGGCGGCCGGGCTTCCCGAGCCGACACAGGTCAACGGCGTGCAGCAGTCGCCCATGGAGGGCCGCAGCATGCTGTACGCGTTCGAGGACGCCGACGCCCCCGAGTCGCACGACCTGCAGTACTTCGAGATGTTCGGCAACCGCGGCATCTACCACCAGGGCTGGAGCGCCGTCACCAAGCACCGGACGCCCTGGGTCATGGTGGGCGGCGCACTGCCGGCCTTCGACGACGACGTGTGGGAGCTCTACGACGGAGCGACGGACTACAGCCAGGCGCGCGATCTGGCGAGGGAGCACCCCGAGAAACTGCACGAACTGCAGAGACTCTGGCTGATCGAGGCGGTCAAGTACAATGTGCTGCCGCTCGACGACCGCACCGCCGAGCGCCTCGACCCCGGGATGGCCGGACGACCGACACTCATACGCGGCGACTCGCAGCTCTTCTTCCCCGGGATGGGCCGGCTCTCGGAGAACAGCGTCGTGAGCATCAAGAACCGCTCCTTCTCCGTCACCGCGGAGGTCGACATTCCCGAACACGGCGGACAGGGTGTCATCATCGCGCAGGGAGGACGGTTCGGAGGATGGAGCCTCTACCTTCTCGACGGTGCCGCCCGTTTCATGTACAACACGCTCGGCATCCACCGCTTCACCATCTCGGCCGGAAGTCCCGTCGCCGCCGGTACCCACCAGGTGCGGGCGGAGTTCGCCTACGACGGCGGCGGCCTCGCGAAGGGCGGTGACGTCACCATCTACTACGACGGCGCCCCGGTCGGCACCGGCCGCGTCGAGATGACCCAGCCCATGGTCTTCTCGGCCGACGAGACGACCGACATCGGCTACGAGTCGGGCACACCCGTGAGCGACGATTACACGCCACAGACCAGCCGGTTCCGCGGCCGCATCAACTGGGTGCAGATCGACCTCGGCGCCGACGACCACGATCACCTGATCGACCCGGACGAGCGGGTGCGGATCGCAATGGCCCGCCAATAGCGACCGCCATCAGTCCGCCGCGACGATCCCGGCCCGATATGCCAGGACCGCGGCCTCGACCCGATTGCGCACGCCGAGCTTCACGAGGATGGAGCTGACGTAGCCCTTCACCGTGCCCTCCACGAGGTGCAGCTGCGTTCCGATCTCGGCGTTCGAGGCGCCGGCCCCGAGCAACGCCAGCACCTCCCGCTCACGATCGGTCAGGGCCGCGGCCGACTCGCGAGCCTCGGCGCTGCGCACACGGTCGCCCTCGCGGTACGGCGCGATCACGCGGCGCGCGATGTCGGGAGAGAGGTAGGCGCCGCCCTCCGAGACCGCGCGGACCCCCGCGATCAGCTCGCGCGGATCCGCTGCCTTCAGCAGGAACCCCAGTGCGCCACCGCCGAGCGCGCGCTCGATGTAGTCGTCCTCGCCGAAGGTCGTCAGCATCACGATGCGGGTGCCCGGCACGGTCGTCGCGATCTCGGTGGCCGCGCTCAGGCCGTCGAGGACCGGCATCCGGATGTCGAGCACGGCCACATCGGGACGGTGACGCTGGCTGCCGTCGATCGCCTCGCGGCCGTTCGCGGCCTCGAACACGACGTCGATCTCGGGGTCGGACTCGAGTATCGCGCGCACGCCCGCCCGCATCATGGCCTCGTCGTCGGCGATGAGCACGCGGATCATGACGCCTCCAGCAGTGTCTTCTCGACGAGCACACGCTGATCGAAGCACAGGCGGTACGTCGCGTCGGTGAAATGCAGCCAGCCGTCCCGCGCGGCGAAGTACTCGCACTCGGCTCCGTCGGGCATCGGGGGCTCGGCAACGATCGGCACAGGGCCCGGGATGCCCGCAGGCAGCAGCGGGGCGAGCTCAGCCCGCGTCGTGCGCAGTTCGATGCTCTCGTACACCTCGGACGTGATCGCGGTGTGCCCGAACGTGATCGCCTGAACGACCACGAAGCCGACGAGGGCGAGCCCGAGGATCACCGCCGGGACGATCGTCGCCTGCCAGACACGCCGGCGCGCCGTGCGCGCATTGGAACGCAGCGCTGGGTCGGGAGCATTCAGCGGACGCTGCGCGACAGTCTCGGGGCGCATCGGCGCGAGCAGCCTCAGCTCGAAGCCGCCGTCCTGCCGCGAATCCGCGTCGAGGGAGCCGCCGAGCAGCTCGGCGCGACGGCGGAGGCTCGGGATGCCGTGACCACTGCCCTGCGTCGCGGCCTCGGTCGACCCCTTCGAGACGATCGACACCGTCATGCCGCCGGCCTCATCCCGCGCCACGTCGATCACGACCCCCGCGCCGACAGCGTGTCGCGCGGCATTCGTGAGCCCTTCGCGGACGGTCCGCGCGGCCAACTCGGCGATGAGTGGATCCGCGGCCGAGACGACCCCATGATCGATGCGCGCTTCCACCCTCATGCCGGCATCGCGTGCCCCCGACACGAGCGCATCGATGCCATCGCCGCCGCGGGGATCGATTCGGCTCGGGCCTTCTTCGGGCCTCGTCATCCGCACCACGTCCCGCAGACGGTCGCTCGCCCGCACCGAGGCCTCGCGCAGCGCACGGAACTGCTCGCGCTGCTCGGAACTGAGACCCCGCCCGAGCTCGAGGGCACCCGCCTGCACCGCGATCAAGGCCAGCTCGTGGCCGATCGTGTCGTGGAGGTCATCGGCGATGCGCGCGCGTTCTTCCGCCTGCGCGCGGTCGGCGAGGATCGCGGCATCCGATTCCCGCTGCTCCTCTCGCAGCATCCGGTACCTGCCGAACCACCATGGAGCGACGACGGTGAGCAGTGCGATGAGGACGCTCGCCATCCAATCGCCGAGCGGCGCGGTGCCGGGCATCACGTAAGAGACCGGGAGCGAGACTGCCAGCACGACGGAGAAGGTGACCACGGCCGGGACGAGCCCGACCATGTGGCGCCCGGCCAGGTAGCCCGCGACCGCTGCCGGGATGAGGCTGAGCACCAACGCGGAGTCGCCCCACCGCGCCAACGGAAGCGCGATCGACGTCGCGAGGAACAGGAGGACGACGCCGAGCGGCGTCGACCACGACCCTCGCCGCAGACGGCCGGCACGGAGCATTCCCCCATCGTAGGAAGACAGGCGCGTGCCGCAGGACTGACGAAAGTAAGGTGCCGTCCCCTCCTTCGGTCGGATGTGCCGGTCTCTGACCCGCTCGTAGCGTCGCAGGCATGGACCTCCTCGCGACACTGACGACCCTCGTTACCGACCTCGCGGCATCGCCGTGGGTGTATCTGGTCGTGCTCACGGTGTGCGTGATAGACGGGTTCTTTCCGCCGGTTCCGAGCGAGACCGTCGTGGTCGGAGCCGCCACCGTCTCGGTAGTCACGGGCCAGCCGAACCTGCTGCTGCTCATCGGCACCGCCGCCGCAGGCGCCATCATCGGGGACAACATCGCGTACCAGCTCGGCCGGGTACTGGGCACGGACCGCTTCCGGTGGATGCGGACGACGCGCGCCACCAGCGCGGTCGATTGGGCGCGGCGCGGGCTGGACCGCCGCGGAGCGCTCCTCATCTTCACCGCGCGCTACATCCCGGTGGGCCGTATCGCCGTGAACATGACAGCCGGTGCCACGGGCTACCCGCTTCGCCGGTTCCTGCCGCTGTCGATCGCAGCCGGAGTCACCTGGGCCGCGTATTCGGCGATCTTCGGCATTGTGGCCGGGCAGTGGCTGCACGACCAGCCGCTGCTGGCCATCGTGCTCGCGATCGTGGTAGCCGCGGTCATCGGGACGGTGATGGATGCCGTCATCCGGCGCATGCTCAACCGCGCGTCGGGTGCGGCCCGCGTCGAGCCGGACGTCGAGCCACCACGCAGCGGAAGCCCGCAGGCCACCGTGGCCGGGCTCCCATCGGAATAGCCTCCACGGCGACACGAACAAGGCGTCGGCCGCGCGCGGGGCTATCCGAAGGTCTCGAGTGCGTGACGAAAGGCGTCCCTCGAGGCCATCGTGGCCTCGGTGATCATCAGCGCATTGTGGCCGACTCGCCTCGTGTGCTCGCCGCGGCAGGGGATCGTGACGATCTTGGTCATCCCTGCTCGCCAGGCCCGCACGACCGCATCGACGTCACGTCGCAACGGACTGTCTTCGAGGGAAGCGCGTCGGGAGGCGATCTTCGCCTCGAAGTTGGCTTGGTCCCAGTCCCGATGGGAAGGGTGGTCGAGCGCGTCGGGTCCGAACTGATCGCGCCATGTCGGACCGACGATTTCCTGAAGCGCGTCGAGTCGTTCGCGAGAACCGCTCGCCGTCCGCCTGAGCCGCTCGTGCAGCGCCGGGTCGGATTCTCTGCCCGCGTGCTGCAGTGCCGCGACCCACAGCAATGGCCAGGCGTTCTCCCACTCCTGCAACGTGGGCGCCGCCGGCGGCTGGTCGAGTGGATCGCGGCGAGGTGTGTCACTGAGCAGCGGAGGCAGGTCGTCACCGCGCGGGTGAAGTGCATAGGCCTCTCTGATCCACAGCAACTCGAGCAACGGTGCCGACCTGTCTTCGACCGCGATCACCATGTCGTGCGGCCACGGGTTTCCGGGGATCGGGTTGGTGGATCGCATGTTCCTCCGCTCGAAGACTCAACCATCGTGACGGAAATTGGCTCGACCCGGAAGCGCCCCCAGCACCCCGCGCGCGCGGCGTCCGTCTCGCCAGGCGTGAGGATGGATCCGTGCCTTCGACATTCACCCTTGTCACCGAATCGTCGCACTCAGTCGAGGCGCTCTTCGACCTCTCTCTCGACATCGACGCGCACGTGGCCTCGATGTCGCACTCGAAGGAGCGTGCGGTGGCCGGCGTGACGACCGGACGGATCGGTCTCGGCGAGAGCGTGACCTGGCGAGCCCGTCACTTCGGAGTCTGGTTCACCCTGGCCACGAAGATCATGGAGCTGGACCGACCCGCGCGGTTCGTCGATCAGCAGGTGCACGGCCCCTTCACGACATTCGTCCACGAGCACCGGTTCGAATCCACCGAGACCGGATGCCGCATGACCGACCGCATCACCGTCGGCTCGCCCATCTTCGGTCGGTCGGCGGAGCGACTGATCCTCGTCCCGTATCTCCGCCGGCTCATCGCCAGACGAAACAGGCGTCTTCTCGGCGCCCTGGCCTGACGCCCTGACTCAGCGTCTCTCAGTGCGTCACGGTCGATGTGGTCGTCTCTTTGTCGAACCCCGCCGACAGGTGGATCGGTCCGAGGTCGATCGACACCTCGTAGTGGTGCGTCTCGGTCGTGGTGCTGGTGGAATCAGCAGCGATCTCGGCAGGCCCCTTCTCGGCGGGTGTCGCCTTGGTCTTGGCGATCGAGACCCGCGTGTCGAGACCCGCCTCTTTGAAGATCTCCTCGACGCTCGCGCCGGCCTCTTTGTGTACGGCGTCGATGAGCCGTTGGGCGCGACCTTCATCGTCTGCGATCGCGCCTGCGAGCCGCTGGAGATCCGATGCGATGCCTTGCAGGTCCGCTCGATTGTGCAATCCGCGGGAGAAGTCCGGCGTGGAGCTGCCGGCGGACCCGGCAACCTCGGCTTCTTGCCCTTCCTCGTTCATGGTCGACCCCATTCGGCGAGCCATGGGGGCTCGCGCTTCGCGGTCATCGTAGAACCGGACAGTGCGCCTGTCTACGCCACCGGCCAGGGCGCGATTCCGATGCCGCTCTCCGACGTCACCCGCCGATCATCATGTGAACGTCGGCACCGATGTCAGGCTCGTTCGCGACGCCCCTTTCCCCGTGTGGGGCCCGGGCGGACAATGAGCGTATGGATGCCCCGCTGGGGTCGGGCGAGTTCGTGGAGATGGACGAGTTGGAGCGTCTGCGACGACGCGCCTACGGACCGGACGCCGACATCGCCGGGGACGCGGAGGCCGAGGGGCGTCTCGCGGAGTTGGAGGCCGCCCGACGCCGACAGCTGACGAACGTGGATGCCGCCGCAGAGGTTCCTGCTCAGGTCGGGAAACCGGTGGCCGTCGCTGCACCTGTCGATGGGCCGGGCGCGGATTCGACATCGATCCTGCAACCTTCGGACGAGGCGTTCGCCGAGAGTCTGCCAGGCCGAGGGTCGGTCACCGAGCAGGACCCCAGGAGGAGGCCGGTCAGCAACGGAACCCCGGCGGCACCGTGGTGGCGTCGCCCCCGCAGGTTGGTGATTCTCGGCGCCGCGATCGCTGCCCTCGCCCTGATCGCAGGCTACGTCGCCGGGACGTCGCGGCTCCTTGCTCCGGTGTTGACTCCCCCGGCCGAGTCGTCCACGGTGCAGATGCCGCCCGTACCGGACAGCTTTCCTCAGGGCCTCTACCTGCCCTCACCGCACGAGATCCTCGCACTGAGGTCGGTCGGCGAAGACGCCGATCGGCCGAACGATCGGCACGGCGTTCTCGAGTCGCTGGGTATCAGCCCCGATGAGCTGCGGCGCTACCAGAACTTCGACGGTCTCAACATCTGGGGCGGTGAGTCTCGTTACGGCATGGCATGCCTATTCGTGGCCGTCCCCGTTCAGGGAATCCGCGAGGGATACAGCGCCGAAGGGTGTTCCCCCGAAGGCTTCGACACCATTGCGGAACTGCCGCAGCAGGGGACCGACAGCGTCATGCGATTCGTCCTGGGGAAAGACCACGTCAGCGTGTACGTCTACGAGAGGACCGCGGATCCGAGGGGGTCGCAAGGCTAGCGCGACGTCGGCACCGGACTCTATCGAGCCCCGCTCAGATCGGCGAGCGGCGCACCCGGTATTGCAGGTGAAGCACCCGGTTGCCCTGAATCACCACCTCGGGATCCTCCAGCAGGTGCTCCGCGTGAACCGGCCCGAAGTAGCGCTTGCCAGACCCGACCACGACGGGTGCGACGTCCATGCGCACCTCGTCGATCAGACCCGCAGCGAGCACCTGCCCACCGACGTCGCCTGCGGCGACCTCGATGATGCGCTCACCCGCGAGCTCCTGCGCCTTGGCCATGGCTGCCTCGACCCCGTCGACGAAGTGAAACGGCGCCTCGGGATCCCAGCCCTCGGGCGGCGGCCGGTGCGTCACGACGACCACGTGGTCGACGCCGCTGGGAGGCGTCCCGTCCCAGCCATCCGTCACGTCGAACACGTGGCGGCCGACGATCGTCACCCCGATCTGGTCCCAATACGGCCGGACGTAGTCGTAGGACGCCTGCGAAACCTTCAACACGCCGCCCTCGTCCAACGGCACGTCCCCGCTGAGCAACCAGTCGAACAGTGGTCCGGGCTGATCATTCTCGTCTGCGATGAATCCGTCCACCGAGACCGAGCTGTACAGGACGACTTTGCCCACGACCCGCTCCTCTGCTTGGCTGCCCCTAAAGTAGCGCGTCCGCCGTGGCCGGGCCATCGCGGAGATGCGACGGCCGGTGGGCCTCTTCAGCGCAGGTCGCGGCGCAGCGGAACGGCCACCGCGACGCATGCCGCCGCCGCCGCATAGGCGAGCAGGACGAGCGCACCGATCGTCGGCGACGTCGGCACGGTCGCCGTCGTCGGGAGCTGCTCGGCTATGGCATCGCTGAGGAAGGTGAAGTCGGTGAGAGCCGCCGTCGCGCCTCCGGGGAGATAGGAGTGGATCGCGTTCACGCCGGGGATGATCATGAGCACGTGCTCGAGGAAGTAGAAGTACCCGAGCACGATGCCGACGGCGAGCAGCTGATGGCGTGCGAGCGCGCCGATGGCGACGCCGAGGATCATGTAGACGGCGGCCGCCAGCGAGAGACGTGCGAGCAGCGTGACGAGTCCGACCATCGGGACCCCGAGCTCGATGCCCTGCAGTGCCGCGCCGCCCAACACAGCTGCCCCGGCGAACAGCGACGCGACGACCCCGTAGGCGATGCCGAGCGCGGCGAACACGACGAGCTTCGCGGCGAGCAGTCGCCCGCGGCGAGGGGCGGCGAGGAAGGTGGTTCCGATGGTGTGATGCCGGTACTCGCTCGTGACGGCGATCGTGCCGATGAGCGCGGGTACGAAGAGCAGCAGGCCGCTCATGCCCACGACGATGCCGACGCCTTCGCCGGTGTCGAGTCCGGGCAGCGGCGGGGTGGCATTCTCTGGGCCGACGAGAGCCAGCAAGCCGGTCAGAGCGCCACCGCTGCCGGCGGCGATGATGAGCGACCACATCGGGAGCCGGGTAGCGAAGAGTTTCGTGAACTCGCCTCGGATCAGTCGATTCATGCGCGGACTCCTTCGGTGCGTGTTGCTCCGGATGCTGCGCGTGTGGCGTGAGACGCGGTCTCAGATGTGAGCCGCAGAAATGCCTCTTCGAGGCTCGTGCCGTGCACGGTGAACTCGGCGAGCGAACCCTCCCACGCCACGTGTCCGCGATCGATCAGCACGAGGTCGTCGACGCCGTGCTGGAGTTCCGTGAGGACGTGGCTCGAGAGCAGGACCGTACGACCGCTAGCGGCGAATTCGCGCAGGAAGGTGCGCAGCCAGACGATCCCCGCCGGGTCCAGCCCGTTCGACGGCTCGTCGAGCACGAGTACGTCCGGATCTCCGAGGAGTGCCGTGGCGAGGGACAGCCGCTGTCGCATGCCGGTCGAGAAAGTGCCCACACGGCGGTCGAGATATGCAGAGACGCCGGTGAGCTCGGCCACCCGCTCCGCATTCGCCGGCCCATGTCCGCCCAGCGCGCAATACGTGCGGAGGTGTCCGCGCGCCGTCATCGCGGGGTGGGCGGCGGCGATGTCGAGCACGGCCCCCACCGTGCCGGACGGCTCGTCGAGTTCGCGGTACCAGGCACCGCCGATGAGGGCCGTTCCCGCATCGGGACGCGTGAGGCCCAGAAGCATCCGGAGCGTCGTGGACTTGCCCGCTCCGTTCGGACCGAGGAATCCGGTGACCCGGCCGGGACGCGCGCTGAAGGTGACGTCCCTCACCGCGTCGACGCCGGCGAAGCGCTTGGCGAGTCCAGAGACCTGGACGTCCGTGCCGCGGCCGGTCATGATGCGCTCCCGGCCGGGGAAGTCGACATGAAGGGTCGAGGTGTCAGTCGAATGGCGGTCATCAGGGTGTTCCTCTCACCGACGTACGCTGGATCAGGTCTTGAGAATGTTATCACCGTGAGAATGGTTGGTGTGCCGTGTCGAAGAGCTCGCCCATCGCCGATGTCGTCATGCATCCCGTGCGCCTCCGGATCATCCAGCAACTCGGCACCCGCCAGGTCACGACCGCGGATCTTCGAGCCGCCATGCCGGATATCCCGCAGGCGACGCTGTACCGTCACGTCGCCGCACTCGTCGAGGCCGACATCCTCTCGATCGTGGAGGAGCGGCGGGTGCGTGGCGCGGTCGAGCGGACGTTCACCCTCGGTGGAAGGATGGCGCACGTCGACCGTGCAGAGCTCAGGGAGATGGGCGAACAGGAGTTGCGCCAGTCTTTCCTGACATTCATCGCCCACCTCGGCGAGACGTTCGATCGCGCGAGCGCTGCGGATGCCGATGGCGACTTCCGCGACTTCCTCGGCTTCGGAGAGGTGCAGCTGCACGTCACGACCGCCGACCTCAGCGAGATCCAGGCACGTCTCGGCGAGCTGCTCGCACCCTACCTGGCCGCCACGGGTCCCGAACGCCGCACCGTGACCTTCGCCACAGCTCTGATACCGGAACCGCCTCGCCAGGCGTGACGGTCGCCACGGCTCGGGACCGGGCGAGGGCTGTGTACCACGCGTCAGTCTCCGGAACTGCCGGGGAGGACGTCTCGGTCCACCCTGACCGACACGGAGTCCAAGCGGGGGTCGTCGCGGAGTCGTCGAAAGATCGACGGTTCCGCCGCCACGATGAGTGAATCCGGGTAGAGCCGGCTGCCCCACGCCAACCGCTTGTCCGCATCCCACGCGAACTCGGGAATGCGACGTCCCGATTCCACGTCAGCCGGAACGAGATCGGCTTCGAAGTACTCCTCCCCGAACACGCGGATCGGTGAATCGGTCACCGGCACCTCGCCGTAGCCGACCCAGCGAAGACATCGAAGCGACAGATCGCCGATGGCGTCGCGCAGCGCTTCCGCGGTCGATCCGTCCAGTTCGCCCATGCATGAGACGAGGTCGCGGACAGCCGGACGTTCCTCCGCGATCCGACGGGTCGCTTCGAACCAGTTCAGGGATGCCGAGTGCTCCTCGACGTCGACGAACCGAGACCAGCGGACTGCGGTCCCGTCTCTGTCGATGAACGGGAGATAGACACGCAGCATCGGCAGGTCGCGGTGGGACGCAGGGACGAAGTCGCGAGCGACAGTGCGCCATCCCGATTCGTCAAGCTGAGCCGTCCGGTCGACCATGCCCCTCACCGTATCGGGGCTGCGGGCACGAACCCGGATAATGGACGCATGTCTTCCCCCGTCGAACGCCGTTCCAACCCGACCGCCTGGGCCGCTTTCTGGTTCGCGCTGGCCGGCCTCGTGCTCATGCCCATCCCCCTGTTCATCGGCCTGATACTTGGCGGTGGCCTTTCGATCGTCGCCGCAGTCCTCGCCGTGATCGCACTCCTCAAGGGACTCGCGCGCAACGGCAAGGGCATCGCACCCGTCGTGTTCGCCGCGATCTTCATCGCACTCACGTGGGGCGGCATCTCGATCGGCGGCGGCACCGTCTGGTAGGTCGGCCGACCGCCGGATAGCATGGCGCCAATCGGCGTCCGGGTCAGCCGAATGCCGCGCTGGCTTAAGCGTGGCATCCAGGCTTCACCGTGTCTGGCGATCGTGTAGCGCGACGCACCCGATCGTCAGGTGGCCGACTGGGTGCGGATGAGCTCCGTGATGTCGATCGGCTCCGTGGGAGGCAGTTGGAGGTCGGCGGGCCCGATGACCGCCGGGACGGGGATCGTGGGAGCAGAAGCGTTCATGATGATCCTTGGGCGAGGGTGACGAGATGCGGGAACACCCTCCACCGTGCACCGAGCGATGAAGCCGGACAGGGTCGAAAGTCCTGCCGCCGCGTCATTCACCGATACCTAAACCGGCGCCTTTGGTACGGCCGTTTCGGCCACGTTGGCGAGTAGTTGGAGGCGTTCCTGGGTGGCAGATCCGGGTTCGGCGGAGAAGACGATCATCTGGAGTCCGCGGTCGGACGCGAGATCCATCGCCTGAAAGGTGAGGTCGAGGTCGCCGACCACGGGATGGTGGACGAGTTTGAGGCCGGCCCGGTGTTCGCGGACGTCGTGGGCTCCCCAGAGCTTTCGGAACAGATCGCTGCGGGTGGAGAGCTCGCCGACAAGGTCGGTCAGCTGACGGTCGTACGGCGAGCGGCCGGCTTCGGCGCGAAGGACGGCCACGATCTGGCGGGTCTGCGCTTCCCATTCCCGGTAGAAGGTCTGGGCTCGCGGCTCGAGGAAGATGAATCGGGCGGCATTCGCTGGCGGCCGGGCGCCGTCGAGCATCTCGGAGAAGAGAGCTGCCCCGAGACGGTTGGTGGCGACCGCGTCAAGACGGCCGTTCTGTATGTAGACCGGCACCGTCGACATCGCGTCGATGGTCTGTCTCATGCCCGAAGTGAGCTGCGTCCTGCGTGGGGTCCGTGCTCGTTGCTGCGGGTGAGCGCCGGCATTGGCGGTGCGGACCAGGTCGTACAGATGGGCGTGTTCAGCTTCATCCAGTTGCAGGGCGCGGCTGACACCGTCGATGACTGCCTCGGAGACGCCTGTCGCGTTGCCCCGTTCGAGGCGTTTGTAGTACTCCGCGCTCATCCCCGCCACTAGCGCAACTTCCTCCCGGCGCAGCCCCGGGACCCGGCGGCGACCGCCGAAGTCCGGGAGCCCCACCTGCGACGGCGTGAGCTTCGCGCGCCGCGTGGTGAGGAACTCGCTGATCGCGTCCGAGGTGTCCATGCCATCGAAACTACGCCGACGTGGAGGCGCGTCGGGGGTCCCTGTCGGGGCACCTATAGGTAGGGCCACGCTCATCGCGGCGAAGAGGCGTTGACTCGAACCATCAGCCGCGGAACGAGCGGTGAAACTGGAGCGGAGAACACCTTTGAAGAACGCACACCTCGGGAGCCTCGAGGTCTCCCGCATCGGCCTGGGTGCCATGACCATGGCCGGTACGTATACGACCGGAGGCGGTCTCGACAACGACGAGTCCATCCGCACCATCCACCGTGCCCTCGACCTCGGTGTCACCCACATCGATACCGCCGAGATCTACGGCCCCTACCTCAGCGAGGAGATCGTCGGTCAAGCCATCCGCGGCCGCCGCGATCGGGTGAAGATCGCTACCAAGTTCGGACTCGTCTCCCACTCCGGCGGCGGGCCGGGCGTTATCGACAGCGCATCTGCGAACGTGAAAGCCGCCGTAGAGGGCAGCCTGCGCCGTCTCGGTACCGACCACATCGACCTGTACTACCAGCACCGCGTCGATCCGAACACGCCGATCGAGGAGACCGCGGGCGCGGTCGCCGACCTGATCGCCGAAGGCAAAGTGCTCCACTTCGGTCTCTCCGAAGCATCCGTACAGACCATTCGCCGGGCGCACGCCGTGCAGCCGGTTTCGGCCCTGCAGACCGAGTACTCGTTGTGGACACGCGACGTCGAAGCGGAGATCCTGCCCGTGCTCCGCGAGCTCGGCATCGGCTTCGTCCCCTACTCACCCCTCGGTCACGGCCTCCTCACCGGGCAGATCCGTTCCGCGGCCGACATCCCCGAAGATGACTGGCGCAAGACCAACCCGCGGTTCGTGGGCGAGAACTTCACCCGCAACCTCCGCCTCGTGGATGAGGTCCGTGCGATCGGTGCCGAGATCGGCGCAACCCCCGCGCAGACGGCGCTGGCGTGGATCCTCACCCGCGGCGACGACATCGCCCCGATCCCGGGCACCCGCCGAGTGGCGCGAGTGGAGGAGAACACCGCCGCCGACGCGGTCGAGCTCACCGCAGACCAGGCCGACCGCCTGACCGCGCTCGAACCAGCGGCGGGCGAACGACACGACGAAGCCAACATGGTCTCCATCGACCGGTGACGTCGGCTTCGGTGGCGCGGTCCTGACGCGCCACACCGCCGCATCGTCCTCCATGACACGGGCCCGCTCGATGATGAGCGGGCTTGGGCTCCGCCGATGCGAGGTTCTTCGAGCTTTCGTCTTGACCTTGACCTTGACCTTGGGTCAGGGTTCACACTCGCGACTGCGACGCCGGAACGGGCTCGCGGAACGAAGGATTCGAAGGAGCACAGACATGACCCTCCCCACCCAGCAGCACGCCACCGCCGCGGCTCAGGACCGCCCCGAGCTTCAAGCGATCCTCGACGACATCGTCGACTCGGGCATCACCGGCATTACCCTGCGGGTCCGCGACGAGCACGGCGAGTGGACCGGTGCGGCCGGCCGCAGCGAGATCGACGGCGACGCGAAGCCGCCGATCGACGGGCATGTCCGCATCGGCAGCAACACCAAGACGTTCACCGCCGCCCTCACGCTGCGGCTCGTCGCCGAGGGCCGGATCGCACTCGACACGCCGGCGTCCGAGTACCTTCCCGAGTTCGACCTGGACCCCCGCATCACGGTCCGAATGCTGCTGCAGCACACCAGCGGCGTCTTCAACTTCACCGGTGAGTACTACCCCGACGGCACCGTGGTCTCCGGCATCCCGGCGACCCCCGCCGGCAGGGAATGGGTCGACAACCGTTTCGTCACGTATGCCCCGGAGGACCTCGTCCGTCTTGCGCTGGCGAAGCCCGCTCGCTTCGAGCCGGGCACGGATTGGAGCTACTCCAACACCAACTACGTGATCGTGCGACTGATCGTCGAACGCGTCACCGGACGCTCAGTGGCCGAAGAGACGGACCGCCTGATCTTCCAGCCGCTGGGGCTCTCGGGCACAGCGCAGCCGAGCGCCGAGACCGACATCGCCGAGCCCCACGCCCACGCGTACTACCGATACGAGGAGGACGGCGAGGCGCACACGACCGACGTCACCGAGCACAACCCGTCCTGGATCTCCAGCGGCGGCGACATGATCTCCACGTCGCAGGACCTGCAGACGTTCATCTCGTCGATCGCGAGCGGGACGCTGCTTCCCGCTGAACTCCACGCCGAGATGTGTGCGACACGCGAGACGCCGATTCCTGGCATGGGCTACGGCCTGGGTGTGTTCGTCCAGGACCTCGGCGCGCACGGAAGGGTGATCACTCACAACGGCGGTGCGGCCGGGTTTGCGGCGCTGATGTACGCGACTCCCGACGGTCGCCGGACGATGACCGCGACCCTGAACTACGTCGACGACGCGGCGATGTCGCTGGCTATCCCGTTCCAGCAGGGTTCCCAGCGGCTGGTGGATGCCGTCTTCCGTACCGGCCAGGTCGCGACGCCGGCCGCATAGACAGATGACGCGTTCGACTGTTCCGGCGGCGTGGATCACGCCGCCGGAAGGTCGTACACAGGAGGCTGGCCGGATGAGCAGCGGAGTCACGATCGGCCAGGCGGCCGCGTTCGTCGGCGTCACTGTGAAGACAGTGCGGCACTACCACAAGCTCGGCCTCATCGCCGAGCCGGAGCGCGACGTCTCGGGGTACCGGCGCTACAGCGCGGACGACCTGCTGCGTCTGGTGCATGTGCGCACGCTGGCGGGAGCCGGCGTGCCCTTGGCCGAGATCGCTCCGCTGCTCGCCGCCGATGGCGAGGAGTTCGCCGCGAAGATAGGCGACGTTGAGAGAAAGCTCGCGCACCAGATCGAGGAACTCATCGCGCGCCGGGACACCCTGCGCCAGTTGACCGATGGCGACCGCGCGCTCCTTCCCGAGCGCGCAGTGGCACTGCTCGAGCGGATGCCGGACCTCGACTTCAGCCCGCAGGAGATCGAGTCCTCCCGTGAAGGTCTGATCCTCGCGAAGGCGCTCGTGCCCGACCGCTTCGATGATCACCTCGCCGCCGTCGAGCACGCCCTGCAGGACCCTGAGTTCATCGCCCTGAGCAGACTCAGCGCGGACTCCGCGAACTGGGGTGCGGATGACCCCCGCATCCCCGAACTGGCCGCCGCCATGGCGGACCACTATCTCGCCCATCCCGAGCACCTGCGCATCATCACCGGGATGCAAGCGCGGACCGACACCGCCGCGCGCTACCGAATGGTGCGCGACTTCGGCTCCGACGAGGGAACCGCCGCGGAGCGGCTCGTCGCGCGCGTCGAGGCCCGGCTCCGCGAAGCCGGCATCCGCATCCCGAGGCCCGAAGCGGGCTGACGCCGGACGAAATCGCGCGAGCGGCGCCGACCCGGATCGTGGTCGCGGTCGGTGAGGGGCGAGCAGGAGGTTGATGTGCCGGCGGGTCTCTGCGACGGTGCTTGCATGACGGATCTCACATCCTCCGCTCCCCCGACCGAGACCGGCTATGTCGAGCTCGGTCAGCTTCGCATGTACTACGAGGTCTATGGCGATGCCGCCGACCGCACACCGCTGGTGCTGCTGCACGGCGGTTTGTTCGACATCGAGCAGCAGTTCGGCGCGCTCATCCCGGACCTCGCCGCGGGACGGAGAGTTGTCGCGGTGGACTTCCAGGGGCACGGTCGTACGAACGACATCGACCGACCGTTCTCTGCTGCGGCGTTCGCCGATGATGTGCTGGAGGTGCTCGACCACCTCGGCATCGGGAGCGCTGACATCTTCGGTTTCAGCGTCGGCGGCGCCGTCGCACTCGACCTCGCCATTGACCACCCGGAACGGGTCAGGCGGGTCATCGTCTCGTCGACGTCGTTCGCCGCATCGGGGATGCGCGGGTCCGAGAACGCGGAGGCGGTCGGCGCGATGAACGTCGACATGATCGCCGGCACGCCGATGGAAGCCGCTTATCTCGCGAAGTCGCCGCACCCCGACCTGCAACATCTCCAAGTGCTTCTCGACAAGCTCGGTGCGACCTACGAAGGCGGGTTCCCTGATCGCACGGATGCCGAGATCCGCGCGATCGCGGCGCCGACGCTCATCACCGTGGGCGACGCCGACATGGTCTCTCTCGAGCATGCGGTTGAGTTTCTGCGCCTCCGCGGCGGCGACGTGAATGGCGATTTCGTCGGTGTCCCGGCATCCCAGCTCGCGGTCTTTCCGGGCACGACCCATTTCTTCGGGCTGGCGCGAACCGACCTGGTTCGTGACGTGGTCATCGGATTCCTGGACGACGCCTCGGCTTAGGAGTCAGGTCATCCCCAGTCAACCAAGCGAGATGACGGACTGCGTAGGCGGTATCAAGATTCGCCCAGATGCATCTTCCTTGTGAGGGGTGTACTCGAGCCGAGGGCTTTCTCAACGCGAACGGGAGTGGAACCATGACTAGCGGAGAACGGATCCGCAGCCGGGAGCCAGTCCATGGGCATCGCGTCGGCTTTGCATACAGACGGTCTGGTCGCCTCGAATGTCCGTAGTTGGGAGGAGCGATCATCGTGGATCCGATAACCATCGCAGCATTGCTTGGACTCGGTGGTAAGGCGCTGGAGGTCGGCGTCGGTGCATGGAAGGCCTGGCTGGAAAATGGGCGCGGCGGCGTCGCGGTTTCGGCAGATGGTTCGCAGTACGCACTGCCGTACGACGGGCGTCAGCTGACATACGTGCCTGGCGACGGACGTCGCGCGGCAATGCGGGGGCAGGTGCCGTTCGAGGTGAACCTCGTTGCCGGGGATCTATGGGCACATACGTACCTCAGCGCAGACCACCCGGCGCTCGTAGTTCTAGAGAATCGGAGCGCGCAATCACAGAATGATTCGATCGTCGCCATCGGCAAACTCGGCGAGGGCTTCGATGGCACGCTGCCGCCCGGGCACTATATGCTCGGCGTCTACGTGTTCTTGAACGCGAATCCTGAAACGTGGGACGACGTGGATGCCGGTGGCTTCCTCGAATTCTCGGTGAGCGGCCGGGAGAAGGCGCTTTCGCTCGAGGTTCCCGTCGGGGCGATCTCGGAGTCCGCGCCCATCCGCGGCGGCCATGAGACGATCGATTTTGAATCCGGCGTCCTCGAGGCTGGAACGCACCACGCCTACTCGATCTCATTGGTCGCGGCGGTCACCTACAGCATCTTCGTCCATTCCGCCGACTCATCGGCCGACTTCGACCTCGCTGTTTACGACGAGAACGGGGTCCTCGTCGGTCTGGACGATCATCCTGCGAGTGATGCTCTATGCCAGGTGACGCCGCGGTGGACGGGGCCCTTCATTCTGGCTGTCATGTGCCATCAGGGCAGTAGCGAGTACGAACTGCTCGTACTCGCCTAGGCTCCGCGGGCAGAATTGACTCGACCGATTGGATAGCCGGCGCGGAGGTCGCAGGCGCCGGCATTCCGGACGTCCGGCGTACGCTGTCAATGCGGCCGACGGAAGGATTCCCCGTGTCCCCCTACGACGAGCACGCCGCTCCGCATCACGTCCCTGCTCCTGGCGAGTCGAGCATCCCGGAACTCGAGGTCGACGAGACCGTCGCCCCGCGGCCAGAGGAGGAACTCGCAGACCTCATGCGTGCGCAACCTGACGTCGAAGACCACTCCCGCCCGGAATGACCGACTTCTCGGCCAAGCGACGATCGCCGGTCCCGTTCAGAGCGTTGCAGCGGCAGGCGGTATCCGCTGTCGCCCGCTTCCAGTAGCACCCCTGGGTGACCGCCCGACCAGCCCGGATCTGATCGCGCGCAATGGCTACTGGCGGCGAGCTGGTGCTGTGGGGATTCCGATCTCATCGAGCCAGTCGGAGAGGAGTGCCGCCACGAGACCGGGGCGCTCGTGGGGAAGTGCATGTCCGGCGTCGCCCGCGGTGACAACGGTGGCACGCGGGTACCGATCACCGAGGCGCTGTTGCCGCTCCCAGCCGACCCAGTGATCGTGTCGGCCAGAGATCACCAGCACCGGAGCGTCGACAGCCACCGTGTCGGGATCCGCGGTGTGTGGTCCCGCGGTGATCGCGCTCTCCAGCGTCTGCTCGTCGACCTCCCCGACGACCGGGACCACCGCGCGACGGAATCGCTCGAGGGTCTCAACCGTTCGAACGACGAAGTAACCCTCGTACTCGGCGCGCTGATCGGGATCGAGTGCGGTGGACACGTGATCGTCGCGAACCACTGCCGGCGCAGGGATGCGCTGTTCCCCGGCAAGGGCCGGGCAGATCAGTGCGATCCCGGCGATCCGGTCAGGATGCCGGGCTGCGATCGCGCGCGCGAAGTGTCCGCCGAACGAGTGCCCGAGTACCAGGAATCTGCCGGTCGGTGCCTCCTTGTCAAGGAGGAGGTCGACGAGGTCCAGCACGTCATCGGGTTGCCGAATTCCCGATGAGGGGCGCGAGTCGCCGTGGCCGGGCAAGTCGATGTACAGCCGACGCACCGGCCGCGCATCGATCATCGGATCGAGGAAGTCGCGCACCTCCCCCCTTGCGGAGTACGCGCCGTGCAGAGCGAGGAGCGGGATGCCGGCGCCGACGGCGTCGTAAGCCAGTAAAGCCGCATCGCTCAGCCCAACAGTCGTCGTCATGTCCCCATGATCGTTCAGGCGACGCAGCCGACCCAAGCCTCCAGTCCGGGCGAATTCGACGCTCCGGGCGCAGGAGGCCACGAGAGAGTCTCCGTCAGGAGCCTTGACCCTGACGCAGCGTCAACGCGGCACGCTGGACCACATGTTGCAGCACGGGCCGGAGACACCATGATCGACACGAGCTCGACCCCGACCTGGAAGGGCATGGTGCCCGTCGACGACACGGCTCTCGCTGTCGCCGACTTGGGTGGCTCGGGGACGCCGGTGATCTACCTCAATGGGCAGTTCGCGACGCAGGGTTACTGGCGGCGGGTCATCGCCGAGCTCGGGCCGCGCTGGCGGCACATCACCTACGACGAGCGGGCTCGGGGGCGCACGTCGGGACGTTCGGTGGATTACTCGTTCGAGGCCGCCGTCCGCGATGTCGATGCCGTGCTCGACGCGCGAGGTGTCGGCCGAGCGCTGGTGGTCGGCTGGTCGTACGGCGCGTTCGTCGCCGCACATTGGGCGAGCCGCAATCCTGACCGGACGATCGGCGCGGTACTGGTCGATGGGGCGCAGCCGCACGACTGGCTCACGGACGACATGGAGCGAGGCATCCGAACGGCCTTCCGTCGCCTGCGATGGCTGATGGTGCCGCTGCGCGTGACGGGGCTCACGCCGCGGATGACCGCTCTGGAGATGGCCGAATGCAACATCGAGGTCGGCAGGCTCGCGCGTGAACGGGAGCTCGGTCCGGTGATGGACAGGATCACCGTCCCGACCCGGTATGTCCTCGCGTCCGGAACGTCGTTCGGTAGTAAGGGGGATGGGCAGGAGAAGATCCGGGCCAGCGTGCCCGCGGTGGCCGAACGCAACTCGCACATCAAGATTCACGCCAAGGTCGCGAGCAATCACGCCGCGATCCTCCGCAAGGACTTCCGTGCGATCGCCGAGGCGGTCCGCGGCGTCGCCGGTTGAGGCAGTCTGGAGCCCATGCTCACGATCAGCCAACTGGCCTCCTACGCCGGGGTGACAGTGCGGACAGTTCGGCACTATCACCAGATCGGCCTGCTCGCCGAGCCCGAGCGCGACCACTCCGGCTACCGCAGCTACGACACCGCCGCCGTGGTGCGGCTGATCCGGATCCGCGTGCTTGCCGATGCCGGCGTCCCCCTCGCGCGCGTGCAGGAACTGCTCGTCGCCGCCCCCGACGAATTCGCCCAGGCCGTCGGAGAGATCGACAAGGCGTTGAGCGCCGACATCCGTCGCCTGCAGAGCAACCGCAAGCGGATCGCCAAGCTCGCCGCCGGCGATCACCTGGCCCTTCCCCAGATCGTCTTGGACTACCTGGACCGGCTGCGCGGGCTCGGCGTCGGCGAGGCCTACATCGAGCTCGAGCGCGACGCCTGGATCATGCTCGCCGCGCAGGATCCGCTCGGCATCGACGCCGTGATCGCCGAGAAGAACCGCCAACTTGACGACGACCCGGACATGACACGCCTCTATCGCCTCCTCGGCTCCGCGCCGCAATGGCCGCCGGACGATCCCCGAGTCGTCGAACTCGCCGACCTCGTCGAGCACCTCCGCATCCGCGCAATCCAGAGCGGTGAGGTGGAGATCGGCGGCGCTGATCAGACGGACCCTCTTCTGGCCCTACTGGACGCGGCCATGACCGAGTCGGCACCGGTCGCTCGACAGCTGCTGGCGATCCTCGAGCAACGCGGGTGGCGTGGCTGGAATCGACTCGAACGGATCCCCGAAGGGCGCATCCCCCGCGATCGCTGATGCCGAATCGCATGTCAAGTGAACTTGACACGCCGGCTTCCAATCACCTACTTTGTCAAGTGAACTTGACACGCCGCGCGGCGGCGCGCAACAGAAGGGACGACCGTGAAGGCAGACACTCCTACCGGCGGATACCGGCAAGAGATCAGGGCTACCGCCAACCTCTTCGGGTGGGGACTCGCCTGGATCGCGACGCTGGCCCTGGCCAGATTCGGCCCCGAGTTGCTGTGGGGACCCACCCAGCAGGTGGCGAGCTGGGCCGCCGTCATCCTCAATCTCGCCGCCGGCATCGGATGGATCGTCGCTTTCACGCGCTTCCTCCGAGCTGTCGACGAACTGCAGCGACAGATCATCCTGGGTGCCCTCGCGATCACACTCGGCGCTGGGTGGGTTGCCGGCCTCGGCTACGTGGTTGCCGATGCCGCAGGTCTCCTCAGCTTCGATGTCGACATCGCCGCCTTCTCCGTGTTCCTCGGCATCGTCTTCCTGATTACCTTCCTCGTCGGAAGGATCCGCTATCGATGAAGAATCGCATCTCGGACCTTCGCGCCGAGCGCTCCTGGACGCAGGCCGACCTGGCCGCACAGGCGAGCGTCTCGCGACAGACCATCAACGCGATCGAGACGGGCAAGTTCGACCCGAGCCTTCCCCTCGCGTTCCGCATCGCCAAGCTGTTCGACCTCCGGATCGAGGACATCTTCACGGACGATCAGGCCTAGGTGAACCGCGGCGCCCAGTGAAGGTTGAGACCCGTGAAGCGAAAACGTCACGCAGCTGGTGGGGCAGGCTCATCGCGATCGGCTCGGCCTGGTTGCTCGCGCGTCATATCGCCGTTTGGCGGTCTCTTGGGGAGTGAGGGCTCCATCCAGTGGGTGGCGTTGGCTGCCGTCTGGCTCTTCCTGCTGGACGGGGCCGCACTGCTAGCTCGCGGCAGCTTCGCCGTCCCGGCATGCCAGGACCAGAGCAGCCCCACGGATTCGTCCGCTTGACGGTCGGTGTCCGCGCCGAGTGGCGGGCGTCGACTATCTTGATCGCATGGCATGCGGGCGCGACGAGGCGGGTGGGTCGTTCTTCGGTGCCTGGGCAGCGGCTATCGCGATTCTCGCGTTTGGACTAGGCATGTGGTGGATCGCTACATTCCTGTACTCATCCGTGGGTGGTGACCTATTCGCCCCGGTCGAAGACGGCCGGTGGGTGGGAGCGCCGATGATGGTGCTTCTCGCGCTCTTCACGTTCGTCGGGCTCGCCGCGGTGGGCGTTGCCATCTTCCTGATTTGGCTGTTGGTGTCGACTGCGTGGGAAGCCAGACGCCCGCGCTAGTGAGGCGTGTCGGTGACGCCGTTCCGTCCTTCGAGTCGGCTCTCCGGTCTCCTTGTCGGCAATGCGCTCCAGCTCGGCCGCCACCGCTGCTCGCCGGAACGGAGCGCACGGACGCCGGCCCTTGTGCGGGCGCAGGCCCGCGTGACTCGGAAGTCAGGCTGGGATCAGGCGCTCGACGCGTGCGAGGTCGGCGTCATGCTCGTCGTGCTCGAGCTCGATGTCGTAGTCGTTCTGGATGTTGAGCCAGAAGCGCTCCGAGAGGCCGAACGCGCGAGAAAGCCGTAGGGCGGTGTCGGTGGTGATCCGCCGCTTGCCGCGGATGATCTCGCTGAGCCTGGTCTGCGGCAGGCCGGTCGCCTGCGCAAGGCGGTAGGCCGTGATCCCCAGCGGCTCGAGGAACTCGGTCTGGAGAATCTCACCCGGGGTGATCGGGTTGTGTGCCTTCGTCATCGGTGGTCCCTCCTCAGTGGTAGTCGACGATCTGGACGTCGGTTGGACCGGCGGATGTCCAGACGAAGCAGATGCGGTACTGGTCGTTGATGCGAATCGAGTGCTGTCCGTCGCGGTCGCCGGCCAGCTTCTCGAGCCGGTTGCCCGGCGGGATCCGCAGGTCGTTGATCGTCTCGGCTGCGTTGAGCAGGCGAAGCTTCTTCTGTGCGGCGCGTTGCAGTTCCGGCCCGAATTGCCGGACATGCTCGCGCGCCCAGACCTTGCGCGTCGGCTCGTCCGCGAAAGACTGGATCACCCCGCCATGCTAACGCTAGTCGATAGTATTGGCAAACGTGAGCAGATGAACGAGTGCGCGATCGCCGCTCCCTCAGCGCGCCGATCGTGAAGCCTCAGCCGTGAAGGTCAGTTCGTGTGTGGGCCTCGTGCGCGGTGTTAGCCTCTGACTGGATCGGGCGACGTCGTCTCGGATCGTGAGGTGCCTATGGCGCGGTGGACCATGAGTCGCCTCGTCCGCAGCAGTGCGCGGTCACCTGCTGGGCGATTCGCGTTGCGAGTCACCCGCGATCTGGCCGACCTGGGCCTTATCGATCGCGGCATGACCCTCGCGGCGCATACATTCACGTCAGTCCTGCCGATCTTGATCGTCGTGGGCGCGTTGCAGTCCAGGCTCGACAGTCGGACGGCCGCGATCTTCGCGGAGCACATGGGATTCGATGCGGCCACGGCCGAGACTCTGGAGAAGTCGCTGCCGGGAGGCGCTCAGGAGCTTCGCGCGACAGGTGTCATCGGCGTGGTCCTCCTCGTCATCGCCGCGACCTCTTTCGCGCGGGCTCTGGAACGGAGCCTTCGCAGGATCTGGCGTGCGCCCGCCGTCAGCCTGAAGTTCGCCTGGCGGTGGCTCGCGGCGATCGCAGCGGTCGTGGTCGGAATCGCGGTGGTCGTCGCGACGCGCATCATCATTAGCGATGATGGACCGCTGCGCGTGATCGAGTTCATCGCCGAGGTCGTGCTGTGGGGCGTGCTGTGGTGGGTCGCTTCGTGGATCGTCGTCAATCGCCGGGTCAGCCTTCGACAGCTGCTGCCGGGCTCCGTTCTCGCGGGGATCGGATTCGCCGTGGCCGGAAGGTTCGGCAGAGTTTTCCTGCCACCGCTGCTCGCAGACTCGGCACAGCGATTCGGCGTCTTGGGCATGGCGTTCACCTATATCGGATGGCTGCTCGTGCTGGCTTGCATTCTTCTCATCGCGGCGACGGTCGGTCGAGTCGTGTATCTCACCTACTCGGGGCGAGCATGGCGTCACTCCGCTTCGAGGTTCCGAGTCGATGTGCGAGCAGCTCGGTTGTAGGAGCTGGACCCGATGCGCTCCGCTGAAGCACGCCACCACGGATCCGGCGCAGCTTCAGAGAACCGCCGACCGTAGGACACTCCGCCGGCGCGCATTTTGGCGTTGCGCTACCTGCTGGCCGAGAGACGTCGGTTGTGGATCCGGATGCCGATGAGACCCGGCGCGAGTGCGATTGCTGCGACGGCGACCGACCAGAATCCGATCGTCGGAACGAGGAAACTCGCGGAGAGTGCGACAAGACTCCGACCACTGTCTACGCGGTGAGCGCAACCGAGTCCTCGAAGCGGACGATGTTCGTCGGCCGCGCCGTCGGCGTACGCCAGGCCTCCCGCCGACGGGTCCTTGAACGGGCTGCGGCAACAACTTGAGAGAATTTCCCGTCCCGATGTAGAGATGGGCGGTTCGGTTCCGTCTCCTATCCGAAGCGGCCAGAATGGGCCGCACCGAACGGAAGGTCGTCATGGCCAAGTACCTGATGCTGAAGCACTACCGGGGCGGGCGTCCCTCGACGAACGCGGTTCCGATGGACCAGCTCACGGCGGAAGAGTGGACGGCGCACGTGCAGTACATGCAGGACATGGAGCGGCGCCTCATCGACTCCGGCGAGCTGATCTCGTCGGAGGCGCTCTCGATGGGCGGCGCGTGGGTGCGCTTCGACGGCGAGGGGCGTCCGCCGGTCGTCGATGGTCCGTTCGCCGAGACGAAGGACCTCATCGCCGGCTGGATGCTCATCGAGGTCGACTCGTACGAGCGCGCGCTGGAGCTCGCGTCCGAGCTCTCGGCTGCGCCGTGGGCCGGCGGCGCGGCTCTTGGCGAGTGGCTCGAACTGCGTGAGGTGATGAGCGCGGTGCCCGCCGACGTCGGATGACGCCGGTGGATGCCACGGCACTGCGCCGAGCGATCCCTGAGGTCGTCGGCATCCTCGTCCGGCGCGGCGCGGACTTCGCGTCGGCCGAGGATGCCGTGCAGACCGCCCTCGTGCGCGCCCTCGAGCGACCAGTGCTCGAGGGCGTGCGCGACATCCGTGCGTGGCTCGTCACGGTCGCCTGGCGTGCGTTCCTCGATCAGGTGCGCAGCGATACGGCCCGCGCCGCGCGGGAGGAGCGGCTCGCACAGGAGCGCGAACCCGGCCCGGTACCGCAGCATGACGACACCCTCGGGCTCTACTTCCTTTGCACGCATCAGGTCCTCACCTCCACGTCGGCGATCGCACTCACGCTGCGTGCGGTCGCGGGCCTGACCACGCGGCAGATCGCGGAGGCCTTCCTCGTGCCGGAGGCGACGATGGCGCAGCGCATCAGTCGCGCGAAACAGCGGCTCGCCGGCATCCCGCTCGATCAGCCGGGTGATCTGTCCCGTGTGCTGCGCGTGCTCTATCTGCTGTTCAACGAGGGTTACTCGGGCGAGATCGACATCGCGGCCGAGGCGATCCGCGTGACGCGGCAGCTCGCCGCGCTCAACGACGAGCCCGAGGTCTCAGGGCTCCTCGCGCTCATGCTGCTGCACCATGCGAGGCGGCCGGCCCGGGTGGTGGGTGGGCGGCTCGTGCCGCTCGCCCAGCAGGATCGCTCGCTGTGGGACGTGGATGCGATCACCGAGGGCGTCGCGATCCTGCAGTCGGCGCTCGCACGGGACCGGCTGGGACAGTACCAGGCGCAAGCTGCGATCGCGGCGCTGCACGCGGATGCGCCGACGGCGGCCGAGACCGACTGGGTGCAGATCGTGGAATGGTACGACGAGCTTCTCGCCTTCGGGGAGTCGCCCGTCATAAGACTCGGCCGGGCGGTCGCTGTCGGCGAGGCTGACGGGCCGCGCGCGGGCCTCGCGGCCCTCGACCTCGTCGCCGATGATGTGCCGCGATACCACGCCGCCCTCGCCTACCTTCGTGAACGGGCCGGAGAGGTGGATGCCGCTGCCGACGAGTACGCGGAGGCCGCGCGCCGCGCGACCAGCACTCTCGAACAACAGCACCTTCTGCGTCAGGCGGAGCGCCTCGGCGCGAATCAGGATCCCTACTGAGCATGAGGATCCCTCAGTCGCACGTGGCCGGAGAGCGCCGATTCCAGCTCGGGCACGATGTAGCAGCCAAGCGCTTCCCTCGGTTTCCGAAACATCCAGATCAGGCGCCTCCCAGGTCGTGCGTACGTATCACTGCGGGCCCGCGGGATGCGCGAGATCGTAGGCGCGGGAGACCTTCGCCGGGACGACCATGCGCCAGGCATCAACGACGAGCTCACGGGCCTCGGCAGGCTCCAGCGCGGCAAGCTCGGCGTGGACCCAGTTGAAGCGCAGGTCTGAGTCCGAGGGCATCTGGAACTTGCGCGGATTCCCCCCGACGAGCGCTGCCCGCTCCTCCCTCGGGAAGGCGAACCCCATCACGCTCTCGTCGAGAGAGAACGCGACATAGACCATCTGACCGACGCGGAACTTCAATCGCCCGCGCACGTAGGCATGGTAGGAGCGCTCCAACTCTGCGCCCAGCGCCCGAACGTCGTCGATGACCGCCATGTCCACAGCCTCTCAGGCGTGTCTGACTCGGAGCTATCCCCTCTCCGCAGGCAGAGCATCGTGCGGTCAAGCTTCACGCCCGCCGCTCCTTACGTCTTCAGGTAACCGCGCGCCTCGACGATGCGGCCGTCACGGACGCGGATCAGGTTCATGCCCCTGACCCAGTCGTTTTCACCCGTTCCCCAGCGCAGGTTCCACGGTGCCATGACATGTACCGAGGAAGCAGAAGCGTCTGCGCGCACACGCTATGTTGAGCGCACGGATGTCTGGGTGGCTCCGTGAGACGAGGACGAGAATGACGGATACTCCTCCCATGCCTCCAGCAGGCTGGTACGACGTGCCTGCAGGCGGCAAGCGGTTCTGGAACGGACGCGAGTGGTCCACAGACGTCCTCGGTGCCCCCAACGCGCAGGCTGATTACGCGACGCTCGACCCCTACCTGCCAGCGCCGCGCACGGAAGTCATTCCGGCGGCGCCGCAGGCTCGCGCTCACTCCGCAGCCCAGCTTCAGCCCGCCGGCTGGTACCCCGGTCCGACCGGGGCACTTCAGTGGTGGGATGGTCGGCAATGGGGGCCGTTCGCGCCGCCGACCGCCGCCATCTCGCGCCCGGCGAAAGAGGTCGGGATCGCGTACTTGTTCTTGTTCCTTCTCGGCGGTTTCTCGGCACAGCGGTTCTACCTCGGGCTTGTCGGATCCGCGATCGTGTTCAACGTGCTGTGGTGGGGCGGCTGGATTCTCGCTGGTCTCGCGATCGGGATCCCGATGATGGTCGCTGCTGGCATTTGGTGGTTCGTAGACCTGTTCCTCTTGCCCTCGCTCGTGCGCAACGCCAACGCCCGAGCGCTGGCACCCACGCCGATGACACCCTTCCCGCCGATTCGCCGACTCTGAAGACAGCGAGTAGCACTTCGCGACGCGCGAGCCCGCGGTAGCCTGCCCGCATGGGCATCGGCGAGCGACGGTCATCCGCGAACGAAGCCGGACGCCAGGTGCGCAAGCGTCTGCCGCGACGAGGCTTGGCCGAGCTGGTCCTCCCCGTCGACCGGGATCCCATCGGCATCCTCGAGGAACAGCACGCGTCGAGATTGCAGGATCTCGTCCCGGTGCGGGTGGGACGGATGCTGCAATCGCCGTTCTCGTTCTATCGGGGCACGGCGGCGGTCATGGCGGCCGACCTGCGCGATGCACCCACCACCGACCTCGAGGTCGTCTCCTGCGGCGACGCCCACATCTCGAACTTCGGTTTCTTCGCCTCGCCCGAACGCGCGCTCGTCTTCGACCTCAACGACTTCGACGAGGGCGGCGTCGCGCCGTGGGAGTGGGACGTGCGCCGGCTCACCGCGAGCGTGCACATCAGCGGGCGCGACATCGGCTTGAGCGAGGACGCATGCCGCGACGCGGCATTCGTCGCGGCCGACGCATACCGCGAGACGTTGCGGGGCTATTGCCGCCTCTCCACGCGAGAGCGCTACTACACCCGGGTCGACACGTCCGCGGTCGCACGTCACCTCGGGGAGAAGGGTGAGCGGACGGTTCGCAAGGCGGCGAAGAAGGCCCGCGCACGCACGTCCGAGCGGCTCCTGCAGCGCCTGACGACGTTCTCGGTCGACGGCGGCATCCGCATCGTCGATCAACCTCCCATCCTGCGCCACGTCGACCACGCGACCTTGGGCGAGGTCACCGACCTCTTCACCCAGTACCGCGCGACTCTGCGCGAGGACATCGCGTTCCTGCTGGAGCAGTACCGCGTGGTCGACTTCGCCCTGCGGGTGGTCGGTGTCGGCAGCGTCGGTACCCGCTGCTATCTGCTTGCCGTCGAGGGGCCCACCGGCGACATGCTGTTCCTCCAGGCGAAGGAGGCTCCGCCGTCCGTCTTGACGACGTACGGAGGCCGGCGGTCGATCATCCCCGGTCGCCCCGGCGTGACGGACTTCATCGAAGGCCACCGCGTCGTCGCCGCCCAGCGGATCCTGCAGGCGAACTCCGACCTCTTCGTCGGATGGATCCGCGGCTGGGCCGGTGACTCCGCAGAACGTCACCGGGTGGACTACTACTGGCGGCAGTTCCGCGACATGAAGGGTTCGATCGAACCGGCCACGCTCGACGCCGACCAATTCCGCTCGTACGGGGCACTGTGCGCCGCGCTCCTGGCCCGGGCGCACGGACAGTCCCCCGCCTCGGCCGCGATCGTGGGCTACCTCGGCCGGTCCGAGCAATTCGCCGAGGCGACCGCGGCATGGTCCGCCGCCTACGCCGATGTGGCCGAAGCCGACTTCGAGCTGCTGAGCCGAGCCGTCGCATCCGGACGCCTCCCGGCCGAGACCGGCGTCTGAGCCGGGTCCGGGCGCCTCTCAGCCCCGAGGGCGGGCTCTGCCTCACATCCGCCCTCGGATGCCGCCATCGGTGCCCTCAGGCCGGTCCTCAAGCGGACGATTCGCCGCTTGATCACCGAGGTTGCGTGCGGGCGTGGTTCTTCTCACTCCGGGCCGACACGGACGAGAGGGTGTTCTTGACCGGTTGTTCAGGTGGCCTTAGAGGCGAGCTGGGTCGTCCGTATGCTGAGCCGATGAGGAAGTGGGTGGTGCTGGCGACCGCGGTGTTGGGGCTCGCCGTGCTTGTGGCCTGGCGCGGGCCGCGCTTGCCGCCCGGCACGGATCGAACGATCGCGCGCATCCGGTCTGGCCCCGTGACAGGCGTTGTCATCGGCGAGTCGGGGTACGCGCAGTCCGGCGAGGTCCGGATCTGGTTCGAGTCCATTGCCCCGGTGGATGTGGAGAAGGGTGTCGTGCTGCTCAACATCGCCCTCGGTGCGAGCTCGCTGTACTGGCCGCCCGCGTTCCTGCGCGCCTTGTCTGCGGCAGGATACCGAGTGGTCAGGTACGACCAGCGCGGCACCGGTGCGTCGAGCCGGATGCCGGACTGGATGCGACAGCATCCGTACTCGCTGATCGACATGGCAAGTGACGCGATCGCCGTCCTCGATGAGCTTCGCATCGCCCGCGCCCACATGCTCGGGCTGTCTCTCGGAGGTTTCATCGCCCAGGAGATCGCGATCGGCTACCCTGAGCGTGTTCAGTCGCTCACCCTGTTGTCGACATCCGCCGACCCCACCGACGCCTCCATGCCCGGCCCACGGGCCTGGCCGCTGATCAAATCCGCGATCGCCGGCCTTCCGCTGTTGCGGTACCGCCTGCTCGGCGGCGAGACGAATCTCGTGAGGGAGCTGCTCGCTGGCCTGGTCGCGCAAGGCGGAGATGATCCTGTCGACGTGGAGGAGTGGACCAGGATCGTGCTCTACGACCGCCGCGAACGAGGCGGGTTCAACCTCCGCGCGCTGCGGCAGCATCAGGTTGCGGTCGCTGTGACCCGATCCCGATATCCGCTGCTGGGCACGATCACCGCACCCACCCTCGTGATACACGGCGCGGAGGACACCTTCTTGCCGATCGAGCACGGCCGACGGCTCGCTGCGGCCATCCCGTCCGCCTCCGGAATGTGGCTGGAAGACGCTGGGCACACGTTCCCGTACCCCGACATGCGCGCGGTGACCAGCGCGATCACGGACCACCTCGACGCCTCCGATCCCGGTGTGCCCGACTCGGCACACGGACGACCCGACTAAGCGACCCACGCTGGCCGCAAGCCGGTCCCTTGGCGCGCGCGAGTGTGATCGGCTATTCACGTCTCACGGCAGCGGGCACTATGACCCCGGCGCAATAGCCTGGACGGATGAGTACCGGGAATTGGGAACGCCGCGTCGCCGCACTCTGGGCTGACGAGACCATTGGCGACCAGCGCCGAATCGAGCTCATGCGCAGCCTTGCCGGTGCCGCACCGCACCCGGCACTCGGTTGGTTCGAGCTCGGCGGCGCCTTCGACTCCGCCGGCTACGAGGCCGAGGCCGACGTGCACTACGCAGCCGCCACTGCCGCCGGCCTGGACACTGTAGACGCCGGCCGGGCGGCGCAGATGGTGGTTCAGCACGCCTCGACCCTGCGGAACCTCGGTCGGGTGGACGAGGCACTCGCAATGCTCCAAGACGCACCTGAGCACCCGGCCACCGGTGCCGCACCAAGAGTCTTCCTTGCACTAGCCCTTCACAGCGCCGGCCGACAGGATGAGGCACTCCGCGTCGCGATTGAGGCCGTCGAACCGACCCTGCCCCGTTACCGCCGCTCGGTGAGGGCCTATGCCAAGGCTCTCACCGAGCGCTAAGTGGTCCGCGACCCACGTCCCGAAAGCCGGTCAGCCTGCGGGCGGTGCGCTTCCGCTCCCCCGCTACGCGCGCAATACTGCCCACCGTGCGTGGTCGCAGGCCCGATTGCCGATCTCGCTGCACGGCGGCGTGTGGAGGGGCGGGACCAATGGTCACTCGCGTCGTTGGCAGAGGCTGTGGCCGACGGAGGCACCTAGCACTCGTCCGCGACGCTGGCAACCCCACCTTGATTTCATGCTCGCTCACGGCTGGCGCGCATACGATTGCGCGACCGCACGACGAAGGGAGACGAGAATGACCGACATCCAGGGAAACTCCGAAGCCACCCAGGCGGCGCGAGACGCCGCCGAGCGAGTGCGCAAATCGGCCGCCGACGGCGCAGAATCGTTCGGCGCGACGGCGGAGCAGATCGCTGACGAGGTCTCGGCCGGCGCGGAAGCCGCGAGGAGCGATGTCGCAGGAACCGTGAGCGACATCGCAGACAAGGTGAGCGAGAAGGTCGGCGACGTCGTCGATGGAGCCAAGAGCGCTGCATCCGAAGCGAGGGGCGCGGCCGGAAGAGCCGCGGATGCCGCCGTCGATGCCGCGAAGGCCGCAAGCACGAGTATCAAGGATGTCGCCGACAACGTAGATCTCGACAGCCTTGTCGCCCACACCAAGACGGTCGCGGGAGACTGGACTGACAAGCTGAAGCAGACCTATCGCGAGCGTCCCGGCGTCGTGATCGCCGCAGCCGTGGGCGCTGTAGTGGTGCTGGGCGCGATCGTGCGCTCGATCAGTCGTCGCTGACACTGACGCTTCCTGTATCAAAGCCCCGGAGGGGTGGAGGCAATGCACTGAGCGCATCACGCCGCTCAGCAATGACTGTCAGTGCTCGAGACCCATCCGCAACCGCGCTGCGCGCGGAGGTGGCGCCTTCATCGTGCGATCGACCGTTCTGGTGTTCCCGCAACCGTCAAGAACCGGCGGTTGCCCCGCCCTCGACCGCAACGATGCGATGGTCGTCGTTGTGCGTGAGTTCGGTGTTGAGAAAGCGACTGTCCGTCGGCAAGCGCAGATCGAAGCGCGAATACGATGCGATCTGCAAGCTGGCACTTTCGATCGTGACATCCAGAATGTGACCACCGACACTCCGATCGTCGGCGAGGAAATGCAGGTGCAGCCCTGCAACGGTGATGCCCTGATAGATCGCAGGCGCCCAGAATCCGATGAGCGTGCCTCGCACGTCGACGAGATCTGTCTCGATCTGTTGATTGACGACCTCGGCGAGCGGCCGGAACGGGTGTTCTTGGCGCTGCGTGACTCGAACGCGCGCTGACCGCAGCACGCCGTCGACGCGCACGGCGTGGAAGAGATTGCGGCTGACCAGCGCCCGTTCGATGTGCTCCGTCAAAGCCGCCAGCGCAAGCCCGGTGATGGGTTCGGGGGTCGCCGTGGGGAACCGGCAGACGACGACAAAGGGGAGAATCTCGCTATCAGCCATCCGCGCCGGCGGTTTCTCGACGGTGCATTCGAAGACCTCACCCTCGTTGATGATCACTTCGCCGCCAAGACTCTCGCAGCACCCGATGCCGAAGTCGCCGACCTCCTTCGCGGTCTTCACCGACATCCCCGAGTCGTAGGTACCCGCGAGGAGCGCGTCGAGCACCGCGAACTGGGTCACCGCAGCGTCTGCGAATTGTCGACCTGCCACGTCGCGAGGCTACCGCGACCGGCGCCAGATCCATCCGACCAAACTCCCCGCTGCTTCAATGGCGGGATCCTGAACCGGGCGCCTGCACGGTTAAGCTCCGCTGTCGCACTATCGACTCAGCCGCGGGGCTGAGCGGGGTGGCAGCCGTGGTCGGGTGTTGTCGGGTCGGATGTCAGCTGGTTCTTGTGGCCATGAGTTCGACAGCGCAGTCTCGCGTGCACTCGAAGAGTTCGTCCAGTCCGGTGGTGAGGTGGCCGAGGAAGCGCACCACCAGATGCGGTGTCCGCTTCGTCGTCCTCCCCTGCGCACCTCGTGTGTTCGGGTTTGTCAATGCAGATGCCTCAGCCGCATACGTTCCTGAGCGCCCCGTCACGGGTTGACACCTCCTGTCCATCTCGTTGCCGATCCTCAAGTGTGAGTTCGTCCGAGCCGCGACTGGTCGGCCCACCGGGGCGCATCCACCAAACCACCGTTGCGCACGTCTCAGGCTGCAACCACCGAGTCGCCGACCGTGATCAGAGCCTGCGCCGGTGACGCCGCGAGATCGGGAACAGGCCAGACGCCAAACCAGGTCTTCCCATCCCACTTGCGGTAGTTCGCCCGGGCAAGCGCGCCTTCCGCCGGGCCCAACGCGCAGCGAGTTCGTCGCCGTCCCACACCTGCACGACGCCCCAGGCTGCCGCAGTGAGCGGGACGGCGATCAGGGCGCCGACGATTCCGCCGACGGCCGTCCCACCGGCGATGACCACGAGCACGACGAGCGCGTGGAGACTGACCGTCTTGCCCATCAGGATCGGTTTCAGGACGTTCGACTCCACTTGATTGACGACGATGACGACGAGCACGACGAGTGCTGCGTTGAGCGGTCCATTGCTGACGAGTGCGACCAGTGCGGCGACTGCGCCGGCGGTCACGGCGCCGACGATCGGAATGAAGGCGAGCAGGAAGGTAAGGATCGCGAGCGGCACAGAGAGGGGCACCTGCAGGATGAGGAGGCCGATGAACACCCCCACCGCGTCGAAGAGTGCCGCTGCGGCGGTGCTTGAGATGTAGCCACCGAACACGTTGACGGTCTTGCGTCTGATGCGCTCCGCGCGGTCGTAGGCGGCTCCCTCCAATGGCCGGACCAGGAACTCCCACATCTGGGGGCCGTCCTTGAGGATGAAGAAGAGAATGATGGCCATCATCCCGACACAGGTGGCGATCTCGGTGATGGCGCCGATCCCGTCCAGCGCGCCCGATCCGAATTCGGCGCTCGTGACGAAGCTGCTGATCTGTTCGCCGAGGTCGTTGAGTTGTCGCATGTCCAGTGAGAACGGCAGGGTCTGCAGCCAGCCCAGGATCCGCTCGAGACCCTCGTGAGCCTTGATCGCGAGCTTGCTCCATTCCTGGCTGACCGAACCCACGACGAACAGGAGGGAGCCGACGATGACCGCGAGCAGGAACACGAGTGCCAGCGCCGCGCCGGCGGCGGGGCGCAGACGGCGGCGTGCTGACCACCGCATCCACGGTTCGAATGCCGCTGCGAAGATCAGTGCGAGCACGAGGGGGATTGTGACGATGGACAGGCGGCTGAGCAGCCAGACCAGCACCACGACGACCGCGGCGACGAGGAGCATCTGCGCACTGCGTGTAGCGGCGCGCCCGATTCCGCTGCTCCAGAGCCGCGTCAGGTTGCTGACTTGATTTCGCATGTTCGTTGTTCTTTCCCCAGAGGCATCTGGGCTAATGGACGAGCACCTTGAGCAGCACGACCCCGCCGACGGCAGCCAGCTGGAGCAGCAGGTAGCCCACTTTCTGCCACGTGGTGGTGGCGCTCCCGCGCAACCCCCAGAGAACGAGGACGAGTTGCGTGACAGCAAGAGCTGCGATCGCGAGCATCAGCCCGGTCCGAAGACTCCAGAGGCCGGTTTCGCTCAGGAGCAGAAGAACGATCGGGACCACGGTGATTTCGAGGGTGCGAAGAGAAGCGTGAAGGATGCTGCGCATGGTGTTGCGTCGTGCGGCTCCGCCGTGCTCGCCGGCGTGCGCGATCGTCTCGGCGACGAGGCTGGCGGCGAAGAGCCCGCCCATGGTGCCGAGAAGGCTGCCCGCGGCCGCTCGTCCGCTGAATGCCTCCGACGTGGGGACCATCACCAGCAGGGTGGCGATGCCGGTGATCGATGCGTACAGCGCCTCGCGGACGTGCTGCGTGATCCCCTGTTTTGTCTTCATGATTTCCGCACCGTGGCATGAGGGCCGAGCGGGGCACCGGCGCGCGGTATGCGCCGATGCCCCGACGTCCGAGACTTAGGCGAACTCGAGCTTCTCCTTGAGGTCTGCGAGGCGCTCCTGGGCGTTCTGGCGGCGCTCAGCCTTGCGCTGCTCGCGCACGATGCGGTCCGCTTCCTTCTGCGCCGTGCGGTAGGCGTCCTCTGCCGCCTCGATCTCGGCGAGCACCAGTTCGGTGGGGCGCCGGTACACGGTCCCGCCCAGCTCGAGCATCAGAGTGTCCACGACCTCGAACGCGTATTCCTCGACCTCCGCGACGACGGCGGTGCCGCCCAGCGGAATGGCGCGGCTGATCTCGCCGAGGACGCTGTCGGTGCGGTCCGCGCGGCGGATGTCGAAGGCGCCGCCGACCGCCAGGCCGCCGGTCCAGCCGAACAGCATCCCGATCGGGCCACCGATGACGCCGATCATGAGACCGATCAGGCTTCCGCCCACGGTGGCAGCGCCAGCGACGACGTCGCCGCCCTCGGGGCTGCTGAGGCGACCGTACTCGTCACGGGTGACGATCGTCGCCGAGAGCACATCCACGCGCCCCTCGAGCGCTGCGCCCTTGAGTTCGCTGAGCGCTTCGTAGGCCTTGCTGCGGTCCTCGAATGAGACTGCGATGACATTGTGTGCCGACATGTTGTGACCTCCAGATCACGTTGATTCCTTTGGGGTTGCGCGGATTTTCCGCGACATGTCAACGGTCCTCGGGATCGGTCACCAGGTCATCGTGCGCTGTGCCGCCTCCCGCGACGAGCACATGTGCACTGTGCACTTCCTCGGCTAGGCTGACCGCGTGTCGACCGCAGCCGTAATGGCGAAGGTCATCTCCTCGCTCGATTGGAAGGGTGACCTCGGACCGGCCCCGCTCCCGGCGGAGGAGGCCGAGCGGCTGCGGTTCCGCATCGGGGAGGGCGCCACCCAGTGGGTGGCCGGGGCGGTGGAACAGGCTCTCGCCGCTCTCAAGACGCACATTGACGATTCGCTCGCACCGTGGCACATCTTTCGCGCCTTCGGCAGGCACGTGCTCACTGCGGTCCTGCTCCGGCTCGCCGGCGAGGATGAGCTGCCGGCCGAAAAGGAGGCGATCGATCGCGTCCTCGCCGAAGACTCCGTCGCGCGGGACATCCCCTTGTCGGTGGTCACTCGAGCCCTGCGCACCGCGCAGCGCGAGTGGCTGTCGCTCCTGATCGATGCCGCCATCGCGCTCGGTCCGGACGGCATCAGGGTCATTCCGGCATTGGCCACCTCACTGACCGAGACGATGGATGCCTGGATCGGTGCGGCGACCGAGGCGGTCGCCGAAGAGCGCCGGCGTGTCTACCTCGTGGAGCAGGTGCGCGTGAGGAGTGCGATCGAGTCATTGGTCACGCCAGCGCCAGTGGATGTCGAGGCGGCCACGCGACTGCTGGGCGTGCCGCTGGCCGCCTGGCACCTGGGCTGCGCCATCGGAGCAGCGCCGGGCGTCGCCGTCGAGCGGCGAGTACTGGACGGCATCGTCTATGTGTTCGGCCGGGAGGTCGGCGAGCGGATGCTGCGTTACGAGACGAGCGCCGGAACGGTCCACCTCTGGGTGACGACCGATCGGCGGTCTCGGGTACCGCGGGTGGAGGATCTCCGCGTGCCGGCGCCGCTTCTCGTCGGCATCGGCGAACCACACCCCGGCGTGGAGGGATTCCGGCGGACGTTCCTCGAAGCATCCGATTCTCTGGGGCTGGCGGCGAGTCTGGGTGGCAGCGGCGGCGTCTCCTACATCGACGCGGCGTTGGCGATCCTCCTCAGCCGGGACGAGGAGCGCGCTCGCTGGTTCGTCGAGCACGAGCTGCGAGGCCTGGCCGCCGACAGCTCCGAGATGGCCGACATGCGCAACACCCTCCGGACGTTCTTCGACACGCGCATGCGCATCGCGCCGGCGGCCGAACGCCTCTTCCTGCACCGAAACACCCTTATCAACCGGCTCGAGCGGATTCAGTCGCTGCTCGGACACAGCGTCACCCAGCGGACCGCCGAGACCCAAGCAGCGCTCGTGCTCGCGGAGCTGTTCGCCGCGCGTGACTACGCCCGCCCGAGCACGTAACCAGACGCGGCTAGGGATCTGCATGCGGGGACCGGCGCGACTAAGGACGCTCGTCGCGCATGCGGGGCCTTCATGAGGTTTGACTCGATCTAGCCTGAGGCTGCCGCGCGACTGGAGCCGCCTGTGAGCAGCGGAGTCGGGCGCCTCGGGCTGACTAGTTGTAGTGCCGAGTAGTCAGTCCGGGGACCGTCTCCGGCTTGTGGCTGACTCAGCCGCACTCCGAGGGCCCGCGTGAGGCCCAGCCACTGCGCGCGATCGATGGTGAGTCGCACAGTCCCGGACCCAGGTAGGCCTGCTGGTAGAGGTCCTCGACAGAGTCTGGCTCGATGCCCATCGTGCGGATGGTGTGGGGAACGGCCACTGTCAGCTCTTCGCCTTCCTTCAGGAGGCGGAGAGAAAGGTGCACATCGCAGACACGCACCCTGTCCGGATCCTCCAGTCCGTCGAAGCTCGGCTCGAGATCGACGACCACGACGACCTCTTCATCCTTCGCAAGTTCGATTGTCCGATCGGGGAAGTACGGGCTTGCGTTCCCGGAAGCGTCGTAGACCAGCGGGCGCGCATCCGCGTCCTCGCTCTTGATCGTCATTCTCTCGGAGGCGACACCGGCGCCGCGGCCCGAGACCATCCGCACCAGTGTGCCGCGGTCCGGCTCCTTGCAATCACTCACGGTGTCGACGCCGGTGATTCGAATCGGATCGGCCTCACGGCCGGTCAGTGTAAGCGTCAACGTCCGGGTACTGGTGATGGTGCCATCCTTGTGCTCGGACAGCCATGTCGTTGCAGCCTGGGGTGTCATCTCGTACAGGTCGGCCAGTTCGTCGTCCGACAGCTCCTCGCTGCTCGGAATGCTGACGTCGTCTTGCGACGGCTCAGCGACCACATGGATGCCGACATACTCGCCGTCGGCCAACACGTCGTCGAGGAGATCGTTGGCCGGCTCGCTGAGCCGCGGAACGAGGACAGCTGTCACGACGCCGACGGTGACGGCTGTCACGACCGCGGTGACTATCGTTATCCACCAGACGGCGACGCCCCGACGTCGACCACTCTCACCGGCGGCAGGCTCATGAGATGACTGGTCCGCCATTGCGCGCCTCCTGCCGACACTTGCCGGCACTTGCCGTGCCCGGCTTTCTAGATCAGAGACAGCCAGAGACCACTCAGATACTGCTCATCGCAGACTTGTGACTGCCCCCGACTTGCGCATGTCTCGCGGGCGAATCAGGGATCCCTGTGGGAACGCTCTCTACCTGAGATGCACGTAGCGGCGGGTGAATCTAACGCCGGGAGACGAGCATCGAGGATGCCACTTGCAGCCGTAGCGCATGTGTCACGCCGAAGACCGAGGTTGCGAGGCGGTCGACACCCGACATTTGCGTCTGCTCGATGGGAACGAGCTGAGGCGTGGTCGCTTGGATCTCGTGGCCGTCGTGGAGCACTGTCGCACCGCCGGCGGCGCGGACGTTGCGAAGCCACTGGGTCCCGTCGCCGTAGGGGAGGGAGATGTACAGCTCGTTGCCCACGCGCTGTACCCCGACCGGCGTGTCGTAGACCTTGCCGCTGACCCGGCCGGGAGCACGGACGACGGCCCAGGGCGAGCCGGTGGTACCGGCATCCCGCAACGTCCCGGGGTTCACCAGGTCCCGCTGCACGGCACGCGCGAAGCTCAGCACCTGGGGGTTCCGAGTGCGGACCCCCACGACGAACACCATCGCAGCGACGATCGCGGCGCCGACCAGAAATGCGAGGAAGGAGGAGAGCATGCGCACAATGGCCATTCGACCACTCTCGCCAGACCGTGGGGCCGCCGCAAGGGGATCGTCACTCGATGGCCTCTCAGTCGCATCGGTGCTCGCTTCTCGTCATCGGGAGCTGGCTCGAAGGCGGGTCCTCCAGCGAGACGCTGGAGCCGGGCACGCTATCGATCGTCCCGTTCCATCAGGCGGTCAGTCGCGACGCGTGAGCTGCTCCCGTGCGTGATCGGCGAGCCAGGTCGGCGGATCCCGCTGCGGTGACCGGGCGTCGTTGACGGCCGGGAAGCTAGTCTCGTCGTGTGGACGCCTTGGATCGTGCGTCCCAGTTGCGTCGGGGCATCGATCGGATGATGGTGGCCCTCGCGGGGCGAGGGGTGGCTCCCGGCGGGGTCTGCAACCTCCGGGCCGCGCGCACCGCCACGATTCGCCGAGGTCGTCGGGTCGAGCGTATCGAGGCGGAGCAATTGGACGCGGTCGGTGCGGCGCCCATCCTCAAACAGTATCTCCGAGAGAATGCGCTGGTGCGCCCGCAGGTAGCCGCGGGGGTGGACGACCCGGTCTCGGCATTCGAGGCCACCGCTGACCGGTATCCCGTGTTCCTCATCCGCCCGGTGCTCGCATATCACCGTGTTGCTCGACGGACCGAGCCCGTAGTCTGCTTGCACATGGGGACTGGACTCGTCTGGGGCACGGTGAGGATGGCTGCCGTCACGGGCGTCCTCGCCCTGGTACTTGTCGGAGCAGGGTGCGCTGCAAGCGAGGTTCCCCGGGAATCGCCGGCGGCGGTCACACCCTCATCCACGGCTGCGGAAGCCGAGGTGAAGCTCGTGGATGTCGGCAACGGCCGATCTGTGAGCGCGACATGCTGGGGATCAGGATCCCCAGCAGTCATCTTTCTGCACGGCCTGATCATGCAAGGCGACTCCGACGGATGGGCTCACTCCCCTGAGCTGCAGCAGCGCATCGCACCTGAGACGACCTACTGCGAGTACGAGCGGGTGAACGTCGGTGCCAGCTCGAAGGTCGACGGGCCCTTTGCTGTGACGGACACGGTCGCCGACCTCAAGGGGCTGATCCAGGGGCTGGGTCTCGCATCTCCTGTGGTACTCGTCGGCGGCTCGTTCGGGGGACTTGTGGCATACACGTACGCGGGAACCCATCCGGCCGATGTGGCCGGGGCAGTCCTCCTCGATCCGACCCTCCAGTCCGAGGACGAGATCGAGAAGTCACTCCTCCCCGAGAGCATGTGGCTCCCCTACGAGGCGTGGGAGGACACGCGCGAGCAGATCGATGTGCTCGGCGCCTACCCCGTCGCCCGCGAGGCACTTGCCGGAATTCCATCGGTGCCGGGCACGATCTTCGTGACGGAATCCCTGGAGGCGCCCGACCCGGCGAGCGCTGAGGCGTTCCGGGCCGGCATCCGGCAGATGCAGGCAGACCTCATCGCACACTTCGATCCGTCGGCGACGATCACAGTCGACGCGCCGCATGCGATGCTGCCGATCGTGCCCGATGAGATCGCAGCTGCAGTGATCGGGATGGTAGATGCTGCCGGCTGATCGTCAAAGCCCCCGCAGACTCCCAAAAAGGGCGGCCCGTTCAACGGGTCGTTGAGCGCGCCGACCGTCACCGTGTAGCTGTCGGGATGCCACGCCGGTGCGGCAGGATGACGAGGTGGCCTCCTACTCGCGTCCGTCGATTGACGCGCCGGAGTTTCGCGACTCAATCGGTGAGGTAGTCGACTACGGACACCGATGGGACGGGTCGCCTCCGGAGAACACCTACTCGGTCGACACGCATCCCGAGCGGTTCGCTCCCCTTCACGCTGTCGCCGATGCCCTTATCGCGCACCTGCGTGACACCTACGACGTCGACATCGACGAGGGCGCGGAGCTGGCCGCGGATCTGCTGCACCCCAGCTATCACGACGTGGTGCGCGCCATAAGGATACGACCGAATGATCCGGCGTGCGCGTCGCTGACACTGGTCTTCACCGCCTACCCCGGCATCTACATGCACGCGGGGCTGCTCAATGACTTCCACTATCCGGTCTGTGGTTGCGACGCCTGCGACTCGAACTGGGAGGGCGAAGCCGACGACCTCGAGCGACAAGTACTCGCAGTCGTCGCTGGACGCTACCGAGAGACCGTTGAGCTCCGCGAACTCGACCCCTGGATCGGGTACGCATTCACGTACCCGGACGGCGCGCGCTCAGGCGGATCCCGCGAGCAAGGTATGTCACCCGAGCGTCTCAGAGCGGCGAAGTCGATCCTGGGGAGGCTCTCCGCAGAGTGGTCACCGTGGCCACGAGTCGATCCATCCTCTTGACCACCACGACGTAGGACGCGTCTGACGAAGAGCTGACCCTCCGCCACCGTCCGTAAGCCAGTCCCTCACAGGGCGCGACGACGTCCCGCCCCTGCCGCCACCAGCATGCCGCTCGAGACGAGCGTGGCGACGCCGATGCCAGGCTGAAGTGTCGTGCCTAGGAGCATCATGCTGACTCCGGCCCACAGCGCAAGCGGCGACCAGCGGCGCGACGTCAGGGCGCCCACCGCTCCGACCAGCAACCCGAGTGCGCTTAGGGCGAGACCGGGGAGGACGGTCGCGACCCACAGTCCTTGCCCACCCTCACCAACGGGTCGGGGACCGGTGTACGCGATCGCAGCGTAGAACGTCCAGCATCCGATCCATACCAGTGAGAGCGCCGCGAGCACGAGGTACACAGCGGAGCGGCCGGACCACGGCCGGGCGAGTGAGGTGCCGAGCCCGACGAGCAGTAACAGCCCCGACATTCCGCCAAGCACAACCGCCACTCCGACATATCCGATGCCGTCCGCGCATAGCCACGTCCCGTCCGGGCCCCACTCCCCGCCTATGCCCCACGAGCAATTGAAGTGGAGCGTCTCGCGTACGAGGCCGAGCGAAACCGGCGCCAGGAGAACGGCTAAGACTCCGCTGAGCACGACCGCTACCGCTGCCTCTGGGCTTCGTTGAGCCCCGTCCGACGTCGTGCTGGACATCGCGGCATCCATCGACGGGGAAGTCACAATGCCGACGCTACCGGGCCTGTCCACATCCTGTCCCTTGCTCTCCGGGCGTCCGTTGAGCGGTCCGCTTGCGGGCGAGGAACGAAGGCCGGACCATGTCCGCGCAACTCGGCTCGATCATGCCGATCGACGATTAACCGTGGTACCGGAAGCCAAAGGTCGATACTCGATCCTCAAGGCACGCAGGTGCACCCGTGCACGCCCACCGGCCCACGGCGCCCCACGCTCACGGGCGCGGCCGTCGGGCTCCGGGCCGTGATCGTGGAGCACCGGAGGTTCGGAGGGTGGCGGAGGGAAAGCAGGGTCGCACAATCGCGGCACGGAGCGTGGCGGAGTTGAGATGAGAACCGCAGCGACTCCGGCCGCGCGCCGCTATGGCGTCCACCACGGTCGCAGCGGAAGGTCGGCATCGTCGCTGTTCCCCCGGGAGTTGACGGCCAGAACGTGGTGCAGCTCGATCCCGCCCGATTCGAAGGCGAGCCTTGATCCGGCCATGTAGAGGCCCCACACCTTCGCAGCGGGCAGTCCGATCTCGGTGACCGCTTCGTCCCAGTGCTCGACGAGGTTCGCGCACCAGTCACGGAGCGTCAGTGCGTAGTGGGGGCGCAGGTTCTCCTCGTGCAGCACTTCGAGCCCGGCATCCTGTGCCTCGGTGACGATGCGACCGGAACCGGTCAGCTCGCCGTCCGGGAAGACGTAACGGTCGATGAACCCCCGCGCCGCGGGCTCGGTCTTGTTGTCACTGCGGGTGATGCAGTGGTTGAGCAGCAGGCCTCCTGGGCGTATCCGCGAGCACAGGAAGCGGAAGTACGCCGGGTAGTTGCGCACCCCGATGTGCTCGAGCAGCCCGATCGACGACACCGCGTCGAAACCGGTCTCGGCGATGTCGCGATAGTCGCCATACCGCACCTCAGCGTGCTCCAGCCCTTCGTCGGCGATGGCGCGCTGCGCCCACCCGGCCTGCTCCTGCGACAGCGTCACTCCGAGGGCGTGGACGCCCCGACGAGCGGCGTAGCGCACCATGCCGCCCCAGCCGCAGCCGACGTCGAGCAGCCGGTCGCCCGGCTTCAGCCGCAGCTTCTCGAACACGAGCCGGTACTTGTTCTCCTGTGCCTCCTCCAGCGAAGCGTCGAGGTGCAGGTAGCACGCGCACGTGTAGGTCATCGACGGGCCGAGCACCCACTCGTAGAAGATGTTCGAGACGTCGTAGTGGTGGTGGATCGCCTCGGCATCGCGCGACTTGCTGTGCCGCAGGCCACCGGCGATGCGCCTCCAGCGCGGGGGCACCTCCTGCGGCGGCGGTGCGACCGGGCGCAGATGCTCGACGCCGATCGAGCGGACGATCCGGGCCATGAGCCGCGGCGATGCTCGCGTGAACTCGAGGCTCTCGAGCGTCTTGAGCAGCTCGTATGGGTCGCCGGGGTGCACACCTCGGATGTCGAGATCGCCGGCGATGTAGGCGCGCGCGAGCCCGAGATCGCCGAACCCGGTGACAAGATACGTCGTGCCGCGGGGTGTCTTCAGGTCAAGGGCGAAGGGCGCGTCGGGAGGGCCGGCCGTGCTGCCGTCATACGCGGTGAAGCGGAGCGGCAGCCGGCCCGACGTGAATATCTCAAGCACCTCGGCGAGCGTGAGTTTTCCGGACTCCGCGTCGGCCGTGCCGGCAGCGTCGCCATCGGCCGAGGCATCCGTCCGATCCTTGGATGTGGTCATCGTCGTTGCACAGCCTTCTGATAGAGGTCGAGCAGTCGCCCGTCGGGGTCGTACCGCCTTTTCGCCGCTCGATAGTCCGCCCCGCCGTAGAGCGAGTCGAAGTCCTCCCGCGAATAGAACGCGTCGGAGTACAGCGATTTATGCCCGTCGAGCTCGCGCACCTTCCGCTCGATCAGCCGGTTCGTCTCGCCTTCAGTCGCCCCGACCGGAACGGTCGACCAGAAGCCGACGTTGACGTAGGTCTCGGCTGGATGCAGCGGGTAAAGCGACCACGCGTGATGGTCGCGCAATCGCAGCGGACAGAGCCAGATGGGCGTGATCGGCACGTTCCCGAGGAACCATTCGACGAATTCGGCGCACCGGGCGATCGGCACTTCGACGTCCTGGATCACGCGCTCGCGCGCGGGGCGCCTGTGCAGCTTCTCGAGGCGATCGCCGATGTCGAATCGGCGTTCCAGCCGCATGAGCCTGCTGTACGTGGCGCTGCTGAGGTAGCGTCGGGGCCACACGCGACGGACGAAGGGATGCTGCGCCCCGAACGCCGCCGAGCACCAGAACCAGTCGGTGTCCCACCGCCAGAGGTAGTCGTGGATGGTGAGCCGGTCGGCTTTCCCGGCGTCGTCGTGCCGGATGGACCGGTAGTAGATGTGTCGCCCCGTGTAGTCGCTGACCGGGCCGGGCGCGGAGCTCTGGGTCCCGACGCACAGATAGCTCTCGTCGGCGCTGAACACCACGCCGTCGAGATAGTCCACCGGCACGTCGTCCAGCCGACGCGTTGCGACGATGCGGTCCATCGCCGCCATCAGATCGGCGATCGTGTGAAAGCGCACCTGCCGGAGGGTCACGAACGGCTGGACCGTCTCGAGTTCGATGCGCAGACGCACCGCGTAGCCGAGAGTGCCGTAGGAATTGGGAAACGCCCGGTACAGGTCGGCGTGCTCGCTCGGGGATGCAGTGATCACCTCCCCCGCGCCGGTGAGGATATCCATCTCGAGCACTGATTCATGCGGCAGCCCGCTTCGGAACGACGTCGACTCGATGCCGAGGCCCGTGACCGCGCCGCCGAGCGTGATCGTCTTCAGTTGCGGCACGACGAGGGGTGCCAGCCCGTGCGGCAGTGTCGCGGCGACGAGATCCTCGTAGGTGCACATGCCCGCGACGTCCGCCGTGCGACCCTCAGGATCGACGCGGATGACTCCCGTCAACCCCGACGTGTCCAGGCCGGGGGCGGCAGTTACCGAACGCGAACGGAACAGGTTCGAGGTGCGCTTGGCGAGCCGGACCTGCGCGTCCGGCGGCAGCGCCCAGTAGCTCTCGAGCAGCCGCCGCACGCCGGCGGCGTGCGCAGTGCGGGCTTCGGTCGCGGGTGCGGACACGACCCCCACGCTAGTCCGCGGCGGGGTTCGGGTGAAGGATCCCGCTCCCTGCCGGTCTGGTCGTTTCACAGCCACCCCCGCGCTCGTGTCGAATTCGTTGCCGAGGTGGGCAAGTGTGGGCCCGAAGCACGACGTCGCGTGCACCAGGGGGTCGATCAGCGAGCGGGTTCCCGCGGCCGTATCAGGAGCACGGATCCGAGGAGGACAAGTCCTACGAGCGTGGACCACATCGAGATTGCCATGACCACAGCGTCGCCCGGCAGCATCGCGCACCCGGCGGAGGTGTCCTCGTAGGAACAACTGCGCCACGGCTGGAAGAAGTAGATGACCGTGATGATCCCTGCTACGACCGTGATGCCGGTGCTGACGAGGATGGCGATCTTCCGCGTCCGAGCGTCCATGGCCTCACGTACTGTCTTCCCGCTGGCCCGCCCGCTGGTCGGTCCTCGAGCGTGCGCAGACCGGTCGGTTCGTAGTCAGCCCTCGTCAGTGTGGTGCAAGACGAGAGTAGATCTCGTCGACAATCCATGTGGCCCGCTCAACGGGAGTTCCGCCAGGGCCCTCGCGATGTCGGCTTCCACGAAACCCCGACGCCGGTGAACTGACGTGATCAAACTGTTCGATCACAACATCCGACTCGCGGAGTCCGGGGATCCGCACTCTCATTTGCCAGATCACGTCGGCGACAACCTCCCGGTCGACCTGCGTCGACGGATTCCGACCGACTAGTAGCGCCACGACGGCGTCGGCAACCTCTGTGGTCTCTGCCAGCACCGAGCGGGCGCGGTCGGCCTCGGCATCTTCGTTCACAGAAGTAGCTTCACACGGCTCGGGCGCGCAAGGCGGTCCTCAACCGAGCGACTGCTGCTCTCACCGCGAGTCCGTAGTGGGTCTGTCGTCACGCAACCGGAGTCATTGCGGTCCGGCGGTGACCGACGAGCTTGCTGCTCGCTACCTCGGGTAGCTGACGTAGAACGAGCCCGGCGCGCATGAGTACGTCGCATTGCCGATGGTGTGAACGCCGTCGCCGAGGCGAGCACAGGTTTGGGCGGCGTCAACGAGCGCGCCGCCCGCGATAGCAACGATGATCAGGGTCACCAGCACGCCGAGGCCGGCGAGCACAACGCCCGCGAGCGCGAACCGATTCCGGAATCCAGCTCGCTCCGAGCGGACCAGGGCGATGATGCTGATGACCAAACCGGCGAGGTTGAGGATCGCGAAGAGCGACAGCACAAACCCGACGATGCCGAACACTCGGAACGGATCGACCCGATCAGCAACCGGGACGATGTCGTTGCTCGACGAAACACCCGTGTTGACAGTGTCATCTCCAGCAAGCGTCGACATAGCCAAGACCCTAGCGGGCACCCTCCTGGCCACAATTATTGTCCACAGGCTGGCGGTGATGGCCCTTCGAGGGTCCCTCCACGTGCCGCACGATACGGCGTGGGCAGGGTTCTCGCGACGACTCACCCACTGTCACTGTGGCCGCCGCCGCCGTCCTTGTCATCTCCACCTGTGGAAGCCTGGAGGGCGACCATGAGAAGCGCTCGGGTTCTTCGGGCTCATTGCCCGGGAATTCAGCGAGTCCATCAACCGGCGGGACACGGACCGTACCGGGGCCAGCGGCTCACGCGCCTCAAACGCTGACGTCGCCGGCGACGCGTGCGGTCTCAGCCAACCCCGAAAGCTCCGCTCCACTGATCGGGACCGGCTCGACCCTTTCGTACACGATTCGAAGCGCGACCGCGGGGTGCAACCAGATCGCAACCTTGGACCCGCCGTGCGCAGCTTGCCGGAAGTTTACGAAGAACGCTTCGCCGTTCGTGCGAGCCAGATCACGCAAGGCCGCGATGCGCACGAGTACGCGGTCGTCGACGATCGTCGGCGCCCCCATGCCGTACTGCATGAGACCCACCAGTCCAATGTGGCCTTGTCGGGCGGCAACGGGCACGGGGGTTGACATGCAACCCCGTCGGGCGTCCAGAGGACGCTGTGCGCTTATCCGGGTGGTAGTCGGGCATCGTGCGAATTTCCGCCGCTGCGAAGTGTGGGGGGCCTATTCCGTTGCCTGGGACCTTGACGCCGCCAACCCCGGACCTCATCCTGGCGCTATGACACGCGAGCTCATCAACGAAGACGAGGCCGCTCAGGACATCATCGACCGCCTCGCCACCAGGTTCCCGCACGTCCCGGCCCAGCGGATCGTCGACGCTGTGAGCGAGGCGCGCCGGCACTTCGAGCGCGCCCGGGTGCGCGACTTCGTTCCAGTGCTGGTCGAGCGCGAGGCCCGCGCGCGCCTCGAGCATCCGATCTAGAGTCGGGCATGCCACTGCCAGTCCGCTCGTGGCCTGGAGGGGTTATCCCCGGCGGGCCGCAGGCGCATCAAATAAGCCAGCGAGGGTGCGGTTCCTCCGTCACGGCCGCCGCGCTCGTGGCGTGACGGCCTCGGTGCTGGTGACCTCGCCCGTGGCGTCCTTGACGACGAGTTCACCGCCGCCGCTGGCGGCCAGCAGCGAACGGGCGGCGTCAACTGCTTCAGTGCGGGTCCCGTACGCGGTGATCGCCTGGCGAGCATCGGACTTCACCGTCCACAGTGCACCCATCGGGTTCACCCATGCTTGCTGAAAAGCCATCGCAGCTCCCTGATCGGACGAGGCGAACCTACGGGACAGCCTAGGAAGGATGATGGTCCGGCGCCATCGAATCGGGAGCCGAGAGTGGACGCGCGGCTATCACGCCCGCCGATGTTCACCGGCAGCCGGCGGGTATTGGTTTCACGCGCGGGCTCCTCCCGATCTGAAGCCGCGGAATCCACCCAGGCGGAGTCCTCCCCAGCAGGCGCGATCGCTTCGTTGTCACTGAATCTCGAGCCGTGAGTACATGCACACGTTGCGGCGGACCTTTGGCGCTCGCGTCCCGTTTGAGCCCGATCGACGGGTTGCACGGGCGACGAGACGCCGACTTCCCGTGGGCAGGAGTGATTGGAGGCAGGCACGAACTGCACCCGCAAGCGGGTCGGCCAGCGGGCGGGCTGCGAGTGCTCAGCAACATTCGCAGAGCGTGGTGTAGCTAGATCGCCGCGCGGTGGCGGTGCAGTTCGTCTAACCGGTGGTGAAGCTGTGTCGCGTTGCCTGGGCGGAGCTGGTGGAGCGTCGAGTTGTAGATGGCCTCAGCCGCCGCTTCGCCCAGGTTGAGCAGCTCGCCCAGTCGGGCAACGGCATCCTCATCCGTGTTCGATGCGGCGATTGCGGCAGTGACTTCAGTGAATGCCCCGGCGGCGGCGAGAACGCCCCGAACGCGAGCAACCTCCTCATCGACAGCCCGGCGGCGATCGTCGAGTGTGAGCTGTGACCCCTGCTGCTGTCGGTGAGAGCCAAGCACCTCCCGCGAGAGATGCACGTTGAGTGCCGTCTCGGTACGCACACCGAGGCTGACAAACACGGCGTGCAGATCGTGGGCGCCGGGCTCGAGGCGTTCCCAGACATTCGGCATGATCGCAACGCTCACGCGTGCGTACTCTCCCGGATCCAGCGGGACCGCCGTGCGCTGAGCGGAGTCCGCCCAGCCAAAGTGAAACGCCGTCTCGCCGGGTTCGGTGAACACGCCGACGACGTGAAACCCGTCACCGTTGGGGATCCAGCGGTGCGAGCCGGTGTTGACGATGTCGACGGCGAATCCGTCGGCGCCGGAAGCACCTTGCATGAACGTCGGCCAGCGCAACGCGAGGCCCTGTCTGCGTTGCGCCCGGCTCGGGCGCAGCGTCATGGTCTCCGGATGCACACGGACCGTGGCGTCGGATGAAACCGGCTGGACATGGGCGACGCGCCACACAGTCGCCTCGGCGTCAACAGGCGCGCCAATGAGGACTTGGCCGGACTGGTGTCGCTTGAGGACTCGCCAACCGTCGGGTGGTGCACCCTCAGCGGAGGCCTCGTCCACCCGCGCGCCGATCTCGGTTGCGAGCGTGTGCAAGACGACGCCCGGCTGTTGAAGCGCCGCGCGATCGACGTCAGCGGGACCGAGCTGGGGATCATCGTCAGACACGTCCATACCCAGATCCTCACACCTGAGGCGCGTTGCGCGCCCGCGGGCCGGTCGCTGATCGTGCACGGAGGGCACGCAGCGCCGCATTGTGCGCCTTCGCGTCTGAGCAGGTCACCGCCGGATTCGCGACCGAAGCTACCCCTCGAGCAGCGCCGCGAGCGCAGCTAGGTCGCGCTCGAGGCTGTGCTGAACTTCGGCAGACATGCGCGTCGCCGACTGCACTTCGCGTGGCCCATCCAGCCATGCGGACAGTTCCACCTCTGTACCATCGAGCCCTTCGACGGCCTGGTGGTGCACGGTTAACTCCACCCCATCCAGTTCGGTAGTGTCGGCATAGACGAAACCCGGACCGACCGTCGTGATGCGGAACGGCGACTCTTCACCACCGACCGCCTTGAGAATGCCGCGTGCCCCTACATCGAAGGGCTCGAGCAGCCGGAAGTACTCCATGCTCGGCGCCCATTCGGGATGCGTCTCAATGGCGCACCAGCGCTCGAAGAACAATGCGGCCGAGGCGGTAGACGTGCGATGGGTACGTGCGATCTCGATCACGCAATCGACGCTAGCGGCATCCTCCGACAGTGGAGCAACCCCAGTGTCTGAGCGCTCTTATACCGCTCGCGGCTCTCGGTTGACGGGCTAGCGCGCACGAAACCGTGCGACGCAGCCTCACGCCTTCCGAAGGGCCGAAAGACTGAGTCGTGCTTGATCGACCTGAGATTGTCTGTATCTGCGGTTCCGCCCGGTTCGCCGACGAGATGCGGGCGGCGAACCGGAATCTAACCTTCGCGGGTGTCATCGTGGTCGCGCCAGGCGAAGCGGATGGGGCTATCTCGGACGAGCAGAAGACCGTGCTGGACGCCCTCCATCTCCGGAAGATCGACCTGGCCGATCGGATTCTGGTTGTCAACCCGGCGGGTACATCGGCGAGTCCACGAGCAGGGAAATCGACTATGCCCACGCCACCGCCGTTCACAGATCCCGCCTGACCCGCCGACGCTTCGCGGTGCGGGCGGGCTGGGTGGGGTCCCGCAAGACGGTAGTTAAACGAACGCCAGCGGCGGCGACTTCGGATATCGTCACGCCAACCGGTGTTCGAGAAGGGAATCCGTAGTGGGTGAGCGCGCGCGACGTTCAGAACGCAGACCATGGGCCGATCTTGCGGCTTTGCTTCTCCTGGTGCTCGCGTCTTTGGCTGGGATAGGCATGCTTGCGACCCTGTGGATCGGAGCGCACGGCGACCTGAGCGCTCCGATCGACCTCGGCGGTCGATGGGGGGAAGGTTCGCTGGGGGCGGTGGCAGCAGCGTTTGCTGCGATGCTCGTCGTGTTCGCAGTGGCCGCCCTCTTGGCGGCTCGGTCTTTAGCGCGCAAGTGGTCAGGTCGTGAGCGTCGGCGCTGAGCCTTTCCACACTGCACGCATCCGGTCGGTCAGCGGGCACCCGCGCCGTGGTGGATCCGCGCCCCTGACACGGCACGGCCGGGGGGCGTCGGTCAGCTTTGGCGGGCTCGTATGCTCGGCGAGTGAGCTCCATTCGTCTCGATGCCGTCCTGAGGCGCAGTGACACTGATGCCGTTGTCTCGGCGGTGAAGGAACTCGAGAATCAGCGGCGGTTATCCGGGCAAGGTATTACCCAATCGCGAGATGGCATTCGTCAGTTCCAGTTCGCCGCAGACGAGCTGAACCAGTGGTGGGTCATCGTCTTCGACAACGGCGAGCGACAGGAATACCGCGACGGGAAATACACGTATCGCGGCCGGCGACCAGATGAATCGCAGCCGGCCGAGTTCTTCCGCCCGATGCCGCAGGCGCTGCAGCTGCTGTGGCCCACGCGATTGCTCACCTGGGCTAACCCGCATGGAAGCTTCTACCCGGTGCTGGCGCAGCACGTCGGTGAGCGGTCGATCCTGTTCACGTTCGAGCACGTCGACGATCCAGCCTTCCGCCAGACCCTTGTACTGGACGAGCGCTCGGGCATCGCAAAACGACTGATCGGATACGACTACGGATTGGTAATCACCGGCCTCGAGACGCTTGAGCACTGGAATCCCGAGGATCTACCCGCGTTCGAGCCGATCACCGGTCCGATCCCGACCGACTACTGATACTCGGCAGGAGGCCGCCCGAAGCGCGGTCAGTGAGCGAGTCGAGCGGGAGTGCTCGGGCGTCGGCTGGGGCTGGCGCCCGAGGACCGGTCGGGTCAGCGCTCTGATGCAACCCGACGGTGGATCTCGCGGTAGATCGTTGCGCGCGAGACATTGAACAGCTCTGCGATCTCGGTCTGCGAGTACGCGCCACTGTCGAGGACTTCGTAGAGGTGTGCTCGCTGGGTGCGCGTGAGTTTCGGCTGCTTCCCCTTCAGCTTGCCTTTCGCTGGGGCGATCGCCATTCCCTCGCGGGTGCGCATCCGGATGAGATCTCCTTCGCATTCGGCGACCATTCCGAGGATGTTGAAGAGCAAGCGACCGACGGGATCCGTCGGGTCACATGTGCTCCCGTCCAGGCTCAGGACGACCCTTTGAGGGTGAGCTCATCGGCGATGTCTCGCGCGTCCTTCAGCGACCGCGCGAGGCGATCGAGCTTTGTGACGACGAGCGTGTCGCCACGTCGCACCGCCGCAAGCGCCTCCCGCAGGCCGGCCGAGCCCGGTTCGCGCCTGTAATCCCGTGGTCCACAAAGATGCCGGCTTCATCTACTCCCAGTCGCACGAGCGCATCCCGTTGAGCAGACACATCCTGCTCGATCGTTGACACCCGCGCGTAGCCGACTTTGATTTCATTCATGGCGACAGCCTCTGCTCGTGATCCGGCGGCCGAGAGGCTCAGAAAACGCGGCCGTGCCACCACGCAGTCGATGAGCGATGGAGCCGCCCGCCGATCAGCTTGGAGTGCGCTAAAGGGTCCCTCTGCGCGCGTGGCCTGCCGACGGTTCAGGTCGGTCCTGGCAGCTGGGAGGGACCGGCACCATCACTGACGGCGTGCCTGATTGACGGCGGTGATGAGGAACGAACTCTTGATAGCGAGTGCGTACCTCTTGTCGAGTGGAACGGCATGCGGGTCATTCAGTGCCAGCTCGACATCCTCGACGCCGACACCTGCCAGTCGCGCAATGTTGCCGGGTGTGAGCCGGCACTCGATCGTCAATGACTCAAGGATTCCCTTGAGTCGCTCGTCGTTATCGATCTGCATCCCGTCCGCCAAGCAAGCGGCGAGTAGGGACACTCGGACACTGTCGTTTCCCGTGAGTACCGGCGGGTTCGTGGAGAGGCCCGGAGATTCCGCCGCTCCGGCGCTCAGGAAGTGTGCCAGGGTCTCGGACGCAATCCCGGTCATCGCGTGCAGAGCGTCTTCTGAGACGCCGCCGGCAGCGATGACACTACGAAGTTGATCGGCTGGGTCTGCGGTCGTCGTCATGGCTCTTGTTCCCTTCGGGGTAATGGCGGTGGGATGGGTAGGCGTAGTGAACACGAGGAAGCTCGGACAGCTTCTCACCCCAGAGTCTGACGGCGGGCACGCACGCCGTCGTTGAGGGGCCGCGCAGTGGACACTGACTTCCGAGCGCCTACCGCGTAGCGTCGGTCTCATGTGGGAACACGTAGGTGACCCAATTAGCGTGCCGAACGTCGTCGGAATGCCCTTCCATCTCGCTGACGCTCTTGCAGCCAGCCATGGCGTCAAGCTTGCCAACCCGGATCCTGATGGCCCACCCATTGGCGCCATCGCATGGCGGCGCTTGGCCTACATCACGAGCCAACATCCCTCGGCCGGCAGCATCGTGTGCCGACACTCCTCTGTCGCTGTCCAAATCGTTGAGCATGGCGACGCCGACGATATGGCCGTCCAGGGCCAGCCCGACGCTCCGCCAGCGGACGCCGCCCACGTCCGCCTCGAACGCGCGCAAGTCATGCAGCTCAGCCAAGAAGACGAGCGGAGCACGTAGGCCGGTCCCTGGCCGTGCACCTGCCCGCGCTGAATTAGCGATCTTCGACATCGACCAGCCAGCCAGCGAGCGAGCGCGACGCCCGCTCAATGGGTGGGTCGCCCTGGTGGCTGCCCGCCGGCGGCGCAGGAGTCTCGGATTCTTCCGCGGGTAGCCGGACGCCGCCGGCCGGCTGGAGCGTGGCGGTCCCGGGCACAAGCACCATCTCAATCACGTACCGTGACGGTCGCGTGCCCGCGAACATGCCGCCTCCGAGGTCACGGCGCACGATCGGCCACTCCTCCCCGTCAGCCGGCATGGTCGCGTCCGGCGGTGCACCATGACCAGGACGACGCAACGATTGACGTTCCACGACTTCATGCACGACCACCTGCACGGCCGTCACGCGACCGCGCACTCGATCGACGAATTCCTCTTCGTGGTGCGACTCGACCGCGTCCACCGTTGCGACCAGCGCCGGACCGAGCAGTTCAACGAGCGACCGATCCGGGCTGCGTGTCGCGATGCCAAAGTCGACCTCGTCGCCGACCGCGAACCCGTCACCGCAGCACGACCACTCCCATTGCGTCAGCCATACGCGCGTCACGCTGCCCACCGTAGCGAGTGCCGCGGAATCCCCATCCACTATCGGCCCGCAGACGGGTCCTCGAGCGGGCTGCCACGGAGAGGACTGGTGGGAGCGGGCCTTTGCCGCCTCAGGCTTGATGGCCGAGGCGATAGACCGATACGTGACTTCGGGACTCGGCGGTAAATGCACTGCGATCCCAGTCAGCCCATCTGGACTCGAGTTCGAACCCTGCGAGACGCGCCATGAGATCCAGTTCACTCGGCCAGATGTAGCGGTGCGGGGACCGCCCGATCCGGGCTTCGTGACTGCCAGTAATCTGCGGGTCGAAGGACACGTGATGGGAGATGACCAGCTGCTGGAGGGGGTCGTATGTGTCGACCAATAGGTAGCCCGGCTCGCTGACCTCGAGTGTTCCGCCGTGCCCGGGCGCCAGTGAGCGCAATTGCGGCACCCACAGCTCGATGACGAAACGACCCCCGTGTCGCAGGTGGCGCGCGGCGTTGCGGAAGCACTCGACTTGCTCGTCTTGGGTGAGAAGGTTCGAGATGGTGTTGAACACGAGGTAGGCGAGTGCGAATTCGTCGCCCGCGCTGGCTGTGGTCATGTCGCCCTCGACGACAGGCAGCGTATCCGGCCCGATCTTCTCCCGCAGCCGCGCGAGCATAGCGGTCGACAGCTCGATGCCGCTCACCCCGACACCCGCCTCGGAGAGCGGGATCGCCACACGGCCGGTACCGATGGCGAATTCCACAGCCCGGCCGCCATCGGCGAAATCGACCAGAACGTCGATCGTCGGCCCGAGGACGTCATCGGCGAACATGCCTTCGCCCGGTGTGTCGTAGTTCTGGGCGGCGACGTCGTCCCAGAGCTTCTGCTGATCAACCATCACGCCATCCTCTTCGGGTGCCGTCAACCGGTCAATGCCGTAGTGGACGGCCGGGCGCCCAAAGCATCCGAACGCCCGTGCAGACGGCAGACGACCCGCTGCGCTGACAAGTGCTGCGTCCCGAGCGCCCGAACCGCCCTCAGCGTTCGAATGCCGGTCCTTCATCGGACGGGTCGAATGCGGTCAGGACTCGGAAATGGCCGTCGCAGCCGTGCCCCCGACTTGAGCCCCATAGAGGACGAATCCGAGCGCGGCAACCGCGGCAAGAAGCACCCCGATAGTCACCACGGGCATCGGAACGGGAACGAGAGCGAACGCCCCGCCCAGGATGCTGATGACTCCGGCGCAGACCGTCGCTCCCCGCGCTCGAACATGTGCGGCCAGCCAGGCTTCTTCACTCGCCATCGTGCTGGGAATCCGAATGCCCGCGAGCTGATTCCGCTTCAGCCGCCCAGACGCTGCCGCATTCGCCATCCAGATGAGGAGGATGCCCGCGCCAACCATCACGACGAACAAGACGGCCCTCGCTATCCACTCGTTCTCCACAGCTCCGACGCTATCTCGCTCCCGATCAGCCGCGGCTCGCATAAGCCAGCTTGCGCGATTGGCTTGCGCCCCTAGCCGGTCCCTGATCGAGCGGCTGTGCTGGTCGGGGCCGGCGACCCCTGCAGTGCCGAAGGTCCCCGCCTCGTGGGCGCTCACCCCGTCAGCGCGGCTGGCGGGGACGCCGCCACGCTGGGTTCACCCACCGCGCTCCCACGTGCGGTAGGAGCGGACGGGCTGACAGACCCCCCTGCATGCCCGCTTACCCGGCCCGCTGATTTTGCCCGCGCGGGCCCGCTAACAGATGCACGCCGCCGCGCTCTCGGTGGGTGGCGGATCCGCAATCTCCGGTGCCCGGCTTTCGGCCCCGTACCGAGGATCGCATAACCACCGGGCTCAGCCGACGCGGAGTTCCTCGGGCTCGACCACCACATCGACGAGGGCGCCGTTGCGCCAGACCGTCATCTCCATCCGCCGCCCGATGGCTCCCGCGACCATGCGGCGCTGCAGCGCGGTGGGGTCGGCGATCGCGACGCCGTCCAATGAGAGCACGATGTCGCCGGTGCGGGCACCGGCTGCGGCGGCCGGGCTGTTCGCCACGACCGAGACCACCTGCATCCCGACCCGCGCCCCGGCCTTGACTGCCACGTCGGGGCCGAGCGGCACCGTCGCACCGGCGATCCCGAGCCAGGCGCGCCGCACCCGGCCGGTCGTGCGCAAGGCCTCGATGATCTCGCGCGTCGTGGCGTTGATGGGCACGGCGAGTCCCAGTCCGATGCCGGCGACGGCGGTGTTCACGCCGACCATCCGGCCGGCGCTGTCGGCCAGCACGCCGCCGCTGTTGCCGGGGTTGAGTGCGGCGTCGGTCTGGATGACCTCGTCGATCACCCGCCCTGAGCGGGTCGGCAGCGATCGTCCGAGTGCCGACACGATGCCGGCCGTCACGCTCCCCGAAAAGCCGCGCGGGTTGCCCAGCGCGACCACGAGCTGCCCGACTCCCAAGGCGGCGGCATCCCCCATCCGCACCGGCGGCGGCGTCGGTCCGTCGGCGTGCAGCACGGCCAGGTCTGAGAGCGGGTCGGCGCCGATGACGGATGCCGCCGCCACCGTGCCGTCGGGGAAGGCCAGCTCGACACCCACCGCCCCTTCGACGACGTGAGCGCTGGTGAGGAGGTGTCCCCCATCAGTGATGACCGAGGCGCTGCCCGCGCCCATCCCCTGACGGGTGCGCACGCTCACCGCGGCGACCGACGGCAGCACCGTCTGCGCGACGCGCATCACCGTCGACGAGTACGCGTCGAGCGCCTCCCTGTCGTCCATGCGACCAGTGTCGACCTCTCACGGCTCACACGGCGCGAGTTCGCGCACGGCGGAAGCCTGGGGCCGACGTCAGTCCTCGGAATCCGCCACCGGCGAGGAGCTCGCCGACGAGTCCCACCAGTCGAGCACGCGGGTGCCCATCAGGGTGAGCCAGGGCGAGGGCTCCCCCTCGCGCGCGTCGACGTCGAACCAGGTCCGCCCCGGCAGCGGCGTCGTCTGCAGCCAGGTGCCGTCGGGCTGCCGGGCCGCCCTCACGACGTCGATCGCCTCGGCGAGCCGCGGGTCGGGCGTCGTGCCTTCGAACAGCGCGACGTCGCGGAAGTGGTCGACCGCGGCGAGTGCGCTGTACCGGTGCCGGTTCGGGTAGACGAAGCGGGTCACGAAGTCGCCGACGACCTCGCCCGTGCTGGCGCGGAACATGAGCCGCCGCGAGAGCAGGTACTCCTCGCCACCGTGACGGGCTTCGCGCATGCTCGTGTCGCCGGTGATCCGCTCGTACGCGAGCATGCCCCGCACGGCATTCAACGTCGAGTGGAACGACGAGCGGACGGAATCGCCCTCCTCGGCCTCGCAGTTCCAGCCACCGTCGGCGAGGCGATGCTCGGGGAACCACGCGACGAGCTGCGACACGTGAGCGCCGAGCCAGGCACCGCTCGCGAGCGTGTAGGAGTTGATGCAGACGTCGACCTCGCCGCCCCAGTAGGGCAGGTCCTCGTACTCCCACCGGCTGTTCGCCGCGAGCTTCTCAGCGGTGCCTTCGAGCACGGCAGCGTCCACGCCCCACTCCCGCAGGTCTTTGAGCACCCATGTCGTCGCGACCCAGGGCTGACCCGGCGCCTCCGCCTCGGCGCTGCCGAAGAAGCCCGCCGGGAAGAAGGCGCCCCCGGCCCACTGACCGTCGGCGTCCTGCTCCGCGAGGAGCCGCGCGCCGAAACCTTCGGTCGCGACGCGCGCTCGTGTCGCCTCCCACACGGCGGGCGGAGCGCCGACGAGGTCCCGCTCGACCTGCCAGCGCAGCGACGGGTCGGAGTCGAGCAGCCAGTCGAGCACGGGTCGGGGCGTGGACATGAGGGCAGAGTACCCAGGGCCGCCGACGTGGCGCAGCGTCCGGCATCCGCTCGTCTGGATACTGTGAGGATCGTTGCCGGGTGCCCGGCGGCGAGGGAGGATTGCCCGATGCCCATCGTCGACAACGGCGTGTACGTCGCCGGACAGCGGATCAAGAATCCTACGAGCCTGGCCGAGACGTTCGAGTACACGCGCGCGCAGCATGGAATGGCCTGGATCGGGCTGTTCCGCCCCACCGCCGAGGAGATCGCGCAGGTCGCCGACGAGTTCTCACTGCATTCCCTCGCCGTCGAGGACGCCCTGACGGGGCACCAGCGGTCGAAGCTCGAGCGGTACGGCGACATCCTCTTCATCGTGCTGCGCCCCGCGCGGTACGTCGACGAGACCGAGACGGTCGAGTTCGGCGAGCTTCACGTGTTCGTCGGCCCGGACTTCATCGTGACGATCCGCCACGCCGAGTCTCCCGATCTGAGCCGCGTGCGCCACCGCATGGAGCGCGACCCGCAGCTGCTCGCCCTCGGTCCGGAGGCCGTGCTCTACGCGATCCTCGACGAGGTCGTGGACGAGTACACGCCCGTGATCGAGGGCGTCGAGAACGACATCGACGAGATCGAGGACGCTCTGTTCGAGAGTGGCGGGGTCACCCTCTCCAAGCGCATCTACGACCTGTCGCGCGAGGTGATCACCCTGCAGCGCGCGGTCGCGCCGCTCGCCGACATGCTCGAGGCCCTCCAGCGCGGGGCGCCCAAGTACGAGGTCGACCTCGAGCTGCAGCGGTCGCTGCGCGACGTGCATGACCACGCGCTGCGGATCATCGACAAGGCCGCCGCGTTCCGCTCGATCCTCGACAACGCGCTCACCGTGAACGCCACGATCGTGACGCAGCGCCAGACAGACACCGCGCTGCTGCAGAACGAGCAGGTGAAGAAGATCTCGGGCTGGGCCGCGATCCTGTTCGGTCCCACGCTCGTCGGCACGATCTACGGCATGAACTTCGTGTACATGCCCGAACTGGAATGGCCGCTCGGCTATCCGATGGCGCTCGCCCTCATGGCAGCGACGAGTCTCACGCTGTACTGGGTCTTCCGCAAGCGGCACTGGCTCTGAAAAGCTCCTCGAGCTTCTTGGTGAGCTCCTCGCTGGTGGGCCACTGTCGTCCGTCCGACGCTACGCGGGGCAGCGGATGGGGGCGGGCCGACCGAAGTCGACCCGCCCCGTTCCCCCCGTTCCCCCAGGAGTGCGAGCGTGCGCAGGTCAGCCGGCGGTCGCGTTCTCGTACGCCCGCATGGCCGCGGCCTGCGCGTCGGCGAGCGCCTCTTCCGGCGTCTTGTCTCCGAGAAGAGCGGCCGTGACGGCGTTGTTCAGTTCGTTCTGGATGTCTTGACCCGCGGGCGAAGATCCGAACGACCGGCCGTAGTCCAGCACGTCGTAGTACGTCGAGATGGTCTGGTCGAAGCCGGCATTGCCCGACTCCACGACGTATTCGTCGCGGATCGACCGGTCAGGACCCGGCGCGCCGGTGAACAGTCCGGTGTTGATGCCGCCGTCCTCTTCGCGCGTCGCGGCGCGAGCCGCGCCCGCCGCCGCCCAGGCCTCCTCGTTCGTCAGCGCGATCATCCAGGCGCAGGCCGCGGTGGGATTCTCCGCGCCGGCGGGAATCACGAACGCCTGTCCGCCCGCCACCGAGAACGGGTTGCCCTCGCTGTCTTTGAACGGCACCGCCTCGATCTGGATCTGGTCGACATACGGCGACAGCACGTTCGGGTACCACTGCGCGTTCACCTGCGCACCCACCTGGTCGGCGACGAACTGGTTGTTCTCTCCGAAGGTGTCGAACGAGTCGGTGAAGCTCTTGACGGAGGCGTAGCCGCCCTGCGCGTCGTTGATCTGCGTGAGCATGTCGATGCCGGCGATGTTGCTCGGGTCATCGAGCGTCGGGGTGCCGTCCTCGTCGGTGAGCTGGCCACCCATGCCGAGGATCCACAGGGGCGCCTGGCCGGTGGACACCGGGTCCAGGCCCAGGCGCGTCGGAACGCCGCCCGACTCCTGGTACATCTTGCCGATCGCGCCGAGGAGGGCGTCCGGGTTGGACGTGTCGATCTCCTCGGCGGTGACGCCCGCCTCGTCCATCACCCTCTTGTTCAGGATGATCGCCGGCGGCTGGTAGAACTGCGGCACCGCCCAGACCTCGTCGTCGTAGCGCACGTCGTCCACGACGAACGGGTACCAGTAGTCGTCGGGCGTGACGTCGTGCGCTTCGAAGCACGCATCCAACGGGATGATCAGGTCCTGCGCCGCGTACTGCGTCACGTAGCGCCGGTCCATCTGCACGACGTCGGGCACGTCGCCGCTCGCGATGCGGGTGGTGAACTTCTGGGCGTCGAAGGCGGTCGCGTCGAGCTCGACATCGACGTCGCTCAGCTGCTCCTCCGCGTAGTCCAGCCGCGCCTGGCCGACGTCGTCGGCGTTCTCGAAGCCCCATGCCGTGAGCGACCCGGTCGGTTCGGCATCGAAGTCGACGTCACCGCCCGTACCGCCGCCGCCGTTGCCGCCGCCTCCGCAGCCGGCGAGGAGGACAGCGGATGCCGCGAGTGCGGCGATTCCGATCATGCGCTTGCGCATCTGTTTCCCTTTCGATCCGGTGTTGTGTGTACGTCGTGGAATCGATGTCAGCCGCATCACGGCATCCGTCTCATCCCTTCCTGCCCTGAGTCGCCACGCCTTCGATGAAGTAGCGCTGCCCGAAGGCGAAGATGATCAGCATCGGCAGGGTGACGAGGAACGACGCCACCATGACGTACTGGTAGTCGCCCTGGCCGCCGGCCGTCGGGCTGTACTTGGTCATGGCGTACGCGATCCCCAGCGGCGCGGTGAACTCGTCGACCGAGCCGGCGTTGAGGTAGATGAGGGCGGCCTGCAGGTTGTTCCAGCTGGCCTGGAACTCGAAGAGGAACACGATGATGAAAGACGGGATCGACAGCGGCATCGCGATGCGCCAGAACAGGCCCCAGTAGCTGGCGCCGTCCAGGCGTGCCGCCTCGAACAGCTCCTTGGGAAGCCCCAGGTAGAACTGGCGCTGAAGGAAGATGTAGAAGGCCGAGCCGAAGAGGTTCATGCCCCACAGCGGCACCCACGTCCCGAGGAACCCGGTCTCCTTCCAGATCAGGTAGATCGGGATCATGGTGACGGCGCCGGGGAGCATCATCGTGGCGAGGACCAGGCCGAACAGAAGGCCGCGACCCGGGAACGTGAAGTACGCGAACCCGAATGCGACGATCGAGCTCGAGATCGCCACGGTCCCGGCCGCCAGTACCGCGATGGCGACGCTGTTCCACATCCAGCTCAGGAGGGGCAGCTGGGTCCACACTTCGACGTAGTTCTCGGGCATCCATGTCTTGGGGATGAGCGCGTTGTCGAACACTTCGCCGCGCGGCTTCAGGCTCGCCGAGAGCAGCCACACGAACGGGTAGAGGAACAGCAGTCCGAAGCCGATGAGGACGGTGGTCAGGACGATGCGGCCGACCAAGGTCTTGGGCCGCGCGATGTGCCGGCGCCAGCGCGAGCGCTTCGGGACGCTGACCGCGACGGTCGCCGCCTCGGGCACCGCTCGGGTGACGCCCGGGGTCTGCAGCGACGCCGACATCAGCGGTCTCCCTCGTAGTAGACGAAACGGTTCCCGAACTTCACCTGGACGACGGTGATGATCATGATGATCACGAACAGCAGCCAGGCCATCGCCGCGGCGAAGCCGAAGTTGAACTGACGGAACGCCTGCTGGAACAGATAGATCGCATAGAAGAGGGATGCCTCGGGGGAGGCGTTGCTCTGATCTCGCCAGAACAGCAGGAAGGCCTGGTCGAACACCTGGAACGCCGCGATCGAGAGCACGATGACGTTGAATAACATCGCGCCGGAGATCATCGGCAGCGTGATCGAGAAGAACTTGCGGACCGCGCCGGCGCCGTCCAGAGAAGCCACCTCGTAGAGTTCCACGGGCACGTTCTTGAGGGCCGCGAGGAAGATCACCATGGTGCCGGCGACCGTCCACAGCGTCATGATCACGATGCTCGGCTTCACCCATGCGGGGTCCACCAGCCATTGCGGGCCTTCGATGCCGAAGACTCGCAGGAACTGGTTGATCGCTCCGGTGTTGCCGTTGAGCATCAGGAAGAAGACGGCGGCCGTGGCGACGGCGGGAGTCATCTTCGGCAGGTAGTAGAGCGTGCGCCAGAAGCCGGCCGCGCGTGCGGCGCGGTTGAGGAGCATGGCGAGGGTGAGGGCGAAGATGATCTCCAGCGGCACCGCCATCACGACGTAGAAGAGCGTGTTCGCGAGGGACACCCCGACGCGGGGGTCCTCGAAGAGGTTGGCGTAGTTCTCGAAGCCCACCGGCTTCGCCGTGTTGGTGGCGAGGTTGTAGTTGCTGAACGAGATGTACAGGCTGTAGACCATCGCACCCGCCGTGAACACGAGGAAGCCGATGATCCAGGGCGAGATGAACAGGTAGCCGGCCAGCGCCTCGCGCTTGTTGTAGTGCACCTTGACCTTGCGGGCACGCTCCCTGCGGCGGGAACGGCCGGCGCGGCCGCGACCGTCCCTCTCGTCGGACGCCTCGTGCAGCGCCTCGACGACGGCGTCGTTCTGCGGCGTCGTGATGCTCATCGCGGGTCCTCCCCCAGCGGGGCCTCCGCGTCGGGCTCACCAGGAGCCCGACGCCCAGTGTCAGGGGCCGTCATGCGCGTGATGCTAGACACGCCGTGTCGCGCCGATCACGGGGCTTGCGCGAGAGCCGTCTCGTGTGCTTCTGATCGAGGACCTGCGACACCGGGGCTGACGTTATCCACAGCTCGGCATCGAGCGATGCGCCCTCGCGCCGCGCATGAGAGTGTGGCCTCATGTATGGTCTCGGCGACTCGCATCCGATGATCTCGCCGGCCCTCCTCCGCACCGGTCACGTCCCGGTGTTCCTGCGATGACGACCGACCAGCAGACGCCCGACGAGCTGTCGGAGTTCGCGGACCTCATGCGGCGCGAGGAGGAGTTCCCCGGTCGCGGCTACGGGGTCGACCCGAGGGTGCGACGGGCCCGTCGCCGCCGTGGCTGGATCATCACGGCCGTCGTGTTCGCCCTCCTGCTCGGCGGGTCGGGCGCCTACATCGGCTGGGCGTTGACCGCTCCCCTCGCCGCGCCCGACGCCGTGGTGTCGAGCACGCCCGTGGGGGCGGCGCCTGCTGCCGCCACCCTCGCCTTTCCGTCCCAGGGCGCGGCGGCCATCAGCGTCTCGGGAGGCGACGCCTACCTCGGTCCGACCGCGAGCGGGATCTGGGCGACGTCCGGTACCGATGAGGCGCGCGCCATGGCCAGCCTCACGAAACTGATCACCGCGATGGTCATCCTGGATGCGAAGCCGCTCGCCGACGCGAACGACCCCGGGCCGACGATCACCTTCGATAAGGCCGATCACGACCTCTATGACAAGTACTACGTGATGGGCGCGACGATCGCCCGCATGCCCACCGGCAGCACGATGTCGTTGCGCGACGCGCTGGCCACCATGCTGATCCCGTCGGCCAGCAACTACGCCGAGGCGGTGTCGACCTGGGCATTCGGCTCCCAGGGCGCCTTCCTCGATGCGGCGCGGAGGTGGCTCTCCGCCCACGGACTCACCGGCACCACGATCGTCGAACCGACCGGCATCAGCTCCCGCAACACCAGCACGCCCGCCGACCTCCTTATGATCGGCAAGCTCGCCATCGCCCATCCGGCGATCGCGAGCATCGCCGCGACGCCTTCACTGTCACTGCCCGGTCCCGGTGGGATGTCCAACACGAACACGCTTCTCGGGGTCAATGGGATCACTGGGCTGAAGACCGGCAACCTGGGCGAGGACAGCTACAACCTGCTGTACTCAGCGACCCTCGATGTGGGCGCGGCCGAGCCGCTCACCGTCGTCGGAGTCACCCTCGGCGGAGCGACGCGCGAGTCGGTGAACCGCGACGTCATCCGCACGCTCGACAGCATCCGGGCGGGCTTCCAGCACGTGCCGCTGGTGTCGGAGGGCCGGGAAGTCGGGTCCTTCTCGACGCCGTGGGGGTCGACCGCCCGGATGGTCGTCGCCGAAGACGCGTCGATCTTCACCTGGTCCGACACCCCGATCACGGCGACGATGACGACTACGACGCCGCAGACCTATGAGGACGGCGAGATCGTCGGCAGCATCACGTGGACGGCGGGTCCGAACACGACGACGGTCCCGCTCGAGATCGACGGAACCATCATCCCGCCGACCGAGTGGTGGCGCCTGACGCACCCGTCCGAGCTCGGCGAGGGGTAGGCCGCGATACGGGCCGTCATGCGACCCTAATGTGCTCGGCCGATAGCGCTCCTATGATGTCGGCGTGGAGACGCTGAAGGCGGACGTCGTGCAGGACATCCGCTTCGCGCGCTCCGCTGACGGCGTCGGGATCGCGTATGCGATGCATGGCTCTGGCCCGCCGTTGCTCATCGACGCGTGCTGGCTCAGTCATCTTCAATTCGATTGGGAGAGCCCGGTATGGCGCCATTACCTGGTCGAGCTTGGAAAGATCGCGACCGTCATCCGCTACGACGAGCGCGGCCACGGCCTCTCCGACCGAGGCGTGACCGACCACGGTCTGGAAGCCCGCGTGGGTGATCTGGAAGCGGTCGTGGCGGATGCCGGACTGGATCGGTTCGCACTCATGGCCATGGCGCAGGGCGGCCCGGTGGCGATCGAGTACGCGGCACGACATCCGGAGCGACTGACCCGCCTCATGTTCTACGGAAGCTACTCGGGCGCCCGGGCAGGGTCGAGTGCAGAGGAGCTGGAACTTCTCGCCGCGTTCGAGGCACTGATCAGAGTCGGCTGGGCACGTCCGACGTCCGAGTTTCGTCGCGTGTTCAGCAGCATGATGATCCCGGGTGGCACCGAGGAGCAGATGCGCTGGCTCGATGATCTGCAGAAGCAGGCGTGCGACAGCGAGACGGCGGTCATGTCGTGGTCCCAGCGACAGAGCACGGACTCCACCTGGCGTCTGCCGCAGCTGGATCTCCCGACGCTCGTCCTGCACAGCCGCAGCGATCAGATGAACGAGTTCCACCACGCGCGGGAACTGGCCGCCGGCATCCGGGGCGCACGCCTCGTGGCACTCGAGAGCAGCAATCACATCGTGCTTGCCGACGAGCCCGCCTGGCCGGCGCTCCTGCGCGAGATCACCGACTTCATGGAACCTGACCGGCGGCACGCACCCGACGTCATCGCCGACGACGTCGCTGCTCTCGTCTCGCGCCGGGAGCTCGAGATCCTGCGACTGGCAGCCGCAGGCCACGACAACGACGCGATCGCGGCGGAGCTGTTCCTCTCCGTGCGCACGGTCGAGCGCCACCTGCAGAACGCTTACGCGAAGCTCGGGCTGAGCGGCCGGACGGCGCGCACCGCCGCCGTCGCGCGGCTGCTCTCCCACGCATGACGCGTACGCGTCAGCCGCCAACAGCAGTACGCCCGTCGGCCCTTGCCTGCGCGTCAGCGCCGATGTGGCGGGCGGTGCGCGATTCTTACCGTGGTGACATCACCCCATCCACAGGAGGAAAACCAGATGTCATCCTTTACCCGCACCGCCGACACCGTGACCGCAACCGACGAAGACCGCGCGCTCAAGGCGAAGCACGCTGCGATGTGGGCCAGCGGTAGCTACCGCACGGTCGTCGAACACGTCGTGCACCCCCTCGGCGGAATCCTCGTCGAGACGATCGACGTGCAGCCCGGGCAGCGCGTCCTCGACGTGGCCGCCGGGACCGGCACCTCCGCGATCCCGTCCGCCCGGCGCGGCGCGGAGGTCGTCGCCACCGACCTGACGCCCGAGCTCCTCGCGGTCGGACGCGACGCCGCCGAAGCGGAAGGACTCGACCTGACGTGGCAGACCGCCGACGCCGAGGCCCTGCCGTTCGCCGACGCCGACTTCGACGTCGTCCTGTCGAGCATCGGCGTGATGTTCGCTCCGCACCACGAGCTGGCGGCGGACGAGCTCGTCCGCGTCTGCCGTCCCGGTGGGAGCATCGGCGTCCTCAGCTGGACGCCGAACGGCTTCATCGGGGAGCTCTTCGCGACGATGAAGCCTTTCGCACCGCCGCCTCCCGCCGGGGCGTCGCCGGCGCCGCTCTGGGGCGACGTCGACCACGTCCGCACGTTGTTCGGCGATCGTGTGGAGGGTTTCGTCGCGCACCAGCAGGGGCTGCGGGTCGACCGATTCGACGACGGAGCCCAGCTGCGCGACTTCTTCAAGGCGAACTACGGCCCGACGATCGCGGTCTACCGCTTCATCGCCGACGACCCGACGCGGGTCGCCGCCCTCGATGCGGACATCGCCGCGCTCGCCGACCGCTTCTGCCACGACGGCATCATGTCCTGGGAGTACGTCATCGTCACCGCGAAACGTCGTTAGGCGCGGCCATGTTGCATCCGCTGATGTACGAGGGCCTGCTCCCCGACAGTCGCGAGGTGAGCCGTGATGCCGCGGCACGCTACGCGTTCATCACCGCCCGCAAGGAAGCCGGACTGACGGGACGAGCTCGCCTCCGGGCGTGGCGTCTTCGCCTCGGGGCGTTGCGTCTTCGCCTGCGCGCGTGGCCCGTTCGTCTGGAGACTGGGCAGGTTCGCCCGGTCGCGAAGAGCTGAGGCTGGACATGGTTCTCGTCCTCGCGCTCGCCGCCCTCTGCCTCGCCGGCGCGATCAGCGCCATCGTCGCGTGGGCTCGGGACCCGCGACCGCCCCATCCGACCGCGTGGGACTACGACACCCGTCATCCGATGCTGTAACCCGCCGTGGAAGCCCGCGTCCTCTCACCGAGGACGCGGGCTTCTCGCACGGCGGCACGGCGGCACGGCGCACGCCCGACCTGCTCCCGGGGGTCGTCAGTCCTCTTCGACGGCGGCGAAGAAGTCGGCGCCGCCGAAGGTGCCGGACTCGCAGCACAGGTCAAGGGCGCGACCCGCAGCACTCGTGTTCCAGGCGCGCTGGGTGCGCGAGGTGAGCGATACGCACGCCGGCTTCCCCGCGACGCCATCGCCGTGCTCGGTTCGCTCGCCGCCGGAATCCCGCGTGGATCCCCTCACCGCGCTGTCGCGCTGAGCGTCTCCTCGCTGCTGACCTGCGGCGACCGCCTCGCCGGCTCTTCGCATCGGCAAGCGTGAGACGTCGCGCCGCGCCTACGATCGGTGCATGACCGACTCCTCACTCGTTCTCGTGGCCAACGCGGGCGACGGCAGCATCAGCACCTTCCGGCTCTCGGGCGACTCGATCGAGCGACTCGCTGTGAGCGGGGGCCTTCCTGGCTGCTCGTCCTTCGTCGCGGACTCGGCCCGGGACCTGGTCTACGCGGCGGTGAAGGGCGGGTCGGATGCCGAGCCGGCGGGCATCGTGACGCTGCGCCTCGACCGCGAGACCGGGCGGCTCGACCCCGTGTCGCGGCTCGATCTCCCGGACGGCGGCATGAACTATCTCGCGCTGTGCAGGGACGGCGCGGGTCTCCTGGGCGCCTCCTACGGCGGCGGCTACGGGATCAGCTGCGCGGTCGCCGATGGTGTCGTCGGCGCCCCCGTGTCACGTATCGAGTTCCCCAACCTGCACGCGGTGCTGCCGAGTGCGGACGGCCGGTTCGCATACTTCGTGTCGCTCGGTGCCGATCTGGTCGCGCAGTACGCGCTGACCGACGACCTGCGGCTCGTGGCGCTGGAGCCGGCGACGGTAGCCGCGCCCGAGGGCAGCGGTCCCCGGCATCTCGTGATCAATGACGCGCAGGACGCTGTCTACGTGCTCACCGAGTTCTCCGGGCAGGTGCTCCACTTCGCACGCGACGCCGAGGCGGGGACCCTCGAGCTGCGGGACGCCGCAGACGCCTTCGACCCGTCGAAGGGCCTTCACCACAGCCGCTTCGGGGCCGATCCGCGCGCAGAGCACCTCATCTGGGGCGCCGACCTGCACTTCGGGGCCGGCGGCCGCCGGCTGTGGTGCTCGGAGCGGACGGAGAGCACGCTCGGTGCCGTGTCGGTCGCGGACGATGGCTCGGTGTCGGCGCCCGAGCGCTTCGTGGAGACCGAGCCGCAGCCGCGCGGCTTCGCCCTCAGTCCGGACGGCGCACACCTGATCGCTGCGGGCGAGCGGTCGACGACGATCTCCCTCTACGCCGTAGACGGTGACCGCCTCGAGCTGCTCCGGCGAGCCGAGACCGGTCGCGGTGCGAACTGGGTGCGCTTCGTGTGACGTTGAGCGCCGCGGAGGTGGGCGGGAAGTCGACCCGCCTCGGGCGGCCCGCGGCTGAGACGCCGCCGGCCGTGCGCGACGGCCGGCCTGCGACGTGAGGCGCCGCCGGCCGTGCGCGACGGCCGGCAGCGCGGGATCACACCGTCAGGAGCACCTTCGTCGCGCGCCGTTCGTCCATCGCCCGATAGCCCTCGGCCGCGTCCTCGAGGGGCAGGGTGAGATCGAAGACCTTGCCCGGGTCGATCCGGCGGTCCCAGATCAGCTGGATGAGCTCGGGCAGGAAGCGCCGCACCGGTGCCGGCCCGCCGTGCAGGTGCACGCCCGAGAAGAACAGCTCGAGGCCGTCGAGCGACACGTCGTGCGAGACCCCGACGTAGCCGATGTGACCCCCGGGCCGTGTCGCGCGGATCGCCTGCATCATGGACTCCTGCGTGCCGACGGCCTCGATGACGCTGTGCGCGCCGTAGCCGCCGGTGAGCTCCTTGATCCTCGCGACGCCGGCGTCGCCGCGCTCCTCGACGATGTCGGTGGCGCCGAACTCACGGGCCAGGGCCTGGCGGTCGGCGTGACGGCTCATCGCGATGATCCGCTCGGCTCCGAGCTGCCGGGCGGCCAGGATGCCGAGCAGTCCGACGGCGCCGTCGCCCACGACGGCGACGGTCTTGCCGGGGCCCGCCTCTGCGGCGACGGCGGCGAACCAGCCGGTGCCGAGGACGTCGGATGCCGCGAGCAGCGACGGGACGAGGTCGGCGTCGGGCATGCCCGGCGTGGCGACCAGGGTGCCGTCGGCGAGCGGGACGCGCGCGTACTCGGCCTGCGTGCCGAGGGCACCCATCGGGTACGCGTGGATGCAGCGCGACTGGTATCCGGCCTGGCAGATCTCGCAGGTGTTGTCGGAGGCGAAGAACGACCCGACGACGAAGTCGCCCACCCGGAGCGTCTTCACCTCGTCGCCGATCTCGGTGACCACGCCGACGTACTCGTGCCCCATCGGGGTGTGATCGACGTCGTCGTCACCACGGTAGGGCCACAGGTCCGACCCGCAGATACAGGTGGCCGCGAGGCGGATGATCGCGTCGGTGGGCTCGACGATGGCCGGGTCCTCCCGCTCCTCGACGCGGATGTCACCGGGTGCGTACATGACGACGGCGCGCATGTGGTTCTCCTTCGTGTGGGTCGCACCCAGTGAACCCCGTCGGCAGCGCCTCAGCCAGGTGCGGCTCTGACCGGTACCAGGAGGACCCCCTTCGCGCCGCTGTCGGCCGTTCTTCTCCTCACGATTCAGGGGTTGCTTTGTTCGAAACTATGTTCTAAACTCGACTCATGCTTGAACCGCCCTCTCCCCCCGACATCGAGGGTGGGGCGTGGCCGATCGGGAGCGGCGATGAGTTCATCCCGCCGGTTCCGGATGCCGTGGACCTGGTCGTCGAGACCGCGGTGATGATGTCGGTGTTCGCGGCAGAGCGGCTGACTCGTATCGACTCCATGCGTCGCGAGCTGCTGCAGGAGGCGATCGATCGCGGCGAGGGCGTGCGCGACATCGTCGAACGGTCCATCCGGCTCGAGCTGACGGCGGCGATGCGGGTCACCGAGTATGCCGCCGGCCGCCTGCTCGCACGTGCCGAAGCGCTCGCACGACGCTACCCTTCCGCTCTCGATGCCCTGAGTGCGGCCCGCATCACCGAGACGCACGCCGAGATCATCGCGGATCTGCTCGACGAGGCGCCGGCCGAGCTGCGGGAACAGCTCCTGCGGCGCGCGGTGCCGCTGGCCGAGTCCGAGCCGGTGGGCACATTCCGGCGAGCGCTGCGCACCCTGATCGAGGCCGCACAGGCGACGACACTGGAAGAGCGACACCATCGAGCGGTCGCGCAGCGCCGGATCATGGTCGAGCGCGGGCCGGACGCCATGGCGGGCCTCTGGATCTTCGGCCCCGAAGTCGAGATCCATGCGATCCATAACCGCATGACCCAGATCGCGAAGGCGATCGGACGAGTCGACGGCGAGACCCGCACTCTCGATCAGCTGCGCGCCGACGTCGCCGCCGACCTCCTGATCGACGGCACCACCGACCACCTCCCGTCCGAGGCGTCGGGCATCCGCGCACAGGTCGTCGTCACCGTTCCGGTCCTCGCCCTTCTCGACGACGAGTACGCAGATGCCGGCGAATCGCCGGCCGTCGAGGGCATCGGCCCGATCCCGCTGTCGAAGGCACGCGAACTGTGCGGCGGCGACGCTCGGTGGATGCGGGTGCTCACTCACCCCGAGACCGGAATGGTGCTCTCCGTCGGTCGAGACAGCTATCGCCCACCCGCCGCCCTGCAACGGCTCGTCAGATGGCGCGCCGACCGGTGCATGGGCCCCGGCTGTGCGATGCCGGCATCTCGCTGCGAGATAGATCATCAGATCCGGTGGGCCGACGACGGCGAGACAGGCCTCGACAACAATCTGCCGTTCTGCAAGGGCCATCACCTCGTGAAGGACAACACCGACTGGAGCGTCCGCCAACTCGAAGGCTCGGGGGGAGCTGTGGCGTGGACCTCCCCCACCGGACGCCGGTATGTCGTGCGTCCGGAACGCAAGGTCCCCGTGTTCACCGCTTCAGACTCCGCCTCCTCCCGCCTCGCCGGCGATGGCGCGGACGCGCCCTTCTGAGGGCGAGCGACCCACGCCCGGAAGGTCATCGGTCGCTGAGGTCACCGGTCGCTGAGGTCGACGGCCCGCATCGCTTCCGCGAGTGCGGCGTTGTGCGCGTCGAGGTGGGCGGCGATGCCGTCGCGCACTTCGGCGGGCTTGTTCTGGCTCAGCTTCGCCCGGGCATCGAACCGCGTGACGCGCAGGCGCAGGCCGACGGTCCCCTTCGCGATGCGGCGGGTGCCGGTCTCGTCCTCGGCGAGGCTGCGACCGTGCGGATGCCCCTGCTCGAAGTGGTCGGTGAGCTGCGCGAGCATGGCGTAGTTCGCCTCGTCGGAGAGGATCTCCGGCGTGCCGTAGAGGTGGGCGGTCACGTGGTTCCACGTCGGAACGAGGTCGCCCGGCGCGTACCAGCTCGACGACACATAGTCGTGCGGCCCCTGGATGATGACGAGCATCTCGTGCTGTCCGAGCTCGTGGAGCTCGTCGTCGGGTCGCCCGAAGTGACTGAGCACGACGATGTCGTCGGCCTGCTCGTCGAGGAGCACGGGATAGTGCGAGGCCACCAGCCCGTCGGGGGTGTGCGAGACGAACGTGGCCCACGGGTGGTGGCGGATGAGCTCCTTCACCTGCTCGGGGTCGGTCATGAGGTAGCGCGGCGTGTGACGCATCAGGGGGTGTCCTTTCGGGTGAGTCGGGTGCGGACGGCGAGGCCCGCGCAGGCGATGACGGCGAGCCCCCCGAGCAGGGTGGGCATGCCGATCCGCTCGTGCAGGAGGACGGCGGACCAGAGGATGCCGAGCACGGGCTGAACGAGCTGCACCTGGCTCACCTGGGCGATCGGGCCGATCGCGAGACCGCGGTACCAGGCGAAGAATCCCAGGAACATGCTGACGACCGCGAGATAGGCGAACGCCGCCCACTCGACCGGTGCGGCAGCGGGCGGCTGCTGGACGACCGCCACGATCGTCGCGACGATCATCGGCGGCGCGGCCAGCACGAGCGCCCACGACACGGTCTGCCAGGCACCGAGCTCGCGCGCGAGCAGACCGCCTTCCGCGTAGCCCATCGCGCACAGCACCACCGCGAGGAACAGCAGCAGATCGGCTTCGTGCAGTTCTCCGAGCCCGCCGTTCTGCAGCGATGCGAAGGTCATGGCCGCCACCGCCCCGAGGCTCGCGAACACCCAGAACGACACGGCCGGTCGCTCCTTGCCGCGCAGCACCGCCAACACGGCCGTCGCCGCGGGAAGGAGACCGATCACGACGACCGCATGGCTGGCGGGCACCGACGTGAGCGCGAACGACGTCAGCAGCGGGAACCCGACGACGACGCCCGCGGCGACGATCGCCAGACGCGCCCGCTGCCTCGGGGACGGCACGGGAACGGTGGCCGGCCGCCGTCGGCGGGCGATCGAGAGAGCGATCACCGCGAGCGCCGCGGCGACCACGGCGCGACCGGATCCGATGAACAGCGGTGACAGCCCGCCGACCGCGACGCGCGTGAAGGGAAGCGTGAACGAGAAGGCGACGATGCCGAGCAGCCCCCACCCCAGGCCAGCAAGTCGGGGTAGCACTGTCGCTTCGCGGAGAGTAGCGCTACTCTGTTCTGTCATGGGTCAGGATAGCACCGCACGGATGACCGCGGAACTGCGCGCCTGGATCGCCGCGGCGCCGCCGGGAGCCCAGCTGCCCTCGAACCGCGCGCTGGTCGCCCGGTACGGCGCGAGCCCCGTCACCGTGCAGAAGGCCATGCGCCACCTGATCGGCGCCGGTCTCGTCGAGAGCCGCCCCGGGGTCGGGACGTTCGTGCGCGCGGTGCGGACCGCACGTCCGGCGGAATACGGGTGGCAGACCGCAGCCCTCGGCTCTCCCCCGGCGCGCGTGTCGATGCTGTCGTCGACGCAGCGCTCGGTGGCACCCGACGCCATCGGGCTGCACTCCGGGTATCCGGCATCCGATCTGCTTCCGGAGCGCGCGGTACGGGCTGCGATCGCCCGCGCGGCACGCACCCACGCCGCCATCGCCCGCTCACCGGTCGCCGGGATGCCGGAGCTTCAGGAGTGGTTCGCCCACGAGCTCGCCGGGGCCGCGCCGGCGGGCGTCACGCCACCCACCGCCCGGGACGTGCTCATCATCTCGGGCAGTCAGAGCGGGCTGTCGTCGATCTTCCGCGCCGTGGTGGGTCCCGGGCAGCCGCTCGTCATCGAGTCGCCCACGTACTGGGGCGCGATGCTCGCCGCCGAGCAGGCCGGCGTCACCCTGGTGCCCGTCCCGTCCGGCGCCTTCGGCCCCGACCCCGACGAGGTCGATCGCGCGCTGGAGCGCAGCGGTGCGCGTGCGTTCTACGCCCAGCCCACGTTCGCCAACCCGACGGGCGGGCAGTGGCCGGCCTCGACCTCCGAAGCCGTGCTCGAGATCTGCCGCCGGCGCGGCGCGTTCCTCATCGAGGACGACTGGGCGCACGATCTCGCGATCGACGCCGACCCGCGCCCGATCGCGGCGCACGACGACGACGGGCACGTGATCTACGTGCGCTCCCTCACCAAGAGCGTCTCTCCCGCACTGCGCGTGGCAGCCGGGATCGCCCGCGGACCGGCACGCGAGCGCGTCCTCACCGACCGCGCCGCAGAGTCCATGTACGTCAGCGGGCTGCTGCAGGCGGCAGCGCTCGACGTGGTGACCCAGCCGTCGTGGCGCAGTCACCTGCGCGCCCTGCGCCCGCAGCTGCGCAGCCGCCGCGACCTCCTGCTCGACGGCCTTCGCGAGCACGCGCCGACGGCTCACATCGACACCGTCCCCGCCGGCGGCCTCAACCTGTGGGCGCGCCTGCCCGACGGCGTGGACGCCGCGCGGGTCGTCCGCGAGTCCGAGGCGCGGGGGCTCATCATCGCGGCGGGCGACGAGTGGTTCCCCGCGGAGCCCTCAGGACCCTACGTGCGCCTCAACTACTCCAGCGAAGCCCCGGCCCGCTTCGGAGAGGCCGCGCAGATCCTCGGCGAGGTGCTCGACATCATCACCGGCTGACGCTGTCACGCGGTCGTCGAGCGCGTTTCGTCTCGCTTCGCTCGCTCAACGACCGACATGCGGGCATCACCCGGTCCGATGAGCGAGCGAGGAACGAGCGAGACGAAACGCGCCGAGGCTCCCGCAGGGCCCGACGCGTTTCGTCTCGCTTCGCTCGCTCAACGACCGGAGAGCGGCATCCGTCAGGGACTTGCTACTTCGACACGGTCACCTTGAGCGGTGCGCTCACCGTCGTCCCCGCCGCGTTGGTGAACTCGACGGTGTAGGTGTACGTGCCCTTCGCCTTGCCCGTGACCGGGAGCGTCGCGCGCTGCGCCTCCGGCGAGGCCGCGGTCAGCGGGCCCGAGGCGACCTCGGCGCCGTTCTCGAGGAACCGGTACGAGGTGGCGTTCGTGCCCCACCACAGGTCGGCCGTGACCGTGTACCTGCCGTCGCCGTCCTTGTTGTCGGCCGAGAGGACCGGCTTGCCCGGTGCGGCGTCGGTGACCTTCACGGTGAGCGGCTGGCTCGCGGTCGCGCCCTTCGAGTTCAGCAGCTCGCCGGTGAAGACGTAGGTGCCGTTCGGAAGGCCGGCGATGTCGACGACGGCGCGCTGCGCACCCGGCGTCATCATCGTGAGCGGCACCTTGGCGACGAGCTCGCCGTCGCGGTAGAGCTTGAACAGCGAGCCGTTCTCGCCCCACCACAGGTTCATCGTGACCTGGAACGTGCCGTCCTCGAGGCCGGTGTCCCAGCCGTCGTTCGACGAGAGCACGCCCTTGCCCGGAGCCGTCTTCGCGCCGTCGTCGGAAGCGACCTCGGGGAGGGTGACGGATGCCGTGGCCACCGACCGCGCGCCCTCGCCGAGGACGTTCACACCAGCCACCTCGTACGCGTGCGTCGTGCCGAGCTCCAGCGCCTTCGCGGTGCAGGTCGTGCCGCTCGTCTCGCACACGGCGTCGGTCCCACCGGCCTCGTAGACCCGATAGCCGGTGAATCCCGGTCCGGTGAGGGCCGAGGCATCCCACGAGACGGCGATCGAGGTGTCGCCCGCGAGAGCGGCCGTCGCGTTCTGCGGCGCCCCCGGAAGCGTCTGGTCGGCGACGGCGAGCCACGAGATGACCGGCTTCTCGCCGCCGGCGCCCTCGTTGGTGACGAGGTAGTCGACGACGGCCGGGGCGCTCAGCGTGAAGGTGAGCGGAGCGGCGATCGGCGTGCTCGAGCCCGACAGCGGCACGGTGCCCTTGGCGAGCTCGGTTCCCGCGACCGACACCGTCTGGTACATCGCGCGGTTCACGCCCCACCATTCGGTGAAACCGCCCGTCAGCGTGTACGTGCCTGCGTCGAGCGGCAGCCGGTAGACGAGCTTCGTCGTGTCCTGGTAGAGACCCGTCGAGTACTTGTCGTTGATGTCGGTGGTGCCCTTCGTCTTCATCCCGTCGGCGACGTAACCCCACTGGTCGGCGGCCGTCGAGACCTGGTCGACCTTGTCGTTGCGCAGAGCCACCGCGTCGGCGACCGCCGCGTACTGCGGGGACGGTGCGCCGTTCGTTCCCGCGTCGATGTAGTACACCAGCGCCGGAGGAACGATCTCGAAGCCCGCGATGACGGCCTGATCGGTATCGGTCAGGCGACCGGTCACGGTGAGCTTGGCGTACTCGGTGCGGGGCTGCGCGGCGGACGCGGCATCCCACTGGACGGCCCGCTCGGTGCCCGCGACGTCGACCGTCTCGGGCAGGTCGTCCTCGACGCCGAGAGCACCCTGCAGACCGAGGTCGCGCGGCAGGCTCTGCACGTAGACCAGCGCGAGGCGGGCGTTGTAGCCGCTCGTGCCGTTGGTGCCGAACTCCACGTCGACCACGGCGTCCTCGTCGATCGTCAGCGTCTGCACGACCGGCGTCGCCGATCCCGTCGACACCGCGGTCTTCGTGGTCTCGGCGCCGGCGACCTTCAGCTTGGAGTAGACGTTGGTCGTGAGGCCCGGACGCGGCGCCTGGACGCCCACGATGTTGTACGAGCCCGCAGGCAGCGTCAGGTGATAGGTGACGGGTTTGTTGTAGTCGGCGCCGACGTACGACGAGCCCCAGTCCTGCGGCGTGCCGGCCGCCAGGGTCGTCGCGGTCGTGGAGTAGCCCCACGTCTCGCCGGCCGTCGTGCCGTCCCACTTCTGGTCGCTCGTGTCGTTGCGCAGATCCGGGAAGGATGCCAGAGCGGCGGCGTACACCGATCCGTCCGGCGCACCGGAGGAGCCCGAGTCGATGAAGTACTCGAGGTCGGCCGGCACGACGAGGACCGTGGCGCTGAAGCGCTGGTACACACCCGACGACAGCTTCTCGGTCGAACGGCCCGTCGCGGCGAACGTGCCGAGCTCGGCCGTGGTCTTCGCGGCGGCGACGGAGCCGAGGCTCCAGGTCACCTTCGCCTCGGCACCCGCAAGGGTGAGCTCGGCCGGCAGCGTGCGATCGGCCGACGTGATCGACACCACGCCGAGGTTGATCACATCGGCGCTGACGTCCTTGGGCGTCAGGCCGTCGGCTGCCGCCGCGAGCCGGGCGGCGAGCGCCGCCGCGCCCTCGGCGTCGAGGCCGTACGCCCCCGCGTCGGCGACAGCGGAGGTCGCGTCGGCGAGCACGGCCGCGAACACGGCCCACGTCTCGGCGCTGTACTCGCCCTCGTCCAGGCCATCCACGGCGTCGATCGCGGCGGCGAGCGCCGTGGTGTCCACCGCGGCGGAGTCCGCGGTCGCCGTGATGACGCCCACGGCGTCGACGTTGATCGAGGCGTCGTTCGCGGTCTTGATGACGACCGTGTGCGCGGCATCCTTCAGACCGCGGAGGATGAACGTCGTCCGCTCGCTGCCGGCCGCGAAGGTCGGCGCGGCGGCCACGATCGGGACGCCGTCCACGCTCACATCGAGTGTCGTGGCCCCGCCGTTGGTGCCGATGATGTCGAGGCCCGTGCCGGTGAACGAGTACGTCATCGCGGCGCCCTTGGCCGTGCTCTTGGAGGCGGTCCGCTGCCACTCGAACATGCCCTGGCCGTTGACGTGGCTCCAGCTCGCATCGAAGGTCAGCACCGGGACGGAGCGGTCCTCCCAGCTGGTCTGGTGCATGCCGTCGATGATCGTCGCGTAGTACGGCGTGTAGCCCGGTACGGTCTCGATCTTCAGGTTGTCGAACTGCACGAAGGTGAAGCTCGAGCCCAGCTGGATCCGGCCGGCTGCCTGCGGAGCGGCATCCGTGTAGGTCGCCACCTGCACGCCGTTGACGTAGGCGGTGTACACGGATCCGGCGACCTTCACCGCGATGTTGTTCCAGACGCCCGCGCCGGTCTTGAAGGCGACGTCCGGCGTGCTCGCGACCGAGCCGGTCGACAGCGTGGCGCCGAAGCGCATGAAGGTCCAGGCGCCGGTCGGGTCGATCTTCAGCTCCGCGGCCGAGACGCTCTGGCCGTTGGCCGTGCCGCCCTGCTCGCGCGCGCCGATGGTCGCGTACTGCGATCCGGTCGCCTCGAACAGCACGTCCGACGAGACGGTGTAGTTGGTCCACCGGGCGTCGCCGATCGTGGTCTTGGGGTCACCGGCGTTCCATGCTCCGCCCGCCATGCCGGGACCCACCTGCTGGCGGAGCACCCGGTCGTGTGCGGCATCCGCGGTCGCGACCGACTCGAACGCGCCGTTCGTGTCGTTCGTGTAGCGGGGCGTCGCGCCGTAGTCCTCGCTCTGGACCGCCGGCGTTCCCGCGGGCTTCGCCTCGGCGCCGCGGCTGTCGAGGTACGACTGGCCCGAATCGATCAGCTGGCCGGTCGCCGGGTCGTAGCCCTTGATCGCGCCCTCTTCGCTGTAGTCGAAGTCGTCGGCGTAGATGACCGCGTCGTCGGTGACGCCGTTGACGTTTCCGCTCGCGTCGGTGTCGAGCACATCGCGGCCCCCGGTGTACTGACCATCGCCGTCGGCGTCGGTGTACTCCTCGGACGTGGGCAGCGCGCTGCCGTAGCCGTCCTTGGCGGTGAGAGCGCCGCCCGCTCCCGCCGTCGCGTGATCGAGCGTGGTGACGGTGAGCGCCGACCACGGCTTGACCGTGACGGTGTACGCGCCGTCGGCGGCGGGCGCGAGCTCGCCGACCGGCTTCAGGTAGTTCGCGTCGTACGCCTGTCCGGCGTCGGCGGCGCGGGTCTCCCAGAGTTCGGCCGTCTGGTCGGATCCGAGGTCGAGGTCGCTCGCGACGATGCGGTAGGTCTTCGTGAACTTCGAGTCGTTGATGATGACCGTCGAGAAGTCCGACGCGTCGGGGGCCGCGAGCGTCGTGTACGACGCGCCGCCCGCGCGTGCACCGCTCGGCGGGTTGCCGGTGCCGAGCTCGCTCTTCGAGGCCTGCGGGATGGCCCGCCAGATGCCGGCCGTGTTGTCGGCGTTCTCCCACCCGAGCTTCGCGAACTGGGTGAACTGCTCGATCACGGCGAGGCCGCCGTCGTAGTACATCCAGCCCGACCACGGGTCGCGGGCGTTGACGAGCTCCTTCGACGAGTACTGGAACCCGTCGTAGAACGAGCCGATGGCGGGCTGGAAGATGTTCAGCGTCCGGCGCGAGGCGGAGAAGCCGGTGGTGACCCAGTTGCCCATCTCGAGCGCGCTGTTGGTGCCGCCGAACTGGGTGCCGAAGCCCCCCTGCTCGTCACTGGCGTTGTTGTTGGGACGGTCGGCCGAACTCGAGAACGTCGACTGGCCCTCCGAGTTCCAGACCTCCTTGTCGAGCTGCTCGGCGATCTTCTTCATGTTGCCGGCGCTGTCATCGGCGCTGGAGTAGTGGAATCCGACGACGTCGACGGCGTCGCGCAGCGACGAGTCGGTGGCCGACGTCATGGCATTCCCGAACGACACCGGCGGCGTGCCGACCGTGTCGGCGGCGACGGTCTGGATCGCGTGGAAAAGGTTCTTCTCCTCGTCCGAGGCGAAGCCGTTGTTGGGGTCGGCGGCATCGGCGCCCTCGTATCCCGCGCTGTCGGCGGCGACCCAGGCGGAGAAGTTCTTGTACAGCTGGATGTTCGGGCTGCTGGTCTCGTTCGTGTCGGGGTTGATCGAGTCGACCATCACCCCGTACTCGCGGTACGCGGCCAGCACGGTGTTCTTGAACCAGATGTACTGGTCGGCGTCGTTCTGGACCCACGCCGGGCGGTTCCAGCGCAGCAGGCTGAGGTGCACGTCGCCGTGGGCGACCAGCTGCGCGTCCGCCGCGAGCTGGAAGCCGGGCTCGCGCTGCACGTTGGGGTATTCATCGCGGCTGCGCATCGTCGACGCGTTGGGGCCGGTCGAGGTGTTGCGGTCGTTGCCCATCTCGATCTTGACGGTGGTCATGATCGGGTGGTCGCCGCCGAAGAGCGTCTCGATCAGCTCCCAGTACTTGTCGGGATGCTGCGACTTGTAGTCGAGGAGGAGCGCGCTGGTCGAGTTGGCCGACAGCACCCCGAAGCCCTTGAAGGTGAGGCCGTTCTTGTTCAGCGCGGCCGCTGCGACGTCGGCGCCGGTGACGTTCACGACGACCGGGTCGGTCACCGCCGCCTGCGCCATGGCCGGCACGGCGAGCGGGGCTGCGATCACCGCAGCGGTCACCGCTGCCGCCAGTGCGATCCTCAGTCTCCGCGGTGGCTTCTGAGCGTCCTTCGGACGAGGCGTCCCTGCCTGCGACATCGCAGTCTCCGTTCCCTGGGCTTCTCACGTGCGCTCGCGAACCCGGGCCGGCTTCGACGCACGAAAGGGCACGACCGCGTGCCCGCAGCGAAATCCTGCAACGAGAGGGACGCACGCCGGAACCAAACCGAACACACTTGATCACTCTTGAACCGACTCGAACACACTTGTACGCTGAGGCGATCATGGAGCCACCCCTCGACCCGCCCGCCTTCGGCCTTTCGCGCCGCGAGCACATCCTCGACGAACTGCGCCGGACCGGGTCGGTCCGCGTCGCCGAGCTCGCGCGCGAGCTGCGCGTGTCGGAGCTCACCATCCGCCGCGACATCGGTCACCTGGCCGACCGCGGCCTCGTCACCCGCGTCCACGGCGGCGCGACGCTGCGCAGCCGGCTGGATACGAGTGTGCCGGCGTCGTCCGGCGGGGCACCCATCCGCTTCCGGGTCGGCATGGTGGTGCCGTCGCTCAGCTACTACTGGCCGCACATCATCATCGGGGCCCGCGCGGCCGCCACCGACCTCGGGGTCCAGCTCATCCTGCGCGGCGCGAGCTACTCGGTCGACGACCAGCGCCGACAGATCTCCTCGCTCGTCGAATCCGGCAGCCTCCACGGCCTGATCGTGGCGCCCGAGACGCTCGGAGCCGACGGGCGCGCGCTGCTGCACTGGCTCGAGGCGCTGCCGATCCCGGTCGTGCTCGCCGAGCGCCGCGTGCCGTCGACGCTCGCGCTCACCAGCCTCGAGTGGGTCACGACCGACCACGTCTTCGGCGGCTCGCTGGCCGCCGATCACCTCGCCGCGCTCGGCCACCGCCGCGTCGGCATCCTCACCTCCGCCGGCTCCCCCACCTCGTGGCAGCTCCGCCGCGGCTGGGACCGTGCCGTGGAAGACCTCGGCCTGGAATGCCTCGTCGACGTCGACGCGACGCTCGACGCGCTGGACGGCGTGACCCGCGAAGCCCTCATCGCCGAGCTGCTCGGACGCTGTCGGGAGACATCCACCACCGCCCTGCTGATCCACAACGACCCGCAGGCGGTGCTGCTGGAGCAGTACGCCCGCGACCACGGCTGGTCGATCCCCGACGACCTGGCGATCGTCGCCTATGACGACGAGGTCGCCGAGAGCGCCGAACCCCCGATCACCGCTCTGCGCCCGCCGAAGCAGCACATCGGGCGGCTCGCCGTCGAGACGATGGTCGATCGCCTGGTGGACGGTCCTCGGCGGCCGGTGCAGCGGACCTCCGTGCTGCCGGAGCTTCACCCTCGCGCATCCAGCGCCGTGGCTCGCTGACCGCCGTCAGGCGAGTTTTTTGCACTTCGCATCATGAAGTGCAAAAATGCATGATGTGACTGATAGTGCAGATGGACTTCGTGAGCGCCGGCGCGCTGAGACCACCCGCACTCTGATTCGCGCCGCGCGGCGCTTCACGGCCGAGCACGGCCTCGCCGGTTTCACGGTCGAGGACCTCTGCGCCGAGGCGGACGTGTCGCGCCGCACCTTCTTCAACTACTTCGCGTCGAAGGACGACGCGGTGCTGGGCGTGCCGCTGGAGCGTTCGGATGCCGCGGCCATCGCCCGCTTCGTCACCGGCGGCTGCGGCGGCCCGGGTCTCTCGCCGGACCTGCTGACCGAGCTGGCGCGGCTCGCCGAGGAGCGCTGGCGCGCCCTCGACATCGCCCCCGACACGGTGCAGGACCTCTTCCGCGCCGTGGAGAAGGAGCCCCGCCTGCTCGCGCGCATGCTCGAGCTCGGCGCCGAGGGCGAGCAGTTCGACGCGCGACTGATCGAGCAGCGCGAGAACCTGCCCTCCGGCGATCTGCGGGCGCAGGTCGCCTCCCAGGTCGTCGGCGCGCTGGTGCGATCCGCCGCCGGAGAGTTCCTCAAGCCCGGCAACGACGACACCTTCATCGAGATCTTCGAACGACGCATCGCCGCGGCGCGCGACCTCTTCGCCAGTCAGAACGCATTGATGGGAACCTCCGAATGACCACCGCCACCGTCCCGACCGTCAGACCCGACGGCGACGCGCCCTTCCTGCTCACGCAGCGGCGCATCTGGATCATCTTCTCCGCCCTGATCGCGGGCATGCTCCTGTCGAGCCTCGACCAGACGATCGTCTCCACCGCGATGCCGACGATCGTGGGCGAACTGGGCGGGGTCTCGCACCAGGTGTGGATCACGACCGCGTACATCCTCGCCACGACCATCGTCATGCCGATCTACGGCAAGTTCGGCGACGTGCTCGGCCGACGCCGGCTGTTCATGGTGGCCATCGCGATCTTCACGCTCGCCTCGGTGGGTTGCGCCTTCGCGACCGACTTCTGGATGTTCGTGATCTTCCGCGCCATCCAGGGCCTCGGCGGCGGCGGCCTGATGATCCTGTCGCAGGCGATCATCGCCGACATCGTGCCCGCCGACCAGCGCGGCAAGTACCTCGGCCCCATCGGCGGCATCTTCGGCCTCGCCGCTGTCGCCGGCCCCCTTCTCGGCGGCTTCTTCGTCGACCACATGACGTGGCAGTGGGCGTTCTACATCAACATCCCGATCGGCATCGCCGCCTTCTTCGTCGCCGTGTTCGCGCTGAAGCTGCCCGACAAGAAGGCCGAGAAGCCCATCGACTGGCTGGGCGTGCTGTTCCTGTCGGCGGCGACGACCTGCCTGATCTTCTTCACCGACTTCGGCGGCTCGGCCGACCACGGCTGGGACTCGACCGCGACCTGGGCGTGGGGCGCCGGTCTCGTCGCCGCTGCCGGGCTGTTCATCTTCACCGAATCGCGGGCGGCCGACCCCATCATGCCGCTGTCGATGTTCCGCAACCCGATCTTCGTCAACGCGACCGCGATCGGCATGGCGATCGGCATCGGGATGTTCGCCGCGCTCGGCTTCGTGCCGACGTTCCTCCAGATGTCGTCGGGCACCTCGGCTGCGGCATCCGGTCTCCTCATGCTGCCGATGATGGTCGGCGTCATGGGCACGTCGATCGCCGCGGGTCTGCTCATCACGAAGACGGGCAAGTACAAGGTGTTCCCCATCATCGGCACGATCGTCGTCGGCGTCGCGATGATCCTGATGACGACGCTGACGGCCTCGACCCCGATCTGGCTCATCTGCACCTACCTGTTCCTGTTCGGCGTCGGACTCGGCTGCATCATGCAGGTCGTCGTGCTCGTCGTGCAGAACGCCGTGCCCGCATCCGATCTCGGCACCGCCACGTCGACGAACAACTACTTCCGCGAGATGGGCGCCGCGCTCGGCATCGCCGTGTTCGGCACGCTGTTCACCACGCGTCTCACCGAGAACCTGACGACAGTGTTCACGGATGCCGGAGCCAGCCCCGAGCAGGCCGGCGAGGCGACGTCGACCATCGATCCGTCGGTGCTGAGCACGCTCCCCGACAGCGTCCGGACCGGGGTCGTCGACGCCTACGCCGACGCGCTGGCGCCGGTGTTCTGGTACCTCGTGCCGTTCATCGCCGTGGCGCTGATCCTGGCGCTGTTCCTCAAGGAGATCCCGCTGTCGGATGTCGCCGGGCTCGTCGCCCGCGGCGAGGCCATCGGCGGCGAGGAGGCCGAGCGCCTCGAAGCCGAGCAGAACCGGATGTCGGACCAGGACGGCGCAGCGGCGCCGACCCGCGGGGCTCGGCGGTCCCGGCAGCGGGACCGCGCCGGACAGTAGTCGCGCGCTCAGGCCCCGAAGCGGCGCTGCATCTCGGCATAGCCGAGCGCGCCGTCGAGGAAGCCCAGCGTGCCGGACTCCTTGAGCTCCCGTCCGGCGCGCTCGACGAGACTGAGCGCGGCACGGGCGAGGCTGCCGCCCACGCTGACCCGTGACACGCCGAGCCCGAACAGGGTGTGTGCCGGGATGACGTTCGCGGCGAGCCCGGCGACGATGTTGAGGGGTGCGGGGATGGCGTCCGCGAGGCGCCGGATGGTCTCCTCGTCGTTGACTCCCGGCACGAAGATGCAATCGGCACCGGCACTGACGTAGCGGCGGGCGCGCTCGACGGTCTCGTCGAACGGGTCGCCGGCGACACCGCCGAGGTAGGTGTCGGTGCGGGCGTTCAGCACGAAGGTGCCGGACGGCGCCGCGGCCCGCGCCGCGACCAGCCGTTCCACCGCCTCCTCGATGCCGAAGAGCCGGCCTTCCTGAGCATCCTCGATGTTCGCCCCCGCGATGCCCAGCCCCACGGCCCGCGCCACGGTGCGGCCGACCTCGGCCGGCGAGTCGCCGTATCCCGCTTCGAGATCGGCGCTGACCGGCACACCCACCGCCGCCACGATCTCGGCCAGGCGCTCGAACATGGTGTCGGGATCCAGCGCGTTCCCGTCGGGGACGCCGCACGCCCACGCGATCCCCGCGCTCGTGGTCGCGATCGCCGAGAACCCCACCTGCTCGAGGATGCGGGCGGATCCGGCGTCCCACGCGTTGGGGATGATGAACCCGGGGCCGGCGTGCAGCACGAGCAGCGCCCTCGCCCGGCTGGTGAACCTGAGGTCGTCGGCCATGGCATCCCCTGTCCTCGGGTCTGCGCCTCAGCCGGCGGCGGCCCGTCCGTGTCTACGCAACGTATCAGCGGGCCGGTGCGGCGGCGGGCCGGTTCGCGTCGAGGTGGCGGCGCGCGGCGGCGATCGCGAGGCGGGCGTGCTCCTTCCCGCCGACCTGCGCGACGAGCGTCGCTCGCGGAATCTCGAGCGCGAACGGGAGACCCGCAGGGAGGGCATCGAGGATGCCGAGCATGTCGATGCCCCCTTCGCCCGGGAAGAGCCGCTCGAAGCGTGCGGTGTGGATCAGGCCGGCGGTGGTCGCCGGGATCTCGGCGGGGGCGTCGCACACGTGCGCGTAGTGGAACCACTCGGGCGGAAGCTCTCGCAGATCCCCCACACTCGACCGTGAGCGGGCGAAGTGCAGCAGGTCGATGAGCAGACCCGCATTCGGCTTATCCGCCGCTCGGAGGACCCGCGTCGCTTCCCGGAGGTCGGGCGTCTCCGTCCATGAGGGGAACTCGAGGTCGATCGTGAGGCCGAGAGGAAGCGCCAGCTCGCAGAGCTCCGAGAAGCGGTCCGTCTTGCGGGCGAAGTCCGAGTCGGGCAGCTGCGCGATGACGTGGCGCGCTCCGAGTTCAGCACCCGCCTCGAGGAAGCGCAGGTAGTCGCTGGGGCTGTCGCCCGAGGTGATGCGCGCCAGTTCGATGTCGAGCACCTCGACCCCGGTCGCCGCGAGATGCGTCTTCGTCCTGCGCATCAGCGCTGGGTCGTACGCCAGCGGGTAGTGGGGTTCCTGCGGGGTCACCTTGGTCATGCGCAGGCCGACGTAGCGGTACCCGGCGGCGGCCGCGGCATCCACCAGTTCCGGCGGCGACAGACTCAGCGCCGTGAGATGGGCCAGCGAGTAGTCGTGACGGTGCCCGACGGCGGACTCGGCCGGGTCGCTCGCCAGTGTGCGCATACGCTGCCGGCGATGAGCGGCCATGCGCAGAGCGACACTGCGCGGGTCGCCGAAGCCGTCGTAGCCGTGGATCCGCTGCACCACCTGGAAGAAGACCCGCGAGCCGAGCATCTCTGTGAAGAAGTGCAGGAACTCCCCCTGCGCGTCTCGGTCGTAGAGGATCGAGTTCTCGCGCAGCGCCGCGACGAACTCGGCGGGCAGCGCCAGCCGCGCTTCGAGGTCGTCGTAGTAGTTCGCAGGCATCTCGAGGATGGGCGCCCGGCGCTCGCGGGCCGCCCTCGCGCAGGCGATGGCGTCATCGGTGGCGAAGGCCACCAGCTGCGGGCTCGTGACACCCGGCGACCAGTCGCCCCGCCGGAGCGGGTTGGTGCTGAGAGCCACGCGGACGCAGCCGTCGGGAGCGCTGGCGGACCACGTGCGGATGAGGCCGAAGGGTGCCGTGATCTCGGTCAGCTCCCGGGGAACGAGGCCGAGCACGGAGTGGAAGAAGAGTGCGGACTGGTCGAAGTCGTCGATCGACTCGGTGACCGATACGTGGTCGATGCGGGTCAGGAGCGGTGGGGCGTCGGCCCGGGCCGCATCGGCCGGGGCCGCGTCGGCAGGGGCGAAGTCGTCGATCCAGGGCGTGCCGCCGGTGGCATCGCAGAAGAACAGCGCGGTGCCGTCCGGCGTCGCCACCGACGCGAGGTCGGTCTCGTCCGGTGACCGGCGACGCGCGAGCTTCGGCGCCAGCAGGCTCTCGGCCCGCCGCATCGACGCGGCGGCATCGGCCGTCTGCACCGCCAGGGCGCAGATCGCCGCGGTGGCGGGGTCGATCGATCGCTCCGGGGCCGAGTTGAGGAGCACGCGGGCATCGCCCTGCTGCCACAGCTGCACCGGCTTGGAGCGGTGCTGCCCGACGTGCGCGAAGCCGAGGCCGGCGAGGGCCCGCGAGACGAGCGGCCCCGAGACCTGGTCGACCGCGAGCTCGGCGAACGCGAAGCCATCCAGTCTCGGAGCCGGGGGCAGCTCGCCACCGGCGAGCGGAGCGGGCGCATCGTCGAGGTCGCGCGCGGCCACCGCCTCGGCCAGCGCCCGCATCGAGCGCATGGCATCGATGGCGGCGTGCCGAGGATCCTCCTGCTGATAGATGTCGTTGAAGACCTCGATCGCGAGGGGCCCGGAGTAGCCCATCGACAGCAGACTGCCGAGGAAGCCGGCGACATCGAGGGCTCCCTGGCCGGGGAACATCCGGTAGTGGAGGCTCCACTCCCGCACGTCCATGTCGAGACGGGGGGCGTCCGCCAGCTGGACATGGAAGATCTTGTCGCCGGTCACGCGCGAGACGGCGTTCGCGTCGTTGGCGGCCGAGAGCACGTGGAAACTGTCGAGGCAGAGCCCGAGCGCGGAGTGGTCGACCTGCTCGATGAGACGCCACGCGTGCTCGTACGTGCGAACCCGGCCCCACGGCACGGCCTCATACGCCAGGCGCACGCCGCTCTGCGCGGCCCGCTCAGCCAGGGCGTGCAGCTGCTCCGCCGTCAGACCGTCGTCATCGACGCCGTCGTCCGTCCTCGACGAGCAGCACACCAGCACGCCGGCCCCGAGTTCGGAGAGCAGCTCGAACTTGCGCTCGGCGCGGCGGAGGGTGGCGCCGAAGCGGTCCGGCGGGACCGTTTCGATATGGAACGGCTGATAGACCTCGAGGGAGAGTCCGAGGTTCGCGGCCTCCCGGGCCACCCGCCCGGGAGACCACGTCGACATGATGAGGCCGTACTCCAGCAGCTCGATACCCGAGAACCCGGCCGCGGCCGCGGCACGGAGCTTGTCCTCGAGCGTGCCCGACAGGCATACGGTCGAGATCGACACGTCCAGCACGCGCTGTGCCCCGCTCATGATCGACGTGCGGTGCACATCATCGGACCGCCTCACGAATCGGTTCGTCGCCGAGGGCGACGGGTCAGGGGATGGCGACGTGCTCCACGGTCTCGCCGGGCGAGTAGATGTCGAGGATGTTCCAGTGACCCGTGGTCGGCGTCGGCACGTTGACCATCGACACGTCGATCACGACGGGTCGCTCGAGCGCGATCGCCCGCTCGAGCGCGGGCTTGAACTCCACCGCCGCCTCGACCTTGATGCCGGTGATGCCATAGGCCTCGGCGATCGCGGCGAAGTCGGTGTACAGGGGGTCGTCGGCGCTGCCGAACACGGTGCCGTAGGTCGTGTCGAAGGCCGCCTTCTCGAGGCCGGCGATCGTGCCGAAGGCGTTGTTGTTCATCACGACCCAGACCACCGCGACACCCTGCTCGCGGGCGGTCGAGAGCACCGCCGGATTCTGCCCGAAGCCGCCATCGCCCACGAGCGAGACCACGACGCGGTCGGGGCAGGCGATCTTGGCGCCGACCGCGGCCGGCCCGCCGAAGCCCATGGTCGCGAAGCCCCCGGGGGTGAGGAAGCTGCCGGGCGTGAGGATGTCGAACTGCTGACCGACCCCGTTCTTGTTCCAGCCGACGTCGGTGGTGATGATCGCGTCGGCCGGGAGCACCTCCCTCGTCTCGGAGAGGATCCGCTCGGGACGCATCGGCCACGCATCGGATGCCTGCGCCGGCGCGTTCTGGAGCTTCAGCGTCGCGCGGTTCGCCGCGATCTGCGAGAGCAGCTCGGTGCGCCGCACCCCGTCGGCGGCGAGGCGGCGGGCCACCCGCAGCAGCACGGTGAGAGCGGACTTGAGGTCGGCCAGGGCGCCGATCTCGAGCGGGTAGTTGCGGCCGAGCTCGGCCGGATCGACGTCGATCTGCATGAGCTTGGTGCCCGGGATGTCGAAGGTGTACTCGGCGTACCAGGAGCTCGAGTCGGCTTCCGCGAACCGCGTTCCGAGCGCGAGGATCCAGTCCGCCGTCCGGGTGGTCTCATTCGTGAACGCCGTTCCCCAGAACCCTGTCATGCCGAGGACCAGCGGGCTGTCGTCCGGCACCGCGCCCTTGCCCATCAGACTGTGGGCGACGGGGAGCGAGAGCAGCTCGGCGAATTCGGCGAGCTCGGCTGCCGCGTCCGCGGCGACGATGCCGCCGCCGACGTACAGCACCGGCCGCTCGGCATCCAGCAGATTCTGCACGATCCTCTCGGCGACGGCCTCGTCGAGGCCCGGCTTCACGAGCGCGCGGGTGTTGCCGATCACCCTGTCGAACAGCGCGACGTCGATCTCGGCCGAGAAGACGTCCATCGGCACGTCGACGAGGACGGGACCGGGACGCCCGCTCTCGGCCAGCATGAACGCCTTGTCGAGCACCTCGGCGATCAGGTGCGGCCGGTCCACCCGCCACGCGCGCTTGACGAAAGGCCGGTAGATCTCGTACTGCGCGGCATCGGCGTGGAGGTTGATCTCCTGGTGCGGATGCTTGCCGAAGTAGTGCGTGGGAATGTCGCCGGCGATGACGACCATCGGGATCGAGTCCAGGGCCGCGTTCGCGACACCGGTCGTGGCGTTGGTCAGACCGGGACCCAGATGGGTGAGGACGACTCCGGTCCGGTGGGCCGCCCGCGCATAGCCGTCCGCCGCATGCGCGGCGATCTGCTCGTGCCGCACGTTCACGAAGGAGATCCGTTCGCTCTTCTCGAGCGCTGCCAGCAGCGCGATGTTCGTGTGGCCGCAGAGGCCGAAGACATGCTCGACCTCACGTGCTTCCAGATAGCGAACGATCTGGTTCGAGACCAGGTCCCTCATGAGGTGCTCCTTCTTTCGTCGCCGTCGATCGGGACTGATCGGCGCGCCGGCCCCGTGTAGGTGTATCCGATGGATTTCGGCATCGGTCCCTTGATCCGGCCGCCCTGCGTCATCTGCTCGGCGGCGTGAGCGAGAATCCCCACCGAGCGCGCGAGGATGAACACCCCGCGGCCGAGCTCCGGCGTGAACCCCAGCTCGCAGTAGATGACGGCTGTCACGCCGTCGACGTTCATGGGGATCCGCTGGGGTCGCCCGGCGCTGATGGCGTCCTCGACGGCACGGCCGATCGCCGCGAAGCGACCGTCGATCACGCCGGCGGCGGCCGCGGCGTCGACCAGCGACAGCAGACGCGGCGTCCGGGGGTCGAGCGGATGGAACCGATGACCGAAGCCGGGGATGTAGACGACGCCGGCGTCGCGCTGACGCTGCAGCACGACGCGCGTCGCCTCCTCGAGGTCGCCCGTCCGCTGGAGCTCCTCGTCGATCGCGAGGTACACCTCCATGCACTGCTGGCCAGGACCGCCGTGCACGTCACCCAGCACGTTGATCGCGGAGGCCATCGCCCCGTTGATCGGCACGCCGCAGGTCGTCGCCATGCGGGCGATCGCGATCGACGGCGCCTGGGGCCCGTGGTCGACGGAGGCGACGAGCGCCGCCTCGAACAGAGCCGCCTCCTCGGACGAGGGAAGCTCCCCGCGCAGCATGAGCCAGATGGTGTCGACGAAGCCGACCCTGCCGAGGAGCTCCTGGATCGGATAGCCGCGCAGCGCGATCTCGCCGGGATGGACGTCGATGATGTCCGTCCGCCACCACTGCCGCGCCTCGTCGACGATGTCCTCGGCGGCGCTCACGATGCGGCCTTTACAGGATCCGCCGACTCGAGCGCGGCGTCGTAGAAGTCGCCGAACAGCTCCTCGTCGGAGGGCCGGTCCTCAGCGATCGTGCGCGAGACCCACGTCGTGTTCAGGTAGTGGCGCAGCGAGACGTTCTCGGATGTGATGTTGCCGCCCCACGTGCCGCATCCCATCGACGAGGTCATCGGCATCCCGTTCGTGAACGACCCGGCGTTCGCCTTCGAATTCGGCTGGCGCACCATGATGCGCGAGACCGGCATGTGCCGGGCGAAGTAGTCGATGTGCGCGTCGTCGGTCGACGCGATGCCGCAGGAGTGGCCCTTGCCGCCGATGTCGTAGAGCCGCTTGGCGAGCTCGACGCCGTCTTCGAAGCCGCCCTCGTAGGCGTGGACCGCCATCAGGGTGGTGAGCTTCTCTTTGCAGAACTGCCGGTCCTCGGCGATGCCGTCGCCTTCGACCACGATGAACCGGCTGTCCGGCGGGATGTCGAAGCCCGCGGCTCGCGCGAGCGCCTGCGGGGAGATGGCGACGGTGTCGGGCAGCCGATGCCCCTCGTCGTCCCACATCACCGCCTGCAGCGCGGCGCGCTGCTCCGGACTCGTGAGATGACCGCCTTCGGCCTGGAGCGCCTCGAGCATCTCGCGGTATCGCGCGGCCGGCACGAGCACGTTGCCGTCGGCCGAGCAGCCCGAGCCGAAGTCCGACGTCTTCGACAGCATGCAGTTGCGTGCCGTCTCGCGGAGGTCGGCGGTCTCGTCGACGAACTCCGTCGCATTTCCGGCGCCGACGCCGTACGCCGGTGTCCCCGAGCTGTACGCCGCGCGCACCAGTCCCTGGCCGCCGGTGGCGATGACAAGGTCGGCGCGCCGCATGATCTCCTGCGATGCCGCGAGGCTCGGAAGGGTGATGCACTGCAGGATGTCGGCGGGGGCGCCCTCCGCCTCGAGCGCATCGCGCATCCGCCGGACGGTCTCGAGGGTCGTGTGCCTCGAACGCGGGTGCGGCGAGAACACCACGACGTCGCGCGCCTTGATCGCGTAGATGGCGTTGCCGGCGGGCGTGAGGTCGGGGTTCGTCGTCGGCACGACGCAGCCGATCACCCCGACCGGCTTGCCGTACTTGACGAGGCCCTTCTCGGCATCCTCTTCGATGATCCCCACCGAGGGGCTGCGCAGGGCATCGCGGAGGACGCCGCGGATCTTCATCCGCTTGTTCATGCGGCTGTCGAAGTCGCCGAGGCCGGACTCCTCGATACCCATCTCAACCAGGCGATGGAACGACGAGCGGTTGGCCACCGCCCACGCGACCGCGCGGATCAGCCGGTCGACACGCGCCTGGTCGTACGTCTCGATGACGGCGAGTGCCGCCTGCGCCCGGGCGAAGACGTCGTCGAGCTCCTGCTGCTGCTCGGGCGACAGGGATTTTGATGCTGAACCAGCCATGACAACTCCGTCCATGGGGGTGGGTGCCGATCGCCGCATGCTACGCAGACGCTGCCGTCGACGACAACGCGTGTCCCACTGGGCGAACAGGACGGGAGCCACGGGTGCTCGGCCGTCCCGCAGCCGCACGCGCTGTACCACTCGATGGGTCGCGAGGTTGCCGCCTCCTCCGGCCGGGGTTAGCGTCCGAGCGCCGGCCGGTATGGCCGATCCCCAGGTCGGAGCCGGACGGCATTCCCCACAGCGGCGACGGGGAGGTGCGAGCCCATCCGTCGCCGGATCGAAGACGATCAAGGAGCAAGGGATGCGCAAAAGACTGACCACGAGGTTGGGAACTGCGGGAATCGGGGCGCTGGTGGCGGTGCTCGCCATCGCAGCCTCACCCGCGTACGGACTGACCACTCCGGCTGAGCCGGTTCCGCCCGCAGGATTGACGGGCCTCGAGCCGACCGGCGCCGACATGCCGACGGTCGGAGGCAATCTCGGCAACCAGCACTACTCCGCTCTCACGCAGATCACGCAGGAGAACCTCGACGAGCTGGCGCCCACCTGGCGCACTCACGTGTCCTCCGTCGCGCCGGCGACCGACGACACCGGGCAGCAGACGACGCCCATCGTCGTCGACGGCGTCATCTATCTCGACACCCCGAGCGGCGGCGTGATCGCGGTCGACGGCGTCTCGGGTGCCCCCGTCTGGAAATGGGAGAACACGGTCTACGGTCTCTCCGGCACGCGACGGGGAGTGTCGGCCGGCGACGGCAAGATCTTCACCCTGGCCGGCGGCAACCGCGTGGTCGCGCTCGACCAGGCGACCGGTGCCGAGGTCTGGGCCGCACAGCCGACCGGCGCGAACGGCGAGGACCTGGGGCGCGTCGGCAAAGTCGCCACCGTCTACTACAACGGGATCGTCTACGCGCACGCCGCCGACGGGGACCGCGGCGCGGTCGTCGCGCTGGATGCGAGCGATGGATCGTATCTGTGGCACTTCTTCGGCGGCCCGCGGCGCGGTGAGCAGTTCACCGGGGTCGACGGTGTCACCTTCGACGCGTCGGCCACGTGGGGTCCCGTGCTCCCGGACGGCACCGACTGCTCCGAAGAGGGCGGCGCGACGTCCTGGATGCAGGGCGCGGTGGATCCCGAGCAGGGCTCGTACTACATGACCTTCGGCAACGCCCGGAGCTGCACCTCGTCGCAGGATGGATCGCTCCGGCCCGGCGACAACCTGTTCTCGAGCACGATGGTCGCGGTGGATGCCATGACCGGCGCCTACAAGTGGCACTACCAGTCGATCCATCACGACGTCTGGGACATGGACAACGTCCACCCGCCGACACTGGCGGACATCGTCGTGGGCGGCGAGGAGAAGAAGGTCGTCTTCTACGGCAGCAAGTCGGGCCACCAGTTCGTACTCGATCGCACGAACGGCGAGCCGGTGCTTCCCGTCACCGAGAAGCCGATGATCACCGACTCCCGCCAGAGCCACGCCGAGACCCAGCCGTTCCCCGCCACCCGGCTGCTGCCGGAGTGCGTCGTCTGGGAGAAGCTCGACCCCGAGAACATCCCCGGGGACCCGTGGCGCGCCGTGCCCAACTACAACGGCTACCAGCCGGATGCCGAGGGCAACCTGGTCTTCAACCCCGACAGCTACGTCGCAGCCGACGAGCCCTACCTGACGTACCCGGACGGCTACCCGTCCGACCACCGCCAGGGCTGCATGTACGACCCGCAGTGGGACGTGCCGATCCTGTCGACCACCAGCCAGAACGGCGGCGCCGACTGGTCGAACCACTCGTACAGCCACAGCACGAACCTCGTGTACTACCCGTACGGCACGAACCCGGTCGCGCACTACAACGGCGCTTCGGCGAACGGCCTGCGGGCGATCGGGCAGTACCAGACGGGCGGCATCCTGGCGTACGACGCGTCGACCGGCGAGGTCGCGTGGCAGAACCACCTGGGCACCGACATGTCGCACGGTCAGGGACCGCTGACGACGGCATCCGATCTGCTGTTCGTCGGCCAGATCGACGGTCGGGTGCTGGCAATGGATGCCGTCACCGGCGACGTGCTCTGGGACTTCCAGACGGGCTCCGGCATCGCGGCGGCACCTGTCACCTACGAGGTCGACGGCGAGCAGTACGTCGCGGTGTTCGCCGCCGGGTCGACCAACCCCTACGGCGGATCGGTGACGCAGGGCGACTCGCTCTGGGCGTTCAAGCTCGGCGGCACCTACACGACGGAATCGGGGAGCCAGGAGGGGCCCGACACGGCGCCGCTGACCATCCGCCGGCCCGTGGGCGGCGCGGCCGTCGAGGGCTCGACGGTGGACGACACGGTGCTGCTGGCACGGTCCAGCCGCACCGCCGACACCGCTGCGGCACGTGACAGCGTGGCGACGAACGGCATGCAGCCGACCCACCTACGGGTCCCGGTCGGTACGACCGTGACCTTCCGCAACCCCGGGGCCGAGACGTTCCCGAACTTCCCCAACCAGAAGCCGCACTGCGCGACGCAGTTCTTCGAGGGCGAGTTCAACGCGAAGCTGCAGCCCGGAGAGACCTACCAGCACACGTTCGACCGTGCCGGTGAGTACTTCTTCAACGACTGCACCGACCCGCGCCCGACCGGCAAGATCGAGGTGTACCTCGTACCGCAGGATCAGCCCGGTGCGCTGAAGTTCACGCCGGGCACGCTGCAGCTCGGCTCGGAGACCGGGCTGTTCACCGGGGTCGAGGGACGGGTCTCGGCGCACTTCGAGCTGCCGGCCGGCTACCGCTATGACGGCGGTGCGGTGCTGATCGCCCCGCTGACGTCGTCGCCGATCGAGGCGTCCGACGTCACGGCGAACAAGAACCGGATCATCGTCCGGTTCGACGCCGACGCGGTCGACCACAACGTGCCCGCAGGGGAGGTGACACTGACCGTGAGGGCGAACGTCCTCAACGCCGCGGGGGTCCAGGAGCAGCTCTCCTCCACCGCGACGGTCACCGTCGTCAAATAGCGGCTGACCCGCCCTCGCCGACCCGGCACCCGATCCGCCCCCGTCGCCCACGACGGGGGCGGATCGGCGCGTGCGGCCGGTGTCCCATTCGGCGAAACTCTACTTTGCACGCCCCCGCCCGCAGACCAGAGTCACAGGGGCGGCGATGCGCGCGCTCGGTCCTGCATCAACAGAGAGGTTGGCAATGCACCCTGACACCCTGGCGGTGGCGCCATGACCGACAAGGACCCGGGGCCCGAACCCGAGGAAGGCGGCAGCACCGAGCCCGAGAAGGCTGCGGAAGCCGCGCACGAGCCGGGGGTGGGCGAGTCGATCTACCCGCACACCAACACCTACTACACGACGCCGAAGCTCAATCAGGGCGTTCCGCCCGACCCGGTGTTCATCAGGGTGCTCTCGGGCATCGAGATCACGATCGGCGTCACGCTGTTCGCCTTCATCATCTTCGGCGTCATGTACCAGGTGCTCGGCCGGTACTTCCCCGCCGTCAGCTGGGTGGGCGCCGGTGAGCTCGCTCTGCTGTCGATGATCGCGCTGACCTTCATCACCACCGGCTACCTCGTCGGACGCAACGGCCACATCGTGCTCGAGATGTTCGACGAGATGCTGGCCGGCTCCCGGCTGTTCGTGGCCCTGCGCGTCATCTCGGCGGTCATCATGGTCGTCACCAGCCTCGCCCTCGCCTACGAGGCCTGGGTGAAGATCGACATCGAATGGGGCCGGCTCAGTGCCGCGATGCACGTGCCGCTCGGCGTGCTGTACATCTTCGCGCTCGTCGGCTTCGTCTCCGCAGCGATCCACTCGTCGTTCAAGATCCCCTACGCGAACCGCCCCGAGCGCAAGCTCGACATCGGCGAGATGGAGGGCTGATCGTGGACCTCTGGCTCTACATCCTGCTGTTCGTCGTCTTCCTGCTGCTGCGGGTGCCGGTCGCCTTCGCGATGATCGCGTCGAGCATGCTCTACTTCTACAGCCAGGGGCTGTCTGCCGGGTACGCGATCTCGTCGATCGTCAACGGCATCAACAGCTTCCCGCTCCTCGCCGTGCCGCTGTTCATCTTCGTCGGCACGGTCGCCAACAACCTCGGCATCGCCACGCGCCTCTACGACCTCGCGCGCGCTCTCCTGCCCCGGCTTCCCGGCAACCTCGCCTACGTCAACCTCGGCACCGCGATCGGCTTCTCGTGGATCAGCGGCTCGGCCCTCGCCGACGCCGCCTCGACGAGCAAGGTGCAGATCCCCCAGATGCTCAAGGCCGGCTATCCATACGGATTCTCCGCCGGGCTCACGGCGTCGGGCTCGCTGATGAGCACCGTCATGCCGCCGAGCATCCCGGCCGTCCTCTTCGCGGCGACCGCGTCGATCTCCACGGGCGCGCTGTTCGCGGGCTCCATCATCCCCGCCATGCTCATGGCGGTCGGCCTGGCGGCGTACATCTTCTTCTGGGTGCGCAGGCATCCGGATGTCGCCGTGGGGCGCCCGTTCGACGGGGGGATGCTCGGCAAGGCCGCCGTGCGCGTCATCGGCCCGGCACTGCTCCCGGTGATCATCCTCGGCGGCATCTTCAGCGGACTGTTCACCGCGACCGAGAGCGCCGGCATCGCCGCGGTGTACATGCTGCTCCTCGGCGTGATCTACCGCACGCTGACGTGGCGGGTGTTCTGGAAGTCGGCCAAGGAGACGGTCGTCATCTCCGGCGGGATCCTGCTCATCCTGGGCGCGTCCAACCTCATGGGCCAGGTGCTGGCACGGGAGCAGGTGTCGCGGGCGCTCGGCGAGTGGCTCACCGGCCTCACGGACAACCCGATCGTGTTCCTGCTGATGCTGAATGTGCTGCTGATCCTGCTCGGCATCCCACTCGAGGCTCCGCCGGTGATCCTGGTCCTGGTGCCGATCCTGATGCCCATCGCGACCCAGTTCGGGATCGATCCGGTGCAGCTGGGCGTGCTGATGATCCTGAACCTGATGATCGGATCGCTGACCCCACCCGTCGGCGCGGTGCTGTTCGTCGTCGGCTCGATCACGCGCAGGCCCATGGGAGAGCTGTTCCGCGGCATCCTGCCGTTCCTGATCCCGCTGGGAGCGGTCCTGCTGCTGCTGACGCTCTTCCCTGTCATCGTCACGTTCCTGCCGACGCTGCTCGGCCTGTAGAACGGAGTCATCCATGACGAGAAAGCTCTTCGTGCTGAACGGCCCGAACCTCAACATGCTCGGCGTGCGCGAGCCGGAGCTCTACGGCACCACGAGCCTCGACGAGGTGCGCGCCGACTGCGAGCGGGTCGCCGGTGAGCTCGGGTTCGAGCTCTTCTTCGCGCAGTCGAACGCCGAGCACGAGCTCATCGAGTGGGTGCACGACGCCTTCCGGCAGCAGGCGACCGTCGTGATCAATCCGGCGGGCCTGAGCTTCGGCTCGGTGTCGCTGCTCGACGCCCTGCACATGCTCTCGACTCCCGTCGTCGAAGTGCACATCACGAACATCCACGCCCGCGACGCCGACCACCGTCACTCGATCACGTCGAAGGTCGCGCGCACGGTGATCGCCGGTGCGGGCGTGTACGGCTACGAGCTGGCGATCCGCGCCGCCGACCGGCTGACCGGCTGACCGCGTCGGGCGTCAGGCGCGCGCTCCGCCCGTGATCCGGTCGGCGGCCACGATGCCGAATACGAGCGCCTTCGTGAGCGCCGTCCCCGTCATGTACGACGCGCCGTGGAATCCGCCGACGATCTCGCCGGCGGCGTAGAGGCCCTCGATCCGGCTGCCGTCGATCCGTGTCACCGACGTATCGGGTGCGACGCTCAGGCCCCCGTAAGTCGAGGTCATGGCCGTCACCGCGGGATAGGCGTAGAACGGCCCGGTCGCAACCGGTGCGAGCGCGCCGACCCCGTTCACCAGACCGGCCCTGCCGAAGGGGTCGGCCGCGCGGCCGGCCACGCTGTCGTTGTACTGCCCCACGGTGCGTTCGAGCACGCCGGGAGGCATGCCGACACGGTGCCCGAGCTCGGACAGGGTCGGCGCGCTCGCCAGATGGCCGAGCTCTTCGATGCGCTCCATGTCCGACAGCGGCACGCCCGGCCTCGAACGTGCCCGCACGCCGGAGTCGAAGACCTGGAAGGCCATCCCGCCGGGCTGGCTCAGCACCGCCGTGCCGAGCACCTTGTACGACTCGGACTCGTCGGCGAACCGCTCGCCGCGGGCGTTCACGAGGATCGCGCCGAGGTAGTTGGCGGTCAGCAGCTCGTGCTCGTCGTCCGTCGCGTCGGCGTGCTGGCCGTAGGTGCCCGCCACGTGACCGATGTCGGCGAGGCCCGCGCCCAGCATCCATGCCATGCGGAGCCCATCGCCGGTGTTGCCGACGCCGCCGTACGGCATTGCCGCGGCCTGGTCCGGTACGAACAGGTCAAGGAGCTCGCGAGAGCGCGAGAAGCCGCCGGTGGTGAGCACGACGCCCGCGTCGGCGGCGATGACGGCACGTCCTGAGCGGATGCCGGCCACCCGTCGCCCCTCGGTGATCAGTTCGTCGGCGGGGTGATCCCGGAGGATGACGGCGCCGGCGGCGAGCGCCTCGTTCTCGAGGTGCGCCAGCAGACGTCGGATGCGCACCAGGTGAGCGCGCGCGATCGTCATGCCGGCACTGACCTTGAGCTCATCCGTCCACGCGTCCGCGCGATCGATCGCCGCGACCGCGTGGGCCTGACCGGCGACGAGGGCTTCGAGCAGCGACGGGTCGGCGAAGCCACCGCCGGCGTCGACCATGTCCGAGAGGAAGACGTCGTCGGCGTCCTCGACTCCCGCCCGGCGCTGGACGGCGGTGCCCGACAGCGCGAACCACCCGCCGCTCATCGCCGAGCTGCCGCCGAGCCGGTCGCGCTTCTCGACGAGGGCGACGCCCAGCCCCCTCGCGGCCAGGCGCTCGGTGGCCGCCAGACCCGCGAGGCCTCCTCCGACGACGATCGCGTCGAACCGCCGCGTACGCGCTGCCGTCATCGGCCTTCCTCCGCCTCCGCTTGCGCGCCGGAGCGGAAGCGCGCGACGTCCACGGTCCGGCCGGTGCGCGCAGCGAGCGACGCCGCTTCGACGAGGGCGAGGGTCCGCGACGCGTCGTCCGCCGACACCACGGGCTCCGCCGTGCCCCGCGCGACCTCGACGAAGTGGTCGAGCTGAGCGGGGAAGGATCCCCGTGGCGCGTAGGGCAGGTAGGTGCGCGAGAGCGGCGAGTGCCAGTCCGCCGGCACCGACGGCGCGTAGGCGTACATCGCGAGATTCGGCACGGACAGCGCGGCACGTGTGCCGACGACGCGGTAGGCGACCTCGTCGGGCAGGAACGGGAAGGCGAGGGTCTCCTCGGTCGCCTGATCCCAGCCCCACGGCGAGACGCCGGCGTCGGAGGCGATCAGGCTTCCCAGGGCACCGCTCTCGAACCTGAGGCTCATCGAGACGGTGTCCTCGACGTCGAGGCCGCGGACATGCGAACTCCGCATCGCCTGGATCTCGGCGACCTCCCCGCACAGGTGCCGGAGGAGGTCCAGATCGTGCACGGCGTTGATGAGCGTGACGCCCGCCCCCGGCTCGCTGTGCCACCGTGCCTCGGTGAAGTACTCGGGCTCTTTGCGCGCCGACCAGAGGGCGCTGACGGCGACGATCTGCCCGAGCTCGCCGGCGCGTATCGCGGCGCGCGCCCGTGCGACCGCCGGATGGTGACGCCGGTGGTGCCCGACGAGCAGCCGCCCGTTCAGCCGTTCGACGGCATCGACGAGGCGGCGCGACTGCGCATAGGAGACGGCGACCGGCTTCTCCAGGAGCACCGCGACCCCGGCTTCGAGGCATTCGACGGCGGTCTGCACGTGCAGGGTGTTCGGGTTGGCGATGATCACCGCATCGAGCTGCTCGGCATCCATCATCTGCGCCGTCGACGAATACGTGGGGCACTCGAGCTCCGCCGGCTTCGCAGCGGGGTCGGCGACCGCCGTCAACATGGCTCCCCGCGCCGCGCGGATGAAGTCGACGTGCTGGCGCCCCATGAACCCGGCGCCGACCACGCCCATGCGAACCGGTGGGGCTGCGGATGCCGTCACGGAGCCTCCCTGCATCGTCGTCGCGGCGAGAGTTCGGCCACGAGCGTATGGCACGATGGGCCGACGTGGGCGGATCGTTCCATTCAGCGGTGAGGCCCCCGCTCGGCGCTCCGACCTCATGTTCCATTCGCCGGGACATCGCTTTGCCGGCCGATCGAAGTCCGTAAGAGTCAGCACTGCCACCGGGCCGTACGTGACGGCGTGGTCGACGGGGAACTCGCAGCGCGATCAGAGTCGACGGCACGTCACGCACCGGCTATCGAATGACACGTCAGAACCCGCACGACGACGTGCGCACACCAGAGGAGAGTCCCATGAGCACAGCCCGCTCGAAGCGCCGCGGCATTTTCGCCGCGTCCGCGCTCGCAGCAACCGCTCTCGTCGCCGCCGGCTGCGCCGGTGGCGGCACCCCGGAGGGCACGAACACCGAGTCCGCGGCGGAGAACGAACCCGTCACGCTCACGGTCGCGACGAGCCAGAACGAGGAGACGCCGAACTACTACTGCGGCGTCGAACTCCTCAAGGAACGGCTCGAAGAGGCCGACATCGGCTTCACGGTCGACCTGTACCCCGCGAGCCAGCTCGGCCCCGACGCCGACCGCTTCCCGCTGGTCCAGGCCGGAGACATCGACATCGACCTGCAGGGTGCATCGGCGTTGAGCTCGACGTTCGAGCCGATCGGCGTCGTCGACGCGACCTACGCCTTCGACGACGTCGACCACGCGTTCCAGTGGATCGACGAAGGCTCGGAAGACCTGTTCACGTCGTTCCACGAGTCGACCGGCGTCAACATCGTCGACGGCTGGTTCTTCGGCTCCCGCACCTTCACCACGAAGGACGTCGAGGTGACCAGCCCCGACGACCTCGAGGGCGTGCCGATCCGGTTCCCGAACTCGCCGCAGTTCCTCGCCAACGCCGAGGCTCTCGGCGTGACGAGCCCGGTCTCCGTCGCCGTGGAGGAGGTCTACTCGGCGCTGCAGCAGGGCATCGCCGTCGGCCAGGAGAACCCCATCGTCGCGACGCGGTCGTCCAGCTACGACGAGATCCTCAACGTCGCGGTGCTGAACAACCACAACGTCGGCATCCACTGGATCCTCGTCAGCGACAAGACGTACGAGAAGATGAGCGACGAGCAGGCGGCGCTGCTCGAGGAGACCATCCATGAGATCCGCCCCGAGAACGCCGCCTGCGTCGACGAGGCGACCGAGGAGATCCTCGACGAGTACCGCGCGAACGACGCGATGACGGTGATCGAGACGGAGGACATCGACATGGATGCCTTCATCAGCAAGTCGGAGGACTTCTTCAGCGGGTACTTCACCGGCGAGAGCCTGGAGGCCTACGAGGCCATCCGCGAGATGGCGGGCTGACCACTGCAACAAGAAGGGGGTGGGTGTGCGGTGCGCACCCACCCCCTTCGCGTGCGCTCGTGTCCCTTCGCTTGCGCTGGGCGGTCGGTGCGGCCGCGGTCCGCCGTCAGTGCGTCAGTGCCCCGCTCCGCCGTGAGGCGGCGGCTGAGGGTGACGGCGGCGGCTCGTACCGCGGCCGCGACGCGGTCGGGCTGCAACGCGGCGGCGAGGCCGGCCACGCAGATCGCCGCGGTCGGCGCATCACCCGGAACGAGGATCGGACTGGCGACGGCGGCAGTGCCCGGCGCGCACTCCTCGTGCTCGGTCGCCACGCCGGTGCGACGGACATCGGCGAGCTCGCGCACGAGCGCGGCCTGCTCGACGATCGTGTGCGGTGTCCTTCTCTCCCACCCTCCGGCCGCGAAGCGCGTCACCGCCTCTGGAGGAGAGAACGCGAGGATGCTCTTTCCGAGCGCCGTCGCGTGCGCGGGCAGGCGTCCGCCGATCCGAGCCGGCGACGGCGCGGGAGAGGGCCCGGTGGACGGCGCCCGCAGCATCGCGATGAGGACGATGTCGGATCCGTCGAGCACCGCCAGCTGCACGGTCTGGGCCGTGACGTCCTGCAGCTCCCTCATCACCGGCAGCGCGAGCTGGCGGAGCATGCGCGGCTGCGGCACCGTCTGTCCGAGTTCGAAGAGTCGGACGCCGAGATGGAGCAGCTCACCGTCGCGGTCGAGGAACCGCTGGGCGACGAGGTCGGCGGCGATCCGTGACACCGTCGACTTGGGAAGATTCGCCCGCCGGGCGAGCTCCGAGACACCGAGCCCGTGATCGTCGTCGCCGAAGGCGTCGAAGACCGCGGTCACGCGATCCAGCACGCTGACCGAATCGGTCCAGTTCGCGGTGCGCATGCGCCTACGCGGCCGCCAGTCGGCGGGTGACCGTGCTGCCGGCGGCGCGCACCAGCGGCGAGGCCCGGTCCGGGTCCATCGCGCCGCTCGGGCCGGCGATGGAGATCGCTCCGATCACGACGCGGTCGACGGAGAGCACGGGGCTCGCGACGGCGAGTATGCCGGGGTACGACGCCTCGACATCGAGGGCCACCGCCGCATCGCGCACGTGTGCGAGTTCTTCCCGGAAGTGGTCGGCATCGTCGTCGACGAGCGGCGCACTGATCCTGTCGACCACCGTGGGATCGGCGCAGAACGCCAGGTAGGCCTTGCCGCTGGCGGTCGTCAGCGCCGGGGATCGCATCCCGGCGCGGGTCGGCAGCATGGGCAGGCGCCCGGCCACGGCGGCGATGGACACCATGTCGGTGCCCTGCTGCACCCAGAGCCCGACACGTTCGCCGGTGGCGTCGCGCAGATTCCGCAGGACGGGGGCGGCGGCCGCGACCAGCCGGCGAGGCAGGCTGGCGCGCGCACCGAGCTCGAAGAGGCGCAGTCCGAGTGCGACGCCCTCCTCGGTGCGCTCCAGGTACCGCTGCCCGGTCAGCTCGGTGACGAGCCGCGAGACGGTGGACTTGGGCAGGGCGGTCCGGGCGGCGATGTCGGTGATCGTGATCGATCCGTCCGACTCCTTGACGGCATCCAGGATCGCGAAGATGCGGTCGAGCACAGAGACCGGCGCTCGCCCTCGCGAGGGAGTCGTGTTCCATTCGGCGAGACTCATCATCGAGTGTCCTCTCCCAGCAGGTTGAATCGTCGTCGATCGCCCTTGGCTTTCGAACGTACTAGTTAGTACACATCCATGCAATGCTCAAGACAGAATCATGCGGGCACCAGCGCCGGTGGCCGCAGGGAGGTGCCATGCGCACGTCGATCGCCACGGTCTGCCTGAGCGGAACGCTCGACGAGAAACTCGTCGCCGCGAGCGCGGCCGGGTTCGACGGCGTCGAGATCTTCGAGCCCGACCTCATCGCGTCGCCCCGCTCGCCGGAAGCCATCCGCGATCGCGCCGCCGAGCTCGGCCTGACGCTCGATCTGTATCAGCCCTTCCGCGACTTCGAGGGCGTGGGGCCCGAACTCCTCGAACAGAACCTCCGCCGCGCGGCGGCGAAGTTCGCCCTCATGAACCGCCTGGGCATCAAGGCGATGCTGCTGTGCAGCAACGTCGCGACGGCGCGCAGCGGCGACGAGCAGCTCGCCGCAGCCCAGCTCCGCCAGCTGGGAGATGTCGCGGACCGGTTCGGGGTTCGCGTCGCGTACGAGGCCCTCGCCTGGGGCCGGTTCGTGGACGGCTACGAAGCGGCGGCGCGCATCGTGCGGCTCGCCGACCATCCCCGTATCGGCCTGTGCCTGGACAGCTTCCACATCCTGTCCCGGGGCCACAATCCCGAGGCGATCGAGACCATCCCGGCCGAGAAGATCTTCTTCGTCCAGATGGCCGACGCACCGCTGCTCTCCCTCGACGTGCTCTCGTGGAGCCGGCACCACCGGCTCTTCCCCGGTGAGGGCGGCTTCGACCTCGGGACGTTCATGGCGCACCTGGTGCGCACCGGCTACGACGGCCCCGTCTCGCTGGAGATCTTCAACGACACTTTCCGCCAGGCCGACCCGCTGGCGACCGCCATCGATGCGCGACGGTCGCTGCGCTGGCTGGAGCACGAGACGGCTGCGGCCCTGGGCGCCCCTGCCGGCGGTCGCGCCGCGCGCATGTCGACGGCGAGCCTGCCGGCGGTCGATCCTCCCACCGACGTCAATTACGTGGAGCTGCGCACCAGCGAGGTGCCGGAGCTCCGGCGGCTGCTGAGTCAGCTCGGCTTCCGACCGCACGGCCAGCACCGCACCAAGCCCGTGGAGCTGTGGACTCACGGCGCCGCACGGGTCGTCCTCGGCGCTCCGGACTCCGGCCGCCCGCAACCGACCGTCGCGGGCATCGGTCTCTCGGTCGGCGATCCGTCGCGCGCACTGCGCAGGGCGAGGGAGCTGTTCGCCCCCGAGGTGCCGCGCACCGAAGGAGAGGGCGACGAGCCGCTGGTCGGAGTGAGCGCTCCCGACGGCTCCGAGGTCTTCTTCGGCGCCGGACGAGGAGCGCAGCCGCGATGGGTGCGCGAGTTCGGCACGCCCGACGGGGACGACGCGGGCATGGTCGAGCGCGTCGACCACCTCAACCTCGCTCAGCCCTGGCAGCACTTCGATGCCGCGGTGCTGTTCTTCCACTCCGTCCTCGACCTGCGCACGGAGGCGTCGGTCGAGGTGGCCGCCCCCGTCGGCCTGGTGCGGAGCCAGGTGCTGCACAGCGCGAACGGCGTGCTGCGGATCGCTTTGAACCTGGTGCCCTCCGGAGCAGGAGAGGACGCGATCCTGCCGCAGCACGTCGCCTTCGCGACCGCCGACGTCCTCGAGCTCGCTCGCGCCGCCCGCGCGCGCGGCTTCAAGCCTCTCGACATCCCGTCGAACTACTACGACGACATCGAGGCGCGCTATCAGATCGACCCCGCGCTCCTGGACGACCTCCGGGAGTTGAACGTCATGTACGACCGCGACGAGGCCGGGGAGTTCCTGCACTTCTACACGCACCCGATCGGGACGGTGTTCCTCGAGGTCGTCGAACGACGGGGCGCGTACTCGGGATACGGGGCGCTCAACGCACCGGTCCGCCTGGCGGCGCAGTACCAGCACCGCCGTGCCGTCGAGGGAGTCCTCGCGTGACGGGGCGCGCCGTCGGATCGACTCCTCACCCGCCCCTCGACCGCTACCTCGTCGGGCTGATCGGCGAAGGCATCACCGCGTCGCTGACGCCCGCCATGCACGAAGCGGAGGCCCGCGCACTCGGCCTCGACTACGAGTACCGCATCTTCGATCTCCTGGAGCTGGGCCGTCCGGCCGAGGACGTCGGCGCACTCCTCGCCGACGCGCGGTCGGCCGGCTTCGCGGCCATGAACATCACGCACCCGTGCAAGCAGCTCGTGCTCGATCTGGTGGATGAGCTCGACACGGATGCCGCGCACCTGCGCGCCGTGAATCTCGTGGTGTTCGACGCCGGCCGCCTGCGCGGCTACAACACCGACTGGCTCGGCTACCGCGACGGTCTCATCGCGGGCCTGCCCGGGGCGTCGTTCCAGCGGGTGGTGCAGATCGGCTGTGGCGGCGCAGGCGCTGCCACCGCCTATGCGCTCCTGTCGGAGGGCGCCGAACGGCTCGACCTGTTCGACGCCGATCCGAGCCGCGCGGACGAACTCGCGGCCCGCATGCGCAGCCGGTTCCCGACGCAGATCATCACGACGCTCTCGCCCGACGATCTGGCGTCCGCCATCGCGGGCGCGAGCGGGATCGTCCACGCGACGCCGATGGGGATGCTGCACCACCCCGGGATCGCCTTCGACCTCGACCTCCTCCGGCGGGAGGCGTGGGTGTCGGACGTCGTCTACCGGCCCCTCGAGACCGACCTCGTCCGTGACGCCGCGCGGCGAGGACACCCGGTGCTGGACGGAGGGCGGATGGCGGTCGGACAGGCATGCGCTAGTCTCCAGATCATCACGGGCATCCAGCCTGATCGCGACAGAATGCAGCGGCACTTCCGCGGGCTCATCAGTGCCGAGGAGCGGTCAGAGACGGGGAAGGGCGGTCGATGAGCGATCAGCTGAGCGAGGTGCGCGAGACAGCGACCACGGAGCGTGCGGTTCGCACGCGGGACGACATCCTCCGGGTCGCCACCGCCGAGTTCGCCGCGAACGGCTACGCCGGCGCACGCGTCGACGAGATCGCCGCGCGCACGCGCACCACCAAGCGGATGATCTATTACTACTTCGGCTCCAAGGAGGGGCTCTACCTCGCCGTGCTGGAGCGGGTGTACGCGCAGATCCGCCAGGTCGAGCGCGGCATCCACATCGAGGAACTGTCGCCGGACGCGGCCCTGCGGACGATCGCGGAGGCCACCTACGATCACCACACGACCCACGAGGCGTTCATCCAGCTGGTCAGCATCGAGAACATCCACCGTGCCGAGCATCTGCGCCAGTCCGAGACCATCCTGCGCGAGAACGCCACAGCCATCACGCTCCTCGAGCAGGTCATCGAGCGGGGCGTGCGCGCGGGCATCTTCCGCGACGACGTGGACGCCGTGGACGTGCACATGATGATCAGCGCCTACGCCTGCTTCCACGTCGCCAACCGCCACACCTTCGCCGCCATCTTCGAACGGGACATGCTGGACCCTGACCTCCAGGACACCCACCGGCGCCTGATCGGCGACATGGTCGTCGCGACGATGACGGCTCGCCGCGGCGGCTGAGCGCCGAGGCGAAGGGTCGTCAGGCCGAGCCGGGTCGGAGCGACGCGAGCCGCCGGGTGAGGGTCGCGGCGGCCGTGCGCAGCGCCTGGGCGACCTGTTCCGCCTTCAGGTCGTCTGCGTCGCCCGAGACCGACACCGCCCCCGCGAGCGCGCCGCCCGGTGCCAGAACCGGGGTCGCCGTGCAGCACACACCGGTCGCGAACTCCCCCGCCTCCGCCGCGAGTCCGCCTCGCCGGATGGCGGTGAGCTGGCGCCGCAGCGCCGCTGGATCGGTGATCGTGTCCTCGGTCCACCACGGCAGTCCCGCGGCGAGGACGTCGTCGATGTCCGACGGGGACGCGTGCGCGAGCACCGCCTTGCCGAGCGCGGTCGCGTGAAGGGGCAGCCTCGCCCCGGTGCGGACGGTGGACGGCTCGGGCGCGCGGCCGCGCATGACGGCGATGCAGACCACCTCGCCGCCGTCGCGGATGCCCAGGTGCACGTTCCCACCCGTCTGGTTGCGGAGGTCGGCCATGACGGGGAGCGCGGCGATCCTGAGCTCCCGCGGCTGCTCCGCGAGCTGGCCCAGCTCGAAGAGCCGCAGGCCCAGATGGATCAGCTTGCCGTCCCGTTCGAGGTATCTCTGGCGGATCAGGGTCGCCACCAGCCTCGAGACGGTCGACTTCGGCAGACCGGAGCGAAGGGCGAGCTCGGAGATCCCCATCCCCCTGTCGTCGCCGTCGAACGCCTCGAGGATGCACGTCATCCGGTCGAGGACGCCGACCGCGTCACCGGCGACGTCGGACATGCCTCAGGCCACCTGCAGGGCCAGCCGATGAGTGAGGGCGAGCGCCGCATGGCGCACGAGGGGCGCCATGCGCTTCGGATCCATGTCCGCCACGGGGCCCGCGACCGAGATCGCGGCCAAGGGCAGTCGCTCCGGTGAGAGCACGGGGCTCGCGACCCCCACGACGCCGGGAAAGGTCTCGCAGCGGTCGATGGCCACCGACTCCGCCCGCACGGCGGCGAGCTCCTTCTCGAGAGTGTGCCGTCGGTCGGCATCGAGACCGGTGATCACACTGCCGAGGACCCGCTCGTCGATGGTGAACGCCAGCACGGCCTTGCCGAGGGCGGTCGTCGCAGACGGCACACGCACGCCGGCGCGAGAGGGGACGGGCCGCAATCGGCCGCGTACGGAGATCACCGAGAGCATGTCGCGCCCCTCCTGGACCGCGACGTTGATGTGCTCGCCCGTGGCGTTGAAGAGCTCGGCCAGCACGGGAAGTGCGGCGGCGCTGAGCCGGCGGGGCGTGCTGGCTCGTGCGCCCAGCTCGAACAGCCGCAGGCCGATGGCGACTCCTTCATCGGTGCGCATGAGGTAGCGCTGGCGGACGAGGTCGCCGACGAGACGTGAGACGGTCGATTTCGGGATGCCGGTGGCCAGCGCGAGCTGAGTGATCGTCGTCGAGCCGTGCGACTCGCGGACGGTGTCGAGGATGGCGAGGATCCGGTCGAGCACAGACACGGGCTCGTCTCTGAGGGCGGATCTCATGTGTGCAGTATCCGTCGGCGCGATGGGCGCGGCAAGCGCCGGCGGCGGGACCGCGCCGATGGTTCCACCCAGTGGGACACCGGCCACCGGACAGGTCGCCCGCGTGACGAAACGGGGGCCCGGACGCGTCGTGACGACGTGTCCGGACCCCCGGCCCGCAGCGGGTGGACTCCCGTCCCCGCGGTCAGGTGGTGCAGAACGGCTTGACGCCCATGGCGCTCTCGATGCCCTCCATCACGTGCTGCTGGAAGAACTCGTCGCCGACGAGGGGCGCGTCGGTCCACGCCGCCACGTCGTGACCGAGGGTGGTGAGCCACGATCTGCCGCCGTCGTAGTACTGGCACCAGCTCACCGGGTGGGATTCGCCGTGGCCGGCCACTGTGGCCTCGCTGGTGGCCTGGTCGACCTCGAGCAGGACGTTGACGAAGCTCGGGTACGGAATGAGGTTGTACCACTCGTCCTTGAACGTCCACGTCTCCGGCATGAAGGACGTCGAGACGTCGCGGTTGTTGATCGTCTCGACCGTGCCTTCGCGGTTCGGCCCGTGGTTGTAGAAGTTGGCCCCGCCGAGCAGACCCTCGTAGTACGGCCAGTGATACTCGGCGCCGAAGGCGTTGTGAATTCCGACGAATCCACCCCCACCGCGGATGTACTGCATCAGCGTGGTCTGCGCGGTGTCATCGAGGGTGTCGCGGTTCGAGCCGAGGAACACGACTGCCTGGTAGTTGTTCAGTCGGCTGAAGCTCGCCAGGTCCTCGGTGTAGTCCACCGTGATCCCCCGTTCGGCCGCCCACGCGATCATCGCCTTCTGGGCGACGTTGTTGTCGTTCAGCGGTGGGTTGAGCCCAGGACCGAGCGCCGTGCCGAGATGGGCGTGACGCGGACCGGCGGTGCGGCTCCACACGAAGATGCGCTTCTCCTCGCCCTCCGTCCAGCCGTTGCCCCACTCGTGGTAGCACTCCGGATCGGTTCCCCGGCACACGCCGTAGTCCTTGATCTCGTCGAGGTAGATCTGACTGGCGGTGGCCGGCTGGCCGCCGAGGCCGTTGCCGTTGCCCTTGTCGGCCCCGGCCGCCGTCCCGGCGAGGACGATGCCGGCGCCCAGCGCCGCCGCAGCGACGAGCGCGACGCCGGAGCGTAGTAGCGATCTCATGTGATCTCCTTCGATCATTCGAGGTGGTCCTCGGGGAGTCGAAGCGCGATCGCCGCACTCGGCCGATGACGGCCTCCTGGTCCCGCCTGGGGAGCGGGGAACCCCCGGATCGACCCTCGGGTTGCTGCGAATGTAGGCGGCGCGCCACGGCGTCGGCAACGCGCGTTCCACCCAGTAAGCCAGCCGCCGCTGACCTGCGGTGACGGGCGGCGACTGCACAGGCGGTCGATCGCCGCAACCCCCTCCGGCCGCCGGCGTGGCTCGGGCTAGATTCGCGCCGACGACATGCCATGGGAGGTGCCGCTATGTCGCAACCGTCGCAGCAACAGAACGAATCCGCCACGCAGGAGCCCGCGCCGGCGGACACCGACGACGACTCGCTCCGCATCTTCATCGTGGGCCGCGAGATCGAACCACTGACGGATGCCGCCCTCGAGGACGTGCCCCCGATCGTCCGCCGCGTGCGGCGCAAGGACGAGTTCATCTGGCTGCATCTGCTCGACCCCGAAGAAGACACCGTGCGACGCGCGCGCGACGTGCTCGGCATCCATCCCACCGCCGTCGCCGACGTCGTCTCACGCCGGCAGCAGCCGAAGGTGCAGAAGTTCGACGAGCACCTCTTCGTCATGCTCTGGAACGTGCTCCACACGCCCGACGAAGCGCTCGTGCTGGGCGAGACGTTCCTCTACATCGGCGAAGACTGGCTGCTCACGGTGCAGCGCGGCAACGGCGGCGAGCCGCCCGATCTGCCGGAGCTGCTCGCAGAGGCCCCCGAGCATGCCCGGGCCGACACGATGCCGGCGGCGTACACGATCATGGCTGAGATCGTCGACGGCTATGCCAGCGCTGCGGCAGCCGTCGAGTCCGCCCTCGAAGAGCTCGAGGAGCAGGTCTTCAGCGAGAGCGAGCGCGAGGACCACCACCGCATCTACCGGATCCGCAAGGACATCGGCCGCGTGGACCGGGCGGTGTCGAGCATCGCGGCCGCGCTGCACGAGAGCACCCGGCATCTCGAGACGCTCACCGTCGGCAGCGAGCGCATCCTGCCCTACCTCCATGACATCCTCGACGACGCGGCCGGCACCGCCGCCCTGATCAACAACCAGAGCAAGGGCCTGGATGCGATCCTCTCCAGCTACGAGAACAACGTGGCGGCACGGCAGAACCAGGACATGCGCACCATCTCGGCGTTCGCCGCCCTCCTCGCGGTGCCGACCCTCATCGCCGGGCTCTACGGCATGAACTTCAAGAACATCCCGCTCGTGCAGTGGCAGTACGGGTGGATCGTGATCGGACTGACCATCGTCGTCCTCGATCTGGTGATCTACGGGCTGTTCAAGCGCCGCCGCTGGCTCTGACGGCCGGCGCCGTCACAGCGCCACCGGGATGTTCGACGTCAGGAGCCCGGCATCCACCAGGAACCGCTCGAGCACGACCGTGGCGACCCCGGTGGCCACCGAGTTGCCGCGCACCGTCGAGATCTCCAGCTCGACATCGCGTGCCGAGGCTCCGGGCGACTGCTCGAGCAGGTGCCGGCGCGTGGCCGGCATGAGGTGCTCCCCCAGTGCCCACGTGGTCCAGCCGGTGAGCGTCACGCCTTCGGGGTTGATCACGGCCACCAGGTCGGCGAGCGCCGAGCCGAGGTAGTAGGCGGTCCGGGCGATCGTCTCGGTCACGGCGGGATCTGGCTCAGGCCCGTCGGCGACCGCCGCCAGGGCGAGGATGAAGTCGTTCTGCATGTCGAGGTCGACGAGCGGATGCCCGGGGGCGATCTCGCGCAGCGTCTCCTGGATGCCGGGCGCGCCGATGTAGGACTCCACGCAGCCGCGCCGGCCGCAACGGCAGCGCCGCCCGTCGAGCACCAGCAGCGTGTGGCCCCATTCCCCGGCCGTGTTCGTGGCGCCGCGCAGGATGCGCCCCTCCAGCACGATGCCGGCGCCGACGCCGGTGCCCAGGTTGACCGTGGCGAGGCTCGAGAACCTCCGGCCGCCGCCGAGCCACAGCTCGGCGATCGCGATCGACTTGAGCGGGTTCTCGATCACGAGGGGCAGGCCGACGCGCTCCCGCAGGCGTTCGAGCTCCACTTTCTGCCAGGTCCAGTTCGGCACGACGACGGAGACGCCTTCGGGACCCTGGATGAGCCCGGGCAGGGCGATCCCGACCCCGAGCACCTCGCTGCGCGAGACGCCCGCCGCGTCGAGCAGATGATCCAGCGTGCGACCGATGCCCTCCACGACGGAATCCGGGTCGAGCAGATGCTCGTCGCGAGCGCTCTCGACCGAGAGCACCTCGTTCAGCGCCGTGTCGAACATCACCGCGCGCACGTACGTCTCGGCGACATCGATGCCGACCACGAAGCCGCGGTCGGTGTTCATGCCGATGAGCGCGGTCGGCCGCCCGATCCGCCCGGCCGCCATCTCCTTCTTCTCCTCGATGATCCCCTCGGCGAGCAGCTCGTTCACGACGGTGACGACCGTCGCCGGGCTCAACCCGGTGGACTGTGCGAGGGCGTTGCGCGTCGTCTCGCCGGCGGACAGCACGGCGTGCAGCACGTCGAGACGGGAGTCGCTGCGGATGTCGCGCGAGGTGCGCCGCGGCACGACCATGCCCGACGCGGACGTCGGCATGCGCACCGCCGGGTCGGGACGACCCTGGACCGGACTCGTCGACCGTGTCATGTGGAGCACTCCATTCGCACGTCGGGCAGGCCCGGTGAGCTCAGCACGACGGTCACTGCCCCACCGGACCGGACGAACAGGATCAGTCTCCCGTCGAGCGTACGACGCCGAGGGACGCTGTAGGCGGTGTCGTCGGTGAGATCACCATTCTCCAGCCCGAGCAGCTCCCCGTCGCGCACCTCGGCCGTCACGATTCGTTCGCCGCGCGCCACCTCGCCGTGCTGGTCGCGCAGCGCGCATTCGATCTGGAAGACATCGTCCGCGGCGATGCCCGCGTCGGCGCACCGGTCGGCGAGGCTGCCGGGGGCCCGCCAGAGGGCGGCGTCGAGCCGGACGGCCTCCCCGGCCGGCCCGAGCACATCGCGGGCGACGACCTCGCCGCCGCGCCGCGACTCCAGCACGAGCGTCCCGAAGGGCAGGGCGGTCGCGGCCGTCCAGTAGCCGTTCTCCTCGTCGCGGACGAGCGGGATGCCGCGCCCGTCGCACGTGAGGGTCAGCTCGTCGCCGTTGGCGAAGGCCAGCACCTCGACCGACGCGCCGGCCGCGAGCTCCCGTCCTCGTGAGATCGGATGCGACCAGAAGCTCCTGTCCGCATCGTCGGTGCCGGGCCGGACGGCGAGTCGGGCCACGGGCTCGTCGGACCACCAGCTGCGCCGCAGATGCCAGGTGTCCTTCTCGAATCCCGCGAGCGTCAGCAGCCCCGCCGGCGAGCCGTGCGACGGCCAGCCGCGGGTCTCGCCGAGGTAGTCGATGCCTGTCCAGAGGAACTGGCCGGCCACGTAGTCGTTGCGCTCGACGTGCAGCCAGTCGGCGTAGCGGTGCGAGTTCTCGCTGCCGACGAACGGCTTGTCGGGGAATCGGCGGTGATCGTCCTCGTAGAGATGCTCCTTGTAGTTGTAGCCGACGAGATCGAGGTCGTCGAGGAAGCCCGTCCGGCTCGACAGCTCGGGCAGTGCGGCCGCCAGCGTCACGGGGCGCGTGGGGTCGTTCCCCCGCACGATGGCCGCCAGCCGCTTCGCGATGGTCGTCAGACGGCGGATGTCGGGACGGTCGGGGTCGTAGAGACGCTCGGCCCGCGGCTTGCCGGCGTCGTTGTTGCCGACGGCCTCCTGGAAGAGCGGATGCGCGTAGGGGTCGTTCGGGTAGTCGATCTCGTTGCCGATGCTCCACGCGACGATCGACGGGTGGTTGCGGTGCGCTTCGACCATCGCCGACAGGTCGGCCTCGTGCCAGGCGGGGAAGTCGTGGGCGTAGCCCTCGTGCCGGGGCGGGTAGACGTTGTGCCCCTGCCACCACTTGTTCTTCGGGTTCTCCCACTCGTCGAACGCCTCGTCGATGACATAGAGGCCGAGGACGTCGCAGAGCGCGTACAGCTCGGGGCCGTGGGGGTTGTGCGCCATCCGCACCGCATTGCATCCCATGCGCTGGAGGGCGAGCAGTCGCCGCAGCCACACGCTCGCGGGCACTGCGGTGCCGAAGCATCCGGCATCCTCGTGCAGGCACACCCCTTTGAGCACGCGGCGTTCGCCGTTGATCGAGAAGCCGGTGTCGGGGTCGAACCGGAAGGTGCGGATGCCGACGGTCTCGACCGAGACGGCGCGCCGCGACGTTGCGACGCCCGGCCACTCGAGCGTGGTGGTGAGGCGGTGCAGCCGCGGGTCGTTGTCGGACCACAGCTCGGGATCGGTGAGCACCGTCGTCACCGCGGCGTCGGCCGAGCCGCCGGCGGGCACGTCGACCTCGGTGTCGAAGGAATGGACCCGTCCCGTCGCCAGCGACCGCAGCTCGTGGCGCACCCGCACCGCCGCCGGGGACGTCGTGTCGTTGACGACCGTCTGGACGACGCGGACGGCGGCCTCGGCGGCGTCCGCCGACAGCGTCGTGAACACGGTGCCGTGCTCGCCGACCCGCACCGGCTCATTGACCTCGAGCTCCACGCGCCGCGTGATTCCCGACCCGGTGTACCAGCGGGAGTCCGAGATGTCGGTGTGGTCGACACGGACGCTGACGACCAGGTCGTCGTCGGGCGCGTACGAGAGGATCTCGGTCAGGTCGAAGGAGAACTCCGCGTAGCCCGACGGACGGCCGCCGAGGTGGTAGCCGTTGACCCAGACGTCGGCGTTCTTGTAGACGCCGTGGAACACCAGCCGCACATGCTGCCCATCGGCCGGGCCGAGCTCCGAGATCCGCACGTGAGCCCGGTACCACCCGACGCCGCCGGGGAGGTACCCCGTGCCGCTCGAGTGCGCGGGCGAGAACGCCTGCTCGACGCTCCAGTCGTGCGGCACGACGACACCGCGCCACGACGCGTCGTCGTATCCCTTCGCCGCGGCTCCCGGGTCGTCGGCGAGCGCGAAGAGCCACCGGCTGATCGGAACTGTCTGCATGTGAACCTATTCCTCGTCTGATTCCTCGACCGCGACCGGCTGAGGTGCGTAGGTGTCGAACACCCGGGTGAAAAGGACGCCGGTCAGGAAGGCGATCGCGGCGAAGCCGATCGCGAGCCACAGCAGTCCGTACGCCGTCACGGCGGGGGAGAAGACCGTGACGACGATGGCGAGCCCGATGATCGCCAGGCTCATGATCGCCACCAGCGGATGCCGCCACGACAGCAATCGCGCGTTGCGCAGCACCTCCCGGATGGTGCCCTCGAAGTTGGCGAGATAGGGGAAGACGAACAGCAGGTTCACCGCGAACGCGAACGCCACCAGGTACCAGACGACCAGCAGGACGAGTTGCAGCCCCGCATCCAGCGAGCCGCCGGTGAGGACGACGTACCAGGCGCCGAGGGCGACCGCCACCAGGAGGAGGAGAAGCCCGAGCAGCGTCGCCTGGCGGAAGTTCTGCCGGAACGAGCGGAAGTAGTCGCGCGTCACCGCATCGCACTGGCCACGCACGATCCGCATCGCGGTGAAGTTCAGCGCCGTCAGGGCAGCGCCGAGCGTGACGACCGGGATCGCCGTCGCGATGAACACCAGGTTCAGGATCATCAGGTCCGCGATGCGGGTCAGGAACCGCATCGCTGCGGAGTCCGGTGCGAAGATGCCGCTCATTCGTACTTCCTCTTCAGATCGGTCGGGCGGGCCCACGCAGTGCGGACCCGCCCGACCGTGTCGATCCGATCCTTCGGGCTACTCGGCCCAGGCGTCGATGTCGGCCTGGATCGAGGCACGGGCGTCCTCGTAGCCGGCGTCCAGCAGCGCCTGCCGCATCTCGGCGATCGCCGCGGCCGGATCGTCGAACTTCCCGTACTCCAGCTGCGGGAGGTACTGCGAGAGCACGCCGCCCATCGCCGCCAGCGTCGGGTCGATGGCGTCCTTGTTCAGCAGCAGGGTCGAGTACGGATAGTCCTCGGCCACGGCATCCAGCCCGGCGTAGATCTCCTTGGTCGTGGGCGCATCGGTGACCTTCGTCAGCTCGAGCTCGTCCATGCGGCCGGCCCAGAAGTTCGAGCCCAGCGCATCGGTCGACGAGTCGTAGCCGTCGGGGTAGCCGAGCTTGCCGTCGTCGGTGATGACGTAGTCGGTGCCCTCGATGCCGTAGTTGAGGAGGCGGTACGACTCCTCGTCGTTGCGGAGGAGGTCGTAGACCTCGAGCGCCTTCTCGGGGTTCTGCGAGTTCGCGCTCACGGCCATCGCGCCGTGGGTGAGGATGTCCTTGAAGACGTTCCCGTTCTCCTGACCCCAGTAGAAGAACTTCGGGTCGGAGCCCTCCTGCTTCTTCGACATGTTGTCGTAGATCTGCCCGATGAAGGTCTGCGTGTGGTGCTGGTCGGCTCCCGACAGGCCGGCGTAGAACTCCTCGCGCGTGTCGCCGTCGTAGTTCAGCGCATCTTCACGCCAGACGCCGATGTCGTTCCATTCCTTGGCGAGCTCGGCGGCTTCGAGCAGCTCGTCGCCCTCCATGAACCACGAGGTGACGGTCTCGGGGTCCGAAGCGCTCATCTGGAACGGGTAGTAGTTGCCCGAGCTGACCTGCTGGAGGTTCTGCAGGTCGGTGCGGCCCTGCATGTAGCCCTGCAGGGCGGCCTGGTTGTCGCCGGCGACATCCCACGGGTATGCCTCGGGCACGTTGTCCTTGACCCACTGGAAGTACGTCGTGAAGTCCTCGAACTTCGTGATGTCGCCGTTCTCGAAGCCGGCCTGGGTTGCCCAGTCGCCGCGGTAGAAGAAGCCGTGGTTCGTGTACTGGGTGAAGTTGTCCTCCGGGATGAAGTAGATCTGCCCGTCGTCCAGCTTCGTGAGGTCCCAGTGGCCGTCGGCGTCGACCTGTTCCCACGTCTTCGGAGCGTGCTCCTGGAGCATCTCCTCGGTGAGGGGCAGGAATGCGCCCTTCTCCGCGTTCTCCCACGCGAAGAGCCAGTCGGTCGCCGTCGTGATCAGGTCGACGTTGGAGTCGCCCGACAGCAGCTGGAGGTTGTACTGGGTCTGCCAGTCCGCCCACTCGACGTAGAAGAGATCGAGGGTCGCGTTCGCCTCCTCGGTGAGGCGCTCGTTGAGCTTGTCGAGCATCGCCTCGAGACGCCCGTTGGTGGGCTTGTCGCCGAGCACGAGCATCGTGATCTCGGTGGGCGTGCCGTCGTCGTCAGCCGGCCCGGTGCAGCCGGCGAGGGCGGTCGCGCCCAGGCCGAGAACGACCAGCGCCGCTCCTGCCTTGAAGAGTTTCCTTGCCATGTGAGGCTCCTTCGGCTCTCATTACTCGGTGATTGCAGTGGTGTGTGCGCGCCTCAGGGAGGCGTTCTGGGGGGAGCGACCGGGCTTCGGCGACCGGTCGCACGACGTCAGCTGCGCGTGTCAGCCCTTGACGGCACCGACCGTGATGCCGCTGACGAAGTATTTCTGGACGAACGGGTAGGCGAAGAGGATCGGGACCGTCGCCACGACGGCGCTCGCCATCTTCAGCGTGTTGCTCGGCAGGTCGGTGATGCTGACGTTCGAGCCGGCGACCGAGTTGCGCAGGGCGTTGGCCGTGTTGATCACGTTGTAGAGGTAGTACTGCAGCGGCTTGAACTCGACCGTGCTGCCCAGGTAGAGCGACGACAGGTACCACTCGTTCCAGTACCCGAGGGCGAGGAAGAGGCCGACGGTCGCGAGGGCCGGCTTCATCATCGGCAGCGCGAGCTGGACGAAGATCCGGAAGTCGCCGGCGCCGTCGATCTTGCCGGACTCGATGATCTCGTAGGGGATCGTGCGCATGAAGTTCTTCATCAGGATGATGAGCCACGGCGTCATGAGGAGGGGGAGGAACACCGCCAGGTAGTTGCCCCGCAGCCCCAGGTCGCGGCCGATCCAGAGGAACGTCGGGGCGAGGCCGGCCGAGAAGAGGGTCGTGAAGTAGATGAAGAACGCGATGTAGTTGCGCAGCCGGAAGTCCTGCCGGTAGAGCGCGAACCCGGTCATCGCGATGATGAACAGACCGATCGCGGTGCCGGCGACGGTCATCACGATGGTGACGACGTACGAGCCGATGATCTGCCGGGGCGCCCGGAAGATGTACTCGTAGGCGGTGAACGAGAACCCCTTCGGCAGCAGGCCGAAGCCGCTCTTCATGATCTCCGACTCGCTCGAGAACGAGGCCGAGACGATCATGATGAAGGGCAGCAGGCAGAAGAGCACGAACACCGAGATCGACACGTACGAGACGCCCCGGATGACGTAGTCGCTGCGGTCGAGTCTGATGCGACGCGTGCGTTCCGCGGCGACGGCCTTGCGCTTGCGGGCGGTCTTGCCGAGCGTCTCGGTCACGGCGACCGCGCCGATGTCAGAAGAGAGCATAATCGGGGTTCATCCTCCGGACGATCCAGTTCGCCGTCATCACGATCGCGAAGCCGAACAGCGATTGATACAGGCCCACCGCGGTGGACGTCGTGAAGTTGTTCTGCGCCATCACCATGCGGTACACCGAGGTCTCGATGATGTCCGTCGTGGGGAAGAGCGCGGCGTTGTTGCCGACCAGGTTCCAGAAGAGCCCGAAATTGCCGTGCATGATGCCGCCCAGCGAGAACAGCAGCAGGATCACGAAGATCGGCTTGAGGCTCGGCAGGATGACGTAGCGGATGCGCTGCCACGCCGATGCGCCGTCGATCGCGGCCGCCTCGAACAGCACCCTGTCGATGCCCATGATCGCCGCGAAGTAGACGATCGTGCCGTAGCCGGTGCTCTGCCAGAGATGGACCAGCGTGATGATGAACGGCCACGCGCCGGGGCTGCTGTAGACCTTGACCGGATCGCCGCCGGTCTGCTCGAGGAAGCCGTTGAGCGCGCCGTTGTCGTAGTTGAGCAGGTTGAACGCGATGACGCCGACGAGCACGACCGAGATGAAGTACGGCAGGAACATGACGCTCTGGCTGATCTTCTTGAAGTACTTCAGCCGCACCTCGTTGAGCATCACCGCGAATGAGATCGCCAGGATGTTCCCCAGCACGATGAAGGCGAGGTTGTAGAGGATCGTGTTCCGCGTGAGCAGCCACAGCTGGCCGGACTTGATCAGGAACTCGAAGTTCTTGAAGCCGACGAAGGGGCTGCCGAAGATGCCGTCGCGGTAGTTGAAGTTCGTGAAGGCGATCCAGATGCCGGGCAGCGGCGCGTAATTGAAGACCAGGAAGAACGCGATGGCAGGAACGCACATCAGCAGGAGCATCCTGCTCCCGGTGAGCTTCCGCCACCGCGACCGCGGTCGCTGGGGCACCACTTTCACAGACATCCGTCCGCCTCTTCGCGTTCGTGAAGTCGCCTCGTCGCGACTCGTCTGCCAGTTAACCTAACCATCGATATAACTCGGCGCGCCTCACGGTACAGCCCGCGTCGGGCCGACGCAAGCATGAGTTCGCGGGCTGTGGAGAACCCCTCGTGGACCTCGCGGAGGCGTCAGACGGTGCGGAGAAGCCCGCTGCTGCCCATCAGCCGCACGGGCACGAGGTGGATCGCGACGCGGGACGGATTGACGCGCGGTTGGCGGTAGCGCTGTGCATAGAGCTCGACGGCGAGGGCGACCTCGTCCGGGTCGTCGTGCACGGTCGCGCTGGCGGGGAACGCGAGCCAGCGGGCGCCGTCGACCTGGCTGACGGTGGCGGTGGGGTCGCGCAGGACGTTGCGCACCTTCTGGGAGTGGCGCGACGTGATGATGCGCAGCACGCCCTCGTGCAGGGTGAAGCCCACGGGCACCGAGTGGATGCCGCCCCACGGCGCCATCGTGGAGAGCGTGGCGATGTGCCGTTCACGGACGAACTCCTCGCCCGCCTCCGACAGTTCCCGCACGCTCTCACGTTAGCCGCGTGCGGCGGGCCCGCGCGATCAGTGCGGTGCGATCGGCGCCCAGCCTTCGCCGCATGCGCCCCCGTCGGTCACCTCCGCGATCACGACCTCGCTGCCGTCGAGGCTGAGCAGGGGGTTGTAGAACCGCGAGATCTCCACGCTGTCGACCGGCACGTAGTGGAAGATGAGCGACCGTCGGAAGCGGTCGGCCGACCGGTTCGGTCCTGAGCCATGGACCATGCTGCCGTGGAAGAAGAGCACGTCGCCGGCGGTGAGCTCCGTCTGCACCGCCTCGAAGCCCTCGGGCAGCGTGATCTCGGTGCTTGTGAACGACTCCTCGGGGTCGGCCTCGTCGGGGCAGACGATCTCATATCGGTGCGAACCGGGCACCATCTTCAGCCCGCCGTTCTCGCCGTCGCAGTCGTCGATCGCGACCCAGGCGGCGATGCAGGTCTCGGGGTGCGCCTGCAGGAAGATGTTGTCCTGGTGCAGCGCCTGCCCGCGCGCGGTCGGCGGCTTGAAGTAGAACATGGACTGCGCGGCGTGCACCGGCCCCACCATGTCGGTCACGGGCCCGGCGATGCGCGGGTCCAGCATCCACCGCCGTGCCAGGCGACCGATCTCGAGGTCCGTGCGCCGGTGCGGATGGATGAGCCGGGGAAAGCGCGCGAGAACGTCATCGGCCGAGATGTTGTCGTCGTGCCCGATCGTGCGATCGCGCTCGACCTGCTCCATGAAGACGTCGCGGATCTCGGCGACCTCCGTCGGGCTGAGGAGCCCGCGGACGTGCACGACTCCGTGCTCTGCGTAATCGAGGGCGAGATCGGGGGTCGGAGTGCTCGTGAGGGACATGGCTGCAACTCTTGTCTGCAGCCACCGCCGACGCCATGGGATGATCGGGCGATGACATGGATGATCCTGCTATGACAGCGCTGGCGTCTCGGCGTCGCGAGACGCCGCACCCGCACGTCGTACGCGTCGTGGCGGGGGTCTTCTCCGAGGGCGGCGAGTATGCGACGTGGCGCGAGCGCGGCACCTCGGACTGGCTTCTCATCCACACCGTCGCGGGGTCCGGCCGCGTGGCCGGCCCCACGGGCACGGTCCTCACCGGAGCGGGCGACACCGTGCTGCTGCGACCACATCAGCGGCACGACTACGGCACTGCGGCGACGTCGTGGTCGCTCGCGTACGCGCATTTCCATCCGCGCGCCGAGTGGTCGCCGCTCCTCGAATGGCCGGCGCAGGCGGGAGGCGTCGGCGTCGTGCACACCCAGGGCGAGGTGCGGCCACGGATCCTGGCGTCCCTTCGCGCGTGTGCGCGGTCGTCGGCGGGGTCGCTCCCCCAGTCGGAGCTGTTCGCGATGAACGCCCTCGAGACGGCGCTGTTGTGGCTCGACACCCAGAACCCGCTGCGCGGCCGTATGGACGAACGGCTCATGCGCGTTGTCGAGCACATCGGTGCCGACCTCGCCGGCGATCTGGGCGTCGCCACGCTCGCGCGGATCGCGACGCTCTCGCCGTCGAGGCTCACGCACCTGTTCACCGCGACGCTCGGCATGCCGCCCCAGCAGTACGTGGAGCGCGAGAGGCTGACCCGCGCCGCGCACCTGCTGGCATCGACCGATCGCGCGGTCGGCGAGATCGCGCGTGACGTCGGCTGGGACGATCCGCTGTACTTCTCGCGGCGCTTCTCGGGGCTGCACGGCCTCAGCCCGACGGCCTACCGCCGGGAGCGGTCGGCGTCGGCCGGCCGCGGAGATCGGCGTGCCGTGTGAGGCGCGGGAGGTGCCCGCGAATGCCGGTCTGACGGGAACGGATGCCGCGGGTCTATCGTTCTCGCATGACGACGACTCCCCCCGGGTGGTACGACGACGGCCACGGTGCGATGCGGTGGTGGGACGGCACCCGGTGGACGGAGCACGTCGCCGCGCAGGATGCTCCCCCGGCGCCTGCGCCTGACCCGGCGCCGGCGAAGTCGAAGCTGTGGATCGTGTGGGTGATCCTCGGCGTCGTCGTGCTCGGCATCCTGATCCTCGGGGCCGTTCTCCTCTCCCGGATCCTGAGCGCCGGTGTCGGGCAGGTCGGACTGTCCGGCGACGGCGGGCCGGCCGACGCCGACGAGCAGGCCGCCGTCGCGGCGGTCGAACTGTACGACGACGCGTGGCAGGACGCCGATTGCGAGGCCTACGTGGCGTCGACGACGGAGGGCTTCCGCGCGGAGTCGGGGCTCACGGACTGCTCGGCCTTCGAGAGCGAGGCCGAGGCGTTCGGGTCCGCGGTCGAGGACTACGAGGTCGAGGTCACCGACGTCCGGCAGGAGGAGGACGCGATCGTCGTGACCACCACCGAGACCTATACGGCCCTGGTCGACGACAACGGCGAGCCGCTCGAGGAGCCGGCCGACGACTCGATCGACTGGGTGTACACCGTCGTCGCCGACGGCGACGACTGGGTCATCGACGACATGCAGTAGCTCCGGCGCCCGGGCGACGGTGGGCGGCCCGACCCAGCCGCAGGCATCGGTTCCGGATCCGTTGATGCCCTCGCCGCCGTGAAGGGCTAGGCTCCGGCCATGGGGAGCTCTGGGGGCTCGTCCGGCAGCGGCGGTGGCCGCGCCCGACGGCCAGCCGAAACGGTCGGTGCGGCGGTGCTGACGGTGATCTTCGGCGCAGCCGCCATCACCTCGCTCCCCGCCACAGCGACCGCCGCGCCGTCTCCGTCGCCCTCGAACGCCGGCGGGAATGAGGCCGACGCCATGAGCGTCGTCGCCGCGTACGAAGAGGCCTTCGCCGAAGCGGACTGCGACCTGTTCGTGACGGCGACGACCGCCGCGTACCGCGAGCGCATCGGCCTGACGGACTGCGAGGTCTTCGCCCAATCCGCCGCCGGCCGCGGCCAGGTCCTGGAATCGCTCGAGGTGACGCCGATCTCGGCCAGCGGCACCGGCCGGGGAACGATCGCCGCACGGGTGCACACCGAGGCTCGGAGCTACATCGACGAGAACGGTCAGCCGGTCGCCACCCCGGTGTCGCTGGAGGCCGACTATCGGTATCACCTTGTCCGCGCCGACGGCGCGTGGAAGCTCGATGCCGTCCACGACGTCACGGGCGGCCGCACCGAGGGCCAGCTGACCGCCGACGAGAAGCAGGCGGTCGCCCGGACGATGGCCGACTGGAGGGCGGCGTACTCGTCCGGTGACTGCGCTGCTCTCGAGGCGTCGACGACAGCGGGCTATCGCGAGCTCATGGCCTGGACGGACTGCCCCGCGTTCGAGCAGTACATCAGCGACCAGAACGCCTACTGCCCGATGGACGTCCATCCCGAAGACATCCGGTTCCGCACCAACGTCGATCCGCACGTGGGCGAGATCATCGTCGACGTCGTCGAGGTGTGCACGCTCGAGGTCGACGAGTTCGGCGCGCCGCTCGATCCGCCGTACGAGGCGGGTGCGCCCTACCGGTACCACCTCGTCGACGAGGACGGCACGTGGAGGATCGCCGAGGGCGAGAACGGGGCGGCGGCAGAGGACGAGCCCTCGAACGCGAACGAACGAGCGGCGATCGAGACCATGCGCGCGTACAACGACGCCTGGCTCGGGGTCGACTGCGACGCGTACCTGGCGGCGACCACCGCTTCGTTCCGCACGGCGCTGAACACCAGCGGCTGTGCGGCCTTCGGCCCCGCGTCGCGCTCGTACAGCGAGTCCGTCGCCAACTTCGCCCTGACCCCCACCGACATCGAGCGGCCGTCCGCGAAGACGTTCGAGATCAAGTCCCACGAGACATACGACTCGCTGACGGATGCCGACGGCCAGGTGATGGACGCACCCATCCCGGTCGACGAGTACTGGGTCTACACCCTCGTGCTGGTGGACGGCACCTGGGTGATCACCGACGTCGTCATGCTGCTGTGATCCCGCGCCGGCGGCGTCACAGCATGTCTTCGTACCCCTGCGTGTGACCGACCTCGTCGCGTGACATGGGCGTGTCGCCGTGAGGGACGAGGCGATGCGCCTGAGCGACGATGGCCTGCACGGCACGGTGATCGACGAGTTCGTCGCCCGCGGTCGACTGCGTCTCGGCGTTCACGCGCGTCTGCCAGCCGATCGTGAGCATCGCCTGCTCGACTCCTCCGTGAGGCGCGCGATAGGGGATCTCGACGACGTCGACACGCTGCTCGTTCGAGAGTGCGATCCCGAGCCGCACCACCGCGTCGGCGATCCGGTCGCCGGTCAGGTAGGTCCCTGTCCCGTTGGTCAAGAGCTTCATGAGTGCACCCGGCCTTCTGTGAGAACGCCGGGGTCCGGGGCGCGCGGTCAGTATACGCTTCGCGCTTCGGGGTGTCAGCGCGGTGTGCCGTCGCCGGTCGCGTCGATGATGTGGAGCTCGCGATTGACCAGGCGGGCCGCGACGCTGCTCAGCGGCAGCTGATTGCGGCGGGCGTAGGAGCGGATGATCTGGAAGGCGTCGTCGATCGGCACGCCGTTCGTGAACGACACGACGCCCTTGGCCTGTTCGATGACGATCCGCGACTGCAGAGCCTGCTGCAGCTGCCGTGCGAGCAGCTCCGACTCCCGCAGCGAGCGCTCGTGGAGGATGCCGATCGTCGCGACGTCGGCGAAGGCCCGTGCCGCGACCACGTCGAAGTCGTCGGGCGGCCCCTCCTCCTCACGCAGCAGGTTGAGCGCGCCGATGGTGGTGTCTCGAAGGCGCAGCGGCACGGCATCCGTCGCGCCGAAGCCGTGCGCGGTCGCGCTGTCGCGGAACGCACCCCACTTCTCCGGGACGGACGGGATCGAGGCGACCGACACGGCCGCCCCCGTGCGATAGCACTCGATGCAGGGGCCCGCCTGGGCGCCCAGCTGCATGAGCTCCACCAGGCGGCTCGCCTCGCTCGTCGAGGCGACCACCTGCAGGTCGCCCTCATCGTCGGCCAGCAGGATGCCGGCGGCTGAGATCCCGAGCACGTCATGGCAGGCATCGACCAGAAGCTGAAGCAGATCGACCACGTCGTAGTCGTCGACCATCGTGTCGGCCAGCATGGCGAAGGTCTGGAGAATCCGGCTGTCGCGCGATGTCTTCGTCATGACTCGACCTCGATCCTGTCGTCGCGCCGCGTGAACCGCAGGCGTCCTGCGACGACGTCTTCCGCGACGTCGGCCATCGACCTGCCGGTGGCGAACGCCTGCCCTTGGATCACGAGGCGCGCGTCGTCGGGCGACAGGTCGAGCTGTGCCAGGACGACGCCGGTCGCCTGGTGCACCACGCGGCGGGAGAGCGGCTGCTGCAGGCTCTCCTCGCGGGCCTGCTCGTCGAGCGCGAGCCGCAGCACGTGCCGGCTGATCACGTACGCCAGCGCGGCGGCTCGATGCTCGTGGTCGGGATTGAGGGCCATCGGCTCGCGCGAGTACAAGTCGATCGCACCGATGCGCAGCGCGCCGACGAGCAGCGGAAACGCGAACAGGGAGCTGACCTCCTCCCCCTCGAGAGCGCCGACGAAGGCCGGCCACCGCTTGCGGCCCTCGACACGAAGGAATGTCGTGCCCACAGGACGCGCACTGCGCAGGGCATCCCAGCAGGGGCCTTCGCCGAGATCGAACTGAAGCTCATCGAGGCGGGCGGCGCGGTCGTCGGTCGCCGACAGGGTCTCGTTTCCGAAGACGTCCCCGAGCGTCGACACGGCCGCGCCCGTGATGGGGAGGAACTCCACGAAGGGGACGCTGAACTCCTCCGGCCGACCGCCGGACTGCTCGAGGTGCGCCAGCGCTGCGGCGAAGTTGCTGTTCATCATCTCTCCTTCCTTCACGCTACCCGCACGAGGGGAGGCTGCCCAGCGCCCAGCGTCGAGGGGGCGCGAAGAAGCACTGATCGGGTGCATCCTGGCTTCAGGCGCATCGTGGGCCCGGTGGGGACTCGCTTCCGGCCCGTCGCCCTGACCCCAGCACCCGGAGGCGTCATGGGCAAGTTCATCTACGAGGGGACGGTCAAGGCCGACTTCGACGACCGCGTCCTGGCACATCTGATGGTGGTCATCAGCGCGAAGCTGCGCCGCGGCGAGTCCTTCTCGTTCAGCTGGAAGGACGATCCCAGCATCGGCAACGGTCGCATGACCGTCTGGATCCACCCCCACGCCGCGCTCGTCTACAAGTTCTACGGCAGCAGACAGCCGCCGATCAACAGGGCGTGGGTGGAGGCTCTCATCTACACCGCCAACTCGACGACCGGTCTGCACATCGTGCCCGAACCGCCCGACCACCATGAGGACGCGCCCGCCTGGCACCACGAGCACTAGAGCAGGAACCGTCGTTAGCACGTGCCCCCACGGGGTGCAACGGCGTGGCCAGGACCGCGTTCCCCCGGCACGCTGGAGAACATGGTGTTCCTCGGATATCACGCCTCCCACGAGCAACTGCCCCCGTCGACCCTGCTCGCCGCCGTCCAGGAGGCGGAGCGGGCCGGCTTCGACGGCGCGATGTGCTCGGACCACCTCGCACCGTGGGGACTCGCGCAGGGCGAGTCCGGCTTCGCCTGGAGCTGGCTCGGCGCGGCTCTCGCCACGACGTCGTTCCCGATGGGCATGGTGTCCGCCCCCGGACAGCGGTACCACCCGGTCATCGCCGCCCAGGCGCTGGCGACGCTCGCGGAGATGTTCGAGGGGCGCTTCTGGTGCGCGCTCGGCTCGGGCGAGGCCCTCAACGAGCACGTCACCGGCGATGCCTGGCCCGCCAAGCCCGAGCGGCAGGACCGCCTGTTGCAGGCCGCGGACGTCATGCGCCGGCTCATCGCCGGTGAGCGGGTGACGCACGACGGGGCGTTCCAGGTGCACGACGCCCGCGTCTGGTCTCGGCCGCAGACCCCGGCGCCGCTGCGCGCCGCCGCCGCCTCGGCGGAGACGGCGGCATGGGCCGCCTCATGGGCCGACGGCGTCGTGACGGTCGGTCACGAGGTCGAGACGGTGGGGAAGATCCTGTCGGCATACCGGGATGCGGGGGGCACAGGTCCCTGCGCCGTGCAGGTGCATGTGAGCCTCGCAGACTCCCGCCCCGAAGCGCTGCGGACGGCGGCCGACCAGTGGCGCCAGGCGACCGTCGACCCCGCCCTGATGTGGGACCTCATGCAGCCGGAGGACTTCGACCGGCTCGCCGACCCCGGCGACACCGCGGCGCTCGAGCGCGGCATCCTCATCTCCGCCGATGAGCGGGATGTCGCCGAACGCCTCGGCGCGCTGGTCGACGCCGGCGCCGACGAGCTCTTCCTCCACCCCGTCGGCAAGGACCAGAGCTCCTTCTTGGAGCGTGCGCGAGAGGGGCTCCTCGACGCGATCAGGGAGCGCGCGTAGAGCGAGCTCCGGCTCGAGCGGAGCATCGGGAATCAGGAAGGAGTGCGCGATGGATGACTTCATCCCGGAGGAGGCCGGCCCCCGCCGCGGCGAAGCCGTGGTGTTCTGGTCGTGGATCACGGTCCTCGCCGTCGGCCTCGCCTACATGATCACCATTCCCCTGGTCGGACGGTGAGCTATGCGACAGCTTCGCGACAACGCCCTCAGCCTCGTGTTCGGCGCCCTGTTCGTACTCGCGCTCGCGGGGCAATCCATCGCCGGCTGGTTCGAGAACAACGAGCGGCTGGCGCAGCATGGAATGCCACCCGACGCGTTCGGAGCCTTCGTGACCTCGTCGGAGTTCGTCGTCGACGTCGCCGAGAACTGGCAATCCGAGTTCCTGCAGTTCTTCCTCTTCATCGCGGCGACGATCTGGTTCGTGCAGCGCGGTTCGCCCGAGTCGAAGAAGCCCGGTGATGAGGGCCCCGGCACCGACGAAGAGCAGATGGTCGGTGAGCACGCGCAACCCGACTCCCCCTCGTGGGCCCGCTCTCGCGGCATCCGTCAGACGATCTTCTCCAACTCGCTGCTGCTCGTGATGGGTGCGGTCTTCGTGCTGTCATGGCTGGCCCAGTCCCTGGCGGGCACCGTCGTGCTGAACGCGGAGAACGCCGAGCACGGACAGCCGCCCATACCGTGGGTGGAGTACCTGGGTTCGCCCGATTTCTGGAACCGGACGCTGCAGAACTGGCAGTCCGAGTTCCTGGCCGTCGGCGCCATGATCGCGCTGTCGATCTTCCTGCGTCAGCGCGGCTCGAGCGAGTCCAAGCCGGTCGGCCTTGCGCACCACGCCACCGCGACGGAGAGCGAGTAGACCGGCATGGCGGTGGACGAACTATGGCTCGTGCGGCACGGCGAGAGCGTCGGCAATGTCGCCGCCACGCAGGCCGAGATCGACGGCGTGGACCGGATCCCGCTCGACATCCGCGACGCCGACGTGCCGCTCTCCCCTACCGGTGAAGAGCAGGCGCGGGCGCTCGGCCGATGGCTCGACGGGCATCGCGACGACGTCGACCTCTTCTGGGTCTCGCCGTATGCGCGAGCACGGCAGACCCTCGCGATCGCGCTCGGCGATGCCGAGCCCGCCGTTCCCGTGACGGCCGACGAACGGCTGCGCGACCGCGAGCTCGGAGTGCTCGACCTGCTGACGCGCAGCGGCGTCGCGCGCATGCATCCCGAGGAGACGGAGCGCAGGCTCCACCTCGGCAAGTTCTACCACCGCCCGCCCGGCGGCGAGTCGTGGGCGGACGTGGCACTGCGCCTGCGGTCGTTCCTGCGCGACGGCCTCGAGCAGCCGGGGCGGCGCGCGCTGCTCGTCGCGCACGACGCGGTCGTGATGCTGCTGCTCTATATCCTGCTGCCGATGCGCGAGGAGGAGCTCCTCGACTTCGCGGCCGGGCACACGGTGCTCAACGCGTCGGTCACGCACCTCGTGCGAACCTCGGACGGATGGCGCCTGGAGACCTTCGCCGATGTGACGCACCTGCAGCGCGAGGGCGCCGAGGTCACCGTCCACCCCGGGAACCCCGATGTCGAACCCGAGTGAGCTCGTCACCGCGGCCGTGCTGCGGGAGTGGGGCCTCCCGGCGCCCGGCGACTCGAAGAAGAGCCGCGGCGAGATCGTGATCGTCGGAGGCGCGCGCAGCTCCCCCGGTGCCGTGATCCTGGCAGGCGAGGCCGCGCTCCGCGTCGGCGCCGGCCGCGTCGCCCTCGCGGTGCCGGGATCGATCGACGCCCACGTGGGCATCGCGCTGCCCGAGGCAGGCATCTACGCGCTCCCCGACGACGCCGACGCACCGCTGGAGGGACGCCTGGGGGAGCACCTCGGCTCGGCGGACGCGGTTCTCATCGGTCCGGGCTTCGACGATCCCGCGGAGACGCGGGCGACGGTGCTTGCCGTCGCCGGAACGGCACCCGCCTGCCTCGTGCTGGACGCGTTCGCGGTGGGAGTGCTCCCCGACGTCGAGCGGAGCACATTGCCCGACACGCTGATCCTCACTGCGAACAAGGAGGAGGCGGGGATCCTCCTCGGCCGTCCCCTTGCCGACGCCGACGACCCCGCAGACCTCCTCGAGATCGCACGGCGATTCGACGCCGTCGTCAGCTGCTACGGGCTCACCGCCCACCCCGACGGCCGCTCCTGGCGGATCGATGAGGGTGGTCCAGGGCTCGGAACCTCCGGAAGCGGCGATGTGCGCGCCGGTGCGATCGCCGGCTTCGCCGCTCGCGGCGTCGAGCCCGAACGGGCCGCGGTCTGGGGCGCGTGGACCCACGCCCGCGCGGGCACGCGGCTCACCGAGCGCATCGGCCTCGGCTTCCTCGCGCGGGAGCTCGCGGCGGAGCTCACTCCGACGATGAAGGACGTCCTGGCCGCGGGCGATTGAGCCGGCCTGCAGGCATCAGCGCCCGTCCGCGATCGACGTCGGCTGCCCGAGCGTCACGCCGTTCTCATTGAAGGAGTCGACGGCGAACCAGGTCGCCTGGTCGGCGTTGAGGGACGGCACGTCGAGGTGCGTCCTGTCGTAGACCAGCCAACTGCGGTAGAGCTTGTCCGGGCTCACGCCATAGCGGATGTTGTACCCGTAGGCGCCGGGAGCGGCGTTCCAGGTGAGGCGTGCGGTCAGAGCATCCAGACGCACCGCATCGGCCGCCACCGGGGGCGGTGCGCTGCCCGCCCCGCGTCCGAAGACGCGGAGTCCGCTCACGGCGAACGCGCCGCCGAAGGGAAGTGCCCGCGCGGTGACACGGATGAAGCGCAGCGGACGCGGCTCGTCCAGGACGATGAGCGCATGCGGACGGTCTTCGCCTGTGCCCGAACCGTCGAACAGCACGGTCCAGTCAGCACCGTCGCGTGATCCTTCGATCAGGACCTCGGCCGCGTCATGGGTCGGGTAGATCCCCCGCCAGGTGTGACCGCTGTCGGCCCCCTCATGCAACCGCGGTGCCGACTCGGCGAGCGCGTGATCAGCCAGGTTGACCTGGATGGCGCTCACCATCCGCTCCCCCTCGAGTTCGACCGAGAGCCATTCGCCGACGCCCGGCCCGTCCGATGCCCACCAGTTCCGCACGTCCTCGTTCACACTGAGGTCGGGCTCGTGCCCCGCCGCCGCTGAGGATGCGAGAGTACGCGCCCGGTAGGAGAGCAGCATCCACTCCGGCTGCCGCTGCAGCCACGGATCGAACCGACCATCGGGGACGCGGAAGGGATAGTCGGCGAAGCTCTGGTTGCAGAACAGCACGCCGTCGTCGTCGAAGCCTGCCGGAAAGATCCCGATGCGGCGCTCGAAGATGTCGTTCGTGCTGATGCGCATCGTGGCAGCGTGCCACCAGTTGCCCCACTCGTCCTGGAACGTGCTGCCGTGGCCGGCTCCGGTGATGAAACCTCCCGGCTTGGACGAGAACGGGCTGTGCGGAGAGTACGTGAACGGCCCGAGCGGGGACTCCGCCGTGAAGTACCCGTCGGCGTAGGTGTTCCACTGTGTACCGGGTGCGGCGTATTGCAGGTAGTAGCGGGCACCGACGCGGGTCATCCACGCACCTTCGAGGTACGGCGAAGTCCCCATGAACTGCGCAGTCAGCCGTTCCCGCTCGGTGGTCGGCTCCGGGGTGACGTAGTCCTCGCCCGTCTGCTCCCAGCCACGTCGGGACACATCGGAGGCGACCAGCGCTGTCGGCTCGCCGATGGGCGTCAGGTCTCGGTCGAGTTCCACGCCGTAGAGAGGCTGCACGTTGTCGCATCCCCAGTAGAGGTAGATCCGGCCGTCGTCGTCCTGGAAGATGCTCGGATCCCAGAACGGGAAGGTGCCGGGCGACACCTGGGTGAAGTCGTCGCCGAGCGGATCGCGACTTCGGAAGAAGGGCGAGTTCCCGTTCTTCCGCGAAGCGCTGATGACCAGAGCACCGTCGATCTCGCGTACATCCGGCGCGTAGTCGAAAGGGGGGAGCCTGTCGGTGGGCCGGTAGGTCCAGTCGATCAGATTCTCCGAGTACCAGAACCCGCGCGACATCGACGCGAAGAGCAGGTACCGGCCGCCGTAACGGACGATCGACGGATCGGCAGCCTCCCGATGCACGCTCCGACGCGCGCCGCCGAGATCGATACCGCCGACGACGCCCGAGAACCTCACGTCCTGATAGCGGTACTCGATGTCCAGGGGGTTGCAGATCGCTCGGCTCGTCGCCGTCATTCCACTCTCTCGTCTCGTCATCGCTCAGGTGAGCAGGCCGCTCATCTGCTTGGCGATCATCGTGGTCGCCATCTTCGGGTTGAGCCGCGACAGCTTGTCCATCGCCGCTGCGTCCGCGCCGATGGTGGCTCGGAACCTGCCTCTGCGGATGGCGTCCACGATGACTTCCGCCGCCTTCTGAGGACTCGTGGTCTTGTACGCCGACGTCTCGCCTGCTGCGCCTTCCGTGCCGAGCGAGACGCCCGAGTTCGCGGCGATCGCCGTCGCGATGGCCCCCGGGAACACGACCGTGACGGCGACGTTCGTATCGCGGAGCTCGGCGAAGAGGGCTTCGGTCAGCAGCTTGACCGCCGCCTTGGATGCGCCGTACACGGCCTGTCCCGGCACCGGAGCGTACGAGCCCATGCTCGCGACATTGACGATCGCTGCGGCAGGCCGTGTCACCAGGATCGGCAGGAAGGCCTTGCACATGTTCATGACCCCCCAGAAGTTCACGTTCATGACCTTCTCGATCTCACTGAACGGCAGGTCGATCACCTTGACGAACTTCTGGATCACGCCGGCGATGTTGACGATCCCGTCGACCTGCCCGTGGATGTCGGCGACCGCAGCGGGCAGCGCCTCGACTGCCGCCCTGTCGGTGATGTCGACGACATGCAGCGAGAACCGCTCCCCTGCGCCGGCGATCGTGGCCGTCTCGAGCAGTCCCTGTTCGCTGAGATCGACACCCGCCACCGACGCGCCTGCGGCGAGAAGGCGCAGCGCGACCTCGCGCGCGATGCCGTTGCCGGCTCCGGTGACGACGAAGACCTTGTTCTGGATGTCCATGAGTGCGCGTCCTTTCGGGGATGTCAAAGCGCTGCCGAAGCCGACGACATGCGTGTGAAGACCGCGTCCATCGTGCGCATGGTCCGGAGCGTCTGGTCGTGTGCGTGCCACGGGTGCTCGATCAGCCCGTCGTCGAGGGCACGGGCGACCGCGTCGAGCATCGGCCGGTAGCCGTTGCCCTGGCGAGGGTGCTCGACGACCTCGGGGCTGCTGAAGATCCGCTCGACAGACCCGGCATGCACGCGAGCCATCGATCCCGCCCAGAACATCGGGGCGAAGGTGACCCAGCCGCGGTCGCCGCTGACTGTCGCCGAAAGATCGAGGAACTCGACTCCCGACCACGCGAGCTGCGCGAATCCGCGATCGAACTCCAGAGTCGCGTGTCCGTCGACGTCCGTGCCGTCCATGAACCGTCCGGCGGCATCGACACGCGTCGGGTCGCCGAGGAACCACTGGGCGAGAGTGATCGGATAGATGCCTCTGTCGAGGAGGATGCTGCCGCCCTGCGCGGGCGTCAGGGTGCGTCCGCGCGCCTGGAAGGGCGTACCGAAGCTTGCGCGCACACTGTTGACGTCGCCGAGCAGACCGTCGCCGATGCGGTCGATCATCTCGACGTAGAGCGGATTGAACCGCATCCACATGGCCTCCATCGCGAAGAGGCCGGCTGCGCGTGCGGTGGTGAAGATGCGCTCGGCGTCTGCGGCGCCGGTGGCGATCGGCTTCTCGATCAGCACATGCTTCCCTGCCGCCAGCGCCTCGAGCGCGATAGCCGCGTGGGTGTGCGCCGGAGTCGCGATGTAGACGACATCCACGTCGTCGCGCGCCAGCAGCTGGTCGCGTGAACTCGTGGCCGACGGGACTCCGTGGGCGTCGGCGAACGCCTGCGCACGCTCGGCGGTCCGTCCCCACACGGCCGTGACGGCACCGGGCGCGACGGCCTCAAGGTCGGCGACGAGGCGATCTGAGATGTCGCCTGTTCCGATGATCGCCCACCTGTGCATCGTCGCCTCCATGTTCGCGCCCCGGCTTCGTTGCGCCTTGGTTGGCAACCGGTTGTCAAAATCGAGGATACGTGATGTACTTGTCGCGCGACAACCCGTCGTCGCACGCACGACAAAGGAGTTCTGCCCATGGCCGCCCCCACCAGCACCGCAACGGTGCCCACCGAACGCCTGCCCTTCGGCAAGCTCGTCGCCTGGGCCGGCGCCGGCCTCTCCGCCGCGGCGAACTTCATCATCCTGGGCTACGTCGCCATCTACTGCACCGATACTCTGGGCCTGTCCCCCGCGGTGGTGGGCGTGCTCCTGCTGGTGAGCAACCTGTGCAACGCCGCCCTGGCCCTCGTCGCGGCGTACATCGTGGACCGCAGTCCCGAGACGCGCTGGGGCAAGGCCCGCCCTTACGAATTCGCGATCATCGGCATCTGGGCGACGACGTGGCTGATGTTCTCCACGCCGTCGGCGCTCGGCGAGACCGGCCGCATCATCTGGGTCTTCGTGACGTTCATCATGATCCAGGCCGTCTTCCGCACGCTGCTCGATGCGAACGACAACCTCTATCTCGCCCGCGCGTTCCACGGCCGCCGCGTCTACGCCAAGGTCACCACCCGTTCCGGCATCGTGACCTCGCTCGGCGCCATCGCCGTCACCGTCACCCTGCCGATGGTGCTGAACGCCGCGGGCAAGTCGCCGGAAGGGTGGTCGTCGGCGATCGCGTGGTTCGCGATCCCGCTCGCCATCATCGGGATGTCCCGGTTCGTCTTCGTCAAGGAGACGCATCTGACCGCCGACGCCGGCTCTCCCCCCGTGAAGGTGCGCGACATCCTGGTCGCCCTCAAGGGCAACACATGGATCTTCGCCATCGCGGCGCTGCAGCTCTTCGCGTCGGCCATCAACGGCGCCGGCGCCGGCGCGTACTACTTCCGCTACGTGGTCGGCGATCTGGGAATGCAGTCGATCGTCCTGGGCGCCGGCATCCTGATCCTGCCCAGCATCATCTTCCTGCCCGTGATCATGAAGCGGTTCGCGATCTCCCGCATCATCATGGCCGGCGCCGTCGCCGGCATGATCGGCTCGACCATCAACGCGTTCGCGGGCGCCAGCATCCCGGTGCTGATCGTCGGCGGGCTGTTCACGGGTCTCGCTCTGCTGCCGGTGAGCTATCTCGCCGCGGTGCTGATCCTCGACCTCTGCTCGTACAACGAGTGGAAGGGCAACCGCCGCCTGGAAAGCACCATCGGCGCGATCGTCGGCATCTTCACCAAGATCGGTGCGGGGCTCGCCGGCGCGTTCGTGGGGCTCGTCCTCACCGTCGCCGGCTACGACGGAGCCGCAGAGACGCAGGCCCCCGCCGCGAACTCCGCCATCGTCGCGCTGTACTCGTGGTTCCCGCTCGCGCTGTTCGCCGGCGTCTTCGTCGTCATGATGGTCTACGGCCGGTTCGACCGGCTGATCCTGCCCCAGGCCCAGGCCGAACTCGAGGCGCGAGGCGAGACCGCCCACCACGCCACCGAGCTCAGCCCCACCCCGCCGGTCATCGTCGGCGGCTCGGTCGGCGTCGATACGCACGCCGAGCTCGAGCTCCTCGCCGCCGAGCGTCTGGACGCCCAGGCCGAGGCTGAAGTCTCGGCCGACGAGAAGAAGGCCTGAACGGATGCCGCGTCCGGCGATCTCCGTCCAGCTCTACACCGTCCGCGATCACCTCGCCGACCTCGACGGCACGCTGGAGCGTCTGGCCGGGCTCGGCATCCGCTCTGTCGAGCCCTTCTCGCTGTACGACCGTGTGCCCGAGACGGCGACCGCGCTCGCTCGCCACGGACTCTCCGCGCCTACCGCGCACGCGCCGTTCCTCTCCGACGACATCGAGTACGAGGGGCGGCGCGTGGCGCTGCCGCCGCTCGGCATGACGCTGCAGGCGGCTCGGGCGCTGGGCGTGCACACGCTGATCGATCCGATGGTGCCCGCGGATCGCTGGCAGAGCGGCGCCGACGTCGAGCGGACCGCGGAGCGCCTGAATACGGCCGCCGCCGAGGCCGCCGCTGCGGGCGTGCGCGTCGGGTACCACAACCACTCGTTCGAGTTCCATCACCGCATCGGCGGCACGACGGCGTACGAGTACTTCGTGTCGAGGCTGGATCCGGCCGTGGTCCTCGAGGTGGACGTGTACTGGGCGGCGATGGCAGGACAGGATGTGCCGGCGCTGCTCGGGCGGCTGGGCAGTCGCGTCGCCGCGCTGCATCTCAAGGACGGCAGCAGCATCCGCGATCCCTTCGGCGCCGGGGGCTATGCAGCGGAACAGCTCGACCAGAAGCCGCTCGGGCAGGGCATCCTCGACATCGCCGGCATCCTTCGGTCCGCTCGCTCCGTCGAGTACGACGTCATCGAGTTCGACAATGTCGAGGGCGACGTCTTCGCGGCCATCGACACCTCTCTGGACTATCTGCGCGCCGCACGCGCCGGCATGCCCGTGACCGACTGACGAGTCGCTCTGGGGCCGCGAGGCCGTCGCCGCGGGCAGGACGTTTCGTCTCGCTCGTTCCTCGCTCGCTCAACGACCGGAGGCGCGGGGGCCGGTGCTTCCGCGGACCACGAGGGTCGTCGCAAGCAGACCGTCGTCGATCGCGTCGCGGCTCTCTTCGAGTCGCGCGAGCACCTTCTCGACCGCACGCTCGCCCGCGAGCTCGAGCTGCGCCTGCACCGTCGTCAGCGGCGGGACGATCAGCTCGCTCCCGAAGATGTCGTCGAAGCCCGCGACACTCAGCACGCCGGGGACGTCGATGCCGGCGGTCGCGGCGGCCTGCATCAGGCCGATGGCCATGAGGTCGTTGAAGGCGATCACGGCGGTCGCCCGGGCGGCGAGCACCCGACGGAGGACTTCGCGTCCGCCTTCGATCGTCGGGCTGTTCGGGCCGATCTCGACCACGCCGACGTCGAGGCGTTCGGCCGCGTCGAGCAGCGACTCCCAGCGACGTCGGCTGATCCACGAGGTCTCCGGGCCGGCGAGGTACACGATCGAGGTGTGGCCGAGCTCCGCGAGATGGTCCATCATCGCGTTCACGCCGCTCTCGACGTCGGGAAGCACCCCGGCGACGTCGCCGACCTGGCGGTTGATGAGAACCATCGGCTTGCGTTCGGCGAGCGCAGAGATCTTCTCGTCGGCGAGGCGCGTGGTGGCGAGCACGAGGCCGTCGACGCTGGGCAGCAGACGCGAGATCGCCTGGGCCTCGGCTTCACCCGACTCCTGCGACTCGGCGATGACGAGGGTGTAGCCCGCCTTGGCGGCCGCATGCTCGGCGCCGCGGACGATGCCGAACACCACCGGGTTCGTGATGTCGGCGACGAGGAGGCCGATGGTCTGACTGCGACCCGTCGGCAGCGCGCGCGCCATGGGGTTGAACTGGAAGTCGAGGCGCTCGGCCGCGGCGCGGATCTTCGCCTCGGTCTTCTCGCTGATGCGGCCCGGCTTGCTGAGCGCGCGCGAGACCGTGGAGGGATTGACTCCCGCGAGCTCGGCGATGTCGTAGATCGTCGCCGCACCGCCCCGGCGTTTGATCCGGGCCGCGAGCTCCGGGGGCAGTTCCTCCACCGCGACTCCTGTCGTCGATTCGTCAGCGCGCACGCGCGTCCATCCATTCAAGTGCAGTCTGCGCGATCTCGCCGACCGGCGCGTCGATGGCGATCTCGATGCCCGCTTCGTCCGGCTCGAGCGGCTGGAGAATGTCGAGCTGCGAGCGCAGCAGGGCGGGGGGCATGAAATGCCCCTCCCGGCCCGTGGCTCGAGCCGTCAGAAGCTGCGGCGAGCCGGTGAGGTGCACGAACACGACCTCGGGCGCTGCGGTGCGGAGCCGGTCACGGTACGACCGCTTCAACGCCGAGCACGCGACGACCGGTGCGTCGTCCCCGGCGAGCGTCACGGCGACGGCGTCGAGCCACGGCCACCTGTCGTCGTCGTCGAGCGGTGTGCCGGCCGCCATCTTGGCGACATTGGGCGCGGGGTGCAGGTCGTCGGCATCGACGAAGCGCGCACCGATCGCCTCGGCGATCCGGGCCGCCACCGACGTCTTGCCCGACGCCGAGACACCCATGACGACGACGCGCGGGCGGGAGGAGGCATCCTCCCGCCCGCCGCGGCCGGTCATCGCGCTCCGCTCACCAGTCGTGGACGGTGCCATCGAGCAGACGGTTGTAGGGCAGATAGGCCTGCTCGTACGGGTACTTGCCCGCCTCATCGGCGTTCAGCTCGACGCCGAGCCCGGGGTTGTCGCCGGGGTGCAGGTACCCGTCGGTCCATGTGAACGACTGCTCGAAGACCTGGTCGGTCTTGGCGCCGTGCTTCATGTATTCCTGGATGCCGAAGTTGTGGATCGCCAGGCCCAGGTGCATCGCCGCCGCCATGCCGACCGGCGAGATGTCGGTGGGCCCGTGCATGCCCGACTTGATCTGGTACATCGCCGCGTAGTCCAGCGTCTTCTTGAGGGCCGTGATACCGCCCATGTGGGTGACGGCGCCGCGCACGTAGTCGATGAGCTGGTCGCGGATGATGTCCTTGAAATCCCACACCGTGTTGAAGATCTCGCCGATCGCGAGCGGCGTGGTGGTGTGCTGACGCACCAGGCGGAGTGCCTCCTGGTTCTCCGCCGGCGTGCAGTCCTCCAGCCAGAACAGGTCGTACGGCTCCAGGTCCTTGCCCAGGCGAGCGGCCTGGATGGGCGTCATCCGGTGATGCCCGTCGTGCAGCAGCGGCACATCGGGACCGAACTCGTTCCGCACCGCTTCGAACACGCCGGGCAGGTGGTTCAGGTACGCCCGGGTGTCCCAGTCCTCTTCCACCGGCTTCGCCCCGCGCCGGGCAGGCTCGTGGTCGTACCGGACCGTGGCGTCGCCGACGTCGGCGCCCTGCGCGGCGATCCCGTAGATCGCCTTGAGCGTCGGCACGCCGGTCTGCACGCGGATGGCCTTGTAGCCCTGCTCCTGGTGCGCCCGGATGGAGTCGAACAGCTCGGGCAGCTCCTTGCCCGACGCGTGCCCGTAGGCCATGAGCCCGTTGCGCGATGCGCCGCCGAGCAGCTGGTACACCGGCATCCCGGCCGCCTTGCCCTTGATGTCCCACAACGCCATGTCGACCGACGCGATCGCGGCCATCGTCACGGGACCCCGCCGCCAGTACGCCGACCGGTACAGGAACTGCCAGGTGTCTTCGATGCGCGAGGCATCCGCGCCGATGAGCAGAGGCACCACATGCTCGGTCAGGTAGGTGACGACCGCGAGCTCGCGACCGTTCAGCGTCGCGTCGCCCAGCCCCGTGATGCCGTCCGCCGTCGTGAGCTTGAGCGTCACGAAGTTGCGGTCGGGGCTGGTGACGATGACTTCGGCTCTGTCGATGATCATGATGTTCCTCCGGAGGGGTCAGGCGTCGGGGCCGGGCTTGCGGCCGTCGAGACCGCGCCAGCGACGGCGCAGCGCGAAGGCGGCTGACTTGGGCTTGCGATCGCGGGTGAAGACGCCCTTCTTGTTGCCGTCGACGCGGTGGATGCCGTTCGAGGTGGCGAAGTCGGCGAAGTTCCACACCTGCTCCCCCACGAACTGGGGGAAGCGATCGAACACGCGGTGGTACATCTCGAGCAGGTCCGACTGGTACTCCTCGGTCCACGCCTGATCCCACACCGAGTGCAGGCCGGGCTGCGTGTCGGCACCGTATTCGGTCATCATGATCGGCTTGCCGGTGCGCTCGACCCAGCCCTGGATGTCGCCCTGCAGGTACATCTCGGCGGTCTTCAGATCGCCCGTCGCGATGTACCAGCCGTAGTAGCGGTTCATGCTGACGACGTCGAAGAGGTCGACGATCTGGTCGTTCTTGAAGGTCGCGAACATCACCAGCGAATAGGTGATCGGGCGCGTCGGGTCGAGCTCGCGGGCGAGGGTCACGAGCGGCTCGAAGTACTCGCGGGCACCGTCCTCGTTCGAGGCCGGCTCGTTCGCGATGCACCACATCACGACGGAGGGGTGGTTCTTGTCGCGCCCGATGAGCTCGCGCAGGTGCTGGGCGTGCGCGGCGTGCGTGGCGGCGCCCGCGTACCGCTCCGAGAACGTGGGGAACGGCGGCGTGCCCGTCATCCCTCCAACGACGCCCATGTTGAGGCCGACCGCGGCCGTCTCGTCGATGACCACCACGCCGTGGCGGTCGGCGAAGTCGAGCACCTCTTCGGCGTAGGGATAGTGCGAGGTGCGGAACGAGTTCGCGCCCGACCACTCCATGAGCTGGAAGTCGTGCACCATGTAGGCGTCGTCGTGGCCCTTGCCGCGGATGGCCGCGTCCTCGTGCTTGCCGAAGCCGGTGAAGTAGAACGGCTCGCCGTTGATGAGGAACTCGTGTCCGCGCACCTCGACGGTGCGGATGCCGACGGCGACCGGGTACGAGTCGAGCACCTCGTCGCCGCGCACGGCCTCGACCGTGAGCTGGTACAGGTACGCCGCGCCCGGCTTCCACAGCACGACGTCGGCCACCGACAGCGTGCCCGCGGCACCGGTGCCCTCGGCGACGACCGCCCCCGCGGCATCCGCCAGCCGCACGCGGACGTCGGCGTCGCCGACGACGTCGACGCGGTAGTCCACCTGGCCCGTCGCGCCTTCGAAGCCGGTCACCACGGTGACGTCGTCGATGCGTGTGGCCGGCACCGAGTAGAGCCAGACGGAGCGTGCCAGGCCGGCGTAGTTGTAGAAGTCGTGGAAGTACGTCTGCGTCCGCTTGCCCGTCATGCCGACCTCGATCTTGCCGGGCGGGATGGTCTCGTTCGTGAGCTCGCCGCTGACGGCGACGGTCAGGCGGAAGGCGCCACCGGCCTGCACGCGGTCGGTGATGTCGACGTCGAACGGCGTGTAGCCGCCGACGTGCTCGCCGACCAGCTCGTCGTCCACGTAGACGCGCGCCGCATGGGTGGCGGCGTCGAAGCGGAGCAGGATGCGCTCGCCGGCCCAGCCGCGAGGAACGCGAACCTCGCGCTGGTAGTACACCCAGCCGACGTGATCGCGGATCTCGGCGTCGGTGAACAGGTCGTTGTAGCTGGCCGGCACGGCAGCCTCGAGCGGGCTCGTCAGCGGCGATGTCCACGGCTGCTCGCCGAGCCGCGTGTCGATCCCGAACCGCCAGACGCCGTCGAGGTTGACGAGTTCGCGGGTGGGGGTGGGCGTGGGCTTCAGCATCGATGGGCCTTCCTGCGCTGCGCTGCGGTGTACGGGTCTAGTAGATCAGGTTTGAGAAAGTAAGGCAACCGGTTGCCATCAGATGGTCTCGCCGGCGTCTGCCAGGAGCGTGCTTCCCGTCATCACCATCGAGAGGTCGCTCGCGCAGAACAGCACCACGCGCGCGATGTCGTCGGGCGTTCCGGTGCGGCCGATGAGGCTCTGCGACATCGCCGACGGCATGTTCGAGGGGTCGACGCCGGCTGCGGCCATCTGCTCCACCGCGGCGGCCGCCATCGCGATGTTGCCCTCGGTCGGCACGTAGCTCGGGGCGACTCCCAGAACGCGGATGCCGCGGGGCGCCAGCTCCAGCGCCAGCTGCTTGGTGAGCCCGCGCGCGGCGTGCTTCGACGCGACGTACGCCGACAGCCCCGGGGCGATGCCGCGGAAGCCCGCCGTGGAGACGACGTTGACGATGACGCCGCCCTCCGGCATGCGGTTCACCGCCTCACGCGCCCCGTTGCGCACGCCGCGGGTGTTGACGGCGAAGACCTTCTCCCAGGTCTCGTCCGGCATCTCGACGAGGGGCTGGCTCGGGAAGATCCCGGCGTTGTTGACCCAGACGTCCAGGCCACCGAGGGCCTCGACGGCGGATCGAGCGCCGGAGGCGACGGATGCCGCATCCGCGACGTCCATGCGGACGCCGACCGCTGCGCCGCCGAAGCGATCGGCGATGTCGCGGGCGGCCACGGCCGCATGTCCTTCGTCGAGGTCGGCGATCGCGACGGAAGCGCCCGCCTCGGCGAGGCGCAGCGCGATCGCCTTGCCGAGACCCTGCGCGCCGCCCGTGACGAGGGCGCGGCGTCCCGCGAGCGAGAGGAGGTCGGAGAGCGGTGCGGACGAGACGTCGGCGAAGGGATAGGCCATGCGGTTTCCTGTCGGTTGGCGGGTCAGCGGATGCCGCGGACCCTGAGGGTGATGATGGATCCGCCGACGACGGCGAGCGCGGCGGCGGTGAGGTACAGCGCGGTGAAGTTCTGCCCGCCCGACCCGATCGCCAGCACAGCGGGCGCGGCGAGCGGCGCCACGACTCCGGGGATCTTCTGGGCGAACATCGTGATCGCCATGTAGCGGCCGGCCTGCGTCTCGCGCTCGGGCAGCACGTCGAGGACGAGTGCCTGGCCGACGGCCGAGAACGTGGCGATGCCCAGGGACGAGAGCAGCGTGCCGGCGATGACCAGCGGCAGCCCGTAGGCGAAGGCCGAGACGGCGCACCCGGCCGCGAACAGGAGTGCGCCGATGAGGATCAGCGGCTTGCGTCGCCTCAGCCGGTCGCTCAGCCATCCGCCGCCGATCGCACCGAGCGTGGCCGACACGATGCTGAGGCTGGAGGTCAGCGCCAGCACGCCGGCGACATCGGCCACCGGCAGTGCGAGGCGCTGCGCGACGAAGAACACCGAGAAGCTCGTGGTGAGGGTGAGCCCGAGGAAGAAGACGAAGCGCCCGAGCCAGTTCCAGGCGAAATCGGGCACCTCCCGCGGGCGGAACCCATAGCTGCGCAGGACTCCGCCCAGCGTGAGGCGGCTCTCCGGCAGCATCCCACGGCTGTCGGGCTCTCGGGCGAACACCACGAACAAGCCGATGAAGAGCGTGGCGATCGCGGCGGGAACCGCGAAGACCAGCAGGATGTCGTCGCGCAGCGGGCCGACGAGGACGATGCCGACGACCGGTGAGATCTGCATCATGAGACCGGTCAGCCCCGAGACGCTGCCGCGCTGGTCTGCCGGCAGGCGGTCGGCCTGCCAGTTGCCCACGGAGCCGGCCGCGGTCCCCCAGCCGACTGTCGACAGCACCCAGCCGGCGCCGAGCCAGACGAGGTCGGGTGCGAGAGCCATGACGGGGATCGAGGCGATGCCGAAGACGAGTCCGAGGATGGTGAAGGGCCGTCGGCGACCCCAGCGCGTGCGCGTCCGATCGCTCAGGATGCCGGTCAGCGGGGCGACGACCAGGGTCGCTGCCGACCCGATCCCCAGGATGTAGCCCAGGATGTCGGTGCGTCCGGGCGCAAGCTGATCGAGGCGGACGGCGAGCGAGTACGCCATGGGCACGACCATGGCCATCCCGCCGCCGAAGGTGGCCGCGACCAGCAGCACGAGCTGCCATCGCGGGACGCGCGGCAGGTCCGCGGCATCCGCTTCCGACCGCTCGCCGGGCCCCGCCGGGGGCTGCGGAAGAGCGACGTTCCCGGTGGGAACGCGCTCCTCCGCCGCCTCCAGCGCGTCGTGCGCGGAGACCGGCCGGACGCCGTCTGCGGGCGGGGGCCCGCTGCCGGCGGCATCGACAGCCACACTGGCTCCTTTCGTCCCCGAAGTCGGCTCAGGCCAGACCGTTGCGGCGCGCGACCTCGCCCAGCCAGCCGAGGCTCGGCTTCGGCGTCCGGACGAAGGTCTCGCGGTCGACGGCGATGAGTCCGAACGTCGGGCCCCAGTGACCCCACTCGTAGTTGTCGAGCAGGCTCCAGTGCAGGTAGCCGCGCACGTCGATGCCGTCGGCCATCGCCGCCTGCAGGCCTCGGAGCGCCGCATCCGTGTAGCGGATGCGCTGGGTGTCGTCGGCGGTCGCGATGCCGTTCTCGGTGATCACGATGGGCACGCCCTCCGAGACGGTCCACGCGTGACGGACGGCCATGGCGAGTGAGTCCGGGCGGTACGCGGTGCCGACCAGGGTGTTGTCGGGGTTCTGCGGGTGCGGCACGAGGCCGTTCGCGTCGACCTCCTGGCTCGAGTACGCCTGCACGCCGACGAAGTCGTCGCCGCGAGCACCCTCCCAGTAGAGGTCCTCCTTGCCGTAGCGGATCTCCTCGAGCTTCTTCTCGCCGCCCGGAGCCGCCGTGAGTGCGCCGGCCGCGATGGTCCAGCCCACCTTGGCGCCGGTCCTGGCGCGGACGATCTCGCGAGCCGCATGGTGGATGTCGACGAAGCTCCGGCCGATCTCGGGGTCGGCGTAGGTCAGGAACTCGCTGTGCGAGGTCTCCTTGCGTTCGGGGTCGCCCGCACCGTCGCTCTCGATCGTGGGGCTCTGCCACTGGCCGTCACCGGCCTGCTGCATGCGGCGCATCGCGGTCATGATCGCCGCCTGCATGTTCGGCTCGTTCATGGTCACGACCCACTCGACGCCGTCGAGGATCGTCGTCGCCTCGGTCGTGAACCGCTGGAAGCGCTCGGAGGCATCGGGTGCCGCCCACCCGCCGGCGGCGGCGAACCACTGCGGCGTGGTGAAGTGCTGCAGCGTCACGACGGGTGTGACGCCGCGATCGAAGCACGCCTCGATCACGCGGCGGTAGTGCGCGAGCTCTGCGCGGGAGAAGCGCCCCGGCAACGGCTCGATGCGGGACCACTCCAGGCTGAATCGATACGAGGTGAGGCCCGCGTCGGCCAGCAGGTCGATGTCTTCGCGGTAGCGGTGGTAGCTGTCGCAGGCGTCGCCCGAGGGCTCCATGCCTGGCATCTGCTGCTCGCGCGCCCACCAGTCGCTGTTGACGTTGTTGCCCTCGATCTGGTGTCCCGCGGTCGCCGCGCCCCAGAGAAAGCCGTCCGGGAAGTTCGTCATCGCACATCCTTGTCTCGCTCGAATGAACCGTCAACCGGTTGCCAGACCCCAGGCTAACATAGAATTCGAAAGGTCTCACTAAATTGAGGGGGCGCCGATGGCGCAGTACGCGAAGACCGCCGAAGTCCGCCGCGGCATCATCGCCGCGTGCCTGTCGGCATTCGGCGACTCCGGATTCCACGGCGCGTCGATGGCCGAGATCGCCCGTCGGGCGGGCATCAGCCACACCGGTCTGCTGCATCACTTCCCCCGCAAGGAGGACCTGCTGACGGCGGTGCTCGACCTGCAGGACGAGCGCAGCGCGGCGTACCTGCGCACCCACTCCGCGCTCGCACCGGATGCCGATCCCCTCGACATGCTGCGAGGGATGGCCGAGACGCTGGTCGATCGCGACCGCCACGTCGGCCTCGTCGAACTCGGCGCCGTGCTCACCGGCGAGGCCACGGCACCCGGGCATCCCGCGCACGGGTATTTCGCCCAGCGCTACCGGAACGTCCGCGGGTTCATGACCCGGCTGTTCGACAGGCTGCACGAGGAAGGGCGGCTGTCCTCGCCCCTGCCCCCGGCATCCCTTGCCGCCATCACCATCGCGGTGATGGACGGCCTCCACACCCAGTGGCTGTTCGATCGCGAGGCGGTCGACGTCGAAGAGACGGTGCAGTCCTTCCTCGCGACGCTGGCGCCGGAACTCGCGAAGGACCTGCCGCCGTCAGGCTCGTGAAGAGAGCCCCCGGTACGCGAACCTGGTCACAACGACGTCATCGCGGGTCGCCTCGACGCCCACGACGCGACCGGTGAAACCGCCCGCCACCTCGGTGGCGAGATAGCGTCCGTCCACGCGCGCGAGTTCGACGAACTCGTCGATCGCGTAGCCGAGCCTGACGAGATCCGGGCCCCGCCGCGCCCCGCGCTCGGCTTCGAACTCCTCTGCGCGGATCTCGAGCGAGTAGGTGGAGCGGGGCGCATCGGCGCGGGCGAGGACTCCGTCGAGCGGGCCGATCACGCCGCGCACGACCAGCTCGTCCCCGATGCGCTCGATGCTCACACGATGCGCATCATCGATCCGGACGGACAGCGCGAAGTCGCCGAGCGCATCGGCTTGGGCCGACCATGTCTGATCGCGGACGCGCGTGACCAGCGGACGGGCTTCTCCCGACGCGCCGCGGCTCAGCGTCACCCCGCCCTCACCAGGCACGGCGAACGACGCGGGCATGACCCCGGGTGCGACCCACCGCGCGTCCAGCTCGGCGCCCCCGAAGCCGTCCTCGAAGGCCGTGTCGGGCGCGGCGACGTCGAAGCGGCTCTCCTCGACGACGGGCCAGTCATCCACCCAGTCGATGCCCGCGAGGAAGGTCTCTCGGCCGTTCGTGTGCCAACGGGGGAACGTGCCTCTGGGCCTGGTCCCCAGGAACACCATCGCCCAGGTGCCGTCGGCGAGCTCCACCAGGTCCGCGTGCCCCGTCGACTGGACGTCGGCGCTCGTGCTGCGATGCGTCAGGACCGGGTTCGTGGGCGAGGACTCGAACGGACCCTCGGGCTGTCGCGAGCGCGCGACGGTCACCATGTGACCGGGGCCCGTGCCGCCTTCCGCCACGATCAGGTACCACCAGTCTCCGCGGCGCACCAGGTGCGGCCCTTCCGCGTGGGCCCCTCCCGTGCCGGCCCACACCGTCTGGGGCTCCGACAGCACGGCGCCGCTGGCGGGATCGACTATCGCCTGGGAGATGCCGGGACGGATGACGTCGCTCCAGGTGATCCGGCACACTCCGTCGTCATCCCACGAGAGGTCGGGATCGATCCCGAGGAGGCCCCCGGTGTAGACGGGCTCGCTCCACGGACCCGCGGGGTCGTCGGCGTGGACGATGAGCTGTCCTCGGCCGATGTCATGGATGTTCGTCGTCGTCAACCAGAAACGTCCGCCGTGGTGACGCAATGTCGGTGCATAGATCCCGCCGCTCGCCCCGGCGAGCCCGGTGCGCACGTTCAGCTGCGACGGACGATCGAGGACGTTCCCCAGCTGCGTCCACTCGACGAGGTCGCGCGAGCGGAAGATCGGCACACCGGGGAAGTACTCGAAAGAAGATGTGGCGAGGTAGTACTCGTCGCCGACACGGCAGATCGAGGGGTCGGGGTGGAATCCGTGAAGGATGGGGAGCTGCGTCATGTCAGGCTGTCACTACTCTCTCTGCCGTCACCAGTTTGCGACGTTCCTCACGCCGCTGCTGCTGAACCACCGGATCGGCGACGGGTGATGCCAGAAGCAGCCGTCGCGTGTAGTCGTGCTCGGGGTCCGACGTCACGAGGGCCGCCGGCCCGGTCTCGACGAGGTCTCCGCGGTACAGCACCGCCACGCGGTGGCTGATGTGGCGGACGACCGTCAGGTCGTGCGAGATGAAGAGGTAGGCGACGCCGGTCGCGCGCTGGATGTCGATGAACAGCTCGAGCACCCGCTCCTGCGTCGACAGATCCAGGGCGCTGACGGGCTCGTCGCAGACGATGAGCTTCGGCTTCGGCGCGAGGGCGCGCGCGATCGCGACACGCTGGCGCTGACCACCGGAGAACTCGCGCGGGAGTCGCTCTGCGGCGTCCGCCGGAAGTCCCACCTGGTCCAGGAGCGTCCGCACCCGTGCCCGCGCATCTTTCGGCGTCGCGCCCTGCACGACGAGCGGCTCGGCGAGGATGTCGCCGACGGTGAGCGAGGGATTGAGGGAGGTGTACGGATCCTGGAACACCACCTGGATGTCTCTGGCCAGGCGCCGCCGCTCCCGTGTCCCCACTGTGGTGATGTCCTCGCCGTCGAAGACGATCCTGCCGCCCGAGGGCTTGACGAGCCCCAGCACCGCGCGACCGATCGTGGTCTTGCCCGAGCCGGACTCCCCCACCAGGCCGAGAGTCTCCCCCTCGTTCACGTCGAGCGAGACGCCGTGCAGGATCTCCACGGGCTTCGCCCTCCAGCCGCGGCCGGGGAAGCCGACGCGCAGGTCATCGATCTCGAGGAGGCTCACCGCAGGATCCCTTCCGCCGGCGCAGCTGCGGGCTCATCGGCGCGGACCGATCCGTCATCGAGGATCGCGCCGAGCAGCATCCTCGTGTAGTCGTCCTGCGGATTCTGGAAGATCTCGAGCGCGGATCCCGCCTCGACGACAGCCCCCTTCTGCATGACGACGATGCGGTCGCAGAGGTCCGCCACGACGCCGAAGTTGTGGGTGACGAGAAGTATCGCCATGTCGAGCTCGGACTGCAGATCGCGCAGCAGGTCGAGGATCTCGGCCTGCACGGTGACGTCCAGCGCCGTGGTCGGCTCATCCGCGATCAGGAGCTGCGGGCGACTGGCGACGGCGCCTGCGATCAGCACGCGCTGGGCCATGCCACCGGAGATCTGGTGCGGATACGAGTCGAACGTGCGCTCGGGATCCGCGATGCCGCACCGCTCGAGCAGAGCGAGAACGCGCGACTTCGCCTCGCGCTTCGAGACCCCGAGCGCGGAGCGCACACCCTCGACCAGCTGCGATCCCACGCGATACGAGGGGTCCAGGTTCGACATCGGCTCCTGGGGGATGTACGCGATCGCCTTGCCGCGCAGTGGCCGCATCTGGGCGTCGGTCAGGCCCACCAGCTCCTGGCCGTCGAACAGGATCGAGCCGCGGGTGATCACCGCCTCCGCCGGGAGCACGCCGAGCGTGGCGAAGGCGGTCTGCGTCTTGCCCGATCCGGACTCACCGACGACGCCGACGACCTGGCCGCGCGCGACCGACAGGGACACCCCGCGGACCACCTCGCGCGGCCGGCCGCTCGGACCGCGGTAGGCGATGCCGAGATCGGTGATCTCGAGCAGCGCACCGGACCGCCGCGGCCGGACGTCGTCGCCGGAGGCCACGCGCTGGCCGGAGCCCACCTTGACCGGTGTCGGCTTGGAGCCCTCGAGGGTGTCGCGCAGCGCGTTGCCGAGGAGCACCAGGGACGCGGTGATGACGCCGAGCAGCAGGCTGGGCCAGAGGAACTGCGTCGGAGCGATGTAGAGGTTGCGGAAGCCGGAGGAGATCATCGAGCCGAAGCTCGGGATCTGCAGCGAGCCGACGCCGAGGAAGGCGAGGCCGGACTGCACGGCGATGGCGGAACCGGCCATGAACGCGGCGGCGATGATGATCGGACCGCGGACGACGAAGAGCACATGGCGGCTCAGGATGCGCAGGTTGCCGAGGCCCGAGACCCGCGCGGCATCCACATACAGCTCGTTCTTGACGCCGACGACGAGGTTGCGGACGATGCGGTAGATGCCCGGCGAGAGCAGCACGCCGAAGATCAGCATGGTGAACCGGTAGTCGCCTCCGGTCACCGGCATGAGGATGATCAGCAGTAGGATGCCGGGGAAGGTCATGATGAGGCTGAACAGCCACTCCGTCGACGCCCGGGTGACCGCGCCGAAGTACCCGCCGACGAGGCCCGCGATCACACCGACCGTGAGCGCCACGCCCGCACCGATGAGGGCCGAGATCGCGGCCGTGTTGATGGAGTGCAGGAGTCGCGTCCAGATGTCGCGGCCGGATTCGTCGGCGCCCAGCGGATAGCCGGGCGTGCCGACCGGCGCATTGACCATCGAGAGATCGGCGTCGTTCGGCCCCTGCTGCGTCAGCACCGGGGTGAGGACCCCCATCAAGAAGATGAGCAGCAGGATGCTGGCCGTGATCACGAACTGCGGATCTTTCAGCAGGCGCTTCCACATCGGCGTCCGCGAGGCGGTCACCGCATCCTCGATGGCGACGATGAGCTCTGTGCTCGGCGTCGTCATCGCCTCCATCATGGGTCCACGGTCGTCGCTCAATGGACTCTCGCTTTCGGGTTCAGCCAGCCGTTGGCCAGGTCGGTGAGGAGATTGACCACCGTGACGAGCAGCACGCCGAAGGCGGTGATGCCCAGGATCACGGGGATGTCGCCCTGCAGGGACGCGTTGAACGCGAAGCTTCCGTAGCCGGGCAGCGCGAAGACGTTCTCGATGATGAGCGCACCGCCGAACATGGCGATGAACTCGAGCGACATGACCGTCAGCGCCGGGCTCGCGGCGTTCCGCAGGGCATGGCGCAGCACGATCGAGGTCGTCGAGGCTCCCCGGGTGCGGAGCGTGCGGACGTAGTCGCGGCGGAGCTCGTCGATCATGCGGCCGCGCACCTGGGCCGCCATGTTGGCGACGCCGCCGATCACGAGCACGATCACCGGGATCGTGATGCTCCGCGCCCACGCCGCCGGATCCTCGCCGGGAGGCGTGTAGCCGGTGGCCGGCAGCCACTTCAGCTGGACGGCGAAGATGACGACGAGCCCGATCGCGAGGAGGAGACCCGGCACGATGTAGCCCACCAGGGAGATCCCCTGCGACAGGCGGTCGGCGACGCCACCGCGGGAGGCCGCCCAGACGCCGAGGACCGTCGAGATGATGACCGTCAGGATCAGCGCCGGGATGATCACCGATAGGGTGACCGCCAGTCGCTGCAGCACGGTGGGTCCGACGGGGAGGGAGGTGTACACCGACGTCCCCAAGTCACCGCGGACCGCGGCGCCGAGCCAGTCGAAGTACTGCACCAGCACCGGCCGGTCCCAGCCCTTTGCCTCCATCAGCGCCGCCGTCGCCTCCGGCGTGGCCGATTGGCCGAGGATCGTCTTCGCGACGTCCTCGAACGAGGTGCTGAGCAGCAGGAAGGTGATGAAGGTCACCAGCAGGATCAGGATCAGCCCCGCGCCGAGCCGGCGCAGTGTGTAGGAGATCATCGTCGTTCCCTGGGGTTGGCTCCGGGGATGCGAGCACGGCCCGCATCCCCGGATGGTCTTACTCGCTGACGCCGAACAGTCGCACCGTCGGTACCGAGCTGCGGCCGTCGTCGACCATCACGATCCCGTCGCGGCTCGCCCACGTGCCGCCGACGAAGACGATCGGCACTTCGAACGCCTGCTCGACGGCGTAGGTGTTGAGTTCCTGGTACGCCGGCAGCGCCGATTCGAAGTCGACGGTCGAGTTGATCGTGCCGAAGAGCTCGTCGATGGTCTCGTCCGTGTACCCGCGGGGATTGGCGTAGCCGCTGGTGCTGTAGTGCGAGGCGGCATCGGCCTGATCCGAGTTGAAGCCCGTGATCTGGAAGCTGAGCGGGTAGTCGCCCGAGAGGTGCGCCGACTGCGCCTGCTGCGGCGGCACGGGCACCCACTCCAGAGTGAGCCCGACGTCCGCGAACGCCTGCGTGAGGGTCGGCTCGAGGGATGTCGACAGGAAGGTGCTCGGGATCTGGAAGGTCTCGCCGGCATAGCCCGCCTCCTCGACGAGCTCCTTGCCCTTATCGGGGTCGTAGTCGTACGTCTCGTTGAGGGACTCGTCGTAGACCTGGCCGTAAGGGCTGAAGATCTGCTCCGTCACCATGCCCACGCCGCTGAAGATGCCCTTCAGGACGCCCTCGCGATCGATCGCGTAGTTCAGCGCCTGGCGCACACGCTCATCGCCGAGGGCCGGCCACTTCTCGCCGCCGCGGTCCAGGATGTCGAGGTACGCGACGGCCTGCGCGTCGATCGGCTGCACGGCGTACTCGTCGCCGAGCTGACCGAGCAGCTGCGTCTGCACGGTGGCGGCGTTGATCTCGCCGGCCTGGAGTGCGTTGAACGACGCCGTCGGGTCCTGGAGCACACGGACGGTGAAGGTCTTGAACGGGATCGCGTCGGCGTTCCAGTAGTCGTCGCGCTTGGTGAGCACGTACGTGCTGCCGGGCACGGTCTTCGCGACGTCGAGCGTGAACGGGCCCGAGCCGACCGGGTCGGTGGCGGTGCGCTCGTCGTCGAGGGTCGCGGGGTCGCCGATGGCGCCGGCGCCTCCGGTCAGGTTGGAGAGGAACTGCGGATCGAACGAGTCGAACGTCACCTTCACCGTCAGTTCGTCCTCCGCGGTCACATCGGAGACCGAGCCGTACTTCACCTGCACGACTCCGGGGGTCTCCTTGTTCCGCAGCATGGTGGCGACGACGGCGTCGGCGTCCACCGGGTCACCGGTGCTGAACGTCATGCCCTCGCGGAGCGTGAGCGTGAGCTCGGTGCCGTCCTCGTTGTACTCCCAGCTCTCGGCGGCGTTGGGGATGAGCTCGCCCGTCTTGTTCTCCTTGGCGAGGAGGGTGTCGAGGATGGACGACCACACGAACTGCTGCTGTCCGTCCACGAGCTGCGCCGGGTCGAGTGAGTTCGGCCCCGACACGGCCGCGATGGCGAGATCCTTCTCGGCGACGGGGCCCGCAGAGCCGGACGGCGCCGCTTCCGGCGAACCGCTGCAGGCGGAGAGCGCGAGTGCGGCGGCGAGCGCTGCGGCGCCCAACGCTGCGAACCTGATCGGCCGGCGGCCGGTACGGGGTATCGACATGATTCAGACTCCTTCGAATGAATTCTTCATGCAACCGCTTGTCACGAACGTCGTGACGGGACGCATACTTGGGGCTGTGGGCCAGTAAAGCAGCATCGGTCGATTCTGACAACCGATTGCCAGAATGTGACAAAGCCGTTATCTCAGTGGATCCCGCGCGTTCAGAGGAAGGCGGCCTGGATACCCGGCACCGACAGCGCCACCGACGTGGCGAAATCCTCGTCCGCGGCCAGGGACGCACTCACGCCCGCGATGAGGTCAGGTAGGCAGGCGACCCCGTCCGGCTGATCCAGCGAGACGAGCCACGCGGCGAGCGCGCCGGCGCATCCCTCCGCGGACCGCCCGGCGGCGCGTTCGAGTTCGGCGACGGGAACGATGCGCAGCCGGATCTTCGTCGCGGTGTCCGACGCGATCTGCGACAGCAGATGGGCGATGCGCGGGTTGGCGAAGCGCTCGAGGAGGGCATGACGATACAGCCCGATGTCGAGCTGCACGGGGAGGTTGCGCTCCGCATCGTCCCAGAACCGCTCGACGGCGGTCCGGCACACCGGATCGCCGATCGCCTCCGACACCAGGCTGTGGCCGCGAAGCGGGCCGAGGCATGCCAGGATCGTGTGCGCCCCGTTGAGCAGCCACAGCTTGCGCGCCTCCCACGGCTCGAGCTCGTCCGTGAAGCGCGCCCCGGCTGTCTCCCACGCCGGCCTGCCGGCGGGGAACGCGCCCGAGAGCACCCAGTCGCTGAACGGCTCCGCCACGACGGGTACGGCATCCCCGTACCGCTCGGACAGGCGCGACAGCTCGTCCGCCTCGATCCGCGGCGTGATCCGGTCGACCGAGCCGGAGACGAACGACACGTTCAGCCGGCACCATTCCGCCGTGCGGGGGACGGATGCCGCGAGCGCGAGAAGCGCCCGCGCCACATGCCCGCCGTTGTCGGGGATGTTGTCGCACGAGACCACGGCCAGCGGTCCCGCGCCGGCGCGCCGCCGCGCATCCAGCCCCGCGACGAGTCGGCCGAGCACCGTCTGGAGCCCGAACGCGGCTTCGGAGTCGCCGCCGGCCAGCTGCGCGAGAAGCCGGCGATCCGAACGGACCAGCGGGTCGCCTCCGTCGGGAAGCCCGTCCGCGCCGGTGCGATAGCCGGCCTCGGTGATCGAGAGCGTCACGACGGCGGTCGCCGGAGCCGCGATGTCGGCGAGGAGCGAGGCGACGTCGTCGCCCGGATGCGCCCGCACGATGCTCTCGACGACCTCGTGGCGATCGCCGTCGGCAGAGCGCTCGACGAGCGTGTAGACCCCGTCCTGCGCGGTCAGCGCCGCGGCGAGTCCGGCGCTGCGCCCGGTGTAGGCGGCGATGCCCCAGTCCTCGGCATCGGCGGCCCGGCCGGTGTACCAGGCGGTGTGCGACCGGCTGAAGGCGCCGAGGCCAAGATGCACGATGCGGACGGGTGGCGCCGGCCGCGACCTGCGGAGGACGGCGGCCGTCTCGAGGTCGGTCGATGGACCCGTCACAGCTTGAACACCCGCTTCGGCTGGGGCCCGACGATGTCGTCGATGACCGTGCCCGCTGTCGCTTCGGTGATGCGACCCTCGCGCACGAGACGCGCCAGGAACGCGGCATCCGCTCGTCGTGCGGTGTCATGACGGGCCGGGATCGACAGGAAGGCGCGGGTGTCGTCGATGAAGCCCGAGCCCCGTGAGAAGCCGGCGGACTCGGTGACCGCGGAGCGGAAGCGAGCCATGGCGTCGGGTGCATCCAGGAACCACCACGGAGCGCCGATGTAGACGCTCGGGTAGAAGCTGGCCATCGGGGCGATCTCTCGCGAGTACACGGTCTCGTCGACGGTGAACAGCACCAGGTGGAACGACTTCTCGAGCCCGAAGCGCTCGAGCAGCGGGCGCAGGCCACGCACGAAGTCGGTACGGCGAGGGAAGTCGTGGCCGGTGTCGGCGCCGAAACGCTCGAATGTGGGAGTGCTGTGGTTGCGGATCACGCCCGCGTGCACGGTCATGACGAGGCCGTCGTCGACGCTCATCCGCGCCATCTGGAGCAGCATGTGGCCGCGGAACGCCTGGCGCTCGCGCGCATCGGCACGACCCGACACGGCCAGCTGGAAGAGCTGCGCTGCCTCGTCGTCGGCCATGTCTACCGTGGCCGGGTCCTCGATGCCGTGGTCGGCCGACGTCGCGCCGTGGCGGATGAAGTGGGCCCGGCGTGCCTCGAGTGCGGCGAGGTAGCCGCGGAAGTCCGTCGCCTGCCCCTCGCTCGCGAGGAGACGGTCGACGTCGGCCGCGAAGGTGGCAGAGTCCGGGTCGAGATAGCGATCGGGCCGGAAGGTGGGCAGCACCCGGCCGGGAAGCCCGCTCGCCGCGATCTCGTCGTGGAACCGCAGGTCGTCGAGCGGGTCGTCGGTCGTCGCGAGCACCTCGATGCCGAAGCGCTCGAACAGGGCGCGCGGCCGGAACCCGGGCGCGTCGAGCTTCTCCTGGATGCGGTCGTACACGGCGTCGGCGGTCTCGGCGGAGAGCACGAGGTCGATGCCGAGGACGTTCCGCAGCTCTTCGTCGATCCAGTAGCCGGTCGCCGTGCCGGCGAACACGGCCTGGCGCGCGGCGAAGAGCCGCCATGCCGTGCGCGGGTCGATGCGGTGGCCGCCGACGCCGAGCTCGGCGAGATCGATGCCCGACGCGTGCAGCAGCCGCGTCACATAGTGGTCGTGGGTGACGAGCAGGGCCGTCGGATCGGAGAACGGGATGTCGCGGGCGATCCACTCGGCGGGCACATGGCCATGCGGCGAGACGATCGAGGCGGAGGCCACCCGCTCGTAGAGCGCCTGCGCGATGTCGCGGGTGCGCCGGTCGCCGGGCAGCAGCCGGCAGGGATCGCGAGGCTCGGGCGGGTTCCCGTCCAGGGCCGCGTCCAGAGGCGTGAGGGTGCTCATGCGAGGACGCCCGTCGTCGTGGTCGCCGTGATCCGGCCGGGAGTGAGCTCCCGCTCCGATCCGTCCGGCAGCACCAGCGTGCCGCGCGTACCGGCGGGCAGGTCGACGTCGACCTCGAACCGGCCGTCGTCATTGCGCCACGACACACTGATGAGGCCCTGCGGCGACTCGTGCGTGGTCTTCGCCCACGTGAGCGTGGGGTGCGGGGTCGGCTGCACGATCACGGACTCCCAGGCGATCGAGCCGGGAGCCTGACGAAGTCCCGCTACATGGGTGTGGAGGAATCGCACCACCGCGCCCTTGCTGTAGTGGTTGAGCGATTCATGGGCTCTGCCCTCGTCGTCGATGCCGTCCCAGTCCTCCCAGATCGTCGTCGCGCCCTTGTCGATCATGTTGAGCCAGGACGGCGAGGAGCGCTGCCGCAGCACGTCGTATGCGACATCCGCGTGCCCGCTCTCGACCAGCACCGGAAGCAGATCTCCGGTCGAGAGGAACCCCGTGCCGAGATGATCGCCCGCCTCGCGGATCAGCTCGACCAGGCGCGACGCCGCGGCGTCCCGCAGGTCATCGGGGATGAGCCCGAAGGACAGCGCCCGCACGTACGCGGCCTGGGTGTCGGCGACGGTGCGGCCGTCGCCGACGAGGAACTCGGTGCGCCACGCGTCGCGGACGCGCCCGGCGAGCTCGCCGTACGTGGCCGCGTCGGCGGAGCGCCCGAGGATCGCCGCCGTGCGCGTCAGCGTGTCCAGCGAACGGTAGAGGAACGCCGTGCCGACCTCGCCCTTGTCTGCCATGAACCACGCCTGCGGGTTGTCCTGCACGGGGTCGATGAGCGTGCCGTCGGCGCGCTTGCGCTTGGGCTCGATCCATTCGCCCCAGTGGAACGAGCCGTCCCAGAGGTAGCGCTCGTGCGGCTGCGGCTCGCTGGACCGCTGAACGCGGGACGGATGCCGTGAGCCCTCGGCGGTGGCGAGGGCCCAGTGCACCCACCGCACCATGGCGTCCCAGTTCTCCGACAGCACGCCTCGGTCGCCGTAGGCGGTGTACATCTCCCACGGCACGGCGGTGATGGCGTCGCCCCAGCCTGCGGAGCCCGTCATCATCGCGAACTGAGCGTCGGTGTGCAGCCTGACCCGCCTGCCGTCGGGCGAGAAGTTGGCGATCCGCCCGTCATCGAGCTGGTCGTCCCGGACCGAGCGGAGCCATTTGCGCGTGAAGCCGCTGACGTCGTACAGACGTGTCGCTGTGGGAGCGAAGATCTGGTAGTCGCCGGTCCAGCCGAGGCGCTCGCGGGTCGGGCAGTCGGTCGGGATGTCGACCGCGTTGCCCCGGAAGCTCCAGTCCGCGAGCGCATGGAGCCGCGTGAGGTCGGGATCGCTGCAGTCGAAGGATCCGGTGCGGGCGAGGTCGGTATGCACGATCTGCATCTCGATGCTCGCCGCATCGAATGCCGCATCCCGCGAGATCCGGACGTACTGGAAGCCGTGGATCGTGTGTCGCGGCTCGAACACCGAGCCGTCGCCCGCCGACACGGCCTCGTCGCGCTGGACGAACACCATCGTGGCGTCGGGACGGTGCGAGTCGAGGTGCGACGTCGAGAGGTCACCGGTGGCGTCGCGGAACTCGCCGTACTCGAGCACGGTCATCGTGCCGGCGGGACCGAGGTCGCGCAGGGTGATCCACCCCGACGCGTTCTGACCGAAGTCGGCCAGCCATACGCCGTCGCGCACCGGTGTCACCGATACCGCCGGACGGGACTCGATCACGCGGATCGGCGGGGCGGGCGACCACTCGATCGGCGGCGCGTCGACCTGGTCCACGAGCACCGGCAGCGCGGGTCCCGTCGCCGAGGTGAAGTCGGTCGTCTGGCCGTCCATGAGGTCCGCCCGCGTGATGACGGTGGGCGCGCTGGTCCACCCGCCGTCGGTGCGGATGACACGGCGGGAGCCGTCCTCGAGGTCGATGTGCAGCTCGGCGCGCGCGCCGAGCACGCTCCCCCACTCGGCGGGAGTCCGGAACGCGCCGACCTGCCCGCGGTACCAGCCGTCCGAGAGGACGATCTCGAGCCGGTTGGCTCCTGGCTCCAGGCCGGCCGTGACATCGGATGCCTGCGCGTAGAGCGTGCGGTCGTACGAGGTGGCACCCGGCGCGAGTTCGGCGGTCCCCGCACGCCGGCCGTTCACGAGCGCCTCGTACAGGCCGAGAGCCGTGGCATAGAGGCGGGCGGACACCACCCGTGCAGGAAGCTCGAACGCGACCGCGAGGGTGTGCGCCGGCCGACGGCCGTACCCGGGGTCGTCGCCCTCGACCGGACTGATCCACCGCGCCTGCCAGTCCTGGTCGAGCAGGCCCACCTCGAACTTTTGCCACGGGGACCAGTCCGACACGGTGCCGGACGACACCCCGCGCACGCGCCACGCGACCCGTTCGCGGCTTTTCGGGGCGCGCCAGGGCCACTCGACGTACCGGCTGCCGGCGACGCGGGCGACCGGCAGGCTCACGTCGTCGACCATCGCCTCCACTTCGAAGCCGTCTTCGTCACAAGCGCCGACGGGGTCTTTCCACGAGAGGCGCGGCGCGACGCCGGCGACCGGGAACTGGTCCCCGCCGCTGTCGATCGCAAGGTCGTAGGGCGCTGAAGTCATCGTCGTCTTTCGTGGGATGGCACGGTCGGCGCGCTGCGGGTATTGCATGGCAACCGATTGCACAGTACCTCGCGCCGCTCGCCGTCGCAAGCCGCCGGCCTCTCGGCAGCGCGAGGAGCCTGTCGAACGAAGCCCCGCCGCTAGCTCACACGCCGTCCCGCAGCACGCGACCCACCGCGCCGAGGCCGATCTCGAGCGCATGCAGCTCTTCGAGCGACAGGTGACCGAGGACGTCGGCGCCGAGCTCGGGTCGCGCGCCCATCACCCGCTGCACGGCGGCACGGCCGAGGTCCGTGCTGTGGACGCGGCGGACACGCAGGTCGCGAGCGTCGGCCGCGCGTTCGGCGAACCCGCCGGCGACGAGCCGGTCGACGAGGTTGGACATCGATGCCATGGTCACGCCGAAACTCCCGGCGAGCTGGGCGACGCTCGCCCCCTCCTCGGTCGTGACGACGACCGACAGGACCTTCAGCTGCTGCAGCGAGAGGCTGCCCGAACGCAGCGGCTCGAGCATCCTCGGGATGGAGCGGACGGCGATCGAGATCGACAGCGCCTCGATCCGCTGGAGCACCGCTCGACGATCGTCGTCCTCCCCCATGCGCTCACGCTATCCCAGTGGACTCTCAGCCAAAACTACTTAGCCAGAAGCTAACCTTCTCGAGCAATCCGATCCACGGCTGTGTCGGCGCGAAGAGTGCGGCTGATGTGCCGCCACCGTGCCCTGCCCGGTGTTCCTCGAGGCGCCGTCGCTGCGCCGACGAGCGAGAACGAGGATGATGACGAACACGCACGAGCCCACCGCCGAGATCGATCTGGTCGCCCTGCGCGCCAAATACGCGCACGAGCGCGACCGGCGGCTCCGCCCTGACGGCGCGACGCAGTACCGTCGGGCCGCAGGCGCCTTCGGCTACTACGCCGAAGATCCCTACACCGAGCGCCAGGAGCGCGCGGCCGTCACGACGCCGGCGGAGGCCCTGGTCATCGGCGCAGGATTCGGCGGACTGCTCACCGCGACCCGCCTCCAGCAGGCCGGCATCCGATCCGTCCGCCTCATGGACGAAGCCGGCGACGTCGGCGGCACCTGGTACTGGAACCGCTACCCCGGCATCCACTGCGACATCGAGTCGTACGTGTACATGCCGCTGCTCGAGGAGCTGGGATATGTACCCGCCTGGCGCTATGCGCCCGGTGAGGAGATCCGCCGTCACGCCGTTGCGATCGCGGAACGATTCGACCTGTACCGCGACGCCCTCTTCCAGACCCGTGCGACCTCGCTCACCTGGGACGAGGATCTCGCGCAGTGGAGTGTCGAGACGAATCGCGGGGACCGGTTCCACGCCCGCCACGTCGTCGTGTCGTCCGGCACGCTCACGCACCCCAAGCTGCCCGGCATCCCGGGGATCGAGGACTTCCGCGGCCACACCTTCCACACGAGCCGCTGGGACTACGACTACACCGGCGGCAGCGCCGACGGCGGTCTGACGAAGCTCGGCGACAAGCGCGTGGCCGTGGTGGGCACCGGCGCGACCGGACTCCAGGCGGTCCCGCACCTCGCCGAGGCCTCCGGCCACCTCCTGGTGTTCCAGCGCACGCCCTCCACCGTGGACGTCCGAGACAACCGCCCCACCGACCCGGAGTGGGCGGCGTCCCTCGAGCCGGGCTGGCAGCAGGAGCGGATGGACAACTTCCTCGCGGTCCTCGCAGGCGAGCCGGTCGAGCACAGCCTCGTGGACGACGGGTGGACACGGACGCCGCACCTGCAGCGGCAGATCCTCTCCGGCGCCGTGGACGAGTCGCTCCCCCTCGAAGAGCGCCGGCTGCAGGACGAGCTGGCGGACGCGGCGACGATGGAGCGCATCCGCGCGCGGGTGGACGAGATCGTGGACGACCCCGAGACGGCCGAGCTGCTCAAGCCCTGGTACCGCTACATGTGCAAGCGGCCGGGATTCAGCGACACCTACCTGTCGTCCTTCAACCGCGAGAACGTCACGCTCGTCGACACCGCCGATCACGGCGGCATCACCCGCATGACCGAGACCGGCATCGTCGTCGGCGACACTGAGTACGAGGTCGACGCCGTCATCTTCGCGACGGGCTTCGAGGCCGGCGTCTCCGGCGTGCTGTCGGGCACCCTGCCCGTGTTCGGGCGCGGCGGTCGTCCGCTGCTGCAGCACTGGCAGTACGGTCCGCGCACACTGCACGGGTTCTACAGCCACGGCTTTCCGAACCTCTTCCACCTCGGGGCGCTGCAGAACGCCAACTCGGTGAACTTCGTGCACATCCTGCAGGACCAGGCGGAGCACATCGCCGCCGTCATCGCACGCGGCCGCGGCAAAGGCGTCGACGTCATCGAGCCGACGGCGGAGGCGGAAGAGCTCTGGTGCCGCGAGGTCGTCGCGACCGCCAACGACACCAGTGCGTTCCAGGCCGAGTGCACGCCGGGCTACTACAACGGCGAAGGCACGCGCGCGATCACGGGCATGACCTACAGCCCCGGCCCGGTGGTGTTCCGCCGCCTCCTGCGCGAGTGGCGCGCAGGGTCGATGGCCGACGTCCTCGTTCGCGACGCTCTGGACGACGAGCTCGACGACCTCGACCGCGAGGCTGCGACAGGAGTCGCGCGATGAGGCGGCTCAGCGTCGCAGCGCTCGCCGCGCTCACGCTCATGGGAGCCACCGGCTGCGCCGCGGCAGCGGACGCAAGCACCCCAGCGCGCCCGGGCGACCCGGGCGAGGCGCAGCTCGAGCGGCTGGTGCAGGTGTCCTCCGTCCATGAAGCGACCGGGATGACGCTCGTCGAGGGCCCCGTCATCGGACCCGACGGCGACCTCTACGTCGTCGACGTGACGGCGCCGCCGGGCGCCGCCAAGGTGATGCGCGTGGATCTGGAGAGCACCGAGGTCAGCACCGTGTACACGGACGACACCAGCGCCATCACCTCCGCCCAGTTCAGCCCGCACGACGGCCGCCTCTACCTCACCGACTTCCTCGGAACGATCATCAGCACCACCGCGGACGGAGAGGATGCGCGGACGTTCTTCGACGCGGAGGTCGAGGGTGCGCGCATCGCCCCCGACGACATCGCGTTCGACGAGGAGGGTCACCTCTACGTGACGGACTCCCAGGGCGCGCAGGACCCGTACTGGCAGGCGAGCGGTCGCCTGCTCCGCATCGACCGCGACGGCGCGACGGCCACGGTGCTGGCCTCCGAGCTGCCCGCGCCGAATGGGCTCGCATTCACGCCCGGGGCCGACGGGCTGTGGGTGAGCCAGAACACCGGCAACCGGATCGACTTCCTCCGCCTCGATGCGGAGGGGACGGCCGTTGCCACGGCGCATCCGGCCGTGTTCGCGAGCGTCGGCGAGGCGCAGATCGACTCGCTCGCCACCGACGCGGACGGCAATCTCTACGTCGGCCTGCACCATCGGGCCGCCGTCCTCGTGTACGACGCGCACGGCGAGCTCCTGAGGACGATCGAGGCGCCCGCCGGCGACGACGTGACGTCGGCGACCAACGTCGCGATCGTGCCGGGCGAGACCACCGGGTACGCGACGGTGAGCGGTCCGGGAGGCGGCTTCGTCTACACGTTCGAGGCCCTCGCCGACGGCATCCGGTCGTCCAACGGCGGCTGACAGCGGCTTGGCGGGAGGGTGCGCCGTCGCAGATCACGGCGGCGCACCCCCCTGAAGGCGATTCGACGATGCCCTGACATCGGGCGTCCGCGGCAAGGTTTGACAACCGATTGCCGCACTGTCAGCATCGGAACGACAGGGAGCGCTGTGCGCCCGACGACGAGGAGTGATGCCGCTGTGACCGACACGACGACGGAGCCGACAGGCGGACGCGTGCTGCCCACGGTGCGGCGCAACGGGGCGGCGACGCATCTCTTCGTCGACGGCAAGCCGTATCTCGCCCTCGGCGGCGAGCTGCACAACTCCAGCGCCTCGAGCCCCGAGTACATGGCGCCGGTGTGGGACCACCTCGCGTCGAACGGCGTCGGCACCGTCATCGGGACGGCGAGCTGGCAGCTCGTCGAGCCCGAGGAGGGGCGCTTCGACTTCACCGCCGTCGACGATCAGATCCGGCAGGCCGAACGGCACGGCATCCGTCTCGTCCTCATCTGGTTCGGCGCGTACAAGAACGCCGAGTCGACGTACGCCCCGTCGTGGGTGCGACGCGACGAGGATCGCTTCACCCGCGCCGAGCGCGACCAGACCCAGCTGCTCACCGGGCGCTTCGCTCTCGACGCGCCCATCCTCAGCGTCTTCGACGAGCGGCTGCGGGATGCCGACGCCCGCGCGTTCGCGGAGCTGATGGCCCACATCGCCGAGGTCGACTCGTCGGGCACGATCATCGCCGTGCAGGTAGAGAACGAGGTCGGCCTGCTCGGGGACAGCCGCGATCGCTCCCCGCTCGCGCTGGCCGCCTGGAACGCGGCGGTTCCCGCCGAACTCCTCGGAGGACTCTCCGCGCTGGGCGACCGCCTGCATCCCCACGTCAGGGCGGCGTGGGACCGCAACGGCGCCCGCACCTCCGGGACCTGGGCCGAAGTCTTCGGCACCGACGGCGAAGCGGCCGAGATCTTCATGAGCTGGGGCTTCAGCCGGTACGTCGACGCGGTCGCCCGTGCCGGCGTCTCGCGGCATGGCCTGCCGGTGTTCGCCAACGCATGGCTCGGCCCGCAGCCCAACGCCCTCGAGCCCGGCCGCTATCCGAGCGGAGGCCCGGTCGCACGGATGCTGGACATCTGGCGGATCGGCGCCCCGTCGCTCGCCTTCCTCTCGCCCGACATCTACGTGGACGACTTCGACGGCACGCTCGCGCAGTATGCGATCGAGGGCAACCCGATCTACGTGCCGGAAGCGAGACCCGACGCCGCACTCGCGTTCATCGCTGTCGGCGCCTACAAGGCGATCGGCTTCAACCCGTTCGGGATCGAGGACCTGCCGACGGGGCACGAGGTCTTCCGCGCGTACGAGGTGCTGAACGCCCTGTCGAGCGAGATCGTGCAGGCACAGGCGGACGATCGCATCCACGGCTTCCGGGTGAGCACCGGCGAACAGCAGCAGGTCGAGATCGGCGGGTTCCAGATCACGATCAGCGGGCCGTTCGACACGCGCGGCATCTTCGGCACCGGCACCGGCTCCAACGCCGAGGACAAGGTCGGCTACGGGCTGATCCTGCTCACCGGCGAGGATGAGTTCCTCGTGACGGCGACGTCGGCGTCGCTGTCGTTCACGCGTGAGGACGCGATCGTCGAGATCGACGAGCTCCGGGAGGAGGTGCTGCGGGACGGCGTGTGGGTACCCCGACGCACGCTCAACGGCGACGAGCGGCACTTCATGTTCTACGGCGACGGGCTCCGCACGGTGCGGATCTCGCTGCTGCGGCGCGCACGCTCCTGAGCTCGAGCGGGGCTCCGGGACCGGAGCGGGACTCCTCAGCACGCGGCGCCCCGGGCTGCTCTACTCCGCGCCTGAGCCGGACGGCCGCCGCACGGCGGGTGTCCGCGCACCCCGGCGCGCGAGGAGTGCCGTCGTCGCGTCCCACAGTTCGCGCTGCACGGCCGGATCGTCGCCGGGCGCGCTGGGCGTGATCCGCCGGCGGCCGCGCGCGGTGACATAAACCCCGGTGTCCCGGCTGAACGCAGGATCAGTGGCGACGTCCACGATGAGCTCCGCGCCGCGGCGGGGATCGCCGATGCGCAGCGCCCGCAGCACACGCTCCAACGGTTGCGCGAAGTTCAGCTCTCGCCCGAGGCCGGTCACGTTGAATCCCGGGTCCAGGGCGTTGACGGTGATGCCCGTGCCGGCGAGCCGCCGGGCGAGCTCCATCGTGAACATGATGTTCATCAGCTTCGTCTTGCCGTACACCGCCGAAGATCCCCGCACAGTGAACGGGGTGGTGTCGGTGAGGTCGGCGGGGAGTACGAGCGTGCCGTGGCGACGGGATGCCTCCGACGCGACGTTGACGATCCGCGGGGAGATCCCGCGGCCGAGGGCGGGGAGGAGGGTTTCGGTCAGCAGGAACGGCGCGAGATGGTTCACGGCCACCATCTGCGGATAGCCGTCCACGGTGACCCGCTGCTCGAACGCATGCAGCCCGGCGTTGTTGACGAGCACGTCTACGCGCTCGTATCGCTCGCGGATCTCAGCGCCCACACGCCTCACGTCGTCCATCTGCGACAGATCTCCGAGGTGGATGCCGACCTGAGCGCCCGGCGCCGCGACCTCGATCTCGCTTCGCGTCTCGGCCGCCTTCGGCTCGTCCCGCGCGGTGAGCGCCAGCCGGAATCCTCGTCGGGCGAGTGCGATCGCGGCGAGGCGGCCCAGGCCGCTCGTGGCACCGGTCAGGACGATGGTCTGCGGATCGGACATGAGCCGGTTCCTCTCTTCGAGCCGACGTCGGCACGACGGCGGCAATCTAGTTTGTAAATCTCCATCACTGTAGGAGCTATAGTTTGGATATGCAAACGAGTTCTTCGATGCCTTTGGACGATCGGGATCGCCTGGAACTCGCGCTCGGAGAGCAGGTGAATGCTCTGCTCAGCGCGACGCGAGCCCTCACCGAACGAAGCGCCGCCCGCTTCCACGAGGGACTCCAGCCGGCCGCATTCCACATCGCCCGATGGCTCTACGCATTCGGTCCTGCCAAGCCGAGCGTGATCGCGGATGCGGTCGGCATGGACCGGAGCTCGACCAGCACCCTGATCGGCAGGATGCGGAGCCTGGGTCTCGTCGCCGGCTCTCCCGACCCGGACGACAGGCGCGGCGTGATCATGCGGCTCACCGAGGCGGGGAATGTGGGCGTGGCGGCCGCGCTCGCCGACAGAGGCGCTGAGCTCCGCGACCGCACACGGGACTGGACGACGGACGATCTGTCGCAGCTCGTCACCCTGCTCGGGCGACTCAGCGGCGGACACGCCTCCGCGCGAGAGTGATCGCGCCTGGCGACGGCGCGGCGCCCGCGGCCGGCCGGATCGATCAGCGTGGAGCCCGCACGCGCAGCGCCCGGAAGTAGCGCCGCCGCGCCACGCGCTGCGCCATCAGCAGCGCCGGGTAGGCCGCCCGCCATGCCCCGCGCGGACTGGGGCGTGTGAGGGAGCGGACCGTCAGGATCACCGCGTCCCCGTGCCGGTGCACGATGAAGGCCTCCTCGCCGCTCACGGGATGACCGGGCAGTGTGCGGTAGGCGAAACCGACCCGATCGCTCTCCTGCACCACCTCGACCACCTCGACGGGTTCACGCACCGCGAAGCCGAAAGGATGCGCAGTGATGACCGGCCGGTCCCCCGCGGTCACAGAGTCGCCCGGCGCCACGGTGAATCCGCTCCGGGTCTTGATCCCCCACCGCAGCACCTCGCGGCTCGCCCAGCGCCAGACCTCGTCGCCGCGGCCCAGCTCGGCCGACCTCTCCCACCGGCGGAACCCGCCAGCCGGCCCCCGCCACTGCGGATCCGCGGGCCGGGTCAGCGACATCCCCTCGTCCCCGTCCTACGTCGACGGGCCGAGGACGAGGCGGGGCTCGACGAAGCGCTCCCCGCCCGTGGCAGCGGGTTCGATGACGTTGTCGGCTGCCACGCGCCCGACGCCGGTCAGGTCGAGGTCGACGGTGGTGAGGCGCCGGAGCTTCTGGTCGAGGATGACTTCCTCCCAGTTGTCGATGCCCACGACCGCCACGTCGCCGGGCACGTCGACCCCGGCGGCCTCCAGCGCGTCGAGGACGCCGAAGCCGATGTGGTCGTTGCCGCAGAAGACGGCGTCGAACTCGGTACCCGACTCCCGCAGCGCGCCGACCGCCTGCTCGCCCCACTCGCGGCGCCAGCTGCCGTAGAGCGTCGGCAGCGGCGGCACGCCCGCCTCGGCGAGCGCGCGGCGGAAGCCGGCCTCGCGACGTCGGACGGCGAGGTCGTCGGCATCCGACGTGACGTGGGCGATCCGGGTGCGGCCGAGGGAGATCAGGTGGCGTGCGGCGAGGTAGCCGGCCTGCTCGTTGTCGGGAACGAAGACCGAATCGTCGGGGTTGTCGGATGCCGCGAACGCGTACGTCACCGGAACCTCGAACTGGTGGGTGATGGACGGCGTGACCCGCCCGAAGCCCGCGCCGACCACGAGGAGCCCGTCGATGCGACGGTCGCGGAGGGTGCGGATGCTCTCGGTCATCTCGTGGTGGGCGTTGATGCGCCCGTCGAAGACCAGCACCGCGCGCTCACGACGACCGAGTTCGAGGATCGCCCCCATGACGACGGCGCGGGAGAACGTCGCGGTCGCCCGATGCGTCAGAAGGCCGACAGTGCGGCTGCGGCCCGAGGCGAACGACAATGCCAGCGCGTTCGGCCGGAAGTCGAGTCGTTCGGCCGCCTCGCGCACGCGGGCCTTGGTCGCCGCGGAGACGACGGGACTGTCGTTGAGGGCCTTGGACGCCGTCGCCTTCGACACGCCCGCCACCGCAGCGACGTCGCTCAATCGCACAGCGCGTTGCGTGACCATCTCGTGATCCTACTGACCCGAGGCCGCGAACACCGGGAGGTCTCGCGTGCGGTCGGCGCCGCCGGCGAAGGCCGGCTGCTCTTCGAGGAACGCCACCTGGCGCGGCCAGTGCTCCGCGCCGCCGCCCTCGTGCTCGTTGAACTCGAAGGTCACCATCTCCTTCACGGATGCCGCGTACGCGTTGTACGCCGCGAACACCGTCGACGGCGGGCACACCGGGTCCTGCAGACCCACCGAGAACAGTGCCGGTGCGCTCGCGCGTGCGGCGAAGGTCACGCCGTCGAAGTACGACAGCGTGCGGAACACCGCGTCGGTGCGACCGCGGTGGATCGCCAGGTAGCGCACGACCTCCTGATAGGGCTCGCGGCCGGTCATCCCGACGGCGCGGCGGAAATGGCACAGGAACGGGTAGTCCACGATCGCGGCGGCGACCTCGTCGTGAAGCCCTGCGACGGCGAGAGCGATGCCGCCACCCTGGCTGCCGCCCGCGATCGCGACGGCGGCAGGATCGATGCCGTCCAGGCCCCGCACGGCATCCACGCACCGCACGCCGTCGGTGAACACCCTGCGGTAGTAGTAGGTCGCCGGGTCCCCGACGCCGCGCGTCAGCAACCCCGGAACGCTGGGCTCCGACCCGTGCGGGTCGGCGGTGTCGGCGGCCGCCTGTCCGCGCGTGTCCATCACGATGTACGCGAACCCCGCAGCCGCCCACGTGAGTCGCTGCTGCGGCATCCCTCGCCCGCCGCCGTATCCGAGGAACTCGACGACCGCCGGGAGGTCGGCGCTCACCCCGGCAGGCCGCAGGTACCAGGCCCGCACGGGATCGCCGGCGAACCCGGGGAAGATCAGCTCGCGCGCTTCGAGGGCCCGCAGCGGCACGTCGGCGTCCGCGACGGTGACGCGACCGCCCGCCGCTCGCGCCTCTCCGAGGGTCTCAGCCCAGAAGCGGTCGAAGTCATCGGGTTCGGCGACGTCCGGCGCGAACCGGCGGAGCTCCTCGATCGGGAGGTCGAATCGCGTCATCGGGATGCCGCCGCCGGGGAGCCGACGACGTCGCGCGGTTCTGCATCCAGGGCGGTCGCCGCGGCGCCGAAGGAGAGGTCGCGGATGAGCACCGCTGCCCCGTCGGCGAGCGAGTCGTTGCCCGCCACTCCGACGGCCATCGCGCGGACGCCGTCCAGCCAGGTCGCGGCCTGGCCGAGAGGATCGGCATCCGTCCCGACGAGCAGGTCGCGCAGCAGGGCGTCGTCCGCACCGCCGTGCCCGCCGGCCGCGTGGGGGATCCGGACCTCGCGCGCCGCATCGAAGTGCCGCTGGACCATGAGTCGCTCGCCGACCGGACGACCGGTCTCGTCGGTGACGGCCTCAGGGCGCGCGCTCGGGTCGACGACGTGCTGCCGCCCGGTTGCGTCGAGCAGGATGGCGCCGCGCTCGACGACGGACAGCTCCGCGCGTCCCGCCGTGCCGTTGACGGCGACGGTGTACCCCTCCCACGGGGAGTGGGCGTTGAGCGCGTACGTCATGCTGGCGCCGCGAGCGTAGTCGACGATCAGCGAGAGGTTGTCTTCGATGCTGATGCCCTCGTCGAACACGTCCCGGTCACGCAGGTACCCGTCGTGCTGCTCCTGCTCGTAGTAGAGCCCCCGCAGCACGTTGTGCTCGCGCAGGTCGAGCGCGAACGGATCGCGTCGGGCGGCGTCGACCGTGCCGCGCTCGGGCCTCTCGCCCAGTCCGCGCCGCGCGGCGTTCTGCGCCCCGTAGAAGCGGAGCCCGCCGCTCGCGAAGACGCGGACGGGGAGGTCGGCGAGCCACCAGTTGACCAGGTCGAAGTGGTGCGACGACTTGTGGACGAGCAGGCCGCCGGAGTTCTGCTTCTGCCGGTGCCAGCGGCGGAAGTAGTCGGCGCCGTGCGAGGTGTCGAGCAGCCATTCGAAGTGCACCGAGGTGACCTCGCCGATCTCGCCGCTCGCGATGATGCGCTTGAGAACGGCGTTGCGGGGCGAGTACCGGTAGTTGAAGGTGACGATCACCGCACGTCCGGTGGCCTCGACCGCCTCCGCGATGCGGCGGACGCCCTCCGCGTCGGTGGTCAGCGGCTTCTCGACCACCACGTCGGCACCGCCGTGGAGCGCGGCGACGACGAGGTCGGCGTGGGCGAAGTCCGGCGCGGTGACGATGACCCGCTCGATGCGCAGTCTCTCGACGGCCGCCGTCAGCTCCGTCAGATCGATCCGTCTCGGTGCGGGGCGACCGGCGGCGCGGACGCGCTGTTCGTTCCAGTCCAGTCGTCCCGGGTTCGGATCCGCCCACGCGATGAGCTCGGCGGCGTCGGCGTAGCGTCCGGTCAGCGCGTCGATGTACATCTGCGCGCGGCCTCCGGTGCCGATGATCGCGTAGCGGGTCGGTGCGGTCATTCAAGGTCTCCCTGTTCGTCTGGCTGGGCACTCGGGCGCGAGCAGTCGCGCGCGGGGACGGGCACCTCGACGGTCGTGTACGACGCGGCGCGATCGGGCGCGAGGTACGGCACGTAGGCCGCGACCCGGACGCGTCCGGCATCCGTCATCGCCTCCGTGGATCGCAGGTCGATCACTCTCGTCGCGCCCGCGGGCACGCCGGACCGCTTCTCGTCGCCGAACGACGAGGTTGCACGGACATCCGACGCGAACTCGGCCGTGTTGCGCACCGACACGAGGTACTGCACGCGATCGCCGACGCACGCGGTGCGGACGGCTGCGTCGATCGAGGCGTCGTCGCCGGTGACCCGCTCGACCGCGACCGTGTAGGTCGTGCTCGGCCGCCCGTCGGCCGAGGTGACCACCGTGGCGGTGCCGGGGGCGTCCGTCGGCTGTGCGACCTCGACACGGATGCCGTCGTCCGCCGTCGCCGTGAGCACGGGCAGGGGTCCTCCGGCGAGCGCGGGCACGCTGTACTCGGTGCGCTCAGGAGCGAAGCCGTCAAGCGGCCGGCCGTCGACCTGGATGCCGGTGGCCTGGGCTGCGGGAACCGGCGCGACGGGCACGACCGGCACGAACAGCGCCGCGTTCTTGCCCGCGCCGATGCCGCTGCCCCATTCGTAGAACCCCTCGCGGATGCCGCCGTCGTTGTCGTTGACGAGGATCGAGAACGAGAAGGCGCCGGCGGCGGGGTCGACCCCGAGCACGTCCCACGGCACCGTGACGTCGTACGCGGTCGTCGTGCCGTCACGTGTGATCGCGGCGGGAGCATCGAGGACACCGACGGGCGCGGTGTAGCGGTAGACCCCCGGGCCATCCGCCCCGAGATACGCACCCAGCTCCACACGCGATGCGGGGTCGGCGCCGGGCAGCCCCCTGGCCACGGCGAACTGCAGGGAGTCCCCCGCCCAGAGCCTGTCGACCGTCGCTGCGGCGGTGTGGTCCTCGTCCTGCACATCGGCGCGCACACGCAGTCCGTCGGCGCTCCACGAGACCGCGAAGGTTCCGCCGAGGTCGTCGGCCGTCGCGACGGATCCGCTGAGCGGCACGTAGGTGCCGCGTGCCCGCCAGTCCACGGCGGTGCCGTCCGACGGCGCCGCCGCGATCGGCGCGAGCGCCGTCGTTCCCGCCAGCCGGCGCTCCTCGGACCCGGCCGTGGCGCGCACCGTGAACGGGTAGGGCTGCCACGTGTCGATGTCTCCGAGGTCCAGATCCAACGCGGCCGTCTCGCCGCCCGCGACCTGCACCGCCGCCTGCGTGCCCGATGCCGGGCCGACGGTCCACGCGATGTCGTCGACGTCCGCCGTCGGCGCTCCGGCCAGGTTCTGCACGGTCAGCGCGAGACCGACGTCGTCCGCGCCGGCCACCGGTCCGAGCGAGAGCACGGGGTTCTCGACGACGGTCGCGCTGTCGTCGACGAACGCGATGACCGCGTCGCCGCTGCGCACGGTGTACGCGACCGGGTGGGCGCCGAGCTCGCGCATCGGGGCGAGCGTCACCGCACCGGCCACCTCGCCGGAGGTGCCGGCGAGCGTCGTGCCCCCGCCGACCGGCCCGAAGACCGAGACGTCGCCCGCGATCCCGAGCGCTGCGCGATCGACCGTGACGGGCACGCCGGGGGTGCCGTCGAGCGGGATCTGGTCCGGCGTGCCGATGTGCACGGCCGGGTCGGCGACGATGGTGGGCGTCGCGAGGCCCCCGGTCACGTAGACGGGATTCCCGCCGACGGTGACCTCGACGCGCCCGTTCGGCTGGGCGCGCCACGATCGGCCGTCGCCCTTGACGAGACGCGCGTCGCTCCCGGTGCTCACCGCCAGCGTCACCGGGTCGCCTGTCGCCCACATCATCCGCAGCACGTCGCCCGCGGCATCCGTGTACTCGGCCACGATGGCGCCGTCGACGCGCTGCAGGCCCGAGAGCTCCCGACCGGCGGTCAGGCGGTTGAACACCGCGAGCGCAGGATAGGCGGGCTTCGGGGTGAGCGCGGTGCCGCCGTCGGTGGGCAGCCGCGAGATGCCGAAGTTGTGCTCCTGCTCGGCAGGATTGGCACCCGAGTTGATCAGCTCGTAGTAGACGACGCGGTCGACGCCCGCGGCTTCGAGGAGCGCCGCCGACCGCACGATGTACGCGGCCTGCTGCTGTTCGGTGGTGCCGCCGGAGGTCGTCGTCCAGCCGTGCTCGCTGAGCCAGATCGGGATGCCGGAGCCCGGCGCGTACTGCTCGATCAGTGCCCGCAGCGTCGCCACGCCGGCTTCGGTACGCCCCTCCGGCGCCACCGGGAAGTCGTACGTGTGATAGCTGACGACGTCGAGGTGCTCGAGCGCGCCGAGCGCGAAGAGGTCCTCCATGAAGTCCCACTTGGCGCCGGCGCTGACGGGACCGACGACGCGCGCACCCGGTGCCGCCGCGTGGATCGCCGCGGCAGCCGGCACGAGAAGGTCCATGTAGCAGGCGGCGGTCATGCCGCACGCGCCGTTGTTGAAGGTGTGGTTGAACTCGTTGTAGATCTCGTAGTCCACGTCGGAGCCGTAGTGGGCGGCGGCCGCCGCGGCGTAGTTCGCGAACGCCGCGATCCCCTCGGGTGAGCTCGGCGTCTTGCCGCCGTCGTACCAGCGGCTGAAGTAGGCGAGGATGACCAGCGGCCGTTCGCCGCGGGCCTTCGCGGCGGCGAGCTGCGCATCGAAGTGCGCGGGGAACTGGTACACCCCGGGCGACGTCTCGATGGTGTCCCACGACGGGCCCTCGCGGAGCATGCCCGCACCGAGCGGACCCATCAGGCTGTCGACCTGGTCGACCGAGTACCGGTTCACGTGGACCGCCAGCCCCACCGGATGATCGGAGGATGCGGGTTCGTCGGCATCCTCGACGATCGCCAGCGTCGCAGTGCGCGTCGCGGCGACCGGTGCGGTCACCGACATCGTGACCGAGTAGTAGCCGGCCGGCAGCGCGGCCAGATCGATGGATGCCCCGCCGCCGGCGACGGTCTCGACGCCCGAGTCGACGCGCTGCCCGGATGACGCACGGACGTCCCAGGTCACGCTGCTCGCCAGGGTGGTCACGCCGATGTGCGCATCGCCGACGTCGTAGACGAGGGCGGTGTCCGTGAAGGCCAGCGTGCCGGGGGGCGGGTCGTGCTCCTCGAACGACGGGTTGATCACGAGGTTGGCCTGGCTCGCCGGCGCGGTCATCCGCACGTCGTCGACCCATACGGTCCCTGCCCCGCGCACCAGCAGACGCATGACGAAGGTCATGCTGCCCAGTGGCTGGGTGTACGTCCACTCCAGCTTGGTCCACTCGTTCGTGCCGGCGGGCAGCTCGACGCGCTGCGAGTGGTCGCCGCTCAGCACGAAGTACGCGGCGCCCGATGACGAGAGGTTCTCCGTCTTCACCCAGGCGCTCATCGCGTAGGTGGTGCCGCCGGCCGCCCGGATGTTCTGGCGGAGGTCGACGTAGCTGTTCGAGTAGGCCGTGGCGTACTCGACCCGTGCCGCGGTCGTGGCGTCGTGGGCGATCGCGGTGTCAGCCGAGATCACGAAGTCGGGCGTGCCCGACACGGTCGTCGTCCAGCCTTCGAACGAGTCGGACTCGGTGAGACTCGCCTGCGCGGGCGAGGAGGTGGCGAGAAGGATGCCGACGACCATGGCGAAAGCCGTCAGCATGGCCGCAGCGGGCGCGACGATGCGCCGGTGCACGTGAGACATGGACTGATCCGATCCGGGTGACCGCCGTGGTCACCCCTTGATCGCGCCGGCCTGGCCGGCGCTGCGGAGGAACTGACGCTGGAACATCAGGAACAGCGCGATGGGGATGATCACCGAGATGAACATGCCCGCCATGAGCAGACTCGTCGGAGCGGTGTCGCTGACGCGGTAGAGCCCGACCGAGAGGGGCTGCAGATCCGGCGAGGGCAGGACCAGCAACGGCCAGAGGAATTCCTTCCACGAGCCGACGATCGTGAGGAGCGACACGACGCCGATCACGGGCCGCGACATCGGCAGGACGATCGACCAGAACACCCGGAAGACGCCCGCGCCGTCGATCTTCGCCGCCTCGAACACGTCCCGTGGCAGGCGGTCGAAGAAGCGGGCCACCAGCAGCACGTTGAAGGCGCTGGCCGCGGTCGGCAGCCACACCGCCCAGTACGTGTTGACGAGGTTCACGCCGATCAGCGGCACATCGAGGATCGTCACGTAGAGCGAGATCAGCGACACGACGCCCGGGATGAAGAGCGTCGCGAGGACGCCGGCGTTGACCACCTTCGCGTAGCGGGGCTTCAGGATCGAGATCCCGTAGCCGCCGGTGAGGGCGACGAGCAGCCCGAAGAACCAGCATCCTGCCGCCATCCAGACCGTGTTGAGCAGGTATTGGCCGATGCGGATCTGCGACCACGCGTCGGGCAGGTTCTGCCACTGGATGCCGCTCGGCCACCACTCGAACGGATACTTGAGGATGTCCTGGCTGGTCGACAGCGCCGCCTTGAACAGCCACAGCAGCGGCCCGAACGAGACGACGATCAGGCAGGCGATGAGGACGACCGCGAGGATCCGCGTCGTGAGGCGGACCGAGCGGCGCGACCTGTCGAGCGCCGAGACGTTGGTGCGGTCGTCGGTGTCCTCCTTCGCCGCCTTCCCCTTGCCGATCGCGCGGACCGTGGTGGTCACGAAGGTCACGATTCGCTCCACTTCCGCGTCAGCCGCAGGTAGATCGCCGAGATCACGCTCAGGACGACGGCGAGGAGCAGGCTCAGGGCCGTCGCCTTGCCGAAGTCGCCCGACAGGAAGGCGTAGTTGTAGATGAGCATCAGGAGTGTCACCGTCCGGTTCTCGGGTCCGCCGCCGGTCATGACGAAGGGATCGGTGAAGACCTGCATGGTGCCGATGATCTGCAGCAGCAGCATGAGCAGGATCACGCTGCGCAGCTGGGGCAGCGTCACGTGCCAGGTGCGCTGCAGGATCGACGCCCCATCGACCTCGGCCGCGTCGTAGAGCTCGGCCTGGATCGACATGAGCGCCGCGAGGTAGATGATCGTGGCCGTGCCCGCCGTCGCCCACGTCGCCTGGATCACGATGCTGGGCATCGCGAGCGCCGGGTCCTGCAGCCAGCCGATCGGCCCCAGTCCGAACCAGCCGAGCACGGTGTTGAAGAGGCCGGACGACGAGGGGTCGTAGAACTGCTTCCAGAGCAGGACGCTGACCACGGGCGGGATGATGACGGGCAGGTAGACGAGGACGCTCGAGATCTGGCGGCTGCGCCGCAGCTCCGCCATCACCATCGCCATCAGGATCGGCAGGGGGAAGCCGATGAACAGCGCCAGGACCGCGAACCAGACGGTGTTGCCGGCGGCGGTCCACAGCAGCGGGTCGGCCAGCACGCGCTCGAAGTTGCGCAGGCCCACCCATGTCGGGTCGTTGATGAGGTCCGTCTGCTGGAAGGCGAGGATGAGGCTCTTGAGGATCGGCCACCACGCGAAGTAGCCGAACGTCAGCAGCAGCGGCACGAACATGACGAGCGTCGGCACGCCGCCGTTGCGCACCCACGCCACCAATCGCGCGCGCGGTCCCTTGCGCCGCCGGGGCGCAGCGGAGGGCGTAGCGGTGTCGGCGGCCGCGTCGGCCGGCAGACCGACGAAGGGCGGAGCGGTTGCGGTCACGGTGTGTCTCCCGTCGGTGTTCTCGGGCCGGATGCATCCGGTGGCCGCGGCTGTCCGCGGCCACCGGGAGCGGATCATCCGGCGTCGACCAGGTCCTGGACCTGCGTCTCGGCCGACGTCAGCAGCTCGTCGAAGTCCGCGTCCTCACGCGTGAGGACAGCCTGCACGACAGGGTCGAGCGCGGCGTACAGCTCCTGCGCCTTCTTCGCCGGCTCCGGGACGATCGTCGCCGTCGCGAGGCTGTCGAGGTAGGCGGTGTAGTTCTCGCGCGGAACGTTGATGTACGGCTCGATCCAGCCGAGGTACGTCTCGTACTGCTCGTCCGAGACGACCGGCACCTCCGGCAGGCCGACCGGCAGGTCGTCGGCGACCTGGGCCTCGGCCCACGTGACCGCCGCCTCTTCATCGACGTAGCGGTTCAGGAAGTAGAACTTCGTCCACTCCAGCGCCGCGCAGAGCTGGTCGGGCGTGGCCTTCGGGTTGAACCACTGGATGTTGCCGCCCCCGAGCACGCCCAGGGGGTCGTCGCCCGTCGGGAACGGGGCGAGTCCGAAATCCTCCTTCGGCATGCCGCGGCCGATCACGAGGCTGTTGTACAGGTTCGCCCCGTTGAGGCTCTGACCGATGGAGCCGGCGGCGATGTCGTCGCGGATGGCGTTGTTGTCATAGAGGAAGTTGGCACCGGCGGCCTCCTCCTCCCATCGCACATCGTGCAGGAACTGCAGGCTCGCCTCCATCCCGGGCGTGTCCAGGGTGACGGTCGTGGTGTCGCCGTCGACCTCCTCGACGAGGTCGCCGTTCGAGTACGACATCGATGTCAGCAGCCAGCCTCCGGTGTTGGCGGTGGTGGGGATGATGAAGCCGGTCTGCCCGGTCTCGTCCGAGATCGTGGCGGCGGCATCCAGCACCTCGTCCCACGTCGTGGGGGGTGCGTCGGGGTCGAGACCGGCCTCGGTGAACAGCGCGCGGTCGTAGATGAGACCCATCGTGTAGGCGGCTCGCACCACGCCGTAGGTGTGGCCGTCGGCGTCCTCGGTGACGGCCTTGAGCTGCGGGTTCAGCTGGCTCAGCACGTCGTCGCTCTCGACGTACGCCGTGATGTCGGCCGCCTGGCCGCGCTCGATCAGCGACTGGATGTCGGTGAACGGCACCTGCAGGGTGGTCGGCAGCGTTCCGCCGACGAGCAGCGCGGGGAAGGTGGAGACGTCGTACTTCGTCTCTTCGTCGTCGATGGTGATGTTGGGGTGGTCCTCTTCGAACTGCGCGACCGCGTTCTCCCACGCCTCGAGGTTGGCCGTCTGGTCCGACGTCGGTCGCTCGCCCACCGTGATGGTCACATCAGCATCGGGGTCGCACGTCACCGCCTCGGCCGACGGCGTCGACGAGGGCGAACCGCCGCCCGCGCATCCGCTCACGAGCAGTCCCGTGACGGCGATGCCCGTGACGAGTCCGCCCGCGCGAACCCAGCGCTGCTGTGTCATTTGTCTCTACTCCTTCGTAGTTCGGCGTGCACTCTGATCTCGATGCGAATCTCAACCGGTTTCATCACTCTGGCGTGAAACATATCCGATGTCAAGCCGGGATCGAGCCGTCGCGCAGCCAGCCCTCCCGTGCGAGCCATGCGGCGCACGCATTCGTCCACGGCACGAGGTCGCCTCCGAGGCCGCAGCCGTGCCCGCCGAGAGGGTACAGGTGAAGCTCGTGCGGGATCCCCGCGTGGTGCATCGCCGACGACAGCAGGAGCGAATGCTCGACGGGGACCTTCTGATCGTCGAACGAGTGGAAGAGGAAGGATGCTGGCGCAGCGGCGGTGACGAGCGACTCCAGCGATAGTGCCGCCCGACGAGCGGGAGTATCTTCGTCACCGAGGAGGACCTCGCTGGATCCCTGATGAGAGTGCTTTTCCAACGAGACGACCGGATACCCGAGCACCAGCCCGTCGACGCGGCGGGTCGCGTCGGCGGGCCGGAGTGCAGCGAGCCCGGCGGCGTGTCCCCCGGCGGAGAAGCCCACGAGCAGCACGCGGTCGGCGCCCGCGCCGCGCAGCTCGGCGATACGGGCGCCGATCGCGTCGTGCGCGGCGGGGTGCGCCATCCCGACGGGATACCGGAAGATGTCAGCCTCGACTCCCAGCGCGCGCAGCCACGCGACGACGGGCTCCGCCTCGTGCGGTGCATGGTGGCGGTAGCTCCCACCCGGGAGAACAAGTGCTCTGATCGTCATGTCACACCTTTGAAACCGGTTGTTGCCTCACAGCGTTGCATGTACGCTCGTCGGCGGGCAACTCCGATGCGAAGACGCGGACGCCCCGGCAAGTGAGGAGCAAAGGTGCACGACGACCGGTCGCATGTGCAGGCACGCCTGCGGAGGTTCACCAGGGAGCGGCTCGAGCCGGCCGTGCACCCCGAGTTCCACCCGCTGCGGGTCGAGCACTGGTCCGTGCCCGACGAGCCGGTGCCGTTCGCGGAGGCGGTCGTTCGCGGGTACGAGCCGACTCCGGCCGGCTGGACGTGGGGCCGTGCGTGGAGCTCGACGTGGTTCCGGCTCTCGGGGCGGCTCCCTGAAGGGTGGAGCCCGCAGCACACCGAGATCGTGTGCGACCTCGGCTTCACGGCCGACCGCCCGGGCTTCCAGGTCGAGGGTCTGGCGTACCGCCCGGACGGCAGCATCCTCAAGGCAGTCTCACCCCGCGGCCACCACCTGCCGCTCGACGCGGACGCCGGCGACGACCTCACGCTCTACGTCGAAGCTGCCGCGAACCCCGACGTCGCGGGCGAGTGGACCTTCGCGGCGACGCCGCTGGGCGACAAGCTGACGTCGGGTGAAGGGCCGCTGTACAGCCTCGGCGCCATCGGCTTCGTCAGGCGCGACGAGACGGCGTGGGAGCTGCTGCAGGACATCCAGGTGCTCAGCGGCCTGTTGGGCGAGCTGGCGCAGGACTCCCCGCGGCACCACACCATCGTGCGAGGCCTCGAGCGGATGCTCGACGTCGTCGATCCCGACGACGTCGCGGCCACTGCGGCGCTCGCCCGCGAGGCCATCGCACCCCTGCTCGCCTCCCCCGCGCACGCGTCCAGCCACCGCATCGTCGCGGTCGGCCACGCGCACATCGACTCCGCATGGCTCTGGCCCACCCGCGAGACGATCCGCAAGGTCGCGCGGACGTTCGCGAACGCGCTGGAGCTCATGGAGCGGCATCCGGAGTTCGTCTTCGCCGCCTCGTCGGCGCAGCAGTACGCGTGGCTCGAGGAGCACCACCCCGCATTGTTCGCGCGGGTGCGCGAGCAGGTGCAGGCCGGCAGGTTCGTGCCCGTCGGCGGCATGTGGGTCGAGTCCGACACGAACATGCCCGCCGGCGAGTCGATGATCCGCCAGTTCCTCCACGGCAAGCGGTTCTTCCGCGAGCGTCTCGGGGTCGAGACCGAGGAGGTCTGGCTTCCGGACTCGTTCGGCTACTCGGCGGCGCTGCCGCAGATCGTCCGGGGCACGGGCAATCGCTGGTTCCTGACGCAGAAGCTGTCGTGGAGCCAGGTGAACCGGCTGCCGCACCACACGTTCTGGTGGGAGGGGATCGACGGCACGCGCGTGTTCACCCATCTGCCGCCGGCCGACACCTACAACTCCGAGCTGACGCCGGCCGAGCTGCTGCACACCGAGCGCAACTTCAAGGACGCCGGTGCCGCCACGACCTCGCTCGTGCCGTTCGGGTACGGCGACGGAGGCGGCGGCCCGACCCGCGAGATGCTGGCCGCCGCCCAGAGGTCACGCGACCTCGAGGGCCTTCCCCGCGTCGAGATCGCCGCGCCCCGCCGGTTCTTCACGGATGCCGAGGCCGAGTACGCGGACGCGCCGGTGTGGGCGGGCGAGATGTACCTCGAGCTGCACCGGGGCACCTACACGTCGCAGCTGCGCACGAAGCAGGGCAACCGGCGCAGCGAGCAGCTCCTGCACGAGGCGGAGCTCTGGTCGGCGACGGCCGCGATCCGCACCGGCGAGCCGTACCCCTACGACGAGCTGCGGCGGGCCTGGGAGACCGTGCTGCTGCTCCAGTTCCACGACATCCTCCCCGGCAGCTCGATCGCCTGGGTCCATCGCGAGGCCGAGCGCGACCACGCGCGGATCCGCGACGAGCTCACCACGATCATCGACCGCAGTGTGGCCGCCCTCGTCGGCACCGGATCGACGCCGTTCGTCGCCAACCCGATGCCCCTGCCCGGCCTCGGCGTCGGGGCGTTCGCCATCGGCGCCCGCGCCGAGACGGCGGCCGACGCGACGTGGGAGCGCCGACCCGACGGTGGCCTGGCGGTCGACAACGGTGTGCTCCGAGCGGTCATCGACGCGCGCGGGCTCGTCGTCTCACTCGTCGACGAGGTCTCGGGTCGCGAGGCGGTGGCCCCGGGCGGCGCGGCGAACCGGCTGGTGCTGCACCGCGACACCCCGAACGAGTGGGATGCCTGGGACATCGACGACCACTACCGCCGCAACGCCACGCCCCTCGACGTCGGCGCGCCCGAGTCGCTGGACGCGGTGACGGACGACGACGGATCGGTGACGGTGACGGTGGTCCGCTCCTTCGGCGCGTCGCACGTGACGCAGCGGCTCACCCTCGCGCCCGGCGCGCCTGTGTTGGACCTCGAGCTGGTCATCGATTGGCACGAGAGCCAGAAGCTGCTGAAGCTGTACGTCGACATCGATGTGCACGCCGACGTCACCGCCGCCGAGACCCAGTTCGGCCACGTGCACCGCGTCACGCACGAGAACACCTCCTGGGAGGCCGCGCGCTTCGAGTTCTGCACGCATCGGTGGGTGCACGTCGGCGAGCCCGGCTACGGCGTCGCGGTCGCCAACGACTCCACCCACGGGCACGACGCCCGCCGCACCCCGCGCACCGGGGGCGGGCGCTCCACCACGCTGGGCATGTCGCTCATCCGCGCACCCCGCTTCCCCGACCCCGTGGCCGATCAGGGCACGCACACCCTGAGGGTCGCGTTGCGGCCGAATGCCGGCATCCGGGATGCCGTCGCCGAGGGGTACCGGCTCAACCGGCCCGTGCGGCGCGTCACCGGCGACCACGCCGCGGCCGCCCTCTTCGCCGTGCGCAGCGAGACCGTGGTGGCCGAGACGGTCAAGCTGGCCGACGACGAGTCCGGCGACGTCATCCTCCGGCTGTACGAATCGGCCGGCGGTCGGGGATCCGTCTCGGTGACGGCGCTCTTCGACGCCGCGAGCTGCGAGCGCACCGACCTGCTCGAGCGCGCGACCGGCGATCCGTGGGATGCGCCGTCCACGACGCTCGAGCTGCGGCCGTTCGAGATCGTCACCCTCCGCTATCGGCGCCGGGCCGGGCACGAGCGAGACGAACTACGATGACGCGATGCGTTCGTAACGGTTCACCGTTCCATTAATTCACGAGCCGCTGTATCGTGGCGTCATGCTCGCTCCCACGGCTACCGTCACGCATACCGCAGCGCTCGCCCGGTTCGGCCACGCTTTGTCGGATCCGACACGAGTGGGCATCCTGCTGGCGTTGCGGGAGGCGCCGGCCTATCCGTCGGACCTCGCGGAGACGTTGGGCGTCTCCCGGCAGGTGATGTCCAACCAGCTGGCGTGTCTCCGCGGCTGCGGCCTCGTGGAGGCCACCCCTGACGGCCGGCGCAGTCAGTATCGGCTCGCTGACTCTCACCTCGCACCGGCGCTCGATGAACTGCTGCAGGTCGTTCTCGTTGTCGAACCGGACTGCTGTGACGGGGAGGGCTGCAGCTGCGCATGAGCATCAGCCTCACGGCCGATCGCCGCGCCGTCCTGCAGCGACGGATCCGCTGGATCGTCACCGCCACGATCGCCTACAACCTGATCGAAGCGATCGTCGCGATCACCGCCGGCAGCATCGCCTCCTCCGGCGCGCTGATCGCCTTCGGCCTGGACTCCACCATCGAGGTCCTCTCCGCTGCCGCGGTGGCCTGGCAATTCACCCGCCAGGACCCGGAACGCTGGGAGAAGCCCACTCTGCGTGTCATCGCCGTCGCGTTCTTCTCCCTCGCGATCTACGTCGTCATCACATCGCTGCTGACGCTGCTGGGACGAGTCGAGGCGCAGCACACCACGCTCGGCATCATCATCACCGCGCTCAGCGTGATCATCATGCCGTTCCTCTCCCTGGCCGAACGACGCACCGGCCGCGAACTCGGTTCCGCCACCGCCGTCGCCGACTCCAAGCAGACGCTCATCTGCACCTACCTGTCCGCCGCGGTCCTCGCGGGTCTCCTCCTCAACAGCCTCCTCGGCTGGTGGTGGGCTGACGCCATCGCCGGCCTCGTCATTGCCGGCTTCGCCATCCGAGAAGGCGTCGAAGCCTGGCGCGGCGACGCCTGCGCCACCTCCGTCGGCATGCTCCTCGAGGACGAACACAACGACGACGACCACGACCACGGCTGATGTCGCCGATCTCCTGATGGCAACCCAGAGAAGGGTCGCCGGCGAGCGCGCGGGTCAGCGCTGGTCGTCGGCGGTGGCGTCCCGTTCGTAGACATCCGGGATGCCGTCCCCGTCGGCGTCGACGGCGTCCTCGGCGGCGATGCGCTTGTAGCGACGGTTGCGCGCGAGGAGGATCACCGATGCCGCGAGCGAGGCGACCACGGACGCGACCATGATGGCGATCTTTGCGTCGTCGTTGTGCGGACTGTCCGCGCCGAAACTGAGCTCGGCGACCAGCAGTGAGACCGTGAAGCCGATCCCCGCAAGGATGCCGACGCCGATGAGGTCGATCCAGCGCAGCGCGGGGTCGAGGCGTGCCCGCGTCGCAGCGGTGAGCACACGGGTCGTGAGCACGATCCCGATCGGCTTGCCCAGCACCAGCCCCGCCACGACGCCGATCGTGACGGGGTCCGTGATCGCCCGCGTGATGCCTTCGACGCCGCCGAGTGCGACGCCCGCCGCGAAGAAGGCGAAGACCGGCACGGCGAAGCCCGTCGAGAGCGGCCGGAACCGATGCTCGAACTCCTCGGCGAGTCCGCCGTCGCGTGACGTCACCGCGCCGCCCTTCGGCGGCCTGACCGGGATCGTGAACGCGAGGGCGACGCCCGCGATCGTGGCGTGAACACCCGACGCATGCATGAAGGCCCATGCGGCGAAGCCGATCGGGAGCAGGATCACCCATGCGGCGGCGGGCTTGAGGTGGAACACCGCCTGGTACCGCTGGGCGAGGAAGCCGTAGACGGCGATCACGGCCAGCGAGATGACGAGCGCAACCACGTCGATCTCGCTGGTGTAGAAGATGGCGATGATGAGGATCGCGATGAGGTCGTCGACGACCGCGAGCGTGAGCAGGAAGATCCGGAGCGGGCTCGGCAGATGGGAGCCGACCAGCGCCAGAACCGCCACCGCGAACGCGATGTCGGTGGCCGTCGGGATCGCCCAGCCGACCGCCAGGCTGGGGTGGTTCCACACGACGGCCGTGTAGATCACGGCCGGGACGACCACTCCGCCGACCGCCGCGGCGACGGGGACGATCGCGGTGCGGAAGTCGCGAAGGTCGCCGACGACGACCTCGCGCTTGAGTTCGAGTCCGACGAGGAAGAAGAAGATCGCGAGGAGTCCGTCCGCCGCCCAGGTGCCCAGCGAGAGGTCCAGGTGCCACGGAGCGTAGCCGACGGTGACGTCCCGCAGCGCGAAGTACGAATCCGCCGCGGGGCTGTTCGCCCAGATGAGGGCGACGACCGCAGCGGCCACGAGGAGCGCGCCGCCGACGGCTTCCTTCCGCAGCAGCGCGCCGATCCGGCTCGCCTCGGCGTAGCTTCCCCGGCGGGGGAACGAGGAGGAAGTGGGGCGTGGGTTCTGATGAGTCACGGGGATGCCATCCGGCTGATCGATCGACAGAGACAGTGTCGACCAGACTTCCCGACGCGCCTCCGCCAGCTTACAGAGCCCCGCGGGCATGCCCTCCCGATGTGACGCGGTCAGCCGACCGGCCGCCGCCGTTCCTTTGCTCTTCGGTACTCGTTCGCCATACTGACGTCCATGGATGACGTGAACGAGTGGCTGTTGACGTGGGGCGACCATCTCTGGACCTGGGTGGTGCTTCCCGTCGTCGTCTTCCTCGGGCTGTACTTCACGATCCGTTCGGGGGTGGTGCAGTTCCGACTCATCCCGGAGATGTTCCGCACGCTCACCGACAAGACTCCGCGCACGGCATCCGGAGAGCCGCAGTCGGTGTCGGCGTTCCAGGCGTTCACGATCTCCGCGGCGTCGCGCGTGGGTGTCGGCAACATCGCGGGCGTCGGAACAGCGATCGCGGTGGGCGGTCCCGGAGCCGTGTTCTGGATGTGGGTCATGGCGTTCATCGGCGGCGCCTCCAGCTTCATCGAGTCCTCCCTCGCGCAGCTGTTCAAGGTGCGCGACAGTGACAGCTTCCGCGGCGGCCCGGCGTACTACATGCAGCGCGGGCTCAAGGCGCGCTGGCTGGGCGTGTGGTTCGCGATCATCCTCATCGTCTGCTTCCCCTTCGCCTTCAGCTCGTTGCAGGCGAACACGATCTCGGCGACCGTGACCTCCAGCATCGGCGGCGGCCCGGCATGGCTCCCGTGGGGCATCGGGATCGGGATCGCGGCGCTGACCGGCCTGGTCGTCTTCGGCGGCGTGCGTCGCATCGCGTCGGTCACGCAGCTGCTGGTGCCGATCATGGCGCTCGCCTACCTCCTGCTGGGCCTCATCGTGGTCGGGCTTCACGTCGACCGGATCGGCCCGGTCTTCGCGGAGATCTTCACCCAGGCGTGGGGGTTCAACGAAGTCGTCGGCGCGACGTTCGGCTACATCGTCCTCACCGGCGTGAAGCGCGGCATGTTCTCGAACGAGGCCGGCCTCGGCTCGGCACCCAACGCGGGGGCGAGCGCCGCCGTGACGCACCCGGTCAAGCAGGGACTCGTCCAGACTCTCGGGGTCTACTTCGACACCTTCCTGGTGTGCTCGATCACCGCATTCATCATCCTCGTCTCGGTGCCCGATCTCGCCGGGGCGGAGCGAGGGATCGGACTGACGCAGGGCGCCCTCGTCGGCACGCTCGGCGAGTGGTCCAACATCGCGTTGAGCGTCATCATCTTCCTGCTCGCGTTCTCATCCATTCTCGGCAACTACTACTACGGCGAGTCGAACATCGAGTTCATCACGACCCGTCGCTCGGTGCTGACCGGCTACCGCATCCTCGTCATCGTCGCCGTGCTCGCCGGATCGGTCGTGGGAGCGGACCTCGTCTGGAACTTCGCCGACGGCGTGATGGGGCTCATGGCGCTCACCAACCTCATCGCCATCGGCCTGCTGTCAGGCATCTCCTTCCGATTGCTGAAGGACTACACCGCGCAGCGCCGGGCCGGCCGGGACCCGGTCTTCACCCGTGCACTCCTTCCCGACATCACCGGCATCGAGTGCTGGGAGGACGAGCTCAGCGTCACCGGTCCGATCGACGTCCAGACCAAGCGCCACCAGGCCGAGAAGCACCGCGACCACCTGCACCAACAGGACTGAGCCTCGCCGCACGGCACGGGGACGACGCGGTCCGGCGGCGTCTGCTCACTCGTGGACCGCGGAGGAGACGAGCGCCGGCTGCCGGTTCGCCGCGCGGGCGTCGACCGTGAGTCGCCGGGCGATGAGCAGAGACGCCGCAGCCGCGAGCAGCACCGCGACGGTCGTCACCACGCCGAGCGGGAGGATGCTGAGGGCACCGGCGACGCCGACCAACGGGGCTGCGACGCCGCCGAAGCCGAACCGGACCATCCCCAGGAGCGACGACGCCGTCCCGGCGATCTGCGGGTACTCGACCAGGGCGAGCGTGGTCGCCGGCGGTGACGAGATCGCGACGCCGGCGGCCAGGAGGAAGAGCGCCACGATGACCACCCAGAGCGGCACCGCCGTGAGGCCGGCCACGAGCAGTCCGGCTGCCCCGAGCGCGGAGACGAGGATGCCGATCGCGAGCGTTCCCACGATGCTCCATCGCTCTGCCGCGCGGCCGGCGAGGTAGCCGAAGGTCATGAAGCCTGCGGAGTTGAGCCCGAAGGCCAGGGCGTACCCCATCGGGGAGAGGCCGTAGATGTCCTGCAGCACGAAGGTCGCGCCCGACAGGTACGCGAACAGCGCCGCGTACAGGAACCCCTGATTGAGGACCGCTCCGAGGAAGACGCGGTCCGACAGGAGCGTCCGGAAGTCACTCATGGTCTGGGCGAACCCTCCACGTGAGCGCAGCGCAACGGGGAGCGTCTCGCGGAACACCAGCAGCGTGGCGATCAGGATGAGCGCGCCGATCGCGGCGAGGAAGACGAACAGTCCGCGCCAGTCGGTCACGGCGTTGAGCATTCCGCCCAGCAGCGGCCCGACGATGGCGGCGAGACCGCCGATGACGGTGAGCCGGCCGTAGAAGCGGATCAGGGCGCCGCCCGCGTAGATGTCGCGGCCGGCTGCCTGGGCGATCACGATGCCGACCCCACCGGAGAGGCCATGCACGAACCGGGCGACGATGAGCAGCTCCACGGTGGGGCTGATCGCGCAGAGCACCGAGGTGACGATGTACGCGACGATGCCGACGAGCAGGATGCCACGTCGCCCGAAGCGGTCTGACAGCGGACCGGCGATCAGCTGCCCTGCGGCGAGCCCGATCAGGCAGGCGGTGACGGTCAGCTGCGCGACGGAGGTCGCGGCATCCAACTCCGCAGTCAGCGCCGGGAGGGCGGGCAGGTAGAGGTCCATCGAGATCGGCCCGAACACGGTCAGCAGCAGCAGGAGCGTCGGCAGGAGCCGACGCAGCGGGGTCGAAGGCGAAGCGGTCTGGTCGAGCATGCCACCAGCCTTCCGGCCGCGCGCCGGCGGGAGGAGTCCCTGACGAGGGGTGTACCGCCAGGGCATCCCCCGGGCAGCGACGCCCGACCTACGATGTCGACATGGACAACCGAGCCGAGGTGCGTGAGTTCCTCATGTCGCGGCGGGCGAAGGTCACGCCGGACGCCGCGGGACTCACCGCCGGCTCGAACCGGCGCGTGGCGGGTCTGCGACGCACTGAGGTGGCGATGCTGGCGGGAGTCAGCGTGGAGTACTACGCCAAGCTCGAGCGCGGGGCGATCGCCGGCGCCTCCGCGTCCGTGCTCGAGGCCGTCTCGCGCGCACTGCAGCTGGACGACACCGAGCGCGCGCACCTTCTCGACCTCGCGCGTGCGGCCGACGGCATCCCGTCTTCCGGGCGTCCCCGCCGCCGCGCGGCGAAGGCGGCGGCGCCGCGGCCGAGCCTGCTGTGGGCGATGTCGGCGATCACCGACGCGGTGGCCTTCGTGCGCGATCAGCACCAGGACATGCTCGCGACCAACGCCCTCGCCCGCGCCTTCTACTCCCCGCTCATCGGAGACGGCGGCCGGACGCCGAACCTGGCTCGATTCCAGTTCCTCGACCCGGCGTCGCGGGAGTTCTACCCGGAGTGGGATCGCATGGCCGAGATGTGCGTCGCGATCATGCGCAGCGAGGCGGGCCGCGATCCGCACGACAAGGGATTGCAGGACCTGGTCGGCGAGCTGTCGACCCGCAGCGACACGTTCCGCCGGCTGTGGGGTGCGCACGATGTGCGGACACACGGGGCGGGCACGAAGCACTTCCACCATCCCGTCGTGGGCGACGTCACCCTCGCCTTCGAAGAACTCGCGATCACCGCCGAGCCGGGCCAGGTGCTGCTGATCTACACCGCCGAACCAGGGTCGCCGTCGGCCGAGCGGCTGCGGCTGCTCGCCTCCTGGAGTGCCGACCACCCCGTGGACGTCTCCTCGTAGGGACCAGGGTATGCGTGATCGCCACGGCGCGGGACGCGACGAACGTGACAGCTGGGGTGCGGTTCATTCCGACGGTCGGGTCGAGTCCCGCTGTCGCGTGAGGTACGCGACCTCCGCCGTGTTGCTCGCCAGGGCAAGCGCCGCGTCGTAGGCTGCGGCCGCCTCCGCGGGTCGCCCCAGTCGCCGCAGCAGCTCCGCACGGGCAGCGTGATACGGGTGGTAGGACTCCAGCTCCGGCCTGAGAGCGTCGACGAGGGCGAGCCCCACCTCCGGTCCGTCGCGCTCGCTCACCGCGATCGCGCGGTTCAACCGCACGATCGGCGAGCGGTCGAGCCGCAGAAGGTGATCGTAGAGCGCGACCACCTGCGTCCAATCGGTCGCGTCGCCGTCGGTGTGGACGGCGTTGATCGCGGCGAGCAGCTGGTAGCGGCCCGGCGGCATGCCGGATGCCAGTCGCGCACGGACCAGCGCGTGCCCCTCCGCAATCGACTCGGCATCCCACTGCCCGCGGTCCTGCTCGCCGAGAGGCACGAGCTCGCCTGCCGACGACACGCGCGCCGGGCGGCGCGCGTCGGTCAGCAGCATCAGCGCCAGCATCCCGGTCGCCTCGCCGTCGTCGGGCAGCAGCTGGTGCAGGAGCCGGGCGAGACGGATCGCCTCGCCGGTCAGCTCCTCGCGCACTGGTGCGCTGTCGGGGCCGCTGGCGAGATATCCCTCATTGAAGATCAGGAACAGCACGGTCAGCACACCCGCCACCCGGCCCGGCAGGTCCTCGGCCCCCGGCACTCGGTACGGGATGCCGGCGGCGGCGATCTTCGCCTTCGCCCGCGTGATGCGCGCCCCCATCGTGGTCTCCTGCACCAGGAACGCGCGGGCGATCTCGGGCACGCTCAGTCCGCCGACCATCCGCAGTGTCAGCGCGACACGCGCCTCCATAGCGAGGGCAGGGTGACAGCAGATGAAGATCAGCCGCAACCGGTCGTCGCCGATCGCGCCGAGCGGCTCGGGCTCTGCGTCGTACACGAGCTGCGCCTCCCTGTGTCTCGCGTCACGGCTGCTCTCGCGCCGGATGCGGTCGATCGCCTTACGGGTGGCGGTGGTCGTGAGCCACGCGCCGGGGTTGGGCGGGATGCCCTCCGCCGGCCAGTGCTCGGCGGCGGAGGCGAACGCGTCCGCGGCGGCATCCTCGGCGATGTCGAGGTTGCCGAACCGCTTCGCGAGGGTCGCCACCACCCGCGCCCACTCGTCGCGGTGAGCGCGGGTCAGGGCATCATGCGCGTCGGTCACCCGGCGAGCAGCGGCCGCACCTCGAGCCGACGATTGCAGGCTTTGGAGCCCTCGACCATCAGCTTCAGGGCGACGTCCAGGTCGTCGGCTTCGATGATCCAGAACCCCGCGGCCCACTCCTTCGCCTCGACGAACGGACCGTCGGTGAACACCGGCTCGTCGCCACGGCCGTCGATGAAGGTGGAGACGGTCGGATCGGCGAGCCCGGCGGCGAAGACCCAGTGGCCGCCGGCGCGGAGCCTGTCGTTGAACGCATCGATCGCGACGCCCTCCTCGGCCGTCCCCGAGTTGCTTCGGCTGTCGATGACGTTGACCAGGTACTGCATGCTCATATCCTCTCTCTCGCGTGACGCATCAGACCAGGGCCGGCCTGATGGTGGGCGGGATCGCGATCATCGCGAGCAGTGAAGCGCTCGTGGTCGCGGATCCTCGCCTTCACTACCGCTACGAATGGGACCGACGGGATTCGACAGGGCGTCGGAAATCAGCGCGGTGCAGGACGCGTGCGGCGGAGCACGATCACGTCGGCCGGATGCAGGACGATGATGTCGCCGGCGCTCAAGTCACGACCCGTGAGCAGGTCCGTGCCACTCGCATGGAGGCGGATCGTCGCATCCCGCGGACCGTGGTGGAGCAGGAAGTCGACGGTCTGTCCGGATGCCGCGATCCGCGTCGCGAACTCGAGGCCGGGGACGTCGGCGTACGGGCCGACGAGGTCGTGCCGCTCGAGCGCATCGGTCACGATGTGCGAGAGCCCGGTCGCGTCGAGCTGAGTGCCCACGTACCACACGTGTCCCTCGCGGCCGCCGTCGACGGCAACCGCACGACGCGTGATCGCGGGCTCGCCCGCGTAGAAGTCCGCCCCATAGCGGGCCAGCACCTCGGCCCCATCCGGGACGAGCACCTCGAAGACCATCTCCCCGGCTGCGGGAGAGGCACCCCCCTCCCCGTCGAACACGACGGGGTTCATGACGCCCGGTTCGGCGGCATCCGTCTCGGCGACGCGCACGCCGGCGAGCCCGGCGAGCGGTCCGGGTGCATCCGCGAGGAATCGGCGGTCGTCCTCATCCGCTCGGCCCGACAGGCACCCGGTGATGACCGTGCCGCCGCGCTCGGCGACGGTGCGCAGGCGGGCAGCGGTGTCCCCCTTCACGAGGTGGAGCAGCGGCGCAGCCACGACGTCGTAGCCGCTCAGATCGGCAGTCACCGGCACGACATCGAGCTGCGCGCCGGCCTCCCAGAACGGGCGCGCCCAATCGGTGATGGTCGACAGGTACCGGAGGTTGCGGTTCGGGCCATCGGCCATCTCCACCGCCCACCACGAGTCCCAGTCGACCACCAGCGCGCAGCGTGAGGGAGTCCGGGCACCGAGGAGGATGTCACCGACGGCCTCCACCTCCTTGCCGAGGCCGGCAACCTCGCGGAAGGTGCGGGTGTCGAGTCGCCCCGAGTGGTCGAGAACGGCTCCGTGGGTCATCTCGCACGCGCCACGCGACGCCCGCATCTGGAAGTACAGAACGGAGTCCGCGCCGTGGGCGACCGCCTGCCACGACCAGAGCCGCACGATGCCCGGCCGCCTCACCGGATTGACGTCGCGCGACGCGGTGACCGACGGTGTCTGCTCCATGAGCCAGAACGGGGCGCCGTCCTTCAGCCCGCGCATGAGGTCGTGAGCGAGCGCCGTCGCCCACGGCTCGTCGTATCGGCGCGGATAGTTGTCCCAGGACGCGAAGTCGAGGTCGGCTGACCAGCGGTGATAGTCCAGGGGCTGGAAGAAGCCCATGAAGTTCGTGGTGACCGGCAGCTCGGAGTGCTCGCGGATGGCGGCCTTCTCGTCGCGGAACTGGCGGAGCGCGTTGTCGGTGGAGAATCGATGGAAGTCGAGCGTGATGCCCTGGAAGGCCGTCTTGCCAGGCCCTCCCCAGTGCTCGGTGAGCGCACTCGGGGGCTCGATCTCGTCCCAGTCCGTGAAGCGGTGCGACCAGAACACGGTGTTCCACGCCTCGTTCAGCTCATCCAGCGTTTCGTAGCGGGCCCTGAGCCAGCGGCGGAACTCCGCGGCGCACAGATCGCAGTAGCAGCGACCCCCGTACTCGTTGCCGACGTGCCAGGCGACGACAGCAGGGTGCGACCCGTAGCGCTCTGCGAGGCGCAGGGCGATCTGCGCGGCGAGGCGCCGATAGTCCGGTGAGCTCCAGCATGCATTGTGACGTTGTCCGTACCGGTGCCGTCGCCCCTCGAAATCGACCCGTGTGATGTCGGGATACTTCCGGGCCATCCAGGGAGGAAGCGCCCCCGTGCCCGTGCCGAGGCAGATCGACCGCCCTTCGTCCGCTGCCCGTTGGACGATCTTGTCGAGCATCGAGAAGTCGAGCACATCCTCGTCGGGCTGCGTCAGCGCCCAGGTGAAGACCCCGACGGTCACCGTCGTGATGCGCGCGGCGTCGAAAGCCTCGTAATCGCGGTCCCAGATCTCATCCGGCCACTGCTCGGGTGAGTAGTCCCCGCCGTAGGCGAGGTGATCGAGCTCGGGCAGGCGTGCGGCAACCGGCTGGCCGGCCGGGTGGCCCAGGATTGTGACTTCGGGCAGCGGCCGCGGTCGCAGGTCAGGCATCGTCGGTGAACCTCTTCGTGACGTGGTGGAAGACAGGGCGCGCCATCAGCGTGAGAAGACCGACGAACGCCCACAGGAAGAGCATCAGGACCACTTCGGATGCGACGAGCACGACGAAGGCGGCGACGAGGACGAGCGACAGGACACCCAGCGAGTAACCCCACCGCGGAACGATCTGCGTGAGCGCGACGCGCGCGGCATCGCGGGTTCGAAAGCGGAAGCCGGCCGTGAGGACGAGCATGTGGCCGCTCCACACGATGACGAGCGCGGCGAGACACAGCAGGAGCGGGCGCACTGCCGCTCCGCTGTCGACCGCATCGAGGTGGATGAGGTTGAAGGTCAGCAGCGCGAGGACGAGGCTCACGGGAGCCGCCCAGGCGAGTGTCGCACCGATGTCTCGACGATAGGCGCGGAAGAAGTACCTCCCCGGCGCCAGGTCGTTGGAGCGGGTCGCCGCGCGGACAGCCGAGACACCGGCGACGAGTGCGGGCGCCAACGGCAGCAGAGCGAAGACGAACAGGGGAAGGTTGGACGGGTCGCGATCGAGCAGCAGCACGGCGCCGATCGTAGGAAGCGTCGCGAGCAGGAGCTGCGCCTCGAGGACCAGCATCCGATAGACCACGGCGGCGGCGCGGGAGAGCGGTCCGCGCCCGATCTCATCCGCCGTGCCTGCCCGGCGCGGGCGGTGGTCGATGCTCATGTCTCTTCTCCTTCGGGCGGGCGGAACGGCGGGACGGCGGACCGGCCGGGGACGGCGGGGACGCCGGGACGGCGGGCCGGCGGCGTGAGGCAGCCGGCCCGCCGGGCCTCACTCGGTGGATTCGCTCCGGCCGCGCTCGAGCGCGGTGTTGATCGTGTCGATGAGCTGGCTCGCGCCGAGGCTCTCCATCTCGCTGACGTACGCGTCCCAGTCGTCGATGGATCGCTGACCCGTGATGAACGACGCGGTCGCCGACTGCACCGCGTCAGTCAGCTGCGTCTGGAGGAGCGAGGTCTGCTCGAGTTCGATCTCGTTCAGAAGCGGAGCGGGTGCGGTCGGCAGCTGTTCCTTCGCGTCGAGCTGATCCTCGGTCCAGGCCGCGATCTCGTCGGTCATCATCGAGATCACGAGGTCGCGGGAAGACCCGTTGGCGAGCAGGAAGACGCCGTTGCTGTAGCCGAAGTCGGCATTGAGCAGCTTCGGTGCGCCCGCGTTGATCGAGCTCCAGGCGATGTCCTCGTTGAGCGTGCGTGTGCCATCCGCCTCACGGGTGAATGTCTCGCCCTCGACGCCCCACTGGGCGAACTCGAGGCCCTCGTCGGAGTAGTAGAGCCAATCGATGAACTGCAGCAGCGCCTTGAAGTACGGCTTCTCGGCCGCGTCGCTGCCGATGAGGAGACCCGAGGTGAAGCGCCCGCTCGCCATGTTGGAACCAGCGGGTCCCCCGGGAATCGAGATCAGGCGGATCGGCACATCACCATTGCCCGCGTCCGCGAGCTTCGTCCGGTATTCGGCGAGGGCCTGCGTGTTCCCCGAGATGGCGGCCGACCGTCCGGAGACGAACTTCTGAACCGCCTGGTCGTCGCTCTGCGTGATCTCCGGGTCGAGCACCCCGGCCGCCACCAGATCCGCGGCGTAGGAGACGACCTCCTTGTACTCGTCGGTCGCGCCCGTGAAGACGTACTCCCCTGCCTCCTCGTCGTACCAGGTGTTCGCATACCCCCATCCGGCCGCGGTGCCGTAGTTCGGGGCCATGACGTTGAGCAGTGAGCCCAGGGGCTGCGAGTCGGTCCAGCGGTCCGACATCGCGTAGTCGATCTCGGGATTGGCCTCCTTGACCTGCTCGAGCTGCTCGAGATAGTCGTCCCACGTCGCCGGGTCCTCGGTGATCCCCGCCTTCTCCCACAGGTCCTCGCGGATCACGACGGAGTACTGCACGTCCGGCGCCTCGCGCAGGCCCGGGAGGTGGTAGATCTTCCCGTCCGCCTGTCGGCGGTTGTCGAGATCTTCCTCGAGCCCCCAGTCCTCGATCTTCTGCGAGAAGTTCGGGAGGTAGTCGAAGTAGTCCGAGATGGGCAGAAGCGCGCCGCCCGACACGAACTGGGTCTCGCTGCCCGCATAGCTCGACGAGATGATGTCGGTCGCCTCGCCGCTGCCGATGAGCAGGGCCTTCTTCTGGTCGTAGTCGGCCATCGGGATGTCGGTGCGCGAGAAGGTGACGTTCTGGTCCTCCGCGAGGTGCTGGAAGACCGACCAGTCGTCCTTGACCGGATAGTTCGGATGGTCGCGGTACATGAGCGAGAAATCGACGGGCTCGGTCGCCTGGAAGGTGACGTCGACGCCGAAGTCCTCCATGGCCCCCACAGAGTGGGCCTCGTCGATGGTTGCTCCGCCGTCATTCGCGACGGCCTCGTCGGTCGGGCTGTTCGAGCACGCGGCGAGCGCGACCGCGCAGACGGCGAGGCCTGCGAAGCCCGCGAGTGCCTTGCGGGTGATGGTCATGATTGTCTCCTGTTCTTGAACGTCTTCGTTCGGCGGGGATGGGATACGAGAGCGGCGCATCATCAGCCCTTGACGGACCCGAGCATCACGCCCGAGACGAAGTAGCGCTGGATGAAGGGGTAGAGGCAGATGATCGGAAGCACCGTGAGCAGCATCGTCACGGCCTGGATGTTGGACGCGATCTGGACGGCTTCGCCGCCGGTCGCCTCCTGCGTTCCCGTCGCCGCGGCGATGAGGTTGCGCAGGTAGACCGTCACGGGGAACTGCGTCTTGTCGTCCATGAAGAGGAACGCGCTGAACCACGAGTTCCAGAGGCTCACCGCATAGAAGAGGGTCATCGTCGCGATGACCGCCTTGGACAGCGGCAGCACGATGCGGAAGAAGATGCCGTACGTCGACAGCCCGTCGATCGCTGCCGCCTCTTCGAGATCCGTCGGAAAGTTCTCGAAGAACGACTTCATGACGAGCAGGTTGAAGACGCTCAGGGCACCCGGCACGACGATGGCCCAGATGCTGTTGCGCCAGCCGAGGTAGTTGGCGATGAGGATGTAGTTCGGGATCAGCCCGCCGCCGAAGAACATCGTGAAGACGGCGATGCCGATGAAGAATGCGCGCCCCTTGAGATACGGCTTGCTGAGCGCGTACGCATACGTCGTCGTCATCGCCATGGCGATGATCGTCCCGACGATCGTGTAGAGGAACGTGTTCGCGTAGTTCGTCCAGAACAGCTGATCGCTCAGCACGACGCGGAAGGTGTCGAGGTTGAACCCGCGCGGGATGAGGTTGACCTCACCGGCGGCGATGTAGCCCTCGGAAGAGAACGCCTTCGCGATCAGGTTGACGAACGGGTACAGCGTGACGGCGCAGACCAGCAGCAGGCAGATCACGTTGACGGCACGGAACACCTGGGTCCCGCGCGAGTCCCGGATGACTCCGGTCTCCTTTCGGACATGGGCGATGTCCGGCTTCTGGGGCAGGGATTCGGTCACCATAGCGAGGTTCCAACCATTCGACGGGAGAGGGCGTTCGCGCCGAGCACGAGCACCAGGCCGATGAGAGCCTCGAAGAGCCCGATGGCGGTGCCGTAGGAGAACTGGGCCGACTGGATGCCGACGCGGTACAGGTAGGTCGCGATGACGTCTGCCGTGGAGTAGATGAGCGGGTTCTGCAGCAACAGCACCTTCTCGAATCCGACGGACATGAACGTGCCGATGTTCAGGATGAGGAGCACCATCATCGTCGGCTGGATGCCGGGCAGCGTGATGTGCCAGGTCTGCTGCCACCGGTTGGCGCCGTCGATCCGCGCCGCCTCGTAGAGCTGGTCGTCGATCGTCGTGAGCGCCGCGAGGTAGAGGATCGTGCCCCAGCCGACGGTCTGCCAGACCTCGGAGGACACGTAGATCGCACGGAACCACTCGGGCCTCTGCATGAACGGCACGGGGTCGGCGCCGAGGGCCTCGACCACTTGGTTCACGGTTCCGTTGAGTGCCGTCAGCTGGAGCACGAGCCCCGCGACGATGACGACCGACATGAAGTGCGGCAGGTAGGAGATCGTCTGCGCGATGCGCTTGAAGCGCCGCGACCGCAGCTCGTTGAGCATGAGAGCCAGGATGATCGGCAGCGGGAACGTGATCAGCAGCGTGAGCGCTCCGAGGATCACGGTGTTCCAGAACACCGTCCAGAACTGCTGGTTCGAGATGAACGTCTCGAAGTAATAGAACCCCACCCATTCGTCTCCGAAGATCGACCCTCCGGGCCGGAATCGACGGAAGGCGATGATGTTGCCCAGCATCGGGACGTATTTGAAGACCAGCAGGAAGATCAGCGGTGCGATGAGGAAGGTGTAGAGCCGCCAGTCGCGGGCGAGAGCACGACGCCAGGACTGCTTCGCGCGAGGCGTGGGGTCCCCTCGGAAGCGCCGTCGCTTCGCCGGTGCGGTCGTGATCACCCGTGTCTCGTTGGCCGGCGGCGGATCGCCCACCAGCGACAGGGGTCGGTCAAGGGACTGTGTCATGAGAACTCCACATCGTCGTGGTTCAAATGGACTGTTACGGGGCGAGCACGAGCGCTTCGCCCTGCGCCTGGAGGCTGAGCTCTGCGGCCTTGAGTGCGTGGGCCTGGGTCATGGCGGTCTCGGTCCGGTCGATGCAGTCGCGGATGAGCTGCCCGAAGTAGGGGAATCCGGTCATGCCGTTCGCATTGAAGCGGTACTGGCCTTCCTGGTTGACGAGGATGACCTGGCCGCCGCCGTTGTCGGTCGTGATGTCGATGTACTTGCGCAGCTCGATGTAGCCGTCGGTCCCCAGCAGCAGCGTGCGCCCGTCGCCGAACACGCCCAGACCGTCGGGGGTGAACCAGTCGACGCGGACGTAGCCGGTCGTGCCGTTGTCGAGCACGACGTGCGCATCGCCGAAGTCCTGCAGCCCCGGGGTGTCGGAGTGGGCGTAGTTCGCGACCGTCGAGGTCGACACGCGTCCGTCGGTCGCGCCGGTGTAGAAGAGCATCTGCTCGAAGTTGTGGCTGCCGATGTCGCAGAGGATGCCGCCGTACTGCTCGGGATCGTAGAACCAGTCCGGCCGACCACCGCCGATGCGGTGCGGGCCGAAGCACACGACCTGCAGGACCGTGCCGATCGCGCCCCGCTCGACGAGCTGGCCGGCGAGGATCGCAGCCTCGGAGTGCACGCGCTCGCCGTAGTAGACCGCGTACTTGCGACCGGTGCGCGCCGTGGCCTCACGGACGGCCTCGAGCTGAGCGAACGTGGTCAGCGGCGCCTTGTCGACGAAGGCGTCCTTGCCCGCCTCGATCGCGCGAAGTCCGATCGGCGCACGCTCCGAGGCGATGGCCGCTGTCGCGATGAGGCGAACCTCGGGATCATCGAGCACCTCCTGCTCCGACGATGCGACGCGGGCAGTCGGGTACCGCTCGGTGAACCTCGCGACCCGGTCTGCGTCTTCATCGAACACCCACTTCACCACCGCCCCGGCGGCGATGAGGCCGTCGGTCATGCCGAAGATGTGCCCATGGTCGAGGCCGACGGCCGCGAAGACGAACTCACCGGGCGCGACGACCGGCTGCGGGAGGGGATCGAACGTGTACGGGTGGTTCATCGGGGACTCTCCTGAAGATCGGTGACGTCGTAGGCGCGGATACGGCCGCACATGCCGTAGCCGCGGTCGGCGGCGGGGGCAGGCGCCTCGTGAACCCGCGCATCGCGCAGGTGTGCGACATCGCCGCGCGCGATCGCCTCCGTGAGCGCGAACGACCGCTCGGCCTGGGCGAGCGGACGCTCGCGCACGAGCCGCCCCCACGCGGAGGCGCGGCGCGCGACGAGTGCGCCGGCCGCCGCGTAGAAGTCCTCGAGTGGCCCGCGATCACCGGCGGTGACAGCGTCGCGCAGGGCCCCGAACCCCGCCACCGCGAGATCGCGACGTCGTGGTGCGCGCTCCGCACGACTCTCCGCCTCCCCGAGCGACGCGGCCGCCGCGTACGCGTCGGGGTCGGCCACGACGTCGGCGGGGAAGGTCATCACCGCGTCGCCGGCCTCGGGCAGGCCCGCGTTGCTCATCAGCACGATGACCTTGAGCCCTCCGCGGTTCACGGCTCGGTGGATCGTGCCGGGCGTGAACCACACGACCGATCCCGCTTCGAGCTCGGTCTCGTGGAAGCCCTCGCCGTCGATCGTCTGCAGTGCGCCGCGCCCCTCGACGACGACGTAGGCCTCGGTCGAGACCAGGTGCATGTGCGGACTTCCACCGCACACGCCGTCGGCGGCGGCATCCGCGTAGATGTCGAGGTGTGACAGCGATGTGCCGCCCGGAAACGACGAGGCGCTCATGACGCGCCCGCCTCGACAAGGGAGGTCTGCTTCTCGGAGAAGTGCGGCGCATGCGCGACGAGCTGACCCGCTCGGTAGTAGGGGTCGTCCGCCTTGAGAGGCAGCGACACGAACGTGCGCTCGATGCCCGCCTTGTAGATCGCCGTGACGACCTCGATCGCGTTGCGGCCATCCCTCCCGTCCGCGATCGGCGCACGGCCGGAACGGATGGCGGCGAGCATGTCGCCGATCTGGCCCTCGTGTCCGCGGTGGCGCAGCGGCTCGCGCTCCGCGACGACGGCCTCGATGGCCGCGACGAGCTCGGGATCGCCGCCCTTCGCCGGGAATCCTCCGCCGTCGGCTCGCTCGGCGACGACCTTCCACGGCTGCGAGACGCGGGCGTTCTCACCCTGGATGACGATCTCCTGCTCTTCGCCGTGATGCACCACCGAGCTCGTCAGCTGCGCCAGGCCCCGCCCGTATTGGAACACCGCCACCGAGAGATCCTCGACCTCGCTGTTGTCGTGCTGCGCGTTCGCGAGCATCGCCGTGATCTCAGTCGGGCTGCCCAGGAGCCAGAGGAGCAGGTCGATGTGGTGAATGGCGTGGTTGAGGGTGCTGCCTCCGCCTTCCTTCTCCCACGTGCCGCGCCACCACAGGTCGTAGTACGGCAGGCCGCGCCACCAGGCGGAGTCCACGCGCACGTGAGAGATCGAGCCGAGGAGCCCCGAATCGACGACGCTCTTGAGGGTCGCGAGGTCGTCGCGGAAGCGATTCTGCGCGACGACGGACAGCACCTTTCCCGAACGCTCCTGCGCGGCGAGCATCGCATCGCACTCCTCGAGGGAGGGGGCCATCGGCTTCTCCACGAGGACGTTCACGCCCCCGTCCAGCGCGGCGATCGAGAGCTGCGCATGCGACGAGGGCGGCGTCGCAATGCTCACGAGGTCGAGGCGTGCCTCCGCGATCATCCGCAGCGGGTCGTCATAGCCGACCGCGCCCGTCAGGCCGAACACCTCCGCTTTCGCGGCCGCCTTGCCCGGCATGACATCGGCGAGCGCGACGATCTCGCACTGCCCGGGGAACGCCAGATACCCACTGATGTGGGCGCTCGCGATACTGCCGGTGCCGATGATTCCGATTCTGAGCATTGCTTCCTCGCAAGTTTTTACTACGTATTACTAAGACGTAGTAGATAGTATGGAGGACACGTCCGCACGGTCAAGTACTTTTTCCGGGCAGGATGTCGGAGATGGGGTATGAAGGCATGGGCAGACGCCCGACCAGTCACGATGTCGCCCGTCACGCGGGCGTCTCGCAGTCGACGGTGTCCTTCGTCTTCACGGGACGCAGCGGCATCTCGGCCGCCACGCGGGAGCGCGTGCTCGCGGCGGCCGCGGAGCTCAACTACCGCCCGAACCTGGCCGCGCGTTCCATGCGGACCCAGCGGACAGGACGGCTGGCGGTCGTCATCCCCGTCTCGGGCCTGAACCTGTTCCCGGTCCTCGAGGGGGCTGCGTCGACGGCCCGCGACGCCGGCTACGTCGTCGAGGTGATCAGCCTGTCGTCCTCACCCGAGGAGCGCGCGGACGACCTCGCCTCTGTCGTCGAGTCAGGCGAATACGAGGGCATCCTCTCGTTCACTCCGATGCGAGCGCCGCGCCAGACCTCGACGGAATCGGCGCCGGTTCTTCTCTCGCTCTCCGAGTTCGATGAGAACATGCACGCCACCGGCGCGTTCAGCGATGCCCGCCCCGTCGCCGAGATGATGGAGAGACTCGCGGAGATGGGGCACCGCAGGTTCCTGCACATCGCAGGACCGCCCGACTACCCGGCCGCGGTGGCACGCCGAGACGCGTACCTCGCGACGGTCGATCGACTCGGCGTCGAATCTCTCGGGGTCGTCGGCGGGAACTGGAGCGGCGCGACGGCGAACGAATGTGTTCAGGCGCTTCCCGACGACACACCTCCGCTGGCGGTCATCGCAGCCAACGACGTCCTCGCCGCCGGAGCAATCCGCGGCGCGATCACACGCGGGTGGACGGTTCCCGGGGATGTGAGCGTGACCGGCTGGGACGATCTCACCATGAGCGCCCACTTCATCCCCTCGCTCACGACCGTGTTCCAGGATCGCCAGCGCCTCGGCGCCCACTCGATGCAGCGCCTTCTCGCCGCCATCCGTGGAACTGAGCCGCCCACGCAGGACGACGCCCTGCAGAAGGTCGTGTGGCGCGAGTCCGTCGCGCCGCCTGGGGCTCGGTGAGCTGAGAGCCTGCTGCTGGCAGGAGGTCACCTCGACGCAGCTTGGAACCGCAATGCGATGAAGGGTCGTCCGGGCAGCTCGATGGTGAAGCGCCCGCTGAACGTACCCGGCAAGCGGTCGACGGTCATGTTCCAGGTGTCGATGATGTCCACGGTGTAGGCGACCGCAGGGTCCCACAGGAAGCGGCGGAACCTGGGCTGATGAGACCCGAAGTATGTGAGGACGTACCGACCAGGAATACCCGCGCTGGGACAGTCCCACTCGAGATCGATCGGCTCCATCGCCGTCGGCGCGCTCTCGATGACCTCACGCAGCAGACTGATTCGCGCAGGGCTGGATCCGATCAGCTCGCCACCCTTGGACCACCACAGCTCGTCATTCTCCCTGAGGTACGTTTCGCCGTGGCCGACATAACCGCCGCGGACCGCGCCCTCCCAGAATCGACGTACCATCTCTTGGCCGGTGATGTTGCCCCAGCCCTGGTCGATGTCGCCCTCGTACGCACACTCGTCGATGACGACGGCTTTTCCCCATCGCGTGCGCCACTCGTCGGTCATCTCCGCCGTCTTGTAGATGTCCTGCCGCTGGATGCTGGCGTGCGTCACCCACTCGCGTGCGTAGTCGTAGAACTCGAAGCAATTGTGGATGGACAGCAGGTGACCTGTGGGATCGTTCTCGTTCACGATCGAGGCGAACCTCTCCCAGTCGGCCTCGGCCTTGGAGGGCATCAGGTCGTACTCGTTCGCCAATGACCACCAGACGTTCTCGAACGCGGCGAGACGAGCCACGGCGTATCGCACGTAGCGATCGTCGGCGAGCGCCCCCATGTCCGCAAAGCCCCACCGGTCGTAGGGATGGAAGAGGATCAGGTCTGCCTGGATGCCCCGCTCGCTCAGATCACGGACGCGCTGCTCGAGATGCTGCCAGTAGCGAACGTCGAAGCGCTCGAGATCGAACCCGTCGTCGGGATTGCCGCAGAAAGGATAGAACGACGGTTCGTTCTCGTTGAAGACATAGGATTTCGGAAAGATGCACATTCGGATCTTGTTGAACGGCGACGCGGCGAGCGTTCGGAGCGTCTGCTCTTCGAGCCCCACCTCTTGGTGGGTCCACGCATAGGCGGTCGTGCCCACCGGAACGAACCGCTCTCCATTCGCGTACGCGAAGTGGAAGCGGTCCTGAATGCGTACCGGGCCGCGGGCATCCGCATCGGCGAGAGCTTCGAACTCCCCCTCGACTCCGTGCATGCTCGGCGCATTGCTGACGCTCACGAATCGATGAGCGCCCTCCGACTCGACCAGATAGCGCACGCGATAGGTTCCGTCGCCGTCATAGAAGCCGGGCACCTCGACGGGTCCTTCCGGACGCTCGAGCCGAAGTGCGAGCTGGACGTCGATGAAAGGATTCCCGTGCCGCGGACCGTCGAACACGATCTCGAACACTCCGAATCGAGACACTGACTGCGGATACCGGACACGCGCCGTGGCGACCGTCCCCTCTGCCTCGTATGACCTGGAGACGGGTGCGGAACCCATGTCATCCTCGGCACTGTCAGTGGTCGGCTCCCCGAGTGCGGACAAGTCCTCGAACAGCGCCTCGACGGCCTGGGGACTGGCCAACGCCGGGGATGTGCGCGCAACGAGGCCGAGCGGATGCCCGCCGAGGACCAATGCGTCGGAGATGTTCTTCAACTCCGGCATATGGCGTTCAAGAACCGCGCGCGCACGCTTGTCCCGAAGGACGGCACCGAGCTTCTCCTCCCCCGAGTAACCGGAGTTCGTAGCAGTGGTGTTCATTGAGGTCATCCCTTCACGGATCCGGCGAAGGCGCCGGACACGAAGTAGCGCTGGAACAGCAGGTAGACGATCACGACGGGTATCACCGACATGATCGTGAAGGCGTTGATCGGCCCGTAGGAGCTGGTGTACTGCGATTGGAACCCTTGGATCGCCAGCGGCACGGTCCAGGATTCCGAGCTCTGAAGGAGCACCAGCGCCATCCCGTACTCGTTCCACGTGGCGACGAAGTCGAGGATGAACAGCGCGGCCAGCGCTGGACCCGATAGCGGCAGGATGATCTGCCAGAACAGTCGGAAGTACGATGCTCCGTCCATTCGGGCGCTCTCGTCCAGCTCCTCGGGAATCTGACGGAAGAACCCGTACAGGATGAAGATCTCGTAGGGGATGCCGAATCCGATGTACGGCAGGATGACGCCGATGTGGGTGTTGAGCAGCCCCATCGAGTTGATGATCTGGAACAGAGGGGCGATGGCCACCTGAATGGGCACCATCGCACCCATGGCCATCGCGGCCAAGAGCAACCGACGCCGCTTGAAGCGGATCCGCGCGATCGCGAAGGCCGCGGCCGCAGCGATCAGCAACCCGAGCGGTACCTTGACCAGGGCGATGATGAGGCTGTTCGTCCCCGCGTTCAGCAGGTTGCCCGCGGTGTATGCCTCGGCGTAGTTAGCGAAGTCCGGATTGGCCGGCCAGGAGAACACGGGTGTGCCGATCGCGTCCGCCTCCGTCTTCAGCGACGTGAACAGGATGAAGATGAGCGGCAGCATCCAGATGAGCAAGGAGATCACCAGCGCGATCCACAGCCCGATGCGGATGTAGTTCGGCTGCTGCCTGCGGCGTGGTTCGAGTTCACGAAGCGACGCCCGCTGCTGTGTGGTCGGTGTCAGGACGGCGTTCATTTCTCCTCCTGGCGGCCGGTCCATGCCAGGTAGGGAAGCACCACCGCCAAAGTGACGATGAGCAGGACGGTCGCTACCGCGCTTCCGGGGCCGTATTCGTGGTTGGTGAGCGATTGCTGATATGACCAGAGCGCGAGCACCTGAGTCTTCTGCGCCGGGCCTCCGCCGGTCATTCCGACGATCAGGTCGAATACCTTGATCGCACCGATGAAGGTGAGCACGTAGACGATCACGATCGTGGGGCGTAGCGCTGGCAGGGTGACGTTGCGGAACACCTGCCAGCTGTTGGCGCCGTCGATGCGTGCGGCTTCGATCTGCTCCTTCTGCACGGATTGGAGTCCGGCCAGGAACAGCACCATGTTCGTGCCGACCCCCTGCCACACGGAGGCGAGGAAGACGGAATAGAGGGCCAGGTTCTGATCGCCGAGCCACTGGATGTCGGCCAGCCACGGCAACCCGAGGGCGTTGCCGATGCTGGCCCCGATGCCGTAATTGGGGTTGTAGATCCAGCGCCACATGTTCGCGACGGCGATGGACGCCAGGACTCCCGGGATGTAGAAGACGGATCGGAACACGTTCCGTCCGAACAGCGGCCGGTTCAATGCGAGTGCCAGCAGCAGACTGATCGTGATCGGAACGATCAGCGACAGCACGATCCAGATGACTGTGTTTCGGAAGGCCGTCCAGAACACCGGGTCCTGCGTGAAGATCCTGATGTAGTTGCGCAGGCCGACGAACTCCTGAGGATCGCCGACGAAGCCGGACCAGTCGAAGAAGGACAGGCGGACGGACTCGATCATCGGCGCGATGACGAAGACGACGTAGGCGATCAGCGCCGGCGCCAGAAACGGCAGTGCGATCAGGAAGTGTGAACGACGCCGTGAACGAGCCACGCGAGTCGAGGATGATGCGGACATGAGATCCCTCGCGAGACGAGGCCGCGCCGGCGGGAGGTTCGCCCCCGCCGGCGGTGGCATCACTGGTTGTCGATGAACTTCTGCAGCTCGGCGCCCGCCTGCGATGGCTCCAGCTCGTCCGTGGCGACGAGATTCTGAATGCGCCAGTACTCGGTTGTCATCGCCAGGGTCATTCCCTGATCGTTGAAGTAGTAGAGGCCGGTCGCATCGTCGAACAGCGGGTTCCACTGCGTGTCGAGGCTGTCCTGCGTCGACTCGTCGACAGCGACGTTGACGTTGATGGGCCGCGCTCCGACCAGGCGCTGGTTGATCTGCTGCGGCTCCTCGCTCGTGAGGTAGTCGAGGAACAGCGCAGCCTCGTCGGGGTGCTCGCTGGTCGCCGAGATGTAGACGTTCGAGGTGTCGCCGTACAGCTCGCCAGTGCCGGTGGGGAAGAGGAATACACCGATCGTGCTCGTGTCGACGTCGTTCGAGCGCAGCACGTTGTCGAACCAGTTGCCCTCGATCACCATCGCCGCTTCCCCCTGGAAGAACAGCGCATTCGCCTCGGAGTCGCTGAGGCTCGCCCATCCCGGAGTGAGATAGTCCTGGGTCCAGGTGTGGAATTCCTCGAAGGTGTCGTCCACGCAGGGCTCCTCCGCCCAGTCCGCCTCGGCGGTGATGAGCGCGCGGAAGGTCTCCGGACCGCACTGGGTCATCAGAATGTTGTCGAGCAGGCGCATCAGGTGCCAGTTCACCGTGCCGCCGAACTCGATCGGGGTGATCCCGGCGGCCACGAGCTTCTCGGCATCCTCGACGAGTTCTTCGTATGTCGTCGGGGTCTCGGAGATGCCCGCCTGGGCGAACAGATCCTTGTTGTAGAAGACAGCAGCACCGGCCTGGCCGTTCGGCACTCCGTCGTATCCCCCGTACTGCGTGACACTGGCCATCCCGACATCACTGAATCGCTCTGCCCAGTCGTACTCGTCGTAGTACTCCTCCAGGTCGAGGCTTGCACCGCCCTGGACGTACTCCCCCCCGATACCAGGGCCAGCCCAAGACCAGTACACGTCAGGCGCGGCGGAGGTGCCGAGCGATGTCCGAAGCGCTTCCTTGTGCGCATCGGTGGCGCGTTCCTGAACATCGATCTTGATCTCGGGATGCTGCTTCTCGAAGCCGTCGATGATCTCCTGCGATGCCTGCTTCGAGGCATCGTTCGTGTCCGCAAGCTTCCAATAGGTGAGGGTGACCTGACCGTCCGCGCTCTCACCCCCAGCCGAGCAGGCGGCGAGGCTCAGGGAGATCACCGCGACCCCCGCGAGGGCCGACATCCGTGTCGTTCGCATCATTGCGCTTCCTTTGCTGTCGTTTATGCGCGCCCGCGTGTGTCTTGACAGGGCGGAGCGGTCGCTGGATCACCGCTATGTTAGCGATTGCATATCGCCTGTCAAGAGGCAGCTTCGCAATGCGCTCGGGCATCGCGATCTCAGTCAGGTAGCACGCATTCGCCAAGAAAGGCGAGAAGTGGAGTTTGTGGAATCGCTAACTTCTCGACAACCGCTAGGATCGAGACACTCGACGCCGATGGAAGATGACATGCCTATTGACGGAGCGAACGGGGCTGGGCCCGCGAGTCGTCCGACCCTCACCGACGTCGGCCACCTTGCGGGCGTATCAGCACAAACGGTGTCGCGCTATCTCACTGGCGCTTCATACGTCGGTAAGGAGACGGGCGCTCGGATCCAGAAGGCCATCGATGCCCTCGGCTACCGGCCGAACCGCCTCGCTCGGAGCCTGCAGATCGGTCGAGCCGACACCGTCGGAGTTCTCACGTCCGCTCCTCTGAATTACGGCGCAGCCCAGACGCTGTCGGGACTCAGCTTCGCCGCCCACGATGCCGACATCACACTCATCACCGCACACCTGACCGCCTCCAACCCGCAGCCTCCGGAGGCGACCCGCGCGTTGGAGCGATTCCTGTCGATGCGTGTCGACGGCATCGTGGTGTCGGCGAGAGTGGAAGGGCTGGAGCGTGTGCTCGAGCGGAGTGTTCGCAACGAAGTACCCGTCGTCGCGATAACCGGCCGGCCGCTGCCGAGCACGGGCACTGTTGGAGCCGACTCCTACGCCGCGGGCCGCGCGGTGATGGGCCACCTGCTTCAACTCGGCCACCGCAGCATCGCTTTCCTCTCGGGCCCCCGGGACAGTGTCGAATCACAGGAGCGGGAACGTGCGTACTACGACATGGTCGCGGAAGCGGGAGCGAACCTCCTGCCCGTGATGACCGGCGGCGATTGGACGGGCGCCGCGGGCTTCGAGGCTGGGCGACGCGTGGACTTCACCACATTCACTGCAGTCTTCGCCGCAGACGATGAGCTCGCGCTGGGGTTCGCCGCGGCGGCTCGCGAGCGCGGCTTCTCCGCGCCCCACGACTACTCGCTCGCCGGCATCGACGACATGCCCGAGGCGCGCTACTTCGCGCCTCCGCTGACCACCGCACGCTTGGACTTCGTGTCACTAGGGCGTCGCGCGTTCGAGGTTCTGCAACATGCCATTCGTACGGGCGAGCAGCATCCCCACGTCGTGGAATCACCGGAACTGATCATTCGCGACTCGACCGGACCCGTCTCAGGCTGAACGCCGGGCCGGCAGCCGTTGTGAATCCCGCGCGCCCGCGCTCAGACGCCGAGCCGGTCCAGCGTCGCCGCGGCGATCGCGAGCGGGGCGGCCGAGGACGCGTCCTCGCTGCCGGTCGTGGTGCGCCATGACTCCTCGATCTGGACGATCTGCCGCTGCAGCACCGTGTCGTCGGGCGGAGTTCCGCCCTCGACGGCGTCGGCGAGCCAGTCGGTCCACGCCGCCCAGCGCGGCAGATACAGGTATCGCACGAGACCTGACCAGTGGCGGCCGGAGTAGTCGTGCAGGCCGCTCGTCTGGTGCCCCCACACCGACACCAGGCTGCGTGCGTCGCGCTCCATGATGTCGGCTTCGCTGGAGCTGTCGCCCCACGAGCGCGCCGCGGCGATCCAGGTCGACACGCGGGACTCCGGGCGCGTGGCGACGAGGTCGTCGAGGGCGATCAGATCCCCGTGCAGCCGGTCGGCGTGCGCGCGCAGGGCCTGAGCGTCACGGGCCGCGTACCCGGCGAGCACGCCCCGGATGTGCTGTCTCAGCTGCTGCGCCAGGATGTGCCCGGTCAGCTCGACGACATCGCGTTCGAGTGCGTCGCGGTGGACCGCGCGGTCATCCAGCCTGATGAGCAGCCTCACGGCATGCGCGATGTCGGGCAGGTCTCCGAGCACGGCAGGGTCGTTCTCGGCATCGATGTTGGCCGACATGCGCGTCGGCTCGACGGGAAGCGCCTCACCGGCCAGGCGCTGCGTCGCGAACGGCGCGGATTCCGTCCACGGGCGCGCGATCACCGGCGAGGGTATCGAGCGGGTCCGGCCAGGAGCGTACAGCGTCGCGGCGAGGAGCCGCCAGGCCTCTCGGGCCGCGGGGTCGTCGACGCCGTACCGCTGCGTCGCGAACGCCGGGATCCACTCGTCGACGTCGATCGGACGCCAGACCGCATCGGCTGCCGCCTCGTAGAACACCGTGTTGTTCTCGATCGCCTCGGGAGCCAGACCCACGCCTTCCAGTCCGTCGGGCCGCAGCGCGGCCAGCTCCGCGACGTCGCCGACCAGGCCCCGCACATCCCCGAAGAGCGCGAAGCGCCCGCCGAAGTTGTGGACGGCTGTCCAGATCCAACGTCGTCCGTGCATGCCGTCGCGCCACATCGGGGCATGCTCGCCCCAGAGATCGATGAGCACGAGCCGGTCCCGGGGGACGCCGGACAAATACGCCGCGATCCGCTCCGGCGACCAGAATCCGCGGTGGTAGTGGAACGGCCACCCCTGCAGCAGCCACGTCGCCTGAGGATGGACCGACGCCAGCGCCCCGTGCACCCCTGCGCCGCTCCGGGCCAGCTCGTCCAGCTCGCCGGAGGGCGGCAGAGATTCGATGTACGGATCGACGGCGAACCACGGCTGCGCGCCCGGGTCGCCGAGCAGGTCGCGCTGCGCCTCGAGGAACGTGCGCACGAACCGCGCGTAGGCCGCGGAGCCGGGCTCGAGCACCGGCGTCCGCCACCCCTGCCACTGGATCTCGGCGGCATCCGCTCCGGCGAGCGACGACGGCACATGCCCACCCGTGACCGGCAGCACGGGCGTCATCCCCAGCTCACCGATGCGGACGAGAATGCGCCGGGCGAGTTCCACACGGCGCTCCGCCCACGTCGCCGGCAGGGGGCCTCCGAAATGGTGCATGCCCCCCATCGACATCCACGGGATGGATGCGGCACCGCCGACCCACGCGCGCGCCTCGTCGGCGTCCACCCCCGACCGCCGCAGCGCCTCGAAGAGGACGGCCTCGTACGCCGTGAGCACGAGCGGGTGGGTGACGCCGTGCAGCGCCATCCAGTCCAGCTCGCGCTCCCAGCGGGGCCAGTCCCAGAACGCGGTGGAGTAGCCGTGCGTCACGACGTTCAAGTGATAGCGGATGCCGAACCCCGTCGTCTGCGCCGTCTCGGGCGAGTCTGGCCACACCGTCCACGCGGGCGCGATCGCGGGAGACTCCCACGTGATGCGCTGACCGTGCGATTGCAGATAGCGGGCGAACGCGCTCGCCGTCGCGACGAGGTCGGTTCCGCGCAGGGTGAGGACGCCGTCGTGCGCCTCGAAGGAGGCGGCGGCCGCGGCATCCGTCTCCCCCACCGGCAGCAGCGCGACCTGCACGCGCGACGCGTCGCCGCCCACTCGCTCGATCAGCCTCCGCAGGGACGCTGCGAAGTGCGGCTCGGTCATGACGAAGGGTCTCCTTCTGCGTTCTGAAGGATTCTGAGGCTCGACGACCATGCGGCGAAATCGATCGGACGCCCCGTGAGGCGGGACTCCTCGGCGGCGAAAGCCATGAGGTGGCTGTCGAGCGCGGTCGCGAACGAGAGCTCGCCCTCGCCGACGGTTCCGGCGCCGAGGGCGTCGACGAACTCCGCCATGAGCCCCGCGTCACCACCGGCGTGACCCGCGTGGTCGCCGAGATCGGCATTGGGCATGACGACGCGCAGCGTGTGTCGTTCGTGGCCCATCGGCGGCTTGAGCTGCAGTTCGTGCACGGCCGGAGGAAGATCGTCCGGAAGTGTGGCGGTCGGCGAGAACAGGTCGACGACGACTTCTCCGCTCTCCATGTGGCCCGTCAGCTGGCCCGCGGAGCCGGTGATCGCGACGTTGCGTGTGTTCTCCGCGGTGAACGCGGACGCGGTGAGCGTCGCGGTCAGCCCTCCGGGGAACATCATCGTCGTCTGCTGGTGATCGGCCACGTCGTTGTCGCTGCGGTACACGCAGCGACCGTAGTCGCCGGTGCGCAGAGCCGCCAGGCGACCGGACGGTGACGTGTCGGCGCCGAGCAGATGGACGGGGTGCCCCGAGACCTCGGCGAGCGCGTCGACGTAGTACCGCGGTGCGAAGAACGGGCAGCTGTCGGCGACAGGGCATCCGTCGAGGCAGAAGCGCGGGGCACCGGGCGGAGCGTTCTCTTCGCGGAACCACGACAGCTCGCCGATGCTGTACACGCTCTCGGGCGGAGCGCCCGCGATCCAGCGGATGAGGTCGAGGTCGTGAGAGGTCTTGGTCAGCACCATCGCGCCGGCGTGCTCGGCACTGCGCCAGTTGCCGCGCACGTACGAGTGCGCGAAGTGCCAGAAGCCGATGTTCTCGCGCACCTCCAGCGTCATCGGCCGGCCGATCGCGCCGGAGTCCACGATGCGTTTGACGGTGCGCCAGAACGGTGTGAACCGCAGCACGTGACCGACAGCCAGCCGCGATGACGCCGCGGCGGCGTGCCGGGCCAGCCGCTCGAGCTCGGGCAGGCTCGGTGCCGCCGGCTTCTCGAGCAGGAACGGCACGCCCGCATCCGCCACCGCGATGGCGACGTCGACGTGCAGGGCATCCGGGACGGCGATGACCACGCCGTCGGCACGGAGCGCGTGCAGGTCGGCCACGACGTCCCGCCAGTCGCCGTACTGGGCCGCGCCGCCGGCCTCCGCAGCGAGCGCCTCCCTGCGGGGGGCGGACACGTCGGACACGGCGATCAGGTGCGCCCGCTCCGGGTGCTCGACGATCCACCGCCCGTAGGCGTCACGACCTCGCCCTCCCGCGCCGATCACCACGATGCGCTGGGCCCGCGTCATTTCTCCGCTCCCGCCGTCAGGCCCTCGACCAGATAGCGCTGGGCGACGAAGAACAGCACGATGACCGGGGCGGTGACGGCGAGGGAGCCGGCCAGCAGCACCGTCACCGGCACGTTGAAATCGGCCAGCTGCGAGATGCCCAGGGGCGCCGTCCAGAGGTCACGGTCCTGGACCAGGAACAGCAGCGCGTAGAAGTACTCGTTCCACGCGATCATGAACACGTAGATGGCGGTCGCCACCACGCCCGGCAGCGCGATCGGGAGCACGACGCTGCGGAGCATCTGCGGCAGCGAGGCGCCGTCGACGATCGCCGCTTCCTCGACGCTCTCGGGCAGGGCCTGGAAGTAGTTGCGCAGCATGTAGATCGCCACCGGGACGGTGGCGGCGACGTAGACGAGGAACAGCCCGATGAGCGAACCGGTCAGTCCCGCCTTCGCGAGGAGGACGAACAGCGGCACCGACAGGACGATCCCCGGGAAGAGGTAGACGCCGAGGATGATCCCGTTCACGGCGCCGCGACCGCGATAGCGCAGCCGCGCTGCGGCGTATGCGCCGAGGATCGACACCAGGATCGCCAGCACGACGGTGCCCGCGGCGACCAGGAGCGAGTTGATCACGAATCGCCCGAGCCCGAAGCCGCCCTGGGCCGGATCGAGCATCGCGGTCGTGTACCCCGAGAAGTCGAGCTCGTCCAGCGTCGGGATCAGGTCCAGCGGCGCCTGGACGATCGACGAGAAGGGGCGCACCGACAGCACGACGCCGTACAGGACGGGACCGAGCGCGAAGATCAGAGCGAGCGCGATGATCGCGACGCGACCTGCATTGGCCAGGGGATGCGGCGCCATCGGGGATCGGCGGCGGGTCATTCGAGGTCGACCTTTCTGCGCGAGAGCGCCACGTAGACGGCCAGCAACGAGATGAGCACGACCGACATCAGCAGGCCGTACGCGGCTGCGCTGCCGATGTCGGCTCGGGTGACGAGCTCGGTGTAGACCTTGAGCGCCATGACCTGCGTGCCGCCCGCACCTTCGGTGAGGAGGTAGATCTCGCTGAAGCTCTGAAAGGTCCAGATGAACCGGAGCAGGCAGAGCAGCAGGATGACCCCCTTCAGCTGCGGCAACACGATGCGACCGGTGATCTGGAATCCGTTCGCCCCGTCCAGCGCCGCGGCCTCCTCGATACTGGGCGAGACGCCCTGCAGCCGTGCCGTGATGAACAGGAAGGACAGCGGGGCGGAGGTCCAGATCTCGAACGCCACGACCACCAGGAGCGACAACGGGATCGGGATGCCCCATATCTCGGTCGTGGAGGTGTTCAGGAACCCGATGGAACTCTCCCACCCGAGGACCTCGCGGCCGAATGCGTTGACCACGCCGTACTGCGGGTTGAGCATCGTCTGCCAGATCGTGACCGCGGCGATCACGGGCAGGACGTAGGGCACGAGCACGAGCGCCCGCACCAGCCCGCGACCGCGGAACGGCCGCCGCAGCGCCAGTGCCAGCACGAGGCCCAGCCCCACCGACCCGATCATGGTGAGCGAGGCGTAGAGCACCGTCGTTCCCAGCGCCCGCCAGAAGGCCGGATTGCCCAGCGCACGCTGGAAGTTCTCGAGAGACCATTCGATCGGCTCCGTGCCCAGCTTCGGGATGTCGACGAGGCGGATCTCGCTGAAGGCGAAGACCACGACCAGCGCCAGCGGCAGGATCGAAGCGAGGAGGATGACGACGAAGGTCGGAGCGGTCAGGAGCAGGCCGTTGCGGTTGTCCCGCTGGGAGCGGCTGCGTGGCCGCCCCCAGCGGTGGCGGATGGCTCCGGTACTCACAAGCCCGCCTGTACCTCCTCGACGGCCGCCTTCATGGCTGCTGTCACCTCGGCGGCGGGCACCCCGTTGTAGAGCTGCTCGATCTGTCCGGACAGCACGCCCTGGCTGGACACCAGGCCGGCGAGGGTCGCGTCAGGCGTTCCCATGCCCCACAGGTAGACGGAATTGATGCCGTCGCGGATCTCGCCCACGAACTCCTCACCGTACAGCTCGACGGATGTCATCTCCTGCCCCGGGCCGATGCCCAGTCCGCCCCACGCCTCGATGAACTCCGTCGGGTCGTCTGCGGAGCCGTTGCGCAGCGGGATGCGGCCTTCCGTCGCGACGGCGAGCGTGTCGACGTAGCCGGTGCTCATCACGTACTCGATGTACTGCTGCGCGGCGTCGGTATCGGCACCCGCGGGGATCCCGTAGCCAAGGATGGCACCGTACTGCGCCGGGTCGTCCTCACCGAGCACGGTCACGAACTCGGTGTTGTCGGCGAGGAACGTCGGCTGATCCGCGCACTCCGGGCACGTCGCCGGCGTCGCCTCGTCGAGGCCCGCCAGCTCGTCCAGGATGTGCGTGGAGAACAGCAGCATCGCGGCATCGCCGTTCATGTACGCGGCGCGAGCGCTGGTGACATCGAAATCGCCGGCCACCGAGGAGTCACGCAGCCTCAGGAACTGCTCGGCCGCGTCGGTGCACGCATCCGAGTCGATCGTCACCTCGCCGTCGACGACCAGCTCGCACCCGGCGCTCTGGAAGATCGACTGGATGCCCTCGGTCGCCGAGGCGGTGCCGGCCTGCGTGCCGAACGCGAGGCCGGTGATCCCGAGATTCTCCTTGACGGCGGTCGCGGCATCCGCGAGCTCCTCGACATTCGTCGGGACATCGACGCCCGCCTGCTCCAGCAGGTCGCTGCGGTAGGCGATGAGGTGCGTCCAGCCGTCGCTGGGGACGGCGGCGATCTGATCGTCGATCGTCACGGCCTCGATCGCGTGCTCGTTGAAAGTCTCCACGCCGAGCGCGTCGACCGTGGCGGCGGCCGCCTCCGCATCCAGCAGACCCTGCGACGTCCACGCGCCGGTCTGGCTCGACGAATGCAGGATGACGTCGGGGACGTCACCGGTCGCCGATCCGGTGACGAGCGCCTGGTCCTGATCGGCGGCGGCCATGGGCACGACCTCGACCTCGATTCCGGTCTCCTCCGTGAATGCGGCGGCGACCGCCTCCTGAGCGGCGAGGCGCTCGGGGGTCGCCTGGGGCGTCCAGAAGACCACGCTGCCGCCGTCCCCCTCGGAGCCGGTGTCATCTGTGCCGGCGGAGCAGCCGGCCAGGAGGCCGAACGCTGCCACCACCGCGAGCGGAGCTGCGAGCCGTTGTGCTCGGATCCGGGTCATGTGCATCACTCCTCTTGTCTTGGCGACGAGCGCCGGAATGGGGCGAGGCGCCGTGTCCATGCTGCGCCGATGGTGCGATCTTTCCGCCGAACGAGCAATGTCGATGAGATGCAGTGACAGAATGCAAGAAAGCACCCCTACAGACGCTACCTCTGAAACGTAAGGTGCACATCGTGGACGATCTCGACCGACGCATCACCGGCGCGCTCCTCGCCTGCCCTCGCGCGAGCAATGCGCAGATCAGCGAGGCCGTCTTCACCTCCGAGGCCACGGTGTCCCGACGCGTAGCCCGTCTCGTGCGGGATGGCACCGTGCGCGTCACCGGTGTGCTCGACGGCGAGGCGACGGGGCGGTCGCGCTCATTGTTCGTGCGGCTGCGCTGCCGCCCGGGGTCGGCGCACCGCTCCGCGCAGCGCCTCGCGACGTGGCCGGAGTGCGGGTCCGTGAAGCTCGTCACCGGCAGCGTGGACTGCATCGCCGAGATCAGCTACACCTCCAACGATCACCTCCTGGCGCTCACCCTCGAGCAGCTCCCGGCGCTCGACGGCGTGATGGCCGTGTGGAGCAATCAGGTCATCCGGCGGTTCGCGACCCCGCACAGCTGGCTGCCGGAGCTGCTGCCCGCCGACATCGTTCAGCAGCTGCGATCTCAGCGCCTCGACCCGTGGACCGATCCCCTTCCGGATCGACGCGTCAAGACGGACGCCCTCGACGAACGCATCGCGGCCGCGTTGTCGGAGGACGGCCGGGTGGGATGGCAGCGGCTCGGTGAGGTGTGCGAGGCGAGCCCGGTGACGGTGCGACGGCGGGCCGAGTCGATGATGGCCTCGGGCGCGCTGCGGATGCGGGCCGTCGTCGAGCCCGAGCGCATCGGGCTGCCGGTGAACGCGTTCGTCGCCCTGAGCGTGAACCCGACGCAGCTGAGCCGAGCGGGCGAGCTGCTGGCGGAGCATCCTGCCACGCTCATGATCGCCGCGACCACCGGTGATCGGAACCTGTGCGGCGAGGTCGCCATCGCGTCGGACGCGGCCCTGTACGGCTTCATCTCCGACACGATCGGCGGCCTGCCCGGGCTCCAGCACGCCGATGTCGCGGTGGCACTGCACTCGCTGAAGCGGGCCGGGCGCGCGCGGGAGCTCGCATCCGCCCGGTGACCGCCGCGTGACAGCGTCCAGCGGTGGCCGGCCGGGACGACCTCAGATCGTCAGCCCGCGCAGCACCCCATCCTGCGCCGCGACCACGAGCTGTCCGCCGACGATGACCGGGGTCGAGAAGGTGTTCGCAGTGAACAGCTGCCGATCTACCACCGAGGCGTTCTTCACGGGGTCGATCGCAGCCAGCAGCCCGCCGACCGAGACGAGCCACACCGTGCCGGTGCGGGGATCGATGACCGGCCCGGCGTTGACCACCCTCGGCACCGCCTGAGCGCTCCACCGCGTGCCGCCCGACGCGGGATCGACGACCGACACCACACCCCACTCGGTGGTGAGCAGGAGGCTGCCGTCGCCGAGCGTCAGGGCCGGCGCGAACATGTGGCTACCCGGCACCCGCCACAACTCCGCCCCGGTCGCGGGGTCGACCGCGATGGCGTCGGTGACCGTGCTGAAGAGCACCGCACCTCCCGGCAGCACCTCCACCCAGTCGTCCCACGGCCCGTAGATGAGCTGACGATAGGCGTCGGGCCGTTCATTGGTGAGGAACGACCACAGCTGCGCTCCCGTCGCGAGGTCGTACGCGTACCCGCGCCCGTCGCCCGCGCCGACGAACACCCGCACTCCATCCGACGCGGCCCGCCCCGCCGTGCGCACCGGCACGTCCGCTTCCCACAGCGTCGCCCCTGTCACATCGAGGCACCGCAGCCGGTCCTCGGCTGCGACGAGGACGCGATCGGCACTGGAAGCGGTGGACCGCACCACGGCCGGCGTGGACATCACGGGCTTGTCGAAGGTGCTCGCCCACTGGACGGCGCCGGTCCGTGCATCCAGGGCCGTGAGTCGGTGGTCGGCGCCGGGCAGGCAGACGAGGCTGCCGTCGGTCGTGAACGCCGCACCCCGATGCATCGGTCCGAGGTCGCGCGTCCAGCGTCGTCGGTGCGCAGAAGCTCCGGCCACGTCCACAGCCACGACCCGTCCGGAGGTCGACCCGGCGACGACCGTTCCGCCGAAGGCCGCAAGCGCACCCTGGAGCTGTCCGCCGACGGCGAGCTCCCAGGCCGCTCGGGCACCGCTGGGCCGATCGATGGCGACCTGGACGGTGTCGTGGCGGCGCACCCCTGCGCCGTCTGTGGCGCGCAGCTGCACGCGATGTGCGCCCGGAGCCAGCATGCTCGCATCCAGCGACCCGTGCCACGACGAGCCTCGCGCCGCGAGCGCGGTCCACACCCCGTCGTCGACGGTGCCGAAGACGGACTGAGGGTGCACGCGCACGTCGACGGCGACCGCGTCACGCCCGGCGACGGCCGTGAGGTCGATCGCGCCCTCGCGCACACGCACTCCGGAGCGGATCGGCTCCGCACCGCCGGGCGGCGCCTCGAGCGGGATCTCGGTGAGCGGGGCGACCGTCGGGGCGTCGGCATCCGTCGCGCCCAGCGACACCTGCTCGACGGCCAGCACCCGGCCCTGCGGCGAATCGCGCGCCGTTACGCGCAGGTAGAAGGGTCCGCTGCGCGTGGCCACCGAGGCGACCTGCGTGAGCCCGTTGAATCGGTCGATCTCGCTGCGATGGATGTGCCCCGCGAAGATGCCGCGCACATCGAACGGCGCGATGGTGCGCAGCAGCTCGTCGGTGTCGTTCACGAAGTAGTTGCGGCCGGCGATCGGGTAGTGCAGGAACATCACGGAAGGGATGCCGCGAGCGGCGCTCAGATCATCCCGCAAGGCAGCGAGATCATCGCCGAACAGTCCGGGCTCCTGCAGCGCCTGCGTCGGATCCAGGGCGACGAAGTGCACACCGCCGGCATCGAAACTGTAGCTGGTCGGACCGAACCACCGCTGGAAGCGCTCGCGGGCGCTCGTATCCCAGCGGATCTCATGGTTGCCCGGCGCGTGACGCAGCCGGTCCCACAGACCCGGCGGAATGGCGTCGCGATAGGCGGCGAACTCGGCGTCGCTGCCGTAGTCCGTGATGTCGCCGCAGTGCAGCACGAACTGGGGCTGCTCGGCCTCGACGGCGGCGAAGACCCGCCGCAGGTTGTCCAGCCGCACGATCTCCTCGTCGTTCGCATGGGTGTCGGTGAGCACGACGAAGCGGAGCTCGCCCGCATCCGCCGCGCGTGGCGCCCCCACCGCGGCACCCGGCCACGGCCCCCAGGCCGCGCCGCCCAGCCCGACCCCGAGCCCGATCGCCGAGAGCCCGAGGAATCCGCGCCGGCTGAGAGCCGTCTCGCCGTGCCCGCTGCTGTTCGTCTGGTCCGTCATCCTCGCTCCTCCGGTCGTCGGGCGTCCTGACCAGTACCCAACCGGCCGGCGGCCGACGGCACCGAGCGCCGTCGCGCGAAATGCGAGGGATCGACATCCGCGGGCACGGTGGCGCAAGAAACCGGCGATGCGGACCGTGCGACGGCGCCGCGTCGCGTCGGCCTCTGCCGCCACCACCTTGCGGAATCACGCACGTGCGCTGACCCGATGGCCGATTCCTTGCACGACATCGCCGAAGTGTTGCTCGCATCCGACAGCGCGGCCAGCGTCGGGAGGGCCGGGGCAAGGCCCCCGGTGCACCCGTGTGAACCGTGAGAGAGAGTTGACGATGCGACCTTCGAAGCAGATCCGCCGCCTGTCCGCCCTTGCCGCCGCCGGCCTCGTCGCCGTGACGCTCGGCGTCGCCGCGCCCGCCGCCGCGGCCGGGCACCCGGCTCCGGGAGCCGAGGCGGGTGACAGACCCGGCGCCTCCGTCCCGGCCGAGCACGTCGTGTTCATCGCCCTGGACGGCTTCGACATCGACTATCTCGACGACGCCGAGCTTCCGAACCTGAGCGCACTGGCAGGGCGGGGAAGCCTGAGCGTCTCAACGGGCGTCATGAGCTCCATCACGAATCCGTCGTGGTCGTCGGTGGCGACAGGCGCGTGGCCCGAGACGCACCGCAACACCGCCTACTGGTTCGACGCGTCGACAGGGACAGCGCGCGGTCAGCAGCGCGATCTCGCCGTCCCCACCATCGCCCAGGCGATCCGTGACCAGGGCGGCACCGTGATGTCGGCCCAGTGGTTCATCGTGCAGAACTACGGGGTCACCTTCGGCGACCCCGAGGGCCTCTACACGCAGCCGGGCGGGGACTGCGCCCGTCGCACCGACGACGCGGTCGCCGTCATCAGCGGTCAGCCGGTGATGAGCGGCGGCACGGCGGTGCAGACGCCGGGCGTGCCCGACCTGATCGCGGTCTACTGCGATCGGCTGGACGCGCTCGGGCATGCCGAGGGCGATCAGGCCGAGGGGATGGCGGCCGCCCTGGCCGACATCGACGTGCAGATCGGGCGGCTGGTGCAGGCGACGAAGGACGCCGGCATCTACGGTCGCAGCGCGTTCGTGGTGACCGGAGACCACGGTATGGAGACGTTCACCGATGGCATGCGCGACGAGCTGCTCGCGGCGATCTCCGCGGCGGGATACGACGCCGAGATGCTCTCTGCCGGGCAGTCACCGCAGCCCGGAACGGACGCGGTCATCGTCGTCGGCGGCGTCGGCTCGCTGCACCTCGTGGGCGACGCCGCGGACGACCCCGCGGCTGCCGGGGCGATCGAGGCCGCGGTCACCGCGCTTCCCCACGTCGCTGCCGTCTACGACAAGCAGGAGCAGCAGGCCATGCACATGTCCCCGAACTACGGCGAGCTCATCATCGAGCCGGCGGAGGGATGGAGCCTCGGCGCGGCGCCCGCTGATCCCGCCGGCGTCCACGGCATGACGCGCGTCATGGAGGTGCCGCTGGTGCTGGCGGGAGCGGGTGTGCGTCCTCACGCCGCGCCCCACGACCCGCGTCACATCGACATCGCTCCGACGATCGCCGCGCTGCTCGGGTTCGATGGACCGTCCGGCGCCGATGGACGCGTGCTGACGGAGTCGATCCGGATGCCGTGAGCCGCCGTCCGCCAGGCGCGGCGCAGCCGCCCGAAGGTGCGGATCTTCTCTCGCCGTCAGCGCGTCATCCGGAGATCTGCAGGATGGAGATGGCCGCCTGCAGGTCGAGGAGGAAGTGCACGACGATCAGGTACGGCATCAGGCGGGGTCGTTTCCAGAGCGACCACGCCAGCACCAACGCGAACCCGAGGAACATCGATGCCCGCCATCCGATGAACGACAGGTCGAAGATCAGCGGCAGCGTGGCGTGCTGGAGGGAGAGGAACACCGCCGGGATGAGGACGGCTGCCGCGGCCGAGCCCGTCCGCGCACCGAGCCTGCGCTGGACATATCCGAAGTAGAGCGGGAGTTCGGTGAGGGCGACCGACACCGGGAACAAGGCGACCGCCAGCACCGCCGCCCACGTGGGCAACGGCTGGATCAGGAGCGCATTCGCGGTGGTCGGCTCGGTGAAGAAGATCGGTGCCAGAAGGATGCTGGCACCGACGGCGATGCCTCCTCCGACGAACGCGACGGCGAGGGCGAGCAGGACGTCTCTCGCAACCCCTGGGCGCACCGGTCGATAGAACGCGGTCAGCGAGAAGCCCTCCACCCTGGCCCGCCACCGCAGGAAGACGAACGTCACCACACTCGTCGCCGTTGCGGTGAGCGGCCACCAAGCCGCCGACGCCGACCACGGCTCGGGAACACCACCGGCGAACAGAACCACGGCGACGATCGCTTGAAAGACCGCGAACAGGACCAGCCGCATCGTGAGCGCGACGGTGAGCAGCCGCCCGCTGGGGCTCATCGAGCTCTCGGCTGCCACACCCGCCACTGACATGCCGGCGGGCGGCACCATCGGATCGTGGGGAGAGACCATGTCACGGTACGGTCGGGGCGGCCCGCAACGGCTGACGGGGCAGCCACGCGACGACGCCGAGCAGGGCCAGGACGAGGATGATCTGGACCCCTCCCGTCGCGAAGTAGAGGACCTGCAGGAACGAGCCCCCGCCGATCATGATGGTCTCCACGAAGATCCAGATGAGCATGACGAATCCGGCGACCGCAGTCCACAGCAGGGACGCTTCTCGGCGAGCGAGCAGCAGCCCGCCAGCGAGAACCTGGCTGCCGCCGACGACCACCGCGAGGATCACCGCCGGCCATGTGAATGACGTGAACGGCCCGGACGCGAGGAACGACATGGGCATTCCCAGCCCGTCCGTGACGAAGACCGCGATCCCCCCGGCGAGCGCCGAGAGCGCGTTGAACCCGGTGACGACGACCAGCGCCCAGAACACGAGCGACCGCAGCAACCCGATGCGCAGATGGACGCGGCCACGATGTTCGACGTTCGTGCGGTCAACCGTATGAGTCATGTTCCGTTCCCCCCCGCTATCCGCCGTCTGCCCGAGATCGCCGCAGATCGTCGGTCCGTCTCGATCCAGTCGACAACGTGACACGTGACGGGGGCGGGCCGAACGTCCTATGGACTTGCGTGTGTCATTCGCTCCGCCGTCGAGGTTCGCCGGACGGCGACGGTCGTCTGATACCCGGAACGGGCCCCGGGAACACTGCGATAATCGACCCGCCCGAGTGCACCTGCGCCCGTGGCGGGCGAGGACGCCTGGAGTCGTGATGATCAGAGAGCCGCGAAGCGCGTTCGTCGGTCGCCATCGCGAGCTGGAGGCTCTCGAATCTCTCCTCGATGAGTCTTCTCTGGTCACGCTGACGGGCGTCGGCGGTACCGGCAAGACTCGGCTCGCGATGCGCGTGGCGAACAGCTATGCGGAGCGCGAGGGCATCGACTGCTGGTTCGTCCCACTCGAGTCCGTGCAGGACCCGCTGCGTCTTCCCCTCGCGGTGGTGCGCGCCCTTCCACTCGCCGACCAGTCGGCGCGCGATCCGCTCGAAGTCATCGTCGACGCGCTCCGCAGCACGCCCGCGATCCTCGTCGTCGACAACTGCGAGCAGATCATCGATGCCGCCGCGTCGTTCATCGACGAACTGCTGCTCGCTCTCCCCCGGCTCACGGTGCTCGCTACGAGCCGTCGCCCACTCGAGCTCGACGGCGAACTGGTCTACCCGGTGCCTCCGCTGTCGATGGTGGCCCCCTCGGACGGGCGGTCCGAGGCGGTGTCGCTCCTCGTCGCCCGAGCGCGTGCCGCCGACGCCGCCTTCGAACTCGGGGTGGCGGACGCGGAAGCCGCGGCCGACCTGTGCCGATCCCTCGACGGGCTGCCGCTCGCGATCGAGCTCGCGGCGACACGGCTGCGGACGCTCTCGATCGCGGAGCTCGCGAGCGGGCTGTCCTCCCGGTTCACCCTCCTGCGCGGCGGCTCCCGCAGCACCGTCGGGCGCCAGCGCACCCTCCGTGCGGTGGTCGACTGGAGCTACGAGCTGTGCTCGCCCGAACAGCGCGAGCTCTGGTGCGGGCTCGCGGTGTTCTCCGGCACGTTCGATCTCGGGGCCGCTGCCGCAGTCGGCGGTTACACCGTCGACGCCATCGTCGATCCCCTCGACGACCTCGTCGCGCAGTCCGTCGTCGAGGCGGATCACGAGACCGGTCGGTTCCGGATGCTCGAGACGATCCGCGGCTACGGGAGGGAGCGCGCCGAGGAGGAGGGGCGGTCGCCCTCGCTGACCCGCCGTCACCTCGACCACTTCGCCGCCCTCGCCGCGAGTTCCCGCGTCGATTGGTACGGGCCACGCCAGACCGCCGTCCTCGCGCAACTGCGCGCGGACCGGGCCGAGCTGCAGTCGGCTCTCACCATGGCCGCCGCGATCGACACCGACGCCGCCCTCGCCCTGTTCTCCGACCTGCGCTACCACTGGGCGGTCGGCAGGTTCCTCCCCGAGGGACGCGGCTGGGCGACGCGCGTACTCACCCTGCCGGGAGGCTCGGCGGCGCACCGCGTTCCCGCTCTCATCAACGCGGCCTGGCTGTGCCTGCTGCAGGGCGATCTCGACGAAGCGGCGGCGCGACTCGACGAGGCGGACGGCCAGTTGCCGGGCGCCTCGTTCACGGCGGACCGAGCCGCCACGATGCGCGTCGAGATCCACCGCTGGCGCGGGACGCATGCGATGTTCTCCGGTCGGCCGCAGGATGCCGTGGGCGAGTTCGAGGCATCCATCCGTGCCGCTCGGGAGTGCGATCATCCCGAAGAGGCGCTCCTCGCCCAGTTCCAGCTGACCACGGCGCTCAGCCATCTCCGCGAGCCCGGGGCGGACCGTGCCGCCAGGGACGCGCTCTCGTATGCCGAGTCCGTGGGCGAGAGCTGGATGCGCGCGCACGCGCTGTGGTCGCTCGGGCTCGCCGCGTTCGTCGAGCGTGATCTGGATGCCGCCGAGCGGTTCGCGCGGGAAGCCCTCGTGACGGATCGCGGCTTCGATGACCCCGTAGGCGAGTGCCTCATGCTCGAAGTGCTCAGCTGGGTCGCCGCAGAGCGCGGCCTGGCGGATCGCGCGGCGATCCTCCTGGGAGCGACCGATGCCCGCTGGCGGCTCATCGGGTCGGCGATCACCGTCCACGGACCGCAGCTCGCAGCGCATCACGATCGGTGCGTCGCCGAGCTCCGGCAGCGGCTCGGTCGCCAGCGCCACGACAAGCTCGCCGATGCGGGCGGACACCTCGACCCCGACGAGGTGTCCGCGTTCGCGCTCGAACCGAAGACGACGGTCGCGGGCGGCCTCAGCGCGCGGGAGCGCGAAGTGGCGATGCGCATCCACCGCGGGATGAGCAACCGGGACATCGCCGCAGAACTCGTGCTCTCGGTGCGGACCGTCGACACCCACGTGCAGCGCATCCTCGGCAAGCTCGGCTTCTCGTCGCGCGCCCAGATCGCGGCCTGGTACGAGGCCATGTTCGCCTCTGCGCCGCCGATTACGTAGTCCTACGGATACCGGAGCCGGGCGTGCGCGCGCACCCTGGGGGAACGACACCGACGTCGGTCCAGCAGATGCGCACCGTCGGGCATCGCGACAGCGAACTCGTGCGCAGCTCCTCCGAAAGGCAGAGAACTTCCGATGACCGCGAACAATCGCCCCCGAATCATCCTCGTCCACGGCGCGTGGGTGGGCTCGTGGGAATTCGACCCGCTCGTGCAGATCCTTCGTGAGCGCGGGTGGCAGGTCGATGCGCTCGATCTGCCCTCGACGGGGAGCACCGAGAGCATGCTCCAGGATGCCGCGGCGATCACCGCGCGATCGATCGCGCCGGCGGGCCGGTCGTGCTCGTCGGGCACTCCTACGGCGGCGTGCCCGTCACCGAGGCGGGCGATCATCCCGCGGTCGAGCGCATCGTCTACGTCGCGGCATTCGCCCTCGACGCCGGTGAGAGCGTCATCACCTCGATGGGCGGCGCCCTCCCCGGAGTGTGGGGCATCTCCGACGACCAGCTGACGATGGGCCGCAGCCGGGAGGAGCGCGTGGACATGATCGCCGCGGACATGCCCCCGGGAGTTCCCCGCGATGCATCCGAGCAGCTCGCCGACCTGTTCCGGCCGCAGTCGCTCGCCTCCTTCAGTGACCAGGTCTCTCACGTCGCGTGGCGGGTGAAGCACGCGACCTACGTCCTCACCGAGAACGACGGCGTCGTCCCGCCTGCCTTCCAGGAGTCGCTCGCCGTGCGCAGCAGTGCCGAGATCGTCCGCATCCCGCACGGTCACGCACCGTTCCAGGAGGACCCCGCCGGCTTCGCGGACCTGCTCGAGCGCGTCGCGACCCTGTCGTCGGTCGCGAGCTGAGCACACATCCACGCGACCGAAACCCCAGAGACGACCGATTCCACCACTCAGAGAAGAGCAGAACGATGACCCTCACCCAAGCCCCGCCAGCGGCATCCGCATCCGCATCCACACCCGCCGCGACCTTCCCGCCCGGACGACTGTTCATCGGCGGGCAGTGGAGGGATGCCTCGGACGGAGGTCGCATGGACGTCGTCGCACCCGCGACCGGCAGGAAGCTCACCGAGGTCGCGAAGGCGACGACCGCCGACGTCGATGCCGCGGTCGCGGCCGCCCGAGCCGCATTCGACTCGGGAGTGTGGTCGGGGCTGTCCGGTCGCGAGCGCGCGCGCATCCTGCAGCGCGCCTACACGCTCATGCGCGAGCGCACCGAGCAGCTCGCCCACGTCGAGAGCACCAACGTCGGCAAGCCGATCACGTTCGCCCGGGTCGTCGACGTCAACAACGCCGCCGAGCTGTACGAGTATTACGCGAGCCTCGGGCACCACCTCGACGGCGCGGTGCGCGAGACGTCCGGCAGCACGCACGTCTACGTCAAGAAGGAGCCGATCGGCGTCGTCGCGGCGATCACGCCGTTCAACTTCCCACTCATCCTGTCGAGCACGAAGATCGCCCCCGCGCTGATCGCCGGCAACACGATCGTGCACAAGCCGGCGAGCGACACCCCGCTGAGCGCACTCCTGATGGCGGAGATCCTCCAGGAGGCCGGTGTGCCGGACGGCGTCTTCAACGTCGTGACGGGCTCGGGCGCCGCGATCGGCGATCACCTCGTCGCGCATCCGGACGTCGACAAGGTCGCTTTCACCGGCTCGACCGAGATCGGCGCCCACGCGGCGCAGCTCGCCGGCCGCACCCTCAAGCCGTTCACCGCCGAACTGGGCGGCAACGCCGCCAACATCCTCTTCGCGGATGCGGACCTGAGCACGGCGATGCACACCGTCGTCGCCGCGTTCGTGTTCAATTCCGGCCAGTTCTGCATGGCAGGACCCCGGCTCCTCGTCGAGCGCCCGATCTACGACCTCGTGCTCGGCATCCTCGCCGACGCCGTGCCGAACGTGCCGTTCGGCGACATCACGGATCCCGAGACCGTGATCGGCCCGCTCGCGAGCGCTACCCAGCTCGAGAAGGTCGCGGCGATCGTCGACCGTGCGAAGGCGGCCGGCGCCCGGGTGGTCACCGGAGGTGAGCGAGCCGACCGCGACGGCTTCTTCTACCGCCCGACAGTGCTCGCCGATCTCGGCTCCGACGCCGAGGCCGTGTCGGAAGAGATCTTCGGCCCGGTGCTCACCGTGCAGCCCTTCGACACCGAAGAGGAGGCGATCCAGCTCGCCAACTCCACGCGCTACGGGCTTGCGAGCGGCATCCAGACCTCCGATCTGGCGAAGGCGCACCGCGTCGCCGCGCGGCTGGAGGCAGGGATCACCTGGGTGAACGGCTGGGCGCTCCTCGACCCCGCCATCCCCTTCGGCGGGGTCAAGGCGTCGGGCTGGGGTCGCGAGGGAGGACCGGAGGCGATGGCCTCGTACCAGCGCTCACACGCGATGGTGTTCAACCTCGAGCAGGGGACCGCCCAGTGACGGCGGGACGCGCCGCCGTTCTCGAGGCGGGCGAGCTGCTCGTCAGCGACGTCGAGTTCGCGGATCCCGGCCCCGGGGAGGTGCTCGTCAAGATCGTCGCCTCGGGCGTGTGCCACACCGACCTCGGCGTGATCGCCGGCGGGATCCCCTTCCCCTCGCCCGGGATCATCGGCCACGAGGGCGCCGGGGTCGTCGAACGTGTCGGCGAGGGCGTGACGGGCCTCGCCGCCGGCGACAAGGTGCTGCTGAGCTTCACCTCGTGCGGATCGTGCGCGGTGTGCGAGTCAGGACATCCCGCCTACTGCGAGACCTGGCTGCCGCGGAATCTCCTCGGGATGCTGCGACCGGAGGGTTCCGGTGATGTCACGCGCGGCGGCACCGCCGTCGCGAGCCACTTCTTCGGCCAGTCGTCGTTCGCCCAGTACGCGATCGCCGACGAGCGCGCGGCGGTCAAGGTCGGCGCGGACGCGGATCTCGCCGTGCTCGCACCGCTCGGCTGCGGCGTGCTCACCGGCTTCGGGTCGATGTGGAACGTGCTCGATCCCGGCGAGGGCGACATCGTCGCGGTCTACGGGACCGGCGCGGTCGGGCTCTCGGCGGTCATCGCGGCTTCGCTGCGCCATCCGTCCCAGCTGATCGCGATCGATCTCGTCGACGAGCGGCTGCAGCTCGCAGAGGAGTTCGGCGCGACGGCGACGATCAACGCCGGCACCGAGGACGTCGCCGCACGCCTCGCCGAGCTGACCGGCGGTCGCGGCGTCAACCTGAGCTTCGACACGACGGGCAGCCCTCGGGTCGCGCGCGGGGCCATCGACGCAGCTTCGGTACGCGGCACGGTGCTCGTGTGCGGCGCCCCGCCTCCGGGGACCGAGATTCCCGTCGACATCCAGGGGATCCTCTCCGGCAAGGTGCTGCGCGGAGTCACGATGGGAGACACCGATCCGGCGACGCTCCTTCCGCGACTGATCGCGCTCCACGCGGAGGGGAAGCTGCCGCTCGAGAGAATCGAGAAGCGCTACACCCTCGATGAGATCGCGCGCGCGGCCGACGACATGCACCACGGCGTCAGCGTGAAACCCGTCATCGTGTTCTGAGCTCGGCGCGAAGGAGTCGGCCCGCGCCGCCTACGTCCGCCCGACCATCGCGTCGGCGTGGTCGGCGACCCACGCGACGAGCGGGAGCATCCGCTCCATGAGGTCGCGGCCGAGCGGGGTGAGGCTGTACTCCACGTGGGGAGGAACGGCCGGCAACGAGTCCCGATGCACGAGGCCGTCGGAGGCGAGGGTGCGAAGCGTCGATGCCAGCATCTTCTCGCTGATGCCGTCGACCTGTCGGCGCAGCTCGCCCCACCGCAGCGTTCCGTCGGAGAGCGCAGAGAGCACGAGCACGCCCCACTTGCTCATGATGTGGTCGAGGACGACGCGCGTGCTGCAACCCTCGTCGAAGATCTGATCCTGTGACGCGCGGATCTGCGCGAAACTAACCACCATGTGGGTACCTTACCCGAAAGTGGGTACCCTTGGTCGGGAAGGTGATGCGAAGATGCCGCGTTGTCATGGGCGATCCCTCTGAGAAAGGACTCCTCATGACCATCCTCGTCACCGGTGCCACGGGCCAGCTCGGCCGCCTCGTCGTCGACAACCTCCTCGCTCGCGGCATCGAGCCGTCGGCCGTCCGCGCGGGCGCACGCGACGTCGCCAGGGCCGCCGACCTCGCCGAGCTCGGCGTGCAGGTCGTGCCCCTCGATTACGACGCTCCCGAGACTGTCGCGGCCGCCGTCGACGGCGTCGACGCCCTGCTGCTCGTCTCGAGCAGTGAGGTCGGCAAGCGCGCGGCGCAGCACCAGGCCGTCATCGATGCGGCGGACGCCGCAGGCGTCGCGAAGCTCGTCTACACGAGCGCATCGAAGGCGACGACGAGCGACCTCGTTCTGGCACCCGAGCACAAGGCGACCGAGGAGGCCATCGCGGCGTCCGGCATCCCCGCGGTGATCCTCCGCAACAACTGGTACACCGAGAACTACGTCCCCGACGTGGCGCGCGCCAAGGACACCGGCGTCATCGCCGCGAGCGTCGGCGAGGGACGCGTCGCCTCTGCGAGCCGCATCGACTACGCCGAGGCCGCGGCGGTCGCGCTCACAGAGGACGGGCACATCGGTGAGGTCTACGAGCTCGGCGGTGACGTCGCGTGGAGCTTCGACGAGCTTGCCGCGGCGGCGTCCGAGCTGACGGGCCGAGAGGTGCGCTACACGCCGCTGACGACCGCGGAGCACGCCGCCGCGCTCGAGGCCGCCGGCCTCGATGCCGGCACGGTCGGCTTCGTGACCGCGCTCGACGCGAATATCCGCGACGGCGCACTCGCCGAGGCCGATGGCACGCTCTCGCGCCTGATCGGTCGCCCGACGACCCCGCTCGACGAAGGCTTGCGCGCGGCGCTCTGAGCGCCCGCGGTGCGTCCGGTCCACTCCAGGAGTCTCGAGCGGGCCGGACGCGCCGCTGAACGCGTCGGCGGGTGACGGCGGCGAGCAGCGAGGTCTCGTCAGCGGGAGTGCCGACCGCGCCGACTAATCTTGAAACGATGTCGAATACGCGCGCCGAGGCGGCTTACCAGCGTTCGGTGCTGGCGTTCAAGGATCCGACTCTCGATCTTCTCCACGGCCGCTATGCGCCCTTCGTCGTGGCGATGCTGTCGATCGTGTTCACCGCTGAGCGCCGCTCGGTCGCGGTCCCCGACGCCCATGCCGAGATCGGCGAGGCTCTCGAAGAACTGCGCGCGGCAGGATACGACGAGGACGAGCGCCGGCTTCCTGCCGGGACCGCCCGCGAGATCTGCCGCAGCTGGGTGCGCGTCGGATGGCTGGCGCCGCAGCTCGAGGATGATGTCGAGGTCTACCGGCTGACGGCGCACGCCGTCGGGGCGCTCGAGATCGCGGGCCGGACCGGCGGCGGGCGCGCGCGGGTCTCACGGTCGCGGGTGCGGACGCTGCTGGATGCCGTCGAGCGGTTGGCGCGTGACGCGGAATCCGACCCGGAGGCGCGCATCGCCCTGCTGCGGGAAGAGCGTGACGCGCTCGATGCAGAGATCGCCCGGCTGCGCAACGACGAAGCGGAGCCGGTCGACGACGAGCAGCTGCTCGAGGAGGCCGAGAACATCCTCCACCTCGCTCGCGAGCTGCCCGCCGACTTCTCCCGCGTCGCGGAATCGATCAAGGCGATGCAGCGGGATGTCGTCGCGGACCTGCGCCGCGACATCCGTCCCACCGGTGAGATCCTTCGCGAGTACCTGCAGCGGGGCCGGCATGTGATGCAGTCGACGCCGGAGGGTCGAGCGTTCGAAGGCGCGCTGCGCCTCATCGGCGACCCCGAGCACATCGACCGTCTGGCGACGCAGCTGCGCACACTGCTCGCCCAGCCGTTCTCCCGGCTGATGGGAACCGCGCAGCGCAGCGATCTCGACTCGATCGGACGCCAGGTCGAGAAGGGTGTGCAGGACGTTCTCACCGCGCAGCGCCGGGCGTCGCAGGTCATCACCGCACAGGTGCGCACCCATGACCCGATCCGCGACCGTCAGGTCGACGAGCTCCTCCGAGGCGTGATGTCGGGACTGCACGTGTGGATGCAGAGCTCCAGGCCCACCGATCGCGTCGAACCGCTGCACACCTTCCCGGTAGCCGACATCGGGCACCTGCGGCAGTCCCTCAGCGACCTCCGCCCGCAGGGCGCACCGGCGCCGCTGCCTGCGCCGGACGACGTCGAGTTCGTGGATGCCGACACCCGCGCCTGGGGCGGACCACGGTACGCGGAGCTCGAGGAGTACGTCGCGACGCTCGGCGATCGCTTCGACCTCGCCACCGCCTTCGAGGGCGCCGCGGACGACACGCGCCGCCCCGTCGACCTCCTCGGACTCCTGGAGATCGCCCACCGCAACGGCATGACCGAGAGCGACGACGTCTCCGTCGCCGAAGCGCGACGGCCCGACGGGTCGAGTCGCAGGTTCGCTTTCGGCGCTGTGACCGCCCGCACTGTGAAAGAGCCTGAGAATGACTGACCTCGCGACCGCGCCCGACACCGCGACGGACGACCCGTTCATCGATCCGGTCGCGATGGAGCACGATCCGGAGGAGCTCTTCCCCGGCGATCGCGGCGTCCTCGACCCCGAGGTGCGGCGCGTGCTCGTGCGCCTGCTGCAGCGCCGCTTTCTACTCGCCGACCGCAACCGCGGCGAGTGGACCGTGCTGATGGATCACCAGCACACGATCGAGTCACGCCTGAACGACCTCTTCGTCCGGCTCGTGGTCGACCACGATCGCGGCGTCGCGTACAAGGAGCAGATCCGGTCGGACGAGCTCGAGATCCCGATCCTGCTGCGTGATGAGGCGTACTCACGCGCCGAGACGCTCGTGCTGGTGCACCTGCGCACGGTCTACCAGCGCGAGACGACCGCCGGTGAGTCATCCGCGCGCGTCGACATCGAGGAGATCGAGCAGACGGTCCTGACCTACTTCGCCGAGGCGGATGGCAGCACCGCCCGCCGGCAGAAGGCGATCCGCGGCGCGGTCGCCCGGCTGCGCCAGGACGGCGTCATCGAGGAGGAGTCGGAGGGCCGGTACCGGATCAACGCGCTGGTCGAGATCCTGCTCAGCTCCGAGCGCCTGCAGGCGCTGCGGGACTGGCTCGAGACGCGGTCGGCACAGTCCGCACCGATCGACGACCTCGATGAGGACGAGGAGGCTGACGCCGCTGACGGCGTCGATGACGCCGACCCCGACGCCGATGTCGACGACATGGAGGCCGCACTGTGACAATGCTCGACACGCTCTTCGGACTCATCCCGGCGGCTTCTCGCGGGCAGCAATGGGTCGCCGATGAGCTCCAGCTCGTCAACTGGGGCGGCTACGACGGCGCACACCGTGTGCGCTTCTCGCCGGCGGCCACGCTGCTGTGCGGCGGCTCGGGCTCCGGCAAGTCGACGTTGATGGACGCCTACGTGGCCCTCATGATGCCGCACACGACGCCGTTCAACGGCGCCTCCAACGGCGCCGTCGTCGGGCGGCCGCGGGGTCAGGAGCAGCGCAACATCCTCTCGTACGGGCGGGGCAAGACGGACGAGACCCGCACCGAGGACGGCACGAAGCTGACGGTGCTCCGCGGCGACGGCACCGACACCTGGTCGGCGATCTCGATGACCTGGCTCGATCACGACGGCTCCCGCTTCACGGCGGTGCGCGCCTGGTACATCCCGGCGGCCGCGCGCGTCCTGGAAGACACGGTGCGTGTGCGTGCGACGGTCAACGGTCCGTTCGATCTGAGCTCGCTCGAAGCCGCGGCAGCGCTGCGATTGACGGATGCCGCGGTGAAGAGTGTCGGACTCGACACCGTCGCGACCGACCGCGAGTTCTCCGCTCGTCTTCATACCGTGCTCGGCATCGGCGCGGCCGGCGCGGGCGCCAAGGCGATGAGCCTGCTCGCCCGCATCCAGGCCGGTCAGCAGATCACCACCGTCGACGACCTCTACAAGCGCATGGTGCTCGAGGAGCCCGAGACGCTGGCGACCGCCGACGCGGTGGTCGCGCATTTCGACGGCCTGGAGGGCACCCGCAACCGCATGCTGACCGCGCAGCAGCAGGTGCGCGCACTGGAGCCGCTCAGATCGGCGCGGGCGCGGATCGAAGAGGCAGCCGAGCGGCTGCGTCTGCTCGACGACATCGGCCGCTTCACCGAGCCGGACTCGCTCACGACGCTGTGGCGGGCATCCCGCCGCCTCGACCTGCTGCGCGACGTCGAAGCCGAATTGCAGGCCGGGACCCGCACCGCCGATGCCGCGGTGCGTGAGAAGCAGACGCTGGCCGAGGCAGCGGACCTGGCGCGGGAAGGGCTCGGAGAGGTGCTGCGCGCGGCGGGCGGCGACCGGCTCGAGACCGCCCACCGGGAGCTGCGCGGACTTGAGAACCGGCTCACGAGCGTGGGACGGGAGCGCGAGAAGCTCGACGTCGCGCTCGAGATGCTGCAGGTCGAGGTCGGCTCCGCGCAGGAGTTCGAGGCATTGTCGCTTCGCGCCCGTGAGGCGGCCACCGACGCCCAAGGGAAGGAGACACTCCGCGAGGCGTACGCGGCGGCGGTCGGCGCCAGGAACGCCCTCGCGGCCCGCGTGACCCACCTCGAGGCCGAGCGGCGCGAAGCCGAAGGCCGCGACGACAACATCCCCGACCGGCTCCGCCGATCCCGCGAGCTGCTGGCACGCGCCGCCGGCCTGACCACCGGCGACCTGCCCTTCGTCGGCGAGCTCATCGAGGTCCGCACGGAGTTCGAGCCCTGGCGGGAGGCCTTCAACCTCGCACTCGGCGGCTTCGCCACGACGCTGCTCATCGACGTCGCGCTGCTGCCGGCGTTCCGCGCCGCCATCGACTCCGTCCGCACTGCCGATCGCCTCCGCTACGAGGGCGTGCACACCGGCCTCCCCGAGGCCGGCGCACGGGACCCTCACACCCTTGCCGGCCGGCTCGACTACAAGAGCACGCCCTTCACGGGCTGGCTGCAGGAGGAGCTGGACCGACGGTTCGGCTACGTGTGCGTCGACGCGGCCACTCAGCCGGCAGGCCACCGGATGACGCTGACGATCACCGGGCAGACCTCGCACGGATCGCGGGGGGCGCACGGCGGGCACGGTCGCGGCAACGTCCTCGGATTCTCCACCCACCGTCGCCTCGGCGAACTCGATGCGCAGCTGGGGGCCGTCCGCGCCGAGCTCGCAGCCGCCCGGACGGCGGCCGCCGAGGCCGGCGTCGAGCTCGACGCCTTCGACGCGCGGCTCGCCGTGTACGCGAAGATCCAGGGCCTCACGTGGGAAGAGGTCGACATCGCCTCCCTCGAACGGGAGCGCGAACGCTGGCAGGCGATTATCGCAGACGTCACCGCCGCGAACCCCGCGATCGCCGGCATCCAGTCCCAGATCGAGCAGAAGAGAAGGGAGGCCGCCGAACTGCGCGAGGACATCGGCGGCGCCAAGGCGGAGCGCAAGCGCCTCGCCGACGCGTGGGCGGCCACGACCGACGAGGTCGACGCCGCCCAGTCCGTGATCGACGCGGCGGAGGCTGCAGGGCGTGCGCTGACCGACGACCAGGCGTCTTACCTCGACACGCAGTTCCTTGCGCCCGACCAGACCGGATCCTCGACACGCACGCAGGATCTCGCGCGGTTCGATGCGGCGCTCGATTCCGCAGCGCGCCGGTTCGGCGACGATCAGCGCGCCGCGCAGGACGCCGTCACGGAGCAGCGGGAGAGCCTGCGGCGGACCCTGAGCGGATTCCTCGATCGCTGGCCCAACCCGAACCTTCTCGCCGACCCGGACCATTCGCTCGGCGACTTCGAGCGCATCCTGGCCGACCTCGAGACCAGTGGCCTGCACGAACTGGAGACGGAGTGGCGCGACAGCCTGCTCAAGCTCTCGGGGAACGACCTCACCAACCTCGATTCGACGCTCGGCCGTTCGCTGCGGGAGATCCGCGATCGCATCGAGCCCATCAACGTGATCATGCAGGATCTCCCCTTCTACGACGACGACCATCGGCTGCAGATCACGCCGCGCGAGAACCAGTCCGAGGTGCGCCGGCGCTTCCGCAAAGAGCTCCGCGAGGTGCGCGCGCTGATCGAATCCGTCGCCACCGACGAGGAGCGCGAACGCGCCTACCACCGGATGTCGCGGCTGATCGGCCGCCTGCGCCGCAATGCTCCGGACTTCGCCGAACTCGTCGACGTACGCAACCACGTGCGAGTGAGCGCGGAGCGCATCCACGCGACCACAGGGCAGCATGTCGCGCTCTACGATCACATCGGCGAGAAGTCCGGCGGCGAGTCCCAGGAACTCATCGCGTTCATCGTCGGAGCGGCGCTGCGATACCAGCTGGGTGACGCCGGCGCCGAGCGCCCACGGTATGCGCCGGTCTTCCTCGATGAGGCCCTCATCAAGGCCGACGCGCACTTCACCAAGCGCGCGATCGGCGCCTGGCGCGGGCTCGGATTCCAGCTCATCATCGGCGCTCCGAACGACAAGTACAGCGCGATCGAGCCGCACGTCGATGTCGAGTACGACATCCTCAAGGACACGCACGGCCGCTCGTGGGCCAAGCCGAAAGTCGCCCTGTCGGGGCCTCGCGGGTGAGCGGACGGCTCCTCGAGCCTGCCGACGCAGCCCGATATCAGCCGTCTTGACGGATATCGGAACCGGGCGCACAGTGGCCCCATGGAGGTTCGCGTTCTTGGAGCGCTGACTCTCGACGACGGCCGGATTCCACTGGCTCCGCGGGATCGTGCGGTGCTGGGTGCGCTCACGGTCCGGCTCGGCGCCTCCCTGTCCGTCGACTCCCTCGCGGCCGCGGTCTGGGGCGATGATCCACCCGCCTCACGGTCCCATGTCATTCGGGGCTGCATCATGCGGCTGCGCCGTCTCATCGCGCCCGACCGGATCGAGACGACCCCGCTCGGGTACCGATTGATCCCGGATCACATCGACGTCGACGCCGAGCGGTTCGAACGACTTATCGCGAGGGGTTCGCAACAGCTGGAGCTCGGTGAGCCCGATCGGGCCGCGCACACATTCTCGGAGGCGCTCGCGCTGTGGCGGGGTGAGCCCTACGTCGAGCTCATGGACTGGGGGCCGGCGCGGATCGCGTCGGGACGTCTGGCGGAGCTGCGGCTCGATGTGGAGGAGCTGCTTCTGGACGCGCGGCTGCAGGCAGGTGATGTGCAGGAGGTGACCGCATCGGCGCGCGCCCGCGTCGCCGAGGCACCATTGCGCGAGCGACGCTGGGTGGTGCTGAGCGTGGCGCAATACCGCCAGGGTCGGCAAGCGGATGCGCTCGCCACGGTACGCCGGGCGCGCGTGCTGCTCGCCGCCGAGCTCGGTCTGGAGCCGTGCACCGAACTCGCCGAGCTCGAGCAGGCGATCCTCCGGCAGGATCCCGCACTGATGTCCGACCGGGTGTTCCGAGCCGCGAGCCCGGAGTGCCCGTACTTCGGCCTGCCTCCCGCGGGAGTGGCGGATGCCGAGCGCTACTTCGGTCGCGAGCAGGAGCTGATCGGCGCTGTTCGGGTGCTCGAGGAGCGCGGCGTGCTGCTCGTCGCCGGCCCATCGGGCGTCGGCAAGTCCTCCTTCGTAAGGGCAGGGATCGGTGCCGAGTTTCTCGCGCGAGGTGTCGACGTCGCCATCGTGACGCCCGGCGAGCATCCGATCGATGTCCTTCGCGATGTCGATCTGCCCGTGGGAGAGTCGCTGCTGATCGTCGATCAATGCGAGCAGGCCTTCACCGCCGATGACCCCGCCGAGATCCGCGAGTTCTTCGACGCCCTGTCGCAGATGGTGTATTGCGGCATGCTCGTCGTCGCCATCCGCGCCGACCGTCTCGGAGACCTGGCCGATCACCAAGGATTCGCCCGGATCATCCAGTCGCACCTGCTCCTGCTCACCGCGCTCGGGCCCGACGGCCTCCGAACCGTGATCGAGAGGCCTGCAGATCAGGCGGGTCTCATCCTGGAGCCGGGCCTCGTGGAGATCCTGATCCGCGATGCGGATGGGCGCACTCTTCCGCTGCTGTCCCACGCTCTGCGTCAGGTGTGGTTCCGTCGTGAGGGCCGCGTTCTGACGGTCGAGGCTTATCGGGCATCCGGTGAGATCGATGGTGCGGTCGCGAAGACCGCGGAGGAGGTCTTCGCGACGCTCTCGGAGGAGGGCGTGCGGCTGCTGCGCGACATCCTGCTCCGTCTCGTCGAAGCCTCCGCGGACGGTGCGGTCGGCTCTCGTCGCGTCGAACGCACGAGCATCGCGATCGACGACGCGCACGCCCAGATCGTCGACCGGCTGGTCGATGCACGCCTCATCACGACAGACGAGGAGTCGGTGCAGGTATCCCACGAAGCGCTCGCACGGGAATGGCCACGGTTGAGGCAGTGGCTCGCGGACGATGTGGAGGGCCAACGGATCATGCGACACCTCGGCTCCTCCGCCGCCGCCTGGGACGCGATGGGACGACCCGACAGCGAGCTCTACCGCGGCGGCCGGCTGTCCACGGCCCAGCACTGGCGGGATGCGGTCGACCCCGCCCTCACGGCGGTAGAGCGAGGGTTCCTCGACGCCGCTGCAGCACATGAGACCGCAGCACTCGCCGCCGCGCAAGGACAGCTCCGCAAAGAGCGCCGGATGGTGCGCAGACTGTCCTGGGTGTCGGCAGGGGCCGTCGTCCTCGCGATCGTCGCTGTCGCGGCCGGCATCTTCGCGGGGCTCCAGGCGAATCTCGCCGCGACGACGCCGAGGCACGGCGCATCACGGCGCGCGCGCTCGAGGAGCCCGAGACAGGTCTCCTCACGCACCCGGGCGGTCGATACAGGACTGATACACCGCTTTGGTTGAGTTGCACCCACTCGCACTGCGTCCAGACCGACCAGTCATCTGACGAGTCGCGACGTAGCCGCCCAGCCGCGGTCAGGTGAGTCCTAGGAGGGGACGGTCATGCGATCAGGACTACGCAAGCGCACACTCGGCACGGTCATGCTCACAGCTCTCGTCGCGCTGGTGGCAACAGCGCTCGGCGCCGCGCCCGCGGTGGCACAACCGCAGCATTCCGACGCGGTGCGAGTCTGGAATCTCCATGCTTCGGACGCGCTGATCAACGCCACAGGGGCGGATATCCCCGGTGCCGCTCAGGCGCCGCCGGTCTCGCAATTGCACCTCGCGATGGTGCAGGGAGCCGTCTACGACGCGGTCAACGCGATCGTCGGCGGATACCAGCCCTACCTGCCTGATCTTCCACCGGTGTCCCGGTCGGCGTCGCAGGACGCCGCCGTCGCCACCGCCGCGCACCACGTGCTGGTCGGCTTGGGGATCGGACTGGTACCGGCGTTGCCGCAGGCGGTCCGGGACCGGCTTGATGGCCTCTATGCCGCCGCGCTCGCAAGCATCCCCGCCGGCGATGCCAAGACCGAGGGGGTGGCAGCAGGCGCAGCCGCCGCAGCGGCCATGCTCGAAGCACGAACCGATGATGGCCGCTACGCGCTGTCTCCCACCGGCGGGCCCATATTGTGGCAGGTCGGCACCGGGCCCGGCGAATGGCGTCCCATTTCGCCGCCGGAGCCCAGCAACGCCCTTGCCTGGGTGAGCGCGGTCGATCCGTTCACGCTTGAGAGCACATCCCAGTTGCGGACGGCAGGGCCGAACGCACTGACCAGCCGAGACTACGCAAAGGACTACAGAGAGGTGAAGGACCTCGGAGCGATCGACAGCCGCCGCACCGCCAAGCAGAACCTCGTCGCCGACCTGTACACGGCGCACCCGCCGGAGTTGTTCAACCGCACATTCAGGGCGATATCCGAAGCGGAGGGACTCACGCTCGCCGAGGAAGCCCGTCTCTTCGCCATGTTGAACCTGGCCACTGCAGACAGTGTCATCAGCTGCTTCGACGACAAGGCGTTCTGGAACTTCTGGCGTCCGGTGACCGCCATCCACGAAGGCGACAATGACGGCAACCGCAAGACCGTGGGCGATACAGAATGGGCGCCGCTCCTCGCAGTTCCGCCGTATTCCGAGCATCCATCTGGCTACAACTGTGTCTCGGCGGCATACATGCACGCTGGCATGGCCTTCTTCGGCACCGACAGGATGAACTTCAGTGTGGTGAGGATCGCGACCGGTGCGACGCGCGAGTACAAGCACTTCAGTGCCGTGGTCGACGACACCATCGACGCGCGCGTGTACCAAGGTCTCCACTTCCGGGAGGCCGAGGTCCAGGGCGCAGGGATCGGTGAAGGCGCCGCCCGCTGGCTTGATCGGCACTTCCTTCAGCCAGTGAAGTGACCCGACCCGGCCGTTACGGCAGGAACGGAACGGATCCAAGAGGAATGAGCCGGATCAGGCACCGGCCCCGGGAGGTCCGTCCAGGACGGTGGGAATGTACTCCAGCAGTTGGAGCTGGCCGTCGAAGGTACGGCTCTGCACGAGTTCGAGGGACAGGTCCGGATAGCCGTCGAAGATGCGCTCCTTCCCGGTCTTCCCGGTGATCACGGGGAACACGACCACGCGGAAGCGGTCTACGAGCCCGGCAGCGATCAGCGACCGGCTCAGGCTGAGACTGCCGAGCGTATGCAGCTCGGCAGACTCGACGTCCTTCATCTCTCTGACGGCGGCGATCGCGTCGCCACGAACCAGTTCGGAGTTGGGCCACGACAGTGGCTCGGTGAGGGTGGAGGAGAACACCACCTTGCGCGCAGTGTTCAGCGCCACGGAACCGGGATCGTCGTTCTGACCCGCGAACTCCGCCATCAGCCGGTAGGTCGTCGCGCCCATGAGGTGAATGACCTCCTGCTGACCGTCCTCCCCCAGCCAGTCAAGGTACTCGGGGCCTTCCATACCCCAGAAGCCGGGCCAGCCCTCGGCGGCACCATAGCCGTCGAGCGAAATGATGTAGTCCACCATCAACGTTGACATCGCACTGTCCTCACTTTCGGAACCGACTCATCGCTCGTCTCACGTCGATACTAACCCGAACATAGGTGTTCGGGATAGTGCACATGTGACGCTGTCCTGGGCGACGTAGCGCGGGCTCGCTGTGTTCCGCGGCCACTCCCGGGTCCCTTATTCTTGGATGCAGTCCATCAATCGCGTCGAATGGGACGGACGTCAGTGCTTCGAACGATGCTCAAGTCCAAGCTGCACCGGGCGACCGTGACCGGCAGCGACCTCAACTACGTCGGTTCCATCACCATCGACGCCGACCTCCTCGCACTCGCCGACATCCTCGAGAACGAACAGGTCCACGTGGTGGACGTGAACAACGGCGCCCGCTTCGAGACCTACACGATCGCGGGCGAGCGAGGCTCGGGAGTGGTGCAGATCAACGGCGCGGCGGCACGGCTCGTGCACACCGGGGACGTCGTCATCGTGATGTCGTACGGCCAGTACGAGCGTGAAGAGCTGACGCGCCATCGACCGATCGTCGTCGACCTCGGCGAGGAGCGGGATGGCGTCGCCGCCAATACGGCCGTCCGGGTGCTGGCGACCGCGGGGTAGCGAACCGGACGATGACGTCCGAGTTGACACCCTCACCAGGATCGTAGAAGTTAGGTAAGCCAAACCTAACTGAAGGAGTGCTGGTGCACGAGTTGCTGACACGCCCCACTGCCGACCTCTATCGTTCGCTCGTCGCTCAGACCTCGTCCCGAGTGGCGACGCGCTTCGAGACGGTGACCCAGCCGTTCTCCGGCGCGGCGCGCTCGGATCTGCAGGAACTCGTCGACGGCGTCGCGCTCGACGCCGACGGCGTCGGGACTGCCCGCGCCATCCGCGAGATCGATCAGCTGTTCCTCGAGCACGCCGTCTGGTTCCACCACCCGTCCTACGCGGCGCACCTCAACTGCCCGGTCGCGCTGCCTGCAGTCGCTGCCGAGACCGTCCTCGCGGCTGTGAACACCTCGGTCGACACCTACGACCAGTCCACGGTCGGCACCCTCATGGAACGCCGTCTGCTGACGTGGACCTCGGACCGCATCGGGTTCGCGCACGGCAGTGGGGTGTTCACGTCGGGTGGCACGCAGTCGAACCTCCATGCCCTCCTCCTCGCTCGCGAAGCCGCGCTCGCGCGGACGGAGCTCGCGCGTCCGCGGGCGCTTGCGCGTCTGGTCGTTTTCGCGACGGCGTCGAGCCACTTCAGCGTGGGCAAGTCGGCCATGCTTCTCGGCTTGAGCGAAGACGCGGTGATCGCCGTGGCCGACGATGGCGAGGGACGCATGGATGCCGCGGCCCTGGCTGTCGCGCTGCGCGAGGCCGAGGCATCCGGTCGCCTTCCGATGGCGGTCGTCGCGACCGCCGGCACCACCGACCGCGGTGTCATCGACCCGCTCGCACCGATCGCGGACGTGTGCGACGCCGGCGGCGCATGGCTGCACGTCGATGCGGCGTACGGGTGCGGGCTCCTCGTCTCACCCCGCCGCCGGCACCTCCTCGCCGGGATCGAGCGGGCCCGATCGGTCACCGTCGACTTCCACAAGAGCTTCTTCCAGCCGGTCTCGTCGAGCGCGCTGCTGGTGCGCGAACCGCGAGACCTCTCGGCGGGCGCGTGGCATGCCGACTATCTCAATCCGCTCGAGAACGAGGAGCCGAACCAGGTCGATGTGTCGCTGCAGACGACGCGCCGCTTCGACGCGCTGAAACTGTGGGTGACGCTGCGGGCCGTCGGCGCGGAGCGTCTGGGCGAGATGTTCGACACCGTCATCGACCTCGCGCGGCAGGTGAGCGACGAGGTCGCCGCCGATCCCGAGCTGGAGCTCGTCGGCCGGACGCAGCTGAGCACGGTGCTGTTCCGTGTCCGGCCGGACGGAGCGGATGCCGCGACGCAGGACGCCCTGGTGGCGGGGGTCCGGCGGGTCCTGTTCGAGTCGGGGCGCGCGCTCGTCGCCAAGACGGTGATCGACGACCGCCCCTGCCTGAAGCTCACCCTGCTGAACCCCGAGACCACGGTCGACGACATCCGCGGGGTCCTGGCGATGGTGAAGGATGCCGCGACCACGCTGGCGGGGATCGCCCCGGAGTTCGACGAGCTTCTCGCCGATGCGGAGGCGAACGCATGACCGGGCACGTGCACGACGTCGTCGGGGTCGGGATCGGGCCATTCAACCTGGGCCTGGCGTGCCTCGCCCAGCCCACGGAGCTCGACGCGGTGTTCCTCGACCGCAGCGATGGGTTCCGGTGGCATCACGGCATGATGATCGAGGGCGCGACAATCCAGGTGCCGTTCCTCGCGGACCTCGTCACGATGGCCGACCCGACGTCGGAGTTCTCCTTCGTCAACTGGCTCAAGCACACCGGCCGGCTGTACCCGTTCTACATCCGTGAGAGCTTCTATGCGCTGCGCGCCGAGTACGACGCATACTGCCGGTGGGCCGCGGATCGGCTGCCGAACCTGCTCTGGAATCACGAGGTCGTCGCCATCGAGCATGACCTCGACGACGACGTCTACGTCGTCCGCGCCATGCGCACCGACACCGGCGAGCAGAGCGAGCTGCGGGCGCGCCACGTGGTGCTCGGCGTCGGCACCCGGCCGACCATTCCACCGCCGCTGCGCGGCATCGACGGCCCCGCGATCCACAGTTCGGACTACGTCGACCGCCGCGACGAGCTGCGCGCGTCGGACTCGATCACGGTGGTCGGCAGCGGGCAGTCGGCCGCGGAGATCTACCGCGACCTGCTGGACGGCGTGCGCGAGGGCGGGTACCGACTGGACTGGATCACCCGTTCGCCGCGGTTCTTCCCGATGGAGTACACCAAGCTGACGCTGGAGATGACCTCGCCGGAGTACACCGATCTTTTCCACGCCCTCCCGCTCGGCATCCGACAGCACCTCGGCCGTGAGCAGCGCAGCCTCTACAAGGGGATCTCGGGCGAGCTCATCGACGACATCTACGACACCCTCTACCGCCTCAGCGCCGACGGCCCGGTGCCGACCACGCTCCTGACCGACACGGAGGTGACGTCGGCCGAGTGGGAGGGCGATCGCTACCGCCTGCGCCTGCGCCACGGGCAGCTCGACCGCGAGCACGAACGCGAGACGGCCTCCCTCGTGCTCGCCACCGGCTATGCCGCAGAGACGCCGCCGTTCCTCTCCCCCGTGGCCGAGCGCCTCGACCACGACGCTCTCGGGCGTCTCGCGGTCGCCCGCGACTACAGCGTCGACGGCGGCCGCGGCCGGGTGTTCGTGCAGAACGGCGAGGAGCACACCCACGGCCTCACGGCACCCGACCTCGGTTTCGGGGCGTGGCGCAATTCGTCGATCCTCGCGTCGATCATCGGCCGCGAGGTCTATCCGATCGAACGCCGCATCGCCTTCCAGGACTTCGGTGTCCCCGCCGACGCGTTCGAGACGGCGAGCGCGGGATCCGGGGTGACACGATGATGGCGTCCGTGTCGCTCGTCGCCGCCGACCCGCGCCGGGACGCACCCGTGCTGCAGCGGTGGCTCGCCGACCCGCACGCCTCGTTCTGGGAGATGGGCGGTCACGACGTCGACGCCGTCTGCGACTATCTCGCGAGCGTGGTCACCGACCCGTACCAGGATGCCTGGCTCGGGCTGGTGGACGGCGTGCCGACCTTCTTCGCCGAGACGTACGACCCGGCGCACGTGCTGCTGAGCGGCATCCATGACACAGTCCCCGGCGATCTGGGGATGCATGTGCTCATCGCGCCGCCCGGCGACCACCCCCGGCACGGCTTGACCGACGCGGTGTTCGCCGCCGTCATGGCGTGGTGCTTCGACGAACTCGGCGCAGAGCGCGTCGTCGTCGAACCGGACGCCCGCAACCACCTGATCCGCCGTAAGAACGTGCGTGCCGGATTCACCGAACTGCGCCACGTGACGATCGAGGACGGCGCCCACAGCAAGGCGGCCGTGCTGTCGGTGTGCACGCGCGACGACTATCGACGTTCTGAACTGGCCGCCACCGGAAAGGCACTCGCATGATCTCTCCCGCCTCGCACCTCTCCCCCGTGGCGCTCGCCCGGGCCCAGCGCCACCTCGTCGCGAAGGCGATCGCCGAGTTCAGCCACGAACGCCTGCTCAGCCCCGAACCGATGGTCGGGGGCTGGCGACTCGTCGTGCCGCACGCCGACGTCGAGTACCGGTTCCAGGCCGCCCGCACCGAGCTCGAGCATTGGATCGTCGACGAGGCGAGCCTGCGCCGTCTCGTCGACGGCGAACCGGCCGAACTCGACGCCCAGGCGCTCATCCTCGAGCTGCAGCCGCTGCTCGGCCTCTCCGACCAGCTGCTGCCGATCTACCTCGAGGAGATCGCATCGACGCTCGCCGGCGCCGCGTTCAAGATCGCGCGGGGCGGGCCGTCCGCCGACGAGCTCACCACGGCGGACTTCCAGACCATCGAGGCCGCCATGACCGAGGGCCACCCCGGCTTCGTCGCCAACAACGGGCGCATCGGATTCGGCGTGTCCGACCACGCCGCGTACGCCCCCGAGTCCGGCCGCCCGTTCCGGCTGGTGTGGCTCGCCGCCCGCCGGTCGCTCTCGCACCTCGCGCTCGGCGCCGGCCTCGACGAGACATCTCTCCTCTGCCAGGAGCTCTCGCCCGCAGAGCGCGCCCGGTTCGCAGCACGCCTCGCGGAGATCGGCGAAGATCCCGACGGGTACCACCTGCTCCCCGTGCACCCGTGGCAGTGGGAGAACCGGATCTCGATCACGTTCGCTCCCGACATCGCCCGCCGCGATCTCGTCCTCATCGGGGAGAGTGCCGACGAGTACCGCGCCCAGCAGTCGGTGCGCACCATGTTCAACACCACCCACCCCGACCGCCACTACGTCAAGACGGCCCTCGCAGTGCAGAACATGGGCTTCCTCCGGGGCCTGTCGCCGGCTTACATGCGCGTCACACCCGCCATCAACGACTGGGTCGCCGACCTCGTCGCCGGCGACGCCACGCTCCGGGAGTCCGGCTTCCGCGTGCTGCGGGAGCGCGCGTCGATCGGCTACACCGGCGACGCGTACCACCGCACCCCGACGCCGTCGGCGCACCGCAAGATGCTCGCGGCGCTCTGGCGCGAGAGCCCGATTCCCCTCATCGCTCCCGGCGAGCGTCTCGCCACCATGGCATCGCTGCTGCACCGCGACGCCTCCGGTCGCTCCTTCGCCACTTCCCTCGTGCGCGCGTCGGGCATCCCGGCGACGCAGTGGGTGCGGGCGTACCTGCGCGTGTACCTGCGCCCGCTCGTGCACTCCCTGCTCGCCCACGACCTCGCGTTCATGCCGCACGGTGAGAACCTCATCCTGATCCTCGAGGGTCACGTGCCCACCGGGGTGTTCATGAAGGACATCGGCGAGGAGGTCGCGCTGCTCGCCGATCGCGCCGTACCCGACGACGTCCGCCGCATCGTGTCACCCGTCGACGACGAGGAGAAGGCGCTCGCGATCTTCACGGACATCTTCGACGGGGTGCTGCGCCACCTCGCCGGCATCCTGCATGTCGACGGCACGCTGCCGGAGGCCGAGTTCTGGCGGATCGCCGCCGACATCATCGACGAGCACGCGGGGCAGCATCCCGATCTCGAGTCCCGCGTCGATCTGCGCGCCGACGTGTTCGCGCACTCCTGTCTGAACCGCCTGCAGCTGCGCAACACGCTGCAGATGGTTGACCTCGCCGACCAGTCGGCGTCGCTCATGTACGCCGGAACCCTGACGAATCCGATCGCGCGGTCGGGTGCGCCGATCGCGGCCGCGCGCGAGCTTCTGGAAGTCTGACTGCATGGCGAAGGTGTACCGCGACGACCTCGGCATCCCCCACATCCGCGCGACGGATGCCGGGGCACTCGCCGAGGCGCAGGGAGACGTCACCGCCCGCGACCGCGGCTGGCAGATCGAGGTCGACCGGCTGCGCGCAGCGGGCCGGCTGTCGGAGCTGATCGGCGAGGCAGGGCTCGCGTGGGACGTGTTCGCACGCCGCGCGCGGCTCGATGACACCGCGCGCAAAGCGCTGGCGGGAGCGGATGCCGAGACCCGCGCCTTCGTGACCCGCTACGCCGCTGGGGTCCGGCGCGGGATGACCGAGGTCGGTGGCGACGCAGCCGAGTTCCGCACGCTCGACGGGATCTTCGGCGACGCGCGACCGCTCGAGCCGTGGGCCGACCACGATCCGCTCGGCGTGCTCCACGTCGCGCATGCCCTGTTCTCCACGTTTCCGCTGCTGCTGTGGCGGCAGCACGTCGCCGACACCCTGGGCGACGCGTGGGTCGACGTGTTCGCGGGCTACGGCGACGGCGGCGACGGCGACGAGACCCTGCCCTCGTCGGGCAGCAATGCGTGGGCGCTGCACGGCTCGCGCACCGACAGCGGGATGCCGCTGCTCGCCGGCGACCCGCACCGCATCCTCGAGCTCCCCGGCGTCTACCAGCAGGTGCGGCTGGCGTGCGACGAGTTCGACGTCGTCGGGCTCGCGTTCCCCGGGGTGCCCGGAATCGCGCACTTCGGCCACACCGGCGACGCGGCGTGGGGCGTCACCAACTCCATCGCACACTCGGTCGACGTCTTCCGCGAGCGTCTGCGACCCATGGCCGGCGGATACGAGGCGCTCGGCCCCGATGGCTGGCGCCCCGTCGACGTCGAACGCACCGTCGTGCGCGTGCGCGGCGGGCGCGCCGTCGAGGTCGAGGCGCTCGAGACCGAACGCGGCACCGTGGTGACCGACCTGCGACCCGACGGCGGGGAGCTGGTCGGGTGGAGCATCCGCATGCCCGCACGGACGAACGCCGACCTCGGCGCCGGTGCGCTCCTCAGGCTGCTGCGCGCACGAACCGCCGAAGACGTGGTGGCAGCGTTCTCCGGCTGGGTCGATCCGGTCAACCGCGTGCTCGCCGCGGACCGCACCGGCACCGTGCTGTCGGCGACCGTCGGCACGACGCCCGAACGCACCCGCGATGAGCGCAGGCTTCCGCTCGACGCCGGCACGACCCTCCCGGCCGCCGACCGCGCCGGGGCCGCGCCCCGCGCCGTCGCCGACGTCGCCGCGGACGCGAACGAACGTCCCGCGGACGCAGCGATCGACCTCGGCTGGGCGTACCCGTCGTCGCACCGAGCCGACCGCATCCGCGTCCTGCTCGACGATCTCCGGCCGAGCTCCGTCGACGGATTCCTCCCGATCTGGGGCGACACCGCCGGCGGATCCGTGGCAGCGCTGCGCGCCATGCTGCCGTCGGGTGCACTGCCGTCGCGCGCGGCTGCGACGCGCGATCGGCTCACCGCCTGGGACGGGCGGATGGATGCCGCATCCGCCGCCGCCGGCACGTTCGCCGCCTGGCGGGCCGCCCTCGTGCGGCGAGTGGCCGCGCACCCCGCGCTGCGGGCGCTGCACAGGCCCCACGGGTTCGGGGCGGTGTTCGACCCGTGGCTCGGCGTCACCGGCCAGGTCGCCGCGGCGCTCGCACGACTCCTGGAGCATCCTGCCCTGCGCGACGACGTCCCCGCCCTGGTCGCCGCGGCGCTCGACGACGCCGCCGACGCGGCGAGCTGGGGGACGACGCATCGCCTCCTCCCGCTGCACGTCCTCGCGGAGGTGCCCGGCGCCGCGGATCCCGGCGCCGGCCTCGACGTTCCGCTCTCGGGAGACGGCGACACGGTGCGCTGCACGGGTTCGACCCCAGGGGTTACCGACCGGGCCTGGCGGGGATCGGTCGCACGGTGGGCGTGGGATCTCGCCGACCGCGAGAACAGCCGGTGGTCCGTCCCGTTCGGCGCGGCAGGCGACCCCGCCTCCCCGCACTTCGCCGACCAGCTGGCGGCCTGGACGGACGTCCGTCCTGTGCGCGTCCTCACCGACTGGACGCGCCTGCGCTCCGATACCCCGACCGGAGCAGCATGACGACGACATCCACCGCACGTCTCGCGACCGGGGTCCCCGGCGCCCTCGTGCACGCCGCCGACGTGCCCGGGCTCGGCCGACTCGAGGTGTCAGTGCTCGACCCCGTCGGCGACCTCGACACCATCCACCGCTGGGTGACCGCTCCCTCCGCCCGCTTCTGGGGCCTCGGCGACCTGACGCCCGACGCGCTCCGCGACCTGTACGCCTACGTCGACGGATTGACGACCCACCACGCGTTCCTGATCCGACGCGACGGCCTCCCGATCGTGCTTCTGCAGACCTACGAGCCTGAGAACGACCCGGTCGGCGAGGTCTACGAGGTGCAACCCGGCGATGTCGGCATCCACTTCCTCCTCGGCGACCGCGGCGCGCCCGCGACTCGGTTCACCACCCGCGTCGCGCACGCGATCGCAGGCTTCCTGTTCTCGCAGCCGGGTGCGAAGCGGATCGTGATCGAGCCCGACGTCGACAACGACCGCGCCCTCGCGCGCGCCGGCCTCTTCGGATTCACCCTCGGACCGCGCGTCGAGCTGCCGGGGAAGTCTGGGCGACTCGCGTTCCTCACACGTGAGGAGTGGAGAGAATCGGCGCACCCCATGTGAGGTCGCCGCGCATCAGTCGAGCGCCCGCCTCATCAGTCCGCAGTCGTACGCGAGCACGACGGCCTGCACCCGATCGCGAAGGCCGAGCTTCGCCAGGATCCGGGTGATGTGGGTCTTGACGGTCGCTTCGCCCATATAGAGCTGAGCGCCGATCTCCGTGTTCGACAGTCCCCGCGCGATCTCCTGGAACACGTCGAGTTCGCGCGCCGTCAAACCCGCCAACCGCTCCGGCACCCCGTCCACCGGGGCGGGCTGGTTGACGTAGGACTCCACCAGGCGTCGGGTGACGGACGGGGCGAACAGCATCGTCCCCTCGCGGGACGCGCGGATCGCGGCGGTGAGATCGGCGGGTGGAGTGGTCTTGAGGAGGAAGCCGCTGGCCCCGGCGCGCAGTGCGCGCAGAACGTAGTCGTCGAGATCGAACATCGTGAGCATCAGCACCCGCGCCTCCGGTCGGGCTTCGATGACGAGCCGGACGCCGTCGATACCGTCCACGCCGGGCATCTGCACGTCCATCAACACGACGTCGGCGCGGCATGCGACAGCCTCCCGTGCCGCCGACGCTCCGTCGACCGCCTCCCCGACCACGCGCAGGTCCGGTTCCGCGTCGATGATCGCCCGCAGGCCGCCTCGGATGAGGTGCTGGTCATCGGCGACCAGCACGCGGATGGTCGAATCGTCCATCACATCTTCACCGGTTCGATCGAGAGTGAGGCTTCGACGGTGAAGCCCTGTGCGTCCCACCCCGCGCGGAACGCCCCGCCTGCACCGTTCACCCGTTCGCCGAGACCCGTGAGCCCGAACCCCGGCGTCTCGTCGCCCAGGGCCGGCCCGTCAGGGGTGCGCGTCCCGTCATCCACGACACGAACACAGAGCTGTCCCTCATCCCGCGCCACGCTGATCCGGACATGCCGGGCGTTGGAGTGACGCACGACGTTCGTCAGGCTCTCCTGGACGATTCGATAGACGACACCGCGCAAGTGCGCGGGGATCGGCGCCTGCTCGAGCGAGATGTCGAGGCCCGTCCTGCGCATCCGGTCGACGAGGGCCTGGAGCGGCTCGGCGGTCGCGCTCGCGAGACCCGGACCGCCGATCGCACCGGAATCGAGCAGCTGAAGCATCATGTCGAGCTCTTCCAGAGTCTGCGCGGCGGCCTCGTCCACCGTCTTCAGCGCGCTCCTTGCGGCTGCAGAGTCGCGTTCGCGCAGTGCGGAGGCGGCCGAGGCCTGCATCACCATCACACCGACAGCGTGGCTCGTGACATCGTGCAGCTCGCGGGCGATGCGAAGTCGCTCCTCGCGGCGGGCCGATTCGACACGGGCATCGAGCTCAGCGCGCAACTCATCGGCGTGAGCGGAGGCGGCGCGGGCGACGCGATCATGCGCGGACCACTCGAACCCTGCGAACGCCGGCAGCGCGAGCAGCGCCAAAGTGAACTCCCAGTTCGCCGGATCATGGCGGGCACCCCAGACGGCGGTACCCGCGGCGAGCGCTCCGAAGATCCCCCACACCACGGGGCGCCGGGCCGAACCGGCCGACCATGCCAGCAGGACCATGCAGAAGAGGTTCCCGACGGTGGGCAGGATGCCGGTCAGCAGCGCGGCTGCCACACCGGCTGCGGCCGCACTGCACGCGAGGGTGGTGAACCGCCGCCGTACGACCACACAGGCCGGGAGCACCAATGCGAGTGCCCATGCCAGCGGCGCCGGTGGTTCCCACACCTGGTTCCAGAGCTCCCAGATACAGAGCACGAGCAGGGCGGCCGCGACGACGATGTTGACGACCCGCCCTCGAAGATCGCGGGCTTTCTTCGGGCGGTCGGGCACGGACTCGGACCGCAGGATCCCGAGGAGCCACCGCAACTCGGTGACGGCCAGTCGCCCTCGCTCGCAGACCGACTCGATCAGGCGCTCGTCCAGCTCGATTCTCGCTGAGGCGGCATCGGACCGCATTCCCTCGACCGCGCCGCGCAGGAGTGTCAGCGACTGTCCGCCCAGGCGCGCCCGTTCATCGGCCACGATCCGGGCCGCGACCGCCGCGGCATCCGCGGCCTGCAGCTCCGTCTCCGACGCTCTCGCGCGTCGAGCTCTCTGCGCGCGGAGCTGGACGACGCGACCGTAAGCGAAGAGGCACCCCGTCAGGACGACGGAGAAGGCGATCGATTGCGGAGTCCAGATCTCCACTGACGCGATCGCGAAGACGAGCGCAACGAGGCCGCCCCGCCACGGCGGGGCATATCTGCCCAGTGAATACACCCCGACGAAGAGGGGCGTCAGCCAGGCGGCGTTGCCCAGGGTGAGGCCGGTGACGGACAGCGTCACGTAGACCGCCGCCAGCAGCGCGCCGGCCGTGAGCGGTCGTTGCGGCATCACCACGATGAGTCCCCCCACCACCGCCGCAGCAGGCAGTCCCCACATCGTCGCCGGCAGCAGGTTGGCCGCCACGGTGAGTCCGCACAGCGCAGCGAGGACGGCATCCGCGACGGAAGGGCGGCGTAGCCACATGGCGCGAGCGTACTGCGGTGCCGACGGGACCGCATCAGACCCAGGTCTGACCCCGCATCCCCCCTCACGCGTTCGCCGGCGAGACTTTCGACCTAGACGGCCGGGCGTCTGGCCGGACGCGTCGACACGGGCAAGCCGGACATGATCACCACACACGCGGCTCACCCCGAGGCGCGGCGTCATCCGGAGGTAGTCATGCAACGCAGTGAATCGGTGCTTCGCTGGATCGGAGCGATCGGAATCGCGCTCGCCCCGTTCTGCATCTTCGTCATTCCGGGCTTGATGTACTCAGGCACGTTCGAGACCAATGAGGAGCAGTTCAGAGCAATCGCGGAAGGAAGCCATGGCGGTTACGAAGGGCAAGTGCTCCAGATCTTCGGTGCGGTGTTCGTGATGGCGGCCGCGCTCGGGATCGGAGGCTTCGTGATCGCACGAGGTCGCGGTCGGACACTCGGCGTCATCGGCCTGATCATCGGGATGCTGGGTGCGATCACGCTTCTTCTAGTGCTGGGATTCGAATCGGCCGTGCTCATTGCGCTGAAGTCCGCTACGGACACGGACGCTGCGGTCGCAACGGCTGTAGCGCTGTTCAACGGTCCGGTCTTCCTGATCCTGCTGATGGCCGGCCTCGGCGGGTACTCCCTGGCGCTGCCGATTCTCGCCCTCGCCCTCTGGCGCAGCGGGGTGCTGCCCATCATCGTTCCGCTGCTGTTCCTGCTGCCGCCGCTGTTCAGTCTCATCCCCTTCTCCGCGGACGTGCCCTACATCGTCCTCAGCCTGCTCGTGCTCCTGCCGTGCGTCTGGGCGACCGTGCAGCTGATCCGTCCGGTGCCCGTGGCGCGCGTCAGGCGTCGGGCTGGGGCGGAGGTCAGCGAGCCGACGTAGGACGTACGCCGCGATCGTCAAGAGGTAAGCCAGCTGAACTGCGGGGCACCGGCGAGTCCGGTGCCCCGCACTCTCAGTTACCGGTGCTTGCGGCGCCCTCTGCGGCGGCAGCGATGGTGTCGGCGACGACCCCGGCCTGCGTCACGTAGAGTGCGTGGCTGGCAGAGACGTTCGTGATCTTCGCGCCCGCCCGCGTGGCCATGTGCTGCAGCATCGCCTGATCGAACGACTTGTCCTCCGTGGCGATGACGGCCCACGTGGGCTTTGCGCGCCACGCAGCGTTCTTTACGGGCGTGTCGAAGACCGACATGTTGATCGGCACCTGCGCGTCCCGCAGGAACGCGGCGTCGGCGTCGCTCGCGTCGTGGGCGAAGCCGGTCTTGAACTTCTCCGAATTGAGGAAGCCGTAGCCGTCGTCGACGACATCGATGACGAACTCCGGCGTCGCGGCGAAACCCTCGTACTGCTGGGCGGTGGTCTCGCCGGCATCAGGTACCAGTGCCGAGACATAGACCAGCCCCGCGACCTTGGGGTGGACGCCGGCCTCGGTGATCACCGTGCCGCCCCAGGAGTGTCCGACGAGGATCGCAGGGCCGTCCTGTCGATCGAGGACCCGCGTGGTCGCGGCCACGTCATCCTCGAGCGAGGTGAGCGGGTTCTGCACAATGGCGACCTTGAAGCCCCGAGACGTCAGGTCGTCATAGACGCCACGCCAGCCCGAACCATCAGCGAAGGCGCCGTGCACCAGCACAACGTTCTTGATCTGCTGATCGGTGGTGCTCATTTCTCTTCCTTTCTGTCTCTCGTCCGGTGTGTCCGGAGCGAGTGCTCGCTAGCCGGCCGGGCCGACAGCAGCAATATATTGCATGTTGCACTCAGTAACAACGATGTCGGAGGTGCTATTCCGAGATGTCGGCGGCCCGGGTCATGCCCGCCGCTGACTGCCCTGACTTGACTGATGGTGGGATTCTGTGTGCAATACATCGCATGCCCATCCCGCAGAACTACCCACCAGTGGGCCGCTCGCTCCTCCGCGATGACGTCTATGTACGACTGCGGGACGCGATCGTCGATGGCACGTTCGCGCCCGGCGAGAGTCTCCGGGACGGCGAGCTCGCGGAATGGCTCGGCGTGAGTCGGACGCCGGTACGCGAAGCGCTTCTGCGGCTCGCAGCGAGCGGACTGATCGTGGCCCGGCCGGGACGCTCGACGGTCGTGGCGGAGATGGAAGAGGCCACCGTGCGCCACGCCCGTGACGTCGTCGCCGCGATGCACGAACTCGCCGCGCGTCTGGCAGTACCCGACCTGGCCCCCTCGGTCCTCGAAGAGATGCGTGCGGCCAACGAGAGGTTCTCAGCGGCCGTGGAGTCCGGCGACGCGATCGCCGCCGTCGAAGCCGACGACGAGTTCCACGGAGCGCTCGTCCGGGCGTCCGGCAATCCCTCGCTCGCAGCTGTGCTCGAACAGTTCGAGCCCGTCGTGCGGCGGGCCGAGTTCCTGCGCTTCGTGTCGATCGACCGATTCACCTCGCGCGAACGCCACGCCGCATTGATCGCGATGTGCCAAGCCGCGGATGCCGAGGGCGCGGCCGCGCTCGCGTTCCAGACGTGGCACAGTCTTCCCGTCGCCGAACCACACCGGTAGGCACCCGGACTGCCGGGACCCGCCGGATACGGGCACGCGCGTCGACCCTTGGGTACGCGTGCTTTCTTGTCTAGCCTGAGGCGTATCGACCGGTGCGACGACCGTCGTACCGGGCCGGATGTCGAGGAGATCCCATGTCCGCAGCACCCGCACCGCAGCCCTCAGCACCGCCCCGGGAGCAGTGGACAGGGCAGGTCGGGTTCATCCTCGCCGCCATCGGCTCCGCGGTCGGCCTGGGCAACATCTGGCGCTTCCCGGGTGTCGCGTACGAGAACGGCGGGGGCGCGTTCCTCATCCCTTACCTCGTCGCCCTGATCACAGCCGGCATCCCGATCCTGTTCCTCGACTACGCGATCGGCCATCGCTTCCGCGGATCCGCACCCACCGCGTTCCGCCGTCTGGGCGGGCCCAGATCGGGACGCTGGCTCGAGGGACTCGGGTGGTTCCAGGTGGCGATCGCGTTCGTGATCGGCCTGTACTACACGGTCGTCATCGCCTGGGCGCTCAGCTACTTCGTCTTCTCGTTCGACCTGCGCTGGGGCGAGGACCCCGCCTCGTTCCTCACCGGCGAGTACCTGCAGGTCGGCGATCCCGGCTTCTCCTTCGAGTTCGTGCCAGGCGTGTTGATCCCGCTCGCGATCGTCTGGATCGTGACCATCGCAGTCCTCGCCGCCGGTGTGGCCAAGGGAGTTCAGCGGGCGAATGTGATCTTCCTTCCGCTTCTGGTCGTGGCATTCGCGGTGCTGGTCGTACGTGCGCTCTTCCTTGACGGTGCGGCCGAAGGTCTCAACGCACTGTTCACGCCGAACTGGGAAGCGCTGGGGGATCCGAACGTGTGGATCGCCGCCTACAGTCAGATCTTCTTCTCGCTGTCGATCGCGTTCGGGATCATGATCACGTACGCGTCGTACCGCAAGCGCAAGGCCAATCTGACCGCGCCAGGGCTCGTGGTGGCGTTCGCGAACTCATCGTTCGAGATCCTTGCGGGAATCGGAGTGTTCGCCACCCTGGGCTTCTTCGCGTTCCAGCAGGGCGTGGCGGTGAGCGAGCTGGATGGGCTCACGGGCGTCGGGCTGTCGTTCATCACCTTCCCCGCGATCGTCTCGCAGATGCCCGGCGGACCGATCTTCGGGGTGCTGTTCTTCGGCTCCCTCACGATGGCCGGCTTCACGTCTCTGCTGTCGGTGCTGCAGGTCGTCTCCGCGGCGTTCCAGGAGAAGTTCGGCCTGTCACCCCGCCAGGCGGCCGTGCGCGTCGGCGGAGTGTCCGCCATCCTGTCGATCCTCATCTTCTCGACGACGACCGGCCTGCTGGCCCTCGACACCGCGGATCAGTGGGCGAACAACATCGGCATCGTCGCCTCGGCTGTTCTGTCGACCGTCTTGGTGGTCTGGGTGTTGCGGAAGGGCGGCGAGCTGCGGTTCCATCTCAATGCCGTCTCGACGTTCCGCGTGGGCAAGGTGTGGATCTTCCTCGTCGGCATCCTCGCACCCGTGGTGCTCGCCTACATGCTCATCTCCCGGACCATCACACTGATCGTCGACGGCTATGCGGACCTTCCACAGTGGTACCTCGGGCTCGTCGGCTGGGGAACGATCGCCTTCATCATCGTCGCAGCGGTCGCCTTCACGATGCTGCGGTGGAAACGCGACCCGGACGACTTCACCGCATGGCCCGAGTACGCTGTGCTCACCAAGGAGGGGCGCTCATGACCGGCATCGCCATCGCCTTCCTGCTGCTCGCCCTCGTTCTGGTCTGGGGTGGGCTGATAGCCAGCATCCTGTTCCTGAGATCGCGCCCCGAACTGGCCGCCTACCCCGCAGGCGGAGACGACGATCACCGGGAAGACGACGCACCGAGCATCCGCGACACCTGATCCGAGTCTGCGGCCCTGTCCCTTCCGAGGAGCGCAACGAGTTCGCTTTGCGGAGTCCGGACAGAGCGCGGGCACCTTCATGCACAGCCGCGGACAAGGCAGCGGCCGCTGATCAGTCGATCGGCCAGCAGATCTGTGTGCGCCACTTCGCGGGGTCCGGTTCGGCCCCGGGATCGGTGAGGTAGCTCTCCCACATCACGGCGCCGGGGGTGAGCTTCGCATCGGCGAAATAGTGCTCGACCGCGGAGTACGTGCTCTCCATCGTGTCGTACGGTCCGATGTGCATCGCTTCCACGACTCTTCCGCCTGGCAGACTGCCTGGCAGCACGCTGCCAGCGGGGGTGATGGTCGTCGCGACGGGGAAGCCGGCTTCGACGTCCACCATCGCATTCGGACGACCGTAGTACTTGCCGAACGGCGCTCCCGTCGGGTGTACGCCTTGATCCTGCAACGCTGCCATCGTGTCGCGGAACGCCCGAGAGAAGAACTCGGTCAACTCAGCCATCGGCACGTGTTCCCGGACAGCTGCCGTTTCTTGCTCGGGGTGCTCAGTGATCCGCATGTTCGTCATGTTGCACACTCTCGTCGCACGGCTGTGCGACGCGTGGGCCGAACGTCCCGCGACGCACAGTGGTGCGCCATGACCCCGCCGATTGCCGGGGAAGAGTTCTTCCCCGCCGGCCGTGTGAGTGTCTGCGAGGTGGCGCAGCAGGCCATGCTGCGCCGTTCCACTCATTCGTTGGTCGGAGTGGCGGGTGTCGTCGGAGACTCGCGCCCGAGGAGCCGGCAGAAGCCCTCACCGCAGCGATTCGACTGCCAGCGCGACATCCAGGAAGCCGATGATCACGTGCTCCCGCCAGCGGGCGGGGTCCGTGCGAAGTGCTGCCACGTGGCCGGCGCCCGAAACGACCCAGACCTGCACACGCGCGGGGGCGAGTGAAGCGAGCCGCACCGCGACCGACTCCTCGTCGGGGCGGTCTCCGGCCGCGACAAGCAGCATCGCCGTCGGCGCGGAATCGCGGACCGACTCCTCGAGCGTCGCCGGCGGATCGGCAGGCGTGAGCAGGTCCACGAAACCGTACGTCCCCGAGTCGAGAACGCCTTGCACGAGCCCGAGCGCACCATATTCGTCGGCGAGCCATGCGTTGTCCGCCGCCGTGCGACCCGTCGCACCCTCGGCCACCACCGCTCGGATCCGTCGGTCGACTCCGGCGGCACCGATGGCCTCCTCACCGCCCATCGAGAGCCCGACTACCCCGATTCGCCCCGCGTCGACATCCGCGCGACCCGCCAGAACATCGACGGCCGCCTGGATGTCGAGCTCGCCGTACCAGCCGAGATCCATGCCCAGTCCGCCGCTCTTCCCATGACCGCGGGCGTCCGTGGCCAGCACGCCATACCCGGCGTCGTTGAGCAGACGCGCGTGCTGCCTGACATCTGCGGTCGTGGATCCGGCTCCGTGGCGCAGCACGACGGCGGCGCCGTTGCGTGATGGGAGGTACCAGCCCGCCAAGCGTTCGCCGTCGGCGGAGGTCATCTCGACCCGTGTCGCATCGGCTGGCAGCGGGCCGTCGGACGATGCATGGGGCGGGTAGACCGCGGCCAGCGCAATCGACAGGCTGTAGAGCCCGGCGAGGATCGCCAGGCTCCAGGGAACGAAGATCAGGCGCGCCCAGCCGCGAGCCGCGTGGAACAGCAGCGTTCCGGCGATGGCGACGAGGGTCACCCCGACGACCAGAGCGACGACCGCCAGCGTCGTGCCCGCCACGCCGTTACCTGCACGTGGTAGACCGATGCCGAGTCCCACCGACAGCACGATCCAACCCAGCAGCGTGGCGACGATTGCGAAAAGCAGGCGAGGTCGAGAGGAGGTGAACGAACGCGTCGGCGGTCGCCCCGGCCTGCCGAGTGCAGGTCGCGGCGTGATCTCCGACGACGCCGTCATGATGTTGGCAGACGACGACCGGCCGGTCGTGTCGTCACCTTTTGACCAGCGTGATCGTGTGCGGTGTAGTCGATTGTGTCGATCGTGAACTCGAGGTACGCGAATTCTCCTTCCGGCTCGGGGGCATGCCAACGCGCTTCGCCATGGCTCGCGAGCATGTAGCCGTGCTGCTCAGCCATGCGCGAGATCGGGGTCGACCAGCGTTGACGTGCGAACGACGTGCCGCGGTCATCCGCACGACGGCGATCGTCGGACACGAAATCGACCAGGGCGCCGTCCTCGCCGAACGTCAGCTCGACGTGTATGTCTTCCCCATCGATATGGAAGACGGCGCGGGTGCGGCGGGCATCCACCTCCTCCCAGACGGCGTCCGCGAACGGCAGCACACCCGGGGCCAGCACGCAGATGTCGTTCACGACGGTGACACGCTCAGCTCGGCTCATAGCGGGGCCGGAGGCATCGACCACCGGGATGAGCGAACAGACTCTCGCCCGCATTGTCGCGTGGCCGCCGTCGTAGACGTGGAGTACGTCGACCGGCAGTCCTCTCATGGTCGCATCCATGAAGAACAGTCGGCGCCGCTTCCCCGCGAAGCTGTTGACCTGTTCCGCTGAGAACGGCATCCACGGCGCGTCGGGGCCGGAGCGGATCCGACCGTGCATGAACGCGTGCATGACGGTCACCCGGGGACGACCGATGGCGCCGCTGCGCCGCACATAGGTCGCAACCGGCGCCGGCAGATGACGCAGGTCTGCTTCGGTGACGACGGGTGTGGGCATCGAGGCCGACGCGCTGGTCACCACTTCAGCGATGCGGCGGCGGTACTCGCCGCGCAAACCCAGGGGGCCGCGAGAAACGAGGCCGTACGCAGCAGCACCCAGCAGCAGCACCGCGGTGGCGGCCACCGTCACTCGGCGAAGCATCCCGGGCCCCTCTCCCCGACCGTCAATCGGTGAGAGCCGCATCCGCGCGGACGTGCGCGATCGCCAAGAACCCGGTCGCAATGGCGGCGAACGGCGGCACGATGAGCGCGGCGAGCGGGATGCGGGTGGGGTCCGTACCGGTCACCATGGCGGGCAGAGCGATGGCCAGGACCGCGGCTGCCGCCCACACGAAGATGACCCCGAGGGCAAGCTCGCGTGCCCGGCTTCGCCGACCCGCCATCAGGACGTACCCGATCGCAGCGGCGGCCCAGGGCCAGATGGTAAGGGCCACGAGCGGGAGGTGTTCGTGCTCCCGGCCGGTGACCAAGTCGGGGGCGAACCGCGACGCGAGCACGGCGGCGATGACGATCGCCGCGACGGCGGTCATCGGGCGATCCCAGACGTCGTCCCAGCGCCGCGTTCCGGGTGATCCGGTCGAAGTCGCAGTGTCGTTCATCTCGTCACCTCCTTCGACGAGTCCACCGCATCCGCGATTCCAGCGTGAGGGCCGAAGGTCCCGCCGGGCTCCGCCTCCGCGGGGGCCGGCGTCAGTAGTCCGTCAGGTCAACCTGCACGAACCCGGCCGCACGCTCACCCGCCGGTGACGGTGACGGTCATCCCGCTCACCGGCCACCCCCGATGTTGCGGTGACGCTGTGCGATGCCCGGCGCACCGTACGGGTAGTCGTCGGCACGCGGCGCACTGGCCGCGGTCAGGCTCTCGAGCTCCGCGGCATCCAATTCGAGCGTGACCGCACCCATGTTGTCGCGAAGCTGCTCGACCGACCGCGCGCCGAGGATCACGGATGTCACCGCGGGCTGCGCGGCGAGCCAGGCCAGCGCGACCTGCGACGGCGACGCGGCGCGCTCCTCCGCGATGCCGGTGAGGGCGTCGATGATCTGCCAGGTGCGGGGATCGGCGTTGCGCTGCTGCCACGCCTCCATGCCGCGCTCCGGGTTCTCACCGAGCCGCGTCGTGCCGGTCGGGGACACGTCACGTCGATACTTGCCGCTGAGCCAGCCGCCGCCCAGCGGCGACCACGGCAGCAGCCCGATGCCGGCATCGAGAGCCGCGGGGACGATCTCGTGCTCGATGCCTCGCACGAGAAGGCTGTACTGGGGCTGCAGTGTCACCGGCAGGTTCCAGCCGTGCCGCTCCGCAAGCTGGGACGCTTTGGTGAGCTGCCAGCCCGTGAAGTTCGAGAAGCCGTAGTACCCGATCTTCCCCTGCGTGATCGCATCGTCGAGGAAACGCAGCGTCTCGTCGAGGGGGGTGATCGCATCCCAGGCGTGCAGCTGGTAGAGATCGATGTGCTCGACCCCGAGGCGACGCAGCGAAGCCTCGAGCGCAGTCCGAAGATGCCGTCGGGAGGTCCCGTGATCGTTCGGTCCGGCACCCATCGGGAACCGGCCCTTGGTGGCGATGACAAGCTGCGCTGCCTCGGCGGGGTGCGCGGCGAGCCATCGGCCGATGATCTCCTCGCTGCGACCGGCGCTGTAGACGTCGGCCGTGTCGATGAAGTTGCCGCCGCCGTCCACGTACGCGTCGATGATGGCGTGAGACGTCGTCTCGTCCGCCTCGGCACCGAAGGTCATCGTCCCGAGGGCCTGCTCGAAGACTGCGACTCCGCTGCGGCCGAGTGTGCGATAGCCGGCTGACTGCTGCGGTGCGCTCATGCGTTGAGTTCCTTGATCTGATCGTCGGTGAGGGTGATGTCGACGGCCCGTGCGGAGTCCTGGATGCTCGCGGGCCGCGAGGCGCCGGGGATCGGGATGACGACCGGCGCGAGCGCGAGCTCCCAGGCGAGGCAGACCTGCTGCCCGCTGACTCCGAGCTCCGCGCCGATCCGTTCGAACGCGGCGCCCTTCCCACCCAGGGTGCTGGCGCGGGCTATTCCTCCCAGTGGACTCCATGGCAGGAACGCGATGCCCAGTTCCGCGCAAAGCTCGAGTTCTGCCTGGCTGGATCTGAACGCCGGTGAGAACTGGTTCTGAACCGAGGCGAGGCGCCCGCCGAGGATCTCCTGCGCGAGCCGGATCTGGTCGGCGTTCGCGTTGGAGATGCCGGCCATCCGGATGACGCCTTCGTCGAGCAGGTCGCGCAGCGCACCGACCGAGTCGGCGTAGTCGACGTGGGGGTCGGGTCGGTGGAACTGGTAGAGGCCGATCGCTTCGACGCCGAGCCGCGTCGCGGAGGCTTTCGCCGCGCCCTTGATGTATTCGGGTCGACCGTCCAACGTCCAGCTGCCGTCTCCGGGGCGCAGGTGCCCGCCCTTCGTCGCCACCAGCACATCGCTGGTGTCGCCCCCGTAGGTCCCGAGCGCCTTCGCGATGAGGACCTCGTTGTGGCCGACCTCGTCGGCGTCGCGGTGGTACGCATCCGCGGTGTCGATGAGCGTCACGCCGACCTCGAGCGCGGCGTGGATCGTCGCGATCGAGCGGGCTTCATCCGGCCGGCCCTCGATCGACATCGGCATGCCGCCGAGACCGATCGCGCCGACCGCTACGTCTCCGATGAAGCGATGATTCATCTACATATCTCCTTGATCATGAGCTATTCAGTTGATCTGCTTTCAAGCTAGGTGCAGCCTTGCCATCTGTCCAACAGAAGAATATTGTCGATTTCACAACTGCCAATCATGAATGGATGGCCGACATATGGATCTGAGGCAGATGGAGTACTTCGTTGCGCTGGCCGAAGAGAATCAGTTCACGCGAGCAGCGGAGATCACTCGGGTGTCGCAATCCGGGCTGTCGGCAGCCATCAAGAGCCTGGAAGACGACCTCAACGCGAAGCTGTTCGTCCGCACGACGAGGCGGGTAGAACTGACACCGGCGGGGCATGCGCTGTTCCCTCATGCCCGCAATCTCCTCGCGGAGGCCAACGCCGGCCGGGACGCCGTCGCCGCGACGACGGCGGAATTCGCCGGCGCGTTGCGCGTCGGCGCCGAGCAGTGCCTCGGGTCGGTCAATGTGCCTGAGATCGTCGAGCGATTCCACCGCAGGCACCGTGAGGTGGAGATCAGCTTCACGCAGGCGGGCAGCGGCGATCTTCTCAAGCGGATGCGAAGCGGCGACATCGATCTCGCCTTCGTGGCGGGCACCTCCGAGACGACCGCCCCGCAACTTCGGCTCACGGGGCTGGACCATGTGACGCTCGCAACGGAGCCACTCGTACTGCTCACACCACCGGAGCATCCGCTCGCGTCACAGAAGTCCGTCGCGTGGAACGACCTCCAGGACCGCACCTTCATCGACCTCGACAGCACCTGGGCCATCAGGGTCGTCACCGACGAGATCTTCGCCAAACGAAGAATCCCGAGGCGAGTGGCCTTCACGGTCGGCGACATCCACGCTCTAGTCGACATGATCAACCGAGGCCTCGGTGTGGCGGTCGTTCCGCAGTCGGTGTCACGGAAGACAATCGCGGCGGACCTCCGCACGCTGAGTCTTGAGCAGCGTGACCCCGTCTGGACGGTGAGCGCCGCCTACGCCCACTCCGAGAGGACGTCTCACCTCACCACCGAGTTCCTCGGCCTCCTCGAGCCGCGCTAGGAAGGCGTCCTGATCCAGCCGCCCATCGTGAGCGCGAGATCGATCGTGCGGTCCACCTGCATTGGACGACCGGCACGCAATCACCGACATCAGCTTTCTCCTCGCAGCCGCAGCGTGCGCGCCGCTGGCTCGTCGGGCAGTTCGAGCACGATCTCGCCGGCATCCGCATCCCATCGCACGCTCGTCGGGAGGCTGGTCGGGAAGACCGCTTCGACAACGAGCGGGCGCCCGGAGTGCCGGGCGAGGGGCACACGCACGGTGGTGGAGCCAGCCCGGCGCCAGACCGTGATCAGTTCGCCGTCGTCGTCGCGCACGCCCAGCGCCACGACGGGGTCATGCCACCCGGGCAGTCCCAGAGGCCAGAAGGGCAGCGCGGTGCGAATACGGGTTCGCGTGGTGCGATAGGCGTCGATCGCCTCCTGCACGAGCCGCATCTGCGCCTCAGACAGCAGGTCTATCCGGCCTGCGAGATGCACCCGGCCGAGCAGCGCGCTCGCGAGCGAGAAGACGATCCGCTCGTCGGACCAGGAGGGATCGGGATACGCCCACACCGCACCCTGCTCAGGTGTGACGGCGGTCGGCGCGGCTGCGGCGATCGCGGCCGTGAGCAGCGGGTCCTGATTGTCGCTCGTGGACTGCACGGGATGCACTCGCAGCGTCGCGCCGTCCATCCGCTGTCCACCGCTCGCGCAGCTTTCGATCACCAGGCCGGGATGCCGGTCCATGAGCTCGCTCACCCACTCGAGCAGCGCGCACTGGTGACCGAATGCTCCGTCACCGGGACTGTCGGCGTCGAGGTCAGTGCCCTGCGTGACGTCCATGTTGTAGTCGAACTTCAGATACCCCAGTCCGAGTTCGATGATCAGTCGCTCGACCGCCGCGTCGATGTGTGCGAGTGCGGCCGGATGGCGGAAGTCCAGCTGCAGTCGCCCCGATTCCACGACGCGCTGCCCATCGCGTTGGAAGAACGCCTCGGCCGGCAGCAGCTCGGCGATCGGGCTCGCAGCCGACACGGCTTCCGGCTCGAGCCAGAGGCCGGCTACCATGCCCGCGTCGCGGATCCGGCGCGTCATCTGATCGAGGCCGCGGGGAAATCGTCGGGAGGATGGCTGCCACGAGCCGAGGTCGTTCCACCATGCCGGGCCGTCGGTGTACCAGCCGGAGTCGATGCAGTAGACCTCGGCTCCCGCGCGGGCCGCTGCGTCGATGTAGGGCGGCAGGTTCTCGGCATTCGGGTCGCCCATGAGCGCGTTCATGAAGTCGTTGACGATCACCGGCAGGTTCTCGTGGTCCACGTGCGGGCGCCGCACCCGCCGCCGAGCCTCGGTCAGGGCACCGAAGATCTCGTCGTCGTCACCGCCCAGTACAAGCGTCGCGGGCACGGAGCTGAACCGCTCGCCTGGACCGAGCAGATGCGACCAAGCCGCGCCCTGGTCCGTCGGTCCGCTCGCCACCATATAGAGCGCGTCGCCCTGATCGCCGAGCTCCCACCGCCATGCACCGTTGTGCTCGATCTGCCATAGCAGCGACCGCCGTTCCACGCGGGATCGCAGGATGCCCATCGGCAGATGTCCGCCGGTCGACCAGCTGCCCCGCTGCCCCAGGGCGAACGACGCCCGCGAGCTGGGGATGCCCCATGTGCGCAGCCCGGTGTCGTCGAGCCCCAGCTCGGCGGGCGTCCGCCGCTGCCACATCAGCTCGCGGAACCATGTGTTGTGCGCGAAGCCGACTTCGTGATCGTGCCACCAGTGCGAGCCATCCGCTGAGATGCCGCCGATGGCGACGGACGAGACCGCGCGCAGGTGGACGGCCTCGTCGCCCGCGACGACTTCGGTCGCGCAGCGCACGACCGGAAGGTCGCGCCAGCTCGACCATCGTGCGATCACCAGGATGCCTGACATCGCGTCCCGCGCCGTCACCTCGAGGTGTGCCATGTCACCGTCGGTCCAGGTGCGGTGATCCACCGTGCGGAGACGGAGCCCGACTGCGCTCCCCATCAGCCGCTCGGAGGACGACGTGCCCGAGCCCTCGCCGCCGAGGTGAACCTCCGCGATGGGAATCGCCGCCGAGGGCGCGGCGCTGCGGCCGCCGCCGACCGCGGCGAGCCGCCGCACTTTCGGGGGGCCGTCGACGCCGAGGTCGAGGTCCAACTCCAACGCGCCCGGGCGCCATCTGATCGTCTGCGTATGCATGGCGGTGTTCCTCCGATGACCTGTGCGGCGTCGAGGCCCGGGGCGAGGCATCCGCCCCCGCCCCGGGTCGATGTCGTCAGCTGGCGTCGTTCGCCGCCTGCCATATTTCGAGGTAGCGGTCGACGCCCAGGCCCTGGAGGCCGTCCAGGTAGCCGTTCCAATCACCGTCGTTGTTCGGGTCACGCACCCCGGTGACGAACTCCGCCGTCGCGGTGGCCACGTTGCTCTCGATGTTGGTCGTGAGCGTGGCGAGTTCGCTCGCCTCTTCCGCCGGCACCCAAAGGTTCCAGTACGGGAAATTGGCGTCGGACTCCTTGCCCTCATAGAGCTCGGTCGCCTGGAAGAGCCGGCGCTCGGCTCCTTCCTCCGTGTAGATGTCCAGCGGCTGCACCTGGCAGTTGCGCCACTCGACGGTGTCGAACACCTGCGCCATCGGGCCCCAGTTGCCGTTGTAGTCCGCCTCGTTCTCCTCATCCAGCGGCAGGTCGACGAAGCAGGGCTCGAGCTCGGGATCAAGGGCGATGTCGCCTTCCTCAGGAGCCCGCCAGCCGATGTTCTCTTCGCCCATCTCGCCGAGAAGGTGACCCTCGGGGGTGAAGATGTAGTCCATCATCTCCATGATCACCTGCTGTTCCACCTCGTCGGCAGCCTTCGTGATGACGAAGGTCGCACCGGGCACGCTCGGCAACTGATAGGTGGTGATCGGCCCCTCTGCACCCTCGAGCGGCGGCAGCGGGTCGTATTGGGTGTCCCGCGCATCCTCCTGACCGATGCTCACGCCGATCCAGGGGTGGATGGCGGTGAAGCCGCCGACGATGACGCCCTCGGCCGAGTTGCCGGTGGCCTGCATGGTGTCGCCGCCCTGCGAGAACGCCGCGGGGTCGATCAGTCCTGCCGCCCACAGCCTGTTCAGGAACTTCAGACCTTCTCGCCAACCGTCCTGCATGGTCTGCATCTGCACGGTGTCACCCTCGAGCCCCAGCGAGATGGGCTGACTGGCCGCGCCGGCGCCGGTATTGAAGGAGTTCGCGATGAACGCGTTCATGATGTACGGCACGATCGACCACTGCGCGCTTCCCGTGATGGGGATCTCGTCCGCGACGCCGTTCCCGTTCGGGTCCTGCGTCTTGAAAGCTGTCATGACGTCGAAGAACTCGTCGGGTGTCGTCGGCATCGCGAGTCCGAGGTTCTCGAGCCAGACGGTGTTGATCCAGAACTTGTACGGGTAGGAGCAGTGGTAGCAGTCGTTCCACTGCGGGAGCCCCCAGATCGTCCCGTCGGGCGCGGTCGCAAGGGTCTCGAAGCCCTCTTCAGCGGCAAGGGCGTCGGCGATGTTGGGCGCGTGCTCTTCGATGAGGTCGTTCAGGGGCAGGACGACTCCTTGGTCTCCGTAGCGCTGCAGCTCGGCCTGCGTGAACTGCGATGCCCACGGAACGAGCATGTACGCCTCGGGCAGTTCGCCGCCGGCGAGGGAGATCTGCCGGGCCTCGGTCGCTGCGCCCGAGTCGTATCCCGTGGTCTGGAAGTCGATGTCGACGTCGAACTTGTCCTCCAGCAGTTTCGTGAAGGAGTTGGTGTTGAGGTCCATCTGGCCGCCCTGTTCGCCGAAGATGGTGATGACCTTCTGATCGTCTCCGGCGCTTGGGGTGCACCCGACGACTGCGGCGGTCAAAGCCGCCACTCCCGCGATGGCTGCGAGTGAGCGACGGCTGCGTCGCATCTTGTCCGACATATGTTGTCTCAACAAGGTCTTGCCTCTCTGTGATGGGGACGGGTGTGGTGCTGGATTCATGACGCGGTGCGACGTGCGGCGCGTCAGCCCTTGACGGCGCCTACGAGGATCCCTTTGTTGAAGAATCGGGCGACGAAGGGGTACACGAGCATCACCGGCACCGTGGAGATGACGATGAGCGAGTACTTGAGCAGGTCGGCGAGCTGCTGGCGTTCCAGCGCAGCGGCGGCGTCGAGACCGGGAGCGGCCTGGTTCAGGATCAGTACGTTGCGGAGCACAAGCTGGAGCGGGTACAGACTCGGGTCCCGCAGATAGAGCAGCGCGTCGAAGTACGAGTTCCATTGGAAGATCGCGTACATGAGCGCGATCACGGCGAGGAGCGGCTTGGAGAGCGGCAGGACCACTGTCCGGAGGAATCGAAGATCGCTGGCGCCGTCCAGCTGGGCCGCTTCGTAGAGCTCCTCGGGGATCGATGTGCGGAAGAACGCGACGGCGATGATGACCTGCCAGACGCCGATGGCCTGGGGGAGGATGAGCGCCCATCGCGTGTCGAGCAACCCGAGGTTCTGGACGACCAGGTAGGTCGGGATGATGCCGCCGGCGAAGAGCATCGTGAAGACCACGAAGAGCGTGATCCCGCGGCGACCCCATAGGTCGCTGCGGGAGAGCGGATATGCGATGGCGACCGTCAGCACGAGGCTGATGGCGGTTCCGGCCAGCGTGTAGATGAGCGAGTTGGTGAAGCCGGTGAGGATCGAGTTGTCGCTCAGCGCCCGCTGGTAGCCCTCGAGTGTGAAGTCGACGGGCCAGAACGTGACACGACCCGATGACACCGCCAAGGGATCGCTGAAGGAGCTCGCGACGATGTACAGCAGCGGCAGCAGAACGCACAGCAGGAACGTCGTCAGCAGGATGTACACCCCGACCATGAAGATCCGGTCGGTCGGCGACTCTTTGATGCGCCGCGGGGCCTTGACCGGTCTCGGCTTGCGCACCGGCGGCTCGGCGTCGCTGCTTCGGCGTTCGTCCAGAGTCGTGGTCACCACAGTCCGTTTCCTGTCAGTCGTTTGACGAGAGCGTTCACGGCGAGGAGCAGCACGAGGTTGATGGCCCCGTTGAACAGGCCGATCGCTGCTGCCTGGCTGAAGTCGGCGCTCAGCAAGCCGACCTTGTAGGTGTAAGTCGGGATGATTTCGGACTGAGAGATGTTCAGGCTGTTCTGGAAGAGGAACGCCTTCTCGAATCCGATCGCCATGACGTTGCCGACACCGAGCACGAGGACGATCATCGCCGTGGGCATGAGACCCGGGATGTCCACGTGGCGGATCTTCTGCCAGCGGCTGGCCCCGTCCACCCTTGCCGCCTCGTACAGGGTCGGGTCGATCCCGGCGAGCGCGGCGAGGTAGATCACGGCGGAATAGCCCATTGTCTGCCAGATGTCGCTGAGCACGTAGATGTGACGGAAGTAGTCGGGATCGCTCAGAAAGTCGATGGTGCCGAGGCCGAAGAACTGCGTGACGTGGGCCGCGAGGCCGACGCGGGGCGACAGGAACAGGATCGTCATCGACACGACCACGACCGTCGAGATGAAGTACGGCGCGTAGGTCACCATCTGAACGGTGTTCTTGAAGAACCTCAGACGCACTTCATTCAGCGCCAGGGCCAGGATGATCGGAATCGGGAAGCTTGCGAGCACCACGTATGCCGAGAGCACGAAAGTGTTGCGCAGCACAGGCCAGAAGATCGGGTTCGAGAAGAAGCGCTCGAAGTGCTTCACCCCGGCCCAGTCGCTGCCCCAAACACCGTCCACAACGTTGTAATCCTTGAACGCGATGATCGTGTTCGCCATCGGGATGTACTTGAACACGACGAAGTACGCGATCGGGATCAGGATGAGCAGGTACAGCTGCCAGTGACGCCGGAAACTGCGCCTCAGCCCGCGGAAGCCGCGTCCGCTCTCTCGGTCGCGGAGATCGCGGGTCACATCGCCGACATCGAGTCCGATGCCGCCGACCGGGGTCACCATGCGTGCTCCACCGGGCCCGCGTCACGCGGCACCTCGCGATGGAACGTGCAGCGCGGTGGTCTGGGGGACATCATCAGGGCGTTCCTTTCTGCAACGTTGCAGTCACCGGCCTCTCACGATAAACGTCTGATCATTGAGTGTCAATCTGCACCTTCGATACCGCGAGACGTGAGCGTCCTGGGTAATTGATTGAACCTTTACGGTCGGCGCGTTCGGCGCGTTCGCGTCGTGCGAGGCGTCGGTCGGGTCCCCGCATCGGTAGACTGCGTGCGTGGCAACCGGCGCCGATGACACCGCAACGGGCTCGGGCTCCCGTTCCGACCGCGTGATCGCGATCGTCAAGGAGATGATCGCGTCGGGTGAACTGCAGGCCGGCGACCGACTCCCGATCGAGAAGGAGCTCGCCGCACGGTGGGGAGTCTCGAGAGGATCTCTGCGGGAAGCCGTCCGTTCGCTCGCGGCGCTCGGTGTGCTCGAGACGAAGCAGGGTGACGGCACCTACGTCACGCAGCTCGACCCAGGTTCGCTGTTGCGCCCGCTCGAGTTCTGGGCGGGACTGCAGGAGGCGACGCAGTCTGTCGACCTGCTGGGCGTGCGCAGGGTGCTCGAGACCGAGTCCGCCGGACTCGCCGCCGTACGGCTCACCGACCGCGATCTCGACGAGCTCGAGCTGATCCTCTCGGACATCGACGTCGGGTTGGCCTCCGGCGAACTCGGCCCCGAGTCATTCATCGATGCGGATGCGGCATTCCATCAGCGGATCGCTGCCGCCAGCGGCAACGCCGCCCTCGCCGCTCTGATCGACAGCCTCATGACCCGGACGCTCCGCGGCCGCTTGTGGCGGGCGATCACCGAACGCGACTCGCTCGGTGCGGCACACGCGGAGCACCGGGCGATCCTCGCGGCGCTTCGCACGCGCGACGCCGAGCGGGCTCGCATCCGGATGGCGGCGCATCTGCTCGGCGTCGAGGTCTTCGCGGCCGAGCATCCCGTCGCTGGTGACTCGCGGGTCGAGCCGCTCAGCGAGTAGTCACCAGCAGGTCCTGCGCCTTTCGCTCGAGCCAGTACTGGCCGTCCGGGAATCGGTAGCGTTGCACAGCCTCGTCGCGGAGCTCGGCGCTGTATCCCGGTCGCGAGGGCAGTGCGTAGTGGCCGTTGGAGACGATCACCGGGTCGACGAAGTGTTCGTGGAGGTGATCGACGTACTCGGTGAGGCGCTTGTCGAGTGATCCCGACACGGCGACGTAGTCGAAGATCGAAAGGTGCTGGACGAGTTCACACAGCCCGACTCCGCCGGCGTGCGGGCAGACCGGCACGCCGAACTTGTGTGCCATGAGGTACACCGACAGGATCTCGTTGACACTGGCAAGCCGGGCGGAGTCGAGCTGGCAGAAGTCGAGAGCCTCTGCCTGGAACATCTGCTTGAAGAGCACGCGGTTCATGCCGTGCTCGCCTGTGGCGACACCGATGGGCGCGACAGCTCTGCGTATCGCCGCGTGCCCCAACACGTCGTCGGGGCTCGTGGGCTCCTCGATCCACATCGGCCGGAACTCGGCGAGTGCGTTGATCCATTCGATCGCCTGCGGCACATCCCACACCTGGTTGGCGTCGACCATGAGCTCGGCGTCCCAGCCGATCTCTTCGCGGGCAATACGAAGCCGCCGGCGGTCGTCGTCCAGGTCTGCGCCGACCTTGAGCTTGAAGTGACGGTACCCGTCGGTCACCGCCTCGCGAAGCAGTGTTCGAAGCTTTTCATCTGAGTAGCCGAGCCAGCCCGCACTGGTGGTGTAACAGGGATATCCGCCGCGCGCCTTCAACTCCTCCAGGCGCTGGTGCCGGCCAGGGGCCGCCGAACGCAGCATCGCGATGGCTTCGTCGCGGGTCAGCGCATCGGATAGGTATCGGAGATCGGCGGCATCGACCAACTGCTCGGGACTCATCTCGACCAGGAGACGCCAGAGCGGAACGCCCGCTCGTCGCGCTGCCATGTCCCAGAGCGCGTTCATCACCGCCGCCATCGCGAGGTGGACCACGCCCTTCTCCGGACCGAGCCACCGCAGCTGAGTATCAGAAGCCAGCTCTCGGTAGGTTGCGCCCAGGTCGTCGAGCAATGTGTCGACATCCCGCCCGACCAGCGGCAGCGCTCGCTGCCGTGCGGCCTCGGCACAGAGATCGTTGCCGCGACCGATCGTGAATGTGAACCCATACCCGGACAGCTCGGAGTCGGTCTCCAACGCCACATAGGCCGCCGAGTAGTCGCCGTCCTTGTTCATGGCGTCGGAACCGTCAGCGTCGAGCGAGGTGGGAAAGCGCACATCGTGGACGCGGACATTGGTGATGATCGGCATCAATCATCCCTTCGTGGCGGTGTTGGTAACTCCAGGTCATTTGATCTATCGGCCAGAATTGAGAAGCCGAGTTGCTCGCAGAGGTCACCGCGAGGCGACCTCAGTAGGACCGCATCGCGCCGAGGAAGCCCCGACAGGCCATACGATGCGCCGAGTCCTCGTGGAGACGCGGACGCATCGCTCGAAGAATGTGACTTCAACGGCCAGTCCTAAAGATCTGATCTTTACACATGCTAGCCGCGATGCTAGCGTGACGGCGAACCGAGAGGCAGCAGTTCCAGATGCAGCGAGTGCTCTTCCCCCACTCGTGGGAGTTCCGAGAGCGGTATTCCGCCGGTCATACCGAGTTCGAGTCGGTCGTGCTCCCGCATGATGCGGTGTTGGGTTCGAGTCGACTCGACGACCCGGCCCTCCAGGCCACCGGGTACTTCCCGGGCGGCGACTGGGTGTACCGCGCGAGGCTCCCGGCACCAGCGCACTGGCGGGACCGTCATGTGATGCTCGAATTCGAATCCGTCTACCGGTCGGCCGCCGTCTTCGTGAACGGCGACCTCGCGATTCGGCGACCGTCGGGAACCTCCACCATCACCGTTGAACTCGACCGGTACCTGCGTTACGGCGGCGACAACGAGATCATCGTCGAGGCGCGTGCCCACCGGGATGCGAGGTGGTACACCGGGGGCGGCATCGTCCGGCCGGTCCACCTGGCAATCGCGCCCCGCGTCCATGTCCCACTCGATGGCATCGTCGTGACGACCCCCGAGCATGACGCCGAGGCTTCGGTCGTACAGGTCGTGACCACGGTGCGAAACCTCGAGACGATGCCAGCCGTGCGGCGGCTCGAGACGAGCATCGTGGATCCCTCAGGCGAGGTCGTCGGCGTCGATCGCACGAGGGTGAGCGTCCCGCCCGGCGGCAGCGCCCAAGTCAGCCAGCGCATCCTGGTGATGGCCCCACGGCGGTGGTCCGTCGAAACGCCCGACCTCTACCGCGTCGACTCGAGCCTCAGCTCGGGTACCGGTGACATCGACCTCGACCGGAGCGAGGTGCAGTTCGGCATCCGGACACTTCACCTCGATGCGGCCCGCGGCCTGCGCATCAACGGCGACCCGGTCGAGTTGCGCGGCGCTTGCGTGCACGCCGACAACGGGGTGATCGGCGCCGCGACCTTCGATCGCGCGGAGGCGCGCCGGGTCGCCCGGCTCAAGTCCGCCGGTTTCAATGCAATCCGCAGCGCCCATCAACCGATGAGTCGAGCGATGCTCGATGCCTGTGATCGTCTGGGAGTGCTCGTCATGGATGAGCTCACCGACGTCTGGACCAGATCGAAGTCGCCCGACGACGGCGCGGATCAGTTCACGGACTGGTGGCAGCGAGATCTCGAGGCGATGGTGACCAAGGACCGCAACCATCCGAGTGTCATCATCTACTCGATCGGCAACGAGATCCCGGAGGCGGCAACCCGGTCAGGCTCCGACCTGTCGAGGAGCATGTCTGCCGAGGTCCGCCGCTTGGATCCGACCCGGTATGTCACGGCCGCCGTCAATGGCGCGCTGTTCGTGATGGATGCGGCCGTGGAGGTCGATCCGGAATTGCTGGGCGGGGCGCCGCTGCACCCGGTCGACGAGATCAACGCCCGCGAGTCGAGCCTCGAGGATCGGATGAGTGCGCTCGGCGTCACCGGCGCGGTGACCGCGCTCACTGAGGAGGCCTACGGTGCCCCCGATATCGCGGGAATGAACTACCTTGACTGCCGGTACGAACTGGACCGCGAGCTGTTCCCGAATCGCGTGATCGTCGGGTCTGAGACCTTCCCCACGCACATAGACCGACTCTGGGCACTCGTACGCGCCAACCCGCAGGTGATCGGCGACTTCACCTGGACGGGGTGGGACTATCTGGGTGAGCCGGGCCTCGGGCGCATGCACTACGCGGACGACCCACCGGGCGACGGCGCACTCGGCCCTTACCCCTTCTTGCTCGCGGGTTCTGGCGACATCGACATCACCGGCGAGCGTCGCCCTGCCTCGTACTACCGAGAGATCGTGTACGGCCTTCGGTCGGAGCCGTACATCGCGGTCAGGCGTCCGCACACGAGGGGTAGGACGACGAGATCGGCTCCCTGGTCGTGGACCGACTGCATCCCGTCGTGGACATGGGGAGGTGTCGGCACCGAACCGCTCGAAGTCGAGGTGTACAGCGACGCACCCGAAGTGGAACTGCTCGTCAATGGCCGCTCCCTGGGACGTCGGCCGACGGGGCCCGACCATCGGTATCGCGCACTGTTCGAGGTCGAGTACGCTCCCGGCCGCATCGAGGCACACGCCATCCGAAATGGACGGGGTGCCGAGTCTGTAGTGCTGCAGACGGCGGGGGTCGATCGGCGTCTGAGACTGACAGCCGAACATGCGGCGCTCGCCGTCGATGGTCGAGATCTGGGCTACGTCGTGATCGAGATCGGGGATGCCGACGGTGTCAGGGCCACCGATGCAGACGTCGAAGTCGAACTTCGGATCGACGGTCCTGGATCACTCCAGGGATTCGGGAGCGCGGCGATGGTCACCGAGGAATCCTTCGCCGATGCGCAGCATCGACTCCACGACGGCCGCGCGCTGGCCGTGATCCGTCCGACCTCAGGCGGACGAATCACCGTGACGGCGTCGGCTTCCGGGTACGTGTCGGCCTCGGTCGACCTCGAGGCACGCTGACCGCAACAGTGCCGGCGGAGCGAGCAGGGACGCTTGCTTGGCGTCATTCATCGTGCGGGACTCCAGAATCCGGTCGGGCCGCATGGGATCGGGGGAACTGGACGGTGACCGGCCCGGTGGAGAGATCGACCGATACGTGTTCGCCATCCGGGCCGCGAACGTCGACGACGTCCCCGTCCCGGGCAGCCGCAGAGCCCCCGGCGGCACGCAGCGTGGACACCAGGACGCCCTCGTCCCAGCGGAGGTTCTCGACGACGACGCCGCCTCTCGCCCGGACGCCGCTGATCGATCCCCGGCTCCACGAATTCGGCAGTGCGGGCAGCAACGAGATCCGATTGGGCTGCGACTGCACGAGCATCTCGATGACGACGGCCGGCAGCCCACCGCTCGCGTCGACGTTGAAGATCGCGTCGCCGTCGTGCGTCGACACGGCGTTCGAGCGCCAGAAATCGCGCGCGAGCGACTCGACGCACTGTCGCGCGGCTTCGGCATCCCCGAGCCGAGCTGCCGCGAGGCCGAGGCCCACGAGGCCGAATGCCATCTCCATGCGACCGTCGCCGGCTGACCACGGCTTCTCGTTGCGCCAGGCGAGCTTGCGCCTGATCGTCTCGAGCGCAGCCGCGCGGAGCTCGGGTGCGCTGGCTGCGTCGTCGTCCTCGTACCAGAACGGGTAGAGCTGCGAGACGTGCCGGTGCCCGATCTCCTCGGCGATCGTGGGATCGAGCCACTCAGCGAAGGTTCCTTCGTCGGTCACCAGGTAGGGCGGCAGCCGATCGGCGAATGAACGCCAAGCGTCGCGGTCGGCTTCCTCGCCCAGGATGTCGGCGATCCTGATGGCGAGACGCGCGGCATCTCGGAACGCCGCAACGTCCATCGTGGCGTCGACTCCAATGGGACTGGCGCGGTTGCCAGGGGTGTTCTCGGGGGAATACGACGGAGCGAGATGCAGGAGGCCGTCATCGCCCGGCAGGGCGACCGCGAGCGCGAAGGCCATGACGTTGCTCGCGAGCGGCCAGGCGTATTCGCGCAGAATGTCCACGTCACCGGTCGCGGTGAACTGATCCCATGCCAAGCGCAGCACCCAAGCACCGCCTGCCATCCAGTACAGGTGGGGAAAGGCGGGGGCGAAGTGGTTGCTGTTGCCGTGCGAGTCGAAACGTGCAGGGAGCAGCCAGCCAGGAGCGCCGAAGATCCGCTGCGCGTTCGCAGCGTAGTCGTCCACGTGCCGGAAGATCGCCCGCAGGTACGACGTGAGCAGCTCAGGCGTGCCCGACGCGATCAGAGATGCAACACCGCCGTGCTGCACATTGCCGTTCTGCGTCCAGTCGCCCGACCACGCCGGCCGGCGAGTTCCCTGCCAGATGCCGACGAGCGTGGGAGGCAGGACTCCGGTCGACGAGATGATCGTGTGGCGCCCGGATGCGAACGCGAGTTCGACGGCTGCAAGCAACCCCTGCGGGTCACCGGCCCTCGCCCGCTGCAGCACGTCGTCGTAGGGCACGGCGTCGTCGACGCCGCTGCTCAAGTCGAGCGAGCACGCCTCGAACAGGGACGCGTGCGTGTCGGCCGCGGCGACCTCGGCCTCGGCGATGCCGCCGAACAATTCGACTCGGATGGGGAGTCGGACGGTCCGCCCGGCGGTCAGACGCAGACGCACGGCGCCCGATTCCGGCTCGGCGTCGATGCCGGCGGGCAGGTCGACGATCAGCCTCGCGTGCCTCGGCGGCCATGGGCTCGGCGGGTTCTCGCGCACGAACGGTGACAGATTGCCTTCGGCGACCTTGACATCGAGGGTCATGCGAGAGCCGTCGATGGTCGGGACGGCCGGTTCGAGGAAGACGCCGTAGTCCGTCGACGGATATTCACCGGGGTCGCGAGGCGCCTCACCGAAGTCCAGTGCCAGCACGCCGCTGTGGTCGTGATCGGACCAGAGCTCGATCGACATCCCGCCTGTTGCCCGGTCCGGGATCAGTGCGATGCCGCTGCCGACACCTGGGCCATCGGTCCACTCGACTTCAACCCTGCCGGTGGTGAAGTCCCCGATCCTCCGGTACTGCCCGTCCTCGACGGGAGTGTCGGGACTCCACGTGAGTTCGGCGATCGGCACGAACGGATCCGTCCAGATCATGGAGCCGTCGTAGCCGTCGTCGCGCGCGAGACGCTGGGTGATCGCGGTCGCAGCCTCGGCATCGCCGGCGAGGGCGGCCGCCCGCACCTCGGCGATCGCCGGTTCGATGCGCGGTGCCGCTTTCGCGGAGTTCACCGGCAGGAAGAACTCCTCGTGGCACACGTGGATCGAGTGGCGCGTCGGTGTGCCGGACAGCACCGCTCCGAGAGAACCCGTGCCCGCGATGAGTCCGTGCTCCCAGTCGATGCCCGCGGACGAACTCCAGAAGCCGGTTCGGATGGTCACGCTGACTCCGCTTCTCGATCGTTGGTCCCCGCCGTCGGGGCATTTGTCTTGCATCCGCCATCGTAGCGCCGAATCATCCAATGAATGGTCGCACTCTCACGAACGATCCGACCACTTGACCCGTCCATGCCGATCCTGCTGACGGTGACAGCCTGAACCGAGCGGATGCTTCGTCCGCAGGTCCCGTTCGCGGTAGGGTGTATTCATCTTACCTTTATGACTCCTCGGGGGATCCTGCAGGATGGCCCGAGCCGCTCGCACGCGATTATCAAAATAGTTGAGGATAGATGATGACCACGCCGGAGTGGAACGACCCTGCAGCCTACGAATGGGGCACCGAGCCCACGCACGCCTCTCTCATGCCCTACGAGACGCTGGACGAGGCGATGCGCGCGGATCGCCGCGATTCGCCCTACCGGCTCAGCCTCGATGGGGAATGGAAGTTCCACTGGTCCTCGAATCCCGCGTCGCGTCTGCTCGACTTCGCCGGCGAAGACGTCGACGACTCGGGATGGGCGACCATCCCGGTTCCCTCGAGCTGGCAGCTGCACGGCTACGACTTCCCCATCGGGGTGAACCTCACCCTCCCGTGGACCGGCGCGAACGGGAATCATGAGCAGCCCGATCCCACTGGCGCTTACCCGCACGCGCCCACCCTCTACAACCCGGTCGGTCAGTACCGCACCATGTTCGACCTGCCCGACAGCTGGGAGAATCGCCGTTCCTTTCTCCAGTTCGATGGCGTCGAATCGGCTTATTTCGTGTGGGTGAACGGACAGCGGGTCGGATACCGCGAGGACAGCTATACTTCCGGCGAGTTCGATGTCACGGCCCACCTGCGCCCGGGCCGCAACCTCGTTGCGGTGGAGGTGTACCGATGGTGCACGGGCTCGTACCTGGAGAACCAGGACAATGTGCGGCTCTCGGGCATCTTCCGCAGCGTCTCCCTTATCTCGAGGGCGCAGGTTCTTATCCGGGACTTCACCGTCCGCACCCACCTGGACGATTCCCTCCAGAACGCGCGGCTCGAAGTCGCGGCCGATGTCCGTGGCTACGGCGCCGAGAGCGGCGCCCGCGATCACAGCGTGCGGGCGCGGCTCTTCGACGGCGTCACCTCCGGTGCTCGCGAGCTGTGGGCGGATGCCGCCGCGGTGGCTGCCGCCGCTGGCGGTGACGCGTCGGCCAGTCTCTCGGGATCAGTGCCGCAGCCGCGGTTGTGGTCGGCGGAGCACCCCGAGCTCTACACACTGGTTCTGGAACTCCTCGACCGCGACGGATCAGTCCGTGAACGCGTCTCCACGCGGGTCGGATTCCGGCGAGTCGAGATCATCGACGGAGTTCTCCGCCTCAACGGACAGGTGATCTCGATTCGCGGGGTGAACCGGCACGAGTGGAATCCACGGACCGGCCGCACCCTGACCACGGCGGACATGATCGCGGACATCCGGCTGATGAAGCAGAACAACATCAACGCCGTACGCACTTCGCACTACCCGAACGACCCCCGCTGGTACGACCTCGCCGATTCGTATGGCCTCTACGTGTTCGACGAGGCGAACAACGAGACACACATCAATCGCGTCGACGCAGCCGGAAGCCCCAACATCCCAGGCGACCGCCCGGAGTTGCGGCAGCCGCTGTTGTGGCGCATGCGCAATATGGTCGACCGCGATAAGAACCATCCCAGTGTGATCGTGTGGTCCACGGGAAACGAGTCGGGAGTCGGTTCCAACCTGCAGGCCATGTACGAGTGGGCGAAGCGGCACGATCCGAGTCGACCCGTCAGCTACCAGGATCCGAACGGCTCTGGCTCTGCCGTTGTGCCGACGGAGTTGTCCGACTTCGACGGGGACTTCTACCCACCCGTCGAGCAACTGCTCGCCCGAGCCCAGCGGGACCCGCGGCCGTATCTGCTCATCGAGTATGCCTTCGGGCAAGGCAACTCATCCGGTTACCTCGACGAATATTGGGCCATCATCCGAGCGAATCCCGAACTGCTGCAGGGCGGATTCCTGTGGGACTGGGCGGACAAGGGACTCTCCTGGCCCGTCCCCGGGCGCCCGGGGGAGGAGTTCTTCTCGTATGGCGGCGACTGGGGTGACGATCCCAACGAGGAAAGCGCCCACATGAGTGGCTTGGTGCTCTCGGACCGCACACCCACCGCGAAGCTTGCCGAAGCGAAGATCGCGTATCAACCCATCACCGTCACCATGGCGGACGCCTCCCGTCTGACGCTGCGCATCTCCAACGAGCACCTGTTCACCAGCCTGGACAGGCACACCCTGGAGTGGGTCCTTTCCGAGAACGGCGCTCCCCTTCAGGGAGGCGAGATACCGGGCACCGACCTGAACATCGGACCGCAAGAGAACGCTCAGATCCAGGTCCCGGTCACGCTCCCCGACGATCCTCGACCAGGCGCCGAATACCGGCTCGACGTGGTCTTCGTACTTTCGGAGGCGACCACATGGGCAGAGCGGGGACACGTCGTCGCGCGCGCACAATTCGACGTCCCGGCGGCGAACCCTCTCGACCGGCTGCCGTTGGAGACCGCGGGCCTGTCACATCTGACCGTTGCCGACAGCGCGACGTCCGTTCGCGTGGCCGGAGACCGATTCTCCGTTGAGATCTCCCGGATCACCGGCCGCCTGACGTCGCTGCAGTATGACGACCGGGAACTGCTGGTGAGTGAGCTGACGCCGAATTACTGGCGGACCCCGAACGATCCGGAACTGGCCATCCCCGACATCCGGGTGAATCGTCCCGAGCCGTCGCAGCCATGGCGGGGCGTCGGTGAGGACTGGGCCATTGAAGATGTCGAGATGAAGTCGATACCCGGTGGGGTGCGCGTCATCGTCCGAGGCACCGTCACCACAAAGGTGCCTTTCCGGCCGAGCTTTCAGATCACGACCTCATCACAGTCGATCACCTACACCGTCTACGGCAACGGCCAACTCGATGTGCTGTCGACCTTCGCCCCCGACACCGGAGCGCCCAACCCGCAGGTCATCGGCACGACTCTAACCCTCATCCCGGAGCTCAGTGCCATTCAGTGGTACGGGCGTGGGCCGCACGAATCGACAGCCGATCGTCGCACTTCTGCCTTCTTCGGGCGGTACTCCGGGTCGGTCGCCGATCAGGTCACGCGATACAGCCGCCCGCAGGACTCCGCGAACAAGGCCGACACTCGGTGGGCGGCCCTCGTCGACGACACCGGGAGCGGCGTGCTGTTCGTCGCCGGCGGCAGCATGTTCTTCAACGCTCAGCCTCACGCGCCGGCAGAGCTCGCCGACCGACGGCACTGGCACGAGGTCCCCGAGTCCCGGGGAACGGTCGTCCGCGTCGACGCCGCTCAAGAGGGGATGCACGGCGGCAACTGGGATGTGGTCACCCGACCGGACAAGTACAGCAACACCCCTGCCAAGGGACCGTTCACCCATCTGTATCGCATCCTCCCCCTCCGCGGTGACCTGGCGCCAGCTGAGCTGGCGACGGCCTTCGTCGAGACCGACCTGCCCTATTCGCCGGCGGTTCCGAGACGCACAGGTGTGTGACTTCGCCTACGGAACGTTCACGGACGGCCTCGCCCATCGGCCCCACATCACGGGGGGCGACGGGGGCGCGAGGCTCAGAGCCCGAGCTGCGTCAGGTAGTCGTTTCGGAACACCCCCCGCGGATCGAGGCGCTCGCGCAGCGCGACGAAGTCATTCCAGCGCGGATAGAGCCGCGGCATCCGCTCCTCTGCACCATGGAGCGTGAACAGCTTGCCCCAGTGCGGGCGCGCGTCGAGCGGCTCGAGGGCCTGTTCGATGAGCGGCAGCAGTAGCTCGACGCCCGGCTGATCGGGCTTCCAGGTGAAGTGGATGCCGAGCACGTCGGTGCCGTACGCCGGCGACAGCCACAGGTCGTCGCGCGCGACGGTGCGCAGCTCACACACCTGCAGCAGCGGCGCCACGGGACCGGCGAGGTCGCGCATGGTCGCGATCGCCGCGACGGCGTTGCGCCGAGGCACGAGGAACTCCGACTGCAGTTCCTCGCCGTTGGACGGCGTGAACTCGAGCTTGAAGTGCGGCAGCCGGGCATACCACTCCCCCGGCTCGCCGAGCTGGTCGGTGCAGCTCTCGGCCGAGACGTCGGGGAGCGGATGCCTCTTGCCCGAGGCCTTCGCCGCACCCAGCACGCGCTCGGGCGGGCCGCCGGGCGCGTCTGCGCGACGCTTCACCCACAGCTGGTCGACGATCTCGGGATCGCGCCAGGTGTGGAACATCGACACGCTGTAGCCGAGGCCGGTGACGGCGTCGAGATCGTCGAGCACCGCATCCAGCGGCAGACGCTCGTACACCGTCTGCGCGACCTCGAAGGCGGGGACGAGATCGAGCTCGAGCGCGGTGACGATGCCGAGCGCCCCGAGCGAGACGATGACGCCCTCGAAGTCGGCGTCGCCGCGTCGGTATGTGCGCAGCTCGCCATCCGCGGTCATGAGCTCCACGCCCGCGACGGCGGACGCGAGGGAGCCCACCGCATCGCCCGAGCCGTGGGTTCCGGTCGCGACCGCGCCGGCGAGCGAGATGTGCGGCAGCGATGCGAGATTCGCCAGCGCCCACCCCTCACGGTGCAACGCGGGGGCGACATCGCCGTACCGCATTCCCGCCGACGCCCGGACGACGCGGCGCCCGCTGTCGATGCTCATCTCGGCGGGAAGGGCGCTCGAGACGATGTGGACGCCGTCGGTGTCGGCGATCGTATTGAAGCAGTGGCGGCTGCCGAGCGCCTTGACGCGCCCGGCCGAGCCCAGCACGTCGGCGAGCTCACCGAGAGAGCCGGGCGCGACGACGTTCGCCGCGCCGTAGACCACGTTGGAGGCCCAGTTGCGCGTCATGGCCGCCGTCGGCCCGGCGATGCTCATCGCGAAGGCTCCGCGACCGGCTCGGAAGCGGGCGCCGCGGCGGGTTCCTGGCCGGACGCCGCGGCCGGCGCGTCGAACGGCGAGGGACCGAGCTCGTCGAGGAGCTCCGTCATCTTGGCGTAGGCCCGGTTGCGGTAGGCGACCAGCTCGGGGATGCGTTCCGGGTCGATGGCGCGGAAGCCGCCGCCGGTCTTCGTGCCCAGCTCGCCGCGCTCGATGCGCTCCGAGAGGATGGCCGGGGTCGCGAAGCGCTCGGGGAAGTCGCCCTGCAGCGAGGCGTAGCAGAAGGCGTAGACGTCGAGCCCGGCCATGTCGGCGATCGCGAACGGGCCAAAGAACGGCAGGCGGAAGCCGAAGGTCGAACGCACGATCGCGTCGATGTCTTCCGGTGTCGCGACCCCTTCGTCGACGAGCTGCGTGGCTTCGTGGAAGAGCGCGTACTGCAGCCGGTTCAGCACGAATCCGGTCGCGTCCCTCACGCGGGCGCCGATCTTGCCGCTGCCGGCGACGAGTACTTCGGTGGCGACGATCGCGCTCTCGGCGGTCGTGGGGTGCGGGATGAGCTCCACGCCGGGCACGAACGGCGCCGGATTCGAGAAATGCACGCCGAGGAAACGCTCGGGATTCTCGACGGCCTCGGCGAGCTTGGTGATCGAGATGGTCGAGGTGTTGCTGCCGATGACCGCAGTCGGATTCGCACGCGAGATGCGACGCAGCGTCGCGTGCTTGATCTCGATCCGCTCGGGCACCGCCTCTTCGATGAACTCGGCATCCGCCACCGCATCCTCGATGCTCTCCGCCGCCGAGATATTGGCAGTGATCAGCTCGGTCGCGCCCGCGGGGAAGAGTGCCTGCTCTTCGAACTCGGAGGTCTCGATGCGGATGCGCTCCAGGTTGGAGGCGGCGATCTCGGCGGTGACGTCCGAGATCACGACATCGTGGCCGGCCAGCGCGAAGACCTGCGCCATGCCGCCACCCATGTAGCCACTGCCGACGACGGCGATCCGGGTCATGAGCTTGCCTCCGTGTTCTGGTCAGGGGTCTGGTGTTCCGCGGCGTTCTGGTCGGCTGCGCCGCGGTCGTACGACTCGATGGCGGCGACCTTCGACGCCGACGAAGACGCGGGGTCGAACCGGTAGCCGAGCCACTCCGAGACGAGCCGCTTGGCCAGCTCGAGGCCGATGACGCGCTGCCCCATCGTGAGCACCTGGGCGTTGTTGCTCAGCACCGAGCGCTCCACGGAGTAGCTGTCGTGCGCGGTGACGGCACGGATGCCGGGGACCTTGTTGGCCGAGATCGCCACCCCGAGCCCCGTGCCGCAGACGAGCAGCGCCCGGTCGGCGTCGCCCGCAGCCACACGTCGCGCGGCTTCGACGGCGACGTGCGGATAGTCGGTGTGCTCGTCGCCGCGGACCCCGACGTCGGAGACCGCAGCGACCCGCGGGTCGGCCTCCAGCAGGGCCTTCAGCGCCGTCTTGTACTCGTAGCCCGCATCGTCGCTTCCGACGACGATGCGCAGGGGGTCGGTCATCGAGCTTCCTTTCGCGTGGTTTCGGAGATCGCCGTGGCGATCAGCGCCAACGACGTGGCGCCGGCATCGGGGTGTCCGAGGCTCTTCTCGGCCAGCGGACGGGCGCGGCCGAGGGCCGGCCGCAACGCAGAGGTGGCAGCGGCCGCGTCGGTCGCGGCGCGGGCGGCCGCGTCGAGCGCATCGGGGAGCGCATCGCCGGCGGCGAGGCGCTCGTCGAGGGTCCGGACGAAGGGATCGAGCGCGTCGACCATTGTCTTGTCGCCCACGCGCGCGCCGCCGCGCGAGGTCACCGCGTCGAGCGCGGCCCGCGCGGCATCGGCCACAGCGGTACACGGGTCGGCGCCCTCGCGGTCGAGAGCCCTCCCGACCGCGACGAGAATCGAGCCCCACAGCGCGCCGGAGGTGCCGCCCGCGCGCTCGCTCCATGCATCGCCGGCGGCGGCGAGCATCGCGCGCAACCCGGCGTCGGGGTCCGCCGCCTCGCCGGCCGCGTCGATGCCGGTGCGCATGCCGACGCCGTGGTCGCCGTCGCCCGCGATCGCGTCGATGCGGCCGAGCTCCGCCTCGTGCTCGTGGAGGGTCGCGCGTGCCGCGTCGAGGTATCCGAGCGCCAGGGTGGCCGCCGTTTTCGACCACTCCGACGCTTCGGGCAGCTGCTCGGCCTCGCCTGCCTCGAACACCTCGTCGCCGGCGTCCGTTGCGGCCGCGACCTCGACCGAGCCCTTACGGTAGGCGGGCGTATACGCGGGCGCCGCCCACAGTGGCTCGAGCTCGTCGTCGAGCCAGAAGAGGGTGACGGATGCCCCGGCCATGTCGAGACTCGTCACGAGCTCGCCGACCTCGGGCTGCACGACGGTGACACCCGCGGCCTCGAGCAGTGCGGCGACATCGCCGTAGAGCACGAAGAGCTCCTCATACTTCACGGTGCCCAGGCCGTTGACGATCACAGCGACGCGATCGCCGTGCTGGTCGGGCACGTCGGCGAGGAGCGCGCCGACGAGCGTCGCGGCGAGCGTGGCGGAGTCGGTGCGCGGCACGTCGCGAATGCCGGGTTCGCCGTGGATGCCGAGGCCGATCGACATCATGCCGTCGGGGACGGTGAACAGCGGCTCGCCGGCTCCCGGGAAGGTGCAGCCGCCGAACGCGACGCCGAGGGTCCGCGTGCGGTGGTTCGCGAGCCGCGCGAGGCGTTCGACCTCGTCGATCGAGTCGCCGCGCTCGGCCGCAGCGCCGGCGATCTTGAAGACGACGAAGTCGCCGGCGATGCCGCGGCGCCGATCGATCTCGTCGAGCGGTGCGCTCGCGATGTCGTCGGTGCACAGCACCGTGCGGGCATCGATGCCCTCGTCGCGCAAGCGCGCCTCGGCCTCGCCGAAGTGCAGCACGTCACCGGCGTAGTTGCCGAAGCTGAACAGGACTCCTCCGCCGCGATGCGCCGCCTTCGCGACTCGATACGCCTGCCCCGCCGACGGCGACGTGAAGATGTTGCCGCATACCGCCCCGGCAGCCATGCCGACACCTACCACGCCGGCGAACGCCGGGTAGTGTCCCGAGCCGCCGCCGACGACGAGGGCGACCGACCCGCGGGCTGCGGGAACGGCACGCACCACGCCGCCATCCACGGCGCGAACGAGATCGCCGTGTGCGGCGACGAATCCGGCGAGGGCCTGGGACACGAAATCGGCGGGGTCGTTCGCGATGCGGGTCATCGTGAACCGCCCTGCGCGTGGCGAGGCTGGCGCACCCTGCTGGTCCCGAGCGCGTAGCCTTCGCGCTTGGGCAGCACGTGCCGGCGGAGGTAATCGCGGTTGTCGGCGCACACGCTCAGCCCGTCGCCGCCGTAGTTCTCGACGCAGATGACGCCCTGGAACCCGTGCTCGATCGCGTACCGGAATGCGCGGCGGTAGTCGATCAGCCCGTACTGCATGGGCGCCGGCACCGCGAAGTACTCGCCGCGCGCGGTGTCTTCATCGCGCGCGTAGTTCTTCACGTGCCAGAAGTTGGCGTACGGGAGCGTCTTCTCGACGAGCTGCCACCAGGGCTCGATCGGCTGGTGCAGTCGCACGAGATTGCCGATGTCGGGGTTCAGCCCGACATTGTCCAAGCCGATGCCTTCGACGAGGCGCACGGCCGAGTCGGCGGTTCCGAGGAACGTGTCCTCGTACATCTCGAGCGAGACCAGGATGCCGAGCTCGGCCGCGTGGCGGCCCAGCTCCTGCAGTCTGCTGACCGCGAGGTCCCAGTCGGCGGGGTCGTCGTGGTGGCCTTTGACCGTCCAGAACCACAGCTGCTCCTGCTGCTGCGGCGTCAGCGCCTGGTGCAGGCCGAACGACACGGTCTCGATGCCGAGGGCGGCCGCGGCATCCAGCGTCCTGTGGCTGTACGCGAGGTTCTCGGCGCCGTGGGCGTGGTCGATGACGCTGCAGCGGATCGCCGAGATCGACGTCGGCACGACTCCCGCATCGGACGCGACGGCGGTGAGATCGCGCAGACCCGGTTCGTCCAGGTCGGCGACGCGCAGCCATGAGTCGGTGAGGTCGACGCGGTCGAAGCCCGCGTCGGCGATCTCGGTCAGGGTGCGCTCCCATTCCTCGGGTCCGGCGGCCGCGATCGTGCGCCCGTCGGGCGTGCGGCCGGCGAAGGGCAGGGCGGCGGCCGCGATCGGCCAGTCGTCGGCGGTGAGGCCGGTCACGCGGCATCCTCCTCGGTGATCTCGACGCCGGTCACGAGCACCGGGTCTTCAACGGCACGCACAAGACCGGTGATCGTCAGGGCGGCAGGGGTGGTCACGTCGGCGAGTGAGAGGCCCGCGGTGAGGTTCACCAGGCCCGGTTCGACGATGCGCCGGCGCTCGAGTCCGGCGAACGAGAACCGGTCGGCGTGCAGTGCGAACGTGACGGATGCCGCGGCACCCGCTTCCAGCGAGACGCGGGCGAACCCGACCAGCTGCTGCACGGGCCGCGTCACCTGAGCGACCGGGTCTGCGCTATACAGCTGAACGACGGTGGCTCCGGCACGGTCACCCGTGTTGGCGATCCTCACCGTCGCTCGGACGGTGCCGTCGTTCGCGATCTCGTCGCTGTCGAGCGACACGTCGCCGAGCTCGAACGTCGTGTACGACAGACCGTGCCCGAACGGGAAGGCAGGCGCGATCGACAGGTTGCTGATGCGATCGCCGTCCTGGCCGAGCGGTGGGGCGAGGTAGGTGTGCGGCAGCGCCCCGTTGGTGCGCGGGATCTGCACCGGCAGGTGCCCGCTGGGGTTGACCGCACCCGTGAGGACGCCCGCGATGGCCGCCGCACCCTCGACACCCGGCATGAACGACTGCACGATCGCCGCGACCCGCTGGGTGTACGCGCCGAGCGCGTACGGGCGACCCGACAGCACGAGCAGCACGAGGGGCTTCCCGGTCGCGAGGAGCGCGTCGACGAGGCGGCCCTGGTCGCCGGGCAGGTCGAGGGTCGGGGCGTCGGATCCCTCCCCCGACGTGCCCTTGCCGAACATCCCCGCGCGATCGCCCACGACGGCGACGACGACGTCGCTGGCTGCTGCGGCCACGACCGCGTGCGCGATCTGCCGCTCATGCGCATGCTCGATGAGCGGACACCCCTGCTCGACGACGACCTCCGCACCGGGAAGCGCCGCGCGCAGTGCGTCGGGGATGGTCGTCGCGTCGATGCCGAGGCCCAGCTCGGGATGACGCGGCATCACGTGGATCGGGTAGGAGTACGCGCCCATCATCGCGCGGGGGTCGTCCGCGCACGGCCCGATCACGGCGATGCGCCGCGTGTCTTCGGCGAGGGGAAGGATGCCGCGGCGGTTGTCGAGGAGGACGATCGACTCCTCGGCGAGGCGGCGGGCGATCTGCCTGTTGCGTGCGCTGTCGAGGTCCACGTCGGCGGGCTCCGTCGGAGTCCAGCCGTCGTCGAGCAGGCCCACCTCGATCTTCTGCCGCAGCACCCGCCGCACCGCGGTGTCGATGTCGTCCCGCGTGCGCGCCGGGTCGGGGTCGGCCTCGGCGAGGAGGCGGTAGGCCGCGATGTCGGGCAGCTCGACGTCGATGCCCGCGTGCAGCGCCAGGCGCCCGGCATCCGCCATCGTCCCGGCCACGCCGTGCTTGGACTTGAGGAACGCGACCGCCCAGTAATCCGACACGACAGTGCCGCCGAAGCCCCACTCGCCGCGCAGCAGGTCGGTGAGGAGCCACCGATCGGCCGCCGCGGGAACCCGGTCGAGCTCGGTGTACGAATTCATCACGCTCTTCGCGCCGCCCATGCGCACCGCCATCTCGAACGGCGGCAGCACGAGGTCGCGGAGTTCCCGCTCTCCCATCGCGACCGGGGCATGGTTGCGACCGCCGCGCGAGGTGGCGTGGCCGGCGAAGTGCTTGAGGGTGGCGATGACGCCGGCGCCCTGGAGTCCCTCGACATATGCGGTGGCCAGGGTCGCGACGACGTACGGGTCTTCGCCGAGCGTCTCTTCGACGCGCCCCCAGCGGTAGTCCGTGACGACGTCGAGCACCGGCGAGAGACCGTGGTGCACGCCGACCGCGGCCATGTCGGAGCCGATCGCGTGGGCCATCTCGCGCACGAGCGGGGCATCGAACGTCGCCGCCCACGCCATCGAGGCCGGATAGACCGTCGCCCCGAGCGTCGTGAAGCCGGTCAGGCACTCCTCGTGCACGATCGCCGGGATGCCGAGACGCGTGCTCGTGATGAGGTGCTGCTGCGACTCGTGCACCTTCGCCATGCCGTCACGGGCGCTCACCGGCGTCGTGCCGAACACGCGGGTCAGATGACCGATGCCCTCGGCGGTCGCCTCGTCGAACGGCGGGCGGCCCTTCGAGAGCACGTCCTGCATGGGGGCGATGATCTGGGTCGAGTCCCGCTTGTCGGCCCAGTAGCTTCCGAGTTGCGCGAGCTTCTCGGCATCCGTCATCTCCGCCAGCAGTGCCTCGACCCGGGTGTCGATGTCGGCGGTGGGTTCTGCCCACACGCGTGCGGCCACGACGTCCGTCGGCTGTGTCATCCTCGACCTTCCGCGCATTTGTTCTCTGTAACAACAATTCTGCAGTTCAGGGTAGCGTCGTTGTACAACGTTGCCAAGTCCCGGCTCCTGGGGCTCCGCGCGACGTGCGATGGACGACGCGGGGAGGACTGCATGAAGCCGGAGCTGGTGTCGAGCGACACGGCCGGGGTGTTCCACGGCGAAGGGGCGTTCTGGGATGCCGCGACCGGCAGCATCCGGTTCGTCGACATGCTTCGCGGCGACGTGATGACCTGGGACGGAACCGCGCTGCGTCGTTCGCACCTCTCGGAGGTGACCGCGGTGATCCGCGCGCGCAGGGCCGGCGGGTACGTTGTGGCGACTGAGCGCGGCTTCGCGCTGACCGACGACCATCTCTCGATCGACCGCGAGATCGCCGTCTTCTCGGACGCGGACATCCGCATGAACGAGGGCGCGTGCGACGCCGCCGGCCGCTTCTACTGCGGGAGCATGGCGTACGACACCCGGCTGGACGGCGGGCGGGTGTACCGGCTCGACCCCGACCTGTCGGTGCGCGTGGTGCGGGAGCGCGTGACGATCCCGAACGGACTGGTCTGGACTGCGGCCGGCGATGTCGCCCTGCACGCTGACACACGCGACGGAGTGATCTGGGCGTACGACTTCGATCTCGGGGCCGGACGGTTCGGCGAGCGCCGCCCGTTCGTCCGGTTCAGCGGCACGGGCGGTATGCCGGATGGCATGTCGATCGACGAGGACGGCGGCGTCTGGGTCGCGATGTGGGGCGGCGGCGGCGTCCGCAGATACACCGCGACGGGCGCACTCGACCTCACGATCCCGCTGCCCACGGCGAACGTGACGTCGTGCGCGTTCGGGGGCGCCGACCGCCGCACCCTCTACATCACGACGTCCCGCCAGGGCCTTGCCGACCCCGAGCCCGAGGCGGGCGGGCTGTTCGCGGTCGAGACCGAGTTCACCGGCGCGCCGGTGCACGCCTTCGGCGGCTGAGCTCACATCCAGCCGCCGTCGACGATCCACCGCTGCCCGGTGCAGAGGCGGGAGTCGTCTGCGGCGAGCCACAGCACGAGCCTGGCGACATCCGCAGGGACCAGCTTCTCGGGCAGCGCCTGGCTCGCCTCGATCAGCCCCTCCGCCTCGGGCGTGACCCAGTCGCGCAGCTGCCGCTCCGTCATGATCCAGCCGGGGATCACGCAGTTCACGCGGATCCGATCGCGTCCGAGCTCGCGGGCGAGAGTGCGGGTCAGACCCTCGATCCCGGCCTTCGCGGTGACGAATCCCGCGAGGTCCCGCAGGTCGATGTGCGCGCTGATGGATCCCATGGTGATGATCGAGCCGCCCCCGGCACGGCGCATGAACGGCGCGACGGCCTGGGTCGCGAAGAAGTGGTGGCGCACGTTGACGTCGATCTGCTCGTCCCACCGCGCGACGTCGACCTCGTCGAAGCGGATGCGGTCGTCCCGCGCGGCGTTGTTGACCAGGATGTCGATCGTGCCGAGCTCTTCCGCCACCTGCTGCACCACCCCCTGGAGCGCGGCGATGTCGCGCACGTCGCACCGGATGAAGCGGGCGTCCCCAGGGCTGGAATCGCCGGCATCCAGATCCAGGAACGCGACCTCGGCTCCCTGCTCGATCAGCTGATGGACGATCTCGCCCCGCCAAGGAGCTCTTCTCCCGCCTGGAAGTGCCGGTGGTGATGATCGACCCGCTGGGCGTCGACACCGAGTCGTTCCCGAACGTGTCGGCAACGGACTGGGATGCCGGCAGGGACGCCACCGAGCATTTGCTGTCACTGGGCCACCGCCGGATAGGGTTCGTCACCGGACCGATCGACCAGGCGTGCCACCAGGACCGTCTCGACGGATACTTCTCCGCTCTGGGCCGTGCGGGCATCCAGCAAGATCCCGACTTGGTCCGGGTCGGCGACTCTCTCGTCGACGGCGGCGTCGCGCGCGGCGGCGAGCTGCTCGACCTCGACGCGTCGCCGACCGCCATCATCAGCGGATCGGACGAGCAGGCCTACGGCGTCTACCAGGCCGCGCGGGCCCGGGGCCTCAGTATCCCCCACGACCTCTCGGTCGTCGGATTCGACGACGTGGAGCTGTGCCAGTGGGTGACCCCGCAGCTCACCACGATGCGGCAGCCGCTCGAGGGCATGGCGACAGAGGCGACGCGTATGGCGATCGCGATCTCGCGCGGACACGGCGTCGCCAACTCGCGCGTCCAGCTCGCATCAGAGCTCGTCGTCCGCGAATCGACTGCGCCGCCCCGGAAATGACATGGAGGTTGGCGGCAGATCGGCCGTCCGGGCCGGAATCAGCTGCCGGACGGAGAGGTCGCGTCGGAGGCAGCGGACGGCGGCATGATCGCCGCGAGACGACGCACGAAGTCCAGTGCCCCGGCTGCGCCGGCCACGCGGTCCATAGCCGCGTCCCCCACTCCAGGGAGCGTGGTCGAAAAGGACGTGCTCAGCAAGAAAAGCCCTGACCACGGCCGCGCCCACATCCGGGAACGAACGGGACGGATCCAAAAGGAATGGGCCAGATCGAGCCCGGTCTTTGGGTCCGACGGGCGCACGCTGTCCGGGCGTCCTGCCCTCTGAGGGGTCGCTCTCGCCGGCGCCGCGTACGTCATCCAGCGTCGCTGTCTCGCTGCGTGGCCGATACGTCGCGATCCGATGCGCGGGCTGATTCGAGTCCGTCGAGGATGAGGCCAAGGCCGAACGAGAACTCGTTCCCGTAGGCGTAGCCCGGTTGGAGGATGAGTGCACCGGCCATCTCGGCGAGATGCGGGTACGCGTTCGACATCATGGGCTGCTGCTCCAGGATGCTCTCGGTCGCTGCCTCGATGCTGCCGCCCGGGTCGAGCGGGAGTGAGACCTCTTGCATCGCGAATCCCCGCACATAACTGTCCAGCACCGAGAGCACGTGGGCGGCCATCGCGATCGAGAACCCGGCCTCACGGAGGAAGGCAATGGCGTCCTCGAGATACCGCAGTGTGGCGGCACCTGGGGTGGTGCGTGAATCGATGATCGGTATCGCCCATGGGTGCCGCACGAGCACTTCTCGAGTCGATGCCGCTCGCTTGGCCAACGCCGCCTTCCACTCTTCGCCCGGGGAGGGGCGCCCCATCTCGCCGAACACGACGTCGGCCATCCCATCGAGAAGATCGCCCTTGTTCCTCACGTGGTAGTACAGCGAAGCGGCCTCGATCTGGAGGTCGGCGGCCAGTTTGCGCATACTCAGCGACTCGAGCCCACCGCGGTCGGCGAGAGCGATCGCAGCCTGCAGAATCCGGTCGCGAGTGACCGGCGCGCGCCCCGACACGCTCACCGTTGCCGGCCTGACTTCCTCCGCGATGCTCATTCCTGGGGACCCCTTTCGCGCTACGCATTGACTCCATCTAACAGTGTATGGTAAACCTTGCTTAGAACCTAACACTGTTAGGTAAAGGAAGAAGCGAATCATGTCGGCGAGCACTGCAACCACCACTCGTGATTGGACGACCTCCCGGATGCCGGACATGACCGCGAAGACGGTCGTAGTGACGGGCGCGAACAGCGGCATCGGGCTCGAGGCCGCTCGTGTCTTCGCCGCGAAGGGTGCCCATGTGGTGCTCGCGGTGCGCGACGAGGTCAGAGGCCGACTGGCGGCAACTGCCATCGGCGGGTCGACCGAGGTGCGGCGCCTGGATCTCGCCGATCTGACGTCGGTGCGCTCGTTTGCCGCCCAGTGGAGCGAAGACATCGATGTGCTGGTGAACAATGCCGGCATCCTGGTGCCGCCGTTCGCGCTGACCGTCGACGGGTTCGAGCTTCAGTTCGGCACTAACCATCTCGGACACTTTGTGCTCACGAATCTGCTGCTGCCGCAGATCAGCGGGCGCGTCGTGACTGTTGCGAGCAACGCTCATCGCATCGGCGGTCTCGACTTCGACGATCTGAACTGGACAACGCGCCGGTACAGCCGGTCTCGCGCGTACGCGGACTCGAAGCTGGCGAATCTGCTCTTCACCCTCGAGTTGCAGCGCCGGCTGAGCAGCGCCGGGTCTCCGGTGCTGGCGGTGGCCGCGCATCCCGGGTGGGCGGCAACGAATCTCGGCTCAACTTCCTACGGCCCGGTGATGAGCACGGGGACTCGGATGCTGAATCGCATCGTCGCGCAGGATGCTGTGATGGCCGCCACCCCGACGCTGTTTGCGGCAACAGAACGTCTCCCCGGCGGCAGCTACTCGGGCCCGAGCCGCCGCCGCGAGATGTCCGGACCTCCGGCTCTCGCGACACCGGGCGCCAACGCGACCGACCCGATCGCTGCCGCACGGCTCTGGGACAGTTCGGAAGCGCTCACCGACGTCCACTTCCCCTTCCTGAGCCAGCCGTGACCCCCGCAGACCCACCCCGAACCGCAGGAACCGAGCCATGAACGCAATGACAGCGGCAACCAGCCCGCCAAACCAGTCACACACCCAGACCACGATGAAGGCGATCGTCCAGCACTCCTACGGCACCGCCGACGTGCTGAAGCTCGCTGAAATCGACATACCGCGGATCGCCGACACAGAAGTCCTGATCCGGGTTCGCGCGGCATCCGTCAACCACGCCGACTGGGTCTACACCACCGGCACTCCCCTCCTCGCCCGCCTTGCCTTCGGAATGCGAACCCCGAAACTGAAGGTGAGGGGAAAGGACGTCGCAGGTACCGTCGAAGCCGTCGGCGCAGCAGTAACCCAATTCACGCCGGGAGACAACGTCTACGCCGAACTCGAGGCGGGAAGCTTCGCCGAGTTCGCCCCCGCACCCCAAGACAAGGTCGCGCTGATGCCCGCCACCCTCACCTTCGAGCAGGCAGCGACCGTCCCGCTGGCGGGGACGACGGCGCTCCACGGCCTCCGCGACGCCGGGAACCTTCAGCCAGGACAGCAGGTGCTCATCAACGGCGCCTCCGGCGGTGTCGGCACCTTCGCCGTCCAGATCGCCAAGGCACTCGGCGCCGAGGTAGCCGCCGTATGCAGCGCGAAGAACTTCGCGCTCGCCCGATCCCTTGGCGCCGATCATGTGATCGATTACGCCGTCACCGACTTCACCCAAGCCAGCCAGCGCTACGACCTGATCTTCGACAGCATCGGGAACCACCCGTTGCGCCGGCTGCGTCGCGCACTCACCACCCGAGGAACGCTCGTGTTGTCGAGCGGCACCGGCGGACGCGTCCTCGGACCCATGATCCGCATCCTCCGAGCCCTCAGCATGTCTCTGTTCGTCACGCAGAACCTCCGCGTCTCCACCGCGACCGCGGACTCTCGCCCATTGGACGAGCTGACCGAACTGATCGAGTCCGGTCTGGTGACGCCGGCGATAGACCGCACCTACCCGCTTGAACACACCGCGGACGCGATCCGGTATTTCGCTGAGCAGCACGCACGAGCGAAGATCGTGATCAGTGTCCTCGGTAACAACCAAGAGGGATGACTGCGCGACACTCTGGAGCACTCGCTCCGCCCGAACTGCTGTCGAATGACAGGGATCAAACGAGAGACAGCCCGATGAATCCCCTGAGCGACACCACCTCGACCCTGATCGCCGGCGTCCTGCTGATCGCGGTGCCGATCGGCTTCAATGCAGCGTTCGCCGCGCTCGCGGCGAAGTTCGACTACCCGAACATTCTGCGCAAGCCCACCGCGGAGGTGTTGGCAAAATACAGCGCGGGCGGTTCGGCCCTAGTGCTGCTGTGGTGGGGGTTCGCGATGACGGCGGCATTGCTGACGCCGCTCGCGATTTTGGTGTCCGTTTCGCTACGGGGTTCTGAGCCTGCGGTCTTATTCACCGCCGCCGGGGTGGGCGTGGTTGCCAGCGTGGTGCAGTTCCTTGGCCTGATCCGTTGGCCGTTCCTGGTGCCTTACCTGGCACGGGAGTCGGAGAAGCCCGACACCACCCCGGCCCGTCGTGAGGCGATCGACGTCGTCTTCCAGTCCTTCAACCGCTACCTCGGCGTCGCCGTCGGGGAGCACCTCGGGTTCCTGTTCACCGGAGCGTGGACCGCACTGGTCGGTGTCGCGATTATGCAGAGCTCCAACGTCAACGGATGGGTTGGCGTAGCTGGCATCATCATCGGCGTCGCCCTCGCCCTCTGCTCGCTGGAGTTCGTCGGCCCCTTCGAGACGACGGGGTGGAAGCCTGCCGCCGCGGCCACCCCCTTTGTCTACATCATCTGGTCCCTCTGGTTGATCGTCACCGGCATCGCCCTGCTGCTGTGACGCGCGCACGGAGGATGCTCTTAGCAACACGTCCTAGGTCGAGGAGGAGCGGTTCGCGGTTGATCGAGGCGGCGAAGGCGAACCCGACGCATTGTCAGCGTCCGGTATCCGGGGTCACCCCCACCGGCCCTCTGAGACGCGTTGACGGCCATGTGAAACTGCCTGTGGGCGGTCACGAGACCTGCCCGTGGCTGTGGCTGTGGCTGTGGCTGTGGGGAAGCAGGTCAGGCTCCAGCCGGGCACAACGTGACCGCCAATCGATGCAAAATCTTCGCAAACGGTTCGCATGGCGTAGTAAATACCCTTTGATCAGGGCCTTCTCGGCGGAGATGGAGGGATTTGGAACTCGGCCTCCGCTGGGCAACGTTCCCACGTGAAATCTTGTGGGCATTCTGTGGGCACGGATGATTTCCACGTCGGTACGGATCGTCGTCGATCCGCCTCCATCCCGCCGGGGCCGCCCGATGCTCCGGACCTCGCAGCGGAGGCGCTCTACGAGAAAACCCCTGACCACGCCCGTGCCCACATCCGAGAAGGAACGAGACGGAACCAAAAGGAATGGGCCAGATCGAGACCGTCCGAGAAGGACGTCGATCTGGCCCAAAATGGCGGTGACGGTGGGATTTGAACCCACGGTAGGGGGTTACCCTACACAACTTTTCGAGAGTTGCACCTTCGGCCGCTCGGACACGTCACCGCCGACAAGCTTACGACACGCGGGGCGGATGCCGCGAATCGGCGCCGAACCTCGGCTACGACCCCGCCCAGCCCCGGCACGATGGCGTCGGCACCGGCTCACGCGTCGAGGAACGCCTCGTGGTGGTACCCCTCGGGGTCGAGCACGGCGACGGTCGACTCGGGGACCTCGAGGAAGACGCCGGGAAGGTCGTTGAGCGGCTCAGACACGACGACCTGCGCGTGGTCGCCGAAGAGCGAGAGCCGGTCGGCGTCGGGGTACATGGCCCGGATGGTGGGAACGTCGGCCGAGTGGAACAGCGAGCGCGAGCGCCCCTGTGACGAGTACCGGAACGCCCACAGCGTCTCGCCGTCCGACACGGCGAGCGTGCCCTGCATCGGGAATTGCACGCCGGCAGCATGGCCGGCCTCCTCCACGCGACGGATCGCCGCTCCGACGGCGCCGATCGGATCGTCCGCGAGACCGAAGGTCAGCGCGAGATGGAAGAGCACCTCGGTGTCGGTCGTGCCCTGCATCAGCGGGTACAACGACGGGTCCACGGCGAGCGCGAGCTCCCGCTTGATCAGACCGAACTGCGAGATCGCGCCGTTGTGCATGAACAGCCAGTTGTCGTGACGGAACGGGTGGCAGTTCGTCTGCTGGATCGGCGGACCGGCGGCTGCACGCACGTGGGCGAAGAACAGCGGGCTCACGACGGCCCGGCTGATCTCGCGCAGGTTCTGGTCGTTCCACGCCGGCTCGATACTGCGGAAGACGGACGGATGCCGCAGCCCGGCGGCATCCCCATCCGCGACGGGATACCAGCCGAAGCCGAAGCCGTCGCCGTTCACCGTCTCGGCGCCCAGCGGCGAGTTCTGCGCCATCGCGACGACCGAGTGCTGGGCGTCGAGGATGAGGGCGGCCGGTTGCAGCGGCTCCCCCGTGTAGGCCAGCCAGCGGCACATCGCAGCCTCCCGGGTCGTCCGTCGACACCGCGGCGCGGCGCTGCCGCCATCGTAGGGCGGTGCGGTCGCTCCCGATAGCCTCGTGCGACCAGGCGGCCCTCGGTGTCGTCGGCCGGGTCTAGCGTGGGCTGGTGACCGATCATCAGCCTGCCCCCGGCACGTCGGCGCCGGTGAGCCCGATGACCGCCATCCAGCGGTCGGTGCTGTGGATCGCCGTGCTCGGCTCGTTCGTGGCCTTCCTCGACGGCACGATCGTGAACGTCGCGCTCCCTTCGATCAGCGACGAGCTGGGTGGCGGGATCACGACGCAGCAGTGGGTCGTCGACGCCTACCTCATCACGCTCGGCGCTCTCATCCTCGTCGCGGGCTCGGTCAGCGACGCGTACGGGCGCGTGCTCGTGCTCCGCATCGGGCTCATCGGCTTCGGCATCGCCTCGATCGCGATCGCGGCGGCGCCGACGGCCGAGTTCCTCATCGTCGCCCGTGCTCTCCAAGGCGCGGCGGGCGCGTTCCTCGTCCCGAGCTCGCTCGCGCTCATCACGTCGAACTTCACCGGTGCTGCGCAGAGCCGCGCCATCGGCATCTGGACCGCGATGACGACCTCCGCCATGATCGTCGGCCCGCTCATCGGCGGCGTGCTGGTCGACCTGGCGTCGTGGCGGCTCGCGTTCCTGATCAACGTGGTGCCGATCGCCGTGACGCTCGTGCTGCTGGCGCGCGGCGGGTTCCGCGACACCCGGCATCCGGGAGCATCGATCGACTGGATCGGCGCAGCGCTGTGCACCCTCGGCCTCGGCGGAATGGTCTACGCCCTCATCGAGCAGCCCAACCTCGGCTGGGGCTCGCCCGTCATCTGGCTGACGCTGGTGCTCGGCGCCGGGATGTTCGCGGCGTTCATCCTCCGTCAGCGCACCACACGACACCCGATCCTGCCGCTCGACCTGTTCCGGGTGCGCAACTTCTGGACGGGCAATGTCGCGACCGCGTTCATCTACGGGGCGCTCGCGCTCAACGGCCTCGTCGTCGTCGTGTACCTGCAGGAAGGCGCCGGCCTGCCGGCCACTCTCGCGGGACTGGCGAGCCTGCCCATGACGATCCTCATGATCCTGTTCAGCTCCCGCGTCGGGGCGCTCAGCGGCAAGTGGGGTCCGCGGTTCTTCATGACGGTCGGCCCGATCACGATGGGCATCGGCGCACTGCTGCTCCTCACGACGACCACAGAGTTCTCGTACTGGTGGCAGATCCTGCCGAGCATGATCGTGATGGGCGCCGGCCTCGCCCTCACCGTCGCGCCGCTGACCTCGGCGATCCTCGGCGCGATCGAGCCCGAGCGATCGGGCATCGCGTCGGCCGTCAACAACGCCGTCGCGCGCGTCGCCGGACTCATCGCCGTCGCCCTGCTCGCCACCATCGTCGGCGGCAGCCTCGACCTCGACGGCTTCCATCGCGCGGCCATCGTCACCGCGGCGCTCATGATCGCCGGCGGCGTCACGTCGTTCCTCGGCATCCGCAATCCGCAACGCGCGGCGACCGCTCCGCCCGCACTCTGACCACGACGGATGCCGCCACCCGGCGGCGGGAGTGGGCGTGGGCACCGCCCCCTGCAAGACTGGCTCCATGGCCGTCATCGAGAACTCGAAAGTCACCATCGTCGGAGCCGGCAGCGTCGGCTCGAGCGCCGCGTACGCGGCGCTGATCCGCGGGTCCGCGCGCCATGTCGCGCTCTATGACATCGCCACGCAGAAGGTGGAGGCCGAGGTTCTCGACCTCGCGCACGGCACGCAGTTCACCGGATCCAGCGACATCATCGGCGGCAGCGACCTCTCTGTCGTCGAAGGATCGCACGTGGTCGTCATCACGGCGGGCGCGAAGCAGGATCCCGGCCAGACGCGCATCGAGCTCGCGGGAGTGAACGCCCGCATCATGAAGACGATGATGCCGCAGCTGCTCAGCGTCGCGCCCGACGCCATCTACGTCATCGTGACCAACCCGTGCGACGTCCTCACCGTGCTCGCCCAGGAGGACACGGGGCTGCCGTCCGAGCGCATCTTCGCGTCGGGAACGGTGCTCGACACCTCGCGTCTGCGGTGGAAGCTCGCCCAGCGCGCAGGCGTCTCGACGTCGAGCGTGCACGCCTACATCGTCGGCGAGCACGGCGACACCGAGTTCCCGCTGTGGTCGAAGGCGACGATCGGCACCGTGCCGATCCTCGAATGGGTGACCCCCCGCGGCGACCGGCTGACCGTCGAGGAGCTCGACCAGATCGCGATCGACGTGCGCGACGCTGCCTACAAGGTCATCCAGGGCAAGGGAGCGACGAACTACGCGATCGGCCTGTCCAGCGCCCGCATCATCGAGGCGATCCTCAACGACGAGCGCGCGGTCATGCCCGTCTCACCGGTGCTGCGCGACTTCCACGGCGTCGACGGCGTCGCGCTGTCGGTCCCCTCGATCGTCAGCGCGGCCGGTGCAGTGCCTATCCGAGAGACCCAGTTCGACGCCCACGAGCTCGAGCTGTTCCACGCCTCCGCCGATGCGCTGAAGCAGGTCGCCGACTCGCTGCGCTGACCGCACGGATTCGCGTGCGGGCGATCGGCGCGATCGGCGCTGCCGACGCCCGGCCCGCCGCCGACGCATGTCGTGCCCTCGCCGTACGCTGAACCCATGCCCGCTGCCAGACGCCCGACGCAGACCGCACCCTACCGGTGCACCGAGTGCGGCTGGACCACCATCAAGTGGGTCGGGCGCTGCGGCGAGTGCCAGCAGTGGGGAACAGTGGTCGAGACCGCCGAGCAGACCGGCATCCTGCGCTCGATCACCCCGGTCTCGCCGGGTGCCGCGCGGGCGGCGCAGCCGATCACCCGCATCGACACGTCCGATGCACCCCGGCGCACGAGCGGCGTCGGCGAGTTCGACCGCGTCCTCGGCGGCGGACTCGTGCCGGGCGCCGCGATCCTTCTGTCGGGCGAGCCGGGCGTCGGCAAGTCCACGCTGCTGCTCGAAGTCGCAGCGCGGTCGGCGAATGCCGGGCGCCGTGTGCTGTACGCCAGCGCTGAGGAGTCCACGGCGCAGGTGCGCCTGCGTGCCGAGCGCACCGGCGCGCTGCACGACGAGCTGTACCTCGCCAGCGAGACGGACCTCGCGACCATCCTCGGGCACGTCGACGACGTGGCGCCCGACCTGCTGATCGTCGACTCCGTGCAGACGGTGTCGTCGGCGCTGTCCGAGGGCATGGCGGGGCACCCGTCGCAGGTTCGCGAGGTTGCGGCGACCCTGATCCGCGTCGCGAAGGAGCGCGGGCTCCCGACCATCATCGTTGGCCACGTCACCAAGGACGGCTCGATCGCCGGACCGCGCATCCTGGAGCACCTGGTCGATGTGGTGTGCCAGTTCGAGGGCGACCGGCAGACGTCGCTGCGGTTCGTGCGCGCGCTCAAGAACCGCTTCGGCCCGACGGACGAGGTCGGCTGCTTCGACATGACCGGCGCAGGCATCGCCGAGGTCCCCGATCCCAGCGCGCTGTTCCTCGGCCATGGCAGCACCGAGCCCGGCACGTGCGTGTCGATCGCACTCGAAGGGCGTCGCGCGCTCCCGGTCGAGGTGCAGGCGCTGACGATCGACAGCAAGTCGGGCAACCCGCGGCGCATCGTGAACGGTGTCGATGCCGCGCGCGTGGCGACCGTGCTGGCGGTGCTCGAGAAGCGGATGAAGATCAAGACCTCGGATCAAGACGTGTACGTCTCGACGGTCGGCGGGGTGAGATTCGCCGAACCGGCGGCCGACCTCGCCATCGCGCTCGCCGTGGCCAGCGCGGTCGAGGGATGGACGATTCCCCGCCACATCGCCGCGGTCGGCGAGCTGAGCCTGGCCGGCGAGGTGCGGCCTGTCACCCAGGCGACGCAGCGGCGCAGCGAAGGCGCGCGTCTCGGGTATCGGGACGTCATCGACCACCGCTCGGGGTCGCTGGGCGGCGCCGTCAGCGACGTGCGGGCTCGGTCCAAGGGCCGGCCAGGGGAAGACATCCCCGAGTTCTGAGGTTCGGCCGGTCCGCTCAGCGACCCCGAGTCCGGCGTCGACGCGAAGGGTCGGCGTACCCGAGCACGATGGGGATCACCAATCCGGCCGCGCACACGATTCCGACGAGCAGGAATTCCACCCGGCGAGTCTGCCCCGTCGTCCCCGGTGATGCAAACCCATCACCCGGAGAGTCCGACTTCTGTCGCGCGGGTGCCCACCGGCGCATCAGGGGGTTTGGGGCGCCGAATTGTCGCTCGGGGCGCACCGGACGCGCCCCAAACGGGCGCGACGCGCCCCGAACCCGGTGAGGCTCGGCGCCGGACGCGTCAGGCGTCCAGGGCGGCGATGAGGTCGGTGGGCGAGGCCTGCATCGGGTGCGGGCCCGCGATGTCGAAGAAGACCGTGGTGATCTCGTCCTCGTGCGCGGCGAGGAACGCCCGCAGCCACGCCGGCGGCTGGAGCGCGACCCCGGGCGGCAGCGACGCGGGCTTGTGCGCAGCGTCGCTGAACAGCAGCAGGGCGATGTCTCCGGTCTTCGGGTCGCGGTACGTCCACACCTCGCCGACATCGAGCGGGTTGTCGCGATCGCCGGGGCGCATCAGCGGCGCCACCGTCGGGCCGTGGCGCAACGCGAAGGCAACAGCGGCCATATCCTGGGTCTGCAGCGCGTCCGCGAGTTGCGTGTTGCGGAACTCGAGCGTTTCCTTGTGCTTGTTCGCGCGCTTCTTGCCTGCCACCCATCCAGCGTAATCGCCCCGAGGACAGGTGGCGGGGCGGCCGATCAGGCGAGGAAGCCGCGCAGCAGCGCCTCCGAACCGGCGAGATGCTCGAGGATCGCCGCTTCGGCGGCATCCGGTCGTCCTGCGAGGATCGCCGTCACGATGCGCTCGTGCTGCGCGTTGGAGTGCTCGATGTTGCGCGGCAGCAGCGGGAACGTGTCGAGCCACTCGTTGACGCGGGCTCGGTTCTCCGCCGCGAGTGCGACGAGCGACGGGATGCCGGCGAGCTCGGCGATCGAGAGGTGCAGCAGCGTGTCGAGGCGGCGGTAGTCGGATGCCGATGCCTCGGCGACGACCTCGTACCGCGCCCACAGCTCGTCGCGCGCGGCGGCGTCGAGGCTTCGGGCCGCGGCGGCGCGGGCGGCGCCCGCCTCGAGTACGCGACGCAGGCCCAGGACGTCTTCGAGCTCGGCCGCCGTCACGTCGCGAGGATGCGGGGGCTGCGGAAGCGGGTCGGCGACGAACGTGCCGCCGTACCGCCCGCGCCGGCGCACGAGGTAGCCGGTGTCGGCGAGTTCGCGGATCGCCTCACGCACGGTGTCCCGGCTCACCGCGTACAGCACGGCGAGCTCCCGCTCCGACGGCAGCGACTCCCCCGGCGCCACGACGCCGAGCCGGATCGTCTGCACCAGGCGCGCGACGGTGTCTTCGAGCGCGTTGCCCTCGCGCACCGGCCGGTACACGGCCCTGCGCACCTCGTGCAGCGGGGCGTCGGTCACGCGGTCACCGCCCGTCCCCGTTCCGAACTCAGGATCGGAAGGCGCGAAGCGCCGCGACACGCCGTTCGGGGCGCCCGTCGGGCGAAGACATCCTGAGTTCGGTACATCGCGCCAGACCTCACAGGGGCGTGACGTACGCGTTGGTGATGCCGCCGTCGACGACGAACGCGGTGGCGGTGATGAACGACGCGTCGTCCGAGGCGAGGAACGCGACGGCGGCGGCGAGCTCCTCCGGCTCGGCGAAGCGGCCCATCGGCACGTGCACGAGCCGGCGCTGCGCGCGCTCGGGGTCCTTCGCGAACAGCTCCTGCAGCAGCGGCGTGTTCACCGGGCCGGGGCACAGCGCATTCACGCGGATGCCCTGCCGCGCGAACTGCACCCCGAGCTCGCGCGTCATGGCGAGCACGCCGCCCTTCGACGCCGTGTACGAGATCTGCGACGTGGCGGAGCCGAGCAGCGCCACGAACGACGCGGTGTTGATGATCGATCCCGTGCCCGCCGGCACCATGTGGCGCAGTGCCGCGCGCGAGCACAGGTAGACGCTCTTCAGGTTGACGTCCTGCACGCGGTCCCACGCGGGCAGATCGGTGGTCTCGATCGAGTCGTCGTCGGCGGGCGAGATCCCCGCGTTGTTGAACGCGATGTCGATGCGTCCGAACTCCGCCGCGACGCCGTCGAACACCGCGTTGACCTGGGTCTCGTCCGCGACATCCACCGCCCGGAACACGCCGCCGACCTCGTCCGCCGCGACCTCTCCGGTCGCCGGATCGAGGTCGGCGACCACGACGCGCGCACCCTCCGCGGCGAAGCGTCGCGCGGTGGCGAGGCCGATCCCGGAGGCGCCGCCGGTGATGATCGCGACCCGGTCCTTCAATCGCTGGGTCAGGTCCATGCTCTTCCCTCTCAGTCCGTCGCGAAGAAGACGTTCTTGGTCTCGGTGAAGTGCTCCGCGGCGTCGGGGCCGAGCTCACGGCCGAGCCCCGACGCCTTCATGCCGCCGAACGGCGTCCAGTACCGCACCGACGAGTGCGAGTTCACCGACAGCACGCCGCTCTTGACGCCACGCGCGACCCGCACGGCACGGCCGAGGTTCTCGGTCCAGATGGAGCCGGCGAGACCGTAGGCCGTGTCGTTCGCCAGCCGGATCGCGTCGGCCTCGTCGTCGAACGGGAGCACCGCGACGACCGGGCCGAACACCTCTTCGCGCGCGATGCGGTCTTCCGGCTCGGCGAGCACGACGGTCGGCGCGAACCAGAAGCCGTCACCCTCGGGTGCGGAGCCGCGGAAGGCGACGTTCGCCCCGTCGAGGAATCCCGCGACAGTGGAGCGATGGGATGCCGAGATCAGCGGTCCCATCTCGGTGCCCTCGTCTGCGGGGTCGCCGACCCGCCACGCCCGCACCGCCGGCTCGAGCAGCTCGAGGAACCGGTCGTACACCTTCCGCTCGACCAGGATCCTGCTGCGCGCGCAGCAGTCCTGCCCGGCGTTGTCGAACACCGCTCCCGGCGCGGCGGCCGCCGCCTTCTCGAGGTCTGCGTCGGCGAACACGATGTTGGCGCTCTTGCCGCCGAGCTCGAGGGTCACGGGCTTGAGCTCGCGCGCGCAACCGGCGGCGACATCCGTCCCCACCGACGTGGAGCCGGTGAAGACGACCTTGCGCACGTCCGGGTGCGACACGAACCGCTGCCCGACGACCGAGCCGGAGCCGGTGATCACCGTGAACAGCCCGGGCGGAAGGCCCGCCTCGAGCGCGAGCTCACCCAGGCGGATCGCGGTGAGCGGTGTGAGCTCGGCGGGCTTGAGCACGACGGCGTTGCCGGCGGCGAGCGCCGGCGCGAAGCCCCACGACGCGATCGTCATCGGGAAGTTCCAGGGCACGATGATGCCCACGACGCCGTACGGCTCGTGGAACGTCACGTCGAGCCCGCCGGCGACCGGAATCTGCTGACCGCTGAGGCGCTCCGGGGCGCCGGCGTAGAAGTTCAGCACCTGGGCGACGTGCGACGCCTCCCACCGGGCGGAGCCGATCGGGTGCCCCGAGTTCAGCACCTCGAGCTGGGCGAGCTCCTCGACGTGCGCCTCGACGACACGGGCGAAGGCACGAAGCGCGTCGGCTCGGGCCACCGGCGGCAGTGACGCCCACGAACGCTGGGCGGTGACGGCACGCGCGATGGCTGCATCCGTCTGCGCCACATCGGCGCGCGCGATCTCGCGGATCGGCTGTGCGGTCGCCGGGTTGATCACGGTGAACGTCGACGTCATGCGAGGACCCCGTTCGACGGTTGGGCGCGTTTCGTCTCGCTCGCGGTTCCTGAGCTTGACGAAGGGCGCTCGCTCAACGACCGGGAACCCGGCTGGGCGCGTTTCGTCTCGCTCGTTCCTCGCTCGCTCAACGACCGGGAACCCGGCTGGGCGCGTTTCGTCTCGCTCGTTCCTCGCTCGCTCAACGACCGAGGACCCGACTCGGGGTGTTTCGTCTCGCTCGTACCTCGCTCGCTCAACGACCGCGAACCCGTCACGGCATACACCGACGCCTCGGCCACCAGACCGGCGAAGAGGCGGCGGTCCTCGCGGTTCTCCTCGGGGTGCCACTGCACGCCGAGGACGTACCCCTCGCCGTCGGACTCGAACGCCTGCACGAGGCCGTCGTCGGTGCGAGCGGTGGCGATGAGCCCCGCGCCCAGCTGATCGATGCCCTGGTGGTGGTAGCTGTGCACGTCGAGTCCCCCGGGTCCGACGAGCTCCGCGAGACGCGACCCCTCGTCGACGACGACCTCGTTCGTCGCGAACACACCGCCGCCGACGCGGAACCGCTCGGTGCCGAGCGCCTCGGGCAGGTGCTGGTGCAGCGTGCCGCCGCGCGCGACGTTGACGAGCTGGAGCCCGCGGCAGATCGCGAGCACCGGCATGCGGCGCTGCTCGGCCCCGCGGAACAGAGCCAGCTCCCACGCGTCGCGCTCGGGACGCGCCGGGTCGGTGAGCGGATGCCGCTGGGCGCCGTACAGCGACGGGTCGACGTCGAGCCCCCCGGTGAGGATCAGACCGTCGAGGCCCTCGAGCACCGCCGCCGCTGCGGCATCCGGCTCGGGCTGCGGCGGCAGCAGCACCGCGATGCCGCCCGACGCCGTCACCGAGTCGAAGTACTGCTGCGGCAGGAAGGCGGCGCGGACGTCCCACACCCCCTGCTTCGCCTGCTCGAGGTAGGTCGTCAGGCCGATGACCGGCCGGCGCCCTTCGCCACTAGAGCCGTTCGAAACCACGGACCCTCTCCCAATCGGTCACGGCCGCGTCGTAGGCCTCGATCTCGATGCGCGCCTGGTTCAGGTAGTGGTCGACCATGTCGTCGCCGAAGGCGGCGCGGGCGATGGCCGACTCGTCGAACAGCTGCGCGGCCTCGCGCAGCGTCGTCGGCAGGTGGTCGACGCCGGACGTGTACGCGTTGCCCTCGAGCCGGTCGGGCAGCGGGAGCTCATGCTCGATGCCGTGCAGGCCGCCGGCGATGATCGCCGCGATGCCGAGATACGGGTTGACGTCGCCGCCGGGCACCCGGTTCTCCACCCGGAGCGACTGACCCCGGCCGATGACCCGCAGTGCGCATGTGCGGTTGTCGATCCCCCACGCGATGCCGGTGGGGGCGAACGATCCCTTCGCGAACCGCTTGTACGAGTTGATGTTCGGGGCGAACAGCAGCGTGAACTCCCGCAGGGTGGCGAGGATGCCGGCGATCCAGTGCTCCATGAGCGGGCTGAAGCCGTGCTCGCCGTCGCCTGCCATCACGGGATCGCCGGCGACCGACCGCACCGAGAGGTGGATGTGGCAGCTGTTGCCCTCGCGCTCGTTGAACTTCGCCATGAAGGTCAGCGCCTTGCCGTGATGCTCGGCGATGGCCTTCGCACCGTTCTTGTAGATGGCGTGCTGGTCGGCGGTCTCCTGCACCTCGGCGTAGCGGAACGCGATCTCCTGCTGGCCGAGGTTGCACTCGCCCTTGACGCCCTCGGTGTACAGGCCGGCGCCATCCATCGACAGACGGATGTCGCGCAGCAGCGGCTCGAGACGGCCCGAGGCGAGCAGGTCGTAGTCGACGTTGTAGTCGGTCGACGGGGTGAGCCCGCGGTAGCCCTTGGCCCAGGCATCCCGGTACGTGTCGTCGAAGACGATGAACTCCAGCTCGGTGCCCGAGAATGCCACGAGACCGCGGTCGGCGAGCCGGGTGCGCTGGCGGTTCAGGATGTCGCGGGGCGACTGCACGACGGGCTCGCCGTTGTCCCATGTGAGGTCCGCCATGACCAGCGCCGAGCCCGGGAGCCACGGGATACGGCGGAGCGTCGCGACATCGGGTCGCAGCATCATGTCGCCGTACCCGGTCTCCCAGCTCGACATCGCGTAGCCGTCGACGGTGTTCATGTCGACGTCGACCGACAGGAGGTAGTTGCACGCCTCCGCGCCGTGCGGCAGCACCTCCTCCTGGAAGAGGCGCGCCGAGACGCGCTTGCCGACCAGACGCCCCTGCGCATCGGCGAAGGCGACGACGACGGTGTCGATGTCGCCCGCGGCGATTCCGGTGTTCAGCTGCTCGACCGTGAGGTTGCCCGGCATCCGTTCCTCCTCCTGTGTCGACGTGCGACGAGACTCGTGAGCGCGGTCCCCCGAACCGCGTTCACCCGCACACTCTAACCAAAATCCGTTTCAAAGGTAGACACAGCCCACCAATAGGCGTCACAATCGGCGGAAAGCGCGTCCGCGCACCCGAGCGCACCCCCTTCGCTAATCCTTGGAGGACCGATGTCCCAAGCGAGCAGTGCACCACAGCCGGAGTCACCGGCATCCCACACCGGCAGTTCGTCGAAGGTCGCAGGGGCGACCTATAGGCGAGCCGGTCAGGACTATTTCCAGAAGCGCACCCTGAAGCGCTCGGCCGGCGTCTGGGGCCTGTGGGGCCTCGCCGTCGCCGCCGTCATCTCGGGCGACTTCTCGGGATGGAACTTCGGCATCGGCTTCGCCGGCTTCGGCGGCATGCTCATCGCCTTCGCCATCCTCGTCGTCATGTACTACGGCATGATCTTCTCGATCGGCGAGATGGCGGCCGCGATGCCGCACACCGGCGGCGCGTATTCGTTCGCGCGATCCGCGATGGGGCCGTGGGGCGGCCTGGTCACCGGCGCCGCCGAGACGATCGAGTACGTCGCGACGACCGCGGTCATCGTGTACTTCTCCGCGTCCTACGCGGACGCCATCACCAGCGAGCTGCTGAGCTTCTCGATGCCGACGTGGGTGTGGTGGATCATCCTCTACGCGGCTTTCATCGCGCTGAACGCCGCCGGCGCCGCGATCTCGTTCAAGTTCGCGATCGTCGTGTCGATCATCTCGATCGCCATCATCCTGGTGTTCTCGGTGATGGCGCTCTTCTCCGGCCAGTTCAGCTGGGACAAGCTGTTCGACATCGCACCCGATCCCGGCCAGAGCGCCTTCCTGCCGCACGGCGTGATCCCGATCCTGTTCGCCCTGCCGTACGCGATGTGGTTCTTCCTCGGCATCGAGGAGCTGCCGCTCGCGGCGGAGGAGTCGCACAACCCCGAGCGCGACATCCCGCGTGCCGGCTTCATCGCCCGCACGACCCTCATCGTCACCGGCCTGCTCGTGCTGTTCTTGAATACCGGCGTCGTGGGCGCCGAGGCGACCGGCAGCGCGGGCGAGCCGCTGCTCGACGGCTTCCGGGCGATCGTCGGCGACGAGCTGGCGGCCGTGCTCGCCCTGTTCGCCCTCATCGGCCTGCTCGCCTCGCTGCAGGGCATCATGTTCGCCTACGGGCGCAACATGTACTCGCTGTCCCGGGCGGGCTACTACCCTAAGTTCCTGTCGCTCACCGGCAAGCGCGCGACCCCGTGGGTCGCGCTCGTGGTGGGGGCGGTGATCGGCTTCATCGCCCTCGTGCTCGTCGACTCGCTCGGCGGCACCGGCGGTGTCGCGGGCGCCATCGTGCTGAACATCGCGATCTGGGGAGCGGTCATCGCCTACGCGCTGCAGATGACGTCGTACGTGATCCTGCGCCGCAAGTACCCGAACGCGAACCGTCCGTACCGCAGCCCGTGGGGCATCCCGGGTGCCGTCATCGCGGGCGCCGTCTCGGTGCTGATCTTCTTCGGCTTCTTCATCAACGAGCCGGCGCGGCCCGCCATCGTCGCGATCGCCATCGTCTACGTCGTGATCCTCGTCGGATTCGCGGTCTACTTCCGCCACCGTCTCGTGCTCTCTCCCGAAGAGGAGTACGCCCTCTCGGGCGGGAAGCACGGCGACCCGCAGGCGGAGGGGTACGACGCGATGGAGACCGAGGTGTTCGGCGACAAGCCCTAGCGGAGTTCGGCCAGAACCTCACGTGGGGAAGAGGAGCGGGGCGGTCTGGGGGCCGCCCCGCTTCGTCGTTCGCGCTCCTCAGTACAGGAGGAACTGCTTCGGCTCGGTCGACGCGATGCCGCCGATCTCGACCGAGAGGTGGTACGACGCGCCACCGCCGGGTGCCAGCGGGCGGTTGCCGTCGGCACAGGTGCCGACGGCCGAGCGGGTCCGGTCCCACGTGAGAGGAGCGGCGCTCGACACCGTCTGGCCGGCGGCGATCAGCACCACCATGTCGCTTGGCTCGCTCTGGCAGTCGGTCGAGCGCCACCAGACGTCGTCGCCGCTGGTGACCGTGAACGACTGCGCGGTGGTGCCCACGTTGAGAGTGCAGTCGGCGCCGTTGTTGGTGAGGCTGATCGAGAACTGCGGGTTCCGGTCACCCGCGTAGGTGTCGGCGCTCGTCACGGCCTCGACCGTGATCTCGCTCGCGACGCAGGGCAGCGCTGCCGGGGTCGCACCAGGAGTCGGCGTCGCACCTTCGACCACCGCGCCCTCGACGGCGCCGGTCTCGGTGCCGCCGGTGGTCGCCTGCCCGGATGGCACCGGAAGGGATTCGGCCGTGTTCTGCTGCTGCCCGGGGTCGGGCTTGTCCGACGAGTCCGTCGCGGCGACCGCCCACGGCTGGGCGATGAGGAGCCAGACGACGCCCGCGATCACGAGCAGCGCGATCAGCAGCACGACAAGACGCCGTCGACGGTACACCGCCCGAGAGGGGCGACGTCGCGGAGTGGTGCCGGTCATGCTGACAGGTTAACCGCGGCGCCTGTGTTCTCCGGTCGGCGCGCCCCGCATCCGGCGAGCCGGTGCCTGCCGGCGTTGCGAACAGAGTCAGAGGCGCTTCATCATGCGGGTGTTGCCGAGGGTGTTCGGCTTCACGTGCGCCAGGTCGAGGAACTCGGCGACGCCCTCGTCGGGCGAGCGGATGAGCTGGGAGTACACGTCCGGGTCGACGACCTGCTCGCCGATCGGCTCGAAGCCGCGCCGCGTGAAGAATTCCACCTCGAATGTCAGGCAGAACAGCCGAGACAGGCCGAGGGCTCGGGCGTTCTCCTCGAGCGCCTCGACGATCCCCCGGCCCACGCCGTGGTGCAGCCAGCCGTCCGCGACGATCAGCGTGCGGACCTCGCCCAGGTCCTCCCACATGACGTGCAGCGCGCCGCAGCCGATGAGCTCGCCGTCCGCATCCTCGGCGACGAGGAACTGCTGCGTCGCCTCATAGAGGACGACCAGATCCTTGCCGAGCAGGATGCGCCGCTGCACGAACGGCTCGAGGAGCGCCTGGATGCGGCGGACGTCGCGCGTGCGCGCGGGCCTGACCGTGAACTCTGCCACCCGTCCAGCGTAGATGCCCACCCTCGGTCGTTGAGCGAGGGAGCGCCAGCGACCGAGACGAAACGTCGCTGGCCGGGGTGCGGAGCGTTCGTCTCGCTCGTTCCTCGCTCACTCAACGACCGGAATCGCGGTGCACGCCCCACACCCCGGACGACGAAGAGCGGATGCCGCGGCCTGTGGCCGCGGCATCCGCTCTTCGTGAACCAACCGGTCCCTGAGCTTGTCGAAGGGTTACGCGTTCGCCGCGAGGTCGGGCGTGGCGGTGATCTCGCCGTTGTGGACGACGCCCACAGCGACCTTGTCGCCGCGGGGACCGTGCTCGAAAGCGAACTCGCCGTTCTCGACGTCGACCTTCACGTGGTCACCCGCGTCCAGCTCGCCGTGCAGGATCTTCTCCGACAGGCGGTCCTCCACCTCGCGCTGCATGGCGCGACGCAGCGGACGGGCGCCGAGCGCCGGGTCGAACCCGATCTCGATCAGCTTGTCCTTCGCGGCATCCGACAGCTCGATCGTCATGTCGCGGTCGAGCAGCCGCTCGCCGAGGCGCTTGGTGAACAGACCCACGATCTGGCGCAGCTCATCCTTGTCGAGCTGCGGGAAGACGATGATGTCGTCGACGCGGTTCAGGAACTCGGGCTTGAAGTTGCGCTTGAGCTCTTCGTTGACCTTGCCCTTCATCCGCTCGTAGGTGGTGCCGCTGTTGCCCTCGACCTGGAAGCCGACCGGCCCGCCGGCGATCGCCGACGAACCGAGGTTCGTCGTCATGATGATCACCGTGTTCTTGAAGTCGATCACGCGACCCTGACCGTCGGTCAGGCGACCCTCTTCGAGGATCTGCAGGAGCGAGTTGAAGATGTCGGGGTGGGCCTTCTCGATCTCGTCGAAGAGCACGACCGAGAACGGCTTGCGCCGCACCTTCTCGGTGAGCTGGCCGCCCTCTTCGAATCCGACGAATCCGGGAGGGGCTCCGAACAGGCGCGACACGGTGTGCTTCTCACCGAACTCCGACATGTCGAGCGCGATCAGCGCGTGCTCGTCGTCGAAGAGGAACTCGGCGAGCGCCTTGGCGAGCTCGGTCTTTCCGACGCCCGTGGGGCCGGCGAAGATGAACGAGCCCGACGGACGCTTCGGGTCCTTGAGACCCGCGCGCTGACGGCGGATCGTCTTCGACAGAGCGGCGATCGCCTCCTCCTGGCCGATGACGCGCTGGTGCAGCGCCTTCTCCATGAAGACGAGACGGCTCGACTCCTCCTCGGTCAGCTTGAAGACCGGGATGCCGGTGGCCTGGGCGAGCACCTCGGCGATCAGGCCCTCGTCGACGACCGCGTGGGTCGCGACGTCGCCCGAACGCCACTGCTTCTCGAGGCGCAGGCGCTCGGCGAGGAGGGACTTCTCCTCGTCGCGCAGCGACGCGGCCTTCTCGAAGTCCTGCTCCTCGGAGGCGAGCTCCTTGTCTTCGCGCACCTTGGCGATCTTCTCGTCGAACTCGCGCAGCTCGGGCGGGCTGGACAGGATCGACAGTCGCAGGCGGGCGCCGGCCTCGTCGATCAGGTCGATGGCCTTGTCGGGAAGGAAGCGGTCCGAGATGTAGCGGTCGGCGAGGTTCGCCGCCGCGACGATCGCGCCGTCCGTGATCTGCACCTTGTGGTGCGCCTCGTAGCGGTCGCGCAGCCCCTTGAGGATGTTGATCGCGTGGGGCAGGCTCGGCTCGGCGACCTGGATCGGCTGGAAACGGCGCTCGAGCGCGGCATCCTTCTCGAAGTGCTTGCGGTACTCGTCCAGCGTGGTGGCACCGATGGTCTGGAGCTCGCCACGGGCGAGGAGCGGCTTCAGGATCGACGCGGCGTCGATCGCACCCTCGGCGGCGCCCGCACCCACCAGGGTGTGGATCTCGTCGATGAAGACGATGATGTCGCCGCGCGTGCGGATCTCCTTGGTGACCTTCTTCAGGCGCTCCTCGAAGTCACCGCGGTAGCGGGACCCGGCGATGAGCGAGCCGAGGTCGAGCGAGTAGAGCTGCTTGTCCTTGAGCGTCTCGGGCACGTCGCCCTTGACGATCGCCTGCGCGAGGCCCTCGACGACCGCCGTCTTTCCGACACCGGGCTCGCCGATGAGGACGGGGTTGTTCTTGGAGCGGCGCGACAGGATCTGCATGACGCGCTCGATCTCCTTCTCGCGCCCGATCACCGGGTCGAGCTTGTTGTCGCGCGCGGCCTGCGTGAGGTTGCGGCCGAACTGGTCGAGCACCTGCGAGCCGCCCTGGGTGGTGCCCTGGGTCTGCTCGCCCGCGCCGCTGGCGACGCCCGCGGGCTCCTTGCCCTGGTAGCCCGAGAGCAGCTGGATGACCTGCTGGCGCACCTTGTTGAGGTCGGCGCCGAGCTTGACGAGCACCTGCGCGGCGACGCCCTCGCCCTCGCGGATGAGGCCGAGCAGGATGTGCTCGGTGCCGATGTAGTTGTGGCCGAGCTGCAGCGCTTCGCGCAGAGACAGCTCGAGCACCTTCTTGGCGCGCGGCGTGAACGGGATGTGGCCGGTCGGCTGCTGCTGGCCCTGGCCGATGATGTCCTGCACCTGCTCGCGCACGGCGTCGAGCGAGATGCCGAGGCTCTCGAGGGCCTTGGCGGCGACGCCCTCACCCTCGTGGATGAGACCGAGCAGGATGTGCTCGGTGCCGATGTAGTTGTGGTTCAGCATCTTCGCCTCTTCTTGGGCGAGGACGACGACACGACGGGCACGGTCCGTGAATCTCTCGAACATCATTCACTCCTCCAGGGCGATGCGGGTCTGCTGAGCCCACTTCGCCATACATCGAGGGTAACGACGCGGTCGAGAGTGCATGGCCGTGTTCGCCGTGGGCATAGCGCGCCCCTCCCGACATACGAGACGGCAGGATGCCTTGCGCTGAGGCATTCGTGTGGCATATCGTTTCTCGATAACAACGTTTATCGATATGGAGTGGTGATTCCGATGTCCTCGACAACACGCCCTCACGTCTCGCGCGGCGAAGGCTTCAGCCTCGGCCTCATCGCGACGGGCGCGATCAGCGTCGCGGTGGCGGCCCTGGTGGCCGTCGTCCGCGGCGCCTACGCGATCTTCGGAAGCGCCCCGACGGTCCGGATGCCGGTGACCGGCGGCGACATGCCCGATCTCGCCGGCGTCGCGGAGATCTCCGCTGCGGCGTACGCGTCGGCCGACGTCACATTCACCGCGTTGCCCGGTGCGGTGAGCTGGATGCTGTGGCTGGAGCTCGCCCTGCCCGCGCTCGCCACGATCGGCGTCTGCATCGTCGCCTGGTGGCTGGGCGTCTCGCTCATGCGGGCACGCCCGTTCCGCCGCGCGATGTCGACCGCGATCGGCGTGGTCGCCATCCTCGTCATGGTCGGCGGAGTGCTCGGTCAGGTGCTCGGCGCGTTCGGGCGGGCGCTCCTGGTCGAAGACCTCGCCGCGACCTCGCCGGAGGTGACCGACGTCTTCGGCACGTTCATCCTGGAGCTGAATCTCGCACCCGTCGGCTGGGGCTTCGCCCTGGCGCTCGTCGCCGGGTCGTTCGCCATCGGCGCTCGCCTCCAGCGCGAGACGGAAGGCCTGGTGTGATGCCCGAGACGACGACCAAGGAACGCAACGACATCATCTCGACCCTCGTGGTCGCCGGCGTGGTCGCGGCGATCGTCGTCGTGGCGGCGGTGTTCCGGTGGCTCGAGACGTTCAGCCGCGAAGGAGTCTCGGTCCCGGTGCCCTTCGCCGGCGTACCCGCCGACTTCGCGCCGGGAGACGGCCTGCCCGTGACGACGGTGCGGGTGACGGAAGGCGACGTCATCGCCGTGGGCGTCAACGCGCTGTCCACGGTCTCGATCGGCGCGTCGATCATCGTGGGCACGGTCGCATGGCTCGTGGTGATCGCGCTCTTCGGCACCCTGGCGCTGCGGTTCCTCAGAGGACGCTTCTTCGACCCGACCAATCCGCGCCTGCTCGACACCGCAGGCTGGACGATGTTCGCCGGCGCCCTGGCGGTCTACTTCCTCGACACGCTCGGACGCAACGGCGTCCTCGCCGCCGCGGGACTCAGCGAGTTCCAGCCGAGTTCCTGGGCGATCACGGCGTCGTTCATCCCGATCTGGATCGCCGCGACGGTGCTCGGCCTGATCTCGCTCGCGTTCCGCCGCGGCATCCGCATGCAGCGCGACACGGATGGACTCGTATGAGTCCCGCCGAGGACGAGGGGCCCTCCGGGGTCCATTGCCGGCTCGACGAGCTCCTGCTCGAGCGCGGCATGACGCTCACGCGCCTGTCGGAGCTGGTCGGCGTATCGGTGGTGAACCTGTCGATCCTCAAGAACGACCGGGCCCGCGCCATCCGCTACTCGACGCTGTCGGCGATCTGCCGGGCCCTCGACTGCGAGATCGGCGACCTGCTCGTGCGCGCCGACTGAGGGATCCCGGATGCCGCGGCCCGCGGCATCCGGGATCACTGACGTCAGTTGGGGTAGATGGGGATGCGGACGTTGTCGAACTCGGCGCCGGTGAGGATCGCGAAGATCTCGGCGTCCTCGTCTTCGAGGCCGTTGACCGCCGTGACGACGCCGCGCGGCGCCATATCCATGGTGCAGACCTGGTCGGCGGGCGGGGTCACGAAGGTCACCGTGACCTCGGTGGCGCTCGTCGCCTCGGTGTTCTCGATCGCGGGAGCGCACGAGGATGAGCCCCACGACAGGATCACGAACTGGCCGTCGACGTCCGTCCAGCCGGCGCTCGGCAGGTAGTCGGTCTCACCGCCGACGGCGAGCCCGGGGACGCCTTCGAGGTCGGTGTCGCCGTGCCAGCCATCGCCGGTCACCTCGATCTCGACGCCCTCGGCGGGGTCGACGCCCTCGGGGGTTCCGACGAGGGAGACGCGCGGGACGAGGTCACGCGTGCAGGCGGTGTCGCCCTCGGCGTCGACGAGCGTGACCGTCATCACACCGTTCGCGTAGGTCGCCTCCTCGGCGATGGGCACGCAGGTGGAGCTGCCCTGCGTGACGATGCCGACCATGCGGCCGCCATCGAGCCACGCCGCGTCGACCTCCTGCTCGGTGCTGTCATCGTCCTTGGCGGTCGCGGACGACGACGGCGTTCCGCCGGAGCCGGCGGGCGACGCACAGGCGGTCAGGAGTCCGGCGGCGAGCAGCGCGAGGCCGATTCCGGCGACGAGGGAACGGGAGCGGATGGGCATGCGAGAGCCTCCTCGAGATTCGCGGAGGCCATCACCCGCGGCATCCGTCACCCTTATGGTGTCGCAACCGGGGCGGAAATCTCAGTAACGACGGTCACGCGCCGGTCACGATCCGCCGGGAGAACGCCTCATTGCAGCGCCGAGGTGAGCCGGGCCAGGTTGTCGAGCACGGTCGATCGGAGCGGCTGCTTCTCCCACTCCTCGAGAGTCAGCTCGCGGCTGAGCGAGCGATACATGTCCTCCACAGTCCGCATCTCGCGCACGAATTCCTCGCCGCGCACGAACAGCGAGATCTCCATGTTGAGACCGAAGGAGCGCATGTCCATGTTGCTCGACCCGATGATCGCCACCTCGTCGTCGATGGTGAGGCTCTTCGTGTGCAGAATGTAGGGCTTCTCGTACATCCAGATCTTGACGCCCGCCCGCAGCAGCGCCTCGTAGTAGCTGCGCTGTGCGTGGTAGACGATCGCCTGGTCGCCCTCCTCCGACACGAACAGCTCGACATGGATGCCGCGCTGGCACGCCGTCGTGATCGCGAGCAGCAATGCCTCGTCGGGCACGAAGTACGGGCTGACCACGATGATCTTCCGCTGCGCGGCGTAGAGCAGGCCGGCGAAGAGCTTGAGGTTGTTCTGGAATTCGAAGCCCGGACCCGACGGCACGATCTGGCAGTCGAGGTCTCCCGGCCCGCTCGTCACGTCGAAGAGGTCGATCTGCTCGGTGAGGACCTCGTCGGTCTCGCTGTACCAGTCGCTCAGGAAGACGGCGTTGACCGATGCCACGACCGGGCCCTCGATGCGCGCCATGAGGTCGACCCAGTGCAGACCGCGGCGGATGTTCTTGCGCAGGTTGTACGTGGAGTCGGTCACGTTCTGCGACCCGGTGAACGCGACGCGCCCGTCGACCACGAGCAGCTTGCGGTGGTTGCGCAGATCAGGACGCTGGTACTTGCCGCGCAGCGGCTGCACGGGCAGCATCAGATGCCACTGCGCGCCCATCGCGCTGAGCCGCTTCAGCGTCCGCCGGTAGTGCGGCTTGCCGCGGTTCGCCCAGTGGTCGAGCAGCACGCGCACCGTCACACCGCGTTCGGCCACCTCTTCCATGGCCCGGAAGAAGTTGTCGGTCGCGGCATCCGCCTGGAGGATGTAGAACTCGACGTGGACGAAGCGCTCCGCCTGACGGATCGCGTCGGCCATCGCATCCAGGCTCTCCTGGTAGACGGGGATCAGGTGCGCCGCGTTGTCGCCGGCGAGGGGCATGGCGCCGAGGTTGCGGTTCAGCGTGACCAGCGACGTGAACCAGGACGGGGCGTGCGGGCGCAGCGTGCCGAAGTCGAGCGACGCGCTGGTGTCGTGGATGTAGTCGTTGATGCGCTCCTGCTTGCGCCGCCGCTTGCGCGGCAGTCGTGGGTTGCCGATCAGCAGGAAGAGGAACACGCCCACGATCGGGATGAAGTAGATCGCGAGCAGCCACGCCATCGCGGCCGTCGGACGCCGGTTGCGCGGGACGATGATGATCGCCGTGACACGGATCACGATGTCGACGATGAAGACGAGCACCACCCACCACGTCGCATCGAACGTGATGGTGATCATCGAGCGGGGCCTCTCGGCGAGGGTCGGCGGACCGGATTGATCGAACGGACCGGCGGATCGGACAGTGTGCTCACACTATCGGGGGTGACGGACGCCGCCTCGCACGCGGGAGTGTCGGGCGCCCAGGTGCGGCGGCATGCAGCGTCGTCGCGCGCCGCATGCGGCGCGCGGCGGGGTGCGCGTCAGCCGTCTGCGGAGGTGGAGCCGGAGGCGACCGGCGGGAGTCCGCGCTTGGCGCGCTCCTCGGCCTCGACCTTCGCGTACACGCGCCGTTCGGTGCGGTCGGCGCGGATGATGCTGCGGAGCACGAAGAAGAAGATCAGCGACACGAGGACGGTCGGCAAGAGCGTCCAGAGCGCCGCGACCCAGTAATCCATGCCTCCAGGATACGCGGTGCGGGTATCCCCTTCCTCCCCAGGAGTTGCACGCAGGCGGACGACCGCACGTTCTCCACACACGCGGCTCCCTTCCTCCACAGAAGGCCCCGAGTGAGACGTACTCGCGGGCTTCGACAGCTCGGCCGCATCCGCCTCCCGCGCACGACCCTCATTCGTCAGGCTCGTCACTCATGACCCCCACCGTCGTGAAAGCCGCGGATGCCGCGCAGTTCCTGTCCTTCGTCCCGCGCATGCTGGGCTACCACCCGACCCGGAGCCTCGTGGTCATCCCGTTCCACGGTGCGCGGAGCCTCGGCGCCATGCGGTTCGACCTGCCCGATGGCGACGCCGAGTCGGTCGACAGCGTGGCCGCGACGGTGACCGGCATGGCGTGCCGACTGCCAGAGGCAGATGCCGTCGCCGCGATCGCGTACACCGACGTGCGGTTCCACGGGAGCGGACGGATGCCGCACCGCGAGCTCTTCGCCGCGCTCGAGCGCCGAGCCGACGCCTGCGGTCTGCGGGTCACCGACCTGCTGTGCGTCGCCGCCGACGCGTGGGGCTCGTATCTCGACCACGACTGCCCGCCGGAGGGCAGGCCCCTCGGCGACCTGGCCTGGAACGGACCGAGCGGCGTGCCCGCACCCGCCGGCGATCAGGGGACAGGGGCCGAACTGCCCGAGTGCTCGGCCGAGGAGCGCGCGAGCGTGGCGAAGGCGATGGTCGCGTTCGGCGACGCGGTGGCTGTGCTGTGCGGTCCGGATGCGGGCAGCGGTCCGAATGCGGGCGGGGAGCCGCCCGAACGCGCCGCACGGCGGACGGTGCGGGGCTCCGGGCCCGCACCGACGCGAGCCGCGGTCGGCACCGGCGACCTCGGGCCCGTTCCCGCACCGGTGACCGGCATCGTCGAGAAATCGGCATCCGTCGGCGGTGCCCCCTCGCGGGTCGACCCGCAGGCGCTCGCGGCCGTCTGCCGGCTCGACGATCTGCCGGGGTTCTTCGAGGACGCCCTCTCACGCCCGCTCGACGGTGCGGCCATGTACGACACCGCCGCCCTCGTGTGGTGCCTCGCCCGGCCGTCGCTGCGAGATGTCGCGCTGGTGCAGTGGAGCGGCAACCTCGCGCAGGGCGATGAGGCGTTCGACGCACAGCTGCGCTGGGAATCCGGCGAGGAGTACCCGGCGCATCTCGCGATGCGCATGTGGGGCGAGGGCGATCCGCCGGAGCTGTCCCGGCTCGAGACGGCGCTCGCGCTGTCGCGCCGGGCCGCTGCCGTCGCGCCCCGTGAGGCGCGGCCGGGCGCGCTCGCCATGTGCGCGTGGCTGTCCTGGGCGCTCGGACGCTCGACGCACGCCGCCGCGTACGCCGAGCGGGCGTGCGAGATCGAGGCCGAGCACGGACTGTCGCAGATCGTGCTGTCGTTCGTGCACGCCGGCCACCTGCCCGACTGGGCGTTCCGGCGCGCGGGCGCGCGGTGACGCCCCGCGAGGTGCGCGCGGGCGCGCTACTTGACGAGCGGGAAGAGGATCGTCTCGCGGATGCCGAGACCGGTGACCGCCATGAGCAGACGGTCGATGCCCATGCCCATGCCTCCGGTCGGCGGCATGCCGTGCTCGAGCGCCCGCAGGAACTCCTCGTCGATGCGCATGGCCTCCAGGTCGCCGCGCGCCGCGAGCTTGGCCTGCTCGACGAAACGCTCACGCTGGATCACCGGATCGACGAGCTCGGAGTATCCCGTCGCGAGCTCGAAGCCCCGCACGTAGAGGTCCCACTTCTCCACGACGCCGGCGATCGAGCGGTGCTCGCGCACGAGCGGGCTGGTGTCGAGCGGGAAGTCCATCACGAACGTGGGGCGGGTCAGGCCGGGCTTGACGAAGTGCTCCCACAGCTCCTCGACGAGCTTGCCGTGGATCGCGTGCGGCGGCAGGTCGACACCCTCGGCCTCGGCGAGCGCCACGAGCTCGTCGAACGGCGTCTCGGGCGTGATGGTGCGACCGGCCGCCTCCGACAGCGATCCGTACATCGAGAGGCGGTCCCACTGGCCGCCGAGCTCGTACTCCGTGCCGTCGGCCCAGGTGACGGTGGTCGACCCGGCGACCGCGATCGCGGCGTTCTGGATGAGCTCCTGCGTGAGGTCGGCGATGCCGTTGTAGTCGCTGTACGACTGGTAGGCCTCGAGCATGGCGAACTCGGGGCTGTGGGTGGAGTCGGCGCCCTCGTTGCGGAAGTTGCGGTTGATCTCGAACACGCGGTCGATGCCGCCGACCACCGCGCGCTTGAGGAAGAGCTCGGGCGCGATGCGCAGATAGAGGTCGGCGTCGAAGGCGTTCGCGTGCGTGATGAAGGGACGAGCGGACGCGCCGCCGTGCTGCACCTGCAGCATCGGCGTCTCGACCTCGATGAAGTCGTGCGACGCGAACGTCGACCGCAGGCTCGCGTTCACCTTCGCACGGGCGACGACCGTCTCGCGCGCGCGGTCGCGCACGATGAGGTCGAGGAAGCGGCTGCGGACGCGGCTCTCCTCGCTCAGCTCGCCGTATACGTTCGGGAGCGGCAGCACGGCCTTCGAGGCGATGCGCCAGTCCGTCACCATGATCGACAGCTCGCCGCGACGGCTCGAGATGACCTCACCCGACACGAAGACGTGGTCTCCGAGGTCGACGAGCTCCTTCCAGGCCTGCAGCGACTCCTCGCCGACGGCCGCGAGCGACACCATCGCCTGGATGCGGCTGCCGTCGCCGGCCTGCAGGCTCGCGAAGCAGAGCTTTCCGGTGTTGCGGCTGAAGACGACGCGACCCGCGATCGAGGCGGTCACGCCGGTCTCGGCACCGGCCTCGAGGTCGCCGTAACGCTCACGCAGCGCCGGGATCGTGTCGGTGATCGGCACGCCGACCGGGTACGCCCCGCCCGCGGCATCCGTCCGCTCCGCGATCAGACGCTCGCGCTTGGCCAGCCGCACGGCCTTCTGCTCGAAGACTTCTTCTTCGGTCGGCTCGGCGGTCTCGGCAGGCGAGGTCGTGTCGGTCACGGGATGGGCTCCTCAATGGGGTGTTCGCCGCGGAACGCGGACCCCCAAGTCTATCCGCGAGCGCTTCGCACCTTTCTGAGCGTCCGTCGCCGGGCGATCCCGCACCGCAGGACGCTCCCCCGACCGGACTGGGCACGACTCTTGGCCGGGTGGCCCCCGACGAGTAGGGTCGGGGGCGCTTCTCAGGGTGCTCCCTCGGCCGAACGGATCGAGACCATGTCGCGAGCTCACTCCACGATGTCGGATCGCAGCGGGTTCTGGGCCGTGGCGGCCGCCTTCACGACGGTGACCGCGTATGCGACGGTCCCGACGCCGCTGTACCCGCTCTACCAGGCGGCGGACGACTTCCCCGTCCCGGTGGTGACGCTCATCTTCTCGGCGTTCGCCGTCGGCGTCGTGTTCAGTCTCTTCTTGATCGGCCACATCAGCGACTGGGCGGGAAGGCGGCGAATGGCCATCGTCGCAGTTCTGATCTCGGCCGGTGCATCCGTCGTGTTCATCCTGTGGAGCTCCGTGCCCGGTCTCATCACCGCCCGCTTCATCGACGGCGTGAGTGTCGGAACGCTCACCGCCGCGGCGACAGCCCACCTCGCCGAACTGCGCGCGCGAGCACGACCCGCAGAAGCCGCGATCATCGCCGCCTCCGTCGCAGGAGCGGCCAATCTCGGCGGACTCGCCCTCGGCCCGCTCATCGGCGGGCTCTTCGCCGAGTTCCTCCCCGACCCCCTCGAGCTCCCGCACATCGTGTTCCTCGTGCTCTTCCTCGCCACGGCGGCGGTGCTCCGCGCCGTGCCGGAGACGATCGACACCTCCGCGGCTCGCCCGGCGTACCGCCCGCAGCGGCTCGCCTTCCCGTCCGGATCCCGCTCGGCATTCGCAGCGGCAGGCATCGGCGCGGCCGCATCGTTCGCTCTCTTCGCTCTGTTCACCTCGCTCACGCCGACCTTCCTGCACGAGACCTTCCACGTGTCGGACCACCTCGTCGACGGCGCGACGGTCTTCGCGATCTTCGGCGCTGCGGCAACCGCCCAGCTCGTGCTCGTGCGCGTCGCACAACGGACACAGCTCGTCATCGCGATCGTGTGCTTCATCGTCGGGCTCGTCTCGATCTCGGCAGGCGCGGTCACGCCTGTCCTCGCCCTCTTCATCGTCGGCGGCATCGTCGCCGGCGCCGGCGCCGGGATCATGTTCCGCGCGGCCATCGTCGGCGCAGGAGCGCTGGCCGCGCCCGGCCGGCGCGGTGAGACGCTCGCACTCCTCTTCCTCATCGCCTACGGAGGACTCGTCGTACCCGTACTGCTCGTTGGGTGGAGTCTGACGTTCGCGGACGAGACGACCGTGCTGCTCGTCTTCGCCGCGGTGGTCCTCGTCGCGACGCTCGGCGCCGGCATCGCCATGCGTCGTCAGCTGCCCGAGGCGCGCGCGCAGTCGGGGGAGAGCGCGCGGTGAGAACTCAGCCCAGAGAGCGCCTCCGGGCTTCCCGCACGCCCGATGGGCCCGATCGGACGCTCAGGGGAAGTCGATCGGCTCGCCGAGCGGCACCCACCGGACGCGCTCGCGCACCGCTCCCGGCGCTGCCGCCAGCACTCGGGTCGCCTCGTCCTCCTGCTGCGAGAAGTGGCTCCAGCCCTCGACGTGCACGGGCACGGCCGCACCCGGTTCGGCGAGTCCGATGAGCTCGATCGCGTCGTCGGCATCCATCGTGTAGGCGAGCGGTCCGGTGAGCGGGAACCTCACCGCACCGATGTGCACCAGGGCGACATCGGGGTGCATTCCGGCTGCGACGCGGCGCAGCGCGGGGTACATCACGGTGTCGCCCGTCATCCACAGCGCCGGGTGCGCGGCGCCCACGCCCGCCAGCGCGAAGCCGACGACCGGACCGACGATCGGACGCGTGAACGGGGCGCCGTGCCGGCACGGGGTCGCCGTGACGACGAGGTCGGGCTTGCCCTCGGCGGTGAGGGTGACCGTGTCACCGGCGCGCAGGCCGCGTGCGTCGGGGTGCGCACCCGTGGCCGACAGCCGCTTGGCGCCGGCGACCGTCGTGAGCACCGTGCGCCCGACTCCCAGGCCCGCACGGCCGGCGTCGTCGAGGTTGTCGGCGTGATGATCGTGACTCACCAGCACGAGGTCGACGTCGCCGATGTCGGCGAGGGCGATCGCGGGGCCCGTGGTCTTGCGCGACGTCGTCCCGAGCGCGAACGAGTAGGTGCGCCCCGGCGGGTCGAAGGTGGGGTCGGTGAGGATCCGCCACCCTTCCCATTCGACGAGAGCCGTCGGACCGCCGATCCGTGTGATGCGCATGTCGTCTCCTCGGTCCGGTGTCCGCGCTCAGCCGAGGTAGATCTCGGCGTTGTCGATCAGCCGGTGGCCCGCCACTGTCGCGGCGATGAGCGCGAGCGCGGGTCCGCTGGTGCCTTCGTCGACCGGGAGGAACGTCGCCGGATCGACGACGCTCAAGTACTCCAGGCGGATGCGCGGCTCACCCATGAGCGCCGACTGGGCCGCGGCTATGCACGCGTCGATGCCACGGTCGGCGTTCGCGGCGGCGGCGTCGAGCGCCGCCGGAAGGAGTGCCGCGGCAGCGAGGTCACGGTCCTCGAGCATCCCCACCCGGGTCGACACGGGAAGGCCGTCGTCACCGCGCACGGTCTCGACCGTAGCCACCTCGACGTCGAAGAACAGGTCGCGGATCATGCGGCGCACGAGGAACACGCGCTGCCGATCCCGCTCGCCGTACACGGCGACGTCGGGCTGCACGAGATGGAACAGCTTCGCCTCGACGGTGAGCAGGCCGTCGAAGTAGAACGGGCGCGACCGCCCCTCGTACCGCAGGCCGAGATCGCCGGCGGTGACCTTCGTCGTCGCCGAGCCGTCGGGGAGCAGCTCCTTGGCGTCTGGCGCGAAGACCACGTCGACCCCGAGCGACTCCAGCAGTCGGGCGTCGTCGTCGGGGGTGCGTGGATACGCGGCGAACTCCGCCGGCGAGGCGAAGCGCAGCGGATTGACGAACACCGACACGACGACGATGTCGGCGACCTCACGCGCTCGGTGCACGAGGTCGATGTGGCCGTCGTGGAGCGCCCCGATGGTCGAGATGAGTGCGACGCGGGCCTCTGGTGCGGCGGCGCGGACCTCGGCGAGCCGAGCACGCAGCTCGTCGATGGTGCTGATCATCCTTGGATCGTAGCGGGGGGTTCGCCGGTCACCGGACCAGAGCCGGCCTCGGCGAGCGCGTGGTCGAGCGTGGTGTGCGCGAGCGCCGACAGGAACGAGCCCGGATACGGGATGCCCGCCTCCGCCAGCAGAGCGGCAGCCTGGTGCACGATGGACCGCGAGAAGACCCGCGCCGTCGCGATCGCCTCGCCGTACGCCGGCCGTGCCGATTCGTCCACGACGACGGGCTCGCAGCCGAGTTCCACGGCGAGGGCCTGCGCGATCGGAAGAACGGGTCCGGGTGCGGTGACGGCCGCGTAGGCGCTGGCGAGGGCGCGCAGATCCATCGACGTGCCGCTGAACTCGATCGCTGGATGGACCGCGAGCGGGATCGCGCCCTTGGCCACCGCAGGAGCCAGGATGCCGGCACCCCAGGCCGGATCCGTGTGCAGCACGAGCTGTCCCGGCTGCCACGCCCCGACCTCGGCCAGACCCGTGACGAGCCCTTCGAGCTGGTCGTGCGGCACGGCGATGATCACGAGCTCGCTGCGCCGGGCGACCTCCGTCGCGTCGAGTACCGGGACGCCCGGCAGGATCGCCTCGACCCGCTCCTGGTCGGAGCCCTGCGTGATCCCCACGAGCGCGTGTCCGGCGCCGCCGAGAGCGGCACCGAGCACCGGTCCGACGCGACCGGCGCCGATGATGCCGACTCCGAGTCGTCCGTCACGGGTCATGTGCGATCCTCCCCCGCATCCGCGGCCGGGGGCGCGCCGGCACCCGCGGGCGCCGGCGCGGGGTCCGCGGGCATGAGGTCCGCCGGCTCCGGTGCGCCCGTGTCGTCCTGGGCCCAGCGGTGGGTGCGGTCGGTGAACGCCGCGCGCACCGAACCACGCGCAACGCCGTCGAACAGCGCCAGCGCGCTGTCGCGGTCCACCGCCGCCAGGAACGGCGACACCGGCCCCGCGACGACGTGCGCACGCACGTTCGTCACGCCCGATGCACGGTCGAGCGGCCCCTGGTACAGACCGATGCTCTGCAGGCGGGCGAGCGGCAGGATCACGAGTTTGCGCCACACGATGCCCCGACGCATCAGGAGCACGTCGTCCGTGAGACGGAAGCCGTTGCGCCGGTAGGACAGCGGCACGATCCACCACGCACGCTTCGGCGTGTTCGTGAAGGTGTCGGTCTCGCCGGGTCCGAACATGCCCTCCTGCACGACGAGCGCCCGCTCCTCGTCGGGCAGCCCCGGCTGCAGCAGCCGCAGCACGCGCTCGACGTCGGCGGCCGTGCCGACCGGCAGCGTCGTGGTGAACTGGTCCGTGCTGCCGTCGGCCGCGCTGCGGCCGGTGAGCCGGTTGATGCGGACGGTCCACCAGCCGGCGGGGCGCCACATGATCGGCTGCGTCACCTCGACCGCATGCACGCGGCCCGGGGGGACGATCTCGGTGATGGTGGTGAAGAGGCCGAACGTGATCCGGACGCCGTCGGGCGTCGGGGCGATCGCGTACCGCAGCGAGCGGACGATCGAGCGCAGCCAGTAGGCACCGAAACCGATGATCGCGGGGACGAAGCCGAACAGCAGCCACGTGATGCCCTGGCTGACCCCGATCACGATCGCGATGATCGCGAACAGGAGCCCGAGCGTCGACATGCTGAGGATGTGGGAGGCCACGAGCCGGCCCACCGGGATGTGGACGACCGACTCGAGCTCGGTCACCGGCGCTTCGGGGCCCTCGATGAGGCCGGTGATCTCACGCCCTACCGTCTGGCTCAGCGTCGCGACCCTGCCCGCGCGCCGGGGGCCGGGGGCGCCCGCGGGACCGGCGGCCGCCGACAGGCGACGCCCGGAAGCGAGGCGCAGGATGTCGGCGCGGACGGCTTCCGCGTTGGCCGTGGACAGGTACTCGAGCTTGACGTTGGCGTCGGCCCCCGCGCCGACGACCTCGAGCTTCGCCATGCCCAGCAGCCGCGCGATCATGGGACGGGTGAGGTTGACGCCCTGCACGCGGTCGAGCGGGGCGCGGCGCTGCGTGCGGAACAGGATGCCGCTGCGCACCTCGACGTCGTCGTCGGTGATCCGGAACGTGTGGAAGCGCCACGAGGTGTAGAACACCGCGACGAGCACGATGAGGGCCGCGAGCACCGCGAGTCCTGCCAGCACATAGAGGTTGTTCGCGATGATGAAGTCGATCGGGTCGCCGCCTGCGCCTTCCCACTCGCCGACCTCTTCCTCGATGTCGGGGGCGAGCCACGGCAGGAAGATGAACACGAGGCGATCGCGAAGGTTCGCGAACACGATGCCGATGACGACGATCAGGAACAGCCCGCCGCGCAGCAGCGGCGTGAGCGGGTGGAGACGATGCCACTCGCCGTCACTGAGCGGAGAGCGCACAAGCTGCGACGGGGGCGCGCCCGGGACGCCGGGCGAAGCGCCAGGGGCGCCGGGCGACGCGCCCGGGACGCCGGGCGACGCACCGCTGCCTTCGACGGGGCCGGGGATCGAGGTCATAGACCCGTGCGCCGACTCTCGGCGACCTCGACGAGGTGGTCGCGGAGCGTCTCGGCGGTGGACTGCTCGAGCCCGGGGATGACCACGCCGGTCGCCGCGGCCGCGGTGACGAACTTCAGCTGGGCGATGCCGAAGCCCCGGTCCAGCGGGCCATGGGTGATGTCGATCAGCTGCATGCGGCCGTAGGGGACGGCCACGAAGCGCTGCCACAGGATGCCGCGGCGGAACACCAGGTCGTCGTCGCGGAGCTGGTACCCGATCGAGCGGGCCTGGCGCGGCAGGATCACGAGGGTCCACGCGAGGATCACCGTGAGGATGCCGCCGGGGATCCACGCCCACAGCTGGTGCATGAGCAGCGTGAGCACCAGAGTGGCCGCGATGACGAGCAGCAGGAACGAGCCGGTGGAGATCAGCTGCACCGTCACGTACTTCGGCGAGATCTGATGCCAGACACCGCTTTCGAGCACGAGCCGGTTCTCGGAGCGCGGCTCGGCGATCCGCCCGAACGTGCTCCCCGCCTCAGTGGTCGTGGAGGCGGGGCTCGAGTCCGGGGTCGTCGCCTCCGGGCTGTTCGTCATCGTCGTCCTTCCGGATGGTGCACAGGTGCTCCGCGACAAGACCCGCGGCGACCAGCAGGGCGCCGCTCACGGTCGTCGCGATGACCGCTCCCAACGAGCCTAGCGAGGGCGCGACGGGCCGGGTCGCCAGGAAGACCCACAGCCCTGCTCCCACCCCGCCGACGGCGGCGCCCACGATGCTGGAGGCCTTCGCCAGCATCGCGATGCGCACGGCGCGGAAGGGGTCCACCTTCGACGTCGAGGTGCCGCGCGTGGCGCGGCGGATCGGGATCGCGAGCGCGATGACGAGAGCTCCGAGCAGCACGAGGAGGATCGGCAGAGTGACGGCCGGAGTGAAGGTGGGGCGTCCCGCCGACGTCAGGAGCTGATCGACGATGAAGCCGGCCGCGACGCCGAGGATGGCGGAGATGGCCAGCACGCCGGCACCGGTGCGCTTCATCGTCCTCCCGCCTCACGCAGCCGCCGGAGGGCGTCGTCGACACGCCCCATGCCGGGGAGCACGGCATCGGGGTCGACGGCGAGCCACGGTCCGAGCACGAAGTCGCGCTCGGCGGCACGCGGGTGGGGCAGCAGCAGTCGCGGGTCGTCGCTGACGACATCCCCGTACGCGATCAGGTCGAGGTCGAGCGTGCGATCCTCCCAGCCGGGCTCGCTCGCCGTGCGCGCCGCGGAGCGCACGCGGCCGTACCGCTGCTCGATCGCGTGGAGGTAGCCCAGCAGCACCGACGGGGCCAGGCGCGTGGTGAGGATCGCCACGGCGTTCAGATACGCCGGCGCGGCGGCATCCGGCCCGTCCGGCTTCATCGCGACCGACTCGATCGGCTCCGACACCCGCACGGCGTCGACGAGCGGCACGCGGGCCAGGTCCTTGATCGCGGCCGTCATCGTCTCGGCGCGCTCGCCCAGGTTCGCCCCCAGGGCCACGACGGCCTCGACGGGTCCGCGCGGATGACGCTCGACGTCGCCGTCGAAGCCCTGAGCCAGGCGGCGGTTCATGCGACCTCCCCATCGAGGAGCTCTTCGCGCCGGGCCCGCCGGATCGTGACCGACACGTCGGCGAACGGCACCGTGATGGGCGCCTGGGGCTTGTGGACGGTGACCGCGACCATCCTCACGCCGTCGCGTGCGAGCAGGTCGTCTGCGATGCGGGCCGCGACGCCCTCGATGAGGTTCAGCGGCTCGCCGCCGACCATCTCGACGATGCGTTCGGCGACCTCGCCGTAGTGAACCGTGTCGGCGACGTCGTCGGACTCCGCCGCCTGCGCCGTGCTGACGTAGAGGGTCGCGTCGATCACGAACTCCTGGCCTTCACGACGCTCCTCGGCGAATACGCCGTGGTACCCGAATGCACGGACACCGGTCAGCGTGATCTCGTCGATGAAGTCCATCGGCTTCCTTCCTGCCAGGCGCGCGCAACGGTGAGAGCATCGCGCGTGCCGGCGACATCGTGCACGCGCACCGCCCACGCTCCCGCCTGGGCGGCGAGCGCGCTCGTCACCGCCGTCGCGAGATCCCGGCGGGCTTCGGCGGCATCGGCGGGGTCGTCCGCGAGCGCCTCCGCGAGGAACTTCTTGCGGCTCGTGCCGAGCAGCACGCGCGGCCCGACACCGACGAGCCGGTCGAGCCCGCGCAGCATCGCCCAGTTCTGGGCGCCCTTCTTGCCGAAGCCGATACCGGGGTCCAGGATCACGCGCGACGGGGCGATGCCGGCGGATGCCGCCGCCTCGATGCGCGCGCGGAGCTCGGTGACGACCTCGTCGACGACGTCGCCGTACTGGGCCCGCGCGTACATGTCGGTCGAGTGTCCGCGCCAGTGACTGAGCGCGATGTCGGCGTCCGTGGCAGCGACCGCCGCAAGCATCTCCGGGTCGGCCAGGCCGCCCGACACGTCGTTGACGATGCGCGCCCCTGCCTCGACGGCGGCGACGGCGGTGGAGGCGTTCATGGTGTCGATGCTGACCACGACTCCCGCGTCGGCCAGCGCCCGCACGACGGGGAGCACGCGCTCCCGCTCGACGCGCGGGTCGACGCGCTCCGCGCCGGGGCGGGTCGATTCGCCGCCGACATCGAGCAGGTCGGCGCCGTCGGCGCGCAGCCGCAGCCCGTGGGCGACCGCGTCGGCGGCATCGAGGTAGCGTCCGCCGTCGCTGAACGAGTCGGGCGTCACGTTGACGATGCCCATGATGAGCGTCATCCGCGGATCCCCGAAGGCCGCGATGCCCCGATCAGCGCGACCAGCTCGGCACGCGCCGCGGGCTCGGCCAGCTCGCCGCGTGCGGCGATCGTCACGGTCGAGGCATCCGGCTGGCGCCCGCCGCGCATCGTCACGCACTCGTGCGTCGCCTCGAGGACGACCAGCACACCGCGCGCGTCCAGGGAGGCCGCGATCACATCGGCGATCTGCTCGCCGAGACGCTCCTGCACCTGCGGCCGCGACGACAGGATCTCGACGACCTTGGGCAGCGCCCCGAGCCCGACGACCTGCTCGCCGGGCAGATACGCGAGGTGCGCATGACCGCGGAACGGCAGCAGGTGGTGCTCGCACACCGAGCGGAACAGGATGTCGCGCAGCATGACCGCACCGGACGGCAGCGTGTCGGGTGCCGGCCCGCGCGACACCGAGATGGTGCGCGCGAGCGGGGCTGCGGCATCCTCTCCGACTCCCGCGAAGAACTCGGTGTACGCGTCTGCCACGCGCTCGGGCGTCTGCCTCAGGCCGGGGCGCTCGGGGTCTTCGCCGATCGCCTCCAGCAGCTCGCGCACGAGCGCGGCGATGCGCTCACGGTCGACGGCCACGGGCCGAGCCTACGCGGTCGCGGGGCGCGCCTGTCCGGACGGACGACGCTTGGGCGCCTTCTCGGCGGCCGGCTGCTCGGCCTCGACGCTGGCCGCGAGGCCCGCGTCGTCCCGGCGCTGCGGCACGTCGATCGGGGGCAGGGTCGACGGCGGGCGCTGCTCGCTCGACAGCCACTGCGGGCGCGGCGGGAGGCGCTTGACGTCCTTGAAGATCTCGGCGAGCTCCAGGTGATCGAGCGTCTCCTTCTCGAGGAGCTCCAGGGCGAGCTTGTCGAGCACGTGGCGGTTCGCGTTGATCACCTCGTAGGCCTCGTTGTGGGCCTGCTCGATGAGGTCGCGCACCTGCGTGTCGACGCGCTCGGCGATCCGCTCCGAGAACTCGCGGCCGTGACCCATGTCGCGGCCCATGAACACCTCGCCCGACGACTGCCCGAGCTTGACCGGTCCGATGTCGCCGGTCATGCCGTACTCGGTCACCATCTTGCGGGCGATGCCGGTCGCCTTCTCGATGTCGTTCGACGCACCGGTGGTCGGATCGTGGAACACGATCTCTTCCGCGACGCGGCCGCCCATCGCGTAGGTGAGCTGGTCCTGCAGCTCGTTGCGGGTGACGGAGTACTTGTCGTCGAGCGGCAGCACCATCGTGTAGCCGAGGGCCTTGCCGCGCGGGAGGATCGTGACCTTCGTGACGGGGTCGGTGTGGTTCATCGCCGCCGCCGCGAGCGCGTGACCGCCCTCGTGGTACGCGGTGATGAGCTTCTCCTTGTCCTTCATCACCCGGGTGCGGCGCTGCGGGCCGGCGATCACACGGTCGATGGCCTCATCGAGCGCGCGGTTGTCGATCAGCTGCGCGTTCGAGCGCGCGGTGAGCAGGGCGGCCTCGTTCAGCACGTTGGCGAGGTCGGCACCGGTGAAGCCGGGGGTCTTGCGGGCGACGACCTCGAGGTCGACGCCGTCGGCGAGCGGCTTGCCGCGGCCGTGCACCTCGAGGATCTTGGTGCGGCCCTTGAAGTCGGGCGCGTCGACGCCGATCTGGCGGTCGAAGCGGCCCGGACGCAGGAGTGCGGGGTCGAGGATGTCCGGGCGGTTGGTCGCCGCGATCACGATGACGTTGACCTTGGGGTCGAAGCCGTCCATCTCGACGAGCATCTGGTTGAGCGTCTGCTCGCGCTCGTCGTGACCGCCGCCCATGCCGGCGCCGCGGTGGCGGCCGACGGCGTCGATCTCGTCGATGAAGATGATCGCCGGGGAGTTGTCCTTGGCGTTGTTGAACAGGTCGCGCACGCGGCTGGCGCCGACGCCGACGAACATCTCGACGAAGTCCGATCCCGAGATCGAGTAGAACGGCACGCCCGCCTCGCCCGCGACGGCGCGGGCCAGGAGCGTCTTGCCGGTTCCGGGAGGGCCGTACAGCAGCACGCCCTTCGGGATCCGGGCGCCGACCGCCTGGAACTTCGACGGGTCCTTCAGGAAGTCCTTGATCTCTTCGAGCTCTTCGATCGCCTCGTCGGAGCCCGCGACATCCTGGAAGGTGACCTGCGGCATCTCCTTCGTCACGAGCTTCGCCCGCGACTTGCCGAACTGCATGACCTTGCTGCCGCCGCCCTGCGCGCTGGACATCAGGAACCAGAACAGCAGGCCGAGCAGCAGGATCGGGAGCAGGAGCGACAGGAATCCGTCGAACCAGGTGGCGCGCGGCACCGCGTCGTTGAAGCCGTCCTCCGGGTCGGCCGCGTTGACCGCGTCGACGACCTCGGCGGCACGAGCGGTGACGTAGTAGAACTGCACGTCCGTCGCGCCCTCGTACTCCTTCGAGAGCTTCATGTCGACACGCTGATCGCCGTCGGTGTTGACGACCTCGGTGACGGTGTCACCGGAGAGCAGCTCGAGGCCCTCCTGCGTGGAGATCTGCTTCGCACCGTTCAGGCTCGAGATGAGCGAGAACCCCACGATGAGGAAGACCCCGATCAGCAGGACGTAGAAGAGCGGGTTGCGGGTGATCTTCTTGAAGTCCATGGCGCGGGCGAGAGCCCGACCCCTTTCGTCGACGTGCCATCGAGGACAGGAGAGCGCCCGTCGACGGTTGAATCAGGGTATCGCGCGCTTCCTAGGCGTCGACTGTGCATTCGCCCCGGGCGTAATCCCCGCGTCGACGGCGCTGACTACGAGTAGACGTGAGGTGCGAGGACCGCGACGTCGCGGAGGTTGCGGTACTTCTCGGCGTAGTCGAGGCCGTACCCGACGACGAACTCCGTCGGGATGTCGAAGCCGACGTACTTGCAGCGCACCTCGACCTTGGCGGCCTCGGGCTTGCGCAGCAGTGCGAAGACCTCGACGGATGCCGCGCCGCGGGCCGCGAAGTTCTCCAGCAGCCAGCTGAGCGTGAGGCCCGAGTCGATGATGTCCTCGACGATCAGCACGTGCTTGCCCAGGATGTCGGTGTCGAGGTCCTTGCGGATCTGCACGACGCCGCTGGACTTGGTGCCCGCGCCGTACGACGAGACCGCCATCCAGTCCATCGTGATGTGCGTGGTGAGCGCACGAGAGAAGTCCGCCATCACCATGACCGCGCCCTTGAGGACGCCGACCAGCAGCAGATCCTCGTCCGCATAGTCCGCGTCGACCTGCGCCGCGATCTCGTCGAGCTTGGCTCGGATCTCCTCCTCTGTGACGAGGACTTCCGTGAGGTCGCTGGAGACGTCGGCCGCGCGCATGGGGACGAGTCTACGTGCCGGAGGCGTCGGCGCCGCGGACGGTCTGCGGGCTCACCACGAGCACCTCGACGACTTCGGCCATCTCCGGCCGCGTCTGCACCCACGTCACCTCGATGTACCACTCGCCTCCGTCGAGGTCCTTGCGGTACCCGTCGGTGATGCGGGCGCCGCCCTCGGTCTCGCGGACCTTCGACTCACGCCAGCCGTCGGCGGTGAGCCCGGCGGCGATCGCCGCGGCCGCGTCGGCCGAGGCATCCGTCTCCGCCGCGAGGTTGAGGCTCTCGCGGGCCTGCCACCAGGCGGGGTCGGATGCCGACGCCGATCCCTCGGCCGGGGCGTATCTCGGTTCGGACTCGGCGAAGCCGGACTCGGGATCGAGGTCCGCCGGAATCAGCGCCACCGTCTCGCTGAGGAGGCGGTCCGCCTCGGTCTGGTACTCGTCGAGCCGGCTTTCGGGCGTCATGCTGCATCCTCCCAGGGCGAGCGCGAAGAGGGCGACGGCGACGGCGGCGAGGAGTCGGCGCACGGCTCAGTCGACCTCCGTGTAGACGGGTTCGTAGTCGTCGCGGTCGATGCCGTCGATCACGATCGGCTGCCCGCCCGCGACGATGATCTCGTTCTCGGCGTACACCTCGGCCTGTCCGCCGGTGATCACCGCGACCATGTTCTCGAACGCCGTCGATCCGGGTGTGTACAGCGAGCTGTGGCTGTCGATCGCCGACGGCATGCCGTTGCCGGGGACGTTGTAGTCCTCGATGTCGTCGCTGTCGGCGCGCGCGGCGTCGATCACGCCCGTCTCGAGGCGCGTGACCCCGCCGGCGGTGAGAGTCGACTGCCCGTGGAGGGCGTGCAGGTCGCCCTCGCTGCCCTGGATGAGCCCGACGACCATGTCGTTGCGGCTCATCATCGCGTAGTGGGGCACGTCTGAAGTATGGGGGAAGTCGTCCACTCCCGAGACACCGTCGCCCATGCCCGCTGCGGCGACGTAGAGCACCCGGTCGGCGCGCAGCCCCGCCGCTTCGGCGAGCCCGACGGCCGCTCCGCCGTAGCTGTGGCCGAGCACGGTCAGCGTCGCGCTGCCGGGGACGGCGATGCCGGCGGCGAAGTCGCGCAGCCGCGGCGCGAGGTCGTGCGAGTACGACGTGCTCATCGCCTCGGGGATGGACTGCGGGAACGCCCCGCCCGCCCACTGGAACACCGCGGTGCTGGGGCCGGCGGCCGCCTGCAGGTCGGCGGCGCGGTCGTCGCCGAAGTCGGTCATGTTGGATCCGGTGCCGGGAACCGAGACGGCCACCGAGCGCACCCACGACGGAATGTCGCCGGTCACGGGGTCGAGGGGCCCGTGATAGGTCGCGATGGCCTGGTGCGCCGGGTCGAAGACCACCACCCGGGCGCCGGTCTCGGTGCGCACCGCCCCGGTCTCGTCGACGACCTGGATCTCCTGCGTCAGCAGACCCTCGTAGTAGTCGATCAGGCGCTGCTGCTCGGCGATGAGGTCGTCGTACACCTGCTCGACGGCGCCCTGGCCCTGGTAGGAGCGGTCCACAGCAGCGTCGCGCAGTCGTTCCAGCCGTTCGATCTCCGCCTCGCGGGCCGCGATCTCGTCCTCGATGTTGAGGCGGTTCGCGGCGACGCGGTCGCCGATGGGAATGCCGTCGAGATTGCCGATGACGTGCGGCGATGCGGCGATCAGCGCGTCCTTCTCCGCCCGGTCGAGGCTGTCCCAGACCTGCCTGATGAGCTCGGGGTCGCCGAGCGCGGCGATCTGCTCGGCTGTGACGGCGTCCGTGTCGCCGGCCCACAGCGCCGTCGCCGCGACGAAGCCTCCGGCACCTACGACACCGTCGTGGGTGATCTCCGCGATGAGCGGGATGCCGGCCAGCCGAGCAGCCGTGTCGTGGTCGAGCTGGTCGCGTTCGTCGCGCAGCGCGTTGTACGCGTCGCGCGAGCCGCGGTAGTCGTCGATCGCCCCCTGCCAGCGGTCGAGGAGCGAAGGGTCGTCGAGATAGAGCCACGACGGGAGCACGTCGTCCCATTCCAGCGCCCAGCCCACGGCGAACTCCGACGCCGCGTTGAGCGCGATGGAACGCCGGGTCTGGATCGCCGCGTGATCGGACTCGGCCTCGTCCCGCGCCGACGCGGCGCGGCGCTGCAGGTCGGCCAGCGCGTCGGCGTACTCATCGAGCACCACGGCCGCCTCGTCGGCGGCGTCCGCGACGTCGGTGAAGCGGCCGGCGGCCACGGTGATGGGCGGCCTCAGCGCGTCCACGCTCACGGCCGTGACAGCGGTGAGCGCGCGCAGCGCGCTGTGCGCGTGGGTGCTGCGGTCGCGCTCGGCACCGGCTCGGGCGCGGAAGAACGCGGCGAGATCACGGATCCCGTCGACGCTGCCCTCGCCAGGGTCAGCCGCCAGGCCCGGCAGCGTCATCCGGAGGCCCCGGCCAGCTGGGCATCGAGTGCGCGGAGTTCGGTGTGGACCGTGTCGACGTCCACCGACAGGTCGTGGCCGACACCGGCGAGAGCGCTCATGGCGTGACGGATGACGGCGTCGACATCGCCGAGGGCCGACTCGACGACCGGCGACCCGAGGACGCCGAACGCGGGACAGAACCCGTCGACCGAGGCGTCGCCCGCCTTCTGCAGGCTCAGTACCGCCTCGGCGAAGTCCGAGTCTGCGAACTCGACGTCTGCCATGATCGCCACCCTATCCGGGCGCGGGCAGGGGCCCGGAGGGGACAATTCCCCATGCTCAGGCGGGGCCTGCGTGCGTCGCCGTGTCTGAGCCTGCGGCTGTCCGCAGGTCAGTGCGCGGTGAACTCGATGCGGCCGCCGACGCGGCGAGCGCGGCATCCGGGCAGATCGATGGGCCCCTGGCCCGACCAGTCGGTGGCGAGGCGCGCCACCTCGATCGTCTGCGACCGCGTGAGGCTCTGGTGGAACTCGCTGGCCACCACGTGCCGGATGATGCGGTTCCGCAGCGCGGCAGGGTTGGCCGCGAGAGCCGCTACCGACACCGAGATGCCGGCTTCGGCGTGCTCGACGATGTCTTCGATCGTCTCGTCGATCATCTCGTCGAAGGCGTCGGCGTCTTCGCGCAGCTGCGCGGCCGTGCGGGCGAGCGCCTCGGCGATTCCCGGCCCGAGCTCGGCCTCGAGCACCGGCAGCACCGTCTCGCGCACGCGCACCCGCGCGAAGCGGGGATCGCCGTTCTGCGGGTCGTCCCAGGGGTCGAGCCCCTCGGCCGCGCACGCCGCGCGCGTCGTCGTCCGTCGCACGTCGAGCAGCGGGCGCAGCAGGAGAACGCCGTCGAGATCGGCGCCTGCCGCCATGCCCTGCAGGCTGGCGGCGCCGGCGCCGCGCGCGAGTCCCAGCAGCACCGTCTCGGCCTGGTCGTCGAGCGTGTGGCCGAGCAGGATCGCCGCCGCGCCGGCGGCGCGGGCCGCGTCGAGCAGTGCGGCATAGCGCGCCTCACGAGCGGCGGCCTCCGGCCCGCCGGCTCCGGTGACCTCGACGCGGACGACGTGGGCGCCGAGTCCGAGCGCCTGCGCTCTCGCCACGGCGGCGGCCGCGGCATCCGTCGACCCGTCCTGCAGTCCGTGGTCCACCGTGACCGCTGCGGCACGCAGACCGAGCTTCGGCGCCTCGAACGCGGTCGCCGCGGCGAGGGCGAGCGAATCGGCGCCGCCCGACAGCGCCACGACCAACGTGGCACCCGGCTCGAGGCCGGTGAGTGCCCGCCGCACCGCGAGGCGAACCTCGGCGACGGCGGGGTCGAGTCCGGGTCTGCGCTCCTCCACCCGCCCACCGTACCCGGCGACCGAGGCGAATCGCCTAGAGCCTCACGACTCCGCCCGGTGCAGCGCGTTTCGTCTCGCTCGTTCCTCGCTCGCTCAACGACCGGACACCTGGACCCCGCTTTGTCTCGCTCGTTCCTCGCTCGCTCAACGACCGGGATCACCCGTACCCCGGTCGTTGAGCGAGCTTGCGAGACGAAACGCCCAGAACCTCCGGACTAGGCTTGTCGCGGCATCCCACGTCTTTCCGAAGGAGTACCACTATGGGCGCGTACGACGCCGTCATCGAGATCCCGCGCGGCAGCCGCGTGAAGTACGAGGTCGACCACGGCACCGGCCGGGTCTTCCTCGACCGCATCCTCTACACCGCGTTCGGGTACCCCACCAACTACGGGTTCTTCGAGAACACCCTGGGCGAGGACGGCGACCCGCTCGACGTGCTCGTGCTGCTCGACTTCGACCTCGCCCCCGGCGTGCTCGCGAGCGTCCGCCCCGTGGGCGTGCTGAAGATGAGCGACGAGGCAGGCGGCGACGACAAGGTCGTCGCCGTGCTCGGCAAGGACCCGCGCTGGGCGCACATCCAGGACGTGAACGACATCCCGGAGTTCACCCGCAAGGAGATCGAGCACTTCTTCGAGCACTACAAGGACCTCGAGCCCAACAAGTGGGTCAAGGTCGACGAGTGGGCGAGCGCGGCCGAGGCCGAGCGTCTCGTCGGCGAGGCGTTCGACCGCTTCAAGGAGCACGAGGGCCAGACCGCGACCCAGGGTGAGGGCGTCGCGCCGAACACCCTCTGACCACTGCTGTCACAGCGAAGAGCGGATGCCGTCGGCATCCGCTCTTCGTCGTTTCAGAGTGTGTGGGTCAGACCGAGACTCCGCGGTCGGCCATGAAGTAGATCGGGTTGACCGGGGAGTTGTTGACGTACGTCTCGAAGTGGACGTGGCAGCCGAACGAATTGCCGGTGTTGCCCTCGCTCGCGATGAGCTGGCCCGCATTGACCCACTGCCCCACGCCCACGAAGATTCCGCCGCTGCGGATGTGGCCGTAGCCGCTGCCGATGCCGCCGCCGTGGTCGATCTTGATGTAGTTGCCGTAGCCGCCGTTCCAGCCGGCGTACACGACGCGTCCGGCGGAGGCGGCGTAGATGCCCGCTCCGCAGCCGGCGGCGAGGTCGACGCCGTAGTGGAAGCCGCTGGAGCAGTAGCTGTTGCCGCACTGCACGGTGCGGGGGCCGTAGCCCGAGCTGCGCCAGCCCGACGACGGACGCGCCCAGCCGGATCCGACGACGGCTCCACCGCCACCGCCGCCGCCACCACCGCCGCCACCACCGCCGCCGTTCTGCTGGGCGAGGCGATCGGCCTCGGCCTTGGCCGCTGCGGCGGCCGCAGCCGCGGCGGCGGCTTCGGCCTCTTTGCGGATGCGCTCGCCCTCTTGATAGTCGGCGACCGTCTTGGCGACCGTGTCCTGAAGGGCGGCGAGCTGCGCCTCGAGCTCGCCGCGCTTGGCGTTCTGCGCGTCGAGAGCGGCCTGCGCCTCGTCGGCGGCCTTCTGCGCGGCCACCATCTTCTCTTCGGCGACCTTCTGCAGCCGGTCGCGCTCGGCACGCTGCACCGCGGCCTGATCGCTCAGGCTCTGTGCCGAGTCGCGGGCGGTCACCGCCTGCGCGTAGACGTCCTGGTTGCGCTGCACGAGCTTGTCCATCGTGCCCAGGCGAGCGAGCAGGTCGTCGGCCGACGAGGCCGAGCCCGCGAAGAAGAGCTCGAGCGACGTGTCGTCGCCACCGTTGCGATACAGCTGGGCGGCGACGCGGCCGGCCTTGTTCGCGGCATCCACCGCAGCCGCCCCCTGCGTGTCGGCCTGCTGCTGCAGCTGGTCGGCACGCAGCGCCGCGTCGAAGTACGCCTGCTGCGCGACGTAGAACTCGTCGGCCAGCTGCTGCGCGATCTGCTGCTTGGCCGCGACATCGGCCTCGAGTCCGGCGATCAGCTGCTGGATCTTGGTGACCTCGGCGGCCTTGGCCGCCTCGTTGTTCTTCGCGGCGACGACGTCGTCCCACGACGGGTAGTCCGCGGCGTACGCGGGGCTGACGAGCGGGCCGATCGTGCCGGCGGTCGCGCTCAGCGCGGCGACGCCCAGGATGCCCAGTCCCAGCGCCGTGCGCCGGTTCATCGCGGGCCAGAGCCGCCGCTGCTCACTCGCGGAAGGGGCGCACCCGCACTCCGCGCCGTCGTCGGCAAGGGTCTTCACGGTGACGTTTTCGGGCTGCACCGGGTCCTCCCCTCGCGGCGTCAACTCGTTTCACACTAGCAACATCAGTAACATGCGCAACCCCCAGTGGCGCATGTCGGCCGCCGCCTCGGGCAGCGGTCACCCGGTCAGTCTGCGCCCGGGCGACGGGATCCACAAGGGCGCCACGCCCTCGATTCGCGTTTTGCCCAGTGATTACGTATGCTTGGTCCTCGGCAGTGAGCCCCAGGGTTCACCCGGCCCCATCGTTTAGCGGCCTAGGACGCCGCCCTTTCACGGCGGTAGCACGGGTTCGAATCCCGTTGGGGTCACTCCCATAATTCAAAAGCATGGCCCTGTAGCGCAGTTGGTTAGCGTGCCGCCCTGTCACGGCGGAGGTCGCGGGTTCAAGTCCCGTCAGGGTCGCTCCGAGCGACGGGCCCTTTTTTCGAAGAGGGCCTTTCGTCTAGGACGCGGCAGGTCTTGTATAAGAGATGCCGCGCGGCTCTGTAGCTCAGTTGGTAGAGCGTTCGACTGAAAATCGAAAGGTCACCGGATCGATGCCGGTCGGAGCCACTGAAACCCTCTCCTAGCTTCTACATGGAGGGGGTTTCTTCATTTCCCCCGCCGCACGCGGTAGCCGAGGTACACGAACCCGTTCGCGAAGCGGCGCTCGCCGATGAGCTCCAGATCGAGTCGCAGGCCGGCGTCGAGGAAGCGGACTCCGCCGCCGATGTGCGCGGGCGCGATCACCACGTGCACCTCGTCGAGGACGCCGGCGCGCGCCGCCACGGATGCCAGCTGCCCGCCGCCGATCGCGATCGGGCCGGCGGCGGCATCCGCCATCGCTCTCACCGCCACGGGATCGAAGTCGGTGCGCAGCTCGGTGCGGCGTGTCGTCACCGCGTCGAGCGTCTTCGAGTAGACGATCTTGCCGGCGTCGCGCCACTGCAGCGCGAACTCACGCTCGGCCGGCGACAGGTCCTCGAGCGACAGGTCGTCCCACACCTTCATCACGTCGTAGACCTTGCGTCCGTAGAGGTGAGTTCGCGCGGGCGCAACGAGCTCGTTCACGAACGCGTGCACCTCGGCATCGGGCGTCGCCCAGTCCCACCGCCCGTCGGGTCCGGCGATGTAGCCGTCGAGCGAGGCGGAGTTGAAGTACGTCACGGAGCCCACGCCCGCACGCTACTCGGCGCGCCTTCCGCGGGCCACCCCGCGCCCGTTGCCAGTCGATCCTCAGCAATCCCTCTTGCGCGGCACACGGATGCCGCAGCTATTGTTTTTCGATAGGTCCTTGCCGTTTATCGATAGGTTCGTGATGCGCCCCACAACGATCGTGGTCCTCAAAGCACTCATCGCGGTGCTGATCGCACTGCTGCTGCTGTGCCAGGTCGCAGTGCTGCCCGGCATGGCGCGATCGCTGGCCGGGATGTATCCGTACCTCGCGTATCTGGAGGTCCCGGGAATCGTCATCGGCGTGATCTTCACCCTCTGCGCCCAGGTGGTGCTCGTCTGCGTCTGGCAGCTGCTGACCCTCGTGCGCGCCGACAGCATCTTCACGCCGCGCGCGTTCGTGTGGGTGGACGTGAGCCTGGCCGCTGTCGTCTTCGCCACGGTGCTGGTCGTCACGACCCTCGCGTTCCTGATCACCGCGCCGGCCGGATCGCCGTCGATCGTGCTGCTGTGCCTGCTCGGCATCGTGGTCGGCGCCGGCCTGTCGCTGCTGCTGGTGGTGCTGCGCGGACTGCTGCGCAAGGCGTCGCAGCTCGAGCACGACCTCTCGGAGGTGGTCTGATGCCGATCATCATCAACCTCGACGTGCAGCTGGCGAAGAAGAAGATGTCGGTCACCGACTTCGCCGCCGCGATCGACATCACCCCCGCGAACGTCTCGGTGCTGAAGAACGGCCGCGCCAAGGCGGTGCGCTTCACGACGCTCGACGCCATCTGCCGGGTGCTCGACTGCCAGCCCGGCGACATCCTGGAGTGGGTGCCCGACGACCATCCGGCCGCCATCGCCGCACGGGAGGGCGACGCGTGAACGGCGCGAGCGTGAGCGGCGCGAGCGTCAGCGGCGCGAGCGTGAGCGAACGGCGCACGCACGCCTGGAGCGACACCGCGATCGCGGAGCTGCTCGACGTCGTCCGCTGCCCGGTGTGCGCCGCGGGGATCGTCGCCGAGCAGCGGTGCCCCGCGTGCGGTGCGGACTTCGCCGGCGCCGTCGGCCGCGACCTCTGGCTCGCGTCGCGGAACGCCGCCGACGCGCTGCGCGCCCGCCAGGCGCTGCTCGCGCAGGTGCCGCTGAGCCAGGTCACGGCGGCGACGGGCAGCTCCGCCGCAGCGCGTGCGGAGACATCACCGGAGGCTGCCGCGCCGGGTGTGGCGCCCATTCCGGCCGTCGGCGTCGACGCGACCGCCGGCGTCCCCCGGGCCTCCGCGACGGTGCAGTCCGTGCTCGCGGTCGCCGGTGCGGCGCTGGTCGCCGTCGCCGCGGTGGTGTTCACATTCTTCAATCCCGATCTCACCGACCCGTGGCCGCGCGCAGCGATCGTCGGTGCCATCGCGGCCGCTTTCCTCGGCGGATCCGCCTTCCTCGCCCGCCGGCACCTGCGCTTCTCCGCCGAGGCGATCGGAGCCCTCGGGATCGTGTTCCTGGCGCTCACGATCACCGCGGCGCTGCCCCTGCTCCCCCGGGATGCGAACGGCTGGGTCTTCACCGCGCTCGCGACGCTGCTCGCGGGCGGCGCGCTGGCAGTGCTCGGCCCACGCGCCGGCATCCGTGCCTGGCTCTGGACCGGTCTGCTCGCTCTCGCATTCGTGCCGCTCCTCTTCGGCCTGGGTGCCGGCTCGGCGCTCGCGACGACGGCCGGATGCCTCGCCTCGGCGGCCGCCGCCGGCGCGCTGGTCGCCCTCGCCTCTCGCATCGGCTGGGGCGGACGCGGCGCGGGCATACGCCACCCGCTCAGCGCGGAGCGCACGGCGCTGACGGTGGCGCAGTTCGGGTTCGCCGTCGCCGCGCTCTCGGCAGTGTGGGCGACGGATGCCGCCACCGCCGTCCCGACCGCGTACCTCGCGAGTGCGACGCTCGTGGCCATCGCGGCGATCGCGGTCGCCTCGGCGCAGCACCCGGCGGGGCGCGTGTGGAGCGGCGTCGCGGGTGCGGCGATGGTCGGCGCCGTGGCGGTGCTGCCGATCGCGATGCCCTCGCTCGGGATGGGCACCTGGTTCGCGGCGTTCCCGGTGGCCGCCGGCCTCGGGCTCGTCGCCGTCGGCGCGATCGCCCCGCTGCACCGCGTGGTCGCACGCGGCGCCCTCTTCACCGGCGCGGTCGGCGTGGTCGCCCTGATCGCCGTGATCCCGACGCTCACGGCGTTCCTGTCGATCGCCGGCGCTCTCGCCGGCCCGTCCGCCGACCGCTTGTTCCTGCTGCCCGGCAGCGCGACGGGGCTGACCGTCGGTATCGCCGCGATGGCGCTGTCACTCGGTTCGTTCGCCGCGATCACCGCGTCCCGCGGCGTCGAAGCCGGCGCGGCGACGGGCGCGGCATCCGTCGACCCCCACGGGTTCGGGGCGCACGACGCTCAGCCGGGGCGCGATGCGCACGCCCCGTACGCGCCGGGCACGCCCCGAACGCCCGGCGCGCCCCACGCGCCGGGTGCACCCCGAACAGAGGCCGGCACGACCCCGCCGCGCTCCGCCGCGCTGCCGACGGGCGCCGGTGGCGAGCCGATGCCGCAGCCGCTCGGCACGCGATGGCTCGGGTTCCTCGGCGCCTGGTACGCCGTGCTCGCGTTCCTGACGGTGCTGTCGCTGCCCGGCCTCGAGGTGTGGGCGCGGGTCGCGATCGCACTCGTCGCAGCCGTCGGCGCGGGTGCCGTCGTCACCACCGGGCTGCGCGATGCCTCGGCCGCAGCCCGCATGCCTCTCGTGACCGGAGCCCATGCTGCCGTGGTGTTCGCCGCGGTCCTGTCGTGGCGCGACGACGACCTCACGGTGTGGGCGGGGACCGCGGTCGTCGCATCGATCGGCGTGCTCGCGCTGACCGTGCCGCGCGCGGGCCGTTTCGTGCATGTCGGCGTCGGCTTCGGGTATGCCCTCGTCGTGCTCGCGACCGCGCTCGCCCGCGGGGGCGCCGATCCGCTCGTCGTGGTGTGCCTCACCACCTGCGCTGCCGGTGCGGTCGCCATCGCGACGACGTTCGCGCGCCGCATCCCGTCGCGGGAATGGCACGCGGTGCTCGTCGTGACGGCGGTGCCCTTCGCGATCGGCGTGCTGCAGGTGATGTTCGAGCGCAGCGGCTGGACCGCCCTCTCGACCGCCGTCATCTTCGGCCTCGCGCTGACGCTGGTCACCACCGCACGCGCGGGTCTCGGCGTCGTGGTGCGCACGCTGGCGGCGGCGACGCTCGTTCCCGCGGTCGCCGTCGTGGCGGTGTGCCTCGGCGCGCAGCTGCTGCCCATGAGCGGGTCGCCGGTGGTGCTCCCGGTGATCGCGGCGATCGTCGCGGGCGTCCTGGCGTCGGCCGACCTGATCGGCGACGCGCTGGGCCGGCGACTGCCGCAGGCGCAGGCGCGCGCCGCCGGACTCGCGGTCGAGGCATCCGCTCTCCTGACGGCCGCGATCGCCGTCGCGCTCGCGCTGGTGCGCACGTCGGCGGGGCTGCCCACCACCCTGCTGGTGCTCGTGATCCTCGGCACCGGGTTCGCCGTGACGGCGCTCAGCGCGCCGCGCCGCTACGCGTGGCCGCTCGCCGGCGCGGCATTCACCGGCGCCCTCTGGAGTGCCTGGGGCATCGTCGGCGTCACCGGTCTCGAGCCCTACCTGCTGCCGCCCGCCCTCGGCGCCGCGGTCGTCGGCGCGCTGCTGACCGCGCGCGGTCGCCCTGCGGCCGGCCTGTACGCCGCCGGACTCGCGACAGCGGTCGTCCCCGTGGTCCTCGCACTCGCCCTCGATGGGACGGATGCCGCCCTGCCGGCGTTCGCTGCCGACGCCGTCGCTCCCGGCCGGGCCGTGGGACTCGTGAGCGCCGCGTGGGCGCTGGTGGCGGCGTCCGTCATCGTCTCGCGAGCGTCCGCCCCACGGATTCGGCGCCTGCGCGTTCTGCGCGTTCCGACGCTCGCCGTCGCGATCGTCGCCGCCGCAGCGGCCGCCGTCCAGGGGCTTCGCTGGGGCATCGGCCTCGATCCGGCGCCGACGGATCCGGCGATCCTCGCGGCCCTCGCGTTCGGGCTGCTCGGTGCCGGTGCTGCGGCGAGCGCCGCACGCGGTCTGCACCGGCACGCCGCTGAGGGGACGACTCTCGCCCGCACGCGGTGGCTCGGTGCGCCCGCGGTGCTGATCGTCGGCGTGGCGACCTGGCCGGCGATCGAGCGCGACTGGTTCGTCGTCTGGACGATGTGGGGGCTGCTGCTCGGCTTCCTCGCCCTCATGGTCGCCGTCGCCGCGCGCGGGCTGCGCGGGCCGACGGGGCTGCCACCGGTGCCGTTCCTGTTCGCCGTGTCGTTCGTGACGGCCGTGGTCGCGTGGAGCCCGCGCGACCTCCGGGTCGAGTGGTTCTCGCTGCCCCTCGGCCTCTTCCTCCTCGCGGCGGGTGCGCTGGCGCTCCGTCGGCCGGCCGTCGACCCGCCGGGTCGCAGGCTGGAGGCGTGGCCGGCGGGCTGGAGCGGTTCGTGGCCGCTGCTCGCGCCCGGGCTCGTCACGATGCTGAGCGCCTCGGTCGCCGCCACCTACACCGACCCGCGCACGTGGCGGGCGATCCTCGTCATGGCGATCGCCCTCGTCGCGATCCTCGTCGGCGCCACGCAGCGCCTCGCCGCGCCGTTCGTGATCGGGATCGTCGTGCTCCCGATCGAGAACATGCTGGCGTTCATGGTGCAGATCGGGCGCGGCATCGACGCCATGCCCTGGTGGATCACGCTGTCGGTGGTCGGTGCGGTGCTGCTCATCATCGCCGTCGGCTACGAGCGGCGGGCGGGCGACGACACCGGGCTCGCGGCCCGGTTGCGCGATCTGGCATGACGAATCGCAGCATTTGTCAGGACTATTGCACATAAGGACAAAGCACGGTTAGGTTGACGGAAGCAACCTGCCGAGGCAGGACGACGCGGTCGCATCTCCCTCCCCCGTGAAGACTGCGTCGGGCGTCGCTTCGGTGCGCCGTCGTGCGCCACGGGATCTGTCGAACAAAGGAGTTGACGTGGTGAACGCCACCCCCCGCAGACCTCGCCTCGATCGGAGAGCAGGCACGACCGCCGTCGCGTGCGCGATGGTGACCGCGCTCGTCCTGGCACCGGCGACGGCCCAGGCCGGCACGACGACCACCGCTGACCGGTCGGATTCCGCACGCCAGGCCGGTTCCGGCGACCCGCGGGCCTTCACTCCCGCGAGTGCGATCGAGCCGCAGCGAGGCGCGTACGGCACGTTCGCGGACACGTACCGGCAGAACACCAATGCCTACACGACGCCCGACACGAACCCGGCCATCGGCGTCCTCGCGCCCATGCTCGAGTACTTCACGCCGGGCGCATCGTGGAACGACGGCACCGTGCTCGATGCGCAGCTGCACGCGGAGAACATAGGCGTCGTCGAGCGCCTCACCCAGAACCGCACGGACGCTGAGAGCGCAGAGGCGTGGATCGACGACCGCCGCCACCAGAGCTACTCCATGATCGCCGGGCTGGGAGAGGACGCCGCGGCTTTCGCCTCCCTCACGGGAGCGGGCACGACGATCACCGAGGTCCCCGCCGACGCGCTCGAGGTGGCGTACAGCGATGCCGGCAACGCGAACGGCGTCTGGGCCGATGCCGACTCGGCCCTGGGATCCGCCGTTCGGCTCGTCGACACACTGCGAGGACAGTACGCGTCCTCGAACAACGCCAAGATGTTCTACCAGTACATGCGTCCGTTCCGCTGGAGCGACGACGTCTCGGTGGTGCCGGAGCTCGTGGTGCGCCTCGTTCCGGAAGAGAATGCCATCACCGACGGCGGGTTCCCCAGCGGCCACACCAACGCCGCCTTCCTCGCAGGCCTGGGACTCGCATCCTCGGCTCCGGAGCACTACGACGAGCTGCTCATGACTGCCGCCGAGCTGGGCCGCAGCCGCATGGTCGCGGGAATGCACTCGCCGCTCGATGTGATCGGAGGGCGCATCCTCGCGACGGGCCTCGCGGGTGCGACCCTCGAGGATCCCGCGAATGCACCGTTGATCGCACAGGCGCGCACGGACGCGCAGTCGCTGCTCGCGCTCGACACCATGTCGGATGCCGATCGCGACGCGTACCAGGCCGATCTCGCGCGTTACCGTGAGCTCACGACCGCCGGCCTCACGCCGGTGGGGGCGACCGGAGAGCCGGCGCATGTGCCCGCGGGTGCGGAATCGCTGCTGCGTTCGCGATTCCCCTACCTCAGCGACGAGCAGCTGCGATGGGTGCTGTACTCGACCGCCCTCGACTCCGGTCTGCCCCTGACCGACGACGCCGAGGGCTGGGGGCGCATCGATCTGTACTCCGCCGTCCACGGCTACGGCACGCTGGACCGCGACGTGGATGTGACGATGGATGCCGCGGCCGGCGGATTCTCGGCAGGCGACGTGTGGCTCAACGACATCGACGGCGCCGGTGGGCTGACGAAGGGCGGTTCCGGTGCCCTCACGCTGGCCGGGGACAACTCCTTCGAGGGCGGAGTGCTTGTCGCGGGAGGCGACGTGGTCGCAGGCCACCCCGACTCACTGGGGACGGGCCCGGTGGAGGTGCGCTCCGGCGATCTCGTCGACGGCGCGGGAGAGACCGTCCACATCGGCGCGGCATACAGCCAGCGCCGCGACGGCACGCTGCGGCTCACGCAGGAGAGTGGGACGGCCCCGGCTCTCAGCGTGGGCGGCGCGGCGCACTACGCCGGCACGCTCGAGGTGGACCTGAGCAGTCTGGCCGCCTCCGCGGACGGCGTGCGCGTCATCGCGCACGATCGCTCGAGCGGACGGTTCTCGGCGCTCGTCGTCACCGGTGCTGCCGACAGCGCGGCCTACGAGCTCGACTACCGCAAGGACGGCGTCTACCTCGTGGCCGAGCAGTCCCACGGCTCCCGTCCGGATGCCGGGACGGCAAGCGGGCTCGACCTGCCGCTCAGCCTCGCGCCGGCACGTCCGGGTCGCGCGATCGTCTGATCGCGCGCCCGCCGGCAGCCGTTGCGAACCGGCCCTGCCCCTCGAGACCGAGGGGCAGGGCCGTGCACACGTTGCGATCGAGCCGCGGGCTCAAGCGCTGCTCGCCTGTCACGAATCGTGGCGCCGACCCACCGTTTGTGACAGCTGAGCGGCCCCAACGGCTCGGCCGCAGCGCGCCGCGCCGCTCAGGTGTCGAGGGTGACGTCGACCTGGATCTCGGTCGCCAGGCGCTCGAGCTCGCTCGTGAGGTCGTCGAGGTCGACGGATGCCGGAACCCGGGCGACGACCGTCGCCTCGAAGAGGCGCCCGCCGTACATCGCGGCATCCGCGGTGTGAGTGGTCAGCTTGTCGATGCTCACGCCGTGGGCGCCCAGCACCGACGAGATGTCGCGGACGATGCCCGGACGGTCGTTCCCGATCACCTGCATCGTGAGCGGCCGCGCCGTACCGAGCGGCGGCTCCACCGTTCCGGTGTGCACCGCGACCTTCAGCAGGCCGTCGAGCACGGTCAGCGCCGCGCGCAGCTCGTCGGCCCGCTCGGCCGGCACCGATACCTCGATGATGCCAGCGAAGGCGCCGGACAGCTCCGCCAGCTGGCTGTTCTCCCAGTTGCCGCCGTGGTTGCCGACGACGTCGGCGACCGCCGCGACCAGTCCGGACCGGTCGTCGCCGACCACGGTGAGCACGAGCGTCGTCATGCGGACACTGTACCCATGCGGCCCGGCTCGGCGGACCGGAATGTCTCAGCGCTGCCGGCGGCGGGCGGCTCCGGCCGGGATGGGATCAGCGGGGGGAGAGCTCGTCGATCACCGGGAAGGACAGGCGGAACCGTTCCGGGTCACCGCCGACGGCGGAGGCCGCGCCGAACTCGTCGGCGACGACGGTGACTCCCCGGGCGCTGGCCTCGGCGATCCGCACCGGGCGTTCGCTGCCGTCGGGGAAGTGCAGGGTCCACCGGTCGGCCAGGTAGCCGATGCCGAGCTCGTCGAGCAGCTCCTCGGCGGCGAGCCACTCGAGCGGGCCGGCGCCGTCGGGCGTCCGTTCGCGGCCCAGCAGGTCGAACACGCGGAAGCCGTCGCCCTCGGCGAGCATCCATCCCAGGATCTCGCTGTCGGAACGCCGGTACTCGATCCAGTCGGCAGGCAGCATGGGACCCGAGCGTAGCGAACGCGTCGCCGTCGTGGCACACGGTTCATCCACAACCCGCGCGCGGGTCGGGCGATCGGCGGCCGCATCCCGGTAGCATCCGAGCAGAGATCGCACGTGGGGATGCGCGGTCCGGACTCGGGGAGTCGCATGACCAGTTTCGGCACGGATCCCGCGCGGCCCTCCGCGCGGCGACGTCGGCGCCGCGTGTTCGCGGGCATCGCGGGCGCCGTCGTCGTGCTCGCCGTGATCGGCGGCACGGTGGCCGCGATCGGGTTCGCACGCGCGGCCGCCGGAGACCGGCAGGCGGATGCCGCGCCCAGCGCCACCGCGGCGGCGACACCCACCCCCGTCCCGACCCCGCTCACTCCGGAGGAGCAGCTGCTGGCGAGCGCGCCGGACCCCGCGGCCTGCGCCGTCAGCTTCGCAGGCGAGGGGGTGGCCGACGCACCGATGCTCCAGACGCAGGGCACGCTCTATGCCGCGCTGCCGATCCCCTCGCGGGAGGGACTCGTGTTCGCCGGCTGGTACGCGACGCCGGAGGATGCCGCGGCGCTCGCCATTCCCGGACGCGTCAACGGCTCCGAGCCCGTCGTCTGCACCGATCGGCGGGTGACGCTGCACGGCGCGTGGATGAGCCCCGAGCAGAACGCCGCCGAAGACGCACGCATCCCGATCCTCATGTACCACCAGTTCACCGCGAATCCCGAGGGCGAGAGCGGGTGGCTGCGGGGCAATTACGCGTACATCGGCGACTTCGATGCGCATATGAACCACATCGCGACCACGGGGTTCTACCTGCCGACCTGGGATGAGCTGTCGGCCTTCATCGACGGACGGCTGTTCCTGCCGAACCATTCGGTGATCGTCACCGACGACGACGCCGACCAGACGTGGTTCGACCTGGCGGTGCCCGTCATAGACACGTACAAGGTGCTCGCCACATCGTTCATGATCACGGCGTACCGCCAGGATCCCCCGCCGAACATGTACGTGCTGCGCCGGTCGCACACCCACGACATGCACCGCGCGGGCGCCAACGGCGATGGTCTCATCACCAACCTCGGGGTGCCCGAGATCGTCGCCGACATGGAGGCGTCCGCCGGCGTGCTCGGCGTGAAGGAGATCGTGGCGTATCCCTTCGGTCACTACAACGACACCGCAAAAGAGGGGCTCCGGCAGGCCGGCTGGGAGATGGCGCGCACCATCGAGCCCGGCTACGTCACGATCGGAACCGACAAGCTCGCGCTGCCGACGGTGCGCATCAACTACGGCATGGGGCTCGACGCGCTGGTGAACCTGATCGGCTGAAGCGAAGCTGCGGCACACGGCGCATTACAGGTTTCGATTTGGTCTTGTCAAGTTTTTCGGGGGCAAAGTCTTCCGATCGACGGGCTGCCGCAGTACATTTACAGGGCGCAGGGGGAGTTCGAACCCGAATCGAACGACCCCACGACCCGACAACCCGGCCGGGTCTGCGCATTGGGGTTGTATGGCCTGTTCGGCGTGCCGTCGTGCGGGCTTCTGGGGAAGTACATGTCTGCTAGGGACGCGTCATCGTGCGCGCGGTGGACCGCGGTCTGAAGCCGACCGCGATCGAAGCGGCGCCGACGGGCGCCGGAGGAGTGACCCGAACGCTCCTCCGACGCCCAACTCCGACGCGCCCACTTCTGGATGTCCTCCCCGACGCGATCGCCCCTCGCGCGCAGCCGTCGCTGGAGCGCCGCCACCTCTGGGAGAGGCGCTACCGGCGACGGCTGATCGCGACCGATGCGGTCTGCATCACCGCGGCCGCCGCCGCGGCCATCGTCTTCGAGGCCGCAGCCGGCGTGCCCATCGCACAGCTCGCCGGACCCGCCCGCATCGGACTCTTCGTCATCTGCGCGTGGATGACGCTCCTGGCGCTCGCCCGTACGCGGGAACCCTCCGTGCTCGGCGCGGGAGCCGCCGAGTACATGCGCCTCGGGCATGCGACAGGCTTCGCGTTCGGCATCCTGTCGGTTGTCTTCATCCTGGCGCAGCTGCCCGGACTGCGCGCGCAGCTCATCATCGCGCTGCCCGTCGGGCTCGTCGCCCTGGTGCTGAGCCGCTGGCTCTGGCGCAGGTGGCTCATCCACGAGCGCGAGCGCGGCGAATGCGTATCACGGGTCCTCGTCGCGGGCACGCGCGACGACGTCGAGTACGTCATCGAGAAGCTCGTGCACGACCCTCATCACGCCTTCCTCGTGATCGGAGCGACGACGACGGACGGCGTGTTCGAGCCGATCGACATCGAGGATCATCTCTACCCGGTGATCGGGTCGATCCGCTTCACGGCGGCCTACGGTCGCGAGGCCGGCGCCGACACCATCGTCGTCGCGAGCACGCCGGACGACGACCGCGACTTCGTGCGGCGGCTGGGCTGGGAGCTGGAGGGCAGCGCGGCCGAGCTCGTGCTGTGCAACCGGCTCACCGACGTGGCAGGACCCCGATTGTCGCTGCGGCCCCTCGACGGGCTGCCGCTCGTGCAGGTGAAGATCCCCGAGTTCGAGGGCGGCATCCACGCCATCAAGCGGGGGATGGATGTGGTGCTCTCACTCCTCGCCCTCCTGCCGATCGCGCTCATCGCGCCGTTCGTGGCCGTCGCCATCAAACTCGACTCGCGCGGCCCTGTGCTGTTCCACCAGCTGCGGGTGGGTCGCGACGGCCGTCAGTTCTCGATGCTCAAATTCCGCACCATGGTGGTCGATGCCGAGGAGCGGCGCGCTGAGCTGCTCGCCCAGAACGACGGCGCGGGGCCGCTGTTCAAGGTGAAGCGCGACCCGCGGGTGACGCGAGTGGGCGCGATCCTGCGCAGGTTCTCGATCGACGAGCTGCCGCAGTTCGTCAACGTGCTGCGCGGTGACATGAGCATCGTGGGCCCGCGCCCGCCGCTTCCGAACGAGGTGACGTCGTACGACGGCAGCGTGTACCGCCGGCTCTACATCAAGCCCGGTATCACGGGGCTCTGGCAGATCAGCGGTCGCAGCGACCTCACATGGGCCGACAGCGTTCGACTGGACCTGCGCTACGTCGAGAACTGGTCGATCGCCACGGACGTCATGATCATGTGGCGCACGGCGAAGGTCATGATGGCACCGAAGGGGGCCTACTGATGCTCCCCCAGAAGACTTGGCCGGCGACAATGGCGTCGCCGGCCGCCAACAGCTGGACCCGCGGTCGTCACCCGCCGCTGCCCGTCAGGTGCACACTGGCGCTGGCGTCACCGGTGGACGCCCGTTCCCCAAGCGGGCGTGACCGCGGGTCCTTGGGACCGACGCCCGGGCGGACGGAGACGGTGCGAGCCGTACATTCCGATAATGGAATACGTGGGGCGGTCAGCTAGCTCGACACCACTCGCACCTGGGAGAACTCGACCGCCTCGTTCGACGCGTAATCCTTGAACAGGCGGATCCAGGGCCCCCTGCCGTCGGGCTCAGCGAGCTCGGCCTCTATCGGCTCACCACCGTCGGCGGTGGCGCGCACCCGGTCGTCGGACACGTCGATCCGAATCCGCACCGGGTCGCCTGCGGTCGGCGCGTCGACCGTGCCCGTCGCCAGGTCGGATCCGGTGACACCGCGCTCGCAGCGAGCGAGTGCGATCGTCCCGTCGGCGTGAAGCGAGAACTGATAGCCGTCGGCGTCGCCCCGCCCGCCCTGCCCTCCCGGCGCGTCGCCGGTCAAGGCGAACACCGCGCCGGCAGCGCCGCGCGGAGGGACGGCATCCGGCCAGACGATCGTCATGTCCAGACGGCTCAGCTGCGCTCCCGGAACGGCCAGTGAACCCATCAGATAGCTGGTCGGGTCCATCCGCTGGATGCGCAGGGCTGCCCGGTCCGGGACGAACGAGGGCTGAGAAGACCAGCCGAGGGTGGCGATCGCCGTAGGAAGGTCGCCGGGTGCTCGTCGGCCGGTCGCGAAAGCGTCCCGGTCGGCAGGGCTGCCGTCGACGAGGTAGCCCACGTTGGAGCACATCAGCCCGGCGACCCCGAGGCCCGCGAGCCGTTCCACGTCGTCGTGGAACCGCACCTCCCAGCACATCACCGGGACCCCCGTGGCCACGACGCGCCTGATCACGTCGTCCGGCATCGTCACCGGCACGCCCAGGATGTCGAAAGTCGTCGCGAACTCGTCCAGGCGGTCGATCTGCTCCACGTCGAAGTATCCCCACGCGCAGTAGCCTCGCTCTTTCGCAGCGCGCACCTGTGAGGCCGGCGCCCACTGCTTCCAGACGAAGCGCTCCCTCGCCCGGGGTTGAGCATCGAGGAGGTCCAGGAGCGGACGTGTGTTCGTGCCCTGCTTGTCCTCGATGAACACCAGCGTGTCCGGGCCGATCTCACGCAGGACGTCCTCGAGCCTCGAGACAGGCTCGAGCGGGGTGTCGACGCCCAGCCAGCTCCGGGCGTCCACAGACAGGGCGCTCACCTCGCTCCACGTCATGTCGGCGATCTTCCTGTCGACGCCCAGCACCCGTTCGCCTGACAGATCGTGGTGACAGATCAGCACGCCGTCCGACGTCGCGCACACCGAGATCTCGATCGCCTCGGCGCCCGCCTGCAGCGAGTTCCGATAGGCGGCGAGAGTGTGCTCCGGCCAGTTGTCGCCGCTGCCGCGATGACCGACGTAGAACCTCGGCCGGCCGATGAGCTCGCGGACGTCGAACGGGATGGGTGCGCGCGAGGGCGACGGAACGCCCGAAGGAGAGGGAGCGGCGGGGATCGTCTCGGACGGGTTCCTGTTCGCCGGGGGCGGCGCCGAGCAGCCGGCCAGGACCACGGTCGACAGCCCGCCGATGAGGAAGACACGACGCGATATCGGAGACGTGGCCATCGCGTCACCTCCCGTTGTTCGCGGGCGCCTCGGCCGCCGAGGCGCTCCTCTCGGCGATCTGGGTGCTCTACGGCACCGCTGTGTAGGTGAGCGTCAGCGTGGGGCGATACGACGCGTTGGTGGCCTCTCGCGACCAGATACGCACGTTGTCCGTCCCGGCCGTGCTCGACATCCGCATCGTGATCGTCTGACCCGACAGCCCCGCGAGGTCGGCTGCCTGGATGCTCACCGTGTAGGCGGTGTTGGTGGCGCCGGCCCCCGTCAGCTCCCCGATCACTCCGGACGAGGTCTGAGTGAGACGCGTGTTCCACGTCAGGGTCGCCTCGTCCCATGGCCCGGTCATCAGGTGGAAGACATGTGCGTTCGCGGAGGCCGCTGTGGAGTCCGTGGACGTTCGCACCGACAGCGAGGCGGACGTCAGCTGCATCCCTGCCGGTGCGGCAGGGAGGGCGAACGACAGGAACGACTCGATCCCCGTGCTGAAGCGGGACGACAGCTGGTTGGTCGTGCCGTACGTCGCCGCAGCGTTGCTCGCCGCGGCCATCGTGTCGGCGCTGGTCACGATCGCCTGCACGACGGGCGGCACGACCGGCGGAGCGATGGTCGCCGAGACGGCGGACGAAGCCGCGCTCACGTTGCCGGCGGCATCGCGCGCGGTCACCCGGTAATACCAAGTGCCCGTCGGGCGCCCGTTGTCGGTATAGGAGGAAGCGGTGACGTCGGACAGCCGCGACGACGGGTCGGCGGCGAAGTCCGCAGTGGTCCCGCGGTAGACCGTGTAGCCGGTCACACCGCTGTTGTCGGTGGATGCGTTCCATGCGAGCCCGACGTCGGCGTTGCCGGCGACGGACGCGACCAGACCCGTGGGCACCGAAGGCGCCTCCGTATCGGGGCCGGCGACGGGTGTGAAGGTGAGTCTCACAGACGGCCGATACGTCGCCGATGTCGCCTCCGCCGACCAGAGCCGGACGTTGTCGGCGCCCGCGCTCGACATCCGGAGCGTCACGGTCTGGCCGAGGGCCGATGCGAGCGGGCCCGTGGTCAGCGCGACCGTGTAGGGGGTGTTCGTGGCCGTCGCGCCGGTGAGGCTGCCCAGTGCCCCCGACGTCGCCGTCAGCGGCCTGTTGTTCCAGTTCACGGTGGCTTCGGTCCACGCTCCGGACATGAGACGGAACTCGTGCGCGTCCACGGAGGCCGCCGTGCCGTCGGTCGACGTCCGCACCGAGAGGACGGCGCCCGTGAGCGCAGTGCCCGCGGGAGCGGCCGGAAGCGGGACGGCGAGGAACGACTCGATCGCACCCCCGGTCCCGCGCGACGACAGTTGATTCGACGTGCCGTAGAGCGTCGTCGGAGCCGACTGCGCCACCATGGCGTCGTCGGTGATCGGCACCGTGATCTCGACCGGTGTGCCGCCGTTGGCGAGGATGGTCGCGTATACGCTTGCCGACGCACCGCTCACGTTGTTCTCCGCGTCCCGCGCCGTCACCTTGTAGTACCAGACGCCCGGCGTCCGGCCGTTGTCCGTGTACGACGGCGCGGTCACGTCGGCGATCTTCGAGGAGGCGTCCGGCGCGAAGCCCGCACTCGTCCCTCGATACACGGTGTACCCGGTGACCCCGACGTTGTCCGCCGCGGGCGACCAGGTGACGGTCACATCCGCGTTGCCGGCGACGGAGGTCGCCAGCCCCGTCGGCACCGTCGGTGCCTGCGTGTCAGGACCGGAGGCGGGCGTGAACGTCAGCCGCAGCGAGGGCCGGTAGGCCGCCACCGCCTCGGCGGACCACAGGCGTACGTTGTCGCTGTTGGCGCCCGACATCCGGAGGGTGACCGTCTGCCCGAGGAACGAGGACAGTCCGTCGGCGCCGAGGCTGACGGTGTAGGCGGCGTTGAGCGCTGTCGCGCCCGTGAGAGTGCCGAGCACGCCGGTCGCCGTCGTGGTCGGGCGGTTGTTCCACGTGACGGCGTCCTCGGTCCAGGCGCCTGTCACCAGCCGGAACTGAGGAGAGTCCGTCGTCGCGGCGGTGCTGTCGTTCGATGTCCGGACCGACAGCACGGCGCTCGTCAGCACTGTCCCGGCCGGCGCGGCCGGCAGCGGCAGTCGGATGAACGACTCGATCGTTCCGCTGGTTCCCCGCGCCGACAGCTGGTTCGACGAGCCGTACAGGGTCGTCGGAGCCGACTGCGCCACCATCGCGTCCTCGGTGGGTGAGAGGGTGACCTCGACCGCCTGCGACGGCGGCTGGATGGTCACCGAGGCGGACGCTGGGGCGCTGACGTTGCCCGCGGCATCCTGTGCGGTCACTCGGTAGTACCACGTGCCGGCGGCACGCCCCGTGTCCACGTGCCCCGGCGTCGTGACCTCCGCGATGCGGTTGCCCGCGCTCGGCGTGAAGTCCGCCACGAGGCTCCGGTACAGCACGTAGGAGCTGACGCCGCGGTCATCGGTCGAGGGGTTCCACGAGAGCGTCACGGTGGTTCCGCTGGACAGCGTCGCCGTGAAGCCTCCCGGTGAACTCGGGGCGGTCACATCCGGCGGGACGATCGTCAGCATCGCGGTGTCCGAGGGCTGACTGACGTTGCCCGCCGCATCTCGCGCGACGACGCGATAGTAGTGCGAGCCCGCGGAGAGCCCGCTCTCGCTGAACGACGTGCCGCTGACGGTGCCGACCAGCGTCCCGTCGGCGATCGAGAAGCCCGGGGCATCCCCCCGGTAGACCATGTAGTCGATCACATCGACGTTGTCCGCGGACGGCGCCCATGTGACGGTCGCGCCATTCGCCCCCGCCTGCGTCGCGGCCGGGCTGGCGGGTGCCGTGGGGGCGTCGATGTCGGTGACGAGGAGCTGCCTGGGCGCCGACGGCAGGCTCTCGTTCTCGGCGCCGTCGACCGCGGTCACCCGGTAGTAGTACGTGCCCAGCGCGGGGGCGTCCTCGTGGTACGAGGTCGTCGCCGTTGTCGCGAGGAACGAATCGGCGTCGGGCGTGAAGTCGGCCGACGTGCTCCGGTAGACGCGGTATTCCAGCACGCCGGTGCTGTCTGTGGATGCCGCCCACGACACGTCCACCCCGCCGGAGCCGTGGGTGGCGGTGAGGCCGGAGGGCGTGCTCGGGGATGCGGCGTCCTGCACCCCGAGCGCGTAGTGGCGGGCGATCTCGTTGGCACTCAGGCCGCCGTTGTACACGGCGAACTCGTCCAGCGCCCCGCGGAAGTACGAGTTCGAAGTCGCGCCGGGCCAGCTGCCGAGGTTGCCGCCGCCGATGCGCCAGTACCCGCTCGTCGTATCCGCGCCGGTGACGCTGCTCTGGGCGACGAGCACGCCATCGACGTAGAGCTTCCGGCCGGAGGAGTCCAAGACTCCCACCGCGCTGTGCCAGTCGCCGTCGGCGTAGCCGAGCGGGCTGGTCACGACCGCCGCCGAGCCGACCCACGAACCGAAGACGAGATTGCCGCCCGCGGTCATGTACAGATGCTTGTCGTAGTTCGTGCCGTTGCCGGTCTGTGCGTTCTCGAATCCGAACAGCTTGCCGCCGGCGGTCGTGGTGTTGAACCAGATCTCGCCGGTGAAGGCCGCCGAGGGCGTGAGCGTGGCCTGCGTGGCGACCGTGCCCTGCTGTGTGCCGGGGGTCGTCACCGCCGTGTCGCCCGGGATGATGCCCGGCTGGCCCTTGGTGACGCCGTTCCGGTACACCCCCGGATAGGTGCCGAAGCGGGCGGCGTCGGCGGCAGTGGTGCCGGATGCGTCACCGAGGCGCCAGTAGAGCGTCGGGTCTGCGGCGAAGACGCGAGTGCCGTAGGCGTCGGCGGGAGCGTGGTTGAGATCGAGTTCTCGGCCCGCCGCCTCATAGTGGTCGGCCACGTCGCCCGCGCCGAGTGCCGACGAGTAGACGGCGGTCTCGTCGATCGTGCCCGCGAAGAAGTTGCTCGTCGGGCGGTTCGGCCAGCTGGAGAGGTTGTCTCCGCCGACGTGCCACACCCCGTGGTAGGACTGGGCGACCGCGTTCGAATTCTGCGCCACGCGGACGCCGTCGACGTACAGCGCCATCCCGCTCGCGCCCTGCGTGCCCACGACGTGGTGCCACGACCCGTCGTTCAGCGCACTGAGCGAGGTCAGGGTCACCGTCGAGCCGGTGTATGCGCCGAAGACGACGCGGCCCGTGTTGGTCATGTAGAGGTGCCGGTCGTAGCTGCCGCTGAGCACGGTCGCCCCTGTGTCGGTGCGGGGGCGCCCGCTTCCGAATCCGACGATCTTGCCGCCTCGAGTGGTCGTCGTCCTGATCCACGTCTCGACGCTGTAGGTCGTCGGCGCGGGGGCCAGTCCCTGGTGCCAGACGTAGTCGTTGGCCCCGTCGAAGACGAGTGATCCGCTGGGGTCGCCGGCGACGGGGGTATCGGCCGAGACCGCCGCGCCGTTCTCGAGCACGCCCGGCTGGCGGCTGGTGTTCGTCGTCGCGGCGGAGCCGTCCTGTACCCACGAACCCGTCGTGTTCCCCTGCCAGTAGATCGCGGGCGCGTCGGAACGGACGGATGCCGCGTAATCGGCCGCGGGTGCGACCGCGGTGGCGGTCGCCACCTGCGAGAGCACCGAGCTGTTCGTGCCGTCGGTCGCTCGCACCCGGTAGGTGTAGGTCTGTCCCGCGACCACATCCGTGTCGACGAACGTCACCTGCGGGCGGTTCCACCACACCGATGACGAGGCGCCGCTCCAGATCGGGCTCGAGGAGTTGTTGCGGAAGACCTGATACGTGAGGTTCGAGTCGTCGTCGTCGATCGAGGTGCGGATCCGGACGTCGATCGACCCGCTGCTCTGAGCGACCGCCGACACCGTCGGCGCCGGCGGATTGCCGGTGTCGGTGGTCCCGAAGCGCGTCAGGTGGTCCTGCGGCGCACCGTTGATCGTGGTGAAGTCGCCGCCGCTCCACATGAACTGCTGCCCGGTCGACCTGCCGGTCGCGATGACGAGCGCGCGCGGGCCGATGTTCTCGCCGATGCCGTCGTTGGACTTGGGATCCCACGCGAAGTGCGACCCGTCGACCGCGCTCTGCGCGAGGAAGTAGTGACGCGTGCCGTCCTGCTGCGCATTCACCGAAGCGCAGTCATGACCGTGGCTCACGGAGTAGAGGGTCGTCTGGTGCTGCACGGTCATCTGGGTGGCGCCGAGGCACGTGTCGCGCCAGAGCTGGTCGCCCGTCGCCCACGAGAACGCCGCGCGCCCGTCGAAGACACCGCCGCCGCTGCCCTCGTTCGAGATGTAGAACCTGCCGTCGTCTGCGCTGAAGATGTGCTTGGTCACCGAGGTGTTCGCAATGAACCCGGCCGGATAGGTGCGGATGTTCGCACCCGTGACCGCGTCGACGATGGCGATCGAGTGCGAGTACGCGCCGTTGACCGAGAAGAAGTCTCCGCCGATCGCGACCTTGGAGCCGTCAGGCGAGACGCCGATCCCTCGGCCGATGTCGTCGACGTTTGCCGTCCACGGAAGCAGCGCCCCGGTCGTGACATCGACGGCGGCGAACCGCTGGCGTGCCTCGCCGCCCACCGTGAGGAACATACCGCCGAAGTACATCGTCGTGCCCTTCACGGCGATGGTGTGCACGATCGAGGAGATGCTGGGTGGCCGGAAGCCCGTGACGGTGCACGTGCGGACGTCGATCTGGGCGATACGCCCCGTGGACACACCACCGACGTTCGAGAAGTTCCCGCCGATGTAGACGGTGTTGCCGTCGGGCGCCGCGATGGCCGCATAGACCGCCGGTGTTCCCCCGGCCAGCGAGAGACTCAGCTGGCACGCGTCGGCGCTGCCTGTCTCGGCGTCGAGGATCGCGAGGGCGTTCACGGCGACCGGCGAACCCGAACCTCCTTCGGGCGGACGCAGCTCGCTGAACGTGCCCCCCGCCACGACCTTGCCGGCCGATTGCGCGAGCGCGTACACCGTTCCGTTCGTCTGCCATGTCGGCAGCTCGTCGGCGCTGAACTGAACGCCGGGCGAGAGAGCTGCAGCCGGTTCGGGCGGCGTGACCGCGACAAGGCCGACCACGAGCGCCGAGGCTACGACGACACCTGCCCAGACACGTGAGACCATCGGTCACACCCCCAACGCCCACAGACGTATCCGTGGGCCATCCCAGAAGCACCGCCGGGTTCCCAGTCGTCGAGCTCGGACGCTTCCCAGTGCGTCTCTCGGCATTCGGGACGATGCAAGGCACACTGTACGCCTCCGTTCCGGCTTTGTCTCCAGGGATCTGCAGCGCGGGGGCTCTGGCGCGTGACGGGGCCCGCGCCTCCGACGGAACGCCGAGTGGATGCGTCGCGTTCGGACCGGCTATTCCGCGCGACGCGGTTGCGTTGTATGGTGTGCCCGAGAACGTCCCTCACCGGCAGGCGAGGGACGCTGACGGCCGTTGAACCCGAAACCGACGGCCGAAGAGACCGCGTTCCGCGCCGGCAGGCGAGGGACGCTGACGGCCGTTGAACCCGAAACCGACGGCCGATGGACCGCGCTGGGGAGCGCTCTCCGAGATGCGTCGTGACGATGTCGTCGCGCGCCCGCTGGGGGGAAGTATGGCTGGGGAATGGCGCCTCGGCGCCCGATCGTCACGCGTATCGGCGTCGCCGGAGACGGCGAAGATGCCGCGACCGTCGACGACGGCTGCGAGCGCCGCCGCGTCGGGGGGTGCGACGAGACGTCGAACAGCGCCCGGAGTGCTCTTCGTCGGCATCAACTACGCACCCGAACCGACGGGCATCGCGCCCTACACGGAGGGCATGGCGCGCGCCCTCGCGGCGCGAGGATGGCGCGTGCGGGTCATCACCACGCATCCGCACTATCCGTGGTGGAAGGTTCAGGACGGCTACGGCGGCTGGACCCGCACCGAGACGCGGGATCTGGTCGACGTCACGCGACTGCGCCACTACGTGCCTCGACGTCACACCATGCTCCATCGGGCGCTCTCGGAGCTGACCTTCGGGCTCAGGGCGACCTTCGCCGGTTGGCACCGCCCGGATGCCGTCGTACTGGTCAGCCCCGCGATGATCTCCTCCCGGCTGGCCGCCGTCCGTGCTGCATTGACGGGCGTACCGACGATCGTGTGGGTACAGGACATCTACACGCTCGGCGCGCGGGAGACAGGTGCCGTGTCGCATGGCGCGGCGGGGATCGCCGCGCTCGAGCACGGGCTGGTGAACTCCGCCGACCGGGTCGTGGCGATCCATGACCGATTCCGCCGGGTGCTCCAGGAGGACCTGTCGGTCGCCACGCCCGTCGACGTCGTGCGGAACTGGTCGCACGTGAGAACGGACGGCGCCGGACGGGACAGCGTGCTCCGCCGGCAGCTCGGCTGGGCGGACGATGACGTCGTCGTGCTGCATGCCGGCAACATCGGGGCGAAGCAGGGACTCGACAACGTCGTCCATGCCTCCCTCGAGGCGGCTCGCCGCGGATCCCACGTGAAGTTCGTCCTGCTGGGCGACGGGAACCAGCGCCACGCGCTCGAGGCGATGGCGTCATGCTCACGACTGCAGTTCCTCGATCCGCTGCCGGACGGCGCCTTCGAGCGTGCGCTGGCCTCAGCCGACATCCTCCTGGTCAACGAGCGCCCGGGTGTCACCGAGATGGCCGTCCCCAGCAAGCTGACGACGTACTTCGCCACAGGGCTTCCGGTGATCGCCGCGGTCGACCCGTCGAGCATCACTCACGACGAGGTCTGCGCCGCCGGAGCCGGTCCGTGCGTCCCTGCGGGCGACCCGGACGCACTGGTCGACGCCGCCGAGCGGCTTGCGGCTGACCCCGTCGCCGCACGGGCGTTCGGCCGCGCCGCGCAGAGCTATCGGGATGCGCATCTCGGCGTCGACGCCGCCGTCGCCTCCTTCGAGGCGACGATCCAGGCGGCGATGGTGTCGGGTCGGCGCGCGTCGGCCGGCGCACTCGCCGGCTCGCGGAGCCGCGGGCACCGCCCGGTCCTCCACCACTGACGGACGACGGACCCGGACGCGGCGTCCTTCCACCGGACGACGGACCCGGACGCGGCGTCCTTCCACCGGCCGGCGGCCCGCGGGTCGCCCACGGCCGAGCCGGCGGCGGAGCGCTCGCTCCGCCGTCGCCTCTCCCCCGCTCAGGGTGTCGTGTACGTCAGCGTCAGCGTCGGTCGATAGTCCACTGGCGTCGCCTCACGAGACCACAGCCGCACGTTGTCGCTGCCCGCCGGACTGGACAGTCGCAGCGTGACCGATGTGCCGGCCAACGGTCCGAGGTCGGCGGCGGACAGGTTGGCGATGTAGGGACTGTTCACCGCCGTCGCTCCCGTGAGCTGCCCGAGGACAGCCGCGCCCACGCTGGTAGGACGGTTGTTCCAGGTGATCGTGCCCTCCTGCCACGTGCCGCTGACGAGCCGGAACTCGTGGATGTCGGTCGATCCGGCCGTCGAATCGTTGGACGTCCGCAGCGAGATCGTCGCCGAAGTGAGCACCTGCCCGGCCGGCGCTGCCGGCAGGTCGAACCGCAGGAAGGACTCGATCGTGGTGTTGAAGCGCGACGATATCTGGTTGGTGGCTCCATAGGCGAAGGCCGGGTTGATGGCCGCGGCCATCGAGTCGGCGGTCGTCACGATCGTCTGCGTCGTGGGTGGAGCCGGTGGATTGGTCACCGTGGCGCTCGCGGCGGCCGAGGCCGCACTCACGTTCGACGATCCATCCCTCGCGGCCACCTTGTAGAACCACGTGCCCTGCGGCCGAGCGCTGTCGGTGAAGGTCGTCTCCATCACGTCGCCGATCCGAGAAGCGTCGTTCGCGGTGAAGCCGGCCGTCGTGCCTCGATAGACGAGGTATCCGGTGACCCCGACGTTGTCCGTCGAGGCACTCCAGTTCAGGGTGACGTTGTTGGCGCCCTCGACGGTGGCCGTCAGTCCCCCGGGCACGCTCGGCGGCGTGTTGTCGGGAGCCACGATGACGACGGATGCCGCGTTCGACGCACCGGAGACGTTCCCGGCGGCGTCGCGAGCGGTCACCTTGTAGTACCACGTGCCCTCCGAGAGCGGCGTGTCGTGATACGAGGTGCCGGCGATGTTCGGCTGGATGAGGGTCTCCATGCTCGGCACGAAGCCCGCATCCGAGCCCCGGTACAGCGCATAGCCCGTCACCCCGGCATTGTCTGTCGAGGCCGTCCAGGAGACGTCGGCCGCCTGGCCCGCCGCGACGGCGTTCACTCCCGTCGGTACGCTCGGCGCCACACCGTCGACGACAGTGACGGGAGCGGAGGCCGCGGAGGCCGCGCTCGCGTTGCCGGCGCCGTCGAAGGCGACGACCTTGTAGTAGAAGGTGCCAGGAGGCGGTGCGACGTCTTCGAACGTCGTGCCCGCGACCGTCCCGCGGAGCGTGTCGGCCGCGGGGGTGAACCCGGCGGTCGTGCCGCGATAGACCCGGTAACCCGCGACGCCGACGTTGTCGGTCGAGGCGGTCCAGGTCACGTCGACGTTCGCTCCGTCGAACGAGGCACCCACCCCTTGGGGCGTGCTCGGAATCACCGCGTCGACGAAGCCCGTCCCGACGCTGAAGTGGTTCTGCACCTGCTGTGGCGACAGCGCCTGGTAGTACACCGCCGTCTCGTCCAGCTGGCCGTCGAAGTAGCGGTTCACCAGGGCGTTGCCGGCGCTCGGGTAGCCGTTGAGGGTGTCACCGCCGACGTGCCACGTGCCGTTGTAGGTGCCGCTGCCCGTCGTGGCGTTCTGCGCCTGAAGGACTCCGTCGACATACAGCCGCATGCCGCCCGGCCCCTGGGTGCCGACCACGTGGTGCCACTGCCCGTCGTTGACCGCCGCGAGGCTCCGCAGCGTCGTCGTTCCGAACCCGGCGCGCACGCCGAACCGCAGGAACCCGGTCCCGTTCTCCATGTACACCACGCGGTCGACCGTCCCGCTGACGCGATCGGTCCCGTTGTCCGAACGAGGGCGCCCCGTCGACGATCCGTAGTTGGCGAGCGCCCCACCCGTGGTCGACGTCGTACGGAGCCACGTCTCCACCGAGTACACGGTGGGTCCGGGCGCGATGACGTCGTTCCAGATGTACTGCGGCAACCCGTTCGGCTGCGTGTCGGTGAACGTCGCACTGCGGCTCGCGTCGTTGGGGATCGCCCCCGCTGCGGTGCGGTTCACGCCGTTCTGCGCGAGGCCGTTGAGCCCGACGACCGTCGGGCCGGCGCTGTCCACGACCCACTGCGCGTTCGCCGTGTCGTCGTAGCGATAGAAGAGCCGTGGCTGATCGGCGATGACCGTGGATGCGTAGACGGACCCTGTCGCCGATGCCGTGACCGTCGCCGTCCCCGACAGGGCGCTCTGATTGTTCGCCCGGTCGATCGCGCGCACGCGATACGTGTAGCTCGTTCCGGGTGTGACATCCGTATCCACGAAGGTGGCCTGGAAGCGATACCAGTGCTTCGACTGGGCCACGCCGGTCCAGACGGGAGTCGTCGTGTTGTTCCCGCGATAGACGGCGTACGTGATGTCGGAATCGTCCGGATCGTAGATACCTCGGATGTTGACCTGGACCGCGTTCGGGGTGATGGCGCGTGCCGCGAGAGCCGGGACCGCCGGGGCGCCCGTATCCGTCGGGCTGAATCGCGTCACGCCCTGCTGGTTGGCGCCGTTGACGCGGGTGAACTCCCCACCGACCCACAGGTACGGCGTGCCGTTCGTGCCCGGTCCGATCGCGATCGAGCGCGGGCCGATGCCTTCGCCGGTGCCGTCGTTCAGTTCCGGAAGCCAGCCGATCTGCAGCTGCGTCGGGTCAGTGGCGTGACTCACCGAGAGGAAGGTGCGCCGCCCGTCCGGGAACATCCCCATCGCCGAGCAGTCATGGCGATGGTGCGCCTCGAACAGCAGTCCCTGATACGGGACGATCGCCTGTGTGGCGCCGGCGCAGTTGTCGCGCCACGCCTGGCTGTAATCGGACCAGTTGTAGGCGAGGGCGCCGTCGAACCCGGCGAATCCCTCCTGCGCCACGAAGAAGCGCGTCCCGTCGGAGCTGATCATCTTCGTCCGCGAAGTGTTGCCGACCGTGTTGGCCGGCCACGTGCGCAACACCGCTCCCGTCGTCGAATCGACGACGGCGAAGCTGTGGGATGCCGATCCGTTGATGTCGAACCAGTCGCCCCCGATCGCAAGCCTGGTGCCGTCCGGCGAGAGCTGGAGCGCATCCCCGCGGGCATTCTTGTTGGGCACGACCGTGGTGCTGTAGAGCTCCTCCGTCACGCCGGAGGCGTTGGCGACGAAAGCCGTCTGCAGGGCTCCTGCGCGGTTGACCTTCGCGAAGCTGCGCCTGCTCTGCCCGCCGACCGTCTGGAAGACGCCACCGAAGTAGACCGCGTCGGCGGCCGGCTCGATCTCGAGCACATAGCTGGAGATGCCGCTCACCCGGAACGGCGTGACCGTGCAGGTGGCGACGTTGATCTCCGCGAGCCGGCTCACCGCGACGCCGCCCACGCTCGTGAACTGGCCGCCGATGAAGACCGTGTTGCCGTCAGGCGCCGCCTTCACCGCGTAGACCGCTGCCGTACCGCCGCTGAAGGCGACCGGCAGCTGACACGCGTCCGGCTCCCCTGTCGCGGCGTTCAGGATGGCCAGGCTCTGCAGACTTCTCGCAGCGCCTGACTGTCCTGCGCCCGGGCGGATCTGGCTGAAGGTCCCCCCGACGACTGCCCTGCCGCGGGATATACCGACCTGCCAGACCACGCCGTTGGTCTGCCAGGTCGGCAGCGCATCGGCGCTGAACGGCAGATCAGGCGAGAGGGCTTTCGCCTCTTCGGCAGGTGGTAGAGCGATCAATCCGATCGCGAGCGCCGCAACAGCGGCGAGGCTCGCGAAGATGCGAGTACGCACGTCAACCCCGATTCCCAGAATTCGAGACCGGTGTCGCACATCCCCAGTGGATCACCGGTCGCCCACAGGCTCCCGTCCGCGGGCACACGTGCTGTCGCTGCGATTTCGGCATCATCGTCGGGTGCAACTTGCCAGTACGCTTGACCGAGGAGTTTACACGACCATGCGTCAGACGTCAGGGTAGAGTCCGATACTCGTACCGGAGAGTGCGGGGACAGTGGGGGACATGTCCGGCCTGACCTTTCGCGAAGCCATGGATTCCTTGTCGAGCTCGCAGAAGAGCCGCGTGGGCGTCTCGCTGTATTCGCGCTACATCAACCGTCCCGTAGGGCGGGTTCTTGCGGCGGCTGCCGCCTCCACCGGGGTCTCCCCCAACGGCGTGACCGCCGTCTCGGCGTTCTGCACCGCCGCGGGCCTGATCGTGCTGGTGATCAGCCCCGCCGGCTGGGTCACGGGTCTGGCTGTCGCGATCCTCCTGGTGCTCGGCTTCGCCCTGGACTCCGCGGACGGCCAGGTCGCCCGACTGACCGGGCGCGGCAGCCTCGCGGGCGAATGGCTCGACCACGTCGTCGATTCGGGCAAGATGGTCGCCGTCCATGCCGCGGTGCTCGTCGCGGCGGCGACGCAGGGGCTCCTGACGGGGGCGTGGCTCTTGATCCCGCTGGCCTACATGCTCGTCGCGGTCGTGCTCTTCTCGGGAATGACGATCTTCGAGCTGCTCCGCCGGACGCGGCCGCACGCCGCCGATCCGCCGAGATCCCCCTCGGCGATCCGCGCGTTCGGCCTGCTCCCGGCCGACTATGGGGTCCTCGCCCTCGCCTTCCTCCTGTGGGGGGCATCGCAGATCTTCTTCGTCGTCTATGCCGCCCTCGGAGGCCTGACCGCTCTCATCACGGCCGCTCTGCTGCTCAAGTGGTTCAGGGTTCTCAAGCGCACCAGCTGACCGACGAGACTACGGCGCCTCGCGTGTGTCCCGTCGGTAGTAGAACAGCGCCACGGGGACGAACAGGAGCGGAGCCGAGACCGCGTTCGCACCGAATCCGAGCACGAGGCTCCACTCGTCGCCTCCCAGCACGTAGCCGATGAGGAACCCGGCCGTGGTGGCCACGGCGATGCCGATGCGCACCAGCGTCACCGCCGATTGGTGATCGAGCACCCGCAGCACGATGCCGTGGATGCCCGCCCACCCCGTCAGGATCGTCGACGCGCCGACCAGAACGAGGCCGAGCAGGAGGTCCGCGCGTTCCACACCCGCAGGGGCCCAGCCGCTGAACCAGACGACGCCGACGAGGAACGCGACGCCGGCGGTGGCGAGGAGCCCGAGCCGGATGCTGGCGCGCCAGCCGCGTGCGATGATCGCCGACGCCCGCCGGTAGTCGACATGCGTGGCGCCGTCGGCGACGATGTTCGTCGTCGTCGCCGCGAAGGCCAGATTCAGCGGTCCGAGCAGGGTCTGCGCGAGCCGGACTCCGCCGATGAGGTCGTTCGCGCCGGAGCCGGCGAGCACGAACAGGGGCACCGAGACGATGAACTGCCCGACGGCGAAGTCGAGCGTCTGCCAGGCAGCGGACGACCGGTAGCTGCGGTAGGGGTAGACCCCCACGCGCAGCGGGACCTGAGGGAGCACCACGGCAGCCGCGATCGCGCACGATACGCCGATCGCGAGCATGAACGACAGCGGCGTGGCGGCGAGAACAGGCAGCGCCGTCGCCGAGACGAGCGTCACGCGCACGGCGTCGCCTGCTGCGACGGCCCAGCGCCGGCTCGAGCCGATGGCGCGATATCGGACCCAGTCGTAGAACACCGGGACGGCGCCGGCGACACCGATGATCGCCGCCTCGCCGGCAGCGACCCCGCCCGAGCTGATCGCGATCGCGCCCACCGCGAGAGCCGACAGCGACGAGACGACGAGCATGTACCGCGCGGGCACGAGCGCATGCGAGTCGGTTCGCTGGAAGATCAGTGCGGGTTGGAAGAGGGCGGCTCGGGATCCTCCGACCGCGAGCGCGCTGGCCAGCGTGATGATCGAGAACGAGGTGAACGCCGCGGGATCCATGCGGACCGCGGCGATCAGGATGGGGAGTGCTCCCGCGGCGCTCGAGAGGATCTGCGCGACCGTCAGCGGACGGGGGAGCCGAGAGCGGCGGCTCATCTCGCCGCCGCTCGAACCGCGGCTTCGAGGTTGGCGCCGACGGCCTCGACGCTGAATCGATCCGGGGGTGCGGCGGCGATCGCCAGTTGCTCCGCCAGGTGCGCGTCGTCCCGCAGGAAGGTAGCGAGAGCGTCGGCGAGCGCTCGCGGCTCGACGGGATCGACGGCGACAGCGGCAGCCCCGGACGCGATGATCTCCTCGGCCGCCCCGTCCCGCGTCGACAGCACGACGGGACGCCGCGCGTTGACGGCCTCGAAGCCCGCGAGCGAGCGGTAGTCGCCCTGCGTCGGACAGATGACGACGTGCGCGCGAGCGTAGTCCGCAGTCACCTCTTCGTGCGGTCTTCGTCCGTGGAAGCGGACCCTCTCGACCAGCCCCAGGTCGCCGACCTGCCGTTCCAGCGCCGCGCGCTCTGGTCCGTCCCCGACGACATCCAGCGTCCACTCGCGTACGTGCTCGGGGAGGACGGCGAGCGCGGCGAGGAGGAGGTGAAGCCCCTTCCTGCGCTGAAGGCTGTTCAGGAACAGGAAGCGCACGGGACCGCCGTCGTCGAAGGCCGGCAGAGGATCCCCCGGCTGCGACGTGAGGTACGGCCCGACGCGCAGCCGCCCGGCTCGGATTCCGAGGCGCTCCCGCGCGTAGCGCGCGGTCCGCTCGTTGCTCACGAGCACGATGTGCGACCGACGGGCGAAGATCCGCTTCACCGTCGTCGCGAGCCGGCCCTCCGCCCCGCCGCGGAACGACGGCTCCGACTCGATCAGCTGCACCACGCGACGTCGCCGGAGGTGTGCCGTGGCGGCCGAGACGAGTGCCGTGGGAGTGAACTCGACGACGATGACGACATCGGCCGGACGCCGCAGCATCCTCCAGATCGCTCGGGGCGTCGGCACGCGGAGGTTGCCCGTGTACGTGTACTCCCCCACCCGGCGGTCGCGTCGACGCACCCAGAAGCGCAGGTCCGCAGCGAGCGGAAGCTCCGGGTATCGCTCGAGCGGATAGCCCTCTCGAACGAGGACGGTGGCGTCGGGGAACCTGCTGGCGAACTGCCCGAGCACGTCACGGAAGTAGGCCAGATCGTCGCCGAACCCGAAGGCGCCGCTCACCCACACCGCTCGCAGTCGATCGGACCCTGTCACCCCGGCCCTCCCTCGACGGTGTGATGACCGCGACAGCAGTGAGCGGTCCGCGAGGTGCGTGCGTGTGATCATATCCGCTGACCCACCGAAATCACGCGTGGCTAGGATGTCGCCCATGGGGGGACGACGCAGTCTTGCCGGTTTCACGGGCGCCGGCTACGACAAAGGGCGCGGCATCGCCTGGCAGGCGGCCTGGCAGCTCGCCTCCAGCCTTCTCGTCATGCCCTGGTTCGTGCCGGCCAAGGTTCGCGTCAGGGTGCTGAGAGCATTCGGCGCCAGGATCGGCGAGGGCGTGAACCTCCGTTCCGGCGTTCGCGTCCACTGGCCGTGGAAGCTCGTGATCGGCGACGACTCATGGATCGGCGAGCGCGTGTGGATCCTCAATCTCGAGCCGGTGACGATCGGCAGCGACGTCTGCCTCTCGCAGGGCGTCTTCCTCTGCACCGGGAGCCACGACCGACGCTCCCCGACGTTCGAGTTCGACAACGCGCCGATCACGGTCGAGGACGGGGCGTGGATCGCGGCGCGGGCGACGGTCCTGCGCGGCGTGAGGGTGGGCCGGGATGCGGTCGTCGGCGCCACGGCGCTGGTCACATCGGACGTGCAGCCGGAATCCATCGTCCTCGCGCCCCGCGCATCCGTCCGCGACCCGGTGGAGCCGACCACGTGAAGATCCTCGGAGTGGTCACGCTGCTCAGCCCGTCGGGCGAGTACGGCGGACCGACTCGGGTTGCGGTCAATCAGCTCCGCGCACTCCAGGACCGTGGGCATCAGGTCGTGCTCACCGGGACGCACCGTGGGTTCGACGGGGAGGTCCCGACCGAGATCGACGGCGTGCCGGCCAAGCTCTTCCCGGCCCGGACCCTCCTGCCGCGGACCGGGTTCGCCGGACTCGGCTCCCCCGAGCTGTGGCGGGCCGTCCACCGCCACGCCCGGGAGTTCGACGTCGTCCACGTGCACGCGGCGCGCGACCTCGTGACGCTTCCTGCGGCGCTCATCGCGCTCCGACGCGCGGTGCCGATCGTCGTGCAGACGCACGGCATGATCGACGAGACGAGCAATCCGCTCGCCGTTCCCCTCGATCTGGCGTTGACCCGGCCCGTGCTGCGACGAGCGCGGATCGTCGCCTACCTGACCTCGCGCGAGCGCGCGTCGCTGGAGGTCGTCTCCCGCGGCGAGGCTCGACTGGAAGAGCTGCCCAACGGGGTTCCGCGGGAAGCGGCGGCGGCAGCAGCATCAGTCGGTCCGGCCAGGGTGCTCTATCTTGCTCGACTCGCGCCCCGCAAGCACCCGGTCGCGTTCGTCGAGGCCGCGGCGCGCGTCGCAGCCGAGTTCCCCGACGCCGCCTTCGCGCTCGTCGGACCGGATGAGGGCGAGCGTGCATCGGTGCTGAACGCGATCGCCTCCTCGGGAGCCCCCGATCGCATCGCGTGGGAGGGTCCCGTCGGCATGAGCGGGGCAACGGCTCGGATGCGGCAGGCCACGCTGTATGTCCTGCCGAGTGTCGACGAGCCCTACCCGATGTCGGTGCTGGAGGCGATGTCGGTCGGGCTGCCCGTCATCGTCACCGACACCTGCGGACTGGCTCCGTTCATCGGTGCGCACGATGCGGGCCTCGTCACTGAGGACACTGTCGAGAGCCTCGCCGACGCGCTGCGCACCCTGGTCGCGGATCCGGAGCGCGCCGCGGCCATGGGCGCACGCGGTCGGGGTGCGGTGCGCGCGGAGCGCAGCATGGATGTGATCGCCGAACGTCTCGAGCGTTTCTACGGGTAGGAGCGCCTGCCCCTCACTCAGCGCCTGGCGCACGCTGATTCGGTGCGTGGGCCGATCCCGTGGCGGCGGCGTCGGGCGTGAGCTGCGGCGGCGGACCCGGGTCAGGGCCTGCCTCCGCCGGTTGCCGGCCGCCGATGACGAAGACGATGCACAGGACGGTGAGGAAAAGTGCCCCGGTCGCCTGCAGCAGCGATCCGCGCAGGAGGATCGTCATGAACACGGGCAGGATGCCGCCGACGATCGCCCAGACGCCGCCGACTCGCAGGGCAGGCACGATCCGGCTGTCCATCGCACGAAGCACCAGTCCGAGGAGCAGGAAGCCGACCACGACGGCGATGATGCCGCCGTTCACCAGCGCCTCGGCCCAGGTCGGCGCCGACAGGTTGTCGAAGGTGTACCCCCGGTACTCGGCCAGGAGGATGCCCGTGTCGGTGGGCTTGTTCGGCCAGAGGGCTCGAGGGACCCAGAAGAGGACGCTGCCGGCGAACTGGCTCATCGGTGCGACGAGACCGTCCACCCAGTAGGACAGCGCATTGGCGACCTGCCAGAACGCGTCGTAATCCGGATTGGACAGGTACTCGTCGAAGAAGCCCGACCGGGTGCCCGTCGCCGCACCCGCGCGGCGGAATGCGTCCGCGATCGGGAAGACGAACAGGAATCCGGCGATCGCTGCGAGCATCGTGATCCGCGCCCGCCTGCGCGTCCGCACGGCGCCGGCGTAGACGGCCAGAGCGAACACGACGGTCCCGAAGGAGTACCTCGCACTCGTGATCGGATTGACGATGAGGAGGAGGATCACCGCTCCTGCGATGGCTCCGGTGAGCGCCAGCCGACGACTCTGGGCGCTGCTCGCGGTGCGACGCAGCTGGGCCAGGGCGCCGACCGCGACCAGCAGCGGATAGATCCCGCTGGCGAAGACGATGCTTCGGACCGCGGGGTCCGGCCACGCGGCGGCACGCGCCGCGGCCGCCGCATCCCGGCTTCCGAGCAGAGCGATCGCGCCGAGCCGCCACAGGACGTAGCCGCTCAGTGCGACGGAGATGACGAACAGCGCGACGGTGCGCCAGCTGCTGACCGGACGCACGACCAGTGGCCTTCCCGCCGTCCGCCGGCGCCCCTCGCGCAGCATGAGCAGCAGGCGTCCCACCTCGTAGCAGAACACGCCGAGCAGGACCACCCCCGCCGTCGGCATGTCGAGCCCGGTGTCGACCCCGGGCGTCGTCGTCGACGTGAGCCCGGACAGGATCTGGGCGGTCGGAGCGATGCCCATGAAGATGTAGACGAACAGCCAGAAGAAGAAGTCGAACAGCCTCGGCGTTCCGCGCACCCAGAGCAGCGAGAGACGGATGCCGGCCCAGACGAGGAGTACGAGTGTGACGATCCAGGCGTCACTGCGTGGCAGATCCGCGACATCGGCGATCAGGAACGCCGGGACTCCGATCGACAGGACCGCCAGGGATGCGACGAGGAGAAGCATGCGCAAGCCTCGTCGCAGCTCGTCGTCCCCCGCTGCATCGGGTGCGCGGTAGGCGACTCGCCTGCCGTCGGATCCCTCGCGGCGCGGCCCGGAATGCGACAGCTGATCGGTTCGCGTCATCGGCGCCGTCCACGAGGATTTCGGAAGGAGCTGAGCGCCCAACCGAGAGATATAGCATTATAAGGGGATTGGGGAGAATTTCGGTTCGTTCTACCCCTCGGCGTGATCGGACGAGGGTATGGAAACCAGGAGTCTGCTGCGACTCATCCGCCACCACTGGGCGGTTGTCGTGTCGTGCATCCTGCTCGGCGTGCTCGCAGGCTGGACGCTGGTCGTCTCCACCCCCCGCGAGTACACCGCGAGCGCCGACGTCTTCGTCACCGTGACCGGCGGAGCGAGCACCGGCGAGCTCGCGCAGTCGTCGAACTTCTCGCAGCTGCAGGCGCGGAATTTCAGCGCGATCGCCACCCGCGAGGTGGTGCTCGCCCCCGTCATCGAGTCCCTCGACCTCGATGTCACGATCTCGCAGCTGCGCCGGCAGGTGTCGACGTCGGTGCCCCTCAATACGAGCGTCATCACCATCTCGGCGACGGACGAATCGCCGGCTCGAGCCGCCGCCATCGCCAACTCGGTGTCGAAGTTCCTCGCAGAGGTCGTCCCGTCGCTCACGCCGCGTGTAGACGGCCAGTCGCCCGTCCGGCTGCAGGTGATCGAGTCGGCGAAACCTCCGACAGCGCCGTCGTCGCCGAATGTCCCCCTCCTGCTGCTTACGGGCCTCCTCGCCGGCCTCGTCGCCGCGACGGTCTTCGTCGTGCTCCGGGGCGTCGTCGATGCCCGCGTCCGCGACAAGGAGCAGGTCACCGAGATCACCGGGCTGCCGGTGCTCGGGGTCATCTCCTTCGACCGCCGCGCGCAGCGGGATCCCATCGCCGTGATCAAGGCCGGCTCCCGGCGCGGCGAGGAGTATCGACAGCTGCGCGCCAACCTTCGCTTCCTGCAGCCCGGGGAAGTCCACAAGGTCTTCTCGGTCACGTCGTCCCGCCCCGGCGAGGGCAAGAGCGCGACAGCGGCCAACATCGCCGCCGCGCTGGCCGCATCTGGTCTCGCGGTCTGCCTCGTGGAGGCCGACCTGCGCCGACCGACTCTGGGCGACCTGCTCGATCTTCCGGAGTACTCCGGGTTCACCGACGTGCTCACCGGAGACATCGCGTTGGAGGACGCCATCGTGAGCTGGGGCCCCGACGACCTCAAGGTCCTCCTCGCCGGTTCTCGGCCGCCCAACCCGAGCGAACTGCTCGAGTCGACTGCGGCGAGCGCGGCACTGCAGCGGCTGCGCGAACGCTTCGACGTGACCATCATCGACTGCCCGCCCATCAATCCTGTGCCGGACGGTGCAGTGGTGGCGCGCCTGCTCGGTGGCGTCATCCTGGTCATCGGGGCACGGGTGCTCCGCGTGCGGGAGCTGCGTCGGGCGCTGGACCGCTTGACCTCCCTGGGGACGTCGGTCGAGGGGGCTGTGTTCAACATGTCCCGATCGCGAGAAGACCACCGCTACGAGTACGCGCCGGCCAAGGCGCCGGTGCGCCCGACCGAGGACGACGTCGCGAACGCTCCGTCGAAGGCGGCGCCGGATGCCGGGGCCGCGGACGACCGTTTCATCAGCACGACAACGGCCCCACCGCGGAAGTCGGAGGATCTGGACGCCGGCGACCACGAGCCGGCCGTCGAGGGCGACTGGCCCGCGGACGAAGGGTCCGCCCAGCGAGCGGGACGGCGCCGCTCGGCGTCGCCTGCCCACTTCCCCCCGCTCAGCGCGGTCGAGTCGCAGCGCGAGACCTGACGCCATGAGCGACGGACGGGGGTCGATCCTCTTCGTCTGCACGGGGAACGTGTGCCGGTCGCCGTACCTCGAGTGGGGACTGCGGGCATCGCTCGCGTCCGCTCGTGGTCCCGTCATCCGGCTGACGTCGGCGGGTGTCGCACCGCTCCTCGGCCACCCGATGAGCAGCTACCTGCTCGAGCGCCTCCAGACCAGGGGAATCGACGCGTCGGAATTCAGAGCGCGAGCGCTGACGGAGGGGATGGTGGCACGGGCAGACGTCGTGCTCACCGCTTCACGGGAGCATCGGGGACTCATCGTCCGGCAGATGCCGGCGGCGGCGACGCGGACGTTCACCGTCCTGCAGTTCGCACGCCTCCTGCGCGCCGGTCGCGCATCGCGGAGCGCGGGTGCCGACCTGCCCGCGCTGGTGACCCTCGCCCAGCAGGCGCGTGGCCCGGCAGGCGCGTCGACGGAGCATGACGACATCGAGGACCCGTGGCAGCATTCCCGCCGGGTCTATGCGCGGAGCGCGGCGAAGATGGACGAGGTGCTCGAGGAGATCCTCGAGCACCTCGTCTCGCGATGAGCCGCCGGTGTTACCAGCTGCTGGCCGCGTAGTACTGCAGGTCCTGCACGTACGGCGTCGACACGACCTGGTGCGGGGAGGTGAGGGACTCCGCCGTCGCACCCGACCGGACGATCTTCGCCGACACGGTCCCCAGTTTCAGCGGCACCGTGTAGGCGGAGACTCCCGCCGGCGCCGAGAAGCTCGTGGTCGTGCCACCGACGGTGATCTGCACCGTCGCTGCGGAGGGCAGCCACACGAGGGCCTCGACCGAGTCGCGAGCCGCAGTCGAGGTGCCGTCGAGCGCAGGGGCGCCCATCAGCGACTGCGAGTACGACGGCTTCGCGTCCACGAACTGCGTGCGGTGGGTGAGCACGATGGCATCCGACGTGATCGCCGGCTGCGAGCCCGTGTGGAACCACGAGGTGTAGTACCGCGTCAGATCCAGGAAGGCCGAGCCGTGGTCCTGGGACGGTGCGACCTGAGTCGACTCGCTGTAGTCGTTCCAGGTCACGAGCTGGACGTAGTCCGCCTTCTGGGAGATCGCCTTGCTCCACTGCGCGCGCACGGAGGCGGTGTTGTTCGCCTCAGCCCACGACAGCGACCGGTAGCGGACGTCCTGGACCGCGACCGGCGCCATCCACGTCTTGCCGAGGGCGTGGGCACGTGCCACGTTGTCCGCGCTGTTCAGCGTCGTGCGCTCCGTACGCGTGCCCCAGTTGCCGAAGCCGTCGGCGATGGGCGCGTAGGCCTTGAGGTTGGCGTCGCTCGCGTTGTTGAACACGGCCTGGAACGAGATGGGGAGCCCGTACTTGGTCTCCAGCAGGTTGATGACCTGCGTCCACCACGAGACCGATGCGCCTTCCGCCTTGAAGCTGGACAGCACGTACTCGCCGTCCTCCTTGTAGGCGGAGCCGACCTGGTAGAGCTGGCTGAGCAGTGAGGCTGCCGTCTCGGGAGTGTTCGAGGAGAAGCTCGAGGAGCCGTCGACCATGGGCACGACGGCGAACCCGCCGACCTGCGCGGCTGCCTTCATGACGTTGACGGAGGCATCCCAGTTCTGGCCGCTCGAGCTCATGAGGTTGAGCGTGAAGCCGTCGATGCCTGCGGACTTGGCCTGCCGGACCTCCGTGGCGAAGTTGTCCACTCGCCAGGTCGTCGAGGTCGACACTCCGGGCGAGATCGGCCGGTCGCGCAGGAGGCCGCCGACGGAGGCGAACTTGCCGCTCTCACCATCCGGGCTGAGGTAGTTGCGGGTGTAGTAGTCGCTCGACTCCGTCTTGTTGTCGATCGACAGCGGGTACGGCACGAAGTAGTGCGCGAACACGAGCGGGCCGTCGGCGGGGGTCTCGGCCGGAGTCGTCGGGGACGGCGCGGGCGTGGGTGTGGTGGACACCGGTGCCGTGCTCACCTCGATGCGGGGTGCGTCGCTGTTGAAGCGCTCCATACGAAGCTGAATGTAGCGCTGGCTGTAGTTCAGTGCCAGGGCGAAGTCACCGGTGGTGGCGACGGAGCGGACGTCGAGCGGGATGCGGAGCGTCTGACCCTTCACCGCGGTCGCGCTGGGCTGCGACGCCGCTGATCCGGTCGGTCCCGGCTGGTTGTCGTGCGTCAGCGAGGTGGACTTCCACGAGGCGGAGGTCGGGTACGCGACGACTCCGGGAGCGGTGGCCGTGGTGCTGTTCACCTTCACCACGAGCGTCGCCGCGGTGACCTGGCGTCCCGCGAGCGCGTCGCCGTCGAACTTGAGGTAGGTGCGGTCGGAGGTCGCGGTCGCGCTCAGCAGACCGGACTGCGGCACGGTCGGCTGGCGAGTCGTCGTCCAGGCCGAGTCCGAGGCGGTGAGGACGACCTCGTCGGCAGCGGTGGCGCTGTCCGCGCCCGTGGTGAGCGGGATGATGGCGCCCGCCACCATCGCGGCGATGACGAACCCCCCCAGTGCCTTCGCGCGGCGCGCGAGGCCGCGAGGCTGGCCTGTCGAAGGCTGGTTTCTGAGGCGGTGGCGTGGGGATGTTCGGAGGTTGTGAGTGTGGGGAGATGTCACGGGTGGCTCTTGTCCTTCGTGGTTGATCGGGGCGGGCTGCGCTGCGACCCCCATCGCGGCGCGATCCCCCAGACGAATACGTCACGTTAGCCGCGGAGCGCGTGCCACTCCTAATCGAGAGCGCGTATATTAGGCGATTCTCAGAAACCGCCGCACCCGCGACACGGCAGATGCCGCGAGATCGTTACCGATTTTCGGTAGGATCTCCTCGTCGGCCGGTGCCCGAACCAGGCCGGGTCTGTCTGCGGGGACGGCCATGCGAAAGCTCGGTAGAGATGTCGGCGGCATGCCGCTGTGGGCGCTCACGCTCGTGGTCGTCGCGGGCATCGTCATCGCCGCGTTCCTGAGCAGTGGAGTCATCGTGCGCGGTGAGACCCCTCGGTACACGCCCCCCAGTGACGCCGCGTCGCCGACGATCCCCGCGCCCATGCCGCTGGCCGTCTTCATCGGAGACTCCTACACGCAAGGAGCGGGAGGCGGTGGCGTTCGCTGGCCGACCCTGGTCGGGGACGCGCATGGCTGGGACGTCGACAACCTGGGCCTCGGAGGAACGGGCTACATCAAGACCTCCGACGAGAACGGCTGCGGGCGCCCGTACTGCGGGACTTACGGCCAGACGATCGACGAGATCGTCGGCTCGCCGAAGTACATCGTCGTGGCCGGAGGGCGCAACGACATCGGGCTCCCGACGGCCGACGTCGCCGCTGCCGCCGATGGGCTCTTCGGTGAGCTCCGCGAGCGTTACCCGGACGCCATGATCTTCGTGATGGCTCCCTGGTTCGACGACGATGCGCCGCCACCCTCCGCGGGGGAGTTCGCGCAGGCGATCCAAGCGGCGGCGCTCGAGAACGAGGTCGTCTATCTCGACTCCGGCCAGCCCTTGTTCGGCAGGACCGACCTCATCTCGGCGGACGGGGTGCACCCCAACGCGGCGGGCTATCAGGCTCTCGCGGCGGCGGTCACGGCGGTCCTCGATCCTCAGCTGGCGCCCTAGGCATCGATACCTGGGCCGCGATCGCCCCCATCCACACGGCGCGCACGACGGAGGCTCGGCCCTGTCGGTGCGGCCAGGTCTGCTGTAGGGTTCGGCGTACAGACCCGGCGTGTGGGACGCCGCGGGATTCACATGGGGGAATCATGGCTGTACGCATCGGCTATGCCGCCGGGGCATTCGACCTCTTTCACGTCGGACACCTCAACATCCTTCGGCACGCCAAAGAGAACTGCGACTTCCTCATCGCGGGCGTCGTCAGCGACGAGATGCTCCGGCTCGTGAAGAAGGTCGATCCGATCATCCCCACCGCCGAGCGCGTCGAGATCGTCCGGAGCATCACCTACGTCGACAGCGTCCACATCGAGGACGTGCCCGACAAGCTCGAGACGTGGCGACAGCTGCACTTCACTCACTTCTTCAAGGGCGACGACTGGCGCGGCACCGAGAAGGGAGCCCAGTTGGAACGGGAGTTCGCCGAAGTGGGCGTCGAGGTCGTCTACTTCCCCTACACGGTGCACACATCGAGCACCGCGCTGCGCCACGCCCTCGAGATCATGGCCGCATCGCTCGCCCATGACGAGGTGCTGCCCGGTGGGCTCGCCGTCTCGCATGGCTGAGCAACGGGCACGGCCGGCGGACGCGTGCCGCGGCATCCGCTCTCCTACAGCTCGCCGGGCTGCATCACCTCCTGGTCGATCTCCTCGACGAGACGGCGTGCACGCGAGGGCGCGACACCGGGCTTGCGGGGTGCGTAGACCACGAGCGAGTGGAACAGGAAGCGCACGAAGAACGCCAGCACGAGGGTGATCGCCGTCGCCACGACGGCGGAGATGTGGCCGGTCGACACCATCACCGCCACGATCGGGATGCGCACCAGCGCCTCGGCGTTGTTGAACGTGAAGGACTTCGCGAACCGCAGCCACACGCCTGACGCGTTGTCGCGCATGTCGTCGAACACGAAGCGCTCCTGCAGCAGGAAGTTGCCGACGATCGTCACCTCGGCGGCGACGATGGCGGCGAGGATGTAGTCGACGCCCAGCTGGGTGAGCGCCCACACGATCGCGACGTTCGCGATCGCACCCAGGCCGCCGATCACCGCGAACAGCGACATCTTGCCGAAGCGCAGGGCGGTCAGCTGGGTGAGGAAGTGCAGCCCCTGCCGCACCGACGCCTTCGACTCGCCGGCGTGACGGTCGGCGAAGTCGAACGGCACCTCGGCGATGCGCATCGGCCGGCGCGCGAGGATCTCGAGCAGGATCTTGAAGCCGCGCGGCCGCAGGAGAGCCTGATCGACGCTGCGCCGGTCGATGAGGAAGAAGCCGGTCATGGGGTCGGTGACATCGCGCAGCCGGATCGGGAACATCGCGCGGGTCACCGCCGTCGACGACTTCGACACCATCACGCGCGTGCGATCGGCGAGGCCGTGCGCAGTGCCGCCGCCGGCGTAGCGCGAGGCGATCACCACGTCCACGTCGCCGTGCGAGAACCGTCGCCACAGCTCGGGGATCTTCTCCGGCGGATGCTGCAGATCGCCGTCGATGACCAGGCAGGCGTCGGACGCCGCCGCCGCGAACCCCTCGAGCACCGCGCCGCCGAGTCCGCCGACCGCCTTGTCGCGATGGATCACGCGCACCGGCAGCGGGGCGTCGGCGGCCACATCGCGGATCACGTCGGGGGTGGCGTCCGTGCTGTCGTCCACGAAGACGATCTCGGCGTCGATGCCGCCCGGGACCGTGTCGAGCGCGGCGGCGACACGGCGAACGAGCTCCGCCACGTTGGGAGCCTCGTTGTACGTCGGGACGATGATCGACAGCTGCATTGCCGCATATCCTCCCATGCAGCGCTGAACGGGGAGCAAACGGGTGCGGAGAGGATGCCGCCGACCGGCGCGGGAGAACCGCAGTCGAGCGGTCGTGGGCGCCGCCCGGCGTCCGGCGCCTGCCCAGGATCGCCGGGTGAGAATGGAAGGATGACCTCCCCCTCGACCATCACCATGTTCGGCGCGGACTGGTGCCGCGACTGCGTCCGCACCAAGAAGCAGCTCGACGAGCTCGGCATCTCGTACACCTACGTGGACCTCGTCGCCGATCCCTCCGCGGCGGACGTCGCCCGCGACATCTCGGGCCGCACCAACATCCCCGTCGTCGTGTACCCCGACGCCTCGCACCACGTCGAGCCGTCGAACGCCGACGTCGAGACGAAGCTGCGCGAGCTCTCCCTCATCTGACGCCGTCGCGGCGCGTTTCGTCTCGCACGTTCGTCGCTCGCTCAACGACCGGGGCAGGGGCCGCACGCACACACCCGGTCGCTGCGCGTTTCGTCTCGCTCGTTCCTCGCTCGCACAACGACCGGGGCAGGGGCCGCACGCACACACCCCGTCGCGGCGCGTTTCGTCTCGCTCGTTCCTCGCTCGCTCAACGACCGGGCCAGCGGTCGCACGCGCACACCCGGTCGCTGAGCGAGCGCCAGCGAGACGAAGCGGGCGCGCAGACTCTGACGCGGCGGCATCCGTCCTCATTAGGCTGAGGCCGTGAGCGTCGAACGCAATACCCGGGCGATCGAGGGAACGGTCGTCACCGATTTCCAGGACCGCATGAGCTACGGCGGCTACCTCGATCTGCCCACCCTGCTGTCTGCGCAGCGACCGCTCAGCGACCCTGAGCATCACGACGAGCTGCTGTTCATCGTTCAGCACCAGACCACCGAGCTGTGGCTGAAGCTCGTGCTGCACGAGCTCGGCGCCGCCTGCCGGCTGCTGCGCGAGGACCAGCTGGCGCCCGCGCTGAAGTGCATCGCCCGCGTGAAGCACATCCAGAAGACGCTGACCGAGCAGTGGTCGGTGCTCGCGACGCTGACGCCCGCCGAGTACGGGCAGTTCCGCGGCGTGCTGGGCAACGCCAGCGGCTTCCAGTCCGCGCAGTACCGTGCCGTCGAGTTCACGCTCGGGAACAAGAACGCCGCGATGCTGCGGGTGTTCGAGTCGGATCCCGCCGCGCATGCGCTCATCCAGGCGGCGCTCGAGGCGCCGAGCCTCTACGACGAGTTCCTCGGACTGCTCGCACGGTCGGGCTATCCGATCCCCGCGGCCGTGCTCGAGCGCGACGTGACGACGGCGTGGACCTACGCCCCCGAGCTCGTCCCCGTGTTCACCGAGATCTACCGCGACCCGCAGACGCACTGGGCCGCATACGAGACCTGCGAGGAGCTCGTCGACCTGGAGGACAACTTCCAGCTCTGGCGCTTCCGTCACCTCAAGACCGTCGAGCGCATCATCGGGTTCAAGACCGGAACCGGGGGCTCCAGCGGTGTGCCGTTCCTGCAGCGCGCGCTCGATCTGACGTTCTTCCCCGAGCTGTACGCGGTGCGGACGGAGCTGTGATGGCCCACGACCCGGAGGCGCTGCGGGACCTGCTCGGCCCCGAGGCGGCGCTCTGCCGCCGTGCGATCACCGGTGAGCAGGGCGTGTCGCTGCCGCCCTTCACCGACCACCACGTGCACCTGCATCTCATCGACGAACGGGCCCTCGCCGCCGGTGGCATCGCGGGGGTCGTCGACCTGGGCGGCGACCCCGTCGCGCTCGCCCGCCGCGGCGACCACGGCATCCCGCGCGTGGCGTACGCCGGGGCCTTCCTCACCGCTGTCGGCGGCTATCCGGTCGGCCGCGGGTGGGCGCCGCCCGAGATCGCCCGAGAGATCGCGGACGCGTCGACCCACCCGGGGGTGCCCGGCGGCGCGGCGACGGCGGTCGACGAGCAGGCGTCGTTCGGGGCATCCGTCATCAAGGCCGCCCTCAACAGCGCGGCAGGGCCCGTGCTCGACCCCGGCACGCTGGCGGCGATCGTCGAGGTCGCCCGCGAGCGCGGTCTGCCGGTCGTCGCGCACGCGGAGGGCGACGGGATGCCGCAGCTCGCACTCGACGCAGGCGTCGACGTCCTCGCCCACACCCCGTTCACCGAGTTCGTCGGGCGTGCCTTCACGGCCCACGCCGTGAAGGCGGGGCAGGTGTGGATCTCGACGCTCGCGATCCACGGCGCGGATCCGCACGCGGCCGAGTTCGCACGCGTGAACCTCGCCGGCTTCGCCGCCGCGGGCGGCCGCGTGCTGTACGGCACCGACCTCGGAAACGGCGACCAGCGGGTCGGGGTGAACCCCGACGAGGTGGCGGCGCTCGACCGGGCGGGCATCCGTGGCGCGGCGCTCATCGCGGCGATGGCCGACCCCTGGCCGTTCACCGATCCACCGCCGGGTGTGTGCACGTTCGTGCCCGGCACCCCGCCGACGGAGCTCGACGACATCGCCGAGTGGCTGCGCGGCGCGACCGTCGTCCCCACCGAGGAGCTCATCCATGACGACCACTGACCCCGCCGCGTCGTCCGGCCCGGCCAGTTCCGGGTTTGGGGCGCACGACGTACGTTCGGGGCGCGTGCCGCACGCCCCGAACGTACGGGACGCGCCCCAAACCCGCGGTCAGGCCAGGACCGGCGCGGTGGCGGCCCTCGAGGCCGAAGCCGCGTCCCTCGACGCGGCCGATCCCCTGCGCACGCACCGCGACGCCTTCGTCGGAGCCGAGACCTCACTGGTCTACTTCGACGGCAACTCCCTCGGCCGGCCGCTGCGGGCGAGCGTGGAGCGACTGTCGGCGTTCGCGCGCGACGAATGGGGCGGGCGCCTCATCCGCGGCTGGGACGAGTCCTGGATGCAGCTGCCCTTCGACATCGGCGACGCCGTCGGCCGCGCCGCGATCGGCGCGGCCCCGGGCCAGACCGTGATCGGCGACTCGACGACGGTGCTGCTGTACAAGCTCGTGCGAGCGGCGTTCGACGCCGCGGTCGCGGCGGACCCTGCCCGCGTCGAGATCGTCGTCGACCGCGACAACTTCCCCACCGACCGGTACCTCGTCGACGGCATCGCGGCCGAGCGCGGCGGCCGCGTCTGCTGGATCGACGTCGAACTGACGAGCGGCGTGTCCGAGGAGGCGCTTCGTGCGGCCGTCGGCCCCGAGACGGCGGTCGTGCTGCTCTCGCACGTGGCCTACCGATCGGGCTATCTCGCGGATGCCGCAGCCCTCACCCGCATCGCGCACGACGCCGGCGCGCTCGTCGTGTGGGACCTCTGCCATTCGGCCGGCTCGGTGCCCGTCGAGGCCGATGCCTGGGACTTCGACCTCGCGGTCGGCTGCACCTACAAGTACCTGAACGGCGGGCCCGGCTCGCCCGCGTTCGCCTACGTCGCGACACGTCTGCAGGACCTGCTCGCCCAGCCCATCCAGGGCTGGATGGGCACCGCCGACGTGTTCGCGATGGGGCCGGAGTACCGGCCGGCGGAGGGGATGCGGCGCTTCCTGTCGGGCACGCCGCCGATCGTCGGCATGCTCGCCATGCAGGACACGCTCGCCCTCATCGACGACGTCGGCATCGCCCAGATCCGTGCCAAGTCGATCGCCCTGACAGAGTTCGCGGTGCGCGTGGCCGACGAACTGCTGGCACCGCTCGGGGTCGTGATCGCCTCGCCCCGCGACCCCGACGCGCGCGGCGGCCACGTGACGCTGTCGCACCCCGCGATGCGTGAGGTCACCGCGCGGCTGTGGGCGCAGGACGTGATCCCCGACTACCGAGACCCCGGCGGCCTGCGCATCGGCCTGTCCCCGCTGTCGACGTCGTTCGCCGAGACACTCGCCGGTCTCCGAGCGGTCGAGGCCGCCGTCCGCGCCGAGTCCTGAGCCGGCGCCCGAGGCGCCGGGCCCGGGATCCACAGGGTGGGCTTCGAGTCCCAGCCCCTGACCTACACTGGCGCGATGAGCAGTGACGCTCCACGGGCACCCGAAGCCGTGGCATCCGTCTCCCCTGTGCGCCTGACGCGCGGCACCATCGCGCGCTACGCGACCGGATCGCTCGGCACCGGCGGCTTCTCGACCCTGCCCGGCCTGGTGCTGACGTACTACCTGACCGACTCCCTCGGGGTCGCCGCACTCGCCGCCGGCGCGGTCATCACTGTCGCGAAGGTCTGGGACGTGATCATCGACCCCGTCATCGGCGCCCTCACCGACCGCGATCTCGCGCGTCACGGCAGCCGGCGACGGCTGATGCTGATCGGTGCCATCGCGCTGCCGCTGCTGTTCGCGCTGACCTTCGCGGTGCCGCCGTCGCTCGGACCCGTGGTCGCGGGCATCTGGGTGCTGCTCGCCTTCACCTTCACGGCGACGGCGTTCAGCCTGTTCCAGGTGCCGTACATCGCGCTCCCCGCCGAGCTGACGCCGAGCTACGACGAGCGCACGCGCCTGCTCACCTGGCGCGTCGTGGTGCTGACGTTCGCGATCCTGCTGTTCGGCGCGGGCGGCCCGGCGCTGCGTCGCGTCTCGGACGACCCGTTCATCCAGTACCTCGTGATGGGGGTCGTCTGCGGTCTCGTCATCGGGATCGGGATGCTGGTGGCCACCGGCGTCGCGCGACGCACCGCCGTCACCGCCGTCACCGCCGTCACCGCGGTCACCGCCGGCACATCCGGTGAGACGTCATCTGCCGGCCGAGACGGCGGTGTTCACCCGAGGTCTCGGCGGTCGGATGACGTCTCACGGGTAGAGGGACGCGGGAGCGCTGCGACCACGGGGATCCGCGAGCACTACGCGTCCGGCATCCGTGCTCTCCGACGCAGCCGGCCGTTCCGCATGCTGCTGTCGACATTCGTGCTGCAGGCCCTCGCGACCGGGCTCATGCTGGCCGGCGCCCAGTACGTCGCGACGTGGGTGCTGCACTCGCAGGCGGCCGTCGAGCTGCTGTTCGTCGCGCTCATCGCCCCGGCACTGCTGGCAGCGCCGGCCTGGGGAGTCGTCGCGCGGCGCCTCGGCAAGGAGCGCACCTTCACGATCGCGAGCATCGTCTTCGCGGTCGCCGCACTGTCGATCCTCGGCATGCTGTGGGCTCCCGGCGACTGGATCTACGTGCCGGTCGGCATCGCGGGCGTCGCGTACGCGGGCATGCAGTCGCTGCCCATGGCGATGCTGCCCGACGTGATCTCGCACGACGAGCGCACCGTTCCCGACGCCGTGGCGGGGGGCGCCGGGCGAGCCGGGTCGTTCAGCGGCGTCTGGACGGCCGGCGAGACCGTCGGCTTCGCGCTCGGCGCAACGACCCTGGCGCTCATCCTCGCCATGACCGGCTACGTCTCGTCGACCGGCGGTCAGGTCGTGGAGCAGCCGGATGCCGCCATCACCGGCATCGTCGTCAGCTTCAGCCTCGCCCCCGCCGTGCTCATCGGGCTGAGCCTTCTCACGCTCGCGCGGTACCCGCTCCGCCGCGCCGACATCGAAGACCGCGAGACCGGGTCGCAGTCGTCGTGACACTGCGTGCCTCGGTGCTCACGCCGTGACGTAGGATCCCCCTGACGGACTCACCGCGCGCGAGTTCCGCGGCGCGAGTTCGAAGGAGAACCCATGTCCCCCACGTCCTCGACCACTCCTGCGAAGCCTCGGAAGACCACGGCTACGCGTCCCTCGTCTCGCGCCGGAGCGTCCGATCCCGGGCTTCCCGACGACGAGCGGGCGGCGCTCGACGAGGCGATCACCCGGCTCGACGAGGGAGCGCGGGTGTGGGTCGCGCTGACGCTCGACCAGCGGGCGCGGCTGCTCGGCCGGGTGCGCGATGCCGTGGGCGTGGCCGCCCAGGAGTGGGCCGACGCGGCGACGATGTCGAAGGGCCTCGAGCCCGGGCATCCGCTCTCCGGCGAGGAATGGCTCGGCGGACCCTATGCCGTCATCGGACTGCTCGATGCGCTCCGTGAGACCCTCGAGGCTCTCGCGAACGGCCGCAGCCCGCTCGACGGTGTGACGATCGACGAGGCACCGGGCGGTCGCCTGCGCGCGCACACGTTCCCGCTGAACGGCACCGAGAAGCTTCTGCTCTCGGGCTTCACGGGCGAGGTCTGGTTCGAGCCCGGCGTCACCGCCGACCAGGCCCGTCGCGAGGCCGGGCTCGCCCAGCTGACGCCCACCGAGTCGGGCGGCGTCGGGCTGGTGCTCGGCGCCGGCAACGTCACCTCGATCCCGGTCGCCGACGTGCTGTACGAGCTCTTCGCGCACAACCGCGTCGCGCTCCTCAAGGTCAATCCGACGCAGGACGCGATGGTGCCGGTGTTCGAGCGCGCACTGGCGCCGCTCATCGAGCCCGGCTTCGTGCGCATCGTGCGCGGCGGCGCCGCGACCGGCGCGTACCTCACCTCGCACCCGCGCATCGCCCACGTGCACATCACCGGCTCGGCCGTCACGTTCGACGCCATCGTGTGGGGTGCTTCGACGGGCTCGGCGACCGGGGGCGAGGACGCAGCGACCGAGCGGGAGCCGAAGCTCACGGTGCCGATCACGGCCGAGCTGGGCGGCGTCTCGCCGATCATCGTGGTGCCGGGGCGCTGGTCGGCCGCAGACCTGAAGTACCAGGCCCAGCATGTTGCGACGATGCGGCTCGTGAACTCCGGGCACAACTGCATCGCGGGGCAGGTCGTCATCGTGAGCTCCGACTGGCCGCAGCGCGCCGAGTTCCTGCGCGAACTGCACACGGCGTACGCGGCCGCCCCCGAACGGCCGGTCTGGTACCCCCGCAGCGACGAGCGGCTCGAGGCCGCGGCAACCGCCTATCCGAATGCCGTCTGGGCCGCCGATCGCACGCGCGCGATCGTGGAGGTGCGCGGCGACGAAGACGGCGACCCGGTCGAGACCGTCGAGTACTTCGCTCCCATCCTGGGTGTGGTCGAGGTCGGCGGCACCGGCCAGGAGTTCCTGGACGCGGCGGTGGCGCACGCGAACGACAAGCTGACCGGCACGCTCGGCGCGAACGTGCTCATCGACCCCACCACCGAAGAGGCGCTGGGCGCGGGGTTCGAGCGCGCGATCGCCGACCTCCGCTACGGCGACATCGCGATCAACACCTGGACGGCGTTCAACTTCCTCATCGCCCGCCTGACCTGGGGCGGCTTTCCCGGCGCGACGCTCGCCGACGTGTCGAGCGGCATCGGCGTCGTGCACAACGCGCTGCTGCTCGACCGCGTCGAGCGGTCGGTGGCGCGCGGGCCGTTCCGCCCTTTCCCGCGGTCTGTGGGCGACACGCTCCGGCGCCGCGGACGGGCGAAGGCCACCATCCTGCCGACGCCGCCCTGGTTCCTCAGCTCGCGCACCGGCGCCGAGGTGAGCGCGGGGCTCACGCGCTACCTCGTCGACGGCAAGGTGCCCGGTCTGGTCAAGACGCTGACCAGGGCGATGCAGGCGTGAGGCGGAGGCGACCGGCCGACCGCAGCGCCGGCTTCGGCGCCGACGGGCTGGAGGCCGACTACGTCGTCGTCGGCGCGGGGTCGTCGGGCGCCGCCGTGGCAGCGCGGCTCAGCGAGGATCCGGCCGTCTCGGTGCTGCTTCTCGAGGCCGGCGGACCCGACCGGGCGATCGAGCTGCACGTGCCGGCCGCGTTCTCGAAGCTCTTCCGCGGACCGTACGACTGGAACTACGACACCGTTCCCCAGCCCCAGCTCGAGGGTCGCACGGTGTACTGGCCGCGCGGCAAGACGCTGGGCGGGTCGTCGTCGCTCAACGCCATGATGTGGGTGCGAGGCTTCGCCGCCGACTACGACGAGTGGGCGGATGCCGCCGGGCCGACGTGGTCGTGGGACGCCCTCGTCCCCTACTTCCAGCGCGTCGAGCGCACCGCCGACCCCGCCGACGGCTCCCAGGGCACCCACGGACCCCAGCCCGTCGAGCATCAGCGGGATCCGCGGGCCCACACGGCGGCGTTCCTGGCAGCGGCGCAAGAGGTGGGGCATCCCGTCACCGCGCCCAACCTGCCGACCGGGCAGGGGTTCTCGCAGACGATGGTGAGCGAGAGCCGCAGTGCGCGCTCCTCGACCGCCGACGTGTACCTGCGCCCCGCGAAGCGGCGCTCGAACCTCCGGGTCGTGACCGGCGCGCACGTCCGGCGCGTGACCTTCGGGGCCCCCGCCGGCGACGAGTCCGGCGCGCGCCGGACTCGTACGACCGGCGTGTACGTCGACATCGACGGGATCACCCGCCACGTGCGCGCGCGGCGCGAGGTCATCCTCTCGGGAGGAGCCGTCAACACGCCGCAGCTGCTCATGCTCAGCGGCGTCGGCCCGGCCGCGCACCTCGCCGAGCACGGCATCGACGTCCTCGTCGACGCCCCCGGCGTGGGCGGCAATCTGCAGGACCATCTCGTCGCCGGACTCGCGCCCGCCGCGCCGAGCGGCGGCACCCTGTACGACGCCGACAAGCCGGCCGAGCTCGTGAGATACCTGGCGACGCGGAAGGGGATGCTGACCTCCAACGTCGCCGAGGCCTACGGGTTCGTGCGCACCGAGGTCGCCGACCGCGCAGGAGCACCCGAGGGGCTCCCCGACATCGAGATCATCTTCGCCCCGGTGCCCTACGTCGGCGAGGGGCTGATCCCGACTCCCGCGCACGGGCTCACCGTCGGCGCGATCCTGCTGCGCCCGCGCAGTCGCGGCACGATCCGGCTCGCGTCGGCGGATCCGACGGCGCCGCCGCTCATCGACCCCGCGTATCTGTCCGACCCCGAGGGCGTCGACGCGGCGACCATGCTCGCCGGGCTCGCCGCGTGCGAGCGTCTCATCGACACCGAGGCGCTGCGCGCGATCACGACAGGTGACGGCGCAGAGTCGCTGAGGTGGGTGCAGCCCGAGGGCGGCGACCGCATGACGCCCGTGGAGCGGGCTGAGGTGTCGCTACGCCGGTACTCGCACACGCTCTACCACCCCGTCGGCACGGCCCGGATGGGAACGGATGCCGCCTCCGTCGTCGACCCCGAGCTCCGCGTCCGCGGGGTCACGGGCCTCCGGGTGGCCGACGCCTCGGTGATGCCCACCGTGATCCGCGGCCACACGAATGCGCCCGCGATAGTGATCGGCGAGGTCGCCGCCGACCTCATCCTCGGCCGCCGCGTCTGACCAGGGGCACCCCAGCCCCTAACATCCCCCTTCACTGCTCCGCTGTCACAAACGGTCCTCCCAGCACACGAATCGTGACAGCCGAGCAGAAGGTGCGGAGGGTCACCGCACCGGCACCGCGATCTCCGTCGCGCTCATCGCCGACCCGCGGTCCTCGACCGACTGACGGTTTCCCGAAACGACGAACCCCTCCTGCTCGGAGAGCAGAAGGGGTTCGAGGGAGTGTCTCAGCGACCGCCGCGGCGGTTCGTTCCGTTCGGGCGGACGACGGAGCCGACCATCAGCTTGCCGGTGCCGGTCGACGACGCGCGACGACCCTGCGTGCGGGGGTTCCCTGCCGGCTGGGCCGACCGGGTGTGGCCGGCGCTCTGGTCGCTGCGCTGATGCGAGGCCTTGTCGTAGGCGCCTGCGGCGTCGCGACGCTGACCGCCGGAGGCCTGCTGACGCGTCGCACCCTGCGCGGCCTGGCCGGTGCCGCCCTGGCCGGAGCCACGGCGGCGGCCTCCGCCGGCACCCGAGCCGGAGCGACCCGAACCCTCGGCGCCCTGGCGACCGTCGCGCGCGGCGCGCTTGCGCTGCGCGTTCGCACCCTGGCTGGTGCCGCGCGGCGTGTCGGCCACCGGAACCGGCTTGACGTACGCGGCGACCTGACCGACGAGCGCGGTCACCGCGGGCGAGGCATCCGTCACGGCGACCGGCTCGACCGAGATCGCGGCCTTGCGCAGCAGCTGCGAGACGTCGCGCTTCTGCTCGGGCAGCACCAGCGTGACGACGGCGCCTTCCGCACCCGCGCGGGCCGTGCGACCCGAACGGTGCAGGTACGCCTTGTGCTCGGTCGGCGGGTCGACGTGGATGACGAGCTCGACATCGTCGACGTGCACACCGCGGGCCGCGACATCCGTCGCCACCAGCACCCGGACGGAGCCCGACGAGAACGCCGCGAGGTTGCGGTCGCGCGCTGCCTGCGACAGGTTGCCGTGCAGGTCGACGGCCGGGATGCCCTGGCCGGTGAGCTGCTTGGCGAGCTTCTTGGCCTGGTGCTTCGTGCGCATGAACAGGATGCGCCGGCCGGTGCCCGATGCGAGCGCCTTGACGACGTCCTTCTTGGCGTCGGCGTCGGCGAGCGTGAAGACGTGGTGCGTCATCGCGGCGACCGGCGAGTGCGCCTCGTCGACGGAGTGCAGCACCTCGTTCTGCAGGAAGCGGTTCACGAGCTTGTCGACCCCGTTGTCGAGGGTCGCGCTGAACAGCAGGCGCTGGCCGCCGGCCGGCGTCGCGTTCAGGATGCGCGTGACGCCCGGCAGGAAGCCGAGGTCGGCCATGTGGTCGGCCTCGTCGATGACGGTGATCTCGACGGCGTCGAGGTGCACGTAGCCCTGCTTCATGAGGTCTTCGAGACGGCCGGGGCACGCCACGACGATGTCGACGCCGGCGTTCAGCGCCTGCACCTGACGGTTCTGGTTCACGCCGCCGAAGATGGTGGTGGTGGTGAGGCCGTAGGCCTTGGCGAGCGGCGCGAGCACCGCATCGATCTGCGTGGCGAGCTCGCGGGTAGGGGCGAGCACGAGGCCGAGCGGACGGCCCTTACGGCGGTTGCCGCCGGCGAGCTTGCCGCCGAGGCGGGCGGCCATCGGGATCGAGAAGGCGAGGGTCTTGCCCGAGCCGGTCTTGCCGCGGCCGAGCACGTCGCGGCCCGCGAGCGTGTCGGGGAGCGTGTCGACCTGGATCGGGAACGCGGTGGTCTTGCCGTCCGCGGCGAGCGCGTCGACGAGGGGCTGCGGCACGCCGAGCGCGCCGAAAGTGGTTTCAGTCATGAAGGGGATTTCTCCGGGCACACAGATGCCCTGTCGGTGGCCGGGGCGGATTTCGCCCACGGGTCGCCGTACGAAAGTCATCACCGGCATCGCGCGGCTGAGCCGGGCGGCGGCGGGAGGGGAAGCGTTCTACGACGCAAGAAGCGCAGGGAAGCGCTGCAAGATGATCCACCTTAGCAGGCCACGCCTGAGCGTTCTCCGCAGCCTCCCCCGTGTCTGTGAGCGAGCGAGGGACGAGCGAGACGAAACGCCGCCCCCTCTCCCGGTCGTTGAGCGAGCGAGGGACGAGCGAGACGAAACGCCGCCCGCTCTCCCGGTCGTTGAGCGAGCGAGGAACGAGCGAGACGAAACGCCCCGCACCCGGCGCAGACGAGCAGCTCAACGCGTTTCGTCTCGGTCGCTGGCGCTCCCTCGCTCAACGACCGGGACTTGGCGCGTTCACCGAACCCGGTCGTCGAGCGAGCGAGGAACGAGCGAGACGAAACGCCGCCCGTTCTCCCGGTCGTTGAGCGAGCGAGGAACAAGCGAGACGAAACGCCGCCCGCTCCCCCGGTCGTTGAGCGAGCGAGGGACGAGCGAGACGAAACGCCGCCCGCTCCCCCGGTCGTCGAGCGAGCGAGGGACGAGCGAGACGACACGCCCCGCACCCGGCGCCGACGAGCAGCTCAACGCGTTTCGTCTCGGTCGCTGGCGCTCCCTCGCTCGACGACCGGACTCTGAAGACAACGGCACCCGCGCTCAGGGATGACGGGCGCGGCGCGGCGAGCCGTACGCCCTGCGCGGACCGCTGACGTCGGCTCCGGGCCCGTCGGCCTGGGGCACCGCCCCGTCCGCCTGGGACTCCTCCGCGCCGTCCGCCTCGGGCGCGGACTCTCCCGCCCCGTCCGCCTCGGGCTCCGACGCTCCCGACGGGGGCTCCGGCGGCGAAGCTTCCCCGCCGTCGGGCTCGCGCTCCGGCGCAGCCGGAGCCTCGTCCTCACGCGCCTCCGCGTCCGACGCGGATGCCTCGTCCGGCTCCCCTCCCGGCGCGACGTCGTCCTCCGTGCTCTCGCTCGGGCCGGCGTCCTCGTCTACGACGGCGTCCTCGACACCCTCGCCCCGGCTGGCGTCCTCGTCCACGACGGCGTCCTCGACACCCTCGCCCGGGCCGGACTCGTCATCGGCAGCGGCGTCGCTCCCGGCGCTCACGGCGGCGAAGCGGTCGGTTGCGGCGCGGAGCGCGGCGGCGATGCCCGGCTCGGACGCCGCGTGCGCGGCATCCGGAATCATCGTGAAGTGGGCCTCGGGCCACGCACGGTGCAGATCCCACGCGGTCATCGCGGGCGTGCACACGTCGTAGCGGCCCTGCACGATGGCGGCCGGGATGTGCCGGATGCGGTCGACGCCGGCGATCAGCTGATCCGGCGCGAACCAGCCGCCGTGCAGGAAGTAGTGGTTCTCGATGCGGGCGAAGGCCACGGCGGCGCGCGGCTCGGACATCGCCTCGACCAGTTCCGGATCGGGCAGCAGCGTGAGGTTCGCCGCCTCCCATCGCGACCAGGCGACGGCCGCCGGCACGTGCACGGCGGGGTCGGGGTCGGCGAGGCGCCGGTGATACGCCTGCATGAGCTGCGAGCGCTCGAGGATCGGTATCGGAGCGATGAAGTCCTCCCAGAGGTCGGGGACGACGGATGCCGCACCGCCCTCGTAGAACCACTCCAGCTCGTGGCGGCGCAGCGTGAAGACGCCGCGCAGCACGATCTCGGTCACCGCCTGCGGGTGCGCCTCGGCGTAGGCGAGCGCCAGGGCGCTCCCCCACGATCCGCCGAACACCTGCCACCGCTCGATCCCCAGGTTCTTGCGCAGCAGCTCGATGTCGGCGACGAGGTGCCAGGTGGTGTTGTGGCGGAGGTCGGCGTCCGGGTCGCTCGCGTGCGGGGTGGAGCGCCCGCAGCCGCGCTGGTCCAGCAGGATGATGCGGTACCGGTCGGGGTCGAAGAATCGGCGGTGCCAGGGCGACGTGCCGGCGCCTGGACCGCCGTGGAGGAACACCACCGGCTTGCCGTCGGGGTTGCCGCTCTGCTCGTAGGCGATGCGATTGCCCTCGCCGGCGATGAGCATGCCGGTGTCGTAGGGCTCGAGGGGCGGATAGAGGATGTCGTCGAGCTGTTCGTTCACAGGCTGCCCCCCGGCACGCTGAAGGTGTCGCAGGCGGACACGCCGCCCTGGTACCCGGTCTCGAACCAGCGCTGACGCTGCTCGCTGGAGCCGTGCGTCCAGGACTCGGGGTTCACGACGCCCCCGGATTCCTGCTGGATGTGGTCGTCGCCGACGGTGCCGGCCGCGTTGAGCGCATCGGTGATCTGCTGTGGGGTCGGCTCCTGCAGATACGGCACCCCGTTGTCGTCGACCTGCTCGGTCATGCCGCCGACCCAGGCGCCGGCGAAGCAGTCCGCCTGCAGCTCTCTGCGCACGCCGTTGCTGTCGGGGCCCGTGCCGTTGTCCGGGTACTCCTCCATGATCCCGGCCAGGTGCTGCACGTGATGCCCGTACTCGTGGGCGAGCACGTAGAGCTGGGCCAGCTCCCCGGCCGACGCGTCGAACTGCTGGCGCAGGAGACCGAAGAACGTCGGGTCGATGTAGACGGTCTCCTCGGACGGGCAGTAGAACGGGCCGGTCTGGTTGGATGCCGTGCCGCACGCCGTCGGGGTCTGCACGTCGACGATCACGAGCTGGGGAGGGCGGTACCCCTGCATCTGCGTCGTCCAGTACTCGTCGAGCACCACGCTGCCGGCGGCGAGGCGGCACGCGTCGTTGCGGTTCGCGTCGGCACCGGTCTCGCACTGCTCGATCTCGGACTCGCCGGCGGTGCCGGTCTGCGGGGTCCCGGGAAGGATGCTCGACAGATCCTGTCCGGTGAACAGCTGGAACAGCAGAACGGCGATCGCGCCGATGCCGGCGATGCCACCGCCCGCCACCGCCGCGCCCGCGCCTCGACGCCGCGCCGTGTTCCCCCCGACGTTGGCGTTCTCATTGAACGTCATGCCTGTCACGGTACCCCGATCGCCTGATCGCACAGAGGAACGCCACAGAATCGCGCGGATTGCGTACAATGCCGCGGGCATAGGCTCGTGGCATGGTGAGCGAACCCACGACCGTGACCATCACCGGCGGCGGCGGGCAGATCGGCTACGCGCTGATGTTCCGCATCGCGGCGGGCGACATGCTCGGGGCCGATCGTCCGGTTCGCCTGCGGCTGCTCGAGATCCCGCAGGGCATGCGGGCCGCCGAGGGCGCGGCGATGGAACTCCAGGACTGCGCGTTCCCGCTGCTGGTCGACGTCGACGTGACCGACGATCCGCTGACCGCCTTCAACGGCACCCGCATCGCGCTGCTCGTCGGCGCGCGGCCCCGCACCGCCGGGATGGAGCGCGGCGACCTCCTGGCGGCGAACGCCGGCATCTTCGGCCCCCAGGGCAAGGCGATCGGCGCCGTGGCCGACGAGGACGTGCGCGTGGTCGTGGTGGGCAACCCCGCGAACACCAACGCGCTCATCGCCGCGGCATCCGCTGCTCCCGACGTGCCGGCCGACCGGTTCAGCGCCCTCACACGCCTCGACCACAACCGCGCCGTCGGCCAGCTCGCCGAGGCGCTCCAGGTGACGGCGGACGAGATCGCCGACGTCGTCGTGTGGGGCAACCACTCCGCGACGCAGTTCCCGGACGTCTCGCACGCGATCCTCGCAGACGGGATGCCGGTGTCCGATGCGCTGGCCGAGCGCCTGGGCGGACACGAGCAGGCGACGGCGTGGCTCGACGACGTCTTCATCCCGCGGGTCGCCAAGCGCGGCGCCGAGATCATCGCGGTGCGTGGCTCGTCCTCGGTGGCTTCGGCGGCGAACGCGGCGATCGACCACGTCCGCGATGAGCAGCTGGGGTCGGGGCTTGGGCTGACGTCGGCCGCGGTGCTCTCGCGCGGCGAGTACGGCGTGCCCGAGGGCCTCGTGTGCTCGTTCCCCGTGACCTCGCGCGGCGGCCGATCCGGCTACCGCATCGTCGAGGGGCTCGACCTCGACGATCGCGCTCGCGGCCGCATCGACGCCTCCGTGGCCGAGCTGGTCGCCGAGCGCGACGCCGTGCGCGACCTCGGGGTGCTCTGACCCTGGGCGCGCTTCGTCTCTGCGTTTCGACTCGCAAGCTCGCTCAACGACCGGCCAGAGGCGCGGCAATAGGCTCTGAGTCGTGGAAGTGCTGATCGTCGTCATCGTCGCGATCATCGTCATCGCGCTCGCGACGGCGGTCGCCCCGAAGCTCGGCATCGCCGGACCCCTGATCCTGCTGCTCATCGGTGGCGCGGTCAGCCTGCTGCCGTTCGTCGAGATCCCCGAGATCAATCCGGACTGGATCCTGGTCGGCGTGCTGCCGCCGCTGCTCTACTCTGCCGCGGTCGCCCTGCCGGCGATCGAGTTCCGCCGCGACTTCGGGCCGATCGCTGGGCTGTCGTTCCTCCTCGTCATCCTGAGCTCCATCGTGCTGGGCGTCTTCTTCATCGCCGTGATCCCCGGCATCCATCCCGCCATCGCGGTGGCCCTCGGCGCCATCCTGAGCCCTACGGATGCCGTAGCCACGTCGATCGTGAAGCGGCTGGGTGTCTCGCGGCGCGTCGTGACGATGCTCGAGGGCGAGAGCCTGCTCAACGACGCCACGGCGCTCGTGCTGCTGCGCACCATGATCGCCTCGGTCGCGGTCGCCACCACGGTCGCCGGCGACACCACCGTCGGCGTGGGGTTCCTGCCGGCCTTCGCATGGGGTGTGCTCGTCGCCGTCGTGGTCGGCGCCGTCATCGGCTTCCTCAACCTGCGGCTGCGGGCCCTCATCAAGAACTCCGCCGCCAACACCGCGGTCGGGTTCGTCGTGCCCTTCATCGCCTACATCCCCACCGAGGAGCTCGGCGGATCCGGCCTCGTGGCCGCCGTCGTCGCCGGCATCGTCACCGGGCAGGGTGCCGCGCGGTGGTTCAGCCCCGAGCAGCGCCGCTCGGACGAGCACAACTGGCAGACCATCGAGCTCGTGCTCGAGGGCGCCGTCTTCCTGGTGATGGGACTCGAGCTGAGCGACATCGTCACGCAGAACATGCAGGACCACAACGGCCTCGGCACCGGTCTCGGCATCGCGGCCGGTGCGCTCGGGATCATCATCGCGGTGCGCGCCGGGTACGTGTCGCTCCTCGTGTGGCTGCAGAGCCGGCGCGCCCGGGGTCGCCAGCGAAGCCGGCTGGAGGCGATGTCGGCCCGGATCGACGAGATCGCGACGGGCGGGGCGGCGGGTTCCGGCGCAGAGTCGGACGGGCGAGCGGATGCCGCCACCGCGCGACACGACGCGCCTCGGCCACCGGCATCCCGTCGCCGCCGTCGCAACGGACGCGACGAGGTCGATCTCGACAGCCCCCGAGCCCAGCGCCGTCTCTCGTCGATGCGCGAGCGGGTGTCGCGAGCGCTCGGCGACCTCGACTACTACCAGGCGTCGCCGCTGGGCTGGAAGCACGGCGCGATCATCGTCTGGGCGGGCATGCGGGGCGTCGTGACACTGGCCGCCGCGCAGACCCTGCCCCGCGACGAGACCGCCGATCGGGCGCTGCTGGTCTTCATCGCCTTCGCCGTCGCGGTGGGCAGCCTCATGCTGCAGGGCTTCACGCTGCCCTGGCTCGTCAGCGTGCTGCGGCTCGAACGATCGGGCGACGACAGCCTCGACAAGGCGGAGCAGTCCGCCCTCGACGACGAGCTGCGCGACGCGGCCGTGGCCGCGCTGTCGAGCCCGGCCCTGCGCCGCCGTGACGGCACGGAGTTCTCCGACGACCTCGTCCAGGTCGTCGGCAGCCGCATGGTCGACCCGCCCGACGAGACCGACACTCTTCCCACGCGCGACCTGCTCGAACTGCGACTGGCGATGATCGAGGCGATGCGCACGCGGCTCAACCAGCTCTCCTCCGGGGGCGGCTACAGCACGCCGGCCCTGCGCCACGCGCTCGCCGAGCTCGATGCCGACCAGCTGAGCCTCGAGCTGCGACTCGACGACGAGGGCTGAGCGGGATGGGATCGACCCGGTGGGCGCGGCGCGACCGTCGCCTGGTGAGACAATAGGCACCGAGCGAGGGGGCCTCACATGAGCGAGACGACGAAGACGCCGGATGCCGCGCATACGCACGCGGCTCCCGTCAGCGGGTCGGCCGGGGCCGACACCGCGCCCCTGCACCTGCCGCACCCGGCTGCGGAGTGCCCGAAGTGCTTCACCGAGCTGCAGCAGAACCGCGACTGGTGGCAGGCCCGGCCCGCGGGCTCACGGCTGGTCGGACTCGTGATCGCCCGCGACGATATGCCCTCGGTCGTCGAGCAGCGCAATGACCTGACGCGCTTCGGGGTCCCGATCGAAGGGTTCCGGCATCCGGCTCCCGAGACGCTCGAGTCGTGGGAGGAGAGGCTCGTGCGCCTCTACGGCACGCTGCGACGCGGCGATGTGCTCGTCGTCGCGAATGTGCACGCCCTCGGCCGCGACATCGACGAAGAGGCCCGCACCGTCGCCGAACTGCACCGGCGCGGGGTCGTCGTGAAGGTCGTCAGCCACGGCGGACGCCACCTCTACGACGCCGGACGCTGACCTCGCCGGGCGGCGGTCGGTACCGCCGGGCGCTCGACCGGCGCTCAGGCGTCGTCGTCGGCGCGGGAGTCGCGTTCGCCGTTCAGTGAGTTCGCGCGCTCCTCGTCGAGGAGCGGCAGGTCGTCGCGCGTGACCAGGCGCGCCGCGAGCGCGTGCTCCACGAGCCGCACCCGGCGGTTGGTGGCGTACGAGCGGACGCCACCGCGCATGCCCGGAACGCCGATGCGGTCGAGCTTGTCGCACACGTTGTCGAGCTTGCGGTTGAAGCGGGTGAGCGTCCACCCCAGCCGCTCGGCGGCCTGCGCCGACGTCGGCAGCTCGCTCATGCCGGTCCCCTCCCGGCGCAGCACCGGCTCGGCGAGCGCGAGGATCATGACGCGCTGGCTGTGGGTGAGCGGCACGTCGCCGATCGTGCTGAGCCCGTCGTCGTCGGGCGGCGGCTGCGTGTCGCGGAACGTCGGCTCGGCGGCGTGGATGGTGAGCTCGTAGGTCGTCGGCCCCGCGCTGAAGATGACGGATGTCGCCGCGAACACCAGCGGCAGGCGCGCACCCGGTGCGAGCCAGGCCTGCACGCGACCGCCGGTGTCGGTGACGGTCGCCGACAGGCGCGAGCCCACATTGGACAGCAGCCAGAGGCCCTCGACGTTCTGGATCGTGAGGAAGTTGCGGTGCAGGAACAGGTTGTCGTCGATCGCGAGGTCGCCTTCGCGTCCGACCGTGAACACCTCGTCGGGCGGGACCGAGAACTCCTCTCCGGCGAACTCGACCCTCAGCGTGTCGGCAACAGCAGCGGTCACGGCGCGCACCCCCGGCTCGGTGTCTGCTGGTACTGGCCGTTGTCGCGCACCAGGGTCACATCGATACAGGTCGGTTCGGACTCCAGGACGGGCACGACGATCTCGGCGGTGTCCACGGGCAGGGCCTCGGTGGTGGGATCGCTCGCCGAGACCGGTTCGACGATGTAGCTGTCGCCGTCCTGCGGGTCGGGGTTCGTCCAGGTGAAGCGCACACCGCCCTCGACGGCGGCGCCTGCCACGTCTTCCACGGGCGGCACGACCATCGAGATCGGGTCCTGCGGCTTCGACGAGGCGGAGGGCGTCGGCGGATCCTGGGACGTGCCCGACAGCAGGCCGGGAAGCGACACTCCGATGATCACCGCGATGATCACCAGGGCACCGGCACCGAGCCCGATCCACAGTCCCATGCGCCGGCGCGGCGCGACCTGGTCGGCATCGGATGCGACGACGTCATCGGCGCCGGGGGTGAACATCCCCGGGACGGTCGCCGCAGCGCCGTGGTCGTGGAACGTGCCCCGGGACACGGTGGTGGCATCGGTCGTCGCGAATCCGGTGGTCGCGGGGGCGCGGAGCACCGTCTCGTCGAGCGACACCGGCAGGTCGCTCTGCCCGCGGAGCTGCGTCTGGTCGTACGCCGACGGCGGGGTCGTCGACCGCGCGACCGTCTCGGCGTCGACGGGCGCCGGCTCGAAGCGCGACGACGCCGGGGCCGTGACCGCCGACGGGCGCGTCATGCCGGCTGCCGGAGTCGTCTCGGGGTTGATGCTGACGACGCCGCGCACGCGCGTGAGCCCGTCGTCCTCGTCCTCCTCGATGTCGTCCGGAAGCTGGTCGTCGAGGATGTCGATCGGCGTCACGGAGTGCGACAGCTCGATCTGCACGGTCTGCAGCGCACGCGCGAACGCGAGCGCGCTCTCGTAGCGATCGGCGGGCGACTTCGCCATCGCCCGCTCGAGCGCCCGCTGCAGCGACACCGGCACGTCGGCGCGGCCGAGAGGCGGCAGCGCGAGCGTCTCGATGCGGTGGATGAGCTCGGCCGCCGTGTTGCGCTGACCCGGCAGCTCGAACGGCGACCGGCCGGCGAGGAGCGTGTAGACGGTCGCTCCGAGCGCCCACACGTCGGAGCGCGGGTCGCTGCGCGGCACGTCGGCGAACGACTCCGGCGGCGACCAGGGGATCGACAGGCCCGCCGACTCGGCGGCGGCATTCGTCGTCGACGCGATGCCGAAGTCGGTGAGCGCCGGACGGTTGTATTCGGTGACCAGGATGTTCGCGGGCTTGATGTCGCGGTGGAGCACCCCGGCGCGGTGGGCGGTCTCGACGGCGGCGGCGACCTGCACGCCGACGCGGAGCGACTCGGCGATCGAGAAGGGCTCGCGCCGATAGCGCACCTGCAGGTTCGGGCGCGGGCAGTACTCCATCACCAGGTACGGGCGGCCGTCCTGCGCGACGCCGGCCTGGTAGATCGTGACGATCGCCGGGTGCGTCGAGAGCATGGCCATGACATTGGCCTCGGCGGTGAACTCCTCGACCGATCCGCTCGACATGCGCTCCGTGAGCAGCACCTTGACGGCGACGCGCCGCTTGGGCAGCTGCTGCTCGTACAGGTACACGTCGGCGAAGCCGCCGGACCCGAGCAGGTCGACATAGGTGAAGCCCGGCAGATCGGGCGGCGCCATCGGCGCGCGCTTGGGACTCACGACATCCCTTCGATCGCGACCGTGATGCCGTCGCCGAGATCCAGCACGTCTCCCGGGACGACCACCGTGCCCTCACCAGGATGCAGCCGCACGGGGTCCGCTCCCGGGCGCAGCAGCGTGGTGCCGTTGGTGGTGCGCAGATCCGTGGCGACGATGCTCTCACCTTCGGCCCGCAGCTCGACGTGGCTGCGCGAGATGTCCTGCTGCGGGCTGTCGACCGCGACGAGGTGCGGCAGGTCGGTGCCGCTCACGCGCGTGGAGCGCGGGCGGCGCCCGATCACGACGGTGCGGTCGAGCGGGATCACCTGCCCCGTCGACATCCGTACGCGCCCGGGCGCGGGCGGGCGCGGTGGGGCGAGCGGGTCGAGCGGAGCGTCGGCAGGGGAAGGCGCCGGGTCAGACCCTTCGACACCGGATGCCGCCGCGCGCAGCGCGCGAGCCTGGGCGAGCGAGATCGTCGCGCCGTCGTGATCGCCGGCGACGGCCGGGCCGGGCGCCGGACCCGGTGCAGGCGCCGGCGCCTCGTGCCGCCCAGCGGCGTCGTCGGCGGATCGGATCACGGTGGCGCCGATGAGCTCGTCGAAGCCGGCCGCCCCGGCGGCGCCGTCCTCCTCGTCGTCATCGTCCAACAACCAGGCATCGAGCCCGCTCCGTGCCGGCGCGGCGTCGTCCGGGGAGAGCGCCGAGTCGGACGGCAGGAGCGTCTCGGCGTCGGCGAGCGACGGCACGGAGTCGATGAGCCCTCCTGCCGGTGCGGCGATCGCGGGCACCGGGGACGCAGCGACACGCGGTTTCTCGGGAACCTGGGCGGTCGGCTCGGCGCCGGGGGCCGCAGCGAGGGGCTCGGCGGCATCCTCGGCGGCAGCGGGAGGCTCCGGTGCCGGAGCGACGGCCGGAGCCGAGGCGGGCTCCGGGCGCTTCGCCAGCGCCGGTGCCGCCGACGGGCGTGGGGCCGCGGCATCCCACACGATCCCGCCGGCCAGCACGACGCCGTCGGCGATCTCCCACTCGGCGGGGGACGATGCGTCAGGGTCGGACGTCGTCAGCGCGACGCGCACGACCGCGGGGATCACCCGCTCGGTCCACGTCGTGACGCCGGTGCCCGTGACGCGCTCGGGCGTCGCCGCGTCGACCTCGAAGGCGAAGTCGCCGCGAACGGCGATGCGGATGCCGTCCCCCTCGGGGAGCGCCACCGCGAAGGCGGGGATCGCCGTCAGCGACGCGCCGTAGGCGCCCGTGAGAGCCTCGATGACGCCGCCCAGCCCGCGCCCCTCGGCGACGAGGGTGCGGATGCGCCCGAGGAGCGCTGCCGAGGTTCCCGGTTCGAGCACCGCGAAACCGCGCGGCGTGACCGCGATCGGCGTGGTTCCCGGGGCGTACAGCGTCGGCATCAGAATCCTCCTGTGGCGACCGCACGCGGCAGCGTGTCGCCGTCGATGTCGGCGAGCGGATGCGCGGGGGCGCTCACCGGCACCGTATCGCGTTCCCACGTCCTGTTCGTACGTGTGCGCACCGCGAGCGCGTCGACGACCAGCGCGGTGATGTTGTCGCGACCGCCTCGCACCATCGCCTCGTGCACCAGCCGCGTCGCCGCGGCCTGCGGGTCGGTCTCGGTGAGCAGGATGGCGTGGAGCGCGTCGCGATCGAGCTCGCCGGAGAGGCCGTCCGAGCAGACGAGGATGCGGTCGCCCTCCTCTGCCGGGAGCAGCCAGTAGTCCGGTTCGGAGTCGCTTCCGGCGCCGATGGCCCGGGTGATCACATTGCGTCGCGAGTCCCGCTCGGCCGCATCGGCGGCGAGCTCCCCGCTGTCCACGAGCTCCTGCACCACGGAGTGGTCGACGCTCACCTGCTCGAACCGCCCCTCGCTGAGGCGGTAGGTGCGCGAGTCGCCGAGGTTGATGGCCAGCCAGTAGCCCTCGCCGTCCACATCGGCGATCACGACACCGGCCAGGGTGGTGCCTGCTCCCGCGCCGGCACCGGGCGGCAGCATCGCGACGCGGCGCCGCGAGGCCGTCACCGCCGTCTGCACCTCGTCGATGGTGAGGCTCTCGCGGCCGGCGAGCGCCGCGAACTCGTCGATGACCGCCGCACTGGCGATCTCGCCCGCGTTGTGACCGCCCATGCCGTCGGCCACGAGGAACAGCGGCGCGGCGGCGATGTAGGAGTCCTCATTGATGCGGCGCCGCAGACCCGCGTCGGTCGCCGCTCCGCACGCGACCGCGATCGGCGCCACCGGATCGGTCATCACGCGACGCTCACGGCGACGCGCCGGTCGCCGAACTCGAAGGTGTCGCCGGCACGCACGTTGGTGCGCACGCCGGGCATCAGCGGGATCCGTGCGCCATCGCGCACGAGCGTGGTGCCGTTGGTCGAGTGGCGGTCGACGATCCACGCACCGGTGGAGTCGCCGCCGATCTCGAAATGCGTCTTCGAGAGCGACAGCGTCTCGTCGCGCACGGGGATGGAGACCGCGCCGTCCTCGTTCGCCGGATTGCGCCCGTAGAGCGTGCGCCCGTATACGGCCATCCGGGTCCCGTCGTCCCAGGTGAGGACGGCGAGCACCGGAGCCTCGTCGTACAGCGCGGCGCGCTGCGCGGGCGGCGGCACGACGAGGCGGGTCTCGTCCAGATCGTGCGTCGACGACGCGAACGCGACCGATGCCGGGGCCACGACCGACGCCAGGGGCCGCGCAGGTGCCGCCGGAGGGGCGACGACCGACGCGACGGAGGCGAACGGCCGAGCGGGAGCCGGGGCGGGAGCCGAGGGCGTGCCCGCGCCGAACAGGGCGGCGAGAGGCTCGGTGGTCGTCGCCGCCGGGAACGGCATCGTCATGCTCGGGAAGTCATCGGTCTGCGCCGCACGGGTGACCGGCGCGTCGCCGGTCACCCACGGCACGCCGTCGATCACCCCGGGACGGATGGGTGCGATGGGGCGCGTGGCCGGAGCCGGACCCGCCACCGCCGGTGGTGCTTCGGCCGGTGCCGTCACCGGTGCCGATGCAGTCACCGGTGCCGGTGCAGCCGCTGCCAGGAAGCCGGGCATCGGCGCCGCGTACAGCGGCTGCGCGACCGGCGGGCGCACCGCCGCCAGGTAGGGATTCTCGGCCAGGAGTGCGGTCGCGTCGTGGCGAGTCGTCACATGGCCGGCCCGGATGTCGTGCACCACCGATCGCGACGCCATGTCGTGCCAGCCCTGGCGGCGGCCGCTGGAGTCGAACAGCGGCGAGAAGTAGCCGACGACGATCGATCCCGCGAGCCCGAACACGATGTTCCGCCACACCGCGCGCCAGAATCCGATCCGGCCGCGCGAGTCGACGTCCTGCAGCTGGAGCCCGAGGGCCCGCTGTCCGATCGAGCCGCGCCCGCCCTGCATCGCCGAGTACACCAGCCACCAGGCGAGCAGCGCACCGCCGACCACGAGGTAGGCGAGGACGACGGCCACCGCGAGGCTCGCCGAGTCACCCGTCGCGCCGACGCCGAAGACGACGGGCACCGCGACCCCGACCAGCACCGCCGCGATGCCGTAGGCGACCCCGAGGTCGATCGCGAACGCCCCCGCACGGCGTCCGATGGTCGCCGCGGGGGCGGCGACGGGCGGGCTGGTGGTCATTCGGTCTCCTGCGGGGGGTGGGTGGGTTCTGCGGCGCGGCGCCGGCCCGCGCGACGCGACGCGCGCTTCGACGGCGCGGCGTCGGGCGCCTCCGGCTCGGCCGCCGTGCCCTTCGCCGCAGGCTTCGCCGTCCGACGCGGGGGCGTGAGACGTGCCGGCAGCGCGAAGCGGGTGCCTTCGAGCAACGATCGGATGCTGAGCCGCGCGCGCAGCCGCTGCCACAGCGACCGCTCCTTGCCCATGCCGCCGACGATCTCGTCGACCTGCGACCAGAACGCGTCGATGTCATCGGGCGTCGGCTCGGTCGGACCGAAGACCTCGAGATCCGCCCGGGTCGCGAGCGACGCGACGCGCGGCTCGGCGAGCGCCGCCGTCAGCACGCCCGCCTCCTCCTGACGAGTCGCCCCGGGACGAACCGGCGCGCCGTAGTCCGTGGCACGGTCGACCAGCTCGTCCCAGCCGCCGCTGATGCGGTCGGACGCGCGCTCCGCGTCTCGACGCTGACGGCGGCGGGTGGCCTTGAGCGCCCCGATCACGATGAAGGGCGCGAGCAGGACCGCGAGGACTCCCAGTACGCCGACGCCGATCGACACGATGGTCCACAGCAGGCCGAGGTCGAGGCCGTCCTCATCCTCCGACCCGCGGTCGTCCGCGACGGTCGGCGGCAGGTCGACGGGCTCGGCCGGCGGGGGCGGCGGCTGCAGCACCTGCGGCTTCGGGTCGGCCTTCGGCTTCGTCGTCTGGTCACTGGGGACCTGGTCCTCGGGGGGCGTCGGGTCGAACGGCACCCAGCCGGCGTCGTCGAATGCGACCTCGACCCACGCGTGCAGATTGTCGCCCGTCGCGGTGAAGACCGGTTCGCCGGCGGCGTCCTCTTCGGGATAGAACCCCATGACGACGCGGGCGGGAATGCCCACCTGGGCCGCGAGGAGCGCCATCGCGGTGGCGTACTGCTCGTCGTCGCCCACCATCTGCTGCGAGCCGAGCAGCGTCGCGATCCGCTCGGCGCCGTGGCCGGCGCGCGAAAGCGGCTGACCGGCGAGGCCGTGGCTGAAGTAGCCGCCCTCCGACAGCATCAGCTGCAGGGCGCGCACCTGTTCGACGGGAGTCGTCGCCTCGGCGACGGTCTTCGATGCGACCTCGGCGAGGCTCTCGGGCACGCCCTCCTGCTTGGGCATCTTCAGCGGTGCGAACGCCTGGTCGGCGAGCTGCTCGTCGCTCGGGACATCGGGGATCACCGCGTCGATCGTGTAGGCGTCGCCCTTCTCGAGGCCGGCCGTCACCACGCCCGTCTCGGTCGCCTCGTTGTAGTGCGCGGTGCGTCGCAGGTCGTCCGCCCGGTCGCCGTCGAACGTGACGCTGCGCGCGGCGCCGGCATCCGGCATCCACACGCTCTCCAGGGCGCCGATCTCGACGTGCACCTGCGCATCGGTGCCCTCGGCATCGGCGGACATGTTGGTACGGGCGGGCGAGAACGCGCTTGAGGAGCCGCTGCCCTCGTCCGAGACGTTGTAGACGGTGCCGTTGTAGGCGTCCATGGTGGCCAGGCGGACACGGGCGCCCTCGGGCAGGCCGCTGACCGTGAAGAGCGCGTCCTCCGGGTGGTCGCGCACATAGGCGCGGAACGACTGCAGCGGGCTCGCGAACTCGCGGATGTCGAACGGCGGGATCACGACGTCGCGCAGGACGTAGCGGGGCGACGTCGGTGCCGCGAAGCCGCTCGTGGCGATGCCGATGACCGCGGCGATGGCGATGACCGCCGCACCCGACAGCACCCTGCGGATTCCTGCGCCCGAGCTCGCCGAGCCCTCGCCGACCGAGATGGCCGCGGCCTGCGGCTGCCACGCCTGGCGCAGGGCCAGCCAGACCACGGCGACGAGCCCGAACACGACGCCCTGGACGACCGGCACGAACGGCTCGGAGGTTCCCAGCGCGATCTCGATCGCCAGGAATGCGGCCGCGGGGATCAGCGACCACGCCGCGTTGCGCAGCCGCAGCGCGAGCGACGTCGTCAGCACGGCCGCGACCAGCGCGAGGATGAACGGCACGATCAGGTGGCCGTCGTCGGTCGCCACCGGCGCGATCGTGGTGAGCAGCTGCTTCCACGACATGAACGTGCCGAGGGCGAGCAGGCGCAGCGTCTCGAGAGTCGGCACGACGCCCGCGACCGTGGTGTTCGGCAGCGCGAGAGCACCGCCGAACAGGAAGTAGACGATGACGGTGGCACCCGTGAGGAGCAGGATGCCCCACCGGAACAGCGAGCCCAGGACGCCCAGCGCCATGCCGAGCACGAGCCCGCCGAGGGCCGCGACCAGATAGCGTGCACCGTCGAAGGTCGGCCAGAACCCCACGATGGGGATGAGGAGCAGCAGCGTCACGGCGCCGAGATCGAGGATCCACCGGCGCAGCGACAGAGACTCCCCCGCGGCACGCGGCGCGGGGACCCGCGGTGCGGCGGCACGCGTGGCCGGGGCGGATCCCGCACGCGACAGGGGGGTGACGGGGGCGGTCATGCGAGGACCTTCCGCAGCGCGTTGGGCAGCTGCTCGAGCGCGCCGAGCGTGACGACATCCGCCTCGCCGATACGGCGCAGCGAGGGAGCGGACTCGCCGGGCGACGCGACCACCGCGAGGACGCGCGCGCCGAACGGCAAGCGGCTGCAGGCGCTGCGCAGGTCGTTGGCGTCGACTCGGCTGCCGCACACGAGCACGACGACGCTCGCGAGCGGCAGGGTGGCCGCCACCACGCCGGCGAGGTCGACGACCGTGCCCGCGCGCGGCTTGGACTGGCCGAGCGCCGAGAGGGAGTCGAGGAACTGCTTGCCCGTGCCGGACGGCAGTGCGCGCTCCTGCACCCGCACCTCGACGCGGTGCGAGTCGCGCAGTGCCCGAAGGCCGAGCGAACCGGCGGCGGAGATCGCGAGCTCGAACTCCGCGTCGTCGCGATAGTCGGCCGGGCTCGTCGAGAGGCCGATCACGAAATGCGAGCGGCGCGTCTCCTCGTACTGGCGCACCATCATGTGGCCGGTGCGCGCGGTGGACTTCCAGTGCACGTGGCGCAGGTCGTCGCCCGGCTGATACTCGCGCAGGGCGTGGAACGACACGTCGTCGGGCGAGAGATCGGTGGCGGGAAGACCCTCGAGATCGCGCAGGAACCCGAGCGACTGGCCGTCGAACAGCACGGTGCGTGGGTGGACGAACAGGTCGACCGGTTCGTCACGACGGTGCACGCGCTCGAACAGGCCGAGGGGATCGCCGCGTACGACGCTGACCGGCCCGACCTTGACGACGGCGCGGCGCGACGTGGGGATGGCGAAGAGCTCCTCCGCGGACTCGCCGGCCGCCAGCCGCTGCACGTCGAACACGCCGCGTCCGCTGCCGACCGGCAGCAGCACGCGGGAGGGCAGGATGGCGCGCGCGCCGGTGTTCGAGAGTGTCAGTGCGCCGATCGCGCGCTCGCCCACGACGACGCGCGTGCGGTTGAGGTCGAGCGAGACGTCGTAGGCGGTACGCCCGATGAGGAACAGCAGGCAGAGCAGCAGCACGACGGCGATGGAGACGGCCGCGACGGTCAGCTCCCACCAGCCGAGCGACCGACCGGCGATCCACAGCGCCACGGCGCCGGCGAGAAGCACCCAGGCGGCGGGGCGCACGACCGCGAACACGCGTCCGAGCACGCCGCCGGCGCGGCGCAGCGCGTCCAGCGCCAGCTGCCCGTACCAGGCGCGACGGTCCTCCGTGGCCGTCGCCTGCCCGAGTGCCTCCGTCGTCATCAGGCCGCGGACCTCGCCTGAGGTGCGGCGATCGACTCGAGCACGCGCGCGACGACGGTCTCGGCCGACGTGCCCGCGAACTCAGCCTCGGGGTCGAGCACGATGCGGTGGGTCCACACCGGCGCGACGAGCGCCTTGATGTCATCGGGCAGCACGAAGTGGCGCCCCTGCGCGGCGGCGTACACCTTGGCGATGCGGATCATCGCGAGCGAACCGCGCACCGAGACGCCGACGCGCGTGGCCTCGTCGTCACGGGTCGCCTCGGCCAGCTGCGCCGTGTAGCGCAGGACGGCGGGGTCGACGTGCACGGTGCCGGCGAGGTCGGCCATGTCGGCGACGGCGCCCGTCGTGATGATGGCGGGAAGGTGCGCCGACGGGTTGCGGTCGGCGGCTCCGGCGAGGATGCGCTCGGCCACAGCAAGGTCGGGGTAGCCGATCGAGGTCTTGACGAGGAACCGGTCGAGCTGAGCCTCGGGCAGCTTGTAGGTGCCCGCCTGCTCGATGGGGTTCTGGGTCGCGATCACGAGGAACGGGCGACCGACGTCATGGGTGACGCCGTCGACCGTGATCCGCGACTCCTCCATGACCTCCAGCAGCGCCGACTGCGTCTTCGGCGAGGCGCGGTTGATCTCGTCGGCGAGCACGATCGAGGCGAACACGGGTCCGCGGTGGAACTCGAAGCGGTGCGAGGCCTGGTCGTAGATCGTCACGCCGGTCACGTCGGACGGCAGCAGGTCGGGCGTGAACTGGATGCGGCTGCTGGTGCCCTGCACCGTCGCCGCGAGCGCCTTGGCGAGGCTCGTCTTGCCGGTGCCCGGGGCATCCTCCAGCAGCACGTGGCCTTCGGCGAGCATCGCCGACAGCACGAGCGCCACGACCTCGCGCTTGCCCATGAGGGCCTGGTCGACGTTGTCGACCAGGCGTGCGAAGGTGCCCTGGAACCAGGCCGCCTGTTCGGGGGTCATCGTCATCGTGATTCGTTCCTTTTCATGAGTCGTCTTCGCAGCTCTCGCTACTGCCAGGTTCGCCGCTCGCTGTTGCCCCAGCCGCCGATCGAGATCCACACCTGCTCGCCGTCGTCACCGAAGTAGCAGCCCAGCTGCACCGTCCCGTTCGCGGGCAGGTGCCTCGTCGCGCCGCCGGCGAACGGCGTGCCGCCGTAGGGGCCCGTGGCGTTGCACGAGACGGAGTAGTCGCCCGCGGGGAAGTTCTCGGTGTGCACCAGGAAGTACGCGCACTGCGCGGTGCTGCAGTTGGGCTGTCCCTGCGCGGAGCTTCCCTTCGTGACCCACACCTTCGGCTGAGGCGCAGCCACGGTGGTCGCGGCGTCCGAGGCGATCCCGCTCCACTGGCCGGCGGCATCCTGGGCGCGTGCCTCGATCGTGTGGCGTTCGCTGTAGCCGTAGTTGTTGGTCCGCGAGTTGTTCAGCGCCACATCCTGCCACCCGCCGCCGTCGATTCGGATCTGCATCGCCGTGATGGCGCGACCGTTCTCGGCGGGCGGGCTCCAGCTGAAGGTGATGCTCGTACCGCTCGCTTTCGCGCTCACGTTCGGGTTGCGGACGGGCCCGTAGGGCTTCACGGTGTTGGAAGGCGCGGACTCGGCGCCCGGTTCGCTGACGCCGTTCACCGTGGCGACGGCCCGGACCCGCACCGAGTAGTTCGTCCCGTTCGTCAGTCCGCCGATGACGCCGTTGCCCGCCAGAGCCTGCCAGCCGCCGTTGTTCACGGACGCCTGGTAGCTCAGCTCGCCGGGGTTCGCCCCGTTGGACGCGCCGGGCTGGAAGGTCACCGTGAGCGAGCGATCGCCCTCGCGCGCCGTCACGCTCGTCGGAGCCCCGGGCGGCGTGAACGCGCGCTGCGGCGCCGAGGTCGCGCTGAACTGACCCCAGCCGGCCTTGTTCTGCGCGCGCACCCGGAACGTGTAGTCGGTGGTCGAGGTGTCCACGACGACGGCCTGGCTCGTCTGCCCCGCCGCGACGGGGATCGAGTTGAGCAGCGACGAGCCGCGAAGGACGTCGAGCTGGTACCCCGAGATCGCATCGCCGTTGTCGGCGGGTGCGTTCCACGCCACCTGCATCTGCGCCTGCGACCCCACCGGCTGCAGCCGCGCCGTCGTCGGTGCGGCGGGCGCGTCGGGCGCCCGGGCCGGGATCTCGCTCACCGACCACGGGCTCCAGCTCGACGGCTCGGGCGCGCGGTTGAGCGCCTGCACCCGCACCTGGTAGGCGACGCCGTTCTGGAGGCCGTCCCACACCGTCGAGTTGCCGGTGACGTCGGTCTTCTGACTGATGCCCGAGGCCGGCGCCGGCGAGATCTCGAGGTTGTACTTCTCGACCGGGGAGCCCGGCGTCGTCGGCGTGACCCACGACACCGAGAGGCTCCGGTCGCCGAAGACCAGCGACGGTGCGGCCGGCGTATCCGGACGCGCGTCGGGGCGCGCGGTCTCGGACGGCGCCGACGGGTCGGACGGCCCGACACGGTTCTCGGCGACGACCGTGAAGTTGTACTCCACGTTGTTCGTCAGTCCGTCGAGGGTGCAGGTCGTGGCGAGGCACTCCTTCTCGTAGTTGCCCGCGGTGGAGGAGACGAGGTAGCGCTCGATCTCGGCGCCGTTGTTCGCCGGCGGCGTCCACGACAGTACGACCGTGCGGTCCTGCACGCTCGAGACGGTCGGCGTACCGGGAGCGTCGGGCTTGCCCTGCACCGTCAGCCGGATGCGGCCCTCGACCTCCCGATCGGGATCGCCCGTGGCGTCCTGCACGCGATAGCGCACCACCATCGTGCCGAAGAACTTCGCGTCCGGCGTCACCTGCACCTGGTCGCCCGCCACGTCGACGTCGCCCTGACCGGTCTCGAGCACCGCGGTCGTCACCTTCAGCGGCTTGTCGGGGAACGGGTTGACGTCGTTGTTCAGGACGGGCACCGTGATCGTCTTGCCCTGGTCGGCCTCGTCGATCACGTCGTCATTGGCCGTGGGCAGTTCACGCGTCGACGCGATCACTCGAACCGTCACGGTTCCCTCGACGGGCTCGGTGGTGCCGTCCGTGATGCGCAGGCGAAGCGTCGCCGCGGTGCCCTTCTTCGTCTCCGCGGCGGCGCTGACGCGCAGCTCGTCGTCCTCGATGGACGCGGTCAGGCCGTCCGGCGATCCGCCGACGATGTCGAACTCCAGGCGGTCCGCGTCCTCGGGGTCGGGGTCGGTGGTGAGACCGCCCAGGTCGAGCGTCGTGGCGTCCTCGCCGGGTGCGACATCCATCTGCCCGTTCACGAAGACCGGCTGCTGGTTCTCGGGCGGCAGCACCGTGATCGGCAGGGTCAGAGTGGCCTTGCGTCCTTCGGGATCGTCGGGACCGGTGCCATCGGTGACCTCGAACGTGATCGCATCGGGTCCGAAGTACCCGGCGGCCGATGTGTAGACCAGGGTGGTCTGATCCTTGATCAGCGACGAACCGTCGGCGTGCGCAGCGGTCACCTTGGCCGCCTCGGTGATGACGACCTTGCCGCCGTCGGCGGACCGGACGTACTCCGAGAGAGGCATCTCGACGGTCTCGCCGCTCTTGACCTCGATCGGCTCGGTCGAGACGAGGGTGGGCGGCAGCGACGACAGCGCCGGGATGTGGATGAAAGCGGATGCCGCGTTCCCGTCGCGGTCGGTGACCGTGTACGTGACGAGGCGGTCGGCGTCGCCGAGCGTGATCCGCACGGTGCCGTCCGAGAGCACACGCGAGTCCGCGTCGGCGACCGACAGCTCGAGGTCGTCGACCGTGCCGTCGGGGTCCTCGTCGTTGGCGAGCACCTCGAGATCGACCACGCCGTCTTCCACGTCCGCGGCGCGCACGTAGTCGTCCCGGGCGACCGGCTTCTGCAGCGGCACGTCCTCGGCCACCGTGATCTGCAGCACGGCCTTCGCCTCCGCACCGCGCGCATCGCGGATCGTGTACTGCAGCGACGTCTCGATCGGCTCCGACGGGGAGGTCACGACGACGCGGTTGCCCTCCACCTTCGCCTCGAGGCCTGCGACATCGGGCAGGATGAGCCCGTTCTTGACGATGCCGTACTCGTCGCCGTCGGGGTCGGAGTCGTTGGCGAGCACGGGGACGGCGACCGAGCGGTCGGGCCGCATGATGACCGCGTCCTTGACGGCGTACGGCGCCTGGTTCACGCCTTCGGCGGGGGCGATCCCGACCCGGATCGTCGCCGTGGCCTCGGCACCCAGACGGTCGCGCACGCGGTAGGTGAAGGTGTCGACACCGGCGGTGTCATCGAACGCCTCGTACACGAGGTAGTCGGAGCCGGTCTCGGTGATGCGGCCCTTGCTCGGCGAGGATGCCAGGCCGACCAGCTCGACCGAGTCGCCATCGGCGTCGATGCCGTCCAGCGGCACCGCGATGCGGACCCGCGTGCCGCCGAGCACGCGCGCCGTGAGGTCGTGCGGGCGCGGGGCGGCGTTCGTCTCTTCGTTGACCGGCAGCACCTGGATCGTGATGTAGCCGGCGTCCTTCTGGCCGGTGCTGTCGACCGCTTCATAGGTCGCGTAGACGGTGCCGGGCTTGTCGGATGCCCGGAAGCGCACGGTGTCCTGCGAGACGAAGACCTCTCCGTCCTCGGGCTCGACCAGCGGCGGAATCAGATCCGGGGCGACGTGGATCGCGTCGCCGTTGGGGTGGTAGTCGTTGTCGAGCAGCGGGATCGTCACCACGTCGCCGGCGCGCACCACGACCTGGTCGTCGTTCGCGACGGGCGGGCGCAGCTGTGCCGGCGCGGGGATCGGAATGACGATGACGTCGCCCTCGGCCGACTGCGAGCCGTTCGAGATGCGATACGAGATGCGCACCTGCTCGGACAGCGCCGCCTGATCGCTGATCCGCAGCGTCTCATGGTTGAGCACCGCGACGGCGATGCCGGAGTTCGGCTCGACGGTGACGGACTGCACCACCAGGATGCCGCCGGAGGGATCGGAATCGTTGGTCAGCACGTTGACCAGCACCTCACCGCCGCTCGGCAGCAGCGCGACATCGCGCACGGCCACCGGGGGCAGGTCGGTCTCACCCTCGGGGATCACGTCGACCCGCACGATGCCAGGCACACCCGCGGTGCCGGCGGCCACCATGTACTGCACGTAGTACGTGCCGGGGGTCGCAGAGCGGAAGGTGAAGGTCTTGTTCGCGTAGTCGGGAACGATGTCGGTGCCCGAGACGGGATCGACGCGCGCGAGGCGCAGTGGCTCGCGACCGGCGCCCACATCGTTGACGAGCGGCGACACGGTCGCCGTCTGACCGGTGCGGACCGCGATGTAGTCGGCGTTGGTCACGGGGTCGATCGAGCCGACCGGCCGCACGTCGAAGCGGATCGTGCCGACCGTGACATCGGTGCCGTCGGAGACCGAGATCTCGACATCCTTGCGGCCCTGCGTCCCGCCGACGGCGCGGTAGGTGATGCGCCCGTCCGAGGTGTAGTCGGCCTCGTCGCCCTCCGCGGGCGTCACCGCGCCGAGGAAGACGTCGTCGCCGTCCGGGTCGATCCAGTCCGGCAGCACGTTGTAGGTGATGGTTCCGCCGGCCTCGATGGCGACGGTCGTCACACGTTTCTGGGTCGGCGGCGCGTTGACGTCCCAGCCGTGCACCGAGAGGGAGACGCGCGCGGTGTCGGTGCCGCCGCGGCCGTCCGAGACCTCGTAGCTGAAAGATGCCGCCCCAGAGGCATCCTCGGGGACCGCGATCTGCAGCGCGCGGCCGTTGTCGATCGACTGCACGTCGCCGATCGACGGGCCGCCCTCGAGCACCCGCGTCGTCAGCACGTCCCCGTCGGGGTCGCTGTCGTTGTCGAGCAGCGGGAGGATGGTGGTGCGGCCCGGACGGACGCCGAGGTCGTCGTCGTTGGCGTCGGGCGGCGTGTTGATGTCGGAGCGCTCCGGGAGCACCGTCTCGGTGGTCTCCTCGGTGGTCTGCTCGTCCTCTTCCGTCTCGCCCTCGGGAGGTGTCAGCTCGTCCCAGTTGTCGACGCGCTGCAGATCTTCGGCCGCCATCCACGTGGCACCGCCGACGACGTCGTTGAGCACCACGACGTCGCGGTTGACGCGGAACTGCAGCAGGGAGGTCGGCTCGACGCCGTCGATGTCGGCCTCGAGATCGCTGGCGTCGCCCGCGCAGTCGCGCACGAAGCGGCCGGAGCCGCTCCAGGCCGCATAGGCGCAGCCGTCCAGCCACACCGGATACGCGGGCGCGCCATCGCCGCCGGCATCGGTGGAGGTCTCGGCGGAGCCGTCGAAGGGCACGCGCACCAGCGCGGCCGCCGTCGACACCGAGACGGCGTCGGAGGCGGCGGACGGTTGCTGCAGCACGGCATCTCGCCCGCCGTCGATCTCGGTCTCCCGGCCGTCGGCGATGACGGTGCCGTCGGAGGCGTCGAGCACCACGGCCTTGTCGCCGACCGCGGTGATCGACAGCTCGGAGTCCTCGTCCACGCCGGGCAGGGCGGCACGCGCCGGCTCTTCGGGGGCGTCGTCCGCGCCCATCCGTATCGTGACCAGTTCCGCGGTCTCGGCCGACGCGCCGTGGACGATGCCGTCGACGCCGATCGCGACATCCGCTCCCTCGCCGAGGTTCGTCGTCGGATCGGCGCCCTCGATCTGGAACGATCCGATGCTCTCGGCGGGCAGCACCCACAGATCGCCCGACGCGCGGTCGAGGATGGCGGCGGTCGTGCCACCCAGCACCACCTTCGCGTCGCCCGGCAGGCTGGCGGCCCCCGACAGGGAGACCATCCCCGGATCGATGACGCTCACCGCGGAGCCGGCGTTGTCGACGAGGAGGACCGTGCCGCCGGACTGGAGGATGTCGTAGTCATCACTTGTCGTCCGCAGACCGCCGTCGAGCACCTGCGACTCGTGGTTGAAATGGCCGACCATGAGGCTCGACTGCTTCGTGACCCAGACGCCGCCGTCATGGAGGTCGACCTCGGTGGTCGGGACGCCCTGGTACACGAAGGCCAGCGTCGTGAGGGTGACGGCCGCGGCCGTGACCGCACCCGCCGATGCGAGCGCACGGGGACGAGCGCGCAGCCATGCGGAGGATCTCATCGAGCCTCGGCCTCCTGCGGGGTGTCGGGCGTCTCTACGTGGCGTCGAGACCGGACGTGGGGCATCCGGCGCTCACCGAAGACATCAGGGAACAGTCCACCCTAACCCGACTCACGGAACGCGATTGGACGGGAAGTGTCAACTGCCACGATGATAATCCGCCTGATCAGAGCCGATCGATGGGGACAAACACCCATCGATCGGCTCTCCGGGATTCCCGGCCGCATCGTGCGCGCGCCGGCCGCTACCAGGCGGTGGATTCGGCGTTGCCGGATCCACCCGGTCCGCTGTAGCTCACCCACTTCGCGCCGGAATAGCCCGAGTAGCAGCTCAGTCGCACGCTGTCGTTCGCTCCCACCTGGTAGGAGTTGCTGCTCCATCTGCCCTCGGAGTCGTTGCAGCTCAAGGTGTAGGTACCGGGCACCCAGTTCTCGACGTTGAAGACGAAGTAGGAACAGGATGCCGAATCGCAGCCGGGCATGCCCGCGGCGCTGGAGCCACGGCTGGTCCAGGCACGCGGCTGCGGCGGCGCGACCGTGGTCGCCGAGGCGCTGTCGATCGCCGACACCTGGCCCTCGACGTCGATGGCGCGCACCCGGATCGTGTGGGTCTCGCTGTACCCGTACTTGATCGTCTGGCTGCCGTTCTGCGCCCCGCGGTTGACCCAGTTCCCACCGTCGATGCTCGTCTCGAGTCGGTCGATCGCTCGCCCGTTCGTGGCGGGCAGGCTCCAGCCGAAGGTGATGCTCGTGCCGCTTCGGCTGGCGGACGCACCCGGGGTCCTCACCGGACCGTACGGGATGGCCCCGTTCGACGCCGCCGACGGCTCGCCGGTGTAGCGCACGCCGTCCATCGAAGTGAAGGCGCGCACGCGGATCGTGTAGGTGGTCCCGTTCGACAGGCCGGCGATCGTCTTGTTCCCCGGCATCGCCGCCCAGTTGCCGCCGTTCAGCGAGTACTCGTACGCCACTTCCGCGGCACTCGCGCCATTGCCCGGGGCGTTGCCGTAGGCGACCACGACCGCGCTGTTGCCGCTGGGAGTCGACAGCGATACGCCCGTCGGCACGCCGGGCACGCCGAACGCGCGGCGAGGTGCAGAGGCCGCGCCCCATGCACTCCAGCCCGCCTTGTTCGAGGCGCGCACACGGAACGTGTAGTCGCTCGTCGACGTCGTCACATTCAACGCCTGCCGCAGCTGAGAGCCGGGGATGCCGGTGACTGTACGCACGACGGACGAGCCCTGCATCACCTGCAGCTCGTAGCCCGAGATCGCGTCGCCGTTGTCGACCGGCGCCGCCCACACCACTTCGAGCTGCGCCTGGTCGCCCACCGGGTCGAGGCGGTTCACCGACGGAGCCGCGGGCGCCTCTGGCGCCTTTGCGGGGATCTCCGTCACGGACCACGGGCTCCAGCTCGACGGCTCGGGGGCGAGGTTGTGCGCCTGCACCCGCACCTGGTAGGCGACGCCGTTCTGCAGCCCGTCCCACGTCAGCGAGTTGCCGGTGACGTCGGTCTTCTGACTGATGCCCGACGGCGGCGCCGGCGAGATCTCCAGCGTGTAGTTCTGCACCGGCGAACCGGGCGTGGTCGGGGTGACCCACGAGACCGCGAGACTCTTGTCGCCGAAGGTCAGCGTGGGCGCTGCGGGAGTGTCGGGCCGCGCATCGGGACGCGCGGTCTCGGACGGCGCCGACGCGTCGGACGGCCCGACACGGTTCTCGGCGACGACCGTGAAGTTGTACTCCACGTTGTTCGTCAGTCCGTCGAGCGTGCAGGTCGTGGCGAGGCACTCCTTCTCGTAGTTGCCCGCGGTGGAGGAGACGAGGTAGCGCTCGATCTCGGCGCCGTTGTTCGCCGGCGGCGTCCACGAGAGCACGACCGTGCGGTCCTGCACGCTCGAGACGGTCGGCGTGCCCGGCGCGTCGGGCTTGCCCTGCACCGTGAGCCGGATGCGGCCCTCGACCTCGCGGTCCGGGTCGCCGGTCGCGTCCTGCACGCGATAGCGCACCACCATCGTGCCGAAGAACTTCGCGTCCGGCGTGACCCGCACCTCGTCGCCGGCGACGTCGACGTCGCCCTGACCGGTCTCGAGGATGGCCGTCGTGACCTTCAGCGGCTTGTCGGGGAACGGGCTCACATCGTTGCTCAGCACGGGCACCGTGACGGTCTTGCCCTGATGCGCCTCGGGGACGATGTCGTCGTTCGCTGTCGGCAGCTCGCGGGTCGAGGCGATGACGCGGACGTTGACCACGCCCTCGATCGGCTCGGTGGTGCCGTCGTCGATGCGCACGCGGATGGTGGCCGCGGTGCCCTTCTTGGTCTCGGCCGCCGCGCTCACGCGCAGCTCGTCGCCCTCGATCGACGCGGTCATGCCGTCGGGCGATCCGCCGACGATCTCGTACTCGAGGCGCTCGGCATCCTCGGGGTCGGGGTCCGTGGTGAGACCGCCCAGGTCGAGCGTTGTGGCGTCCTCGCCGGGTGCGACATCCATCTGCCCGTTCACGAAGACCGGCTGCTGGTTCTCGGGCGGCAGCACCGTGATCGGCAGGGTCAGCGTCGCCTTGCGTCCTTCGGGATCGTCAGGACCGGTGCCATCGGTGACCTCGAACGTAATCGCGTCCGGCCCGAAGTACCCGCCGGCCGATGTGTAGACCAGGGTGGTCTGATCCTTGATCAGCGACGAACCGTCGGCGTGCGCCGCAGTGACCTTCGCCGCCTCCGTGATGATGACCTTGCCGCCGTCAGCGGACCGGACATGGTCAGCCAGCGGCAGCTCGACGGTCTCGCCGCTCTTGACCTCGATCGGCTCGGTCGAGAGAAGGGTGGGCGGCAGCGAGGACAGCGCGGGGATGTGGATGAAGGCGGATGCCGCGTTCCCGTCGCGGTCGGTGATCGTGTACGTGACGAGCCGATCCGCGTCGCCCAGCGTCACACGGACCTTGCCGTCGGCCAGCACGCGCGAATCGGCGTCGGCGACCTCCAGCTCGAGGTCGTCGACCGTGCCGTCCGGATCCTCGTCATTGGCGAGCACCTCGAGATCGACCACGCCGTCTTCGACGTCCGCGGCGCGCACGTAGTCGTCGCGGGCGACCGGCTTCTGCAGCGGCACGTCCTCGGCCACCGTGATCTGCAGCACGGCCTTCGCCTCCGCACCGCGCGCATCGCGGATCGTGTACTGCAGCGACGTCTCGATCGGCTCCGACGGAGAGGTCACGACGACGCGGTTGCCTTCGACCTTGGCCTTCACACCCGTCCCGCTGGGCAGGATGATGCCGTCCTCGACGATCCCGAATCTGTCCCCGTCGGGGTCGGAGTCGTTCGCGAGCACCGGCACGGCCACCGAGCGGCCGGGCCGCATCAGCACGGAGTCCTTGACGGCATACGGTGCCTGGTTGACGCCCTCGGGCGGCGCGATCCCGACCCGGATGCTCGCCGTGGCCTCGGCGCCCAGACGGTCCCGCACGCGGTACGTGAAGGTGTCCACGCCGGCGGTGTCATCGAACGCCTCGTAGACGAGGTAGTCCGGGCCCGTCTCCACGACGCGACCCTTGCCGGGCGACGACGCGAGGCCGACCAGCTCGACCGAGTCGCCATCGGCGTCGATGCCGTCCAGCGGCACCGCGACACGGACCCGGGTGCCGCCCAGCACGCGCGCGGTGAGGTCGTGCGGACGGGGAGCGGCGTTGGTCTCTTCGTTCACCGGCAGCACCTGGATGGTGATGTAGCCGGCATCCTTCTGCCCGGTGCTGTCGACCGCCTCATAGGTCGCGTAGACGGTGCCCGGCTTCTCGGAGGCGCGGAAGCGCACGGTGTCCTGCGAGACGAAGACCTCGCCGTCCTCGGGCTCGACCAGCGGCGGAATCAGATCCGGGGCGACGTGGATCGCGTCGCCGTTGGGGTGGTAGTCGTTGTCGAGCACCGGGATCGTCACCACATCGCCGGCGCGCACCACGACCTGGTCGTCGTTCGCGACCGGCGGGCGCAGCTGCGCGGGAGCCGGGATCGGAATGACGATGACATCCCCCTCGGCCGACTGCGAGCCGTTCGAGATGCGGTACGAGATGCGCACCTGCTCCGAGAGGGCGGCCTGGTCGCTGATGCGGAGCGTCTCGTGGTTCAGCACGGCGACGGCGATGCCGGAGTTCGGCTCGACGGTGACGGACTGCACCACCAGGATGCCGCCGGAGGGATCGGAATCGTTGGTCAGCACGTTGACCAGCACCTCACCGCCGCTGGGCAGGAGCGCCACGTCGCGCACCGCGACCGGGGGCAGGTCGGTCTCGCCCTCGGGGATCACGTCGACCCGAACGATACCGGGGATGCCGGCGGCACCCTCGGCGACCAGGTACTGCACGTAGTACGTGCCGGGCGTCGCGGAGTGGAACGTGAAGGTCTTGTTCGCGTAGTCGGGCACGGTGTCCGCCCCTGCCACGGGATCGACCCGTGCCAGTCGCAGTGGTTCGCGACCCGCGCCGACATCGTTGGCCAGCGGCGAGACCGTGGCGGTCTGTCCCGCGCGCACCGCGACGTAGTCGGCGTTCGTGACCGGATCGATCGAACCGACCGGCCGCACGTCGAAGCGCACCGTGCCTGCGGTCGCATCGGAGCCGTCGGAGACCGAGATCTCGACATCCTTGCGGCCCTGCGTGCCACCCACCGCGCGGTAGGTGATGCGGCCGTCCGAGGTGAAGTCCGCCTCATCGCCCTGCGCCGGTACGACCGAACTCAGGAACACGTCGTCACCGTCGGGGTCGATCCAGTCGGGCAGCACGTTGTAGGTGATGGTTCCGCCGGCCTCGACCGCGACGGTCGTCACACGTTTCTGGGTCGGCGGCGCGTTGACGTCCCAGCCGTGCACCGCGAGCGACACCTTCGCGGTGTCGGTGCCGCCGCGGCCGTCGGACACCTCGTAGCTGAAAGAGGTCGTGCCCGAGGCGTCCTCGGGCACCGCGATCTGCAGCGCACGGCCGTTGTCGATCGACTGCACGTCGCCGACCGACGGACCCCCGTCGAGCACCCGCGTCGTCAGCACGTCCCCATCGGGATCGCTGTCGTTGTCCAGGAGGGGAAGGATGGTGGTGCGGCCCGGACGGACGCCGAGGTCGTCGTCGTTGGCGTCGGGCGGCGTGTTGATCTCGGACCGCTCCGGCAGGACGGTCTCGGTGGTCTCCTCGGTGGTCTGCTCGTCGTCCTCGGTCTCGCCTTCGGGAGGGGTGATCTCGTCCCAGTTGTCGACGCGCTGCAGATCTTCGACGGCCATCCACGTGGCGCCGCCGACGACGTCGTTGAGCACCACGACGTCGCGGTTGACGCGGAACTTCAAGAGCGACGTCGGCTCGATGCCGTCGATGTCGACCGCGAGGTCGTCGCCGTCGCCCGCGCAGTCGCGCACGAACCGGCCCGACCCGGTCCAGGCGGCGTAGCCGCAGCCGTCGAGCCAGACCGGCTCTGCGGGGGCACCCTCGCCCCCGGCTTTCACCGTCGTGGGCTCGGAGCCGTCGAACGGCACGCGCACGAACGTCGACGCTGTCGAGAGCGACACCGCATCCGATGACGCGGAGGGCTGCTGCAGCACCGCGTTGCGTCCGCCGTCGACGACCGTCGCGCGGCCGTCCGCGATGACGGTGCCAGTGGCGGCGTCGAGCACGACCGGCTTGTCGCCCACCGCGGTGACCGACAGCTCGGCCTTGTCGTCGAGACCCGGCAGCGCGCTGCGGATCGGCTCCTCCGGCGTCTCGTCGGCCGCAAGCCGCACGGTGACGAGTTCGGAGCTGTCGGACGAGACCGCGTGGACCACGCCGTCGACGCCGACGGTGACATCCGCGCCCTTTCCGACGTTGACGGTCGGGTCGGTGCCCTCGATCTGGAAGGTGCCGGCGCTTTCGGCGGGCAGCACCCACAGATCGCCCGACGCGCGGTCGAGGATCGCGACGGTCGAGGCACCGAGCGCGACCTCCGCGTCGCCCGGGACGCTCGCCGCGCCTGCGAGCGCGACCATGCCGGGATCGATAACGCTGACCGCGGAGCCGGCGTTGTCGACGAGGAGGACCGTGCCGCCCGACTGGAGGATGTCGTAGTCATCGCTCGTCGTCCGCAGCCCGCCGTCGAGCACCTGCGACTCGTGGTTGAAATGGCCGACCATGAGGCTCGACTGCTTCGTGACCCAGACGCCGCCGTCATGGAGGTCGACCTCGGTGGTCGGGACGCCCTGGTACACGAAGGCCAGCGTCGTGAGGGTGACGGCCGCGGCCGTGACCGCACCCGCCGATGCGAGCGCACGCGGACGAGCGCGCAACCATGCGGAGGACCTCATCGAGCCTCGGCCTCCTGCGGGGTGTCGTGTCTCTCCGTGGCGTCGAGACCGGACGTGGGGCGTCCGGCGCTCACCGAAGACGTGGGGGATCAGTTCAGCCTAACCCGGCCCATCCCGTGCGATGAGACAGGTAGTGCCAACTCGGAATCGTATCCGCCCGGACGGTGCCGATCGATGGGGACAAAGACCCATCGATCGGCATGCGCTGGCGGGGGCGCCTCGCCGCGTCAGGACGCGGCGACGCCTTCGCGAGCGCCGACATACTCGCGCAGGTGCTGAGCGGTGAGCGTGTCGGCCCCCGCGACCAGGTCGGCCGGGGTGCCCTCGAACACGATCGCCCCGCCGTCGTGGCCGGCGCCGGGCCCGATGTCGATGATCCAGTCGGCGTGCGCCATGACCGCCTGGTGGTGCTCGATCACGATCACGCTGTTGCCGGCTTCGACCAGGCGATCGAGCATGCCGAGCATGTTCTGGACGTCGGCGAGGTGCAGTCCGGTCGTGGGCTCGTCGAGCACATAGATCGCACCCTTCTTGGCCATCGAGATCGCGAGCTTGAGGCGCTGCCGCTCACCGCCCGACAGCGTGTTGAGCGCCTGGCCGAGGGTCAGGTAGCCGAGGCCCACGTCGATCATGCGCACCAGGATGGTGTGCGCGGGGCCCTTGCCGAGGAACGCGGCCGCCTCGGTCGCCGACATCGCGAGCACCTCGGCGATGTTCTTGCCGTCGAGGGTGTACTCCAGCACCTCGTCGCTGAAGCCCGAGCCTTCGCACAGCTCGCACAGCGTCTCGACGGTCTGCGTGAAGCCGAGGTTGGTGATGATCACGCCGAGGCCGCGGCATGCGGGGCACGCCCCTTCGGAGTTGGCGCTGAACAGCGCCGGCTTGACCCCGTTGGCCTTGGCGAACGCCGAGCGGATGGTGTCGAGGATGCCGGTATACGTGGCCGGACTCGAGCGCCGGTTGCCCTTGATCGGCGCCTGGTCGACCACGACGACATCGTCGAAGCCGGGCACGTTGCCGTGGATGAGCGACGACTTGCCGGAGCCGGCGACGCCGGTGACGACGGTCAGGATGCCGAGCGGCACGTCCACGTCGACCTCTTTGAGGTTGTGCTGGGTCGCGCCGCGGATCTCGAGCGCGCCCTTCGCGTCGCGGGTCGACTCCTTGAGCCGCGCTCGGTCGTCGAGGTGACGGCCCGTGATGGTGCCGGACGCGCGCAGGCCGGCGACATCCCCCTCGTACTGCACCTCGCCACCCGCGCGACCGGCGCCCGGCCCCAGATCGACCACGTGGTCGGCGATCTCGATCACCTCGGGCTTGTGCTCGACGACCAGCACGGTGTTGCCCTTGTCGCGCAGCAGCTTGAGCAGCCGGTTCATGCGCTCGATGTCGTGCGGGTGCAGGCCCGCCGTCGGCTCGTCGAACACGTAGCTGATGTCGGTCAGCGCCGAGCCGAGGTGCCGGATCATCTTGGTGCGCTGCGCCTCGCCGCCCGAGAGCGTGCCCGACGATCGGTCGAGCGACAGGTATCCGAGCCCGATGTCGATGAACGACGCGATCGTCTGACGCAGGCCCACCATCAGCGGCGCGACGGACGGGTCGTCCACCGTGTCGAGCCACGCCGCGAGATCCGTGATCTGCATGGCCGCGGCATCCGCGATGCTGGTCCCGTTGATCTTCGACGACCGGGCGCCCTCGTTGAGACGCGTGCCGCCGCAGTCAGGACACGGCATGAACTTCACCGCGCGGTCGACGAAGGCGCGGACGTGCGGCTGCAGCGAGTCGCGGTCCTTCTGGAGGAACGACTTGGTGATCTTCGGCACGAGGCCCTCGTAGGTCATGTTGATGCCGTTGATCTTGACCTTCGTCGGCTCCTTGTAGAGGAAGTCCGCGCGTTCCTGGTCGGTGTAGTCCTGGATGGGCTTGGCCGGATCGACGAAGCCCGACTCGGTGAACCCCTTCACCATCCAGCCGTCGACGTTGTAGCCCGGCACCGTCATCGCACCCTCGGCGAGCGACTTGGTCTTGTCGTACAGCTCGTCGAGGTCGACGTCGCTCACCTCGCCGAGGCCCTCGCAGCGCGGGCACATGCCGCCGGTGATCTCGAACGAGCGGCGCTCCTTGACCTTCTTGCCCGACTTCTCGAAGGTGACCGCGCCGGCGCCCGAGACAGACGGGATGTTGAACGAGAACGCCTGCGGAGAGCCCACATGCGGCTGCCCGATGCGGCTGAACAGCAGCCGCAGCATCGCGTGCGCGTCGGTCGCGGTGCCGACGGTGGACCGCGCGTTGGAGCCCATGCGCTCCTGGTCGACGATGATCGCGGGGCTGACGTTCTCGAGCGCGTCGACCTCTGGGCGGCTGAGCTGCCCCATGAACTGCTGCACGAACGTCGGGTAGGTCTCGTTGATGAGCCGCTGCGACTCGTTCGCGATCGTGCCGAACACCAGCGACGACTTGCCCGACCCGCTCACCCCCGTGAAGACCGTGAGCCGGCGCTTCGGGATCTCGACCGACACGTTCTTGAGGTTGTTCTCGCGCGCACCCACGACCCGGATGACCTCGTGCGAATCGGCGACGTGCGAAGGGGGGTTCTCTGCCATGCCCACAGTCTGCCCGGCGATGCGGACACCGCGCTTCCTGAATCCTGCTCGATCCGTTTCCTACCCCAGCCCCCTCCCCGGGTTTGGGGCGCACCGCGAACGTTCGGGGCGCGCGGCGTGCCGGCGGCCGGGCTCCTATCCGGGTTTGGGGCGCACCGCGAACGTTCGGGGCGCGCGGCATGCGCCCCAAGGGGACGCCATGCGCCCCACACCCCGAGAATCCAGGACGGATGCCGCGGCTCGGCCGCGTCGGCGGGGGCATGCGTCGGCGGGGCCTGCGTCAGCTGGGGCGGCCTCGCTCCCTTCCGGGTTTGGGGCGCACCGCGAGCGTTCGGGGCGCGCACCGTGCGCCCCAAACGCACGGCGTGCGCCCCAAACCCGGAGAACCCAGGACGGATGCCGCGACTCAGGCCGCGTCGGGTTCCGCAGCGTCGCCGGCGGCGGCGTCGCCGGCGTCGGCGGCCGGCTCGATCGCGAAGTTGTCGCGGAAGACGCAGGCCGGGTCGTACGCGGCCTTGATCGCCCGGAGGCGAGCGAGCGTCGCGGGCGGGAAGGCCTCGGCGATCCGCTCCGGCCGCTCGGACGAGTCGAAGCTCAGGTACATGCCGTCCACGTGCGCGGCGAGCGCGCGCCACTGGGCGTCGAGGCGGTCCGGGTGGGATCCGAGCGCCGCCACCGAGAAGTTCGCCGCGCGGTGCGCGTAGGCGGTCGCGTCCTCGGCGACGTCGGCCACCGCCCCGCCGACCGCGCGCAGCTGGAAGAACGGCACGGCGCCGGATTCCAGCATCCGTGCCGCCGCCGCGGCGAAGGCCGGCGTGACGTGCTCGATCAGCCCGGAGCGCGAGTGCGGCTCGCCGGCCCCGTGCTGCGGGCCGAGGTCGGCGTTCGCCATGATCTGCGCGTACGTCGTCAGCTGCACCGACTGCTGCACGAGCGGGGCGAGTTCGGCGAACGGCTGCAGGCGGGCGATGATCGTGTCGGGATCGTCGGAGTCGACCACGCCGTACAGCTGCACCACCTGCGGCTGCCCCGGTCGGGGGCCGCCGGTCAGCAGGAACAGCGTGAGATCGCGGGGCGACGACTCCACGATGCGGCCGTAGCCCTCGAGGAACGCCGCGACGTCGTCGACCTGGAACGCGAGCTGCGCGTAACCCACCTGACCGACCTCGTCGACCTCGAACTCGAAGGCGGTGACGACGCCCACGTTGGCGCCGGCGCCCCGGACGGCCCAGAACAGCTCGGGGTGGGTCGAGGCGTCCGTCCGCACGATCGAGCCGTCGGCGAGCACCACCTCGGCCGCCCGCAGGTGGTCGATGGTGAGACCGTGCTCGCGCGCGAGCAGGCCGATGCCCCCCGCGGTGGCGAGCCCGCCGACGCCCACACCGCCGTAGTCGCCCGAGGTCAGCGCCCAGCCGCGCTCGCCCAGCACCGCGGCGACCTGCGCCCAGCGCGCGCCGGGTCCGATCCGCACGAGACGCCGCTCGGCGTCGAGCACCTCGATCCCATCGAGCCGCCGGAGGTCGATCACGATGCCGCCGTCGTTCGTGCTGCGGCCGCTGATGCCGTGGCCGCCGCTGCGGACCGAGAGCGGCAGTTCGGGATGCCGCCGCGCGAAGGCGATCGCCTGCCCGACCTGCTGCGGCGAGGCCGGCTGCAGCACGAGGCCCGGTGCGCCGCCGCGCATGTAGGTCGCGCGCACGTCGCCGTAGTCGAAGTCGCCGGGCTCGATGGCCGTCAGTCCTGCCGGAACGTCGTCGTACGCGATGCCGTCACGGCGGGCGGCGAGCGCAGCCGACGACCGCACCGGCGCCGCCGAGACGCCACGGGTGCCGCGTTCCACCGCCACGAGCTCGCGGACCGCCGGCGCCACGTCCTCCCCGAAGCGCTGCAGCAGGTTCGGGTCGTCGCCCGCGAGGATGAAGGTGCCGATGCCGTCCTCGAGCGCGAGGCGCGCGAGACGCTCGGCGAACTCCCGGGGGTCGGCGGCGAGCTGCCCGACGTTCAGCAGGCGCCGGATCTCGCGCGGATCACGGCCGACGGACTGCGCGGCTTCGTCGATGGCGGCGTTCCCCTTGGCGAGGTCGCCGGGCTGCATGTAGCCGAGCGAGGGCAGCCAGCCGTCGCCCTTGCGGCCGGTCAGCGCCAGCATGCGCGGCTTGTACGCCCCGATGTGGATCGGGATGTCGTGCGCGGGCCGCGGGCCGCGCTTCGCCCCGTGCACCCGGTGGTACCGGCCGTCGGTGAAGACGCCGCCCCTCTCGTCGGTGCGCCAGAGCGCCCGGATCACGTCGATCGCCTCTTCGAGGGCCGTCACCGCCTGACCGGGAGTGAGGCGCGTGCCTCCCATGGCCTCGATGGCATCCCAGAAGCCGCCGGCGCCGAGCGCGAGGTCGAAACGCCCGCCCGAGAGCAGGTCGATGCTCGCCGCCGCACGCGCCACGACGGCGGGCGGGCGCAGCGGCACATTGAGCACGTTCGGCGCGATCCGGATCGAGTCGGTGCGCGCCGCGACGAACGACATGAGCGTCCACGTGTCGAGGAACGCCGGCTGATACGGGTGGTCCTGGAAGGTGACGAGATCGAGCCCGGATGCCTCGGCCACCTGCGACAGCAGCACCGGGGCTTCGGGGGTCGCGGCCGCGGGGGTGATGAAGGCGCCGAATTCGAGGGAGTGTCCGTAGTCCATGGGGTCCTTTCAGCCGATGGCCGCGCTGCGGCGGATCGGCGCGGCCGTGGTCGCGGCCGGTGAGTCGAGGGCTGCCGGGCGCATGCCCGAGAGCAGGATGTCGAGCAGCAGGTCGCGATCGGCAGGAGCGCCGAGACGCACGGCGTGCTCGACCCCGCAGATCAGGCGCTGAAGCTGGGCGACCGAGAGGTCGCGGCGCACCACGCCGTCCCGCTGCGCGCGCGAGAGCACCGCGTCGTACCCCGTGAAGACCTTGCCTCGCGCGACGGTGCATTCGTCGTGCAGGTCGGGGTCGGTGAGGGCGAGGTCCGTGAGCACGGTCTCGAGGCCGCTGTCCTGCAGCTGCAGCGTGAGCGCGTCTTCGAGGAATCCCCGGAACGCCGCGTGCGCATCGGGCTCGGCGACAGCGCGGTCTGCGGCGGCGCCCAGCCGCATCAGGGTTTCGACGCTGAGAGCCTCGATCAGGGCCCGGACGGTCGGGAAGTGGCGGTAGACGGTGCCGATCCCGACGCCGGCATCACGGGCGATGTCATTGAGACGGAGGGTGCGGGCGTCGCGTCCGCGCGCGACCTCGAGGATGCGCTCACGGCTGCGAACGGCGTCGGCTCGGGGGCTCATGCCTCCAGCGTACACCCGAAACGGATAGACTATCCGTTTCTACGAAATCACCCGCCAGCAGCCGTCGACGTGGTCGTCGACCATGCCGGCGGACTGCATCAGCGCGTACATCGTCGTCGGTCCGACGAACCGGAAGCCGCGCTTGCGCAGGGCCTTGCTCAGAGCGTCCGACGCGGGAGTGGTGGCGGGCACCTCGGCGAACGTCGCCGGGCGACGGTGGGATGCCGGCGCGAACGACCACATGAATGCGTCGAGCTCACCCGGTTCGAGGTCGAGCACGAGCCGTGCGTTGGAGATCGTGGCCTCGATCTTGGCGCGATTGCGGATGATGCCGGCATCCGTCATCAGTCGCGCGATGTCGTCGTCGCCGAACGCCGCCACGGTCTCGGGCTCGAAGCCGGCGAACACCTCACGGAAGCGCGGACGCTTGCGCAGGATCGTGATCCACGAGAGGCCGGCCTGGAAGCCTTCGAGGCTCATCTTCTCGAAGAGCGCCCGGTCGCCGTGCAGCGGCACGCCCCACTCCTCGTCGTGGTAGCGGGCGTACTCGAGGTCGTCGCCGACCCACGCGCAGCGCGCGCGGCCGTCGGCTCCGAGGCGGACGTCGATGCTCACCCGGTCAGACTATGCGCGGGCGCCGACGCCCGGTCGGCAGCGAAGAGGCCGATGGACGGCATCCCCCAACCTTCATGTGGAGGTCGCACCTTCGGTCGCCGGATGCCTCCCCCGTCGCTTACCGTGGAATGTCGGGCCTCTGCCGGGCCCGCGCTGGGAGGAAACGCCATGAAGATCGTCGCTTCGTCGGACTGGCGGGACGCCATCCCCTTCGACACTCTCGTGCTGGTCGCCGACGTCGTGCCCGGGGAGCCGACGCGGTGCTTCACGTGCGGCGCGGACTCCGAACCGCGGGAGCGCACCGAACTCTGGGCGTACAAGCACCGGCACCCGAAGAACCACGACGGCTACGTGCGGTTCTACTGCGCGGAGCACCGCCCGGTCATCCAGCGGCCGCCGGCTGCGGCATCCGTCGCCCCGGCGCGCGGAACCGGGCGACCTGCATCGCGTCCTGCAGCCGAGCGCCGCGTCTCGAAGCCCACGATCCCCGACCGCGTGCGCGCGATGTGCCCGAACTGCTTCGTCGAGGTGTCGGCGACCGGCGAGTGCGGCATGTGCGGCTGGGCCGCCTGACCCGGACAGGGTCGCCGCATCCGTCCACTTCCGGGTTTGGGGCGCACCGCGCGCAGTTGGGGCGCACGGCGCACGCCCCGAACGTTCGCCGTGCGCCCCGAACCCGAGAGGACACGCCGGATGCCGCGGGCACAGCCGTCGACGACGGCGACGACTCGGAAGCCGCCTTCAGACGGAATATGTCCGGAACCCCGCGATTCCGGACACCCTTCCGCGCATCGTTACCGTTCCGTGACCTTCGCGGGCGGCAACCCCGCGGTCACTTCTTCTTGAGCGACTTCTCCGACACCGGCGCCTTGCCCGACGCGGCGAGCGCGCGGTAGTATTCGCGGGCCTCGTCCTGACGGGCGCGCTCGGCACCCGACGCGATGGGCGCCCGCACGTGCTCGGGCGCGAAGCCGTAGGCGTCGACCAGGTCCTGCGCGTGGGGGCGGAGCCGCGCGCAGAGGCGGTCGATGTAGCGGGAGACGGAGGCCGCACGCTGCGCCGACAGACGCCCGCTGACGAGGTACCAGGCGAGGTGCTTCTCGATCAGGTGCATCCCGAACAGATCGCGCAGCCAGGTCAGCACCTGCGTGGTGCCTTCGTCGGAGACGCGGTTGACCCCGTCCGTGAACGCCTCCCACTGCAGCAGCTCGGCGTGGGCGCGAGCCGCCTCGATGAGCTCGGCCTGGTGGCTGTTGAACAGGGCCGCGGCCTCTGCCGGCGACAGCTTGGACGCCGGGCGCAGCGCCGCGGCGACATCGGCGACCATCCGCTGCACGCGACCGGCGAGCAACTCGTGCTGCTGGTCCTCGCGCAGGCCCAGCTCCACCGAGCGTGCCGTCGAGCCGAAGTCGGCGACGGCCTGGCCGAGCTGACGCAGGCCCGCGCCGTGGAACAGCTTGCCGGCGGTCTGGCCGACGGCGAAGCGGGCCAGCTTCGCGGCATCCGCCCCCTTGAACTGCTTGGCGTAGTCCGACAGGAGGCGCTTGCCGACCAGCTGGAGCAGGACGTTGTTGTCGCCCTCGAAGGTGACGTAGACGTCGAGGTCCTGATGCAGGCCGACCAGGCGGTTCTCGGCGAGGAAGCCCGAGCCGCCGCACGCCTCACGGGCCTCCTGGATGGTGCTGAGCGCATTCCACGTGCTGAGCGGCTTCAGTGCCGCCGCGAGGGTCTCGAGATCCTCGCGCTCGTCGGAGGTGTCGGTGCGCCCCGAGAAGACCGCGTCGAACTTCCGCAGCAGCTCGTCGTGGCTGAAGAACTGCGCGTAGTTCTGCGCGAGGAGGGGCAGCAGGCGCCGCTGGTGCTTGCCGTAGTCCAGCAGCACGACCTCTTCGGTACCGGCGCCCGAGTCGAACTGGCGGCGCTGGTTCGCGTACGTCAGCGCGATGTGCAGGGCGAGGGCGGTGCCGGTGGTCGCTGCGCCGTCGAGCGAGACGCGCCCCTGCACCAGCGCCCCGAGCATCGTGAAGAAGCGGCGACCGGGGCTCGGGATGTCGGACGTGTACGAGCCGTCCGCGGCGACCTGGCCGTAGCGGTCGAGCAGGTTGAAGCGCGGGACGCGCACCTGGTCGAACGCGAGCCGGCCGTTGTCGATGCCGTTGAGGCCGCCCTTGACGCCGTCGTCCTCGCTGATGATGCCGGGCAGCATGCTGCCCTCGTCATCGCGGATCGGCACGAAGAAGCAGTGCACGCCGTAGTTGACGCCGCCGGTGATGAGCTGCGCGAAGACGGTCGCCGCCTTGCCGTGCAGCGCGGCATTGCCGAGGTAGTCCTTGTACGCGCCGCGGAACGGCGTGTGGATCACGAACTCCTCGGTGTCGGCGTCGTAGGTCGCGGTCGTGCCGATGGCGGCGACATCCGATCCGTGCCCGGTCTCGGTCATCGCGAACGCACCCGGCAGGCTCACGTCGATGACGCCCGGCAGCCACGCCTCGTGGTGCTTCTGGGTGCCGAGCTGGAAGATCGCCGAGCCGAAGAGGCCCCACTGAACACCGGACTTGATCTGCAGGCTGGGGTCGGCGAGCACGAGCTCCTGGAAGCCCGCGAGGTTCGCCCCGTTGTCGTTCAGGCCGCCGTACTCCTCGGGGAAGGCGCGGCGCGAGCCGCCGTGCTCGACCAGCAGGTGCAGCTGCGTCAGCACGCGCTCCCGGTGCTCGGGCATCGGCTGCCCGTCGATGCGCCAGAAGGCGGGGTCCTTGATCATCTCGCGGGCCTCACGGCGGGTGTCGCCCCATGTGCCGAGGAGGAGGTCGGTGACAGCGGCGATGTCTATGCGGGGATCGGATGCCTCGGCCGCCGTGTGCGGGGCGGTCGGGGCGCCACCGGCAGGCGTGCGCTTGCTGGTGGCGGGCTTCTTGGTGCGGACGGCGGCGTCGGCCATGTGCATCACCTCTCGGTGCGATGGAGAGAAGGAAGGTCACCTCGACCGTAGGACTCCCACAAGCCCTGCTCAAAGCGACTGGTGGATGTCCACAACAGCTGTCCAAGACGGGGCGACGCCGCGTTGTGCGAGAGGCACAGGTGGGCGCGTTCACCGCCTGTTCGAGGGCGGTGGACGGTCGTAGGCTCATCGCCATGACGCCACCGCCGACGGCCATCACGACCGCGTTCATCCCGGTCCACGACCCGCGCGCGGGGGCGCACTGGTATGCCGATGCCTTCGGCCTCGGCATCGGCGAGGAGACCGACGTCTCGAGTGTGCTCGCAGGCTCGCACGGCCAGGTGACGCTGATGGGCCCGAAGAGCGGCATCCACGTCGAGCCCGGTCTGCCGTGGGCGACGTGCAACTTCCGCGTCGACGACCTCGCGTCGGTGCACGAGCGGCTCGCCCGGCTCGGCGCGCACCCGACCGACGTGCTGGGCGACCCGGACCGCTGTCTGTTCTTCACCGCGACAGATCCCGACGGCAACACGATCCTCGTCACCGACCGCTGAGCCGAGGATGCCGGTGAGCCGGCGCCGCGGACACGCACGGGTGGTGCGGTGTCGGGGAGACGGCGCACAATGGGCGCGATGAACGCAGCCGTGACGCTCGCACCGTGGGGTCCCGCAGACCTGCCGCTGCTGGAGCGCGCCAACACGCCCGAGATGACGGCCCACCTGGGCGGGCCCGAGACGCCGGCGCAGCTCGAGGAGCGACAGCAGCGCTACCTGCGGCTCGGGGCGGCGGGCGAAGCCGCGATGTACCGGATCGAGCTCGACGGCACGCCCGTCGGCGGTATCGGGTACTGGCAGGTCGAGCACGAGGGCACGCCGGCGTGGGAGACGGGATGGCACGTCTTCCCCGAGTGGCAGGGGCGGGGCATCGCCCGCGCGGCGCTGCTGCTCGTCATCCGGCTGGTCGCCGCCCGGGGCGAGCGCGATCTGCTGGTCGCCTACCCGGGCGTCGACAATCCCCCGTCCAACGCGCTGTGCCGCACCGCCGGATTCGCGCATCGCGGGTCGGGGAGCATGCCGTGGCGCGGCTCGGAACTCACGTTCAACGCCTGGGTGCTCGACATGGCGCCCCTCGACCTCGACAGCCGCGAGCCCGACCTCGACGAGCGGTTCGACGAAGGCGTGCTCGACGAGAAGGTGTGGTGGCCCTACTACCTCGCGCACTGGTCGACGCGCGAGCGGACCGCGGCACGGTACTCGGTGGCTCCGGAAGGGCTCGAGCTGCGCATCGACGCGGACACGCCCGCGTGGTCGCCGGAGTTCGACGGCGGGAACCGCGTGTCGCACCTGCAGACCGGCCAGTTCTCGGGACCATTGGGCGGTTCGATCGGGCAGCACCGCTTCCGCGACGGACTCGTCGTGCGCGAGGCGCAGCCCGAGCGCCGCCTGCATCTTCCGCACTACGGCGTGATCGAGGTGCGGATGGCCGCGGTGCGGCATCCCGACGCGATGGTCGCCTTCTGGCCGATCGGGTTCGAGGAGCGGCCCGACGACTGCGGCGAGATCTGCGTCGCCGAGATCTTCGGATCCGAGATCGACGACGACGGCGGCTGGGTCGGTGTCGGCGTGAAGGCTCAGGACGATCCGCGTCTGCACCAGGACTTCGAGAAGGTCCGTGTCGACGGCGACCTCACCGGCTTCCACGACTACGCCGTGGAGTGGACACCGGACGGGCTGCGCTTCTTCATCGACCATCGGTGGGTGAAGACCGTGAACCAGACGATCGACTACCCGATGCAGCTCATGCTCGACGTCTACGAGTTCCCCCGCGCGGACGGCACACGCGACCTCGCTGCGCTCCCCCACGTGCTGCGGGTCGACCGCGTGCGGACGTTCCCGCCGGCGTGACGCCCGCCGCCGGCGGCGGTTGCCGCGGGTGGTACGCGCGTTCCTCAAATGAGGAGCAGAGCCGGGATGAGGAGCGACACGCCGATGCCCGCTCCGCAGCTCGGCAGAGATCCTCAACTGAGGACCGCCCGCGCGGACGGCACACGCGACCTCGCTGCGCTCCCCCACGTGCTGCGGGTCGACCGCGTGCGGACGTTCCCGCCGGCGTGACGCCCGCCGCCTGCGGCGGTTGCCGCGGGTGGTACGCGCGTTCCTCAAATGAGGAGCAGAGCCGGGATGAGGAGCGACACGCCGCCGCGCGCTCCGCATTTCGGCACAGATCCTCAATTGAGGAAAGCTCGCGACGGTCAGAAGAGCCCGACGATGCGTCCGTCGTCGTCGACATCGATCGTGTTGGCGGCCGGAACCGCGGGCAGGCCGGGCATCGTCATGATGTCGCCGCAGACCATCACCACGAAGCGCGCGCCGGCGGCGAGGCGCACCTCGCGGACGTCGACGGCGTGTCCGGTCGGCGCACCGCGCAGCTTCGGGTCGGTCGAGAACGAGTACTGGGTCTTCGCGACGCACACCGGATAGCCGCCGTACCCGTCGTCCTGCAGGCGCTTGATCTGAGCCCGCACCGCCGTCGAGGCCGTCACCTCCGAGGCTCCGTAGATGCGTGTCGCGATCGCGCTCATCTTGTGCCACAGCGTCGCATCGTCGGGGTAGGTGAAGCGGAGGCCCCCGGCTTCCTGGGCCGTACCCACGCCCGGAGCCGCATCAGGGCTCGGAGCCGCATCCGCGCCCCGAGCCGTACCCACGCCCGGAGCCGCATCAGCGCCCGAAGCCGCATCCGCGCCCCGAGCCGTACCCACGCCCGAAGCCGCAGCGCCCGAAGCCGCATCCGGTCCCTGCGCCGCATCCGGCCCCCGAGCTGCATCCGGGGCACCGCAGAGCCGCACGACCTCGCGCGCGAGGCTCTCGGCGCCCGCGCCGCCCTCGGCGAAGTGCTTCGCAACCACGGCCGTGACCCCGACGGCCTCCGACGCGGCGACCAGCGCCGCGATCTCGGCATCCGTGTCTTCCGCGCGATGGTTGATCGCGACGACCGCCGGGATCCCCCACGTCTCGCGGATGGTCTTCAGGTGCCGCACCAGGTTGGCCGTACCGTGCTCGAGCGCCGCGACGTTCTCGTGCGGCAGGTCGGCGACCTCCACACCGCCGTGGTACTTCATCGCGCGCACGGTCGCGACGACGACGGCCACGTCGGGCCGGAGGCCGGTCGTGCGGCACAGGATGTCGACGAACTTCTCCGCGCCGAGATCGGCGCCGAACCCCGCCTCGGTGACGACGTAGTCGGCCATGCGCAGCGCGGAGTCCGTGGCGAGGTACGAGTTGCAGCCGTGCGCGATGTTGGCGAACGGCCCGCCGTGCACGAACGCCGGCGTGTGCTCGAGCGTCTGGACGAGGTTGGGGGCGAGCGCATCACGAAGGATCGCCGCCATCGCACCGTGCGCGCTGAGGTCGCGAGCGCGCACCGGCGTACGGTCTCGGGTGTACGCGACCACGATCTCGCCGAGACGCTCCTTGAGGTCGGCGAGGTCGGTGGCGAGGCAGAAGATGGCCATCACCTCGCTCGCCACGACGATGTCGAAGCCGTCCTCTCGGGGGTAGCCGTTCGACGGCCCGCCGAGGCCGATCACGGCGTCGCGGAGGGCACGGTCGTTGACGTCGAGCACGCGCCGCCAGGTCACCCGGCGCACATCGATGCCCAGCGCGTTGCCGTGGTGCACGTGGTTGTCGATGAGCGCGGCGAGCAGGTTCGTCGCGATGCCGATCGCCGAGAAGTCTCCGGTGAAGTGGAGGTTGATGTCTTCCATGGGCACGACCTGCGCGTACCCGCCGCCGGCGGCACCGCCCTTCATGCCGAACACCGGCCCGAGCGCGGGCTCGCGCAGGCAGATCATGGCCCGTTCGCCGATACGTCTGAGCGCGTCGCCGAGCCCGACGGTGGTCGTGGTCTTGCCCTCACCGGCCGGCGTCGGCGACACCGCCGTCATCAGCACAAGCCGCCCGCGGGGTCTGTCGCGAAGAGTCCGCAGGTGCCGCAGGGACACCTTCGCCTTGTAGCGGCCGTACGGCTCCAACTCGTCGTCGGGGATGCCGAGATCCTCGGCGATCCTCCCGATCGGCCAGAGGTCTGCCTGCTGTGCGATCTCGATGTTGCTCGTGGCCACGCTCGCTCCCGGTGCGGGCGCCGTCGCCCGTCGCGCCCAGCCTAAGTGCACGGGCTGTTCGTCGGCCGTCGCCGCGACCCGCGCCGTCGAGTTCATGTGCACTCGCCGAGTGCACATGTCACGCGCGCGAACGGCGTGTGCGCTCGGCGAGTGCACACGAAGCGCGCGACCGGCGCCTTCCGGATCGGGCGGCGCTGCCGGTGGCGCGGCTGCGGACCGCTGTCTACCGTGGAGCCATGGCGTCCGCAGAGGTGCGCAGGGCCACGGTCGACGACGCCGAGCGCGTCGCGAGGCTGCTGCATGATTTCAACACGGAGTTCGACACCGACTCCCCGGGTCCGGTCGTGCTGGCCGAGCGCCTGCGCTGCCTGCTCGCCGGGCCGCAGACGTTCGCACTGCTGGGCGGAGAGCCCGCGCGCGGCGTCGCGCTCGTGACGCTGCGCCCCAACGTCTGGTACCCGGGACCGGTGGCCCTGCTCGACGAGATGTACGTCGCGCCCGAGGCGCGCGGGGCGGGTATCGGCGGAGCGATCGTGGCGCGCCTGGTCGCCGACTGCCGCCGAGACGGGGTGTCGGCCATCGAGATCAACGTCGACGAGGGCGACGTCGATGCGCAGCGCTTCTACGAACACCACGGCTTTCACGGGTCCGACCCGCAGACCGATGAGCGGGCGTACTACTTCTTCCAGGAGCTGTGAGCCGAGTGCCCGCGGTCGCGGGACCGGAACGCCTGAAGATGGCCCACGGATGCTGCGCCGCAAGGTCGCGGCGCGGCATCCGTCTCAGCGGCTCAGAGCGACAGCCCGTGCCCGAAGCGGAACAGCGGCTCGGCGGTGTCGAACGGCACGTCGGGGCGCGAGGCCTCGACCGCCGCCATCGACGAGGGGATGTCGAACGGCAGCTTGCCCTGTGCGGGTGCGGCGCCGCTCAGCACGTCGAGCAGCGCCGTGGCGCTCGCACCCCAGTTGCCGACGACCGCGTGCGCGGTCTCGACCACGGGGCCGAGGATCGCGGGGCGATCGAGGAACACGTCGACCACTGTCGGCACCGCCGCGGCGACCTCCGCGATGTGTGCGAGCAGCTCGGCGGGGAACTCGAGCGAACCTGCGTGGAAGAAGTTCTCGAACATCGTCTCGCGCTGCTCGAACGGCGCCTGCAGGCGCAGGATCGCGACATCCGCCTCGGCGGGCGACGCGACGACCTGCCCGTAGGCCGCGGCCGCCTCGGGGGCGATGCCCTCGACGTACAGCTTCGCCCCGCGCGCGAACGGCAGCGCCGCGTCGCGGTTGGCCAGCACGGTGATCGACGCGCGCTGCGCGGCATCGCCCTCGGCACGGAACTCGGCCGAGCCCACGATCGCGTCGGCCGCTCCGGCGTCGACGTACGGGTTCTCGAACAGGCCGAGGAGGAACTTCTCGCGCAGCAGGCGGCGCGCCGAGACATCGAGGCGGTCCTCGGCGATGCGGCCCTCGCCCACCAGCTCGACCACGAGCTCGGGGCACGCTTCGCCGCCGAACTGGTCGGCGCCGGCATCCAGGATCTTCTCCATGCGCTCGGCCGGAGTGAGGTGCTCGACACCCCACGCGCGGGCGGGGAACGGCTGGCCGAAGATCGCGGCGTCGTTGACGAGGCCCCAGTCCGTGCACACGATGCCGTCGAAGCCGTAGCGCTCGCGCAGCAGGCCGGTGAGCACCGACTTGTTGAAGCCGAAGCCGACCTCTTCGTACTCGGTGCCGACCGGCATACCGTAGTACGGCATGACCTGGCGGACGCCGGCCTCGAAGGCCGCCTCGAACGGCTTGAGGTGCAGCTCGAACTGTCCGCCCGGGTAGACCTGCTCGCGCCCGTAGGCGAAGTGCGGGTCTTCGCCGTCCTTCTGCGGACCGCCACCGGGGAAGTGCTTGACCATGGCCGAGACCGCGCCCGGACCGAACGACTCGCCGTTCTGGAACCCGCGGATGTACGCGGCGCCGAGTTCGCCCGACAGCTCCGCGTCCTCGCCGAAGGTCTGGAGCGCCCGCGCCCAGCGAGGCTCGGTCGCGAGGTCGACCTGCGGGTGCAGTGCGACGCGGATGCCGACCGCGGTGTACTCCTGGCGCGCGATGTCGCCGAACCGCTCGACGAGCGCCGCGTCGCGCGTCGCGGCGAGGCCCAGCGCGTCAGGCCACTGCGAGAACGGCCCCGCGAGCATCGCCGCACCCGGGTTCTCGGTGAACGAGTGGCGCGGATCGGTGGAGATCGTCACGGGGATGCCGAGTCGAGTGGATGCCGCGAGCTCCTGCAGCTTGTTGTGCCAGTGGGCGATCGCACCCGCGGTAGGGGCGACGCCGAGCAGGTTGAAGTGCGTCATGCCCTTCTGGAGCACGTACTCGCGGTTCGACGGCAGACCGAACACCGGGTCGGCCTCGGCGAGCTCGCCGTCCTCGCCCATCGTGATCATGGTCTGGAAGAGGAGGCCCGCCTTCTCCTCCAGCGTCATCTCTGCCAGCAGCAGCTCGACGCGCTCGGCGACGGGCAGGCTCGCGTCGAGCCACGGGCGGTCGGCAACGGCCGAGGTCGCGGCATCCGTTGTGGTGGTGTCGGTCATCACTTCACTCCCTTGATGCGGTAGACGAGCACGGCGCCGGCGAGGGCGACGAGCGCGCCGAAGAGGTAATACGTGGTGTAGCCGCCGAGCGGCGTGGTGGCGCCGATCGCGATGATGCCGGGAGCGATGGCCGGCGCGATCGACTGCGGAAGCGCGTTGGCGATGTTGAGCACGCCGAGGTCCTTCGCGGTGTCATCGGGGTTCGGCAGCACCTCGGTCGCGAGGGCGAGGTCGACCGACATGAACGAGCCGGCGCCGAGGCCGATGATCGCCTGGGCGATGAGCACCACCGCGACGCTCGGCGCGAACGCGAGGGTCACGAGACCGACGACCATGATGACCCCGGCGATGGCGACGAACGGGCGGCGCTTGCCGATCTTGTCGGACAGCACGCCGCCGAGCGGGCCCGAGATCGCCATGGCGAGCATGGAGGCGAGGTTGGCGATGAGGATCGTCGAGATCGCGGTCTGCTCGTCGAGACCGAACTTCTCGGTGAGGTAGAAGGGCAGGAACGTGGCGATGCCGGCGTAGCCGAACATGACGAGGAACTTGGTGAGCCAGGTCCAGCCGAAGTCGGGGTGCTTGCGCGGGTTGAAGACGAACGAGCCGAAGAACTGCCCGACTGTGAACTTCTGGGCGGGCTTCTCGTCGAGGCGGCGGTCCTTCAGGACGAGAACGAACAGCACCGAGAGCACGGTGGCGATGGCGGCCGGCACCACGAAGCGCGCGAAGTCGTCCGACAGGAAGTTCACCAGGAACGAGCCCGCGAGGATGCCGAGGGGCGTTGTGAGCCCGATGATGCCCGACACCTTGCCGCGGCCGCTGACCGGCACCTGGTCGGGCAGCGTCGCGTTCGCCGCCGCGAGGACCGCGTTCGTCGAGGTCTGCACGAGGCACCAGGCGATGAGGACGACCCACACCGAGTTCGCGACTCCGATGAGCGCGAACCCGCCGAGTCCGACGAGCGTGCCGCCGAGGATCCAGGGCCGGCGCATGCCGAAGCGCGACGTCGTGCGGTCGGAGAGGCGGCCTGCGAGCGGGTTCGCGATGAGGGCGAACAGCGCGCCGACACCCATGATCAGGCCGAGCTGCGCCGTGGCCTCTTCGGGCGTCGCGGTGATGTGCTGCACCTTGAAGGCCATGGACACGAGCACCGGCGTGAGCAGTGCGAGATAGACGCCGAAGTTGACGGCGGCAAGGCCGGGTGTGTAACCGCGCGGGGTCTTGTCGGGCGTGGTGCCGGGGGCCTTGAAGCCGGTCGTGCCGGCGGCCGCGATCGTCGCGGCGGGCGACAGCTCTGTCATCGGAGTCCTTTCTCGGGTGCGGCGCGCGTCGGCTCCGACGCGCGTCACTGCACGACGATACATGAATCCCGACCGATTGGTAACTGAAACCAGACCGATTGGTAAGGCCCCGGCGGTAGGATGGATGGGCATCGGACAGACGCGGAGAGGCGGTGCCACCACGTGACCACCACTGCGGCGCCGGGCGCCATCCGCACCGCGCGCACCGAGCGCACGCGAGCCGCCATCGTGGCCGCCGCGCACGATGCCTTCGTGACCCGCGGGTACCGCGCCACCTCGCTCCGCGATGTGGCTGCCGCCGCCGGCATCAGCCACCCGGGACTCCTCCGCCATTTCGCCACCAAGGACGAGGTGCTCGCCGCCGTCGTGGATCTCTTCGAGCGCGACAACGAGCTGGAGCTGCTCGAGCGGATGGCCTCCGAAGACCCGGGGACCCTCGCGTACAGCGAAGTGGCACGGCGCAACGAGACAGTGCCCGGCTATCTCGCGCTGTTCGCGGCGCTCACGGGCGAGGCCTCCACTCCCCGTCATCCCGCGCACCGGATCATGCGCGATCGCTATGCGCGCCTGCGAGACCAGTCGACCGACGTGATCGAGGAAGCCATCGCGCAGGACACGGTCGCCGCCGACCGCGACCCGGCGGGCGAGGCGGTGCGCGTCGCGGCCGCCTGGGACGGACTGCAGCTGCTGGCGCAGTACCTGCCCGACCGCGTCGACATCGTCGAGGCGCTGGAGACTCACGAGGGGTCACTGGCCCTGCCCGTCGGCTGGCGCGAGCCCGACGAGGCAGGGCCGACCGGCACCCCCGCACCGGTGCCGTCGATGCCGTCGTTCATGCCGGCAGCCATGGAATCGCCGCTGGGTTACCGGGTCGGACGCGAGCGCCGTGGACTCATCCTCGACGGCGCGACCGCGCTCTTCGCCGAGGAAGGGTACGGCGACACCAGCCTCCGCGACATCGCGGAGCGCGTCGGCGTCTCGAAATCGACGCTGCTGCACTATTACGGCTCGAAGGAGGAACTCCTCAGCGCCGTGCTCAGCCACCGCGATCGCCTCATCGAGTCGCGCGACTCGTACACGCCCGCCGACCGCGCGGCCGACGAGCTGCGAGCCCTCTCTCGCGGGGCGACGGAGAACGCCGCGAAGGCGCCGGGGCTCATCGAGGTGTACGCCGTGCTCTCGTGCGAGGCCGTCCCGGCTGATCACGCGGCGCATGCGTACTTCGAAGAACGCTTCCGCGGGGTCGTCGACCACTTCGCGGCGCTGTTCCGCGCGGCTCAGGAGGACGGCGATCTGCCGGCCCACCGCGATCCCGAGTTCGAGGCGGTCTGGCTCACCGCGCTGTGGGACGGGCTGCAGTACCAGTGGCTCTACGACCGCGACGCGGTGGATGTCGCCGCCCACCTCGACGCCCACCTCGACGACGTGCTGCCGCGGCGCTGAGCCGCGTCAGTCGGTAGGCGCGGGCTCGCGCCGCGGGGAATCTGGAGTCCTCAGACCTCGCGGTACTCGCTCCCAGGAGGCCGGCGGCCGACTCGTCGTCGTCGGTCGCAGGGTGACCGATCGCGCCACCGGGAGATCAACGCCAGAACAGCGCTATGGCGACGTTCCCCATGGCCAGCACGCCGGCGCCGATCAGAAGCGGCTTGAGTCCGCCATCGTCATCGCCTCGGCGCTGGAGCCGTCGGGAACGCACCAAGCCGACGATCGACAGAGTCAGCACCACGAGTGCCACCGCGAGCTTCGCGACGATCTTCCACCGGTCCACTTCGAGGTCCGACACCTCACGGACGGCGACAAGCGCGAGCCCGGTGACCAGCGCCACCGTCGAGCCGATCACGAGCGGCAGGAAGTCGAACCCGCGTTTCCAGGGCATCTGGAGGATGTACGAGCCGATGACAGCGGCGAGGCCCACTATATGCGCGAAGACGAGGACGAGACGGATGATCTCCATGGGCGGCATGGTCGGACTCCTAGGTAAGTGAGCGTTTACTTACTAAGATGGATGAACGTACCTCGACGCGTCAAATCACTGCGTCGGATCAAGCAGAGGACGACATGAACGCCCGTGAACGCATCTTGGATGCCGCCGCTTCGGTGCTGCGCGAGCGTGGACTTGCAGCCGCCACCACGCGCGAGATCGCACGCGCCGCGGGCTGCTCGGAGGGATTGCTCTACAAGCATTTCGCCGACAAGCAGGAGATCTTCATGGCGGTGTTGGGCGAACGGATGCCTCGCCTCGCCAGTCCCGCTTCCCTCGTCGGCACATCCGGTGTCGTCGCCAATCTCGAGACGCTGGTCGCGCAGCTGATGGACTTCTACGTGCAGAGCTTCCCCATGGCGGCTTCCATCTTCGGCACCCCTTCCCTACGCGACGCGCACCGCACCGACATCGGACGACACGGCGGCGGGCCGGACCGACCCGCGGCCCTTGTCAAGACCTATCTGGACGCCGAGGTCGCCGCCGGCCGGCTCAGCGAAAGCGTTGATACGGAGGCTCTCGCGCGTGTGCTGACCGGCGCTGCGCTGTTCGAGGCGTTTCAGGCGACGTACCGGGGGGAAGAAGCGATCGCAGACGCCGACGCGACCGCGCACCGTATCGTCGGGGCCGTCGAGGCCGGCCTCAGCGAACCAGCCGATCTCACCTGACGTCGAGTCGCGGGGCTGCCTGGGCGCCGGCGCCGACCGCGTCGGAGGTGACCGCATACCCGTCGGCCGGTCGCCTCACACTGCACGCCGGGACGCTCCTGTTCTCGCCACCGTCGCCTACTCGGACGGAATCCCCTGCGGATACACGACGGCCTTGAGCGAGTCGGGCACGCGGGACGCGAGCGTGAGGGCGTCCTGGGTCTGCTCGAGCGGGAAGCGGTGGGTGACCAGCGTCGAGACGTCCACGCGCCCCGACGAGACGAGCGAGATCGCAATCGGCCACGTGTGCGCGTACCGGTTGACGAGCGCGATCGAGATCTCCTTCACGTTCAGACGCGACAGCGGGAGCGACACGTCCTGCTTCGGCATCCCGACCATCGCCGCCCGTCCCCCGTTTCGCAGCCGCCACAGTCCCTGCGCCAGCACGCTCGGCGCACCCGAGCACTCGAGAAGGACGTCGGCGTCCTCGTGCCCGGGGCCTTCGCCGATCGCTCCGCTGCGCTCGACATCGAAGCCGAGCTCGCGGGCCTTATCGAGGCGGAACTCGGCGACGTCGCTGACCACGACCGACGATGCTCCGAGCGCTCGTGCGACCTGCGCCGCGAGGATGCCGACCGGCCCCGCGCCCGACACCCGCACCCGTTCGCCGGCACGCAGGTCTGCGCGGCGACAGGCCCAGATGCCGACGGAGAGCGGCTCGCAGAGCGCGGCCTCTTCGTAGGACATGGCGTCCGGCACCACGAAGAGGTTGCGCTCGTCGAGCGCGACCCGCTGGACCAGCGCGCCGTCGTACGGCGGTGTCGCCAGGAACTTCAGTCGCGGGCAGAGGTGGTAGCGCCCCGCGAGACAGTCCTCGCAGTCGCGGCACGGCGTGCCCGGCTCGATGGCGACGCGGTCGCCCACGGCGACCTGGGTCACGCCCTCGCCGATCGCCACCACCCGGCCCGACACCTCGTGGCCGAGGATGAGCGGACCGTCGACCACCCAGTCGCCGATCCGCCCGTGCGTGAAGTACGCCGTGTCGGACCCGCAGACCCCGACCGCCTCGATCGCGACGACGGCGTCGCGCGGCCCGGGCTGGGGCTCGGGGAGGTCGCGGATCTCGATGCGGCCCAGCTCCGGCATGACGGCTGCGAGATTGCTCATCACGTTCCTTCCTGCGGGACGATGGGCCCCGCTCAAGATCTTCCCGTTCCGCGCCTCGATGCGCACCGGTCAGGACAGTCCGAGCGCGATCCTTCCCGATATGACCGCGTTTGTCACCGCCTCGACCCACACCGTCAGGACGGCCGGTCCGAGCGATGAGGAGGTGCGCCGACGTCTCAGCGCGCGAGCACGGCGATCACGGCGGCGGCCACGGCTTCGGACTGGTCTCCGCGTACGAGCAGGCGGTTCGGCCCGACGACTGCCAGGATCTCGGTGCTTCGATCTCCATCCGAGTGCTCCTCGACGAAGCGGTATGCGGCATCTGCGCCGGGGATTACGGTCGGCTCGGCGTCAGCGACCCTCAGCTGTTCGTCGGAGGGAACGCCCACGCCCGACAACAGGTGGAGCTCCGTGATGAGGCTGGCTTGATCCATGATCTCGTACCACGGACACCACCGCACGATGCCGGCCCCCTCGAGCACGTCCCAGGTCGGCCCCTCAGGAACGTTGTCCCCGGGAAAGCCCGGCTCGGGAGTCGTCATCCCCGCCGCCTGAGTAGCAGCCGGCTCGAGGGCCTCGCACGGCGGCAGGCTCCACCAGTCTTCGGCCGGCTTTGTGGCGAACCCCGCGAACTCGGCCTGAGGCCGTGCGAAGACGGAACTGATCGACTGGTCCACCACCGACTCCAGGAGGCGCGCTTCTTCTTCCGACGGCGCCTCGTCCGGCTGCTGGAGTTGCGGCGTTTCCGCAAGCACCCACATTCCCGATCTCACTTCACCCCGACCACAGATACTCCAGCCGTAACAGCCGAATGTGTTGCGGGCGGCGAGAAGCTCCGCCGGCACGGCTTCCAGCGGGACGACGACGATCCCGAGGTAACGGATCTGCGACCCCTCCGATCCCCAAGTGCAGGCCAACCCACCGAGCTGGGCGATAGAGCCCGACACGTCGGGCATCACCCCGCGCACATAGCTCATCGCGCTGATAGTCGGGCTCCCGCCGTCGAAGATGTCGGCGGCGACATCGGCCGGCAGCACGGTCGAGCAATCACCGCCGAACGGGACTTTGGGCGCCGCCGCAGACGTGGGCGCGGTCGTTGCCGTGGGCGATGGACTGACTGTCGCGATCGTCTCAGCGGGGGCCGGTGTGGCAGCGCACCCGGCGAGGAGGAACGACACCGCGATCACTGCGATGGCGAGCGGGCGGTGCGTCATGTGGCCACCGTACTCAACAGCGCGAGATGCATCTGGCGCATCTCATAACGGATCGAGAACAGATGCATGCCCCGGCGGGAATGAACTGCTCGCATCAGTTGAGGCACTCACCGGGGGAGATGCTCGAACGCGTCGCGCGATGCCCGCGCAACCGCTCACGCGGCGGCGATGACCTCGAGCACGGCCTCGCCGTAGGCCTCGCGCTTCTTGGCACCGATGCCCGAGACCCCGTCGAGGTCGGCGAGGCTGCCGGGGCGGCGCTCGGCGAGGGCGCGCAGGGTGGCATCGCCGAAGACGATGTAGGCGGGCACGCCGAGCTCTTTCGCGACACCGGCGCGCCAGGCGCGCAGCGCCTCGAACACGCCGAGGTTCGCCGAGTCGAGGTTCGCGGGTGCCGTGGTCTTGCGCACGCGTGCGACACCACCGGAGCGGCCCATGACGTCGCGGCGCAGCGGCACCGGCGTCTCGCCGCGGAGGACGCCGGCGGCAGGCTCGCCCAGTGCGAGCGTGCCGTATTCACCGCGGGCGACCAGGATGCCGCGGGCCAGCAGCTGCCGGATGACACTGCGCCAGTCCTGCTCGCTGAGGTCGGCACCGAGGCCGTACGTCGAGAGCTTGTCGTGACCCTGCTGACGGACGCGGTCGGTGGACCCGCCGCGCAGGATGTCGATGAGGTGGCCGGCTCCGAACGCCTGGCCACGCTCGCGCTGCAGCCGCACGATCGTCGACAGCAGCTTCTGAGCGGGGACGAGACCGTCCCACGTCTCGGGCGCTTCGAGGCAGGTGTCGCAGTTGCCGCAGGGCGCGGAGGCCTCGCCGAAGTAGTCGAGCAGGTTCTGGCGGCGGCATCCGATCGTCTCGCAGAGAGCCAGCATCGCGTCGAGGTGCTGACCGAGACGGATCTTGAAGGCGCGATCCCCCGGCGACTGGTCGATCATGCGCCGCTGCTGCACCACGTCGCCGAGCCCGTAGGCCATCCACGCGACGGACGGCTCGCCGTCGCGGCCCGCGCGACCGGTCTCCTGGTAGTAGCCCTCGACGGACTTGGGGAGGTCGATGTGCGCGACGAACCGGACGTCGGGCTTGTCGATGCCCATGCCGAAGGCGATCGTCGCCACCATGACGACGCCGTCCTCGCGGAGGAATCGCGACTGGTTGGCGGCGCGCGTCTCGGCGGGAAGACCCGCGTGATAGGGCAGCGCGTCGACGCCCTGCGCGGACAGGAACTCGGCGGTCTGCTCGACCGACTTGCGGCTCAATGCGTACACGATGCCGGCCGATCCCACGCCCTGCGACCGGATGAAGGCGACGAGCTGGCGCCGCGGGTCGGACTTCGCCTCGATGCGGTACTGGATGTTCGGCCGGTCGAAGCTCGACACGAAGTGCCGGGCCTGCGGCAGCTGTAGCCGCTCCGTCATCTCGCGGTGCGTGGCGGGCGTCGCGGTGGCGGTGAGCGCGAGGCGCGGCACGCCGGGGAACCGCTCGGCGAGCGCGCCCAGCGCCAGGTAGTCCGGCCGGAAGTCGTGGCCCCACTGCGACACGCAGTGCGCCTCGTCGATCGCGATGACACTGAGCTTTCCGCGCCCGAGGAACCGCAGGGTGGTCTCGGTGTTGAGCCGTTCGGGAGCGACGTACAGCAGGTCGAGCTCGCCGGCCAGGTACGCGCGCTCGACGGCGGCGCGCTCGGGCGGCGCCTGCGTCGAATTGAGATAGGCCGCGCGCACGCCGTTGGCGACGAGGGCGTCGACCTGGTCATGCATCAGAGCGATGAGGGGGCTCACGACGAGCCCGGTGCCGGGACGCACCAGCGCCGGCACCTGGTAGCAGACGCTCTTGCCACCGCCGGTGGGCATGAGCACGACGGCGTCACCGCCCGAGATCACCTGGTCGACGATCGCCGCCTGCTCGCCGCGGAACGCGTCGTACCCGTAGACCTCTCGCAGTACGGTGCGCGGGTCGGCGCCGGTGAAGTCGCGTCGCGGACCAGCACCGGCGAACGGGTCGAGGTCGGCCGAGCCCCCGGCGCCGAAGTCGGGCGGCGGCTGCCAGCCGTCCTCCGGCGGCGCCCATGCGTCGTCCGGCGGGGGCGCATCGCCGAACTCGGGAGGCAGGAGGTCAGGCTCCCACGCGAGATCGGCGTACGGGTCGCCCTGCGGGATGGTCACCCGTCCCAGCGTAGCCGCGGCATCCGACGCGGTCCCCTCTGCGAGCGAGCCGGCGGAGAACCCGAGGTGATCCGGCCGACAGGCCCTCTGGGGAGGAACCGGCAGACGATGACGAACGGACTCAGCGGTCCTCAACTGAGGAACTGAGCCCGGATGAGGGGCGACACGCCGCGCCCCGATCCGCATCTCGGCGCAGCTCCTCAGTTGAGGACACGGAATGCGGGCAACCGGCATCCGCTCGGCGCAGCTCCTCAGTTGAGGACACCGATTGCGGGCAACCGGCATCCGCTCGGCGCAGGTCCTCAGTTGAGGACACCGATTGCGGGCACCGGCATCCGCTCGGCGCCGCTCCTGGCGCTCAGCACCACTTGGCGGCGATCGCGGTGATGACGGTGAGGTTGCGGCTGGTGGCGACGCCGAGCAGCTTCGCCGCGCCGAGCGGATCGACCGTGCCGGTCTGGTAGCCGGGCCCGAGCAGGGCGTGCGCGACGCGTCCGCGCACCACCATGCCGCCGGCATCCGTTGCGAGCCCTTCCACTCGTGCCACGACGTCGCGCGGCAGCTCATCCTTGAGCAGATAGACGTAGTGCCGCTCGAGCCCGGGCCGCTCGGCGCTGAGCGCCTCCGCCTCGCGGGCGATGTCGGCGACCTCGGCCGTGGTGAACACCATCGTCGGAACGTCGAACCCGCGGTCGGCGGCGAAGGCATCCTCGAGCGTCTTCTCGATCTTCGCCCGCGAGCGCATCGGAGTGGTGAACCGCACGTTGCCGGTGTTGATGTGCGTCTCGACATCGGTGAACCCGCTGCTCTCGACGACCCGCCGGATGTCGTCCTTCGCGAACTTCCGGTTGGCGCCGAGGTTGATCGCGCGCAGGAACGCCACATAGGTCGGCATGACGCCATCATCCCGGACGCGCCGGGCCGGCGCCTCACCCCCGGCACCCCAACGCCTCCCCCGCGCCGACCGCATGCACGCGGCACGTCCACGCGAAAACGGGGCATCCGTTATCGTCGTCGTCATGCAATGCCTGTGACCCGCCTCCGTCACCCACCCGTACACAGCGATCCCCGCGGTCGCTGATTCCGGACCGTCTCGGGACGCTCGTCGCTCCGTGTCGGGCGCTCGGCCGGGTATGCCCCGCCGACCCGGACGTCCTCGAAAGGCATCGCATGCTCTCCTCCTCGTCCCTGCCGCTGCGCGGCAAGACCGCCCTCGTCACCGGCGTCTCACGCCGGCGCGGCATCGGCTACGCCGTCGCGATCCAGTTCGCGCGACTCGGCGCCGACGTCTTCCTCCACCACTACCGCCCGCACGACACGCGCCTGCCGTGGGGCGGCGACGACCTCGACGCCGTGCGCGAGGGCCTGCGGGCAGAGCTCACCCCGGGTGCGCAGCTCGGCGACGTGAGCGTCGACCTGCGGGAGGCGGCATCCGTCCCCCTCATCGTCGACGCGGCGCGGGCGCTCACCGGACGACTCGACATCCTGGTGTGCAACCACGCGCAGTCGGGCGATGACGGATCGATCCTCGACATGACGGCCGACCGGCTCGACGCGTTCTGGCAGACCAATGCCCGCTCGACGATTCTGCTCACGCGCGAGTTCGCCGCGCTGCACGCCGGCGACGGGATCGCCGCCCGGCCCGGGGAGCGCGCGGAACGTCGCGGACCCTTCGCGGAGCCGGTCGGGCGGGTGTTCTGGATGACGTCGGGGCAGATCCACGGTCCGATGCGCGGCGAGGTCGCGTACGCGGCGAGCAAGGCGGCCCTCGCCGGCGTCACGAAGACGGTGGCGGCGGAGCTGCTCGACCTCGGGATCATCCTCAACACGATCGACCCCGGCCCCGTCAACACCGGCTACCTCGACCCCGAGACGGCCGATCGGCCGCTGGAGGAGATCGAGGAGTGGATGCGGTCGACCCCGTTCGGCCGCTATGGCGAGCCCGCCGATCCCGCGCGGCTCATCGGCTGGCTGTCGACACCCGAGGGCGCCTGGGTGGTCGGCCAGGTCCTGACCTCGGACGGCGGCCTCGGCCTGGGCTGAGCACCCCGGCCACCCCGGCCACCCCGGGCCGCGGCATCCACGCCACGGCCGCGGCTCAGAGCCGGACGACCTCGGTCACGCGCACCACGGCCGCGCCGGTCTCTTCGGATGCGGCCAGCTCGACGACGCCGCGGATACGCCAGTCGTGGTCGCCGGCGGGGTCGTCGATCGTCTGCTCGATGCGCCAGACACCGGATGCCGCGGCATCCGTCTCGTCCACCGTCACGAGTCGCGGCGACCGTGCCGGCCCGCCGGTGAGGATCTCGTCGTGCTCGTCGAAGTACGCGTCCAGCGCGGCCGGCCAGTCCACGTCGGGGTCGAGCTCGGTGAGCTCGTCGTCGCGCTGCAGGGCGGCCAGCTGCACGCGGCGGAACAGCTCGTTGCGCACCAGCACACCGAATGCGCGCCGGTTGGTCAGCACCGACGGCGGGGCGGGCGGCACGACCGGGGCCGTGGGGTCGTCGACGGGGTTGACCAGCGCCTCCCACTCGTCGACGAGGCTCGAGTCGACCTGCCGCACGACCTCGCCGAGCCACGCGACGATGTCGTGCAGCTCGTCGGTCTGCGCCTCGGTCGGCACCGTCTGCCGGATCGCGCGGTACGCGTCCGACAGGTACCGGAGCACCAGGCCCTCGCTGCGCGACAGCTGGTACAGCGAGATGAGCTCGGAGAACGACAGCGCCCGCTCGAACATGTCGCGGACCACCGACTTCGGGGACAGCTCGAAGTCGCGGATCCACGGCTGGCTCGACGCGAACACCTCGTACGCCTGGCTCAGCAGCTCCTCGAGCGGCTTCGGGTACGTGACCTCCTCGAGCAGGGCCATGCGCTCGTCGTACTCGATGCCGTCCTGCTTCATCGCCGCCACGGCCTCGCCGCGCGCCCGGTACTCCTGCTGCGACAGGATCTGGCGCGGATCGTCGAGCGTCGCCTCGATGACGCTCACCACGTCGAGCGCGTAGTGGCCGGTCCCTGCCGCGCCGGGCGCGTCCTCGGGATCCAGCAGACCGATCGCGGCGAGCGCGAACGGGGAGAGCGGCTGGTTGAGGGCGAAGTTCGGCTGCAGGTCGACGGTGAGGCGGATCAGATTCCGGATGCCGTGGCCCGCGGCATCCGTCCCGCCCCGGTCGATCTCGACCACGCCGGCGGTGAGGAGCGTGCGGAAGATCGCGATCGCCCGGCGTGCGAGCTCGTAGCGCCGCGCGCGCGGCTCGTGGTTGTCGAAGACGAGCGACCGCACGTTCTCGAACACGTCGCCGCCGCGGGCGATGACGTTGATGAGCATCGCGGCGGTCAGCGAGAGCTGCGGCACGAGCGGCTCGGGCTCGGCCTCGACGAGGCGCTCGAAGGACCCGAGCCCCCAGTTGACGACCCCCGTCGGCGCCTTCTTGCGCACGATCTTCTTGCGTTTGGCGGCGTCGTCGCCGGCCTTGCGCAGTGCGGCCTCGTTCTCGATCTCCCACTCGGGCGCCATCACGACGACCGTGCCCGAGGTGTCGTACCCGGCGCGGCCGGCACGGCCCGAGATCTGGTGGAACTCGCGCGCCGACAGCTGGCGCATCTTCGTGCCGTCGTACTTCGACAGCGCTGTGATCATGACCGTGCGGATGGGCACGTTGATGCCGACGCCGAGCGTATCGGTGCCGCAGATCACGCGGAGCAGACCCCGCTGCGCGAGCGTCTCGACGAGCCGTCGATAGCGCGGCAGCATGCCGGCGTGGTGCACGCCGATGCCGGCGCGCACGTACCGCGACAGGATGCGGCCGAACGCCGTCGTGAAGCGGAACCCGCCGATGGCCTCGGCGATCGCGTCCCGCTGCTCGCGCGACACGATGCGGATCGACGACAGCGCCTGCGCCCGCTCCATCGCGGCGGCCTGGGAGAAGTGCACGATGTACACGGGCGCTTCACCGGTCTGCAGCAGCTCCTCGACGGTCTCGTGCACGGGGGTGCGGGCGTACGAGAAGTGCAGGGGCACCGGGCGCTCCACGCCGGTGATCCGCGAGACCGTGCGGCCGGTGCGACGCTCGAGATCGTCGGCGATCGGCGTGACGTCGCCGAGCGTCGCCGACATCAGCACGAACTGGGCGCGCGGGAGGAGCAGAAGGGGCACCTGCCAGGCCCACCCGCGCTCAGGGTCGCCGTAGTAGTGGAACTCGTCCATCACGACCTGGTCGACCGCCGCATCGGACCCCTGGCGCAGCGCGAGGTTGGCGAGGATCTCGGCCGTGCAGCAGACGATCGGGGCGTCGGGGTTCACCGACGAGTCCCCGGTGACCATGCCCACGTTCGCGGCGCCGAAGATGTCGACGAGCGCGAAGAACTTCTCGCTCACGAGCGCCTTGATCGGCGCCGTGTAATAGGTGCGGCCGCCACGCGCCACGCACGCGGCGTGCGCCGCGACGGCCACCAGCGACTTGCCCGTGCCCGTCGGCGTCGACAGGATCACGTGCGAGCCCGACACGATCTCGATGACTGCTTCGTCCTGCGCGGGGTACAGGGCGAAGCCCTCGTCGGCCGCCCACTCGACGAACGCGTCGTAGAGCGCGTCGGCGTCGGGCGCAGCGGATCCGGATCCGGATGCCGCGGCCGCGGTCGCGATCGTCTCGAGAAGCGTCACCGTCCGAGTCTGTCAGGTCACGTCACCACCACCGACCGCCAGGTGGACGGCTGGGTGGGCGGATGCCGCGGCTCGCGGCATCCGTCCATCCCATGCCTGCGGTCCCCGCGCCTTCACTGCTCACCTGTCGCACATTGTCACTCAGCCCGACAGAACGTGACAGGCGAGCAGGACTCGTTCAGCGCCCCAGCTGCTCGAGGATGACGTCGGTGTAGGCGGCGTACCCCTCGTACGTCGGGTGGAGGTAGCCCGCCGGGTCGCCCACCGGGTCGAGTCCGAACCACGGATCGCTGGGCACCCCCGGCACGAGCTGCACGCCGTGCCCCGCGAAGGCGTCGACCACGTCCGCGTAGCGGACGTCGACACCACTCGCGGCAGCGGTGGCGACGGCGGCCTGGATGGCGGCGTTGAGCGCGTCGGTCGCACCGTTCACCGCGGCGACGAGCGCGGCGAGCTGCGCGAACTGCGGAAGGTCAGGCGGCGACTCGAGCAGATACGGGTAGCCGGTGACGACGATCGTCGCATCCGGCGCGCGCTCGGCGATCGCGCCGATCAGAGACGTGAGGGGAGCGACGATCCCCGGTGCCGAGCTGACGGCGCTCTGGATCGCGGCGAGGCAGGGTGCGGGATCTCCGCCGGCAGCGGCGATCGAGCAGGCCGCGTAGACCTGATCCAGACCGAGGTCGTTCGCGCCCACGGTGAGCGTCACGACGGTCGTCCCGCGGTTCAGCTGCGACAGCTGAGACAGGGTGCCCGCGATGGTGGCGCCGCTGCACGCCGCATTGCGCAGCAGGTTGAACTTCGGCTCCTCATCGAGCTGCGCCGGGTAGCCGCCGTCGGTCCGGGCGCAGGCGTCCAGCGGGGCGCCACCGCCTTGACCCGCGGCGATCGAGTCGCCGAGAGCGACGTGCTTGGCCACCATCAGCGGTGAGGCCGTGGCGGGCCCGGCCGCACCGGCCACGAGCATGCCCGCTCCGAGTGCGACGGCCGCGAGCGCGGCCAGTAGACGTCGTTTCATGATTCCCCTTCGAATCCCTGACAGGATCGATTCCCCCGAATCGAACCGCGCACACCGCGGTGATGCCGACGATAGACCTGTGGCATCCGTCCCGCCAGGGGTAGGCATGCACCCCCGCTGGCGGAATCACGCGGCGGAGACGTACGTTGAGAAGGACGACGGAAGGATTCCTGTGACCCACACCGATGCGCAGACCCTGGTGACCCGCAACGACGAAGACCGCCGATACGAGGTGCACGTCGACGGGGTGCTCGCGGGGTTCACCGTGTTCCGCGCCGACGCGCGCGGTCGCCTGCACTTCCCGCACACCGAGGTCGACCCCGCCTTCCGCGGGCGCGGCCTCGCCCAGACGGTCGTGGGCGAGGCGATGGCGGATGCCGCGCGCCGGGGCGAGACCGTCGTGCCGCACTGCCCTGTCGTGGCGAAGTACCTGCGCGAGCACGAGGTGCCCGGGCTCACCGTCGAGTGGCCCGACCAGCCGCACCCCGAGTGATCGGCGGCCTCGACGTGACCCGGCTGGACGCCGACGCGGCCATCGCCACCGAATCGGCGGTGGAGTGCGCAGGCCCGCGCACGCTGCTGCTCGAGACGCGCGAGGTGCCCCTCGGCGGGGTGCGCGCGATGTCGGTGCACCGCTCCCTGCCGCAGCGCGACCTGCCGCTGGTCGGAGCCTGGTGCTTCCTGGACCGCTTCGGGCCGCAGGAGACGCGCATGCGGGTCGAACCGCACCCGCACATCGGTCTGCAGACCGTGACCTGGCCGTACCTCGGTGAAGTGCGGCATCGCGACTCGGTCGGCAGCGACGTCGTCGTGCGTCGTGGCGCGCTCAACCTCATGACGAGCGGCGCGGGCATCTCGCACTCCGAGTACTCGGTGGGGACGGATGCCGCGCCCTTGGACGCCCTGCAGCTGTGGGTCGCCCTGCCCGAGGCCCGGCGCCACGGGGCTCCCGCCTTCGAGCAGCACGCGGTGCTCCCCGCGATGGAGCTGACCGCCACCACCGGCGCACCCGGAACCGCGACCGTGGTGCTCGGCGAGCTCGGCGGCGTGACCTCTCCCGCGACCGTGTACACCCCGATCGTCGGAGCCGAGCTGCAGATCGCGGGCGGCTCCGCAGTGCGCGTGCCGTTGAACCCGGAATGGGAACACGCTCTCGTCGTCGTGTCCGGCGACGCCGCGGTCGCCGGCGAGGGCGACACCGGGGAGACGGTCGCCGTCGACGCGGCGCACCTGCTGTACCTCGGCATCCACCGCGACGAGGTGGTGGTCTCGAGCCCTGCCGGAGCGACCCTGTTCCTGCTCGGCGGCGAGCCGTTCGAGGACGACGTCGTCATGTGGTGGAACTTCGTCGGGCGCACCCACGAAGAGATCGTGGAGGCGCGCGAGGCGTGGGAGTCGGGAACGGAGCGCTTCGGCCACGTGATCGACCACGGCGACGAGCGCATCCCCGCCCCGCCGATGCCCGCCGTCCGGCTGACCCGCCGCCGGCGCCGGCTCTAGCCCGACAGCCCGCTCCGCAGGTACAGCCCGCTCCGCAGGTACAGCCCGCTCCGCCGGCAGGATCACGCCCGCACGCGAAGAGGCGCCCGGGCCGGAGCCCGGGCGCCTCCTCTGTGCGGGACGGTTACGGCACGTCGACCGAGACGACCGTGCGCACCTGCGAGTCGCCGTAGCGCACGACACCCAGGTAGCTGCCGCTCTCGAGGCCCGACCACGACAGCTGGTACTCGGTCGGCGTGGCCTCGATCACGGGCAGCGGGTTCGGGGCCGCAGTGAGCGATCCGAGTCCGCCCGGCGTGACGAGAGCCGACGTGGCCTGCCAGGTGAACGGCTGCGTGTGCGAGTACACGTGCGCCTCGATGAGGTAGTAGCCCGCGGTCGGCGCGACCAGCTGCACGGCCTCGTCTGCCGAGGCCGAAGCCGACTGCCAGTTCTCGTAGTAGCGCAGGTCGGTCGGGCTCACCACGCGGTAGACCGTGAGGTCGAGGTCGGAGCCGGCGTCGTCGGACGAGTCGAGCGCGAAGCGCGCCAGCTCGGTTCCGGCGGCCACCTGGACCAGTTCGTACGAGTAGCCATCGTCCTCCGCGCCGGTCGCCTCGGTGCCGTCGATGAGCACGTCCTCGGCGGCGAGGCCCGCCACGCGCAGCGGCAGGTCGCCTGTCAGGCCGGGCGTGATCTCGATGTCGAGGCTGCCCTCGGCACCCTCGCCCTCGACCGATTCGGGAGCGGCGGCCGTGACCGGGAACACCGCGATGGGCGAGCGCACCTCGGTGGCCCCCGATGTCCAGGTGAGGAACCCGGTGGTCCACTTCTCGACCGGGGCGTCCGCCTTGGTGAACGACACCGTGAACGACTTCGTCTCGCCGGCGGCGCCGAAGGTGAGCGTGCTCGGCTCGACGGTGACGTTCATGCCGGGCACCGACGCCGACGCGGTGAACGTGCCGGCCTGCGTCGAGGTGACCGAGCGGGTCACCGTCTGCGGCCCCGGGAACGTGCCGATGCCGATCGACGCGAGGTTCAGGTCGCTGGGATCCGTCGCCTCGATGCCGTCGAACAGGTCCTCGCCGAGCGCACCCTCGAGGTAGCCTGCCCAATCTTCCGCACCGTTGAGGTACAGCAGACCCGGGCTGAAGTACTTCGTCGGGTCGACGTGGCCGGCACCCTGCGCGAACGGGTCGGTGCTCTCGGTGCCGTCTGCCATGACCGTGTTGTACGCGGTCGTCATGAGCGCTGACTTGATCTCTGCCGGCGTCGCGACGGGGCGCTCACCGAGGTAGAGCGCGCCGAGGCCGGCGACGTGCGGCGACGACATCGACGTGCCCGACTTGAAGCCGAACGTGGGCGCCTCGCCGGGGCCGTTGTGGGTCGCCGCCAGGATCGCGACGCCGGGGGCCGACACATCGGGCTTGATGACGTCTGCACCGTCGGCAAGCATCGGGCCACGGCTCGAGAAGCCTGCGACCTGGGGCGTCGGGGTCTCCTTGCCGGTGACGTTGTCACCCACGAGTGTCGCCGTCGCGCCCGCCGTCTTGCGCACGTAGTCGAGCAGCGCCGTGCGGTACTGCGCGTCGAGGTGCACGGTCGGAACAGAGTGGAAGTCGTTGTCGAGCGAACCCGGCGTGACGTTCACGAGGATCATCGCGGTGCCGCCGGCGGCGGCGACCTCCTGCGACTTCTCGACGCGAGCGTTCGTGCCGCGGTCGCAGACCACGGTCTTCCCGGCGACCTTGGCCGGGTCGAGCGTGCCGAGGAAGCACAGCGCCGCCTCGTTCGGAGCAGCGCCCGCCTTGGCGACGTCGGCGGAGTACACGACCGGACCGGTCAGGCTCTCGCCGAACGGCACGGTGATGGACGCTCCGGCGGCCTGGAAGCCGTTCGGCAGCTGGACGGTGCCCTCGTACGTCGGGATCGTGGATGCCGCGACCGTGGTGTACCAGGGCGAGGCGTGGTCAGCCGTCGCGGCGCCGGGGCCGCTGTTGCCCGCGCTCACCGCGACGAACACGCCGGCAGCCGCAGCGTTGAAGAACGAGATGTCCTCGGGCTGGAGCACGGTCGTGGCCGAGCCGCCGCCGATCGAGTAGTTGATGACGTCCACGCCGTCCGCCACCGCGGTGTCGATCGCCGCGAGAAGGTCGCTCAGGGCGCAGATGTCGTCGGTGGTGACGAGGTCATCCGGGCCGACGTAGCAGGCCTTGTACGACGCCACCTTGGCGGCCGGTGCGACGCCCGACGTGTCGCCGAAGCCGATCCCCTCGACCGAGGCCTCGACGCCGAAGTTGCCGGCGGCCGTGCTGGCCGTGTGCGACCCGTGGCCGTCGCCGTCACGCGGCGACAGGAAGTCGTAGCTGAAGTCGAAGCCGGTGGCCGCAGCGCCGTCGGCGAAGAACTGCGCGCCGATGAGCTTGGTGCTGTACAGCTGCTTCGTCCAACCCTGGTCCTCGGCGGCGACGCGACGGGCGCGGTACTCGTTGCCGTCGGACTTCTTGAAGACGACGTTGTCGCCGTTGATGTAGGGCGAATCCGTTCGGGGCTTTCCCGTGAGACTGTCGCCCGCGAACGAGGGGTTCTCCGGTGCGATGCCGGTGTCGACGACGCCGACGACGACGCCCTTGCCGGCCTCGCCGACGCCTCCGACGGCATCCCACACTCCGCCGGTGCCGGCGTCGCCGGACCCGAGCCCGATGAACTCGGTGGACGGGATCGCGTCGGGGTGACGGATCTCGTCGGGGTACACGCCCAGCACGTTCTTGTCGCTCTGCAGCTTCGCGACCTGCGCACCGTCGAGGTCGGCGGTGAAGCCGTTGAGCGTCACCTGGTAGGTGGTGGCGGGGGTCACGCCCGCCTCGGCCGCGACGTCCTGCTGCTCCTTCTTCAGGTGCGCGACGTACTTCTGCGAGTTGGCGGAGTGCGCGTCGAGCTGCATGCCCTTGTCAGGCTTGGTGCGCTGGATGCCGGCCTGGCCGCCCTGGTACGTGGCCAGCGGAGCGTCCTTCAGCATGACGATGTAGCGGCCGGAGGGGGCATCGATCGGTATGGGTGTTGTCACCTCCTCGGGTACGGCGCCGAAACTTGCGGTGGCTGTGCCCGTGAACAGGGCGGCGAGTGTGACGACCGCTGCTGCTCTGACGGAGGATCGACCCATATGTGGCCTCCATTGATTTGTGGGGAAGAGGCCGCGCCACATCGTTGGGGCGCAGCGACCTCAAACGTAACTGTCAGCGGAATCCCAGTAAATGAGAGGTCAGTGAGAAACGCGACGCCGAGTCCCAGTACCCTGGGCAGGTGGCTGACCGAACCCGGATTTCGACGAGCGTTCTGCTCACCTGTGCGGCGATCGGCGTCGCGACCGGTGTTCTCCAGGCAGGTGCGGGCGCGATCAGCGGCTTCGTCTCGGCGGGCGCGCCGATCCTCTACGGACTGGTTCTCGGGGTCCACGTGCTGCCCGGCGTCGTCGCGCAGGAGCTGCTGCGACGCCCGTGGGTCGCTCTCATCACGCACCTCGTCGCGGCGCTCGTCGCCAGCGCCGTCGTGCCGCTGTGGATCGGCCGCTACATCGGCACCGCCCTCCTGATCGGCGGACTGCAGGAGATCATCGCGGCGACGTCCCGGTACAAGCGATGGGAGCCCTGGCGCTTCTTCCTCTCGGCGGTGATCGTCGGCGCCGTGATCGCCGTGGCGATCTGGTTCGCCGCCGATGTGTCGCGCTTTCCGCTCTGGGGTCAGATCGTGTACGTCGCGCTGTTCATCGTCGGCCCGGTGGCATGGACGGCCGTGGGCCTCGCGATCGGCAACGCGCTCCGCCGCGCCGGTGTCGCCCGTCGCAGCCGCCGCTGACGCGTTCATCCGGGTCTTCCGCACTGTTTCGCGGAGCAGGAGGGCACAGGTAAGTTAGGGAAGGCTAAGTTTCCCTCGACGATCGGATGCCCGTGTCCTCTGCCATGCCGCTGCTGCGGGTGCGCGAGCTCGGCATCACCCACGACGGCGAGACCACGCCCGCACCCTCCGCCGTCTCCTTCGAGATCGCCCCGGGCGAGGTGGTGCTGCTTCTCGGCCCCAGCGGATCCGGCAAGTCGACGCTGACCCTCGCGCTCAACGGCCTGCTGCCGCAGGCGGTGCCCGCCGACGTCACCGGGTCGATCGAGGTCGACGGACTCGACACCCGGACCACACCCGTCGCGGAGCTCAGCACGCGGGTCGGCATGGTCTTCCAGGACCCCGATGCGCAGCTGGTGACCGGCACGGTCTTCGACGAGGTGGCCTTCGGCCCCGAGAATCTGCGGATGCCGGTCGCCGACGTCCTCGCCCGCGCCGAAGACGCGCTGCGCCGCGTGGGCCTCTGGGAGCGCCGGTCGGAGAACCCCGACCGGCTGTCGGGCGGGGGGCGCCAGCGCCTCGCGATCGCGTGCGCCCTCGCGATGGGGTCGCCGCTCCTCGTGCTGGACGAGCCGACGGCGAACCTCGACCCGGCGGGGATCGAGGAGGTCTACGCGGCGCTGGCCGAGCTGGTCGCGGCGGGCGATCGCGCCATCCTGCTGGTGGAGCACAACCTCGACGCGGCGGCCGGCTTCGTCGATCGGGTCGTCGTGCTCGACCACGACGGTCGCCTGGCGGCCGACGGCACCGTCGACGAGGTGCTGCGCGGGCGGGCAGAAGACCTGCACGACATGGGCGTGTGGCTGCCGGTGTCGACGCTCGCCGCGCTGCGGCTGCGCCGCGCGGGCTTCGCCCTCGACCCGCTCCCGCTGACCCCCGACGAGCTGCGCGCCGCGCTGGAGGCGGAGGATGCGTCGGCGGGATCGCGGTCGTTGAGCGAGCGAGGAACGAGCGAGACGAAACGCGCCGAGCCCCCGTCGCGCGTCGGTCCGGAGCGTTTCGACTCGCAAGCTCTCTCAACGACCGGTTCCGAGGCTCCCCTCATCACGGTTCGGAACCTCACGCTCCGCCGCGGCCGCAGCGAGGTGCTGCACGACATCGACCTCGATCTGCCGCGTGGCGCGTTCGTCGCGGTGGTCGGAGCCAACGGCGCGGGCAAGACGAGCCTCATCCAGGCACTCGCCGGCGTGGTCGCCCCGCCCAAGGGCACGGTGCACGTCGACGGACTCGACGTCGGCCGCGCCGACGCGCGCACGCTGAGCACGCGCATCGGATTCGTGTTCCAGAACCCCGAGCACCAGTTCATCGCGCACACCGTCTTCGACGAGATCGCCCATGGCCTGCGCCGTCAGCACCTTCCCGACGACGAGGTGCGCAGGCGCACCCTCGAGCTGCTCGAGCGGTTCGGGCTCGCCGCCAAGGCCGACAGCCACCCGTTCCTGCTGTCGGGCGGGCAGAAGCGGAGACTCTCGGTCGGCACCGCGCTCGTGGCGGGCGCGCCGGTGCTCGTTCTCGACGAGCCGACGTTCGGCCAGGATCGCGCCCGTGCGGACGAGCTGCTGTCGCTGCTGTCGGAGCTCAACGCCGAGGGCACCACGATCGTGGTGGTGACGCACGACATGCAGCTCGTGACGGACTACGCCGACCGCACCGTCGTGCTCGCCGACGGCCGCGTGCTGGCGCAGGGGGCGACCGCCGAGATCTTCGCGGACGATGCCCTCATCGCGCGCGCGGGGCTGCGCCCGCCACCGCTGCGCCGCGCGCTGCGGGGCGTGCAGCGGCATCCCGAGCTGTCGCACGTCACCCGCCTCGCCGACCTCACCGGCGCCGCGGGCGTGCGTTCCGAATTCAGGAAGGATGCGACGAACGCTGCCGACACCGCGCCTCCGGGGCCCATCCATCCTGAATACGGAACAGCACAGACGGGTGCCATCAGCGGCGGGAGCGGGACGTGACCGACACCGGCCCGCTCACCGCCGCGACGGCCACGCATTCGTCGGTGGATCCGTACGCCCCGCGGCCTCCGGCATCCGCCGTCCGCTTCCTGTACGGGCTCAACCCGCTGGCGAAGCTGGCCGCGCCGCTGCCCGCCATGGCCCTCCTGGTCTTCGTCCGGGATGCCGCCACTCCCGCCGCCTTCCTTCTGCTGGCGTATGCGGTGCTGCTGGTCGGCGTCGACTTCACGAGGCGGCTCGCGGCGGTGCTGTTCCTGGTGCTGCCCGTCAGCGCTCTCGTGATCGGCTTCGGGTTCGCGCTGTGGACCGACCCCTCGCGCGTGGACCAGTCCGTGGTGGTGTGGCAGATCGGCGGCTGGACGATGTACGGCGGCGCGTTCGCGGTGGGCGCCGCCACGGGCCTGCGCCTGTCGGCCATCGTCGCCCTGACCCTCATCGCCGGGCTGTCGACGACGGGCCCCGACCTCGTGCGGGCGACGGTGCAGCAGCTGCGCGTGCCGTACCGCATCGGGTACACGGCGCTCGCCGCGTTCCGGTTCGTGCCGCGGTTCGGCCACGAGCTCGACGTCATCCGCCAGGCGCACCGCGTGCGCGGCGCCCACGGCGGCCGTGGCCCGATCGCGGCGGCCGCGCGCTGGTTCGGGTACGTCGTCCCGCTCATGGCCGGCGCGATCCGTCATGCCGAGCGCGTCGCCCTCGCGATGGACGCCCGCGCGTTCGGCGCGCACCCCGACCGCACCGAGCGCTACATCGTGCCGTGGCGCGCGCGCGACACCGGCTTCATCATCGCCTTCTGGGCGGTGTCGGCCGTCCTGTTCGCCGCCTTGTTCCCCTGGGGTCTCTGATGACTCCGGCCGTCCTCGACATCCCCGCCGTCCTCAACACCCCTACCGTCCTCAACATGGAGCGCTGACATGGCACCGGTCCCCCGACTCGTCAAGCCCGACACCCAAGGCCTCGTGCACCTCCAGGTGCTGCGCACCGAACGCCTCGCGCCGCACTGGCTGCGCGTCACCCTCGGCGGTGCCGAGATCGACAGGTTCCGCCCCATGGGCTACGACCAGTGGTTCCGGCTCTTCCTGCCCCTCGGCGGCGACGAGGGACTGGACCGCCTCCCCGCGAAGGCGAACAAGATGTTCGGGTACCTCAAGTACCTCCGCATCCCCGACGGCGTCCGTCCGGTCATGCGCAACTACACGGTGCGGGCCTATCGCCCCGCGACGGCCGACACGGGCGCCGAGATCGATGTGGACTTCGTGCTGCACGGCTCCGCCGCCGAAGGCACGGCGGGGCCGGCGTCGCGCTGGGCGGAATCGTGCCGCGCGGGCGAGAGCGTCGTGATCATCGACGAGGGCCTCACCTTCAACCCCGATCGCGGCACCGACAGGGTCGTGCTCGTCGCCGATGAGACCGGGCTGCCCGCCATCGCCGGCATCTGCGCCTCCCTGCCCTCGCACGCGACGGGGCTCGCGATCGTCGAGGTGCCCTCGGCCGACGACGCTCTGGAGTTCCCCCGCCCCGCCGGGATCACGGTGCGCTGGATCGTGCGCGATCACGATGCGACGCCGGGCACCCTCGCGCTGCAGGCCCTCGGCGACGCCTCCCTTCCGGATGCCGCGTTCCACGCGTACGTCGTGGGCGAGCAGGCACTTGCGACCGAGGGCCGCCGTCTCCTCGTCGGCGAGCGCGGCGTGTCGAAGGATCACGTGAGCTTCTGCGGCTACTGGCGCGTCGGCGTCGCGTCGCCCGCTCCGAAGTCTCAGCGCGTCACGACGGAGGCCCACTCGTGAGCGGCGCGGACGGGACGTCCGATGCCCGCACGTCGCCCGCCGCCACGCCGACCCGGTCGAACCGGGGTCGCGTGACGACCGCGTACCTGCTGACCTGCGCGGCGATCGGCGTCGCCGGCGGGGTGATGCTCTGGGGCGCCGGCTGGATCTCGACGGTGCTCTTCGCCACCGTCCCGTTCGTCTCGGTGGCGATCGCGGGCCTGTGGCTGCTGCCGGCGACCGTCGCGCTGCGTCTGCTCGAACGCCCTCTGGCCGGCATCCTCGTCGGCGTCATCTCGGGGCTCGTGGTCTTCCCGTTCCTCGGCGCGGCCGTGTGGTGGGCGTTCTTCGCCGAGCTCGCGTTCCTGGTCTGCCTCTACCGCTCCTGGCGCACGTGGCAGTACTACGCCGGCGCCGTCTTCGTCGGCGTGGTCTATCCGATCTTCGCCGCGGCGTCGTTCAACCTGGCGGCCATGCAGCCGTGGGCGCTGGTGACGTTCTTCGCGCTCACGATCGCCAGCTGCGTCGCCGGTGTCGCGCTCGGCATCCTCGTCGCCGACCGCCTGCGCAAGGCCGGCGTCGCGAAGCTCGCCCGCCGCCGCCCGACACCCGTCTGAGACACCTGCCGCGCCCACGACGACGGATGCCGCGACCCGCGCCCTCGCAAGAGGGCCGGGCCGCGGCATCCGTCGTTCAGGAGTGCGTCAGCGCTTGCCGACGATCTGGCGGCTCACGATGTCGCGCATGATCTCGTTCGTGCCGCCGTAGATGCGGTGCACGCGGGCATCGAGGTAGGCGCGGGCGATCGGGTACTCGGTGATGTAGCCGTAGCCGCCGTGCAGCTGCACGCCGATGTCGAGCAGCTCCGCCTCGCGGTCGGTGGTCCAGAACTTGACCTTCGCGGCCTCTTCGGCCGTGAGCTTCTGGTCCTTGTAGAGCATCATGGCGCGGTCGACGTACGTCCACATCACGTCCACCGTGGTCGCCATGTCGGCGAGCTTGAAGCGGGAGTTCTGGAAGTCGGCGATGCGCTCGCCGAACGCCTCGCGGCTGAGGGTGTAGTCGCGGGTCCATACGAACGCGGCCTCGCCGGCGGCGGCCGCCGCGACGCCGATCGAGAGGCGCTCGAGGGGCAGGTTCATCATGAGCTGGATGAAGCCGAGGCCCTCCTTGCCGCCGATGAGGTTCGCTTCGGGCACGAAGACGTCGGTGAACGACAGCTCGGCGGTGTCCCAGCCGTGGAAGCCCATCTTCTCGAGCTTCTTGCCGTGGTCGAAGCCCTCCATGCCGTCCTCGAGGATCAGCAGGCTGAACGCATCGGGGCGGTTGCCCTCTCCCGTCTTGACGAAGGTCACGACGATGTCGGCGGTCTTGCCCGACGAGATGAACGTCTTGGCGCCGTTGACGATGTAGCCGCCGTCGACCTTCTTCGCGGTGGTCTTGATGCCGCGGAGGTCCGAGCCGGCACCCGGCTCGGTCATCGCGAGAGCGCCGAGGATCACGCCGGTCGCCATGCCCGGCAGCCACTTCGCCTTCTGCTCCTGCGTGCCCATGTGCACGATGTACGGCACCGCCAGGTCGTCCTGGATCCCCAGGGCGCCCGCGAGCGAGCCCTGGCCGGCGCCGATGGTCTCCTCGAGCACGATCGAGCGGAAGCGGTAGTCCTGCAGCATGCCGGCGCCGCCGAACTCCTCGGGCACCGACAGGCCGATGACGCCGGCCTCGCCGGCGGCGAGCATGGTGGCGCGGTCGATCTCGCCGTCGGCCTCCCACTGCTTGCGCTTCTCCTCGGACGCGTAGCGCTTGACGAACTCCTTGACGACGTCGCGGAACGCCTCGTGGTCCTCGTCGTAGATGTCGCGCTCCATGGTGCGCCTTCCTCTCGTCTGTCTTCTCGTCGCTGAGGTCGAGTCTGCGGAGATGGTTCCCCGGTTGGAATTGCATCTCACCGCATATGGTACTCAGTTTCAGCCGAGCGGATGCCGCAGCCGGGCGCCGCATCGCGGCCGGACCGGCGACTGACCCCGTCGCGCGGCCATGGCGCTGCCGCGGTGGGTGGAGAGGCGGAGGCTGTCAGCCGAGGTACGCGGGGGCGGGGTCGAGCGCGAAGAACTCCTCGAGCGAGGTCCATCCGCCGTCGTGGTAGGCCTTCGCGAGCTGCGGTCCGATGTAGCGGAGGTGCCAGGGCTCAGGGAGGTAGCCGGTCACCGGCGTGGCGCCCTCGACGTACCGCACGATCCAGCCGTGCTCCCACGCGTGGTCGGCGATCCACTGGCCCTGGGCCGTCGCCGCGAGGTCGTCGAGCGTGCCGCAGGCGCCGGCACACGCGACGACGTCTGCGGCGAGCCCCAGCTGGTGCTCGCTGTATCCGGGGCGGGCGCTGACCTGGTCGGCCCGCTCGCCACGCTCGGCGAAGTGGCGTCCGTACGTCTGCTGCTGAGTCTGATACGACCGGAACCCGCTCTCGAGCGCGATCTCGCCGACTCCCGCCGAGCGCGCGCCGGTGACCAGCGACGCGAGAGCGGCTGCCGCATCCGAGCGCAGGGCGCCGCCCTCGACGTTGCGCACCCCATCGGGCAGCACCAGTCCGCTCGGGCGGTAGTCGATCGGGCTCGTCGGCCGGATCTTGTCGACCACGGTCCACGTGCGCGCAGAGTCGCCCAGGTTCACGCAGGGGGCGCGGCCCTCCACGACAGCGGCTCGGAACGCTTCGCCTCCGCCTGCGGCGACGATCGCGGCCTCGTCATCGCCGGCCTGCACTGCCGCCACCACGTCGGGCAGCGCGCAGATGTCGGCAGCGGGCGGCGACTGCTCGACCTGCGGCACGGGAAGCTGGTCGACGTGCTGAGGCTGCACCGTCATCGACAGCGCAGCGTCGGCGCCGCCGCTCGGTGAGACCGAGGGCAGCATCATGGCGGTCATCGCTGCGGAGCCGAGCAGCAGCGCGGCGCCGGTGGCGAGACCGGCGACGACGGCGATCCGCCGAGTGACGCGGCGGGGACGCGCGTGCTGCACCGGCAGCGCGTCCTCGTGGACCGAGAGCAGCTCTGCAGCGCGGGCCGCGCGACGCTCGCTGGAGGCGGGACGGTGCTGCCGGGCGGCACGGCCGCGCGATCGCGGGGGCAGCGGCGGGACTTCGCTCGCTGCCGATGCGCCCCCCGGCGAGGCGCTCGCCGCGGCGGGCGCGGGCGCGGCGGGCAGGAGGTCAGGCGGCAGTGCCGCCGGCGCGGCATCCGAGACCGATGCCGGCACGAACTCCTCGCTGGGCAGCTCGAAGGCCACGAATGCGTCAGTGGGGGGCTGGGTCTCGGCCGCGCGGGCGCGCCGTTCGGCCTCCTCGCGCATCGCTCGGGCGGCACGACGAGTCTCGGGGGCGGCTCGGGGGGTAGCGAGCCGGCCAGGCTCCGTCACGCCTGCCATTCTGGTCGCGACGGCGCGATTTGGCCAGCGAGGCGGCATCCGCTCCGCCGATGTTCTACTCGAAGCTATCACTGCCTTGACTTAAGTTCGAAGCTTTGTTCTCATGGATTCATGCGATGGCAGGGACAGGAACTGGGTGTGGCGGATGCCGCGGCCCTGCCTGGCCTCGAGCAGCTGAACGGTCTGGTGCGCTCGGTGACCACTCCCGAGTTCGCCGGCGTCACCTTCCACGAGGTGCTCTGCAAGTCGGCGCTCAACCACGTGCCGAGCGCCTCGGCCATGCCCTTCGACTGGACCGTGAACCCCTACCGCGGCTGCAGTCATGCATGTGTCTACTGCTTCGCCCGGGGGACGCACGAGTACCTCGAGCTCGACGCGGGGCGGGACTTCGACACCCAGGTCGTGGTCAAGGTGAACGTCGCGGAGGTGCTGCGGAAAGAGCTGCGACGCGGCAGCTGGCAGCGCGATCCCGTGATGCTCGGCACCAACACCGATCCGTATCAGCGTGCCGAGGGGCGGTACAAGCTGATGCCCGGGATCGTCTCGGCCCTCACGGAGTCGGGGACGCCGTTCTCGATCCTCACGAAGGGCACGCTGCTGCGGCGCGACCTCCCCATGCTGAAGGATGCCGCCGCCGACGTGCACGTCACCCTCGCGATGTCGATCGCGGTGTTCGACGATGAGCTGCAGCACCTCATCGAGCCCGGCACGCCGAACGCGACCGCCCGGCTGGAGACCGTGCGGGCGGCGACCGAGGCGGGCTTCCGCGTCACCGTGTTCCTGATGCCGATCATCCCGCACCTCACCGATTCCATCGCCGCGATCGATCACGCACTCACCCGCATCAAGGAGGCCGGCGCCGTCCGCGTCGTCTACGGCGCGCTGCACCTGCGCCCCGGCGCCAAGCAATGGTTCCTGCAGTGGCTCGCGGAGCGGCATCCCGAGCTCGTGTCGTCCTACCGAGGGCTGTATCCGGGCGCGACGAGCACGGCTCCGAAGCCCTATCGCACCTGGCTCGCCAAGCGCGTGCGCCCCCTGCTTCGGGTGCATGGTCTCGACGGGAGCGCCGAAGACGAGAGTCCGCGCGGCGCACCGGTCTCGGGCCTGGCCGATCGCGCGGACGCGCGCAGCGCCCCGCCGATCGTCACGACGTCGCGAGGACGCGCGGCGGCCGCCTCGCTGCGCGCGGCACCTGCGCGCGGCACTCCCGGCCCAGAGGCGTCGGCTCGCCTGTTCTGACCAGTCACAGAGCTTCGCGCGCTACGCGGCGACGGATGCCGCGATCAGTTCGTCGGCCGCGGCTGCCGGCATGACCGCTGCTGTACGCGCACCGGACGGAACGGGCGACGTGCGAGCGGCGGACGGCGCTTCGACGTGCTCGAGGACGGCGTCCAGCACGGCATCCGCCACGAGGATGCGATTGTGTCCGAGCCCGGTCGTCGCGAGCAGACGGGCGCCGGCGTGCGCCGACATGATCCGAACGGCCTCGGCGTACGGCACCATGCGGTCGCCTTCGTCGTGGATGACGAGCAGCGGCACGTCAGCGGGGAGCGGGCGCCGCACGCTCGACAGCCACGCGAAAGGATCGGACTGTCCCGGGAAGTAGCGGCTCGCGAAGCGTTCGCTCATCCGTGTCGCTACCGCGTCGGGATAGCGGAGCATGCTCTGGAACTGGCTCAGCAGCAGGTCGGCGTCGGCCGGAGCGGCGATCGTGACGACGCGCGCGGCATCCGTTCCTCCGGCAACCCCCACGAGGGTCGCGAGGCCGCCGAACGAGTGCCCGATCATCGCATCGAAGGTGCGGTAGCGCTGCTGCAGTGCGGAGAAGACATCGAGCCAATCGACGAGGTAGGTGCGGCGGCCGGCCGACGAGCCATGAGCGGGAGCGTCGAACGCGACCACTCGGCAGCCTCCGGCGACGAGCTCGCGGACAAGCGGCGTGAACTGGCTCGCGCGACCGTTCCAGCCGTGCGCCAGCAGCACGGTGCGCGTGCCGCTGCCCCACTCATAGGTGTCGATGTCGACGCCGCGGCGATCCACGCCGGCGATCCGCACGGTGCGGCGGCGGGCGCGCCACATCGTCGCCTCGTCGTCGGGGCGGACGGGTCGTGGCTTCGCCACGGAGCCGAACAGCGGCATCGCGAGGCTGGCTCCCCACTCCGGCGAGACGGCCGCGACGCCTCGAATGGTCACCCCTGCGGCGGTCAGTGCGAGATTCATGATGCTCCGATCCGATGAATACGAACGATCGTACTTATGAATACGAACGATCGTACGGTAACCTGGCGCCATGGCACAAGCACCCGTCGATCGCCGTCGCCTCCGGGGCGATGAATCACGGCGCTCGGTGCTCGCACACGCGGTCGACACGGCGACCGTCGACGGACTCGACGGCCTGACGATCGGGCGACTCGCGGATGCCTCGGGGCACAGCAAGAGCGGCATCGCGACGCTGTTCGGCTCCAAGGAGCAGTTGCAGCTCGCCGTCGTCGCCGCCGCGCGAGAGGTGTTCATCGATCGGGTGGTCGCGCCGGCTCGCGCGCGCACGCCTCGCGGTCTCGTCCGCGTGTGCGCGCTGATCTCGGACTGGCTGGCGTACTCGCGCGACCGCGTCTTCAGCGGTGGATGCTTCTTCGCCGCGACCTCCGTCGAGTTCGATGCCAGACCAGGCGTCGTCCGCGACGCGATCGTCGCGGCGTCCGGCGACTGGGAGGACTACCTCACCGTGAGCATCGAGCACGCGATGGCAGCCGGCGAGCTCCCCCTCCTCGACGACGCACGGCAGCTCACGTTCGAGATGGTGTCGTTCCTCGAGGCCGCGAACACCCGCTCGCTGCTCTACTCGAGCGCCGAGCCGTACCGCCGCGCGGAGGTCGCGCTGCGCGCACGCCTCACCGCACTCGGCGCCGATCCCGAACTCGTCGCGTCGATCGGCGCTGCTCCCGAGGCCTGAGCCCGGTCACCTCGACGACATCGTGTGCTCTCGCCGAGCGAGCCGCGCGCACGCGTCAGCGACCGGCGAGTTCCTCCAGCAGCTCGTCGCCGGGGCGTACGTCGTCGAACGGCGCCTCGATGTCGGCGCGCTCCAGCAGGTCGGCGAGGCGATCGCGTCGTGCCCGCGTCACGAGGGTGACGACCGTGCCCGCGCGGCCTGCCCGACCGGTGCGGCCGGAGCGGTGCAGGTACGTCTTGTACTCGTCGGGCGCGTCGGCCTGGACCACCAGATCGATGTCATCGACATGGATGCCGCGGGCAGCGACATCCGTCGCCACGAGCACGTCGATGCGGCCCGACGTGAGCTTCTCGAGGTTGCGGGTACGGCGGGCCTGGTCCAGGTCGCCGTGCAGCGCCAGCGCGCGGATGCCGGCCTCGTCGAACTGCTCGGCGAGCATCTCGGCGAACGCGCGCGTGCGCGTGAACACGAGCGTCTTGCCGTCGCGGTCCACGAGGGACCGCAGGATCTCGCGCTTGTCGCGGTGGTCGACCACCAGCACCCGGTGGTCGATGGTGCCCGACCGCTGGGTCTCGCCGGCGACCTCGTACACCGCGGGGTCGGTCAGGAACTCGCCTACCAGGGCCGACACCTCGCCGTCGAGCGTCGCCGAGAAGAGCAGCCGCTGGGCGTCCCGGGGCGTCCGGCGCATGATGCGCTGCACCGGCTCGAGGAATCCCAGCTCGCACATGTGATCGGCCTCGTCGAGTGCCGCGACGCGTACCTGCGACAGGTCGAGCGCGCGCGACTCGACGAGATCCTCGATGCGGCCCGGCGTGCCGATGACGATGTCGATCCCCTTCTTCAGCGCGCCGAGCTGCCGCGCCTTGGGCACGCCGCCGTAGATCTGCGTGGTGAAGAGGCCGACGCTGCGCGCGATCGGCTGGATCGTCGCGTCGATCTGCAGCGCGAGCTCCCGCGTCGGGGCGAGGATCAGCGCGCGCGGTGGCCGGCCGATCTCGCGCTTCTGCCCCGCCTGCGACCGCAGGACGCTCTCCACGAGCGGTGCGCCGAAGGCGATGGTCTTGCCCGAGCCGGTGCGCCCGCGTGCGAGCACGTCGCGTCCGTCGAGGATCGCGGGGATCGTCGCGGCCTGGATCGGGAATGGATGCTGCGCCCCCAGGTCGGCGATGGCCTTGACGATGTTCTGGCCGAGCCCGAGATCGCCGAATGTGGCGCCTCCGCCCTCGGTCGGCGCGATCGCATCGGCGTCGAGCTTCTCGTGCACGACATCGCGACGTGCGGGCGTCTCCCCTCCACGGGGCGCGGCGTCCCGCCGTAGCGCGGCGTCCCGCCGTGGCGCGGCATCCCGCCGTGGCGCGGCATCCCGCCGTGGCGCGGCGTCCCGCCGTGGCGCGGATTCCCGGCGCGGACCGGAATCGCGGGCGGCAGCATCCCGACCACGGCGGCCGTCGCCGTCGCGATCGCGCCCCGGTGCCGAAGTCCTTCCGCCGGTCGCCGGCCGCCCGCGGTCGCCGTCCGAGCGAGCCGGGCGCCCACGGTCATCGCGCGCGTGCGTGCGGATCGACCGCGCCTCGTCGCGGCCGGCCCGCTCCTGGGCTGTCCAGCGCCCCTTGGGGCGACCGGCGCCCGCGTCCGTCGAGGGCTCCTCGGCACGGAATCCCCGGTGTCCGGCGCTGCGGCTGCCGGGCTTGCCCGACGACGAGTCGCCCGGGCGGCGCTTCGCGTCCTGCCCCTGGCTCGCGGCCCGATTCTTGGGGTTGTAGCGCGGGTCGTAGTTCTTCGCCGCGCGTCCGCCGCCGGGCTTCTTGTTCTTGGGCATCCGGCTCCTCCAGGATCGGCGGGGCGTCGCATCGACGCCGCCGCGGCGCCGTGCACACGCCGACCTCACCAGCGTACCCGCGCACCCACGTGACCGATCCGTATCAGAACCAGAGCCCGGCCAGCGCTTTCTCGGCCGATCGGGATACTGTTTGACTGAGCGGTTCGCCGCTGAACTGGGGATTTGTCGTCAAAGCCGGCGGGCCTCGGTGTCGGGGTCTATGGGGGATGTCCGGCATCCGGGCGCGTCGAACAGAACCCGATCGTGAGTCGAATGTCTTCCACGACCCTTTCCGACGCAACCAGCGGTCCTGTCGTGCCGCTTCGTGCGAAGGTGTCCACCGCCTCCTCGGCGCGCCCGCGCGCCACGAACCACCGGCCGGCCGCGTCTGCGCCGCGCGCCACGCCGGGGATGATCACCGATGACGCCGACCCGCCGGGACCGGACGCCGCATCCATCACGGCGACCGCCGTCGAACACACCCTCATCGCGCACCGCATCGGGCGACTCGCGGTGCTCTCACTTCCCGTGGGTGTCCTCCTCTCGTTGCTCACCAGCCACGACCCGACGTGGTGGCACCACCACTTCTCGCAGCTCGGGACGCACTCCGACTTCTCGGGCCGCACATTCAACTCGATCGCGATCTTCTCGGGCTTCTTCCTCGCCGCCTACGGCGTGTTCATCGTCGTCGCGCTGCCCAGCGGCATCCGTCGTCGCTCGGCGCGCGGCTTCCGCGGGTCGATCGTCTCGGCCGGCCTGCACCTCACCGGCGTCGGCCTCGTGCCGATCCCGGTGAGTCCCGTGATGCACGACCTCATCGCGACCGGCCTGGGCCTGTCGTTCCTCGCGACCGTCGCCACCGGTCTCGCCATCCCCGGCCGCAGCCGCCGGTTCCGCCGCGCCACCGCGATCTGCGTCGCGCTGCTCGCCGCCGGCATGGTCGTGCTGACCGCCGGACTCATCACACTCGCGCTGTTCGAGCTCGTGGCGTTCGTCACCATGGGCGCCTGGCTGCTGACGCTCCCTCGCACTCTCTCGCAGGCGCCCGCACCCGCAGCCGTCCGGCGACGCGCCGCCGCGCGGACGCCCCGAGAATGGATGCCATGGCAGAACCCGTGGCCCACCCCATCACCGTCGCGATCGAACGACGCATCGACCCGTCCCGCACCGCCGAGGCCACGAGCTGGATGCAAGCCGGCACTGATCTCGCGGCCGGCTTCGCGGGCTTCCTCGGCTCCGGCTGGGTCCGCGCGGGCGAGGGCAGCGACCTCTGGTACATGCTCTACCGCTTCCGCGACATCCCGACCCTCGAGGCATGGGAGGATTCGCCGCAGCGTTCGTGGTGGCTCGATTCCGGCCGCGCCTTCGCGAACGAGGTCAGGGTCGAGCGACGCACCGGCATCGAAGGCTGGTTCGACGCTCCGTTCGCGACCCACGTCGAGTCGCGGCATGCGGGTACCGCCCCGTCACCGGCCACCGGACCGGTCCAGCAGCCCATCCCGTCCGCCCCGCCTCGCTGGAAGCAGGCCGTCACGATCTGGCTCGGCTTCTTCCCCACGAATCTCCTCGCGTCGTGGCTCCTCGGGTTCGTCCCGGGGTTCGCGGAGTGGCCGCTGATCGCCCGCGTGCTGCTCTCGACGGTGCTGCTCACCCCGGTGATGACGTATGCAGTTCTCCCGTGGGTGACGCGGATGCTGCGCCCCTGGCTGCAGCGCGGCGCCTGAGCGAGCCGAGCAGAGAGCGTGGGAACCGTCGCCAGATCGTGTCGCGGCGAACGCCCCGCACGCCCGGGCGCGGTCGTATTCTGACCTCGTGAGCACCACGAACACCTCGCCGCCGGCTGAGACAGCCGCACCGACACCCGGGCGCCGTGCGGAGTCGCAGGCGGTCTACGCCGGTCTCGCCGCCGGCGCGATCGGCGCGATCTACGGCCTCCTCGTCGGGCTGTTCGCACCGGACCTTCAGCTCGCCGGCCAGGCCGACTCGTTCGCGGTGTGGGCGGCGTGCGGGGCGGCGGTGGTCGCAGCGGCTGCTTCGACGACCGAGTACTGGCGTGCGCGGAACCGGCCGGGACAGGAGTGGCGGCAGACGCTGCCGTCGTGGAAGTACATCGTCAACACCGTCTCGGTGGTGATCGTCCACACGGCGCTCGCGTTCGTGGCGGTGTACGCGCTGTATCGCGTGCTCGCGATGGGCTTCATCGGGCTTCCGCTCGTGACGTTCTGGTCGGTCGTGCTGATGGCGGTCACCCTCGGCATCACCACGTGGATCGTGTTCCTGTCCGTCTCGGCGATGACGACGCAGCGCATGTCGTCGCTGCTGCTCGCGTTCATCGCGATCGGCACGCTGACAGCCATGGTCACGACGCCCGACCCGAGGTGGTGGACGATCCACTTCAGTCATCTCGGCACCTTCGAGGACGACCTGTCGAGCTGGGTGTTCAACGGCACCCTCATCGCTGCGGGCCTGCTCGTGACGACCTTCGCGGTCTACATCGCCAACGACATGCGCGTGCTCGCCGCGGCCGGCGTGCTCGAAAATCCGCGCGGCACACGCATCGTCCCCGTGCTCTTCGTCGTGATGGGCATCATGCTCGCGTGCGTCGGGATCTTCCCCGTCGATGTGAATTTCGCGCTGCACAACATCTCGGCATCCGGCATGGCGGCGATGTTCCTCGTCCTGCTCATCGGCGGGCCGAACTTCCTTCGCGGGATGCCGCGCACCTACTTCGTCGCGTCGTGGGCGTTCCTCGCGGCGATGGCGGCCTCGGTGGTCCTCTTCATCCCCGCGGTCGGCTTCTTCTCGCTGACGGCGTTCGAGATCATCGTGTTCGCGCTGATCTTCGGCTGGATCGCGGTCTTCATCCGCTTCCTCGGCGTCGCCGGCCGTCAGGACTGACGAGGACGGTCCGCACGCCCGCGGGTGCGCAGGACGCGACGGCCGCGCGCCTCAGCGCTGATGCGCCCGACGGCCCGAGCGCACACCGGGCGACGTCGTCAGGACGGCGCCTGAGCCGTTCCGTCGTCGCGCAGCGGCGACCCGATGACGTCGAACCGGAAGCCGCCGAAGTGCCCGGAGAGCAGCGGGCGGGCATCCGCGATCGAGGCCTGCACCTCGGGCAGCGCCAGCGAGGCACGATGGGCCTCGGCGCTCTCCCACAGCTCGACCACGAACACCGTGTCGGGGTCCGCGTCGTTCACGCCCACCTCGTACAGGAGGCAGCCGACCTCGCGCAGCTGGTCGCTGCGACGCGTGAGGTGGCGCACGAGCTCGTCCCGCTTGCCGGGTGCGGCGCCCAGACTTCCTGCGTTTGCGAACACCATGCGTGCCACGGTAGCCCAACGCTCGGACAGAGGGTCGGCCGATCGTGGTTGATGTGTAGGTGCCCCCCATGCGCCCTGTGAGCCCGCGTGTTCGACGCCGGTGATGACGTGCGCGGGATCCCCCGCTAACGTTCCCCTCGGGAGGACCATGTCTGCTGATGTGCTCGTCGTCGGAGCGGGGCCTGCGGGGCTCGCCGTCGCCGCCTGTCTGCGGCGCCAGGGGATCGACGCGGTGATCGTCGACCGCGGCGAGGCCGTCGGCGACACCTGGGCCGCGCGTTATGAGCGGCTCCATCTGCACACGCCGCGCATCCAATCCGCCCTGCCGGGACTGCGCATGCCCCGGCGGTTCGGACGCTGGGTCGCCAAGGACGACATGGCGCACTACCTTCGCGTCTACGCGCGGCGTCACGGCCTCGCCCCGCAGTTCCGCACCGAGGTGCGCCGCCTCGACCGCGCAGACGGGCGTTGGACCGCGACCACCGACACCGGCATGCTGACGGCGCGACAGGTCGTCGTCGCCACCGGCTACAGCAATACACCGGTTCAGCCGCACTGGCCGGGACAGGAGGATTTCGGCGGCTCCGTCATCCACGCATCGGCGTATCGCAGCCCCCACCCGTACGACGGTCAGCGGGTTCTCGTGGTCGGCGCCGGCAACACGGGTGCCGAGATCGCTGCCGACCTCGCCGAGCACGGCGCCGCCGACGTCCGCCTGTCGATCCGGACGCCGCCGAACATCATCCCGCGGCAGTTCGGACCCCTTCCGACAACGTTGATGGCGGTCCCGATGGACGTTCTGCCCGCCGCGCTCGTCGACCCGGTGAACCGGTTGCTGCAGCGTGTGACTCTCGGCGATCTGGCCCGATACGGAATGCCGCGCGCACGCGCCGGCGTGGTCGCACAGGCACGGTCGACGGGCGTGACGCCGACGATCGACGTCGGTCTCGTCGCGGCGCTGCGAACCGCCTCGGTCACCCCTGTCGCCTCGCTCGAGCGATTCGACGGATCCGAGGCCGTCCTCACCGACGGCAGCCGATTCGCGCCGGATGCCGTGATCGCCGCCACCGGCTACAGCACGGGGCTGACCACGATGATCGGCCACCTCGGTGTGCTCGATGAGCGTGGTGCTCCGATCGTGACAGGCCGGACGTCCGCGCCCGGCACGGACGGGCTGCGGTTCGTCGGCCTCTGGAACCCGCTGAAGGGGCAGCTCTTCCAGATCGGCCTCGACGCGCGCGTCGTCGCGCGCGTCATCCGCCGAGAGCTGCGAAGCGCGGACCTCCGCACGTCCTGACGCGGTCGCCCGTCGGAACGCAGCGCATTGCCGCGGTGCTCCGCCGTTTGTCAACCGGGATCCGTGCGCCCGCGGGTCGGCGTACGTTTCCATGACGAGCAAGGGAGCAACCGATGGATCGCAACGCAGAAGAGCCGAAGACCGACGACGAGGGCACCCGCAAGCCCGGCGGCCTCGGACGCGACGGGACGATCCCCGACGCGCCCGACGGGGTCGCGGCGGGGCACACGGGCGTGCCGTCGACGTTCGAGCCGGAAGAGGACGAGAAGGCGGGGCAGGGCGAGCCGTGACCCGCTGACCACGGGCTGTGGATCTTCTGACTGAACGATCACGATTCCGTCTCGGCCGGCCGTCCGACGTGCTGCACGCGCACACTGGGGAGCATGTGGTGGAGGTTTGTCAGGGCGGTCAAGCGCCGCGAGCACCGTGTCGCGCCGACGACATGGGTCGTCGCGATCGCCGCTGTCGTCTACACGTTCGCGCCGATCGATCTGATCCCCGAGCTGCTGCTGGGACCACTCGGCTTCGCCGACGACCTCGGCGTGTGGGGCATCTTCGCCGTGCTCTTCGCCCGCGAGCAGCACCGGTGGCAGTCCGCCCTCGCGTCGCACTAGATCGCACACGACCAGCCGATCACCTGGCGCCGGCCGGAGCGCGAAAGGCACGGCTCTCACCGTAGCGACACGACCATCAGCCCGTGTGGGCGGTGCTGAGTAGCATGCAACGCATGGCCATCAAACTCGAGAATGTCGGCATCGCCGTGCGCGACCTCGATGCGACCATCGCGTTCTTCACCGACCTCGGTCTTACGGTGGTCGGCCGCGACACGGTCAGCGGGGAGTGGACCGACACCGCCGTCGGACTCGACGGGAACCACGCCAGAATCGCGATGCTGCAGACGCCCGACGGCCATGGCCAGCTCGAGCTCTTCGAGTACATCCATCCCGAAGCGATCGAGACCGAGCCCACGCTCCCCAACGAGATCGGCATGCACCGGGTGGCCTTCTCCGTCGACGACATCGACGAAGCCCTCGAGATCGCCGCGAGACACGGCTGCCATCCGCTGCGCGGCGTGGCCACCTACCAGGACGTCTACAAGCTCACCTACCTCCGCGGTCCCAGCGGCATCCTGGTGATGCTCGCCGAGGAGCTGAAGAAGAACTGAGAAGGGACGGTCCCCGCTCCAGGCGGCGCGGGACCGTCCCCGTCAGACGCGTTCGAGACCGGCGTCAGGCGTCGTGGCGACGGTCGTCGCCGTCGCCATCGCGTTCGGAAGCGGGCTCCTCGCCCGTCTCGGAACCCTCGGCTTCGGGTTCCGCATCCTCGGACGGACGTGCCTCGTCCGCGACGGGCTCCGATTCGGACTCAGGGACTCCAGCCGCGCTCTCGGCGTCGTCGACGGACTCCGGCTCGGACTCCAGCCCGGGCTCGTCGGTCGAACCGGCCGAGCCCTCGAGCGGCTCGTCCGCCGCGGTCTCGGGATGCTCTGCCGGCTCGATCTCGGACTCACCGGAGGCGTCGCTCTCACCCTCGGTGCCGGCCGGTGCGACGTCTGCCGCATCGGTGTCCGCCGCGCTCGTGTCCCCGATCGCCGCGTCGGACTCTTCCGGCTGCTCGGCGTCGGACCCGAACGCACCCACCGACGACTCGGATGCGAGCGCCTCCGGCTCGGTCACGGATGCCTGCTCGGTGGCATCCAGCCCGCCGGCTTCCGCGTCCTCCTGCGGCTCAGCGATCCCGTCGGCCGAAGGCTCAGCCGTCGGCACGGCATCGATGACGGTCGCCTCGGTGTCGACCGGCGCGTCGGCATCGGCGTCGACCGGCGCGTCGGCGTCGGCGTCGACCGGCGCGTCGGCGTGGGCGGAGGCCGGAACGTGCTCCTCGGACGCCGCGGGCACGGCGTCGACGACCGCGGGTGCGGGCGCCGAGTCCGATACCTCGACGTCGGGCCCCTCCTCGATCACCGGCACGGCGACCTCTGACACCGCACCGCGTTCGCGCTGGCGACGCTCGCGTCGCGTCTCGAGTGCAGCCGCGCCTGCCACGCCTGCCGCGACGCCTGCCGCACCTGCGGCACCGGCACCCGCGCCGCCCGCGGTCTCGCCGGTCCCCGCCGCACCGAGACCCGCGCCCACGCCGGCGCCGACACCGGCGCCGACGAGCTCACGCTCGGCCTCGGCATCCGTCCCGTCGCCGGGACCCTCGCCGTCGGGAGCCGGACCGCCGTCGCCACCGTCGTCGTCGCCGCGACCGCGGCGGCGCGCCGCGCGCCGCTCCTTCGCACCCTCGACGAGGTTGTACAGCGTCGGGAGCACGAGCAGCGTGAGCACGGTCGACGACACCAGGCCGCCGATCACGACGATCGCGAGCGGCTGCGAGATGAAACCGCCCTGTCCGGTGATCCCGAGCGCCATCGGCGTGAGGGCGAAGATCGTGGCGAGGGCCGTCATGAGGATCGGGCGCAGACGTCGCGAGCCGCCGGCGACGGTCGCATCGTGGGCCGTGAGGCCCTTCTCGCGGTACTGGTTCACGAGGTCCACGAGCACGATGGCGTTCGTCACCACGATGCCGATGAGCATCAGCACGCCGATGAGCGACGCGACGCCGAGCGGCACACCCGTGATGATCTGCAGCAGGATCGCCCCGGTCGCCGCGAACGGCACCGACACGAGCAGCAGCAGCGGCTGGCGCAGCGACTTGAACGTCGCCACCATCACGATGTAGACGATGAGGATCGCGGCGAGCAGGGCGAGGCCGAGCTGCGAGAACGCGTCCTGCTGCTGCGTCACGACGCCGCCGAGCGTCGCGTCGGCCGACGCGGGCAGGTCAGCATCGGCGAGCGCGGTCGTCACCGAGGCGGAAGCGGTCGCGAGGTCGTCGGTCGACGGGGTCACCGTGACCGTCGACGTGCGCTGGCCCGCCTCGGTCGTGATCGACGTGGGGCCCTCGCTCTGTTCGACCGTCGCGACCTCTTCGAGCGCGATCGGGCCGGTGGCGCTCGGCACCTGCAGCTGACGCAGCTCGTCGAGCGACGCCGGCGTCTCGGACGCCGCGAGGTAGACCGTCAGCGACGTGTCGTCGATCTCGACCGTGCCGATGGACCGCGGCTGCATCGTGTTCGACACCAGCGCGCCGACCGCGACCTCCGACAGGCCGAGCTGGGCGGCCTTGTCGCGGTCGACGGTCACCGCGATGTACGGCAGGGATGCCGCGAGGTTGCTCGTGACCTGTCCCACGCCGTCGGTGCCGTCGACGGCCGCGATGACGGCATCCGTCGCGGTCTGCAGCGTCTCGGAGTCGGGAGCCGTCACGTCGATCGCGATGTCGGTCGAGCCGAAGCCGCCGCCGCCGGCTGCGACCGTGATCTCACCCGCGTCGTCGAGGTCGGCGACGGCCTCCTGCACCTCTTCGCGCAACGCCACCTGGTCGACATCCGGGTCGGTGGTGATCGAGTACGTGACGCCGCTGCCGCCGCCCGAGAAGGCGTCGCGCAGGGCGGAGCCGCTCGAGCCGATCGACACCTGCACCGTCTCGATGCCGTCGATGCCGAGCAGCACCTCCTCGACCTGCTCCGCCGCGGCGCTCTCGGCCTCGAGCGAGGGCGCCGGACCGATGTCCTGCGTCATCGTGAAGGTGTTCTGACCCGAGTCGCCCAGGAAGTTCGTCTTCATGAACGGCGCGGCGGCGATCGTGCCGACGAGAACCAGCACGGCGAGCGCGAGCGTCACCCACGAGTGCTTGAGCGTCCAGCGCAGGATCGGCAGGTACGCCTTCTGCAGGCGGCTCGGAGGTGCGACCGGGTCTTCGGGGTCGATCGCAGCACCCTCGGTGTCGAGGATCTGCTTCCCCGGCTTGAGGAACCAGTAGGCGAGCACCGGCACGATCGTCAGCGCCACGAACAGCGACGCGGTCATGGCGATCGTGACCGTCATCGCGAACGGGCGGAAGAGCTCCCCCGTGACGTCGCCGACGAACGCGATCGGCAGGAACACCGCGACCGTCACGATCGTCGACGCCGTGATGGCCGAGGCGACCTCGCGCACGCCGCGCAGGATCGCGGTCGTCTTGTTCGCGTCGCCGACGTAATGCCTCTTGATGTTCTCGATGACGACGATCGAGTCGTCGACCACGCGCCCGATCGCGATCGTGATCGCACCGAGCGTCAGGATGTTCAGCGAGTACCCGAACGCCTGGAGGCCGATGAAGGTGATGAGCAGGCTCGTCGGGATCGAGATCGCCGCGACGAGCGTCGAGCGCACCGACAGCAGGAAGACGAAGATCACCAGCACCGCGAAGACGAGGCCGAGCAGACCCTCCTTCGCGAGCGTGTCGATCGACTCCTGGATGTAAGGGGCCTGGTCGAAGACGACCGTGAACTCGGCGCCGTCGAGGGAGTCCTCGAGGTCGGGAAGGATGGCGAGCACACCACGCGAAACGTCGACGGTGTTGGCCGCGGGCAGCTTCGTCACCGCGATCGTCAGGGCAGGCTCGCCGTTCACGCGCGAGACCGTGGTGACGGGGTCGGCCTCCTCGGCGACGGTCGCGACATCCGCGATGGTCTTCTCGCCGCCCTGGAGCTGCTCGGCCGTCGAGGGCACGAGCGGCAGCGCCGCGATCTCGTCGACCGACGTGATCTTCGAGCCGGTCTGCACCGTGAGCGTCTCGTCGTTCTCCGTGATCTCGCCGCCGGGGAACAGCACGCCGTTCTGATCAAGCGCGTCGGTGATCGCCTGCTGCGTGTACCCGGACGCGGCGAGCTCCGCCTGGTCAGGCGTGATCGTGACGCGCTGGCCGACGCCGCCGACGATCTGTGCCGCGTTGACGCCGGCCACATCCTCGAGATCGGGCACGACGGATGCCTCGAGCTGGGCCTGGATCGTCGCTTCGTCGTCGTAGCCGGTCACCGCCAGCTGGATCACCGGGAAGTCGTCGATGCTCGCCGAGATGACGTTCGGATCGACCCCCTCGGGCAGCTGGCTCTTGATGCGGTTGATCGCCTGCGTCATCTTCTGCTCGGCGGTCGCGAGGTCGGTGCCGTAGGTGAAGGACGCCTGCACGATCGAGGCGTTCGTGGTGCTCGTGGCGGTCGACGACTCGAGTCCCGGAACGCCCTGGATCGCTGTCTCGATGGGCACCGACACGTCGTTGCTCACGACCTCGGGCGACGCGCCCGGGTAGGTGGAGACGACGATGAGCGCGGGGAACTCGATCGAGGGGATGAGCTCTTGCTTGAGATTCGTGAGCGCGAGTCCGCCGAAGATGGCGGCGACGATCGTGATCAGAGCGATCAGAGCGCGGTTCTTGAGACTCAGGACGGCGAGGTTCGACACACGGGGCCTTCGCTGGTGTGGTGGTGCAGGGGATGCGGGAGCCCGCACGATACGGAGATGTATCGGTTGTCAGTATTTCATGCGGTTCTCATATGAGATTCCTGAACCAGGCCGCGCTCAGACCGCCGCGATCCCGCCGCCGAGCAGGAGTCCGAGGCCCGCGGCGAGCACCGCGAGCGCCAGCGTGCCGAACAGGTTGAGCGCGGCATCCCGCCGGCGTCTCCGCTGGGCGATCAGCACCGTCTCGACGGAGACGGTGCTGAAGGTCGTGTAGCCGCCCAGGAGGCCGAGACCGAGCACCAGCGACAGTTCGGGCGCGATGGCGGCACCGAGCCCGGTGATCACCCCGAGGGCGAAGGACCCCGACACGTTCACCACGAGGATCCCCCACGGGAACCGCACGCCCCCCGTCGGCGTGAGCAGCCGGTCGACGACGTAGCGGAGCCCGGCGCCCACGCCGCCGGCGAGCGCGGCGAGCAGCAGCCACGGGCTCACTCGGCGTCCTCGGGGAATTCGACGCTGCCCGGCCGGTCCACGATCCGGCGTCCGAGGAAGAGTCCGGCGAGCGCTCCCGCGACACCTGCGACGACGGATGCCGCGGCCAGCCCCGCCGCGAGCCACGGCGTGGTGACCCACAGCGCCGTCGCGACTGCGAACGCGCTGTAGGTCGTGAAGCCGCCCATCACCCCCGTGCCGAGGAAGGCGCGGGCGAGTGGACGGCGGTCGTCGAGCCAGCCGACCACGATCCCGAGGATCAGCGATCCGGCGACGTTGATGCCGAGCGTCACCCACGGCACCGCCGCCGGATCGTCGACAGGCGCGACGATCAGCGCGCGCGCGAGTACGCCGATCATCCCTCCCGCCACAGTGACCCCGAGCACGCGCGGATCGACGGGCTGCGGCATCCCTTCACGCTACTCCGGTGCCCGCGGGGCTCAACGATCGGGGGAACCCGTTCACCGGTCGTTGAGCGAGCTTGCGAGTCGAAACGCAGAGAAGAAGCGCCCTGAGCCGACGGGTGACCGCTGCTCCGGGCTGGCTCAGCTGCCGGGGCGGAGCAGGCTGCGGATGGCGGACTCGGGAGTGATCGACAGGTCGAGCAGATGCCCGTCGCGATACCGTGCGAACACGCGGGAGTCGATGTACGAGCCGCGCGCGACCGCCGGTGTGTTGCCGAGTGCCTCGGCCGTCGCCCGTACCGCGAGCGTCTCGGCCCGCTTGAGTTCGGTCTTCGTGTCGACCGTGCCGATGCGCGCCAGCGCGTCGGCCGCGAGGATCGTGCCGCGCAGGGTCCGGAAGTCCTTCGCCGTGAACCGTCCACCGGTGAGCGACCGCACGTACGCGTTGACCTCGGCCGGCGTGAGGGGCACCCGGCGTCCGCCGCGCTGCCACGCGAGCAGCGGCGAGCGGGAGCGCCCCGCGGCCAGCAGCTCGACCGCGGGGGCGAGGTCCGCGTCGTCGATCTCGAGCAGCTGCCGCTTGCCGCTCTTGCCGGGGAACGTCAGCGACACCACGGAGGCCTCCACCGAGGCGTCGCGCCGCTGCAACGTCGTGAGACCGCGACTGCCGTGCGCGGCGAGGTAGCGCTCGGACCCGATGCGCGGCGCCGCGTCGTCCAGAAGCCGGAATGCGACCGCCAGCACCCGCTCGCGGTCGAGGGCGTCGCGTCGGAGGGACGTCGTGACCCGCGCTCGCGCGCGGGGCAGCGCCTCGGCGAGCGCGAGCGCCCGCGCGAACTTGCCGCGGTCGCGGCCCGCCGTCCAGTCCGGGTGGTAGAGGTACTGCCTGCGGCCGGCGTCATCGACACCGACCGCTTGGATGTGCCCGTCGGGACGGGCGCTGATCCAGACGTCCTGCCACGCAGGCGGGATCACCAGCGCCTGGATGCGGGCGAGGTGTCGAGGCCCGGGAGGGCGGCCCTTCGCATCGACGTAGCGGAAGCCGGATCCCGCGCGCAGCCGGCGAAAGCCCGGATCCTCATAGGGCCGCGAGCGGACGAGTTTCGCCATCCGCTCACGCTACCCGGGTCGCCGGTCCCGCCGGAGCGGCCTCCGACCGGCTCGGCGGCGGGACCGGCGACCACGTCGTCAGTGGTTGCGGATCATCGAGATGAGCTCGGACTTCTTCTTGCCCGAGTAGCCCTTCAGGCCCAGCTCCTTGGCGCGCTTGCGCAGCTCGGGCACGGTGCGATCGTCGTAGTCCTTCGCGTTCGCGCCGCGCCGGCCGACCGTCTTGCGGCCCTGGCCGGCAGCCGCGTTGGAGATGCGGGCGGCCTTCTCCTTCGAGGCCCCCTCGTCGCGGAGCTCCTCGTACATCTCGCGGTCCTTGAGGCTGGACCCGCGTCGTCCTGGCATGGCTTCCTCCTTCGGTCACCGCCTCGTGGGCGGATGTCACAGGCCCTTTCCCCCGGTGACCGGCAGGATCGCGCCCGATGTATACGTCGCGTCGTTGCTCGCCAAATACACGTAGGCACCGGCGAGCTCGGCGGGCTGTCCCGCCCTGCCCAGGGGCGTGTCCTGGCCGAACGACTCGAGGCGCTCGGCATCCCACCCCGTCGCCGGGATGAGGGGTGTCCAGATGGGTCCCGGGGCGACGCCGTTCACACGGATGCCCTTCGGGCCCAGCTCCTGCGCGAGCGCCTTGATGAAGGCGACCTGCGCAGCTTTGGTCATCGCGTAGTCGATCAGTCCGGGCGAGGGGTTGAACGCCTGGATAGAGGTCGTCACGATGATCGACGACCCGGGTTCGAGGTGCGGCACCGCCGCGCGCGCGGTGAACATCTGCGCGTACAGGTTGGTGCGGAACACGCGGTCCCACTCCGCCGTCTCGAGCGTGTCGATGCCGTCGCGATCCTTCTGATAGGCGGCGTTCAGCACGAGCACGTCGAGGCCGCCGAACTCGCCGACGGCGCGGTCGACGATGTCGGCGCAGAATTCCTCCTCGCGCAGGTCGCCGCCGAGCGGCAGGGCGCGCGCTCCCGCCTCGGTGATCCAGCGGGCGGTCTCGTCGGCGTCCTCCTGCTCCTCGGGGAGGTAGGTCAGTGCCACGTCGGCACCCTCCCGCGCGAACGCGATCGCCACGGCGCGGCCGATCCCGGAATCGCCGCCCGTGATGAGGGCCCGGCGCTCGGCGAGGCGCAGCGAGCCCCGATACGAGCGCTCGCCGTGGTCCGGTCGGGGACGCGTCTCGTTCGTCAGGCCGGGCTGCTCCTGCTCCTGCGGAGGAAAGGCTCCGTCGTGGTGGGCGGTCGTCGGATCAGTGGACGGCGATGTGCTCATAACGGCGAAAATACGGGCGCGCGCGAATGCGTTCACGGGGCTTGACATCCTCGGCGCCCCGCCTTACCCGCCGTCTCGGGGGCCCCACGTATCACCGGAAAAGCAACGTCGTCAACCCCCTGGGGGCGGCGACGCCGGAGTGCCACTGTCGGTTCATGCCCACGAGGCATGCGGTGCATTCCGTGCATCGACGAAGCAGAAGGAGAACCTCCCATGAACCTCGCCCTGATCATCATCATCGTCGTCGCGATCGTTCTCGCGATCGTCGGCGGCCTCAACTCCGCACTGAGCTGGCTGCTGTGGGTGGCCATCATCGTCGGAGTCATCGCGCTGATCGCATTCCTGTTCAGAGTGATCAGCGGGAACCGCAACACCTGATCTGCAACCACGGATGTGAAGACAGCGGATGCCGCGGCCGGAGTGGGCCGCGGCATCCGTCTGTCTTGCTGGGGGCTGTCCGCGGACTAGAGCTGCGCCTCCGCGTACACGCGGAGCGCGTCGCGGACGAACTCGGCGCCGTGGGTGCCGCCCTCGCTCGTCGCGTAGTTGGCGCCGAAGCGCGGATCGGCCACGTACATCTCGCCGAGACCCAGCACGTAGCCCTTGATGTCTCCACCGCCGGAGCCGGCCGCAGCGGCCGGCGTTCCCGGGATCCCGGTCAACCACTCGACGTGGCGCTTCGCGAGCGCCTGAGCCTCGTCGCTGTCGGGGGCGATCCCGGCCTCCGCGGCCGCGATCCAATCCCGGCCGAGGTCGGCGACACGCTTTTGCCACGCGGCCTTCTCGTCGGCGCTCATCGAGCGCCACCAGCGGTCGCTGTCGGCGTACGCCTTCTTGCCCCAGCGGTCCTCGACCTCGTCCTTGTACTGCGTGTGGTCGAAGCCGTCGAACATGTTCTCTGCCATCAGTCCTTCACCTCCTCTCAGTGCTTCGATGGTGTTCTGCACCGACGCGATCTGCCGCGTCAGCCGGTCCTGCTCCTGGCGGAGCCACGCCAGGTGGGCCTCGAGAGCCGACTCCTCGGCGGTCTCGCGTTCGAGCACGTCGGCGATCTGGGGGAGCCCCAGCCCGAGCTCGCGCAGCAGCAGGATGCGCTGCAGCCGCACGAGTGCCGTCCGGTCGTAGTAGCGGTAGCCGTTGTGGCCGATGCTCGACGGCGGCAGCAACCCGATGTCGTCGTAGTGGCGGAGCGTCCGGCTGGTGGTGCCCGCCAGTTTCGCGATCTGCTGGATAGACCATTCCTGCTCGTCCATGTCGCCCTCCTCTCGTGGTTCGCTCACCACGGTAAAGGTTGACGTTGCGTCAAGGTCAATCCCCAGCATCCACTCCTTTGCAGGTTTGGGGCGCGTCGCGAACACTTGGGGCGCACGGCGCGCGCCCCAAGTGTTCGCGGTGCGCCCCAAACCCGGAACAACCTGACGATCTGGAACGCACCCTTGACAGATACGCGATATATCGTGTTACTCTGCACATACGCGATATATCGCGATACGCATCACCCCCAGAGATACGCAGGAGAAACAGTCATGACCCTGGAGAAGTGGATCATCCACCCGGGCGAGACGCGCGTCATCGACATCGAGACCGTGCGCACGCTCAAGATCGGACTCGTCGGCGGACAGATCGACGTGATCGCCCACGACGAGCCCGGCATCCGCATCGAAGTGCACGACGTCACCGTCAAGGACCTCCGCATCGAGGTCGCCGAGGACCACGTCGAGATCGACCACCCGCAGCTGCGCTGGGACAACTTCCTCGAGGTGTTCCGCAACTTCGGAGCAGGCGGCCCCAAGGCCGAGATCAGCGTCGCGGTCCCCCGCGGTGTCGCTCTGACCCTCGGGGTCGTCAGCGCCAGCGCCCTCGTCTCGGGCCTGCGCGGCGACGCCTCGCTCAACACCGTCTCGGGCGACATCATCGTCGACGGCCTCACCGGCGATCTGTCGGTCAACGCGGTATCGGGCGACGTGCAGGTGCGCGAGCTCGTCGGCGCGCTGAACGCCAACAGCGTCTCGGGCGACGTCGCCGCGACGGGCACGCTGCGCAAGGCCACCATCGACACCGTGTCGGGCGCCGTGCTTGTCGACTCGACCGGCGACATCCTCTCGGTCGGTCTCAACACCGTCAGCGGCAGTTCGACCGTGCGCCTCGATGAGGGCTACCCGGCCAACTACGTCATCCGCAGCGTCAGCGGCCGCGTCCAGGTCGACGGCGTCGTGCGCCGCGGCAACGGCACCGGCCCGACCACGAACTACTCCGGCTCGGTCGGCGAGCTCAGTGGCAGCTTCGCCGACGTCCGCGCGCACAGCGTGTCGGGCGACATCACCGTGCTGCGCCGCGCTGCCGCTCCTGGGGCGGATGCCGCGCCCGCTCCAGGTGTGGCTGACGCGTCGCCCGGCGCCTCCGGGCGCGTGGACCCGGCCGCGCCCGCAGAGCCCGAGCCGACGACCGCCCCTGCGCCGGACGCCGCCTCCGGCGAGGCCGCCGGCGACGAGTCGACCGCGCGCGAAGCGGCGGCCGGCTTCGACCGAGGAGAAGTGTGATGACTCCGGTCTTCTCGCACGGCGATCTGCGCCTGTATCTGCTGAACCTGCTCGATGAAGGGCCGCGCCACGGCTACGACATCATGCAGGCCCTGTCGGACCGCACCGGGGGCACCTACACCCCGAGCGCCGGCACCATCTATCCACGTCTGGCGAAGCTCGAAGAGGAGGGGCTCGTGACCAAGTCCGTCGAGGGCCGCAAGACCGTGTACGCGATCACCGAGGCGGGCCACGCCGAGGTCCAGTCGCGCGCGGGCGACCTCGAGGGCATCGAGGCCGGGCTGGCCGACTCGGTGCGTCTCATCGCCGACGAGGTGCGCGGAAGCGTCCGCGAGGCGATGAAGAGCCTGCGCGCCGACCTGGCTGCCGCCTCTCGCGAGGAGCGCAAGACGACGCCGCAGCCGTCCGGCGAGGACGACCCGCGCGTGCGCAGCCGCGAGCAGATGCAGCGGCTCGACGCCGTGGTCAACGAGTTCCGCGCGAACGTCCGCGGCGACGTCCGCGTGCACGTGGCGCGAGGCGGCGAGCTCGCCGCCTCCCTCGTCGACCAGGTCACGAGCGAGCTCGACCGCGTCGCCCGCGACATCACGCGCACCCTGCGCGGCTGAGCCGCGGCATCCGTCCGGAATCTCCCCCGGAAAGGCGAAGGGTGGTCCCGCTTCGGCGGGGCCACCCTTCTGCGTCGTGCAGAGACCCGCTCAGGAGGGCCAGATCTCCTCGTCGTCGGGCACGGGCTCCCCGAGCGGCACGATCAGGATCGAGCGGTGCTGCCGGTGCGCCAGGCGCGCGCCGACCGAGCCGGTGAAGAACTCGCGGACCGACTCGCCGAAACCGCGCTTGCGCGTGCCGACGACGATCAGCCGGGCGTCGATCTGGTCGGCGAAGTGCTTGATCGCCATCGCGGGGTCGCCGACCAGCTGGCGGACGGTCCACCGCGGCCCGGCATCACCGAGGACGGATGCCGCGGCATCCTGCACCTTCGCCAGCTCACCCTCCCCCGCCGCGATGTTGATGTCGATCGGCGCGGAGTGGACGTACCCGTCGGGGTCTTCGTACGTGACGAAGCGCGTCACGTCGACGTGGACCACGACCAGCGGCACCTGGAACAGCTTCGCGTAGCGAGCCCCCTCTTTCAGGACGCGCGTGGACTGGTCGGGGATCACTCCCACGATCACGGCGCCGTGGAGGCTCTCGTCACTCGTCGCATCGCCTTCGGGCTCGGATGCCTCATCGGTCATATGTCCGCACTCCTCCTACGCCGGTGGGGCCGCAGCCGCCGGGTTACCGGGGCTCCGTGTTATCCTGAATGCTACTCTTACCGGTTCGAAGCCGGATTCGTGAATGCCCGGGTTTGCGCGGCCCAGAGCCCGCAGAATAGCCCGCGACCTTAAATGAGGGGGTCTCGCATGGGGCGTGGCCGTCAGAAGGCGAAGCACACCAAGATCGCCCGTGAGCTGAAGTACGACACGTACAACGTGAACTACTCGGCACTCGAGCGCGAGCTCGGTCACCATGAGGACGAGTTCGTCGACAAGTGGGCCGACCAGTACAACGACGAGGACGAGGACGAGACCTCGCCTGTCTCGTCGTCGCAGGCGTAACGACTCGCACGGCGGTCACCGTTGCGGTGACCTGACCGATCGAGGCGAGGGCACCGTGCGACGGCGCCGCGGCTTGGCCGACGGACGACGGATGCCTCACCAGGCGCCGTGTCGCCGCTCCCAGTCGTCCTCGACGGTGTGCGGCTGCGCCGCCACGACGCCGGCGGGGATCGCTGCGGCGACCACGGCGGCCAGCACGATGAGCGGGGCGGTCCACGAGTCGGTCGCGTCGTGGAGGAGCCCGATGCCGACGGGGAAGAGCGCCGCGATCGCGTAGCCGCCGCTCTGCACGAAGCCGCTGAGCGCCACCGCGCCCTCGTGTGTGCGGGTGCGCAGGCCCAGAAGCACCAGGATCATCGGGAACAGCAGCGGCGCGAGGCCGAACAGCGCGACCCACAGCCACGGCGCAGCGGTCGGCGCGAAGAGAAGTCCCGCGATGCCGGCCAGGCCCGTCCCGACGGCGACGCCGAAGAGCACGCGCGTCGCGCCGGCCCGCGTGACGAGCAGAGGCACGGCCAGTGACGCGGGCAGGCCCATGAACCCGAACAGCGCCAGCAGAACCCCGGCCACAGCGGGGGTGACGCCCGCGATGTCGACGAGGATCGTCGGCAGCCATGCGAACGCCGTGTAGGCGAGGGTGCTCGACACGGCGAAGCCCACGAGCAGCGCCCACGCGATCGGCAACCGCCACATGCGTCCGAAGGCGCGGGGACTGGGCTGCTCGATGTCGTCGTCGGATGCCGCTGCTGCGCGGCTCTTCTCGGCGGCGGCGTGCCGTACCGCCAGTCCGATCCACGGCACGGTGGCCACCAGAGCGAAGACGGCCCAGAGCCCCAGCGAGACGTGCCAGTCCGAGGCATCCGCGACCGGCACCGCGACGAGGGGCGGCAGGAAGGTCGCGAGCGCCATCGTCGTCGAGAAGACGGTCGTCATCAGGCCGACGCGGTCGGGGAAGTACCGCTTCACGAGAGGCGGCAGCAGGATGTTTCCCACGCCGACCGCGGCGAAGATCAGAGCCGTGCCGGCCAGCAGCAGACCGGCGCCCGGTGCGAGGCTGCGGACGATCAGTCCGAGCGCCACGACGACCATCGCCACGACCGCCAGCCGTTCGAGCCCGAACCGCCGTTCCAGGGCCGGCGTGAGGAGGCCGAACACGGCGTAGCAGACCGGCGGTGCGGTGCCGATGAGGCCGATCACCGCGGCCGGCACGTCGAAGTCGACCGCGATGTGGTCGTACAGCGGCGACAGCGATGCGACTGCCGAGCGCAGTGAGAAGGCGAACAGCACGATGCCCACGAGGGCGAGCGCTCGCCCCTGCCAGAGGGGTCGGGACGAGGGGGAACTCACCCATCAACCCTAGGTGGCCCGGGAAGGCACGGGCTCGTGAGCCCGCAGCCCGGCATCCCGCCGGTCGGCGCCTGCGAGCCATTGACTTCATTACTGAGTAGACTCATACTTGAGTATACTCGACATCGATTTCGATGGCGCACCCGACCTCGCAGGACCCCGAAGGGAACCACCATGAGCATCACGAGCAGCGACCCGGTCATCACGTCGTACGCGCAAGCCCCGACGCGCACGCTCTCTGCGGGCGGAGTCACGTTCGCCTACCGAGAGCTGGGGCCGAAGGCCGGCGTCCCGGTCGTCTTCTTCGTCCATCTGGCCGCGACGCTCGACAACTGGGACCCGCGCATCGTGGATCCGATCGCGAAGGATCACCACGTCATCACGTTCGACAACCGGGGTGTCGGCGCCTCCACCGGCGAGGTGCCGGACAGCGTCGAAGCCATGGCCGATGACGCCTACGCCTTCATCCGAGGACTGGGTTTCGACAAGATCGACGTGTTCGCCTTCTCGCTCGGCGGCATGGTCGCGCAGGCGCTCGTCGTCAAGCACCCCGAGCTCGTCCGCAAGCTGATCCTCACCGGCACCGGCCCCGCCGGCGGCAAGGACATCGACAAGGTGGCCGGCACCACGTATTACGACATCCTGCGCGCCACGCTGACGCGGTCGGACCCGAAGGAGTTCCTCTTCTTCAACCGCAGCGCCACCGGCAAGCTCGCGGCCAGGGCCTTCGTGAAGCGTCTCCAGGAGCGCACCGTCGACCGCGACACGCCCATCACGACGAAGGCGTTCCGTACTCAGCTGACGGCGATCAAGAAGTGGGGGCGCTCGGCGCCGACCGACCTCTCGAAGATCACCCAGCCCACCCTCATCGCCAACGGCGACAACGACCGGATGGTGCCCTCCGTGCTCTCGGAAGATCTGCACCGCCGTATCGAGGGATCCGAACTGGTCATCTACCAGGACTCCGGACACGGCGGCATCTTCCAGTTCCACCAGAAGTTCGCGCCCGTCGCCGTCGGCTTCCTCGCCCGCTGACCGGCATCCCGAGTCATCGAGAGGAATGAGCACATGAGCGCCGCCGCCTTCAAGAGGAAGCCCCTCGCGTCGTCGATCCTGCTGTGGGTCCGCACCGACCAGCCGCGCCAGACCGGCATGGACTACTGGCGGGACCCGCATTCGGGGATCATCTCGGCGACTCCCGGTCTCGAGGAGTACCGGCAGATCCACCTCGCCGAGCGCAACCCCGGACTCTGGCCCGTCACCCGGGGCGTCGAGACGGCGATCCCCGCAGACCGGAGGATCGACGGCGTGGCCGAGGTCACGTTCCGGTCGGTCCTCTCGCCGCTGCGCGGTCGCGCGCAGACACGGCTGGCGTTCAAGGACGAGATCAACGTCTTCCGGCGCACGCTTCTGTATGCGGGACCGCCGTACTCCGCCCGGTGGTACGACGTGGCGGAACCCGGCCGGAGGCCGGGTGCGCGCGCCCTCGTCTACCTGCGGCGGCGGCCGGACGTCGGCGGACGCGCCTTCCGGAAGTTCGTCACCGGAGACCTCGCGCCCGCGCTCGCCGGCACCGGCGCGCTCCGGGAGCTGCGTACCCAGACGTTCCTGCCCTGGAACGAGAAGCTCTGGGACACGCCGGACGTCGCCCACGACAACCCCGCGGATCAGCGCTTCCACGCCTCCGTCATGCTCGACTTCGACGACCTGGGAGCGCGCGCAGCGTTCTTCGCGAGCCGCGGGGTCGAGAGGATCTCGAGCGCGCTCGCACCGGACGTCTCGGCGATCCACGCCTACGACGTCTCCGCAGCGCTGACGTACGTCAGCGCCGGCGTCATCCTTCCGCACTACCGGGAGTAGGCCGGTGATGCCGCCCGGGCAGCAGACACCGAAGTCCACCTATTTCTGACTATAATCAGAAAGTCAGCCGATGTCTGCACCCGGAGGATCACGCCATGGCCATCGCGACCCAGCCGGTCGGTCGACGCGAGCGCAACAAGCAGGACAAGCTCCAGCGCATCACGGCCGCGGCCCGAGAACTCTTCACCGAGCACGGCGTCGACGAGGTCACGACCCAGCAGATCGCCGACAAGGCCGACATCGGCACGGGGACGCTGTTCCTGTACGCCAAGAACAAGGGCGAGCTGCTCCTCCTGGTGCAGAACTCCAGCTACGTCGACGCACTGGCCGAAGGGCGCGCCGCCGCGGAGGCCGTGGCGGACCCGCTCGAGGCGGTGATCGCGATCATCCGCCCGGTCGTCGAGTGCAACCGGGTGCAGATCGACAACGGGCGCACCTACCTGCGCGAGATCGTCTTCGGCGATCCCGAAGAGCCCCACCACCGCGAAGCTCTCGCCCTCACGGTTCAGACCGAGGAGGCGGTCGCGGCCGTCCTGCAGCGCGACCAGCGCACCAGCCCGGAGGATGCGGCCGCGCTCGCGCACGTGGTCTCCGCCATCATGTTCGTCAGCATGGCGGCCACCGTGAACATCGCCCTCTCGGTCGACGAGATCGTGGACGACATCCGCCGTCAGGTGCGGGTCATCCTCCCCGCCTGATCCGCACCGCCGAGCCGCCGCAGCCGCCGCAGCCGCCGCGCTCAGCGCGTTTCGTCTCGCTCGTTCCTCGCTCGCTCAACGACCGGGACCGAGCAGCCGAGCCCAGGGCGTTTCGTCTCGCTCGTTCCTCGCTCGCTCAACGACCGGGACCGAACCGCGTTGAACCGGTCATTGAGCGAGCGAAGCGAGACGAAAAGCGTCGAACCCAACGGAGCCGCCGTCCCTGGAACCGAGCCGTCAGCTCTCCTGCGAGCCCTCGACCCAGGCGAGGTACTCGTCGGTGACGGTGCCGGTGATGTAGCGGCCGTCGAAGCAGCTCATGTCGAGGTCCTCGACATCGGAGCCCTCGAGGATCGCCGCCTTGAGGTCGTCGACCTCCTGGTAGACGACGAAGTCGGCGCCGAGCTCATCGGCGATCTCCGGGATCGTGCGGCCGTGGGCGACGAGCTCATGACGCGAGGGCATGTTTATGCCGTACACGTGCGGGTAGCGCACGGGCGGCGCCGCCGAGGCGAACGTGACGCTCTTGGCCCCGGCATCCCGCGCCATCTGGATGATCTCCTTCGACGTCGTGCCGCGCACGATGGAGTCGTCGATGAGGAGCACGTGCTTGCCCTTGAACTCGCTCGACATCGCGTTGAGCTTCTGGCGCACGCTCTTCTTGCGCACCGCCTGGCCGGGCATGATGAAGGTCCGGCCGACGTAGCGGTTCTTGTAGAAGCCCTCGCGGTACTCCACGCCCAGCTTGCGCGCCACCTGCATCGCCGCGGGGCGGGACGAGTCGGGGATGGGCATGACCACGTCGATCGCCTCGCGCGGGGTGTACTTCGCGATGGTGTCGGCGAGCCGGTCGCCCATACGCAGGCGCGCCTCGTACACCGAGATGCCGTTCATGACCGAGTCGGGTCGCGCGAGGTAGACGTACTCGAACGAGCACGGTACGAGCTTCGGGTCGGTGGCGCACTGCTGCGTGTGGAGGTTGCCCTCGAGGTCGATGAACACTGCTTCGCCCGGATCGACGTCGCGCACGATCTCGAACTCGCCGTTCTCGAGCACCAGCGACTCGCTCGTGACGACCCACTCGTAATGTCCGTCGGCGTGCTTGCGCGTGCCGAGGATGAGCGGACGGATGCCGAACGGGTCGCGGAACGCCAGCAGACCGTAGCCCGCGATCAGGGCGATGGCCGCGTACGAGCCCTCGACGCGCTCGTGTACGCGGCTGACGGCCTGGAACACCTGGGTCGGGTCGAGTTCGAGCCCCGAGATCGACGCCTGCAGCTCGTTCGCCAGCACGTTGACGAGCAGCTCGGTGTCGGACGACGTGTTGAGGTGGCGACGATCCTTGTGGAACAGCTCCTCGGTGAGCTCGCGCGTGTTGGTGAGGTTGCCGTTGTGCACGAGCACGATGCCGTAGGGCGCGTTCACATAGAAGGGCTGGGCCTCTTCCTCATTGGACGCGGTGCCCTTCGTCGCGTAGCGCACGTGCCCGAGCCCGATCTCGCCGAGCAGCGCCCGCATGTCGCGGGTGCGGAACGACTCGCGCACCTGGCCGCGGGTCTTGTGCTGGTGCACGACCCCGCTGCGCTCGGCGGTCGCGATGCCGGTGGAATCCTGTCCGCGGTGCTGCAGGAGCAGAAGGGCGTCGTAGATCTCCTGGTTGGCGGACCCACGGCCCACCACTCCTACGATTCCGCACATGGGTGTCGCTTGCTCCGTTGTGTCGTTCTGCCGGCTCAGTGAGCCGAGTGGTCTGCATACGCGCCGACGAGGCGCACGGCGCCGCCGTCGACGCCCTTGGCGCCCTGCTCCCAGTGGCCGTCGGCGCGCTCGCCGCTCTGCACGACGCCCACCTGCCAGGTCGCGATGCCCTCGCGGGAGAGAGCGGATGCCGCGGCCGCCGCCTTGTCGGCGGACACGACCGCGAGGAACCCGACGCCCAGGTTCCAGGTTCCCTCGGTGGCCTCGAGCTCGAGGTGTCCGAGGTCGGCGAGCACGCGGAACACCGGCGAGGGGGACCACGTCGAGCGGTCGACCTCGACCCAGGTGCCCTGCGGAAGCACCCGTGCGAGGTTGGCGGCGATGCCGCCGCCGGTGACATGGCTCAGGGAGTGCACCGCGTCGCCCGTCTCGGTGATGAGGCGCAGCAGCGGCAGTGTGTACAGCCGCGTGGGCTCGAGAAGGGCCTCGCCCCACGTCGTGCCGAACTCGGCGGCGTTGTCTCCGTATTGGATGCCGGAGCCGGCGACGATGTGCCGCACGAGGGAGTAGCCGTTGGAGTGCAGTCCCGAGCCTGCGAGGGCCAGCACCACGTCGCCGTCACGCACGCGCTCGGCGCCCAGCACGCGCGAGGCCTCGACGACGCCGGTCGCGGCGCCCGCGACGTCGTAGTCATTGACGCCCAGCAGACCCGGGTGCTCGGCGGTCTCGCCGCCGACGAGTGCCGTGCCGGTCGCCGCGCAGCCGGCGGCGATGCCGCGGACGATGTCGGCGATGCGCTCAGGGAAGACCTTGCCGCACGCGATGTAGTCGGTCATGAACAGCGGCTTCGCGCCGACCACGACGATGTCGTCGACGACCATGCCGACGAGGTCCTGGCCGATCGTGTCGTGCTTGTCGATGGCCTGGGCGATCGCGACCTTCGTGCCGACGCCGTCGGTGCTGGTGGCCAGCAGCGGCTTGTCGTACGCCTTGAAGGCGGTCGCGTCGAAGAGTCCGGCGAACCCGCCGACTCCCCCGAGCACCTCGGGGCCGTGGGTGCGACGCACCGCGGACTTCATCAGCTCGACGGCGAGGTCGCCGGCCGCCGTGTCGACGCCGGCAGCCGTGTACGGGTTCACGGGCTGCGCGGGACGGGAGGGGGCATCGCGTTCGGATGAGGCCACGGTCACCAGCCTACCGGCGGCGCGGCTGGGCGGACGCCGGGGGTTGCGGTCTTCCGGCGGCCCACTGAATCCGTTCACTTGCGCTGAACGTACGCGCACACCGGTCCGGGGCGTACGTTCAGCGCAAGTGAACGGGTTTCCGAGGCGGAGCCGGGGGCCGCACTCGGCGGCGGGACGGGGGCATCCTTCGTCTGCGGAGACGGCCTGTGAAGCGGGGGCCCGGATCTAGAATGGACGGTATGGGCGGCGCCGGTGCACCGGAGTGGCTGATCCGCGAAGACGCCGGTCAGCCGGTGCTTCTTGCGCTCTATCTGCGGCAGGTGCTCGGCATCCGCTCTCCGGAGGAGTTGCCGCACCTGCGCGGGATCCCGCCGCGGGCGAACGACCGGTCAGAAGAGGCCCAGGCGACGCTCGAACGGCAGTGGCGACTGTACTGGGCGATGACGGTCGAGCCGCAGGCGCATCCGTCCACCGTCCCCCTCGATCTCGTGGACGGATTCGACACCGCGCTCGCGCTGCCGATCGAAGGCTGCGACGAGCTGCGGGCCGCCTTCGTCCCGCACGCCTCCGAGGCGCTGGCGTTCGCGCGGGCGGCGCATGACCGGTACCGCAAGGAGGCCTCGCACAGCACGGGCACGGCGTACCGCGCGTACGCGGGCGCGATCGCGGAGCACGAGCGGCAGGTCGGGCGCCGCGCGCATTCGTTCGAGCTGAACGTGCAGGTGCTGCCGCTGAGTCAGCGCGGCGTGTGGTGGATCGGGTCGCTCACCGTCGCGGTCACGGACGGGCTGCGGGGGGATGTCGCGGCCTTCGACACCGCCATCCACCCGATCATCGCCGAGCTCGCGTAGCGCGCGAGGTCAGTGCGCGGAGCCGTGGCCGTTGGTGCCGGGCTCCGGGTCGACGTGCACCGACGAGTGACCGACGGCGACCTCGTGGGTGTGACGGCGCGAACGGCGGTCGAAGATCAGCGCCACGATGCCGCCGAGTGCGAGTCCGATGGGCGCGCAGATCAGCACGAGGAACCCGAACACCTGACCCTGCGTGTACTCGACGCCGGTGTTGGGGCTGGCCTCGGCGGTGCCGTTGAAGGCGAAGGTGAGGATCATCGCGACCAGCACCCCGAGCGCCGCGCCGAGGACGAGGAACACCGAGATCTTCGGCGCACGACGTACGCTCACGGTCTCGATGTGGTCCTGGCTGTGCTCGGGCATGCCTCCATTGTCCCACTCGGCGCGCCGGTTCGCGCCGGGGGATGAGAAAGGGACGGCGCCCGCGGAAGCCTCGCGGGCACCGTCCCCATGACGGCCGACCTCAAGCGGCCGTCTGGTCCCCACTGCCGCCGGCCGTCGCACGGCGGCGGGTGACCACGATCCAGACCACGGCGCCGATGCCGAGTGCCAGGGCGATCCCCCCGACCGCCCACGGCCACACCGGCGCCGTCGTCTGGTCGGCGGAGATCGCCTCGACCTCGGTGGCCTCGGCGACCGGAGTCTCGTCCTCGACGGCGACCGGTGCGACGGCGCAGTCCGCCGCCACGGGGAGCACGGCCGACACGGGGTCGAGCTCCTCGCCGGCCGCGTACGTGCCGAAAGCGGCCGCGCCGGCCTCGGTGAGCGTCGCGGGGAGCGCGTCGAGCACGAGCCCGTCGTCGGTCACCTCGAGGTCGGGGACGGCGAACTCGGCGAACCGGATGCCGGCCGCCGTGACCGGCTCGCCTGCCTGCGTCGTGCCGCTGACGTCGAACACGAGGTAGCCGGTGTCTCCCGCGAGTTCAACCCGTGCGTTCGCCAGCGTCGTGTCGAGCGCACCTTCGTGTCCCGTGAAGCGGATGCTGCCGCCGTAGGTCACCAATCCGGTGCGGTCCTCGGCATCCACCGTTCCGCTGCCGGCATTCCAGACGAACCCGGGGTACTGGTATGCGACATCGGCCAGCTCCCAGCCGCCCGCCGCGATGCCCTCGATGTAGGTGCGGAAGCTCTCTTTGAAGCCCCAGCCGAGGCTCGCCGCGTCGATGACGCAGCCGGCGGCCACCGCCGCACGCGCGAGGGTGAAGCGGATGCCGCGATCCACGGATCCCTGGAAGGTGAGTGTGTGCTCGCCGTCGGGCAGGGTCGCCGGCAGCGTTCCGGTCCAGGTGGCGGTGCCCGAGGCGTCCGCCGTGACCTCGCCGAGGAGGGTCGGCGTCGAGTACACGACGACCTGGACGCCGTCCTCGTTCGCGGCGAAGCCCGAGGCCGACACTGTGACCGGCTCGCCGTTCTGGAGCGCGGCGAGCGTGTCGTCATCGAGGTCGATGCCCGTGACGGCGGGCGGTGTCGCAGGAAGCGACGTCGTACGCGCCGTCGTGGCCGAAGCGGTCGCGACGGTGCCGGTGGACCCCGCGGGCGCGGCCGCCGCGACGCCGATGGTGAACGTCAGCGGATCGAGCTCTGTCGTGTAGCCCTGGAACACCTGGCTGCGCCCCGACGCGGTGAGGGTGGCGGGCACACGCGAGTAGGTGACCGTGCTGTTCGCAGTGCTGCGCACGGCGGCCGAGAGGTCGAGCGTCGCGAACGCGACCTGCGAGCCGCCGCTCGTCACGTACAGCGTCGCCGAGTTCGCCGACGAGACGCGCACCTGCGGGTTCGCGATGGTGACGTCGAGGACTCCGGAGTGGCCGGTGAAGCGGACCGAGCCGTTGTACGAGACGGCGCCCGTGCCGGTCGCCGCGTCGTACGTGCTGCCGGTCGCCTGACCGAACTGGAACACGCCGCCGGCGCGCGTCGCGCCGCCCGTGACGGCGATGCTGCCGTGCGCGATGTCACCCGTGATGTAGCTCGCGAAGCTCGACGCGATCGCCCACGAGAGCGAGCCCCCGCCCTGGGCCGCAGGCGGCGGGGTCACCGGCGTTCCGGGATCGACCGGTGGCTCAGGGTCGATCGGCGGCAGAGTGCCCGGGAACAGCTTCTCCCAGTCGCCGGCCGTGAACGGCACGTCGGCGCGGGCGTAGATCGTGTCGGCCGTCGGGTTCGAGTGCTGGCGCCAGACGAGCACCTCGTACTGCTTTGAGCGGTCGAGCTTGGCGGCGGGTGCGACGAGGTCGACCGTGAAGGAGCCGTCGGTGATCGGGCGCACGTACTGCACGGCCACGAAGCCTGCGCCCGCCGTCACCGCCGACTCGGTGCCCTTCTCGATGATGGCGGCGTAGGCGCCGGTCACATCGCCGAGGTGGGAGGCGGCGACCTCGATGGTCGCGCCGGCGGTGGCCGAGGCATCCGTCACCGTCACGTCGACGGCGGGAACAGGCGCCGGGTCGGAGAAGGCGATGGGAACGGCGAGCTCATTGATCGCCTGCACGACGCCGCCGGCACCGACGGTGAACACGGCGAGGGACGCACCTTCGAGTCGCTTCGCCTCCAGCGTCGCCTCGTCCACGTCTACGGTCCACGTGAAGTCCGCCGTGCCGTCGCCGTTGTCGGTCCACTTAAGATACGGCGCCTGTGTCTGCACGCCCTGCGCCCAGACCGAGTAGGCGTTCGACCGGTCGCCCGAGACCGCACCGGCGGACGGGCGCCACGTCTCCTTCAGCCAGCCGATCTGCGCGTACACACCAGCGGGCTGCCCCGCCGACGGCCCGTAGATCGCCTTGCCCGCCGTGCTGTAGTCCGTGCCCGTGATCGTGATCGTGTCGCCCTCGGGGTCGAGGCCGGTGGTCTTCGAGACCGCCAGCGACGGCGCCGGAGCAGGCTCGGCGAACGTGATGGGCGTGTAGGTCTCGAACGCGGCGTACTTCGCCCCTGCGCCCGAGTAGGTGTAGATGCCGTAGTTGCCGGTGAGCAGCTCGGATGCCTCACTGCGCGAGACGGCCAGCGTCGTCTCGAACCTGCCGTCGGCAGCGATCGCGATCCCCCCGCGCGCGGCGCCGCCGATGGTCGCGACATCAGCCGCGTGCACACCCCACTTCGTGTCGATGCCTGGTCGTGCCGAGGTCGGCGCACCGGAGGACGGCGTCCACTCATCGAGGAACTTGCCGAAGACGATGTACGAGCCGCCGAACTTCCCCGCGAGCGGCTGCCGGGTGCCGTCGGTCGCCGGCCCGTTCGGGAGGAACCCCGAACCCGACACCGTGACGGTCTCGCCGTCGGCGTTCAGCCCGGTCGTCTTCGACACCGTCACGGTCGGCGTCGGCGTCTCGGGCTCGGGCTCCACCGGCGGCGCAGTGATCTCGTACGAGACGACCGCAGAAGTGGAGCCGGTGAACGCGGCCGCGTCGGCCGGCGTGAACACGGCCTTGAGCTGCGCGGTGCCGGCGGTCGCGATGCTCGCGGTGATCGTCGAGCCGACGGCGGCGGAGCCCAGCTGCGTGTCGCCGTTGAAGTAGGCGACGATTCCGGATGCTGCGGGCTCGACCGTCGCGCCGAGCGTGAAGTCAGCGCCGGCCAGGCTCGAAGCGGCCGGATCGACCGTCAGGGTCGTGGTGGTCGCGACGGCAGGGGCAGGACTGTACTCGAGCGGTTGGGTCAGGTTCTGACTCGGGTCGGGCACGCCGTGGGCCTTGCGCGAGAACAGCGTGTAGCTCGTGCCCTCCGTGTACGCCGGCACCGGGATGTCGACGGAGAACGAGCCGTCGCCGTTCATCGGCGCCGTGGCGCCGAGACCCGGAAGCGCGCCCACCGTGTTGGCCGTGTCGAACCAGACCGTGAAGGTGTCGCTGCTCGCGCCGGTCGCGCGAAGTCCCAGGTAGAGGCCGGGGCTCGTGGTGCTGTAGCCGGTTCCCGTGACGGTGATCGTGCCTCCGTCTCGAGGAAGCTGCGGCGCCGACAGGGCGGGTCCGGCGGCGAAGGCCGGGACGGCGGTCAGTGCTCCTGCCACGACGAGCAGGAAGGCGAGGAGGGCGGCCAGGGGCGCCCGGCTGCGCTCGAGGAACGGCTGCATGTTCACGTGTTCTCCGGCGCCGGCAACGTCGAGGCGCACCGGCGCATCAGTGCGATTCGGGTTGGTGACTTAGGTTTGGCTAACCTAATATCGACTCGAACGTAGGGCACTCTCCCAGCCGACGTCAAGCCTAAGGTAAGGCTCACCTAATGTTTCGTATCTCCCCCGCTCGACGGTCTTCGACGCGCCTGGCGAGCGGCGTCGGCCTGCTCGTCGCCGCCGTCATCCTGTCGGGCTGTGCCGCGATCGCCACCGCGGCCGACGCCACCGATACGGACTGCCCTGCGGCCGCCGAGCCCTTGGCATCGCTCACCCTCGTAGACGATCCGCGCGCCGCGACCGGTCCCTCGACGGCGTGCCTGGCCTCGCACGCGATCGAGGCGGTCGCCGCCGACGGGGCGCCCGAACTGCCGGTGACGGTGACGGATGCCGAGGGGCGAGACGTCGAGATCACCGATGTCAGCCGCATCCTGCCCGTCGACATCTCGGGCACGATCGCGGCGACGGTGTTCGGGCTCGGACTCGGAGATGCCGTAGTCGGGCGCGACTCGTCGACGTCGTTCGACGGCACCGAGGACCTTCCGGTGGTGACGAAGTCGGGGCACACCCTCAACGCGGAGGCCATCCTCGAGCTGGCTCCGACCGTGATGCTGACCGACACGTCCATCGGTCCGAAGGAGGTGCGCCAGCAGCTCCGCGATGCCGGCATCGCCGTCGTGGTGGTCTCGAGCGAGCGGCGCGCCGACACGGTGTCCGACCTCGTTTCGGAGATCGCTGGTGCGCTGGGCGTCCCCGACCGGGGCGACGCGCTCGCGGATCGGCTCGACGCTGACGTCGCAGCCGCGGTGGCGGAGGTCGGCGCAGTCGCGCCGGTGGCGGCATCCGATCGTCCGCGCATGCTGTTCCTCTACGTGCGGGGCAGCGCGAACGTGTACTACATCTTCGGCCGGGACTCCGGGGCGGACTCCCTCATCGAGGCGGTCGGCGGCGTCGACGTCGCAGGCGAGATCGGCTGGGAGGGCATGAAGCCGATGACCGCCGAGGCGCTCGTCGCGGCGCAGCCGGACGTGCTGGTGATGATGACCGACGGTCTCGCCTCGGTCGGCGGGGTCGACGGTCTGCTCGAGCGCATCCCTGCGCTGCAGCAGACGCCTGCCGGAGCGAACCGCCGAGTGGTCGACATGGCGGATGCCGAGATCCTGAGCTTCGGGCCGCGCACCGCCGACGTCATCCGCGCCCTGGCGCGAGCGGTCTACGCCCCGGCATCGGCGCCCGCCGCGACGCCGACCGAAGAACCCGCTTCGTGACGGCCGACATCGCGACGGCCGAGGTCGTCACCGGGGTGCCCACGACACATCGCGGCCGAAGGTTCGCCATCGTGGTCGCCGGGCTCTCGGCGGGGATCGCGATCGTCGTGATCGTGTCGCTCGGCCTCGGCCAGTACTGGCTGACACCGGCCCAGGTGGCGGGCGTGCTGCTGCAAGCCCTCGGCCTCGGCGCGCCCTGGGCGCCCGACGCACCGATGGCGGCCGGCGTGATCCTCGACATCCGGCTCCCCCGCATCGTGCTGGGGCTGCTCGTCGGCGCCGCCCTCGCGGTGTCGGGGGTGCTGATGCAGGCCATCTTCGGCAACCCGCTCGCCGACGCGGCCGTCGTCGGCGTCTCATCGGGCGCCGCGTTCGGCGCGGCCGCGAGCCTCACCTTCGGGCTCGCCGTGTTCGGCATGTGGACGACCCCGGCCTTCGCCTTCGCCGGCGGGCTCGTCGCGGTGTTCTCGGTCTATCTGATCAGTCGGTCCGGCGGACGTACCGAGGTCGTCACGCTGCTGCTCACCGGCATCGCGATCAACGCGATCGCGGGCGCCGGCCTCGCGTTCCTCACATTCCTCGGCACGACCGCGACCCGCGAGCAGATCGTGTTCTGGCAGCTCGGCAGCCTCAACGGCGCGCTGTGGCAGAACATCGCGCTCGTCGCGCCGCTGGTCGCGATCGGCGTCGCGGCGGCCGTCGCCGTCGCGCGCCGCCTGGACCTCTTCGCCCTCGGCGAGCGCACCGCCCGCCATCTCGGTGTGCGGGTCGAATTGCTGCGCGTCACGGTGATCGTGATGGTCGCGCTGCTGGTCTGCGCGGCGGTGGCTTTCGCCGGGATCATCGGCTTCGTGGGGCTCGTCGTGCCGCACCTCATGCGCATGGCGATCGGCCCGGCGCACCTGCCGCTCGTGATCTCGAGCGCGCTCGGCGGAGCGCTCCTCATCGCCGTGGCCGATCTCATCGCCCGCACCGCCGTGCCTCTCGCCGACCTGCCGATCGGCATGATCACGTCGCTGGTGGGCGGGCCGTTCTTCCTGTGGCTGCTGCTGCGGACGCGTCGACGGGCGGGAGGCTGGGGATGACCGGGACGGACGATCTCGCTGCACCGACCAGGCACGCTCTCGAGCCGATGCCCGAGAGTCGAGGGGGCGGATCGGACTCGCGGGCGGCACTCGTGCCCGGCGCCGTGCGACTCGCCGCCCAAGGAGTGACCGTGACCCCGGCGGGAGCGCCGGGACCGGTGCTGGCGGATGCCGCGATCGACGTCCGCGCGGGCGAGCTCCACGCTCTGGTCGGGCCGAACGGCGCGGGCAAGTCGACGCTGTTCGGCGTGCTCGCCGGCGACATCACGCCGGATGCCGGCGGCGTGAGCCTCGACGGTGCGCCGCTCGGCGGCATCCCTCCCCGCATGCTGGCGCGGCGGCGGGCGGTGCTGCTGCAGCAGAACGCGGTGTCGTTCCCCTTCACGGTGGAGCAGGTGGTGCGGATGGGACGGGCGCCGTGGGCGCGCACGCCCGCCGAGGATGACGATGACGCCGCGGTCGCCCGGGCGCTCGAGGCCACCGATCTCGTCGGTCTCGCCGGTCGCGGCATCACGTCGCTGTCGGGCGGCGAGCGCGCACGCGCCGCGCTCGCGCGGGTGCTCGCGCAGGCCTGCGACGTGCTGCTGCTCGACGAGCCGACCGCGGCCCTCGACCTCAAGCATCAGGAGGACGTGCTGCGGATCGCCCGCGGTCGCGCGGACGAGGGCGCGGCGGTCGCCGTGGTGCTGCACGACCTCAACGCCGCGCTCGGCGTGGCCGATCGCGTGACGCTGCTGTCGCGAGGGCGGGTCGTCGCCTCGGGAGCCCCGCCCGACGTGCTGACCGCCGCAGCCATCGAGGAGGTGTACGGGCAGCCCGTCGACGTCTTCGCCCACCCCCGCACCGGCACGCCGGTGGTCACGCCCCGCCGCTGAGCCCCGCCCGGCGCTCCCCCGGCGCCTCCGCGGCGGTCTCTCGGCGCTCCGTCTCCGCGAGACCCCAGTGGACGGACGAGACCGTGGGGTTCACCCAGGGTCTCGTCCGTCCGCTGGGGTCTCGGCGATCGCGGCGCCGCGACGGCCGGCGATCGGCGCGCCGCGACGGCCGGCGCGATCGGCGCGCCGCGACGGCCGGCCGTCGGGAGCGCGGCGCCGGTCGGCGACGTCAGGGGCGCAGCGGCAGGAGGTCGGAGATGTCGGCGCGCGTGCCCGAGGCGCTGATGCGGCCGGCGGTGGCGGCATCCGTCCATTGCTCCGCACCCGTGGCGAGCGCGATCCAGGTCGCGGGGTCGGTCTCGACGACGTTCGGCGGCGTGCCGCGGGTATGCCGTGGCCCCTCGATGACCTGCACCGCGCCGAACGGCGGCACACGCACCTCGACCGAGTTGCCCGGCGCCTTCTCGGCGAGCAGCTGCAGCAGGTAGCGCACGGCGGTCGCGTTGTCGGTGCGGGCGGGCGGGACGGATGCCGCGGCCGCCGCCGCGACCGCGCTCAGGGCGGTGCGGCCGTCGTCGGTCGAGATCTTGCGGGCCACGCCTCCACCGTACGCCGCCGGGTACACGGAGCCGTCAGCGACGGCCGCGATGACGAACCGTCCCACTCCCACACCCGCCCGAAACCCGGCGGGGCGCGTCGGTAGGCTGGAGCGCGTGAAGATCCTGGTTCTCGGCTCGGGCGCGCGGGAGCACGCCATCATCCTGGCGCTGCGGTCGGAGGAGACCGAGCACGAGATCTTCGCCGCTCCCGGCAACGCCGGCATCGGACAGGACGCACAGCTCGTCGCGCTCGACGTGAACGATCCCGCAGCCGTCACCGTCTTCGCCAACGAGAACGACATCGACCTCGTCGTGATCGGCCCTGAGGCGCCGCTGGTCGCGGGCGTCGCCGATGCGGTGCGTGAGCACGGCATCCCGGTCTTCGGGCCTGGCAAGGCGGCCGCGCAGCTGGAGGGATCGAAGGCGTTCGCCAAGCGCATCATGGACGCCGCGGGTGTGCCCACCGGCCGAGCGAAGCGCGCCGCCAGCCGCGCCGAAGTCGAGGCCGCGTTCGACGAGCTCGGCGCCCCGCACGTCGTCAAGGCCGACGGGCTCGCCGCCGGCAAGGGCGTCATCGTCACGTCCGACCGGGCAGCGGCCCTTGCCCACGCCGACGAGTACCTGCCGTCCGGCCCGGTCCTCATCGAGGAGTTCCTGGCCGGCCCCGAGGTGTCGCTCTTCTTCCTCAGCGACGGCGACCACGTGCTGCCGCTCAGCCCCGCCCAGGACTACAAGCGCCTGCTCGACGGCGATGAAGGCCCCAACACTGGCGGCATGGGCGCGTACTCGCCGTTGCCGTGGCTCGACGGCCGATTCGGCAGTGAGCGCGAGTTCGTCGAACTCGTCACGCGCGACGTCGCCGAGCCCGTCATCCGTCAGCTGGATGCCGAGGGCACGCCGTTCATCGGACTGCTCTACGCCGGCCTCATCCTGACCGACGACGGAGTGAAGGTCATCGAGTTCAACGCCCGCTTCGGCGACCCCGAGACGCAGGTCGTGCTTCCCCGGCTCGTGGATCCGCTGTCGGAGCTGCTGCTGGCCGCGGCATCCGGTCATCTGGAAGACCTTCCCGTCCCCGCGTTCTCCACCGACGTCGCCGTGACCGTGGTGCTCGCGAGCGAGGGCTACCCGACCGCGCCGGTGACGGGCCGGGCCCTGTCGGGCCTGCGCGACGCGGAGGCGGTGCCCGGTGTGCACCTCGCCCACGCGGCCACGGCCGAGACCGACGGCGGGCTCGTGGCCACCGGCGGCCGCGTGCTCAACGTCGTCGGCGTCGGGACGACCTTCGCCGAGGCCCGCGAGCGCGTCTACCGGGCGCTCGGCGAGATCCGGCTCGACGGAGGCCAGCACCGCACCGACATCGCCGCCCGGGTCGCCGAAGGGCTCTGACCCGCGACGACACCCTGGACGCTCGGGGTCACCGCACCGGATCGGCGGAGAGTGCGTCGGCCGCACCACGCGTCGCGTCCACGCGACCGCGGATGAAGATGATCGCGAGCAGCCCGACGAGGATGACGGGGATGTTGCCGAACCCGGCGATCGTCGCGAGCGTGCCATCGGCCGGATGCGCGGCCTGCAGGAAGATGCTCGGGTCGGTGCTGGCGTGCAGCAGGATCGGCCAGATCAGGTTGCCCGTCACGCGGAGTGCGAGGTACATGCAGATGCCGAACGCGAACGTGTAGAGCAGCTGTAGCAGCGTGGCGAAGGGCGACTGCCCCAAGAGCAGGTTGCTGGCGTGCAGCGCGGAGAACAGGGCCGCCGACACCAGGGCGACCGCGATCTCGGGGTGCCCGGCCTTGCGCATCAGATTGACGACGTAGCCGCGGGTCAGGACCTCCTCCGCGAAGCCGATGCACAGACCCGCCAGGAGCCACGCCGCCACGTAGCCGAAGTCGAGCTCGGCGTAGTCGACGGTCGCAAAGCGGAGGACGTTGAAAATCAGCACGACCGCGACAGCGATCCACATCCACCCGCGGCCGCGGATCGGCTGCGGGCCGAAGAGTTCGCGCAGCCAGCCGACCGACAGCCCGAAGAGGATGAGGATCACGCCGCCGATGACGATGGGGAGCACGAAGAAGAACAGCACGTAGCCGGCGCTCTCGGTATCGCCGATCGACGGTGCGATCGGCCCCAGGGCCAGCGCTGCCCCCTGGTAGAGCACGAAGTACCCCACGACCAGGATGAGTGCTCGCCACCATCCGCCCCGCTCCCAGAAGCGCTTCCATGTGTTCGTCTCGCCGGAACCGGTCACGGACTTCCCCTCGTCGTTTCCCATGCCTGAGTTCGAGAGTAGAGGCTCGCGGCGCGGTTTCGCGGCGGCGCCACCGCCCGGCCGGATCCGCGATCGCGGCCGAAGGAGCGTGAGCGGACGGTAGCCAGGGCTTGCGTGATCGGTGGCCCCTCGCGTTGCCGGGTCGGCCGATCGGACGAGGCCTTTCGAGCCGGTCGGCCGAAGCGGCGCAGCATCCGTTCTCGCGAACATGGCGGCATGACCACAGTCACTGCCCGCCCTCGACGCGCCCGGCCCCAATGGCTTGTGCCCGCCGGGCTCATCGCCCTCAGCCTCGTCCCGATCGTCGCCGGCTCGGCCCGCCTGACCCAGCTCACGACCGGAGCGACGGTCACCGCAGAGAACGCCCGGTTCTTCGACTCGCCCATCCCCGTGGTGGCGCACATCATCGGCTCGAGCGTCTTCCTCGTGCTCGGCGCGTTGCAGTTCGCGCCGTCGTTGCGCCGGCGGCGCTGGCACCGCATCGCCGGACGCATCGTCGCGCCGGCGGGACTGGTCTCGGCCCTGTCGGCGCTGTGGATGACGCTGTTCTACGACATGCCGGCTTCCGTCACCGGTCCGGGGCTCGCCGGGGTACGGATCGCGCTCGGCACGGGGATGGCGGCGGCCATCGTCGTGGCGTTCGCTGCGATCCGGCGCGGCGACGTCCGCAGCCACAGCGCGTGGATGACCCGCGCCTATGCAATCGGTCTCGGCGCAGGCACACAGGTCCTGGTGTTCCTCCCGTTCACGCTTCTCATCGGCACGCCCGCGCCGCTCACGCACACGCTGCTGATGACGGCGGGCTGGGTGATCAATCTCGTCGTCGCCGAGATCGTCATCGGGCGACGGGCGCGGACGGTCCGTCGGCGCACGGCCGGACCGATGGCGGCGACCACTGCCCGCCTATCATGAGGGCATGACGAGCCCGGTCCGCGCGCTCTGGGACGCGCCCGCGGCGGTTCCGGCGCCGCCCCGGCGGGTCTGGCGCGACTGGGTGCTCGTCGTCGCGATCCCGCTGCTCGCGGTGGTCGAGGCATCCGTCCGCACCGACGTGCCGTGGCGCTGGCTGTGGGCAGTGGTGCTCGCCGCGCTCGCACCCACGCTGCTGTGGCGCCGGTCGCGCCCCTTCACGGTGCTGGGGATCGCGTTCGCTGTGGGCACGACAGTGGGCCTGGCGACAGCCGGCGACCCGCAGCTGTACACGACGGCGTACTTCCTGATCCTTCTCTACGCGGTGTTCCGGTGGGGCTCCGGACGCGCGATGGTCGCGGGCGGCGCACTGGTGGTGATCGGGATGCTGCTCACCTTCGTCGCGAGCCCGCCCGATGTCGCCGACATCATCGGCGGCGTGGCCGTCGCGGTGACGACGAGCACGCTGGGTCTGGCCGCACGCTGGCGGCGGAGGGCACGCACGCGCGAGCTCGAGCAGGTGCGACTCCTCGAGCGCGAGCAGCTCGCCCGCGACCTGCACGACACCGTCGCACACCATGTGTCGGCGATCGCGATCCAGGCGCAGGCCGGCACCGCCGTGGCCGCCACCGACCCGAGTGCGACCGTGCAGGTGCTGCACGCCATCGAGGCCGAGGCGACGCGGACGCTCCGCGAGATGCGCGCCATGGTGGGCGTGCTGCGTGCGCCCGACGACGCGCTCGCGCCGACTCCTGGCCTCGCCGGGATCCGTGCTCTCGAGCGGATGGATGCGGCGGCCCCGGCCGTCGCCGTGAGGCTCGGCGGCGACCTCGAGAGCGTGCCGCCGACGGTCGCGGCCTCGGTGTTCCGGATCGCGCAGGAGGCGGTCACGAACGCCCGCCGTCACGCGCGGGATGTGACCCGCATCGACGTGGGTGTCGACGTCGACGCCGATGGAGTGCGACTCGAGGTCCGTGACGACGGTGCGGGCGCAGCATCCGCTCCGTCTCCCGGCTACGGGATCACCGGGATGCGCGAGCGCGCAGCGCTGCTCGGCGGGACGTGCGACTCCGGGCCGGCACCCGGTGGCGGGTGGATCGTCGCGGCGACGCTCCCCCGGGCAGGATGGACGGCATGAGCGTGCGAGTGCTGGTCGCCGACGACCAGGATCTCGTGCGGACGGGCCTGCGCATGATCCTCGACGCGCAGCCCGACATCGAGGTGGTCGGCGAGGCCACGGACGGCGCCGCGGCGGTCGCGCTGGCGGGGATACTCCGGCCCGACGTGTGCCTGCTCGACATCCGCATGCCGGTGATGGACGGGCTCGCGGCGACCCGCGCCCTTGCCGGACCGGACGTCGCGGACCCGATCCCCGTCGTCGTCATCACGACCTTCGACCTCGACGAGTACGTCTACGAGGCGCTGCGGTCGGGTGCGCGCGGATTCCTCCTCAAGGATGCGGGGGCGGTGCTGCTCGCCGAGGCGGTGCGCGCGGCGGCCCGCGGCGACGCGCTCATCGATCCGAACGTCACGGTGCGGCTCATCGAGGCTTTCGCCGGCGCGGCGCCCGAGCCGCCGACTCCGCCGTCGAGTCCGCTCACCGAGCGAGAGGAAGCCGTGCTTGCCGGCGTCGCCCGCGGGCTCGGCAACAGCGAGATCGGCGACGAGCTGCATGTCTCGCTCAGCACGGTGAAGACGCACCTCGCGAGCATCATGACCAAGCTCGGCGCCCGCAATCGCGTCGAGCTCGCGATCTGGGCCCACGAGCGCGGCCGTCCACGGCGCTGACGACCCGATGCCCGAAGACGCCATGGGCGGACGCTGACCCGGTCTCGCGACTCACAGGCGCGCGGGAGGACCCGCCGTCCGCGACCTGCCCCCCAGGACAGGTCGCGGACGACCCCCGACCTCACGCCTTCCCCCGGCGTCAGACCGCCTGCCGTTGCTGCAGCAGGGGGCATTCGAACGGGTCGCGCTCGCCGAGCCCGACCCGGTTGATGTAGCGCGTGACGATCCGGTACGACTCCCAGAGCCCCGTTTCGGTGTACCGCACGTCATGGGCGACGCAGTAGTCCCTGATGGTGCCGGAGGCCTTCCTCAGGTGAGGACGGGGCATCGATGGGAACAGGTGGTGCTCGATCTGGTAGTTCAGCCCGCCCATCGCGACGTCGAGGAATCGGCTGCCCCGGACGTTGCGGCTCATCAGCACCTGCCGGCGCAGGAAGTCGACCTTCACCGCGGCCGGCACGAGCGGCATCCCCTTGTGGTTGGGCGCGAAGGCCATGCCCATGTAGACGCCGAAGAGGCCGAGCTGCACCGCCAGGAAGACGGCGGCGATGCCGGGCGACAGCACGAGGAACACCAGCGCGAGATAGCCGCCGATGCGCAGGGCGAGGAAGACGATCTCTACGCTGCGCCGGCGCAGCGGCTCACGCGCGACGACACGGCGCACGCTCGAGGCATGCAGCGACAGGCCCTCGAGCAGGAGGATCGGGAAGAAGAACATCCCCTGGTGGGCCATGACCCACGCCAGTGCGGGGCCGTACTGCTTTGCGCGCTGCTCCACCTGATCGGGGGTGAACGACACGACGGGCAGTTCGATGTCGGGATCGGAGCCGATCTTGTTCGGGTTCGCATGATGGCGCGTGTGCTTGTGCTGCCACCAGCCGTAGCTCATCCCGACCAGGAGGTTGCCCAGCACCATCGACGTCCAGTCGTTCCACCGCCCCGAGACGAAGATCTGCCGGTGCGCGGCGTCGTGCCCGAGCATGGCGATCTGCGTGAACAGAATCGCGAAACCTGCCGCCGTGAAGAGCTGCCACCAGGTGTCGCCGATCAGGAAGAAGGCGACCAGGGCTGCGGCGAGCACCACCACCGCGCCGATGAGCTTGGTCCAGTAGTACCCGTAGCGGCGGCGCATCAGACCGCTGGTGCCGATGATCTTCGCGAGGTCGGTGAAGTCGTTGCCCGCCCGGGGCGTTCGGGCCACCGTGGCGCGGACGCCGCCGGTGAGCTGGTCGGTCATGTGCTCGTCCCCGATCCTCCGGCCGCACAGGTGTGCGGTCCGCGGGTGTCGGGGTCCGGGACGTCCGTATCGGTCAGGCTACGCCGATGTCAGGCGCTGCGGCAGTGCCCGGGCGAGTTCACAGGCGGGGTCACGTCTGGCGGCGGATGAAGCGCATCAGCCAGGCGATCACCGCGATGATGATGATCACGAGGCCGATCCACAGCAGGAACTTCGCCGCCTCGATGAACACGCCCAGCAGCAGCAGGACGATTCCGACGATGAGCAGGATCACTGCGAGTCCGGTCATGGTCTGATCCTGGCCCCCGGCCGCGCGCTCACCAATGGGTTGACAAAGCCGACGCGACTGCGCAAGGCGGAGTTCCGTGCTCCGCAGCGACGCGATCTGCGCCCACCCCGCCCGTCACGTGGTTGGCTGGGACGGCGGACCTCGACCGCGACCGTGAGGAGACCGATATGACGGATGCCCCGATCCCGACGCCGTCGGCAGAGACCGCGGCGAGCACGCCGGGCGCCGTGCCGGCCTCCCCGTTCTTCCGCGCCGGCGGCCGCAACCGCTTCACCGCCCGCCGTGCGCACGTCGTCTCGGTCGAGCAGGTCGCCCCGGTGCTGCTGCGCGTGCGGGTCACCGGCCCCGACTTCACGGACTTCACCAGCGGCGGTCCGGCGGACCATGTGCGCGTGTTCTTCCCCGACCCCGAGACCGGCGACCTGGTCGCACCGACCGCGGTCGGCCCGGGCGAGGACGGCATCGTGCGACCGGACGCGCCCACCCACGCACGTGACTTCACTCCGCTGCGCGTGACCACGATCGACGGCGAGGTCGCCGTCGATCTCGACTTCTACCTGCACCCCTCGCCCGGACCGGCCTCCCGCTTCGCGAGCGGCGCGCGCCGCGGCGACGAGCTCGTCATCGTCGGCCCGCGCGGCTCGAAGGCGGCTCCCCAGGGCGCGGCGCGCCTCGTGCTCGTCGTGGATGAGACCGCGCTCCCGTCGGCCACGCGCTGGGCCGCCGAGGTGCCCGCCGACACATCGGTCGACCTCATCGCGCTCACCGCCGACGACGGGTCGTGGGTCGCCGGGTACGTCTCCGAGACGTCGGGCCGCACCGACGTCCGGGCGCATCACCTCGACGCGGGCGGCGACCCCGACGCCGTCGTCGCCGCCGTCGACGCGGTGGGCGTGGATGCCTCGACCTTCGTGTTCGCGGCGGGTGAGGCATCCGCCCTCGTCCCTCTTCGCCGCCACCTGCGCCGCACGCTCGCGCTGCCGGCGGAACAGGTCGCGCTGAGCGGCTACTGGAAGCGCGGAACGGCCGGATTCGACCACCACGCGCCGATCGACCCCTCCGACCCGGATTGACGCGAGGGGCCACTCGCCTCGCGAGCGGTCCCCTCGTCTCTTCGCCCCGCGAGTCAGTCGGCGGCGACCGCCGCGTTCGCGGCCTGCCAGTCCTCGGTCGACGTCGCCTTCGGCCGGCGCAGGAACAGCACGGCGACCACGCCGATCAGCATCACCGCTGCGGACAGCAGCACGGACTGCGCCATCGCCGTCGCGAACGGCTCTGCGACGAGCTCCGGCAGCGCTCCCGAGCCGAAGCTGCCGCCGGGCGCGTCGGCGGCGCCGGGGAGGTTCGCCTCGATGCGGCTCTGCATGAACACCGCGATCGCGGCCGAACCCAGGACCGAGCCGATGGTGCGCATCGTGTTGTAGATGCCGGCACCGGCGCCCGCCTGCCGCGGAGCGAGGTTGCGCGTGGCGGTGGTCGCGAGCGGCCCCCACATGCCGGCGTTTCCGACGCCCATCAGCAACGACGGGATGAGGAACACCCAGATGGGGGTGTCGAGGTTCATGAGCACGGAGTACAGCACGAGCGAGCCCGCGACGAGCAGCAGCCCCGGCACCAGGAGGACGCGCGGATCGGTGCGGTCGAGCCATCTGCCCGCGAGCGGCGACAGCACGCCGGCCGCGACCGCCATCGGCACGAGCAGCAGGGCCGACTCGGTCGGCGTGAGGCCGCGCGCCAGCTGCAGGAAGAACATCAGCGGCAGGGACATGCTCGTGACGGTGAAGCCGACCGTCGAGATGCCGATGTTCGCGACGGAGAAGTTGCGGTCGCGGAAGAGCTCCAGCGGTACCAGCGCCTCGCTCTTGGTCTTCGCCTGCTGCCAGATGAACAGTCCCATCACCAGCACGCCGGTGATGATGAGGCCCCACACGGTGATCGGGCCCCAGATGACGCCCCAGTCGTAAGTCTCGCCCTCCTGCAGACCGAACACGATGAGGAAGAGCCCGATCGCACTGAGGAAGACGCCGACGAGGTCGAACTTGTGGGGGTGCGTCTCGAGCTTGGGCACGAGGATCCACGCGAGCACGAAGCCGACGACACCGACCGGAAGGTTGATGAAGAAGATCCACTCCCAGCCGAGCCCGTCGACCAGCAGGCCGCCGGCGAGGGGGCCGACGAGCATCGCGACGCCGGAGGTCGCACCCCACAGTCCCATCGCCGCACCGCGCTGGTTCGGCGGGAAGGTGCGCGTGATGATGGCCATCGTCTGCGGTGTCATGAGAGCCGCGCCCAGACCCTGCACGGCCCGGAAGGCGATGAGCGCGCCGAGCGTCGGCGACAGTCCGCAGGCGAGCGAGGCCAGGGTGAAGACGGCCAGGCCGCCGAGGTACATGTACTTCGGGCCGAACCTGTCGCCGAGGCGCCCCGTGATGAGCAGCGGCACCGCGTAGGCCAGCAGGTACGCCGAGGTGACCCACACGACGTTGTCGAGGTTGTTGGTGTCGGGGTCGAGGGCAGCCTTGATGGCCGGGTTCGCCACCGAGACGATCGTCGTGTCGACGAGGATCATGAAGAACCCGATGACGAGGGCCCAGAGGGCGGGCCACGGGCTGCGGGGCTTGTGTCCGGCGGCGTAGGCGCCGGTGGGCGGGTGGGCCGCCGAGGCGGTTGCAGAGGACGCACCCGCCGCGCGGGGGCCGTCCGGGGTGTTCGGGGTGGTCACTGGCGTGCTGCCTTTCGTTGGGCGAGATAGCGTTCCGACGGGGTCGCGTCGGGGCCCCAGGCGAAGTCGGGATCGGCGATCCGCGGGAGGGTCGCGTCCATCCAGGCGAGCTCCGCCTGGAGGAGGGCCTCTTCTCGCGCGATCTCGAGGAGGTACTGCTCCGGCACGCCCTTGTCGAGCGCCTGCCGGCGGCCGGCGCTGAGGGAGTCGAGGGCGCCGGCGAGCGCCGCGCGGCGCTCTCCCAGCAGCGCGAGCGCCTCCTCGCGCTCGAGGTCGTGGACCTCGGCGAGCGCGACGCGGAACTCCGCCGGCCGATCCACGCGAGGCAGTTCCCGCCGCACCCATTCGAGGACCGCGGCGGCGCCGGCATCCGTCTGCGTGTAGGTGGTGCGCTCGGGCCGATTGCCCTCGCGGTCGACGCCGACCTCGGCGACGAGTCCTGCCCGCTCCAAGCGGGCGACCGTGTGGTAGACCGTGCCGTTGGTGATGGTGACCAGGCGGTCGTCGCGGCGGAGGTGCATGAGCCGGATCATCTCGTACGGGTGCATGTCACCCTCGCCGAGGAGCGCCAGCACGGCCACCCCGAGCGGGGTGAGGCGGGCGACGGCATTTGTCACGATCATTCCTCCATGTCGATTAGTCCACATGGACTATACGCCTCCTCGCGCGCGATCGCCTCCGCGGGATGTGAAGACGAGCACCACCCGGATGCCGCTTCCCTGGCGCGGTGTCGGCGGCGGGTCGTACGGTGAGGGCATGGCAGACAAGGCCGTCGTGCGCCGTGAGAAGTTCCCCGAGGCCTACGCGATCTTCGACCCGATCGTGGCGGAGTGGACATCGCGGCCCGATGTCGCCCTCGGAGCGATGTTCGGCTCGGAGGGCTTGAACGTCCGCGGCAAGGTGTTCGCCTTCGTGACGTTCGCGGGTGAGCTGATGGTCAAGCTGCCCGAGAGCCGGATCGGCGAGCTGGCGGAGGCGAACGAGGCGCAGCCCGCGGTCATGCGCGGTCGGCCGATGCGCGAGTGGGCGACGGTGGGGACGGATGCCGCGGAGCGCTGGGCTCCGCTCGTCGGCGAGGCGTTCGCGCACGTCGACGCGATCACCCCCTGACCCTCTTGCCGGCGTTCACGACGCCGACCCGCACCCGCCGCACCCACCCGGGATAATGGACGGGTGACGGCTACCCCCACCCCCACGACCGAGCTCCCCGGCTGGCGCCACGCGTACTCGGGCAAGGTGCGCGACCTCTACGTTCCGGAAGACACGGCGGAGGGGGCGCAGCCCGAGCGCCTGCTCGTCGTGGCCAGCGACCGCGTCAGCGCGTTCGACCACGTGCTCTCGCCCGGCATCCCGGGCAAGGGGGAGCTTCTCACCACCCTCAGCCTGTGGTGGTTCGACCAGCTCGCGGGTGCCGACGGCGGGCGCGGCATCCCGAACCACCTCGCCGCGTCGCACACCCTCACGCGCGGCGCGGACGGTGAGGCGAACACCGCCGACGACCTGAAGAGCCTGATCCCGGATGCCGTCACCGGTCGTTCGATGGTCGTGAAGAGCCTCGACATGCAGCCGATCGAGTGCGTGGTCCGGGGCTACCTCACCGGGTCGGGCTGGGCGGAGTACCGCGAGAGCGGCACCGTGTGCGGCATCGAGCTGCCCGGCGGGCTGTCGAACGGCGACCGGCTGCCCGAGCCCATCTACACCCCGGCGTTCAAGGCGCCGATGGGCGAGCACGACGAGAGCATCTCGTTCGAGCGCACCGTCGAGCTCGTCGGCGCCGAGCGCGCGGCCGAGCTCCGCGACCTGTCGCTCGAGATCTACTCCCGCGCTGCCGCGACGGCCGAGGCGCACGGCGTGATCCTGGCCGACACCAAGTTCGAGTTCGGGCTCGACGAGAACGGCGTGATGACCCTCGCCGACGAGGTGCTCACCAGCGACTCGTCACGGTACTGGGATGCCGCGGCCTGGGCCTCGGGCACGATTCCCGAGGAGCGCATGGCGAGCTTCGACAAGCAGATCGTGCGCGACTGGCTCGCGGCGAACTGGCCCGCGCCGCGTGAGGGCGAGCCTCCGGCGCTTCCGGCCGACATCGTGGCACGTACCACCGCCCGCTACCGCGAGCTGCTGGAGCGCCTCACCGCCGCCTGATTCCGCCTCGCCGTGCCGGGTCCGTTCGCTCACCCGAGCAGCATCCGCTCGATGTTCTCGATCGGGCCGTACCACCCCTGCTCGAGCACCCACGCCTGCACCACGCGATCCCAGCCGAGCGCCACGGCGACCCCCACCACCACCAGCAGGCCGCCGATCACGCGACGGAACACGCCATGGGGATCGGCGAGCCAGCCCAGCCGGCGAACGAGCGCCGTCCCGGCCAGAGCGATCCCCAGCAGCGCCAGGGCGAGGCCGGCGGCGTAGGCCGAGACATAGAGGACGCCGGCGGCGAAGCTGGCCGGCAGCACCGCGGCGACGATCAGGGCGTAGGTGGGGCTGCAGCTGCTGAAAGCCGGACCGAGGGCAGCACCCAGGGCGATGTCGCCGCCGAGACCAGCCCGGCGGTAGCCCCGATCGAGCAGTCGCCCGCCGCCCGCCTGCCAGCCGGCGGCGACGGTCAGCCGCTCCCAGAGGGTGGGGAACACCATCGTGAGCCCGAAGGCGGCGACGATGACGCCCGACGCCGCCTGCCATACCCAGGCCGGGATCCCCAGAAGGGCAGTGGTCGCCTTCAGAAGCAGGGTGAACACCACGACGGATATGGCGAGGGATGCCGCGATCACGAGCGGGCGGTACCACTCGCGCTCCGCGGTCTGCGCTGTCGCACCGGTCCGGACGGCAGTGCCCCCGACGATCACCGGAAGCAGCGGGAGCACGCACGGGGCGAGAACCGTCAGCACTCCGGCCGCGAACGAGACGACCGTCAGCGCGAGCATCAGCCGCCGAGCCCGAGCCCCGACAGGGCCGCTGCCAGGGTCGGCTCGTCGTAGGCGACGAATGCGGCGGTGCCGTTGCCCTCCTCATCGAGCGCCACCACCGTCGTCTGGATTCTGACGCCGTACTGCTGGCGCAGATCCTGTCGTGAGTCGTAGTCGACCTTCAGCACCGTGACGCCCGCAGGCACCCCGGCAGCGAGGATGTCGGACTCGAGGGCGCGGCACTGCGGACACCAGGGCGCATGGAAGAACAGGACCCTCGTGCCGCCCGCTGCAGCCAGTGCATCCTCGCTGTAGTCGACGTAGGCGCCCGGTGCCGGCTGGTCCGTCGCAGCCGCTTGCGGCTCGACGGTCGACTCCGGGCTCGTGCGGTCCGGTGACGGAGAAGCGCTGGGCTCTGCCATCACGGAGGAGGCCGGCGAGGGGCCGCCGACGCCGGCGAGTCCCGCGTCACCGCCGCCTGCCGCGAAGGCGATCGCCGCAGCGACGCCCGCCACCACGACGGCACCGACCACTGTCCCGATCACCGTTGCCCGCTTCATGACACCATCCTGATCCGTGCCGCGGCGCTGGGATGCATCGCAGTCATTACGGTTCCCATACGGACCGCGGAAGGTGGAGCTGATCGTGACGTCGGACCGGCGACCCGGACGCGTCGGCACCGCGGCGCCGACGCCACGGGATCAGGCGTTCTTCATCGCCTTGAGCCGCGACAGCAGGACAGGTGCCGTGCGGTCCAGCGCGCGACCGCCGACGAGGATGCCGCCGGTGAGCACGGCGGCACCGAGCACGATTCCGATGGCGCACGCCACCCAGCTGAGCGTCGCGTCGCCCGTGAAGTAGCCGATCAGCCCTACGATCACGACGGGTGCCGACAGCACCAGCGCGACGAGCCAGATGCCGAAGAACGCCATGCCCTGGAGGAACGTGGTGCCCGGAACCCGTTTGAACGGGTTGTCGCCGGAGGCTGCCACCGGAACCACCAGCTGTGCCGAGGTGACCGCGCACACGCCGTAGCACGTGAGCAGGATGCCGACCGACATGCCGAGGATGCCGGGGAACTGCTGCCAATCGCCCCCGAGGGCGAAGGGCACGATCACGGCGAGCACCACCAGGGGCAGCGCCACCGCGGCCGCGGCGAGGCTGCGGCCGACCCGGTCGGCGCGTCCGGAGGCTCCCGTGATGAGTTCGGTGCCGAAAGCCGTGCCGTCGTACGAGATGTCGGCGTACACGACGATGCCGATCACCATCGCGATGATCGGACCCGAGAACGTCAGCGCGGTCAGGGGATCGCCGCCGCGGGCGTAGAACCACAGCAGCACGGGCACGAGCGGCGCCCCGATGAGCTGGCGCAGGTAGCGCGGGTCGCGCGTCCAATACGTCAGCGCCCGCGCGAAGATGGCGCCTGCCGCGCCGGTGGGCACGCGCCCGAACCAGCCGACGGAGCCCGCCCGCACCGGCGCGGCCGACGTCTGCGGGGGACGCACCAGGGAACGGCCGAGCGATGCGCGCCACAGCAGCCAGAGGACCGCAAGCGTCACGAGCGCGATCAGCAGCTTCGCCGCCGCCGCTGGCAGATCCCCCGCCGCGGCATCGGCCGGCACCGCCCAGGCGGCGCCGAGCGGGGTCCATCCCAGCACCGGAACCGTCGACGCCAGCGTGTCGGCGTTCACGGCGAAGCCGGTCGCCACGCCCGCGATGATCGGGCCGGCCAGGATCAGCGGGATGAAGATGACGATCCCCGAGACCTCGCGGAAGCGCCGCCCGCTGCCGAGTCCCGACGCCAGCGACGCGACGGCGCGCGAGGCGACGACCGCCGTCAGCACGGCCAGGGGCGTGCTGACGATCCAGGCGACGATCGCCGCCGGCCAGTGGGCCCAGGTCGCGATCGTCGCGATCGCCGCCGCGGAGGTGATGATCCCGGGGATGCCGCAGACCCCCGCGAGCGTCAGTGCGACCATCATGCGCGACAGCGACATGGGGAACACGACGAGGCGGGCGGGGTCCAGCGTGGTGTCGACGCCGAAGGCGACGAGGGGGACGAGGGCCCAGCCCAGGGTCACGACCGAACCGACGCCGACGATGACGTTGCTCGCCAGCCGCAGATCGCCGAAGCCGAGCAGCACGAGCCCCACCACGATGCCGGCCAGCAGGCCGAGCCCGTACGCGGCGCCGAAGATGAAGCCGACCAGCTGCCACGGGCTGCGGGCGAGCTGATTGCCCAGAACCCGGAACCGCAGCCTCAGGAGCGTCGCAACCATTCCGGCCCCTCCGTGTGGCGACGGCCTCCGACGAGCTCGACGAAGCGATCCTGCAGCGGCTGGCCCGCGCGCACGTCATCGACGGTCCCGGCGACGAGCAGGCGGCCGGCGGCGACGATCGCGACGTGGTCGCACATGCGCTGCACCAGGTCCATCGAGTGACTGGAGACGATCACCGTGCCGCCGCCCGCGACGTAGCCGGTGAGGATGTCCTGGATGTTCGCGGCCGACACCGGATCCACCGACTCGAACGGCTCGTCGAGCACGAGCAGCCGCGGCGCGTGGACGAGGGCGCACGCCAACGCGATCTTCTTGGTCATGCCGGCCGAGTAGTCCACGACCATCGTGCCCGCGGCATCCGTCATGTCCATGAGTGCCAGGAGATCCGCCGTGCGACGGGCGATCTCGTCGTGCGAGATGCCGAAGAGCAGGCCGTTGTACGTGACGAGCTGCTCGCCGGTGAGTCGATCGAACAGCTTGACGCCGTCGGCCAGGTTGCCGAGCATCGCCTTCGCCGTGACGGGATCACGCCAGACGTCGACCCCATGCACGAGCGCCTGGCCCGCGTCGGGTGCGAGGAGGCCCGTCGCCATCGACAGCGTCGTGGTCTTGCCGGCGCCGTTCGGTCCGACCAGGCCGTAGAACGATCCGGCGGGCACCCGCAGGCTCAGATTCTCGACCGCCACCTTCTGCCCGAACCGCTTGTGCAGGCCGCGGAGCTCGAGCGCCGCATGATCGCCGGGTAGCGAGGACCCGCTCCGGGCGGCATCGGCCGTCACCGCCGGGCCAGGGGGCAGGGAAGGAATCGCTGAGTCGGTCACATCTCTCCGTCACATCGGTTTCGCGAACGAGGCGCCGCGGCCCCGCACCAGCCTCTCGGATGCCGCATCGCCGGGGCAACTCACCGAGCCGCCGGTCGTCGCTAGGGTGATGCTCGCACCATCCCCCGAGCGCAAGGAGCGCACATGCCTACGTGGACCCTTCACGGCAACGGCCGGACCGTCGAACCGGGCAAGGTGGTGAAGCCCGACGAGCGACTGAACTGGCCCGCCACGGTCGCGATCGGCGCGCAGCACGTCATCGCGATGTTCGGCGCCACATTCCTCGTGCCGGTGCTCACCGGCTTCCCCGTCTCGACGACCCTGCTCTTCTCGGGCATCGGAACGCTGCTGTTCCTGCTCATCACGAAGAACCGCTTGCCCAGCTACCTGGGCTCCTCATTCGCATTCATCGCCCCGGTGACGGCGGCCACCGCCTCGCAGGGCATGGGCTCGGCGCTCGCCGGCATCGTCGCCGTGGGCGTGCTGCTGGCGGCCGTCGGCTTCATCGTGCAGTTCGCGGGCCTCGGCTGGATCGAGAAGCTCATGCCTCCGGTCGTCGCCGGCGCCATCGTCGCGCTGATCGGATTCAACCTTGCGCCGGTCGCGTGGACGAACTTCCAGCAGGCGCCGATCACCGCGACCATCACGCTGGCCGCCGTGATCCTGTTCAGCGTGCTGTTCCGCGGGTTCCTCGGCCGCATCTCGATCTTCCTCGGCGTGATCGTCGGCTACATCGTCGCGCTGCTGCGCGGCGAGGTCGACTTCAGCGCCGTCGACGAGCTCGTGGCGAACGGGCAGTGGGTGGGCCTCCCGACCTTCGCGTTCCCGACCTTCGGCGACCCGGGGACCTGGAGCGTCATCGCGATGTTCCTGCCGGTCGTGCTCGTGCTCATCGCCGAGAACGTCGGCCACGTGCGCGGCGTCGCGACGATGACCGAGTCGTCGGTCAACCAGTACACGGGTCGCGCCCTGATCGCCGACGGCGCCGCCACCGTGCTCGCCGGCACCTTCGGCGGCTCGGGCACGACGACGTACGGCGAGAACATCGGCGTCATGGCCGCGACCCGCGTGTACTCGACCGCCGCCTACTGGGTCGCGGGACTGTTCGCCATCCTGCTGTCGCTGTCGCCGGTGGTGGGCGCGGTGTTCAACTCGATCCCCGCCGGCGTGCTCGGCGGTGTGACGACCGCGCTGTACGGCCTGATCGGCATCATCGGCATCAAGATCTGGGTCGACAACCGCGTCGACTTCTCGCGCCCGGTGAACCAGTACACCGGCGCCGTCGCGCTCGTCATCGCGATCGCCGGGTTCACGATGCAGTGGGGCGACTTCCAGCTCGGCGCGATCGTGATCGGCGCAGCGGCGGCCCTGCTGATCTACCACCTCGGCAACGCCATCGCCCGCTGGCGCAAGACCGGCGCCGACGACGGCGGCCCGATCCCGGCCGTCGGCCAGCTCGGCGGCGACCCGCAATAGTCGAACAGCGGATGCCGCCACCCGAGGCCCTCGAGTCCACCTGGGTGGCGGCATCCATCGTCCTTCTCGGGTTTGGGGCGCAGCTGACTCCGGGTCTCCGGGCGACCTCGACCCGTCGTGCGGGGGAATGAAGGGCGGATGCCGGAGGTTCTCATTCGTGTGAATACACAACTCGCGGCGGCCGACCGTCTCGCCGCCGACACGTCGATGGGAGCCGTGACGCTCCTCGTGGGCGACCTCGACGGCATGACGGCGTTCTACCGCGACGTCATCACGCTGCAGGTGCTCGCCACCGACGGCGACGAGGTCGTGCTCGGACGAGCCGGCCGAGCCGTGGTCGTGCTGCGGCACGAGCCGGCGCTGCGCCACGCGACGCCCGGCGCGGCGGGGCTGTTCCACACCGCCATCCTCTTCGAGACGCAGGAGGCCCTTGCGGCCGCGCTGTACAGCGTCGCCCAGCACGCCCCGCACACGTTCACCGGATCGGCCGATCACCTGGTCAGCCAGGCGTTCTACCTGACCGACCCCGAGGGCAACGGCATCGAGCTCTACTGGGACCGCGCCCGCACCGAGTGGTCGTGGACGCACGGCAGCATCGAGATGGCGACCCTTCACCTCGACCCGAACGCCTTTCTGCGCGAGCACCTCACCGAGCGGGCCGCGAGCGGTGCGACCGGTCAGGACGCGGCATCCGTGGGGCACGTGCACCTGTCGGTCGGCGACGTCGCGAGCGCCCGTGCGTTCTACGTCGACGCGCTGGGGTTCGACCAGACCGCCGCGATGGGCGACCAGGCGCTGTTCGTGAGCGCCGGCGGCTACCACCACCACATGGCGATGAACGTGTGGAACTCGCGCGGAGCCGGACCACGGATGCCGGCGCTCGGCCTCGGCCGCGTCGACCTCGCCCTGCCCGACGCCGACGCCCTCGGCGCCCTCGCCGAGCGCCTGCGGCACCACGGCCTCGAGGCGCGCGACGACGGTCGCACCGTGTCGTTCGACGACCCCTGGCGCAACCTCCTGCAAGCCACCGTCCCCGGCCGCGGCTGACCCAGGATTCCCGGAACCCGCGGTCAGACCGATTCGCGGACGACCAGCTCGGTCTCGAGGATCGTGACGTGCCGCGGATGCCGCCCCGCGAGGAGGTCGAGCAGCACCGTCGCCATGCGCTCCCCCTGCGCGAAGGAGGGCTGGCGCACCGTCGTCAGCTGCGGGATGACGGAGGTCGCCACCGGCGAGTCGTCGAAGCCGATGATCGCGATGTCCTCCGGAACACGAAGGCCCTCCGCCGCGATCACGGTCAGCACGCCGCGCGCCATGAGGTCGCTGGCCACGAAGACCGCATCGGGCTTCGCACCGGTGGCGAGCACGCGACGCATCGCATCCGCACCGCCGTCGGCGGTGAAGTTGCCGTCCTCGACGGCGATCTCGTCGAGGTCCCACGCGGCCAGCGCGTCGCGGTAGCCCTGCAGCCGGTCGACGCCGGCGGGCATGTCGCGCGGACCCGTGATCGTCGCGATGCGCTTGCGGCCGCTCTCGATCAGGTAGACGGTCGCGTCGTAGGCCCCGCGCACGTTGTCGACGTCGACGTAGTAGTCGCGTTCGCGCTCGCGCACCGGGCGGCCGCCGTAGACCACCGGGACGACGCTCGCGATGCGGTCGATGAACGTGTCGCTGGTGTGGTGCGAGACGACGATGGCGCCGTCGACGGCGCCGCTGCGGACGTAGCTCGTGGTCTTGTCGCCCGGGTCATCGCTCGCGATGAAGAGGTTGAGCACGTAGTCCGAGCGGCTCAGGCGGGAGTTGATCCCCGACACGATGGCCGCGAAGAAGGGGTCGCCGAAGAACCGTGTGGTGTCTTCGGGGACGATCAGCGCGACCGCGTGGGTCTTCTGGCTCGCCAGCGACCGCGCGGCGCGGTTCGGGACGTAGTTGAGCTCGGCGATCGCTCGCGTCACCGACTGCAGAGCCTCGGGGCTCACCGCCGTCGAGCCGTTCACCACGCGCGACACCGTGGACCGCGAGACCCCCGCCGCTGCGGCGACCTCTTCGATCGTGACTGCCGAACGCATCGCCTCGACGCTCATTCTCTTCCTCCTCCCGGATGCTATGTCCGGGACGCTATGACGTGACGGCCGCCGCGCGCGCGGGCTCCAGGTCGAGGGCGCGGGCGCCGATGATCCGGCGGTACTCGAGAGCGCTGTCCTTCGGCGTGCGCTCCTGCGTGTCGTAGTCGACGCGCACGATGCCGAACCGCTTCTCGTACCCCCACGCCCACTCGAAGTTGTCGAGGAGCGACCAATAGAAGTATCCCCGCACATCGACGCCCGCGTCTGCGGCATCGAGGATCGCGCCGAGGTGGCCGCGCAGGAACTCCACGCGATCGGCGTCGTGCACGCGCTTCTCGTCACCCTCGACGACCAGCTCGTCGTCGTAGGCCGCACCGTTCTCGGTGACATAGAGAACCGTGCCGGCCGACTGCGCGTACTCGTCCCACACCCGGTGCAGCAGCGTGGTGAGGCCCTCGGGCTGCACCTCCCACTGCATCGGGGTGCGGGGAAGGCCGCGCTCGTGCCAGAAGATGCCTTCGTGCGAGGGGTACGGCGAGCGGCCCGGGCGGTCGGTCGGCGCGTCGCCGCCGATCGGCGGGTTCACCGGCTCGTGGCCGCCCACGTACTCGCCGTGGTAGTAGTTGACGCCGAGCGTGTCGATCGGCGTCGCGATCGTCTCGAGGTCACCCGGACGCACGGCGGACTCCCATGCGGCGACGGCCGCGGCATCCACCTTCCGGATGTCCTCGACGACGTCGGCCGGGTACTCGGCGCGGAAGATCGGGTCGAGGAACCAGCGATTGAACTGGCCGTCGATGCGGCGCGCGGCGTCGGCGTCTGCCGGGTCGTTCGCGTCGACCGGCTCGGCGACCGTCAGGTTCAGCGTGATGCCGAGCTTGAGCGACGCGTCGCGCGCCCGCAGCTCGCGCACGGCCTGCCCGTGACCGAGCAGCAGGTGGTGCGCGGCCAGGACGCCCTCTTCGACGCTGTAGTGACCCGGCGCGTGCAGGCCGGCGGTGTAGCTCAGGAACGACGAGCACCACGGCTCGTTGAGCGTCGTCCACACGTTCACCCGGTCGCCCAGCGCGTCGTGCATCGTCAGCGCGTACTCGGTGAACAGGTCGGCCGTGTCGCGGTTGGCCCAGCCGCCCTTCTCCTGCAGCGCCTGCGGCAGGTCCCAGTGGTAGAGCGTCAGCCACGGCAGGATGCCGGCATCCAGCAGCTCGTCGGTCAGCCGCTTGTAGAAGTCGACGCCCTGCGGGTTGACCGCGCCGCCGTCGGGCCGCACGCGCGACCACGACGTCGAGAAGCGGTACGTCTGCAGGCCCAGGTGCTTCATGAGCGCCACGTCGCCGGCGTAGCGGTGATAGTGGTCGCACGCCACGTCGCCGTTGTCGCCGTTGATGACCGCGCCCGGCACACGGCAGAAGGCGTCCCAGATGGAGTCACGGCGGCCGTCCTCGTGGGCGGCGCCTTCGATCTGGAAGGCGGCGGTCGCGGCGCCGAACAGGAAGTCCGACGGGAAGGCGCGCGGGATCGCGGTCGTCATGAGGGGGGAGGTCCTCTCTGGATGCATTGAGTTCAGGATGACTGAGGCCGAGCGGAGGCGGAAGGCCTAGCCCTTGACGGCACCGGCCATGATTCCACTCACCAGCTGCTTGCCCGCGAAGGCGAACAGGATGAGCAGCGGGATCGTGGCGAGCAGCACGCCGGCCAGCACGATGGAGTAGTCCACGAAGTAGTTGGACTGCAGCAGCGAGAGCGCGACCGGCAGGGTGGGGCTCTGGCGGTCGAGCACGATGAACGGCCAGAAGAACTGGTTCCACGCGCCGACGAAGGTGAAGAGGAACAGCATCGCGGCCGCGGGACGGGCCGCGGTGACGCCGACCGTCCAGAACGTGCGGATCATGGAGGCCCCGTCCACGCGCGCCGCCTCGATGAGCTCGTCCGGCACGGTCTGCGACAGGTACTGCGTCATCCAGAACACCCCGAACGCGCTGGTGAGCGCGGGGATGATGATGGCGCCGATCTGGCCGGTCCAGCCGAGGTCCGAGAACAGGAGGTACAGCGGCACCACGCCGAGCTGCATGGGCACGGCCATCGTGGCGACCACGAAGGCCAGCAGCCACTTGCCGCCCGGGAAGCGCAGCTTCGCGAACGCCCAGCCGGCGAGCGTCGAGAAGATGACGACGGATGCCGCGATCACGGTCGAGCTGAAGATGGAGTTCCACAGCGCCAGCCAGAAGTTGACGGCCGGGTCGTTGACGACCGCCAGCGCGTTGGCGATGAAGTTGCCGCCCGGCAGCCACGACATGTTCGGGTCGTTGATCGTGGTGGCGTCGCCCGAGCCGATCAGGAACGACCAGTAGTAGGGGAAGATCGCCGAGACGATGACGACTCCGAGGCCGAGGTACACCCAGAACCCGGCGCGGACGCCGCGGATCTTGGTGGTGCGCCGGTTGCGACGCGCGTTGGGGAGGTTCTCCTCGACGACGGCGAGGGGCGGGGTGCTGATGGCGCTCACTGCTGGGCTCCCTTCCGGCGACGGCGGCGCTGGATGACGCCGCGACCGCCCTCGTCGCGCACAAGGCGACGGGTGATGCCGAGGTTGATCAGGCCGATGGCGAGGATGATGATGAACAGGATCCACGCCAGGGCTGCGGCGCGGCCGAAGTTGAACTCGCCCCAGCCGATGTTGTAGAGGTACAGCGTGATCGTCAGCCACTGGTTGGCGGCGCCGCCGCGGCCGAAGGTGTCGAACATGCGCGGCTCGTCGAAGATCTGCAGTCCGCCGATCGTCGAGGTGATGATCACGAAGATGAGCGTCGGCTTCAGCGACGGGAGCGTGATGCTCCAGAACTGGCGGAACGCGTTGGCGCCGTCGACGGTGGCGGCCTCGTAGTACTCGCGCGGCACGGCCTGCATGGCGGCGAGCAGGATCAGGGCGTTGTAGCCCGTCCAGCGGAAGTTGACCATCGTCGCGATGGCGATGTGGCTCCAGAACGGGTCCTTGTGCCAGGCGATCGGGTCCAGTCCGATGCTGGTGAGGATGTTGTTCACCAGACCGTGGTTGTCGCCGAACATGTTGCTGAAGATCAACGCGACGGCGACCGGGGCCATGACGTACGGGAGCAGGACGCTCATCCGCCAGAAGGTCTTGGCCCGGATGTTGCGGTCGAGCATCGCCGCGATGAACAGGGCGAGCACGATCTGCGGCACCGACGACAGCAGGAAGATGCTGAACGTGTTGCGCAGCGCGACCCAGAAGTCGGCCTGCGACAGGATCCAGATGTACTGGTCGAAGCCGACGAACGTGCCGGAGTTGCGGACGAGGTCCCACTCCTGGAACGAGATGACCGCCGTGTAGACGATCGGGAAGAGTCCCACGATCGCGAACAGGATGAAGAACGGCGAGATGTAGAGGTAGGGCGAGACCTTCAGGTCCCAGCGGCTCATGCGATGGGAGAAGGACAGCACGCGCGGCGCGCGTTCGGGCTTGGGCCGATCGTCCGGCCCCGATGCCGTGGGGCGGGTTGCGGTCGAGGTCACCGGGGGGCTCCGATCCGGGTGGAGAGTGGGCGCTGGAGGCGGAGTGCGTGCGGGCCGCGGGGACCCGCACGCACTCCACTGGTGATGTCAGATCACGTCCGGCGAGCGGACACGATCGTCATCGTCGACCGATCAGAATGCTTCGACTTCGGCGACGTAGGTGTCCCACGAGGTCTGCGCGTCCTCGACACCGTCGAAGACTCGCGTGATGGCGTCCTGCAGCGCGGTGTTGTACTTGAAGTAGTCCGCGCTCTTGTACGGCGTGACCGTGATCGCCTCGGAGCGGTCGGCGAAGATCGAGCCGGTCGGGGCGTCGGCGTAGTACTCGTTGGTCGAGTCCGTGATCGACGGAGCGGCCTGCGCGTCGACCGCGCTCGGGAATGCGCCGACGTTGACGAAGGTCTTCTCCTGCTGCTCCGGAGCGGTCAGCCAGTCGGCGAGGGCGAGAGCCGCCTCGACGTTCTTGCCGTTCGCCGGGACGGTCAGGTACGAGCCGCCCCAGTTGCCGCCGCCGTTGGGGAACGCGTTCGCGATCTCCCAGCCGGTGACCTCGGGCGCGTTGCCCGAGATGATGCCGAGCATCCACGGCGGGCACAGCATGGCAGCGAATTCACCGTTGGCCATCGAGGCGTTCCAGTCGTCCGACCACTGGCCCGAGTAGGCCGAGTTCGGGATGCCGCGCTCGACGACGAGGTTGTAGGCCGCCTCGATCTCCGGGTTGGAGGTCGCGACCACAGTGCCGTCGGGCTCGTCGTACGGGAACTCGACCTGGTTGACGATGCCCTGGAACGCCGAGTTGGCGGAGTCGAGCATCGGCTTGCCGGTCGCAGCCTTGTACTGGTCGGCCAGGTCGAAGAAGGTGTCCCAGTCGCCGTCGATCGCCGAGGCGACCTCGTCCGGCGTCGAGGGCAGGCCGGCGGCGGCGAACAGGTCGGCGCGGTAGCAGACCGCCTGCGGTCCGATGTCGGTGCCGAAGCCCACGAGACGCCCATCGGCATCCGTCGCGGCCTCTTCCTTCCATTCGACCCAGCGGCCCTTGGCGCTGTCGGGCACCTCGGCGAGCAGGTCGGAGTACTGCATGGCCTCGGCGAACCAGTCGACCTCGACGGCCTCGATGTCGGCGAGGCCTTCCTTGCCGAGCTTCGCGAAGAAGTTCGTACGGGCGTCGTCGGTGATGGCCGCCTTGTTGTGGACGATCTTCACGTTCGGGTTCTCGTCCATGTACTCCTGGAGGAGTTCATCGTCGTAGCCGAAGTCGTTGAAGGTCGCCAGGGTCAGCGTGATCTCGCCGTCTTCGCTGCCGGCGTCGTCGTTGCCGTTGCCGCCGGCGCAGCCGGCGAGGACGATGGCGGAAGCCGAGAATGCGGCGATTGCCACAGCGCTTCTGCGGAAGGCGCGTGCGTTCACTGTCACTCCTTTGTGTTGTCAGGGTCGTGTGTGTTGCAGGATCGGCTCGGAGGGATCCTCGCCGGTTGGTGTGTTCGTGGGAGCGTTCCCATCGATCGAGACGCCACGCTACGGGAGCGCTCCCACGAAGTCAAGGGAGCGCTCCCACGGTTTGATCACGGTTGCGTCACGAGCTCTGCGGCAGGCGGTCGATACGACGGATGCCGGGGCCCGTAGACTGGAGGGGACCCCTGCCCGCGACATCCGGCGTTTCGACTCCTCGCTGCGCTCGTCGCTCAACGACCGATAGCTGCGGCCCGCGGCCGCCAGGAGGATTCGGATGCCCACCATCGTCGTCGACGTCATGCCCAAGGCCGAGCTTCTGGACCCGCAGGGGAAGGCCGTCTCGGGCGCATTCGCCCGGCTCGGGGTCTCCGACTTCAGCGCGGTGCGCATCGGCAAGCGGTTCGAGCTCACCGTCGAGGGCGAGGTCACCGACGAGGTGCTCGCCGAGGCGCAGCGCATCGCCGACGAGATCCTGTCGAACGCGGTGATCGAGGACGTCGTGGGCATCGAGGTCGTGGAATGACCGCCCGCATCGGGGTCATCACCTTCCCCGGCTCGCTCGACGACCGCGACGCCCAGCGCGCGATCGAGATCGCCGGCGGCGAGCCCGTCGCCCTCTGGCACGGCTCGCACGACCTCGACGGCGTCGACGGACTCGTGCTGCCGGGCGGCTTCAGCTACGGCGACTACCTGCGCGCGGGTGCGATCGCGGCGCTCGCGCCGATCATGTCGGAGGTGAAGGATGCCGCGGCGCAGGGCATGCCCATCCTCGGCATCTGCAACGGCTTCCAGATGCTCGTCGAGGCGCACCTGCTCCCCGGCGGCCTGATCCGCAACGCGCACCAGCAGTTCATCCGCCGCGACCAGCGCCTCCGCGTCGAGAACAACGACACGGCATGGACGCACGAATTCGCCTCCGGCCAGGAGATCGTGATCCCGCTGAAGAACGCCGACGGCGGTTACATCGCCTCCGAGAGCGAGCTCGATCGCCTCGAGGGCGAGGGTCTCGTGGTGTTCCGGTACGTCGGGGTGAACCCCAACGGATCGCTCCGCGACATCGCCGGCATCGCCAATGAGCGCGGCAACGTGGTCGGCCTCATGCCCCACCCCGAGCACGCGGCCGAGCCGGGCTTCGGTCCCGACACCGCGGCTGCCATGCGGTCGGGCGTCGACGGCCTGTCGTTCTTCACCTCGGCTATCGCGGCCGTGGTGGCGCAGGCCGCCTGACCACCGGCATCCGCCGGCGAGCGACCGGAAGCGCGCGCGTCAGACGGTGCCCGCCGGCGGCCACACGCCGATGATGAGCGCCATCACGACGATCGTCACGAGCTCGTGCGCGATGTTCAGCACCGTCAGCGAGGACGGCCGGCCCTCGAAGGCGTCGTGCGTGATGAACCTCGCCGCAGTGAAGCCGGCCCACAGGATGACGCCGGTCGCCAGCGCCGACCAGAGGTAGCTGCCGCCGTAGAAGTGCCACGCGATCGAGGAGGCGCCGGCGAGCACCCACGCGGTCACGAAGCTGACGATGACGGTCACGACGATCGGCACGACGGCGGTCGCTCCGGGCCGGTCCATGTCGACGTTCGCGAGCTTCGCCCATCGGGTGCCGAACACCTTCGGGGTGTACCAGATGGAGCCGACGACCATGCTCGACGCCGTCGCGATGAGCACCGCCCAGTAGTTGATCTCGGGAACCACGTCCGCCTCCTCTTTCCGGGGCGCCGCTCGGACCGCGGTGTCCGCTGGGCGAGAGCGTAGCGCCGCTCGGCGACGCCGGCCCGTCGCCTCGCCGGTAGCGTGGATGGTGTGAGCAGTGACATCCGCACCCTCGTCGTCAGCGTCCCGACCGAAGAACTCGCCGCAGATCTCGGGGAGCTCCCCGCCGGCGTCGAGCTGGTGGTGTGGCCGATGGACGGCCCCGCCCCGCGCGACCGGTTCGACATCGTCGTGCCGCCGTACATGTCGATGGCGCGCGTGCTCGAGCGCCTCGAGGGCGTCGACGTCGGTCTCGTGCAGGGTCAGTCGATCGGCTTCGACGGCGTCGCCGACATCCTTCCCGCGGGCCTGCGCTTCGCCAACGCGGCATCCGTGCACGAGACCTCCACGGCCGAACTGGCCGTGGGCCTCGCAATCGCGTCGCAGCGGCACATCGACGCTTTCGCGGTCGACACCGCGGCGGGGCGCTGGGCGCCCGTCTTCGCGCAGAGCCTCGCCGACCGCCGCGTGCTGCTGCTCGGCTACGGCGGCGTGGGCAAGGCGGTCGCCGCGCGCCTCGCGCCGTTCGAGGTGGAGCTCACGGCGGTGGCCTCCCGCGCCCGCGACGAGGACGGCGCGCACGGCGTGGACCATGTGCACGGGGTGGACGAGCTGCCCGAACTGCTCCGCCGCGCCGAGATCGTGATCCTGACGCTGCCCGGCGGCGACGCCACCCGGCACATCGTGGACGATGCGTTCCTGGCCGCGCTGCCCGACGGCGCGCTCGTCGTCAACGTCGGGCGCGGCTCGCTCATCGACACCGAGGCGCTCGTCGACCACATCCGTCGCGGACGGATCCGCGCCGCGCTCGACGTGACCGACCCCGAGCCGCTTGCGGACGGGCACCCGCTGTGGAGCCTTCCCGGCGTGCTCATCGCGCCGCATGTCGGCGGCGCCTCGAGTGCGATGCGCCCCCGCGTCGCGAAGCTGGTGCGCACGCAGATCGAGCGCCTCGTCGCCGGCGAGCCGCCGATCAACGTCGTCCTCGGCGACTGAAGCGGGCACCCCCGGTCGTTGAGCGAGACGAAACGCGCCGCGCCCCCGGTCGTTGAGCGAGCGAGGAACGAGCGAGACGAAACGCGCGGGAACCCCCGGTCGTCGAGCGAGACGAAACGCGCCGCACCCGGCGCAGCGGCACAGCTCGAGGCGCTTCGGCACCCCCGGTCGTTGAGCGAGCGAGGAACGAGCGAGACGAAACGCGCCGCACCCGGCGCAGCGGCACGGCTGGAGGCGCTTCGTCTCGGTCGCTGGCGCTCCCTCCCTCGACGACCGGTGGTGCGACGTGTTCGACTCGCTCAACGACCGGTGAGCGGGCGCTCCGCGTGTCGTCACCGGTGGTCGATGTCGGCGCCCGACCAGAGATCGCTGCACTCGACCTCGACCACGCCCTGGGTGACGAGATACGGTCGTGCGCCGCGGTCACCATCCAGCGCGGCGCACAGCGCGGCGAAGTGCGAGCGGGTGATCCCCGCGGGATGCCCAGGCACGCCGCCATAGACGGCCTGAACGAGGGGCGCTTCCCGACGAAGCGTCGCAATCACTCGACGAACGACGGATGCCGGCGCATCGGGAGCGTCGACGGGCATCACGACGACGGCGTCGAACGCCGCAGCAGCCGTGAACCCCGGATCAGCGGATGCCGCACCCTCCGCGCTGTGCCGGGCTCCCTGGGCCGCTCGGAGTGCCGCCCGCAGAGACGCCGAGAGTCCGTCGGCCCAGTCGCCCGCCTCGACCACCCCGGCGTCGTCCGGCACGAGTGCGGCGACCTCGTCGCCGCGCGCACCGACGACGACCAGCACCTCGTCGCAGCCTCCCTCCCGAAGCGTGCGGACCGCTCGAGCGACCCAGGGCTCGCCGTCCGCCGTGCGCGCAAGACCCTTCGGCGACCCGTATCGGGTCCCGGCGCCCGCCGCCAGCACGACTCCGCAGATGCGCACGACTCCGCCTACCTCGGATGGGATGCCGCGGCGGCGCCGCGGGCGTTTCCTGAGCGTAGTGCGCCCGAAACACGGCGGGCCTAGCGTGTGCGCATGCTCGAACGCGCGCGCGACCTGCTGCCTCTGCTGCGGCGTGGCGCGCCTGTCGCCGCCGTGACCGTCACCCGGGTGGCGCGGAGCGCCCCTCGCGGCCCGGGCGCCACCATGGCCGTGACCGCAGACGGGAGCGTGCTCGGGTCGATCTCCGGAGGCTGCGTGGAAGGCGACGCGGTGGTGCTGGCGCACGGTGCGCGCGTGGGGGGCAGACCCCTGACGGCGCGGCTCGGGTTCTCGGACGACGCCGCCCATGCCGCCGGCCTCGCCTGCGGGGGAAGCGTCGACGTGGCCGCCTACGCGGTGTCGCCCGAGCCCGCCGTGATCGCAGCCCTCGAGTCGGTCGTCGCCGGCCGCGGAGTCACCGTCGGCATCGTGCTGGCAGGACCGCGCGCAGGCACGGTGCTCGACGAGACCGCGCTGCGCGGCGCTGTCGCCGGCACCATGCCCGGCGAGCCCGCGCCGCGCTCAGCGGTCGCCGGCGGCGACCGTCGCCGTGGCGAGGTCCCGGAGATCGGCGACCTGATCTCCCGCCGGGAGACAGCCGTGCTCGCGACTGCACAGGACGGCCACGACGTGCTCGTCCTCTCGCACGCACCGGCGCCCCGGCTCATCATCGTCGGCGCCGGCGAGCACGCCGCTGCTCTGTGCCGCGTCGCGGCCGCGGCGGGTTTCGCCGTCACGGTGTGCGACGTCTGGGAGGCCCTCGTCACGCGTGAGCGGTTCCCCGCCGCGACCGAACTGGTCGCGGCGATCCCTCACGAGCATCTCGCCGGGCTCGACGTCGCGGCGCTCGACGCCCGGACCGCGGTGTGCGTGCTCACCCACGACGAGCGCGTGGACGCGCCGGCCCTCGCAGCGGCGCTGTCGCTGCCGATCGGGTTCGTCGGGGCGATGGGTGCCCGGGGCACGGTCGCGCGCCGCGCCGAGCTGCTGCGCGAGTCCGGGGTCGACGAGGCCGACATCGCGCGGATCCGTGCGCCGCTCGGCCTCGATCTCGGCGGCGCATCGCCCGACGAGACGGCGATCTCGGTCCTCGCCGAGATCGTCGCCGCCCGTCACGGCGGATCGGGGCTGCCCCTGCGCGAGCGGAGCGGATCGCTCCACCGCCGCACCCCCGCGACAACGGCCGACGCGCCCACCGGCTCGGCCGCGACCTCGGGCTGCGGCATCCCACTTCAGGCAGGAGCCTCATGACCCGCACCGTCATCGAGAACGCGCATGTCGCGACCGTCGACGCGGTCGGCGCCGAGTACGCCGGCGGCCACGTCGTGATGGAGGGCGGACGGATCATCGCGGTCGGCGCCGGGCGCGCGCCCGACCCCCTGCGCGAGGGCGCCGAGCTCGTCGACGCGCGCGGATGCCTCGTGACCCCGGGCCTCATCAACACCCACCACCACCTGTACCAGTGGCTCACGCGCGGGTACGCCCAGGATTCGATCCTGTTCGACTGGCTGACGGCGCTGTACCCGCTGTGGGCGCGCATCGATGCGGACCTCACCGGGGCCGGGGCGGCGGGAGCGATGGCCGTCCTCGCCAGGTCGGGCTGCACGACGGTCGGCGACCACCACTACGTCTTCCCGCACGGATCGGGCGACATCGTCGGCGCGCTCGTCGAGTCCGCGTCGACCGTCGGAGTGCGGCTGCACGCCACGCGCGGGTCGATGGATCTGGGCCGCTCGCAGGGCGGGCTCCCGCCCGACTTCGCGGTGGAGACGACGGATGCCGCCCTGCGGGCGTCGCAGGAGGCGGTCGAGCGCTACCACGACCCCTCGTTCGACGCGATGGTGCGGATCGCGATCGCGCCGTGCTCGCCGTTCTCGGTCACCGCCGACCTGCTGCGGGAGGCGGCGGTGCTGGCCCGGTCGCTCGGTGTTCGGCTGCACACGCACGCCTCGGAGACCGTCGAGGAGGACGCCTACTGCATCGAGCACTTCGGCCGCACCCCGACGCAGCACCTCGAAGAGCTCGGGTGGCTGGGCGATGACGTGTGGATGGCGCACGGCGTGCACCTCGACGCCCCCGCGATCGAGCGATACGCCGCGACCGGCACGGGGGTCGCGCACTGCCCCTCGTCGAACGCGCGGCTCGCCGCCGGCATCGCGCCGGTGCGGGCGCTGCTCGATGCCGGCGTGCCGGTCGGGCTGGGTGTGGACGGCTCCGCGTCGAACGAGTCGGGACAGCTCGGCGCCGAGATCCGCGAAGCGGTGCTCATGAACCGCCTCCGCACCGGATCAGAGTCCATGAGCGTGCGCGACGGCCTGCGCATCGCGACGATGGGCGGCGCGCGGGTGCTCGGCAGGCAGCAGGAGATCGGCTCCCTCGAGCCCGGCAAGCTCGCCGACGTCGCGGTGTGGCAGGTCGATCGCGTCGAGCACGCGGGCATCCTCGATCCGGTCGCCGCACTCGGCCTCGGGGCGCTGCCGCCGCTGAAGCGCCTGTACGTCGGCGGCAGGGCGGTGGTCGAGGACGCGACGCTCGTCACGGCCGACGAAGCGCGCCTCGCGCGCGAGGTCGCCGCGGCATCCGTGGCCCTCGCGGAGCGGCTCTGACCGGCGACGCCCACGACGACCCGGCGCCCGGGCGGCGACTGCCGCATGCCCGCAATCGAGCGAAACACCGTGGAAACCGCAGGTTGCTTGACTGGCGGACCAGCGGCCTCCGACGCGTCGAGTCGAGGGTGGCCGGCCGTCACAGCGGAAGGAGACGCGCGTGGACGTGACCTCGGTCACCTCGTACCGCCGGGCGCGTTCGCGCCGCGACCTGCGGCTGGCTCCGGGCGAGACGCTCCTCGCGGGCGGCACCTGGCTCATGAGCGAGCCGCAGCCGCACACGACGGGTTTCGTCGACCTCACGACCATGGGGTGGCCCGCACTCGAAGTCGCCGCGGACGGCCTTCGCATCGGCGCGACCTGCACGATCGCGCACCTCGTCGCATGGGCCGAGGGCCGCGGCGAGGTGAGCGTGCCGCACGCATGGGCCGCGTCATCCGTCATCCCCGACGCCGCGAACGCGCTGCTCGCGTCGTTCAAGATCTGGAACACCGCGACCGTCGGCGGCAACGTGTGCCGGTCGTTCGCCGCGGGAGCGATGATCTCGCTCGCCGTCGCCCTCGACGGCACGGCCGAGGTCTGGCCGCCCGGCGGCGGCTCGCGCACGATCGCCGTGGCCGACCTCGTGACGGGCAACGGCGAGAACGCGCTCGCGCCGGGTGAGGTGCTGCGGGCGATCGACCTTCCCGCCCGCGCGCTGCGTTCGCGCGTGCTGCTGCGCAAGATCGCGCTCGCCGAGCACGGGCGCTCCGGCGCGGTCGTCACCGGCAGGATCGACGACGACGGCGGGTGCGTCTTCACCGTCACGGCGGCGACGGTGCGTCCGGCTGTGTTCCGCTTCGCCGAGGTTCCGGATGCCGCGGCCCTCGCTGCGGCCGTGCACGACGCCCCCGGCTACTACTCCGATCCGCTCGGCTCGGCCGACTGGCGCCGCGGGGTGAGCGCCGTGCTGGCGCGGCGCATCCGGGACGAGCTGGTGCGACAGGAGCGGGCCGCATGAGATTCGAGGTCAACGGGGAGCCGCTCGAGGCGGAGCCGCGGGCCGGGCAGTGCCTGCGGACGCTGCTGCGCGAGAGCGGGCACCACGAGGTCAAGAAGGGCTGCGACGCCGGGGACTGCGGCGCGTGCAGCGTGATCCTGGACGGCGTGCCCGTGCACTCCTGCGTCATCCCGGCGGTGCGGGTCGAAGGCGCCTCCGTCACGACGGCTGCCGCCCTCGCCGGCGGCGACGACCTGCACCCGGTGCAGGAGTCGCTCGTCGAGCACTTCGGCTTCCAGTGCGGGTTCTGCACCCCGGGCGTGGCAGTGACCGCCTCGACACTCACCGCCGACGACCTCCCCGACCTCGACCGCCGGATGAAGGGCAACCTCTGCCGGTGCACCGGGTACCGGCCGATCCGCGACGCCATCGAGGCGTCGGTGCTCGGCCCCGTGCGCGAGACCGGCGGCGCGGCCGCCGAGCCGGTCGAAGGACGCGTCGGGCAGTCGGTGCGGCCGGAGCCGAGCCGCAGGATCGTGCAGGGGCTCGAGCCGTACACGTTCGACACCGACGTGTCGGACGCGCTCGTCCTGCGGGTCGTCGGATCGCCTCACGCCCACGCGCGCATCGTCGCGATCGACACCACGGCGGCGAGCGCGGTACCGGGCGTGATCGCGGTGTTCACGCACGAGAACGCCACCGCCCGCCGGTTCTCGACGGCGCGGCACGAGCACCGCGAGGACGACCCCGACGACACCCGCATCCTCGACGACGTCATGCGCTTCGTCGGACAGCGGGTGGCGGCGGTGGTCGCCGAGACGGCGGAGGCCGCCGACGCGGCCTGCCGCCTGGTCGCGGTCGAGTACGAGCTGCTCGAAGCGGTCTTCGACCCCGAGGAAGCACGGCGTCCCGGCGCACCCGTGCTGCACCCCGACCGGACCGTCGAGGACCGCGTGGCGGAGGCATCCCGCAATGTGCTGGCGACGCTCCACGACGGCATCGGCGGCGACGTGGAGGCTGCCCTCGCGTCGAGCGCCGTGACGGTGTCGGGCACCTGGCGCACCAGCCGCGTGTCGCACGCGCAGCTCGAGACCCACGGCGCGATCGGCCGCCTGGACGCGGAGGGCCGGCTGGTCATCCGATCCAGCACCCAGGTGCCGTTCCTCGTGCGCGACGAGCTGGCGCGCCTGTTCGAGCTGCCGCGCGAGCGCATCCGCGTGCACGCGGCGCGCGTGGGCGGCGGCTTCGGCGGCAAGCAGGAGATGTTCGCCGAAGACCTGGTCGCTCTCGCGGTGCTGCGCACCGGACGCCCGGTCGCGTACGAGTTCACCCGCGCCGACGAGTTCCGTCGCGCCTCGGTGCGGCATCCGTTCCGTGTCGCAGTGACGCTCGGGGCGACGGCGGAGGGCGTGCTCACGGCCATCAAGCTCGATGTGCTGAGCGACACCGGCGCGTACGGCAACCACGGCATCGGCGTGATGTTCCACGGCTGCGCCGAGTCGATCAACGTCTACCGCTGTCCCGTCAAGCGCGTCGACGCGGAGGTCGTCTACACGAACAACGTGCCGTCGGGCGCGTTCCGCGGGTACGGGCTCGGCCAGGTGATCCTCGGCGTGGAGTCAGCGCTCGACATGCTCGCCGAGCGACTCGGCATCGACCCGTTCGACCTCCGTCGCCGCAACGCCGTGCGCGAGGGCGATCCGCTGCTCACCGTGCACGACGAGCACGATGAAGACCTCGTGTGGGGCAGCTACGGACTCGACCAGTGCCTCGATCTCGCGCAGGATGCGCTCCGCCGCGGGAACGGCGTCGACGCGCCCGACGGCTGGCTCGTCGGGGAGGGCATGGCCCTGTCGTTCATCGCCGCCATGGCCCCCGGCGGCCACCACGCGCACACGTCGGCCACCCTGCGCACGGACGGCACGATCGCCCTCGCGGTCGGCACCGCCGAGTTCGGCAACGGCACCAGCACCGTGATGCGCCAGATCGGCGCGACCGTGCTCGAGGCCTCCGCCGAGCGCATCGTGCTGCGGGGCGCCGACACCGACCTCGTCCCGTACGACACCGGCGCGTTCGCGTCGGCCGGGGTGACGGGCGCGGGCAAGGCGCTCACGGCCGCATGCCGCCAGCTGAAGACGCGCATGCTCGACACCGCCCGCCGGGTCACCGGAGCGGATGCCGCACAGCTGGCCCCCGGCGGCGTGCAGGCGGGCGGCCGCCTCGTGCCGTACGCCGATCTCGTGCGCGCCGCCGCGCCCGCGCACCGCACCGTCGACGGCATCGTCGGCACCGGCAGCGAGCACGGTGACGAGCGCAGCCTGTCGTTCAACGTGCACGCCGTGCGTGTGGCCGTCGACCCCGAGACCGGCACCGTGCGGGTGCTGCAGTCGGTCCAGTCGGCCGATGCGGGATTCGTGATGAACCCCGCGCAGTGCCGCGGCCAGATCGAGGGCGGCGCGGCGCAGGGGCTCGGCAGCGCACTCTACGAGGAGGTTCTGGTCGATGAGACCGGGGCGGTCGCCAATCCCGCGTTCCGGCTCTACCGCGTCCCGCAGTTCGCCGACGTCCCGATCACAGAGGTGCTGCTCGCCGACACCCACGACTCCGTCGGGCCCTTCGGCGCGAAGTCGATGAGCGAGTCGCCGTACAACCCCGTCGCGGCTGCGGTCGGCAACGCGATCGCCCGCGCGGTGGGCGGTCGTCCGTACCACCAGCCGTTCACCCGTGAGCGGGTGTGGCGCCTGCTGCAGGAGCGCGGAGCGCAAGCCGCACCCGTGGCGGCAGCGGCATCCGCGCTGCCCTGATCCACCGCCGCACAGCCGCCGTCGCGCGCGTCCCGACGCCTCGTCACAACCCGGAAACACCAGGGGGCACGAGGCGAAACGTGCACCCCATAGCGTCGCTCAGATCACACTGCATCAGAAGGGGAGCCACACCCGATGGCACGACACAGCAACCTGAGCCGGCCGCGCCGGCTCGCGGCCGCCGCGGCCGCATTCGTCGGAGCCGCCCTCGTCCTCGCCGGCTGCGCATCGGGCGGTTCCACGCCCGCCGCGGGCGGCGGCGAAGAGGCGGCGTCGTACGGCGAGATCAGCGTCCAGTACTCGTGGATCAAGAACGAGGAGTTCGCGGGCGAGTTCTACGCCTACGAGAACGGCTACTACGACGAGGCCGGCTTCGACGACGTGATCGGCATCTCCGGTCCCGACACGGGCGTGGCCAAGCTGCTGTCCGGAACGGTGCAGGTCGCGCTCAGCGACGCGGCTTCGATCGGCGCCGCGATCGCCGAGGAGGAGGCGCCTCTCAAGATCATCGGCGCGACGTTCCAGAAGAACCCGTTCACGATCCTCTCGCTCGCCGACGGCGGGAACATCACGACGCCCGAAGACCTCGTGGGGAAGACCATCGGCGTCCAGGACTCGAACGCCTCGGTGTTCGCGGCCCTCCTCAACGCCAACGGCATCGACCCGGCCGACGTCACGGTGGTGCCGGTCGACTTCGACCCGACGCCGCTGATGAACGGCGAGGTGGACGGCTTCATGGCGTACCTGACCAACGAGGCCCTCACGGTCGAGCTCGCCGGCTACGAGATCACGAACCTCTCGTACGCCGACAACGGCGTGCCGTACGTCGCCGAGACCTTCAGCGTCACCGACCAGTACCTCGCTGAGAACAAGGAGCTGCTCAAGGCGTTCCTCATCGCCGAGATCAAGGGCTGGACCGACGTGTTCACGGAGTCGACCGACGACACCGTCTCGCTCATCGAGACGTACTACAACCAGGCGGCCTCCGAGTCGGAGGACGGCCTCGAGGCCGTGTTCGGAGCCCTCGACCCGGTCAAGACCGGCAAGGGCCTCGAAGCCGAGAAGCTGCTCATCTCGACCGAGGAGACCGAGGCCAACGGCCTGTTCACGATCTCGGACGACCTGAAGGAGCAGACCGTCGCCTCGCTCGCTGCCGCCGGCTGGGACGTGTCGGTGGACGACCTCTTCGACACGACGATCATCGACGAGATCTACGAAGAGAGTCCCGAGCTCAAGGACTACCTGCCGTAGTCCTCCTCTGATCAGAGAGCATCATGACCGACACGCACCTGAACGGCACCCGCACGACGGATGCCGCGGTCACCGCACCGCCGGCGGGGCAGACCCCGCCGGCGGTGCCGGCCTCGGGCTCCGGCATCCGCATCGACGGACTCAGCAAGACGTTCCAGACGGGTCGCGGAAAGACCGTGACCGCCCTGCAGGACACCCACCTGCACACCGACAGGGGCTCGTTCCTGGCTCTGCTCGGTCCCTCGGGCTGCGGGAAGTCGACGATCCTGCGCATCCTCGCCGACCTCGAGACACCGACCGGCGGCGAGGTCTTCGTCGACGGCAAGACTCCGGCCCAGCTGCGTCGCGACAGCGAGCTCGGCATCGCGTTCCAGGACCACGCGCTGCTGCCGTGGCGGTCGGTCTCGGCGAACATCAGACTGGTCTTCGAGATCGCCGGCCGCCGCGTCGACAAGGCGTACATCGACGAGCTCATCGCCCTGGTGGGCCTGACCGGCTTCGAGAAGGCCAAGCCCGCGCAGCTGTCGGGCGGCATGCGACAGCGCGTGTCGATCGCCCGGGCGCTCGCCCTGAAGCCCTCCGTGCTCCTCCTCGACGAGCCGTTCGGCGCGCTCGACGACATGACCCGTCAGAACCTCAACCTCGAGCTGCTGCGCATCTGGACCGAGAAGCCCGCGACGACGCTGCTGGTGACCCACGGCATCGCGGAGGCGATCTTCCTCTCCGACCGCGTGGCGGTGATGTCGCCGCGACCCGGCCGCATCAAGGAGATCATCGACGTCGACCTGCCGCATCCTCGCACGCCCGACATGCAGCGCTCCCCCGAGTTCCACGAGCTCGTCGACCGCGCCTCCGAGCTGCTCTTCGGCGCCGACGGCCGCGCCGCCGCGGAGTCCTGATGCGCGGGCGCGGCATCCCCGGGTGGCTCGCGGGCGTCATCGGCGCCGTGGCGCTGATCGCAGCGTGGTGGCTGTTCTCCGTGACGATCTTCCAGCCGCCGCCGGGGACGACGTTCACTCCCGTGCCGTCGCCGTTCGTCGTGTTCCAGACGATCTGGCAGGACGGTCTCGCCGCGTACTGGAGCGTCTTCCAGGTGACGGTCACCGAGGCCCTCATCGGGTACGCGTGGGGCAACGCCCTCGCGCTGCTGCTCGCGGCGACGGTGCTGCTGGCCCCCCGCATCGAGACCGTCGTCGTGCAGATCGCGGTCGTGAGCTACTGCCTGCCCGTCGTCGCCGTCGGCGGCATCGCCATCGTGGTGCTGGGCGGCGCGAAGCGCGCCGGCGACCCGAGCGCGACCGCGATCTTCCTCGCGGCGCTCGCGGTGTTCTTCACCACCGTCGTGGGGGCGCTGCTCGGGTTCCGCTCCTCCGATCGCGCCAGCCTCGACGTCGTGCGCGTCTACGGCGGATCGCGGTTCACGCAGCTGCGCAAGGTGCGGCTCATCGCGGCGCTGCCCGCCATCCTCAACGCCCTGCAGATCGCGGTTCCGTCCGCCTTCCTCGGAGCGATCCTCGGCGAGTACATGGGGGGCACCGACCGCGGCGTCGGCATCACGCTCATCCGGCTGCAGGGCGACCTCGACTCGGCACGCGTGTGGGCGGTGTTCCTGCTGTCGGCGATCGTCGCGCTCATCGGCTACGCGCTCGTCGGGCTGATCTCGCGCGCGGTCACGCCGTGGGTCTCCGGAAGGGCGGTGGCGGCATGAGCACCACGACGGACACGTCCGCACCTGGCGACGCCATGACGTCCGCCGCCTCGCCCGCCCCACCGGGTGCGGCCGCCGCGCGGGCGGGCGCGATCTCGCGCACCGTCGGCAGGTCGCTGCTCAACGCCCTGCTGACCTTCGTCATCGTGCTCGCGCTGTGGTGGGCTGTCGTGAATCTCACGGGCATCTCGCCCTACGTCGCGAAGGGCCCCGCCGACGTCTGGGAGTTCTTCTTCACCTCGGAGGAGGCGGCTCAGAACCGCGCCGAGATGATGCCGCTCCTCGCGCAGACACTCTCCGACGCGGCCCTCGGGTTCGTCGTCGGCATGGTGGTCGCCCTGGTCCTCGCGCTCGCGTTCTCGCTGTCGCGCTCCGTGGAGATGGGCGTCATGCCGCTCGCGCTGCTCCTGCGGTCGGTGCCGCTCGTCGCGATCGCCCCCGTGATCATCCTCATCACGGGACGCGGGACCGCGGCATCCGTCGCCGTCATCGGCTCGATCGTGGTGCTCTTCCCGGCCCTCGCGTCGATGATGTTCGGGCTGAGCCGGGCCTCGAAGGAGAGCCTCGACGTGGTTCACGTCTACGGCGGCGGCCGGGCGACCCAGCTGCGCAAGGTCAACGTGCCCGGAGCCCTCCCCTCGCTCTTCGCCGCGGCGCGCGTCTCGGTGCCGGGCGCCGTCACCGGTGCGCTCCTCGCGGAGTGGCTGTCGACCGGTCAGGGCATCGGCGGCATGATCCAGAAGTTCAGCGCGTCCGCCCGCTTCGACGAGCTGTGGGCGTCGGTCGCGCTCATCACGATCATCACGCTGCTGCTCTACAACGTCGTGCAGGTGATCGAGAACATCGTGCTCGCACGCATGGGCATGACGACCTCGAGTCGCTGAGGACGCCGGAGCACGTCCGTCGAGTCAGCGGTCGGCGGCGAGCTGCAGCACCGCCTCGGCGAGCGCCTGGATGCCGCGCGCGACGTCACCGGCCGACACCGACTCGTCGGGGTGATGGCTGATGCCGTCAGGGTTGCGCAGGAACAGCATGCCCACCCCGGTGATCGCGCCGATCGCCATGGCGTCGTGACCGGCGCGACTGAAGATCACGGCGGGGTCGTCCGCATCCGCCGGCAGCGTCGACGCGATGCCTTCGCGCACCACGTCCTGCAGGAGCGGATCGCAGAAGACAGCAGGCGCCGAGTGCACCTCCCGCGCCGCCCACCGCAGACCACGCCGGCCCATGATCGCGTCCAGCTCCCTCTCGATCTCGAGCCACACGCGGTCCCGCGACCCGTCGAACTCGCCGCGCAGGTCGAGGGACAGGTGCGCCTCGCCCGGCACCACGTTCACGGCCCCCGGATACGCCTCGAACTGCCCGACGGTGCCGATGATGTGATGCTCGGCGCGGCAGATCCGCTCGACGGCGAGCGCCGCCTCGGATGCTCCGAGCAGCGCGTCGCGGCGCATGTCGTACGGCGTGCCGCCGGCGTGCCGGGACTCGCCCTCGACCACGAGCTGGAAGCGTCGCGCAGAGGCGATCGACGACACCACCGCCAGCGACTCGCCCCGTCGGTCGAGCTCGGGGCCCTGCTCGATGTGCGCCTCGAGATACCCCACCAGCTCGGCGGGGTGCCGGGCGGCCTCGCCGACGCGTCCGGGGTCGAGCCCGAACTCCAGGAACGCCTCCCGCAGCGTCGTGCCGTCGGCATCCGTCAAGTTCCACCAGTCGGGGTCCCAGCGCCCGGCGACGGCGGACGAGCCCAGCAGCGCCTTGCCGAAGCGCGTGCCCTCCTCGTCCGAGAACGCGACGACCTCCAGCGCGAAGGGGAGCGCGATCCCGGATGCCGTGCCCGCGGTGTGCGGCGCGCGGAGCAGGCGCACCACCTCGAGGGCCATCAGCACGCCGGCGATCCCGTCGAACCGGCCGGCGTCGGGAACGGTGTCGAGGTGCGAGCCGAGCATGAGCGCCGGCGCGTCGGGATCGGGCCCGGTCGGCCGCATCGGGTCGATGCGCCCCACCTGGTTGCCGGCGGCGTCCTGCCGGGTCGTCAGGCCGGCCTCGCGCATCCACTCCGCGGCGAGGCGGTTCACGCGGGCGTGCTCGGGCGAGAGGTAGACGCGCTCGATCGACCCCGTGGTGGCCGACACCCGTGCGAGCTCGTCGCACCGCGCCATCACCCGGCGGGCGGCAGCCGCGATGCGATCGCGCTCGATTCCGGCGAGGCGAGCGGTCATGCCCGTGCTGCTCGATGGACGTCGGCCGCGGCATCCGTCCCGCCGCCCGTGGGCACCGCCGCGCCGTACCGGCGCAGCACCGCCTCGAGCGCGGCGAGGGTGGTGAGCACGGCGTCCTCGCGGGCGTTGTAGCCCATCGTGCCGATGCGCCACACCCGGCCGTGGAGCGGACCGAACGACGTGCCGATCTCGATGCCGAAGTCCTGCAGCAGCGCGGACCGCGCGGCGTCGCCCGGCACGCCGGCCGGGATCTCGACCGCCACCACGTTGTTCATCTTGTGCGCGACGTCGCCGAACACCGCGAGGCCGAGCCCCTGCACGCCGGCCAGCATCGCCGCCCCCGCGACACGGTGCCGCTCGATGACGGCGTCGCGCCCCTCGAGCAGCAGCGCCCGGGCGCATTCGCGCGCGGCGTAGAGCATGGAGGTCGCCTCGGTGTGGTGGTTGAGGCGCCGCGGTCCCCAGTAGTCGAGGATCATGCCGAGGTCGAAGTAGTTCGAGCGCACGAAATCGGCGGCATCGGGGTCGCCCTCCTCCCGGATCCCGGCCTCGACGCGCCCGCGGGAGCGGATCACCTCGACCGCGCGCTCCGACAGCGTGATCGGCGCCGAGCCCGACGGGCCGCCCAGGCACTTCTGCAGACCGGCGGTCGCGGCATCCAGCCCCCACTCGTCCGTCTGGAAGGCGTTGCCGCCGAGCGAAGCCGTCGCGTCGCTGTAGAACAGCACCCCGTGGCGCGCGCAGATCGCGCCGATCTCGTCGAGCGGCTGGTTCATCGTCGTCGACGTGTCGCCCTGCACGAGGGCGAGGAGGGCCGGCTTGACGCGCACGATCGCCTCTTCGATGACGGATGCCGGGAACACCTGCCCCCACGCCGTCTCGATCGTGTGCACCTCGGCCATCGCCCGCTCGGCGATCTCAGCCAGCAGATGCCCGAACCTGCCGAACACCGGCACGAGCACGCGGTCGCCCGGTCGCACGAGCGACACGATCGCGGCCTCGATGCCGGCGCGGCTCGTGCCGTCGACCAGGAGCGTCGCCTCGTTGCGCGTGCCCCACACGCCGCGGTACAGCTCCTGCGTCTCGGTCATCGTCGTCGTCATGAACGGGTCGTACTGCCCGACGAGCGGCGCCGACATGGCGCGCAGCACGCTCGGGTACGCCGAGATGGGCCCGGGGCCCATCAGCAGGCGCGGGGGCGGGTCGATCGGACCGGGGATCATGGTGTCGCTCCAGGGTGGGAGACGGTCGCGGCGAGGCGACGGGCGAGGCGCACGAGCGCGATGTCGGTGCCCTCACGCGAGACGAGGCTGACCCCGACGGGCGCGGGGCCGAGGGGCGAGGGCACCGTGAGCAGGGGCACCGACACGGCGGGAAGGCCTCCGACCGCCGCGGGCGTGGTCATCCGCAGCGTGGCGACGCGCACGCGGTCGACCTCGGCGCCGCTTCGTCCCCGCGCGGGCGCCGGCCCCGGCACCGTGGGCAGGATCAGGACCGCGCCGCGCACCAGTTCGCGCATGCGCTCGTGGAGCGGCTCGAGTCGTCGGCGGGCGGATGCCTCGTCCTCGGCGGTGACCGCGGCAGCGACGCGCAGGCGCTCGGCGACGGCCGGGCCCACCGCTGCGGGATGCTCACGCAGCCAGGGACCGTTGTTGCGCCAGGCCTCGGCGGCCTGGACGGTGCGGAACGGCTCGAGGTACTCGTCGAGATCGCCGATCGGCGTGCGCCAGAGCACCGGCGGCTCGGACGACGCGGCGAGCCGCACGAGCAGTGCGTCGAAGGCGGCGCCCGTGGCGGGATCGACCGCGGCGAGCGCCTCGTCGGGCACGGCGAAGCGCCACGGCAGGTCGGAATCCGAGGCTCCGAAGACGCTCTCGGTCGACTCCGACCCGTCGAAGCTCAGGCACCAGTCGACGACGCGCTGGAGGGTGTCGCCGTCACGTGTGAGCCAGCCGACGGTGTCGAACGACTGCGCGAGCGGCAGCAGTCCCTGGCGTGGGACGAGGCCGTGCGTGGTGCGCAGCCCCCACAGCCCCTGGTACGAGGCGGGTACCCGCACCGAACCGGCGGTGTCGGTCGCCAGGCCGATGTCGGCCTGGCCGGTCGCGACGGCGGTCGCGGGCCCGCTCGACGAGCCGCCGGGCAGGGCGCCCGGGACGGCGGCGTTGGCCGGCGTGCCGTAGTGGACGTTGTCGCCGGCGATCGAGTAGGCGAACTCGTCGGTGCGCGCGATGCCGCGAAGGGATGCCCCGCCCCGGAGCAGGTCGCTCACGGCAGGCGCGGTCGTGGTCTCGACGCGCGCGGAGTCGAGGAACGTCGGATTGCCCGCCCCGATGCGATAGCCCTTGATCGCGAACAGGTCCTTGACCGCCGCCGTGAGGCCGGCGAGCGGGCCCTCCCACGCGCCCTGCCACAGCGGATCGCCGACCGTGCGCCACACCGTCCGGTCCAGCGGCTGCGCGCGCGGACTGACGTGCGCGGCGGTGATGCGCCACTCTCCGTCGATGCGCTGCCACAGCTGCGTCTGCAGCCCCGTGCCCCCGCCGGCGTAGCGCGACACCGAGACCAGGAGCGCAGCATCCGTCCCCAGCGCCCGATGCTCGATGCGCTCGATCGTGCGCGGCGCGACACCGCCCCGCGTGCCGCGGAACGCCGAGATCGCGTCGTGCCCGACGAGCAGACCCGCCGCGTCGCCGCGCAGGGTGTCCGGGCCCGGAGCGAACGTCTCGTCGAGCACAGCCACGTCGTCGGCGACGATCGCCGCCTCGTACCGCTCGAACGCCGCGCGCAGATCGAGCGGCACCGCCTCAGCTCCGGGGATCACGGCGGGTCGCGCCGGCTCAGTCATGGGTCACCGCCTCGGTGCCGGGATCCGCGGCCGGCGGCCGGACGGCGATCGCGGCGAAGTCCGCCTCGCGGATCCGCGCGTGCACCCCGCACACGATGTCGACGACCTGCGAGATGTCGAAGTCGGTCGCCGCCGACAGGTACGCGTAGGCCAGGTGCTCGTCCATGCCGTACCGCGCCTGCAGCAGCGACAGCGCGGCGCGCACGCAGTTGCGCATCGCGACGCCGAGGTCGCGGTCCATGCCGGTGGGCACCAGGTACTCCTCGGTCCGAACGAGCGGACCGGCGACCTCGCCGAACGCGGCGAGCGCCTCGGCGCGCGGCACCACGTCGAAGCGCAGCGTGGCCCGCAGCGATGCCTCGAGCGCGGTGAGGGCGACCTCTCCGTCGCCCTGCGCGAAATGGGGGTCGCCGACGTAGGCGAGCGCCCCCTCCACCTGCACCGGCAGGTAGAGCACCGCGCCCTCGACGAGCAGCTTGATGTCGATGTTGCCGCCGTGGGTGCCGGGCGGCACCGAATGGGGCCGCTCGTCGGCGTCGACCGCGACGCCCATCGTGCCGAGGAACGGCGCCAGGGGGAACTCGACGACGCGCTCTCCGCCCTCGACCACGGGCAGCACGCCCACCCATCGGTCGCCGCGCCGTTCGATCGGGGTGAACACGCTCACGCTGTGCTCGCCGCGCGGCAGCTCGCCCGGCAGAGCGCCCTTGCCGTGACGGTTCGAGATGACGCCGTACGGCACGCGCGGATCGAGGCGCTCGACCGTGATCTTGAGCAGGTCGCCCGGCAGTGCGCCCTCGACGCGGATGGGCCCGGTCGCGACGTGCGGTCCGTCGGCGAGCGGGTCGCGGGCCAGCGCTCCCGCGATCTCGATGGCGTCTTCCAGAACGGATCCCTCGGCCACCCCGTGCGACGCGAAGAACGCCGCAGGGTCCTTGCCCTGGTCCTCGAGGATCCCCTCGTGGCTCACGGTGTCGACCGTCACGGTGTCTCCCGGCGCGATCGTGAGGACGGCGGCATCCGTGCGGCACGGAAGCCGGCCCCACATCACCGTCGCCGGCGTCGACCGGAGGTAGTGGTCGCCGGGGATGTCGCCGGTGTCCGGCTGGAGCGTCGGGAGCTCGTCGTGGATGCGCCCCGCGAATCCCCTGCCGGGCGCTTCGTCGCGGCGGTTCACGCGCGCACCCCCTCGCGCGCCGACAGGAGCCGGCCCGATGGCGCCCCGCGGAAGTGCGGCGCCTCGCCCGCCCCACCCTCGGTCACGTCGTAGACCGTGGTGCCGTGCAGCCAGGTGCGGCGGACGCGACCGGTGAGCCGGCGTCGGTCGTACGCGGTGATCGGGTTCCTGTGCAGCAGCTCCTCGGCGCGGATCTCGAGGGGGTCGTCGACGCCGAACACCGTGAGGTGCGCGACCGCGCCCACCTCGATGACGCCGGCGCCGACGAGCCCGGCCACGCGCGCCGGACCGGTCGTGTACAGCGGCAGGATCGCCTCGAGCGGGATGCCGCGACCTCGCGCCTCGGTCCACACCGCCGACAGTCCCACCTGCAGTCCCGCGATGCCGCCCCAGGCGAGGCCGAAGTCGCCGCCGCCCGAGCGCTTGAGATCGACGGTGGACGGCGAGTGGTCGCTCACGATCGCGTCGATGGTGCCGTCGACGATCCCCTGCCACAGCAGGTCGCGGTTGGCGGCCTCGCGGATGGGCGGGCAGCACTTGAACTCCGACGCGCCGTCGGGGATCTCCTCGGCGGCGATCGTGAGGTAGTGCGGGCACGTCTCGACGGTGAGCGCGACGCCCTCGGCCTTGGCGGCCCTGATCGCGGGGAGCGAGTGCCCGTCGCTGAGGTGCAGGATGTGCGCGCGGGCGCCCGTGCGCCGGGCCTCTGCGATGACGGCCCCGATCGCCGATGCCTCGCTCGCGGCCGGCCTGCTCGCGAGGAACGCGTCATAGCCACGGCCGAGCGCCCCGGCGTCGTGCAGCAGGGCCGGATCCTCGGCGTGCACGATGAGCCGCGATCCGATCGCCGCGATCTCCTCCATCGCGGCCGCGAGCTGGACGCGGTCGAGGTGGCCGAACTCGTCGACTCCGGATGGCGACAGGAAGCACTTGAAGCCGTGCACGCCGGCGTCGTGCAGCGCGTCGAGCGTGCCGAGGTTCTCGGGCACCGCGCCGCCCCAGAAGCCGACGTCGACGAAGGCCGACGGCGCGGCCGCGGCCCTCTTCACCGCCAGCGCGGCGGTGGTGGTCGTGGCCGGGATGGAGTTCAGCGGCATGTCGACGATGGTCGTGACGCCGCCGGCCGCCGCGGCGAGGGTCGCCGAGCGGAAGCCCTCCCACTCGGTGCGCCCCGGTTCGTTCACGTGCACGTGGGAGTCGACCAGGCCGGGCAGCAGCACGGCGTCGTCGGGTACGAGGGCGGCGTTCGCGCCGGCCACCCGCGCGCGGACGTCGAGCACGTCGGCGATGCGGCCGCCCTCGACCACGATCGCCGCCGGTCGGAACGAGCCCTCGATCAGGGCGCGTCCGGCTCGGATCACGAGGCGGTCGGGCGTCATCGCGTGCCGGTCGTCCCGCGAGGCGAGCAGGCAGGAGCGGTCATGACGGTCTCCAGACGATGTCGGTGAAAGTGGATGCCGGTGCTTCGGCCGGCGCGTGGTGTGAAGCTATCGCTTAACCTCTCGCACTCGGGTTTCCCGTGTGTAACACCGCTATGACGCACCGGCATCGTGCGCCGTCACGTCGGTGAGGGTGAGCCAGATGGCGACCGCGGGCTCCGCGGTGTCGTTCACGACCCGATGCGGACGCGACGCCGAGAAGGAGAGCGATCCTCCCGGCCCCAGCCGCACGGAGCCGTCGCCGAACTCGAACGTCAGCTCGCCGCTGACGACCCGGCCGCTCTCGTAGCCCGCGTGCACGAGCATGGCCCCGTCCACGCTGGAGGCCGAGCCCGGCGGATACGTGGACTCGAACCAGTCGACGCCCGGCAGCTGCGCCGGGGAGAGCCGGCGGTAGGTGACGCCCTGGTCGAGCTGCGCGGGATGGGTGTCGCCGGCGTGCGCGACGAGCACCCCCGGGAGCGCCTCCGTCACGTCGGGGTGATCGGCGTCGACGCGCGGTGCGAAGACGCCGGTGTCGTCGAAGATCGCCGATACCGGCACGCCGAGCACCCCCACGAGCTCGATCAGCCGGTTGACGGAGGGCTGCATCGCGCCCGTCTCGATCTGCGAGAGCGCGCTCGAGGAGATCCCGAGCTCGTGCGCGACGGACGACAGCGACCTCCCGGTGGCGGCGCGGAGCGTCCGCAGCCGCGGGCCTATCTGCGCGGGCACCTCACCCATCGACGCCTCCTGACTCGACTGTGCGCCACATCGTATGCCGCGCGGCCGCCTGCGGAGATGCCCGGTCGAGCTCCCAGGCTGGTCGCTCTCTGCGTTAAGCGATGACTTAACGCACTCGTTACACGGACTTCACACCGCGAGTGAACGGGCGTCCTTGAATGAGGCCAGTCCCACACAGCATCCCCACCCGCTCCGCGCTGCCGCCGGAGCCCGATCCAGGAGTCCCGCCCATGCGCCCTCTGTCCCATCGCCTCACCGCCGTCGCCGCCCTCGCGACCGCCGCCGCGCTCGCGCTCGCGGGCTGCAGCGGCTCCCCCTCCGCCGCGAGCGACGATTCGTCGGGCGACGAGACCGTCACGGTCAAGATCGGCACGCTCCGCGGCCAGCCGCACTTCTACCAGCCCTTCCTCTACAACGACTACGCGGTCGACGGCGTCGAGTTCGAGGTCGTCACACTCGACACGACGCCGGCGCTGTCGGACGCCCTGGTCTCGGGGTCGATCGACTTCGCCATCTCGGGCGTCACCCCCACGATCGCCTCGATCTCGCAGGATCGCGACCTCACGGTCGTCGCCAGCGCCGCCGACGGCGGCTCGGGCTTCATCGGCAACGGCGAGTCCTCGCTCGAGGAGCTCGTGGGCGAGAAGATCGGCATCGTCCAGGGCTCGGCGCAGGAGGTCGCGCTGCGGCTGCTGATCGAGGATGCCGGCCTTACCCCCGAGGACTTCGCCCTCACCGTGATCCCCGTGCCCGAGATGGCTGCGGCCTTCGGCGCCGGTGACATCGCCGCCTTCATGGGCGTCGAGATCGGCGTGTCGATCGCGAAGGCGAACGGCGGCACCGAGGTGGTCGATCCCTACTCGACCGAGATCGGCAAGGTCAACATCGGCCTGATCACCACCGGCGCACTGATCGAGGAGAACCCCGAGCTCGTGCAGAAGGTCGTCGACACTCACGCCGCCACGACCGCGTACATGGCCGACAACATCGACGAGTGGCTCCCCGGCATGGTCGAGGAGTTCGGCGGCGACGAGGATGTCTTCACCTCGGCCCTCGAGAACTTCTGGCTGCGCTCCGATCTGTCGGACGAGTACGTCGGCCAGCTCGAGGCGCTCGCGACCGCGATGGCCGACATCGGCCTCATCACGGACGCGCCCACGGCCGGCGACATCGTCGACACGACGTTCGCCCCGTGACGCGGGGTGGTGGCGGCGAGCCCCCCGCGCCGCCACCACCTTCGCTTCGCACCCCTCGCCGCCTCACCGCCCCGCCGCCCCATCCGGCATCCGTTCGAAAGGAGGTCATCGTGACCCAGGCCACCGTGACCGACCTCGCCCCCGACGCCTCGGCAGCAGCACCGCCGCGCCGTCGGCCGCGCCCCCTGGCCCGGCATTCCGCGCTGAACCGCGTGCTGCTCGGCAGCATCGTGCCGATCCTGTTCCTCGTCGTCTGGCAGGTCGGCCGCGAGCAGGCGTGGGAGATCCCCATCGTCGGCATCCGGATGGGCTACCTGCCCTCCCCGGCCGACGTCGTCGCATCCCTCTGGGACTACGCGTTCGGCGGCATCCATGACGATGCCTTCTCGGGCGACCTGTGGATCAACCTCGGCACGTCCTCGCTCCGCGTGCTCGTCGGATTCGTCATCGCATCGGCGATCGCCGTGCCCCTCGGCATCCTGATGGGCCGCTACTACACGATGGACGCGCTCTTCGACCCGTTCATCAACCTCTTCCGCCCCATTCCCGCGACCGCCTGGGTGCCGCTCGTCGGCCTCCTGATCGGCTGGGGCGACCAGGCCACGATCTTCCTCATCGCGCTGTCGGCGTTCTTCCCGATCGTCCTGGGCGCGATCAGCGGCTCGAAAGAGGTTCCGCCGCGCCTCATCGAAGCCGGACGGATGCTGGGCGCCCGGCGCTGGGAGGTCCTCGCCCAGGTCGTCGTCCCGGCCTCCGCGCCGGCCGTCGTCAACGGCATGCGCGTGGGACTGGGGATCTCGTGGGTCGTGCTCGTGCTCGGCGAGGGCGTCGGCGTGAATGTCGGCCTCGGCGCGAACATCATCCTCGCCCGCGACGTGGTGCGCACCGACATGGTCGTGGTCGGCATGATGGTCGTCGGCGTCGCCGGGTTCCTCTCCGACCGCATCCTGATGGGCGCCTTCCAGCTGTTCACCCGCGGCCGCCCGCTGATCAAGTGACAGGACCTGCCATGAGCGACATCACCACCACCGCCGACGTCGACATCAGCGGGCTCTCCAAGCGCTACGGCCCGGAGGGCGCGGGCGTGCAGGCCGTCGCCGACGTCGACCTGCACATCGCCTCCGGCGAGTTCGTCGCGATCGTCGGCGCCTCGGGCTGCGGCAAGAGCACCGTGCTGCGCATCCTCGCCGGCTTCGAGCCCGCGACCGGCGGTACGGTGACCGTCGGCGGCGCGCCGATCACCGCCCCCGGCCCCGAGCGGGGCGTCGTGTTCCAGGACTACGGGCTGTTCCCCTGGCTCACGGTCCACGAGAACGTGGCGTACGGTCCGCGCCGGCGCCGCGTCCCCCGGGCACGGGTGCGAGAGCTCACCGAGCGCTTCATCCGCACCGTCGGCCTCACCCGCTTCGCCGACAAGTACCCCGGCCAGCTCTCCGGCGGCATGCAGCAGCGCGTCGCGATCGCCCGCGTGCTCGCGAACGAGCCCACCGTGCTGCTGATGGACGAGCCGTTCGGCGCCCTCGACGCGCTCACCCGGTCGGATCTGCAGACCGAGCTGAAGCGCATCCACGTCGAGACGAAGACCACGGTGGTGTTCGTCACGCACTCCATCGAGGAGGCAGTGTTCCTGGCGGACCGCGTCGTGGTGATGACCGGCGGCGCCTCGCACGGCGTGCCCGGTCACATCAGCCGCGTCGTCGGCATCGACCTGCCCGCCGAGCGCGACATCACGAGCCCTGACTTCAACGAGTACAAGCGCGAGATCTCCGACCTCGTGCACGCGGTCGTGGACCATGTCTGAGCGGGCGCAGCTGCGTCGGCCGTGCGCCGCAGTGACGCCGCGGCCGAGGGGATACCGATGAACATCGACGAGTTCAACGCGCTCGACGCCGCGGCCGCACGCGAGAGCGTGGCGGTGTGGGCGGGCATCCCCTCCTGGGTCGAGACCCTCGTCGGCGGCCGCCCGTACGGCACCGTCGATGAGCTCGTGGCGCGCGCCGCCGCGCTCGCCACCCTGTGGACGCGCGCCGACCTCGACTCCGCGGTCGCGCAGCACCCCCGGATCGGCGCCCGGGTGACCGGAGAGAACGCGGAGGCCGTGGCATCCCGACGCGAACAGGCCTCGATGACGGATGCCGCCGCCGACGTCGCGGCTCGGATCGCCGACGGCAACGCGGCCTACGAGGCGCGATTCGGTCGCGTCTTCCTCATCCGCGCGGCCGGCCGCTCCCCCGAGGAGATGCTCGCCGAGCTCGAGCGGCGGCTCGGCAACAACGACGACGCCGAGGCTCGGGAAGCCGCCGGCCAGCTCGCCGAGATCGCGCTGCTGCGCCTGCAGGCGGCCGTGACGCAAGGATGAACGCATGAGCAGCCACCTGACCACCCATGTCCTCGACGCCTCGAGCGGAACCCCCGCCCAGAACGTCGTCGTGTCGCTCGCGCGGCACCTGCCCGGCGGCGGCACCGCGGGCGTCGCCCAGGCGTTCACCGACGCCGACGGGCGAGCAGCCCTCGGCCCCGAGCGTCTCGAGCCCGGCATGTACGCGCTCACCTTCGGCACCGGGGCGTGGTTCGCCGACCGCGGCATCGCCTCGTTCTACCCGCTCGTCACCGTGACCTTCACCGTCGAAGACACCGATCGGCACTACCACGTGCCGCTGCTGCTCAGCCCGTTCGCGTACTCGACCTACAGAGGGAGCTAGTCATGGTCTCGGTGAGCCTCGGCGCCAACAAGTACGGCAAGGCGGAGAACCGCGTCGTGCGGATCTACCGCGACACGCCGCGACACGAGATCGTCGACCTCAGCGTCACGTCGCAGCTGCGGGGGGCGGCGCTCGCGAGCTCGTTCCTCGAGGGCGACAACGCGATGATCGTCGCCACCGACACGCAGAAGAACACCGCGTTCGCGTTCGCGAAGGAGCACGGCATCCCCTCACCCGAGGAGTACCTGCTGAGACTCGGCGACCACTTCGTCGCGGCATTCGACTGGATCGAGGGCGGCCTCTGGCAGGCCGAGCAGTACGAGTGGGAGCGCATCCTCGTCGACGGTGCGCCCCACGACCACTCCTTCGTGCGCCGGGGACACGGCACGCGGCTGGCGACCGTGCAGAAGCTCGACGGCGCGACGCACGTCACCGGCGGCGTGAAGGACCTCACCGTGCTGAAGTCGACCGGGTCGGAGTTCTCGGGGTTCCCGCGCGACCGGTACACGACCCTGCCCGAGGCGACCGACCGCATCATGGCGACGTCGGTGACGGGGCGGTGGCGCTTCCTGCCCGAGGCGGTCGAGGAGGGTGTCGACTACAACGGCCTCTACTCCGACGTCCTCGCCGTGCTGCTGTCGACGTTCGCCACCGTGCACTCGCTCGCCCTTCAGCAGACGCTGTTCGCGATGGGCAAGGCCGCGATCGAGGCCCGGCCCGAGATCGCCGAGGTGCGCTTCGCGATGCCGAACAAGCATCACTTCGCGTACGACCTGTCGCCGTTCGGGCTCGAGAACCCGAACGAGGTCTTCTACGCCGCCGACCGCCCCTACGGACTCATCGAAGGGACGGTCGTCCGGGACGGGGTGGATGCCGCGCCCGGCGCGTGGCTCGATCTCCCGGGCTTCGTCTGAGTCGTCGGGGCTCGTCGGCGGGCTCGTCGCGTTTCGTCTCGGTCGCTGGCGCTCCCTCGCTCAACGACCGGGGTCGGCGTTCCGGTCGTTGAGCGAGCGAGGAACGAGCGAGACGAAACGCCCCGCGCCCAGCGCCTTCCGGTCGTTGAGCGAGCCAGCAACGAGCGACACGAAACGCCCCGTACCCGGCGCCTGGGACCCGGAGTTCCGGTCGTTGATCGAGCGAGGAACGAGCGAGACGAAACGCCCCGCACCCGGCGCCTTCCGGTCGTTGGGCGAGCGAGGAACGAGCGACACGAAACGCCCCCAACCAGCGCAGACCGCCGGCTCGGTGACCAGGTCAGCCGGTGAAGACCGTGTGCACGTCGCCGACGACCTCGCGCCCGCCGAGCGCGGTCAGCTCCATGAGCACCGCCGTGCCGACGACGACGCCGCCGAGCTCGGCGACGAGCTGGTGCGCGGCGACCAGGGTGCCGCCCGTGGCGAGCACGTCGTCGACCAGCAGCACGCGGCTGCCCCCGGCGATGTCGTCGTGCGCCTCGATCGTCGCGGTCCCGTACTCGAGCGCGTAGGTGACGGATGCCGCGGGCAGCGGCAGCTTGCCGGCCTTGCGGATCGGCACCAGGCCCGCTCCGGCCTCCATCGCGGCAGCACCGGCGAGCAGGAACCCGCGGGCTTCGACGCCGGCGACGACGTCGAACGAGCCCTCGAACGGCGCGATCATCGCGTGGATGACGGTGCGCAGGGCCCGGGCATCCGCCAGCAGGGGGGTGATGTCGCGGAACTGCACCCCCGGCTCGGGGTAATCGGGGATCGTTCGGATCAGGGACTCGGCGCGCGTGAGGGCTTCGGACAGCACCCGCCCACCCTACGCCCGGGCCCGACTCCCGCCGCCCTCCGCCCCTTCGCCACCACCGCGACGCCTCCGCGCTTCGCCACCACCGCGCCGCATCCTGCGCCCGCGTCGTTCCTCAACTGAGGAACAGGGCCGGAATGAGGGGCCGAGCACGGCGTTTCGGCCCTCACATCGGCCCTGTTCCTCAGCTGAGGATCGCCGGCCGGCTCGACGTCACACTGTAAGCGCTTGCAGTACACTGGCCGGATGACTTCCGCAGAGACCGCTGAGCGCACGGACGCGTTCCTCGCCCCCGTCGGCGGCGAGTGGTGGCGCACCGCCGTCATCTATCAGATCTACCCCCGCTCCTTCGCAGACGCATCGGGCGACGGCATCGGCGATCTGCCGGGCATCACGTCGCACCTCGACGACCTGAAGAGCCTCGGCATCGACGCGATCTGGCTGAGCCCGTTCCAGCGGTCGCCGCAGAAGGACGCCGGCTACGACGTCAGCGACTACTGCGACGTCGACCCGCTGTTCGGCACGCTGGCCGACTTCGACGCGATGCTCGCCGGTGCCCATGACCGCGGCATCCGTGTCATCGTCGACCTCGTCCCCAACCACTCCTCCGACCAGCACGAGTGGTTCCAGCGGGCGCTGGCCGCCGCGCCGGGCAGCCCCGAGCGCGGGCGCTACATGTTCCGCGACGGGAAGGGCGCGCACGGCGAACTGCCCCCGAACAACTGGGAGTCGGTCTTCGGAGGCCCCGCTTGGACGCGCGTCGTCGAGGCCGATGGCCGCCCCGGCCAGTGGTACCTGCACCTCTTCGACTCGTCGCAGCCCGACTTCGACTGGTCGAACGAGGAGGTGCGCGAGGAGTTCCGCCGCATCCTTCGCTTCTGGCTCGACCGGGGCGTCGACGGCTTCCGCGTCGACGTGGCGCACGGCCTCGTCAAGGCCGAGGGCCTGCCGGACTACATCCCCGACCCGGAGGCCGGGTCGATGGGCGGCGAAGAGGAGAACGTGCCCTACTGGGGCCAGGATGCCGTGCACGAGGTGTACCGCGACTGGCGCAAGATCCTCGAGGACTACCAGGGCGACCGCGCCCTCGCCGCAGAGGCGTGGCTGCCGACCGCCGCGCGCACAGCCGAATGGGTGCGCTCGGACGAGATGCACCAGGCCTTCAACTTCCCCTACCTGCAGACCGAGTGGAACGCCGCGGACCTCCGCGAGGTCATCGACGTGTCACTGCAGGCGTTCCCCGGTGTCGGTGCGCCGAGCACCTGGGTGCTGTCGAACCATGACGTCGTGCGCCACGCCTCCCGCCTCGCGCTGACCGCCGAGAACCCCCAGGGTCACGGCATCGGCCCGGAGTCGCCGGGTCAGCCGATCCCCGAGGTGGGTCTCGCTCGCGCCCGCGCGGCCACGACGCTCATGCTCGCGCTCCCGGGCTCGGCCTACCTGTACCAGGGCGAGGAGCTGGGTCTGCCCGAGGTCATCGACATCCCGGGCGACGCGCGTCAGGACCCGACCTGGTTCCGCACGAACGGCGAGCGGTACGGCCGCGACGGCTGCCGCGTGCCGATCCCGTGGAACGCGGATGCCCCTGCCTACGGCTTCAACGAGAGCGGTGCGTCGTGGCTGCCGCAGCCGGCCGAGTGGGCGACGCTCGCGCGCGACGTGCAGTCCGGCGTCGAGGGATCCACGCTCGAGCTGTACCGCACCCTCCTCGCGGAGCGCCGTGCGCGATCGCTGGGCGCCGGCTCGCTCGAGTGGGTCGACGGCTACGGAACGGATGCCGTCGCATTCCGCAACGGGAATGTCACGGTCGTCGCGAACACCGGTTCCACGCCGATCGCGCTCCCGGGCGGTATCGTGATCGCGGCGAGCGGTCCGGTCGCAGGCGGGGAGCTCCCGGCCGACACGACCGTCTGGGTGACGAACGACTGAGCCGGCGTGACTCCCGGCTCCGCGGGGCCGGGAGTGCGAACGCAGCGCCGTGAGCGCGAGGAAGAGGTGACGACGTGGTCAGCATCGACGAGGTCGCCCGCCAGGCGGGCGTCTCGACGGCGACCGTCTCGCGCGCGCTGAGCGGACGCGGCCACGTCTCGGCCGGGGCCAAGGCCAAGGTCGAAGCAGCTGCCAAGAGCCTCGGCTACGTGGTGTCGGCCTCGGCCTCGAGCCTGGCCTCGGGACGCACGCGCAACATCGGCGTGCTGGTGCCCTTCCTCGACCGCTGGTTCTTCTCGACGGTGCTGAGCGGCATCGCGTCGGCGCTCATGCGCCGCGGCTACGACATCACGCTGTACAGCCTCACCGCCGATCGCGCCGAGCGCCACGACATCTTCGACACGTTCCTCCGGCGTCAGCGCGTGGACGGCGTCATCGCGATCTCGCTGGAGCTCGGCGAGGAGGAGACCGAGCGCCTCGTCGCGCTCGACCTGCCGGTCATCGCCATCGGCGGACCCAACCCGCGCCTGACCACCCTGACGGTCGACGACGTCGCGGTCGCGCGCCTGGCCACCGAGCACCTGCTCGCCCTCGGACACCGCGCGATCGCGCACATCGGCGCGAGCCCCGAGTTCGACATCGACTTCCACATCCCCACGCAGCGCCGGCAGGGCTTCGAGCAGGCGCTGGCGGATGCCGGCATCACCGTCAGCCCGTCGCTGTTCGAGCCCGCCGACTTCACCATCGAGGGCGGCTTCCGCGCCGCCAAGCAGCTGCTCGGCAAGCCCGGCGGCCGGCCCACGGCGATCTTCGCGGCCTCGGACGAGATGGCGATCGGCGCGCTCCTGGCCGCGCGGGAACTCGGCTACCGCGTGCCCGAGGACCTGTCGGTGATCGGCATCGACGGCCACGAGCTCGGCGAGTTCTTCCGCCTCACGACGGTCGACCAGTTCCCCCTCGGGCAGGGCGAGCGCGCCGCCGACGCGATCCTCGAGGCGCTCGAGTCGACGGATGCCGAGACGCCGACGCACCGCCCGGGCGAGCTGCCGTTCGAGCTCATCGTGCGCGGCACGACCGCCCGCCTCCCCTCCTGACGCCTCCCCTCCTGACGCCTCCCCTCCTGACGCCTCCCCTCCTGACGCCTCCCCTCCTGACGCCTTACTCCCCGGCCCCGACGTCTCGCCCTCCTGGCTGCGCGCCGATTCACGCCCATCTCCTTCGTTCACTTGCGCTGAACGTACGCCCGAGCCCGCTCTCGGCGTACGTTCAGCGCAAGTGAACGGTTGTGCGCGATGTGCGGCGGTTGCGGCGGTTCCCGCGGGACGTCCAGGGACGTCCCGGGACGTCCCGGGCGGTGCCCGCGTCGTGCCCGCGGATAGGCTCGACCCCATGACCCTCGACCTCGAAGCGCTCTACATCGATCTGCACCGGCATCCGGAGCTGTCCTTCCAGGAGACCCGCACGGCGGGGGTGATCACGCAGCACCTCACGGAGCTCGGCGTCGAGTTCGAGGAGGGCATCGGCAAGACCGGCGTCGCGTCCGTCATCCGCAACGGCGAGGGCCCCGTGGTGTGGCTGCGCGCCGACATGGACGCCCTCCCCGTGCCCGAGCAGACCGGCCTCGAGTACGCCAGCACCGCGCGCGGCACCGACCCGTCCGGCAACGACGTGCCGGTGATGCACGCCTGCGGCCACGACATGCACGTCACCGCGCTGCTCGGCGCACTGGAGCGCCTGGTCGCCACGAAGGACGAGTGGTCGGGCACGATCGTCGCCGTCTTCCAGCCCGCCGAGGAGTACGGCGCCGGCTCGCAGGCGATGATCGCCGACGGCGTGCTCGACCGGTTCCCGAGGCCCGACATCGTGCTCGGCCAGCACGTCACGCCGCTTCCCGCGGGAACCATCGGCGTGCGCAGCGGCACGCAGATGGCGGCATCCGACGGGCTGACGGTGACCCTGCTGGGCCGTGGCGGCCACGGCTCGCGGCCCCAGGCGACCATCGACCCGGTCGTGATGGCAGCTGCCACCGTCATGCGGCTGCAGACGATCGTCTCGCGCGAGGTCGACCCGCGCGACGTCGCGGTCGTCACCGTCGGCTCGATCCACGCGGGGCTGAAGAACAACATCATCCCGGCCGAGGCGAAGCTCGAGCTGAGCCTGCGCTACCCCGACGACGAGGCCCGCGCCCGGGTGCTCGAGAAGGTCGAGCGCATCGTGCGCGCCGAGGCGCAGGCGTCGGGTGCCGAGGAGCCTCCGGTCATCGTCACCGACCACACCCTCCCGCCGACCATCAACGACGTCCACGCCACCGCACGCCTCGTGCTCGCGTTCGATGCCGCGTTCGGCGAGGGAACGGTCATCGACCCCGGCATGTTCACCGGCAGCGAGGACGTGTCGTGGTTCGCGCGCGAGGCCGGCGTGCCGCTGGTGTTCTGGTTCTGGGGCGGCGCCGACCCGGTCGCGTTCGCCGAGGCGTTCGCCGCCGGGACCGTCGAGCGCGACATCCCCACGAACCACTCGCCGTTCTTCGCACCGGTGCTCCAGCCGACGCTCAGCCGTGGTGTCGAGGCGCTCGTGGTCGCCGCGCGCGAGTTCCTGGACACGCCCGCGGACTGATCCTGCCGGCTGTTCCTCAGACACCGGATGCGGATGCCGCGCCCGGCGGCCCGGCATCCGGCTCCTCGGGCTCGCGGGCGTCGACGACACGCTGACCCGAGACGAGGCCGGGCAGCCCGCGACCGCCGGTGGTGAACACCAGCACCACCGAGAGGCCCGCGAACACGGTGGCCACGAACGTCCACGCGCCCGGCAGGGCGATGAGCACGAGCCAGCCGCCGATCCCGCCGAGGAAGCGGAGGAAGCGGGCGAGCCCGACGGGCAGCGGCCCGCCCGCGAAGCGCAGCTGGACCGCGTGGTCGCCCACGGTGCCTCCGGTCGCGAGCGTGACGACGAGCCACACCGCGATCGGCGTCGCGCCGCCGACCAGACTCGCGGCCGACCCGTCCTGCACGGCCGCTTCCGCGCCGAGCAGATACAGCGTCAGCTGCACCACCACGACGACCGACAGGCTGAGCAGCCAGGCGGCGAGCCCGTCGCACACCATGCCGAGCAGACGCCGGCCGCGCGTGACCGGCTGCGGCTCGCCGGCGTCCGGCAGTCGCGGCGATCCCCGCAGGCGGCGCGGCACGGCCAGCGCGAGCAGTGAGCCGAGGACGGCGCCGAGGGTGTTGGTGAGCAGATCGCCGACGTCGAACACCCGGTAGGCGCACGGATAGAGGCCCCAGACGCCCGTGAGCTGCGTGACCTCGACGAAGGCCGACAGCGCGAAGCCCACGACGACGGCTGTGCCGACGCCGCGATCGCTGAGCACGCGGATGAAGAAGCCCAGCGGCACGAACAGCAGCACGTTCAGCAGCAGCTGCGCGACGGCGGGATCGGTGGCCGCCGCGGCGCCCCTGCGGGCGAGAGCTCCCCGCACCTCGGCCGCGAGCGCCGTCACATCGACGTTGACGCCCGCGCAGCGGATCGCGTCGGGGTCGGGCAGCGGCAGCAGCGTGTAGGTCCAGATCGCCAGCACGGCGACCAGTGCCGCGCCCCACAGCAGGAACCGTCCTACGCCGAAGCCGCCGCGCCGGCGGAAGCTGAGCGCGACGAAGGGCACGAACACCAGCACCCCGACGACCACCCCGAGGGTGATCGCGAGCACGGCGAGGATGATCCGGTCCTCCACCCCTCGAGTGTCCCAGAGAGGCCGCTGCATGGATTTCGTGAGGATGCCCGTCCTGATGCGTGCTCACGAACTCCTCACGAGTAACCTGGCCCGCCGTGACGAACGAAAGCCGCGAGCCGTCGGTGGACGAGGCGCCGAAGGCGAAGCGCCTCATCCTGGGCGACCCTCTGGCGTCCACCGACACCGACGAGCACCTGCTCCCCAAGAAGATGGCGCTGCCGATCTTCGCCTCCGACGCGCTGTCGTCCGTCGCATACGCGCCTCAGGAGCTCCTGCTCATCCTGCTGACCGGAGGCCTCGCGTTCCTCGCGTTCGCCCCCTGGATCGCGGCCGCGGTCGTGGTGCTGCTGATCGTCGTCGTGATCAGCTACCGGCAGCTGATCAAGGCCTATCCTTCGGGCGGCGGCGACTACGAGGTCGCCCGCAAGAACCTCGGCGAGATCCCCGGCGTGATCGTGGCCTCCGCCCTCGCGGTCGACTACGCCCTCACCGTGGCGGTGTCGGTCGCCTCGGGCGTCGACAACATCATCTCGGCGCTTCCGGGCCTCAACCCGTTCCGCGTCGAGCTGGCAGTGGGCTTCGTCATCCTCATCGTCGTGATGAACCTGCGGGGCGTCCGCGAGGCCTCCCGCGCGTTCGCGATCCCGACGTACATCTTCATCGGGTCGGTCGGCGTCATGATCGTCGTGGGGCTGTTCCAGGTCGTGATGGGCAACCCGCCCGTGGCCTCGAGCGCCCACTACGCGGTCGAGACCCAGGACCTCACGCAGGCGGCGGTCATCCTGCTCGTGCTGCGGGCGTTCTCGAGCGGCTGCTCGGCCCTGACGGGTGTCGAGGCCGTCTCGAACGGCGTGCCGGCGTTCCGCACGCCGAAGGTGCGCAATGCGCAGACCACCCTCGCGCTCATGGGCGGGATCGCCATCCTGCTCTTCGCGGGCCTCACCGCGATCGCCCTGGTGTCGGGCGTGCACTATGCAGAGAACCCGTGCGACCTCATCGGCTTCGACTGCTCGAACCCGCAGCCGAGCCTCATGGCGCAGGTCTCGTCGGCGGTGTTCGGCATGAACTCGGTCCCGTTCTTCGTCATCCAGGCGGCGACCGCGATCGTCCTCCTGCTCGCCGCGAACACGGCGTTCAACGGCTTCCCCCTGCTGGGATCCGTCCTCTCGCGCGACGGCTATGCACCGAAGGCCCTGAACACCCGGGGCGACCGCCTGGTGTACTCCAACGGCATGATCATCCTGGGTCTCGTCGCCATCGGCGTGCTCATCGTCTACCAGGCGAACCTCACCAACCTGATCCAGCTGTACATCATCGGCGTCTTCGTCTCGTTCACGCTCGGCCAGATCGGCATGATCCGGCACTGGCGGCGGGGCCTGAAAGCCATCCGCAGCCTCCCCGCCGACGAGCGCAGCGGAAAGGCGGTCCGCACCGAGCTGTTCGGGCTGCGCAAGGGTCTCTTCATCAACTCGCTCGGCGCCACGATGACGGCATCCGTCCTCATCATCGTGACCATCACGAAGTTCACGCACGGCGCGTGGCTGATCTTCCTCGCGATCCCGATCCTGTCGTTCCTCATGATCGGCGTGCACCGCTATTACCGCGACGTCGACCACGAGATCGCCATGGACGACCGCACCCACTTCGGCTCGACCGGCGATGTCGCCCTGATCCTGGTCAACAAGCTGCAGAAGCCGGTCGTGAAGGCGGTCGACTACGCGCTGGCCGCGAAGCACGACAAGACGTTCGCCGTCCACATCTCGGTGACGAAGGAGGACGCGGCGGCCCTCGAAGCCGAATGGCGGGCGCACCGCATGCCGATCCCGCTGAAGATCGTCGAGTCGCCGTATCGCACCTACGCGAGCCCGATCGCCGAGTTCGTCAAGAAGTACCGCGAGCAGCACGGATCGGCGGTGATCACCGTCTACCTGCCGCAGTACATCGTCGGCCACTGGTGGGAGTCGCTCCTGCACAATCGGCGGGCGCGACGCATCGCACAGCAGCTCATGCTCGTGCACGGCGTCTCGATCACGCTCGTGCCCTGGCTGCTGGACTCGTCCGAGCTCATCTACGGCCGGCGCTCCCGCGCGCTTCCCGGCGACGACCGCGCAGGACGGCTGGCGGTGCCCGAGGTGCACCGCGCGGCCCGGCGCGCCATCCGCCCGGCCGGGCCGCCCGAGAGGGCGGACGCCGACGAGCCGTCGGTGCCCGCCGCCACACCCTGACCGCGGGAGGCCGCCGCGCGACCCCGGCGCCGAGAGGCGGCATCCCGCGTAGCCTTGAAGGGTGACCACTCCCGCACCTGCACCCTCGCCGGCCGTGCTCCCGGACGCCTCGGCGCTCCGCGAGGACTTCCCGCTGCTCGGCGAGCGCGTCAACGGCGAACGCCTGGTCTACCTCGACTCCGGCGCGACGAGCCAGAAGCCTCAGGCGGTCATCGACGCGGAGGTCGATTTCCTCACGCGCGCGAACTCCGCCGTCCATCGCGGCGCGCACACGCTCGCCGCCGAGGCGACGGAGCTGTTCGAGGACGCCCGCACCACCGTCGCCGGGTTCGTCGGCGCGCGGCCCGAGCAGCTCGTCTGGACGAGCGGCGCCACCGCCGGGCTCAACCTCGTCGCCTACGCGATCGGCAACGCCTCGGTGGGTCGCGGCGCCCCGCAGAGCGCCCGGTTCGCGCTGCGCCCGGGCGACGAGATCGTGGTGACCGAGAGCGAGCACCACGCCAACCTCATCCCGTGGCAGGAGCTGGCCGCCCGCACCGGCGCGGTGCTGCGTCACATCCCGGTCCACGACGACGGGACGCTGGACATGGATGCCGCCGCCGACGTCATCGGCGAGCGCACGCGCGTCGTCTCCTTCACGCACGTCTCGAACGTGCTGGGCATCGTGAATCCGGTGGACGAGCTCGTCGCCCTCGCCCGCGCCGTCGATGCGGTGACCGTGCTCGACGCCTGCCAGTCGGCTCCCCACCTGCCGCTCGACCTCCCGGCACTCGATGTCGACGTCGCCGTCTTCTCGGGACACAAGATGCTCGGCCCGTACGGCATCGGGGGCCTCTACGGGCGCGCCGAGGTGCTCGAAGCGCTGCCGCCGTTCCTCACCGGCGGCTCGATGATCACGACGGTGACGCTCGACGAGGCTGCGTACCTCCCGCCGCCGCAGCGGTTCGAGGCCGGCACGCAGCCGGTGTCGCAGGCGATCGGCCTGGCGGCCGCGGTCCGCTACCTCGACGGCGTCGGGATGCGCGCGGTGCACGCGCACGAGAAGCAGCTGGAAGCCCGCATGGGTGAGGGGCTGCGGTCGATCCCCGGTATCCGCCTGCTCGGCGACGCGCCCGGCGCGGATCGGGTCGGGCTGTGGTCGTTCGACGTCGACGGTGTGCACGCGCACGACGTCGGGCAGTTCCTCGACGCGCGCGGCGTCGCGGTGCGCGTCGGGCACCACTGCGCGCAGCCGCTGCACCGCCGGCTCGGGCTCACCGCCTCCGTCCGCGCATCGACGGCGCTGTACAACACCGCCGACGACGTGGACGTGTTCCTCGACGCCCTGTCGGGCGTGCGCTCGTTCTTCGGGGCCGGCGCATGAGCGGGCTGGAGTCGCTGTACCAGGAGCTGATCCTCGACCACTCCAAGCGCCCGCACGGCAAGGGACTCGCCGACGAAGCCGCCGAGGGCACTGCTCCCGGCAGCCGCGTCGCGACCTCGTATCAGCGCAACCCGATCTGCGGTGACGAGATCACACTCCGCGTGCGTCTGTCCGACGACGGCACCACCGTCGACGAGGTGACGTGGGACGGCGCCGGCTGCTCCATCTCGCAGGCGTCGGCATCGATGCTCGCCGCGCTGATCGAGGAGGAGGAGCGGATGCCGCGGGCCGAGGCATCCGCGCTCGTCGAAGGCTTCCGCGAGGCGCTGCGATCGCGCGGCGAGATCCCGCTCGACGAAGAGGTCTTCGGCGACGCCGCCGCGCTCTCGGGCGTCTCGAAGTTCACGGCGAGGGTGAAGTGCGCGATGCTCGCGTGGGTGGCGTTCGAGGACGCCGTCTCGCGCGCCTGACCGGCTGTCCCGGCCTCAGCCGGCGACCGGGTGCGTGCGGTGCACGGTGATGTCGCCGTAGCCGGTGCGCGCGTACAGCTCCAGCGACGCCTCGCCCTCGACCGGGCCGGTGGCGGCAGCCAGCTCGTTGCGCACCGACGCGTGCCGGCTCGACGCGTCGAGCCAGACGGCGGTGCCCGAGCGGATGCCGAGCGTCACGGCGCCGTACGACGCCTCGACCCGCGCCGTCCCGCCGTTGAGGTCGCCGATACGCACCGGTCCGTAGGCCGAGCGGACGGTCAGCGCCGGCCCGGGATCGCCGAGATGGACGACCCCGCTCGACGTCGCGATGTCGGCGACCCCCGACACGGATCCGACGTCGATGCCGGCATCCGATCCCTTCAGTCTCAGCGCGCCGTCGACGATGCCGATGCGCGCGCGGCCTGAGCTGATGCTGACGTCCGCGTCGCCGCGCACGTGCTCGACGCGCAGCTCGCCGTGGCCGAGACCGAGGTCGGCGCGACCGGTGCGCTCGAGGGTGGCGTCGCCGTAGTCGAGGGCGATGCGCGCGGTGCCGACCGCCCCCGCGACGCGGATCGAGCCGTACTTGAGCGCCAGCGACACGTCGGAGCCGGTGGGCACGCGCACGGAGACGTCGACGGAATCGCCCGAGCCGAAGAGGGTGAAGCGCGTCGGCCCGACGATGCGCAGGTCGGAGCCGGAGTGGATCACCCGCACGGCGTCGGCGGCGCTGCGGTCCCCGCCCCGGTGCGGGTTGGCGGGGCCGATCTCGACGGCGAGGTCACGACGCGACTCCGCGATGACGTCGATGCGCCCCATCTGCAGCTCGATGCGCAGGGCCGCCGGACCCGGCGCAGGGAACGTCCTCATCAGCGCACCCCCTTCATCAGCGCACCCATCCGGTGTACGACGAGCTCGCGTGCACCAGAGCGCCGGGCGCGGGATCGAGCGACGTCATCACGGCGCGCACGAGCCAGGCGTTGAGCGACACGCCCTCGGCCGCGGCGGCGGCCTCGGCGCGCGTCTTGAGCGAGTCCGGCAGGCGCAGCGTCGTGCGCGCCGTGGCGTCATCGGCGTCGTCGGCCTGCCCCGCGGTGGCACCCGTCGCCAGCGCGATGGGTCCGCTGGTGGCCACGGCCGTCTCGACGGCCGATTCCGCTTCGGGGCGCGAGACGATGAAGTCGACCTCGCGGCCGCGCAGGCGCACATCGACAGATCCGGGCGCGAGCTGGCGGGTGACCTCGCCCGCCGCCTCGGACAGCGCTTCGAGGATGGCCAGGCGGGCCGCCGGCCCCAGTGCCGCCGCGAGTCGCTCCGCGATCTCGGCGGTCTCGGCGCCGCCGGCGGACGCGGCGGCGGCGAGCTGACGCTGGAGCTCCTCGACGTGCGGAGTGATCTGCATGACGTCATGCTGACACCACTCTGACGTCACGTCAACGTCGATGCTCGCCGTGTCAGGGGATCGTGAGGGCCCGCACGCAGGACGTTCGGATTCCGTGAGGACGGCGCGCGCGACGCGTGCGAGGGAGTTGCATCGAATCCGGGTCCGCTGCACCGCGGACCGCCGTGCGGCGTCGCCGCCGGATCGCACCCACCCGGGGAGTCCCTGTGCTCGATGTCATCTACCTCGTCGCGACGCTCGCGCTGTTCGCGCTCGTCGGCCTGATCGCGAAGGGAGCGGAGAGACTGTGATCGTCTTCTCGCTCGTGGGGGCCGTCCTGGGCATCGCCGCGATCATCTACCTCGTCGTCGCCCTCGTGAAGCCCGAGAGGTTCTGATGGACTCCGCCACCGTATGGACCGGCATCCTCCAGATCGCCACGGTCTTCCTCATCCTCGCGCTCCTGTACCGCCCGCTCGGCGACGGGATCGCCCGCATCTACACCGCCGACAAGAACTGGCGCGTCGAGCGCGGCGCGTATCGACTGATGGGCGTGGACCCGGGGTCCGAGCAGACGTGGCAGGCCTACGTCCGCGGCGTCCTGGCCTTCTCGGCGGTCGGCGTGCTCTTCGTGTACGCGATGCAGCGCTTCCAGGGCGTGCTGCCGTACTCCCTCGGCCTGCCCGCCGTGCCCGAGGGTCTCGCCTTCAACACCGCGGTGTCGTTCGTCACCAACACCAACTGGCAGTCGTACTCCCCCGAGCTGACGCTGGGGTACACGGTGCAGCTCGCAGGACTGGCGGTGCAGAACTTCGTCTCGGCCGCCGTCGGCATCTCGGTCGCGATCGCGCTCGTACGCGGGTTCTCACGCCGCGGATCGGCGACCATCGGCAACTTCTGGGTCGACCTCACGCGCGGCATCACCCGGCTGCTGCTGCCACTCGCCCTGCTCTCGGCTATCGCGCTGATGATCGCGGGAGTGGTCCAGAACTTCAACGGCTTCACCGAGGTGGGAACGATCACCGGCGGCACGCAGCTGATCCCCGGCGGACCGATCGCGTCGCAGGAGGCGATCAAGGAGCTCGGCACGAACGGCGGCGGCTTCTTCAACGCCAACTCCGCGCACCCGTTCGAGAACCCGACTCCCTGGTCGAGCGTGCTCGAGATCCTGCTGCTCCTGGCGATTCCGGTCGCCCTCCCGCGCGCCTTCGGCCGCATGGTGGGCGACAACCGGCAGGGCTACGCGATCCTCGCCGCCATGGGCTCGATCGCCGTCGTGTCGATCGCCGCGGTGACCTGGCTCGAGTCGCTGGGCCTCGGCACCGCACCGCAGCTCGCGGGCTCGGCGATGGAGGGCAAGGAGGTCCGCTTCGGCATCTTCGGCTCGACGCTGTTCGCCGGCGCCACCACACTGACCTCGACGGGTGCCGTCAACTCGATGCACGACTCGTACACGGCCCTCGGCGGCATGATCCCGATGATCAACATGATGCTCGGCGAGATCGCCCCCGGCGGCGTCGGATCAGGCCTCTACGGCATGCTCGTGCTCGCCGTCATCGCCGTGTTCGTCGGGGGCCTGCTCGTCGGACGCACGCCCGAGTACCTGGGCAAGAAGATCGGCCCGACCCAGATCAAGCTCGCGAGCCTGTACATCCTGGTCACGCCGACGCTCGTGCTGACCGGCACCGCGCTGAGCTTCGCGATCCCCGGGATCCGCGACGACGTCGAGTCGACGTCGATCTGGAACCCGGGCGTGCACGGGCTCGGAGAGGTGCTCTACGCGTTCACCTCGGCGGCCAACAACAACGGGTCGGCCTTCGCGGGGCTCACGGCGAACACGCCGTGGCTGAACACCGCGCTCGGCGTCGCGATGCTGCTCGGGCGATTCATCCCGATCGTGCTGGTGCTGGCGCTGGCCGGCTCGCTCGCCGCCCAGAAGTCCGTGCCCTCCACCATGGGCACACTCCCCACCCATCGTCCGCAGTTCGTCGGCCTGCTGGCCGTCGTCGCGGTCGTCATCACCGCACTCACGTATTTCCCCGTTCTCACGCTGGGTCCCCTGGCGGAAGGGCTCGTCTGACTCATGTCCACCACCATCACTCCCGGAACCTCCACCGGCACCGGCCCGATCCCGGGCACCATCGTCCCCAAGCCCTCCCGCGCTCGAGCCTTCAGCTGGGCGCAGCTGTGGGCCGCCCTGCCGGGCGCGCTGCGCAAGCTGAACCCGGCCGCGCTGTGGCGCAACCCCGTCATGTTCCTGGTGTGGGTCGGTGCGGCACTGACGACGGTGATCGCGATCGCCGAGCCGTTCCTCGGGGGGCCCGAGTCCTCGGGCGGCACCGCCGTCCCCTTCGGGTTCACCTGGGGCATCGCGGTGTGGCTGTGGCTCACCGTGCTGTTCGCGAACCTCGCCGAGTCCGTGGCCGAGGGGCGCGGCAAGGCGCAGGCGGCGACGCTGCGCAAGACCCGCACCTCCACCATGGCGCGCCGAGTGACCGCCTACGACGAGAAGACGGATGCCGCGGCCGACCATGCCGAGACGGTCGAGGCCGCGTCCTCCGACCTGACCCTCGGCGACATCGTCATCGTCACCGCTGGAGAGCTGATCCCGGGTGACGGCGACATCGTGAACGGCATCGCCACGGTCGACGAATCGGCCATCACGGGCGAGTCCGCACCGGTCGTGCGGGAGTCCGGCGGCGACCGCAGCGCCGTCACCGGCGGCACCCGCGTCCTGTCGGACCGCATCGTCGTGCGCATCACCTCGAAGCCCGGCGAGACCTTCGTCGATCGCATGATCGCGCTCGTCGAGGGCGCGAGCCGCCAGAAGACGCCCAACGAGATCGCCCTGAACATCCTGCTCGCGAGCCTGTCGATCGTGTTCGTGATCGTGGTGCTCACGCTCAACCCGATCGCGTCGTACGCGGCGGCGCCCGTCAGCATCCCGGTGCTCGTCGCGCTGCTCGTGTGCCTCATCCCCACCACGATCGGCGCGCTGCTGTCGGCGATCGGCATCGCCGGCATGGACCGTCTCGTGCAGCGCAACGTCCTCGCGATGTCGGGCCGCGCCGTCGAGGCCGCCGGAGACGTCACGACCCTCCTGCTCGACAAGACGGGGACCATCACATACGGCAACCGCCGGGCATCGGACTTCGTCACGATGCCGGGCGCGTCAGACGAGGAACTCGCCCGCGCCGCCGCACTCTCGTCGCTGGCCGACCCGACCCCCGAGGGCGTCTCGGTGGTGGAGCTCGCCGCGGTCCGCAGCATCCATGTCACCGCGCCCGACGGCGCCACCAGCGTGCCCTTCACAGCGCAGACCCGCATGAGCGGCGTCGACCTGGCAGACGGCACGCAGGTGCGCAAGGGCGCCGGTTCGGCGGTGCTCGCGTGGCTGGAGGCATCCGGATCCCCCGTGGTGCCCGCGACCCGCGCACAGCTGATCAGCGAGACCGACGCCATCGCCGAGTCCGGAGGGACCCCTCTGGTGGTCGCGATGCTCGGGGCCGACGGCACCGGGCGCGTGCTCGGCGTCGTGCACCTCAAGGACATCGTCAAGGACGGCCTGCGCGCACGATTCGCCGAACTGCGCGAGATGGGCATCCGCACGGTCATGATCACCGGTGACAACCCGCTGACGGCACGCGCGATCGCCAAGGAGGCCGGTGTGGACGATTACCTCGCCGAGGCCACGCCCGAAGACAAGCTCGCGCTCATCAGGCGCGAGCAGGAGGGTGGCAACCTCGTCGCGATGACCGGCGACGGCACCAACGACGCTCCCGCGCTCGCGCAGGCCGACGTCGGGGTGGCGATGAACACGGGCACGTCGGCAGCGAAGGAGGCCGGCAACATGGTCGACCTCGACTCCGACCCGACGAAGCTCATCGACATCGTGCGCATCGGCAAGCAGCTGCTCATCACGCGCGGCGCGCTGACGACGTTCTCGCTGGCCAACGACATCGCCAAGTACTTCGCGATCATCCCCGCGATGTTCATGGGGATCTTCCCCGGGCTCGCCGCGCTGAACATCATGCAGCTCAGCTCTCCGGCATCCGCCGTCACGAGCGCCATCATCTTCAACGCGATCGTCATCGTGATCCTCATCCCGCTGGCGCTGCGCGGCGTGAAATACCGCCCGGCGAGCGCCTCGCAGATCCTCAGCCGCAACCTGCTCGTCTACGGCCTGGGAGGCGTGATCGCCCCCTTCATCGGCATCAAGCTCATCGACCTCGTCGTGAGCCTCATCCCGGGCTTCTGAGCCTTCGAGCCCGACAGGAGACGCACATGTCCACCACCACCCGCACCACCGTTCGCACGACGGGCGTGGCGCTGCGCGCCATGCTCGTGTTCACCCTCGCGCTGGGGGTCGGCTACACACTGCTGGTCACCGGCATCGGGCAGCTGGCGCTGCCCTGGCAGGCCAACGGCTCGATCGTGACCGCCGGCGACGAGCCGGTCGGCTCCGCGCTCATCGGGCAGTCGTTCACGGATGCCGACGGCAACGCGCTGCCGGAGTACTTCCAGTCCCGCCCCTCGGCGGCCGGCGACGGCTACGATGGCGGAGCCTCGAGCGGCTCCAACCTGGGTCCGGAGAACGCGGACCTCGTCGCCGCGATCGAGGAGCGCAAGGCCGCGATCGCCGAGCTCGAGGGCGTCGACGTGTCGGAGGTCCCGGCCGATGCCGTCACCGCATCGGCCTCGGGCCTGGACCCGCACATCAGCCCGGCGTACGCCCTGCTGCAGGTGCCGCGCGTCGCCGCCGCGCGCGGAATCGACGAGAACGAGGTGCGCAGCGTGGTCGAGTCGCACATCCAGCAGCGCGACCTCGGCTTCCTCGGCGAGCCCCGCGTGAACGTCGTCGAGCTCAACCTCGCCCTCGATGCGCTGGCGCAGTGACCGCTCCCCTGTCACAGATGGCGGGCCGCGGGCACAGATCGTGGCAGGCGAGCGGACATCGGGCAGGACGGCGGACATAAGGTGACCACATGAAGCGCGGCAAGCTGCGGGTGCTGCTCGGGGCGGCGCCCGGCGTCGGCAAGACGTACGAGATGCTCGAAGAGGGCCGCCGTCTCGCGGACGGCGGCCGTGATGTCGTCGTCGCGGTCGTCGAGACGCACGGTCGCGCCGCCACCGCCGCGCTGGTCGACGGCCTCCCCGTCGTCCCTCGCGCCATCGTCTCGCACCGCGGGGTGGAGCTGACCGACATGGATCTCGAGGGCGTGCTGGAGCGGCATCCCGAGATCGCACTGGTCGACGAGCTCGCCCACACCAACGCCCCCGGGCTGCCGCACCACAAGCGGTGGCAGGACGTCGACGCCCTCCTCGACGCCGGCATCGACGTCATCACGACCGTCAACGTGCAGCACATCGAGTCGCTCGGCGGCGTGGTCGAGCAGATCACGGGCGTCGCCCAGCAGGAGACGGTTCCGGATGCCGTCGTCCGGGCCGCCGACCAGGTCGAGGTCGTCGACCTCTCGCCGCAGTCGCTGCGCGACCGCCTGTCGGCGGGGCTCGTCTATCCGGCGGAACGGATCGACGCCGCGCTGTCGAACTACTTCCGGCTGGGCAACCTGACCGCGCTGCGCGAACTCGCGCTGCTGTGGCTCGCCGACGAGGTCGACAGCGCACTGCGGTCGTACCGCGCCGAGCACGGCATCGAAGGCGCATGGCAGGCGCGCGAACGAGTGGTCGTCGCCCTCACCGGCGGTTCGGAGGGCGAGACGCTGCTGCGACGCGGCGCCCGCATCGCAGCGCGGTCGGCGGGCGGCGAGCTGCTCGCGGTGCACGTCTCGAGCCAGGACGGCCTGCGCTCGGGCGATCCGGGCGCCCTCGCCGTGCAGCGGGCGCTGGTCGAGTCCCTCGGGGGCACGTACCACCAGGTCATCGGCGACGACGTCCCCCGTGCGCTCGTCGACTTCGCGCGCTCCGTGAATGCGACGCAGCTCGTCATCGGCGTGAGCCGCCGCGGCCGGCTGATGGCGGCATTGACCGGTCCCGGCATCGGGGCGACGGTGATCCGCGAGTCCGGCGACATCGACGTGCACATGGTGACCCACGCCGCCGCGGGCGACCGGTTCCGGCTGCCGCGCATCACCGGCGGCGCCCTGAGCGTCAAGCGCCGCCTGCTCGGCTTCCTGCTCGCGCTCGTCGGCGGGCCGCTGCTGACGTGGCTGCTGGTCTCGATCCGCAACGAGGACACGATCACCAGCGACGTGCTCGCCTACCAGCTGCTCGTCGTGCTCGTATCGCTCGTCGGCGGCATCTGGCCCGCCGTGTTCGCCGCCGTGATGTCGGCGTTCACGCTCAACTACTTCTTCGTCGAGCCGTACTACACCGTCACCATCGCGGACACGCGGAACGTCTGGGCCCTGATCCTCTACGTCCTGATCGCCGTGCTCGTGAGCTTCATCGTCGACCGTGCCGCACGTGCCGCTCGCGCCGCACGGCGTGCGGAGGCCGAGGCGGAGCTGCTCGCGAACGTCGCCGGCAGTGTGCTGCGGGGCGAGTCGGCGGTGCCCGCACTTATCAGCCGCACCCGCGAATCGCTCGGGCTCGCCGGGGTGCGACTCGTCGACGCCGACGGCACCGTCGTCGCCACCGACGGCGAACCCGTGCGCGACGGACGCTACGACGCGGTCACGGTGGCCCGACGCAACGGCGGCCCGCCCGCCATGCTCGAGCTGCACGGCCACACGCTCGACGCCTCCGCACGCCGCCTCATCGATGCCGTGGCCGCGCAGCTCTCGGCAGCCCTCGAGCACAGCGATCTCACCGCGACCGCGCGCGCGGCCGGCGCCCTGGCCGAGACCGACCAGGTGCGCAGCGCCCTCCTGTCGGCGGTGAGCCATGACCTCCGCCGCCCGCTCGCCGCCGCGGTGGCCGCCGTCGGCGGCCTGCGCGCCGCGGAGCCGAACCTCTCGCCCGACGACCGCGCCGAGCTGATCGCCACCGCCGACGAGTCCCTCGCCACCTTGTCGGCGCTGGTCACCGACCTGCTCGACGTCAGCCGCGTGCAGGCGGGAGTGCTCGCGGTCTCGCTCCAGTCCGTGGACAGCGCCGGCGTCGTGCTCGCCGCGCTCGACGAACTGGGTGCGGGACCCGACAGGTTCGAGCTCGCCCTGGATCCCGACCTTCCGCCGCTGGCGGCGGATCCCGTGCTGCTGCAGCGCGTGCTCGTGAACGTGCTGTCGAACGCCGCGCGTCACGCGCCCGGGGGCACCCGCGTCCGCGTGGCGACCAGTCGTCTCCGACACACGGCCGAGATCCGCGTCGTGGACCACGGCAGCGGCGTGTCGCCCGAGCGCCGCGACGACATGTTCACTCCGTTCCAGCGACTCGGCGACACCGACAACACCGCAGGTCTCGGTCTCGGACTCGCCCTGTCCAGGGGCTTCACCGAGGGCATGGGCGGTACGCTCACCCCCGAGGACACGCCCGGAGGAGGCCTGACGATGGTCATCGCGCTCCCCGTGGCCGACCCGATCCCCGCCGAAGAGAGGCCGCTCTCATGAAGTTCCTGTCGTGAAGGTCCTCATCGCCGACGATGATCCGCAGCTCGTCCGGGCCCTCCGCATCACCCTCGCCGCCCACGGCTACGAGGTCGTGGCGGCGCCCGATGGCGCCGCGGCGGTCGCGCTGGCGGCGAAGGAGCACCCTGAGATCGTGATGGTGGATCTCGGGATGCCGCGGCTCGACGGCGTCCAGGTCATCGAGGCGCTGCGAGGCTGGACCACTGCGCCCATCATCGTGGTGTCCGGGCGCACGGGCTCGGCCGACAAGGTGGAGGCGCTGGATGCCGGCGCGGACGACTACGTCACCAAGCCGTTCCAGATCGATGAGCTGCTCGCGCGTCTGCGCGCGCTGTCGCGGCGCCTGGGCGCGGCATCCGGAGTCCCCGTCGTGACCTTCGGCGACGTCGTCGTCGACCTCTCGACGAAGACCGTCACCCGCAGCGGCGAGCGCGTGCACCTGACGCCGACGGAATGGCGCATCCTCGAGTTCCTCGCTCGCAACCCCGGTTCGCTCGTGACGCGGCAGGCGCTGCTCAAGGACATCTGGGGCACCGAGCAGGTCGCCGACACCGGCTATCTGCGGCTGTACATCTCGCAGCTGCGCAAGAAGCTCGAGGCCGACCCCGCCCGTCCCGCGCACCTGCTGACGGAGTCCGGGATGGGCTACCGGCTGCTCACCGACACTCCCGACGCCGCCTGACGTCCCCGCAGCGACCCGGCCGCGACGCTCGCTCCACCGAAGCGAGCGCTGCAGTTCCCTGCGAACGCGGCGCCCCGCGACAGCGCGCTCGCCGGAAACCGCCGCGATCGCGCCTCCTCCCCACGGGCAGCCGCTGACGCTTCCATCCACCGATGGGATCTGCGCGGCGATGCTCAGCGCACAGGGCGCGCAGCCTTGAGGGGTGTGGATCGACAGACCTCCGCTGACCACCGTCTTCCGCCGACGCGAGAACGACGGCGAGCCCGTGAACGACCGGAGACTGCGCGCACGCCTGGCGGGCGGTGAGATCGTCCGCATCGCGCGGGGTGCCTACGTCGAACGCGCCGAATGGGACCGTCTGACGCCGATGGCTCTGCACGCACAGCGGGTGTGGGAAGCCGGCGCCCGAGGGGCGAGTCCCTTCGTCGTGTCGCACTGGGCTGCGGCAGCGCTCCATGGCATCGACATGCTCGGGAGATGGCCGGCGACGGTCGACGTGAGCATCGACGCCGCCTCGGGCGGGAGGTCGAGCGGCGCGTTCCGCCGCCACGGTCGACCGCTGTCGGAGATCGAGACCAGTCCGTGGGAACGGCATGGCGTGACGACTCCGCTGCAGACTGCGGTCGACCTCTTGGCGTCCACACGATTCGTCGAGGGCGTCGTGGCAGCGGACCAGGCCCTGTGGAGCAGACGCCCGGGCGGGCCGCTGGTCGAGGCCGCCGCGCTGCGGGACCGCGCACACAGCGTCACAGGCCGCGGCTCGGCTCGCGCACCCCGGGCCGCCGACTTCGCGACGAGTCTCGCCGACAGCGTGCGCGAGTCGCAGAGCCGTGTGCTGATCGCATTGCTGGGCTTCCCGGAACCGGAACTGCAGTCTCGGTTCGTGCTCGCGGACGGCCGCGAGGCGTTCACCGACTTCTTCTGGCCGCAGCGTCGCCACATCGGCGAGTTCGACGGTGCGGGGAAGTATCGCGATCCGGCGCTTCTGAAGGGTCGGACTCCGGAGGAGGTCTTGTTGGCGGAGAAGGATCGGGAGGACGAGCTCCGCCGCCAGGTCACCGCATTCTCGCGCTGGCGGCTGCCCGCGCTGCGGTCGCCGAGGATGCTCTACGACATCCTGCACGGCGCCGGTCTGCCGACATCACGGCCTCGCCCAGGACGCTAGCCCCCCGGCACGCGGGCGCTGCAGTTCCCTGCGAGCGCGGCGCCCCGCGACAGCGCGCTCGCCGGAAACTGCCGCGGTCGCGAGCGCGAGCGCCGCAGCCCGGAGCCCCGGGTCAGCCGAGTCCCTGGCGCTCCTCGTCGGCACCGGGAGCGGTATCCCCCGCCACGGGCTTGGACGACAGGCCCACCGAGCCGGCGTGCGGGTCCTTCGACAGCGCGGCCGCCACGGCGACCGACTCGTCGGCGTCGGGGTACTGCGGTCGCAGCTGCACGGCGGACTGGCGCTTCTGCTCGCGCTTGGCCCTACGGGCCGCGTAGGTGAGGTTCAGCGCCTCGACGAGGATCGCGAAAGCCATCGGCGCGTAGATGAAGGCCTTGTCGATGTGCACGCCGAAGCCCTCGGCCACCAGGAACACGCCGATGAGGAGGAGGAACGACAGCGCCAGCATCTTCACCGTGGGGTGCTTGTTGACGAAGGAGAAGATGAAGCGGGCGGCGAACAGCATGATGCCGAACGAGAGCACGACGACGGTGATGATCACGACGAGGTTCTCGGTCATGCCGACGGCGGTGATCACCGAGTCGAGCGAGAAGACGATGTCGAGCGCGAGGATCTGCGCGAGCACCGCCCCGAAGGTGACAGCCTTGCGCCCGGAGCCGCCGTGCTCCTCTTCGGCGCCCTCGAGCTTGTGGTGGATCTCGGTCACGGCCTTGTAGACCAGGAAGAGGCCACCCGCGATGAGGATGAGGTCCTTCCACGAGAACCCGAGCCCCCACAGCACGAAGATCTCGTCCTTGAGCGTGATGATCCATCCGGCGAAGAGCACCAGGATCACGCGGATCACCATCGCCAGCGTCAGACCGAGGTTGCGGGCCTTCGCCTGCTGCTCCTTCGGCAGCTTCGACGCGAGGATCGAGATGAAGATGACGTTGTCGACGCCGAGCACCACCTCGAGGACGAACAATGTGACGAACACCGCGATCAGATCGGGCGTGAAAGCGAAGGAGAAGTCCACGCGGCTATCGTATGCGGCCGTGTCCACCGGCCGCTGAGACGGTGCTCCTGGGGATGGCCCCCGAACATGCTGGGGATCGTCACCCTATTCCCCCGCGGCCATATGCACCTGCGTAGTGTGGGCCCTAGCGATCGGCATCCGCCTGTCTCTCCGCGTCGACCAGGGTCGGCATCCGACCAGAGCAGGTGCCATCATCGCCACCATCACCGCTGTCGCACCCGAGGCCGCCCGTCTGGGCCCGGTCCGCCAGACCTATGCCGGGACCGAGACCTTCCCGCCTGTCGCGCGGGCCTACACCGAGGTCTCCCAGGTCGTGCGCGAGACCGGTCTGCTGCAGAGGGCGCGCTGGTTCTACGCGATCGTCGGCGGGGCACTGGTGCTCGCGCTCGGCGGGGCGATCACCGGCTTCATCCTGCTCGGCGACACCTGGTACCAGCTGCTGATCGCCGCCGCGCTCGGCATCATCTTCACCCAGGTGGCATTCCTCGCCCACGAGGCCGCGCACCGGCAGATCCTGGTGTCAGGACCGTCGAACGACCGTCTCGGCCGCTTCCTGGCCGCGGGGATCGTGGGCATCAGCCTCTCCTGGTGGAACAACAAGCACAATCGCCACCACGCCAACCCCAACCGCGTCGGCAAGGACCCCGACATCGAGGTCGACACCATCCGGTTCCTCGAAGAGGATGCCGCGAAGGTGAGCCGCCTCGGCGCGCTGATCACGCGCAAGCAGGGATGGCTCTTCTTTCCGCTGTTGACGCTCGAGGGGCTGAACCTTCACGCGCTGGGCCTCAAGCACCTCTTCTCGCGCGGCGAGGTCAAGGGCCGCTGGATCGAGCTCTCGCTGATCGCACTGCGCTTCTCGCTGTACCTCACCCCGCTCTTCCTCTTCCTGCCGATCGGCATGGCCTTCGCCTTCCTCGGCGTGCAGCTGGCCGTCTTCGGGGTCTACATGGGCGCCTCGTTCGCACCGAACCACAAGGGGATGCCGATCATCGCGGCCGACGCGAAGCTCGACTTCTTCTCGAAGCAGGTCCGCACCTCGCGCAACATCCGCGGCGGCTGGTGGGCGACCGCCCTCATGGGCGGCCTCAACTACCAGGTCGAGCACCACCTCTTCCCGAGCATGGCACGGCCGTACCTCGCGAAGACCCGCGAGATCGTCATGGAGCAGTGCCGCACGCGAGGCGTGCCCTACACCGAAACCAGCCTGATCCAGTCGTACGGCATCGTCATCGCATACCTGAACCGCGTCGGCCTCTCGGCCCGCGACCCGTTCGACTGCCCGATGGTGAACCGCTTCCGCACCGTCTGAGCAGACATGCATGAAAGCGGGGGACGGATGCTGCGGCATCCGTCCCCCGCTTCTTTGCGGGCCGCAGTGGCGATCAGTCGAGGACGTCGCGAAGGCGGGCGGCGAAACCCGCCGGATCACCGGGGTACCCCGGCTGATCGGTGAAGCCTGCGTGGTGGCTGGGGAATTCGGTCACCTCCACGTCGAGCGCCGCCGCGACCGCGCGGGCGCCCCGCGCGGGGAGTGTGTCACCCGACTCGACGCCCGCCGCGATGACGAGTCGGTCGCCCAGGTCTCGCAGCGCGCCGACGTCGATGCGGTACGCGAGGGTCGCCGGCATGTTCCGCAGCAGCGGATTCGTGCGGGCGCCGTCATCCTCGGACGACATGCCGAACATCGCGGGGTCGGGCGCCGGTCCGTCGAGATAGCCGTCGGGCACGGGCCCGTCGAGCATCACGAAGGGGATGAACTTCGCCATCGCGGCGCCATCGCCCTGCTCGGCGTAGGTGCGCTTCATGTCGGCGACCACGGCGAGCACCAGGTCGCGGTCGGGGAGATGCTCGGCGAGTGGCGGCTCGTGCGCGACGGAGATGCGCACGTCGTCCGGGTGGGCCGCGGCGAGCGCGAACAGGTTCACCGCACCACCACTGGTTCCGAAGGCATCGACGCGGCCGACGCCCAGCGCCGCGATGACGCGATGCAGGTCGGACGCGTGCTGCTCGACCGTGATGTCGGCGGTGCCGACGGGGTTGCGCCCGGCGCCGCGCGGGTCGTACGTCACCACCGGTCTATCCGTGATGCGCGCGGCGAGGAGTGCGAGTCCGCTCGCGTCCATCGGTGCGGCGAAGAGGAACAGCGCCGGCCGATCGACGGTCGCCTCGGTCAGGTCGCCGTGGATGTCGTAGGTGATCGCGTCGTCTCCGGCGCCCACGACGTGGGTGGACACGGTGCGCGCGACGGTGTTCTCTGTCATCTTCGTCTCCCAGGCTCCGCTCACACCCCGGCGAGCACGCCCTCCAGGCGGGCGTAGCTGGCCTCCATGCCGTCGGTCATGCCGGTGGCGAGCACGATGTCGCGCGTCTCCTTGTCGGGGTACTCGATCAGCAGTGTGATGAGGGTCGCGCCGTCCTCCTCGTACAGGTTGAGGTCGTTGAGCGTCGACGGGTAGTCCGTGCCGGTCATGTGCTCAGTGGTGACCGCGCGGCGCGGCGCGTCCGACAGCAGGGTCTCGCCGTCGAATCCGAAGGCCTCGCCCTCGCCGCCCTCGACCGGCTCCCACTGGTAGCGGTAGCGACCGCCGACGTTCGGGTCGACCTCGCACACCGACATCCGCCAGCCGTCGGGTCCGAGCATCCACTTCTCGAGCAGCTCGGGCTCCTGGTGGGCGCGCCACACGAGATCGATCGGGCCTTCGATGAGCCGCGTGATCCGCACGTGGGTGTCGTCGAGGATCTCGGTCTGCGTGCCCTTGCCGGCGGCGTACGCCCGCAGTCCTTCGAGCACGCGGTCGAGCTGGTTGACCGCCATCGTGGCGCCCTCGATCATGCCCATGCCGACGACCTGCTCCAGCGCCTCGGCGGAGGTGAAGTAGGTGACGTTGCGCAGCTCGGACCCCTGCTCGGTGCCGTCGAAGCTGAACACCATGCGCGAGACCGGGAGATCGGTGTTCGGCGTGCCGTTCTCGTCGGCGAAGGCGTCGAGCACCTCGAACGAGCGCGGCTCGGCGACGGAGAGGAACTCCCACGAGCCGTAGGCCTTCTCGCCGCGCGGACTGGTCATGTGGTAGATCGCGCGCCCGCCCGGCGCGAAGTCGAACGAGGTGAAGGTGGCGGGCCACCCGGGAGGTCCCCAGAAGCGCTCGAGCTGGCGCGGGTCGGTGAAGGCGTCCCAGACCCGCTCGACGGGCGCGGCGAACTGCGCCGTGAGCGTCATGGTGAGCGCTTCGGGGTCGGTGGTGACATCGGTGACGGGCATCTCATACTCCTTGCGTGTCGGTCTTATCAGTGCTGTCGGGGTCATCGGTGGGTGCTTCCGGGGCTGTGGCCGGTCCGGCGAGCAGGGCGTCGAGCCGGTCGATGCGCGATCGCCAGAGCTCTTCGTAGCGGGCGAGGAGCGCCCGTGCCCGGGCGATCATCGTGGGATCCGCTCGGACGAGACGCTCGCGGCCCTCGGCGCGCTTGATGATGAGGCCTGCGGCCTCGAGAACGGCCACGTGCTTCTGCACCGCCGCGAACGACATGTCGTAGTCGCGCGCCAGCGCCGAGACCGAGAGTTCGCCCTCGATCGTGCGGCGCAGGATGTCGCGCCGCGTGGACGCGGCGAGTGCGTGGAACACGCGGTCGATGTCATCATCGCTGAGCTCAATTCCTACAACCATTTGGTTGTAGGTTACGACGGATGCCGGCATCCGTCAACCCCCTCCTCCGTTCGCCTGTCGCAGAGCGGTGGGCCGAGGGCACACATCGTGACAGGCGAGCAGCGAGGAGGCTCTCGCGCCGAACTAGACTGGACGGGTCCGGCATCCCCCGAAATTTCTGGAGCTGAGCCGCGTGACCACCCCCTCTTCGACCGCTGTCGCCGATACCGTCGAGAACGCCACCGCCACGCCGGAGAAGGAGCAGCCGTACGCGGCGCTCGGTCTCAAGCCCGATGAGTACGACCGCATCCGCGAGATCCTCGGCCGCCGCCCCACGTCGGGCGAGCTGGCGATGTACTCCGTCATGTGGTCGGAGCACTGCTCCTACAAGTCCTCGAAGATCTACCTCCGCAAGTTCGGCGAGAAGGTCTCCGACGAGATGAAGACCCGCCTCATGGTGGGCATGGGCCAGAACGCCGGGGTCGTCGACATCGGCGAGGGCTGGGCGGTGACCTTCAAGGTCGAGTCGCACAACCACCCGAGCTACATCGAGCCGTTCCAGGGCGCCGCGACCGGCGTCGGCGGCATCGTCCGCGACATCATCTCGATGGGGGCGCGTCCGGTCGCCGTGATGGACCAGCTGCGCTTCGGCGCCATCGACAACCCCGACACCGCGCGCGTGGTGCACGGAGTCGTCTCTGGCATCTCGTTCTACGGCAACTGCCTGGGCCTGCCGAACATCGGCGGCGAGACCGTGTTCGACGCGGTCTACCAGGGCAACCCGCTCGTCAACGCGCTGGCGGTCGGCGTGCTGCGCCACGAGGACCTCAAGCTCGCCAACGCCACCGGCGCCGGCAACAAGGTCGTCCTCTTCGGCGCCCGCACCGGCGGCGACGGCATCGGCGGGGCATCCATCCTCGCCTCCGACACGTTCGCCGACGGCGGCCCGACCAAGCGCCCCGCGGTGCAGGTCGGGGACCCGTTCGCCGAGAAGGTGCTCATCGAGTGCTGCCTCGAGCTCTACCGGGACGAGCTGGTCGAGGCCATCCAGGACCTCGGCGCGGCCGGCATCTCGTGCGCCACGTCGGAGCTCGCCGCGAACGGCGGCTCGGGCATGCGCGTCGACCTCGAGAACGTGCTGCTGCGCGACCCCTCGCTCACGCCGGAGGAGATCCTCATGAGCGAGAGCCAGGAGCGCATGATGGCGATCGTCGCGCCCGAGAAGCTCGACGCCTTCCTCGAGGTCGTCGGCAAGTGGGACGTCGAGACCTCGGTGCTCGGCGAGGTGACCGGCGACGGACGCCTGCAGATCTTCTGGCACGGCGAGGAGATCGTGAACGTCGACCCGTCTACGGTCGCCGTCGACGGGCCCGTGTACGAGCGCCCGGTGGCGTACCCGACGTGGATCGACGCGCTGCGCGACGACTCGGCATCCGCTCTCCCCCGCCCCACCGACGCCGAGACCCTCCGCGAGCAGTTCACGCGCCTCGTGGCGAGCCCCAACCTCGCCGACACGTCGTGGGTGACGAACCAGTACGACTACTACGTCATGGGCAACACGGCGCTGTCGTTCCCCGACGACGCCGGCATGATCCGCGTCGACGAGCACTCGGGCCTCGGCTTCGCGATCGCCACCGACTGCAACGGCCGCTACTGCCAGCTCGACCCGTACCAGGGCGCGAAGCTCGCCCTCGCCGAGGCGTATCGCAACGTCGCCGTCAGCGGCGCCGTGCCGACGGCGGTGACCGACTGCCTCAACTTCGGCTCGCCCGAGAACCCCGAGGTCATGTGGCAGTTCTCGCAGACCGTGGACGGTCTGTCGGACGGATGTCTCGAGCTCGGCGTCCCCGTCACCGGCGGCAACGTCTCGTTCTACAACCAGACCGGCGACCAGCCGATCTTCCCGACGCCTGTCGTGGGCGTGCTCGGGATCATCGACGACGTCGCGCGCCGCATCCCGTCGGGGTGGCAGGACGCGGGCGAGAACATCTACCTCCTCGGCGTCACCTCGACCGAGCTCTCGGGCTCGCAGTGGGCCGGCACGATCCACGACCACCTCGGCGGTCGCCCGCCGGCGGTGGACCTCGGTCAGGAGAAGAAGCTCGCCGAGCTGCTGCACGCGGCCGGTCAGCAGTCGCTCGTGTCGTCGGCGCACGACCTGTCGTCGGGCGGCCTCGCGCAGACCCTCGCGGAGGCCGTCATGCGCTTCGGCGTCGGCGCACGGGTGTGGCTGAACGAGATCCAGGAGCGGGACGGAGTGGATGCCGCGACCGCCCTGTTCTCGGAGTCGACGGGCCGCGTCATCGTGACCGTGCCGCGTGAGGACGACGTGAAGTTCCGCGGCCTGTGCGAAGGCCGGGGCTACCCGGTGCTGCGCATCGGCGTGACCGACTCTGCCGCGGACGGCGACGAGCCGGCGCTCGAGGTGCAGGGGCTGTTCACGCTGCCGCTCGCCGAGCTGCGCCGCCTGTCGACGTCGACCCTCCCCGACGCCTTCGGCCCGATCATCACCGAGCACACCGCCTGACCGATCCGAACCTGCTGTTCGGGGCGCATGACGTCCGTTCGGGGCGCGCGATGTGCGCCCCGAACGGGCGCGGTACGCCCCAAACCCGCCCACTAGACTGAGCGCATGGCGCCGGAAGACGACGAGTACAGCGGTTTCAACGACACCCGGCAGCGGCGCGTCAAGATCATCGCGTGGGTGACGATCGTCGCCCTCATCCTCGTCGGCGGCGGCGCCACGGTCTTCGCGCTCCTCTTCGGCTGATCCGTAGCGGGTCGCCCTGCACGGAGTTCGCAGGACATCGCGGATGCCGCAGCCTCCGCCCGCGATCCCGCGAGGTTCGCGCGATTCGGCGACGCCGGTGAAGGTGTCAGGAGATTCCCGGCGACAACCGCGCTATATCGCGATTACCATGGCACCGTGGAGCCGATCCTCCTGATCATGGCGAGCTGGTGGTGGATCGCTCCGGCCGCCGCCGGCGCCGGAGCGGCGACCTATGCCGGCCTGACGACGCGCAGCCGCCGAGCCCGAAGGCTCGAGCTCGATGCCGCGCGCCAGGAGGAATCCCTCGCCTACCGCGAGCTCGTCGCCGCGAAAGCGCGCGTGCGTACCGCGAGCGCCGACATGCTGACCGCGAAGTCCCGCGCCGGCGCCCCCTCGTTCCAGACGGGCGATGCGCGCCGCGAGCTGCTGGCCGCCAAGCAGGCCGAGAAGGCGGCCTCGCTCGCCCTTCGGGCCAGCCGGTCCCGCGTGAAGGCGGGGTACTCCCAGTACCGCGCGGCGACGTCGCACGATCCCCTCCCCATCGACGTGCTGTACGCCGCGCACGACGCGATCAACACCCGCTGGCTCGCCTACGAGACCGATGTCGACAAGGCGCTGGCGTATCCGCAGATGACCGACGTGCGGCATCCCGCGACCCTCGCGTTCCTGCGCGCGCAGCGCGAGGCTCTCGCCAAGCGCCCGACGCTGCGCGAGCGCGCGACGCCCCAGCAGTACCTCGAATACCGCGTGGCGGTGCGCCATCTCGAGTCCACGTTCGACGAGGCCGAGCGCCAGGCCGGAGTCGCCGGAGCGGCGCGCCCCGCGTCGCCCGCGGCGTCGGCCGCCGCCGGGCTCACCGCCGCGGCCGCGGTCATCGCCGAGATCGCCGACCGGCTGCCGACGCTGATCGCACGCATGCCGCCTCCGCGCGCCGGCGATCCGCGCGCTGACAGGGTGCCCTGAGCCCGACACAGCGGCGCACCAGGCGGTTAGCATGACAGAGTGCAGCCGATCCTCGATTTTCTCGGCGACTTCTGGTGGCTGGTCTTTCCTCTGATCGGCGTTGTCGGCATGGTCGGCAACGCCTGGGAGCGTGGTGCCCGCCGGCGCCACCAGCGCCGCATCGAAGTCATGCACGCGAAGGCCGAGCTCAAGGCCGCACAGGCGGCGGCGCGCGGCAAGGCCGTGGCCGCGGCATCCCTCCCACCGATCACCGGTCAGACGGCGGTGCCCGAGCCCACGGCGGCTCCGCGCGAGACCCAGGTCACGCAGCTCGAGCGGCTGTTCGCGACCCATGACGGCGTCACCGCGCGCTGGCTCGAGTACGAGCTCGATGTGGCGAAGATCATCGCCTTCCCGGCGATGAGCGATGGCCGTCAGCCCCTCACCGCAGCGTTCCTCCGTGCCAAGCGCATCGCCGACGGCCTGCGCCCGCCATCGCCGAAGGCGCGCCTGTCGAAGGAGCAGCTGGCCGAGTACCGCAACGCGGTGGCCGACTTCGAGGTGGCCTTCGACGTCGCCGAGCGCGATGCCCGGCGCCTGCGCGACTCGAGCTTCACCGAGGTCGAGCGCAAGCGGCTCGACACCGCGAAGAAGCTCCTCACCGTCGCGATCGACGAAGCAGCCACGCCGGCGGAGCGCCAGCTCGCGTACCGGCGCGTGCGCGAGGAGCTCGACGGACTCCTCTCGATCTCGGACGAGGCGATCGAGGTGCTCGAGAACAAGGTGATGCTCGAACTCGGACCGACCACGTCCACGACGACGGACACCCCCTCCGCGACCACCACGACGGCGCCCCCGGCGTCCGCCCCCGCAGCGCCGCCGGCATCCGCCCCCGCCCCTGCGCCGGAGCCCATCGCCGAGCCGCTCCCCGCGCCGAAGCGCCCGAGCACGACCCCGCCGGCAGCCGCCACGTGGCCCGTGCCGTCACGCGGCAGCGGCGACGCACCCGGTCGGGTGACGCACCCCAAACCCCACCGCTGACCGTTCGAACGCGCTGCGACCTGCGCGCGGTCAGGCGCTGACCTCGGGGTGCGCGTCGATCCAGGCGTCGATGCGGGCGAACCAGTCGAACAGCCACGCGGCGCGGGCATCGAGGTCGTCTGGCACGTCCGCACGGGGCACGCGCCAGGCGCGCATGGTGATGCCCTTGTCCATGGGCAGCTCGCGCCAGATGTCGCGGAGCGTCACGAGGCGGTCGAGGCCGGTGTGGGCGATGAACACGACGTCGGCGTCGGGGGCGGCATCCAGCGCGGCGTGCATGCCGCCCGGCTGCGGCGCCATGACGTGCCGCAGCGCCTCGGCCCGCTCGGCCATCGCCTCCCGCCCGGCGTCGCGCAGACGCTGGATCCGCGAGCGGCGACGAGCGGGGCTGACGTTGCCACCCTCCGGGAAGATGACGAACGCGTCGTCGGGTCCGAGGCCGGTGGCGAGCTCGGCGAGCGCCTCCTCGACCCGCAGACCTCCCCCCGCGTGCCCATGCCCGAAGCCCGACGGCACGATGAACCGCGACGGCACGCGGTGCAGCAGGATGTCGATCGCCGGATCCCACTGCAGTGTGTACTTCAGGACGATGCGCGGCTGGCGGGCGACCTCGTTCAGCAGCGTGTGGATCAGGATGAACGAGTCGCCGGGTCCCCCGTGGCGACTGGCGACGACGAGCGGCGTGCCGGGAGTGAAGAGCCGGTCGAAGGCGGCCCGGCCCGGCGCCGCCGCCCCTTCATCGGACCCCGTCGTGGTGATCGTGAGCCGCAGCACGCCCCCGAGGATCCGGAACAGCACCCGCAGTCCCCAGCCGCCGAGGCGGTAGTGGGCGGCCACGAAGCCCGGGCGCCGGAGCGCATATCCGAAGCCCGATGCGATCCACAGCCCGAACATCGCGACGACGAGCATCGCGTCCCAGAGCAGGTAGACGGTCACGAGCCAGAGAACGCGCGGGAGCCGGAACCGCCCGGGCACCAACGACGTGAGAGCCAGCGCGAGGATCAGCCAGATCGGCGTGAGCACCAGCATGACGACGGCCACGACGATCACCAGGGGCGCCAGAAGGATGCGGCGCACCCAGGTCCGCGGCACGCCCATCAGTCCGCAGCCTCGCCGCGGGCGGCGTCCTCGCCCCGCGAAGCTTCGCCGTGCGCAGCCCCACCGCGGGCGGCGCCCTCACCGCGGGCGGCGCCCTCACCGCGGGCGGCGTCGCGCTCGGCCGGCGGCTGGCCGCCGAGCCCCCGGTCGCCGAGGCCGCGCTCGGCGAGGAACGTCAGGCTCGCGTCGTATGCGGCGTCGATGCGCCGGCGGACGGTGTCCATGCGGCGGTACGACATCAGTGCGTCGCCGCCGTCGATCCCGCCGCCGCTGGGCAGCACGTGGAGGGCGACGCCCTCGGGCAGCGTCGCGACGTCGCGCGCGAACCGGTGGCGGCGGGCGATCTCGAAGGCCACGCGCGCGGTGTCCACCGCCGACTGCGGCGCGACGAGCGGCGTCTCGATGCGGCCGACCTGCAGCACGAAGACGGTGCGGGCTCCGGCATCCACCGCCTGAGCGATCGGGATCGAGTTCACGATGCCGCCGTCGATGAAGTGCTCGTCGCCGATGCGCGTCGGGGGCAGGAGGCCCGGCACCGACGCCGACGCGAGGATCGCCTCGATCAGCGGGCCCGACTCGAACACGTGCTCGGCGGCGCGCTCGATGCTCGCGGCGACCACGCGCAGGGGCACCGGGAGGTCCTCGAAGCGGGTGTCGGCGCCCAGCGACCGCTCGAGCAGGTGTCGCAGCGGCGCCGGTGAGTTCAGGTGCGTCTTCGTCTTCACGAGCCGGGTGAACTGCGCGAAGAGCGAGTCGCCGTAGACGGCGTTCGCCTCGGGGGAGGTCCACGCGTCGAGCAGGCGCTCGATCACGGCGGGCGTCGGGTCGCTCGCGACGAGCGCGCCGTTGATGGCGCCGATCGAGGTGCCGACGACGAGGTCGGGACGGATGCCGGACTCGAGGAGCGCCCGCAGCATGCCGATCTCGACGGCGCCGCGGACGCCCCCACCGCCGAGAACGAACGCCACCGTCATGCCCACACCCTATTTCGGGTGCGGGGCCGCGGCAGGGATTCCCGGGGTCAGCGGGTGAGGCCGTCGACCCAGTCCCGGTTGTCGGCGATCCACTCCGCCACGACGGGGCCGTAGTCGTCGCCATCGTACGCGCCGAACATGGCGTCCTCGAGGGAGTACAGCAGCTCGTTGTCCATCCGGAAGTCCTCGAGCCAGCGCGAGACCTCGGGCTGCTCCTCGGCGAACGCGGTCGAGGTGACCGTGTGGATGCCCTCGGCGTCGCCGAGCAGGCCGTCGGGGTCTTCGAGGTCCTTGATCGGGAACGCGTTGTACGCCCAGTGCGGGCGCCACAGAGTGACGGCGACGTCGCGTCCGGCATCCGTCGCGGCCTGCAGCTCGGTGAGCATCGCCGGGGTGGACGCCGTCACGAAGTCCATGCCCTCCAGGCCGTACCCGGGAATGACGTCGTCCTGGGTCACGGTGACGAGGCCGGATCCGGCCTCGATGCCGACCAGCCGGTTGCCGAACAGGTCGGCGTTGGCGGCGAGCTCGGTCAGCGAGTCGATCGGGGCGTCCTCGTTCACCGCGATGGTGAGCTTCGCCTCGTCGTTCCAGGCACCCAGGTCGACGAGGTCGTCGCCGTAGGTGTCCATGTAGTCGGCGTGCGTGAGTGGCAGCCAGGTGTCGAGCGTCAGGTCGTAGTCGCCCTGCGCGATTCCCGTGTAGGCCGCCGCGGGGTCGGCGTAGGCGAGGTCGACGGTGTACCCCTCTTCCTCGAGCACGGCCTTCCACAGCTCGGACGCGGCGATGCCCTCGTCCCAGCCGTTGAAGACGGCGATGGTCAGGTGGCCCTTGCCGGCAGTCCCCGCGCCGGTCTGCGCGAGGGCGCCGGTCACGAGCAGCCCGGCGGTCCCCGCCAGGGCGATGCCTGCGGCGATGATGCGTCGCGTGATCATGTCAGTCCTCTCGGGTCGGGTCAGACGTGGGCGGGCTCGGGCCGCGCGGAGGGCGCGTCGTCGGGGACGGATGCCGGGCCTGCTGTCGCGGGACCCTCGGCGTCGACGGACCCCCGGCGCGCGGCATCCGTCTCCACATCCGGTGTTCCACTCACGACGGCACCGGCGCGGCGAGCCGTCCGCGGGCGCGGCGTGGAGAAGCCGGACGTGACGCGGTCGAGGATCATCGCGAGGATCACGACGGACAGGCCGGCTTCGACGCCGAGCCCGATGTCGATGCGGCTGAGGCTCTGCACCACCTGGCCGCCCAGCCCGCCCGCGCCCACCATGCCGGCGATGACGACCATCGACAGGCTCAGCATGATCACCTGGTTGACGCCCGCCATGATGCTCGGCAGGGCCAGCGGCAGCTGGATCTGGCGCAGGATGCGCCCGGGCGAGGCGCCGAACGCGTGACCCGCCTCGACGATCTCGGGGTCGACGCCGCGGATGCCGAGCTCGGTCAGGCGCACGCCGGGAGCGAGGGCGAACACGATGGTCGCGACCATGCCGGGAACGGGCCCGACGCCGAAGATCAGCATCGCCGGGATCAGGTAGACGAACGCGGGCATCGTCTGCAGGAAGTCGAGGACGGGGCGCAGCGCCGCCGATACGCGGTCGTTGCGCGCCGCCCAGATGCCGAGGGGAACCGCGATGGCGATCGCCACCGCGGCGGCGAGGATCACCAGGGCGAGCGAGTCCATCGCGTTCGACCACTGCCCTACCGCGACGATGACGAGCAGTCCGACAACGCTGCCGATGGCGAGCAGCATGCCCTTCGACCAGTATGCGAATGCGGCGATCACGAGGATCACGACCCAGAACGGCGGGGTCGACAGGGACGCGTCGAGCCAGCCGTAGAGGCCGTTGAAGACGAGGGCGACGACGTCGAAGAAGCCGCCGAGCACGTCGATCATCCAGCGGACGGCGGTCTCGACCACATCGCCCAGCGGAAGGCGGAAGACATCGTTCATCGTGCGGCTCCCTCGGTCGTGGCGCGGGCATCGGTCACAGGGCGGCCTCCGGGTTCGGCGACCATCGTCGGTGAGGCCGGGCGGGACGCCCGCGCCGCGGTCGCGGGCTGCTCGACCGCCGCGAGCGTCTGCGTGATCTCGCTCGCCGGCACCGTGGCCGGCAGGTCGATGACCGGGTTCTCGCGGGTGACCGGCGGCACGTTGCCGAGAGCGGCGAGCAGGGTCACGCGGGGGATGGCGCCCACGAGCCGGCCGGCGTCGTCGACGACCGCGACCGGCACCGGACGCTCCACTGCCCGCTCGACGACATCCGTCAGCGGGTCGTCGACGTGCACCGCCGCGTGGGCGGTGTGCACGATCGCGCGAAGGTCCGTCCGACCGTCCTTGACGGCCCGGATCACCGCGCGATCGGTCACCGTGCCGAGGAACCTGCGGTTCTCGATGACCGACACGGATCCGACCTGCAGGTCGCGCATCACCCGCAGCGCTCCGCGCACGCCGGCGCTCACCGGCGTGGTCGCGGCGGGCGGCGCCATCACCGAGCCGGCGGTGAGCACGCGTGCCCGGTCGACATCCTGCACGAACTGCGCGACGTAGTCGTTCGCCGGGTCGGTGAGGATCTCCTCCGGCGTCCCGTTCTGGACGATGCGGCCGTCACGCATCACGGCGATGCGGTCGCCGAGGAACATCGCCTCGTTGAGATCGTGCGTGATGAACACGATGGTGCGTCCGAGCTCGCGCTGCAGCTCGATGAGCTGCTCCTGCATCTCGCGCCGGATGAGCGGGTCGAGGGCCGAGAACGCCTCGTCCATGAGCAGGATGTCGGTGCCCGAGGTGAGCGCCCGGGCCAGGCCCACGCGCTGACGCATGCCCCCCGAGAGCTCGTCGGGCATCGCGTCGGCACGGTCGCCGAGCCCGACCTTGCCGAGGATCTCTCGCGCCCGCTCGCGCCGCTCGTCGCGCCCGACGCCCTGGATCTCGAGCGCGTAGGCGGCGTTGTCGAGCACCGTCAGGTGGGGCAGCAGCGCGAAGTGCTGGAACACCATCGAGACGGAACGCTGGCGGATGCCGCGCAGGGCCTTCGCCGAGCCCTTCGTGACGCTCTGCCCCTGCACGAGCACCTCGCCCGCCGTGGGCGGGAGCAGTCCGTTGAGCATGCGCAGCACGGTGGACTTGCCGGAGCCGGAGAGCCCCATGATGACGAAGATCTCTCCCGGCTGGACGGTGAAGCTCGCGTCGATCACGGCGGCCGAGCCGGCGTCCGCGACGTCGGCGCGCGTCGCGCCGGTGCGGAGGCGCCGGACGGCGTCCTTGGGGTTTCGTCCGAAGACCTTGAAGAGGCCCTTCGCCTCGATGGCAGGAGGAAGCGTCACTGTGTGCACCTCGGCAGCTTCCGTGCAGAAGCTGCAGCGGTTGCGCCCGGGTGGCGGCCGTACACGCAGCGGATGTCGGATCCGCGCTCCGGCCGCCGACCATACGCTCACCGGTCTGGCGCCCCGTGAGGGCGTCACCCGTGACCGCGGACTGGTCGGGAACAGCCCCATGAGGGGCCTGATCCACCGTTTCACGACGGCCGCGAGCGGGCAAATTGGACAGCCATCGGCGCTTTAGGTAGGTCGCGCACGCGTGATAACACGGCTCGCGCGGTGGCCGGGCCGTGAAGCTGACGGACGGGTGGCGCCTCGGGGCACTTGACATACCGGCCGCTTCAATGGTTAGTTACTCAAGTAAGTAACCAACTCACCGGGAGCGACGTGATCGAAGAAGGCCGGGCGCTGTTCGTCCAGATCGCCGAAAGCGTGGAGGACTCGATCATCGACGAGTCCCTCGCCGAGGAGGCACAGGCCCCGTCGACGAACGAGCTCGCCGCGTTCTACCGAATCAACCCCGCCACCGCCGCGAAGGGAATCGCCATGCTGACCGACAAGGGCGTGCTGTACAAGCGCCGCGGCATCGGCATGTTCGTCGCGCCGGGCGCGCGCGACCTGCTGCTCGCCGAGCGCCGGAGCGCTTTCGCCGACCGCTTCGTCGACCCGCTGCTGGCCGAGGCCCGCAAGCTCGGGCTCGGGCCCGACGACCTCGCACTGCTCATCCGCGACCGCGCCTCGGGACGCGGCACGACCACGACAGAAGGGAACCCACGATGACGACCGGGACGCACGTCATCGAGGTGAAGAATCTCACCAAGCGCTACCGCGACACCGTCGCGGTGGACGACGTGAGCTTCACCATCGAGAGGAACACGATCTACGGCCTGCTCGGCCGCAACGGAGCCGGCAAGACGACCGTCATGTCGATTCTGACGGCGCAGAACTTCGCCACCAGCGGCGAGGTGCGCATCTTCGGCGAGCAGCCGTACGAGAACGCGCGCATCCTCAGCCGCATGTGCTTCGTGCGCGAGAGCCAGAAGTACCCCGACGACGCGCTTGCGAAGCACGCCTTCGCCACCGCCCGCCTGTTCTTCCCGAACTGGGACGAAGAGCTCGCGCAGCGATTGATCGAGGACTTCCAGGTGCCGTCCAAGACGCGGATCAAGAAGATGTCCCGCGGGCAGATCTCCGCTGTCGGTGTGATCATCGGCCTCGCCGCCCGCGCGGAGATCACGTTCTTCGACGAGCCGTATCTGGGCCTCGACGCCGTCGCCCGCCAGATCTTCTACGACCGGCTGCTGGAGGACTACACCGAGCACCCCCGCACGATCATCCTCTCGAGCCACCTGATCGACGAGGTGTCCAACCTCATCGAGCGTGTGCTCGTGATCGACCGCGGCCGCATCCTGATGGACGAAGAGACGGATGCCGTGCGCGGCCGTGCCGCCAACATCGTCGGCGACACGGCCGCCGTCGACGCCTTCGTCGCCGGTCGCGAGATCATCCACCGCGAGTCCCTCGGCCACGTGGCCTCGGTCACCGTGCTCGGGCCGCTCACCGCGGACGACCACTCACAGCTCGCCGCGGCGGGCCTCGACATTGCGCCGGTATCGCTGCAGCAGCTGATCGTGCGCACCACCCAGCGAGCGTCCGCCGAAGCGGCCGCCGCCGATGAAGGAGCTCTGCGATGAACCGCACCGTCAATGTCGTGCGCATGCAGCTGATCAACAAGCAGACCTTCGTCTGGGTACCGCTGATCGTGCTCGGCGCCTCGTTCGCGATCACGATCGCGATCTACGCGATCCTCGCCAGCTCGGGCCTGCCCGGACCGTTCTACGGCGGTGGCTCGCAGGCACCTCTCTGGGTGCTGCTGTTCGTGGGGATCTCGTCGCTGACCCTGACGTTCCCGTTCTCGCAGGCGATGAGCGTGACCCGCAGGGAGTTCTTCCTCGGCACGATGCTCGCCGCCGCGATGTGCGCCGTGCTGCTGGCCGCGGTCTTCGCCGTCGGCGGCATGATCGAGGAGGCGACGAACGGCTGGGGCCTCAACGGGTACTTCTTCGCCCTGGACTGGGTGGTCGCGGAGGGCCCGCTCGTGGCGGCGTTCTTCTACTTCGTCCTGGCGCTGCTCATCTTCATGCTCGGATTCTGGTCGGCGACCGTGTACAAGCGGTCCGGAGCCATGGTGCTGACGATCATCTGGTCGGGCGTCGGCCTGCTCCTGGTCCTCGCGGTCTGGGCGATCACCCGCTTCGAGATGTGGACCGACGTGATCTCGACGATCGTCCAGCAGGGACCGGCCGGGTTCGCCGCCTGGGGCCTGCTCGTGACCGTGCTGCTCGGCGGGATCTCGTACCTGACGCTGCGGCGCACCGTCCCCTGATCGCCGGCGACGAGGAACGGATGCCCCGACCCCGCGCTCGCGCCGGGTCGGGGCATCCGTCGCTCCGCCGCCGTCAGCGACTCAGCGACTGTCGGCGGCCTCGGTGTGGTGGCGGATGACCTCGGCGACGATGAAGTTGAACCACTTCTCGGCGAAGGCGGGGTCGAGGTCGGCCTCTTCGGCGAGACGCCGCAGGCGCGCGACCTGCTGCTCCTCGCGGGCCGGGTCGGACGCGGGCATGCCGTGGTCGGCCTTCAGATGACCCACCTGCTTCGTCGCCTTGAAGCGCTCGGCGAGCAGATACACCAGGGCGGCGTCGATGTTGTCGATGCTGCTGCGCAGCCGCGCCAGCGTCGTCGTGGGATCTTCGGTCATGGCGGTCCTCCTCGCCCCTCGACGATACCCGAGCGGTGCGGCCCGGCACGCCGCCCGGCGGGCGTCGCACGATCAGGGTGAAATCGCCGGGCCGGCGTGTGCGGGGGGCCGCCCCGCCCCTAGAGTGTGACGCATGACCGACCCCTCGTCCTCGCTCGGCGCGACCGCCGCCGAAGCCGCCGAACCCCTGGCCGCGGCCCCGGCAGCCGGCACCGACGCTGCCGCGGTCGTCGTGAGCGACCATCCAGCCACGTTCACCGTCGCCGACAACCAGCAAGGTCGGCCCTTCTGGGCGAGGCTCGACAACCCTTTCGCCGCTGGGCTGCTGCTGACACTCGGCGGATTGGTCGCGCTCCTCCTCGGCATCGCCCTCACCAACATCTCGACCATCCTCGTCTACATCGGACTGGCGATGTTCGCCGCCCTGGGCCTGGATCCGGTGGTCAAGTGGCTGGGCAGGCACGGGGTCAAGCGTGGGTGGGCGATCGCCATCATCTTCCTGACCGGCGCCATCCTCGGCGTCGGTCTCATGATGCTCGTCGTGCCGACCCTGGTCGCCCAGATCGGCCAGTTCGTCACCGGCATCCCCGACACCCTCGACAACTTCCAGAAATCCGACTTCTTCCAGTGGCTCGAGGGGATCTTCGGCACCGGGCTGAACTCGCTGGTGACCGACGCCGAGAAGTGGATCACCAACCCGGCGAATATCGCGGCGATCTCCGGCGGTGTGCTGAAGGTCGGCGCCGGCATCGCCACGGCTATCTCCGGTGGCCTGATCATCGTCGTCCTCACCCTGTACTTCGTCGCTTCGCTTCCCGGCATCAAGAACTCGCTGATGCAGTTCGCGCCGGCACGCCGGCGCCCGGGCGTGCGGGCCATGACCGACCAGATCACCGACTCCGTCGGGGGATACCTCATGGGAATGGTCATCCTGGCGTTCTTCAACTCCGTGGTCGCAACTCTCCTGCACTTGGTGCTGGGGCTGCCGTATCCGCTGCTGATGGGCGTGCTCGCCTTCTCGATCACGATCATCCCCCTGATCGGACCCGTGCTGTACTGGATCGTCGCGACCGTCATCGCCCTGTTCACGAGCCCGCTCGCGGCGCTGATCTTCGCCATCTGCTACTTGATCTACATCCAGATCGAGGCCTACGTGCTCACCCCGAAGGTCATGAACAAGGCCATCGAGATCCCCGGCTCGCTCGTCGTGATCGGCGCGCTCATCGGTGGCACTCTGCTCGGCTTCATCGGGGCGCTCGTCGCGATCCCGGTGACGGCGTCGATCCTGCTGATCATCAAACAGGTCTTCTTCAAGAAGCAGGACGCGAAGGTCTGACGCGTCAGTAGTCGACGCGCCGGCCGAAGCGGCGTTCGCCGCGCGGGCGAGGAGAGCACGTGGCGGCGCGGCGCAGCCGCACGATCTCGTGCGGCTGGAGGCCGACGGTCTCGCCGAAGTCCTCGACGGAGGTGAAGCCGCCCTGCGCCTCGCGCTCCTTCACCGCGCGCCGGGCCCGTGATCGCGTCATGCCCGGCAGGTCTTCCAGCTCGGCGGCGGTCGCCGTGTTGACGTCGACCGGCTCGGCCGGCGGGGCGGCCTCCTCACGCGCGGCGATCATGTCGTCGCTCGAGGCGCCCACCGCCGACGCGAGTTCGACCGTGTCGTCGGATGCCGCCTGCGACGCGGCGTCGGCCTCGGCGGCGGCCTCCGCCTCCGCGGCCTTCGCCGCGGCAGCCTTCGCCGCGGCAGCCTTCGCCGCGGCAGCACGTGCGGCAGCCGCCCGGGAGCGCCGTGACGACCGCGCCGAGGGCCTTTTCGCGGTGCTCGCGCTTCGGCTCGTGCGCGATGCCGTCCCCGACGAGCGGCTCGCCGCCCCGCCGAACGACGCGGCGCCCGCCTGCTCCGCGCGGTCGAGACGCCGCTGCCACATGGTGCGCAGCCATCCCGGGTTCACCATGAGCGCGACGAGCATGCCCGAGAGGTACACGATCGCGCGGACGAGCGGCTGCCACTGACCCCAGATCTCGAGGCTGACGAGGATCGCTGCGGCGCCCCACACCACCCCGAGGATGATGAGGCGCCGGCTGCGCGAGGCCACCCCGATGATCGAGAATCCGAGCCACGTCACGATCGGCCCGGGGACGACCGTCAGCAGCATCCACGAGCTCATGCCGAGCATCCAGCCGATGCTGGGCGCATCGTCGGCGGCCTTCGCGCGGGTGGTGCTGCTCATGCGTAGTCCTTCACATCGAGCACCATCGTGACGGTGTCTTCGTCGTCGCGCGTCTCGGAGACGAGCTCGAAGCCGGCGGATGCCGCGCGCTCGCGGATGCGCGCCGCGACCGTCTGCTGCACGCGCAGCGCGTAGGCGGCGTCCAGCTTCTCGACGAGCAGCGCGGCATCCGTCTCGGCGAGCTCCAGACCATCGGCGCGGTGGAAGTGCGCCGCCCACACCCCCTCGGCCGACCGCGTCATCGCGAGTTCGACGCCGTCGATCATGGCGGTGAGGCCGTCGCCGTCCTGCACGACGTCGGTCGCGCCGATGTCGCGGAGTGCATCTGCGAGCAGGTCGGGATCCTTCATGCGCGTGCGCACCGACACCGGCCGCGGGCCGTCCTCGCCGGCGGCATCCGTCTCGGCGCGGTCGCCGCCGCGGACTCCGCCAGTCTGGGCGAGCGCGCCGATGCCTCCCGCGGCAGTGATCGCTGTGACGGCGGCGAGCGCCGCGGGGATCAGGATCAGCGACACGCTCATCGCGCGGCCTCCGCTCTCGTTCGTTCGTGTGCGCCCGCCGCGATCTGAGCGGGACTGTCGGCCCGCGGACCCAGGTCGTCCAGCAGGGCGGCGAGCGCGGCATCCGTCGCCCATCCGTTCACCGCGACCGTGCCGTCACGGGAGATCCGCACCTCGAGCCGGTCCGCGCCGCCCTCGGCGGCGATGCGGTGAACCTCGTCGGCGTACCGGTCGGTGAGCGCGCGGATGCCCTGGTTGCGCGAGCCCACCCACGGGCGTTCGCGGTCGGGCAGATCGCGCAGGTACGGTCCGTCGCAGAGCAGGTCGGTCGCCTCCAGCAGGGCCGCGACGTCGTCGCGGCCCGCCCCCGCCCATGCGGTGAGGCGGTCGAGCGGGTACCCGGTGAACGTCATGACGCCCAGGCCCCCTTCACGGAAGACCCGGGCGACGGATGCCGCGGCCCCGGCCTGGTCGAACGGCTCGCCGCCGAGCAGGGTCACGCCCTCCGCACCAGCGGCCGCCGCGCCCACGACCCAGTCCTCGGCGATCGCGCGCGCATCGGTGACCACACCGCCGCGGTCGGCCCACAGCTGCGGGTTGAAGCACGCGGGGCAGTGCACGGCGCATCCCTGCAGCCACACGGCCGCGCGCACTCCCGGGCCCTCGGCCGCGGTGGCGGGCAGGAACCGTGACCACCGCAACGTCTCGGCTGCCCGCCGGACAGGCGCGACGGCGCCGAGGAGCGAGGCCTCGCCCCCTCGACCCGGTGATTCCGCGCGGACCTGGATCATGGGGCGCCGTCCGTCTGCTCGGCTTCGAGCCGGGTGACGCCGTGCACCGCCGCGCTCGTGTAGTCCTCGGTGAAGCGCGACGAGACGGTCTCGGCATCCAGCAGCGCCTCGAGCGCCTCGATGTGGTCGAGGCACTCCGGTCCGTGCATGCCGATGGTCTCCGCATCGACGGTGCCATCGGCGCGGAGCCTCACCACGAGCTGCTTCGCCATGCTCTCGTCATCCTTCCGTCGTCGTCGATCAGTAATCGACCGTGCGGCCGCCGCGGCGCGACGACAGCGCACCCTCGGTGACGGCGCCGGTCAGCTCGGCGGAGTCCAGGTCCTCGGTGCCGGTGGCGCGCACCGCGCGCTCGGTCGCCCATGTGCGGATGCGCTGCACCTCCTCGGCCTGCGTCACGGCGAGAGGGATCATCGTATCGACCACCTGCCGCACCCCCGCGGCGGTCACCTCTCCGCGCGCGCTGAACCCTTCGTACAGCGCCGAGACCACCGACTGCTCGATCTCGGCGCCGGAGTGGTTCTCACTCGCGGCGACGAGCGCGGCGACGGCGTCGGCGTCCGCTGCCACGGCTTCCAGACCGTTGGCGTCGGTCGCGCGGGCACGCAGCTGCAGGCGCCAGATGACCTCGCGCTCGTGGGAGGTGGGCAGGTCCACGAAGAAGATCTCGTCGAAGCGGCCCTTGCGCAGGAACTCCGGCGGGAGGGCGTCGATGTTGTTGGCCGTCGCGACGACGAAGACCGGATGCCGCTTCTCCTGCATCCACGTGAGGAAGGTGCCGAACACGCGCGCCGTCGTACCCGAGTCGCCCTGGCCGGTCGTGTTCGAGAAGCCCTTCTCGATCTCGTCGACCCACAGCACGCACGGGGCGACGGCTTCGGCGGTCGCGATCGCGGTGCGCAGGTTCTGCTCGCTCGACCCGACGAGCCCCGAGAAGATGCGACCGATGTCGAGCCGCAGCAGGGGGAGCCCCCATGAGGCCGCCGTCGCCTTGGCGGTGAGCGACTTGCCGCAGCCGGGCACGCCGGTGATGAGCACGCCCTTCGGGGCCGGAAGGCCGTACGCGCGGGCGTCGCCGAGCCACGAGCCGTCGCGTCGCGACAGCCAGCGCTTGAGGTTGTTGAGCCCGCCGACGTCGTCCAGGTCGATGTCGGCCTGCACGAACTCCAGCACCCCGGACTTGCGCACGACCTGGCGCTTCTCGTCGAGCACGATCGGCACGTCGAGCGCCGACAGGCTCCCGTCGTTCACCATCGCGCGGGCGAAGGCGTTCTCGGCCTCGGCCATCGACAGGCCGAGCGCCGCGTGCACGAGCTGCTCGCGCGCGGCGTCATCGGCATCCACCCGGATCCGGCCCTCGCCCGACGCGTTGTTGTCGATCATCGTCTCGAGGAGCTCCCGGATCTCGGCCGCGGTCGGCAGCGGGAAGTCGAGGAGGTGCGTGACCTCGTCGAGCTCGGGCGGGATGACGCGGACAGGGGCCGTGATCACGAGCGTCCGTGACACGTCGCCGTGACGGAACTCGAGCGCCGTCTCGCGCACCGTGCGCACGAGCGCGGGGTCGCCCGCCCGGTGCTCGCCGCCGAAGTAGGCGTGCAGGTCGCAGAAGACGAACACGCTGGGCGCATCGACCCCCGCGATGTGCTGCAGCGCACGCGCCGGATTCACGGTGTTCGCGACCGACGAGCCGTCGGGGCCGACGAGCCCGAGCGCCGCCGTCCAGGTCCACAGGGCGCGCGGGTGACGCTGCGTCTCGGCGGCATCCGAGATCGCGCCGATCGCCCGCACCTCCTCGCCGGTCTCGATGTACAGCAGCGGAAGGCGCGCCTTGAACGCCTCGGTGAGAGTGTCGGCGAACGTCACGTCTGCTCCTTGTCGGTGGGATGCCGCGTCATGGCGTCGGCGTGGATGTCGGGGTGGTCGAGGGCGCGGGGTCGCCCGCCGGCGTGTCGAGCGTGATCGTCCAGGACCCGTCGCCGGTGTCGGCGTCGACCTGGAACACGACGCGATCCGTGGGCTCCCAGGACGCGCGGACGTCGACCTCGTCGAACTCGTTCACGAGCAGGTCCCATCCGCCGACGGTGACGACGGCGACCATGAACAGGCCGCTCCCGGTGTGCTGGAAGCGCCCGCTCAAGGCGGCTCCCTCGTACATCAGCACCGCGTTGCCCTGACCGGAGGCGGACTCGCCCATCGGCAGCATCTCCGGCGTCGTCACCTCGGCGGTCCAGTCCGTGAGCGACGGTGCGAACCAGAGGAGTCCGTCCTCGTCACCCGGCAGCACCAGGATGTCGGAGTCGGGGTAGAGCGAGCCGAGGTAGCCCGGGTACTGCCACTCCTCGGAGTCGGGATCGAACTCGACGCCCTGCTGCTGGTAGACCCGGACCCAGTCGGCTTCGCCCTCGCCTTCGGGGTTGTCGACCATGAAGAGGGCGGAGTCCGCGTCGATCCGCAGAAAGCCGCCCGCCGCCGTGCCGTGGAGCACGCCGTCGACGATCTCGTACTCCTCAGGCTCGTCGGCGAGCCACGGCGCGTACGCCTCCTCACCGGGGGTGCCGACGTACACCTCGCCCGTCTGCTCGTCGACGGCGACCTGCGGCAGCACGAGGAAGGCGATCACCGCGACGGCGACGGTGCCGACGATCCAGGTCACGAGCGAGAACCGCCGGATGCGCTCCACGCCCGCCATCAGGGGCTCACCGCCGTCGCACTCGGGGCCGGTGCCGGTGTGGGCGTGCCGGTGGCGGCGGGCGCCGGATCGTCGGGGAAGGCGATGGTCCACCCGGCGTCGTCCCACGCGTCGATCACGAACAGCACCGGGTCGCCGTCGGCCCAGGCGATGGAGCGGTCGGTGGGCTCGTTCGCGCTGAAGGCCTCGGTCACGCCCGCCGATGTGACGGTCTCGATGCTCACGCGACCCTCGCCACGCGTGCTGATGCGCGCCGTGGTGGCGGTCGAGCCGAGGACGAACACGGCCGAGCCGATTCCGCTCACCGTGCCCGAGCGCTCCTGGACCGGGGGTGTGGTGATCCTCATGCGCCAGCGCTCGTCGCGGAACCCGTCGATCCAGAGTTCGACGTCGGCCTGCGGCACGATGACCCACTTGCCCTCGGTGGCGATGTACGACTCGAACTCGGCGGGGCCGCCGTACTCACTCTCGGCGAGGATCTCGCCGGCGGGGCCGGTGACCGAGATTCTGCCGACGTACGTGTCGTCGAGCTCGGTGATCAGCAGCGGCTGTGCCGGGTCGAGCCCGTCGAGCGCCACCATCGCGCCGTCGACGCCGCTGTACACCCCGTCGCCCTCGTCGTCGGCGAGCACGGGGTCGGGGTTCAGCCACGGCTCGTACCCGTAGTCGTCGGGCACCGAGACCTCGTCTCCGGCTCCGGGGAGCAGCGCGACGCCGATGAGGAGGATCGCCACGACCCCGAAGATCCACACGAATCCGTTGAACCCGAGCAGACGGCTGCGAGCCGCACTGCTCAGCGTCGTGTTCGAACTCATTCCCGCCTTCCGACCCCGACCAGGCTATACAAACCGCAGGGGGTCGACCGACCGTCAGCGCATCGGCAGGAGGCAGGTCGGCGAGGGCGCGTCGGCGCGGTGCCGCACGCGCCCCGGCACACCGGTGCGCAGGTCGAGCGTGAGCGAGGCGACCTCGTCCGACAGCTGACCGGCGACGAGCAGGATGTCGCGCACCACGACGTGGTGCCGCGGCCAGTCGACGCCGGCGTCGACGAGGGCGACCGGAGCCACCTCGTCGCCGGCGCCGCGAACGCGGAGCGTCGCGAGGGTGTTGCTGCCGCGCACACCGGCGTACACGAACTCGCCGTCGCGCGAGAGAGCCACCTCGGCGGCGCTGTCGCCGGGAAGCGTGCCCGCCCCGAGCGGCGTGCCGCCGACGAGCCGCCAGGTGCCGTCCACCGAGGGTGCGAGCACGAACAGCTCGCACGAGAGCTCGGTCACGACGTAGAGGTGGCCGCTCGGATGCCAGACCATGTGCCGCGGGCCGCTGCCCTTCGGCAGCGTCACCTGCTCCACCGGCCGCAGGCCGCTGCCGCCGTCGCGCCAGAACCGGACGACGTCGTAGCCGAGGTCGGTGGTCGCGATGAGCCCACCGGGGAGGAAGACGGCCTGGTGCGCGCGCGAGGGACGCGCTGCGTCCCCCTCCGCGCCGGTCTCGGCCTGCTCCGCGACGTCGTGATCGGGCACGAGGTGCGCGTACTCGTCGCCGGCGGCTTCCCGCAGGGCGCGGGCGGCGGCGACGAGGTCGATGTCGCCGGCCGAGGCCGGGGCGGAGGCGGCGTCTGGGCCGTACGGGTCGACGGCCGCGGGAGCCGTGACCGGCGAGGAGGGCCGGCCGGCGGCGTCCAGGTCCATCCGGATCACCCGGCCATCGCCCCAGCAGCTCGCGATCAGGAGGCGGCCGTCGGGGGACACTGCGACGTGGCAGACCGCCTCGCCGGCGGGGACGGCGCCGCCGAGCGGGACGAACGTCGCCTCACCCGTGCGGCGGAACGCCTGTACCTGCCGGCGGTTCTCGAGCGCCGCGTAGACGACATCGCCCGGCGTCATCGTCAGCGAGCCGGGGTGCGGTGCTACCCACGACGGCGAGTCGGCGGCGGCGACATCGCCGGCGAACGCGAGCGCGCCACCCGCGGAGTTCTCGTCGGGGGCGCCGGCGAGCAGCATCCCGAGCCCGCTCGCACGGCCGTCCATGTCGGCGGTGTACCCGCCCAGGAGGAATCTCATGTCGGACGGCGGCCGCTCAGTCGACGAGGTCGTGGCGCACGATCACGGCTTCGCGGGACGCGCCGACGCCGATCACCGAGATGCGCGTGCCGCTCATCGCCTCGAGGGCGAGGACGTACTCCTGCGCCTCGAGGGGGAGGTCCTCGAAGGTGCGCGCGCCCGAGATGTCCTGCTTCCAGCCGGGGAAGTACTCGAGGATCGGCACGGCGTGGTGGAAGTCGGACTGGTTCACCGGCACCTCGTCGAAGCGTTGCCCGTCGACGTCGTACGCGACGCACACCGGGATCTGGTCGAGTCCGGTGAGGATGTCGAGCTTCGTCAGCACGAGGTCGGTGATGCCGTTGATGCGAGTCGCGTAGCGCGTGATGGGCGCGTCGTACCAGCCGACGCGGCGCGGGCGGCCGGTCGTGGTGCCGAACTCGAAGCCGCGCGAGCGGAGGAAGTCGCCGTTCTCGTCGAACAGCTCGGTCGGGAACGGGCCCGAGCCGACGCGGGTGGTGTAGGCCTTCACGATGCCGACGATGCGGTCGAGGCGATTCGGGCCGACGCCCGAGCCGGTCGCCGCGCCGCCCGCCGTCGCCGACGACGAGGTCACGAACGGGTAGGTGCCGTGGTCGACGTCGAGCATCGTGGCCTGGCCGCCCTCGAACACCACGACGTCGCCTGCGTCGAGGGCTTCGTTGAGCAGCAGCCCGGTGTCGGCGACCATCGGGCGCAGGCGCTCGGTGTACGACAGCAGGTCGTCGACGATCTCGTCGGCCGTGATCGCGCGGCGGTTGAAGATCTTCACCAGCAGGTGGTTCTTCTGGTCGAGAGCGCCCTCGACCTTCTGGCGCAGGATGTTCTCGTCGAAGAGGTCCTGCACGCGGATGCCGACGCGGTTGATCTTGTCGGCGTAGGCGGGGCCGATGCCGCGCCCGGTCGTGCCGATCTGCCGCTTGCCGAGGAAGCGCTCGGTGACCTTGTCGAGGGTGCGGTGGTACTGCGTGATGATGTGCGCGTTGGCGCTGATCCGCAGGCGCGACGTGTCGAGTCCTCGCGCGTGCAGCGCCTCGAGCTCGGCGAACAGCACCTCGAGGTCGACCACGACGCCGTTGCCGATCACGGCGTTCACGCCGGGAGAGAGGATGCCGGACGGCAGGAGGTGCAGCGCATACTTCTCGTCGCCGATCACGACCGTGTGTCCGGCGTTGTTGCCGCCGTTGAACTTGACCACCCAGTCGGTGCGCTCACCCAGGAGATCGGTGGCCTTGCCCTTGCCCTCGTCTCCCCACTGGACTCCGACGATCACGATGCCTGGCATGGGCTACTCCCCCGTTATCGGACGGTTACACCCCATCCTATCGGGGTGTCCCCGACATGCCTTTCGAGGCGGTCCCCGATGCTCCCGGTCGCGGACGTCCTCGGACGACGCCCGGCGCGGGCGGGCGGTATGGTTCCTGCACCGGCTCCGACGACGGCGCGGGGAGGAGTATGGGGTGGACGAAGGCAGCGCGGAGGCCCTCGCCGTAGGCGTCGTGCGAGTGGATCGGTCGGGCACGATCGCCGCGGCCAACCGGTGGTTCGCGGAGTGGGCCGGGGCTGCAGCGGATGACATGGTCGGCAGGTCGATCGGCGAGTTCCTCATCCACTCCCACGAGGATCTGCTCCCTGCCGATGCCGCACAGGGACCGTGGATGATGCTGCACGCCCGAGAGCGCGACCGGGCGGTCCTGATGACCCGTCAGCGTCGCGGCACCGGTGACGTGCTCATGCTGGCCGAGGCGACCGAGCGGTTCCGCGCGATGATCGATCTGCGCCGGCGGTATGCGCTGGCCGATCGCACCAGGACGCGACTGGAGATCGTGATGGACTCGTCCGTCGCCTTCTCCACCGCCTCGACGGAGCGCTCGCTCGCCGAGATCCTCGCCGACACGACGGCCCGCGCCTATCGCGCCGAGGAGTCGACCGTGCTCCTGCGCAGCCCTGACCGGGCGAGCCGGATCGTCGCCGGACCCGACGTGCTGGGCGGCCGCATCGACGTCGATGCGCTCATCGGGATGGTGGCCGCACCACGGCGGGTCGTGAAGGTGGTCGGCGACGCGGAAGGCGAGCGCCTCGTCCCCGGGCTCGGTGCGGCGATGCGGGACGCTGACGTCCGCGCGTTCATCGCCGCGCCGCTGCACCACGAGGAGGCAGACTTCGGCGCATTCATCAGCTGGTTCCACCACGAGCGCACGTTCGACGACGAAGCCGCTCCGCTGGCCGAGGCCCTCGCCGGTCAGGCCGGCCAAGCGCTCGCCACCCTTCGCCTCCAGGCGCGGCTGGCGCACGCCGCCACGCACGACGAGGTGACGGGGCTGCCGAACCGGCGAGTGCTGGAGAGCCAGATGGACGAGGTCCTGGGCGGCCGCGGCTGCGCGGTGCTGTTCATCGACCTGGACGGCTTCAAGCGTGTGAACGACCTGTTCGGCCATCAGGCCGGAGACAGGATGCTGCGCGACGTGGGCCGGCGACTGCTCACGGCGGTGCGCGCCTCCGATCTCGTCGCCCGGTACGGCGGCGACGAGTTCGTGGTGGTGTGCGAGGTCGGCGAGCCTTCCGACGCGGTCGAGATCGCGGAGCGGATCCTCGACCTCTTCCGCGCCGAGCCGACGGGATCCGCCGCGCCCTTGAGCGCGAGCATCGGGATCGCGGTCGCCTCCTCCGGCAGCGGACTCATGGCCGACCAGCTGCTCCGCCACGCCGACCTCGCGATGTACCGCGCGAAGAGCGCCGGCGGCAACCGGATCGAGCTCGAGCAGGCCTGAGTCCGCGGGGGCGGAGCCGATTCGTTACGCCGTCTGGCGCCGTGAGTCCTCCCGTGTCATCGGGCGCTGGACCGCTGCGCGCACCGAGGGGATCGTGAACCACGGATCGCTTCGGCGACGGTGCGGCCGTTCCAGACCGCCCGGTCAGGTGGTCCGCACGCCGCGACGCGCGGAGAAAGGACGAACACGTGACCGACCAGGTGCACCTCGCCATCGCCCTCGAGAGAGCGGGCTGGCACCCCGCCGCGTGGCGTGAGGCCTCCGCTCGCCCCCGCGACCTGACCTCGCCCGCCTACTGGCGCGACCTGCTGCGCACGGCGGACGACGCCGGGATCGCGCTCGCCACGATCGAGGACGCCCTCTCGCTCACCGACCGCTTCGAGTCGGTCGACGACCTGCGGCGCGATCGGGTCCGCGGCCGGCTCGACGCGGTGCTCATCGCCTCGTACGCCGCACCGCTGACGCGGCGCATCGGCCTCGTCCCCACCGTGACGACCGCCCACCCCGAGCCGTTCCACGTGGCGACGGGCATCCAGACCCTCGACTTCGCCAGCCGCGGGCGCGCCGGCGTTCGCCTGGTCGCGGGAGCGTCCGCCGCGGAGCGCGCCAACTTCGGCCGGCGCGCCTCAGGCGTCGATGCGATCCCGGTGTCGGGCCGGGTCGAGGACTCCCCCGAGATCGTCGCGGCGTTCCGCGAGGCCGGCGAGTTCGCCGATGTCCTGTCGCGCCTGTGGGACTCGTGGCAGGACGACGCCATCATCCGGGATGCCGCGACCGGCCGGTTCGTCGACGCCGACCGCGTGCACGACATCGAGTTCGAGGGCGAGTTCTTCTCGGTCACCGGGGCTTCCATCGTGCCGCGCTCGCCCCAGGGCCGGCCGCTGCTCACGGTGCTCGCGCACCAGACGGTGCCCTACCGCCTGGCCGCCGAGCACGCCGATCTCGTCTACGTCACGCCCCACGACGACGCCGGGCTGGCCGGCATCCGCTCGGAGCTCGACGCGGCAGCCGACGAGCTGCGCACCGGCGGCGAGCCGCTGCGCGTCTACGCCGACCTGCTCGTGCTGGTCGAAGACACCGGGGCCGCCGCGCGCAGTGCCGCCGCGCGCCTCGACGAGTGGGACGGGTCGCCGCTCGTGTCCGACGCCCGCATCGTCGTCGGCACCCCCGGCGACGTGGCCGACGCGGTGCGGGAGCTCGCCGGCGCCGGCGTCGACGGCGTCCGCCTGCGCCCGGCCCGCCAGCCCGCCGACGTCGCCGCGATCGCCGAGAGGGTCGTCCCGCTGCTGCGCGCGACGCGCACCCTCCGCGAGGACGACGGCGGGGGCACGCTGCGTGCCCGACTCGACCTCGCGCGACCCGAGAGCCGCTACGTCCGAGACCCTGAGCCACGCCATGCCCGAGAAGTGGAGTTCGCGCTGTGAGCCGCCCCGTACGCCAGGTCCACCTCGCCGCGCACTTCCCCGGCGTCAACAGCACCACCGTCTGGACCGACCCGACGGCGGGCAGCCAGATCGACTTCGCCTCGTTCGAGCACTTCGCCCGCACCGCCGAGCGTGGTCTCTTCGACTACGTCTTCCTCGCCGAGGGGCTCCGGCTGCGCGAGCACAAGGGACGCATCCACGAGCTCGACGTGCTCGGCCGCCCGAACACGCTCTCGATCCTCGCCGCCGTCGCCGCGATCACCGAGCACGTGGGGCTGGTCGGCACGCTGAACACGACGTTCAACGAGCCCTACGAGCTGGCCCGTCAGCTCGCGACCCTCGACCACCTGTCGGGCGGCCGCGCCGGCTGGAACGCCGTGACGAGCTCCGACGCCTTCCACGGCGCGAACTTCCGTCGCGGCGGCTACCTCGACCATGCCGACCGCTACGAGCGGGCCCGCGAGTTCGCGGCGCTCGCGAAGGAGCTGTGGGACTCGTGGCCGCAGGACGGCGTACGAGCGGATGCCGCGACCGGCGTCTTCCTCGATGACGGCGTGCCCGCCCGCCTCCGTCACAGCGGCCCGCAGTTCGACGTCGACGCGCTGTTCGACGTGCCCCGTTCGCCGCAGGGACGCCCGGTCATCGTGCAGGCCGGAGACTCGGCGGACGGCCGTACCTTCGCCGCCGAGCATGCCGAGGTGATCTTCTCGCTGCACACCGGGTTCGACGACGCCCGCGCGTTCTACGACGACGTCAAGGGACGCCTCGGCCGGCACGGCCGCGAGGAGGACTCGCTCAAGATCTTGCCCGCCGCCACCTTCGCCATCGGCGACACCGACGACGACGCCCGCGACCGGGCGCGGCAGGTCGCCCTGCAGCAGGTGCGCCCCGAGGTCGCCCTCACGTACGTCGAACAGGTCTGGGGGCGCGACCTGTCGGGGTACGACCCGGAGGGACCGCTCCCCGACGTCGAGCCCGACACGGGATCTGAGACGGCGCGCGGCTGGGCGAACCGGCATGCCGCGGTGCGGGCGCGCATCGCGAAGCTCCGCGAGCTGTCGGAGACCGAGGGGCTCAGCATCCGCGAGACGGTCATCCGCCTCACTGCCACCCCCACGTTCGTCGGCACGCCCGCGCGGATCGCAGCCGAGATCGACCGGTACGTGCAGGAGCGGGCGACGGACGGGTTCACGGTCGTCGGGCATCTGACGCCGCACGGCCTGGACGAGTTCGCCGAGCGCGTCGTGCCGCTGCTGCAGGAGCGCGGCTCGTACCGCAGGTCGTACGAAGAGGGGGCGACGCTCCGTGATCTCCTCGGGCTGCCCGCCCCCCGGGCGACGCCGGCGCTCGCGACGCGATGACCGACCGCGCGCGCCTGCTGCTCGTCGGTGCCGGCCCGCGGGCGATCATGCTCCTCGAGCGCCTGCTGGCGCGCACCGACGAGCACACGCTGCTCGACATCGACCTCGTCGATCCCCACCCGCCCGGCGCGGGCCGCATCTGGCGGCGCGCGCAGTCGCCGCTGCTCAAGCTCAACTCGATGACGCGCGACGTCACGGTGTTCACCGACGACAGCTGCACCATCGACGGCCCCGTGCGTCCCGGCCCGTCGCTGAGCGAGTGGATAGAGCAGTGGCGTGCCGGCGGGCTGCCAGACGTCGACCTGGACGAGCTGTCGGCGGCCGAGGCGCGGGCGCTGGGTCCGGACGGGTTTCCGACCCGGCGCCTGCACAGCCACTACCTCGATTGGTTCTTCCGCACCACGGCGGCGAGCGCGCCGGCCGGCGTGACCATCCGGCAGCACGCCGACACCGTGGCGACGGTCCGCCCGTCCTCCGGCGGACGCCATCTCGTCGTGCTGGCGAGCGGCACCGAGATCGTGTCGGATGCCGTCGCCTACTGCCTCGGCCACACCGAGCGTGACCTCGACCCGGCGTCGGCGGCGCTGGCGACGGCATCCGCCCGCTATGGGCTCGTGTACGTGCCGCCGGCGTTCACCGCCGACGCCGACCTCTCTGTCATTCCGGAGGGCGCCGACGTCATCGTGCGCGGCATGGGCCTGGCCGCCGTCGACCTCGTGGTCCTCCTGACCCAGGGGCGCGGCGGGCGGTTCGACCGGGCGGGCGACGGCAGCCTGCGCTACCTGGCATCGGGGCGTGAGCCGCGGCTGCACCTCGGCTCGCGCCGGGGCGTTCCCTACCGGTCCAAGGTGACCTCGGCACTGCAGGGCGACCCGCCGCAGCGCGAGGTGCTGACGCCCGAAGCCGTCGCGGCGCTCGTCGCGTCGGGCCACCCGATCGACTTCGACGAGGACGTCTGGCCGCTCGTCGCCGCGGAGCTGCTCCACGGGCACTATCGCGAGCTGTTCACGGGACACCCCGATCGCGTCGCGAGCACCTGGGCGGCGTTCCGCCCCGCACTGCGCCGCCACGCGTGGGACTCGCCCGCACTCCGCGACGCGATCGCCGCGGTCGTCCCCGACCCGCTGGACCGGTTCGACGTCGCGGCGTTCGACCGGCCGCTCGCCGACGCGCGGTTCCGCGACGCGGAGGACGTGCAGCGGCGGGTCAGAACGCACATCGCCGACGACCTGCAGCTGCGGACCACCCAGGAGCGCAGTCCGGCGCAGGGCGTCTTCATCGCCGCGCTGCTGTCGTTCATGGCACTGTCGGAGATCCCGAAGGAGCGCTGGAACGCCCGGTCGCGGGCGCACAGCCTTCCCGTGCGGTGGCACACGTTCTTCAGCTACCTGGCGAGCGGGCCACCGCCGCACCGGCTCGAGGAGCTGCTCGCACTCTCGGACGCCGGAGTGGTGCGCTTCCTGGGACCCGGCATCGTCGTGGCTGCCGGGCCGGGCGGGTTCACGGCATCCAGCACTCGCATGGCCGGTGAGACTGTCACCGGGGCGCTCGTCGACGCGTGGCTGCCCGCGGCCGACGCCGCACTGAGCACGAACGACGCGCTGCGCGAGCTGGCGACGGTGCACGGCAGCGAGCTGCGGGTGACGGATGCCGAGTACGACGGGTCGCTCGGCCGCGTGCGCGTCAGCGACGACGGGCGCGTGCTGCGCCGCGACGACTCGGCGCACGACACGCTGTTCGCCATCGGGCCCTTCACGTCCCAGACCGAAACCGGAGCGTTCACCCGCCCGGCCGCCGACTCCCTGTCGCTGCGGCAGACCGACCAGGTCGCGGGGGCGATCGCCGCGCGCCTCGGGGTGTCGGTGCCCGTCGCCCCCTGACCCGCCCGGGGGCGCGGCGTATGACGCCGCGTGACGGCGTGTGAACACCCGCGACCCCGATTTCCGCCGTGTGACGGAGCCGATCGCGGTGCGCCGGGCTGCTCGGAGACGCTGAAGCCACGAGCCCGGCAGCCTGCCGCGACCCGCCCGCCACAGCTTTCTGGAGACCCCATGTCGCTCAACCGACCCCGTACCGCCGCCCTCGCGGCGATCGGCGTCGTCGCGCTCGCGCTCACCGCGTGCGCGACCGGCGCCGGCGACGCCGCCCCGACCGCATCCGCCGAAGCGGAGCCCGTCACCGGCGGCGACCTGACCTTCGCGATCTCCGTCGACAGCCAGTGCATCGACCCCCAGCAGGTCGGCAACAACGACGCGATCGCGATCGCGCGGCAGACCGTCGCCTCGCTCACGATCCAGGACCCCGAGACCGGCGACGTCCTGCCGTGGCTCGCCGAGGACTACGAGGTGAACGACGACGCCACGAGCTTCACGTTCACGCTGCAGGAGGGGCCCACGTACGCCGACGGCGAGCCGATCGACGCGGCATCCGTCAAGACCAATTTCGAGGCGATCGTCGCCCTCGGTGCGAAGGCGACGCTCGGCTCGTCGTATCTCGCCGACCTCGAGAGCATCGACGTCGTCGACGAGCACACCGTGACGGTCAACTTCTCGGAGCCCAGCGCGCAGTTCCTGCAGGCGACCTCCACGTTCTCGCTCGGTCTGCTGTCGCCCGCGACGGCCGCCGTCAGCCAGGCGGATCGCTGCCTCGGCGACTTCGTCGGCTCGGGTCCGTTCTCGGTCGAGAGCTACACGCCCAACGAGGGCGCCGTGCTCGAGCGCCGCGAGGGATACGAGTGGGGTCCGTCGACCGCCGGCCACACCGGTGAGGCGTACCTCGACACCATCACGTACAAGGTGATCCCCGAGTCGGGCAACCGCACCGGCAGCCTGCAGTCGGGTCAGATCGACGCCACCACCGGCATCGCGACCGCCGACGCCGTGCTCTTCGAATCCGGCGACTTCTGGTCGCTCAACCGCGCGAACCCCGGGTCGGTGTACAACCTCTACGCCAACCAGTCGACAGAGAAGCTCGCCGACGAGAGCGTGCGCCTCGCGATCCAGAAGGGCATCGACCGCGCGCAGATCACGTCGACGCTGCTCGGCCCGGACGATCTACCCGCCGTGTCGCCGCTCGCGTCGTCGACGCCGTACTTCACCGACCTCAGCGACGTGCTCGAGTACGACCCCGAGGGCGCCGCCGACCTGCTCGACGAGGCGGGCTGGACCGAGGCGGAAGACGGCATCCGCGAGAAGGACGGCGAGAAGCTCAGCTTCCACGTGACCTACTGGCAGTCGCCGAAGGAGGTGCTCGAGCTCGTACAGCAGCAGCTGCGCCAGATCGGCGTCGACCTGCAGCTCACCTTCGCGAGCATCGCCGACGTGACGGCCGCGAACGCCGACGGCACGTACGACTTCTCGTACGGCAACCTGACCCGGGCCGACCCTGACGTGCTGCGCACGGTGTTCTCGGTCAGCGGCACCAACAACGCCACCAAGCGCACCGAGCCCGCCGAGGTCGACGAGCTGCTCGACGAGCAGGCCGCGATCATCGACCCGGCCGAGCGCCAGAAGGTCGTCGACGAGGCCGCGGGCCTGCTCGTCACGGGCGGCTACTCGATCCCGATCTACCAGCTTTCCACGACCATCACCGCCGCGTCGAAGGTGCAGGGGCTGACGTTCGAGGCGTCCAGCCGCCTGGACTTCTACGACGCCTGGATCGCCGAGTAGAGCCTGCGAAGAGCATCGAGAGGATGAGGAGCGAGACCATGTGGGGGAGCTACATCGCCCGGAGGATCGGGCAGGGCCTGGTGGTCCTGTGGGCCGCCTACACGATCTCGTTCCTCATCCTCTATCTCCTTCCGGGTGACGCCGCGACGCTGTTCGCGGGCGGCGGCGACCAGGAGGCGATCGACCCCGCGCTCGTGGCGCAGCTGCGCAGCGAGCTCGGGCTCGACCGCCCGTTGTGGGAGCAGTACCTCGCCGCGCTCGGCAAGGCGCTGACCGGCGACTTCGGAACGTCGACGCAGACCGGGCGCCCGGCATCCGATCTGCTCCTCGAGTCCCTGCCGCCGACGCTCGCGCTCACCGCGTTCGCGTTCGCGCTGTCGGTCGTCTTCGGCATCACTCTGGCGCTGGCGGCCTCGCTCGCCCGGGCCCAGTGGGTGCGCAACATCCTCTCGTCCCTGCCGCCCCTCGGCGTCTCGGTCCCCGTGTTCTGGATCGGGCTCCTGCTGCTGCAGGCGTTCTCGTTCCGGCTGCGGCTGTTCCCCTCGATGGGCGACGAGGGGTTCGAGAGCCTCGTACTGCCGGCCGTCACGATCGCGATCCCCTCCGGGGCGTTCATCGCGCAGCTGCTGTCCAGGAGCCTGCGGTCCACACTCGCGCAGCCGTACGTCGAGATCGTGCGCGCCAAGGGTGCGAGCGAGCGTCGCGTGCAGCTGGGCCACGCCTTCCGCAACGCGGCCATCCCCGCGCTCACGATGGTCGGCGTGCTCATCGGCGGACTGCTCTCGGGGGCCGTCGTCACCGAGACCGTGTTCTCCCGCCTGGGCATCGGCCGCCTCGTCGTGACCGCCGTCAACAACCGCGACGTGCCGGTCGTGCAGGCGGTCGTCGTCTTCGCCGCCCTCGTCTTCGTCGTCGCGAACCTCGTCGTCGACCTCGTCTACCCCCTCATCGACCGTCGCATCACGCTCGCCCGCACGGCGTTCGTCGCGGCCTGACAGGAGCAGCCATGACCGTTGAGAACGTGCTCTCCGCCCCCGCGCGCACCATCGAGCCGCGCGACCCGTTCATCGAGGGGTTCGTCGATCCCGACGCCGATCCCGCGGGAGGCAGCGCGGCCGCTTCGCTGGAGCACGAGCGAAGGGATGCCGCGACCCGGCGCTCCGCGCTGAAGCCCATCGTCGCCGTGCTCACGCAGCCGACGCTCGTGGCGTCGATCCTCGTGCTGGCGCTCGTGACGCTGTGGGCGCTGGTGCCCTCGTGGTTCACCGCGTGGGATCCGATCGTCGGAGTGCCGCAGGACCGCCTGCTCCCGCCGAGCGCGGAGCACATCTTCGGCACCGACAACCTCGGCCGCGACCTCTACGCCCGCGTCGTGTACGGCGCGGCGACCTCGCTCGCCGCGACGACGGTCGCCGTCGTGGTGGGACTCGCGGTGGGGTCGCTGTTCGGCCTGCTGGCCGGGTTCCTCCGCGGTGTCGTCGATGACGCGATCATGCGGTTCATGGACGTGCTGCTGGCGATCCCCAGCCTGCTGCTCTCACTCGCCCTGATCACGGCGCTCGGCTTCGGCACGCTCAACGTCGCCGTCGCCGTCGGCCTCGCCAGCGTGGCATCCTTCTCCCGCGTCATGCGTGCCGAGGTGCTGCAGATCGCCACCGCCGTCTACGTCGAGGCCGCTCGCGTCTCGGGCGTGCGCTGGTACACCGTGCTGCGCCGGCACGTGCTGCCGAACGCGTCGGGACCGGTCATCGCCCTCGCGGCGCTCGAGTTCGGAGTCATGGTGCTCGCGATCTCGTCGCTGTCGTTCCTCGGCTTCGGAGCCCCGCCGCCCACGCCGGAATGGGGTTCGCTGGTCGCCGGAGGGCGGGATTACCTCGCGGTCGCGTGGTGGCTGACCACGCTTCCGGGGCTCGTGATCGTCGCGGTCGTGCTGTCGGCCAACCGCATCTCGCGCGCCCTCGAGCGCAACGGAGGCCTCCGATGACCGCGCTGCTGGAGGTGTCCGGCCTGTCGGTGTCGTACGCGATCGGCGGCGTGCCGCGCCCCGCCGTCCGCGGGGTGAGCTTCACCGTCGACCGCGGCGAGGTCGTCGCCATCGTCGGGGAGTCCGGGTCGGGCAAGAGCACGACCGCCCACGCGGTGATCCACCTGCTCGCCGGGAACGCCTCGGTGGATGCCGGCACCATCCGCTTCGGCGGCGCCGACCTCACCGCGCTGTCGCCGCGGGCGTGGCGCGAGGTGCGCGGCCGCCGTATCGGCCTCATCCCGCAGGATCCGACGACGAGCCTCAACCCCGTCAAGCGCGTGGGTCGCCAGGTCGGCGAGCCGCTCGTGGTCCACGGCCTCGCCACCCGGCGCGCCGCCGACGCGCAGGCGATCGAGCTGCTGCGCCTCGCCGGCATCGGCGAGCCGGAGGCCCGCGCACGTCAGTTCCCGCACCAGTTCTCGGGCGGCATGAAGCAGCGCGCGCTCATCGCGACGGCGCTGGCGGCCGAGCCGCAGCTCGTGATCGCCGACGAGCCGACGAGCGCCCTCGACGTGACGGTGCAGAAGCAGATCCTCGACCACATCGACACGCTCGCATCGACGCTCGGCACCGCGGTGCTGCTCATCACGCACGACCTCGGCGTCGCGGCCGACCGCGCCGATCGCATCATCGTGATGCAGCACGGCGAGATCGTGGAGACAGGCCCCGCGCGCGGGGTGCTGGAGGATCCGCGGCATCCGTACACGCGCGCGCTCATCGCGGCGGCGCCGGGACTGCGCACGACCGCGGGTTCGCGAGGCACCGAGTCGGGCGCCGCGCGCACCGCCGAGCGTGCGCCGCGGCCCGCGACGGATGCCGGGGCACCCGCGCTCCTCGAGGTGACCGGCCTCCGCAAGGAGTTCCCGCTCCCCGGACGCGAGAAGCTGATCGCCGTCGACGACGTGTCGTTCCGCATCGACCGCGGCGAGACGCTGGCGATCGTCGGCGAGTCGGGGTCGGGCAAGAGCACGACGGCGCGACTCGCGCTGCGGCTCGAGAAGCCGACGGCAGGCGGCATCCGATTCGACGGCAACGACATCGTCGCCGCGACCCGGGAGGAGCTGCGCACGCTGAGGCGCCGGTTCCAGCTCGTCTACCAGAGCCCCTTCGCATCGCTCGATCCGCGGTTCACCATCGCCGAGGTGATCGACGAGCCGCTGCACGCGTACGGCGTCGGCAAGGCCGAGCGTGCGCGCCGCGTGCGCGAGCTCATCGACCAGGTCGCGCTGCCGGCGGGAACTGCCTCGCGGCGCCCCGCCGAGCTCTCGGGCGGCCAGCGCCAGCGCGTCGCGATCGCACGCGCCCTCGCGCTGCACCCCGACCTGGTGGTGCTCGACGAGGCCGTGTCGGCTCTCGACGTGTCGGTGCAGGCGCAGATCCTCGATCTGCTCGCGGCCGTGCAGCGCGACGTCGGGGTGTCGTACCTGTTCATCAGCCACGACCTCGCCGTCGTGCGCGAGATCTCCGACCGTGTGGCCGTGATGCAGCACGGGCGCATCGTCGAACAGGGTGCGACCTCGCGCGTGCTCGGCGCTCCGAGCGAGGAGTACACGCGACGCCTCATCGACGCGATCCCGGGATCGGCGCTGTCCGCGCCGGTGCCGGTCTCCTGACCACCACGAGAACCGAGGACGACATGACCACCACCCTCAATACCGACATCGACCGCGCCCAGTTCGGGCGCGACTGGGAGGCCTGGCACCGCGGCCACGAGACTCACCGGGCGGACGCGCTCGGGTTCTTCGCCATCACCGGCCTGCACTGGCTGGGCTCCGAGCCGACCACACTGCCGGGAGCACCGGGAACATGGAGCCTCGAAGCCGACGGCGTCGTCGTCGAGCTCGCCGAGGGTGAGAGCCTCACGCTCGACGGCGTGACGATCACCGGGCGCCACACCTTCGGTGAGCTCCCGGAGCGCAGCAGCATCACACCCGGCTTCACCGACGGCGCCATCGCCGGTGCGGTAGAGATCGCGCAGCGCGGTGGGCACACGATCCTGCGGCCGCGTCGCGCCGACCACCCGTTCCTCGCGGAGTACCCCGGCACCCCGACGTATCTGCCCAATCCACGCTGGCGCGTGGCCGCGCGCTTCCGCCCGTTCGACGCACCCCTCCCCACAGAGGTGGGCGCCGCCGTCGACGGCCTCACCCACGTCTACGACGCCCCCGGCGTGCTCGAGTTCTCGTGGCGCGGCGAGGACTTCACGCTCACCGCGTTCGACGGCAAGGCGCCCGGCGCCCTCCTCGTGCTGTTCACCGACGCGACGAGCGGGCTCACCACGTACGCCGCGAACCGCTCGGTGGGTGTCGACACCCCGGACGCCGACGGCTGGACCGCGATCGACTTCAACCGCGCCGTCAACCTCCCGTGCGCGTACACCGACTTCGCGACGTGCCCGCTGCCGCCGGAGGGCAACCGCCTGCCGATCGGCATCGAGGCCGGCGAGAAGACGCCGCTCACGCGCGTGCGCTCCACCGATGCGCTCGTCGCGCCGGGGGTGGCCGCATGAGGTTCCAGCTCCTGGACATCGTCCCGTATCGCGCCGACCCGATCACCGGTCGCCAGGTCTCGCCGTCCGAGCGGTTCGCCGAGACGCTGCAGCAGGCGATCCGTGCCGAAGAACTCGGAATGGATGCCGTGGCCATCGGCGAGCGCCACGCGGGGCACTTCCTCTCATCGTCGCCGACGGTGCTGCTGGGTGCGATCGCGGCCCGGACCTCCCGCATCCGTCTCAATTCGGGCGTCACGGTGCTCTCGGTGCTGGACCCCGTCCGCGTCGCGGAGGACTACGCCACGATCGATCAGCTGTCGGCCGGCCGGCTCGAGATCACGATCGGCAAAGGCAACGAGGTCCCCCAGTTCCCGCTCTTCGGGCTCGACATCGATGATCAGTGGGAGCTGCTCGCCGAGAAGTACGAGCTGCTGCGGACCCTCTGGCGCGAGGAGGACGTCACCTGGCCGGGTAGCGAGTTCACCCGTGCGCTGACCGGCGTGACGACCCTGCCCCGACCCTTCGCCGGGGCGCCGCGGGTCTGGCACGGGTCTGCCACGACGCTCTTCTCGGCCGGACTCGCCGCCCGCTTCGGCGACCCGCTGTTCAGTGCGAACGCCATCCAGCCTCTCGAGAACTACGGCGTGCTCGTCGACCACTACCGCTCCGAGTTCGCGCGGCACGGCCACGACCCGGCGAGCGCGTTCGTCGCCGCCGGCTCCGGGGCTCTCTTCATCGCGGACACCACCCAGGAGGCGATCCGCCAGTACGGTCCCGTGTATAACGCGATCGTGGCCGCCACCAACGTGCCCGGGAACAACACCCCGTTCCGCGACATCGAGCACGCCGTCGCCGAGGGTCCGGCCCTCGTCGGCACGCCGCAGCAGGTGATCGACAAGATCGCCCGGTTCCACGGGCGGCTCGGGCACGACCTGCAGTCCATCAGCCTGCCGACGACCGTGCCGTTCGGTCGGCAGCTCGAGATCCTCGAGCGCTTCGCCGACGAGGTCGCCCCTGTGCTGCGACGGGAGTTCCCGACGGCGCTGTGGACGGATGCCGACCCCCACGGGCTGCGCACCCACGAGCTCGCCGTCGCCTGACGCCCGCGAGGCGTGGGCGATGTCGGCTACCGCTCGGACCTGCCGAGCTGCGTGCGCATTTCGAGATCGTTCTCGGAACCGGTGAACTCGGCGATGCGCCCGTTGGTCACACGGTACATCGCGAACTCGGCGACATTGACGTGCCGCCGCGTCGGCGCGATACCGCGGAACATGCCCAGATGAGTCCCGCTGCCCCGCAGATGGGCGGCGACGCGGTCGTCCTCCACGACGAGCTGGATGCGGCGCCACCGCCAGTCGGGGAAGCCCTGGAACAGGTCGGCCATATCGGTGACCCACGCCTCGGCCCCACCGGGCAGATGGGCGCGCCGGACCGACGGATCGACGAACGAGCGGATGGCGTCGATGTCGTGCCTGTTGCAGGCGTCGAGGTACTCGGCGTACCACTCCCGCATCTCCCACGGCTCCACTCCCTCATTATCCGGGGAGCGGGACGTCACCGTATCGAGTCGCGCCCCGACGGCAGCGCCTGGTGCCACGCCCTGCGGACCCAGTCGAAGATCGGCGCGATCGCTCGCCAGCGTCGTCCGAACAGCGCCTTGCCGAACGAGTAGTCCTGCTCCGTCATGTCCGATCCCTGCCGATGGCCGCGTGCGGCAGCACAGGGTCGGAACGTCGACGAGCCGAGGGAGCGGGCTCGCGCGGAGGCCTGTGTGCCGAGGTGAACGCCGGGGGTCTGGGGCGCCAGGCCAAGGGTAGGCGCAAAACGGCCGGTTGTCGCCTGTTTCTACAAAATTGGCGAGGCGCGATCCGGGGCGGGGCGGTCGGCGTCGGGCCATGGACCCGACGCCGACGGCCGTCGCGTCATCTCAGCGTCGCAGGACCTCGAGCGTGGTCTCGAGGACGTCGTCGCCGGTGATGGCTCCGACGGGGCCTGGCCCGTACCGGTCGTACTTCGCATGGAGGGCGCTGTCGAGGCTCGGACGCACCTCGGGGTCGGCAAGGCGGAAGGTGACGTCGACCTCGACGCCGCCGGAGCTGATCCGACCCTGGCCGGAGCGCAGCGCCCGGCGGAACCATCCGTTCTCCGGCCCACGGGCGGAGCGGATGTAGAGCGTGTCGCCGACGGTGGCGTGCCAGATCGTGGTGAAGGGCCGCAGTGTCCCGTCCGGCCGCTGCGACGTCACGCGCAGCTCGGTGGCGCCGCCGATCCGGCGGAGCTCGTCCGCGGTCCAGGCGGTCACGACGCGCTCTCGCGGCTGCTGCGCGGGTACTCGCCGGGCGCGAGCTTGTCGCCCCAGACGGTCTCCGGCTCCCCTGTGGCCGGCGCCTCCCACATCGCCAGGTGGCACATGAAGTCGTCCCCGGTCGCGCCGTGCCAGTGCCACTCCCCCGCCGGGGTGTACACGGTGTCGCCGGGATGCAGTTCGATGACGTCCTCACCGCGACTCTGCACGTATCCACGGCCCTCGGTGACGTGGAGGGTCTGCCCCACGGCGTGCGTGTGCCACGCCGTGTGCGCACCGGGGGTGAACCTGACGAGATTCAGCCGCGCACGGGAGGGCTCCTCACCGGCGTAGTACGCGTTGAAGTACACGTCGCCGGTGAACCATTCGTCGGGCCCCTTCACGGTGGGCGTCTTCGGCTGCTTCCGCGTGCTCATCAGTCCTGCCTTCCTGCGGTCTGCGCTGCCTCCGCGGCCGCCACACCATTCCACCCCCACCGTCCCGCCTGGGGAAGGTCCTGGTGTGACGTGTACTGCCGGTGCCCCCCACGGGATGCCGGGCGTTCACGGGCCCCGCGAGATGTCAGCGGAGCACGGGAGCCAGGTCGTAGCCGAACGCGTACAGCTCGATCCACCGGCCGGGCTGCACCTCCCACAGCCCCTCGCGCTCCGACATCCGCTGGAAGCCGAGCTTCGCGTAGAGCGCGTGGGCGCCGGTCATCTCGGGCCCGCTGTTCATGACGACGCGGTGCGAGCCCCGCTCGCGCGCGAGCTCGATGACGTGCCGGGTGAGACCCTCGCCGATGCCTCGTCCCCGTGCGACCGGTGCGACGGCCAGCTGGCGGAAGTCCGTCTCGCCGGGCTGAGCCATGTCCGCGAGCGGCTTGCCCTCTCGCGCGACCCACACGGTGCCGAGGATGTCGCCGTTGGCGTCGACCGCGACCCAGACGTCACCGTCCTGAACTCGGCCGGCGACGTCGCGCAGCGACGCCACGTACTCGTCCGACAGCTCGCCGTAGCTCGACAGGTAGGCCTCCGCGGTGACATCGCCGGCGCGCTCGTACTCCTCGGGGCGGACGAGCCGGATGGTCCAGTCGGCGGAGTGGGATGCCGCCTCGGCGGTCTGGTCAGGCGAGGGGACGGTGCCCTGGTCGGGGGAAGAGCTGTGCACCCATCGACCGTAACCCGGTGCGAGACGGCGGGCTCCGGCATCCGTCTCCGCAGCGGAAGAAGACGGCGGATCGGTGAGCGGGACGCGGGACATCGGTGCTCCCTCAGACGGACACGAGCGGATGGCAACGGAGACGCGTGGCGCCGGCCGGACCCGCGGAGGACCCGGCCGGCGCAGATGCGTCAGGACTTGGGGAGTCCAGGCGGGTTGATCAGGCTCTCGTCGACACGCTCCGATTCGAGGTCCCAGATCTTGAGAACCTCGTCGTACTGCCCGTTCTCGATGAGATGGTTGAGCGCGATACCCACCGGCTCGATGAGCCCGTTGCCCTTGGCCGTCGCGGCGGCGATGTTCGCGGTCAGGGGCCAGCCGCCGGGCACGAGGCCGACGAGTTTGGTGTCACCGGTCTCGCGGGCAGACCACGCCGACGTCGCGTTCGGCCCGAACGTCGCGTCGATGCGGCCGGACTGCAGCGCCAGCACGGTCGCGGCGTTGTCGTCGAAGTACTGCAGCTCGGCGGGCTCCTCGCCGGCGGTCTCGAGCTCCTCGTTCCAGGCGAGCAGCACCTGCTCCTGGTTGGTGCCCGAGCCGACCGCGATGGTGAGGCCCGAGATGTCGGCGGCCTCCTCGATGTTCTCGATGTCGCTGTCGCTCTTCACGTAGAAGCCGAGCAGGTCCTCGCGGTAGCTCGCGAAGTCGTAGAGCTCCTTGCGCTCTTCCGTGACGGTGACGTTCGACGTGATGAGGTCGTACTTTCCCGACTGGATGCCGAGGGGCCAGTCCGCCCATGCGACGACGACCGGGTTGTACTCGAGGCCCAGGGCGTCGGCGATGAGCGCGCCGATATTCGGCTCGGTGCCGGCGGCCTCGGTCTCACCCTCGGGGATGTAGCCCAGCGGCGGGACGTAGGCGGAGTGCGCCACGGTGAGCTTTCCGGGCTCGACCGGCTCGAAGCCGCTCGCCTCGAGCGCCTCGACCGCCTCGGCGACGGGCTCGTCGAGGCGGACCCACTGGATGTCGTCGGTCGCGACGTTCGCCGACTCCTCGGTCGCGTCGGGGGCGGCCGCCTCGGCCGGGGCGTTCTGGTTGACGCCCCAGACGACGCCGCCGACGATCGCGGCCACCGCGACGACGCCGACGCCGATCGCGATGCCCTGCTTCTTGCTCAGTGCCATTGCTGTGTTTCCTTCTCTCGGGTGAAGACTCGGTATCGAGATCTCTGGGTCAGGCCAGGACCTTCGCAAGGAAGTCCTGGACGCGGGGGTGCTTCGGTGTGACGAGGACTTCGGCGGGCGGGCCCTGCTCGACGACCTGGCCGCCGTCGAGGAACACGACGCGGTCGGCCACCTCACGGGCGAAGCCGACCTCGTGCGTGACGATGATGAGAGTCGTGCCCAGCTGCGCGAGGTCGCGGATGACGTCGAGCACCTCGCCGACCAGCTCCGGGTCGAGCGCGCTCGTCGGCTCGTCGAACAGGATCACCTTGGGTTTGAGCGCCAGCGCGCGGGCGATCGCGACGCGCTGCTGCTGTCCGCCCGACAGCTGACGCGGGTAGTGCTCGGCCTTGTCGGCGAGGCCGACGCGGTCGAGCAGCCCCAGCGCGAGCTCGCGGGCATCGTCCTTCGAGAACCGCCCCAGGGCGATCGGCGCCTCGGTGACGTTCTCGAGCGCGGTCAGATGCGGGAAGAGATTGAAGTTCTGGAAGACGATGCCGATCTGCGTCCGCCGCTCCAGCACCTCCCGCTCGCGCAGCTCGTAGAGCCTGCCGCCGCGCAGCTCGTAGCCGATCAGCTGGCCGTCGACCGTGACCGAGCCGCGGTCGACGCTCTCGAGGTGATTGATGGTGCGCAGCAGCGTCGACTTGCCCGAGCCGCTCGGCCCGAGGATCGCGACGACCTCGCCCGGCTCGACGGTCAGATCGATGCCGCGCAGCACCTCGACGCCGCCATAGCTCTTGTGGACGTTGTGGATCTCGACGAGCCCGCGCGTAGCGGTCGTGGGGCCGATTTCAGCGGTGATGGTGTCAGTGCGCATGTCAACGCCCTCCGAACTTCGCGTCGTTGCTCGAACCCTGGAACGTCGCCTTCGCGACGACCGGGGCATCGACCCCCACAAGCGGGGCCGGACGGGTCTCGGAGTCGCCCAGACGCGCCCACTGCACGGCGATCCAGTGGCGGGCCCGCTGCACGGGCGTCGGCGGCAGCACGCGCACCGTGCCGCGGGCGTAGTGCCGCTCGATGTAGTACTGCGCGATGCTCAGCACGGTGGTGATGATCGTGTACCAGACGACCGCGACGAGCAGCAGCGGGATCACGCGACTGTTGCGGTTGTAGATGACCTGCACCGCGTAGAAGACCTCGGGCAGGGCGATCACGAACACGACGGACGCGCCCTTGACCAGCCCGATCACCTCGTTGGTGGCGTTGGGGACGATCGAGCGCATCGCCTGCGGGAGCACGATGCGCGTCAGGCGACGGCGGGGCGGGATGCCGAGCGCCGCGGCCGCCTCGAGCTGGCCCTGGTCGACCGACAGCAGGCCGCCGCGGATGATCTCGGCCGAATACGCCGCCTGGTTCAGGCTGAGCCCGAGGATCGCGGCCGCGAAGGCGCTGATCAGCTGCACCGTCGGGAACTCGACGATCCAGAAGTCCGTCGTGAACGGGGTGCCGAGGCCGAGCGTCGGGTACAGGTAGCCGAGGTTGTACCAGACGATGATCTGCACGACGAGGGGCACCGAGCGGAAGAACCAGATGAAGAGCCACGCGGCAGAGTTCAGGAGAGGCGACTTCGCGAGGCGGGCGAGCGCCAGGAGCGTCCCGAGGACGAAGCCGATGGATGCCGAGATCACCGTCAGCAGCAGGGTGAGGCCCACGCCCTGGAGCACCGGCTCCGACAGGAAGTAGTGGGCGAAGACGTCCCACTCATAGTTCTCGTTCGTCACCAGCGACCACGCGAACTGTGCGACGACGAACAGCACGACGATGCCGATCGACCACCGGAACCAGTGCCGGGTGTGGACGACGGTGAGGTCGCCGAGATCGACGCGCGACGACGCCGGCGGCGTCGGCGGCGCGGCTTCGGCGGCGCCTGCCTGGCGCGGGAGTGTGTCGGTCATGAGGGGCTCCTCGGTCGGTGGCGCGGTGTCTGCGGGGTGCGCCGGTACGCCGAAGCTAGGGCGACACCTCCCGCGCGGCCCAGCCGTCGCGGGCGCGCGGCGACACGGATGGTGACGCTCCGCAACGCGGCGTCACACTCCGGCATGCACCGACGCAGACCGCGGTCTGCCGCGCCCGGACACCCGACGTGTCGCTATGCCGCGCGCCGGACGACTCGACGAGGTCACCGTCGTCGCCGGGTTCACGCGGTGGGCGCGCCGACGGCATTTCGAAAATCGCTAGGGAATCTAGCGATTCTTGTTTCTTCGCGCAGCGTTCGTGACTACGTTGAATCGCATGAAGTCGACGATTGCGGGCACGACCATGCCGATTCTCGAGCTGACCCTCGAGTCCGGGGAGAAGATCGTCGCGGAGGGCGGGGACGTGGCATGGATGTCACCCGGCTTCGCCCTGGACACCTCGACGGTGCACGGCACGGGCGGGCAGGGAGGTTTCATGAGCGGCCTCAAGCGGGTGCTCGGCGGCGCGCAGCTGTTCCTGACCGAATACACGGCGCCGGGGCAGGGCGGACTGCTCGCGTTCGCCGCGCAGCTGCCGGGCACGATCCGCCAGCTCGACATCGACGCCGCCGACTCGTACATGGTCCAGCAGGGGTCGTACTCGGCGAGCACCGCCGGAGTCGAGGTGTCGGTCGGACTGCAGAAGAAGCTCGGCGCCGGCATCTTCGGCGGCGCGGGCGTGGTCTTCCAGAAGCTGGCCGGGAACGGAACGGCGTGGGTGCAGCTGGCCGGGGAGATCACCGAATACGAGCTGGCGGCCGGTCAGTCCCTCCTCATCCATCCCGGGCACCTCGCGATGTTCGAGGCCGACATGAATCTGGAGTTCAGCTCGGTGAAGGGCATCAAGAACAAATTCTTCGGCGACTCGCTCTTTCTCGCAGAGATCCACGGTCCGGGCCGCATCTGGCTGCAGTCGATGTCGCCGGCGAAGCTCGCCGCCGCGATCGAGCCCTACCTGCCCGATCGTTCGTCGGGCTCCAGCAGCAGCTCCTGACCGCGGGCGAGAGGGCTCGGGCGTCTCGCGTGAGATGAGAGGCGAGGCCCGGCGCTCGCCCGCCGGGCCTCCTCTGGAAACGGCTAGGAGTTGATCTGCTCGACGACGTCGTCGGCTGACTTGTCGATCGCCTCGCGCAGCTTCTCGTAGTCGTCGGAATCGATCGCCTTGCTGATCCGCTTGTCAGCCCTGGTCAGCGCCTTCTCGACGTTGTCGGCCCACTTGTCGTCGACGACCGCGACGACCGCGGAGGTCCCGGGCGCGAGGTACTCGTCGACGTCGACGCCGAACTGCTTCTCCTCACGGTTCTTCTTGATCTTTCCGAGGATCGCGCCGATGCCGGCCCCGATCGCGGTGGCCGCCAAGAGCGGCGGCGCGAACAGCCCGACGACCACTCCGGCGCCGGCGCCCCAGGCCGCACCGTGGCCCACGGACTTGTCGCCGTGCTCCTTGACCTGGACCTTGCCGTCCTTGTCACGGACGAGCACCACGGCGCCGATGATCTCGTACCCGCCGGTGTCCTGGCCGCTTCGGAGGGCTTCGTAGTCGTCCGAAGCGGACTCCGTGTCGTCGTACGAGCCGACGACCAGTGCGAGGTTCTGCGTACCCATCGATCTCTCCTTCGGTTGATCTCCGAAAGCGACCGGCCGGTCGCTTTCGGACTCTGGGTCATCAGGGTGCTGTGATCCTATTGCGCAGCGACACGGGCCCGCGAGGCTCTGAACGGTGAATTCTCGCCAGTCCCGCGTCACCACACGAGCTGGTCGCGACGGCGGGTGAGGTACGCGCGCTCGGCCGGGTTGCCGGCGAGTTCGATGGCTCGGTCGTACGCCCTCCGAGATGCGTCACTTCGCCCGACCCTCCGCAGCAGGTCGGCGCGCGCCGCGTGGTAGGCGTGGTACCCGTCGAGGGCCTCGCTGAGTCTGTCGATCTCGGCGAGCGCGACATCGGGGCCGTCCAGTTCGGCGACCGCGATCGCGCGGTTGAGTCGCACGATCGGGGAGCCATCGAGCCGGATCAGGCGGTCGTAGAGCGCGACGATCTGGGACCAGTCGGTATCGCGTGCGGAAGGGGCATCCGTGTGCACCGCGTTGATCGCCGCCAGCAGCTGATAACGCCCTGGTGGGACGGCACCGGCGGCGACCGCGCCGATCCGCTCGCGGACCAGGGAGTGCCCCTCGACGACCAGGGCTCGGTTCCACGCGCCGCGGTCTTGCTCGTCCAAGGTGACCAGCTCTCCGGTGTGGGACACGCGCGCGATGCGTCGTGCGTCAGCGAGGAGCATGAGGGCGAGGAGGCCGGTCACCTCACCCTCATCGGGAAGGAGCGTGCGCAGGAGGCGGCCCAGGCGGATCGCCTCGTCGGTCAGGTCGGCGCGCAGCGGGTCATCCCCGGCGGTGGCGAGATAGCCCTCGTTGAAGATGAGGTAGATCACCGCGAGCACCCCGGCGAGCCGTTCGCGGATGTCGTCCGCCGACGGCATCCGGTAGGGGATGTGTGCCGCCTTGATCTTCGCCTTCGCGCGGGTGATCCGTCGCGCCATCGTGGTCTCCGGCACCAGGAAGGCGTGGGCGATCTCTGCGACAGTGAGCCCGCCGAGCAGGCGCAGGGTCAGCGCGACCCGCGCCTCCATGGCGAGGGCAGGATGACAGCAGATGAAGACCAGCCGCAGCCGGTCGTCCTCGACCGGCCCGGTCGGCTCGTGTGGAGTGTCGTCGGACAGCATCTGAGCCGCCTGGTGTTTGCCTTCGCGATGGGACTCGCGACGCAGCCGGTCGATCGCCTTGCGCGTCGCGGTGGTGGTGAGCCATGCGCCGGGGTTGGGCGGTACTCCGTCGCGCGGCCACCGCTCCACCGCGGCGACGAATGCCTCGGCGGCTGCATCCTCGGCGAGATCGAGATCGCCGAAGCGACGGGCGAGACCGGCCACCACCCGCGCCCACTCCTCGCGATGGGCGCGGGCGATGGCCTTCTCGACGCGGGATCCGGTCACGACTCCCGCAGAGCCCGAGCGGATGCCGGGAGCCGCGCCGGACGCGATTCGGCAGCACCGAGCTGTATGTCCTCAGCCGGCGCCAACGCGGACTGGATGCAGCGGGTCATCGTCATTCAGCCACGCGCGATTGCCGTTCGATGATCTCCGAGACGTCTGACGGGAATCGGTGCACCTCCTGCGGCCAGTCCAGTGCGACGGCGAGTCGCCCTGCCCAGTAGCGTGCGGCCTCATCGTCCGGCACTTCCACGACGGTGAATCCGCCGAGATGCTCCTTGCTCTCGACGAACGGCCCGTCGGTGAAGACCGGCTTCCCGTCCTTGCTCACGACGCTGCAGACCGCGGTCGAGGCATCGATTCCACCATCCGCGTACAGGAAGACGCCCGCCTCCTTCATGTCGTCGAGGAGGGCTTTCGAGGCCTCGCTCTTGGCGCGCAGTTCGTCGGGGGTGTGCTCGGGCACCCACTCGTCGTTGAATGCGATCAGGTACTTCGTCACTGCCGTCTCCTCTCATCGGGACGAGAGCCATGTCGTGGCTCCTCGGTCGCGGCGACCCGGACGGGGTCGCACACCTGATCCACGAACGGCGACGCTCGGATACGACACTATCCCCGAGACATTCTCAGGATCGGCACTCCTTGGGTTGCGGCCAGGGGCTTGGTTGAGCGGCAGGTTCGTCCCGGTCAGGCTGGGGTATGGCGGGGGGCGGCGGCTCCGAGAAGCTCAGCGATCGAGACCGCCCACGCGTCGATCGCATCCCATTCGCGGAAGTCGCCCTCGGGCAGGACGTCGCGAATCGCGGGCATCCACGCGACGATCCGGTCGGCTCCGCGGATCTTGTCGTGGTGGTATGCCCCGCGGAACACCTGCGTGCCCTTCGGGTGGAGAAGGTCCGTGAAGTCGGCGAACTGCTTGGGCTCGGCTCCTTTCAGAACGTCCTTTCCGTCCGCATCGACGGTCTCCGTGCCGAGCGGCCCGCTGCTGAAGAGCCAGGTCGGGCGGGACGAGAGCACGCCGGCATTGCGGGTGACGAACGTGCGGGCAGCCTTCCGCCAATTGAACTCATAGGTCGCCGACCCCACCACGAAGGCGTCGTAGCCCGAGACGTCGGGCACTTCGCTGCAGCGGATGACGTCAGCGTCGAGACCGCATTCGCGCAGCGCTTCGCCAATACGCTCCGCGATGCCTTCTGTTGCGCCGTACTTGCTCTCATATGCGACGAGTACCTTCATGGTGAATCTCCTTGACTCGCGTTCTGTGGCTGAAGAGCCGAGGCGGAGCCCGCCTGTCGGGCCCCGTGAGTGCTGTCTGCGGAGAAGGCCCCCCGCGGGCGCGGCACCGACTCAGCCTGTGCGGCAGAGGCACCGACTGCAGGCCCGAAGGTCCTGCCGTGCGCGATACGACGCGCGCGTTCTCGCTCCGTCATGCTCGTGGGGAAGCACTCTCAGTGTCGTAGGTATGTTCTAACCTTGGAGCATGTTCACCGATCCCGACATCCCCTACCAGGTGTTTCCGGATGAACTCGATCTGGTCGTCGAGGCAGCCACCATGATGACGGTGCTCGCCGCGCAGCGGCTCGAGCGGATCGATGCGATGCGGCGCGAGGCGCTTCGCGATGCGACGCGCAACGGCCGGGTTCTGACCGAGGTCGTAGAGCGGGGCGTGCGGCTGGAGCTGGCGGCCGCTCTTCGGATCACCGAGCACGCCGCGGGCGAGCTGCTGAGCTTCGCCGAGGCGATGGTGCACTCCTACCCGGCGGTGCTGGTCTCGATGGAGCGGGCACAGATCACCGAGGTGCACGCGCAGATCCTTGTCGCCGCGGTCAACGAACTCGAGCAGGAGTTCCGTGCCCAGGTGCTCGAGTCGGGCATCGTGCTGGCGGAGTCGGAGGCGGTCGGCACCTTCCGCCGCAAGCTGCGCACACTGATCGACAAGGTCCGCTCGGCCACCCTCACCGAACGCTACGAGAGGGCTGTGACAAGGCGACGGATCGCGGTCGAGCCGGACGATGACGGGATGGGATGGGCGCACGTCTACGCACCCATGGTCGCCATCCACGCCGCCGTCTCGCGGGTGACCGCGATGGCGAAAGCCATCAAGGCCCGCGATGGAGAGACGCGCACCCTCGACCAAGTACGCGCCGACGTCGTCCTCGACCTGCTCATCGACGGCGCCACCGAGATCCACCCCGACCACGCCCGCGGTGCGCGGGCGACGGTATTCGTCACCACACCGGTTCTCGCGCTCCTCCACGACTCCGACGCATCCCGCGCCGCGGCGGGGATCGACCCGCCGGTCGTGGAAGGCCTCGGACCGATCCCGCTGCCCGTGGCGCGGGAACTCGCGGGCGGTGCATCCGGGTGGACGCGAGTGCTGACCCACCCCGAGACGGGCATGGTGCTCTCCGTCGGCCGCGACCAGTACCGGCCGCCACCCGCACTTCAGAAGCTGGTGAAGTGGCGTGCCGATCGATGCATGGGACCAGGCTGCGGGATGCCGGCCTCCCGGTGCGACGTCGACCACAACGTCGACTGGGCCCTCGGCGGCCACACCGAACTCACCAATCTCGCACCGCTGTGCGAGGGCCACCACACCGTCCGACATCACACCGACTGGAGCATCGAACAAGTCCCCGGCTCGGGCGGCGCTGTCCGATGGACTTCGCCCTCCGGCCGCCACTACCTCGTCAAGCCGGAGCGCGCGGTCCCCGTGTTCCGCTCCACCGAGAGTTCCGACGCGCCGTTCTGATCGCACGACCGCCACGCCCCGACCGAGCCAACGGGTGGCGCGACGTGTTCGCTAGCCTGCTGCTGATGAGTTTCGATGTGGAGACGTGCGGCGTGAACGCCGTGACCTGGGCGCTCGCGCGCGAAGGATCGACGGCGTACGCGACGCGTTGCCTGGCGTTCGTCGAGGACGCGATCGAGCGCTCGAACGACCTCGAGTTGTTCGGCGGCGACGACGCGGCCGAATCGGCTCGCCTCTACGCGGCATCGGTGAACACCGGCGAGCCGCCCGTCCACGCCCTGGCGTTCTACGAGAGCGTCGGCGAGCTCTTCGGCGAGCGACGCGACTGGGGCCACGTCGGCCTGAGCCTCGGCCACGGCCGGGTCGTGCACGCGTGGGACCGGGTGCGCGTCGACGACTACCGCGATCTCGAAGCGCTGAGACCCGCGCCCGGCGGCGAGCCGCTGCGCTGGGTCGGCTGGGTGCCGCTCGCCCGTGCACTCGAGGGTGCGCAGCCGCGCGTGTGGGACGAGGATGCCGCCACCGCAGCCATGCGGATGCAGGCGGAGCGGTTCGGCGGCTGAAGAACCTCGGCGCGAGGCATCCGTCGTTCTAGGCCGTTCGCAGGATGCGCTCCGTCACACGCGCCGAGAAGTGCAGCGCGTCGACGGGGACGCGCTCGTCGGCCGCGTGGAACTGGGCGAACACGTCGAAGTCGCGGGGCACTCGCAGCGGCACGAAGCCATAGCCGTGGATGCCGAGCCTCGCGAAGTGCTTGTTGTCGGTGCTCGCCGGCAGCAGGTACGGCACGACGACGCCGTCCGGATCGTGGTGCGAGATCGCGTCCTGCAGGATGCCGATGATGGGGGCGTCGACGGGCGCCTCGGTCGCCGACCACCAGCGCCCCTCGCGGATCTCGATGCCGTCGCCCACGACCTCTCGCAGCCCGGAACGCAGAGCGTCGTCCTCCCCCGGCAGGATGCGGATGTCGAGGCGCGCCGAGGCCTCGGCCGGGATGATGTTCGTCTTGTCACCCGCGGCGAGCACCGTCGGCGTCGCGGTGTTGCGCGTCGTCGCGCCGACCAGCGACGACACGAACCCGAGGCTCTCCAGGTCGGCGGCGAGCGACTCGTCGGTGAACGCCAGCCCGCGCGCCTCGCCGAACACATCGAGGAACCGCTGCAGCGCGGGAGTGCGCACCACGGGGAACCGATGAGCGCCGACCGCAGCGACCGCCTGGGCGAGGCGCACCACGGCATTGTCGGCGGTCGGCCGAGAGCCGTGCGCGGCATGGCCTCGGGCGCTGAGCGTCGCCCAGGCGACGCCCTTCTCGCTCGTCGCGACGAGGTACGCCCGCCTCGCATCGCCCGGGTCGGCGGCCAGCGGCACCGAGAATCCGCCCACCTCGCTCAGCGCCTCCGTGATTCCGGCGAAGAGCTCCGGTCGGTTCTCGACGAGCCACCCCGCACCCCAGACGCCGCCGCTCTCCTCGTCGGCGAGGAACGCGAACACGAGGTCGCGTCGCGGCACGATGCCCTCGCGCGCGAAATGGCGGGCGACGGCCAGGATCGTCCCCGCGTAGTTCTTCATGTCGACGGCGCCGCGGCCGTAGAGGAAGCCGTCCTCGATGTCGGCTCCGAACGGCGGATGGGTCCAGTGCTCCTCGTCGACCGGGACGACGTCGAGGTGCGCGTGCACCAGCAGGGCGCCGGCATCCCGATCGCGTCCGGGGATGCGCGCGATGAGCGACCCGCGACCCGGGCGCGATTCCACGAGCTCGGACGCGATGCCGGCCTCGGCCAGGCGCTCCTGGACGTACTGCGCGGCACGGGTCTCGCCATCGCCGATGGTCGCGAGCACTCCGGTGTTCACCGTGTCGATCCGGATCAGCTCCTGCACGAACAGCAGCGCCTCGTCCTCCAGCAGCGTCGACACGAGATCATCCTCCAGCTCGGGCGGCGGACGTTCCACCGCGCCCGAGGGTAGCCCGACGAGCGGCGCCGGTGGCGACACCCGCGCCACCCGAGTCACACCGCGACACGACACGACCCGGCAGACCCCGATCGGTATGGTGTGCGCATGACGCGTTCTCGGGCATGGGCGACGGTGTGGACGGTGCTGAGGCTGGCGATGGCGGCGGTCATCGTGGCGGCGATCACGGCGCAGCTGTCGAAGTCGATCGGCACGGCGGCCGAGCTCGGCCGCGACGTCACCACGACGATCGCGAACTTCTTCAGCTTCTTCACGATCCTCTCGAACGCCCTCGCGGCGATCGTGCTCGTGTGGGCGGCGGTGTGGTTCTTCGCCCGCGGACGCAGAGCGATCGCCGAGCCCCTGGCACTGGCCGTCGCGCTCGCCTGCGCGAGCACCTTCATGATCATCACCGGAATCGTCTACAACGCACTGCTGCGGGGCATCGAACTGCCCCAGGGCAGCGCGCCCATCCCGTGGTCGAACGAGGTGCTGCATCTGATCGGCCCGCTGTTCCTGCTGGCCGACGTCTTCGTGGGCCCGCTGCGCCGGTCGCTGCCGTGGCGCAGCCTGTGGGCGGTGGTCGCCTTCCCGATCCTCTGGGCCGTGTACACGATGATCCGCGGACCCCTCGTCACCAACCCCGTCTCGGGCGACCCGTTCTGGTACCCGTATCCGTTCCTGAACCCGAACAACCCGGGCGGCTGGCTCTCGGTGATCGTCTACGTCATCGGCATCGCGCTCGCGATCGTCGCGGTCGGGGCCTTCGTCGTGTGGTGGGGCCGCCGGATCGGTATCACCGACACGGATGCCGATGCCACGGCGCCGGCGACGGCATCCGTCCCCTCGCGAGCCCTGTCGGAGTGACGCACAACAGCCGTCGGGGACTGTTTGTGCGTTCTGTTACCCGAACGGCGGACACGTTGTAGCTTCCCCGTAAAACGCCCGTATCGGCGTGCGCTTCAGCCTGACCGGCGCCACCGCGAGCGTGGCCGCACGAGAAGGCGGGGTCGGAGTATCCGGCCCCACCATCTCGCTACGGTCAGCTCAGCCGACGCCGCCGCATCGCCGCGATCACCAGCACCAGACCGCTCGCGAGAACGGCCAACCCGGCCGACAGCGCGATCACGACGCCGCGCCCCTCCAGCCCGGTCGGCGGGAGAGGTGCGATGAACGTGTTCGTGAAGACGATCGTCACCTGGCCCGACGCGAGGGTCACCGTACCCGTGGTTCCGGGCTGCTCCTCACCATCGACGGTGATCGTCGTCTGGTCGGCGTCACCGGCGTCCGTCTCGACGACGGTGCACTCGCTGCCCGCAGGCAGGTCCACGATCTCGGCCGTGAGGCCGTCAGGACCGCCGATCTCGTACGACGAGTCGTGCACGACCAGTCCGGGTGCGGGATGCGAGGGATCGATGAGGACGCAGGTGACGTCCACCGGGAAGGTGCGCGTCACGGTGGAGGCCGCCGTGCCGTCGACGACCTTCGAGATGCGCAGATCGGTCACGCCGAAGGCGTTGGCGATCGCCACGGACGTCTGATCCTCGGCATCCGTGTTCGGAAGCGGTGCCAGCGACGCCGTGGTCGCCGCTGCCGGATCACCGGCCTCGCCGCCCTCGGTCACGACGACCGTCGTCGACTCGGCGCCCGCGGTGTCGGTCTCGGTGACGGTGCACTCGGCACCCTCGGGCAGCTCCGTCCACGTCACCGTCTCGCCGTCCGCGATCGTCTGCGTCATCGGCTCGGCGGCAGCGACCTGCTGCTCGTTCCAGAGGCAGTCCAGCGTCACCTCGAACGGGCCGTACGAGATCGGCTCGCCGTCGATGCCCGTCGCCTCGGACTCCACCGTCTTGGTGACGGAGACCTGCGCCAGGTTGAAGGTGTTGCGGACCTGCAGGCTCGGCTGAGGCTGATCGTCGACGCTCAGGATGGTCGGATCGGTCTCGACGGTGAAGGTGTAGCCCTCGCCGTCGCCGGCGATGACATTGCCATCCGCGTCCAGGATCTCGGTCTCGTTCGCTCCCCCGTCGTCCACCTCGATGAGGCGGCACTCGGCCCCGGTAGGCAGATTCTCCCAGAGCGCCGTCGGCGAATCCGCGCTGACGACACGGATGCCGCCGTCGGGGATGTCGACGATCTCGCCGTCGCGGACGCAGACCAGACGCAGCTCGTACGCGGCGGTGCCGAACTTCTCGGCGCCGTCGCCGGCGAACGTCTTCGTCACCTCGAGGGAGCCGGTGAGGTACCAGTTGGTGGCGGTCACCGTCACGAGGCCACCGCCCTCCGGGACGATGCCCGTCCCGATCGAGGTGTCCTCACCGTCGTTGGGCTCGATCACCACGGCGTCCGCGCCGTTGAGGTCGTCCTCGACGACGGTGCACTCGGAGCCTGCGACCACGTCGTAGACGGCCGAACTCCAGCCGTTGCCCGCGTTCAGCTCCAGCTGCGCGTCGATCACCGTCTCTCCGGCGTACACGCAGGTGACGGTGAAGGTGAACGTCTGGTCGAGCCCGAACTGGTCGGCGCCCGCTCCCTCGAACTCCTTCACGAGCACCAGCACTGTCGCATCGAACAGGTTCGTGTACGTGACGGTGTTGACGACGGCGGTGCTGTCCGGCTGCAGTTCGGGGATCACCACCGTGCGCGTCTCCTGGTCGATCTGCGGCGCGAGCTCGCCCTCCGCACCCGGTACGTCCGCGGCGGTGACCGTGCCGTCGGCGCCGCGATCGTCGGTCTCGGTGACCGTGCATTCGGAGCGCGCCGGGATCTCGGTGATCGTCTCGGTGTCACCCGCGTCGAGCGTGAACGTCTCGTCGACCACGGTCTCGCCCTGGAAGGTGCAGACGACCTGGAACTCGAACTGCGTCGGAACGAACGGGCTCTCGGACTCGACCGCCTTGCCGACCTCGAGGGACGCCCACTCGTAGGTGTTCTCGATGTCGAGCGCGAACGTCTCGCCGGCGGCGGTCACCGTGATCGACGACGGCGTCACCGTCGTGCCGGTCTGACCGAAGTCGTCCTCCTCGACCGTGCAGACCGATCCCACCGGGACGTCGGGGATCACGACCGGGTCCTCGCCGGGGACGATCGTCACGACGCCGTCGTCGGCGAGCGGCACGTCAGCGCCCTGCCACGTGCACGACACGGTCGCCGTGTACTCCGCCGGCACGGGGAAGCCTTCCGGCGCATCCACCGTCTTCGCGACCGACACCGAGCCGTTGTCGAATTCGTTCGTCACCGTGACCACGACCGGCGTCTCGCCGTCACCGACGGCCACCGTCGCGGGTGCGATCGTCTGGTCGGTGGCGAAGCCGTCATCCGTCTCGGTCAGGGTGCACTCGGCACCGGTCGGCAGACCCTCGTACAGTGCGGTGCCGGCTCCCGTGATGGTGCGCGTCGCCCCGCCGGGGATCGACACGTCGACGGTCTCGCCGTTGACGATGCGCGTGCACGCGAGGCTCACCTCGTACTCGTACGTCGTCGCCGGGTCCAGAGCGTTGGCGGGAGCGCCTTCGAGCTCCTTCTGCACCTCGAGCGAGCCGACGGTGAACGTGTTGGTGATGTCGGCTGCGACCGGTGCCGCAGGATCGTCGCCGACGACGACCGTGACGCTTCCGGTCGACGAGTTGGCGCCGCCGTCCTCCGTCTCTGTGACGGTGCACTCGGCGCCCGTCGGCAGGTTCTCGACGAGCCACGTCGGATCGTCGGCGCTGAGGGTCGTGGAGTCCTCGAACACGGGGTCGGGCGTGACCCCGTCGAGCGTGCACGACATCTCGACGGTGAAGGTGGCACCACCCCAGACCTCTCCGCCGGCCCCGGCGATCACCTTGGTGACCTCGACGGCGCCGACGGTGTAGGCGTTCTCGACGGCGACCAGGGTGAGCGCCGTGGTCGAGCCCTCGTCGTACGGAAGGACCGTGAAGGAGGCCTCCGCCGACTCCAGCGGGTCACCCTCGGTGCCGTCCTCGGTGATGACGACGGTCGTTCCTGCGGCACCGGCCGCGTCCGTCTCGGTCACCGTGCACTCCGCGCCGGCGGGGATGTCGGAGAACGTCTTCGACTCCCCGTCGGCGAGCGTGAACTCCAGGTCGGACTCGGGGATCGTCTCCTGATCCAGGAACGTGCAGCTCGCCGAGAAGGAGTAGGTGCGTTCGTAGACGACGGGCTCGCCGTCCTGGTTCTCGGCGCCCCCGTTGTCGACGCTCTTCAGCACGGTGAAGCCACCGGCCGCGTACTCGTTCGTGACCTGGATCGAGGCCTGCTCCGGGTCACCGCTGTACGGATCCCAGACGGACGGCTCCTCGCTCCAGTCCCGGTCGGCGATGACGCCGTCCTCCGGATCGACCGTCACGGTGACGCCGGGGATGAGCGGGTCCTCGACCACGGTGCAGGTCGAGAAGAGCGGCAGGTTCACCGGTCCGGTGGTGCTGTTGTAGGCGAGCACCGTGCCGTCGGCATCCACCGACGGACGGCTGGCGTCGCTGCCGTCGGCGTGCAGGAGCGTCGCCTCCTGGCCGCCCGAGAGGCAGGTCACGAGCAGCGGATAGCTGTCGGGCAGGTCGACGTCGGTCGCGAAGTCGGGCGCCTCGACGACCTTCGACAGCAGCAGCTGCCCGGTGGCGGCTGCGATACCGACCTTCTGCGGCTCGACCACGAGCGACGGGCGCTCCGGCTGAGTGACCGTGGCGTTCGACCGGGATGCCGTCGCGAACGAGTTGTACGCGATGGGCAGGCCTTCGGGCACCGCCGATTCCGCCGGAAGCAGGTACGGCGTCTGCGTGTCGTAGAGGAGCCGGAGCGTCTCACCCGGGCGCAGGCCCGGAGCGGGCGAGAGCTCGTCGGGGTTCGAGTACTCGAGCACGAGGAGCACGCTGCGGGCGGCCTGCAGCGTAACGGGAGGCGTGGCGGCGCTCGCGAGCTCCCAGTCGAAGTCGCACGCGGGGTCCGCAGCGGCGTCCTCGGTGAACACCTTGATCGCGTTGTCGTTGCAGCTCTGGCTGAGCTGCACCGGCGACAGGTAGATGCCGTACGACGAGTAGGCGCTATCGGCGAGATCGGCGAAGTTGGCCGTCACACCGCCGGTCAGCGTCACGGAGAACTGCGATCCTCGATCACCGGGCACGATCACGCCCTGATCGTTCTGGTCGGGGAGGGTGTCGACGGCGGCGACGACCCGCGCGCTCGTATTCCCCGTGTTGGTGAAGTCGACGCGCCATTGCTCGGTGCCGCCCGGCCGCGTGACCGGGGCACAGGGGTACGAGTAGAAGCCGAGGTTGGTGACCCCGGGAACGCTGGGATCGCACGCGGCCGCATCGCCGTCCACGTTGAGCACGCCGAGGTCCTCGTCGCCGGCGACGTCCGGATCACCCGCGTCCAGACCGCGCACATACTTCTTCGCGGCGATCGTCGCCGAGGCCAACGGGGTGATCTCCGTGTCGGCGGAGCAGTCGGGCACGCCGGGCGGGGTGTTCTCGACGGGCTTCGGAACGAGGTCGCTGCCGTCCTGGACGGTCGTCCCCTGGCACGTCTCGAAGAGGCGATCCGACGAGACCGTGACCTCGTTGCCGACCGTGGTGTCAGGCGTCACATCGTCACGGAAGAGCAGCGGCGCGTTCACGGTGAGCGTCCACCCGGCATTGAACACGAAGTCGGCGGGCGACTGGATCGTCAGCAGACCGGTCGCCTCGTTGAGGGATGCCGTGAAGCCGGGGTCTCCGCTCGGCGCACCCGTGCCGCTCAGCGCGAACGTGTAGGCGGCGGGATCGGGTTCGACGAGGAGGGAGCCCTCGGCATCCGTCTCCACCTGGTCGACGACCGTCAGGCCGGTCATGTTCCACTGGCCGGTGTTGGCGACGGTGATGACGTACGGGATGGTGCCGCCGGCGCTGATCAGCGACGACGAGCCGCGGGTCTTCGTGACGCTGACGGCATTCGGCCGGTGGAGCACGACCGTGGAATCGGCCGCCTCACCCGCCTGCTCGAACTCCTGTACTCCGAACTGGGCGGTGCTGAACGACTGCACGTCATCGCTGATGACGCCCGGTTCCGTCTCGCCGGGGTTCGGCTGCAGGTCGGGGCGGGTGGTCGACACGAGCACGCTCGGATCGCTGCGCAGCGTGTCGCGGCGCATCGTGGTGAGCGAGAACGTCAGCTGCGGGTTGTACGGGCGCTCCCACTGGAGCACGTCTCCCTCGGCATCCACTTCCTGCGCGCGGAAGCGCACGCCGACGACGGTGCCCTCGTCCGTCACTCCGGCGGGCAGGTCGAAGCTGACGATGTCGCCGGCGGCGGCATCCGTCCATTCGCCGTCGACCCAGCATGGCGAGTCGTCGGTGAGCGGCGCGCCGTTGCAGGTGGCCACGAGCTCTCCACTGACAACGGTGTACTCGACATCGCTGCCGGCGTCGTCATCGACCAGGACGTCCATCGCCACCTGGTTCACGGGCGCCGGCACGGTGATCTGCGCGCCGACGTAGTCCATCGTGTTCCAGAACGTCGCAGTGGTGTCGGTCAGGCTGAAGAAGGTGGTGCGAGCGGTGCCGTTCGGACGCCCGCCGAGCTGCGTGACGTAGCTCTTGGACTGGTCCTCGTAGACCGACTCGGGAGTGATCGACTTGGTCGTCTCGATGGCGTAGCTCGCCGCGACGATCTGGAAATCGTCGCTCGCGTCGGCGGCACCGGTGCCGCACTGATTGTCGGCGCAGTCCTCGAGGACCGGGCTCTCCAGCTGGGTGTGGGCATCGTTCTGGATGCTCTCGCCTGCGGGGGTCACGGTCACGGGCGTGCCCGGGTCCGACCGGAGCACGTCGCGCAGCTGCCACGTCAGCGTGAGGCCGCCGGTCGCTCCGGACGCGATCACGGCGCCGCCTTCGTCGTCGCGGAAGGCGACGGAGATGCCGGTCGCATCCTGCAGATCGGAGAAGTCCAGATCGAGGGCTTCGGCATACGTGTAGGGGACGGGCGCGCCTCCGATCGTCAGGGTGACGGTGGTCTCGGCCTCGGTGATCCCGGACGGCAGCCGGATCGCGTCGATGTCGTAGAGGTTCAGCGTGTCGAACGCGGTCGGATCGGCCTGCGTGGGCGCGGGGTCGGAGATCACCATGCCGGTGACACGGGCTGCCGACGTGTTGGTCGCGACGAGCGTTGCGCTGATGAGCGGATAGTCGGCCGGGTCGACGTCCAGCGCCGGATCCGGCAGGCCGAGCTGCTCCTGGTCGAACTCCTTCGTGAGTGTCGCGTTGATCGGCTCGTCGACGATCAGGATCGTGTCGGCGGCGACGTCGACGCTGTCGACTCCGGTCGCCGTGTTCACGCCGTGGGCACTCGCGGTGTTGTCGACCAAGCCGGCCTGGTCGGTGTTGTAGCCGTACGGGTGGAGGTCTCCGAGCACCCACTGACCGGGGTCGCTGCGCAGCGTGTCCCGCACGCGGAAGTCCAGGTCGAAGGGCCGGCGATCGTACGACGATCCCACCCCTGCGCCCGCCGTCTTCTCGGTGAGCACGACCCGCACAGCGAGCGCCGCGGCACTCTGCTCGGCGGTGAGCTCGTAGCCCCCGAACTGGCCGTCGCAGCCGTTGGCGCACGCCTGGTCCGTGATGTCGGTCCAGCCCTCGCCGTCGAGCCACAGCGAGACCTCGGTGATCACGTCGTTCACGATCAGCGGGTCGGTGGACGCCGTGACGGGATCGATCGCCACGAGGTCGAAGGCGTCGTAGACCGACGCGACGGTGTTCTCCGGGTCCTCGGTCTCCGAGATGTCGGTCAGGGTCATCTCGGTGATGTTGAGGCCGTCGGTCGACCACCACAGCCGCGCCGTGCGGACGTCGCCCGACAGCGCCGGGACATCGTCGTCCGGCGCCCACTCCTTGTCGAGGAAGTCGGGCCCGGGGCCGCCGTCGATCGGCAGCAGGTCGATGTCGTCCGAAGTGCTGTCGGTCTGCTCGCCGCCGGCGTCGGGGTTGTCGACCAGCGACTGGGCGGTGTTGGTGAAGGTCACCTCTTCGTCGTGCGGCTGCGTCACCTCGACGTCGATGTGGGTCACCACCGTGAAGCCCGGCTGCAGCAGCTCGGGGCACCCCTCCGCATCCAGCGGGAGGTACTCGAACTGGATGCCGCCGATGTCGTCCTGCAGGTCGGCGGGGATCGCGTACGACCAGAGGTCCTCGGGACCGGGGATGGCGGTCGCGCCCAGGAAGTCTGTCCAGTCGCCGTTCGTCGACTTCGGCCAGTAGCGCACCGTGAGGGTCGTGCACTCGGGGATGTCGGTGTTGTCGATCTGGGTCGCGGTGAAGTTGTCCCAGAACTCGGAGCCGAGGGCGGGGAACTCCGGGTCCGAGATGACGAGCCGCTCCGAGCCGGCGGTCGACTCGGGCGTCACGTTGCCCGTGAGGGTGACATCGGCATCCGTGCCGGGCACGCCGAAGATCTGCTCGGGGCTGATGGACTTGGTGACACTGGTGTCGATGGTGAGCGGCTCGATGGTGAACGGCGCCTCGGTGTCGGCCACCCCGGTCTGACCGTTGGTGTTCTCGACGGAGGTGTCGACGACGTTCGTGCTCGCCACCGCCTCTTCGGTGGACAGCGCGGTGATGTCCATCGGGATGGTCGCATAGGCGCCCGAGACGATGTCGTCGCCGGCGGCGGAGTAGACGACGGTGAAGCCCTCCACCGTGCACCCGTCGGTCGGGTCGGGAAGCGTGTCGACCGTCGTCGTCGTCGCGGTGCTGTCGGCGCAGTCGCTGTACGTGTAGGTGATCTCGGCCGATGTCGCGGCGACCGGCCACGCGACGCCGGCGCCGAAGCCGTCGAAGCTGAGCCCCTGCTCGGTGAACGTCGAGGTGCCCGCGGACGGCTCCGCGACCGTGAGCGTCTGCACGTCCTGCTCGCCGACCGTCGCCGTGATGCTGGCCGTCGTGCTCTGCCCGCTGACGAGCGTGTTGTCGTCGAACGACTTCGCGATGGCGACGTCGGGCAGCCGCTGCGCGATGGTGATGCCCGCGTCGTCCGTCACCGGGTCGCTTTCGTCGTCGCCCTTGGTGACGATGGAGGACGCGATGTTCGTCACGGTCGCCTCGGAGCCGTCCGGGATGTCGGTGACGGCGTCGGTGGTCGTGGTGTGCACCACGACCTGGCCGGTGGCCCCGGGCGCGAACGAGCCGGTGAAGGTGACCCGGATGCCGCCGGAGGCGGAGATCGGATCGGGTGCGGTGGTCGTCCAGGCGCCGTCCACGTAGTACTCGGTGGTGGTGGCGGTGGTGCCGGTCGGGGCGGTGACGTCGTAGCCCGTCACATCGAGGTAGCCGCCGAAGTCCGTCGGCGGCGTCGCCGGATCCTGCACGACGATGGTGTCGACGTTCTGGTTGGACCCGTTGCCCGGCGTCACCGTCCAGTCGACCGGCTGCCCGGGGACTGCGGGAAGGGTGCTCGTCGGGCTGACGGCCTTGTCGATGCTGGGCAGCAACGTGGTGTCGACATCGAGGACGATGTCGGCGGAGGCCGGCGTGCTCGGCGCGTTGTCGCCGGTGGCGGTCGCGGTGTTCGTGACGGTCGCGCCGTCCCAGGTGCCGTCGGCGGCCGGGTCCACGATGGCGTTCACCGTGATGGTCATGCTGTACCCGGCCGGCCACAGGACGGGATCGGCCGTGAGGTCGAGACCGGGCGCGACGGTGAACGTGTTCGTCGCGGGGTCGACCTGGAGGTCGTAGGTGCCCGCGGGCTGCCCGGCGGGCGGGTTGATCTGAACCGAGACCGGGTCGGTGAAGGCGGGGTTGAACATGAGGGGGTCGGGGAGCGGGTCGCTCACGAGCGTGTTGTAGCAGCCTGGATCGTTCGTCGACGAGCAGTTGACGGTGATCTGGTAGGTCACCGAGTCGCCCGGCCCGAACGGACCGGATTCGACCGCGATCTTCTGGATCGAGAAAGCGGCGACGGCGAACGCGGGCGACGCGACGCCTACGAAGACGGATGCCGCAGCCAGTGTCAGTGCTGTGATGCCCGCCAGGAAACCTCTACGCCGATTCATATAACCCTCAAACCCCTGAGCGCGCACACGTGATCTCGGCCAGCCTAGGGGCTGATCAGCGACCGTTTCCAGCCCTTCTTGGTGTGACGAGAGTGAATTTTGTCGTGTGCGGGACGATCGCAGGGGCGGGTGGATGCCGCGGGCCACGGCATCCCGCCACGCCCTCGGTAAGCTGGACGGCATGTCGAAGGTCCTTCAATCCCTGCCCGTCGGCGAGCGCGTCGGCATCGCCTTCTCAGGGGGCCTTGACACCTCCGTCGCCGTCGCGTGGATGCGTGACAAGGGCGCGATCCCGTGCACCTACACCGGCGACCTCGGCCAGCCCGACGAAGACGACATCGACGCGATCCCGAGCCGCGCGCTCGAATACGGCGCCGAGGTCTCGCGGCTGGTGGACTGCAAGCCGGCGCTCGTCGAGGAGGGCTTCGGCGCCCTCGCGTGCGGCGCGTTCCACATCCGCTCCGGCGGCCGCACCTACTTCAACACGACGCCCATCGGCCGCGCCGTGACCGGCACGCTGCTCGTCCGCGCCATGAAGGAGGACGGCGTCGACATCTGGGGCGACGGCTCGACCTACAAGGGCAACGACATCGAGCGGTTCTACCGCTACGGGCTGCTCGCAAACCCCGCCCTGCGCATCTACAAGCCGTGGCTCGACGCCGACTTCGTCACCGAGCTCGGCGGGCGCCAGGAGATGAGCGAGTGGCTCGTCGAGCACGGCTTCCCCTACCGCGACTCGGCCGAGAAGGCCTACTCTACGGACGCCAACATCTGGGGCGCGACGCACGAGGCGAAGACGCTCGAGCACCTGAACGTATCGCTCGAGACTGTCGAGCCGATCATGGGCGTGCGGTTCTGGGACCCGTCGGTCGAGATCGAGACCGAGGACGTCACCGTCACCTTCGAGGCAGGCCGACCGGTCGCCCTCAACGGCGTCGAGATCGCCGACCCGGTCCAGCTCGTCTTCGAGGCCAACCGCATCGGCGGCCGCCACGGCCTGGGCATGAGCGACCAGATCGAGAACCGCATCATCGAGGCGAAGTCGCGCGGCATCTACGAGGCGCCGGGCATGGCGCTGCTCTTCATCGCGTACGAGCGCCTGGTCAACGGCATCCTGAACGAAGACACGCTGGCCACGTACCACGAGCAGGGCCGCCGCCTCGGGCGCCTGATGTACGAGGGCCGCTGGCTCGAGCCGCAGTCGCTCATGCTGCGCGAGTCGATCCAGAAATGGGTGGGCTCGACGATCACGGGCTCCGTGACCCTGCGCCTGCGTCGCGGCGAGGACTACACGATCCTCGACACGAGCGCCCCGCGCCTGTCGTACCACCCCGACAAGCTGTCGATGGAGCGCGTCGGCGACGCCGCGTTCGGCCCCACCGACCGCATCGGCCAGCTCACCATGCGCAACCTCGACATCGCCGACTCGCGCGTGCGGCTCGAGCACTACGCCGCAGCGGGCATCATCGGCGGAGCGACCGGCGAGCTCGTGGGCCACCTCGCGCAGGGCGAGGCCGGCGAGATCACCGAGCACGCCGAGGAGTACAGCGCCGAGCGCGAAGAACTGGCCGAGGCGACGGATGCCGCGAACGAGGCATCCGCGTTCGACCTGGGAACCGACTGAGCGTCTCTTCGGACCGCGGTCGTTGAGCGAGCGACGACGGAGTGAGACGACCGTCCCGCGGTCGTTGAGCGAGCGACGAAGGAGCGAGACGACCGTCCCGCGGTCGTTGAGCGAGCGACGAAGGAGCGAGACGAAACGCGCCTGACCTTGCGAAAGGTCTGGCGCGTTTCGTCTTCGGGCGCCAGAGCGCCCTCCGCTCAACGGCCGCGGGGATATAACTTGCACAATGTTGTGCAAGATAACTATCGTGGAGGCATGACTTCTTCGATCGATGCTGTGCGCCGTCCGCGGCGGGACGCTCTCGAGAACCGCGCCGGCATCCTCGCCGCGGCGCACGTCGCCCTCGCGCACGACCCCCGCGCGTCGGTCGACGCGATCGCCCGGCAGGCGGGCCTCTCACGACGGGCCCTCTACGGGCACTTCGACGACCGCGACGCGTTGGTGCGCGAACTCGTCGCCCAGGGGGCGGAGAGGTTCAACGCCATCGCGGTCGCGATCGACGATGCCGACCCGCGCGTCGCGCTCGCCCGCCTCGCGGGGGCGCTGTGGAACGAGGCAGCCCACGTGCAGGTGCTCGCCGCGATCGCCCTCGACGAGGCTCACCTCGAGGAGACGGCGACCGCGCTCGCTCCCCTCCGCCGGACCGTCGTGCGCATCGTGCGCGAGGGTCAGGACGCCGACGTGCTGCGCACCGACGTCGCCGCCCCCACGCTCGCCCGGCTCGTCGAAGAGACCGCGCGCACCGTCATCACCCGCATGGACGCCTCGTCGCCGAGCGCGGGCGCTCTCGCCGTGCGGGCCGTGCTCAGCATCGCCGGACTCTCGTGGCGCGAGGCCGCGGCGCTGCTCGAGGATCATCCCGACCTGCTCGCCCCGCCGGCGGCCGCCACCGCCGCCGCGGCGGTGACGGAGTGAAGGTCGAGCTGGATGCCGTTGGCAAGGGCCGCCGCGAGCACGCACTTCCCGTGACCTCGGCCGTCTTCGAGTCGGGCCGCGTCACGCTGGTCGCCGCCGAGACCGAGCAGCGGCCCACCGTGCTGGGCCTCATCGCATCGGGCCGGATGCGGCCCGACACCGGTCGTGTCGCCATCGACGGGCGCTCGGCGGCCGCCCGCCTGCGCCGGCGCGTCGCCCTCGTCGACGCCCCCGAGGTGTCTGAGCCGGAACCGAACGTCACGCTCGCCGGCGTCGCCGCCGAGGAGCTCATGTTCGCGGGCCGCCGGTCGGACCCGATCGCGGTGCGGCGCTGGCTCGACGAGCACGCGCTCGGAGAGGCGGCATCCGTCCCCGTCTCGAACGTGGATCCCGCCGACCGCGTGCGCGCGCTCTGGGAGCTGGCCGTACTGCGCAATGGCATCGAGGGCCTCGTGCTCGTCTCGCCCGACCGCCATGGCGGTCCGCCCGCCGCGTGGTGGGCGATCGCCGAGGACTTCGCCGCCCGCGGCCTCGCGGTGCTCGTGATCGCCGGCCAGGCCTCGCAGTCGGTGCTCGTCGAGCGAGCGGCGGTCGTTGAGCGAGCTGGCGAGTCGAAACGCAGCGACGAGACGCCCGGGATCGCGGGCAGGCCACGGCTGCGCCGCTTCACCGCGCCGTCGAAGGGTGGCCGGGCATGAAGGTCCCCCAGATGATCCTCGCGGAGCTCCGGCGCCTCGCCTCGACGCGCATGTCGCTCATCGCGCTGATCGCACTGATGGTCGTGCCGATCCTCTACGGCGGCCTCTACTTGTGGGCGAACCGCGACCCCTACGGCCAGCTCGACGAGGTGCCGGTCGCACTCGTGGTCGCCGACACCGGTGCCGAGCTCAACGGCACGGAGCGCGACCTCGGCGACGAGGTCGCCCAGGAGCTCATCGAGGACGGCACGTTCGACTGGCACCTCGCCACCGCCGACGAGGCGGACGCGGGCCTCGACGACGGCGCCTACGACTTCGCGATCGAGCTGCCCGCGGACTTCACCGCCGCGATCGCCTCCATCACGACGGGCGAGCCGCGGACGGCCGACATCGTGCTGCACACGAGCGACGCCAACAACTACCTCGCCTCGACGATCGGCACGCAGGCGGTCGAGCGCATCCAGACCACGATCACCGAGAAGGTCGTGGCCGAGGCGGGTCTCACCATGCTCGACGCGCTCGACACCATCCGAATCCAGCTGACGGATGCCGCCACCGGCGCCTCTCAGCTGGTGGACGGTCTCGCGCAGGCCGGCGACGGTGCGGGGCGGCTCTCCGCCGGTGCCGTCCAGCTCGCCGACGGAACTGCGCAGCTGCGCGACGGTGCCACCCAGCTCTCGACGGGTGCGGCTCAGGTCGCGGACGGTGCGAGCCAGGTTGCCGGCGGCACCGCGCAGCTCGACGCGATCGCGGACCGGATCGGCGCGGCATCCTCTGATGCGGTCTCGACACTGCCACAGGTGCGCGACGGCATCGCCGCGACGCTCGCCGAGGCGGGTCTCGACCAGACGCGGATCGAAGAGGTCCTCGCACAGCTGGATCCCGTCGGCGAACGGCTGGACGCGGTCGACGATCGCGTGCAGGGCGCCGTCGCCGAGATCGGCCGGCTGAACGACGGAGCCCAGCAGGTGTCGGCGGGCGCCGCGAGCGTCGCCGCAGGCTCGGCGACCCTGGCCACGGGCGCGGCGACCGCCGCCGACGGTGCCGCGCAGCTGCGCGACGGGGCAACTGCCCTCGACGGCGGCCTGACCCAGCTCGAGGACGGCGCGACGCAGCTGCGCGACGGACTCGCCGACGGCGCCGCCCAGCTGCCCTCGTTCGACGCCGCGACCCGCCAGGCCCAGGCCGGCACGCTGGCCGCGCCCGTCGAGATCGAGCGGTCGTCGCTCACCCAGGCCCAGAACTACGGCGCCGGCCTCGCGCCGTTCTTCGCCGCCCTCGCCGGCTGGATCGGCATCTACGCGCTGTTCCTGATCGTCAAGCCCGTCTCCAAGCGCGCGGTGACGGCCCTGCACTCGCCGATCCGCATCACTCTCGCGGGCTGGGCGACCCCCGCCCTTCTCGGCGGCCTGCAGATGGTCGGGCTCTTCGGGGTGCTCGCCCTCGCGCTCGGCTTCTCGTTCGCGCATCCGCTAGCGACGCTCGGCATCCTCGTGCTCGCCAGCGCCACGTACGCGGCGATCGTGCTCGCGCTGAACGTCTGGCTGGGATCGGTCGGGCAATTCCTCGGGCTGGTGCTGATGGTGCTGCAGCTGGTGACCGCGGGCGGCACGTTCCCCTGGCAGACCCTGCCGGCACCGCTGGCTGCGCTGCACCACGTGCTGCCGATGGGCTACGTCGTCGACGCGATGCGCCAGGTGATGTACGGCGGCAGCGCCGACCGGGTGTGGCTCGACCTCGCCGTGCTGCTCGCATGGCTCGTGGGCGCCGGCGTGATCGCCGCCATAGGGGTCACCCGCATGACGCATTTCCGCACGCTCCGCGACCTGCAGCCGAGCGTCATCGGCTGACGGATACCGGGCGGGCAGCACCCGTCGGATGGTTCGCAACAGCCGACCCCTCGGCAAAAGCGAGTGCGATTCGGCGTAGGGCGCGGGTCGGGGTTAGCATGCGGAGCGGTGCCTGTGCTACCCGAATGCACAGGGACCGGATGCCGCGGTGCCTGGCACCGCGTTCCCCCCAACCCTCGCTCGGAAAGCCCTTCAATGCCGAAGCCCCAGCCCTCGCCCTACGCCGTCGACGACACCGCTCCCCGTCGATCCGTGGGGCGGACGGTCGGCATCACGCTCTTCAGCATCCTCGCGGGCATCGTGGTGCTCGCCCTCATCGCGGTCGGCTTCGTCGCGTACACGGCGCAGCGCTCGTTCCCGCAGCTGAGCGGCGAGGCGACGGTGCCTGGCCTCGAGGCGGAGGTGACGGTGCAGCGCGACGTGCTCGGCATCCCGACGATCACCGCCGACTCGTCGCACGACCTGTTCTTCGCGCAGGGATACGTGCAGGCGCAGGACCGGTTCTGGGAGATGGACTTCCGCCGGCACGTCACGAGCGGGCGCCTCTCGGAGCTGTTCGGCGCATCGCAGCTGGGCACCGACAAGTTCCTGCGCACGCTCGGCTGGCACGCCACCGCCGAGCAGGAGGTCGAGGCGCTCACCGCTACCGAGCGCGCGTATTACGACGCCTACGCCGACGGGGTCAACGCGTACCTCGCCGAGAACCAGGGGGCCGACGCGTCGTTCGAGTACGCGATCCTCGGCCTGCAGAACCCCGACTACCAGATCGAGCCGTGGACGCCGGCCGACTCGGTGGCGTGGCTGAAGGCGATGGCCTGGGACCTCCGCAGCAACATCGAGAACGAGACAGAGCGCGCCGTCCTGGCGGCCGACCTCACCGAGGCGCAGATCGACGGCCTCTATCCCGCCTATCCCTACGACCGGAACCCCGTGATCGTGCCGAAGATCTCGACGGTGCCGGCTGTAGGCACGGCACCCGACCTCGCCGCCGAGGGCGAGGCCGAGGGTGACGCCGGCGATGCCGAGGGTGACGCCGCGGGCGACGCCGCGGGCGACGCTGCGGGCGACGCGGCCCCTGCCGCCGCCATCGAGTGGACCGAGGCCGACACCGTGCTCGACGCGGTGAGCGACCTCGTCGGCGACGCGGGCGAGGGCATCGGCTCGAACTCGTGGGTCGTGTCGGGCAGCGTCACCGACACGGGGATGCCGCTGCTCGCGAACGACCCCCACCTCGGGGCATCGCTGCCGAGCGTCTGGCACCAGATCCAGCTGAAGTGCTCCACCGTCACCGAGGAGTGCCCGTTCGACGTCGCAGGCTTCGGCTTCTCGGGACTGCCGGGCGTGGTCATCGGCCACAACGACCGCGTCGCCTGGGGCTTCACGAACCTCACCACCGATGTCACCGACCTGTACCTCGAGAAGATCGACGGCGACTCGTACTGGTACGACGGCGCGCTGGTGCCCCTCGAGACGCACACCGAGACGTTCAAGGTCGCCGGCGGCGAGGACGTCGAGCTCGAGGTGCGCTCGACCGTGAACGGCCCGATCGTGTCCGGTCTCACGGACGACTTCACGGCGATCGCCGAGAACCCGTACACCGGCACGGCAGGCACGGTCGCCGCGCCGGCTGAGGCGCCGGACGGCGAGTATGCGGTCAGCCTGCGGTGGACCGCGCTGCAGCCCGGGACCACGGCATCCGCCATCTTCGCCCTCAACACGGCGAAGGACTTCGACGATTTCCGCGGCGCGGCCGCCCGCTTCGACGTGCCGGCGCAGAACCTGATCTACGCCGACGTCGACGGCAACATCGGCTACCAGACGCCCGGCAAGCTTCCGATCCGCGGCGCCGGCGACGGCTCGATGCCGCAGCCCGGATGGGACTCGGCGTACACGTGGCAGGGTTACATCCCGTTCGAAGAGCTGCCGGTCTCGTACAACCCCACCGAGGGCTACATCGTCACCGCGAACAACGCGATCGTCGCCGCCGACTACACGTACAGCCTGACGACGGACTGGGACTACGGCTGGCGCGCCGCGCGCATCGACGAGCTGATCCAGCGCGCGATCGCCAAGGGTCCGGTGACCGCCGACGACCTCAATGCCATCCAGGCCGACAACTACTCCTTCGTCGGCATGCGGTTGACCGCGGCCTACGCCGAGATCACCACGGGCGATGACGACACGGATGCCGCGCTCGACCTGCTGCAGGAATGGGACGCCCAGAACGGCGCCGACTCCGCGGCCGCCGCCTACGCGAACGTGCTGTGGGACACCCTGGTCGAGAACGTGTTCGTCGACGGCCGCGAGAACGCCGCACCGCTCAGTGGCCAGGGCCGGCTGTTCCTGGTCGTCGACGCGCTGCTCGACGACGACAGTTCGCCGTGGTGGACCAACGAGGAGCTGGGTGTGGCGGGCATGACCGACACACTGAAGCGCGCGGCGATCGACGCGTACGAGCGTCTGGTCGACGAGCAGGGCGACAACCCCTCGCGCTGGAACTGGGGCTCGCTGCACGCGCTGCCCCTGATCAACGACAGCTTCGGCGAATCGGGCATCGCACCCATCGAGTGGCTCTTCAACCGCGGTCCGTACCCGGTCGGCGGCGGCTCGTCCGTCGTCAACGCGACCGGGTGGGACCTCGGCTCGAGCTTCGCGACCGTCACCGTGCCCTCGATGCGCATGATCGTCGACCTCTCGGACTTCGACGCGTCGCGCTGGAACCAGCTCACCGGCGAGAGCGGCCACGCCTTCCACACGAACTACACCGACCAGGTCGAGTCGTGGCAGAAGGCCGAGCTGACGCCCTGGGCGTTCTCGTCGAAGGCGGTCGACGCGGCCACCACCGACACCCTGGTGCTGACGCCCTGACCGGCCGGTCGGCGCTCACGAGATGCACGGTGTGATCGCGTAGCCGTCTGCGGCGAGCGCCTCGTCGTCGGTCAGGGGCGGGCGCTTCCCTTCACGAGACGCTCCGCGTGATCGCGTAGCCGTCTGCCGCGAGCGCCTCGTCGTCGGTCAGGGGCGGGCGCTTCCCTTCACGAGACGCTCCGCGTGATCGCGTAGCCGTCTGCGGCGAGCGCCTCGGCCATGTAGGCGGCGTACCACTGCGGCCAGTTCTCGTCATAGACCGACCCGAGCTCGTCGCGCTCGTAGCGGCCGTGCGCCTCCGCGGTGCGCGTCAGCAGCTCGCGCAGGAAGGTCTCGGCATCCGAGACCGGGGCGTCATCTGACATGGTCAGAGTCCTTCGCGGTTCAGCGGCCCGGGGCTCGCGTAACGATCTGCTGAAGCACCCAGCCGTTGCCGTCCGGGTCTGAGAACGACGCATACGTGCCGTAGCTGTCGGCAGCCGGGTGCGGGCCCGCGACGCGGTTGTCGGTTCCGGCCCAATGGAAGATGCCGTCGGCGTCGTGCCACAGCTCGCTGACCTCGGCGCCGCGCTCACGCAGCTGCTCACGCGCCCCGGTGATGTCGGTGGTGATGAGGTGCAGGCCCTGGGTCGACCCCGGCTCCGCCGTCGTGAGCTTCTCACCGAAGATGATGGATGCCGCCGATCCGGGCGGCGTCAGCTGCACCACGCGCAGGCCCCGCTCTGAGCGGAAGTCGGCGTCCAGCCGGAAGCCGAGCTGCTCGTAGAAGGCCTTCGATCGGTCGACATCCGAGACGGGGATGACGACGACTTCGAGCTTCAGGTCCATGAGTTCCTCCTCTGTCAGCGACCGATGCGTCACCGGTCTGAATGGTGACCATCATGCACCGATGAACGTCACCTGTCAAACAGGTGACGCCATTCGACCCTCATCGGCGTGTCACCTGTCAGAATGGTGATGTGATTCACGCCTTCCCGTGCGGCACGCTCGCCCTCGACTTCGTCGGCACCCTGCGTGCGCGTCGCAACGCCCGCCCCACCGAGAAGCTCGCTGCGCCCTCCGACCTCGACGCATGGTTCGTGGAGTCCGGCCTGGTTCCCCAGGCCACGGCATCAGTGCCCGCTGATCTGGATGCGGCAGTCGAAGTGCGGGAGGCGATCTACGCACTCGTCTGGGCGCGGCTGCACGAGCGGCCGCTGCCCGCCGACGCGGTCGCCACCGTGAACGCCGCCGCCGCAGCCCTGCCACTGACGGCCGCGCTCACGCCGGACGGCTGGTCCCGCTCGGGAAATCCGCGCCAGGCGCTCTCCGACATCGCGCGCGAAGCGGTGGAGATCGTGGGCGGCCAGCAGTCCGCGCTGCTCCGCGAGTGCGCGCGACCCGAGTGCACGCAGGTGTATCTGGACACGTCTCGCGGTCATCGCCGTGAGTGGTGCACGATGTCGACCTGCGGCAGCCGCATGAAGGCGAAGGCCTACCGCGAGCGCCGCAAGGCCGACGCCGCCTGAGCCGTCGCCCGACGACCCGACCGGCCCGCGGGCCGGTCGGAGCCGTGGCGGCGTCGGTCGACCAACCCCGACCTGCACGGTGGAAGGATCGGCGCATGACAGTTGAGATCACGGCGGAGTCCGGCAGCTGGTGCTGCTGACGGATGCCGAGGACGCACAGCGGGCGTTCTACGAGTCGCGGGGGGTTCGTCGAGGCACATGACTTCACCCAGAATCAGCTGCGATCGTTCGTCCGCATCGTCTGACGCCAGACCAGCGGCGCGCGCCCGATCGAATCGGACCGCGATAGTAGGGTGCGGATTGCCACCGACGGCGAGGCTGGATGTCGAAGGAGGAACCGTGATCGCGATTCTCAATCAGGTCGTCGGGTACGTCGAGGACCACCTCACCGAAGACATCGACGTGGCCGACCTGGCGCGGCGTCTCGGCACCACCGAGTACCACACGCGCCGGATGTTCTCGTCGCTGGCCGGGATGCCGCTGTCGGAATACATCCGGCGACGCCGGATGTCCGTCGCGGCGGCCGACGTCGTGGGCGGCGATGACCTGCTCGCAATCGCGGTGCGCTACGGCTACGGCTCGACCGAGGCATTCGGTCGCGCATTCCGCGCGGTGCACGGCGTCGTCCCCGGCGACGTGCGCCGGGACGGCGGTCCCCTTCGTACGCAACCGCAGCTCAGGTTCCGCCTGACCGTAGAAGGGAACACCCCCATGGACACCCGCATCGCAGAACTCTCCGACCTCCGGCTCGTCGGCCACGCCGCCCGCGTGCCGCTCATCCACGAAGGCGTCAACCCGCACATCCAGGCTCACATCGCCTCGCTCCCCGCCGACGAGCACCTGCGCCTCAAGGCGCTGAGCAGCGCCGAGCCCGCAGGGCTGCTGCAGGTGAGCGCCGACCTCGACCCCGACTACACCGAGGGCAGCGAACTGACCTACCTGCACGGCGTCGCCGTCGGCGAGGGCACGACGGTGCCCGACGACCTCGACGTGATCGAGGTGCCGGCCGGAGGCTGGGCGGTGTTCCGCACCTCCGGCCCGTACCCCGCGGCCCTGCAGGCCACGTGGGCCGCGACCGCCGCCGACTGGTTCCCGTCCAACCCGTGGCGGCTGCGACCGGGGCCCTCGATCGTGGCCATCCTCGAGCGCGCCGACGACTTCAGCACCGCGACGTCGGAGCTGTGGCTGCCGGTGGAACGCGCCTAGCCCTTCGCCGACGCGGCGGTCGTACCCTGGTTCGGATGGTGCTCGGCAGGAGCACGAGGACTCGAGGAGGCTCGTAGGTGGAGACCCGAGCGGTGCTGAGACGGATGCCGACATGACCTTCGATCCCGACGCCGGCGGGTCGACGCGGACGACGTGCGCCATCGTGGGCGGCGGCCCCGCCGGCCTCGTGCTCGGCCTCCTGCTCGCCCGGGCGGGAGTGAAGGTCACGGTGCTGGAGAAGCACGCCGACTTCCTCCGCGACTTCCGCGGCGACACCGTCCATCCGACCACCCTCGGCCTGCTCGACGACCTCGGCCTCTTCGACCGGTTCGACGCGCTGCCGCACTCGCGGATCAGCCGGGTCGTCCTGCCCGGACCCGCCGGCCAAGATGTGCAGATGGCCGACTTCTCGCGCCTGCGGGTGCGGCATCCGTATATCGCGATGGTGCCGCAATGGGACCTGCTCGACCTCATCGCCGATGCCGCTGCCGCCGAACCGTCGTTCACCCTGCGCACGGAGCACGAGGTGACCGGTGTCATCCGCGACGGCGATCGCGTGGTCGGCGTGGAGTACTCGTCACCGGCAGGTGACGGCCGGCTCCTCGCCGACCTCACGGTCGCGTGCGACGGGCGCTGGTCGGTGGTCAGGCGGTCCGTCGGCCTTCCGGCGCGGCAGTTCCGGGTCGGCTTCGACGTCTGGTGGTACCGCGTGAACAGCGCGGAGCCGCTCGGCGAGTCCCTGCTGCCGCGCATCGGCAAGGGGCGCGTCGCCATCGCGATCCCCCGCAGGGGCTACGTGCAGGTCGCGGCGCTCGGGCACAAGGGCACCGACACCGCGGTCCGCCGGCGAGGAGTCGAGGCCTTCCGCGCCGACACCGCGCAGCTCCTCCCCGAGCTCGCCGCAGACGTCGACGGCATCGCGTCGATGGACGACGTCAAACACCTCGATGTGCGCCTCGATCGCCTGCGCCGCTGGCACGCGTCCGGTGTGCTGTGCATCGGCGACGCGGCCCACGCGATGTCGCCCGTCGGCGGCGTCGGCATCAACCTCGCCGTGCAGGATGCCGTCGCCGCCGCCCGCATCCTCGCCGATCCGCTGCGTCGCGGCACGTTCCGGGGCTCCGCTCGCGAGGGCGATCGCGTGCTCGCGCGCGTGCAGCGCCGGCGGACGCTGCCTACGGTCGTGATCCAGGCGCTGCAGCGCTTCATCCACGCGCGCCTCATCATGCCTGCGCTCAGCGACGCAGGAGTCACGCCGCCGCGCCGGCTCATCCGACTCCTCGGTCGCCTGCCCGCACTGACGGTCATCCCCGCGTTCATCATCGGCGTCGGCCCTCGGCCCGAGAGGGCGCCGACCTGGGCGCGCCGCCGCGCGAGCGTCTCGCACTGACGGCGGCTCGCGCCCGAGGCTGCAGCTGCTGCCTCAGCCGCCGGCGGCCGGCGGCGTGCGCTTGGACTCGGCAAGCTCGTCGACGTGGAGCCCGGTCTCGTCGATCGTGCCGTTGCGATACGCCTGACGCCCCACCATGTGCGCCGACAGCGGCGCCGTCGCGAGCTGGATGAGCACGATCGGCACGAGGAATGCGACCACCGGCCACGACCGCAACGACAGCGCGATCGCCAGGCAGATCAGCATCAGGCCGAGAACCTGCGGCTTGGTCGCCGCGTGGAGGCGGCTCGGCACATCGCGGAATCGCAGCACGCCGATCGCGGCGGTGAGGCACAGCAGTGCGCCGATGAGGATCAGGACGAGGGCCGCGACATCCAGGATCTCGTTCATCGTCCCTGGTCCCTTCTCGCCACGAACCGCGCGATCGAGATCGAACCGAACACGCCGACCGCCGCGATGATCAGCAGCACCGGAAGCGTCCGGGTGTGGTGGTTGATCGCCATCTCGGCGCCCAGCACGCACATCACCTCGGTGAGGAGCACGTCGGACGCCACCGCGCGGTCGAGGATCGACGGCCCGATCACGATCCGCCACAGCGTCACCAGTGCGGCCACGCCGAAGATCACGTAGATCGCGATCATCAGGATGTTCATCGCGCACCCCCTCCGGCGACGGGTCTCGCAGCTCGGATCGCCTGCAGCTGCGCCCGCGAACCGACTGCGCGCACGATGCGCTCCTCCCAGTGGTAGACGCTCGCGCGCTGCTTCTCGACATCGGTGTCGTCTCGCACGCCGATCACGTGCAGGTACAGGATGCGGCGGTCGCGATCGGTCTCGACGATCAGCGAGCCGGGGATGAGGGATGCCGTCACGCCGGTGTGCGTCATGATCAGGTCGTCGTCGGTGCGCAGCTGCACGGCGATGATCGCGGCGCCGGGCTGTCGCCGGAAGTCGAGCACCTGCCACGCCACGATGAGCGAGCCGTGGATCACCGCCACGATGAACTCGGCCACGAACACGAAGCCCCACCAGAGGTTCACGCGGCCGGAGAGCTCCACGGGCGGCAGGCGGAAGATGCGCGTCACGATGATCGCCGCGATCAGGCCGGTGAGGAACGCGAGCCATGTGAACTGCCCCCAGAGGAGCATCCACAGCGCGATGAGCCAGACGAAGAACGGCAGCTGGCGCCAGGTCGTGATGACGGCGCGGTGCAGCCGGTTCTGGGGCAGGTCGGGGCTCACGGCGCCTTCTCCGATCCCTGCACGTCGTCCTGCAGCTGGGTCAGCGACACCGGCTGCAGGAGCGCCTCGCCGATGCGGGTGCACACGTCGTAGAGCGGCCCGGCGAAGATCGTCAGCGCGACGGTGATCGCCACCATCCCGGTCGTGGCGGCGGTCATGATCTTCGGGATGACGCGGCGCTCGGTCTCGACGCCGGCTGCCGGGGCCGTGCCGAGGTAGGAGATGCGTGCCTCGGTCTCGGCCGAGTCCTCGTCCTCGCGCCAGAACGACAGGTTCCACGCGCGCATGAGGGCGTACAGCGTGAGGAGGCTCGTCAGGATGCCGCCGACCATCAGCACCATCATGATCGGCGTGCCGACCTGGGCCGCCGCGTCGAACAGGGCGAACTTGCCGATGAAGCCCGAGAACGGCGGCAGGCCGCCGAGGTTGACGGCGGGGATGAAGTAGAGCACGGCGATCACCGGCGCCGCCTTCATGAGTCCCTTCACACGCAGGATCGAGGTCGATCCCGCGCGGCGCTCCACGAGTCCGACGGCGAGGAACAGCGTCGTCTGCACCACGATGTGGTGGATCATGTAGTAGATCGTCGCCCCGATGGCCGCAGGCGTCGCGATCGCGAGCCCGAAGATCATGTAGCCGATGTGGCTGACGAGCGTGAACGACAGGATGCGTTTCAGCTCGGCCTGCGCGACCGCGCCGAGCACCCCGACGATCATCGTCGCCAGCGCCACCCACATGAGCAGCTGGTTCACGTCGTTGTAGAGGAACAGCTCGGTCTCGGTGCGGATGATCGCGTACACGCCGACCTTCGTCAGCAGGCCCGCGAACACCGCGGTGACCGGCGCGGGCGCGGTCGGGTACGAGTCGGGCAGCCAGAACGACAGCGGGAAGACGGCGGCCTTGATGCTGAATGCCAGCAGCAGCATGAGATGCAGGATCAGCTGCGTCTCCTGCGGCAGCTCCCCCATCCGCTCGGAGATCTGCACCATGTTCACGGTGCCCAGCGCGCCGTAGATCATCGCGATCGCCGCCAGGAACAGGATCGACGACACCAGCGACACCACGATGTAGACGACGCCGGTGCGGATCCGCGACTCCGTCGAGCCCAGCGTGATGAGCACATACGAGGCGACGAGCAGGATCTCGAAGCCGACGTAGAGGTTGAACAGGTCGCCCGCGATGAACGCATTGAAGATGCCCGCGCCCAGGATGAGGTACGAGGGGTGGAAGATCGAGACCGGTGTGTCGTCGTCTCCGTCGGCCGCGCCCTGGCCGACCGAGAAGAGGAGCACCGCGAGCAGAACGATGCTCGAGACCACGACCAGCAGCGCCGACAGCCGGTCGACGTACAGCACGATCCCGAACGGGATGGGCCAGCCGCCGACCGAGACCGCGATCGGCCTGTCGCCGACGTCGACGACGTAGAGCAGGATCGCGGCGATGACGAGTACCGCGGTGAGCGTCACCACGGAGACGGCGACCTGCGTCTTGCGGTGCCGTCCGGCGATGAGGGCGATGGCGGCGCCGAGCAGGGGAAGCGTGACGAGCAGCGGGACCAGTGCCGGGGCGATCTGCATCATGCGTCATCACCTCGCTCGTTCTCGTCGGCGCGATCCCGCGGGTTCTGCGCGGGCCGGTCGACCGGGGCGTCGTCACGGAGGCCGGCGAAGTCCCGCGTGCCGAGGATCGTGATCGGAGCCGTGTCGGTGCCCACGAAGTCGGTCGTCGCGTCGTCGTCCGTGTGCTCGATCTCGGTCTCCTCGTCCATCGTGTCCTCGTCCTCGGGGCCGCGCTCGCGCACCTCGAGGTCTGCGATGTCGTCGATCACGGTGTCGGCCTGACCGAGCTGCCAGGAGCGGTAGATGAGTGCGAGGAGGAACGCCGAGACGGCGAACGTGATGACGATGGCGGTGAGCGTGAGCGCCTGCGGCAGTGGGTCCGACATCTCTTCGACGGATGCCGCCGCGCCGAAGAACGGCGCGACACCGGGGGCGCCCATCACGATGAGGAGGAGAAGGTTGGTCGCGTTGCCGAGCAGCAGGAACCCGATCAGGACGCGGGTGAGGCTGCGTTCGAGCATGGCGTACACGCCGCAGGCGAAGAGGACCGCCATCACGATGATGAGGATGAGCGAGACGTTCACGAGACGCTCACCCCCTGCTGCTCGCGCAGCTCCTGCGCCTGGCGGTCGACTTCGGCGCCGAGGCTGCGCAGCACGTCGAGCACGAGCCCGATGACGACGAGGTAGACGCCCACGTCGAAGATGGTCGAGGTGACGAACTCGACGTGGCCGAGCACCGGCAGCGTGGTCTCGAAGAAGAAGCTCGACAGCGGCGGGTAGCCGAAGAACACCGGCACCACGGCGCACGCGACCGCGATGGTCATGCCGGTGCCGAGCAGGCGCCCGGCGTCGGTGGGCGCGGCGGCGCCCAGCTCGTAGCGGCCGCCTGCGACGTAGCGCATCACGAGCGCCATGCCCGCCACGAGACCGCCGGCGAACCCGCCGCCCGGAAGGTTGTGGCCGGCGAACAGCAGGTACAGCGACACGATGATGATCGTGTGGAACAGGATCCGCACGATCACCTCGAGCATGATCGAGCGGTTCTCGGGGCGTACGCGCTGGCCGCCGACGAGCCACGCCATGCGCCCGCTGCCGCGCTCGTCGCCGCGCTGTTTGAGGCCGTCCGACGTCTCGACGAGGGGGCGGCGCGCCCGGGTCGCCCCCGAGGGCAGCGGCGCGATGAACCGCGACAGCGTGTCGGCGCGGTGGGTGACGAAGACGAGGGAGGCCACGCCCGTCGCCGCGAGGATCAGCACCGAGAGCTCGCCCATCGTGTCCCACCCGCGCAGGTCGACGAGGGCGACGTTGACCACGTTCTTGCCGTGACCGAGCTGATAGGCCAGCTCGGGGAAGCGCTCTGAGATCGGCTTCTCGACGCGCGCGCCGGTCGCCACGATCGCGACGAGGGCCATGGTGATGCCGACCGCGGCGCCGAGCACGGCGCGCGCGACGGGCCAGACCGACGCGTTGTGCTCGCCGAGTCGCGACGGGATCCGCCGCAGCACGAGGGCGAAGGCGACCAGTGTGACGGTCTCGACGAGGATCTGCGTGAGAGCGAGGTCGGGCGCCCCGCTCGTCGCGAAGAGCAGCACCATGCCGAGTCCGGTCGCCGAGACGAGGACCACACCGGTGTAGCGCTTGCGCGCGCGGATCGCGATGAGTCCCGCCGCGATCATGAGCGGTGCGACGAACAGCTGCGTCGGCGTGTGGAACGCGTCGAGCTGGGCGCGCCACTCGTCGCTCGCGATCAGCGCCGTGCCCTCGGCGGCGACGAAGACGACGAAGATCGTGCCGACGTACACCGGCAGCGAGCCCCGCTGGGTGAGGCTGGTCGTCAGGACGGACAGGCGCGCGATGCCGCGGAGCGCGCCGTTGTACGCCTCGGCCGCCGTGAACGGCAGCAGCCGCGTGACCGGTCGCCAGCCGCGGGTCGCCCAGAACGCGAGGACGCCCACCGCGATGGAGGCGAGCGAGATCCACAACGCGGCCTCGAAGCCGTGCCAGACGGCCAGATGTGCGGGGTGCTCGGGAGCGGCCACGCCCGGCGTGGCCGACGGTGCCTGATCGGCGTACGGGGCGAAGGCCTTGTCGAGCCACGGAGCCGCGACACCGGCGACCACGGTGAGACCGCTCAGTACGATCGGCGCGACGAGGAACCCGATGGGCGGGTCGGGCCATTCCGTGTCGGGCATACGGTCGCCGCTCGGCTGACGCTTGGTCGCGAACGCGCCCCAGACGAAGCGGATGCCGTACCCCGCGGTCAGCACCGACCCGAGCGTGATGCCCACGAGGGCGACGATGCCCCACACTGCTCCGCCGAGCGCTTCGTGCAGGAGGGCGGCGAGGGCCCCCTCCTTGGCGACGAACCCGATGGTGGGGATGATGCCGACCATCGAGGCGACCGCGATGATCGAGAACGTGGCCAGCACGGGCGCCTGCCGGCCGACCCCGGACAGTTCGGTCAGGTCTCGCGTGGAGAGCTGACGGTCGATGACGCCCACCACGAGGAACAGCGCCGACTTGAAGAGCGCGTGACTCAGCAGCAGCGCGAGGCCGGCGAGGGCGGCATCCCTCGTTCCATAGCCGAGCACCACGGTCAGCATGCCGAGCTGGCTCACCGTGCCGAACGCGAGCACGCGCTTGAGGTCGGTTTCGCGCAGGGCCTGGAACCCGCCCAGCAGCATCGTGAAGACGCCGAGTCCCACCACGATCGGCCGCCAGGTCGGCGCGATCGCGAACACCGGTGCGAGGCGGGCGATGAGGTAGATGCCGGCCTTCACCATCGCCGCGGCGTGCAGATAGGCGCTCACGGGGGTGGGCGCCGCCATGGCGCCGGGCAGCCAGAAGTGGAACGGGAAGATCGCCGACTTGCTGAGCGCGCCGACGAGGATGAGCACCAGGGCGGCGTCGACGATGGGCCCGGACGGCGCCTCGGCGAGGATCGTCGAGATGCTCGAGGTGCCGGCGTCCACGACCAGCAGCACGACGCCGATCAGCATGACCAGTCCGCCGAGCGTGGTGACCAGGAGCGCCTGCAGTGCGGCGCGGCGGCTCGCCGCGCGTTTGTTGTAGTACCCGATGAGGAGGTACGACAGCACGCTCGTGACCTCCCAGAACATCACGAGCACCACGAGGTCGTCGGTGAGCACGAGACCGTACATCGCGCCGGCGAAGGCGAGCAGCACGGCGGCGAATTGGCCGAGGTTCTCCTTCTTGCCGCGGAAGTACCAGCGGCAGTAGATCATCACGAGCGCGCCGACGCCCGTCACCACCAGCGTCATGAGCCACGACAGCGTGTCCATGCGCATCGAGAGGTCGATGCCGAGCGGGGGGATCCAGGCGTATGTCTCGAACGGAATGTCACCGGCGATGATGCGCGGCGTGAGCACCACGGCGTACACGAAGCCCGCGAGGGGAAGGATCGCCGCGACGTAGAACGCACGGGCCCCGATGCGCGCGACGAGCCACGGCAGCAGAATCGGAACGACCGCGAACGCGCCGAGCACGAGGAGCATTCGGGCCTCCTCGGGGTCGTCGGTCGGCGCAGGTCGTCGGAGGACAGCGCGGAGCCAAGGCGATCGGGGTGTCTGAACCATCCTACCCGGCGCATTCCGGGCCTTGAGTCGACCGCACACGACCCCGGTCGTTGAGCGAGGGAGCGCCAGCGACCGAGACGAAACGCCTCGAACCGTTCGGCGCCGGGTGCGCGCGTTTCGTCTCGCTCGTTCCTCGCTCGCTCGCTCAACGACCGGGTTCGGCGCGAGGGGCCGGGGCGGCGGCGGGGTCGCCGCGACGGCCGGCGCGGCGGCGAGGTCAGCGCTCGAGCGGCGCCGGGCCCGTCGTGTTGCCCTCGCGGAAGGTGCACGTGAAGCGGATCGAGGCGGCTGGCGCGCCCTCCAGCATCGCCGCGACGGCGGCGCCGGCGGCCCGGCCCTTGTCTGTCGCCGGCTGCACGAGCGTCGTCAGCTCGTACGGGGCGAGGCCGTCGACCACGATGCCGTCGAAGCCGGTCACGCTGACATCTTCGGGAACCCGCAGGCCCGCCTCCTCGGCCGCCCGGATCACGCCGGCGGCGAGCAGGTCGCTCTGCGCGATCACCGCGGTCGGGCGACGGTCGGGGTCGGCGAAGATCTCGCGACCGGCCGCGTGCCCCTCGTCGATGAAGCTGCCGGCGGCGGCGAAGGTCGCGGCATCCGGGAACACGTCCAGGGCGCCGGCGAGGCGTTCGCGCGTGACGTCGACGGCGATCGCGGTGTCGTCGTGGATCCAGCCCCGCTCCCACCCGGCGCGGACGGGAAGCGCGACGACGGCGACGCGGCGGTGTCCGAGGGCGCGGAGGTGGCTGGCCGCCTGGCGCTGCGCCTCGCGGTTGTCGAGTCCGATGCGGGGGACGTCGTCCCCGGCATCCCCTTCGATGACGACGACCGGGATGCCGCGGGCCTTGACGGTCTCGAGCGACTCGCGCAGCAGCCCGCTGCAGCCGATGAGCACCGCCGCGTCGAGCGGCGCGGTGGTGAGCGAGGGGCCGCTGCCGGTGGGCTCGTGGTCGCGCAGCAGGAGAAGTCCCGCGCCGATCGGCGTGACCGCGTCGGCGAGGCCGTCCATCATCAGCGTCTTCACGGGGTCGAGGAACGCGGTGCGCAGGTGCTCCTCGAAGACCACGCCGACGATGCCCGAGCGCCCGCGGCGGAGCGATGCGGCGCGCGGATCGGGACCGGTGTAGCCCAGCGCCGCGGCGGCGTCGAGGACCCTCCGGCGGGTGGCCTCCGACACGGGCGTCTTGCCGCTGAACACCACCGAGGCGGTCGACGGCGAGACGCCGGCCTCACGGGCGACGTCCGAGATCGTGGCGCGGCGGGTTCCGGCATCCTGACGGCTCATGTCGTGACGATCGTAGCCCGTTGCGGGCCACCCGGCCGAATCGATTCGAGGCAGGCAGTTCCCGGGTTCCAGCGCTGCCGAATCGATTCGGTACAGTGTCCGGATGGATACCGTGCTCACCCGGACGCAACTGGTCGCCTGGCGCACCGCGATCTTCGGCATCTTCTTCGCGACCGGCCTGGGCTTCGCCACGTGGGCTGCACGCGTCCCCTCCGTCAAGGCCAACCTCGGCATCAACGACTTCGAAGTCGGCCTGCTGCTGTTCGCGTCGGGTGCCGCGTCGATCCTCGGCCTCACGCTGGCCAACGTCGTGCTCGCGCGGTGGGGCGCCCGCCGCGGATTGCTGATGGGTCTGGCGACGTTCGCGATCGGCATCGTGCTCGTCGGCTTCGGCGCCGACATGACGGCATCCTTCGCCCTCACCGCCACCGGCCTCGCGGTGATGGGACTCGGCATGGGCGCGACCGACGTGATGATGAACGTCGAGGGCGCGGCGATCGAGCAGGCGAGCGGCAAGACGATCATGCCGCTGTTCCACGCCCTGTTCAGCCTGGGCACGGTCGCCGGCGCCGGGGTCGGCGTGGCGATGGCGGCGTGGCAGGTGGGCGTCGCCCCGCACCTCTGGATCGTGGGCTGCCTCGTCGTGGTCGGCGGCGCCGTCGCCGTCACCTTCGTGCCGCGACGAGAGGTGAACGAGGACCCGACCGACGCCGCCGATGCCCCCACCCGGCGCGAGAAGTTCGCCGCCGCGATCGCCGTCTGGCGCGACCCGCGCACCTACGCGATCGGCGCGATCATGCTCGGCATGGCGTTCGCCGAGGGCGGCGCCAACGACTGGCTGCCGCTCAGCGTGGTGGACGGACACGGCGGCACCGAGGCGCAGGGCGCGATCGCGCTCACCGTCTTCTCGGTGGCGATGACCGCCGTGCGGGCGCTCGGCGGCCCGCTCGTCGACCGCTTCGGACGCGTGTGGACGCTCCGCATCCTGGCGATCCTCGCCGGCGGCGGCCTGGTGATCTTCATCCTGGCGCCCTCGATGCCGATCGCCCTGATCGGCGTGGCCCTGTGGGGCATGGGCGCGTCCCTCGGCTTCCCGCTGGGCATGTCGGCCGCGGCCGACGACCCGGCGAAGGCTGCCGCATCCGTCTCGGCAGCCGCCACCATCGGCTACGTCGCGTTCCTGTGCGGCCCGCCCATCCTCGGCTGGATCAGCCACCAGATCGGGCTGCTGCCGACGCTCTGGATCCTCGTGGCGCTCATCGCCCTCTCGGGCTTCGCCTCGGGCGCGGCCAAGCCGATCGCCGGCTCGCAGGTCGGCGCCGGCCACCACCACTAGGGCGGGACCACGCCGGGGCATCTGGAGATGTCCCGGCGTGCGTCAGCTCAGAGGCGATCCGCGACGGTGGCGGCCACCGTCAGCCACGCGTCGCGGGTCTCGGGCGCCAGCGCGTCGAAGTCGATGGGGCCGCCGTCGACGAGGGACGGATCGAACGGCGCGTTGACGACCGCAGAGGTCACCTGCTCGAAGTGACGCGTGAGGCGGTCCTCGAGCCGGCGGTCGGGGCGCGACGAGGGCGCGGTGAGCACGGTGACGGCGTCATCGATCTTGTCGCCGAACCCCTTCTCGCGGAGGCCGTCGAGCAGCCACGCGGCGCTGGCGGCGGTGTCTTCGCGCACAGTGGAGACGATCACGAGCTGGTCGGCCGCCGCGACCGACGCCACCCAGTTCGAGGCGCGCATGTTGTTGCCGGTGTCGACGATCATCAGCCGGTAGTAGCGACGCAGGAGCGAGTGGAGCCGGTCGAACGCGGCGGAGTCGATCGTCGAGGATGCCGCGGCATCCTCGTCCGACGCCAGCACGTCGAAGCGGGCGTCGACCTGCGTGCGCACGTACGTGTCGAGTGCAGCGAGGCTCGAGCCGCTCGGGTTCCAGAACTCGTCGATGTCTTCGAGGAGGTCGACGGCGGTCCGGTGGTGCGGGGCGTTCTGCGCGCGCCAGCCCAGCGTGCCGCGAGTCTCGTTGTTGTCCCACGCGAGGGTCGCACCGCCGCGCACCGTCCCGAAGGTGGCAGCCAGCAGCAGCGTGCTCGTCGTCTTGTGCGCGCCGCCCTTCGGGTTGAGCACCACGATCGTCCGCGGCGCGTCGAGCCGGCGCTGCACCCGCTTCTGGCGATCGAGCCGGTCGCGCTCGGCGCGGCCGGGTGCAGGAGAGACGAGGCCGCCGGTCGCCCGGCGGACGGCTCCCTGCCACCCCGACGTCGCGCGCGTGCGGCTGGCGCCGCCTCGCGACTCGAGCAGGTCCTGGACGGTCGGCTTGCCCGCGTCGCGCCGGGCGACGGGCGCGGGCGTCTCGTGCGGCTCCGGGAGCGGCAGCGTCGCCGGATCGCGTCGCTGCAGGGGGACGGATGCCGCCGGCTCGCGCCGCTCCGCCGCCACCGGCGCGGGGGGCGCGGCGGGCGCGGCGGGCGCGGCGGGCGCGGTCGCGGGCGTCGCTGCGGGGACGGGCGTCGCAGTGGGGACGGGCGTCGCAGCGGGGACGGGCGGCGCAGCGGGGACGGCGGGCATCGGGGGAACCGAAGCGACCGCCGGGACGGGCGCAACCGGAGCGGATGCGGACGCCGGGGCGGGAACGGGGTCGGCGGTCGCGGCATCCAGCGACTCCGCCCAGGTGCCGTCGGGGTGCACGACCAGCGGCCAGCTCGACGACCCCTCGACGAGGGTGGCGTGCGCGGGCTCGCCCGTCGAGGCCGCCAGCTGCCGGATCTCCTCGACGACGCGGTCGCGCAGGGCCAGGCTGTCGGGGGCGACGACTTCCTCGACATCGGTGCCGACGTGCAGCTCGGCGGTCGTGCTCGTCAGGAAGTGGACGGTCGCATCGGGGCGGCGTGAATTCATCGGTTCTCCTCCGCAGCGGCGGCTTCAGATGCCGGCCGCGGCAGAAGGCGGCGGCCGGTCAGGGCAGGCGAGTGGGCCGGCGAGAGCCCATCGGAGGGCGAGTGCGGGCCTCGGCCGCGCTTTCGCCGTGCATGTTCACGCTAGTCGACGGTTCCTGGAAGGCACCGCCGAGACTGTGCGACGCGGCCGCGGGCAAGACTCGTCGGGTCCTGACGACACAACGTCGGGATCGGCTCATCGGGTCCTCGCGGTGCGGCCGCGGGCCAGGCTCGTCGGGTACTGACGGGACAACCGCGCGATCGGCTCATCGAGACCTCGCGGTGCGGCCGCGGGGAAGGCTCGTCGGGTACTGACGGGACAACCTCGGGAACGGCTCATCGAGACCTCGCGGTGCGGCCGCAGGCCAGGCTCGTCGGGTGCTGACGGGACAACCGCGGGAACGGCTCATCGAGACCTCGCGACGCGACCGCAGGCAAGGCTCGTCGGGTACTGACGGGACAACCGCGCGATCGGCTCATCGAGACCTCGCGGTGCGGCCGCAGGCCAGGCTCGTCGGGTACTGACGGCACGACCGCGGGAACGGCTCATCGGGTCCTCGCGGTGCGGCCGCGGGCCAGGCTCGTCGGGTCCCGACGGCACGACCGCGGGATCGGCTCATCGAGACCTCGCGGTGCGGCCGCGGGCTAGGCTCGTCGGGTGCGTCTCGTCATCGCCCGCTGCTCCGTGGACTACACGGGACGGCTCAATGCCCACCTGCCGCTCGCGACCCGCCTGCTGGTGCACAAGGGCGACGGCTCGCTGCTGGTGCACTCCGACGGCGGCTCGTACAAGCCGCTCAACTGGATGAGCCCGCCCTGCCGCCTGGACGTCGAGATCCCGGATGCCGAATCCGCCGCCGCCGGAGTGCTCGAGCACTGGCGCGTCACCCACGCGAAGAGCGGCGACGCGCTGCTCGTGCGCATCTACGAGGTGCTGCACGACACGTCGCACGAGCTGGGCCTGGACCCGGGCCTGCAGAAGGACGGCGTCGAGGCCGACCTGCAGCGGCTCCTCGCCGAGCAGGTCGACGTCATCGGCGACGGCCTCACCCTCGTCCGCCGCGAGTATCCCACCGCGATCGGTCCCGTCGACCTGCTCCTGCGCGACCCCGAGGGCGGCACGATCGCCGTCGAGGTCAAGCGCCGCGGTGACATCGACGGCGTCGAGCAGCTGACCCGCTACCTCGAACTGCTCGGCCGCGACCCGCATCTCGCCCCGGTCACGGGCGTCTTCGCGGCCCAGGAGATCAAGCCGCAGGCGAAGGTGCTCGCCACCGACCGCGGCATCCGCTGCGTCACCCTCGACTACGAGGGCATGAAGGGCATCGAGTCCGGCGCCCCGCGCCTCTTCTGACGCCCGGCCTGGCCCGTCCGCGATCCTCGGTCCGCGGCTCCGACCGCGAGACCTCAACGGGTCGCCGAGACCGCGGGGACTTCCCACGGTCTCGGCCTTCCAGTGGGGTCTCGCCGATGTGAGCGGCGGGGAAGCGCGATCCCGGCGCCGACGCTCGGCCCCGCGCCGACGCCCGCGGCCCGGCGGCGACGCCCGCGGCTCGCGGCGACGCCCGGCCCGGCGCCGCTGCCCGGGGCGAGGCCCCCGCGCCTCGCCCCGGTCCGACCGCGAGACCTCAACTGGTCGCCGAGACCGTGGGGATTTCCCACGGTCTCGGCCTTCCAGTGGGGTCTCGCCGATGTGAGCGGCGCGGAAGGGCGATCCCAGCCTTGTGTTACGTCATGGCGACAGTACATACTGTCGCCGAGACAGTTTCCTAGCAGGATGGATCGCGCGATGACGCTCGACGACTTCCGGCGCGAGATCGCCGAACCCGCCATCGACTTCCGCCCCGAGCTGCGCTGGTGGCTCGCGGAAGGGCTCCACAGCGATGCGACGCTGCGACGAGAGATCGAGGACGCGCACCGACTCGGCTTCGGCGGCATGGAGTTCCTCGCGATGGACGAGGGCGCGATCGACCACGCGCGCTATGGCTGGGGCTCGGAGGAGTGGGTGCACGACTCGCAGATCGTGGTCGAGGAGACGACGCGCCGCGGCATGTCGGTGAGCTTCACGTCGGGCACGAACTGGTCCAACGCGAACCTCCCGACGATCGACCCCGACCAGCGCGCCGCTGCGCAGGAGCTCGATGTCGTGCACGAGACGCTCGCGGCCGGTGAGTCGCGCACCGGCGCACTTGCGCGCATCGACCTCGCGGCCCCGATCGCCGAGACGACGCTGCCGGGTCATCGCGGCACCATCTCGCGGCAGCACCTCGCCGCCGTCGTGGCCGCGCGCGTCGCCGGCGACGGGCTGCTGGATGCGGCATCCGTCGTCGATCTCACCGCGCGTGTCGAGGGCGAGGCGCTCGACTGGACCGCACCGGACGAGGGCGAATGGCGGCTGTTCGCGTACTGGATGCACGGCACCGGGCAGACGGCGTCGCCCTCGGCCAGCGTCAATTACACCGTGAACTACCTCGACCGCGACGGCGTGGACGCCGTCATCGCCTACTGGGACGACGTCGTCCTGACGCCGGCGCTGCGCGCCGAGGTCGCCCGCAACCCGCGTGCGCAGATGTACATGGACTCGCTCGAGCTGTCGACCTACGGCGCCGGCGGCATGTTCTGGGGCTTCACGCTGGCCGAGGAGTTCCGCACGCGCCGCGGCTACGACATCGTGCCGTGGCTGCCGTTCCTCACGCGCGACGCCCCGTTCATGGCGGTCTCGACGGTGTACCACCACCAGCCCACCGGTGACGCGGATCGGACCACGGTCGAGAAGGTGCGGTTCGACTACGTCCGCACGCTCACCGACCTGTACATCGAGAACATGCTGCGTCCGTTCGCCGCGTTCCTGCACGAGGTCGGCATGACGCTGCGCGCAGAGATCAGCTACGGCCTGCCGTTCGAGCTGACGCGACCGGGGCCCGAAGTCGACGGCATCGAGACCGAATCGCTCGAGTTCGGCGCGCAGATCGATGCGTACCGGCTGATGGCCGGCCCCGCACACCTCTTCGGCAAGCAGTACTCGTCCGAGACCGGCGCCACCACGCGCAACCACATGCTCGACCACCGCTTCTACGACCAGATCATCGCCACGCAGCTGGCCGCCGGAATCACGAAGACGGTGCTGCACGGCTGGGCGAGCCCGGCCGGCGCCGAGGGGGTCACCGAGTGGCCCGGCCATGAGGGCATGTGGCCGATGTTCTCCGAGCGGTTCGACACCCGCCAGCCGGGCTCGGAGTTCTATCCGCTCTGGACCGCCGCGATCGGGCGCCTGCAGTACGCACTCCGGCGCGGGCGGCCGCGCATCGATGTCGGCATCCTGCGCACCGACCACTTCACCGACAACCTCATCGGCATGGCACTCATCGGCCCGAACGGCGAGCGCATCCCCGACGAGGTCGCCTACGGCACGATGTGGATGCGCGACCGCGAGAACCACTGGTGGCAGGACCTCGGCATGCAGGACGCCGGCATCACCTACGAGTTCTTCGACGGCTCCCTCCTGCTCCGCGACGACGTCGCTTTCGACGGCGACGAGGTGCAGCCCGACGGGCCCGGGTACCGTGCGCTCGTCGTGTACCAGAGCACCCTCGACGCCGACGTGGCCGCGCACCTGCTCTCTTGGGCCGAGCGCGGCCTCCGCCTCGTGATCGTCGACGGCGCGCGCGAGCTCGAATCGCTCATGGCCGGACGCTTCCGCACGCACGAGGTCGCGGCATCCGCGACTCCCGGTCTCGATGGCCGCGACGACGAGCTTGCGGCGATCATGACGGGACTGCGACGGATGCCGGGGGTCCGCGTCACCGCGCCGTCCGGCGTCGTCGCCGCGCTCGACGAGCTCGGCGCCGGCGGGCGGGCGCGCTTCGCGGGGAACGACCAGCACGTGCTCACGCACCTGCGCCAGGACGACGGTCTCACCGTGCTCTACGCGTACCACTTCCTCTACGAGACGACCGAGCCGACGACGGTCCGGGTCGCCCTGGAGGGTGCCGGCGTCGCGCACCGACTCGACGTCTGGACGGGCGAGCTCCGCCCGCACCGCGGCGTGCGCAGCGACGACGGGCGCACCCTCGTCGAGCTCACGCTCGCGCCCGGCGAAGTCGCGATCGTGGTCCTCGACACGACGACGGATGCCGCGGACGCGGACGCTCCAGCCGTGACCGAGGTCACCCGCGCCGACCGGTGGCGCCTCGTCGTCGAGAGCTGGGACGCGGGCGCGCCCGAGGTGCTGACCGAGGACCGCGGTCTCGGCTATGTCTCCCGCGAGGTGCGCCCCACCACCGCCGTCACCCGCCTCGACGCGGGCGAGACGGAGCTCGCCCCGTGGTGCGCGATCCCGGCGGTCGGCCCGGACGTCTCGGGCGTCGGCGAGTACACCGCGACGATCCGGGTCCCCGACGTGGACCCCGGCGCCCGCTACGTGCTAGACCTGGGCTCGACGTGCGGCGGGCTGGGCTCGGTGCGCGTGGGCGACGGGCCGGCACGCGGGTTCGACACCGCGCACCCGGTCGTCGACGTGAGCGGCGGCATCCGCCCGGGCGACAACGTCATCACCGTGCGGGTGTCGAGCTCGCTCAACAACCGGCTCCGCGCCCGCGGATACTATGAGCGCGTCCCCGACATCGGGGCGCAGCTCACCGGGGAAGAGCGCACGCAGCACGCGATCGTGCGCGACTACGGACTCGTCGGGCCGGTGCGGCTGCTGCGAGAGGACTGACACCGCCCGCGGCGATCACGCCGGCACGGCACCGAGAGGAACGAGCAACGATGGCCCGAGGTGACGTCGACCCCGACGCCTCCGCCGACCTGAGTCCCGTCATCGGCGCCGACCCGCTCGACCTGCGCCTGTCGCTCGCATCGATCGTGCACTGGGCGGACAGCACCGGCGTCCGGCGCGACGTCATGGCGAGGGTCGCGTTCCCGATCGACGACATGGGCATGTTCCTGGTCGTGAACCAGCTCTCGTACAACGGCGCGATGAGACCGGTCGACCTGTCGCTCGCGCTCGGCATGACGCCGACCAACATGAGCAAGATCGTCGGGCGGCTCGTGCAGGCCGGCCTCACGGTGCGCGTCGCCGCGCCCGACGACGACCGCGGCGTGCTGGTCGCCCTGACCGACGAGGGGCGCCGCATCGGCGAGCGGATCATGACGACCGCCGAGACGAACATGCAGGCACTGCTCTCCGACTGGTCGCCGGCCGAGATCGAGGAGCTCCGACGGATGATGGCGCGCCTCGCGCGGGTCCACCGGCGCGATCGCTGAGACGTCACCGCCAGGGGTCTGCTTCGGAGCGTCGGGCCGCCTCCGCTTAGGCTTGGTCCCATGCCGAGCCGATCGCCGTGGACCTGTGTGCTGTGGGACGTTGACGGAACGATCGTCGACGCATCCGACGGCATCCTCCGCCGCCTCACGATCGCCCTCGAGCACTTCGGCAAGCGTCCGCCGACCCGCGCGGAGCTCGTGCACTGGATCGGTCCGCCGATGTACGAATCGTTCCAGGTGAACGTCGGCATGACGCCGGAGCAGGCGTCCGAGGCCGTCACCTTCTACCGCGGCCTCAACAAGCTCGACGGCTATGCGACAGGCGCCAAGCTGTTCCCCGGCATGGGAGAGCTGATCACGGATGTCGCCGCCGCCGGCATCCCACAGGCCACGGCGAGCTCGAAGCCCGAGGTGCAGGTCGCCGCCCTGATGGACCACTTCGATCTGTCGACCTCGCTGACCGCCATCGTCGGCGCCACGGCGGACGAGCGGACCCTGAGCGCGAAATCCGACATCGTCGCCGAGGCGCTGCGCCGGCTCGGTGCCGCCGGCGTCGACACGAGCCGCCCGGTGCTCGTCGGCGACCGCCATCACGACGTCGAAGGCGGTGCCGCCCAGGATGTGCCGGTGATCTTCGTGCGCTGGGGCTTCAGCTGGCCTCACGAGGCGGAGGGCGCCCAGGCGGTCGTCGACGACGTCGACCAGCTCCGCGCGCTGCTGCTGGTGGGTGAGCCGACGGGTGCCGACGCCGAACCGGCAGACCAGCCCGCAGGCGCGGTGAGCGCCGGGACCGACGGGCGTGCCGCAGGTGCGAGTGAACCCATCGGGGTCGCGGATGCCTGAGTCCGCCGCCTCGATCCTGGGATGGCTGTTGCCGGCCCTGGTCGTGTTCGGCGTGACGGCGATCGCCGTCGCCGTGATCGTGTGGGGAGTGCGGCAGGCGCGTCGCTCGCCCCGTGCCCGCGCCGCGGCGGAGCACGCCCGGGCGAAGGCCGGTGCGACGCTCGTCCAGCTCGACGACGAGGTGGGCGAGCTCGAGCTCGAGGTCGGGCTGTCGGGGGCGCTCTACGGCGGCGAGGCGCCGGCGTCGCTCCGGCGAGCGCGCCTCACCGCGCAGCACGCCCGCGACGACGCGTTCGAGGAGTACCGCGCGATCAGCGACGGCTCCGCCTCGCCGGACGAGGTTCGCCGCGTCTCGGCGCGCATCGGCCGACAGGCCGGCGAAGCCCTCGCCATCGTGGCGGCCGCCCGCCGCGAGCATGGCGCGTGGGTCACCGCGAACGTGTCGGCCGCCGGTCAGATCGATGCCGCACGCCGCCGTCTCGCGGGGCTGCACGCCTCGATGGGCGATCCGGCGGCACTCGTCGCGGAGCTGTCGTCGCGCTTCGCCGAGGACGAGTGGCGCGAGGCCTCGCAGTCCGCGCACGCGGCCCTGTCGCAGGTCGCGATCGCGCAGCGACACCTGGACGCCGCCGCCGCGCGTGCCGAGGACCCCTCGCTCAGCGCGCTGCCCGATCTCGCCGCCGCCGAACGCGCACTGCGCCAGGCCGAGGCCGACGCGCGCAACCTCGAAGAGACGCACCGCCTGGTCCTGCAGGCGGCGCAGGCCGTTCCCGACGAGATCGCGGCTGCTCGCACGGCGCTGCGCCAGGCCTCCGTCACCCGCGAGCACCTCGCCGCGCCCGACGCCGAGCGACTCGGGGCCGAGCTGCACGCGATCGCGCAGGAGCTGAACGACATCGAATCGGATGCCGCGCGCCGCCCCACCCGCACGGTCGACGCCATCGCGCGCCTGCGCGGGCGCCTCGACCTCGCCCTCGGCGACGCCCGCACGGCGCAGCAGCGTCTGCGCGGCGCCCGCACGGCCCTGCCCGGAACCGTCGCCGCCGCGCGCGGCGCCCTGGCACAGGCCGAGGCGTCGGTCTCGCGGTCGCATGCCGGCGCCGACGCGAGATCGCGACTGCTGTCGGCCCAGCGGGAGCTCGCGAGCGCGCGCCAGGCCGAGGACCCGGTCGCCGCCCTCGACGCCGCCCGCCGCGCCCTGCGCGACGCCGAGGACGCCAAGGCCCTCGCCGACTACGCCCGGCTGTCGTCCGCCCGCTGAGCAGCGCCCGGCGTCTGCGCCGGGCGCAGGCGTTTCGTCTCTGCGTTTCGACTCGCAAGCTCGCTCAACGACCGGCAGGAATGGTCCCGGTCGTTGAGCGAGGGAGCGCCAGCGACCGAGACGAAACGCCCCGAGCCGCCCTACCGCGCGGGTGCTGGGCGGCCGCCGCTATCGTGATCGCATGAGCGACGGGGCGACTCGGAGAACCAACCGCGTGCTCGCGGTCATGCGGCGCATGCCGGCCACGCTGACGATGATCGCGCTGATCCTGGTGGTCGGCGTGGTGTGGCAGGGGCTGTGGCGGCCGTTCGAGGAGTCCGACCTCTACGACGTCGTCGCCTACGGTCTGCCCGCGCTCGAGGCGGGACGGTGGTGGACGCCGGTCACCGGCACCTTCTTCGTCAACCAGCCATGGGTGTACCTCTTCACAATCACCGGGTTCGTCGGTATGGCGTACCTCGAGTTCCGGCGGGGCACGCGGGTCGCCTTGGCGTACTACTGGGTCGGGCAGCTGTTCGCGATCCTCGCGACCGCCCTGCTGCTGTGGGGCTTCTCGCAGCTGCCGTGGGCATGGGCCCAGACCCAGGCGGCAGCGCTCGACGTGGGGGCGTCGGGCGGAACGATGGCGTGCATCGCCGCGGCGGTCGGCCTGTTCCGCAGTCCCTGGCGGGTGCGGGCATGGCTGGTGCTGCTCGGCTTCGTCTTCGTCGCCATGCTGTTCTGGGGCTCGCTCGCCGATCTCGAGCACCTGCTGGCCGTGCTGCTGGTGCTGTTCGTCGACCGGTCGCTGCGCATCCAGCGCACCACGATCCGCGAGCAGCGGCTCATCGCGTTCATCGCGGTGCTGGTGCTCGGCGCGATCCAGGTCGTCACGATCCTCGTCCCGACCGACGGCCCGTTCGGCCCGACCCAGCCGGCGTCGGGCGGCTTCATCGACTTCGCCATCGACACCGTCGTCATCCTCATCGTGGCCAACGGACTGCGACGCGGTAGACGGTGGACCTGGGTGGTGGCCGTCGTCCTCGCCGTCATCAACGTGCTCTTCGCGCTGCTCATCGCCGGGCTCATCGTCCTCGCGAGTGAGGCCAGGGTCGAGGCCACCATCGACGGCGAGACCGAGCTCGCCCTCGCGAGCGGCGCGATGTGGCTGCTGATGCTCGTGTACCTGATCTGGGTGCGCCGCGCCTTCCGCGCCCGCCGGTCGTCGCGGATCGGCCGGCAGCCGGCGCCGGCGGTCGAGGACGTGAAGCGGATGCTGCACGCCGACGGCGGCGGCACGCTGTCGTGGATGACCACGTGGGAGGGCAACAGCTACGCGGGGACCGCCGACGGCATCGTCGCCTACCAGCGGCGAGCGGGCGTGGCCCTGGCCCTCGCCGACCCGCTGGGACCTGCGGCGTCGCGCGCGGCATCCGTTCGGGAATTCATCCACGATGCCGAACGCGCCGGTCTCGTGCCCTGCTTCTTCAGCTCCGACGAGGCGACGCGGGCGGCGGTGCCGTCGTCATGGCGCAGTCTCGTGGTCGCCGACGACACGATCGTCGACCTTCCAGGCCTCGAGTTCACCGGCAAGCAATGGAACTCCGTGCGCTCGTCGCTCAACCGGGCCGGTCGCGAGGAGATGACGTTCCGCATGACCCGCCTGAAGGACGAATCATGGGGCGTGCAGCAGCAGCTGCGGGCGATCTCGGAGATGTGGGTCGGCGACAAGGGACTGCCCGAGATGGGCTTCACACTCGGCACGCTCGTCGAGGCAGAGGATCCCGAGGTGCGGCTCGCCCTGGCTATCGCGCCCAACGGCGACGTGGACGGATTCCTCTCGTGGCTGCCGGTGCACGGCGCCGGCGGCACCGTGCGCGGGTGGACGCTCGACCTCATGCGCCGCCGCGAGGGCGGCTTCGGCCCCGTGATGGAGTACCTCATCGGCTCGTCGGCGCGGCTGTTCTCCGAGGAGGGCGCCGAGATCATGTCGCTGTCCGGTGCGCCGTTGGCCCACGACTATCCCGCGGATGCCGGCATGATCGCGGCGCTGAGCGAACGGCTCGCCGACGCCCTCGAGCCCGTCTACGGGTTCCAGTCGCTGCACCGGTTCAAGCAGAAGTTCCACCCGCGCTACGAGACGATGTATCTGCTCTTCCGCGACGAGAGCGACCTCACGCGGATCGGCGGAGCGCTCACGCGGGCGTTCCTGCCGGACGCGACGCTGCGTCAGTTCGCGGGGGCGGGGATCGAGCTCGTCCGCGGCGAGCGCGACTGAGGCGGCCCGGAGCGCGACTGAGGCGGCCGGGCACGCGACCGAAGCGACCCGGCGCTCATCCCGCGTCCTGCCGGCTCGATCATCCCGCCAGGCGCGACGAAGCCGCGGCATCCGCTTCAGAGAGGCGGAGTACCGCGGCTTCGACCGCGTGAAGCGATCGGTCCGCCGATCAGATCGGGCGGATGTTCTCGGCCTGGAGACCCTTGGGTCCCTGCGCGATCTCGAACTCGACGCGCTGGTTCTCTTCGAGCGAGCGGTAACCGCTCGACTCGATGGCGCTGTAGTGCGCGAAGACGTCTGCGCCGCCTTCATCGGGAGCGATGAAGCCGAAGCCCTTCTCCGAGTTGAACCACTTGACGGTGCCCTGCGTGCTCATTACTTGCCGTTCTTCGTTGATCTCCCCGCGATTGCGGCGATTGACTCCAACGTAGTGAAGAGGCAGGCGCGCGGCGAGACCCAATTCGGATGGTGACACAAATGTTGCACACCGCCGCGGTCGCAAAGCCGGCCCATCGTACGCCCGGGCTGAGCAAGGCTCGAAAGCCCGGGCGTCGACGGATCCCCCCGGATAGGCCACGTCGGAGACGTGGACAGGAACATCGTACCGATATATCAGCGCAAGAGCGAGGGTCACGGTCCAAAGGATGAGCGGGATTTCCGAAGGCTGCGACCGGGTCGCAATCCGCCCGGATCAGGGGTGTATGCGCGTGAATCTTCCGGCGTACACTGGTGCCACTCATGACTGCCCCCTTCGTCCCGCTCGAGCCGAGCCGAGCCGTCCTCGGAGACGAGGTCTACGAGCATCTGGGCGAAGCGATCCTCGACGGCCGCCTCGCACCGGGGGAGCGCCTGCGCGACCATGAGCTGGCCGAATGGCTCGGGGTTTCGCGCACGCCGGTGCGCGAAGCGCTGCAGAGACTCGAGCGCGTGGGACTGGTCGAGGTCTCGCCGCACCGCTACACGCGCGTGTCGCAGCCGCGGCGGCAGAGCGACACCATCGAACTGGTCGCCTACAACATGGGCATCGCCGTGCGGATGACCTCGGCGCGGGCCGACGCGGAGGCGATGGATCTCGCGCTGGAGCGACTGGACGACGTCATCGCGGCATCGCGTGCCGACGATTCCGACGCGCTGGTGGCGGCCAGTCATGCCTTCTTCACGGTTGTCACCCGTGCCAGCGGCAATGCCGCCCTGCTGCAGTTCATCCGCGAGTACGAGATCGCCATCCGGCGCGACATGGTCGGCTGGAAGCCGGTGATCGAGTGCCCGCTCGGCCGTACCGCGGCCTATGAGAACTTCCGCGATGCCTTCCAGGCGCGCAACGGCGATCGCGCAGAGACGCTGCTTCGCAGCATCCACGGTCTCTCCTGAGTCCCGCCGTCTGCACGGCGCTCCCGTCGGCGGTGCACACTCTTCTCAGTGACGGATGCCGTGGCTAGCGTGGATCGCGTGAACCACATCGAGCTGCGGGCTCTGGATGACGACGACCTGGACGCGATCTTCGAGATGATGCGCGACCGCGAGGCCATCGCCATGGCCGCCTTCACGGCGGAGGACCCCGACGACCGCGGCGCGTTCGACGCGTGGATCGCCCGCCAGCGCGCCGACCAGGACGTCCTCTCGTTCGTGGTCACCGAGAACGGCGGGTTCGCCGGCACCGCCGCGACATTCACGATCGACGGCGACCGCGAGGTCACCTACTGGATCGCCCGCCACGCCTGGGGCCGGGGCGTGGCGACCGCGGCCCTGCGTCTGCTGATCTCGCGAGAGCCGATCCGCCCGCTCTTCGCCCGCGCCGCCGCGCACAACGCCGGCTCGATCGCGGTGCTGACGAAGGTCGGGTTCACCGAGGTGTCGCGCAACGTCGACTTCGCCCCCGGTCTCGGCCGCGACACCGAGGAGATCGTGTTCACCCTCGTGCCTTCGCTGGACGGACTCGGCGGCGGCTGAGACGCCGGGCGGGCGACCGCGCGGAGCGTCGCCGGGCGCGGAGTCGCGCGCCGGCCGTGGTGCGCCCGAGGGGTGATGCGGCGCGCGCCACACCACCCCACGACGCTCGTTCCCGCTCCTAGGCGCGACCTCTGCGACGCGACCGCACGAGCACCGCGCCGACGGTCAGCGCGAGCGCTGCCACGATGCCGAGCACGGTGGCGGCACCGCCGCCGGTCGCAGCCAGGTCGTCCGCGCTGCTGCCGCCGGCCGGCCGGCCGTCGGGGCCGTCGGGATCGCCGGAGCCGGGATCGCCGGAGCCGGGATCACCGGAGCCGGGGCCACCGGTGCCGGGGTTCCCAGGGTCGACGACCGGCTGCAGATCGGCGAGCTGGACCGCGGTGGCGTAGACCACCCGATGCGCCGAGATGTGGATGTCGGGTGTGAGCACCTCGTACTTGGCGCGCACCCAGAACGCCTCGCCTTCCGCCGCGGCGATCGTCCTGGTCACGACGGGTCCAGGTTCCGTCACGCGATCGTGGGGCACCTGCTCCGTGTAGAAGCGGGCGCCGTAGATGTCGGACCCGTAGCCCGCCGAGAGGTCGAAGCCGCCGCTGTAGGCCGGATACCGGTTGTTCACGGTGAGCGTGATCCCCTCGGCAGCCCGGCTCGATCCGTCGAGGGAGGGATCCGAGGCCACGACCCAGAAGTCGTGCGAGACCTCGGTCTGCGCCGCGCACCTCTCGGAGCCCGAGTTCGCGTACGAGCCCGCGACCTCGCCGTCGACGATCACGTCGATACCTGTGATGCCGGTCAGATCGAACGTCGAGGTCACGACCGGCTTGTCGATCCACAGCGAGCCGAACACGAGCGGGCCGGCGCACGTCTTCGACCTGATGGTCGCCTGCGTGACAGCACCGACGGAATTGTCGTAGAAGAGGTCGACAGCGTTCTCGTCGTCTGGATTCCGGGTGAGCGTGAGAAGGCTCGGCGCAGTCTCCTCCACGACGAACGCCCGCTCCCTCGCCTGCATCGGGCCTTCCTCACCCTCTGCCCACGCCCGCACCACGTAGTCGCCGGGCGCGAGTCGCACCGCGGTGGTGCGGGCCGAGTCCACCTCGAACATGGGATCGCTGTACACGTCGACATCCTCGCGCAGCATCTCTGTGCCGCCGGCGCTGGTCAGCGTCGTGTGCACGACGCCCTCGCCCCCGAACATGATCTCGGCCGACACCGATGCGCCGCCGTCGGCGAGGTATTCGACGTTCTCGAACACATCGTGCACGAGCAGCCGTGTGGCGACGAGCCCGCCCGCGAGGTGGACATCCCCGGCCGTGATGGTCACTTCGTGTACGCCGTCGGCCGCGTCCTCCGGAAGGGTCAGCCGACGTGCTGCCGTGCCGTCGTCGCCCGTGATTCCGGCCGAGGCGACGGTACCGTCGAGTGCGATCTCGAAGCCGGTGCGGGCGGGCAGGCCGACGGCTGCGACAGTGAAGGTGCGTCCCGGACGGACGTAATCGGGAGAGACCACGATCGCGGGCTCGTCCGACGACGCCGGTGGTTCGCCGGGCGTCGTCACGTACAGGTCGGTCGTGGCGCCGGTCGCCCCGTAGGCCACGCGTCCGAAGTAGCGAGAGCCGGGCGCCAGAGCAGACCAGGAGATCGTGGCCGGGGATGTCTCGCCCATGTGCATGGCCAGCACGGCGGGGTCGGCACGCAGCGTCCCCTCGTCGGCGTCGCCACCCAGCAGGTAAGTGGTCAGTTCGTAGTCCAGGTCGCCCTCACCGGAGAAGAAGGAGACGTCGACCACGTACTCACCGGCCTCCAGGTCGGCGCGAACGATGGTCTCGTCCGCTCCGGGTGAGGTCGACTGGTCGAGGTACAGCAGACCACCGAAATCGTCGACCTGGTAGAGCGCGAGGTCCAGATCGCTCTGTGCATCGGCGCCTTCGAGCTCGAATCGTGCGGAAGTGGTGCCTTCGGGGACCTCGATGACGTGACGGGCCGGAGCGGCGCCGGTGGCGCCCGAACCTCGCGCGATCCGGCCGGCGACGAGGCCGGAGACGGCGAGCGGCACCTCCATCGTCTCGCCTGCGGCGACCGGCAGCTCGAGGGAGCCGTCGACGCCTTCTCCGGTCGCCGTCCTGGGGACGGCGATGATGCTCGGTCGCACAGCCAGAGGCACCACCACGGTGTCGCCCTCCGCTCCGGCCCACCGGAGTGTGCCCGTGGTGAACACGTCGAGGGGTGCGCTCTGGCGACGGAAGGTGATCGTGAACGACTTCTCCTCTCCGGCGGATGCGAACTCGAGAAGAGTCGGACTCACGGTCACATCGACTCCCGGCACCGTCACGTCGGCCACGGTGTACGAGCCGGGGCGCGTCGCGGTCACCGTGCGGGTGATCGTCTGCACGCCGGCAAGGCTCCCGACGGCCACGGAGGCGAGGTTGAGGTCGGAGGGGTCGATCGTCTGCACCCCGAGGTCCGCCGCACCGATTCCCTGGATGTAGCCGTTCCAGTCATCGATCCCGTTGAGGAACAGGAGCGCGGGGTCGAGGAAGCGCGCCGGCTCGACGTGTCCCGAGCCCTCGCCGAAGGGATCGGTGAACTCGGATCCGTCGCGTTCGAGGGTGTGGGATGCCGTCGTCATGAGCGCGGACTTGATCTCCGAAGGCGCGGCTTCCGGATGCGCGCCCAGATACAGCGCCGCGAGCCCGGCGACGTGAGGCGAGGCCATCGATGTGCCCGAAAGGAGCTCGAAGGTCGGTTCCTCGCCCTCGGCATTGCGGCCGTCGGCGAGGATCGCCACGCCCGGCGCCGTGATGTCCGGCTTCAGGATGTCCCCGCCGTCGGCCAGCACGGGGCCGCGGGACGAGAAGCCTGCGAGCTGCGGCGTCACCGGCGATGGGCTGCCGCTCGTGTTGCCGTCCTCGAAGACGGCCGTGCCCCCCGGCGTCGCCGCATAGGCCTCCAGCGCCTCGAACGCGTCGGCGTCGACGTGGATGGTCGGGACAGCGTGGACATCGAGGTCGATCGAGTTCGCGGTCGGGTTGACCAGCACCATCGCGATTCCGCCGGCGCGGGCAACCTCGGCCGACTTGGCGGTCCGGTCCACGACGCCGCGCTCGCACAGGACGATCGCTCCCGCCGCCATGCCCGGGTCGAGCGTCTCCGGGCCGCATAGGTGCGCGTCCGCCGCTCCGGCGGCAGCGACGCTGCTCGCCGTCACGAACGGACCGCTCACTCCGGCCGTGTCGGCGATCGTGCCACCTGCGTAGGCGTTGCCGTCGCCGGTGCGGACGGTCGCCTCGTAGCTCGGAATGGTGCTGGCTGCCACCGTGGTGATCCACGGTGCGGCGTTGTCGACCGTGGACTCCGTGGGACCGTCGTTGCCGGCGGAGGCGGCGATGAAGATGCCCGCCGCGGCCGCGCCGAGGAACGCCTGATCGGTCAGCGCGACGGTGCTGACAGCGCCGCCGCCGCCGATGGAGTAGTTGATGACGTCCACCCCGTCGGCCACTGCGGCATCAATGGCGGCGAGCAGGTCGCCCGTCATGCAGCCGTCGTCGAAGGCAGTCGGGCCGGTCCAGCAGGCCTTGTACACCGCGACCTTCGCCGCCGGCGCAACGCCCGAGATCTCACCGAGGTCGCGGCCGGCGACGTGCGCGGTGACACCGGCGTTGCCTGCCGCGGTGCTCGCCGTGTGCGAGCCGTGGCCGTTGCCATCACGGGGAGATACGACCTCGCCACGGTCCGATCCGATGTAGTCGGCACCGTAGTTGTCCACGAAGTACCGTGCTCCGATCAGCTTGGTCGTGCAGTCGTCGCTGTCGAAGGCGTCGCCTGCCTGACACGTGCCGCGGAACTGGTTGCCGTCGCCCTTCTCGAACACGATGGCGTCGCCGTCCCGGTAGGGGTCTGCGCCAGGGTCGGCGGCGAGCGGGTCGCCGGCGAACGAAGGATTCTCCGGTGCGACGCCGGAGTCGATGATCCCGATCACCACGCCGTCGCCTGCGGCATCTATCCCGCCGAGAGTCGCCCATACGCCGTCCTCGCCGCTGAGTCCGATGAAGTCCGTGGAGGGACCCGCCGTCTGCAGGTGCAGGAGCTCGTCCTTGACCACTGCAGCGACGCGCGGGTCTGCGGCGAGATCGGCGGCCTGCTGAGCGGTCAGCGCACTCGTGAAGCCGTTCGTCGCGAGCGTGTACGAGCTGACGATGCTCGCCCCCGCATCCGCAGCGACGGCCTGCTGCTCCGCAGTAAGGCGATCGGAGTATGCCGCGACCGCTTTCGAGCGCATATCCAGCTCGTCACCCTCTCCGGGCTGGGTGCCGCGGTACGAGGCGACACCGCCCCGATAGGTCGCGACCGACGAATCGCGGAGCGTGACGATATAGCGGCCGTCGTCGTATGCGGAGGGATCGGGCTGCAGAGCCGTCAACGGCGTTGCCGCCGCAGCGCTGCTCATTGTCGGGGTCATGGCGAGCGCGAGCGTGGACAGCAACGCGACGACTGCGCACAAGGCCGTCGTGCGCAGAGGCGCGCGAGTGGAGTAGGTCACGGTGGTCCTCGAGATGTGCGGCGCGACCCCGGGGTGGGTCGGGCTGGACCTCATTCTGCGAGGTCCCGTGCCGTCAGCTCTGGCCGGATATGGCCACCGACCTCAACCGGCCAACTGTTGAAACGCCAGCGTTACATCCGCGGTCAGATCCAGCCGCGCCGGGATGCCTCCACACCGGCCTGGAAACGATTGCTCGCTCCGAGGCCGGCCATGAGCTCCTGGCTGCGCCGTCGCAGCGTGCGCGCCGAGATCCCCAGTCGGCGCGCGATGGCGTCGTCCTTCATCCCCACGGCCATGAGCGTCAGGATGGCGAGATCCTCGGACGAGGGGCTGTCCGTCTGCGGTGCGGGATAACGTCTGGTCGTCTCGGGCAGACCGTGCGGGGACGCTGCCGCGGTCAGCGGGACGGCTCTCGCCCACTCGTACTCGAAGAGGGTGCACAACGCAGCGACCAGGGGCAGCGCGTGGGTCACGAGCGCCACGACCTCGCCAGGTTCGAGACTCAGTGAGACGAGGGCGACGGCGCGGTCGACGACGACCAGCTTGATGGGCAGGTCGTCGGTGATGCGCGACTGCTCACCCTGCTCGGCGAGCGCTCCGACCTCGTCCCAGGTCGCGCCCTCGTCGAAGCTCGACACGGTGTAGATCGCGCGCCACTGGACGCCCCGGGCCAGGACAGCGGACTCGAACGGGTCGAAGGAAGCGGCCACATACGGTGGACGGTCGAACGCGAGGAACTCACGCTCCGCCTGGTGCTGGAGACGCGCGTACCAGCCGGCGACGGCATCCGGATCGGTGACGAACATGCTCTGCGGCACATCCGCAGAAGTGGTGGCAGCCGCATCGAAGTGATCCGCGAGCGCGGGAATGGCCTCGCGCAGCCGTTGCGTCTGCTCACTCAGCTGCTCGGCCAGCGCACGCACGGCAAAGCGCGGGTCAACGGCCGAGTAATCGGGGTCCGCCGATTCCAGTCGCGTGACGAGCCCGGCGGAGCGCAGCTCCTCCAAGCCCGCGAACGTGGTCGGCTCATCCAGGCCGAGCTTCGCCGCCACGTCTCGCGCCCGGATGCGTCCCGCCATGAGAACGGCGAGGTACACACTCTCGCCCAGTGGATCGACCCCGGGCAGGTCGAGCGGCTTGTCATCCTGGGCGGAGTCCCGGCCATTCATGATGCGAGCCTAATGCGCCTGTCGTCGCCCCTCGGAGGTGCGTGAGACGCCGAAAGCCCCCGGGATACCCGGGGGCTTTCGATGCGCTGTGCGCGAGGGGGGAGTTGAACCCCCACGCCCTTTCGGGCACTGGCACCTGAAGCCAGCGCGTCTGCCTATTCCGCCACTCGCGCGAGTCACGGCATCCGAAGATCCCGCGAAACTCAACTTGCCGAGGATATCATGCGTCGCGGCCTGGTTCTAACTCGCCTGATCGCCAGCACGATCCATCGTCGGCACAGACTGTGCAATTAGCATGTAGCAACCGGCACCCCCCTCAAGAGGAGCTCCGTGGGACTACTTGACAGCTTCGAGAAAGGTCTCGAACGCGCGGTGAACAGCGCGTTCGCGAAGACCTTTCGCAGCGGCATCCAGCCTGTGGAGATCGCGTCCGCCCTGCGCAGCGAACTCGACAAGAAGGCCGCGGTGGTCAGCCGCGACCGCATCCTCGCACCGAACACCTTCACCGTGCGGCTCTCGCCCGCCGACGACGACCGCATCTCGGCGCTCGGCGACGCGCTCACGCACGAGCTCGACACGCTCGTGCACGCGCACGCCAAGGCCCAGGGCTACTCGTTCGCCGGCCCGGTGACGATCTCGCTGCGACGGGACGACGAACTGTCCACCGGCACGCTCCGAGTGGAGTCGACGACGGCCCAGGGCGGCCGCGTCGCGTGGCGCGGCGTGGTGGACGTCGAGGGCCGCCGCATCCCCCTGACGAAGTCGCGCACGGTCATCGGCCGCGGCAGCGACGCCGACATCACGGTCGCCGACTCGGGCACGAGCCGCAAGCACGTCGAGATCCTGTGGGACGGCGAGCGCGCCATGGTCCGCGACCTGGGCTCCACCAACGGCACGCTGCTCGACGGCCGCAAGGTCGGCGAGGCCGCGCTGCCACCCGACTCGACGGTGCGGATCGGTCGCACCGACATCGTGTTCCGCGTCGTCGCACAGGCAGCGACCGCGCGACCGGCGGCACCGGTCGACGACGCCACGCGGGCGTTCGACGCGCGCGCCGCGTACGACCCGCAGGAGCGGGGGCCGCTGGCATGAGCGAGCTGACCCTTCTGCTGCTGCGCATCGGCTTCCTGGTGCTGCTGTGGGCGTTCGTCTTCGCCGTCGTGTACTCGCTGCGCGCCGACCTGTTCGGCGTCAAGGTGCGCCGGATGCCGGATGCCGCGGCCGCCGCGGTCGGGCCTGCGGCATCCGTCCCCGCCGCGGCCGCCTCGGTCACCGCGCCGGTCGCACCCGTGGCGTCTGCAGCGCCCGCGAAGCCGGGCGGACCGGCGACGACGGCCGCTGTCTCGCGGATCGTGATCACGAGCGGACCCAAGACCGGGCTCGAGCTCCCGCTCGGCAACGAGCCGCTCACCATCGGGCGCTCGAGCGAGTCCGGCCTCGTGGTCCGCGACGACTACACCTCCAGCCACCACGCCCGTCTGGTGCTGTGGGGGGACCAGTGGATGATCCAGGACCTCGACTCGACGAACGGCACCTGGCATGACGGCGCCCGCGTGACTTCTCCCGTCCCCGTGAACATCGGCGCGCCCATCAAGGTCGGCGCGACGACGTTCGAGCTGCGGAAGTAGCGGGCGGACCCCTCCCACATGGTCTTCCAGGGCTCGAGCGCCGCGATCTCGCACACCGGCAAGGTGCGCTCCAACAATCAGGACTCCGGCTATGCCGGCTCGAACCTCTTCGTCGTCGCCGACGGCATGGGCGGCCACGCGGGCGGCGACGTCGCCTCGAGCATCGCGATCACCCGGCTGCAGGTGCTCGACCGCCCCTACGACTCCACGGCCGACGCGGAACGGGCGCTGCGTGACGCGATATCGGATGCCGCGGTCGACCTCGCCGACACCGTCGGCCTCCGGCCGGAGCTCGCCGGCATGGGCACCACCGTCAGCGCGCTCATCATGGTCGACGAATACGCCGTCATCGCCCATATCGGCGACTCGCGCATCTACCTCTACCGCGACGGCGCGCTCACCCAGATCACCACCGACCACACCTTCGTGCAGCGGCTCGTGGACTCCGGCCGCATCACGCCCGAAGAGGCCCGCTACCACCCGCGCCGTTCCGTGCTCATGCGCGTGCTCGGCGACATGGACACCGACCCCGAGCTCGACACGTTCATCATGCCGACGCAGCCGGGTGACCGCTGGCTGCTCTGCTCGGACGGCCTGTCGGGCGTGGTCGACGACCCGCACACGGCGAAGGCGATGGGTCTCGGACTCGCGCCGGGACGCACCGCCGACAGCCTGCTGAAGCAGGCCCTCGACGGCGGCGCCCCCGACAACGTCACGATCGTCATCGTCGACGTCGGCGGGCAGCATCCGCTCTTCTCCGGCACGCCCACGATCGTGGGCTCCGCGTCCAACCCGACCGGCATCGACGTGCCCGCCGCCCGCCCCGGCCGCACGAGCTGGCTGCACCCCAACCGTCAGTCGGCGAACGAGCCGACGCACTTCGAGCCTGCCGCGGAGTTCCTCGAGGAGCTCATCGAGGAGGACCGGCGGCGCGCCCGCCGCCGGCGCGTCGGGTGGATGGTCGGCGTGGCCCTCGTGCTCGTGCTCCTCGCCGGCGCCGCATGGATCGGCTACCAGTGGACCCAGACGCGCTACTTCGTCGGCGCCGATGAGGACACCGTCGTGATCTATCAGGGCGTGCAGCAGAACATCGGGCCGATCTCGCTGTCGACGCCCTACGAGGACACCGAGATCCCGCTCGATTCGCTGTCCGCCTTCGCCCGTGCGACGGTGGAGGGCACGATCTCGGCCAACTCGCTCTCGCACGCACGGCAGATCGTGTCGGGAATCAGCGACCTGTCGGGAGGAGGCGGATGAGCGCCCCCGCGAGCACACCCACCGACGCCGTCTCGACCGACACCGCCGTGGTGCGGGCGCTCAGACGCATCCGCGTGCCGCAGACCCAGCGCAACCGCGAGCTGGCCCTGCTGGTCTTCGCGTTCACGATCAACGGGTCGGCGATCGCCCTCGTCCAGCTGGGCGCGCTCGGCGCGATCGACTGGACGTTCCTGGTCTACTGCGGCGGCCTCACCGCCCTCGTGATCGCGCTGCACATCCTGCTGCGCCTGCGCGCCCGCGACGCCGACCCCTTCGTCGTGCCCATCGCGACGCTCCTCACGGGGCTCGGCCTCGCGATGATCTACCGGCTCGACCTGAACTGGGAGCGCCACGGCTGGGAGGCGTACTCGACGCGGCAGCTGGCGTGGGCGGCGATCGCGCTCATCGCGGCGATCCTCGTGGTGATGTTCCTGCACAACTACCGGGTGCTGTTCCGCTACACATACATCTTCGGCTTCGTCGGCATCGCCCTGCTGATCCTGCCGGTGATCCCCGGCCTCAGCGGCGGCGGCAACGCCGATGTATGGGTCGACCTGGGTTTCTTCTCATTCCAGCCGGGTGAGCTCGCCAAGATCGCCCTCGGCATCTTCTTCGCCGGCTACCTGGTGCGCACACGCGAGAGCCTCACCTCCACCGGCACCCGGTTCCTCGGCCTCACCTGGCCGCGCGGACGCGAGCTCGGGCCGCTGCTGGTCATCTGGCTCGTCTCGCTCGGCATCATCGTGCTGCAGCGCGACCTCGGCACCGGCGTGCTGATCTTCGGCATGTTCGTCGCGATGCTCTACGTCGCGACCGGCAAGACCAGCTGGGTGCTCATCGGCGTCGTGCTCGCCGTGTCGGGCGCGTTCCTCGCGTCGCGGATCCTTCCGTACGTGGGCGCGCGGTTCACGAACTGGCTCGACGCGTTCAACCCCGACCTGATGGGCGGATCCAGCTACCAGCTCGTCAACGGCATCTTCGGCATGGCGAACGGCGGGCTCCTGGGCACCGGGCTCGGGCTGGGGCGGCCGTACCTCACGCCGGTCGCCGAGAGCGACTACATCCTGCCGGCGCTGGGCGAAGAGCTCGGCCTGATCGGCGTGTTCGCGATCCTGTGCCTGTACATGGTCTTCACGAGCCGCGGTATCCGCATCGGCCTGGCCGGGCAGGACGACTTCGGCAAGCTGCTCGCCACCGGCCTGTCGTTCACGATCGCGCTGCAGGTCTTCATCATGGTCGGCGGCGTCACCCGCCTCATCCCGCTCACCGGCCTCACGACGCCGTTCCTGGCGGCGGGCGGCTCGTCGCTCGTGGCGAACTGGATCATCGTCGCGCTGCTGCTGCGCATCTCGGATGCCGTCCGCAGCCGGCCCCGGGTGGTGATCGGCTGACATGACCAAAGAACTGCGTCGCCTCAGCGTCCTGATGCTGGTCATGTTCCTCGCGCTGTTCGCGTCGACGAGCTGGATCCAGGTGATCCAGGCCGACGAGCTCGCGGCCAACCCGGAGAACCGTCGCTCGCTCTACGACTCGTACGAGGTGCAGCGCGGGTCGATCATCGCGAGCGGAGCCGCGATCGCCTCGTCGGTGCCGTCCGACGACCTCTACAGCTGGCAGCGCGTGTACACGGATGCCGACATGTGGGCGCCCGTCACCGGCTACATCAACCCGGTGCTGAACTCGGCGACCAACATAGAGCTGGCCATGAACCAGGAGCTCAGCGGCACAGCCGGCTCGCAGTTCTTCTCGCGCGTCGAGCGGATCTTCACCGGACAGCCGCCGCGCGGCTCGAACGTCGTGCTCTCCCTCGACGCCGATGTGCAGCGGGCCGCCTACGAGGCGCTCGGCGACCTGCAGGGCGGCATCGTCGCGATCGAGCCGTCGACCGGGCGCATCCTGGCGCTGGTGACGAGCCCGAGCTACGACACCAACGTCCTCGCATCACACGATACGGACGCGGTGAACGACGCCTACGACGCCCTCGTCGCCGATCCGGGCAAACCGCTGTCGAACCGTGCGATCGCCGGCGACCTGAATCCGCCCGGCTCGACCTTCAAGCTCGTGGTGGCCTCGGCCGCCCTCGCGTCCGGCGACTACACGCCGCAGTCGACGCTCCCGAACCCCGCGACCTACCAGCTGCCGCAGTCCAGCAGCATCGTCCACAACGCCAGCGGCGGCACGTGCGGCGGCGGCGACACGGTCACGCTCGCCGACGCGCTGCGCCTGAGCTGCAACATCCCGTTCGCGGAACTCGCTGTGGAGCTCGGCGACACCGCCATCCGCGAAGAGGCCGAGAAGTACGGCTTCAACCAGCCGTTCGAGCTGCCGCTCATCTCGACGCCGTCGGGATACCCGCGGACGATCCAGGACGACGCGCAGACGGCGCTGAGCGGGTTCGGCCAGGGTCAGGTGACGGCGACGCCGCTGCAGATGGCGATGGTGTCGGCCGGCATCGCGAACGGCGGCACGGTGATGAACCCCCGCATGGTGGATCGTGTGATCGGCCCGGACCTGTCGGTACAGAAGACCTTCGACGACACGGAGTTCGGGCGGGCTCTCGACGCGGCCCTCGCGGATGAGTTGGTCACGATGATGGTGGCCAATGTCAGTGACGGTGCTGCGTCGGGTGCAAGAATAGACGGGGTCGACGTGGCCGGAAAGACCGGAACCGCGGAGAACACCGGCGACGAGCCATATACCCTCTGGTTCACAGGGTTCGCCCCGGCCCAGAACCCCGAAGTCGCGGTCGCAGTGGTCGTGGAGGACGGCGGCAGGCAAGGACAGTCGGGCAGCGGCAACACCATCGCCGCTCCTATCGCGAAGAAGGTCATGGAGGCGGTGCTGGGCAAATGAGACCGACGCAGGGCGTGACCTTCGGCGGCCGATACGAACTCGATTCGCGCATAGCGATCGGCGGCATGGGCGAGGTCTGGGAAGCGACCGACCACGTCATCGGACGGACCGTCGCCATCAAGATCCTCAAAGACGAATACATGGGAGACCCAGGATTCCTGGAGCGCTTCCGTGCCGAGGCCCGCCATGCGGCCCTCGTGAACCACGAGGGCATCGCGAGCGTGTTCGACTACGGCGAGGAGGCCGGCAGCGCCTTCCTCGTCATGGAACTCGTTCCCGGCGAGGCGCTGTCGACGGTCCTCGAGCGCGACGGATCGCTGTCGACCGACAAGACCCTCGACATCGTGGCGCAGACGTCGGCCGCACTGCAGGCCGCGCACGCGGCCGGTCTGGTGCACCGCGACATCAAGCCCGGCAACCTCCTCATCACGCCCGACGGCCGCGTGAAGATCACCGACTTCGGCATCGCGCGCATCGCCGACCAGGTGCCGCTCACCGCCACCGGCCAGGTGATGGGCACGGTGCAGTACCTGTCGCCCGAGCAGGCGTCCGGGCATCCGGCATCGCCGGCCACCGACATCTACTCGCTCGGGATCGTCGCCTACGAGTGCCTCGCGGGCAAGCGCCCGTTCACGGGCGAGTCGCAGGTCGCCATCGCGATGGCGCAGATCAACGAGCAGCCGGCACCTCTGCCGGCCACGGTCGCCGTCCCGGTCCAGAACCTCGTGATGGCGATGATCGCGAAGAAGCCCGAGGAGCGTCCGGCTTCCGCGGCTGCCGTCGCGCGCGCCGCCACCGCGCTGCGCCGAGGCGATGTCGCGGCAGCCGCCGCGGCGGTCCCGGCCATCGCCGGCGTCGCCGCGGGCGATGCGGCGACGCAGCTGCTCGCGGCGGGCTCCGACACGTCGGCCGCGACGCGCATCATGCCGGCGCCCGGTGAAGAGGGCGCCGAAGAGGCGGCGGAGAAGAAGAAGCGCAGCCCCTGGACCTGGCCGCTCATCGCCCTCATCGCTCTGCTCCTCCTGGTGCTCATCGGCACCATCTGGGCGGTCGTGGCGAACCAGGACACGCCCGCGCCCGACCCGACGAAGACCACTTCGACGCCGTCGGTGACGCCGACCGACACGCCGACGCCGACACCCACCACGGCGAACGTCGTCGCGGACGACTACGTGGGGCAGGATTGCGCCGCCGCGTCGACGGCACTTGACGCCCTCGGCCTCGGTGCGAACTGCGTCGAGGGCAACGCGGCGCCCGACGAGGCGAGCGTGGGCAAGGTCTACAGCGTGAGCCCGACCGGCAACGTCCCGAAGGGCACGATCATCGAGCTGACCGCGTACGCCGGCCAGACCCCGATGCCGACGCCGAGCTCCCCGACGTTCCAGGGCGCTCCGGCATCCGTCGCCCCCGGGGAGCAGCTCACCGTCATGTGGGACGGCTATACGTGCCCCTCAGGCGCCGGCTCGGTCAGCGCCTACACCTTCACGGTGCAGAACGGCACGATCACGAACGGGCCGAGCTTCCCGCAGAACGCGCGGTCGGCGACCGTGACGGCGGGCGACGCAGCGGGCCAGACGGTGATCGTCACGTACAACGTCACCTGCAGCGGCGGCACCGCGGGCAACCGCACGTCGGGCGAGTCGGGCGAGGCCACCGTGCTGATCCAGGCCGCTCCCACTCCCGGACCCACGGACGAGTCCGACGACGAGTGAGCCTGGCTGAGTGAATCCGCAGAGCGGGTCGCGCGGCACGCGTGACCCGCTCTCGCTCGGCTAGTGTGGCTGATGTTCCAGGCAGGGAGTGACCGTGACAGCTGAGCCGCGTGTGCTTTCGGGGCGCTATCGCATCGATGAGCCCATCGGCCGAGGCGGCATGGCGAGCGTCTACCGCGGGTACGACCTCACACTGGGCCGCGAGGTCGCGATCAAGATCCTCGACCGCGAGCTGGCCGACGACAACGCCTTCCGCACCCGGTTCCGCCTCGAGGCGCAGGCAGCGTCCCGCATGGCCCACCCGACGATCGTGCGGGTGTACGACGCCGGCGAGGACTCCCTGACGTCGCCCGACGGCACCGTCCGCCCGGTCCCGTTCATCGTGATGGAGCTGGTCAAGGGCCGGCTCCTCAAGGAGATCATCGCCGCAGGCCCCGTTCCCGTGACGGATGCCGTCCGCTACGTCGACGGCATCCTCGAGGCTCTCGAGTACTCGCACCGCGCCGGTGTCGTGCACCGCGACATCAAGCCCGGCAACGTCATGGTGACGGATGCCGGTCAGGTGAAGGTGATGGACTTCGGCATCGCCCGCGCGGTGTCGGACAGCTCGTCGACCGTCGCCGAGACCACCCAGATCCTGGGCACCGCCGCGTACTTCTCGCCGGAGCAGGCGAAGGGGGAGCCCGTCGATGCCCGCGCCGACGTGTACTCGACCGGCGTCGTGCTGTACGAGCTGCTCACCGGCCGCCAGCCGTTCCGCGGCGACTCCCCGGTGGCGGTGGCCTATCAGCACGTGAGCGAGGCGCCGGTTCCGCCGTCCGAGGTGAACGACACGGTGCCCCGCGCCCTCGACACCGTCGCGCTCCGCGCCCTCGCGAAGGACCCGTTCCAGCGCTACCAGGACGCCGCGGGCTTCCGCGAGGCGCTCGACGCGACCGTGGACGGCCGGCAGCCGTCGAAGCGGCAGGTGGGGGCCCTCACCAGCGAGCTGTACGGCCCCAACCCGCGCCAGGCCGCCGAGACCGCGCGGTCGCTGCGCCAGCTGAGCACCGACACGACGATGAAGCGCACGCAGGCCGGTCCGCCGGTCGCCTGGATCTGGGCGGGCGTCGCCCTGCTGGCGGTGCTCCTCATCTCGCTGCTGTTCTGGGTGCTCACCATCCAGCCGCGCGACGATCTGCCCGACAACGTGCGCGAGGTGCCCGATGTGTCGGGCATGACCTACGAGCGGGCGAACGAAGCACTGGCCGACGCCGACCTCCGGGCGATCCGCGTCGACGAGGAGAACACCGAGGTCGCCGCCGGCAACGTCATCCGCACCGACCCCGAGGCGGGCACGTCGGTGACGCCCGACCAGCAGGTCAGCGTGTACGTCTCGACCGGACAGCAGATGTCGACGGTGCCGACGCTGGTCGGACTCGGGCAGGATGCCGCGACAGCCGCCATCACGACCGCCGGGCTGCAGCTGGGCACCGTCACCCCGCAGAACGACAAGGACCTGGCCGCCGGCACGGTGATCTCGAGCGATCCGGTCGACGGGGCGAGTGTCGCCGCCGGCACGATGGTGAACCTCGTCGTGGCTTCCGGCCGGGTGGCGATCGACGACGTGCGGGGCTACACCGTCGACGCGGCCACACGTGAGCTCGAAGAGGTCGGGCTCACCGTGACCGCGCAGGAGGACCCGAACTGCGCCGGCGCCGACCCCGCGACCGTGCAGTCGCAGTCGCTGACCCCCGGCGACGTGCCGGTGCACTCGGAGATCACGCTGATCTACTGCACGGGCCCGTAGCGAGCTCAGGCGTCGCGTCGGGGACTGAGCGTCGCGCCGCGGGCTGCGGCATCCGTGAATCCGACCGATGCGAGCCAGTTGCCCAGCAGGCGGTGTCCGCCCTCGGTCAGCACGCTCTCGGGATGGAACTGCACGCCCACGATGGGCGCGGTGCGGTGGGCGACGCCCATGATGACGCCGCTCGCCGTGCTGCTGGTGACCACGAGCTCGGCCGGCAGCGTCTCGGGCACGATCGCCAGCGAGTGGTAGCGCGTCGCGGTGAACGGGTCGGGGAGCCCGGCGTAGAGCGGCGAGCCGTCGTGCTGCACGAGCGATGTCATGCCGTGCATGAGCTCGGGAGCGTGGTCGACCGTCGCCCCGTAGGCCTCGGCGATCGCCTGGTGGCCCAGGCACACGCCGAGGAGCGGAATGCCGCCCGATGCCGCCGCACGGACGACGGCGATCGACGCGCCGGCGGCTGCGGGGGTGCCCGGTCCGGGTGAGACGAGCACCGCGCGGCGACCCGCGACGACACCCGCGGGGTCGTCGATTGCATCGGCCTCGACCATGTCGGTCTCCGCCCCGAGCTCGTGCAGGTAGCCGATCAGGGTGTGGACGAAGCTGTCGTGGTTGTCGACGACGAGGATGCGCCCCGTTGACGGTGCCGCGGTCACGACACCGGCGCACCCGACGGGGCGGCGGGGAGCCCCACGGTGACATCCTGCGGGTTCACGAACTGGCTCACCCAGGGGAAGACGTAGAAGAGCAGACCGTAGAGCACCGCCGCGATGAGGACGAGCAGGATGAGCACCCGCACCCACCCCGGGCCGGGAAGGACTCGCCATAGCGCCGCGTACATCAGGCCACCGCCTGGAGGGATGCCGGCTCCCCGGCATCGCGGGGCGTGAACGACTCGAACACGCCGTAGGCGACGATGCGCTCGGTCATGGCGTACATGGGGCTGCAGCTCGTCAGGGTGATGTAGGCGGTGCCGGCGGGGACGTCCATGGCCTGGGGTACGGGAAGAAGCACTTCGACCTCGTTCGGGCGGACGTACTGGAGCGTCCGGAAGCGGTAGGTGTACCAGCCGGCCTGCGTCTCCACGACGATCGCGTCACCCACGTGCAGGTCGGCGATGCGGTTGAACGGCTTGCCCCACGTGGTGCGATGGGCGGCGACGGCGAAGTTGCCGGGCTCGCCCGGCATCTTGGTGCCGGGGTAGTGGCCGATGCCGATCGGGTCGAGGGTGCGGGAACGTGTCACACCACCAGCCATCGGCACCGCGTAGTCCGATCCGAAGCGGGGGACGTGCATGACGGCGAACTTCTCGCCGTCGCCGGGCTCGGGGAGCACCGGCGGCGGCGCCGTGACCGGAGCGGCCGGTGCGGACGGATCCGGCTCCGGCGCGGCGACGACGGGATCCTCGCCCTCGTACTGCTCCGCCCACTCCTGCGAGAGCTGGGTCCCTTCGGCGTTGCGCTCGGCGCCATAGATCAGATCGCCGACCCACAGCTGCCAGACGACGTAGAGGAGCACGATGACACCGGCGGTGATGAGCACCTCGCCGATGACACCGACGACGGACGTGCGCCGGCGCGGGGTCTGCTGCCTCCGCGCGGCGCGCCCCAGACCGGACACCGCTTCATCCACAGGGGGATTCTCGCACAGCAAGTGTTGGGGTCGGCTGGCAGTTAGACTCTTCCCATGGCACGACCCGGCAAAGACGACGACTCGCTCGTCGAGCGCGCAGAAGGCGAGGCCGCACCCAACCCGGTGTGGTTCAAGCCGATCATGATCGGACTGATGCTCATCGGTCTGGTCTGGATCCTCGTCTTCTACCTGAGCGGCATGGCGTTCCCGATCCCCGACATCGGGGCATGGAACCTGGTGATCGGCTTCGGTATCGCCTTCATCGGTTTCCTCATGACGACGCGCTGGCGATAGCGAGCTGCTGCGAGCGAGAAGCCCCGGTCTATGGCGACCGGGGCTTTTCCGTGCGCGGATGCCGTCATCTCGGCGGCAGAACCCGCGTGATGGCCCGCATCCTGAGTTGTTAACAACTCTGTTAACACCTGTGAATTACACCCGTGTCATTCTCCCCAGGCTGTGGATGGACCTGTGGATAACTCCGGCTCGGCGCGCCTGAAGCCTTACGCGAGGACCACACCGGGGAAGACCACCGGCACGAAGAGGAGCGCCACGAGTCCGGCACCGACGGCGACCAGCAGGCCGATCTGCAGGCCGCGCTGCCGCACCGCGCGGGTGCGCGTGAAGATGAACGCGACCAGCAGGCCGACCAGCAGGCCGCCGACGTGCGCCTGCCACGACACGTTGAATCCGGGGATGAACCCGATGACGAGGTTGATGCCGAGGACGACCGCGATGCCGGCGATGTTCGCGCCGATGTGGCGCCCGATCACGAGCAGCGCGCCGAACAGGCCGAAGATGGCGCCGGACGCCCCGACGACGGGCGTCGTGAACGAGAGCAGCGTCACCGCCACCGAGCCGCCGATGGCACTCAGCACGTAGAGGGTGAGGAACCGCCACCGGCCGAGGAGCGGTTCGAGGCTGCGGCCGATCATCCAGAGCGCGAGCATATTGAGGCCCACATGCCAGATGCCCGCGTGCACGAGGGCGCCGGTGAGCAGACGCCACGGCTCGAAGCGACCGGTCACGTCGGGGTACATCAACGGCGCCCAGTAGAGCAGCGTCTGCTGCACCGCATCGCCGACTCCGCCGGGGATGAGTGTCAGCAGGTACACGAAGGCGGTGAGGCCGATGATGGTGTAGGTGACGATCGGCTGTCCCGACGACGCCGACACCGCGCGCGGACGCGACCAGCGGCGCTCGGCCTTGCGCTGCGCCGGCGACTGCGACTTCTGCTGGTCGCGCAGGCACTCGGGGCAGATCACGCCGACGGCGGCGGGGGTCTGGCACTCCGGGCAGATCGTGCGCAGGCATCGCTGGCAGAGGACGAAGCTCTGCCGATCCGGATGCCGGTAGCAGAAGTTCTCGCGGTTGCGCTGGAAGTCGTCGGTGCTCACGCGGCCCCCGTCTGTGGGTTTCGTCGGCTCAGGGCTGCGGCGGACCCGGGCGCGCGGCGGTGTTCCGCCGCACGCCCGGTGCGCGAACCGTCAGGCCGAGGCGATGTCGATCGACTCGATGACGACCGGCTCGACCGGGCGGTCGCCGGCGGCCGTCGGAACCTCGGCGATGGTGTCGACGACGGCCTTCGAAGCATCATCGGCGACCTCGCCGAAGATCGTGTGCTTGCCCTGCAGCCACTCCGGTCCGCGGCCCCCCTGGCCGGGGACGGTGATGAAGAACTGCGAGCCGTTGGTGCCCTCGGGCTGACCGGTGATCGCGTTGCGGCGCAGGCCGGCGTTCGCCATGGCGAGCTTGTAGGGATCGGTGAAGGTGAGCTCGCCGTTGATCTCGTCGTTGAAGTTGTAGCCCGGTCCGCCCACACCCTGGCCGAGCGGGTCGCCGCCCTGGATCATGAAGCCCGAGATGATGCGGTGGAAGATGACGTCCTTGTACAGCGGGCCCTCGCCCGGCTTGCCGGTCGCCGGGTGCGTCCACGCCTGCGACCCGTCGGAGAGCCCGACGAAGTTCTGCACGGTGCGGGGGGCGTGGTCTCCGAACAGGTTGACGACGATGTCGCCGTAGTTGGTGTGGATCGTTGCGACAGCTGTATGAAGCGGCATTCCTACATTGTCTCAGAGTTCACTGCAACCCCTCCCGTCTCGGCGGGGGTCTGGCAAGATGGGGAGACGACATCCCCACGACAGGGAGGGCAACCGTGAGCGTCAGCCGCAAGCGCAAGAAGGAACTCGAGAAGCTTCAGAAGCAGGCGAACCAGCTGTGGGAGTCGCAGCAGGTGCTGGTCGGTGAGGCCGCATCCGTCGCACGCGAAGCAAGTCGCCAGCTCGGGCACTTCGGCCGCGAACAGGTAAAGCCGCAGATGCAGGCCGGCTACGACAAGTACGCCGCACCGTACGTCGACAAGGGCAAGAAGGTCGTCAACAGCACGGTGATCCCCGCGGCAGGCGCCGTGGTCGGCTCCGCGCTGTCGGTCTGGGATGCGGCGAACGACACGCGCGCGCAGCTCGCCAGCGGCCGCGGATTCGCACTGCCCGACTCGAAGAACTACGGCAAGAAGGCCGACAAGTACGCTCGCGAGGCGAGCCGGTACCTCTCGGCCAAGCTCGAGCGGTCCGCACCGCAGAAGAAGGGGATGGGCGCCGGCGGCGTGATCGCCATCATCCTCGGCGTCGCAGCCGCGGTCGGCGTGCTCTACGCCGCATGGCAGACGCTCCGCGCCGACGACGAGCTCTGGGTCGCGGACGACCCGCTGCGCGCTCCGGATGCCTGAGCCCGCCACGGGCGAGGCACTGACGGGGGTCGACCGCGTTCGCGCGGCGGCCTCCGCGCGCGGTCTGGAGATCGAGATCCGCGAGCGTCCGGCGGCGAACAGCCTGCCCGAGGCGGCCGCGATCCTCGGCATCCCCGCGTCCGGCATCGTGAAGACCCTCGTGGTCAAGCGCAGCGACGACACCTTTCTCTTCGCGCTCGTCCCGGGTGACCGGGCCATCTCGTGGCCGAAGCTGCGGGCCGTGGTGGGCGTGAACAAGCTGCAGCTGCCGGATCCCGCACGCGCGCTGGCCGCCACCGGGTACGAGCGGGGGACGATCGTGCCCCTCGGCAGCACCCACGACTGGCCGATCTACGCCGACAGCCAGATCGTCGGCCAGCGCATCGCGATGGGCGCGGGCGCACACGGCTACAGCATGTTCGTCGACGCCGATGACCTCATCGCCGCCTATGGGGCGACGGTCGCCGACATCACGCAGCCGATCGACTGACGGCTGAGCCCACGCTCACGAGGGCGGCAGCTCGACGGCCGCCATCTCGAGCGCGATGTCGACGAGCTTCACGCGCTGCAGCGCGTTCACCTCCGCGAGCGGGAACCACTCCGCGCGGTCGGTCGAGCCGTTCTTCTCATGGCGCAGGCGGCCACCGGTGACGTGCGCACGGTAGACGATCCGCAGCGTGTGCAGCGGCAGGTCGGCGCCCGGTTTCAACCGGCGGCCGGGTGGGATGACACGGGAGTGGATGCCGAGCAGCGGCCCGATCGCGACGCGATAGCCCGTCTCCTCCCTGACCTCGCGGCGAGCCGCACGCTCAGGATCCTCACCCTCTTCGAGCCCGCCCCCGGGCAGCGTCCACGCGGCGCGGCGGCCCTCGTTCCAGTGGGCGAGCAGAAGGCGGTCGTGTTCGTCGATGATCACCGCGTACGCCGCGACACGCAGGTCCATGCTTCACCCTATCCGCGCGAGACTTCCCAGAGAACGAAGAAGCCGGCCCCTTGCGGGAACCGGCTTCGTGTGTTCTGTGGAGCCTAGGAGATTCGAACTCCTGACATCCTGCTTGCAAAGCAGGCGCTCTACCAACTGAGCTAAGGCCCCGGGGCTTTCGGTGGGGCTACCAGGACTTGAACCTGGGACCTCTTCATTATCAGTGAAGCGCTCTAACCGCCTGAGCTATAGCCCCGAATGTCTGCGGAACTGCGTCCCGCAACCTCCAAGACTTTACCCGACGAAGCTCGATTTCACGAATCGGGCTGGTTGACTGGGCACGTGACCGCGACCTCTCATCCCGGCGAGCCCCACGGCGCCGGACTCGGGCAGCGACTCAACTGGCTGCGTGCCGGCGTACTGGGTGCGAACGACGGCATCGTGTCGGTCGCCGCGCTCGTCGTCGGCGTCGCCGGCGCGACCACCGACACCGGCGCGCTGTTCACCGCGGGCATCGCCGGGCTCGTCGGCGGGGCGATCTCCATGGCACTCGGCGAGTACGTGTCGGTGAGCAGTCAGCGCGACTCGGAGCGCGCGCTCATCGCCAAAGAACGCGGCGAGCTGCGCGACATGCCGGAACAGGAGCTGGAGGAGCTGACGCAGCTGTATCGCGACCGCGGCCTGTCCGAGGCGACGGCGCGCGTGGTCGCCCACGAGCTCACCGCGCACGACGCGCTGTCGGCCCACCTCGAGGTGGAGCTGCACATCGACCAGGAGGACCTGGTCAATCCGTGGCACGCGGCGCTCTCGTCGGCGATCGCGTTCACCCTCGGTGCGCTGTTGCCGCTGCTGGCGATCCTGCTTCCGCCACCGGAGTGGCGGGTGCCCGTCACCTTCGTCGCCGTGCTGCTCGCCCTCGCGGCGACGGGGACGGTGTCGGCGAGCCTCGGCGGTGCGCCGCGCGTGCGCGCGGCGACACGTCTGGTGATCGGCGGCGCGCTCGCGCTCGTCGTCACCTGGCTCATCGGCACGCTGCTCGGCACGACGGTCGTCTGACCGCATACACGAAGCGCCGGCATCCGCAGATCGACTCCGCGGATGCCGGCGCTCAGGCGCGTGGGCGTCAGTTCGAGGTGAAGCCGACGAGCAGGCCGCCGGTGACCTTGACAGCCAGGTTGTAGATGCCCGCGATCACGGCGCCGAGCACCGTGAAGACCACGAGGTTGAGGATCGCGACGACGGCCGAGAAGGCCAGCACCTGCGGGAAGCTCACGAAGTCCGACAGCAGGATGCTGCCGTCCGAGAAGCTGGAGAAGAACTCATCGGCCTTGTCGATCAGGCCGGTGGTCTGCACCACCAGGAAGACCATCACGAAGGCGACGACGGTCACCACCGCGATCGCGATCGCGGCGAGGAAGGACAGCTTCACCGCGGACCAGAAGTCCACGTACACCAGGCGCAGGCGCACCTGCTTGGCGCTGGTCTTGTGACTCGATTTCTTGGCGAGCTTGTCGGCTACCGTGCTCATGCGTCAGTGCTCTCTTCGGGGGTCTCGGGGGAGGCATCCGACCCGTCGGTGTCTTCTGATGACGGGGTCTCAGGTGACGGTGCCTGTTCGGCTCCGTCGGCGGCGTCCTCGGGTTCTTCGGCAAGGCCGCGTTCACCGTTTCGGGCGATTGCGAGGATGCGGTCGTCATCGCCGGAGCGGGCGAACACGACACCCATCGTGTCTCGACCCTTGGCGGGGACCTCGGCCACGGCAGAGCGTACCACCTTGCCGCTGGCAAGAACCACCAAGACCTCGTCGTCCTCGGAGACGATCAGACCACCCGCGAGATCGCCCCGATCCTCGCTGAGTTTGGCCACCTTGATGCCCAGTCCGCCGCGGTTCTGTACGCGGTACTGGTCCACGGCCGTGCGCTTGGCGTATCCGCCCTCGGTCACCACGAAGACATACCCGTCGTCGGTGGCGACGGATGCCGAGAGCAGGCTGTCGCCGGCGCGGAAGTCCATGCCCTTCACACCCGACGTCGAACGGCCCATCGGACGGAGCGCCGAATCGGTGGCCGAGAAGCGCAGCGACATGCCGTGCCGGCTGATGAGCAGGATGTCGTCGCCCTCGTCCACGAGCAGGGCGCTGACGACTTCGTCGTCGGGGCCCGCTTCGTCGTCGTCGCCCTCCTCGGGCACCTGACCGCGCAGCTTGATGGCGATGATGCCGCCCTGGCGGTTGGTGTCGTACTCGGTCAGGCGGGTCTTCTTGACGAGGCCGTTGCGCGTGGCGAGCACCAGGTAGGTGGCGACCGAGTAGTCGCGGATGTCGAGGATCTGCGCGATCTCCTCGTCGGGCTGGAGCGCCAGAAGGTTGGCGACGTGCTGTCCCTTGGCGTCGCGGCCGGCCTCCGGCACCTCGTACGCCTTGGACCGGTACACGCGGCCCTTGTTCGTGAAGAACAGGAGCCAGTGGTGGGTCGTCGTGACGAAGAAGTGCTCCACCACGTCGTCGGCGCGCAGCTGCGCACCCTTGACGCCCTTGCCGCCGCGGTGCTGCTGGCGGTAGTTGTCGCTGCGGGTGCGCTTGATGTAGCCGTCGCGCGTGACGGAGATCACCATCTCCTCTTCGGGGATGAGGTCTTCCATCGACATGTCGCCGTCGAACCCGTGGAGGATGTGCGTGCGGCGCTCGTCGCCGAACTTGTCGACGATCGCCGTCAGCTCCTCGCGCACGATGTCGCGCTGTCGCTGCGGGGTGGCCAGGATGTCCTGGTAGTCGGCGATCTGGCGCTCGAGCTCGGCGGCCTCGTCGATGATCTTCTGGCGTTCGAGGGCGGCCAGGCGGCGCAGCTGCATCTGCAGGATCGCGTCGGCCTGCACGTCGTCGATGTCGAGAAGCTTCTGGAGGCCCTCGTTCGCCTCCTGCACCGTCGGCGACCGGCGGATCAGCGCGATGACCTCGTCGAGCGCGTCGAGCGCCTTGAGGTAGCCGCGCAGGATGTGCATGCGCTCCTCGGCCTTGCGCAGCCGGTAGGTGGTGCGCCGGACGATGACGTCGATCTGGTGGTCCACCCACAGCGCGATGAAGCCGTCGAGGGCGAGCGTGCGGGGCACGTTGTCGACGATCGCGAGCATGTTCGCGCCGAAGTTCTCCTGCAGCTGCGTGTGCTTGTACAGGTTGTTCAGCACGACCTTGGCGACGGCATCCCGCTTGAGGACCACCACGAGACGCTGACCGGTGCGATCGGAGGTCTCGTCGCGGATGTCGGCGATGCCGGTGATCTTGCCGTCGCGGGCGAGATCGCCGATCTTCACCGCGAGGTTGTCGGGGTTCACCTGGTACGGCAGCTCGGTGATGACGAGGCAGGTGCGCCCCTGGATCTCCTCGATCGCGACGACGGCGCGCATCGTGATCGACCCGCGCCCGGTGCGGTACGCCTCGCGGATGCCCTTCGTGCCGAGGATCTGCGCGCCGGTCGGGAAGTCCGGACCGGGGATGCGCTCCATGAGCGCCTCGAGCAGCTCCTCGCGCGAGGCGTCCGGGTGCTCCAGCGCCCACAGTGCGCCCGCGGAGACCTCACGCAGGTTGTGCGGCGGGATGTTGGTCGCCATGCCGACGGCGATGCCGACGGAGCCGTTGACCAGCAGGTTCGGGAAACGCGCCGGCAGAACCGACGGCTCCTGCGTCTGCCCGTCGTAGTTGTCCTGGAAGTCGACGGTCTCTTCCTCGATGTCGCGCACCATCTCGAGCGCGAGCTGAGCCATCTTCGTCTCGGTGTATCGCGGGGCGGCGGCGCCCATGTTGCCGGGCGAGCCGAAGTTGCCCTGACCCTGCGCCAGCGGGTACCGCAGCGACCAGGGCTGCACCAGACGGACGAGGGCGTCGTAGATCGCCGTGTCGCCGTGCGGGTGGTACTGGCCCATGACCTCGCCGACGACGCGGGCGCACTTCGAGAAGGACTTGTCGGGGCGGAACCCGCCGTCGTACATGCCGTAGATCACGCGGCGGTGCACCGGCTTCAGGCCATCGCGAACGTCGGGGAGTGCGCGGCCGATGATGACGGCCATCGCGTAGTCGAGATAGCTGCGCTGCATCTCGAGCTGCAGATCGACCTGGTCGATGCGGCCGTGCTCGTGCTCAGGCTCGGGGCGTTCGTCTTCAGCCATGGGCTTCTTTCGTGTCTGTGCGTTTCGTCTCGCTGTGCTCGCTCAATGACCGGGCCTGTGCCCGGTCAGATGTCGAGGAAGCGGACGTCCTTGGCGTTGCGCTGGATGAACGTGCGGCGGGACTCGACGTCCTCGCCCATCAGGACGGAGAAGATCTCGTCGGCGGCGGCCGCGTCGTCGATGGTGACCTGACGCAGCGTCCGGGTCGTGTGGTCCATCGTGGTCTCCCACAGTTCCTTGGCGTTCATCTCGCCGAGGCCCTTGTACCGCTGGATGCCGGAGTCCTTGGGGATCCGCTTGCCGTTGGCCAGCCCGTCCTCGAGCAGCGCGTCGCGCTCCTTGTCGGAGTACACGTACTCGTGCGCCGAGTTGGTCCACTTCAGCCGGTACAGCGGGGGCATCGCGAGGTAGACGAAGCCGGCCTCGATGAGCCCGCGCATGTAGCGGAACAGCAGGGTGAGCAGCAGCGTGGTGATGTGCTGGCCGTCGACATCGGCATCCGCCATCAGCACGATCTTGTGATAGCGGGCCTTGTCGATGTCGAAGTCCTCGCCGATGCCCGTGCCGAAGGCCTGGATCATCGCCTGGACCTCTTTGTTGGCCAGCGCCTTGTCGAGGCGGGCGCGCTCGACGTTGAGGATCTTGCCGCGCAGGGCCAGGATCGCCTGGGTATGCGGGTCGCGCCCCGAGACCGCGGAACCGCCGGCCGAGTCGCCCTCCACGAGGAAGATCTCGCTGATCGAGGGATCCTTGCTGGTGCAGTCCTTGAGCTTGTCGGGCATCGCAGCCGACTCGAAGACGCTCTTGCGACGCGCGGTCTCGCGCGCCTTGCGTGCCGCCATGCGCGCGGTGGCCGCGTCGATCGCCTTCGTGATGACGCGCTTGGCCTGCACCGGGTTGCGCTCGAGCCAGTCGCCGAGCTGGTCGCCCACGACCTTCTGCACGAACGACTTCGCCTCGGTGTTGCCGAGCTTCGTCTTGGTCTGACCCTCGAACTGCGGCTCGGAGAGCTTCACCGAGATGACGGCCGTGAGTCCCTCGCGGATGTCGTCGCCGGTGAGGTTGTCGTCCTTCTCCTTGAGGAGGTTCTTGTCGCGCGCGTACTTGTTGACCAGGGTCGTCAGCGCCGCGCGGAAGCCTTCTTCGTGCGTGCCGCCCTCATGCGTGTTGATGGTGTTCGCGAAGGTGAACACGTTCTCGGTGTAGCTCGTGGTCCACTGCATGGCGAGCTCGAGAGAGATGTGGCGCGTCGTGTCTTCCGACTCGATCTCGATGATCTCGTCGTTGACGACATCAGCGTGCCGCACCTTGTTGAGGTACTCCACGTAGTCGACGAGACCGCGCTCGTAGTAGAAGTCATCGTAGGGCTGGCGCTCCTCGGACCCGCCGCCCTCGGCGTCGGTGACGTACGCCGACCCGGGACGCTCGTCGGACAGCGTGATGCGCAGTCCCTTGTTCAGGAAGGCCGTCTGCTGGAACCGGGTGCGCAGCGTGTCGTAGTCGTAGTGCACCGACTCGAAGATCGTGTCGTCGGGCCAGAACTCGATGACCGTGCCGGTCTCTTCGGTGGGCTGGCCCTTCGCGAGGGGCGCCTGCGGCTGCCCGCCGTCGCGGTAGGACTGCCGCCACACGTACCCTTCGCGCTTGACCTCGACCTCGAGGCGCGTCGAGAGCGCGTTGACGACCGACGAGCCGACGCCGTGCAGACCGCCCGAGACGGCATACCCGCCGCCGCCGAACTTGCCGCCGGCGTGCAGCACGGTGAGCACCACCTCGACCGTCGACCTGCCCTCGGTGCGGTGGATGCCGACCGGGATGCCGCGGCCGTTGTCGACGCAGCGGATGCCGCCGTCAGGCAGGATCGTGACGTTGATGGTGTCGCAGTAGCCGGCCAGTGCCTCATCGACGGAGTTGTCGACGATCTCGTAGACCAGATGGTGCAGGCCGCGCTCACCGGTCGAGCCGATGTACATGCCCGGGCGCTTTCGCACCGCTTCGAGACCTTCCAGGACCTGGATGTCGTCTGCCCCGTACGCGTTGGGAGCCTTGTCGGGCGTTTCGGGTTCCTCGGAAACGTTATCGGGGGTGTCAGACGTCATCTTCGCGAGGGCTCCAAATCCTTCGATGGGGGCCCTGACAGTCTATCGGGTAACGGCCCGATCACAGCGCTCTACGCCCCTGTAAGGGGATGAAAGATGCTCGGATGACTCCGAACGTGGCTTATCCGTAGGTATCGCGCGGACCGCGGCCTGGAATCGTTCTGGGACCCCATTTCCAGGAGGGGACGTCGGGCCCGATGAAGCGGACCGAGTCGACCTTCGCCTCGGGGAAGCGGCGGACGATCTCCGAGAGGATGTGCGCGCGCATCAGCTGGAGCTGTTTCGCCCAGGCCGTGGAGTCCGCCTGCACCGTCAGCGACCCCTCCGAGAACGCGACAGGGCGGGTGTGCCGTGCGGTGTCCTCGCCGGCGACCTCGGCCCACGCGCGGACGACGTCTTCACGGGCGAGCTGGCCGTTCCACCCGGCCTCGCGGGTGAGGTCCGCGATGACGTCACCCACGCCGCGGGGGTCGCGCCCGGGAGCGAAGGGGATGTTGTCGTCGTCGACGGTGCGGCGGCGGCGCTTGCGGAACGACCGCGCCGAGGGCTCGAGTCCACGCAGCCGCAGGTACGTCGCGATGGTCTCGGGAACGTCCGTGCGGTCGGGGACGCCCCCGGTACCGGGGCCGCCGACGGCATCCGGCGACTTCTGGGGCTCGGCGCCCGGGCCGGCCGAAGGATCAGGCATCCGCCGCCTCCGCGTCCGCGGGGTCGAGGATGCGCCCGGCCTCCACCCGGACCATGCGGGCCCGGAGCCCCTCCGGCACGTCGCCCTCCACCGCGGCGGTCACGACCACCTGCTCGTAGCCGGCGGCGAGCTGGGCGAGACGGGACCGGCGGTCGGTGTCGAGCTCGGCGAACACGTCGTCCAGGATGAGCACCGGGTCGCCGAGGCGTGAGTCGGCACGCAGCAGCTCCGCCGACGCGAGGCGCAGCGAGAGAGCGACGGACCAGGACTCGCCGTGCGAGGCATAGCCCTTCACCGGAAGTCCGCGGATGCGCAGCAGCAGGTCATCGCGATGCGGACCCACCAGCGTCAGCCCGCGTTCCAGCTCGGACGTGCGCTTCGCCGCCAACGCCTGGCGGAAGAGATCCGCGATGCGGTCGGCGGAGGAATCCGCGGGCTCGCCGGGCGCCGCGGACGCTGACACGGCCGATCCGGAGCCGGCGTCGCCGTCCTCATCGCTCACCGCGCCGGCGACCGAGAGCGCCCACTCGATCTGCGGGTCATGGTCGGCGCCGGCGATCGCGGTGTATGCGGCGGCGAGGGGCGTTGCGAGATCGGTCGCGAGCGCGAGTCGGGCAGCGATGAGCTGCGTGCCGAGCGAGACGAGCTTGTCGTCCCAGACGTCGAGCGTCGACAGCGCGTCGCCCCGGATGCCCCGCGCCTTCGCCGATTTCAGCAGCGCGGTGCGCTGCTTGAGCACGCGATCATAGTCCGCGAGCACTCCCGCCATGCGGGGAGCGCGCTGCACCAGCAGCTGATCGGCGAAACGCCGGCGCGCAGACGGATCGCCGCGGACGATCTGCAGATCCTCGGGCGCGAACAGCACCACCTGCGCGTACCGGGGCAACTCGGTCGGCTTCACCGACGCACCGTTGACCCGCGCCTTGTTGGAGCCCTGCCGGTTGACCTGGACCTCGAGCTGCACACGACGGTCGCCGTGCGCCAACCGGGCGCGGATGATCGCGGCATCCGCTCCGTCACGCACCATCGGAGCGTCGTTCGAGACGCGATGCGACCCCAGTGTCGCGAAGAACGCGATCGCTTCGGCGAGATTCGTCTTGCCCTGACCGTTGCGGCCGACGAAGACGTTCGGCCCGGGCCCGAGCTCGACGTCGGCGGCCGCATAGTTGCGGAAGTCGACCAGACTCAGGTGCTCCACGATCACCGGACAAGCCTAGTGATCGGCGCCGACGCCGGGATGCTGGTCAGCGCAGCAGCAGGTTGGGCTGCAGCAGGTACCGGAACGATTCCGAACCGGCGCGATCGACCGAGGTCTGCGGGGTGATCAGCACCGGGCTGAGCTTGTTCGCGTTCTCGCTCGAGGTGAACGTGATCCGCACGAACTCGCTCTTGACCGCGCCGAGCGACTCGAGCAGGTACTGCGGGTTGAGGCCGAGGGTCACCTCGTCGCCGCCGAGGAGCGTCGCATCGACCGACTCGGTCGCACGCGCCTGCTCGGTTCCCGATGCGTCCATCGAGACGCTGTCGGCCGTGAACGTGAACCGCAGCGGCGCGGAACGGTCGAGCACCAGCGACACGCGGCGCACCGCTTCGGCGAGCTCTGCCGTGTTGACCACCGCGTGGTGCTCGGTCTGCGCGGGGAAGAGACGCCGGACGGGCGGGAAGTTGCCCTTGATGAGCAGCGACGTCACGGTCTTGTTGCCCGCGGTGAACGCGATGATCTCGCGATCGCCCGAGCCCGAGAAGGCGATGGAGATGTCACCGCCGTGCGCGAACGTCTTGCCGACCTCGGTCAGGGTGCGCGCCGGCACGAGCGCCGTCGTCGACTCGTCGGTGGCGGTGCCGCCGCCGTCCCACGGGATCTCGCGGAGTGCGACACGGTAGCGGTCGGTCGCGACCAGGCTGAGGCTCGTGCCCGAGACCTCGAGCTGCACGCCGGTGAGAACGGGGGTCACGTCGTCGCGCGACGCGGCGAACGCCACCTGGGCGATCGCGGTGGCGAAGTCCTCGGAGGGAACGAGGCCGGAGTCGCCGGTGACCTCGGGGATCGCGGGATACTCCTGCACCGGCATGGACGCGAGGGTGAACCGTGCGGAGCCGCAGGTCAGCAGGATGCCGCCGTCGTCGTCGACCTCGATCTGGATCGGGGCGTTCGGCAGACGGCTGGCGATGTCGGAGAGCAGCCGGCCGTGGACGAGGATCGTGCCCGGGTCATCGACGGTCGCGTCGATGGTGGTGCGGGCCGACGCCTCGTAGTCGAACGCTGCGAGCGAGAGGCCCTCGGCGGATGCCTCGATCAGCACGCCAGCGAGGATCGGCTGCGGATTGCGCTGCGGTAGAAGCTTGACGACGAACGATACGGCTTCGCTGAACACATCGCGATTGACGTGGAACTTCACGAACGCTCCTCTGCAGCGGGCCCACAGGCTACGGGCTCGGGGTTCTCATGCTAGTGCCAGGCTCCGAGATTGCCAGTCCGGCTCCGTCCGGCGCGGAGCTCTCCACCGCCAAGGTGATCGGACGGGTTCATCAAAGAGATTTCTTGTCATGGTGTTAACGACTGTGGAAACTGTGGACAACTCGCGCGTTGCCAGTCGGGACAGGGAAACCACAAGAGTGTGAGTTGTGGAACGGCTGCGGAGGGACGTCGGGAAGACGGATGCCGCGGCTCCCGGCATCCGCAATCCATCCACAGGCTTCCCCCGCTCGCTCACAGGGGTTTCCGCAGGCTTGAAGAGTTATCCACAGGTTTTCCACACTGTGCAGAACCGGAATGATGGCCCTGTGCGCGGCACCTGTCAAGAACTTCTTCGGGCATATGCAGTGATGGGCCCGCGCGTCGTAACGCACGGACCCATCGAGGGGTGTAAGCGGATCGTCAGCGACCGTTGCGGCCGAGCTGAGCGGTGATCTCCGTCACCTGGTTGTAGATCGAACGGCGCTCCTTCATGAGCTCGCTGATCTTCTTGTACGCGTACATGACGGTGGTGTGGTCGCGGTTGCCGAACAGCTGGCCGATCTTGGGCAGTGACAGGCTCGTGCGCTCGCGACACAGGTACATGGCGATCTGGCGTGCCGTGGCGACGGACTGCGAGCGGCTCGAGCCGTACAGGTCGTCGACGGTGAGCTTGAAGTAGGCGGCCGTGGCCGTGATGATGTCGGTCGGCGAGATGACGTTGGCGTCATCTTGATCGACGATGTCGCGCAGCACGGTCTGCGCGAGCGACATGTCGAGAGTCGAGCGGTTGAGGCTCGCGAACGCCGAGACGCGGATGAGAGCGCCCTCGAGTTCGCGGATGTTCGATGACACGACGGTCGCGATGTACTCCATCACCTCGTCGGGGATGTGGAGGCGCTCGGACTGCGCCTTCTTGCGCAGGATCGCGATGCGCGTCTCGAGGTCGGGCGCCTGCACATCGGTGATGAGGCCCCATTCGAACCGGCTGCGCATGCGGTCCTCGAAGCCCGTCAGGTGCTTCGGCGGCACGTCGCTGGTGATCACGACCTGCTTGTCGTGGTCGTGCAGCTGGTTGAACGTGTGGAAGAACGCCTCCTGCGTCTCGGCACGCCCCTGCAGGAACTGGATGTCATCGATCAGCAGGATGTCGACATCCCGATACCGCGCTTGGAATGCCGAACCCCGGTTGTTGGCGATCGAGTTGATGAAGTCGTTCGTGAATTCCTCGCTCGACACGTACCGCACGCGGATGCCGGCGTACAGGCTGAGGGCGTAGTCGCCGATGGCATGGAGGAGGTGGGTCTTGCCGAGCCCGGAGTCGCCGTAGATGAACAGTGGGTTGTACGCCTTCGCCGGCGCCTCGGCGACCGCGACGGCCGCCGCATGGGCGAATCGGTTGGACTGGCCGATGACGAAGTTGTCGAACGTGTACTTCGGGTTGAGGCGGGTGTCGCTGCGCGAGACGGATGCCGTGTCCGCCGGCTCGTCGAGGTGCGGGCGCCCGATGGGCGCGGCCGACGGGATGACCTGCGCGGTCGACTGGATCGGGATCGGCGCGGTGAGATGCGCGTCCGCCAGATCCGGATTGACGACGACACGGAACGTCGACGCCGGGTTCTGCCCGTCCTGCACGACCCGCGTGAGAGCCTCGAGGATCGGCGCGCGCATGCGCTTGGTGAACTGCGCGGCGGTCAGATCATTGGGAACGTCGAGGTACAGCGTTCCCCCCATGACACCCTGCGGCACGGCCAGGCTGATGAAGCCGTGGAGCTGCGGGGTGATGCGATCGTCGCGCACGAGTTCGTCCAGTACGGCCGTCCAGACCGGAACGTCTGGAACTTCGTGCGGTGTCATGGCCCCCCCGGGTTGTCGATGTTTCCACCGGAAGCCGCGGAAACGTCGGTCCAGGCCTGTGGATAACTGCCGGAGCCACGCTAGTCAGCGGGCGTCGCGTGAGCAAACTCCACTGTAGATCCGCCCTGCGTGTCGGTGCCAGGGTCGAATGCATCCTCGGTGCATAATGACACGTTCTGCGCTCGGTTTGAGTTATGAGGCGACACGACGTAGCCTTAATCGGTTGACTTATGCCTTCGTGGCAGTCGCCCCTGTACACACGTCCCCGGTCTCGAGCGTCCCGGTGACACCTGATCGGAAGTAGTTCCCATGAGCAAGCGCACCTTCCAGCCCAACAACCGCCGCCGCGCCAAGAAGCACGGCTTCCGCGCCCGCATGCGCACGCGCGCCGGCCGCGGCATCCTCTCGGCTCGTCGCGCCAAGGGGCGCACCGAGCTCTCGGCCTGAGCCGAGCGGTGCTCGGGAGGCGGAACCGACTCACCCGCGGAGCGGAGTACAAGGCCGTCGTCCGTCGGGGCCGTCGGTGTGCCGGAGCGCACACCGTGACATACGTGAACCGCGCCGTGACCGATGGTCCGGCGCGGTTCGGTTTCATCGTCAGCAGGCAGGTCGGTGGCGCCGTCGTGCGCAACACCATCCGCCGTCGGCTCAAAGCCCTCTGCTTCGAGTCGCTCGAGACTGTCGCTGCCGGCGATGACATCGTGATCCGCGCTCTGCCGAGCGCGGCATCCGCGTCGTTCGCCGATCTGCGCCGCGACGTCGAGAAGTGCCTGGCGCGGAGGACCCGATGAGCGTCCTGCCCGGCTACGCCCTCGGCGAGGCCGAGTTCTCGGCATCCGATTCTCTCCGGAGCGTTCCACTGCTCCCCCGCAACGCCGTTCTGGCGTTGCTGCACGGATACCGTGCCACCATCTCCCACACCTACGGCGACGTCTGCAAGTACTACCCCTCGTGTTCGGCGTACGCCGTCGGCGCGGTGCAGCAGCACGGAGCCGTGAAGGGCGCAGCGCTCACCGCAGCGCGCCTCGCCCGATGCCACCCGTGGGCCGTCGGCGGCGTCGATGACGTGCCGCCCCACAAGCACTTCCGGCACGAACTGACCCGTCATGGGTACGTCGTGCCTGCCCCCACCGGAAAGGACTGATCCTCCACATGGATCTCATGTCAGCCCTGGCCTCGACGCCTTCGCCCACACCCCCACCGACGGGCGGCGGGTTCGATCTCTTCGGGATCATCCTCTGGCCCCTGAAGTGGGCCGTCGAGGCCGTGCTCGTCTTCTGGCACTGGTTCTTCACGGCCATCGGCCTGCCGGCCGCGGACGGCATCACCTGGGTGCTGTCGATCGTGGGCCTCGTCATCGTCGTTCGATCGGCGCTCATCCCGCTCTTCGTGCGCCAGATCAAGAGCCAGCGCAAGATGATGGAAATCGCTCCTGAACTGCGGAAAGTTCAGGAGAAGTACAAGGGTAAGAAGGACCAGCTGTCTCGTGAGGCCATGAGCCGCGAGACCATGGCGCTGTATAAGAAGCACGGCACCACTCCGGTGTCGAGCTGTCTGCCGCTCCTCGTGCAGATGCCCGTCTTCTTCGCGCTCTACAGCGTGCTGAGTGACGTCACGAAGCACTACAACGCCGGAATCGGTGGCGTGGGCCTGCTGAACGCGGAGCTCACGGCCGAGTTCTACAACGCCAAGCTGTTCGGTGTGGCGTCGCTTCACGAGACGCTGATCGATGCCTTCAACACGGGCAACACCCCCGCGATCATCATCCTGATCACGCTCGTCGTGCTGATGATCGCGTCGCAGTTTTTCACGCAGCTGCAGATCATCTCGAAGAACCTCTCCCCCGAGGCCAAGACCGGCCAGGCGTACCAGATGCAGCGCATCATGCTCTACGTTCTGCCGCTGGGCTTCATCTTCTCGGGCGTCTTCTTCCCGCTCGGCGTCGTCATCTACTGGTTCGTGTCGAACCTCTGGACGATGGGCCAGCAGTTCCTGGTCATCCGCGAGATGCCGACTCCGGGCTCGGATGCGGCCAAGGCCCGCGAGGAGCGTCTCGCTCGCAAGGGCAAGGCGCTCGACGCATCGGGCAAGGTCGTGCCGATGGAGAAGTACCTCGCGGAGCAGCGTCGTCTGTACGAAGAGGCCGAGAAGGCGAAGGCGGCAACCCCCAAGCGCCAGCAGCCGGTCAGCAAGCAGCGCGCCAAGAAGCAGGGGCAGAAGCCTGGCCAGAAGCCCGGCGCTGCGCCCGCTGCGGAAACCGACTCCAGCGGCTCAGCCGGCTCCGGCTCCAGCTCCTGACCCGACGTCACACACGAGGATCACGCCATGACCACGTCCCCTGAGTACGCTTCCGTCGACACGCGCGAGGAGCGGGTTCCCGCCACCGTCGCGCAGCTCGAAGAGGAAGGCGACGTCGCCGCCGACTTCATCGAAGGCCTGCTCGACATCGCCGACATCGACGGCGACCTCGACCTCGATGTCCGTGCCGGCCGCGCCTACGTGTCGGTGGAAGCGCCCGCCGGCGGGTCCGTCGCCCTGATCGCCGCGCCCGACACGGTGCAGGCGCTGCAGGAGCTGACCCGTATCGCGGTGCAGAACCGCACAGGCCGGTTCTCCCGCCTGATCCTGGATGTCGGCGGGTCGCGCGATGCGCGCCGCGACGAGCTCACTGCGCTCGTCGACCGTGCGATCGCCCGACTGGACGATGGTGCGTCCCAGGCCTCGCTTCCCGCGATGTCCAGCTACGAGCGCAAGGTCGTCCACGACATCGTTGCCGAGCGCGGCTTCGTGTCGGAGTCGTACGGCGACGGCGCCGACCGTCACACCGTGATCCGTCGCGGCTGAGCCGCACGTTTCACGTGAAACATCCGCTGTCGAGTGTGACGGGTCGTCGATGATCGAGATCGAGCAGGAGCCCGCGGTTGCCGCCGGGATCTTCGGCGACCGCATCGAGGTCGCCCGGCACTTCGCCGCAGCACTTGGCGCACACGGCGAAGAGCGTGGACTGATCGGTCCCCTCGAGCCGCCGCGGTTGTGGTCGCGGCATATCCTCAACAGCGCCGTGATTGCGCCGCTGTTCTCGGGTCGCGTCGGTGACGTGGGATCGGGCGCCGGGCTTCCGGGTCTGGTGCTCGCCATCGCCCGGCCCGACGTGGAGTGGATCCTCATCGAGCCGATGGAGCGACGCGTCGCGTGGCTGTCGGAGCAGGTCGAGACGCTCGGACTCGACAACGTCGAGGTGGTTCGGGCGCGCGCCGAGGACTGGAAGCGTGGGTCGGTTCTGGATGCGGTGACCGCACGGGCCGTGAGCGCGCTGCGCACCCTGGTGCCGATCACCGCTCCCCTGGTGCGCGACGGTGGCGAACTCATTCTCCTCAAGGGAACGAGCGCCACGAACGAGATCGAGGCGGCCGAAAAGCAGCTCCGCAGGTTCAAGGTGACGAACGCGCGCGTCGAAGTCATCGGCGAGGACCTGCTCGAGGAGCCTTCGCGGGTGATCCGCGCCACCGTCCGCTGATTCCGGTTCGGCGTTCCGGGAGTGTGGGCTGTGCGCCGTTGTCACGTGCCCATGGTTCGGATGTGCTGAAAGTGGCGTCCCTAGGGCGGTTCGGGCTTCCCATCCCCGACGCGCATCTGCCTCTGCGGGTGGCAGCTGACCACAGTCACAGCACGCTTACGCGGCCGAAAGTGGACATGTTTCACGTGAAACACCCCGTGTGACCAGTCTCAGCCTGTGTCACGCTCGACGGACTGACAGATGTACCCACGTCTCGACGAGGTGTCGAAGCGATACCCGCCGCGCTCGTAGTCGTCCCCCCGGAACGAGGTCGGGTGTTCCGTCCGGAACGAAGTCGGGTGTTCCGTCCGGAACGAGGTCGGCTGCTCCGCCGGATTGGAACAGTGGAAGCCGTCGCACTTCGCGGGTTCGTGCGGTTCGTGCCAGAAGCCGCGGAGCATCGGTGTTGCAGGCGACGAACTCAGATCCTCCCCCGCGCGCGGTGGACGGTGCGACTCAGCGCGCGGCGCCGCCTGGTGTGTCAATCAATACGGTCGACTGACTGCGCGGGCCGCTCCGCTCGGGCGGCGGGCGCGACGGATGAAGGTATGCACCCGCCGCGCCTGTTGGAGCACCGACGATTGGACGCGGAGTGCGCTGCTGGGGTGTGATGCGCCGGAGTCACAGGTCACCGAAGCAGCCTCCGGCGACTAGGCGCTCTGGGGTTGTCGCACTTCATGCGACTCGTGGAGCAGCAGCCTCAAAGCCGGGCTCTCGACAGGCGACGGCTCAGGCCCTCCCCCGTGCGGTGCACGCGGCTCGGTGAAGTCGGGGTCACCCGCAGGTGACAGGTAAGGGCTCCTGCCCGAGCGGGCCTGGTTTGCGCGGGGCGGCGGGCCTGGCGGGGTTGAGCGTGTGCATTCGCGGTACCCGTTGCAGCACCGACGATTGGTCGCATGCTCCGGTGTTAGGTGCGCGCCGGTGCGAGCGCCCTGGTGCCCGCTCGTAGCGTGCCTGGGGATGTTTCACGTGAAACATCCCTCGCATCGACGAGATCTGACGGACGGGCGACATCGGAGGTCTGATCGGTGGTGGCTTTGGAGGAGGGTGCGAAGGGCGACCGATTGCTCTGCCCGGGGCGGCAGTTCGGATGGGTCGCGTTCTACGACATCACTTGCCTGCAGAGTGCGCGACGGTTGGTCGGTGGGAAGTCGTGGAGCGACTTGCCTGCACGAACGAGCGACCGGTGGGCGACGAGTTTGCGGGCATGGTTCTGGAGGACCATGCTTCTCCCCCACGCAGGGCGGTGTCCGATGGGATGGAAGGCGACGCCGTCGTCGATGGGATCATGGACGTCGTCGCTGCGAGTCGGTGGTCGGTGACGCGTGACGGCCGACGGCGCTCGAAGTGCTCGCGCAAACCGCCGTGCAGCCGTTCACGGCGTTTTCGACTGGTCGACGGTTGGAGTGGTGACCGTTGCTACCCGGAATGACGGCGCGAATCTGTGGTTGCGTTCGTGGGACGGGGTTCACAGCTCGGCATTCGCGTCAATCAGCCATCCGTGGGAGCGCGTATGGATGCGATGCCCATGCTGTGACGGTCGTGCTGGCGTGCACAAGTGTGAGCCGCGTCGGCGGGTTGGTCGACGGTGAGGCCGCCCCTCGGATGCCTCGCGTCAACACTCCACTCTCGCTCGACGCGAGCGCGCTTGTTGGTCCCTGGTGCGGCGGTCGCTGGACGCGCCCGGCGACCGAGCGAGCTGGTGGAGGGATCGGGCTGGCACCGGCAATGGGCCCGAACTTCCCCGTCGCCGCGCTTCTCCCCGTCGCCGCGCTTCTCGCCGTCTACAGCTCTGACTGATGGTCCAGCAGGCGCTGCTGCGGTTGGTGGTGCCCTGGATGTCAGGGCGTGCCAACTGCCGGTGCGTGTCGTCGATTGCAGCGGCTCGACAGCCTCACAGGAGGCGCGGTGACGCCCGTTGGGAAGTTTGGGTTGATGTGTGGTTCGGTGCTGTCGTGGCGGAGATTCCCTGGGATGACGGCGCGGAGCCGGGACCGGTGGCTGAACGATGGCCGGATCGGATGTTTCACGTGAAACAGAGCGCTCCCGCCACCTGCCGGGTTGTTGCCATGCGCCGTCGCCGCCGGTGGCGCCTCGGCCGCGGCGCGAGCCGGTGCTTGGCTTCGTGCCGTGGGCAGCGCCCCGAAAGCCTCACGGGAGGCACGGTGGCACCTCTTGGGCACGTCGGGTCGATCTTGGTTCGGTCCTGTTGTGAAGCGGAATCGCCGGGTTGACGATGCCACCCGGGTCTGGTGGCTGACCAACGGTGGGAAGCGAGTGTTTCACCTGAAGCAGTCGCTCTACTGCGCCGAAGGTGGCCGCTATCTGCCGTCGCGTTCGGTTGAGTGTGGGGGCGCGCGGCGCGACCCGGTGCCTCTTGCGCGCCATCGATTGCAGCGGCTCGAAAGCCCCACGCCAGGCCTGGTGGTACCCGTTGAGTGCTTTGGGTTGATCTGCGGTGCGGTCGTGGCGTGGCCGAGAATCCCTGGGATGACAGCGCGAGCCGGCGCTGGCGGGCCGAGTACTGGCCGGAACCGAGCGTTTCACGTGAAACAAGTGTCCCCTGAGGCGGGGTGACCGCTATGTGCTGTCGCGGTCGGTGGTGCCACGAGACGCGGTGCGGTCGGTGGCGCCTCGGATTGTGGCGCGAGCCGGTGCCTGGTTGTGCGCCGTCGCCCACAGTGGGCCGCAAGCTCGCACGAAGGGTGGCGGCACCCGTTGGGCACTGCGAATCGGTCTGCGGGTCAGTCCTGTCCTGGCGGAACCTCGCTGGGATGACGATGCGACCTGGGTTTGGTGGGCTGAACAGTCTCGCGCATCGAGTGTTTCACGTGAAACCATCGCTCTCCTGAGCTGACGTGTCGACCGCGATCTACCGTCGCGGTCGGTGGCGCCTCGGGTGCCGCGCGAGCCGGTGCCTGGGTGCGCGCCGTAGATTGCAGCGGCTCGAAGGCCTGACAGGAGGCGCGGCGGCACCCGTTGGCAGTTGGGTTGATATCGGATTCGTTGCTGTCATGGCGCAGACTCCCCTGAGATGACGGTGCGATCCGGTGGTTGGTGGTTGAACGATGACCGAATCGTATGTTTCACGTGAAACACTTCCCGGGCCGGCGCGTGTTCGACACGTGTCGCCGCGGTCGGTAGTGCCTGCGGTGCGGAGCGGTGCGAGCCGGCGGGCAGCGCGCGGGCCACGGTGACTCACAGAGGTGGTGTAAACACCACCCATCCGCCCACTGACGATTTGCCGGCGCTAGTCGTCGGGATCTGGACCGGGTGGCGTGAGAACCGATCGATGGCTGGCGCTGGGTGGTGGGCTCTGGGCGGATGTTTCACGTGAAACACCCTGCGCCTGCGGAGTCTGACTGATGGGTGGCGATCGTCGCTGTGGTCGGTCGTGCCTTGGGTGAAGGTGCAACTGGTGAGCGCGACGCCGCGGCCGTGATTCGAACGCGTCGCGTGAATCACCCGTGGCGCGACTGTGGGCGGTCAGGGTGAGCCTGCGGTCTGGTCGTAGCACGAGACGCCGGGGAGAAACCGGCAGCTGTCTGCGCAGGACGGCGGTCGCGGCTCGATGTGATCGCGAGACCTGTCGCTTGATGAGCACTGACGGGTGGGCGCTGTCAGATGCCGTGCGGATGGCCTGCCGTGTGCTGATACACGGCGCGAACCGGTTGCCGGCTGCGCGGCGGCGCCTTCGCCGCGACTCGAGCACTCAGCGTAGAGAGCCGATGCGCTTCCTCCACGGGTGATGGTTGACCGTCGTGCGCGGACGTATCTACTGGGTGACGGTGCGAACCGGCGTGGGTCGCGCTGGGCAATAGCGGCAGCCTGATGTTTCACGTGAAACACCCACGCGCGCCGTGAGTACAGACTTCGGGGTGCGCTGCGCCGTGGTGGTCGGTGCTAGTCGGACTACGATGCGGTCGGGTGTGCGGTGGCAGTGCCACACCGGAGGCGACGCGACTACGTCGTGTGGGCCACTACTACCGCCCTCCCAGGCGCTGGCGGCGGTCTGCGGCTCTGCCGGGCCTTCGTCTGCGCTGAGGGGGAGAACCCTCGGCAAATTGCGCGTGAAGGCGGTCGCCACTCGTTGCCCTACGCGTACCAAACTCGCCCAGCATCGATGGACGGGCGGCACGTGCTGTGGTTGTCGGTCGTGAGGTGGACGATGCTTCAAAAACGGTTGCCAGCTGCACGGCTGTGGCCGCCGCGGATGTCTCACGTGAAGCCAACACCACTGATGAGCGCAGTCACATCGGCAGCATGTGCGGTCGTTGTCAGTGGCTGCTTGGATGACGATGCGAACCGGTGGCAGGTCCGGCGGTGCATCCGGCGGGCATCGCACACATTGCTTGATTCCCGAAGGCCGCCGATTCAAGCCATGGCCGTTGGCTGGCGGACGTGACCAGGCTGCAGCTCGGGTGTCGGTACGGACGGGGCGCTCGTTGTTGGACGGTGGCACGGCTTGGTGTTTCGCGTGAAAGTACCCGGTCTTCGCTGCGGTGAAGGAGGGGGCGTATGCGATCTTTCAGCGCGGTGCTTTGTTGGCCGGTGGTGCGAAGCTGCGGTTAGTTGAGCGGCCGGGCCGCAGCCCGAAGAGCTGCAGGGACACTGCTGCTCGCCCATGCTGAGCACTGACGGTTGGCCGGCGGTGCGGTCGTGGTCTGAACGCCCTCGGATCACGGTGCGAGCCGGTCGCTGCGGCCATGTTTCACGTGAAACGGCCCGACCGCCACCGGGCTGACGGATGGGCGTGTGCGATGGCGTATGGGGTTGCTCTGTTGGCCGGGCGGGGTAAACGAGCGCATGCTTGTGCGGCGGCGACCGCAGCTCGATGACCTATACGGACACTCCTGCTGACCCACACTGAGCAGCGACGGTTGGCGAGTGGCCCCCTGTCATGGTCTGAACGCCGTCGAATCACAGCGCAAACGAGTCGCTGCGGGACGGGGATGTTTCACGTGGAACACACGGTCGCCGGTACCGTGAAGTCAGGGATCGGCGTGCATAGCGGTGTGCCTTCTTGGGCGGCGGTGCGAATCGAAGCGCGGTTGTGCCGTGGCGGCCGCGTCTCGAGGCTCCGCAGGGACCACTCGTGCGCGCCCACTCAGAGAGCTGACGGTTGGTCAGGCCGCGGTGCGGTCGTGTCCGAATGCCGCCGAGTCACGGTGCGAGAGGGACGCTGCGGCATCGATGTTTCACGTGAAACACTGGCCATCGCGACCTCGCGCGTCGGCAGATGGTCGGTGTACCGCAGCCCCGGCCGTACAGCGGGATGCGGCGGGCGTGGCGCGTTCGCAGCTCATTGCTGATCGGGGAGCTCGGGTCCACGGTTCGGCCGGACGGTGACGACGACGCGCCGGACGCGCGATGCCCTGATCGGTCGGCGGATGCACCGCGGACGACGGTGAGTCGCCGATAGCGGCCCGACAGGAAGGTAGGGGTGGTGGCGCTCGTTGAAGAACGTGTGCACGGCAGGAGCGGCCAATGACCCGTGCTGATCGCGACGTGACCGTCGCCCCGTATCAACTGACGAACACGTTCCGGGGGGCTGAGCGGTCGAGTGGCCAGGGGGAGTACGCACGTCAGTGCGAGCAGCTGTAGGAACCTGGTCCTGCGCGACCTGGCGGCCTATAAGTCGACGTGGATCCCCGTGTCGTCTGCGATCCGGTGAAGGCGTGGACGCCGGTGTGCCAATTGTGGCGGTCGCGAACCAGGGCACCTTGTATCGGAGATCTGGTTGGTCACGCGGCAGAAGGCGCGGCGGCTTCGGTCGCGACGCGCTGCAGTTACCGTGGTTACGCCAGGAGATCGGTGTCGGCACCGGCGGTGCCAGTGAGGCGTCAGGTGTCATCGTCGTCGCGGGAGAAACCTTGGCGCGCGTCGGCCTCTGGGACACCGGCGCACCCGACCCCCGCGACCATCGCGCGCGGGGGCCGGCGGAAGACGGTCCTGGCACTCGGCTCGAGCGCTCGGCCCGCCGCATCCCCCACCCGCGCCCTCCTCCCCGAGGAGCCCCAGTGAAGGACGCGGGTCCTGAGGCGGGACAGCACGGCCGTGCCCGAGGTCGTCCATCACCGGGCCTACAGGCGCGGTCTCCGGTGCGCGCCCGCGAACTCGAATCCCGACAGCCTGCGCATGCGGGCGGGCTCCGCGAGATCTTACAGATCCACGCAAGAGGCCGGAGTTCACTCGGCGCCAGTATCCGCCGGGACTCGCAGCGGCAAAGAGAGAGACGCACGCGGATCTAGCGCACCATGTTTCACGTGAAACACCCGCACCCAAGGACCCCGCACGTCCCTCCGTGTCAGGTGGGGTCAAGTGGGCCGGTGGATCTCGGTCCATCGACGGGAGAGACACGTGCACTTCTGCGGAGTGTGACCTCCGCACCGATACCGACGTCGACGCAGCAACGGGAGCGACCTTCGAAGCGGGGATGGGCTCGATTCGCACAGGCCCGTCGGGACCGCGCCGCCTCTGTCACAATCGGGCGCCGGGCTTCCCTTGCAGCGGCGGGTTAGCGCCGCCGACGGGGTCATGCGATGTTGACTAGAGGCGATGGCAGTCCCGCTCGCAACGGTAAGGAACGCATGAGTAACTGGCTCCGACGGCTGGGGATGGGGGGAAGGCGGGATAAGGTGGAAGGCGATGTTGAGCGGCGCGCGCAAAGGGGAGAGTTTCACGTGAAACAACCCGACGAGACCGAGGCTCAGGCATCCTTCTCGTCCGATCGCCCGCTCACCGCGCTGGCGACAGAGTCTCCGTCAGCCTCCACGGACCACAGCATCGGATCGCCACCAGAGGCATCCGGCGCAGCAGAGTCCGCCACTCCTGGGGTCCTGTCTACAGATACCGCGCCCGAGTCTGCAGTCGAGCCTCACACCAATGACGCGGGCCCAGACGTCGTCGACGCGTCCGCTGACACCATCCGCGAAGAGGACTCGTCCATGTCTGCCGATGTGACTCTCGCCGCAGCTGAGGTCGCCGCCGCTGAGGTCGCAGCGGGCGAGGACGTCACGCCGGGCGAGGACCTCACGCCGCGCGAGGACCTCACGCCGGGCGAGGACCTCACGCCGCGCGAGGACCTCACGCCGGGCGAGGACGTCACGCCGGGCGAGGAGCAGGCGGACGCGACGCACACCGACGCCGATGTCTCGGCCGACGATTACGATGGTCCGGCATCCGACGCATCTCCCGACGTCGCTCGCCCCGTCGCCTCGGACGAGAGCACCCCCGCCACGCAGGAAGAGGACTCCCCCATCGCGCAGCACGACGGCGTCACCATCGGGCACGACGAAGACGACTCGCCGATCGCCCGCGAACTCGCAGACCTGACGGCGCGCCGCAAGGCGCTCGAAGAAGCCGAGGTTCAGCTCACCGGCCGTACGCGCGTGCTCACGGTCTCGAATCAGAAGGGCGGCGTCGGGAAGACGACCACGACGGTCAACCTGGCGGCGGCCCTCGCCGAGCGCGGCGCCCGCGTTCTCGTGATCGATCTGGATCCGCAGGGCAATGCCTCGACGGCGCTGGGCGTGCCGCACACCGCCGACATCCCGAGCGTGTACGACGTGCTCATCGACGAATTCCCCCTCGCTGACATCATCCAGGTCAGTCCCGAGTCCCCCAACCTGCTGTGCGCACCGAGCACCATCCACCTCGCCGGCGCTGAGATCGAGCTGGTGTCGCAGGTCGCGCGGGAGCACCGGCTGCGCGTTGCCGTCGACGACTACCTCGAGAAGCACGAGGGACAGCTGGACTTCATCCTGATCGACTGCCCGCCCTCGCTCGGTCTGCTCACGATCAATGCCTTCACCGCGGCCACCGAACTGCTGATCCCGATCCAGTGCGAGTACTACGCGCTCGAAGGGCTGAGCCAGCTGCTCGGCACCGTGCGCATGATCCAGAAGCACCTCAACCCGCGGCTGCAGCTCTCGACGATCATGCTGACGATGTACGACGGTCGCACGCGTCTTGCGCAGCAGGTCGCCGATGAGGTGCGCGAGCACTTTCCAAAGGAGGTGCTCGACACCGTCGTTCCTCGGTCTGTCCGGGTCTCTGAGGCGCCGAGCTTCGGGCAGTCGGTTCTCGCCTACGATGGACAGTCGGCCGGCGCCATCGCCTACCGCGAAGCGGCTGTCGAGATGATCCGGCGCGACAGCGCCTCGAATGAAAGGGGCGACTGATGGCTGCGAAGCGCACAGGGCTCGGCCGCGGAATCGGCGCATTGATCCCGACCAACGAGCAGGCTGACGACCGCCCCTCCGATGTCTTCTTTCCCCGTGCTGTCGCCGTCGACGAAGCCCCACCAATCGAAGCGGTCACGGCTGATACCGAGGGGAACCTCGTCGAGGTCCCCGGGGCGCGGCTCGCACATATCGACCCGCACGACATCGTTCCCAACCCGCGTCAGCCGCGCACGAATTTCGACCACGAGCACTTCGCGGAACTCGTGCACAGCGTGCGCGAATTCGGGGTCCTGCAGCCGGTCGTCGTCCGCAGCAACGACAAGGGCGAGTACGAGCTCATCATGGGCGAGCGCCGCACTCGCGCCGCCCGAGAAGCCGGACTCACCTCGATCCCCGCCATCGTGCGCGACACCGCCGATGAGCACCTCCTGCGTGATGCCCTCCTCGAGAACCTCCATCGCTCCGAGCTCAACCCGCTCGAAGAGGCATCGGCGTACCAGCAGCTGCTCGAGGACTTCGGCATCACCCAGGAAGAGCTGGCGACGCGCATCGGCCGCTCGCGGCCGCAGATCAGCAACACCATCCGGCTGCTGAAGCTGCCGATGCCGGTGCAGCAGCGCGTGGCCGCCGGTGTACTGACGGCCGGCCACGCCCGCGCGATCCTGTCGCTCGAGGACGCCACGGCAATGCAGCGCCTCGCCGACAAGATCGTCAACGAGGATCTGTCAGTGCGTGCCGCGGAGGCCGCGGCGAAGCTGCCGGATGCTTCGCCCACGCGTGCGGCGAAACCTCAGGCGGGTTCGCGCCGCGCGCATCTCGATGAGGTTGCAGAAAGGCTTGGCGATCGCCTCAACACCCGCGTGAAGATCTCACTCACGGCAAGAAAAGGCCAGATCGCAATCGATTTCGCGAGCATCGAGGATCTCAACCGAATCCTGGGAGAGCTGGGAGAGACCGGCTACGGCCCGGCCTGATGCCGGGGAGTCTCCCACCTGCCGGGTTGGGAGCGCCTTGCGTCAGGGGTGGGGCTGTGCGCGCCGCGGCGCGGAAGACTCCGCTTGCGCTGCACGACGCCGCAGGAGCGCCGTCTCGGCGTCGTTGCCCGGAAGCGCGGCGGCCTCGAGGAACGCGGCAGCTGCGGCATCCGTGTGCCCGAGGCGCTCGAGCAGCTCGGCCCGGACAGCCGGCAGCGGGCGGAAGCCCGACAGCTCGGACGCGAGCGCGTCGACCTCGATGAGGGCATCTTCCGGGCCTGCTGCCATCGACAGCGCCACCGCACGGTTGAGCCGCACGACAGCCGACGGGGCGAGGGCGTCGAGCGCGTCGTACAGCCGGAGGATGCGCGCCCAGTCGGTCTCGGCGAACGTCGGTGCCACGGCGTGGCATTGCGCTATGGCCGCCTGCAGGCCGTAGTAGCCGAGACCGCGGGAGGCGGCATCCGCTCGCGTCATCGCTTCGTTGCCGCGCGAGATCGCCGAACGATCCCAGTGGCGGCGGTCCTGCTGTTCCAGGGTGAGAGGCAGACCGTCGGCGTCGATGCGCGCGCGGAACCGGGACGACTGGAACTCCATCAGCGCGATGAGCGACCAGATCTCGGGTTCGCGGGGCATCAGCGCCGCGAGCTGACGGCCGAGTCGCACAGCTTCGCGCGCCACATCCGGGCGCAGCAGCCCCTCCCCCTCCGTCGCCGAGTACCCCTCGGTGAAGAGGAGGTAGATCACCTGGAGCACGCTCGCGAGGCGGGCCGGTCGCTCCGTGCGGTCCGGCACCTCGAACGGCACGCCCTCGTCCGCGAGTGAGCGTTTCGCGCGGACGATTCGCTGCTGCACCGTCGGCACCGTCATGAGCAGGGCACGCGCGATCTGCTCGGTGGTGAGGCCGGCGACCGTGCGCAGCGTCAGAGCGAGACGGGCCTGCGCGGGGAGGACGGGGTGGCAGGCGACGAAAACCAGTCGCAGCACGTCGTCGTCGATACGGTCCGGGTCGGCATGGTCGGGCACGGTGTCCAGCGTCTCCGCCTGCAGTGCGTCCGTCACGAAGAGGGGTTCCCGCTGCGTCAGCCGCTCCCGCCTCCGCCATCCATCGATCGCACGCCGCTTGGCCACCGACATGAGCCATGCACCGGGATTGTCAGGGATGCCGCTGACAGGCCAGCTCGCGAGGGCTTCGACGAGTGCCTCCTGCGCGAGATCCTCCGCCCACGAGAAGTCCCCCGTGTGGCGGGTGAGCGCCGAGACGATGCGTGCGGACTCGTCACGCCACACCGCCTCGACGGCGCGCCGGGAGTGCCCGTCGTCGGAGGTCATGCTCTCAGCGTAGGCGGGGTGACCCCCGGTGTCGGAATCGCAACGTACCCTGGATTGGTGGCGAACGAGGAGCACACCCTGCGACGGCGAGCGAGCCTGGAGCTGCTGCGCGCGGAGGCCGCGGACGAGCTCTCGGTGCTGGTGCACGAGCGGCTGCGAGCCGGCGAAGACCCGTGGGAGTTCATGGATGAGCTGCCGACCGTCGACGAGCTCGTGGTGTACCTGCTGCGTGCGGAGAACATCGCCGCCGATGGCGGCTCGCGTCCGAACGCCAGTCGTCACTATCGGGTCCTGCGGCAGATCGCGCTGGAGTATCCCCCGCTGACGAAGGCGGTGTGGTCGCTTCTGGGCGACGCCAACACGCACCGCCGGTGGGACCCGACGGTGCGTGCGGAGGCGAGCTGAGGCTCGAGGTCACGAGTTGGCGGCGCGCCACTCCTGCTCCTTGGCGACCCACTCGTCGCTCTGGTCGAAGTCGCTGATCTCGTTCACGCGCCGAACCTCGAGCGCCGTCCCCGGACCCAGCGGGCACTTCCGGGCCCAGTGCTCGGCCTCTTCGCGCGAGGCCACCTCGATGATCCAGAAGCCGGTGAACACCTCGCGCGCCTCTGCGAAGGGTCCGTCGGTCACGGCCGGCGGCACCGAATCGAAGTCGACGCGGAAGCCCTCCGCTGCATCTGAGAGTCCCTCGGCGCTGAGGAAGACGCCGGCCTTCTGGAGCTCCTCGTTGTAGGCGCCCATGGCAGCGTACGCCTCGGCCATGTCGTAGGTCTCGGGGTCGAACGCGGCTGCTGCCTCGGCACCGACCTGCATGATGAGCATGTAACGCATGGGGTTTCCCTTCCGTCGGGGCTGGGCCCGGTGTCGAGGGCCCGAGTGGCCCCTTCACTCTGTGCGTCGAACAAGCCTCGCGCAGATCGACATCGATCGACAAGAAGATACGACGGGTTTTGGATGTCCTGAGCGGCATACAGTGGAAACACCAGATGAAGAAGGAAAACCCCGCCGGCAGAGCCGGCGGGGTTCCCTGAAACTGAGAGTGTGGCCTCAGCCGATGTAGGCGGCGAGGTCCTTCTCGAGCGCGAACTTCGGCTTGGCGCCGATGATCGTGGTCTCGACTGCGCCCTTGTTGAACACCTTCATCGCGGGGATCGATGTGATCTGGTACTTCATCGCGAGATCGGGGTTCTCATCCACGTTGAGCTTGAGGATGGTGATCTTGTCGGGGTGCTCCGACTGGATCTGGTCGAGGACGGGCGAGACCATGCGACACGGGCCGCACCACTCCGCCCAGAAGTCCACGAGTACCGGACCCTCGGCCTGGAGCACGTCCTGCTCGAACGTGGCGGAGGTCGTCGACTTGGCGGTCATCTGTGTTTCTCCTTCGATGGAAGTCTGTCGGTGATGTTCAACAGCACCGGCAGCGGGATTGTTCCCGGGCGTGTCGCGACGCCGCGGAAGGTCAGACCGCGCTCACCTCAGGCAAGCCGGCGATCTGGTCGCCCGAGACGTCCGGATCGCCTGCCTCGCCGAGCGCGGCCAGGTAGTGCTCGAGGTCGAGCGCTGCGACCGTACCGCTTCCCGCGGCGGTGACCGCCTGGCGGTAGGTGGGGTCGATGACGTCGCCGGCGGCGAACACACCCGGGACCGAGGTGCGTGAGGAGCGGCCGTCCACCCACACGGTGCCCTCGGGCGTGAGGTCGAGCTTGTGGTGCACCAGGTGGGTGCGGGGGTCGTAGCCGATGGCGACGAACACGCCGTCCAGCGGGAGCTCGCGGGTCGACCCGTCGACAGTGTCCTTCAGGACGATGCCGGCGACGGCGTCTTCACCGAGGATGTCGACGACCTCGCTGTTCCAGACGAACTCGATCTTCTCGTTCTTGAACGCCCGCTCCTGCATGATCTTCGAGGCACGCAGCTCGTCGCGGCGGTGGATCACGTACACCTTCGACGCGAACTTGGTGAGGAACGTCGCCTCCTCCATCGCCGAGTCGCCGCCGCCGACGACCGCGATCACGCGCTCGCGGAAGAAGAAGCCGTCGCAGGTGGCGCAGTACGACACGCCACGACCAGACAGCCGGGACTCGCCCTCGATGCCGATCTTGCGGGGAGCGGAACCGGTCGCGAACACGATCGCGTCGGCCTCGTGGCTCGCGCCGCTGCCGAGCATGACCTTCTTGACGGGGCCGTCGATGTCGAGCCCGACGACGTCGTCGTAGAGCACCTCGGCGCCGAACCGCTCGGCCTGCTCCTGCATCTTCGCCATCAGATCCGGGCCCATGATCGCCTCAGGGAACCCGGGGAAGTTCTCGACCTCGGTGGTGTTCATCAGCTCACCGCCGGCCTCGACGGAACTCGCCACGACGAGCGGATTCAGGTTCGCCCGAGCGGCATAGATCGCCGCCGTATAACCTGCGGGACCGGAGCCGATGATGATGACCTGACGCACGTGCGCACCTTTCCTTGTGAAGCCTTGCGAAGCGTTCCGCGACGGACGCGATGGCCTCGGATGCCTCAACACATGGTAACCGCGCGGCATTCCGTGCTACGCCCCCTTGCGGGCGCGGCGAGAGGCCGGGTGACGAGCGTCGCGTCCTGCCCGTCCGACGCGAGCCGGGAAGGTCAGCGCCTGCCGGGCAGGAACCGCCGCACGAGTCCGGTGGCGACAGAAAGCTCCGGTGCGCGCAGCAGCGCCAGGATCGCGGCGTACACCACGAGCACGACCATGCCGATGATCGCAGCACCGACCGCGCCGAGTACCTTGTCCGAGACCGTCCACCCGTCGACGCCGCCGAGGAGCTGGAACATCAACCATCCGACGGCCGCGGCGGGCACCGCGGCAAGGGCGAAACGGCCCAGGGCGAGCAGCCATGAGCCAACACGCAGCCCACCCAGCCGCCGTTGCAACAGCCACGTCGCGACGACGACCTGCACAACACTGGAGAACGACTGGCCAAGTGCGACGGCGGCGACGAGCTGACCCGCGGGGAGTACGCCTTCGTGGAATGCCCAGAGAGCGCCCCACGCCGTCAGCACCACGAGGGCGCACTGGACGATGGTGAAGAAGAACGGGGTGCGGGTGTCGTCGTAGGCGTAGAAGCTCCGCTGAACCACGAACAGCACCGCGAGAGGGATGAGGCTGACGAGGTAGCAGAGCAGGACACCTGCGGCATCGATCGCTTCCTCGGTGCTGTTGGTGAAGATGCGCGAGGCCGGAACCGCGGCGACGGCCAGCGCCGCCGTCGCGCCGACCACGAACAGTCCGAGGGTGCGAATGCTTCGGCCGATGTCGCCGCGTACCTCTTGGTCCCGCCCCGCCGCGGCGTGTTCGCTGAGCTGCGTGAAGTAGGGGGTGCCGATCGACAGCACGATGATCGAGTAAGGGAGCATGAAAAGCAGCCAGGCGTTCTGCGCGACGAAGACGCCTGGGTCGCCTTTCGGGATCTCCGACATCACCTGTGACTGGACGAGACCAGCGAGCTGACCGGCAGCGACCATCAGGAACGTCCAGCCGGCGAGCTTGCCGATCTGCCCCAGCCCGACGCCCCTCCACCCGAAGTCGGGCCGGATGTGCAGACCGGTCCGGCGCCAGAAGGCGAAGAGGATCCCCGTCTGCACGACGATGCCGAGGGTGGCTGTGCCCGCCAATACGGCGACCATCTCGGGAGTCCACTGGGTCGAGGACCCCGCGGGACCGAAGAGCCAGATGAACGCGAGGAAGCCGACGATCGAGACGATGTTGTTGACGATCGGCGCCCACGTATACGGGCCATAGACCCGACGGGCATTGAGCGACTCACCGACGAGGGCGAACAGGCCGTAGAACAGGATCTGCGGCAGACACCAGTAGGCGAACGCCGTCGCCAACGCTTGCTGCTGCGGCGGGTATCCCGGCGCGTAGAGAGCCACCAGCCAGGGAGCCGCGACGGTGGCGAGCACCGCCGTTCCCAGGAGGACGACGGTGCCCAGGGTGAACAGCTTCGAGACGAACGCGCGGCCCCCGTCGTCATGAGCAGCGGCCTTGACGATCTGCGGGACCACGACCGCGCTCAGCAGACCGGTGGAGATGATCGCGTAGATGTTGTTCGGAAGCTGGTTCGCGATCGCGAATGCGTTGCCGCCCGCGGTCGTCGCACCCACTGCCGACACCAGCACGACCGCGCGGAGGAAACCCGTCAGTCGCGAGACGATCGTGCCGGCGCCGATGAGAACGCTCGCGCGCCCGATGCTGCTCATCGCTGCGGTCCGTCGCTCGAAGCGGAGTCGGCCGCGGTCTCACCGTCTCGCGCAGTCGGACCCACAACAGTCTCGTCGGCCAGGTTCTCGCCGCCGGTCGCGGCGTCGCTGTCGACCGCAGCGCCGCCTTCTCGCACAGCCTCGCCGTCGACCCGAGCGTGGTCGGACACCGCAGCCTCTTCACCGGCCTCAGCACCGCCGACAAGAGCATGCTCGCCGGAGGCCGGGCCACCGGCATCCGTTCCCCGGCGCCGGCGGCGCATGCGCAGCACGGTTCGCACGATGCCGATCACGAGGAGGGCGCCGACGAGCACGGCGAGCGCGGCGATGCCGGCGGCCTCCCAGTCGGCGTAGACGTTGACGTCGACCGACTCCGGCTGGCCGATCGCGACGAAGGCGGGGCTGCGCAACTGGAGGGTGAGCGTCACGTCGCCGCGCCCGACCCTCGCCTGCACCGGCACCTCGACCCGCGTGTTGCTCTGGGGCGTCGCGACCACGGGGGTCTCGCTCTGAACGTCCAGACGGAGGTTGTCGCGTGTGGTGTAGAGCACCAGATTGACCGGGTACGGCAGATCGTTGCGCACCCAGAACCGCAGTGCGGCGCTCGAGCCGTAGAGATCGCTGGGACTGGTCGGCAGCAGCGAGACCGACGTGAGCGTGCCGGCGGTCTCGGTGCGGTGGTCTGCGAGTGCGGTCGGCCACGTGTCGTCGCCGATCCAGGCGACGCCGAGCAGCTGCAGGATGTCGGCGCGCTCGGGCCCGGTGAGCAGCGACGGCTGATCGAGGATCGTCGCGAACCGAGCGATCTCGCCTTCCTCTCCGACGAGAGCGGACGCCGCAGCCGCCCGTTCGGCGGATGCCTCGGTGCCCGCGAGCTCGACCTCACGCGCCTCACTCGCGGCGATCGTGGCGATGGTGCGAGGAGTGACGTTCGGAGCCGACAGGGCGGCCGAGATGGCGGCCCCGAGTTCCACGCGCGAGCGTCCGTCGCCGCGCCCGACCGTCACGAGGAGCGGGCCGTCCGCCTCGGCGGCTGCGAACGCGAGGTACGCGGTGGCGGTCGTCAGCGGCGCTCCGCGGAGCCACGACACGTCGCTCTGCGACGCCGCGTCGAGGGCCGACGAGATGTCGCTGTCGTAGACGAGCACCTCGGCGTCGCCCACCTGACCGTGTGCCGAGACCGTGCGACCGTCGGCGCCGGCCTCGGTCGTGGCCGAGGGGAGGACGGTCGCCGTGGGGGCGCCGTCGCTGCCGAGGTCGCCGAGTCGCGTCACGATCTCGGTGTCGGCCGTGCCGTCGGCCGGCCAGTAGACGCCCGGGCGGGTGGCCGGTCCGACCGCGAGGAGCGCGTCGGTGCTGGGCAGTGCGTCGCCGGGCTGCGGTGTCGGCGTCGGCGTCGGCGCTGGCGTCGGCGTGCCCGAAGGCGTCGAGGTGGGCGTCGGGGTGGGAGTGGGCGCTGCGAAGTTCGACGGCGACATGTAGGCGGACAACGATGTCGGGGCGAGAGGCTGCGGCAGGCCGGCCTGCAGCTGCGCGGTGACATCGGCGTCGCCGAACTGGAGCGCGAAACGGGAGTTCTGGATGCTCTCGAGCCGGGTGAGCCACTCGAGCGCGGAATCCGGCGCCGACGTGCCGAGCACGCGGATCGCAGCGGGCACGGCGGGATCCACCGCGAGGATCGCCGACGTGCCGGTGACGGCGTCGAGCTGGTTGGTCAGGTCGCCGTCGGGCGCCGTGAGCTCGGCCAGCTGCTCCGCGGTGAGGAGCCCTTCGTTCAGCCCACCGGCGGTGATCGGCACGACCACGCCGATGCCGACGTCGGTGGCGTCGTCGGCCGGCACGACCATCGCGCTGGTCGAGCTCACCGTGCCGGAGTCGCCCTCGTACGACGCGGCGAGCGGGTACACGCCCGGCGTGAGGCCGCTGAGGGCCGGGTCGTCGGCCGCGACGGTCATGCCCCGCACCTGGAACGAGCCGGGCTCGACGGCACTGAGCGCGTCCGAGGCGATGGGCTCGAGGGCCACGGTCGAGTCTGTGCCGTCGAGCCACGCGTCGAGCGCGTCCCGGTCGGCGAGCGGCGTTCGCCCGAGCGAGAGCGTCACTGTCGACGGCGTGACGGCGGCATCCGTCCCGTTCTGGAGCGAGATCGAGACGCTCAGCGCATCGCCGGGCCGCACGATGCCGTCGGCCTGCGGCGACAGCGTGAACACGGTGGTGCCCACCGGAATGCTGGCGGTGGGGCTCGGTGACGGCTCGGAGCTCTCCGCCATCGCGGCAGCAGGGAGCAGCAGCCCGGCGACCACCGCCACCGCCGCGACGGTGGCGGTCACGAAACGCGGGGCGCGGCGCGCGGGGCGCTGCGGGGCTCGCGGTGGGGTCACGATCATCCTGTCGGGGGTTCGCTCCTGTGCGATGGCCTGACCGCACGATCGACTGCGATTCTACGGTGAGCGCCTCCGAGCCCGCCCGACGCCGGGCCGGGCAGGCCGTGGACGCCCGGTCTGCTCCTCGCGGGTGCACCGGCGCGGTTGAATGGACTCGTGCTCCCCGAACCGGATACCCGCCTCTGTCGTGACCTCGCCGGTGATCTGCGCGACGCCGGCTTCACCGCCGAGGCCCTCCGCGACGCGTGGGGCGGTGCGGCGGACGACGCCATTGCGCGCGGGCTGCGGTCCCCGGCGTCGCGCGGCCTCGGCGATCGCGACGACGCCCTCGCCGTGCTGGGCAGACTGCTGGTGCTCGGGATGCCGCAGCCCGCGGCGTCCGTCGACCGGGCGCTGGTGCGCGCCGGCGCCGATGGGCTCGCGCGACTGGGCCTGGCGACGGTCGCCGAGGGCGAGGTCCGCCCGCTCGCGGTGGTGCGGCCGCAGTCGTACGCGGACGCCTCCGGATCCGGACAGTGGTGGGTCGCGAGCGACCTCGACGAGGCCGCGCTCGGCGGACCGCTTCCCGAGGACCACGTGCTCGGAGTCGGCGGCGCGTCGCTGACACTCGCCGGCCTGCAGCTGCCGACGCCCGCCCCGCGCGGGCTCGACATCGGCGCAGGATGCGGGATCCAGGCGCTGCGCGCCCGCGCGCATACGGCGAACGTCGTCGCGACCGACATCTCCGCGCGCGCCCTCGGATTCACCCGGCTGAACGCGCTCCTCAACGGCATCGATGGCATCGAGGTGCGGCTGGGGAGCCTGTTCGAGCCCGTCGCGGGCGAGCAGTTCGACCGGATCGTGTCGAATCCGCCGTTCGTCATCACGCCGCGGGTCGCCGATGTGCCGGCGTACGAATACCGCGACGGCGGCATGGTCGGCGACGACGTCGTGGCCGCGTTCGTCAGTGGCGTGGGCGCGCATCTCGCGCCGGGCGGCGTGGCGCAGCTGCTCGGCAACTGGGAGACCCGGGACGGCATGCCCGGCCTCGAGCGCGTGCGCGGCTGGGTCGCGTCGTCGTCGGTCCCGCTGGATGCCTGGGTGGTCGAACGCGAGAGCCTCGACCCGCTGTCGTATGCCGAGCTGTGGGTGCGCGACGGCGGCACCCTCGCCGGCACGCCGGGTTTCGCGCGGCTGGTCGACGCGTGGCTCGACGACTTCGCGGCGCGAGGGGTGACCGAGGTCGGATTCGGCTACCTGCTGCTGAGGCGTCCGGCCGAGGGCGCGCCCACGCTGTCGCGCTACGAATCGCTGCACACGGCGCTCGCCGGCGACGGCCTCGGCGCTCACCTGGCCGCCGCCCTCGACGCCCACGACCGCTTGGCCGGCGTCGACGACGCCGGGCTCGCGGCATCCGTATTCGTCGTGGCACCGGACGTCACGGAGGCGCGGCACCATCTGCCCGGCGCCGAGGACCCCACGGTCATCGAGCTCCGGCAGGGCGGCGGCTTCGGCCGTGCCCTGGGCGTGGACCCGGGCCTGGCGGCGCTCGTCGGCGCGTGCGACGGCGACCTGCCGATCGGAGTGCTGGTCGATGCGATCGCCGACCTGCTCGAGGTCGACGCCGCGGCGCTGCGTGCCGATCTGCTTCCCCGCGTCCGCGAGCTCGCTTTCACCGGATTCCTGCGGCTCGCGGAGTGACCTCGGCCGCTCCCACTGGTCGTTGAGCGAGCGAGGAACGAGCGAGACGAAACACGCATCCGGTCGCAGTGAGCTGGCTCGAGGCGTTTCGTCTCGCTTCGCTCGCTCAACGACCGGGCCGTAGGCTGGAACCCATGCTCAACATGGCCGAGGGCATTGTGCGCCTCGGCGCGCTCGCCGAGTCCCCCGTCGTCGCCACGCTCGCGCGCGCCTTCGCCGATGCCGGGTTCGACCTCGCGATCGTGGGCGGTCCCGTGCGCGATGCACTCCTCGGCCGACCGACGAACGACCTCGACTTCACGACGGATGCCCGCCCCGACGACATCCTCAAGATCGTGAAGCCGGTCTCCACGGCGCAGTGGGACATCGGGCGCGCCTTCGGCACCATCGGCGCCCGCGTCCGCGGCGAGCAGGTCGAGATCACGACGTACCGGGCGGACAGCTACGACGGGGTCACCCGCAAGCCGACCGTCGAATTCGGCAACACCATCGAGGGCGACCTCGTGCGCCGCGACTTCACCGTCAACGCGATGGCGCTGCGGGTGCCGGGGCAGACCCTGGTCGACCCGACCGGCGGCGTCGAAGACCTGGTGCGCGGCATCCTGCGCACGCCCGCGGATCCCGCGGTCAGTTTCGGCGACGACCCGCTGCGCATGCTGCGTGCCGCGCGCTTCGCCGCGCAGCTGGGGTTCGCCGTCGACCCCGCCACCGAGGCGGCCATGGCGGAGCTGCGGCGCACGCTCGAGATCGTGAGCCCCGAGCGGATCCAGGCCGAGCTGGTCAAGCTCCTCAGCACCGACGACCCGGTGCGCGGCATCCGTCTGCTGGTCGAGACCGGGCTGATGGGCGAGTTCCTCCCCGAGATCCCTGCGCTGCAGCTCGAGGTCGACGAGCATCATCATCACAAGGACGTGTACGAGCACTCGCTGACGGTGCTGCGCCAGGCCATCGATCTCGAGAAGACGCGGAACCCGGATGCCGCACCCGACGTGCCGCTGCGGCTCGCCGCGCTGCTGCATGACATCGGCAAACCGGCGACGAGACGGCTCGAGCCGGGCGGCGGGGTGACCTTCTACCATCACGACGTCAAGGGTGCACGCCTCGCCCGCAAGCGGCTGCAGGAGCTGCGCTTCGACTCCGCGACCATCTCCACGGTCAGCCGGCTGATCGAGCTGCACCTGCGCTTCTTCGGGTACTCCGAGGGCGCCTGGACCGACTCCGCCGTGCGTCGCTACGTGCGGGATGCGGATGCCGAGCTCGAGCGTCTGCACATCCTCACGCGCGCCGATGTGACGACGCGCAACGTCAAGAAGGCCACGCGCCTGGCCCGCGCCTATGACGACATCGAACGGCGCATCACCGAGCTCGCCGCCCAGGAGGAGCTCGCCTCGATCCGCCCGGAGCTCGACGGCAACCGCATCCAGGAGGTGCTCGGCATCCCACCGGGTCGCGAGGTCGGCGAGGCGTACCGGTTCCTGCTCGATCTGCGACTCGACGAGGGTGTCCTCGGAGCGGACGAGGCCGAGCGGCGCCTCCGCGACTGGTGGGCGACGCGGGACTGAATCGGCCGTAGGTGCCTAGGCCGTCATCCGCCGCGGGTGCCTAGGCCCCCGAGGTGCGCAGATGCGCACGCACGCGCCCGGCGAAGGTCGGGCAGCCGGCTGCGATGAGCGCGCGAGCGAGACGATCGACGGAACCGCGCGTCTCGGCGCCGTCGCGGCGAGCCAGCTCCAGGGCGACGTTGCGGACGGCAGCGCCGGCGAGGTCGTCCACCAGGCAGAGGAATTCGTCGGGCGTGGCGAGTTCGAACGGGAGGAGGTCGGCGTCCGGGGTATCACGGGCGCGCGACGAGAGCAGGATGTGGGCGCCGCTCATCACCGCGGCATCGTGTGCGGTGGAACCGTCCGGGAGGGCGTCGATATCGACATCCACGTCCGCCTCGGCCAGCTCGTCGAGCGCGGCCACGAGGAGCTCACGCCGCCGCCGCGCGGAGGCGCCGCGGGCGGCCGGGTCCCGATCCCGCCAGATCCGGACCGCGTCGGCCACGACCGCGGCGGAGGAGTGCAGCTGAAAAGCATGGGTCTCGTCGCGGACGAGCGCCAGCCATTCGAAGGGAGTGCGCACGGCGAGGACGTCGGCGTCGACGAAAACCCGTTGCAGCACCAGGTCAGGCTACCTGGCGCCGCCTATCGGTCCGCTTCGAACTCGTCGTCCAGCTCGCGCAGGGCGTCGAGGGCGGCGCGTCGATCCTGTGCGCGCGTGCGGCGCAGCGCCAGGACGTCGTCGGTGCGCAGTCGTGTGTGGCTTCCCACCTGCCGGGCGGGCAGTTCGCCGTTGCGCACCAGCTTCATCAGGGTCGGCCGCGAGACGCCGACCAGCTCGGCCGCCACGGTGGTCGTGAGCTCCTCGGGAAGGGTCGTCACCGACACGGATCCCCGGGCGAGTCCTCTCAGCACGTGGACGAGGAATGCGCTCACGTCTGCCGGCACGCCCACACGGGAGCCGTCGCCGGCGACCAGCGCGAAATCGCGTGTGCCCAGGTCTTCCGTGCGCCGCACGAGTTCGGCGGCCTGCTCGCGGAGCCCCTCTTCGACGAAGACGGTTCCGTTGCTCAACAACACAGTCATGAGGCCCCCCGACCCGTGACGCGCCGTCAGATCCAGCGCCGCACGCATCCATGATATGCGGCTGCACTTACAGGTGAATGCTTTGCAGATACATCTGTAACGCGCTAGCGTCGGCCGGTACCGACTGGCCGATGGATGGGACACGACACAGGTGGATGCGGTAGCGCTCAAGCGGACCTGGGCTCAGGTCGCGGCTCACGGGGACGCGGTACCCGGGTACTTCTATGCGCACCTCTTCCTCGCCCACCCCGAGACCCGCGATCTGTTCCCGGTCGCCATGGCCGCCCAGCGCGACCGACTCGTCAAGGCTCTCGGCCACATGGTCAGCAACGTCGACCACGTCGGCGACGTCGTGGGCTACATCGAGGACCTTGGGCGTGATCACCGCAAGTTCGGCACCATCGCCGGCCACTACCCCGCCGTGGGCGCATCGCTGCTCGCGACGCTGAAGCACTTCCTCGGCGCCGCGTGGACCCCTGACCTCGCGGCCGACTGGGCCGAAGCGTACGGCCTGATCGCGACGACCATGATCACCGCGGCCGAGGCGGTCGAGTCCGAGCCCGCCACCTGGGCCGGCGAGGTGATCGCGACGGAACGGCGGGGGATGGATGTCGGGACCGTGACGATCCGGCCCGACGACAGGTACCGGTTCCAGGCCGGTCAGTCGCTCGCCGTCGAGATCCCGCAACGACCGCGCCAGTGGCGATACCTGTCGCCGACCCACGCGCCCCGCGCCGACGGCACCATGACGTTCCACGTGCAGCTCGTCGCGGGCGGACAGGTCAGCGGAGCGCTGCTGCGCGACGTCAAGCCGGGCGACCGGGTGCGGCTCGGCCCGCCCATCGGCGAGCTGCTGACGCTCCGCTTCGACAGCGAGTGGCCCGATCTGCTGCTGATCGGCGGCGGCACGGGGCTCGCCCCGCTGCTCGCCGTGCTGGATCAGGTGGCCGGACGCCACGCGGCGCGCGGAAGCGGTCCCCGCGTCGCGCTGTACCACGGCGTGCGGCATCCGTGGGGGTTCTACGCGAAGCCCGAACTCGAGCGCTACGCCGACGCGCCCTGGCTGAGCATCCGGTACGCGGTGTCGGACGACCCGTCGTTCCCCGGACGCCGGGGACTGATCGGCGACCTGGCCGCCGCGGACGGGCCGTGGGACGACCGCCTCGCGATGGTCTGCGGATCGCCGCGCATGGTCGAGCACACCACCGCCGTCCTGCAGCGTGCCGGACTCGACGCGCACCGCATCCGCAGCGAGAAGTACGAAGACCCGTTCACCCAGCACCCCAGCATCGCCGGCGATGAGGCAGTCCCCCCGGAACTCGTTGAGCCGGGCGTCATGCGGGGAATCCAGTAGAGGGCAGACACGAACATGACCGCGACCGAATCCGTATCCATCACCCCGGAGCTGCTCCGCGGAGTCTCTTTCGCGGACGAGCGCAGCGGCTACGCCCGCAGCGAGGTCCACGCGCTGCTGGCGGCCGCGGCCGATGCCCTCGAGGTCGCGTGGCGTGACAACCAGGCGCTGACCGCGAGCGGCGTCACCACCGAGGAGGGCGAGATCTCCAGTCGCGCCGTCCTGCTGCTCAGCAGTGCACAGCGCATCGCCGACGACGCGGTGGCGGAGGCCGAGTCGTACGCGAAGGACCTCATCGAGACGGCCCGCAAGCAGTACCGCGAGATCATCGAGCGCGCGCAGCACGTCGCTCACTCCATCGAGAAGCAGGCCGCAGCCCACCCCGGGCAGATCGCCGCCGCCGCGGTCCCCGAGAGCCCGCGGGCCGCCGAGCCCTGGGCCGCGGATCGCTCCCCGTCGCTCGCGTTCGCGACCGACGACCTCGCCGCCGCCGGCCCGGCATCGCCGGACGACGTGGTGCGGGCTCGCCAGTTCGCCCGCATGGCGACCGCGCAGGTGCACTCGCTCCTCGAGTCGATCGAACGGGAGCTCGGCCGACTGGGCGCGACCCCGGCTGCGCCGGCCGCCGCGCCGGCGCCTCCCGCTGCGGCGCCGCAGGCCGCGCCGGACGCGCCCGAGCCGGCCGTCGCCGACGAGCAGACCCCGAGCGACAGCCGCTGGCGGCCGCGCAGCGCCGGGCGCTGACGACACCCCGCGAGTTACAGCATCCCCATCCCCTCACGAATCGGAGCACCCGCATGACCGACACCACCGAAGCGACCCTGTACCAGCGGCTCGGCGAAGGCGACGGCATCGCCGCCGTCGTCGACAACATGTACCGGCTGATTCTGGGCGACGAGACGCTCGCGCCCTACTTCTCGCAAACCCGGATGGTCGACCAGAAGCGTCACATGGCGCTCTTCCTCGCCGCGGCGGCGGGCGGTCCCAACGGCTACAAGGGCCTCGATATGCGCGCCGCCCACGCCGGACGCGGGATCACCGACGCCGACTTCGACCGGGTCATCGGCCATGCGGCGACGGCGCTCGCCGACGCGGGCGTCGACGAAGCCACGATCGGCCAGGTCGCGGGCGCGCTGATGCCGCTGCGCTCCGAGGTCACCACCGCCGACTAGGAGAGCCGAGCCCCGGCGCCTCGTCGAGGGCGACGCACGGCCGTCCTACACTGGACGCACGCTCCACCGACGTCGATCGGAGCCGCCGTGTCATCACCCTGGTCGCAGCGCCGCGAGGTGTCGCCCGAGACATCCCGTCTGCTCATCGAGCGCGCGCACGAAGAACTGGTCGCGGGCAATGCCGCCGACGAGCGGCTGAACGACGTGCGGATGCTCGTGCGGGAGTCCTGGCGCCGTTCGCTCGACAGCCTCGTGGGCGCCGAAGGGCTGCCGCCCCTCGACCTGACCGCGGAAGAGCTCGAGGCGTATCGCCGCGCGCACCCGCTCGCCGGCGTCATCGACATGGTGCGCGGACTGCTGCTGCCGGGCGAGGCCTCGGAGTCCGGTGTCGTCGTGGCGGTCGGCGATGCCGCCGGGCGGCTGCTGTGGGTCGAGGGCGACCGGAACGTGCGCCGGCTGACGGGCGACATGGGGTTCGTCGAGGGCGCGAACTGGTCGGAGGACGCCGTCGGCACCGCCGCCCCGGGCACGGCCCTCGCGCTCGGCCGGTCGGTGCAGATCACCGGCGCCGAGCACTTCAACCGTCTCGTCCAGCCGTGGTCCTGCAGCGCCGCCCCGGTGCACGATCCCGAGACGCGCCGCATCCTCGGCGTCATCGACGTGACCGGGGGCCTTGAGGCGGTGACGCCGCAGGCGCAGCTGCTGGTGGACGCCACCGCCCGGGCGATCGAGGGAGAGCTGCTGGTCGCGCGGCTCCGTGCTCGCGCCGCCGAGGGACAGACTCCCGCGCCCGGCGCCGCCCGGCGCCGCTCGCCCACTCGGCGCGCCGAGCCCACTCGTGCGACCCTCCGGGTGCTCGGACGCGACCGTGCCTTGCTCGAGGTGGCCGGCGAGGGCGTCGAGACGGTGTCCGAGCTCGGTCCGCGCCACGCCGAGCTGCTGCTCATGCTCGCCGTGCACCGCCAGGGGCTGTCGGCCGAGCGACTGGGCGAGCTCGTGTACGGCGAGTCCGCCGATGCTCGCCGCGCGGCGACGGGTGCGACGTCCGTCACGCTCCGCGCCGAGATGGTGCGCCTGCGCAAGGCGCTCGCGGCATCCGCTCCCGCTCTCGTGCCGGAGTCCCGGCCCTACCGGCTCGGCGTCGAGATCGAGACCGATGCGCACCAGGTGCTGTCGCTGCTCGACCGGGGCGCGCACCGGGTCGCGCTCGCCGCGTACCGGGGCGACGTGCTGCCGGATTCCGTCGCGCCCGGGGTGGAGGAGTTCCGCGACACGGTCCGCGTCGCGCTGCGCGAGGCGCTCATGGCCGAGGCGTCCGTCGATGTCCTGCTGGCGTTCGCCGAGACGGATGCCGGCGCCGATGACGTCGACCTGCTGCGGCTCTGCCTCTCGATGGTGCCCGCGCGGTCGCCCCGTCGTGCGGGGCTCGTGGCGCGGATCGAGAAGCTCGACGCCGCTCTCTGATCGCGGACCGTTCCTGTCCGCATTTGGCGGGAGGGTGGATCCACGACAGAGAGGAACCGCCATGCTCCGCGGATTCGCCACCATCAGCTACTACGCCGCAGACCTGAACGCCGCTTCGCGCTGGTACGCCGAGGTACTGGGTATCGAGCCCTACTTCGTCACTCCTGCCTACATCGAGTTCCGTGTGGGGGACTACGAGCACGAGCTCGGCATCATCGATGCGCAGTACCGGCCGCCGATGCCCGACGGGCCGGCCGGTGCGGTCATGCAGTGGGCGGTCGATGACGTGCACGCGAGCCTCGCGCGCCTGATCGAGTTCGGCGCCGCCCCGTATCAGCCGGTGATCGAGCGAGGTCACGGCTTCAACACCGCGGCCGTGGTCGACCCCTTCGGCAACATCCTCGGCATTATGGAGAACCCGCACTACCTCGAGATCGTCGAGCGGGACCGCGCTCGACGCTCGCCCTCGGCCGAGTAGCGCGCGTCGCCCACGTTCGGTCTCGCTCGCTCAGCGGGCCTGTCCCGGTCGTTGAGCGAGCGAGGAACGCGGTCGTTGAGCGAGCTTGCGAGTCGAAACGCAGAGACGAAACGCCCTGCGCCCGGCGCAGACGATCGGCCGCAACGTTGTGCAACCTCCGCGGGCCTACCTTCGACCCATCGCGACGAGGACCGTCGCACCACGCGTCGAAGGAGACCAGCATGACCATCGTCGAAGAGGGCGTCTCGAGCATCTACGCCGCTCCCGGGCAGCGCGGCTCGATCGCCGACTACCGCCCCCGCTACGGCCATTACATCGGCGGCGAGTTCGTCGAGCCGATCAAGGGCCAGTACTTCGAGAACATCAGCCCCGTCACGGGCAAGCCCTTCACCGAGGTGGGCCGCGGCACGGCGGAGGACATCGACCGCGCGGTGGATGTCGCGTGGCGGGCGTTCGAGTCATGGAAGCGCACCACGCCGGCCGAGCGCGCGCTCATCCTCAACAAGATCGCCGACCGCATCGAGCAGAACCTCGAGAAGATCGCCGTCGCCGAGACGTGGGAGAACGGCAAGCCCGTCCGCGAGACGCTGGCGGCCGACATCCCGCTCGCCGTCGATCACTTCCGGTACTTCGCGGGTGTGCTCCGCGCTCAGGAGGGCTCGCTCAGCCAGATCGACGAGGACACCGTGGCATACCACTTCCACGAGCCGCTCGGCGTGGTCGGGCAGATCATCCCGTGGAACTTCCCCATCCTCATGGCCACGTGGAAGCTCGCGCCGGCGCTGGCAGCCGGCAACTGCGTGGTGCTGAAGCCCGCCGAGCAGACGCCGGCGTCGATCCTGTTCCTGTTCGAGATCATCGGCGACCTCCTGCCGGCGGGCGTCGTCAACATCGTCAACGGGTTCGGCATCGAAGCCGGAGCGCCGCTGGCGCAGCACAAGCGCATCCGCAAGGTCGCGTTCACGGGTGAGACGACCACGGGCCGCCTCATCATGCAGTACGCGTCGCAGAACCTCATTCCGGTGACCCTCGAGCTCGGGGGCAAGAGCGCGAACGTGTTCTTCGAGGACGTCGCCCGCGACACCGGCGACGCCTATTACGACAAGGCCCTCGAGGGCTTCACGCTCTTCGCGCTCAACCAGGGCGAGGTGTGCACCTGCCCCTCGCGCGCGCTCATCCAGCGATCCATCTACGACCGCTTCCTCGGCGACGGGCTCGACCGCGTCGCGAAGATCGTGCAGGGCAACCCGCTCGATCCGGCGACGATGATCGGCGCACAGGCCTCGAACGACCAGCTCGAGAAGATCCTGTCGTACATCGAGATCGGCAAGGCGGGCGGCGCGAAGCTGCTCGCGGGCGGCGAGCGCGTCGACCTCGGCGGCGACCTCTCGGGCGGCTACTACGTCGCGCCGACGGTTTTCGAGGGCTCGAACGACATGCGCATCTTCCAGGAGGAGATCTTCGGCCCCGTCGTCTCGGTGACCTCGTTCGACGACTTCGACGACGCCATCTCGATCGCCAACGACACGCTGTACGGCCTCGGCGCCGGGGTCTGGAGCCGCTCGGGTGACACCGCCTACCGCGCCGGTCGCGCCATCGAGGCCGGGCGCGTCTGGACGAACACCTATCACCAGTACCCCGCGCACGCGGCGTTCGGCGGCTACAAGCAGTCCGGCATCGGCAGGGAGAACCACCTCAAGATGCTCGACCACTACCAGCAGACGAAGAACCTGCTCGTGTCGTACGCCGACGGTGCGATGGGCTTCTTCTAGGCCGGCCGCTGAGGCCGTCGCGTCCCGGAGGGGTCCGGCGCCACGGCCTCCCCGACCCGGGTGGAGCGAGTCGCCAGCCGCTCCGCCCGGGCCGTTTCAGACCCCGGTCGTTGAGCGGAGGGCGCTCTGGCGCCCGAAGACGAAACGCCAGAGCCTTGCGCGAAACCCGCGACGTGTCGTCTGCGTTTCGACTCGCAAGCTCGCTCAACGACCGCGTTCCTCGCTCGCTCAGCGACCGGGATGAGGAGTCCTGATGGCCCCGACCCGAACCCACGCGCGTGTGGCGGTGACGGATGCCGCGGCATCCCTCCTGCGGCAGCTCACGGCCCAGCACGGCCCGCTGATGCTCCACCAGTCCGGCGGATGCTGCGACGGCAGCGCGCCGATGTGCTTCCCGGTCGGGATGTTCCAGACCGGCCCGTCGGACGTGCGGCTGGGTGAGCTCGAGGTCGGCCTCGCAGAGCCCGTCGAGGTCTTCATCTCGGCGGCTCAGTACGAGTACTGGAAGTACACGCACCTCACGATCGACGTCGTTCCCGGCCGCGGCGCCGGGTTCAGCGTCGAGGGGCCGACGGGCAGCCGCTTCATCATCCGCTCGCGCATGCTGACCGATGCCGAGCTCGACCACTTCGGGCTGGGGCCGCACGCCTCCGCGGGATGACGTGCGGCCCTCCCGTTCAGTGGCTGTCGCGGATGTCGCGCGCGAAGCCCTCGGCGTGCGCGCGGAGCGCCTCGATGCGCCGCTCGCGTGCGGCCATCACGTCGAACCCGAGGTAGGCGGGCGGCATCGGCCGGCGCGCGTTTACGGAGCACTCGAAGTTCTCGCACAGCAGAGTGCCGACGGTGTCGCCGTTGCGGCCGGCCTTGCCGGCGCGCTTGGCGCCGAACAGCACGACATCGTTCGGGAGCGTGACGTCCTCGCACCATGAGCACTGCGGGCGGGTGCGCGTGCGCTGCTCGGTCTGGCGCAGCAGGATGCCGACCGGCTCGTCGTCGACCGACACGACGATGAAGCCGGCGAGCGGCTGCTTCGGGTCCCGCCAGCCGAAGTAGTCGAGGTTCTGCCAATCGACCGGGGCCAGGTCAGGGATGACGAGGGCGTTGCGTTCGCGCAGCGAGGCGTTGACGAACGAGGCGCGAATGTCCTTCTGGGTGTATGCGTGCATGATTCCTTGTTTCACGGGGGATCGTCGCGGTACGACGAGAGATCGGATGCCGCGGGCCGGTGGTTCGCGGAGAGTCGACGGCGTCGCGCTCGGCCGAAGACCGGGCGACGCGCGCGGCTACCTCCGCTCGGCGCAGGACGCGCCGAGTACCCCCTCACGCCCGCCGGGCGTCGTGAACGTCGAATGCACGCCCGACAGCATACGCTCGTGCGCCTGCGCACCGGCTGCGTCGGCAGCGTCGGCGATCAGCGCCGCAGCGCCCCGCCCACCTGCGTGAACAGCCAGAACAGCACCACCCCGCCGCCGACGATGATCGGCACCCAGGGCACTCCGCGCTGCAGGCGTCTGCCCTGCGGCGCGACGCCGGGGGGCGGCCGCAGCGCGGTGAGCACCGAGAACAGCCAACGCCCACGTCTGCGGGCTCGGCGGCGGGGACGCTCACGCGACCACGGTAGGGGGCGATGCCGCGCCAACAGGTGCGGCGGCATCCGATCGCTCCATCGGTTATCGATAGCATCGAGGCCGCACCACGGCTCATCGGTACAGATCCGTTGATAAGCGATTATCGATTAGTGTATGGTCGTGACGTCCCGATGATGTGCCCACGAGAGGATCGACGATGATCAGCAGACGTACCCTCACCGCGATCGGCGCCGGAGCGGCCGCCGTGACGCTCCTTGCCGGCTGCTCCTCCACCCCGAGCGGAGGTGAGAGCCCCGACGAAGAGGTCGAGCTGCGCGTGCTGGTGAACGTGACTCCGAACCTCACCGAGGACTGGTGGAACGAGCTCGTCGCGCCGTTCGAAGACGCGAATCCCGGCATCGACGTCGTGATCGACAACCCCGGCGCCGAAGGCGTCCAGGCCGCCGTCCCCCGGTTGCTCGCCGCCGGGCAGGCACCCGACATCGTGCAGTCGCTCGCCCCGACCCCGGACCTCGCCGAAGAGCTCGTGGACCTGTCGGAGTATGACTGGGCGTCGGGCGGGCCGCTGGCCGACCAGTACTCGATCGACGGCAAGTACTACATGGCGGGCGTCGGCGTGCAGCTGCAGAGCCTGTGGTTCTACAACAAGGACGCCTTCGCAGAGGCGGGTATCACCGAGCCGCCCACGACGGTGGACGAACTCGACGACGCGCTGGCCAAGCTGAAGGACGCCGGGTGGACCGGCATCCAGACCGGCGGTGACTGGATGTCGAGCCACGCCCTGCAGACCCTCGCGCTGCCCTCGATCGTCGGCGAGAACCCCGACTGGTATGCCGACATGGACTCCGGCGACGTGACCTTCAGTGAGAGCTACGGCGACTACACCGAGCTCTACGCGGACTGGATCGCGAAGGGCTACACCAACCCGGACGCTCTGGGGGTGAAGTACCCCGACGCCGAGCAGAACTTCCTCGCCGGCAACACGGCGCTCTACCCGATGGGCAGCTGGTTCGTGGGCACCGAGGCGAAGGCCGAGAGTCCGGCGCCGATCGGCGTCTTCCGCGGACCCGCTGTCGACGGCGTCGCGGATCCCGCGATGGGGGCGAACATCGCCAGTCCCTACATGATCATGAAGGAATCCCAGCATCAGGATGCCGCGGCGAAGCTCGTGGAGTTCTTGACCACGGACGAGGACGCGGTGATGAGCCAGCTCGAGGTCGACGGCAACTACCGCGACGGCTACGAGTACGAGATGACCGATCTCGGCGCCGAGCTGCTGGCGATCGTCGCCGACACCCCCGCCTCGGCGTATACCCCGACCGGCGGCGGCTACGGCGAGCGGAAGCTCCCGGACGGCTACTCCGGCGAGATCAACACGCAGACGCAGGCGCTGCTCGGCGGCACCTCCGCGGCCGATGTCGACGCGGCGATGGACGCCTGGTTCGACGCCGCCATCAACTGACCGCGTACCTCCGCGCCGGCACGCGCCGGCGCGGAGGACCGCGTCCCCACGTATCGACGACCACACGAGCAGCGACGGCGAGACCGATCGCGCGGCGCGAGACCCCGACCGGCGCGGACGCCGCAGGGAGGAAGCAGACTGAGATGGCCGACACCGTGGCCCGGCTGGCGGGCACCGCGAGAGCACGGACGAGCGCGCCCAGCCGCAGACGGCGCACCTCGTGGCACGACCGCCTCGCCGGCGTGATCATGGGCGGCCCCGCACTGCTCGTCTTCGTCGCGATGTTCATCGTGCCGATGCTGCTGGCCATCGTGCTGAGCTTCACCGACTGGAACGGCTACAGCCTGCACTTCGACTTCATCGGGTTCGAGAACTACGCCGACGCGTTCAAGAACCCGCGCACGGTCGATGCGGCCGTCTTCACCGCGATCATCGCAGTGGTGGGCACGGTGCTGTGCAACGGGATCGGCCTGGCCGTCGCATCCCTCATCGCCGGCAACAGCCGCGGCAACACGGTGCTGCGCACCGTCTTCTTCTACCCGTACATCATCAGTGCGCTGATCATCGGGTTCCTCTGGTCGGCGATGCTCGCTCCGCAGGGCGCCGTCAACTCGCTGCTCGCCCAGTTCGGGGCGGCGCCGCTGCCGTTCCTCACCGACATGACGTTCGCGAAGGCGAGCGTGATCCTGACGATCGTGTGGTCGCACTTCGGCTTCAACATGATCCTGTACCTGGCCGGCATCAAGTCGGTGCCCACCGAGTACTACGAGGCGGCGACCGTCGACGGCGCGTCGCGGTGGCAGCAGTTCCGCAGCGTCACGCTGCCCCTCATCGCGCCCGTGCTCACCGTCAACCTCGTGCTGACGCTGGTCGGCCTGCTCAAGGCGTACGACATCGTGCTCGCCCTCACCGACGGCGGACCGGCCGCGTCCACGCAGACGATCGTCTACCAGATCCTCAAGGACTCGTTCGCGCAGGCGCGGCTCGGGTTCGGCGCGGCCCAGTCGGTCGTGCTCCTCATCGTGACCGCGGCGATCGGGCTCGCGGTGACCTTCGCGCGCCGCGGCGCCGACCGGAAGGCGAGTGAATCATGACGATCTCGACCGAGACCACGAGCCCGAACATCGCCGCCGAGATGTTCCTGACCGACCCGGGCGAGCTGCCGCGTCGCAGGTTCGGCCGCCGCCCCCGGCGCCGTGGCGGACCCGCCGCCGAGCGCACGCCGCTCGCCGCCTCGATCGTGAAGTGGGTGCTGCTCGGCGCCCTCGCGCTGGTGATGCTGGTGCCGCTGTACATCCTCGTGATCAGCGCGTTCAAGCCGCAGGCCGACATCATCCTGCATCCGCTCGCGATCACACCCGACATGTTCACGTTCGACTACCTCTGGAACGCGATCACAAGCGAGAAGTTCAACGTGGTCGGGGCGTACGGCATCACCCTGCTGTTCGTCGTGCTCGTGAACGTGTTCTGCATCGCGCTCTCCGCGCCGGTCGCCTATGTGATCGCACGGGGTCGCTCGAAGTGGCACGTCGCGCTGCTGCTCGTGTTCGTGTCGGGACTGTTCATCCCCGGCCAGGTGACGCTGATCCCTGTGGTCTTCGTGCTGCGCGTCCTGGGGCTCATCAACACGATCCCCGGATTCCTCCTCTTCGAGACGGCGGCGACGCTGCCGGTGACGATCTTCCTGTTCGCCGCCTACCTGCGCACCGTGCCCCGAGACATCGACGAAGCCGCGGCACTCGACGGGGCCGGACGCATCCGCGCGTTCTGGTCGTGCATCTTCCCGATCATGCGGCCGGTGGTCGCGACCATCGTCGTGCTCAACTCGATCGGCGTCTGGAACGACTTCGTGAGTCCTCAGATCATCCTGGGCCCGGGCTCGGGCATCTACACGGTGACCACCGGCGTCTACGCGGCGGTCGGCGAGTTCTCCACCGACTACACCGTGCTGTTCCCCACGCTCCTGCTGGCGATCGCACCTGCCGTCGCCTTCTTCATCATCATGCAGCGGCATATCATCGGCGGCCTCGTCGCCGGGGCGACGAAGGGCTGAGATGGGCGACGCGATCCAGGGACATCCGCTCTCTGAGCTGCCGGCGTGGGCGGTGCTCGAGCGCCGCCTCTTCGACGAGATCGAAGACGCCTGGCGGCTCTTCTCAACCACCTTCGCCGAGCCCGACGGTCGACTGCGGTTCGCCGCCGAGTTCGTCGACCGCGACGGCGTCGACGACCTGTACGAGCCGTTCTTCAACTGGCCGGCGTTCTACCTGCTGGGCGGCAGCGACGACGTGCTCGCGGCGGCGAAGCGCCACTGGGAAGGCGTCACCGCTCAGCTGACCGAGGCCGGCATGCTCACCGACGAGTACGAGAACGGCTACGACTGGTTCCACCAGGGCGAGTCGCTCCTCTTCTTCTACGGTCTGTGTGCAGCCGATCCGGCCGACCGCGACTTCGCCGAGCGGGCACGCCGCTTCTCGGAGCTGTACACGGATGCCGCGCACGGCAACTTCGACCCCGCGCTCGGCATCATCCGCGCCCCGCACAACGGCGCCCTGGGCCCGCGTCCGGGACTCAGCGACGCACCCGAGCCCTACTCGGCCGACCGCGCCGAGATGCGACCGTACGGACTTCCCCTCGAGTACGTCCGCGCCGTCGAGGAGTGGGACGACCTCGCCGATCCGGCGCTCGCCGCGGCCATGGGCGAGGCGATGCACCGCGCGGCGGCGGGTGATGTCGCCGTCAACCTCGCCGCGACGAGCCTCGTGGCGAATCGCTGGCTCTACGACGGCGACGAGGCGTCGGCCGCGTGGCTGCGCGCCTACGTCGACGGCTGGCGCGAGCGCGCCGCCGCGAACGACGGCCTGCTCCCCGACAGCGTCGCCCCCGACGGCACGACGGGCGGGCTGCACGACGGTCGCTGGTTCGGCGGGCACTACGGCTGGACCTGGCCGCACGGCCTGCCGTCCGTGGGCATGGCCGCGGTGATCGCCGGCATCAACGAGGCCTTCGTCACCGGCGACGACGCGGCGCTCGACATGGCGCGCACCGTGCTCGACACCGTGCTCGACAACGCGATCGTGGCGCCCATAGCGGAGACCCCGTTCAGCCTGCGGGGAGGCTGGCTCGCCCGCTGGGGAGCGGATGCCGCCCGGCCGGCGCTCCTCGTGCCGCACCGGTACGGCCGCCACGGGTGGTTCGACTACGGGCCGATGCCCCTCGAGCTGCCGCTGTGGGTGTGGTGGTGGTCGCGCCGCACCGACGACCTCGCGCGCGTGCGCCGGGCGATCGCGGGTCTTCCGGCGATGGAGGACCCGGTCAAGGCGTTCCGCGACAAGGCGGAGGCCGGCCACGAGGCACCGTGGGTGGCTTTCCTGGACGGCGACCTGCCCGAGTATCCGACGCGCGCGCTGTCGATGGCGCTCGGTCAGGTGGCGCGACGTGTCGCGCTGATGGCGGCTGCCGCGAGCGATCCGGATGCCGCACACCTGCACTTCGGGCAGCGGGTGAACCCCGTCGTGACCGAGGTGCTGGGCCAGCTCGTCTCGGGGACGCCGCAGGTGCTCTACAACGGCGGGCTGCCGTTCGCCGCCGTCGTCTACGAAGACCCGGAGCGCGGGCGGCCCGGCCTGCCGCGCGACGTCGCGGCGCTCGTGTCACGCCTGGACGCCGGCGACATCGACCTCGCCCTCGTCAACACCTCCACGACACGGACGCACCGCGTGATCGTGCGCACCTCCCGCTTCGGCGAGCGCCGCCTCACCGGAGTGACCGTCCGCACGCGGGCAGGGGGCGAGTACCCCGGGCGCAGCACCGCCTACGCCGCCACCCCCGGCACCTCGACGATCCACTTCCTCGAGCTCGACTCCGACGTCGTCGAGGTCGAGCTGCGACCCGCCCACCGCATCGATCTCACTCTCCATACCGCGCCCTCGGATGCCGCGCCCCGGCACCGGGCAGCCGGCACTGCCGAACGAGCAGCAGCCGCGGCATCCGTCCGTCCGACCTCCCCTTCGAAGGAGTGACATGTCCGAATCCACAGCCCCCTTCCCGCGCCCAGCGTTCGAGCTTCCGGTGCGCGGCGACGCATACCGCCGGGCCGACCCCGAGACGATCCGCGATCTGGAACGGGTGTCGGCGGCCACCGCCTGCGCGAAACTGCACGGCCTGGGCATCACCCGCTCATTCGTCGAGGGACCGCTCCCGCTGACCGAAGGGCAGCGGGTGGTCGGATCGGCCATCACGCTGCAGTTCATGCCGCAGCGGGAAGACCTCGCCTCGGGCCACGGTCAGGAATACGTCGAACGGCACACCGCACTGTGGGCCGTGCTCGAAGAGGTCAAGCCCGGCGACGTGCTCGTGATCCAGGCGTTCGGCAGCAGGTACTCGGGCTGCATCGGCGACATCCTGGCCCGGTACTTCCTGCGCAAGGGCGGTGTCGGCATCGTGGTCGACGGCCGCATCCGCGACGCCGATCGCATCCGCGATCTCGGGCTGCCGGTGTGGTCCACGGGGACCACACCCCACTACGCCTCGCAGACCGAGCTCTTCCCGTGGGCCTATGACGTGCCGGTCGCGGTCGGCGGGGCACTCTGCATGCCGGGCGACATCGTCATCGCCGACGGCGACGGCCCGGTCATCGTGCCGCAGGCGATGGCGGACTCCGTCGTCGAGTTCGCGCAGGACCACGAGAACTGGGAGTCGTTCAGCCGCCAGCGCCTCGACGAGGGAGCCCGTCTCAGCGACTACTATCCACTGACCCCCGACTCGCGGGAGGAGTACGAGCAGTGGCGTTCGGTGCAGGCCTTCGCCCGCTGACCGCGACCCCCGGTGCGTCCGACACGTTCGGGCTGGGGTGCGCGCCGATCGGCAACCTCTACCACGCGGTCGCCGAGTCCGACGCCGACGAGACGATCGCTGCAGCGCTCGACCGCGGCATCCGCTTCTTCGACACGGCACCCCACTACGGCGCCGGCGTGAGCGAGGCACGCCTGGGCCGGGCTCTCGCCGGGGTCGACCGCGACACGGTCGTGATCGCGACGAAGGTCGGGCGGCGGATCGTCGACGCGGCCGGCTCGCCCGTGCCGACGGGCGGCGTCGGGGTCGACACGGTCGGCGATCTGACGCGAGACGGCGTGCTCCGCAGCATCGAGGGGAGCCTCGAGCGCCTCGGCACCGACCGCATCGACCTGCTCCACCTGCACGACCCGCTCGACGTCGACGAGGCCCTCGCGCACGCCATGCCCGCGCTCGCCGACCTGCGGGCGCAGGGTGTCGTGCGTGCGATCGGCGTCGGCATGGTGTGGCCCGAACCGCTCACGAGGTTCGTCCGCGAGGCGGACGTCGATGTCGTCATGATCGCCGGCCGCACGACGCTTCTCGACCACCGCGGCGAGACCGAACTGCTGCCGGAGGCCGCGGGGCGGGGCGTCGGCGTCATCGCCGCGGGCGTGTTCAACTCGGGCATCCTGGCCGACCCGGTGGGTGCGCCCTACTTCGACTATCGCGAGGCGACGCCTGAGCTGCGCGACCGGGCACGGCGCCTGGCCGCGGCGTGCGACGCACGAGGGGTGCCCCTGCGTCGCGTCGCGGCGCGCTACCCGCTGCGTCTGCCCGCCGTCGAGGCGGTCGTCGTCGGTGCGCGCACCGCCGCCGAGGTCGACGACTTCGCCGAGGCCGAGGGTGTGGTCATCCCCGAGGACCTGTGGGCCGAGCTGCAAGACGCCGCCGAGGCGCTCGAGGTCGGCCGCGGGTGAGCACGGGCATCGTCGACGCCCACGTGCACGTGTGGGACCTCGAGCGGTTCCCGCTCTCGTGGTTCCGCGATGACCTGCAGCTGCCGCGGGCGGCGACGACCGCTGCGCTGACGGATGCCGCGGCCGCCGCTTCACGCCCGCTCTCGGCCGCTGTGGCCGTGCAGGCCGCCGACACGCAGGTCGAGATGCAGTGGCTGCACGATCTCGCACGCCGCGACGCTGTGGTGCGATCGGTCGTGCTGCAGTACGCACCGGCGACGGGGTGGGCCGGCGTCGCGGAGGCCGCGCTGGACGAGCGCGTGCGCGGCATCCGTGTGGCGACGCCTGCCGGTGCGGCCGACCTGTCGGACGTCCGCGATCTCGACCGGCTCTGCGACGGCGCCGGGGCGACCGGGCGCGTCGTCGAGCTGCTGGTGCGGCCGGCGCAGCTCGACGCGGTGGCGGGCCTCGCGTGGCGGCATCCGGGCACGACCTTCGTGCTGTGCCATCTCGGACTCGGCGCCGGCGCGCCCGACAGTGCGTGGGCGGCGTCGCTCGCGCGCGTCGGCGCCCACCCGAACACCGCGGCGAAGTTCTCGGGGCTCGCGACGGCGCCCGGCGACCATGACCGTCTCGGCGCCCTTGCCGAGACTGCCGTCGATGCGTTCGGCGGCGAGCGTCTGATGTTCGGCAGCGACTGGCCGATGTCGGCCCGCCTCGTGCCGTACGCGCGCCTCGTCGACGACGTCGAGCGGGCGTGGGCTGCACGCCCCGACGCGTTCTGGGGTGCGACCGCGACCGCGCTCTACGGTCTCTGAACGACCGCCCGGGGTGTTGCGCAACGCGCTTCGTCTCGCTGACGCTCGCCTAGCGACCGGGCCGCAGGTGCCTGGGGGCTACGCGGTCTCGTCGTCGGGGAGCAGCGTGCCGGCAGCGTGCGCGTGGAACAGCTGCGCGGCGGCGTCGGGGTCGCCCGCGTCGAGTGCGGCGAGGAGGCTGCGGTGCCACTCGGCGACCGTGTGCCAGTCGCCGGGGTACGACGGGTCGCCGAGCACGTGGAGGGAGCGCAGGCTCGGCTCGATGATGTCCCACATGCGCGGGAGGTAGACGTTGCCGCTCGCCTCGATCACACCACGGTGGAACGCGAAGTCGAGCTCGCGGAAGACGCCGAGATCCTTCGCCTCGGCGGCGTCGTGCATCTGCGAGATGAGGTCTTCGAGGCGCTGGTGAGCCTCGGCATCCAGCGCGCCGCAGGCGAGGCGGCCGGCGATGGACTCGAGCTCGGCGCGGGCGACCTTCGCCTGGGCGACCTCCTCGTCGGAGTAGCTCGACACGAAGTTGCCCTGGTGGCGCACGTGGGTCACGAGCCCCTCGTGGGCGAGCTGCTTGAGCGCGTCGCGCACCGGTGCCTGGCTGACCTGCAGCCGGCGGGCGAGCTGCGACTCGACGAGCTGCTCGCCGGGGGCCAGCGAGCCGTCCTTGATCATCGTCTTGACGAGCTCGTAGATCTGGTCCGAGAGCAGGCCGCGCTTGAGTTCGGTCACGGAACTGAGCGCATCCGACATCGTGGTCTACTTTCCGTTGCGTGCGGCGCCGACCGGCACCGCGGCGGCGTACGCGGCGAGCCAGGCGTCGGCGATGAGAGCGGCGCCCTGCGCCGTCGGGTGGACGCCGTCGGGCACGATCGCCGCGGCGCCGTGCTCGGCGGCCGCCGCGCCGACGCTGTCGTGCAGCGGCACGAGCGTGGCTTCGAACCGCTCGGCGAGGCGGCGGATGGCGGCCCGCTTGGGGTCGAGGTCCTCGAGCCAGGCGGCCTGGCCCTCGCTCACCGGTACGAAGAACGGCTCCACGAGCACGAAGCGGTCGACGCCCGCTTCGCGGGCGGCCTCGAGGAGTTCCGCGACCGTGGCCTCGAAATCCTCGGCTGAGGTCGGGTCGTCGTTGTCGAAGCGGCGCCACATGTCGTTCACGCCGATGTACACCGTGAGCACGTCGGGCTGCGTGGCGAGCACGTCGTCCCAGCGGGCGGCGAGGTCGACGGCGCGGTCGCCGCCGATGCCCTTGTTGACGACGGTCGCGTCGTCGCCGACCGCTCGTGAGATCAGCGCGACGTAGCCATCCCCCAGCGACGTTGAGTCATCTCGGTCGCGTCCGGAGTCGGTGATCGAATCGCCGGCGAAGACGAGGGTGGTCGAGACAGGCATCCGGTGTGGTCCAATCGACGTGGAACGTGTTCCGTCAGCATAATCGATAATCGCTTGACGGGCTGGTCGGCGACGTCCGCGACGGAGCGGATGCCGAGGTTTCCGTGAACATATCGCCTCCCGGGCCGGCGAGCGACGACCCGCGTGAAACGGCTTGGGGCAGGATCGAATCACGATGCGAGGAGGCGCCATGACCGATGCCCGCAGGGACCCCGACGATCTCGACGCGCTGCGCGCGGCATCCGACATCCTCGGCACCGACGCGCTCCTCACCCCGGACGAGCGCGCGGTCCGCGACCACGTGCGCGGCTTCGTCGACGCCGAGATCCGCCCGCTCATCGCCGACTGGTTCGACCGAGGCCACTTCCCCGTCGAACTCGCACCTGCTCTCGGACGGCTCGGCGTCCTCGGCATGACCCTCGACGGGTACGGATGCCCCGGCCGCAGCGCCGTCGAGTACGGCCTGGCGGCGCTCGAGCTCGAGGCGGGCGACTCCGGCATCCGCACGTTCGTCTCGGTGCAGGGGTCGCTCGCGATGGGCTCGATCCACCGCTGGGGCAGCGAGGAGCAGAAGCAGGAGTGGCTGCCCCGGATGGCGGCCGGCGAGGCCATCGGCAGCTTCGCGCTCACCGAGCCGACCGCAGGCTCCGACCCGTCGAGCATGAAGACCTTCGCGCGCCGAGACGGCGGAGACTGGGTGCTCTCGGGGGCGAAGCGCTGGATCGGCCTCGCCTCGATCGCGCAGTTAGCGGTCGTCTGGGCGCAGACTGACGACGGCGTCCGCGGGTTCCTCGTCCCGACCGGCACGCCGGGGTTCGAGGTCGCCGTGCTCGAGCCGAAGGGCTCGATGCGGGCCTCGGTGCAGACCGAGCTGCGCTTCGACGACGTGAGGCTGCCGGCATCCGCTCTCCTTCCCGAGGCGCGAGGGCTCCGCGGGCCGTTCTCGGCGCTCAACGAGGCGCGGTACGGGATCGTGTGGGGCGCGCTCGGGGCGGCGCGCGACAGCTACGAGGCGGCGCTCCGCCACGCCTTGCGACGCGAGCAGTTCGGCCGGCCCATCGCCGGGTTCCAGCTGACGCAGCGCAAACTCGTCGACATGGTGGTCGAACTGCAGAAGGGCGCGCTGCTGGCGCTGCAGATCGGACGTGCGAAGGATGCCGGCACCCTCACGCCGACGCAGATCTCGCTGGGCAAGCTCAACAACGTGCGCGAGGCGATCGCGATCGCCCGTGAGGCGCGCACGATCCTCGGCGGCGACGGGGTGCTGCTCGAGAACTCCCCGATCCGGCACGCGGCGAACCTCGAGTCGGTACGCACCTACGAGGGCACCGACGAGGTGCACACCCTCATCCTCGGTCAGCACCTCACCGGCCTCGACGCGTTCCGCTGACCGGTGTCGCGACCCCCGGTCGGGGCGGGTTCGGCGTCTGGTCGGCGATCCGGTACCATAGGAGGGTTGTCCGCACGCGTTCTATGCGCGGGAAGTCGGATGACGTGCACACACACCCTCCTGCTGTCGGGAAATGCCCGGCAGCCGTTCTAGTCCGAAGGAGGTGGGTTAGTGACGCACCAGTACGAACTCATGGTCATCCTGAACCCCGAGATCGACGAGCGCCAGGTCGGCGCCAACCTCGACAAGTTCCTGAAGGTCATCACGACCGACGGCGGCACCATCGAGAACATCGACATCTGGGGCAAGCGCCGTCTCGCGTACGAGATCCAGAAGAAGAACGAGGGCATCTACGCCGTCGTCAACTTCACGGCGACCGCCGCGACCACGCAGGAACTCGACCGTCAGCTCAACCTCAACGAGCAGATCATGCGCACCAAGGTGCTGCGTGCCGAAGAGGCCATCGCGATGATCGCCTCCGAGAAGCAGCGTGCCGACGAGCGCGCCGCCCGCAAGTCTGCCAAGGCAGCGAAGGCGTAAGGCTGATGGCCGGCGAGACGATCATCACCGTCGTGGGAAACCTCACGGCTGATCCCGAGCTGCGGTACACGCAGAACGGCCTCCCCGTCGCGAACTTCACGATCGCGTCGACGCCGCGCAACTTCGACCGTCAGGCGAACGAGTGGAAGGACGGCGAAGCGCTGTTCCTCCGCGCGAGCGTGTGGCGCGAGTTCGCCGAGCACGTGGCCGGCTCGCTGACCAAGGGCATGCGGGTCATCGCGACCGGCCGCCTCAAGCAGCGCAGCTACCAGGACCGCGAGGGCAACAACCGCACCGCGATCGAGCTCGAGGTCGACGAGATCGGCCCGTCGCTGCGTTACGCGACCGCACAGGTCACCCGCGCTGCGGGCGGCTCGAGCGGCGGCGGCAGCTTCGGCGGCGGTGGCGGTCAGGCTCGCCCGGCCCAGGTCGCCGACGAGCCGTGGTCCACGCCCGGTTCGGCGAACGGCGCCGCCGGCGGTGACGCCTGGGCAGCCCCCGGCGCCTATGGCGACGATACCCCCTTCTAAGGGTCGATCTCACAAGCAGATTCCGGATGCCCCGTGAAGAGGCATCCGATCAAGGAAACGTAAAGGAACCACCATGGCTGGAAAGGCAACCGGCGACCGCCGGAAGCCGCGGAAGGGCGCGAAGAACGCGGCCCCCGCGAAGGCGATCCGTGTCGGTCTCATCGACTACAAGGACGTCGCGACTCTTCGCAAGTTCATCTCGGAGCGTGGCAAGATCCGCGCCCGTCGTATCACCGGTGTCTCGGTGCAGGAGCAGCGTCTGATCGCCAAGGCGATCAAGAACGCGCGCGAAATGGCGCTCCTGCCCTACGCCGGCGCTGGCCGCTAAGGAGCACCCAATGGCAAAGCTGATTCTCACGAATGAGGTCGCCGGGCTCGGAAGCGCCGGAGACGTTGTCGAGGTCAAGAACGGGTTCGCCCGCAACTACCTCATCCCCCAGGGCTTCGCTGTGGCCTGGACCCGCGGTGGCGAGAAGCAGGTGGCGTCGATCCGCGCCGCCCGCGAGTCCCGGGCGATCCACGACCACGAAGAGGCCGTGGCCCTCAAGAACGCCCTCGAGACCAACAAGGTCAAGCTGACGGTCAAGGCCGGCGCCGAGGGTCGACTGTTCGGCGCGGTCAAGACGGTCGACGTCGCCGACGCGGTCAAGGCCGCCGGCCTCGGCGACCTGGACAAGCGCAAGATCCACATCACCTCCCCGATCAAGTCGGTGGGCGAGCACGAGGCGACGATCCGCCTGCGTGACGACCTCACCGCCGTGATCACGCTGCAGGTGGTCGCCGCCAAGTAATCCCCCGGGATACGGCGAAACGGATGCCGCGGACCTTCGGGTTCGCGGCATCCGTCGTCTCCGGGCACGTCACCCGTCGATCGTGTACCCGACTCAGGAACGGCGCGGTCCGGCTGCCGTGTGGGGCGCGGGATTCCGCGGGCGCGCGGGAGCCGTTGTCGGGTCGTTCCTGAGTTGGGTACGGTGCCCGGGCTCAGACGGATGCCGCGGGCCGGGGTGTACTTCACGAGCACTTGCGCCCGCGGCATCCGTCGTCTCCGGGCACGTCATCCCTCGATCGTGTACCCAACTCAGGAACGGCGCGGTCCGGCTGCCGTGTGGGGCGCGAGATTCCGCGGGCGCGCGGGAGCCGTTGTCGGGTCGTTCCTGAGTTGGGTACGGTGCCCGGGCTCAGACGGATGCCGCGGGCCGGTGCTTTTCACGAGCACTTGCGTCTGCGGCATCCGTCGTCTCCGGGCACGTCACCCGTCGATCGTGTACCCGACTCAGGAACGGCGCGGTCCGGCTGCTGGGTGGGGCGCGAGATTCCGCGGGCGCGCGGGAGCTGTTGTCGGGTCGTTCCTGAGTTGGGTACGGTGCCGGGGCTCAGAAGATCCAGTTCGCGCCGGCGGCGACCGGCCAGGACCACGCCGCGGATGCCGCGCGCAGGGCCGCCGGTGAGCGCACGTCGACGAGGCCGGCTTGGGCAAGTGACGACAGCGAGATCGCGCCGAGATGCGCGGCGCCGAGCTCGCGGACATCGAGCGCCACGTCGGCGGCGTCGTCGGTCGGCGCGACCTCCGCGTTGCCCCACGCCTGGGCGCGTACCCGCCAGCGTCCGGCGTTGGCGGGCAGCATCGCGTCGGTCACGTCGAGCACCACGTCGACGTCGCCCGCGTACCGGCGCTGCGCGAGCGCGGTGGGCAGGTCGACGATGCGCAGCCACGAGTTGTCCTGGTAGTCGGGTAGGGCGGGCCGGATGTCGACGAGCAGCGACACGATCGGGTCGTCGACGGGCAGGTTCGAGATCTTCACCCGCGAGGTCAGGTCGAGATCGAGCAGCACCGACCACATGCGGTGTGCGGCGGCCGCGGTCAGCGCGACGGCCTCGCGCACATGCACGGTGCCCTCGGCCCCGGCGCGCTCCCACGACATCGTGCGGCGGAATGTCGCGTAGGCGAGCGCGGTGTCGGTCTCATCGCGCACGATCAGGAGCCGGAGCGCCTCCTTGCCGCCGCGGAGTGCCGCGGGGTCGGCTTCACGCGCCGCGCGCTGCTCCGGCGTCTCGCGGGTCGCCCAGCCCGGCCGCCCCAGCCCTTCGGGAAGGCGCGCGTAGTCGCGATGCAGAGCGGCGACGAGGTCGCCGTGGGCCGCGGCATCCCACTCCTCCAGTGCGACGTCGAGCTCGGCGGCGCCCGGCACCGGGCGGAGCGGGGCGCCGCGCGGGATCGTCAGGCTCAGCTGCGTCGACGCCATGCCGTAGCCGAAGCGGCCATAGATGGGTGTCTCCGCCGCCATCAGGCCCGAGATCGCCTCACCGTTCGCGAGGCAGTCGGCGAAGTGGTGCTCGATCATCCCTCGCAGGATGCCGCGTCGCCGGTGACCGGGGTGCACGCCGACCCACGTCAGCCAGCCGCATGCCACCTCCGCGCCGGGGACGGGGTAGGCGCGCAGCGGGTACGCGCCGTGGAATCCGGCGAGCAGCTCGTCGTCGCCGACCTGCGCGACGCCGTACGTGCGGTGCCAGCTCAGCGGGCTCGGCAGCTCGCGCAGCGTCTCGATGGAGCGCTCGGTCGGGAACGCCCAGACGTCCAGACGCAGGACGTCGTCGCGCCGGTCGGATCCGATGGGGGTGAGGCGGTAGGAGTCGGGGAGAGGCACCCCCCTACTCTGGCGAGCGCGCGAGGGGCGCGCAATGAGGGCGGCGGTCCCTCGGCTGCGCTCGGGGGCGTGACGAAGCGGATGCCGCGAGCCCCCCGGTTCGCGGCATCCGCTCCTGTCATCTCCGCTGCGTCGCCCGCTCCAGGCATGGCCGGACGACGCAGGCGAAGACGGATCGTGCACCCCCGATCGAGAGGCGGGTCCAGGCAAGAGCCGGCCATCGCGATCGGGGGCGGTTTCAAGGGCGGGAGGGCCGCTGGGGACGGCCCTCCCGCCGTGCTCTCACGCGAGTCGGGGCGAGGGGCGCCTGGGGAACGTCGACTTGCCCCGTCGACTCACGCGGAGCGCCGCCGCGACACGCGCGCGATGGCACCCGCTGCGAGCAGCGAGAGCCCCAGCAGCAGGAACGGCATCGCGCCCGCTCCTCCTGTCGTGGCGAGCTGGGTGGCCTCACCGGACGCCGCCGCCGAGCCGGTGACCGAGACCGAGCCGCCGTCACCGGGCGTCCCGTCGTCCCCCGGGTTGGTGGGTTCGGTCGGGTCGGTCGGGTCGGTCGGGTCCGTCGGGTCCGTCGGATCGGTCGGGTCCGTCGGGTCCGTCGGATCGGTCGGGTCCGTCGGCACCACGGCGTCGACCGTGGTGCTGTCGCCGATCACCGAGATGGCGTTGCCGCCGACGGTGATGGGCAGCGAGATCGGCGCGAGCACCTGGGTGCCGCCGAGGATCGAGTCCAGGCCGCCGGTGGCGCCGGTGGTCCCGCCGTTGCCGGTGCCCGGCGCTGAGACCGCACCCGTCGAGGTGCTGTCGCCGACGCCCGAGACGGCGTTGCCGACGACCGTGACCGGCACGGCGATCGGTGCGAGCACCTGGGTGCCGCCGAGGAGGCCGTCCTCGCCGCCGGTGGTGCCGGTGGGGCCGTTGCCGGTCGAGCCGGTCGAGGGTGCCGTGGCGGCGCCTTCGCTCGAGCTGTCGCCGACCAGCGAGACGGCGTTGCCGACCGCGGTGATCGGGGCGGTGACGGGTGCGAGCACCTGGGTGCCGCCGAGGATGCCGTCCTCGCCGCCGGTGGTGCCGGTGGTGCCGTTGCCGGTCGAGCCGGTCGAGGGTGCCGTGGCGGCGTCCTCGCTCGAGCTGTCGCCGATGACGGAGACGGCGTTGCCGACCGCGGTGATCGGGGCGGTGACGGGTGCGAGCACCTGGGTGCCGCCGAGGATGCCGCCCTCGCCGCCGGTGGTGCCGGTCGGGCCGGTCGAGGGTGTCCCTGAGCCGGCGGTCGTGGTGGCGTCGGTGGACTCGCTGTCTCCGACGAGGGAGATCGCGTTGCCCGAGAGGGTGACCGGGGCGGTCACCGGCGCGACCACCTGGCTGCCGCCGAGGACCGAGTCCTCGCCGTCCGTCCAGGCATCCGCGCCGGCGGTGCCGCCCGAGCCGGCGGGCGCCGTGGTGGCGTCCTCGCTCGCGCTGTCGCCGACGACCGAGATCGCATTGCCCGAGACGGTCACCGGAGCGGCGATCGAGACGATCCCCTGGGTTCCGGAGAGCAGGCCGTCCTGGCCCGAGGTCTCGGCCGGTGCGGTGGCCGGTGCGGTGGCGGGCGCGGGCGCCGTGGTCGCGGCATCCGTCGACGAGGAGTCGCCGACCACCGAGGCCGCGTTGCCCGAGACCGTGATCGGCACGTTCACCGACACGAGGCCCTGCGTGCCCGAGCCGATGCCGTCGGAGCCGCTGGTCGTCGCCTCTGCGGGAGCCGGAGCGGGCGCCGGCGCCGCTGTGGTGGCGCCGCTGCTCGACGAGTCGCCCAGCACCGAGAGCGAGGTGCCGCTGATGTTGATCGGAAGGGTGACGTCGACGATCGCCTGGCTGCCCGAGAGCAGCCCGTCATCGCCCGTCGTCTCGGCCGCATTGGCGACCGTCGCGCCGAGCAGCGTGATGCCGCCGGCGAGGAGCGTGCCCCAGAGGGCGCGCTTGTAGAAAGTACGCATGGTGTTCCCCTTTGTGGATTGATCGGTTCGCAGCGCACGGAGAGGCGCTGCTCAGCGCGTGAGGGCGCGCTGGTTCCTCTGCCGCCCGCGCTCGATTGAGCAAGGCGGCGGGGAACCGATCAGTCGGGGGAGACGTCGGTGGAACCGGCGGGCGCCGGCGGCGCGTGCTCGTCCTCCGGACCTGCTCGACGCACCCAGGCACGGTGTGCGGCGAGAGGAAGGAGGGCAGCGAGCGCCCAGGCACCGAGACCCGCACCACCGGGTCCCGCGGAAGAAGTGGGAAGACAGAGTCCGCATGCAGAGTTGACGGGTCCGCTCAGCGCGAGCACGGCGGACGAGACGACGACTGTGACGGCAGCGCCGGCGTGCGAGACGGATGCCGCCGCCCACTGGCCGATCGAGCGGGCGGTCGTTGAGAAGAGGGCGGCCGCGGCTTCCGTCTGCGAGGCGAGCGCAGCGAGCGCGTCGTCCGCGCTGAGGGTGCCGGACAGCCCCGGAAGGCCCGGAATCGCGGGGATGCCGGGAAGTGGAGGTACCTCGCCGGCGCCGCCCGCGGGCGGGAGTCCGACGGTCGCGCCGGTCTCGTCGACCGCGCCGACGACGCCGGTGAGCGTCTCGTCGACGGTGCCGCCGAGGTCGTTCACCGCGTCGTCGAGCCCGATGCCCGTGACGACGCCGCCCACGATCGGCACCTCGGTCACGAGGTCGACGACGGGAGCGGTGATGCCGCTCACAACGCCGCCGGAGACGACGTCGGAGACCGGCTGAGTGACGGTCGTGACGACGGTGCCGACGGTCTGGACCACCTGGCTGACCGGCTGCTGGACCGGCGGCGGAGCGGCGGCGACCGCGGTGTTGACAGCGCCGGTGACGCCCGTGGCCACCGTTGAGACGGTGGTCGTGACGGTCGTCGCGGTCGTGTCGACCAGCGAGGTCACGGCGCCGAGAGCACCCCCGAGCAGTCCTCCGTCTTCGGTCTCGTCGGCGTGCGCCTGTCCGAGGCCGAGGCCGAGGACCAGCGAGACGACGATCCAGGCGAACGCGGTTGCGACCCCGATGAGGGCCAGCCGCACGATCCTCGGCAGCGAGGTTGCGATCTCCACGTTCACCTCCCACGACGAAAGAGCCGCACGTTCCGGACGGATCGTGCGTAGGGGTGCCTGGACTTGCGAGGATACCGCCTGCGGAATCGCCATGTCCAGACCCCCTTTCGACGCGAACACGATCGCGCCTCCTCGCGCGCGCACGGTGTTCTGTATCCCCGGAATTGTGCACAGGGCGCGATGCACAGCCCAACCTTCAACCCTGACTTCAACCACATCCTCCTCCACAGGCTGTGGAATACGCAACGGCCGGTCAGGAGCGGTTTCTGCGAAGACCGTGCTCGAAAAGCAGCGAGTTCTCCACAGCGGTTGTTCACAGGCGTGTCGGCGTTTCACGCAGGCTCTCCACAGAGTTATCCACAGGTCGTGTTGCGTGTGTCGGAGGCCGTCCTTAGCGTGGGGTGCGGCCCACTCGTGGCGCGCGCCTCCGTGCTGGACACAACGGCGTGGCAGCAGCAGGGGATCGCACGCGGGGGTTCGGCGGGGAGCGGGATGCTGCGGCATCCCGCAATCAGGTCGTGCACGCTGACGCGCGCCCGGCGAGCCGCACCGGCTCACGCCGTGACAACTCGGGAACGAACGATAGGGAGGACTCGCAGCCTATGTCGATCGCCGACATCTCCGATGAGCGCATGGGGGGTCCCCGTGACTTCGAGCGCACTCCCCCGCACGACCTCCTCGCCGAGCAGAGCGCGCTCGGTGGCATGCTGCTCTCGAAGGATGCCGTCGCCGACGTCATCGAGACCCTCCGCGGCGCCGACTTCTACGTGCCCAAGCACGAGCTCATCTTCGAGGCGATCCTCACCCTCTACTCGCACGGCGAGCCCACCGATGTCGTCGCCGTCACCGACGAGCTCATCAAGACGGGTGAGCTGCAGCGCGCCGGCGGTGCGGACTACCTGCACACGCTGACATCGATCGTGCCGACGGCGGCCAACGCCGGCTACTACGCGTCGATCGTCTCGGAGCGAGCGCTGCTGCGCCGCCTGGTCGACGCCGGCACCCGCATCGTGCAGATGGGCTACTCGGGTCAGGGCGAGGCTCTCGACCTCGTCAACAACGCCCAGGCCGAGATCTACTCGGTGACGGGTGCCGAGGCGGCCGAGGACTACGTGCCACTCACGATCGCGGTGGATGCCGCGGTGGAAGAGATCGAGGCCGCGCGAGGTCGCGACGGCCAGATGACCGGCATCCCGACCGGCTTCTCGGGACTGGACGCCCTGACCAACGGCCTGCACCCGGGTCAGATGATCATCATCGCGGCGCGACCCGCGATGGGTAAGTCGACGCTCGCGCTGGACTTCGCGCGGTCGGCCGCCGTCAAGCACGACATGCCCACGATCTTCTTCTCCCTCGAGATGGGGCGCAGCGAGATCGCGATGCGCCTGCTGAGTGCGGAGGGCGCGATCCCCCTGCAGTCCATGCGCAAGGGCACGCTCGACTCGCGCGACTGGACGACCGTCGCTGCGACGCGCGGGCGCATCAACGACGCTCCGCTCTACATCGACGACAGCCCCAACATGACGCTCGTCGAGATCCGCGCCAAGTGCCGGCGGCTCAAGCAGCGCGCGGGCCTGAAGCTCGTCGTCATCGACTACCTCCAGCTCATGACCTCGGGCAAGCGCGTCGAGTCGCGTCAGCAGGAGGTATCGGAGTTCTCACGAGCGCTCAAGCTGCTCGCGAAGGAACTCGGTGTCCCGGTCATCGCCCTCTCGCAGCTGAACCGTGGTGCCGAGCAGCGTGCCGACAAGAAGCCGGCACTCTCCGACCTGCGTGAGTCGGGCTCGATCGAGCAGGACGCCGACATGGTCGTGCTCCTGCACCGCGAAGCCGCCTACGAGAAGGACTCGCCGCGGGCCGGCGAGGCCGACCTCATCGTCGCCAAGCACCGCAACGGCCCGACCGACACGATCACCGTCGCGTTCCAGGGCCACTTCTCCCGCTTCACCGACATGGCCCCGGGCGACTTCGGGTAGCAGTTGTAGGTTCCGCTCGGAGCCGTCTGTCTCGTGGTTGAGATGTCCACGTGGTGTCCATCTGGACGTCTCGACTTCGCTACGGAGCTGATCCGGGACCGTGCGGCGCAGCGTGGACAACTGCTCACTGCAGGCTCCGACGACAGCGCAGGCATCCGCCCTATCCGATGCCATGGCCGCCAACGAGTCCCGGATACCGCTCCGAGCCGTGAGACACTGACACGAGTTCCCGTCGAGGTGAGGTCCCTATGCCTTGGGCCCTGTTCGCCTACGGGCGCAGCAAGCCGCCGAAGACTCCCTTGCGCCGTGCGCTCTGGGCGTGTGCGCTCCTCCTCTTCTGCGGCGTGCTGCTCCCCTTTGTGATCGCCGGCATCGTCGAGCAGTGGGCCTCCAGCGAGATCCTCGGCGGATTGCTGATGGCATGGCTCGCGGGTCTGCTTGCGTTCGGTGCCGGAGCTGCCGTCTACACCCTCTTGCGAATGGTGCGCGAACGCCGCAAGCGGTCGTAGCGATCGCCTGAACCACCTGCGCGAGCCGATGCGGCAGCTCTTGCGGTGACGAACCAGCTCGCCGGCCGACTGCTAGGCGGAGGGCGCGCTCGCCGTTGCGGGAGCCCAGCCCTCATCGGGTCGGATTCCACCCGCGATGCGACGCGAGATGTCCCTGAGCTGCTGCTGCTGCGCGCTCGTGAGGCGCTCGAAGATCAGACGGCGCACGAGGGCCGCATGCCCCGGTGCCGCCTCGGCGACCTTCTGCCGGCCGAGGTCGGTGAGGATCGCCAGTGTGAAGCGGCCGTCCGCAGGGTCGGGCTCGCGGCGCATCCAGTCTCGGGACTCCAGACGCGTGGCGGCGCGGGACAGTCGCGAGAGCGAGCTGTTCGCATAGCTGGCGAGCACGCTCATGCGCAGGGTCCCGCCAGGGGCATCGGCGAGTGCGTACAGCACGCCGTACTCGAAGTGCGTCAGCTGGGCATCGCGCTGCAGCTGCGCGTCGAGCGCCGTCGGCAACCACTCGAGCAGGGTGGCCAGTCCGGCCCACGTCTCGAGCTCTTCGGGCGTCAACTCTGCGAGCACACCGGAATGCGTCATTCCCACACTGTAACCGCGACTGCAGTCACTTGCTCAGGAAAGTCAATCGTATCTACAATTGACTTGACTGAGCAAGTGAAATCTCACGCACGGCGCGTAGGGAAGGGTGTCATGGAACTGAATCTGGCAGGCAAGCGGGCTTTCGTGAGCGGATCGACGCAGGGGATCGGGTTCGCGATCGCGGAGACGCTTCTGCGCGAGGGCGCCTCGGTGATCGTCAACGGGCGCTCGGACGGTCGCGTCGATGCCACGGTCGATGCGTTGCGCGCCTCGGTGTCCGGCGCGGAGGTCACGGGGATCGCCGCCGACTTCGCGGATCCCGAGCAGGTGAGTCGCTTGCTCGGCTTCCTCGGAGACGTGGACATCCTCGTCAACAACGTCGGGGTGTTCGAGGTGAAGGAGTTCACCGACATCACCGACGACGATTGGCACCGCTACTTCGACGTCAACGTGATGAGCGGCGTCCGGCTGTCGCGGCAGCTGCTCGGACGCATGCTCGAGGCCGGTTGGGGACGGGTCGTGTTCGTCTCCAGCGAGTCGGGTGTGAACGTCCCGGGCGACATGCTCCACTACGGCGCCACCAAGGCGGCCATGCTCGCTTTGGGCAACGGGCTCGCGAAGCTCACCCGCGGGACCGGAGTCACGGTGAACACGGTCCTCGGCGGTCCCACCTACTCGGACGGCGTCGCACACACGGTGACGCAGATCGCCCACGCGCAGAACACACTGCCCGAGGACCTCAAGGGCGCCATCGCCGCAGGTAATCGCACGTCCCTGCTCCAGCGATTCATCGAACCAGGCGAGATCGCGGATCTCGTCGCCTACCTGGCCAGCCCTCGCTCCTCGGCGACGAACGGCGCGGCACTGCGGGCGGACGGCGGGACCCTGACCACGATCCTCTGATCGTCCACCACCGGGGCTCCATCACGTCCAGCCCGCGATTCCACGGAACAGATCGCTCCGCGAACGAATCTGCGGAGGACAACTTCCGGCGGAACCATGCTGCGAGCCGAACGGGATACCCGCGCACAGCGGGGCCGACCGGCGCCGCGTGCTCGCGCGGCCCCGCCGGCCTCCGCTACCGTCAAGCATGGCGACCGTGACGCGTGCGGACAGACGACTGAGCACGGGATGGCGCATCGCGATCGTGCTGGTGGGAACCGTCGCGATCTGGAGCCTCATGGTCTGGGTCGGAACGACCCTCTTCGGCGGAGACGTCACCCCGGTCGCCCGCGTGGTCACCTCGCTGTTGATCTTCGCACTCGCTGTGCCGATGGTGGTGGCCGCTCGGCGTCTGCTCGATCGACGCCCGTGGGCAACGCTGGAGCTCCAGGGATGGGCTGGCGCATGGCGGCCGTTCCTCGTGGGCACCGCATCGTTCCTGCTCCCCTCGGCGATCGGTCTCAGCGTCGCACTGCTCACGGGATGGCTGCAGATCACCTCGGTGCTGCCCCCGCTCGACCTGGTCGCCGCTGTCGCGTTCACGGTGGTGACGGTTCTCCTGCTCGAGGCGATCCCCGAGGAGCTCATCTTCCGCGGCTACATCTACCGCAACCTCTCGGCGGCGATGGCCCCGATCGTGGCCGTCTTCGTGCAGGCAGCGCTGTTCAGCCTGCTCGGCACGTCGCTGTGGGTCGCGACGTCCGGGTGGGGCGTGCTGCTCGAACGAGGTGCGCTGTTCTTCGCGATGGGCGCCGTGCTCGGCATCCTTCGTGTCATCTCGGGCAGCGTCTGGAACCCGGTCGGATTCCACCTCGGCTTTCAGGTCGTCGCCCAGACCCTCCTCGTGCATCCGGGCATAGAGGTGAGCAACCCGGGAGCGGTCACCATCGCGGGCATCGTCCCGGCGTTCGTGTTCGCGTCCACCGTCACGCTGATGCTCACTCGCCGGCGGCCTGACTGGCGGATGCCGGAGCCCGACGAACGCAGGTAATCGGGGCGGCGGGTTCCGCTGATGACTGGGCCGGTCGATGCCCGCACGTTCGAGCAGCGCAGTCAGCTGCTCGAGTACGTGCCCACGGTGCTGGACGGTCCTCCCGCCGGGTGAGTCCTCGACCCCGCGTAGGTTGGAGAGCATGGCTCGCATCCTCGCCGTGACCGGCGGCTACGTCGTCCCTGTCAGCTCCGACCCCATCCCGAACGGCACCGTCGTCGTCACCGACGGCGTCATCACCGCCGTCGGCGGGGCCGACACGGCGGTGCCCGACGGCGCCGAAGTGATCGACGCGACGGGCAGCTGGGTCGTCCCCGGATTCGTCGAGTCCCACGGTCACCTCGGCGTCCACGAGGACGGCGAGGGATGGTCGGGCAACGATACGAATGAGATGACCGACCCGAACGGGGCACGGTTCCGCGCACTCGACGGCATCGACATCGAGGAGGTCGGCTTCCGCGACGCGCTGCGCGGTGGCGTGACGACGGCCGTCATCAAGCCCGGGTCGGGCAACCCCATCGGCGGCCGGACGGTCGCCATCAAGACGTGGGGCGGCCGCACCGTCGACGAGCAGGTCCTCGCTACCGACGTGTCGGTGAAGTCGGCGCTCGGCGAGAACCCCAAGCGCGTGTACGGCGACCGGAAGCAGACGCCGTCGACGCGGTTGGGCGTGGCATCCGTCCTCCGCGACGCGTTCGTCGCTGCGCAGAACTACGCCGACAAGCGCACCTCGGCCGTCGACAAGGACGAGCCGTTCGAGCGAGACCTGGGCAAGGAGACGCTCGCCGCAGTGCTCGCGGGCGACCTGCTCTGGGATCAGCACTGCCACCGTCACGACGACATCGCCACGGCGATCCGGCTGTCGGAGGAGTTCGGCTACCGCCTGATCGTCAACCACGGCACCGAGGCGCACAAGATCGCCGATGTCCTCGCGGAGAAGCAGATCCCGGTGATCTTCGGGCCGCTGCTGACCTCGCGCTCCAAGGTGGAGCTGCGCGACCGCGCCATCGGCAACCTCGCCCTCATCGCCGAGGCGGGTGTCAAGGTCGCCATCACGACCGACCACCCCGTGGTGCCCATCGACCAGATCCGCCTGCAGGCGATCCTGGCGGTGCGCGAGGGCCTCCCCGCCGAGACGGCGCTGGAGGCACTGACGACCAACCCTGCCGACATCCTCCGTCTGAACGAACGCGTCGGCGCTCTCGAGCCCGGCCGGGACGGCGACGTGGTCGTGTGGTCGGGCGACCCGCTCGCCGTCGACTCGCGCGTGCAGCGCGTGTTCATCGAGGGGCGCGCGGTCTATGAGCCGGGTACGGATGCCGGCTCGCGCGTCGTCGAGCGCTGGGAGCGCTTCGGTCGCACGTCGTGGATGGGATGACGACGCGCGGCCCGGCATCGTGAGCGTGCCCGACGAGGACCGGGGCGCACCCGGGCCCGTCCCCCGGTCGTCGTTCGCCCGTTACTGGGCGGCGGCCGCGATCAGCTCGTTCGGGACCGCCGTCTCGGCCGTCGCGATGCCGGTGCTCGTGGTGCAGCTGCTCGCGGCGACGCCGGCGGAGGTCGGCATCGTCAACGCGGCGCAGTTCGTGCCGTACGCCGTTCTCGGGCTGATCGCCGGCGCGTACACGGATCGCTGGCGCCGCAGGCCGATCCTCGTCTGGTCCAGCATCGGCCGGGCGGTGTCGCTCGGCGCGATCCCGGTGCTCTGGCTGACCGGCATGCTCGAGATCTGGATGCTCGTGGTGCTCCTGCTGCTGTTCGGCTCGTTCTCGGTGTTCGGGTTCGCGGCGACGCAGTCGTTCCTGCCCCGGCTCGTGCCGCGGTCGCGACTGGTGGTGGCGAATGCGCGCCTGGATCAGACGGATGCCGCAGCCCAGACGGTGGGCCCGGCACTGGGCGGCGGGCTCGTCGGCTTGCTGGGTGCTCCCATCGCGCTCCTGGTCGACGCGGTCAGTTACCTCGTCGATGCGCTGCTGAACGGGAGCATCCGCGTGGACGAGCCTCGCGAGCGCCGCCCCGACCGCAATCTCCTGCGCGAGATCCGCGAGGGGCTGCGCTGGGCGTACGCGCACCCGACGCTCGGCCCGCTCGCGGTGTCGACGCACGTCTGGTTCTTCGCGAACGGCATCGCGTTCACCGTGCTCTCACTCCTGGCGCTGCGGTCGCTCGGCTTCACCGCGTTCACCTTCGGACTGCTGCTGGCCGTGTCGGGATCGGCGGCTCTGCTCGGCGCGACCTTCGCGGCGAGACTCGGGTCATGGCTGGGCACCGGGCCGGCGATCATCGTCGCCCGCGCGGCCTATCCGATCGCCTGGCTGCTGGTCGCGGCGACGGCGTGGCTGTCCGCGGGACCGGTACTCCTCTATATGGCGCTCGCAATTCACGGGCTCGCGGCCGGTGTCGAGAACGCGAACGAGATGGGGCTCCGGCAGGCGGTGACGCCAGATGCCCTGCTCGGACGCGTCAATGCGAACATCCGCTCGGCCAACCGGACCGCGGCGGCGCTCGGCGCCCTCGCCGGCGGTGCGGCGGTCGGCCTCGTCGGGGACCAGTGGACGCTCGTCGCCGTGATGGTCGTCTTCGCTGTCGCCGCGCTCATCGCGGTCCTCTCGCCGCCCCTCCGTGAGATGCGCATCCTTCCCGACTCGGACTGAGTCCGCGCACGCGGCTCGCTCGCCACTCCGCCCGCCGACCCGCTGGGCACGCGCCCCGGCTCGCCGGAGGAGGACCGACGACGACGGCGGATCGCGACGAATTCCTCCCCCGAGGCTGGTGACTTCCCGAATCGATTCGATACACTGGTCGACTGTCGCCCGTCGCCTGCTGGTGCGGCATCCTTCCCTCTCCTCGCCTTCTCCTTCGAGAGCCGCCTCATGACCACCGCCCTGACGACGGGCCGCCCTTGGCGCGTCATCGTCGTGTTCGCCGTCCCGCTGCTCATCGGCAACGTCGTCCAGCAGCTGTACCAGTTCGTCGATGCGATCGTCGTCGGACGCCATCTCGGCGTCGACGCGCTCGCCGCGGTGGGTGCGACGGGCAGCATGCTGTTCCTGCTGCTCGGGTTCGCGTGGGGCCTGACGTCGGGCTTCGCGATTCCCACGGCGCAGGCGTTCGGCGCTCGCGACTATGCGGCCGTGCGCCGGTCGGTCGCGGCGGGCACGATCCTCACCGGCGCGTGCACGCTGCTGCTCACCGTCGGCGCGCCTCTCCTGGCGGGGCCGCTGCTCGTGCTGCTGCAGACGCCGCCCGAGCTCATGGACGATGCGGTCGTCTTCGCCCAGATCAGCTTCCTCGGCGCCGGCGCGATGATGTTCTTCAATTACCTGTCGGCGATCATCCGCGCCATCGGCGACTCGCGCACGCCGCTCGTCTTCCTCGCGCTGGCCTGCGCTCTCAACGTCGTGCTGGTCATCCTCATGGTCGGCACGTTCGGCTGGGGTGTCGGCGGCGCCGCCGTCGCCACCGTCGTCTCGCAGGCGATCTCGGTGCTGCTGTGCCTCGAGTTCGTCCGTCGACGGATGCCGGTGCTCCACGTCCGCCGCGACGACTGGCGCGTCAGCCGCGCAGAGCTTGCCGAGCACCTGCGCCTCGGCCTGCCGATGGGCTTCCAGGCCTCGATCATCGCGATCGGGACGCTGTCGGTGCAGGTCGCCCTCAACGAGCTGGGCGCCGACGCGGTCGCGGCCTACACCGCGGCATCCCGCGTGGACGGCCTCGCCGTCGCCCTCCTGCAGTCGCTCGGCCTCGCCGTGTCGATGTTCGTCGCTCAGAACCACGGCGGCGGCCGGCCCGACCGCATCCGCCGCGGCGTCACCCAGGCGACGTGGATGTCGGTGGCGGCCGCGATCGTGCTCGGCGTCCTCCTCATCGCCTTCGGCGCCGCGCTGGTGCAGCTGTTCGTCGGCCAGGAGGCGGACGAGGTCGTCGACCTCGCCGCGCAGATGCTCGCGATCAACGGGGCGAGTTACTGGATCCTCGGCATCCTGTTCGTCCTGCGCGGTGCACTGCAGGGTCTCGGCCACACGCTCATCCCGACGGTGACCGGCGTGATCGAGCTCTTCATGCGCGTCGGCGCGGCGGTCGTGCTCGGCGGCATCTTCGGCTTCATCGGCGTCGCGGCCAGCAACCCGCTCGCCTGGCTCGGGGCCGTCGTCGTGCTCGTTCCCGCGTACATCCACGCCCACCGGCAGCTGGCATCGGCTCCGATCACTCCGATGGTCGCGACGCCGACCACGCCCATCGCCGTCATCGGTCCCACCGACGGCTCGATGGTCGTCGACGCCGTGGTCACGCAGCCCATCGTGCTGCCGACCGCCGCGCAGACGGCGACGCCGACTCCGCCGCGTCGTCGGCGCCGGCGTCTGCGCGCGTCCGACCGCGAGCGGCGCAGCGCCGGCGGCTGAGTCCGGCCTGCGGTGCAGCGGCGCGTGGGAGTCCCGGTTTCGCCGAGACCGAGGATTCCCGTCGAGCCATGGGACGGCGCCCTCGGTCTCGCCGCGCATGCCCTGTCCCGGTGGGGGTGAGGGTCTTGCCCGCCGAGCGCGAGTCTTGCCCGCGAGCTTCGCCTGCCCCCGGCTCACGCCGGACCGCTGCCCGTGTGCGGTTGCGAGCCGATGGACGTAGTATCTGCGTATGAGTGCAGATAAGCAGGGATGCGGATACGCGGTCGACAGCAGCTTCGTCGAACTCGCGGTGGAGGTGTTCGCCATGCTGGCCGACGCGACCCGCGTGCGGATCGTGCTCGCCCTGCAGGACGCCGGCGAGCTGTCGGTGAACCACCTCGCCGACATCGTCGACAAGTCGCCCGCCGCCGTGTCGCAGCACCTGGCGAAGCTGCGGCTCGCGCGCATCGTTTCGACGCGCCAGGAGGGGCAGCGGGTGTTCTACCGGCTCGAGAACGAGCACGCCTCCCGCCTCGTCGCCGACGCGATCCACCAGGCCGAGCACTCGCTCGGCGGCACGCCCCGCCACCACCACGCCGACAAGGGCGCCGAATGAGCGCGCAGGCCGCGGAGCAGCACGACCACGGCGACCACGACCACTCCCACCCGGGCGGGCTGCGAGGGTTCCTCCACGAGGTGTTCGTGCCGCACTCGCACGACGCGGCGGATTCGATCGACGATGCGATGGAGGCGAACTCCGCGGGCATCCGCGCGCTGAAGATCAGCCTCGTGATCCTGCTCGCCACCACGGTGCTGCAGGCGATCGTGGTGTTCTTCAGCGGCTCGGTCGCGCTCCTCGCCGACACCGTCCACAACCTCTCCGACGCCCTCACGGCCGTGCCGCTGTGGATCGCGTTCGTGCTCGGCCGGCGCGCGGCATCCCGTCGCTACACCTACGGGCTCGGCCGCGCCGAAGACCTCGCGGGCCTGTTCATCGTGTTCGTCGTCGCGCTCTCGGCGATCGTGGCGGCCTGGCAGGCGATCGATCGGATGCTGCACCCGCAGCCGCTTCACAACCTCGGGTGGGTGATCGCCGCGGGCGTGATCGGGTTCGCCGGCAACGAGATCGTCGCCGTGTATCGCATCCGCGTGGGCAAGCGCATCGGGTCCGCCGCGCTCGTGGCGGACGGCGTGCATGCCCGCACCGACGGCTTCACCTCGCTCGCGGTGGTGCTGGGCGGCATCGGCGTGCTCCTCGGCTTCCCGCTGGCCGACCCGATCGTCGGTCTCGTGATCGCGGCGGCGATCTTCGTGCTCCTGATCGGCACCGTGCGCAGCGTCGGCCGCCGCCTCCTCGACGGCGTCGAGCCGGAGCTCGTCGACCGCGCCGAGCACGCGCTCGCGCACGTCGACGGCGTCGCGCGGATCGACCGCGTCCGCCTCCGCTGGGTGGGACACCGCCTCCAGGGCGACGCGCTCGTCGCCGTCGCGGCGACCGCCGACGCCGGCGCGATCGCCGTCGACGCCGAGCGCAGCGTGCGCGAGCACCTGCGCAACGTCGACGACTTCATCGTCACGGCACGCGGTCTCAGAATGCTCGACCACCGGGACGAAACGCACACGCCGTAAGACGTCCGCTCGGAGGCTCGAGGCGATTCGTCTCTGCGTTTCGACTCGCAAGCTCGCTCAACGACCGGGCGTCGCATTGCCGCGTGCTGTGCACCGCGAGCCGGGCGCGCTCCTTCAGCAGGCGCAGAACGTCCTTACCCCCGCGGCGTTGCGGCGTGTCGTGACCCCCGAGAGTGGCGGCGCAGGCACGGCGTCGGCGAGTGCCCCTACGCTCGTACGCATGTCCGTGACGACGCGCCGCATGCAGGACCTGACCATCGACGACCACACCCTCACCGTCCCGCTGGTGTGGGGCGATCCGGCGGACGCCCGCACGATCGACATCCATGCCGCCGTGGTCACGCGCGAGGGCGGAGAGCAGCTCCCGTACCTCGTGTTCCTCCAGGGCGGGCCGGGGCACGAGGCGCCCCGCGCCTTCCACGCTCCGCAGGGGCCGTCGTGGCTCGACGAGGCTCTCGAGCACTACCGTCTGGTGCTGCTCGACCAGCGGGGCACCGGGCTGTCGACACCGGTCTCGGACCGCGACCTCGAGCGCGGCACGGGCGAGCTCGCGGAGTACATCACGCACTTGCGGGCCGACGCGATCGTGCGGGACTGCGAGGCGGTGCGCGAGGAGCTGGGCGCCTCGACCTGGAGCGTGCTGGGGCAGTCCTTCGGCGGCTTCACGACCCTCGCCTATCTCTCCACGGATGCCGGATCCCTCGAGCACGTGTACATCACCGGCGGCCTCAGCGCCGTGGGCCGGCATCCCGACGATGTGTACGCCCTCACCTACGACAAGATGCGCGAGGCGTCCGAGCGCTACTACCGGCGATTCCCAGCGCACCGCGACGCGATGCGCCGGATCGTCGACCTCGCGGACGCGGGTGCCATCGTGATGCCGGACGGCGAAGTGGCCTCCGCCTCGCGGGTGCGCTCGGCCGGCTCGGCGCTCGGGACGAACGAGGGGTGGCAGAAGCTGTGGAGCCTGCTCGAGCTCGAGCCGCACACCAACGCCTTCCGCCACGACCTCGCCGCCGCGATGCCGTTCGACGCGCGCAACCCGCTGTACTACGTGTTCCACGAGTCGAGCTACGCCGACGGGCACGCGACCGACTGGTCGGCCGAGCGCACCGAGCCCGACGACTTCCGGGACGACCCGACGCTCTTCACCGGCGAGCACGTCCGCCGCGAGTGGCTCGACACGGTTCCCGGCCTGCAGCCGTGGCGCGACGTCACCCTCGAGCTCGCCGAGTTCGCCTGGCCGCAGCTGTACGACGCCGACGCGATCGCTGCATCGGGCGCCCGCGGCGCCGCCGCCGTCTACGCCAACGACCTCTACGTGCCGTTCGAGTTCTCGATGGAGACCGCACGGCTGCTTCCCGGCGTGACGCCGTGGATCACCAGCGAGCACGAGCACAACGGCCTGCGCTCGGGTGGCGAGGTGCTGTCGCGCCTCATCGACATCGCGCACGGCCGCCGCGTGCGCTGACACAGGCGGGAACGGATGCCGCGGGCTGGTGCGGCCGCGGGTTCGGGCCTCGTCACCCCACACCGAACCCACGGTCGTTGAGCGAGGGAGCGCCAGCGACCGAGACGAAACGCGCCGAGCCGCTCGTCTGCGTCGTGGCCGGGGCGTTTCGTCGCTGCGTTTCGACTCGCAAGCTCGCTCAACGACCACGTTCCTCGCTCGCTCAACGATCGAAACGGGGCGGAGGATGCCGCAGCATCCCCCGCCCCGTCCGGCGTCTCGTGGGCTCAGCCCGCGAGGGTCACCGTGTCGATGGTCACCGCGGCGATGCCGGGGTGGTCGCTGAAGACCCCGTCCATGCCGGCGGCGATGAACGCCGTCAGCTCACCGGCGAGGTCGCCGTACGCGTTCGGGTCGGCGCTGGAGCGGAACTCCAGCGGGAGGAACTGGTTCTCGGCGCGGAACGTCCAGCCGTGCACCGAGAGGCCCGCGGCGTGCGCGTCGGCGATGACCGGCGTTGGCGTGCCCAGACGGCCCTCTGCCGTGCGGGGGATCATGACGGACTTCTCGAGGCCGACTCCGTTGGCATACGTGGCGATCTCAGCCAGCCCGGCGGGCGTCACCAGGTCCCTGTAGGTGCGGGTATCGCCCGCGAGCGTGAAGTCGTACGGCCGACCCGATCCGCTCACGAGCTGCGCGAGCGTCACGTCGGTCAGGCCGTCGAGGTCGCGCAGGTTCGCGGTCTCGAAGCTCTGCACGATGACGGGCGCGTCCGCGCGGTCGAGGCCGTTCGCCTGCAGCGCCGCGACGAGCGGCTCCTCCAGCGACAGGCCGATCGAGTCGAAGTACGACGGATGCTTCGTCTCGGGGTACACGCCCACGGTGCGGCCGTCGCAGCTGACCGAGTGCCGGGCGAGGTCGATGACCTCGTCGAGCGTCGGGATCACGTACAGGCCGTCGAACGCCGTGTTGGCCGGACGCGTCTGGGGCAGACGCTCCTTGGCACGCAGCGTCCGCAGCTCGCTGAACGTGAAGTCCTCGGTGAACCAGCCGGTGATCGAGACGCCGTCGATGACCTTCGTGGTCTGGCGGGCGGCGAACTCTGGCCGGGTCGCGACATCCGTCGTCCCGCTGATCTCGTTCTCGTGGCGCGCCACCAGCACGCCGTCCTTGGTGGAGACGACATCCGGCTCGATGTAGTCGGCGCACTGCACGATCGCCGCCTCGTACGCGGCCAGCGTGTGCTCGGGGCGCGACCCGCTCGCACCGCGGTGCCCGATCAGGCTCACGGTCGAGGGCTCGATCTTGGTCTTGTCGAGGTCGATGATCGCGAACTCGGTGTCGTCGGGGGTGCCGGGGATGCGCGCGTCGTTGCCCGGGTAATTGTTGTCGTTGCCGATGAGCAGGCTGCCGTCCTTCAGCTGCACGACGGTCTCGAACGACTGCACCGGGAGCGAATAGATCTCGCCGGTGCCGTAGCCGTCGCCCGCACCGATGCCGTGGGGGTTGGCGATGCGCAGCGCGTCGAGCGCCAGCGTCTTCTCGAGGTAGCCCTCGGCGTCGGTGCGGCGCAGGTCCACCTCGTAGACGCGCTTCGTCACCGACTGCTCGCCCTCGAAGTCGTCGCGCTCGATGAGGATGAGCACGTCGCCCCGCACGGTGAACGCGTCGCCGATGACGTTCGGCTCCTGGTCGGTCTGGTAGCTCCAGGTGCGGCCGGTGTACTCGCCCGCACGCGTGTCGAACTCGAGGATCTCGCGACGACGCAGGTCGTCGTCGTCGGCGTACGAGCCCTCGACGACCGGATAGAGGTAGCGGCCGTTCACCGAGGCGGCCATCGCCTCGAAGCCGCGGCTCGCCCGCACCCGCGGGGTCTCGCCCGCCTGCAGGTAAGGGTTCTGCGGCGACTTCGCGCCGTCGAGCGCGTACGGCTTCTCGAGCAGCGTGCCCTCGGCGTCGAAGTGGAGCAGGAAGGGACCGAACTCCTCGCCGACCCAGAACGACCCGTCCTTGGCCTTGACCACCGACTCGATGTCGAAGTCGCCGCCGGTGAGCAGGCGCTCCGTAGTGCCCTCGTTCACGATCGGGAAGTCGAGCACGCCGTTGCGGTCGTTGTACGAGATGAAGCGCTGGACCTGGATCTCGCCGGTGCCGCCGTCGGCGGTCTGCCACGCCGGCCGTACGAGGTAGTTGCGCAGCAGGAAGTCGGCCGAGTTGCCCTTGGTGCCGAACCCGTTGTCGGGCTGTGCCCAGAACGTGCCGTCGCCGTTGTCGATGGCGGCCGAGAATCCCGGGATGACCTGGCCGTCCCAGGGCCCGGTGCGGCCGTTCGCGGGGCTCGCGAGCGCGCCCGATGCCGGCCCGGGTTCGAGGTGATCGGCCGAGAGCGTGGCCCGGGCGACGAGCGTCGGCACGTGCGCCTGCACGAACGGCGACGACGGCGTCGCCGACGCGGCGGGCACCGGCTGGGCGGAGGCGGCGGTGGCGGGGAGGAGGGCGACGGCGGTGACCGTCGCTGCTGCCGCGGCGAGAAGGCGCGGCGGGACGCGTCGGGTGGGGAATCGACTCATGTCCCCGACGCAACCGCGACCGCCGGACCGCACGCTGACCGGCCGGCGACGAGCCTGCGACGACTCGGTGAACGGGGAGCGAGCGGCGCGTGAGAACGCCCTCATCACGGCAGACGGATGCCGCCGGCGACGGGTTCGGGGCGTTTCGTCTCGCTCGTTCCTCGCTCGCTCAACGACCGAACGCTCCTCGCAGCTCACCGCCCACGCGCACCGGCGGTCAGCCCGTCAGACGGCGGCGAGGAGCGCGGCCAGCGGCGGCGGCATCCGGTCCAGCGGAACGGCCTCGGCCAGGAGCTGCGCGTAGCGGGCCTTGTTGCCGCTGCGGCCGCCGAAGAACCGTGCGAGCTGCGCCTCGACGGGGCGACCGCGCTGGAAGGGCTGCCGCTGCAGGCCGCGGAACGACGCCAGCTCACCCTGCTCGGCGATCACTGCCTCGACTCCTGGGATGCCGAGGGCGCGCACGAACTCGGTCTCGAGGTCGGGGTCGCAGACGAAGACGTCGTCGAGCACCCGCTCGAAGTCGTGCCGCTCGCCCTGGTCGACGAGCCCCAGCAGCCGGCTGCCGGCGAGCTCGGCGGCCACGCGCCGGGCGCCCTTGGAACCGCCGACGACGCGCACCTGCGGCATCCGGATCCCCATCCGGATGGCGAGCGTCTGGAGGGCGATGCGGTCGCTCTCGCCCTCCACCAGCACGACGGTCATGCGGCTGCGGCTTCCGCGCGCTCGTCGGCGAGGGTCACCAGGTACTCGAGCTGACGGTGCTCCATGAGACCTCCCTCGCCGCGCGGATGCGGTATCCATTCGCGATGATTCTCAATCACACAACATACAGTTGTTGGACTTCTTTGTCTCCACTGCCTAGCGTGGAGCGCGCAGGACGGGCCGACCGCGCGCGGGAGGCCCGGCACACCCGAACCGAGAGCGGACCAATGAAGACCATCGAACTCACCGGCGTCGAGCGTCCCGCACCCAACGTGGTGCTGGGGCTCATGCGCATCCAGGACCTCGACGACGATGCGGTGCGCACCCTCGTCGGCACCGCCCGCGATGCCGGGATCGACTTCTTCGACCACGCCGACGTCTACGGCCGCGACGTGCACGGCTGCGAGCGGCGGTTCGCCGAGGCCATGCAGCTCACCGCGTCGGAGCGGGCCCAGATCACGATCCAGACGAAGGCCGGCATCGTCCGCGAGGGGCCGTACTTCGACTTCTCGTACGACCACATCGTCTCGGCGGTCGAGGGGTCGCTGCGCGCCCTCGACACCGACTACATCGACATCCTGCTGCTGCACCGGCCGGACGCCCTTGTCGAGCCCGACGAGGTCGCGCGGGCCTTCGATGAGCTCGAGGCGGCGGGCAAGGTGCGCGCGTTCGGCGTCTCGAACCACACCCCGCGACAGATCGACCTGCTGAAGAAGTCCGTGCGCCAGCCGATCGTGGCGAACCAGATCCAGCTCTCGATCACCCACGCCCCGTCGATCGCGCAGGGCGTCGCGGGGAACATGCAGGGCGAGGAGCAGTCGCTCACCCTCGACGGCGGCGGGATCGTGGACTACTGCCGCCTGCACGACATCGCCATCCAGGCGTGGTCGCCGTTCCAGGCGGGGTTCTTCAACGGCGTCTTCCTCGGTTCGCCGGACTACCCCGAGCTGAACGCCGTCATCGACCGGCTGGCCGCCGCGTACGACGTGCCGGCCATCGCGATCGCGGTCGCGTGGATCACGCGCCATCCCGCGCTGATGCAGGTCGTGCTGGGCACGACGACCCCTGAGCGTGTGAGCGCGGCCACCGAGGGCTCCGACCTCCGCCTCACGCGCGCCGAGTGGTACGAGCTGTTCCGCGCGGCGGGCTACCGCGTGCCCTGAGGCGCTGGGGCGCACACGCCGCAGGAAGACGGATGCCGCGGCCCGCGGCATCCGTCTTCTTCTTGGTGTGCGCGCCCTGCGACGGTCGGGCTGTGTCGAGGGGGGGGTCGTCTGCGCGGCGGGGATATGCCATGGTCGGAGGTGGTCTCCCCTGGAACCCGTCGCAGCGCCCGCGCCGCGGCGGTCCCCGGATGCCGCGACACCGGCCGCCGGATGGGCGACACCGGAACTTCGAAGGAGAAGCGCAGATGACCGACCTCGAATACCGCCGCCTCGAACCCGTCACGGTCTACGCGGCCACCGACGTCGCGCCGGGCGGTGAGAACGTGCCCGCCGCGATCGACCGCATCCTGCCGTCGCTGCACTCGGCCCTGGACGCCGCCGGCGTCGACTATCGCGAGCCGGGCACGTTCTGGTACGAGCCGATGGAGGGCACCGACGACCTGCGGGTGTGGGTCTCGTGGGTCGCCGGCGACGAACCGGTTCCCGGCGACGCCTGGCAGGTGGTCGACCTCCCCGCCGTGGAGCGGGCGGCGGTGACGACCTACCGCGGCGAGATGTCCGGCATCGGCGCCGCCTGGGGCGCGTTCATGGGAGCGGTGATCGCCGACGGCGGCACGTTCGCGGGCCCGTCCCGCGAGGTGTACCTGCAGGCGGACGGGCCGCAGTCGACCTGGGTGACCGAGCTCCAGCAGCCGGTCGGCTGAGCCGGCACGCGGGAGAGCGGGGGTCTCTCCGCGCCCCGGCGGTGCGGCGGGCTCCGGGGTGGCCGTGGTCGCGGCATCCGTGGTGCCTCAGTGCGCCGCGAGCACCTCGACCAGGCGCTGCGCGGTCGCGACGCTCGACTGCGGGTTCTGACCGCTCACGAGCGCTCCGTCGGTCGCGACCGTGACGGACCACGGCTCGCCCGGCTCGACGACCGCGCCGAGCTCGCGCAGACGGGTCTCGACGAGATAGGGCGAGGCGTCGCCGAGGCCGCCCTGCCGCTCCTCGTGGTCGGTGAAGACCACGAGCCGGCGGCCCGCGAACGCGAACGAGCCGTCCTCGCGCACCGCGCTGAGGAGCCCCGCGGGCCCGTGGCACAGCACGCCCACCACCGCATCCCGGTCGACCGCGTCGATCAGCAGGCGTCCGAGATCGGCGTCGACCGCGAGGTCCACCATCGGCCCGTGACCGCCCGGCAGTGCGATCGCGTCGTACTCGCCGTCGCGGACGTCGGCGAGTGCCCGCGGGTGCGCGAGCAGTCCGTCGATCGACGCGAGGTAGTCGCGCAGCGCCTGGGCGGAATCTCCCGAGAGGCTGCCGGGATCTACCGTCGGGCGAACGCCGCCGGGGGTCGCGATGTCGACCCGGTGCCCGGCGGCGACGAGTCCCCGGTGCAGCTCGACCAGCTCCTCCGCCCAGAATCCGGTCGGGTGGGCCGTGCCGTCCGTGAGGGCGATCGCATCGGCGCCGGTGACGGCCATGAGTACGTGTGCCATGTTCTTCTCCCGTTCTGCGACCCGTGCGAGCCGCTGTGGAGGAAACCCGGTACCCATCACCGTCATTTCCTATGATCGGATCCAGCCATAGGTTTCCTGATGGAAGGACTGTTGCATGCAAGAGCTCGACCTGCTGTACACGTTCCTCGAGGTGCACCGCGCGGGCTCGATCACGGCGGCGGCCGCGCGCCTCAGCCTCAGCCAGCCGTCGGTGAGCGAGCGGATCGCCCGCCTCGAGGCAGAGCTGGGAACGCCGCTCTTCACGAGATCGGTGCGCGGCGCGACCCCCACACCCGCCGGTGATGCACTCGCTGCACGCGTGGCCGCACCGGTCGACCGCCTGCGCGAGGTGTGGACGGTGCCCGACACCGGCGCGGTGGAGACGGTGAGAGTGGGCGGCGCGAGCGATGTGGTCGCGGCACGCGTCGTTCCCGCGCTGGCGCCGCTCACCACCCGCGGCGTGCGTCTGGAGTTCTCCCTCGGCCTCGCGCACGACCTGCTCGAGCGGCTCTCGGGCGGCGGTCTCGACGTCGTGGTGTCATCGGTGCGGACGCCGATGCGCGGCATCCGCTATCGGGGCCTCGTCGACGAGGAGTTCGTTCTCGTCGGTGCGCCCTCGCTCGCCGGCACGATCGACCCGCATCGCCTGGCCGCCGATCCCGCCGAGGCCCTCCGGCATCTGCCGCTGGTCGCCTACGACGCCGATCTGTCGATCGTGCGGCGTTACTGGCGCAGCCAGTTCGGGCACCGTCCCGCCAACGCGGTGGCGATGACCGTGCCCGACCTCCGGGCGGTGCTCGCGGCGGTGATCGCGGGCGCTGGGATCTCGGCCCTGCCGCGTTACCTGGCGGAGCCCGCGATCGGCGCCGGCGCCGTGGAGCTGGTCCACCGATCCGCCGAGGCGCCGATCAACACCCTGCACCTCGCGATCCGCGCGGGAGCGCCGCCGACGGCCGCGACCACGCGGGTCATCGACGCACTCGTCGAACGTGCGCGGGACTGGGATGTCTTCTGACGCGGGCCTCCGGCCCCGGACACGACGATGCCCCGGACCCGCCGGGGACCCGGGGCACCGTCGCCGGCAGATCACCGGTCGTCGGTGAACGCGTCCTTCACGTCCTGACCGGCCTTCTTGACCTTGGCGCTGGCCTGGTCGGCCACGCCCTCGGCCTGCAGGCGCTCGTTGTCGGTCGCGTCTCCGACCGCCTCCTTCGCCTTGCCCTTGACGTCTTCCATGTTGTGCTTGATGTCATCGTCCAGACCCATGGTGGATCTCCTTTCTCGTGGTGGATAGAGGTTCAGACCCGCTCGTCGCCGAAGCCTGCGCGGTCGACGCGGCGGTGGTAGCGCATTCCGGCCGCTCCGCCGAGGACCGCCGCGATGAGCGTGATCACGGCGGCGCCGATGGCGGTCAGGATGCCGGTCCAAGTCGCCGCGTCGGGGGTGACGGGGATGCGGGGGAAGATGTCGATGTTCGCCAGGATGTCCCACTGCGCCCCGGCGATGGCCGTCACGACGGCTACGACGATGGCGATGGCGATCGCCCAGAGCCAGACGGCCAGACCCTGCTTGGCCCCGCTCAGCCGCGCCATGCGCCCGGCGACGTAGCCGCCGGCGAAGTAGGCGACGAACAGCACGACGGCGATCGCGATCGCTCCGATGATGGTCGCCGCGCCCATGTTCTGGTCGGCGGCATCGACCGCGTCTTCGACGGTCTCAGGCGAGGCCAGGCCGGTCGCCGCTCCGATCGCGGCGACCACGGCGGTGAGGGCAACCAGCGCGCCCAGGGCCGCGAGCCATCCGAAGAAGGCGGCGCCGAGCTTGATGCCGCCGAAACGCTCGTGCTCGCGAGCCACGACGGTGTCGCGCAGAGACGCGTCACGGCTGTCGGCCACGCCATTGCGGTCGAGGTCGGTGTCGGTGCGCCGCGGGGCCAGGGGCTCCGTCGGGCGTGAACCGCGGGGGTCGTCCATGCTCATGCCGCGACGTTAGGCGGAACAGCCGTGAACGCTCAGCCCGTTGCGATTCGGCGTCGAGAAGCGTAATCTCCGCGGGCTGACCCGATGGTGCGGGGTCGTTGCGCGACATGTGCGGCTGCGGCGGTGCCGGCGCGGGTGGGAGCAGAATGGCGGGTATGGATGCCGTCGCCCCCGTCGTGCGCACCGAGATGCCGCAGCCCAGTTTCATCATGTCGAACGAGGGGTACCAGCTGGCGACCTACGCCTGGGGCGAGCCCGACGCCGACGCCGTCCTGTGCGTGCATGGATTCGCATCGAGCTGCCGTGACAACTGGGTCGAGACCGGCTGGGTGCGGATGCTGACCGCGGCGGGCTACCGGGTCATCGGGGTCGACCAGCGGGGCCATGGGGCCAGCGACAAGCCCGACGATCCCCGCGCGTACTCCATGACCGCGTTCGTCGGGGACTTGATCGCGGTGCTCGACACCTACCTCGTCGACGCCGTGCGGTACGTCGGATACTCCCTCGGCGCCCGGGTCGGGTGGCAGCTCGCGGTCGACGCGCCGGAGCACATCAGCCGCGCGGTGCTGGGTGGCATCCCCGACGGCCGACCGCTCGGACGCCTGCGCATCGATCAGGCCCGGGCGTATGCCGAGGAAGGCATACCGGTGGCCGACGCCGTCACGCAGAACTACGTGCGACTCGCCGAGCGCGTGCCGCAGAACGACCTGCGCGCGCTCATCGCGCTCGCCGAGGGGATGCGGTTCGGCGACGCCGACCCGGATCCCGCGCGTCCCCCGGCCCAGCCGGTCCTCTTCGCCACCGGTTCGGACGACGCGATCCTCGAGCGCTCCCGGACGCTGGCGGCGACCGCGCCGAACGGCACCTTCGTCGAGATCCCGGGCCGGCATCACTTCAACACCCCCGGGTCGCGCGCGTTCCGTGACGCGGCGCTGGAGTTCCTCGCCCCGGACGGAGACGTCGCATGACGCACCGCGTCCGGGTCGTCTACTGCACGCAATGCGCGTGGATGCTCCGCGCGGCATGGATCGCCCAGGAGCTGCTGACGACGTTCCAGGCCGAGCTCATGGGGGGCGGCGCCACCCTCGAGCCCGGCACCGGCGGCATCTTCGAGGTGTATGCCGACGACGAGCTCGTGTGGTCACGCACCGCGGACGGCGGCTTCCCCGACATCGTCGTCCTCAAGCGGCGGGTGCGTGACCGCATCGCTCCCGGGCGTGCGCTGGGTCACGCCGACCGCGCCGCCGACCGCGCCGCCGACCGCGCCGCCGATCGCCCGGCGCGCGACGGCGGCGAGGCGACGAGGTAGGCCTCAGGCGGGCTCGGCGACGGCGTTCTTCACCAGCTGGGTGATCTTCTTCTCGACCTCGGGAGTCCACGCGAGCACCGCGAAGCCGATCGGCCACATCTCGCCGTCGTCCAGCCGTGAGGGCTCGTCGAAGTTGATCGTGGCGTAGCGGGTCTTGAACTTCGACGCCGGCTGGATGAAGACGACGACCTTGCCGTCGCCGTTCGCGTAGGCGGGGAAGCCGTAGAACGTCTTCGGCACGAGGTCGGGCGCGGTGTCGGAGACGACCTTGTGCAGGCCCTCCGCCAGGACTTTGTCGGTGCCCTCGAGCTTGCCGATCGCCTCCAGCACCTGCTTCGTGCCCGCCTCGCGGTTCTTTCCCGCCTTGGCCTGAGCGCGCAGCTCCTTGGCGCGATCCTTGACAGCCTGGCGCTCGATGTCACTCAGTCCGTCGGATGAAGTCTTCTCGGCCATTTCGTTCTCCTTCGCGTTCGTGGGGCCGCTTTCGCGGCTCGTGATCTCACGCTACGACGCGGTCCGCGGGCGCGCTTCTCCATTCCTGCTTGATGGTGGACTCGTGATCCACCCGGGGTTCGGGGCGCACTGCGAACTCCTGGGGCGCACGCGCCACGCCCCGACCGGGCACGGTGCGCCCCGAACCCGCACGGTCCCGAAACGGCGCCCGTGGTCTAGCGTGATCTGCACCCTGAACACCGAGGAGCCGCAATGTCCGCGACATCCCCGGAGGAGATGCACGCCATCTCGTCCGACACCCGCCACACCGTCGAAGACGTCCTCGAGTACGCACGGCGCCGGGCGCTGTACGAGAACGTGCCGCTCGACAAGCCGATGACACCGCGCGACCTGGAGCGGCTGGCATCGGGCTCGATCACGCCGGAGGGCATCGGCTCGCGGCGCGCGATCGCGCTGTTCGAGAACGTGCTCGCCCCGTCCTGCGTGTCGACCGATCACCCCGGGTATCTGTCCTTCATCCCCTCGGCCCCGACCAAGGCGTCCCTGGCGTTCGACGTCGTGGTGTCGGCATCCGCCATCTACGGGGGCTCGTGGATGGAAGGCTCCGGCGCCGTCTACGCCGAGAACGAGGTGCTGCACTGGCTCGCCTCGGAATTCGGGATGCCGGAGGGCTCGGGTGGCGTGTTCGTGCAGGGCGGCACGATCGGCAACCTCTCGGCCCTGGTGACGGCGCGGGACGCCGCTCGGCGCCGCGCTGCCGAGGAGGGACGCGCGGCGCCGCCGCGCTGGGTGGTCGTGTGCAGCGCGGAGGCGCATTCGTCGATCGCGTCGGCCGCCGCCGTCATGGACGTGGACGTCGCGACCGCCGAGGTCGACGCGGACGGCCGCCTGCACGGCGAGTCGGTTGCGCGGGTGCTCGACGAGCACGGCGACGCGGTGTTCGCCGTCGTGGCGACCGGCGGCACGACGAACTTCGGCATCGTCGACGACATCGCGGGCGTCGGAGCCGTCGCTCGCGAGCGCGGCGTGTGGTTCCACGTCGACGGCGCCTACGGGCTGGCGGCGATGCTCGTCGAGCGGATGCGGCCGGCGTTCGCCGGCGTGGGGCTCGCCGACTCGGTCATCGTCGACCCGCACAAGTGGCTGTTCGCGCCGTTCGACGCGTGCGCGCTGATCTACCGCGAGCCCGCGCTGGCGCTGTCGGCCCACACGCAGAAGGCCGAGTACCTCGACACCCTGACCGGGAAGCCCGACTGGAACCCGTCCGACCTCGCCATCCAGCTCACCCGCCGCGCCCGCGGACTGCCACTGTGGTTCTCCCTCGCGACCCACGGCACCGAGCAGTACCGCGCCACCATCGAGTACGGCATCGACCTCGCCCGTGCAATCGCCGACGAGATCGAGGCGCGCGAGGGGCTGTCGCTCGTGCGCGAGCCGCAGCTGTCGGTCGTGGTGTTCCGCCGCGAGGGCTGGACGCTCGCGGACTACGAGGCGTGGTCGGACCGCCTCCTCGAGGAGCAGCACGCGTTCGTCGTGCCGAGCTCCCACGCCGGCGAGCCTGTGCTGCGCTTCGCGATCATCTCGCCGCTCACCACGTTCGAGCTCCTCACCGGCATCCTCGACACCCTCGCCTGACGGCGCGAGGACGGGGGCCGGGAGGGGGTTCAGGATGCTGTCACCTACGACGCACGTAGACTGAAGGCATCCGTTCTCGCTTCTGAGAACCCGCTCCTCCGCAGGATCACCGTGACCTCAGCCGATTCCCGCACGTTCGCCGTGCGCCATGTGCAGCTCGCGCGCGCCGCGTTCGCTGCCCTCGCGGCGCTCATGATCACGTTCTCGCCGGATCATTCGGCAGCTGTGGGCAGCGCGGTCTTCAGCGGCTTCGCGATCGCCACCGGACTGGTGCTGCTGCTCGCGATCTGGCTGGTGTATCCCGCCCGCCGCCGCTGGCCTGCGGCCGCCCTCGGCGGCATCTCTGTCGCCGCCGGCATGGCGGGCGGTCTCTATCCGCTCCGCACCGTGACCGGCTACTTCGTCATCGTCATCGTGTGGGCGCTGCTCAGCGGCATCATCGAGCTCATCGCCGGGTGGCGCGGGCTCCGCGGTGATCGCGAGAGGCGCGAGATCGCGCCCGGTGTCGCCGACGCCCGGCCGGCCGCCCTCGTCGGCCCCCGCTCCGAGAGCCGCGACGCCGTCGTCGTCGGCGCCATCACGATCCTGCTCGGCGTCGCCCTGCTGTTCGTGCAGCCCGCGTATGCGCTCAACTACACGATCGAAGAGGCGCACGCGACCTTCACCCTCACCGGCATCACGATCGGCGTCGGGCTGTTCGGCGGCTACGCGGCGATCGTCGCGGTCTACCTCGGCATCGCCGGCTTCTCGCCGCGCCCGGCCGAGCCGGACACCGCCGAGAGCGTCACGGCGGAGGCACCCGCATCCGCCGACACCACCCCGCAGAAGGACTCCGCGTGAGCCACGACAGCCCCACCCGCCGCGACCTGATGAAGCCCCTGCAGCTGCTCGGGCTGGCGTTCGGCGCCGCTCTGTTCGCGGGCGTCGTGACGCTCGTGTCGATGGGCTTCTTCCAGCAGCGCACCGCCGACGAGGCGCAGCGCGCCGTGGTCACCGCCCTGGTCATCGCCGGCATCAGCTTCATCGCGGTGCTGCTCATCGTCTCGCTCCTGCTGCTCGCGGTCGACCCCGCCCAGGTGACGAAGCAGATCGACCGGCCCGTGCTGTTCGACGACGAGTCCGAGAAGCCGGAGCCGGGCGAGGACCCAGGTGCCGCGGCATCCGGAGACCCGAAAGCCTGACGCACGCTCCGCGACCGGAGCTTCTGCCTGGGTCGTTGAGCGAGCGAGGAACGCGGTCGTTGAGCGACCGAAGGGTGATGGAACGCGCTAGAGCTCGTCGACCAGCTTCGAGGCGAGCCCGTCGTACGTCGCGGGGGTGAGCGCCAGCAGGCGCTCCTTCGCCTCGTCGCCGATGTCGAGCCCGCGCACGAACTCCGAGAGCTCGGGCCCGCCGACGCGGCGGCCGCGGGTGAGGTCCTTGAGGAGTGCGTACGGGTCGGTGATCTGCGACCGGCCGGCCGCGATCTCGGCGCGTACGACCGTCTGGATCGCCTCAGCCAGCACCTCCCAGTTGGCGTCGAGGTCGGCCCGCAGCGCGTCCTCGGCAAGCGAGATCTCACCGAGACCCCGCTGCAGGTTGTCGAGCGCGAGCAGCGCGTGCCCGAACGCGACGCCGATGTTGCGCTGCGTCGTCGAGTCGGTCAGGTCGCGCTGCAGGCGGCTCGTGACCAGCGTCTGCGAGAGCGTCGCCAGCAGTCCGCCCGCGATCTCGAGGTTCGCCTCGGCGTTCTCGAACCGGATCGGGTTGATCTTGTGCGGCATCGTCGACGAGCCGGTAGCGCCGGCGACGGGGATCTGCGTGAAGTAGCCGATCGAGATGTAGGTCCAGATGTCGGTCGCCAGATTGTGCAGGATGCCGCCGGCGTGCCGGACGCGGTCGTACAGCTCGACCTGCCAGTCGTGCGACTCGATCTGCGTGGTCAGGATGTTGAAGTCGAGGCCGAGGCCCTCGATGAACCCGCGCGAGAGCTCCGGCCAGTCGACCTCAGGGGCGGCTGCGAGGTGCGCCGACCACGTCCCGGTCGCACCCGAGAACTTCGCGAGGTACTCGCCGCCCTCGATCTGGTCGGCGACGCGCGAGAGGCGCCACGCGAAGACCGCGAGCTCCTTGCCCATCGTCGAGGGCGTCGCCGGCTGGCCGTGCGTGCGCGACAGCATCGCGGCGTCGCGGTGGTCCGCGGCGAGCTGGGTGAGCGTGGCGATGACGGCGCGCAGCTTCGGCAGCCACACGCGCCGAACGGCGCGCTGCACGGTGAGCGCATACGAGGTCGAGTTGATGTCCTCGCTGGTGCAGGCGAAGTGCGTGAGCTCGGCGACGGCGTCGAGGCCGAGGGTCGACAGCCGGTCGCGCACGAGGTACTCGACGGCCTTGACGTCGTGGCGCGTCACCGCCTCCTTCTCGGCGAGCCAGTCGATCTCGGCCTGCCCGAACTCGAGGTACAGCGCGCGCAGGCGCGCCTTGTCGTCGTCCTGCAGCGGCGAGGTGCCGAACAGCGAGCGGTCGGTGAGGGCGATGAGCCACTCCACCTCGACCTCGACGCGGGCGCGGTTCAGCCCGGCCTCGGACAGGTACTCGCCCAGTTCGCCGACGGCGGGGCGGTAGCGCCCGTCGAGGGGGCTGAGGGGCTGCGGGGGAAGTGAGGTCACGGTGGCTCCCGTCGGTCTCGGCGAAGACGACCGTCGATCCGGCGTCATGGCACCGGAGGTCATGGCGCAGGGCGGATGGCGGGTTCGAGTTGCCGGAAGAGCGCCCGGCTCGCACTCTCGATCATACCGAGCACCTCGTCGAACATTCCGGGCCCGGCATAGTACGGGTCGGGCACGTCCAGCGTGAGAGCGGTTGGATCGAACGAGAGCAGCAGCGCGATCTTGTCGGCGTCGCCCTCGGTGCGCGCCCATCCGTGCAGGATCCGCTCGTGGCTGCGGTCCAGCGCCACCACGAGGTCGCTGTGTGCGAAGTCGGCGTGCGTGAACTGCCGCGCGCGGTGATGGGCGCCGTCGTAGCCGGCACGCTCGAGCGCCGCGATCGTGCGCAGGTCGGCCTGCTCGCCGACGTGCCAGTCGCCGGTGCCGGCACTCGTCGAGGCGACTCGGGCGCCCAGGCCCGAGGAATCCGCGAACTCCCGGAACACGACCTCGGCCATCGGTGAGCGGCAGATGTTGCCGGTGCATACGAACACAACGCGGAAGGGCGCCACGTCGGTCGCGGTCATGGGTTCCATTCTGGACCGAGGCGACACCGAACGTTAAGGATCTCTCCTCCCGAGGGCTTCCATCGGAGGATGCCGCTCCCCTAGCTTGTGACCAGCGGGGAGGCGACCGGCCTGCCCGCGGTCCCCTGCGCGGTCCACCGGCCGCCGTCCTCACGTGGAGGTCCCGTGTCCCCATCACCCCGCAGATTCGCCGCCGCCGTCGCGGCCCTCACGCTCGCCGCGGCGGGCGTGGTTGCCTTCGCCGCACCCGCGGCCGCGGCATCCGGAGATCTGCTCATCAGCGAGTACATCGAGGGATCGTCGAACAACAAGGCGATCGAGATCTACAACCCGTCGACCGCGAGCGTGAATCTCGCGACGACCGGATACGCGCTTCAGCAGTATTCGAACGGCAGCGCCTCGGCCGGACTGACGATCCCGCTGACCGGCTCCGTCGCAGCGGATGACGTCTACGTGCTCGCCCACGGTGCGGCCAATGCGGCCCTCCTGGCGGTCGCCGATCAGGTGACGGGCACGACCACGGGGCTCTTCAACGGCGACGACGCGGTCGCCCTCGTGAAGAACGGCGTCATCGTCGACGTCATCGGGCAGATCGGGTTCGACCCCGGCAGCGAGTGGGGCACCGGCCTGAACTCCACGGCCGACAACACCCTCCGTCGCGCCGCGGAGACGTGCTTCGGCGACACGAACGGCGCCGACGCCTTCGACCCGGCGGTCGGCTGGACAGGATTCGCAACGGACACGTTCGACGGGTTCGGTGCGCACGACGCGGACTGCGCTCTCGAACCGCCGACCGACCCCGACCCGGGCCCGGTCGCGGACTGCGCCGCCACCCCGGTGACGATCGGATCCGTCCAGGGCTCCGGTGCGGCGTCGCCGATCCAGGGGCAGAACGTGCTGATCAAGGGTGTCGTCGTCGGCGACTTCCAGTCGACCGGCGGCTACGACGGCTACTACGTGCAGGACGGCGGCGACGCCGACACGGCCACCTCCGACGGCATCTTCGTCTACGCCCCGGGCGGCACCGCCGTCAACGTCGGCGAGAGCGTCAGCGTCGCGGGTGCGGTCAAGGAGCAGTTCGGGCTCACCGAGATCGTCGCGGCCGACGTGGAGGTCTGCCCCGGCGGTGCGACCATCCCCGAGCCGACGCCGCTGCAGCTGCCGGCCACCGTCGAGCAGCGCGAAGCGCTCGAGGGCATGTACGTGACGCTCCCGCAGAAGCTCGCGATCGGCGAGACGTTCGAGTACGGGCGCTTCGGCACGATCACGCTGACCAACGGCCGGCTCGACACCCCCACGGCAGTCGTGGAGCCCGGTGCGGCAGCCGTCGCGCTGGCGGCCGCCAACCTCGACAACAGCATCACGCTCGACGACGGCCGCAGCACCCAGAACCCCGACCCGGCGATCCACCCCGACGGCGGGACGTTCACGCTCGAGCACTCGTTCCGCAGCGGCGACCTCGTGCAGAACGCCACCGGCGTGCTGGACTACCGCTTCGACGTGTGGGGCGTGCAGCCGACCGAGGGCGCCGACTTCACCGTCGGCAACCCGCGGCCGGAGTTGCCGGACGTGGGCGGCGACCTGAAGATCTCGAGCTTCAATGTGCTGAACTACTTCACCTCGATCGATCCGACCCCGACCAGCTCGAGCGACGACGACTACTACCGGGGTGCCGACACGGCCGACGAGTTCCAGCGCCAGCAGGACAAGATCGTCTCGGCGCTCGCCGAGATCGACGCGGACGTCTTCGGGCTCCTCGAGATCGAGAACAACGGCACGGCGGTGCAGGCGCTCGCCGACGCGCTCAACGCGCGCGTGGGTGAGGGCACCTACGTGCCCGTCACGACAGGCGTCATCGGCACGGATGCCATCGCGACGGCGATCATCTACAAGCCGGCGTCGGTCGCCCCGGTGGGCGCGCACCTGCTCATGACGAGTGCGATCGACCCCGCCTGGTCGGACGAGCGCAACCGCCCGGGGCTCACCCAGCGGTTCGCATCGACCGAGACGGGCGAGGAGTTCGTGGTGTCGGTGAACCACCTCAAGTCGAAGGGCTCGGCCTGCGCCGAGAGCCCCGACCTCGGCGACGGACAGGGCAACTGCAGCGCGCTGCGTACGGCGGCCGCCACGGCGCTCACGACCTGGCTCAACACCACGGTGGCGACGGACGGCCGGGCGATCGTGATCGGCGACCTGAACTCGTACGACCACGAGGACGCGATCGACGCGTTCGTCGCGGGCGGCTTCACCGACCTGGAGAAGCAGTTCAACGGCGAGCACGCGTACTCGTACGTGTTCGACGGGCAGCTGGGCTACCTCGACTACGCCCTCGCACAGCCGGCGCTGCTCGCGGATGTGTCGGGCGCCTCGGCGTGGCACATCAACGCCGACGAGCCGAGCCTCATCGACTACGACATGTCGTTCAAGCTTCCGGCGCAGGACGCCCTCTGGGCGCCCGACCCGTACCGCTCGAGCGACCATGACCCGGTGATCGTGGGGCTGAACCTCACGCCCCCGGACACGACGGATCCCACCATCGAGGTGACGGCCGAACCGTCGGCCGTGTTCCCGCCGAACAACAAGATGCGCACGGTCGAGTTCACGATCGACGCCGCCGACGACAGCGGCGACGTCACGGTCGAGTTCACGGACGCGACCGCGACCGGCTCGTCGAAGGCGCACTGGGAGCAGATCGACGACGACACCTTCCGCGTCAAGGCCGTGAAGCGCGCGGTCTACCGCTTCACCTGGACGGCGACGGATGCCGCGGGCAACAGCGCGACCGACACGGTCGAGGTGGTCGTGGGCAAGTAGGGCTCTCGAGCTCTCCACACCCGGGAGGGGCGTCGTTCGAATGCGGAGCGGCGCCCCTCCTCCACATGCGGCCGAGGGGCGCCGTTCTCCACGGACCGTCGCCGCCTCGGCGGCGCCCCGATCCTCGAGGAGCACGATCGACGGGTGACTCTCGTTCCCCCGGTCGCCGATGCGGCGTCTCATCAGCTCGCCGAGGTCGTGCGCGAACTCGCACGACTCCTCGACCGGATCGCGGATGCCGCGCTCGTCGCGCGCGGACTCGCCGACGCCGTCGACTGGCAGGCGAAGGCGGCCACGGCGTTCCACGACCGGGCCACCGCATGGGCGGGCGACGTGTCGGGGCTCACCTGCCTGGCCGAGACCGTGCGATACGACGTCGCACGCGCCCGCGAGCGCGCGGCGTTCGCGGAGTCGCTCTCCGCCGTGTTGTCCGGGGCGGGACGATGAGCGACCCGCCCCCCGGGAACGACGTGTTCGCACCCGCCGTTCCCCGTCAGGACGGGGCGACGGACGGCGGCCTGCTGGCGCCCGACCTCGTCCGCGATCCCGGACGCCTCGGTCCGAGCGAAGGACTCATCAGCCTGCTCGCCGACAGCTGGCCGCGCGTCGACGACGGCCTGCAGATCCGCAGCGGCGGCGCCGTGGCCGTGGACACGGCCACCCTGTCTGCGGCCGCCGTGCGCTTCGATGCCGCTCGCGAGGAGCTCGCCGCCATCGCCGACCGCGTGCGCGCGCTGCAGGACGTGCTGCGGATGCTGCCGGCGCACACGGACGACGCCCGGGCGGCGGCATCCGCTCTCGCCGCGCAGCTGCAGGCGGTGCACGAGGAGTCCGAGGAGATCGCTCGCGCGCTGCGCGAGGCGGCGTGCGCCTACGAGATGGTGGAGATCCAGGCCGAGCACCGGGCCGCCGTCCTCGCCGGCGAGGGCGCCCGCGCGGACCGCCTCGACGCGCGGATGACCGCGCTGGTCGAGCAGCATCCCGACGCCTGGCGGATGGCGCTCGACGCGGAGTTCGGGTACGCCCTCTCGTGGCCATCCGAGCTCGTGCGGCAGGCGACCCACTGGGGGGTCGGGCTGGGCAGCGAGATCAACGACCCGGGCGCCGTCGTGGCGGGCGCAGGCGCCGGCCTGCTCACCCTGGGCGGCGCTGTGGCCGTCGGCCTGGCGGACACCGGGAGGCTCCCTCGAGAGGCGAGGCTCACAGGCACGGCCGGGCCGGTGACGCTGATCCCGGTGACGCCGGCAGCACCCGGCAGTGCGGTGGGGGCGGCCGGGGTCGGAACCGCGGGCACCGCGCGTGCCGCCGGTGCCGGGGGTGCCGCCTTGCCCGGGTCGCCGAGCTCGCCTACCTCGGTCGCGCCGCAGAGCCTGGCGGCGGCGACGGCGCGGATCCCGGGTTCGGGAGACTCGCGGGTGCGGGTCGAGCGGTACACGATGCCGGACGGCTCGCGGCAGTACGCCGTGTACATCGCCGGGATGCAGTCGGGCGCGATGGGCGGCGACGACGCATGGGACAACGCGTCGAACGTGGAGCTCTTCGCCGGAAGGACGTCGGATTCGTACGCCGTGACCGAGGCGGCGCTCGCCGCGGCCGGGGCGCAGCCGGGCGAGGCGATCCACGTGTTCGGCTTCTCACAGGGCGCGATGATCGGTTCGCACCTGGCGCTCGAGGGCCCTTACGACACCCAGACGCTCGTGTCGCTGGGCTCGCCCGTCGACGCCGACGTCGGACCGGGGACGCTGAGCGTATCGGTGCGACACTCCGACGATCCCGTCGTAGGGCTCGCCGGTGGTGGCCATGCCCAGCCCGTCGGCGCGTCCGGCAGCTTCATCGTCGAGCGGGTCTCCGACCCCGACGTCGCCGTCGACGAGGTGGGGCTGCCCGCGCACCGGCTGACCGCGTATGCCGAGACGGCGGCGCTCGTCGACGCGTCGTCCGATCCTCGGGTCGACGGCCTGCGACACGTGTTCGACGACCTCGCGCGCGCGGATGCCGTCGATGTCACCGAGTACGCCGCGAGGCGTGATGCGGGCTGAGTCAGTCCTTGCGCGGTCGCAGGATGATGCCGAAGATCCAGTTGATCAGGGTGATGATGACCGCCGCGACGACGCCCCACCAGAAGTCCTCGACCCGCAGGCCCCAGTTCCACCAGTGCGTGAGCCAGGCCGTGAGCCACAGCAGGAAGGCGTTGATGAGGAGGCCGATCAGCCCCAGCGTGAGGATGTAGAGCGGGAACGCCAGCACCTTGATGACGGTGCCGATGATCGTGTTCACGAGCGCGAAGATCACCGCGACGATGAGCAGCGTCAGCACCAGCTGAAGCGTCCCTCCCGGCGGGAACGGCACGACGAAGACCTGGAGCGCAGGGATCAGGGTGACGACCCAGATCGCGAACGCGTTGATGACGACGCGGATGAGGAAGCCCATGGTCCGCCCAGTCTTCCATGACGCGCGCCCGCGTCCAACGGCGGACCTAAGGTGTCGCCGCTCCACGCAGGGTGAGCGCGACCGCCGACAGGTCGATCTTGCTCTGCGCCACGTCGAGTACGAAGTCGAAAGCATCGTCGAGAGGCATGTCGATCACCGCACCGTTGAGCTCGAGGAAGGTCAAGGTCGCGACCCAGGAGAACCGTTTGTTGCCGTCGAAGAAGGGGTGGTTCTGCGCGAGCGAGGACATGAGAGCAGCCGCCTTGGCAAAGAGGTCGGGGTATGCCTCCACACCGAACATCGCGCTCTCCGGCCGTGCAAGCGCGGACGACAGCAGTCCGAGATCCCTGACGTGAAGCCCCATGTCCGCCGCAATGGCGGCAGCCTCAGGAAGGCGGAGGTACTCGGTCACGCATCCTCGAGGCGGGTGAGGAGATCGGCGTAGCGTTCCCGTACGCCCATCGCCACCCGCGTCGCACGCTCGACCGCGCTCTCGGCGCTGACGAGCTGGGACGTCGCCTCGATGATGAGCGCGTGCTTCGACGTGTGGCGGGCGCGGGCGAGGTCTTCGAGCTGCGCGTCCAGCTCTGCGGGCAGTCGAACCGTCATTGCCATACCGGAATGGTATCTCGGTACCGAAGCGGTATCAAGTTCACACAGGTGTTGGGATGTCTTACCGCTCGTAGACTCGGGACCGTGACCGACGCTCCCGAGATCCCCGTCCGCGTGCGCCCCGAGGTCGCTGCGCTGCCGCCGTACAAGCAGGGCCGGCAGGCCGGCGCCGAGGCGTTCAAGCTGTCGAGCAACGAGAACCCGTTCGACCCGCTGCCGGGCGTGCTCGAGCGCGTGCAGGCGGCGACAGCGCTCAACAGATACCCGGACGCCAGCGCCGCGCGGCTGCGCGAGCGCCTCGCCGAGCGCTTCGCCGTCGGTGCCGACGCGATCCACATCGGCGCCGGCAGCGTCTCGATCCTCGCCCAGCTCGTGCTGGCGACATCCGGCCCGGGCGACGAGGTCATCTACGCGTGGCGCTCGTTCGAGGCCTACCCCTGGCTCGCGGTGGTCGCCGGTGCCACGGCCGTGCAGGTGCCGCTCGCCGCGGGCGCCCGCCATGACCTCGATGCGATGGCAGCCGCGATCACCGACCGCACGCGCGCCATCATCGTGTGCAGCCCCAACAACCCGACCGGCCCCATCGTCACGCAGGCCGAGTTCGACGGGTTCGTCGCCCGCGTGCCCGCCGACGTGCTCGTGATCCTCGACGAGGCGTACTCCGAGTTCGTCACCGACACCGACGCCGTCGACGGTGCCCGGGTGCTCGCGACCGGCAGCCACCCCAACGTCGTGGTGCTCCGCACCTTCTCCAAGGCGTACGGCCTCGCCGCGCTCCGGGTCGGCTATGCCGTCGGCCACCCGCGCGTCCTCGACGCGGCCCGCAGCACCGCGATCCCGCTGTCCGTCACCGCCCACGCCGAGGAGGCGGCGCTCGCGAGCCTCGACGCCGAGGACGAGCTGCTCGAGCGCGTCCGCGTCATCGCCGAGCGTCGTGACGGGCTCGCGGACGGCCTCCGCCGGGCCGGCTGGAACGTCCCGGAGGCGCAGGGCAACTTCGTGTGGCTGCCGGCCGGTGACGAGACCGCGACCTTCGCCGCCGCCTTCGAGGAAGCAGGCCTGATCGTCCGTCCGTTCGCCGGCGACGGCATCCGGATCTCGGTCGGCGAAGAGGAATCTGTCGAGAAGGTCCTAGGGATTGCAGCATCCGTTGTGAAGAACCTCCCGGAAGGGCACGCAGGAGTGCGGGCTAGCGTAGAACGGTGACCCCGCCTGAAGACTTGGTGACGACTGGCGCCACGGCACCTTCGGAAACCACCGTGCCCGAAGACCCCGCTCTCATCCGCTTCCTGGAAGCGGACGGCACCTTCGCCCCGACCCCCGCCGCCGAGCGCTATCGCGCCGCCGTCGACGCGCTGAGCGACGCCGACCTCGAGACGTTCTACCGCGACATGGCCGTCATCCGCGCGTTCGACGTGCAGGCGACGAACCTCCAGCGCCAGGGCCAGCTGGCCCTCTGGCCGCCGAGCTACGGCCAGGAGGCCGCGCAGGTGGGTTCCGCCCGGGCGGCGCGTCCGCAGGACCACATCTTCCCGTCCTACCGCGAGCACGTCGTGACGAAGATCCGCGGCGTCGACCCGATCGACATCATCCGCGTGATGCGCGGACTGACGCACGGCGGGTGGGACCCGACCGACCCGAAGAACGGCAACACCCACATCTACACGCTCGTCCTCGGCTCGCAGACGCTGCATGCGACCGGGTTCGGCATGGGGCTGGTCTTCGACGGCCGGTGCGGCACCGGCGACCCCGACCGCGACGAGGCCGTCATCGTCTACTACGGCGATGGCGCGTCGAGCCAGGGCGACGTGCACGAGGCGATGGTCTTCGCCGCGAGCTATCAGACCCCCGAGGTCTTCTTCCTGCAGAACAACCAGTGGGCCATCTCGGTGCCCGTCTCGACGCAGTCGCGCTCGCCGCTGTACAAGCGCGGCGAGGGATACGGGATGCCGAGTGCCCTGATCGACGGCAACGACGTCCTCGCGAGCTGGGCCGTCACACGGGCGGCGCTCGACGAGGCGCGCGCGGGCGGCGGCCCGCAGGCGATCGAGGCCATGACCTACCGGCTCGGCGCGCACACGACGAGCGACGACCCCACGAAGTACCGGCCGTCGAGCGAGGAGGAGGCGTGGCGTCGCCGCGATCCGCTCGCACGCATGAAGGCCTTCCTGCTCACCCGGGGCGCGTCGGAGTCGTTCTTCGCCGACGTGGATGCCGAGGCGGACGCTCTCGCCGACGACATCCGCACCCGCACCAACGCGCTGGGCGGACTCGAGGCCGACGACATCTTCGCCCACGTGTACTCCGAGCCCCATCCGCTCATGGACGAACAGCGGCAGTGGCTCGCCGGATACGAGGCATCCTTCGAGGGAGGCGCATCGTGACCGACACCGAGATCCGGGCTACGAGCGCGGCGGAACCCGAGGCGCCCGCGGTGCAGACGATGCCGCTCAGCCGGGCCATCAACGCCGGTCTGCGTGCGTCTCTCGCCGGCAGCGACCGCGTGCTGCTCATGGGTGAGGACATCGGCAAGCTCGGCGGCGTCTTCCGCATCACCGAAGGGCTGCAGGCCGAGTTCGGCGAGCGCCGCGTGATCGACAGCCCGCTCGCCGAGTCCGGACTCGTCGGCACTGCGATCGGGCTGGCGCTCGCCGGATTCCGCCCGGTCGTCGAGATCCAGTTCGACGGGTTCGTCTTCCCCGCGTTCGACCAGATCACCTCGCAGCTGGCCAAGATGACGAACCGCCTCGAGGGCGCGGTGCAGATGCCCGTCGTGATCCGCATCCCGTACGGCGGGCACATCGGCGCCATCGAGCACCACCAGGAGAGCCCCGAGGCGTACTTCACGCACACCCCGGGCCTGCGGGTCGTGAGCCCGTCGACGCCGAACGACGGGTACTGGATGATCCAGGACGCGATCGCCTCGGCCGACCCCGTGATCTTCCTCGAGCCGAAGAGCAAGTACTGGCAGAAGGGTGAGGTCGACACCTCCGCCCGCGCCCTGCCGCTGCACGCGTCGCGCATCGTCCGCCGCGGCACCGACGTCACCCTCGTCGGCCACGGCGCCATGGTCACGACGATGCTGCAGGCCGCCGTGCTGGCCGAGGCCGAGGGCACCAGCATCGAGGTCGTCGACCTGCGCTCACTGTCGCCCGTGGACTACGGCCCGATCCTCGAGTCCGTGCGCCGCACCGGTCGCATGGTCTACGCGCAGGAGGCCCCGGGCTTCACGTCGCTCGGCTCTGAGGTCGCGGCGACCGTGATGGAGCGTGCGTTCTACGCGCTCGAGGCTCCGGTGCTGCGCGTGTCGGGCTTCGACGCCCCGTTCCCCCCGGCCAAGCTCGAAGGCGTCTTCCTGCCCGACGCCGACCGCATCCTCGAGGCCGTCGACCGGTCCCTCGCCTACTGAGAGGGAGCCGGTCGTTGAGCGAGCGAGGAAGGAGCGAGACGAAACGTCTGCGCCCGGCGTATCGGTTCGGTTCGGCGCGTTTCGTCTCGGTCGCTGGCGCTCCCTCGCTCAACGACCGAGGAACCTTCGACCGGGTCTTTCGAAAGGACACTCCATGAGCACCCAGACGTTCGTTCTCCCCGATGTCGGCGAAGGCCTCACCGAAGCCGAGATCGTGCAGTGGCGCGTCGGCCCGGGCGACACCGTCGCGGTCAACGACGTGCTCGTAGAGATCGAGACGGCGAAGTCGCTGGTCGAGCTGCCCTCGCCGTTCGCCGGCACCGTCGGCGAGCTGCTGGCCGTCGAGGGCGCGACGGTGAACGTCGGCTCGGCGATCATCACGATCGCCTCGACGACGGATGCCGCCGCCCCGGCCACCGTCGGACAGTCCGAGCACGGGCAGCCCGCCGAGCCCGCCGAGGGCGAGGGAGCGGTGCTCGTCGGGTACGGCACCGGCGGTCAGGTGCAGTCCCGGCGGCGCAAGGCCGCCGTTCCCGCAGCGGAACGGGTCGCGGCATCCGTCGGCATCATCGCCAAGCCGCCGATCCGCAAGCTCGCGCGCGACCTCGGGGTGGAGCTGTCGGCCGTGGCGCCGAGCGGCCCCGCCGGCGAGGTGACCCGCGAGGATGTCGTGCGGCACGCGTCGCAGGCCAGCGTGTTCCGCAACATCGAGACGCCCGAGTGGGGCGACGTGCGCGAGGAGACCATCCCGGTCGCCGCGCCGGCGCCCGCGGAGCGGCCGACGCCCGGCCCCGCCGAGGTCGCGCCATCGACGCCCGCTCCCGACGCCGCCGGTCGCGAGGAGACCATCGCCGTCCGGGGTGTGCGCAAGGCCACCTCGTCGGCGATGGTGCAGTCGGCGTACTCGGCCCCGCACGTCTCGGTGTGGACCGACGTCGACGCCACCCGCACGATGGAGCTCGTCAAGCGGCTCAAGACGTCGCCGGACTTCGCCGACACGAAGGTCTCGCCGCTCTTGATCATGGCGCGCGCCGTGATCTGGGCGGCGCGGCGCACCCCGATGGTGAACGCCGCGTGGGTGGATGCCGAAGGCGGCGCCGAGATCCGGGTGCGGCGGTACGTCAACCTCGGGATCGCCGCGGCGACGCCGCGCGGCCTCCTCGTGCCGAACATCAAGGATGCACAGGACCTGTCGATGCGCGAGCTGGCCCGGGCGCTCGAGAAGCTCACCCTCACGGCGCGGGAGGGCAAGACGACTCCAGCCGACCAGCACGGCGGAACGATCACGATCACGAATATCGGCGTGTTCGGCATGGACGCCGGGACTCCGATCATCAACCCGGGCGAGGCGGGCATCGTGGCACTGGGCACGATCCGGCAGAAGCCCTGGGTCGTGGACGGCGAGGTCCGGCCGCGATGGGTGACCACCGTCGCCGGCTCGTTCGATCACCGCGTGGTCGACGGAGACGGGATGTCGCGCTTCATCGCCGACGTGGCGTCGATCCTCGAGGAGCCGGCGCTGCTCCTGGACTGACCCCCTTCGGCGGAACCCGCCTCAGCCGTCGATGCGCCGAGGCGTCTCTGCGGCGGGGGCCCGGTGCGCGGCGCGCAGCAGAGACGCCGGCGCGAGGGAGCGCGGGCGACCGAGGATCAGCAGCAGCGCGATCGCGAACAGCCCGCCCATCGTGCCCGCCATGATGTCGGCCATCGTGTCGTCGAGCCCGCCCTGGGCGACGGTGCCGATGAGCCGGTCGCTCGCGAACTCGCAGATCTCCCACGCGGCGGCGAAAGCCATCGCGGTCAGCTGGATGACGGCCAGAGCGAACCACGCGGGGAACGGGGCGTTCACCCGCTCCTCCATGCGCCGCACCCACAGCATCCCGAGCCACGCGAGCATGACGCCGGAGTCGAAGTGGATGAGGGTGTCCCAGTCGGCGATCGCGACGTAGACGTTCAGCGCGCTGCCCGCGTACGGGCCCAGCGTGATGAAGATCAGGTAGTGCAGCTGAAACGCGCGGGGCAGCGTCGTGCGGAAGACGAGCTCGGCGGCGGCAGGCGCCCACATCGACAGGACGAGCAGCACCGTGAGCAGCATCTGCGCCGGCAGGCCGGCCGCAGACAGCACCAGGGCGACGACGAGGGCTCCCGCCTGGAAGGGGAGGGCGAGCAGCAGCGAGCGGCGGACGACCTGCGGGAGCACGGGACCGACGCTATCAGCGGTCCGGTCGCGTGAACGGGTGAGATTTGAGAACGATTCTCATTAGCGTTAGAGTCGCTGACATGACCTCGTTGCGACGCTCCCTGCCTGTGCTCGGCCTGACGGCGGCATCCGCCCTCGTCCTCGCGGGATGCGCGGGCACCGCAGCGGGCGGCGACGACGACGCCGAGGGCCGGCTCTCGGTCGTCGCATCGACCAACGTCTACGGGCAGATCGCCGCCGAGGTCGGCGGCGACCTGGTCGACGTCACCTCGATCGTGACCAACGAGTCGCAGGACCCGCACTCGTTCGAGCCCAGCGCCCGCGACCAGCTCACGGTCTCGAAGGCCGACCTCGTCATCGAGAACGGCGGCGGCTACGACGCCTTCGTCGATGCGCTCATCGAGTCCAGCGGCACGGACGCGCCGGTCGTCACCGCCGTCGAGTACTCGCACGACTGGCCCGACAACCCCGGTCACGCCGACCCGCCCGCCGCGGACGAGACCGGCAGCGACGAGACGGATGCCGCGACCGACGACACCGCGACCGACGACGCCGCGACGGAAGCCGCCGACGATCACGCGACCGAGGACGCCGAGGAGCACACCGACGAGGCCGACGACCACGGTCACGATCACGTCGAGGGCTTCAACGAGCACGTCTGGTACGACCCGCACACCATCGCGCACGTCGCCTCCGCGATCGCCGACGAGCTGGGTCAGCTGAGCCCCGACGACGCCGACACCTTCATCGCGAACGCGGAGGCCTTCGGCGCCGAGGTCGAGGCGCTCGAGGCCTCGCTCGGCGACATCGGCGCCGCGCACGGCGGCGAGAAGGTCTTCGTCACCGAGCCGGTGCCGGTGTACCTCACCGACGCCGCCGGACTCGAGAATTCGACGCCCGAGGCGTTCAGCGAGGCCGTCGAAGAGGGGCAGGATGTCGCGCCCGCGACCCTCCTCGAATCCCTGGCGCTCGTGCGCGACGGCGGAGTGAGCGTCGTGATCACGAACACGCAGACGGGCGGGGCGGAGACGCAGGAGATCGTCGGCGAGGCCGACGGCCTCGGCATCCCGGTGATCGCGTTTTCGGAAACGCTCCCCGAGGGGGAGACTTACATCTCGTGGATGCAGGCGAACATCGAGGCGCTGAACACGGCGCTGCAGGCGTGACACCGGCGTCGGCCCACCCCGATCGGCGGGTGGTGCTGAGCATCCGGGATGCCGCGCTGCAGCGCGGGGACCGCGAGCTCTGGGCCGGCCTCGACCTCGACGTGCGCGCCGGTGAGCTGATCGCCGTGCTCGGACCCAGCGGGTCGGGCAAGACGACGCTGCTGCGGGCGATCCTCGGGCTCGAGCCGCTGTCCCGCGGCGAGATCACCGTCGAGGGCGCGCCGGTCGAGGGTCACGGCAGCCGCCGCATCGGCTACATCCCGCAGGCCAGGCCGCTGCCGCGCGACACGTCGCTGCGCGGCCGCGACCTCGTGGCCCTCGGTGTCGACGGCCACCGCTTCGGGCTGCCGATCCCGCGCCGCGGCGATCGCGCCCGCATCGACGCTCTCATCGACGCCGTCGGGGCGCGCGAGTTCGCCGACCGGCCGGTCGGACAGCTCTCGGGCGGCGAGCAGCAGCGCCTGCGCGCCGGCCAGGCGCTCGCCGACGACCCGCCGCTGCTGCTGTGCGACGAGCCGCTCACGAGCCTCGACCTCGCGAACCAGCAGGCCGTCATCGGTCTCATCGACCGGCATCGCCGGGACAAGGATGCCGCGGTCGTGCTCGTGACGCACGACATCAACCCGCTCCTGGGCAAGGTCGACCGCATCCTGTACATCGCGAACGGCCGCTTCACGCTGGGGACTCCGCAGGAGGTGCTGCGCTCCGACGTGCTCACCGCGCTCTACGGCGCGCACGTCTTCGTGCTGCGCGCCGGCGACCGGCTGGTGGTGGTCGGCGCCCCCGACGCCGAGGCCTCGCACCACCACCACGAGGGCCCGGTGCACGAATGAGCGGAGGCGCCGCGTGAACTGGAACGACATCGCGGATGCGATGTTCGGCGGCCTGCCGTACTACGGCGAGATCCTCGCCCTGGTGGCGAACTCCGTGTGGGCGGGCGCCGTGCTGGGGCTCGTCGGCGGGCTGATCGGCGTGTTCGTCATCCAGCGCGACATGGCGTTCGCCGTCCACGGCATCAGCGAGCTGTCGTTCGCCGGCGCTGCGGCCGCGCTCCTCATCGGCTGGGACGTCGTGACGGGCTCGATCATCGGGTCTCTCATCGCGGCCGCGATCATCGGCGTGCTGGGTGCGAAGGCCCGCGACCGCAACTCGATCATCGGCGTGCTGATGCCGTTCGGTCTGGGTCTCGGCATCCTGTTCCTCTCGCTCTACGACGGGCGAAGCGCCAACCGGTTCAGCCTGCTCACCGGCCAGATCGTGTCGGTGCAGACCGGGCAGCTCGGCTGGCTGATCGGCATCGGCGCCGTCGTGCTGGTGGGAGTGCTGCTCATCTGGCGTCCGCTGCGGTTCGACTCGCTCGATCCGCAGTCGGCGGCGGCGCGCGGTGTGCCGACCACGGCGGTCTCGCTCGCCTTCATGCTGCTGCTCGGGCTCATCGTGGCCGTCGCCGTGCACATCATCGGCGCACTGCTGGTGATGGCCCTGCTGGTCACCCCCGCCGCGGCGGCCGTGCGGATCGCATCGGGCCCGCTGTCGGTGCCCCTGCTGTCGGCGCTGTTCGGCTTCGTGTCGGCGGTGGGCGGCATCCTGCTCGCGATCATGGGGACGCTCCCGGTGAGCCCGTACATCACCACCATCTCGTTCGCGATCTACGTGGTGTGCCGGGTGATCGGCGCTCGCCGCGACCGCGTCACGAGGGTCGCCACGTGATCGCCACGACCGGCCCGGCAGTTCCGCTGTCACGATCTGTGACCGCGGCCCATAGATTGCGACAGGTGAGCGAGCGGGCCCCGCGGCGGCGGCCTGCGGGAGGCGCCCGGCCGACGTCCAGGACCCGTCGGTAGACTCGCCGCCATGGTCCAGCGCAACACCTGGCAGCGCGAACGCGTGCGCGAAGCGCTCTCGGACGCCCGTGGCTTCGTGAGCGCGCAGTCGCTGCACGCCACGCTCCGCGACGAGAACACCGGCATCGGGCTGGCGACCGTGTACCGCACGCTCGCCGGGCTCGCCGCCCAGGGCGACGCCGACTCGCTGCAGAGCCCCGAGGGCGAGGCGCTCTACCGCGCGTGCACGAGCACCGGCCACCACCACCATCTGATCTGCCGCTCCTGCGGGCTGACCGTCGAGATCGAGGCGACCGACGTCGAGCAGTGGGCCAAGCGCACGGCCGAGCGCCATGGATTCCGCGACGCCGAGCACGTCGTCGACATCTTCGGACTCTGCGCGAGCTGCGCCGCGGCCCGGGACGCCGAGCGTGACGCGAACTGACCCCGCGCTTCGACGAGCTCAGGGATCGGCCGCGCGGGGATCGGCAGCCGAGCTCGGTGACGGGCGCCGCCGCCCCTCCCCGGGTTCAGTCCCCGGGCCGTCGTCACAGGCACGCGCGGCGCTGTGGCTGGGCGTGGGGCTCGCCCTCGTCGCAGGCCTCTTCCTCGTCGACTGGCTCGCGCCCGCGCTGTTCCCGGCATCCCTCCCGACCCGTGCGCAGGACGGGCTCACCCTCGCCATCAGTGTGCTCATCGAGTCGCTGCCCTTCGTGGCGCTGGGCGTGGTGCTGTCGATCGTCGTGCAGGTGTGGGTTCCCCCGGGGGTCATCGAGCGATGGATGCCGCGCCGCGCGTGGGCGCGCCGCGCGGTGCTGTCGCTGCTGGGCATGATCGTGCCGGTGTGCGAATGCGGCAACGTGCCGTTCGCGCGCGGCCTGCTCATGCGCGGGTTCTCGGTGCCCGAGACGCTGACGTTCCTGATCGCGGCGCCGATCGTGAATCCCATCGTGATCCTGACGACGCACCAGGCGTTCGGGTTCAGCGACGGCATCCTCGTCGCGCGCATCCTCGGCGGATACGCGATCGCGAACCTGATCGGATGGCTGTACTCGCGGCATCCGTCTCCCGACGCCCTCCTCACCGACCGCTTCCGCGACACGTGCGAGCTCGTGATCCACGAGCCCGGCGGCAAGTGGCGGCGCACGCTCGCGCAGTTCGTGGTCGAGCTGCGCGCGGTCATGCCTGCGCTCATCATCGGCTCGGCGCTCGCCGGGGCGGTGCAGGTGCTCATCCCGCGCGACGCGCTGCTCGCGATCGGCTCGAACCCGGCGCTCTCGATCGTCGCGATGATGGCCCTCGCGATGGTGGTCTCGATCTGCTCGAACGTCGACGCATTCTTCGCGCTGTCGTTCGCCTCGACGTTCACCCCCGGGTCGATCGTCGCGTTCCTGCTGGTCGGGCCGCTCGTCGACGTCAAGATGCTGGCCCTCATGCGCACGACCTTCACGTGGCGCACCCTCGGCGGCATCGTCGTCGTGGTGGTGCTGTCGGCGTTCGCGATCGGGACGGCGGTGAACCTCCTTGCGTAACGCCGGATTCGTCGGCACGCGGTGGCTCGGGGTCGGGCTGGCCGCAGCCCTCGCCGTGGTCACCATCTCGCTCGCGGTCACCGATCGGCTCGCGCTGTACATCAACCCCGACTCGACCTGGTTCGCCGTCTCGATGGCCGTGCTCGTGCTCGTCGGCGCCGTGGCGTCGTTCGCGCTGCCCCTGGGAGCCGAGGCCGACCATGGCCACGACCACGGCGACGGTTCTGCGGAGGCTCGAGACGTTTCGACTCGCTTCGCTCGCTCAACGACCGGGGCTGGGACTGGGGCTGGGGCGGAGGGCGGGGGCGTTTCGACTCGCTTCGCTCGCTCAACGACCGGGGCTGAAGGCGGGGCCGGGGGCGTTTCGTCTCGCTCCGCGCGCTCGACCGGAAGTCCGGTCGTTGAGCGAGCGAGGAACGAGCGAGACGAAACGCTCGAGCCGACGCACCACCACGACCCAGGGGCCGAGGGCGAGGGCGTTTCCTCTCGCTCCGCGCGCTCGACCGGAAGTCCGGTCGTTGAGCGAGCGAGGAACGAGCGAGACGAAACGCCCGAGCCGACGCCCGACCCCGGCGAGGCGCACCACGACACTGCGCACGACCAACACACGCACCGCAGCCATCCGCTCGGTGTCGCGGCCACCGTGCTGGGCGGGGTGGCCGCCTCGGGGGTGGTCGTGCTGACGCTGGTGCTGCCGCCCGCGTCGCTGTCGGCCGAGCTCGCGATGTCGCGCGACGTGGGGGCGACGCCGTTGTTCGGCGGCGCCGACACCGTGCAGCTCGCCTCCACCGGCGACACCGCGTCGTTCGGGGTCGGCGACTGGGCGACCGTGTTCGCGACCGCGACCAATCCGGACGCCTTCGACGGCGACACGGTCGAGCTCACCGGTTTCGTCACTCCGGGCGACGACGGCGCCTTCGACCTGACGCGCCTGATCATCACGCACTGCGTCATCGACGCGCAGCCCGCGAGCCTGCCGATCGTGGGCGCCGCGCCGTCGCCCGACACCGGGCAGTGGGTGACCATCACCGGCACGGTCCGCTCCTCGTCGGACGGGCGTCTCGTGGTCGACGCGGCCGACGTCGCGGAGATCGCCGAGCCCGAGGACCCGTATGAGTACTGACGCCTCCCCGCGGCGCACGCGCTCCCGGCGTCGTCGAGGCCGCGCCTTCGTCGTGACGTTCGGCGTCGTCGTCGGCCTGCTCGCGATGCTCGGCCTGGCCGGTGCCGCCGCCAGCGTCGCGCAGGGGCCGCGGGTCACCGATGCGTACGTGGATCCCGCGGCCGCGGCTGCGGCATCCGGGTCCCGTCTCATCGTGACGACCACCCAATCGCTCGCCGAGATCGACCCGTCGCAGGTGACGATCACGCCGGCGACGCCGTTCGCCGTCGACACGTCGGGCCGGAGCGTCGGCGTCAGGTTCACCCTGCCGCTGTGGGACGACACGGAGTACACCGTCACCATCGACGGCATCGCCTCGCTCGGGGGCGGACCGACCGCGACGATCGCCGAGAGCTTCCGCACACCGCCGGCCGAGGTGTTCCTGCTGCAGCGCGGCACGAACGACGGCGACCTGATCTATCGCACCGACCTGACCGGCCAGAACGCCGTGCCGGTGTTCCGGCATCCGCACATCGAGGACTTCCGCGCCACCGGCGCGCATCTCGTGGTGTCGGTGCGCACTGACGACGACGAGGCCGGGCTCATCGTGACCGACCTCGACGGCGAGCACGCGCGCGAACTGTCCCTGCCGGTGGAAGACGGCGGGGACGGCTACGTGTCGAACCTGCAGAGTGCCGACCGTGGTGAGCGCATCGGCTACACCTTCTCGGACGCCCATCTCGACGCCGATTCCGGCCGCGAGAGCCGCCTGTTCACCGCCTCGCTCGGAGACCCCGACGCGGACCCCGTGGCGATCGAGGTCGAGGGCGCCGATCCCCGCGTGGCGGAATGGCGCTTCGTGCCCGACACCGACAGCATCCTGCTGCTGTCGTTCGACGGCTCACTGCTGCTGACGGGATCGGATGCCGCCGCCGGCGCCCCGACCGCATTGGGCGCGGCGATCGCCATCGACGGCATCGCGCGCGGGTCGAGCGAGGCCGTCGTCGACCGGGTCGACCAGTCCGCGGTCATCGACCTCACCGACGCGAGCGAGCAGCCGCTGGTGACCCCGGACGCCGACCTCGGCGGAACGAGCTCGGTGACGCCGCTTCCCGACGGCTCGACGATCCGGACGGCGGCGGTGCTCGACGGCGACGCGATGCCGACCGGGCGCACGTCCGTCGCCCGCGTCGCTGCGGACGGTGCGACGACCATGCTCACCGAGATCGGCGAGACGGATGCTGTGATCCAGGTCTGCGTGTCGCCCAGCGCGCGCTACGTCGCGCTGCTGGTGGCGCCGGATGCCGTCTCGAACGCCTACGACACCTACCAGCTGCCGCTCCCCACGCGACCCGAGACGCGGATCCTCCAGGTCGCCGATGGCGAGCCCGTCGTCGCCCTCAACGGCGCGGCGATCTCGTGGTGCCAGGTGCCGCCCCGCTGAGGCCCTTGCTGAACCCCGCTGACTGCGTTCACTTGCGCTGAATGTACGGCGAATGTGCGTCAGCGCGTACATTCAGCGCAAGTGAACCGATTCAGCAAGCGTGGGGCGTCAGGACGGGGTCCCCTGGGGATCGCCACCGGCGGCGGGCGCCGCAGCCTTCGGTGCGGCGGGCACGGGGATCCTCGACGGCAGGCCGGTCGACAGCAGGAGCCCGAGCACCGTCAGCGCGAAGACGAAGAACAGCGACTGGCGGAGCGACTCGACCTGCGTGTCGGCGTAGAGGCGGGCGACCTCGGCCGCGGCGTCAGGGTCGGCACCGGCATCCGTCAAGAGATCCTCGGCCTGCTGCTCGGAGATGATGGGCGCGCCCTTCGATGCGCTCGCCACGACCTGTTCGCGCACGTCGTCGGGAAGCGTCGTGCTCTGCTGCACCGCAGCGGTGAACCCCGAGGTGAGCAGCAGGATGAACACGGATCCGACGATCGCCGTGCCGAACGACGATCCGAGGTTCTGGAACGTGCCCTGCAGGCCGCCGACCTCTGAGGTGTCGGACTGCTCCACCGCCGACATGTTGACGTTGCCCAGCTGAGAGGCGAGCAGGCCGAAGCCGGCGCCGACCACGAACATGCCCGTGGCGAACAGCCAGTCCGCGAGCTCCGGCTGCACCGCGACGAACACCAGCAGCACCCCGAAGCCGAGGGTGAGCTGTCCGATGCGGCCGAGGTTCCGGGCCGAACGGACCGTCGAAAGCCGCGAGCCGAGCACCGAGAAGAGGATGAGCCCGAGCGACAGCGGCAGGATCTTCAACCCCGTCTGCAGGGCGTCGAAGCCGAGAATCGTCTGCAGGTACACCGGGATGACGAAGAAGAGCGCGGCGATCGCGAAGTACTGTGCCATGAACATCGTGAGGCCGCTGCGCAGCGCCGGGTTGCGCAGCAGGCTGACCTTGAGGAGCGGCACCCGGCCGGTGCGCTCGAGCTGCTGCTGGCGTTTCACGAACAGCCACAGCACGACGATCGACAGCAGGATCATGTAGGCGACGGGCGAGATGCCGAGCGGGGCGAACGGCTCGCCGTTGATCACGGGAGGGTCCAGCGGCTCGAACCAGCCCCACGTCTTGCTCTGCAGGATGCCGTAAACGAGGAGCGCGAGGCCCAGGGCCGACAGCACGACGCTCAGCAGGTCGATGCGCAGCGTGCGGTCGCCGGGCACGTCCTTGATGCGCCCCGACACGATCAGCACGAGCGTCATCACGATCGCCTCCGCGACGAAGACGTAGCGCCACGACGAGTACGTGGTCACGAGTCCGCCGATGAGGGGTCCTGCCGCCGCGGCGCCGCCGGTGACGGCACCGAGCACGGCGAACGCGACGACCCGCGCGCGGCCCTCGTAGTTGATCGCCGCGAGGGCGGCGATGGCGGGGATCACGAGCACCGCGCCGAGACCCTCGACGAGCGACCACCCGATCATGAGGACGGTGAGGTTGGGGCTCAGTGCCGTCGTCAGCGAGCCGATGCCGTAGATGACGGAGCCGACCCGGAACGCAAGGCTGCGCCCCCAGCGGTCGCCGAGCTTGCCGCCGGTGAGCATGAACGCCGCCATCGTGAGCGCGTAGAACGTGATGGCCGCCTGCATGCCCGAGATGTCGGTGCCGAGGTCGGCGGCGACGGTCGAGATCGAGACGTTCATCACCGTGCTGTCGAGCACCATGATGAACTGCGAGACGCTCAACAGGATGAGTGCGAACCAGTTCCCCATGCGCGAACAGTATCGCTCGCAGCAACTCCCCCGGCGCCGCCGGCGCCCCGACGCGCGGACGTAGACTCGGCGGCATGGTGCGGGAGCTCTGGAAAGCGGCGACCCGCGCCGCCCTGCAGGGCCTTCCCGCCGACGTCGCGCCGAGCCTGCTCGGTGCCCGGCTCACGACCGTGGTCGAGGGCGAGACCGTGGTGCTGCGGCTCACCGAGGTCGAGGCGTACCACGGCCGCGGCACCGGCACGGTGCCCGACCCCGGATCGCACGCACGCATGGGGCCGACGCCGCGCAACGCCACGATGTGGGGCGAACCCGGGCACCTGTACGTCTACCTCAGTCACGGCATCCACTCCTGCGTCAATGTGGTGTGCGGACCCGAGGGCGTCGCCGGCGGAGTGCTGCTGCGCGCGGGTCAGGTGATGGAGGGGACGGATGCCGCCGCCCGCCGTCGTCCGGCGGCCCGCACGCCGCGCGATCTCGCGCGCGGACCCGGCCGGCTGGGCGATGCCGTGGGGCTCCGGCATCCCGTGCACGACGGCATCGACGCGATCACCGGAGCGCCCCACCACGGCGCGGTCGCCCGTCTCGAGCTGCTCGCGGAGCCGCTGGCGGAGGTGGCTTCGGGCCCGCGCGTGGGCGTGGCCGGGGTCGCCGGCACCGCCGAGTTCCCGTGGCGGTACTGGATCCCGGGCGACCCGACCGTGTCGCCGTTCCGGTGGGGGCGCGGCGCCCGCGAGGTCAGCGAAGCGATGTGACGGCCGTGATGGCCGCCCGCAGCTGCTGCACGCGACGTTCGTAGCGCGCCGCGATGAAGATCAGCACGGCGCCTCCGATCCCGAGCCACAGCCACCACGGCACTGCGACGTACGACGTCGAGATCCACGGCCACAGCTGGGCGATCCCGTGCACGAGCACCACGGCCGACCCCAGCACGAGCGGCGCCTGCAGCGCGAAGACCGCGCCGACGACCACCAGGCCGACGGCCACGACGCCGAGCGCGACGATGCGCCACAGCTCGGCCTCGCCGAAGAAGTCGTAGAGCAGCGACGGCAGCAGCAGCAGTGCGAGCCCGGGACCGAGCGCGGGCCAGGTGCGCGACTCCGGCCGGCGCCGCAGCGTGCGAGCACCGTAGGCGATGCCGCCGAGCGCCGCCGGCACCGTCACGAGCTCCACCGGGTCGACCCCGAAGGCGAAGAACGCCAGCAGGCCGAAGACGGCGGCGGTCAGGGCCGCGATGACGGCGGGCGCAGCGCCCAGGCGGCCCCGCCACACGGCTCCGACGTACGCCGCCGCTGTCAGGATCGTCATGGTAGTCGCCGTCCGCACCTCGTCCAGGCCGGTGCCGGTCGCGAGCAGGGTCAGCTCGGCAGCTCCCACGAGCACCGTGGCGATGGCGAGGCCGGTGCCGACGGTGATGTCCACACGTCGCGAGGTCGTGGCGCGCATCGCGGCCATCGCGACCGCCACCGCGATCCCGGCCGCCGCGACCACCCACAGGTCCGCTTCGAACCCGGGGTCCCCGGCGACGGCGAAGAACCGGACGCCGCAGCCGACGGCCGACACGACGAGCCCGCCGACGGCGAGCACGGCGCCCAGGGCCGCCCACCGCCGGAGCCCGAGGACCGAGGCCCCCGCCACGGCGGCCGCGCCCGCGATCGCCACGGTCACCGCGACCGCCGCCGGATCGTCGCCGGTGCGCAGCAGGGTGGTCGCGGCGAGCAGGACGACGCCGGCGGCGGCGAGCCCGGCCGCAAGACGCGCCTCGGCGAAGGTCACGGCGGTGGCGGTGAGGCTCACCGCGACGGCCACGGCGCCCACGGCAGCCGTGGCCGCCGCCGCGTCGCCGAACTCGAACCACGGGTCGACGAGCACGCGCACGCCCATCGCGAGCGCCGCGCCGGCGAGGATCAGCGCCGACGGCACCCGCACGCGCCACGCGTCGGGGATCGGGGTCAGCGAGAGTGCGACCGCGGCGATCAGCGCGATGCCGATGAGCAGCCAGACGCGCGCCGGCTCCGCCGCCACGAGGAGGCTCGGCACGGTGGCGATCACCAGCGCCGCGCACCACACGTACTGCTCGCCCGCCGGCCAGGTCGACCCGGCGCGGCGGCGGCGCCGCACCGCCAGGACGGCTCCGAGCCCGCAGGCCGCGGCGACCGGCAGCGTGGCGAACTCGATCTCTCGGGTGCCGCCGGCGAGCACCGACACCGCGGCGAGGGCGATGGCGCCCGCCAGCGCGGTCCATCTGGTCGCACGGGCGAACGGCGCGCGCCCGATCGCGGCGGAGGCGAGGTGCGCGGCGAGGAGCACGGCGAGCGCGCCGGCGACGACGGCGCCGTGGCCGGCGGAGCCGAGCACCATGAGCGAGGCCACGCCGAGCGCGATCGGGGGCAGCGCGACCGCGTACCCGTGTGACGACGTCCGCTCCGGCCGTGCTCCCGCGAGGCCCACGCCGGAGGCGTAGGCGACGGCGACGAGAAGCGCGAGCCACGCCGTCTGCCACGGCCAGGCGTCCGGCGTCCACTCGATCGCGCGATCGACCGCGACGAGCCCCAGCGCGAGGAGGGCGACCGCCGAGGCGACGACCGACGGCGGACGGATGCCGCGCACCGGCGGCGACGCGAGCAGCAGGCACATCGCCGCCGAGACGAGCGCGACGACGGTACCGAACAGCGGCTCGTCCGCCGTCGACGACAGCCCGGCAATGCTCACCGCGCCCCAGGTCGTCGCCGCGGGCCAGACGAGGCCGACCGTCAGAGCGACGCCGACGGCGACGCTCGCCTCGGCGCGGCGGCGCAGGCGCACGAGGACCACGGCGAAGCCGGCCAGCACGACGGTCACCGGGATCGCGTACGCCTCGAGCGTGAACACGGCGTCGGGGGTGCCGGCGCCGAGAAGCGTCCACCACGCCGCGCACGCCGCGACGGCCGCCGGCCAGGCGAGAACGCGCCGCAGCGCGGCGCCGACCGGGACGCCGGGGCGTCGCGTGGCGAACAGGTCGTCCGCAGGGTCGCTCGCGGCCGGTGCGGCCCAGCCTCGGGTGACGGATGCCGCGCCGCACGCGAGGGCGACCAGTGCGAGCAGCGCCCACACGAGGTCGGGGGCGATGCCCCAGACGATGCAGAGCCCCGTCAGCAGCGCGCCGAGATCTGCGGCGGTGCGCGCGCGGAGGGGGACGAGGGTCGGCGCGACCGGCGTGGCAGGGTCCGGGGTGCGGGGCACTCCCGACGCCGGGGCCGCCGTAGCCGCAGGGACCACCGGAGCCGCAGGGACCGTCGGTGCTCCGGTTGGTGCGAACAGCGCGATCGCGGCGGTGGCGATGGTCACGAGCACCGGCCCCGCGGCCAGTACGAGCGTCGCCCAGCCCTCGTCGCTTGCGCCGGCCATGTCGAGCGCGGAGTGTCCGAGTGACGCGATCGCCGGGGCGATGAGCAGCGCGGCGGCCGCCACCGCGGGTCCGCGCAGCCGCGTGCGACCGACGGCGATGAGCGCCAGGAGCGCGAGCAGGGCGACACCCCGCACCAGCCCGAGCAGCGGTTCGCCGACGGCGGCGACGGTGGCCGCGGTCGCGGCATCCGTCGCCACGTCGTCGGCGGCCGCGACCAGCGTCCACACCAGCGTCAGCGTCGTGAGCGCGTATCCGGATACGGCGAGGCCGACGCGGCTCGCCGTGTCGATGCGCAGGAAGGCGGCCGCGGCGAGCGTCGCCAGTGCGACCCACTGCAGCAGCGCGAGGGCGACCGCAGGTCCCGAGCCGGTGAGCCCAGTGGCGGCGCCGAGGGCGGCGGGCGCGATGATCGCGGCCACGACGCCGACCCCGACCGGTGCCAGCGCGAGCAGGACCGCGAGCGGGCTGGCTGCGCGGCGGACCGCGCGCAGCACGATGGGGTAGCCGGTTGCCAGGGCCACGCCGATCAGCCAGAGCCAGGGGGTCGCGGTGCCTGCGGCGAACGCGGTGATCACCGCGATCGTGCCCGCGATGCTCGAGCCCCCGAGCGATAGAGCCCGGGGGACGGATGCCCGACGGCCGGCGGTGTCGGTCTGCGTGCCATCGTTCGTCCCCGCGTCCGGCGCGCCGTCGACCGAGGCGGAATCGCGAGCCTCTCTCGCGGCGTACGCCGAGGCGCGGGCGGCGCCGACGAGGCTCGCCACGGCCACGAGCAGGGCCGTGCCGACCAGTACTGCCGGGATGGCGGTCCGCGCGGCCGCCGACAGCAGCAGTACGGCGACGACGACGGCGCGCAGGTCGCTCAGCACCGGCCGGCGCAGCGTGGGCGCGGCGAACAGGAGTCCCGCCATCGCGACGGCCGCCGCCACCGCGATCACGGGCGCCTCGGCGGCAGAAGCCGGGAGGGTGAAGGCGTCCGTGTGCCACAGGGTCCATCCCGATGCGACCGCCGACTGCGCCTGCAGCAGCCAGACGACGAGCGTCCCCGCGATCGACCCGCCGCCGATGATCGCGGCGGTGAGGGTCGGAGGAACCAGCGCACCCGATGCGCGTCGCGCGCGGGCGACGTCCAGCGCGACGGCGATCATCACGGCCAGGACCGGGCCGACGAACAGCGTGAACACGACGTCGTCGAGGCGCAGTGCGAGCTGCCAGCCCGCCAGTCCCGCCGCCGCTGCGGCCACGCTCGAGGCGATGCCGGCGATCACGATCGCTCCGGGGAGCGGTTCGACGCCGGCGCGGGGATGCGCGGCCCACGCGTGCGCTGCCCCCAGCGCCGTCACGAGCGCGCTGGACCACACGACCACTGGGGCCGCGTCACCCGTCGCCACCGCGGCGGTCACGGCGGCGCCGATCAGCGAGCCGATCCCCGCCAGCGCGAGGATGAGGCGCTCGGGCGCACCGGCCGCACCGCTCCTCGCCGCCGACCACGGCGCGGGCAGCGCGTGGGCGAGCCCCCCGACGGCAGCGCCGAGGAATCCCGCTGTCACGGCCTCCCCGGCCGGGAGGTCGACGACACCGCCCACGAGGAAGGCGACGCCGGCCGGCAGTGCGAGGGATGCGGCGAGATCGGGACCGCGCAGGCCCGAGATCCTCGCCCACAGCCGGCACACGACGGCGACGACGAGCGCCGCGACTCCTGCGTAGACGGCGGCGTCCGTGGAGCCGGCGCCGAACAGGTCATTGGCCCGCACCGCCCAGGCATCCAGCGCGAGCAGGCCGACACCGAGCACACCGATCGCCTCGGCGGTGGCACCGAGGTCGCGCCGCCGCAGCCACGAGGCGAGCACGACCGTCGCGAGCGTGATGCCGCCGATGATGAGCGCCCGCATCTCGATCCCCGCGACGAACCACGCCAGCAGCAGGAAGAACACCGCGGCCACACCCACGAGCGAGACGCCCACGATCAGCAGCAGCACCGGCACCGTGAGCCGGCGCCGGGGAGCGGATGCCGTCGGCCCGAGTGGCGCGGCGGGATCCGTTCCCGCACCGGCGAGGAGCGTCGCATCGGAGTCCGCCCCCGTCTGCGCGAGGACGGCGTCGGGCGCAACGACCTGGTCGGCGGCCGAGGGTGCGATGACGGGAGGGCTCGTGGCCGGATCGAGGACCGTGCGTGCCGCGACGAGCTGCGGGGCTGCGGCAGCAGTCATCTCCGCGTGCGCCGCCGCGAGCGACGCGCGCGACGGCGAGGCGAGACGGATCTCGTCCATCAGCTGCTGGCGGGCGAGCTCGACCGACACGATCTCTCGGCCGAGCTGCAGCACCCGCACGGCGCGCGGATCGGTCAGCTCGAAGCCGCACGCCGGGCAGGTGGCCGCCGAGATGGCGGCGAAGCACGACGGACAGCGATGCGCGTCTGCGAGGTCGAACGGCGACGCCGGCCACAGCCGGGTCTCGCCAAGCGGCTCGGTCATCTGCGTCGTCCTCTCCCACGCCGGAATGACGAACATGCTCCACCAGCGGAAATCACGCGCGGCAGAGTTTGTAGACAACCGCAGGGGCCGCCGTCGTGCAGAAGGCTATCGTTGGACGACCTGTCAGGATGGATTCCGGCACCGGAATACGTCGATCTGCGGCCGCACGCCGCTCGCCGAGAGTGCCACGAATGGCGGAGATCGCTCGCGTCAAGCCCGACACGCCGTGCGTGCTAGACTGTCTCTTTGTCTGCGCGCACTCCAGCACGCAGTTCGCGCCCTCATCCTCACGCCCCAGGCCGGTTGATCCCGGTCCGTCGGCTTGTCGAAGGGTGCAGACAAGGGATCTTGGGTGGGGCCGTCCGGCTCCACGGTACTAAGGAGACATCACTATGGCAGCAGTGTGCCAGGTGACTGGAGCAGTTCCCGGCTTCGGTCACAACATCTCGCACTCGCACCGCCGGACGAAGCGCCGCTTCGACCCGAACGTGCAGAAGAAGACCTACTTCGTTCCGTCGCTGGGTCGCAACATCAAGCTCAACGTCTCGGCCAAGGGCATCAAGGTCATCGACGCCCGTGGCATCGAGTCGGTCGTCCGTGACCTCCAGGCGAAGGGTGTGAAGCTCTGATGGCCAAGAAGGCTCAGGACGTCCGTCCGATCATCAAGCTGCGTTCCACCGCGGGCACGGGTTACACCTACGTCACGCGCAAGAACCGCCGCAACAACCCCGACCGCATCGTGCTGAAGAAGTACGACCCGGTCATCCGCAAGCACGTCGAATTCCGAGAGGAGCGCTGATCCATGGCTAAGAAGAGCAAGATCGCGCGCAACGAGCAGCGCAAGGCGGTCGTCGACCGCTACGCCGCCAAGCGCGCCGAGCTGAAGAAGGCGCTCGTGTCGCCGACGTCGACCGACGAGGAGCGCGAAGCCGCTCGCGTGGGCCTGCAGAAGCTGCCCCGCAACGCTTCGCCGGTGCGCGTGCGTTCGCGCGACGTCATCGACGGCCGCCCCCGCGGTGTCCTCACGAAGTTCGGCATCTCGCGTGTCCGCTTCCGTGACATGGCGCACCGTGGCGAGCTGCCCGGCGTGACCAAGTCGAGCTGGTGAGCATTCCCGGTCGCTGAGACCGCAGCCGGAAGGCCCGGAGTTCCTCGGAACTCCGGGCCTTCCGCGTTTTTGCGATCGCGCTCACCCCATCGCGCGCAGCCCGGCGATGACGTGGTCGACACGCGCGCGGATCTCGTGCTCGTCGGGCAGGCCGAGCCGATACACGAGCCGGTGGTAGATCGGGCCGTAGAACAGGTCGAGGGCCACCCCGAAGTCGGCGTTCTCCGGAATCTGACCGGCGCGCTGCGCCGATCGCATGCGCTCCTCGAATCCCGCGATGCTCGGCACGATCAGCTGCTCCCGGATGGATGCCGCCAGCGCGGGATCCCGCTGCCCCTCCGCCACCAGTGCGGCGAGCGGCGACGTGTCTTGCGGGCTGATGATCGCGACGACGTTGCTGAGCTGCGCGCGCATGTCGGCGACGAGATCCCCCGTGTCGCCGTGGCGCGCGGTCCGGTTGGCGACTTCCGAGACCGCATCGAGCAGCACCGCGCCCTTCGACGGCCACCAGCGGTAGATCGTCTTCTTGCTCACGCCCGCGCGATCGGCGATCCCCTCGATCGTGAGCTGGGCCAACCCGTTCTCGCGGCACAGTGCGAGGGCGGCGTCGAGCACGGCGACGTGGGCGCGCTCACTGCGGCGGCTGGGGTCGGGTGCGGCATTCATGCATCCAAACTACACGCTACGTGTCGTGTTGCGGCTCAGAGGGGACGCCTGCTAGCGTCCGGTGACACGACACGTAGCGTGTCGCTTGAAGTCAGGCCCGGTAGAGCCCGACCCCGGCGCAGAAGGAGAACCCCATGCCGAGTCAGAGTCCGACGATCACCGGCACCGCCGATGAGCCCACGCCGTCGCCGCCCCGCACCGCCCGGATCGCGGCGCTGCCTGCCGAGTTCCGTGCCGCGTTCGGCGCCTTCGAGACCTACCTGGCGGACCGCCGATCGATCGGAGAGGCCGACGCGACCGCCGGTGCCCTGGACGATCTGGCGCTCCTGTTCGAACACGCGGCCGCCGACGGCATCCCGATCCGCTCCGTCGTGGGCGAGGAGCCGGCCGACGTCGCGGAGGCGCTCCTCGAGAACCACCTCGAGGGATCGTGGAACGTCGCGGTGAGGGCCGCGCTCACCGCGGCGATCGACGCCGCGTGAGAACGCGGACCAGACTCCTCCGGGCCTTCCGCGCTCACCTCCAGGCGTGGCCGTGGCTTCCCGCCGCGGCGCGCAGGATGTCGTCGGTGGACGCGCCGGTGACATGCGAGAACCTCGTCGCGACCACACGTGCGAGTTCGTCGAGGATTCGAGCGAGGACCGCGCCGGCCGCTCGGACGTCGGCGCTCGGCGCAGCGAGGGCCGCATCGCGCAACTGCAGCGCGTAGGCCAGTGCTCGTGAACTCGAGAGTCGCTCGTCCTTCTCCGTGAAGTAGAAGATCTCGGCGTTCTGAACGAGGTCGGCCGTCACTGCGGCGAGAGAGCGGGAGATCGACTCGACGATCGCCACAGCCTGTGCCGAGGAGATGCTGTCCGGCAGGCGAGTGATCCCGGCTTCGCTCATGGCGGTCAGCTCGATCGCCACGGCGCGTCGCCGCGTCAACGCGGGATGCAGCTGCATGAACCATGACACCGCTGCGGACAGCAGCGCGAAGCCCGTCAGCGCCTCGAGGGGAGCGAGCGCGCGGATGACCGGATCGATCGGCACGACATCGCCCAGGCCGAGCGTGGTGAGAGCGACGAGCGAGAACGTCAGCGCCTCGACGAACCCGTGATAGCTGGCGGGGTCGACTCCGGCACTGTACGAGAACCCGTCCGGGATGTGCGGAAGATAGATCAACGCCCAGCCGACGGCGATGAGGGCGATCCAGACGGCGATCGCGGCGACGACCGTCAGCGGACCGTTGATGTGTATGCGAGTCGCTCGTCGTCGTGCGATCGCCCAGGTGCCGCGGAACACGAGGGTCGTCAGCCGGCCGGTCGCGGACGGACGCAGCAGCGTGTGGAAGACGTCGTTGAGCGCGACGACGATGAGGATGATGCCGCCGACGATGCTGACCGCGGACATGTCGCCACAGTACCGCCGGGCTGCGTCTCGCAGGGGGCCCTCGCGACCTGCAGAGTCCCTCGGGCGCGACCCCGCCCGCGCCCCGTTTCCGCTCGGTGTCAATACCCGTCAGCGCCGCGGGCTCCGGCTCTACACTCGGCATGACGTCATACAGGGGAGTGATGGATGCCGCTGGATCCGTTCTTCGAGGAGCGCCTGCGTGTGCACCGCAAGTATCTCTTCGACCAGGCGCTGGCCTCGGTGCGCTCGCGGCTGAGCGCGCTGTGGCCGTTCGCCAAGGGGCCCGCGGCGACGACCGGCATGGGAGGCGGCGCGACGCCGGCAGCAGCCGCCCCGCCGCAGGACACCGTCTCCCAGGCATCCGCCGCAGCGCAGCGCGCCCTCGGGCCGAACGCCCGCGCGCGGGCGCGGCACCGCCAGGCCGCTCTCGCGTGGGACCGCCGCGAGCTGCACAAGGTGGGTCTCGCGGGACCGCGGATCCGCACCACCGAGCACGTCGTCGAGGTGTCCGGCCATCCCGACGTTCGTGTGCGCGTCTATCACCCTGACCCCGACGCCCCTCCGGCGCGGGGCGTGCCGGGCGTGCTGTCCTTCTTCGGCGGCGCATTCCGCATCGGCGGCATCGGTTATCCCACCACGGATGCCGCGAACCGGCGTCGCGTGCACGACGCCGGCGTCGCGGTCGCCGCGGTCGACTACGCCCTCGCACCGGAGCATCCGTATCCCGTGGCGGTGGAGCAGGCGCATGCAGCACTCGAGTGGCTGTTCGCTGCGGCCGACGAGCTCGGGATCGACGCGCACCGCATCGGGGTGGCGGGCACATCGGCCGGAGCGAATCTCGCCGCCGCGGTGACGCTTGTCAATCGTGACCGAGGCGGCCGTTCTCTCCGGCTGCAGGTGCTCGAGGTCCCCGTGGTCGACCTGACCGGCGGCCACCTGGACCTCGGGGCGACACGAGCCCTCGGCATCCCGCGGTTCATCGCCCTGCGCGAGCTGCGCTCTGTGGCGCGAACCTATCTCGCCGACCAGCGCCAGGCGCGTGAGCCCTATGCCTCACCGCTTCTCGCCGCATCCCTCGAGGGCTTGCCGCCCGCGGTGATCCTGACGGCCGAGTACGACCCGCTCCGTGGTGACGGCGACGCATACGGGGCGGCGCTGCGGCGGGCGGGGGTGGAGGCGAGTGTCGTGCGCTATCAGGGCGTGACCCACGACACCCCGATCTTCACGGCGGCGCTTCCCGCTGCGCAGCGCTGGCACGACGACGTCGTCGCCGCCCTGCGACGCCTGCACGCCTGACGCGATGAGGCCCGGGGCTCTCACGAGCCTCGGGCCTCTGCGTCCCACCGCGGACACCGGCCGAGACACCACTCGACCGCTGGGCCACCACACAGGGCGTGGTGGCTCAGCGGCGAAGTGGTTTCCCGCCGGCGCAGGGCGGGGCATCCGGTTACTGCGCCGCCTCCGTCTCGGGAGCCTGCTCCGTCTCGCGCACCTGGTGCGTCGTCGCCCATTCGAGCGCGTAGTCGGCGATCTCCTCCCAGCCGTCCTGGCTCACCAGTCGGTGGGTGCGCCCCGGGTAGGTCTTGTACTCGACGACGGCAGGGCTGCCGGACGCCTTGTACTTCTTCACGATCGCCTCGCCGATCGCCGGCGGCACGACGTGGTCGATCTCGCCGGTGATGATGAGGAGCGGCGCGCGGTCGGTGCGGCCGTAGTCGACGTGCGTGACGCCGCCCTTCTCGTTCAGCACCGAGAGCACGCCCTCGAAGAAGACCCGGTTGTACGAGTTCACCGCGAACTCCTCCCACAGCTCGTCGGACGCCGCGCGCGGAAGGTCGTTGCCGAAGGTGAAGTGGAAGTGCCGCTTCGACAGCGGCTTGGCGCCGTTCTTTCCGAAGGGGTTCGCGAGGATCGGCGTGCCGGTCCACAGTGTCGAGAGCGGGAGGGTCGTGACGCCGGCGGTCTGCCCGGGAGCGACGCCCACGTAGGCGACACCGAGGTCGCGGTCGGCGAGCATCTGGGTGAGGACTCCCCCGAAGGAGTGGCCGATGATGATCGGCTTCTCGGGGAGGGCGCGGATGATGCGCTCGTAGTTGTCGGCGATCTGCTTCAGGCCGATGCCCTTGAGCGCCTCGGGGTTCTTGCGGATGTCTTCGACCGAGCGGTCGTCGATGCCGGGCCAGCCGGGGACGATCACCTGGTGGCCGGCGGCGCGGAAGCGCTCGGCCCACGTGTCCCAGCTCTTGGGGGTCATCCAGAGGCCGTGGATGAGGACGATCGGGGTCTTGGTCGTGGTGTTCATGTCGTGCTCCTTGTGTGGGTGATGCGGTGGGTTCTGTTGTGGTCTCAGGTTCCGGATCCTGGTGTGTCTCCGGCTGATGTGACCGATGGTAGACCGAACGTTCTATGTATGCAAGACTATTCCCAGAAATTCTTGAAATGATTCCGGAGCCCGATTCGGGCCGCGCTTCCGCACCCGGTCAGCGGGCAGAAACGATGGCACGATGGAGGACTGGAGGGGGATCCATGAGCACCACCGTCGCCGCGACCACCGCGGCACATCGTCCGTCGCCCGCCCGCGAGCGGCTTCTCCAGGCGGCGACCGACCTCTTCTACAAAGAGGGCATCCACTCGGTCGGCGTCGATCGCATCATCGAAGAGGCGGGTGTGACCCGTGCCACGATGTACAAGCAGTTCGCCGGCAAAGAGGGTCTCGTGCTCGCCTACCTCGAGGGCGAAGACCAGGGCCTGCGTTCACTCTTCGCCCAGGCGGCAGAGGTCTCGGACGACCCCGACGTGCTGCTGGACCTCGTCGTCGCGGGCATCGAGCAGGACATCCGGGAGCGGCACACGCGCGGGTGCCCGTTCATCAACGCCGCGGCCGAGTACCCCGACCAGGGTCCGGTCCGCGACCTCATCGCCGACCATCGCGAGTGGTTCCGCGCCACTCTCCGCCAGCTCGCCGAGGGCGCCCGGCTGCGCGATCCCGAGGCGGTCGCGGCGTCCCTCGTGCTGCTGCGGGATGCCGCGCTCGTCGGCGGCTATCTCGACGGTCAGGACCGCGTCGGTCCCGCGTTCGCGCGGACGGCACGCGAGCTCATCACGGCGCACCGAAGCTGAGCATCGCGGGTGAGAACCCGTCACATCAGCCCCATCAGTCACACCAGTCACACGACACGCGGCCGAAAACCTCAGAAATCCGCGAAAATACGCGGATCTGTCGGTCGTGTCAGGTACATTCGGTCCCGGTCGAACCGACCAGCCGGGGGGCGAAGCCATCCGGTCCCAGCAATGACAAGACGGCATCCGCCGTCTTTGGAGGACAACCACATGGCCGACAAGACCATCACCAAGACCGAACTCGTCGCGAGCATCGCGAGCGCGACCGGCCAGAGCCAGTCGGCCGTCTCGGGCGTGCTCGACTCCCTCTTCTCCACCGTCTCCGACGCGGTCGCCGCCGGCAGCAAGGTCTCGATCCCGGGCTGGATCGCGTTCGAGCAGGTCGCCACCTCCGCTCGCACCGGCCGCAACCCGCAGACGGGCGAGGAGATCAAGATCCCCGCGGGCAAGCGCGTCAAGGTCACCGCGGGTTCGAAGCTCAAGGCTGCCGTCAAGTAATCCGACGCAGACCTCCGGAGAGGGGATGCCGCGACCCGCGGCATCCCCTCTCCTGCTGTCTGCGCGGGGCATGCCGCCGGGCCTCGCTCAACGACCGGAATTCGGCAACGTAGGCTTGGGGGGTGAACCCCCGCGCGCTGCGGGCCGTCGGGCCCACGATCCTCGTCGTCGCCGCGCTCGCGGTGATGGTGTGGGCGCTGGCCTTCGGCGGCGGCGCCGCGCCCCTCGCGATCGCCGATCCCGGGCCGTGGGTGCGGTGGGGTCTGCCGACGGCGAAGCTCGTCGTCAACCTCTCGGCCGCAGGCATGGTCGGCGTGCTGGTCACCGCGCTCTTCGCCCTGCGCGCCGGCGAGCGCGAGTTCGACATCGCCCTCGACACCGCGTCGATCTCGGCGGCCGTGTTCACGATGGCCGCCGCAGCGACCGGGTTCCTGACCTTCATCGACGCGTTCAACCCCGTCATCAGCATCGGCCCCGAGTTCGGAGCCCAGCTCGGCCGCTACATCGTCGAGACCGAGGTCGGCCGTACGTGGCTCATCACCACCCTCGCCGGCGCTGCCCTCACGGTGCTGACCTTCGCCGTGCGGTCGTGGACCGCCACCTTCTTCGTCGCACTGCTGGCGGCGGCATCCCTCGTCCCCATGGGCACCCAGGGCCACTCCGGCGAGGAGGCCTTCCATCACGAGGCGATGACGGCCCTGATCCTGCACATCCTCGCGGCCGCGGTGTGGCTCGGCGGACTGCTGCTCGTGGTGATCGTACGGCCCCTCCAGTCGCGCGAAGGCAGTGCCGCGACGGTCGCGCGCTACTCGAGCATCGCGCTCGCCGCCTTCGCGGTCGTCGCGGTGTCGGGTACGGTGCGCGCCGCGATCGGGCTGCGGGACTGGTCGGCGCTGCTGTCGCCCTACGGCGTGATCCTCGGCGTGAAGGTGCTCGCGCTGATCGCGCTGGGGCTGTTCGGCGCCTGGTACCGCACGCGGCTGATCGGTCGCATGCGGGATACCGAACGGGCCGCGCGGTCGTTCTGGACCCTCGTCGGATTCGAGCTCGTGCTGATGGGCGCCGCGAGCGGAGCGGCGGCCGCCCTCGCCCGCACGCCCCCGCCGGTCGCCCCCCTCATCCCCGAGACGCCGACACCGGCAGAGCGCCTCACCGATGCCCCGCTGCCGCCCGAGCTGACGCTGGACCGCTGGCTCACGTCGTGGAACATCGACCTGCTGTGGGCGATCGTCGCCGGCTTCGCGATCTTCTTCTACCTCGTCGGAGTCTGGCGGCTGCGTCGCCGCGGCGACGCATGGCCGGTGTACCGCACCATCATGTGGGTGGCCGGCTGGCTGGTGCTGGTCTGGGTCACCGGCGGCGTCATCAACGTGTACCAGGACTATCTGTTCAGCATGCACATGGTCGGGCACATGCTGCTCACCATGGCCATCCCGCTGCTGCTGGTGCCGGGAGCGCCGATCACGCTCGCCGCGCGGGCGATCCACAAGCGCGACGACGGCACGCGCGGAGGCCGTGAGTGGCTCCTGTGGGCGGTGCACTCGCCGGTCGCCCGCGTGCTGACCAACCCCTTCATCGCCGCCGGCCTGTTCGTCGGTTCGCTCTGGGTCTTCTACTACACCGAGCTGTTCCGGTGGTCGCTGTACGACCACCTCGGGCACGAGTGGATGATCGCGCACTTCCTCATCACGGGCTACCTCTTCGTGATGAGCCTCATCGGCATCGACCCGGTCCCCTACCGCCTGCCCTATCCCGGCCGGCTGCTGCTCCTCATCGGCGTCATGGCTATGCACGCCTTCTTCGGCATCGCGATCATGATGCAGGAGGGCCTCATGATCGCGGAGTGGTTCGGCGCGATGGGCCGCACCTGGGGTGCCACGCCGCTCGAGGACCAGTACACCGGCGGCGGCATCGCGTGGTCGATCGGCGAGATCCCGACCCTCATCCTCGCCATCACCGTCGCGATCCAGTGGAGCCGCAGTGACGACCGCGAGACCAAACGCCGCGATCGGCATGCCGACCGCACCGGCGACGCCGAGCTCGAGGCGTACAACGCCCGCCTCGCCGCCCTCGCCGAGCGCGACGCGCGCACCCGCGGCTGACGCCGCTCCGCAGGCGGGGAGGTGCACGGCCGGTGACGGCTACCTCTCCGGATCGGGTGGGTCCTCGGGAGGCGGCCGGTCACCGGTGTCGTCCGGGAGAGGAGCGTCCCGCCCGGTCGCGGCATCCCATCGCGTCCCGGCGATGTCGCCGCGCAGCGTTCCGGTCACGTCGTCGACCGCCGCGCCGACCGTCGGCGCGAACCGGTCGGGCGAGAAGCGGTCCGTGAGGCCGAACCTGGCCAGCGTGTCGACGACCGGCGACTTCATCTCGGCGATCACGAGACGGATGCCGTGCACGCGCAGGTACTCGTCGAGCTCGACCAGCTCGTCGGCCGCGGTGGTGTCGATATCGGTGATGGGCTCGGCCGCGAGGATCACCGTGCGTACGCCGTCGCCTGCCGCGCGGACGCGTGAGCGCACCCAGTCGTCGAAGATCGCGCCGTTCGCGAAGAACAGGGGCGCGTCGAACCTGACGATCACGATCCCGGGAACACGGGTCGCCGCCGGATTGCGCGACATGTCGTGGTAGCCCCGCAGGCCCTGCACACGCCCCAGTTCGGCCTTGTACGGCCGCCACGAGCGGTTCACGAATGCGACGAAGGACAGAGCGATCGTGATGACGATGCCCTCGAGCACGCCGAAGACGAGCACGCCGAGGAACGCGGCCAGTGAGAGCACCGCGTCGACGAGATGGATCCGAACGAGCCGGGCGAAGCCGCGCACGTCGATCAGGCTGATCGCTGCGCTCGTGACGACGGCGGCGAGCGTGGCCGACGGGAGGAACTGCGTGAGCCCCGGCAGGGCGAGGATGAACACGATCAGCAGGAGGGCGCCGACGACCCCCGTGAGCTGAGTGCGCGCCCCCGCCTGCTCGGCGACCGGCGTGCGCGACGAGGAACCCGACACGGGGAAGCCGCCGAGAGCACCGCCGGCGATGTTCGCGATGCCGAGTCCGGCCATCTCCTGGCTCCCGTCGACGCTGTCGCCTCGACGGGCGGCGAACGTGCGCGAGAGCACCGCGGTGTCGGTGAACGCGATGAGCGCGATGCCCGCGGCCGGCAGTGCCAGGGCGGCGATGTCGGTCAGCCGGAGGCCCTGCAGCGCGGGTGCGGGAAGGCCCTGCGGGAGGGCGCCGACGACGGGGAGCAGGGTCGAGATGCCGAGCAGCGCCGTGAGCGCCGTCGACACCACCACGACGACGAGCACCCCCGGTATCCGCGATCGCAGTGCCTTGAGTGCGTAGATCACCACCAGAGACCCGACGCCGAACGCGGCCGCGATCGGGTCGATCATTCCCGAGGCGATCTCCTGGACGATCGCTGCTGCGCCCTGCCAGGGCGAGGATGCGTCGATCGAGAATCCGAGCAGCGCCGGCAGCTGCGACACGATGACGATGACCGCGATGGCGTTCAGATAGCCGACCCGGATCGGCTTGGACAGCAGATCGGTGACGAACCCCAGGCGCACCAGGCCGCCGACGACGAGCAGCGTCCCGACCATGATCGCCAGCAGCCCCGCGAGCGCGACCGCACGGGCCGGGTCGCCGAGCGCGAGCGGGAGGATCGCGGCCGCGACGATGGGAGCCAGTGCCGAGTCGGGACCGAGCACGAGCACGCGTGACGGTCCGAAGATCGCGTAGGCGAGCAGCGGCACGATCGTGGCGTACAGGCCGGTCTCCGGCGGCAGTCCGGCGACGACCGCGTAGCCCATCCCCGCGGGGATGAGCAGCGCCGTGACGACGATGCCCGCCCGCACGTCGGGCCACAGCCACGCGCGCTCGTACCTCCGCGCCACGGCGACAGCCGGAACCCAGCGGGCGAGACCCTTCACTGCCGTCATCATCGACTCCGGCATCCATTCTGGCGGAAGCCCGGGGCTGCCGTCCCGGGCGCGGTCAGGTGGTGTCGGGACCGGTGACCACGATCGACGCGGTGCCGTCCGGCTGCACCGTGATGGTGCCCTTGACGATGAACGGCACGTCCTCGCTCACCGCGCGGACCCGGCCGTCGAAGATCGAGCGGATGTCGACATCGATGTGCGCGACGGCCTCGGCGGCGAGGATCGACCACCCGGCGCCGTCGGGCTCGACCGCGACGGTCGGCTGCTGCACGATCGACCACTTCGGCAGCGACACGATCCGGTCCTGTACGAAGAAGCCGAACGGGCAGGCGGTCGGCTGCAGCACCTCCTGAGTCGCGCAGGCGGTCAGGAACTCCTCGACCTTCTGCTGCACGACGCTCATGAACTTCTCGGTCGGCTGCGACTGCACGTTCACGGGGATCGCATGGAACGGACTGTCGGACAGCACGGCCACACCCGGGGTGCTGGAGATCGCCGTGTCGACCGACACCGAGTACAGGCCCGGAGAGAACACCAGGAGCGAGACCGGCGCGGCGGGATCGGCATCCGCCCCATCGGGTGAGACCTGACGCTTGTCGATCTCGAAGCCGTTGACGTCGAACACCATCGAGCCGCTGACGCCGAGGTTCATGACCGCGAGCGGGCTCTCGGCGAACCGCCAGGTCGGGGCGAGGCCGATCGTGCCGTCGCGTTCGACGGAGAACGTCGTGCGCCCGTCGTAGCCGCGGGCCCGGTACTCGATCGTCACCTGCGTGACGTCGCCGTCCTGCTCGGCGGACACGACCTCCACGTCGCTGATCGGGGCGAGGGCGGCACTGCGCAGCAGCGCCTCGGACGCCGTCGAAGGGAGCCCGGCGGCCTCGAGCTCCGCCGAGGTCACGGCCACGCCGGCCACGGCGAGCGCATCGGCCGCGCGGCCCTCGGCCAGGAGGTCGACGTAGCGTTCGACGAACGCCTTCGGACTGTAGAACTGGCGCTCGATTACGCCCCACGCGGCGAAGACGGCCCCGGCCAGCAGCACGCCGACGAGGCAGAGGAGCACGAGGTCGACGATGAGACGACGGCGTTCGCGGACCTTGCGCGGCGGCTGGATGAGCGGTTGCTCGGCGGTTCCGGCCGCGGGCGCGGGGGTCGCCTCGACGGCCGGCGGCGCGCTCGCGCGACCGGATGCCGTGTCCAACGCCCCCTGGTCCACCCGGCCAGTCTAGGAAAGACTCGCCGGGAGGCCGCTGTGGACGGAAACATTGTGGACTCCCCGTCTCTTCGGGGCGTCGGCGATCGTTCGCCCAGGTCAGGCCATGATCGCGTCGCGCACCGCGCTCGCGCCCGCGAGCTGGCCCGAGGCGATCGCCGCCGCCAGCGACACCATCGGTCCCGGCACGGCGGCGAGGTGGGCCATGTCGCCGCCGGCGTAGACGCCGGGCACGGTCGTGCGGCCCAGCGGGTCGATCTCCACACCCCCGCTCGGCAGGATGCCGCAGCCCAGCTGCTCCGCGAACGGTGCGCGCTGCGCCGACGTCGCAGCCGTGAAGACGCCCGCGACGCGTTCGGCTCCGCCCCCGACCAGCGCGAGCTCGAGACCGCCGTCCACCTCGGTCACCGCTCTGACGTCGGCAGGACGGGCGATGAACGCGGACGCGACGACGGGACGCAGCATCCGGTCGATCATGGCGCCGTGCTCGCCCTCGATGAGGATGCCGATGCGCTGCCCGGCGAACTCGTGGCCGTGACAGAACGGGCATTGCGCGACACGGCGGCCCCACTGCTCGGCGAGCCCGGGGACGGCGGGCAGCTCGTCGCGCATGCCCGTCGCGAGCACCAGGCGGTGGGCGCGCTCCAGCCCCTGCGTCGTGGTGACCTCGAAGCCGCCGATCGCGCCGGCCACCGCCGTGACCTCGACCGCCCGCACCTCGACGGTGTCGTAAGCGGCGAGCTCGGTGCGGGCGATGCGGCGCAGCTCCTCGGGGCTGCGGCCGTCGTTGGTGAGCAGATTGTGCGCGTGCTCGACCGTGGCGTTGCGGTACTCCCCGGAATCCAGCAGCAGCACGCTCCGGTGCATGCGGCCGATGGTGAGGGCGGCCTGGAGGCCTGCGGGGCCGCCGCCGATGACGATGACGTCGTACATGGGTGTTCCTCTCGTCGGGTTGCGTCGAGGTCGATCCTGTGACTTCATGTCGACATGAAGTCAAGTCTGTCGATCGGGGATACCGCGGCCCGGTTCTCGCTGCCCACGCACGTGCTGCGCCACTGGGAGGACGTGGGTCTGCTGCATCCGCAGCGCGACAGCGGCGACCGGCGGCGCTACGGCGACGACGACCTGGTGCGGATCGGCGTGATCGTGCGCAGCAAGAGCGCGGGCATGAGCCTGGAGCAGATCGGCGTGCTGCTCGACGAGCAGGCGCCCGAGCGCCATCGGGTGCTCGAGGAGCACCTCGCCGACCTCGCGCGGCGGATGGCCGACATGGAGCGCTCGCGCCTGATGACCGAGCACGCCCTGAACTGCCGCTCGCACGACATCACCACGTGCCCGCGGTTCCGGGCGATCATGGACGAGGTCGTGGCGGGCACGGGCACCTGGCGCGAGGCCGAGACGCCTGTGGACAACGACGCGCACTCCACCGATCACGGCGCGCACGGCCGCGATGCGGCGGCGGCTCGTTAGCATGAATCGGTGAACACCCCGCCGCTGTCCCCCGAGCAGGAGGCGCTGTTCCGGCTCATCGAAGACACCCGCGAGCACGTGTTCGTCACGGGCCGGGCCGGCACCGGCAAGTCGACGCTGCTGCAGCACCTGGCGTGGAACACGAGCAAGCAGATCGCGGTGTGCGCGCCGACGGGCGTCGCGGCGCTGAACGTCGAGGGGCAGACGATCCACTCGCTGTTCAAGCTGCCCCTCGGGATCATCGGCGCGCACGACGAGGACCAGTCCGACGCGACGCGCAAGCTGCTCAACGCCATCGACACGCTCGTCATCGACGAGATCTCGATGGTCAACGCCGACCTCATGGACGCGATCGACCGCTCGCTGCGCAAGGCGCGGGGGCGCCGCGGCGAGCCCTTCGGCGGCGCGCAGATCGTGATGTTCGGCGACCCGTACCAGCTGGCGCCTGTGCCGCCCCGGGGCGACGAGCTGCGGTACGTGCGCGACCACTACCGCTCGTTCTGGTTCTTCGACGCCAAGGTCTGGGTGGGCGAGGCGGCGAGCGACGGCATCCTCGACGTCGGCTCGTACGGCGCCGACCTGAACATCCGCGAGCTGGTCGACATCCACCGGCAATCCGACCCGGCGTTCAAGGCGATGCTCAATGCGGTGCGGTACGGCCGGGTGACGGCCGACATCGCGGAGGTCCTCAACGACACGGGCGCGCGCACTCCTCCCGGCCCGGTCGACGGCGAGCACCCGATCATCACGCTCGCGACCCGCAACGACATCGTCAACAACATCAATCGCCGGCACCTGAACGAGCTCGTCGGGCGCGAGCAGACGGCGATGGCCGAGGTCAGCGGCGACTTCGGACGCGGCGATGCCGCCTACCCCGCCGACGTCGAGCTCAAGCTGAAGGTCGGCGCCCAGGTGATGTTCCTCCGCAATGACACGGGGTCGTTCGGCGAGCCGCCGCGCTGGGTCAACGGCACGATCGGCACGGTCACCCGGATCGCCGGCGAGACGGTGCGCGTCGACGTCGAGGGCGAGGAGTTCGACGTCGAGCCCTCGGTCTGGGAGAAGTACCGCTACTCGTACGACCCCGGCTCCAAGCAGCTGACCCGCGACATCGTCGCCGAGTTCACCCAGTTCCCGCTGCGGCTCGCCTGGGCGGTCACGATTCACAAGTCGCAGGGCAAGACCTACGACCGCGCGATCATCGACCTCGGCTCCGGAGCCTTCGCGCCCGGCCAGACCTACGTCGCACTGTCGCGGCTGACCTCGCTCGACGGGCTCTACCTCTCGCGACCGCTGCGGCCGCGGGACATCCAGGTCGACCCCGACGTGCGCCGCTTCATGGCGTCCGCCGTGCGCGGCGCGGCGGTGTCGTAGGCCGATCCGGCCGGGTCAGGCGACCTGCGCGGCCTTCGCGTGGGCGAGGTCCTCGAAGAGCTCGGTGTTGAAGCGGTAGGCGAGCAGGACCTCGTCGATCACGCGCTCCTGCTCGGCGGCATCCCATGGGGCGGCGTCGAGCTGCTCGCGATAGACGTCCTTGAAAGCCTTCGGATCTGCGATGTCCTGGAACAGGTAGAAGCCGATGCCGTTCGTGTCGAACCCGAACCGGCGGGCCATCAGCCGGCCGATGAACTGACCGCCCGACAGGTCGCCGAGGTAGCGCGTGTAGTGGTGGGCGACGAAGCCGCCGGCCCAGGTCGCGCCGACCTCGTTGATGCGATCGACGTAGCGCTGGGTGGTGGGCAGCGCCTGGATCCGCTCGCGCCAGTCGGGGCCGACGAGGAACTCGAGGTCGGCCTCGAGCGCGGGAAGGCGCGTGAGCTTGTCGGAGATGAAGACGGCGGCGACGGGGTCGTTGCGCATCTGGCCCGCCGTGCGCTCGAGCGCCTCGTAGATGAACCAGTGCTGTGCCACGAGCGCGACGTAGTCGTCACGCGTGCCCTCCCCCTTCATGAGGTCGGCCATGAAGCCGGAGTGCTCGCTCGACGAGTGCGAGCTGCTCGAGCGCTCGCGCAGCGCGGTGGAGAACGGGATCGGGTCGCTCATACCTTCATGCTAACTGAAGATAAGGCGAACCTAACCAAAAATTTCTAGGCGTGCGGTCTCGGCTCGACATCGAGCCGCCGGCACGCCTCGTCGTACAGCGCGACGATCTCGCGGCGCACCTCACGGCGCTCCGAGATCGGACCCGACGGCCACGGCACCGCGACCTCGGCCGTCGAGCCGTCCGCGAGCGTCGCCTGCCACACCCCGCGATCGCCGTCGAACCCGGTCATGACGGAAGACGTGATCTCGGCCGTCATGATCCCCGCGTCCGCGGCGAACGCCCGCGTGATCAGAAGGTTGTCATCGCCGTGGTCGCCGTTCATGTGGCCGAGCACGCCCGTGAGGGCATCGTCGTCGAAGAGGTGGGTCATGCTCACACCCTACGGATCGCCGTGCAACGCAAGCCACCGGTGTGTGTTTGAATTCAATGCACGATCGTCGGGGGGTGAGAATGCGGACCCGGTCTACACGTCGCCGCGCCATCGCGGTCATCGCCGGCGCCATAGCGTCGGCACTGCTCCTGGCGGGCTGCTCCTTCGGCGGCGAGGTCGAGCCCGACCTGCCTCCGCAGGCGGCGGCCTCCCTGCCCGATGAGACGGTGCAGCGATTGACGGATGCCGTCACCCACGCGATGGGCACCACCGGGTCGTCGGGCGCCATCGTCGGCGTCTGGGCGCCCTGGAGCGGCACCTGGGTGGCGGGCCTCGGCACGCAGCGCCCCGACGGCGGCGGCGATGTGACCGCCGACCTGGTCTTCCGCGCCGGCAAGGTGACACGGGCCATGACCTGCGACGTGCTCTTCCAGGTCGCCGCCGACGGCAAGGTGAAGCTGAACGACAGCGTCACCCAGTACGTGTCGGGCGTCCCCGACCTCGCCGACATCACCCTGCTCGAGCTCTGCGACGGCACGTCGGGCATCGGCTCGTACGCGGGCCAGCTGTACTCGTCGTGGATCGCGAACCCTGCACGCGAGTGGGATCCGCGCTACCTCGCGAGCTTCGGTCTCGGACAGCCGCGCTCGGGCGAACCGGGTACGGCATACCGCGACTCCGATGCCGGCTACCTGCTGCTGGGCCTCGCGCTCGAACGGGCGACCGACATGACGGCGGCGCAGCTCATCCAGACCTACGTCGCCGATCCGCTCGGCCTCGACGCGACGGCCCTCGGCGACCTCCCCGCGGAGGGGGTGCTGAAGGGCGGGCAGTCCGTCAACACCCCCGAGGGTGCGCTCGACTGCGCGGCCCCGATCGACCTCACGGCCGCGTCCTCGAGCACCGGGTTCACCGATGCCGGCGCCGTCTCCGACATCGAGGATCTCGGCCGCTACGTGCAGGCGCTCGCCTCGGGCGCACTCGTGGCGGACGACGATCGTTTCGGCACTCCGGTGGCCGTCGCCGCTGACGGGCCGTCGTGGTACACCGCCGACGGCGGTGCGGTGATCGCCGGATCCCTCATCGGGCAGTACGGCAAGGTGCCCGGCTACATCACCGCCGCCTTCGCCGACGCGACGACAGGGCTGACGGTCGCCGTCGTGCTCAACAACTCCGCCGCCGACGCCGCGGTGGGCGAGTACCTCGCGTGGGAGCTCGCGGCGATCGCGTCGAAGGCGCCCGCGGCGGCCGGCGAGACGGTGCCCGAGGCAGGGCTGCCCTGGACGCCCGAGCAGTACCACGACGCCATCGCCGCCGCGGCGGTGTGCACGCCGCCGGCGGCGTAGTGGGGGCCCGAGCGAGCTCGGGAGGTGCGGGCGCCACCGGCGCGAGCGGGCCGGGCCGATCCGTGACGACGCCGGCCATCCTGCTGGTGGTCGCGGGCCTGGCGTGTCAGGAGGTCGGCGCGTCGATCGCGGTGCTGCTGTTCCCGCAGGTGGGGCCTCTCGGCATGGTGATGCTGCGGCTCGTCTTCTCGGCGATCGTGCTGCTGCTCATCGCGCGTCCCCGGGTGCGCGGACACTCCCGCGCCGACTGGACCGGGGTCGTCCTCTTCGGGCTCGTGCTCGCCCTGATGAACGGCCTGTTCTACCTGGCCCTCGAGCGTCTGCCCCTCGGCGTCACCGTGACCATCGAGGTGCTCGGTCCGCTCGTGCTGTCGATCGTGGCTGCGCGCCGGGCATCGGCGTGGCTGTGGGCGGTGCTCGCCCTCGTCGGCGTCGTGGCGCTGGGGGGAGGCGGCTGGGACCGCCTCGACCCGCTGGGCGTGGTGTTCGCGCTCGGCGCCGCGGGCAGCTGGGCGTTCTACATCCTGGCGTCGGCGCGCGTGGGCAGGGCCTTCCCCAGGCTCGACGGGCTCGCCCTGGCGATGACGGTCGGAGCGGTCATCGCGCTCCCGTTCGGTATCGCGGATGCCGGAGCCGCCCTCCTGCGCCCCGAGATCGTCGCGCTCGGCGCGGCGGTCGCCATCCTCTCGTCGACGATCCCGTACGCGTTCGAGCTGATCGCCCTCCGGCGCCTGCCGGCCGCCGTGTTCGCGATCCTGATGAGCCTCGCGCCCGCCACAGCAGCGCTCGCCGGCTTCATATTCCTCGGCCAACATATGACGTGGCTCGAGATCGCCGGCATCGGCCTCGTCATCGCTGCGAGCATCGGCGCGGTGCGCTCCTCGTCGCGCGCGGCCAGCGAAGCCGCAGAGCCGCTCGCCTGACGCGGAGAAGGTGCACGGCCCCGCCGCTACTGCTGCCGTCGGCCGTTGCCGGGGCTGTTGCGGGCCAGACGGGTGCGCGGGATGGATGCCGCGGCCGGTGTGCGACGGCGCGACCGGCGGGCTCGCTACGATCAGGGCCATGACTCAGGCGGACGACGCGGTGCAGACGAGATGGGCCGTGCTCGGCCCCGGGGCGATCAGCCGGGACTTCGTGGTGGGGCTGCGTGCCTCGCGGCACGGCGTGCTGCACGCGGTGGGCAGCTCGTCGGCCGAGCGGGCGGCGGCTTTCGCGGCGGAGCACGGGGCTGCGGCATCCGGAACATACGGCGAGATCCTGGCCCGCGAGGATGTCGACGCGGTCTACGTCGGAACCGTCCACACGACGCACGCCGATCTCGCGATCCGCGCGCTGGAGGCGGGCAAGGCCGTGCTGTGCGAGAAGCCCGCGAGCCCGACCCTCGATGAGGTCGAGCGCATCCTCGACACCGCCGGGCAGGCGCAGCGGCCGTTCCTCGAGGCCTTCAAGACGCGGTTCGGGCCATTCGCCGACGCCCTGCGCGACCTCGTGACAGGCGGCGAGCTGGGCGCGCTGCAGGGCGTCGAGGGCGCCTTCGGCTTCGCGGCGGGTGCGCACGAAGGCCGCCTGTTCGACCCGGCGCTCGCTGGCGGCGCGATCCTCGACGTGGGCTGCTATCCGCTCGCGCTCGCGATCGACCTCGCCGTCGCTGCCGGCGAGCCGATCGACGCGCCGGACTACCGCGCCTTCGAGGCCGAGCTGGTGGCGGGCGTGGACGGCACGGCATCCGCGGTGATCGCGTTCGGCGGCGTCACCGCCGCGATCGCCACGTCGGTGATCGAGGACCTGCCCGACACCGGCGTCCTGCGGTTCGCAGATGCCGAGGTCGTTCTCCCCAACGTCTGGGGCAGCAGGACCGAGAGCCCGTCGAGGCTCATCGTCCGGCGCGGCGGCGAGGAGCGGGTGATCGAGGTGCCGGTCGTGCAGCCGATGGCGGCCGAAGCCGACGCGCTGTCGCTGGCCATCGCCGAGGGCCGGCTCGAGGTGCCGGAGATGCCCTGGTCGCACACGCGTGCGGCCGCGCGGGTGCTGACGGACTGGCGCGCGGCGGCTCTCGCCGGCTGAACGTCAGGCCCCGCGCGGCGGGGCGGTCGAGCCGCGGACGTTCAGGGTGGGGTTCAGGACGACGCGGTGCACCGGGCGCGTCGGATCCTCGATGCGCCGCGCCAGCAGGTCCACCGCGGCACGCCCGACCGAGTTGCGGGGCGGGCTGACGGCGGTGAGCGCCGGGGTGAACAGCTCGGCGACCTCGTCGTCGTAGGCGACGACCGAAAGGTCGCCGGGCACCGAGATGCCGCGGTTGAGGGCGAGGTCGACGAACGCCATCGCCTCCGGGTCGGAGTGCACCAGGATCGCGGTCACCGAGTTCGCCAGCGCCGCATCGAGCGTCGCGTCGACGACCGCCGAGAAGTCGGGACTGGTGCGCGGCGGCAGGCTCGTCTCGAAGTGGTCCGAGGGCGTGAGGCCGAGCTCGAGACAGGCGGCCTGCCATCCGGCGGTGATCTTGCGCGACGTCGGGGAGTCGCGGGCGATGATGAGCCCGACGCGGCGGTGGCCCAGCGCGGCGAGGTGACGCGCGGCGAGCACCGCGCCGAGCGCATGGTCGGTCGTGACGTTCTCGACGGGGCTGCCTTCGGGCAGCACCACCGCATCGCGCTCGACGAGCACGTTGGGCACGCCGCACTCGGCGAGCCACTGCACGACGTCCTGGGCGTGCGGGGTGTCGGTGTTCGGCGCGACCACGAGCCCGCGGACGCCGTCGGCGTGCACGAGCCGCTCGAGCACCGGGCGCTCGTCCTGCAGCTCGTACGACGCGCCGCGCAGCACGACGCGCAGCCCGTGGCGGGTGGCCTCGGTCTCGGCGCCGCGAACGACGCTCGGCCAGTAGAAGCTCAGCGACGGGACGAGCATCGCGATCGACCCGGTGCGGGCCACCGAGAGCGGATGACCCGGCTCGACGTCGTCGAAGACGCCGGCGGCCGGAACTGCGCCGCCGTGCACACGCACGAGCAGCCCTTCGCGCTCCATCTGCGCAAGATCCCGGCGGAGGGTGACGGGGGCGACGCCCAGTTCGTCCATCAGCTGCGCGACCCGCACGGCGCCGTCGCGCTCGAGCGTCGCCAGCACATGCGCGCGCCGCTCTGCGGCCAGCAGTGCCGGTGTCTGGTCCGTCATCGGGCGTCCTCCGCGTTCGTCAGGTCCAGTTCTACCGTGACGGCGACGCTGTCGCGCGCCGTCACGTCCAGATCCAGCCGGGTGAGTCGCGCGCCCCACACGCTCGAGAGCAAAGGGTCGTCGAGCTCACGCACGACGAGTGACGCCGCGATGCCCTCCGGCCACGAGATGCGTACCGGAGTGGCCCCGTCGAGCGGGGTGACGACGACGGTCGATGCGTCCTGGCGCACGTCGCCGGCCAGCAGCATCCGCACCTGCGTGGGCGTGTCGTGGTGCTCGTCGGTCGCCGGCTCAGCCACCGGTTCCTGGGTCCAGGAGTCCTCGACGACCACGCGGCGGGTCGCGCGCTCGAGGCGCACCGACCGCCTCCACGGCGCCGCGCCGGGGTATGCGCCGGAGAGATCGAGTGCGAACGCCGCCGCCGCGTCGTCGGCGAGCGAGACCTCCACATCGGATGCTGCCAACGCGGCGCCTGGGCTCTGCTCGAGGCCGCCGATCACGGGCACGTTGTGCCACCCGCTCTGCATCGTCCAGATGTCGTAACGGCCGGGGCCGAACGTCTGCAGCGTGTACGTCGGACGACCGGCGTCGACGATCACGGGCACGCCGTCGGAGACGACGACGAACGAGCCGACGTCGTTGTGGTTGTGGTGCTCGCCGTTGTGTCCGCCCTTGACGGCGACGGTGAGTCCGCGGCTCGTGCCGCCGATCTCGCGGGCGAGCATCACCTCGGTCGAGGGCAGCCACACCTCGCGCGGGAACGGCGACGTCGCCTCGGCCGCGTCGACCCACGCCGGGTCGGTGATGCCGCGCAGCAGCCGGCCGAAGCCCTCGTGCTCGGTGGCCGCCGGGGTGCCGGCAGTGCGGTGCGACGCGGCGTGGGCGGCGGCATCCGCATCCTGCGCATTCCGTGCCGCGCGATGCAGAGCGTGCCACGGCTGCGCCGCCGAGACGCGCGCCTGCCCGTCGGCGAGGTTGAGGTACCAGTCGCCGCCGAGGTGCATGCGGTGGGGGAACGCGACCGTCTCGCGCAGTGCCGGGATGCCCGAGGCGTCGAGCACTCCCCCGGTCGCGTGGCGCACGAGGTCGAGCGCCTCGAGGGCGCGGCACGCGCCGTTCCACCAGTACGCGTAGCCCTCGTCGATCGCGCCGTCGGCCGGGAGCACCGAGACGTACCGGTCGATGCCCTCGATCGCGAGCGCCACGATGGCCGCGCGCTCGTCGGCCTCGGCGGGGGCGTCGAGCAGACGCAGCGCGGCGAGCAGCACGTTGCCGTGGATCCACGGGTTCCAGTTGTGCACGTCGCCGTCGAGCCCGAGCCAGTGCCAGTCGCGGCGCCGGGTGAACGGCTCGAACACGCGCACGCGCGCCTCGTGCCGGATGCGGGAGCGGATGCCGGGGTACCGGGCTTCGAGACGTTCGCCGAGGAGCTGGTCCACCCAGGTGAGCAGCGCGACCGCCTCGCCTGCGCCGAGGTCGAGGTACGGCTCGGTGACCGTCGGCAGCACCGAGCCCCGTTCGCGGAACGCGTCGTCGTGAGCAGGCCAGCACCAGGAGCTCTGCTCGCAGATGAGCCACACGCCGTCGAGGACGTCGGCGAGCCAGGCGGCGCCGACTTCGCCATCGTCGGCATGATGCGCGGCGGCGACCGCCGCGCGGGCGAGGCGCCGCTGCCTCTCGAACACGATGCTCTCCCAGCCCTCGCGGTCGCCGTCGTCGTGCAGGCGCGCGGCGGACGTCGCCAGCGGCACGGGCCAGGCGGTGGATCGGTCGGCGGCCGCTCGTGCGAGCACGTCGCGGACCGCGGCCGGGTCGGCGGTGCCCCGCGGGCCCCAGACGCCCCGGTCGTCCGAGGCCGCTACCGGGAGCGCATGATCGGGCGACGCGAGAAGGGTGGCGAGCGCGGCCGGGAAGCCGGCGGCGTCGACGCCCGCCTGCTGTTCGTAGACCGCGGCCAGCGCGCCCCGGAAACTCGCGGTCATCTGGGTCCTCCTCGTTGATTCACCATGGTGGGGGTGCACTGTGCGGTCACGGTCGGTTCGCACTGCCAAACCGATCACAAACGATCATAACGAATCTCAAACAGTCTTGCAATGAACGAATCGGGTTGATACAGTCCCAAACGTTCGCTTTCCGCTGACCCCCACAGCGGTGAGAAGAAGGCATCGAGGGAGATCCCAGTGACGGTCCAGCAGCCCACCAGGTCGGCGCACAACGCGACGGGTTCCGACTGGGCTCTGCGCGAGTGGACGCGCGACGAGTGGCTCGCCTACGCGGACCGCCTGCTCGACACCGCCCGCACGCACGCGTCGTCCGGTGCCGGCCGCATCCACTTCCCCGGTGCCGAGGGGGGCTACGGCCGCGCGGTCGACGGGCTCGAAGGCTTCGCCCGCACGTTCCTCCTCGCCGGGTTCCGCATCGCCGGCGCCCGCGGCGAGGGCACCGAGGAGCTCGCCGACTTCTACCGCCGTGGCATCGTCACGGGCGTCGACCCGGACGCCGAGGACCGCTGGGTGCGCCTGGACGAGCACGCACAGGCCAAGGTCGAGGCCGCGTCGCTGGCACTCGTGCTCGACATGACGCGTCCGTGGATCTGGGACCGCCTCGACGCCCTCACGCAGGAGCGCGTCATCGACTACCTCGCACCGGTCGTGGGCGACGCCACCTACCCGAAGACCAACTGGCTGTGGTTCCGCGTCGTCGTGCAGACGTTCCTGCGCTCGGTCGGCGGCCCCTGGTCGGCCGAGGACATCGCCGACGACCTGGCGCTGCACGACGTGCTGGTGCGCGAGGACGGCTGGATCTCGGATGGCTTCGAGCGCTCGTACGACCACTACGTCGGCTGGGCGCTGCACACGTACCCCGTGTTGTGGTCGCGGATGCAGGGCGCCGGCGAGCTCGCCGGCGGGCGCACCGCGGGCGACATCGTGCGGCTCGACCGCTTCCTGCAGGATGCCGTGGCCCTCGTCGGCGCCGACGGCTCGCCGCTCGTGCAGGGCCGCAGCCTCATCTACCGCTTCGCGGCCGCCGCGCCGTTCTGGGTCGGCGCGATCGCAGAGGTGCCGTCCGTCCCGCTCGGGCAGCTGCGCCGTGCCGCCAACGCCGTCGTCGCGCACTTCGCCGAGCGCACGGTGCCCGGCGAGGACGGCGTCCTCACCATGGGCTGGCACCACGAGTGGCGCGAGCTCGCGCAGTCGTACTCGGGCCCCGGTTCGCCGTACTGGGCGGTCAAGGGCCTGCTCGGCATCTCGCTTCCCGCCGACCACCCGGTTTGGACAGCCTCGAGCGAGCCGCTGCCGATCGAGGCCGGCGATGAGCTGCGCGCCGTGCGCCCGGCGGGCTGGGTGATCTCGGGCACGCGCGCTGACGGCATCGTCCGCATCGCGAACCACGGCACCGACCATGCCGCCGCGGGCAGCCTCGTCGGCGACTCGCCGCTGTACGCCCGCATCGGCTACTCGACCGCCGCCGGTCCCCTGGCGAACCAGCGCGCGTGGGAGGAGCCGCTCGAGCAGTCGGTCGCCCTCGTCGACGCGGCGGGTCGCGCCACGCACCGCGCTGCGATGGACCTGATCGACGTGCGCGTGCAGGACGACGAGGGCGGCCGCCTCGGCATCGCCGCCTCGGTCTCGCGCGCCCACTGGATCGCCCTGCGCCCTTCGGCACAGCGCCACGGATCGGGCATCGACGGCGACGTCGAGGCGGCGGGCGTCGTCGAGGTGCACTCGCTCGTCCGCGGTCCGTGGGAGGTGCGCCTCGCGCGCGTCGACTCCCTCGCGCCCGGCATCGATGCCTCGTCGCTGCACCTCCGCGTGGGCGGCTGGGCCCTGGCGGCCGACGAAGCGCCCCGGTCCTCAATTGAGGAGCTGCGCCGGGATGCGGACGGAAACGCCGAGTCCCGCTCCTCATCTCGGCTCTCGTCCTCAATCGAGGACGGCAAAGTGGTCGGGCAGGAGACCGCGGATGCCGCGGCCTCGGTCATCGCGAACGGCCTGAGCTCCAGCATCCGTCCCCTTCTCGGCGACGGCGCGACGAGCATCGAGTCGCGCGAGGACGCCAGCCCGCTGGGACCCGTCGCCGCGGTGCCGGTCGCGGCCTACCCGGTTCAGGTCGGTGCGTGGAGCGCCACGCTCGTCGAGCTCACCACCGAAGACCTCGCATCGCCCGCCGATGCGGCGACGACCGTCGCCTTCGCGGCCGACGGCGATCAGACCACCGTCACGGTCACCTGGCCGGACGGGACGGCGACCACGAGTCGCCTCGCACACCCCGGAACAGCGTCCGTCGCGAACCGGTAACCCGATGGGCCCGAGGACGGGTCCGCAATCACAAAGGAGTACCCCCAGTATGAAGCGCTCATACGCTGCCGCGGCCGGCATCGCCGTGGTCGCCACGCTCGCTCTCGCCGGATGCAGCGGCGGTGGCGAGGAAGCCGCGCCCGAGGAGTCGGGTCCGGTCACGCTCTCGCTCTCGGGTTGGAGCCTCGACACGACGCCGGAGTTCCAGGCGCTCGCCGACGCGTTCCACGAGGAGAACCCCGACGTCACGGTCGAGCTCAAGGGCTACGACGCGGCCGAGTACAACACCCTCCTGACCGCCGACCTCGCCGCCGGCACAGGCCCCGACATCATCACGCAGAAGGAGGTCAAGTTCGTCCCGACGTTCGTCGAGGGCGGCCAGCTCCTCGACGTGTCGGACGTCGAACTGCCCGACGACATCAGCGGCGCGCAGTCGTACGAGGTCGACGGCACCGCCTACGCGGTGCCCTACCGCAACGACTCGTGGGTCCTGTACTACAACAAGGCGCTGTTCGACCAGGCCGGCGTCGAGTACCCCGACGGCTCGTGGACGTGGGACGACTACAGCGACGCCGCGGCCGCGCTGACCGAGGGCCTCGCCGCCGCCGGCGGCACCGCCAAGGGCACGTACTTGCACAACTGGCAGTCGACCGTCCAGGGCTTCGCGAACGCGCAGTCCGACGGCGACATCCTCCAGGGCGAGTACGAGTACATGGAGCCGTTCTACGACAACGTGCTCGCGCTCCAGGACGGCGGCGACCAGGTCGACTTCAACACCGCCAAGGCGAACCAGCTCACCTACCAGGGCGAGTTCGGCAAGCAGAACGCGGCCATGATGCCCATGGGCACGTGGTTCGTCGCGACCCTCATCGCCCAGCAGGCCTCGGGCGACGCGGACGACTTCGAGTGGGGCATCGCGCCCATCCCGCAGGTCGACTCGGACACCGCCGGTCTCGACAACACCCCGGTGACCTTCGGCGACCCGACCGGCTTCGGCATCAACGCCGGCATCGACGAGACCAAGGTCGCGGCCGCGAAGAAGTTCCTCGCGTTCGCGGCGGGTGAAGAGGGCGCCCAGATCCTCGCGCAGATCGGCATCACGCCGGCCCTGCTGACCGACGCGGTCGTCGAGACCTACTTCTCGGTCGAGGGTGCTCCCACCGACGACCTGTCGAAGTTCGCCTACTCGACGCACGAGGTGTACCCCGAGAACCCGACGTCCAACAAGGCGGCCGCGATCCAGGGCATCCTCAGCGACATGCACACGGCGATCATGTCGGGTTCGACGTCCGTGTCGGACGCCATCACGGAGGCGCAGGACCGCGTCGCCAACGAGGTCGGCACCGACTGAGCCGCGGCTCGTCCCACCCGTTCCAGCACGCCCCCGGCAGGCTCGCGGACTCGTCCCCGAGCCTGCCGGAAGGCCCCCGATCCGCGGCGCCCGAGGCGCCGGCAACGGATCACCGGTGACCGGCCCGCTCCCCCGCGGGCGGGCCGGCCACCGCACCCCGCTTTCTCATCGCACCTGGAGGTCCGCCATGGCGACCATCACCGCCACAGAGGCCGGCATCGCGCCGCCGCCCGTGCGCCGCCGGCGCTCGAGGCTGCGGCTGCGCAACACCCTCATCGGGTGGAGCTTCATCCTTCCCAACTTCGTCGGCTTCGGCCTGCTGACGCTGGTCCCCATCGTCGTGCTGTTCTACATGTCGTTCACGAACTGGAACGTCTTCGGCACCGCGAACTGGGTCGGCCTCGACAACTACCAGCGCCTCATCGGCGACGGCAGCTTCCGCATCTCCGTCGTCAACACCCTCTACTACTCGGCGCTGCACATCCCGCTGACGATCCTCGTCTCGCTGGGCCTCGCGCTCCTGCTCAACAACAAGCTCCGCGGCGTCGCGTTCTTCCGCACCGCCGCGTTCTTCCCGTACATCACCTCGATCGTCGCGATCGCCGTGGTGTGGAACCTGCTCTTCAGCCCCGAGTACGGCCCGATCAACGAGTTCCTCCGGTTCATCGGCATCCAGAACCCTCCCGGCTGGCTCACCTCGCCCGAGTGGGCGATGCCCGCCGTCGTCATCGTCGGCACCTGGCGTGACATGGGCTACTACATGATCCTGTTCCTCGCGGGGCTGCAGACCGTGCCGCGCGAGCTGCACGAAGCGGCGCGCGTCGACGGCGCCAACGTGTGGCAGCGGTTCGTCAACGTGACGCTTCCGTGCCTGCGTCCCACCATGTTCTTCGTCACCGTGATGCTGACGATCAACTCGTTCAAGATCTTCGACCTGATCCTCGTCATGACCGACGGCGGACCCGGTCAGTCCACCCTCGTGATGTCGCAGTTCATCTACCGCAAGGGCTTCGAAGAGAGCCAGTTCGGCTACGCGTCGGCCGCCTCGGTGGCGCTGTTCTTCATGTGCATCATCGTCACGATCGTGCAGTTCCTCTGGAACAAGAAGCGGAGCAGCTGATGGCCGAGCAGATCAAGGATGCCGACCTCCTGGTCGCCGACTACACCGCGCCCTCCAGCGCGCGTCGCGGCCTGCGCAAGCTCGCCGAGGAGACCCCGGAACCGCCCGTCGCCACCGAGAAGCTGACCCCGGGTCGCCGGGTGGCGCGGATCGCGATGTACATCGGCCTCGTCATCTTCGCGATCGGGCTGCTGACGCCGTTCGTGTGGATGGTGCTGAGCTCGTTCAAGTCGTCCAACGAGGTGTTCTCGGTGCCGGTGCAGTGGCTCCCCGAGACGTGGGTGTGGCAGAACTACGTCGACATCTGGTCCGAGTCGAACATGCTCGTCTGGATCCGCAACACGCTGTTCCTCGCCGTCGTGGTGACGTTCCTGCAGGTGCTCACCGGCTCGTTCGCCGCCTACGGCTTCGCGCGCATGCGCTTCCGCGGTCGCGACGTGCTGTTCCTGCTGTACGTCGGCACGATCGCCGTGCCGTGGCAGTCGTACATGATCCCGCAGTTCATCCTGCTGTCGAACCTCAAGGTGTCGAACACCCTCTGGGCGATCATCCTGCTGCAGGCCTTCGGTGCGTTCGGCGTGTTCCTGATGAAGCAGTTCTACGAGACGATCCCCGAGGAGCTCTCCGAGGCGGCGCGACTGGACGGCCTCAGCGAGTACGCGATCTGGCGCAAGATCATGCTGCCGCTGTCGATCCCGGCGCTCGCCTCGCTGACGCTGCTGACGTTCGTCAACACCTGGAACGACTACCTCGGACCGCTCATCTATCTGCGCGACCCGAACCTCTGGACCATCCAGCTGGGACTCAAGGGCTTCGTCTCGAACCTGTACGACACGAACTACGCGCTGCTGTTCGCGGGCCTCACGATCTCGGTCATCCCGATCGCGATCATCTTCCTGCTCGGCCAGAAGTACTTCGTCGAGGGCATCGCGACGAGCGGGCTGAAGGGCTGACACCGTGAACAAGCCCAGCCTCCTCAGCCGGCTCAACGGCCTCGTCTCGCACGAGACGTGGGCGTCCCTCATCGGGATGATCTACCTCGCCCTGATCGTGAACCTCCTGCTGGTCGTCGCGTGCCTGCCGATGGTGGTGCTGCTGGTCACCACCGACCCGGCCTACTCGTGGCCGCTGCTCGCCGTGGCCGCGCCCCTCGCGGCGCCCGGCATCGCGGCCGCGTTCCGCGCGTTCCGCGAGCACGACAGTGCACGCACGGGTGCGGGCCTCGGCCCGATCCGCGCATTCTTCGCGGGCCTCCGCGAAACGTGGCGCCGTGCGCTGCTGATCGGCGCGGCCGTCACAGCGGTCATCGTCGTGCTCCTCGTGGACGTGCGGATGCTGTCGAACACGGCCGCCGCCGTGATCACGGTGCCGCTCCTCGGCGTGCTGGCGCTCGTCGCGATCGCGGCGGGGCTCGTGGCCCTGGTGGCGATCGCCGAGGTGCCGGCCGCGCGTCTGCGCGACGTGGTGCGCGCGAGCCTGTACCTGAGCCTGCGGCGCTGGTACCTCACGGCGGTCTCGCTCGCCGCCCTGGCCGCCCAGGTCGCCGTGTTCGCCACCGCGCCGGCGCTGGGACTCGGGCTCACGGCATCCGCGGCCCTCTTCTTCGCGTGGACCAACTCGCGCTACACGCTCCGCCCCGTACTCGATATCGACGAGAAGGCGACCGCGCAGGCCTGAGGCCCGCGGCATCCGTCCTCCACTCGCACTTCAGAAGGATTCCCTCCCCATGACGTCCACCTCGCCCGCTCCGGGCACCAGAGCCACGCCCGCCGATCAGCGCATCGCGGCCGACGACGCGATCACCGCCGCGCTGTCGACGATCCGCCGCAACATCGCGACCTTCGGGGGCGCGTACCCCGACGACACCACGGTGGACGACCGCTACGAGGTGCGCCCCGCCGAGGGCGGCATCCCGCTCGGCGGCAACCGCGGGTGGACCACCAGCTTCCGCACCGGCATGCTGTGGCTCGCGTGGGAGTTCACCGGCGAGGCGGCCTACCGCGACGCCGCACTGGTCGACACGGCCGACTTCGAGCGGCGCGTGCGCGCCGAGGAGGACCTCGACACGCACGACCTCGGCTTCCTCTACACGCTGTCGACCGTCGCCGCGTGGCGCCTGGTCGACGACGAGGACGCCCGGCAGGCGTCCCTGCTGGCCGCCGACCACCTGATGCGCCGCTTCCTCGAGCCCGCGGGCATCATCCAGGCGTGGGGCGACCTCTCCGACCCAGCGCAGCGCGGCCGCACCATCATCGACAGCCTCATGAATATGCCGCTGCTGACATGGGCGCACGAGCAGACCGGCGAGGAGCGGTTCGCCGACGCCGTCGCGCGGCACACCGCCCAGCTGCGCGAGCACATCCTGCGCGAGGACGACTCGACGTTCCACACGTTCTACTGGGATGCCACCACCGGCGAGCCGCTGCGCGGCGCGACCGAGCAGGGCGCGTTCGACGAGTCGTGCTGGGCCCGCGGCCAGGCGTGGGGCATCTACGGCTTCGCGATGAACTACGCGGTGACCGGCGACGAGCGCCTGCTCGACGCGTCCCGTCGCTGCACCGAGTACTTCCTGCGGCACCTTCCCGCCGACGAGGTGCCGTTCTGGGACCTCGTGTACACCGACGGCAGCGACGCCCCGCGCGACAGCTCCGCCGCCGCGATCGCGGTGTGCGGTCTGCTCGAGCTCGCCAAGGTCGAGACGGATGCCGCCCGCGCGGCCGAGTGGACTGCGCGCGCGCATGCGATGCTCGCGTCGCTCATCGCGAACTACACGCCCGCGACGCCCGAGGACTCCGACGCGCTCATCCTGCACTCGGTGTACGACCTGCCGAAGCGCAACGGCGTCGACGAGGGCACCCTCTGGGGCGACTACTTCTACCTCGAGGCGCTGATGCGCGTGGCGCGCCCCACATGGAGGAAGTACTGGTGAGGCTCGTCACGTACATCGGCCCCGACGGCGGGGCGCGACCGGCGGCAGTGGTCGCCGGTGCCGAGGGCGACCGGGTGCTCGACCTCGGCGATCTCGCCGGCTCGGTCGAGGACCTGCTGTCGGATGCCGCAGCCCTGGCCACTGCGGGCGAGAGGGCGGCCGCCGACCCGTCGCACCTGCCGGCGTTCGATCCTGCGGCGCTCGTCGCCCCGGTGACGCCGGGCAAGATCCTGTGCCTCGGCTACAACTACCGGGGCCACGTGCCGGACGGCGTCGATCCGACCGCGAACGACCCCGACTACCCCGACGTGTTCGTGAAGACCCCGAACACGCTGGCCGGCCCCAACGAAGCCGTCGTGATCCCGCCGGGGGCGACGGACGTCGACTACGAGGGCGAGGTGGCGGTCGTCATCGGCCGGCGCGCGCAGCGCGTGTCGCTCGAGGATGCGCTCGACCACGTCGGCGGGTACACGATCCTCAACGACGTGTCGGACCGCGCGTGGCAGCGGCGGCAGAGCCAGTGGGCGCTCGGCAAGTGCTCGGACGGCTTCGCACCGCTCGGCCCGTGGGTCGTGACACCCGACGAGGTGCCCGACCCGCAGGACCTCCTGGTCGAGGTCGTCCGCGACGGCGTCGTCACCGTGTCGCAGTCCACGTCGACGACGATCTTCAGTGTGGCGTACGTCATCCATCACCTCAGCCAGGTGCTGACGCTGGAACCGGGCGATATCGTCTCGACCGGGACCCCGCAGAAGCTGCCCGCCGCCCAGGACGCGCACCACCCGCTCGCCGACGGCGACGCGGTCACGGTTCGCATCTCCGGCATCGGCGAGCTCACCACCCGATTCACCGTCGATGCCGCGGTCGTTGAGCGAGCGAAGCGAGACGAAACGCGCTCGACATCCGCGCAGGGCTCAGGCGTGTCGTCTCTGCGTTTCGACTCGCAAGCTCTCTCAACGACCGGTGCCCACACAGGAGACAACTCATGATCCTCGATTCGTTCCGCCTCGACGGCAAGGTCGCTCTGGTCACCGGCTCGAGCCGCGGCCTCGGTCAGGGCGCAGCAGTCGCCCTCGCCGAAGCCGGCGCCGATATCGCCCTGCTCGACCGCGGCGACGCCGCTGCCACCGCGGAGCTCGTCGCCGCGACCGGCCGCCGCGTCCACCGCATCCAGCGGGACCTCGTCTCGGCGACGCCCGACGAGCTCGCCTCGGCGGTCGACGAGGTGATCGCCGAACTGGGCGGACTCGACATCCTGGTCAACAATGCCGGCACCATCCGCCGGGCCCCCGCCGCCGAGTACCCGCTCGGCGACTGGGACGACGTGCTCGCGGTCAACCTCGACGCCGTGTTCCACCTGTCGCAGGCGGCGGGGCGCCACATGCTGGCTCAGGGGAGCGGCCGCATCATCAACGTCGCGTCGATGCTGTCGTTCCAGGGCGGCATTCTCGTTCCGGCATACACCGCGTCCAAGCACGCCGTCGCGGGTCTCACGAAGGCTCTTGCGAACGAGTGGGCCGCCGCCGGCGTCACGGTCAACGCCGTGGCCCCCGGTTACATGGCGACCGACAACACCGCGCCGCTGCGTGCCGACGAGGACCGCGCCGCATCGATCCTCTCGCGCATCCCGGCCGGACGCTGGGGCGAGGCATCCGATCTGCAGGGCGTGTTCGTGTTCCTCGCCTCGGACGCCGCCGCGTACCTGACCGGCACCGTCATCCCCGTCGACGGCGGCTGGCTCGTCCGCTGACCACTCCCCCGCCACACGACTTCACGCACACCAGGAGAGAACCGTGACCCAGACGCACATCCCGCAGCGCTACGCGACCAACCCCGCCCAGATCCCGGGCATGACCACGCAGGACCTGCGCGACACGTACCTCATCCCCGACGTCTTCGTGCCGGGCGAGGTCCGCCTCACGTACACGCACCACGACCGCATCGTGCTGGGCGGCGCCGTGCCCGCCGGCGGCGTGCTCGAGCTCGGCGGCTACCCCGAGATCCGCAGCGACTACTTCCTCGAGCACCGCGAGGTCGGCATCATCAACGTCGGCGGCACCGGCACGGTCACCGCCGACGGCGAGGTCTACACGCTCGTCAAGGGCGCCTGCCTGTACCTCGGCCGCGGCATCCGCTCCGTGTCGTTCGCTGACGCGGATGGCGAGCAGGGCGCGCAGTTCTACCTCTTCTCGGCCCCCGCGCACACCGCCTACCCGGCCGCGCTCGTCTCGCCCGGCGAGGGCACTGTGCGCGAGCTCGGCGACCAGCTCACGTCGAACCGCCGCACGCTCAACCAGTACATCCACGAGAACGGCGTCAAGAGCTGCCAGATCGTCATGGGCGTGACCGAGCTGCACCCGGGCTCCATGTGGAACACCATGCCCGCCCACACGCACGACCGTCGCACCGAGTGCTACCTGTACTTCGACCTGCCGGAGGACGCCCGCGTCATCCACCTGATGGGCGAGCGCGAAGAGACGCGTCACCTCGTCGTCGCCGACCGTCAGGCCGTCATCTCGCCGTCCTGGTCGCTGCACTCGGGGGTCGGCACGTCGTCGTACACGTTCATCTGGGCGATGGCGGGCGAGAACCAGGCCTTCGACGACATGGACGCCGCGCCCGTCACCGACCTGCGCTGACGGATGCCTCGGCCTGACTACGCTGGGGCGGTGCCCATGACCCTGCTCGCGATCGGCGAGACGATGGCGATGGTCACGCCGGTCGTCGCGACGCCCGTGACGGAAGCTGACGCGTTCCTGCTCGACGCGGGCGGCGCGGAGTCCAACGTCGCCGCCCACGTGGCCGCGCTCGGCCACCGCGCCGTGTGGTTCAGCCGCCTGGGCGACGACGCGCTCGGCCACCGCATCGCGCGGCAGCTCACCGCCCGCGGTGTCGACGTCTCGCGGGTGGTTTTCGACGGCGCCCATCCGACCGGGCTGTACGTGAAGGATCCCGGCAACGGCGTCCTCTACTACCGCCGGGGCTCCGCCGCCGCCCACCTGAGCGACGCCGACGCCGATGCGGTCGCGTTCGACGGCGTCGACCTGCTGCACGTGTCGGGCATCACGGCCGCGATCTCGGCATCCGCGTCGTCCTTCCTCGCCCGTGTCATCGCACGCGCACGCGAGAACGGCGTGCAAGTGTCGTTCGACGTCAACCACCGCGCGCCGCTGTGGGATGCCGCCACCGCCGCCCCGGTGCTGCTCGAGCTGGCCCGCCGCGCCGACATCGTGCTCGTCGGCCGCGACGAGGCCGAGACGCTGTGGGGCACGGCCACCGCCGCCGACGTGCGCGCGCTGCTGCCGGAGGTCGCCGAGCTCATCGTCAAGGACGGCGACGTCGGCGCCACCGCGTTCGTCGGCGCCGACGAGGTGTTCGAGCCGGCTCTGGTCGTCGAGGTCGTCGAGCCGGTCGGCGCCGGCGACGCGTTCGCCGGCGGCTACCTCGCCGGCCACCTCTCGGGTGACGCGGTGCCCGACCGGCTGCGTGCCGGGCACGCGCGCGCCGCGCGCACCCTGCAGACCACCACCGACTCGATCGACGAGCCCGCCGAGCCCGCCGAGCCCGCCGAGCCCGCCGAGCCCGCCGTGCCCGCCGTGCCCGCCGTGCCCGCCGTGCCCGCCGTGCCCGCCGTGCCCGCCGTGCCCGCCGTGCCCGCCCCGCTTCCCGGCAGCACGACGCCATGACGGGTTTGGGGCGCACCACGAGCGTTCGGGGCGCGCGCCGTACGCCCCGAACGCGCGCGAAGCGCCCCAAACCCGCGAAGATGACTGAACGCGACACACGAAGGACCCACGCATGACTTCCCAGCCCTCTTCATCGACGAGCAGCACGGATGCCGCGGCGCACGCCGAATGGTTCGAGACGGCGTTCGCCGGGGCGCCGCTCATGGCGATCCTGCGCGGCATGGGCGTCGAGCGCTCTGTGCGCCTGTCGCAGACGGCATGGGACCTCGGCATCGACGCCGTCGAGGTGCCGCTGCAGACCGACGAGGACGAGCGCGCGCTGCGCGAGGTCGTCACCCTGGCCGCCGCCCGCGGCAAGAGCGTCGGCGCGGGCACCATCATCACCCCCGCCCAGGTGGCGCTGGCAGCTGACGCCGGCGCGGCGTACCTGGTCTCGCCCGGGCTCGACCCGCTCGTGGTGCGGGCGGCGCAGGATGCCGGCATCCCGATCCTTCCCGGAGTCGCGACCCCCAGCGAGGTCCAGCTCGCGGTCTCGCTCGGGCTCACCTGGCTCAAGGCGTTCCCGGCGACGTGGCTCGGCAGCGGCTGGTTCAAGCACATCCGCGGCCCGTTCCCGCACGTGCGGTTCGTCGCGACCGGTGGACTGGACGCGTCGAACGTCGAGGAGTTCCTCGACGCCGGCGTCCGGGTTGCGGCGGTCGGCTCCGCCCTCGAAGACGCATCACAGCTCGAGCGCCTCGCCGAGGTGCTCCGCACCCGCACGGCCGCCCGATGACGGCGGCTGCCGCGCGCTCGTTCGCGATCGGCGAGACCGACTTCCTCCTCGACGGGGAGCCGTTCCGGGTGCTCGCGGGAGCCCTGCACTACTTCCGCGTGCACCCCGGCCAGTGGGCCGACCGCATCCGCAAGGCGCGTCTCATGGGTCTCAATACCATCGAGACATATGTCGCCTGGAACGCCCACGAGCCCGTGCGCGGCGAGTGGGAAGCGACGGGGTGGAACGACCTCGGCGCCTTCCTCGACCTCGTCGCGGCGGAGGGGATGCACGCGATCGTGCGACCCGGGCCTTACATATGCGCCGAATGGCATAATGGTGGTCTGCCGGTGTGGCTGACCGGCCTCGAGGGCGTGGGACTCCGCCGGTCCGAGCCGCTCTACCTCGCCGAGGTGACCGCCTACCTGCAGCGGGTGTACGACATCGTCGCCCCGCGCCAGATCGACCGCGGCGGGCCGGTCGTGCTCGTCCAGATCGAGAACGAGTACGGCGCGTACGGCGACGACACCGCGTACCTCGAGCATCTCGTGCGCGTGACGAAGGATGCCGGCATCACGGTGCCGCTGACGACGATCGACCAGCCGACCGACCAGATGCTGAGCGACGGCAGCGTCGCGGGCGTACACCTCACCGGCTCGTTCGGCTCGCGCGCCGAGGAGCGTCTCGCCACCCTGCGGCGGCACCAGCCCACCGGACCCCTCATGTGCGCGGAGTTCTGGGACGGCTGGTTCGACTGGTGGGGCAATGCCCACCACACGACGCCTGCTACGGCGACGGCCGCCGAGCTGGACACCCTCCTCGCGGCCGGGGCATCCGTGAACTTCTACATGTTCCACGGCGGCACGAACTTCGGCCTCACCAACGGTGCGAACGACAAGGGCAGGTACCTGCCCATCGTGACCTCGTACGACTACGACGCGCCGCTCGACGAGCGGGGCGACCCGACCGACAAGTACTTCGCCTTCCGCGACGTCATCGCCAGGTACGCTCCGGTGCCCGACGAGGTGCCGGAGGTCAGTGGTCCCGCTCCCGTGTTCGACGTGGCGCTCACGGCTGTCGCGGTGCCGGTCGAGGTGGCCGGGCCTGCGGCGCCCGCTGAGACGGCCGGGCCTGCGGCGCCTGCTGAGACGGCCGGGCCTGCGGCGCCTGCTGAGACGGCCGGGTCGCGTCACGAGACTCCGCCGACCTTCGAGGAGCTCGGGCACCTCAGCGCCCTCGTGTCCTATGAGGCGGAGCTGCCTGAGGGTCACGGTGGCGTCCTGCGCTTCGGCGAGGTGCGCGACCACGCCTGGGTGTCTGTCGACGGCGTAGCCGTGGGCACGCTTTCTCGTACGCGCCACGAGGACGCCCTCGTCGTTCCTGGTGGACGCCGAGTACGAGTGCTCGTCGAAGAGCAGGGGCGCGTCAACTACGACGCGCGTCTGGGTGAGTCCAAGGGGCTCATCGGACCAGTGAGCATCGGTGGTGTGCCGGTGACCGGCTGGACCGCGACTCCCATCGACGTCGCAGCGCTGGGCGCGGCGGTGGCGGATGCAGCCAGCTCGCCCGTGGACGCGGCCGGATCGACGGTGGCTCCCTTCCTGCTGCGCGGTTCGTTCTCGCTCGAGGCTCCCGCCGACCTGTTCCTCGATACCGCGGGGTGGGGCAAGGGCTACGCGCTCGTGAACGGCTTCCTCCTCGGCCGGTACTGGAGCAGCGGCCCGCAGCGGACGCTGTACGTGCCGGCTGCCGCGCTGCAGGCGGGGGAGAACTCCGTGGTCGTGATCGAGCTGGATCGCGTCGCCGACGGCGTCGCCCGCTTCGTCGCCGAGCCGGAGCTCGGGCCGCGGGAGGAGTAGCCCAGAGGCCGGCTTTCCCGTCGAGCGCCTGGCCGCCGCGCGGGAGCAGCTGACCCCGCATCGCGTCTAAGGACAGGCGGCGACACCGTCGGCCGGGTGCCCGCACCGTGGGGGAGTGCGCGTGGGCTGGTTGACTGGGCGGATGCCTCTCGCCGCTGACGCCCGGGTCGCCGTGTGCGGTCCCGCCTCCTGGAACCACGTGATCCTCCTCGATCGGCTGCCGGATCCGGTGCCGCACATGCAGTTCGCGCGGGGTGACCTGCAGACGGTGGGCGGCACCTCGGCGGGCAAGGCCCTGCATCTCGCGGACCTCGGCGTCGACGTGACGCTGCACGCATTTCTGGGCGCCGACGAGGAGGGCGGTCGAGTGTCGGAGGCACTGGAGACAGCGGGAGTGCGCGTCGAGGCGTATGGGTCCGAGCACACGGAACGGCACGCGAACCTGATGACACCGGCGGGCGAGCGGGTCAGCCTCTACCTCGCGACGCCGAGTGCGGCATCCGTCGACGCCCTCGAGCGCATCGGAGCCGCTGTGGCCGCCGCCGATGTCGCTGTCGTCGACCTGAGCGCAGCGGGGGTTGCCATCGTCGAGAGGCGGCTCGCCGGCGCCGCAGGCGCCCCCATCTGGACTGACCTGCACGATTACGACGGGTCAGCGGAGTTCCACGAGCCGTTCCTGCGCGCGGCCGACGTCGTGTTCATGAACGACGATGCGACGGACGACCCCTGGGCGCTGATGCGGAGCTGCCTCGACTGGGGGCCGCGACTCGCCGTCTGCACGCGGGGTGCGCGCGGTGCGGTAGCGCTCGCCGCATCGGGGGAGCGCGCCACCGTGGCTGCGCAGCCGGTCACGGTCGTCGATACGAACGGCGCGGGCGACGCGTTCTTCGCCGGCTTCCTGGCGGCGTCACTCGCCGGGGCGGATCTGGACGGATGCCTGGATTCCGGCGCCCGCCAGGCGGTCGTCGCCCTGTCATCCGAGCACCTTCACCCGGCCGTCGTCGGGAGCGAAGACGGGGGCGTCACCATCGCGCTTCGGTGACGACTGCCGGCCGTGCCGAGGCGTCGTAGACCCGGACCCAGTCCGGCCGCACGACGACGACGGCGAAGCCCTGGTCGAGGGCGCGTGAGCCTGGGAACTGCTCGTTGTATGCGGCACCGTGGAATTCGCGCGACGTGTCCGAGGCGATGGTGGCGACACCCTCGACCTGCACGGTCACGTCGCCATCCGTGCCGGTGACGACAGCAACACGGCCGTTCTCGCGCAGGTTGTGCATCTTGCGGGAGTCGTCGGAGGCATCGAAGATCAGCGTTCCGTCGTCGAGTGCCGCCATCCCGACCAGTGCCGCTTCCGGCGCGCCGGAGGGCGCGACGGTGGCCACGACTGCGCGGCCCTGCGCGCGGACGAAGGCGGCGAATGCGGCGGTGTCGCGGGGGTCGAAGGTCACCGGTTCACAGTAACGGCAGTCCCCGGTCGCGCGGAGCGGAGCGGTGGGCCGCGACGTCGGCTCGGTCAGCCGGGTAGCTCAGCTGCCCGTGTTGATTGCGAGGATCGCCCACTTCTCGGCGTCGGTGAGGTCGGACAGGGCCAGCACCTCTTGGAGCACGGGCGACTTGAGGGCGAGGTATCGTCCGATGTCCATCGCCGGGTCGCGGGCGAGTTCTGTCTTGATGGCGCCATAGCGATCGCGGAGATCTGGTCGGGCGCGGAGGATCCTGCGTACCGCGAGGTGGTTGCGCAGGTGCAGCGTACCGTCGATGCAGACGTAGACGTTCCGCCGCGGATCGTCGTCGGGTGCGGCCATCGACTCCCGGTCGGCGACGCCGAGGTCGCCCCGATGCGTGTAGCCCGCGGCGACGAGCGCCGTGATCGCCGCCGGGAGATCCGCACGTCGCACGACGACATCGATGTCGATGACGGGCTTGGCGGCCAGTCCCGGCACCGATGTCGAGCCGACATGCTCGATCGAGAGGATCGGAACATCCGCCAGCGCTCGCCTGAGGTCCGCAGCCACACGCGCGAACTGCTCCGGCCACTCCCTCGAGTAGGGAACGACGGTGACAGCCATGCCACAAGCTTCGCACCCCGATTCGCGGGCAGCGTGCGCCGACATCACCCCGCACCGTTTGCCTCGCCGGATGCCCACGACGCCACCACACCCGGTGCTGCCCGGGGTGGGGTCGGCGCGTGCAGCGCCACCACCTCGCGCCCGCTCTCGTGCCGGGTGTGGCTCCGCCGCACCCAGCGCCTCACGCCCGCTTCCGGCGCAGGCGGGAGCGGCAGCGCCGGCACCTCACGCCTGTGCCCGTGCCCGTCCCAGACCCTCATGCGGCGCCGAAGCGTCGCGGCGACTTCGACTGCAGCCGGACCGGATCACCGATCTCGCCAGTCAGCGGGTCGGGAGGCGGATGCAGCCAGTACGTGTCGGCCGAACTGGCGGGATCCCGATGGCGCGTGATGCGCCATCGCTGGTTGTGCAGGCGCAGGTGGCAGTTGCGGCACAGGGGAACGCCGTCGTCGACATCGGTGCGGCCGTGGTGATCCCACCAATGGTCGATGTGGTGATACTCGCATTGAGAGATCGGCGCGCTGCACGACGGCCAGACGCACCCGCCGTCGCGGGCAGCGATCGCGATCCGCTGCTTGCGGCTGAACAGCCGCAGCTCGCGGCCGACATCGAGCGGCCGACCGTCGGGGTCCCAGATCACCGGGATCGCGCCGGCATCGCAGAGACGCGCCTCGACGACCCCGCCGGGCACGGCGTGCCCACCGTCCTCCAGATGACCGACGCCGGTCACCCGCGCGTCTCCGCGCTCGTCGATGGCCGTGATCGCCGCCGACTCGACGAGGATACGCACACCTGGCTGCCGGTCGCCGAATGCCTGTTGAGGGTCGGCGTCGGCACCGGTGCGGAGCACCGCGATGATCGTGTCGTACTGCAGCTGCTCGTTCGTCCGATCGTCGGCTTCGGCCTCGCGCGTCTTCTCGACGGCATCCGAGCCGACGAAGCGTGGCCCACGCCGTGGTCGCAGTGCGGCTTGGAGGAGCGAATCGACCCATGCACCCGCGTCGTCGTCGAAGAGGATGTGGGCGTGGCGCTGGCCGCTCTCATCGATCCACCGACGGAAGGATCGGGCGGCGAACCGCTCCTCGAACCGCAGCGTCACTCCGACGGGATCGAGTCGGTCGCGGGCGATGCGTGCCTGGATGCGGAGGTCTTCGACCGGCAGCGTCGTCGCCTCGTCGAGCAGCAGACGCACCGCCCGGGACCACGCCTGGGGCAGGAAGTCGGCGTCCAGCTCGGGATAGCGATCGACGGGCGGCTCGCCGAGACCGGAGCGGATCGCGTGGAACTGCGCCTGCGAGAGCGCGCCCGCCGCCAGGGCATCGCGAACGAGTCTCAGCCACTCGGGCGCCGCCGGCGTCGGCGGCTGTTCAGCGACTTCCCGACGCGAGGCATCCGTCCCGGGTGTGGTGGGTTCGAACGAAGAAGGAATGGTGGGCGCGAGCTCTTGCCCGGCCTGCACCGCGCGGGTGACGTCGCCGCGACCGAGGCCGGTGATCTGCTGAACCAGCGCCGTCCCGGTGCGCAGCCCCTTGCGCTGCGCGAGTCCGCCGTATCCGCGGTCGCGTGTTGATCGGCGGGACACCTCCGCCGAGGCGCTCGCGACGACGAGCTCCAGGGCCTTGCGAGCCTCGGTCGTGTCGGTGAGCAGCTCCAGCAGTTCTTCGTCTTCCAGCCTCTCGACCCCGGTTCCGCCCGCGCCGAGTCGCTGTGCGACGCGGGCGACGGCATCCGTCAGCCGCATCGCCGGAGGCGACGACACCGAAGAACTCATGGAACAAATATACGAACAACCTCCGACATCGAAGAGGGGCGGAGTCTCGACGCGACCGCCGACTGTGCATACGCTCGTGCCTGTGGTGGACCCGATGCACTTCGAGGCGAGCGCCGACGACTACGCCGCGGCTCGGCCGCCGTACCCGGCCGGACTCTGGGAGCGACTGCGAACTCTCGGGCTCCTGCGGCCGGGCGCCACCGCGCTCGATCTCGGCGCCGGAACCGGTCAGGCGACCGGTCCGCTTCTGGAGGCGGGGCTGCGGGTCACCGCCGTCGAACCCGGCCCGCGCCTCGCGGCCCTCCTGCGCGCGGCCCATCCCGCGGCGGATGTGCGGGTCTGCCGCGCGGAAGACGTCGAGCTCGCCGCATCGGCCGTCGACCTCGTCGTGGCGGCGACGTCGATCCATTGGATGGATCTCGACGTCCTGCTACCGAAGATATATACGATATTGACGCCGACGGGCCGCCTCGCTGTGTGGCGCAACGTATTCGGAGACGCCGACGCCCCCACCACGCCTTTTCGGGCGCGTATCGCTGAGATAATCGCCGCCCGTCGCGCGCCGCCGCGACCGGGTCCGCCTGCCGAGGACATCGATGCGACGATCGAGGCTCTGACGGCGTCGGGCCTCTTCGTCGAGATGGATGCCTCCACCTACCGATGGACTCTCGAATTCGACGCGGCTGCGATCGGGCGTCTCTTCCGTACGTTCAGCGACTGGTCCGCCGGCGAGGTGGAGCACGCGGTCGAGGCCGCGAACGATCTGGGCGGCACCGTCACCGAGCATTACTCGTCGTGGCTGGTGGTGCTCGCGCCGATCGAGCGGTTATCCGCGCCGTGACGGCGGAGTCCGTCATGACGCGGGCGCGCGACCATCCCGGACAGCTCATCGGTGCTCCTGCCAGCAGGTGTATACGGCAGGGGTGCGGCGGCCCTCACGCCGTTTGCCGAGCGAGTCTGCCGGCTCGGAGCGGAATGGGACCCTGACGCGGTCTACCGGAGCGTCGCGGCCGGCTCGGGGCGGTGTACCCCGCGCGGGCGGTAGCCCAGGGCACCCGAGACGCCCGCGAGATCCGCGAGGTACCAGAGGATGGCCAGCCACATCTCGGTGCCCTGCAGGCCGGGCTCGGTCTCGGCGAGGCCACGGGTCGCGGGAGCAGGCTCGCGGAACGAGAACCCGGCGCCCGGCACCCAGGTCGACACGGCGTCCGACAGCAGGCGCGCGGCGAGGTCGCGCACCTCGTCGCCGCGATAGCCCGTCGCGCGCGTGAGCCACAGCGGGTGCGCGACATCGAGCACGTTGCACGCGTTGCGCGCGCCAACGGCGAACCATCGCGGGTCGCGTGCATGGCGCAACACGGTGTCGATGACGCGCTCGGGGTAGGGGAGCGGCATCCCGAACTGCGCGAAGGTGCCGCGCGACGCCCGGTAGAAGCCGTTCACGACGGGCAGCAGGCCGCCGTCGGCGCTCGGCGAACCCCACATGCCGGTGTGGGGATCGGCGTTCATGGCGAGCCAGCCGAAGAGCGCCTCCTCCACACCCGCCGGAATCGGATGCCCCGCACGCCGTGTCCACAGAAGTGCGGTGCCGAAGCCATCGATATGGTGGCCGGCGTTCCACGCGTCGGAGGCCCACGGCAGACTCTCGCAGAACGCGATCACCCGTTCCGGAGTGGCCGCCGTCACCCAGGTGAGAGGAGCCGGAAACGCCGACCCCAGCAGATCGAGCGCGTATCCCACGCTCAGCACGTGGTACGCGACATCGCCGTGCGAGAACCCGAGGCCCGCCTCCTGGCGACCATCGGAAGCGAGGGGTGCGACCGCACCGGTCGCGGCATCCTGCCAGTCCTGCAGCCGTCGGATCTGCGCCTCCGCGGAAGTCTGTGGCGGGGCACTGCCGAGTAGCAGGTCGGCGATCTCGATCGCATCGCCCTGCGCGCGCACGGTCGGCGCTGCTCCCGGGCGGTCGGCGAAGAGCTCGAGGTCGTCGTCCCAGGAGCGCTGGAGGAGAGCGGATGCCTCCTCCCGCGCGCGTGCGGCCAACTCGGCGACCCGCTCGGCGAGGCCTGCGGCGTCGTCCGCGCTCGACGTCGGTGCGCCGGCCGGGACCCAGGCGGACGCCTCCGCTCCAGTCGAGGCCGGATCCGGAGCAGACGCTGCCGCTCCGGCCGGGGCGGAGGTTGAGTCGGGGACCGAGGCGGACGTCTGGGTGGAGGGGGTCGGGGGTCCGTCGACGCTCACGGCATCGTCCTCACTGGCCGCGGCCTGGGACACGATCGCTCGCATGGCCGCGGCGGCTGCGAAGGCCGCGCCGGTCTGGCTGACGGGGGAGCGCTCTTCGGCCGCGTTCTCCGCATCCACCTGGACACTCGCAGCCGCACCGACACCCTCGTCCGTGCCGCGTGCCGCCGCGTCGGCAGCCGCGTCCGGCGCGACCCCGGTGTCGTCCGGCTCGACGCGCCAGCGGATGAACCGGGCGGGGTTGCCGCCGACGACGGCGCCGGCGGGCACGTCCTTGGTGACGACGGCGCTGGCGGCGAGCACCGCGTGGGACCCGACCCGGACGCCGTCGAGGATGACGACGTGCGAGCCGATCCACACGTCGTCGCCGATCTCGATGCCCTTGGAGGTGAGCGGCTGGCGGAAGACCGGCGTGCCGGATTCCATCGAGTGGTTGAAGCCGAGGATCGACGTGTGCGCGCCGATGCGCACGCCGTCGCCCATCGTCACGCGTCCGCGGATCACCGTGTACGGATTGATGCTGCAGTCGGCACCGGCGAGCAGGTGACCTGTGAGGTACGCGCCGGCTGCGACGTACGTGCGGTCACCCAGACGCAGCGAGTCGTTGTCGATCGATGCGAGCTCCGAGATGAAGCACTGCTCGCCGAGCGAGTGATCGGCGCGGCCGTCCACGAGCGTGTGCTGGATCGCGAGCTGCGCATCGCGTTCATCGACAGACGCTTCGCGCCAGAAGTCCCAGGGCGAGTACTCGTGGGCGGCGATCGCTGGCATAGGGAGGGGCTGACGGGAATCGAACCCGCGCTGTCTGCTTGGGAAGCAGAAGTTCTGCCATTGAACTACAGCCCCGAGGCCTTGAAAACCCTGGGATCGAAGATCCCGTTCAAGTCCCGGTGTACACATCAGTGTACACATAGCGGTGGCGCGGCAACTTCCCGCACCACTTGTCAGCATACCCACTGAGCTTGAGCGGACGCGCGGCGACCGGGCCGGTGACGTCTAAAGAGATGAATGATGTCTAAACGAGTCCGTCGACGGGTCGATCGAGTTTGAGCCCCATCGATGCAGCGTGATCCCGTAGATACTCGCGCAGGTACGGAACGGTGAAGATGACGTGTCCGTGTCCGGCGGGTTCGATGATTCCGGCGTCGATCAGGCGGGCACGATACTGGCTCGCATAGTTGCGGTCGACGGACATGCGCGCGGCGATCGCACTCAACTTGCTGGCGCCTGTGTCTTGCGCCATGGCGATCAGGAATGTGCGGTCGACCGTGGAGAGGTCGGCGAGGCTGGCCTCGTGGACGGTGGTTCCCAGGCGTCGGCGCGCTGCCTGGATTCCCGTGTCGACGTCTTCGGCTGAGATCGCGGTGGATTCGGGGTGTTGCCGCCAGATGTGGAATCCGACGAGTTGGATCAGGAAGGGGTAGCCGAGCGTGGCGGCCGACGCGCGTTCGAGGTCTCCCGGCGCGATGGTTCGACCGTTGGCAGTGATGGTCTCCCGCAGCGCGGCGCCGACAGCGTCGAGGGCAACGTCCTCAAGGGTCACGCGGTTCGCTCGTCGCAGGAAGGTGAGGACATCGTCATTGAGCAGTGCGGAGACGGCGGAAGGCAGACCCGCCATTGCGATCGCGACGTCGAGGCCCTCGCGCACGAAGTGCTGATAGGTCGCCGCCAGCCGGCGCAGCTCGACGACACGCGCGTGAACTTCGTCGACGGTGATCAAGACGCCAGTACCGCGGTCGTTCAGCGCAGTGATCAGCGAGGTCATGTACTGCCGCCAACCGATCGCCTCCCGGTCACTTGGTGCGAGAACGAGGCCGAAACCGCCTGCGGAGAGCGAGGTGACCTGACGACCGCGCTTGGGGAGCAACTCCTGTGCTCGCGCGGTGAGCAGGTCGGCCAGTTCGTCCAGCATCCCTGGACCGGCAGTGACATCGGCGGCGATCCATCCGTTGCCCGACGCGCGCTCGGACACTTCGGAGAGCATGATCGTCTTCCCGACGCCACGGGCACCGGTGAAGATCGTCGCGCGGTTGGGGGAGCCAGGGCCTTCCTCCAGTCCCAGCGCGAAGTCATCCAATTCCCGGTCGCGGCCGACCAGCACCGGGGGCGTGCTGCCGAAAGACGGCTTGAAGGGGTTCATGGCCACGCCAACTCCTTTAGACATCATTCATTCTTTTAGACATCCTAGGCGCGGGTGCGGCCATGTGCCCCTCGGCACTTCCAAGGACAGCGGGTGCTGATCCGAACGAGCGGCGGCACGGGTGCGCGCCACGGCGTCCCAGGGGACGTCACGTCGTCGGGAGGTGCTCCGGGTGGGTTGGCAACCCCTCAACGAATCGCTCGAGTTCGGAGATGAGGTAGAGCGGCTTCGTCCCCGTGAAGTGCGGAGTCACGTCACCCAGCCGCACATGGTGACGGAGGCGTGACGGACTCAGACCGACGATCGCCGCCGCCGTCACGTGATCGACGGCCACCAGCGTGGTGGGCAGCGCTTCAGCCATTTGCGGGTCGGCCGACGTTAGACGTCATGCCGACCAGCCAGCCCGCGGCGCGGGCTTTCTGGATCCAGTCCGATGCGGTGCGTTCGGGGACTTCGAGCTCGAGCGCGATGAGCTTGACGGGCGGGAGGTCTGCGAGTGCTGCGGTGCCGTAGAGGATCTCGATCACTTCCCACCGCTCGTCCTTCATGCCGCGCTTGACGACGGCCTGCGCCATCCATGGTGGGATGATCCGGCCCTCGGTGGTGGTCAGGTCTGCGACCGTTGTCCACTTGGCGTCGGGGTTGTCATCCAGTTGCAGTGAGATGCAGTGGGGGATCGCGACTTGCAGGATCGCTTGCGGCGCCGCGTGCTTGAGGCGGTCCTCGTTGAAGTCCTCGGCGATTGCCCGGTTGAGGATCGTCGTGATGACGTATCTACCGCGGTCGGGGCTGTAGTGGGCCTCGATGGTGGTCTCGACGCCTGTCGTCTCGTCTGCCGCGGTGGCGACGAAACCGGGCGCGATGCGCAGGGCGGTCCCGACTGACTGCGTGGCGTCCTGGGACGTCATCGTCTTGCCGTCGAGTGTCTTCACGTCGACCTTCACCCCCTTAGTTTGCCTTACCGCTCCTGCATTCCGCAGACTGCTCTTGACTAACTATATGACTTAGGCGTGTACTGATGTCAATAAGATTTTCAGATCCGCAACTTCGGCAGTTCGGAGGACTGACATGAGGGTCATCGCGATTGCGAATCAGAAGGGCGGCGTGGGCAAGACCACCGTCACCATGCAGCTGGGTGCGGCGTTGTCGCGCCGGCGCCGGGTGTTGGTGGTGGATGTGGATCGGCAGCAGTCGACGGTGTGGTGGGCGGAGAACGTGCGGGATCGGCTCCCGTTCGACTTCGCCGGCAACCAGCACCTCAACGTCCTCACCCGGCTTCGTGAGTTGCAGGTCGAGTACGACTTCGTGCTCGTCGACACCCCCGGCAACCTCGAAGACACCCCGGTGCTGGAGACGGCGCTGAACGCGGCCGACTTCGTGGTCGTGCCGCTCACGCCCGAGCCGCTCGCGGTGGAGCCGACGCTGCGGACGATTCACCGGCTGGTCGAGCCCCGACAGTTGCGGCACGCGGTGCTGCTGAACCGGATCGACGCGCGCATCCCGTCGCAGCTGAACACCTGGCGGGAGCTCCTCGACGCGACGTGGGGTGTGCCGCGGTTCGATACATACCTGCGTCAGTACAAGACGCAGGCCGAAGCGCCGGTGCTGGGCGATCTCGTGACGACGTTGCGCGACAACCGCCGCACCGCCGGCACCATCTCGGACGTCACCCGTGTCGGGTTGGAGATGACGCAGCAGTTCGCGCCGGCGCTGAGTGGGCGGTGGTGATGATGGGCAGGGTCGACCTCGCCGGCAAGCTGGACGATGCTCGCGCCCGCGTCGAGGCGGAAACACCCGTCGAGGACCGTGGGCTGGCAAAGTTCGCACGGCTGACCCGCAAGGACGCGCGGGTGCGGTCGGATCAGGATGCCGCGCTCACCGCGTTGGCGAAGACGCTGATGCGCCGCCGGCTGGCGAAGGCGGAGCGGATCACCGAGAACACCCTCATCCGCGTCGGCATCGACCTGCTGCTCGCGCACGCCGACGAGCTGCGGGGCTCCACCGAGGACGAACTGCGCGACTCCGTCACCTCCGAACTTCGTCACTTCGGGACTTCCGCACTCCGCAACTCCGGAACACCGGAAGTGACAGTCAACGGGAGTCTCGGGCTTCCGCACTCCGATGGGCCGGAACTGCCGCACTCCCGGAACACCGGTATCCCCGGCTCCGGCAGCCCGGTTGCCGCGCACTCCGGCGATGGCTCCGTTCCGGAGCCGGGGAGGTCGGCTTCCGCCGTGCTCGGCGCCGTCCCGAGGAGCGACCGATGAGCCGCGACGACGAGCAGCCCGACGCCCCCGAGGACGCGGCGGATTGGGACGGTGACGACGACCCGTGGGGCACGTACCAGGAGCTCGTCGCGGAACGGCGGCGGGAGAGGCAGCGCGCCTATCGCGCACGTCGTCGTGACCGTGACCGTGAGGAGGACCGAGAGCAGCGGCGGGAGTATCGGGAACGGCATCCGGAGCGTGTCGGGGAGGTGCAGCGCGCGTGGCGGGAACGCAACGCCGAGCATGTGCGCGCGTATCGTGCCGCGTACAACGCGGAGCACCGCGAGGAGGTGCTCGCGAAGAAGCGCGAGTACATGCGCGGCTACAACGCCCGTCAGACGCAGGAGCGTCGCCGGCGGCGGGCGAAGCGGGCGGCGTCGAAGAAGTACTACGAGGCGCACAAGCAGGAGCATCACGAGTACACACGGCAATGGCGTGCCCGCAAGCTCGCCGAGGACCCGGTCGCGTATCGCGCGGCACGCGCAGCCAGCCGGCGGCGGTGGTGGGACGCGCACAAGGACGAGTACAACGCGAAGCTCCGCGCCCGCCGACAGGAGGACCCGGAGGTGCACCGTGCCGCCAACCGCGCCTACTACGCCACCCACGCCGAGCAACTGAAGGCCCAGAAGCGCGCGTACTACGCGGCGCACAAGGAAGAGATCTTGGCACGCAACCGGGCCTGGAAGGAACGGGAGAAGCGACGGCTGGAGGCGGGTCTGCCGCCGCGCCGGATCCGCACCACCTCGTCGGCGGAGCGCCGCGCGAACGACGCCGCCGCCGACGACTTCTTCGGTCGGCCACGCTCGCGGGAGGAGATCGCCGCGATCCGGCTCGCCACGGCTGCGACCGTCGAGGGTCTGCTGCCGACACCGGTGGAGTTGGTGGCCGCGTTCGAACGCGATAGCAAGCGGGCACGCATCGAGCACGCCCTCGCCACCGACTTCAGCTACGCCGACCGGCGCCGAGTCTCCGAGGCACGCCGCCACCTCGCCGGCCAGCAGCGCGCCTCGCGGCTCGCAGAGCGCACCGCCCTGGAGGAAGCCCGCCTGGACGCGATCGGCAGAGAAGTCAACCAGCGGCTCCGCCACAAAGACCCACACCGGCGACGGCACCACCTTGATCCCGCCGCCCCGCACCCGATGCTCAACCCGAACACCACGATGGGAATGAACCGATGACCACCACCCCACACCCCACCCGGCTCGACCGCGCGAACACGGGTGCCGCCCTGTACCGGGTCGCGATCTGCGCGTTCACCTACCACGCGGACAAGCACCTCGACGAACCCGGCTACCAGCTCGCCGAAGACCTCGACTGGTGCCTCGCCCCACTCGCCGCTCTCCCCATCACGGAGCTCGCCGTGCTGCGGAACAACATCGCGACGCTGATCACCACCCCCACCGCCGACCGGCAGGCATTCATCCGTGCCCTCGCCACCCTCAGCGACGACGCATCCGAAGGACTCTGACCACGCCGGTCACCTGCCGGGTCACGAAGAAAGGGACGATCCATGAGTATCCCAATCCACCTGGTGCCGCTCATCGCGGTTGTGACGATCGCGTCTGTCACGAGCGTGCTGCTGCTGCCCGTCCTCGCCGCCCAGCTGTTGTCCGGCCGCCTGGCCCGCGCTGCCCGAAGCACCGCCCTCGCCGCGGTCCTGGACGTCATCGCGTACGCGGCCGCGGTCCCGCTCGGCGCTTCCGAATGGGTCGCGGTCCCGACGCCATGAACGCCGCGACCAGCAACCGGGCGCCGGAGCCGTCGCGCCGTCAAGCTTGTCTGGGAGTGGGGAGTGGGGAGTGGGGAGTGGGGGCCTTTCCTGGCCGGTCATCGTAGCTCCCTCCACCCGTTCTGTGCCGGGCTTTCGCGGCTTCTATGTCTGTCAAGACTCCTCGCGCGCGCACTCTGCGGGGCTTTGGCGGGGCAATGTTGCCGTCGTGCTCCGGCCCCAGAGATTGAGCGACCAGAAATCCGGGTGAGACGGTTCGGCGCACTTCTGTCATGTCTCATGTGAGGGACGATCACGAGGGAGGCCCAACGATGAATGAACAGCTGGAGTCGGAGCTCGCAGCCGCTAATCCCTTCCCTCGCGAAGAAGACCCAGGGCTTCAGGACGTCGTGCGCCGCATGGCCGACGGGGCGCGGGACACGTCCCTATCGACGCCCGCCGCAGGGGCGCCCTGGTGGAAGCGACGACGCATCATGATTCCCCTCGGTCTTGTCGGCGTCGTCGCCCTTACCGGCGCAGCAGTAGCCATCCCCCTGAGCCTCGGAATCAACGGCACTTGGGTCGACCTCGACGCCCAGATCTCCATCGTCTACACGACGGACAACGGCATAGACGTGAATTGTCGATACGGGATCTACTTTGGTGACCCCGCGAACCGAACCGCGGCTGACGAACAACTCGCCGACTTCGTGAAGAACCACGACTGGACCGGAATCGGTCAGCGCATCTACGACGAAGCAATCGCCAATCCATTCGTCCCAGGCCCCAACGATGACTGGGAAGTGGACAACCAGGAACTCCGCGACAGCTTCTCGTTCAACAACGCGCTGAATTCCATCATCTGGGAGGAGATCCCCAAGTCGCCGCAGGCCGGCTGGTCGGGTGGCGGGACCTCGGACTGCACCGGAAAGCTGCGCTGATGCGCCCGCGTCCCATGTCAACGGAGCTCCAGGACTGGATCGAGGTCGTCGTTGACGACAATGCGGACGACCTCCTCCGCTACCTCAGGCGGCGCGTCAGCAGCCCGATGACGCCGCCGACCTCCTCGGACGGGTGCTGCTGGCCCTCTGGGAGAACGGCGCGAAGATCCCCACGAGCGACACCGACGCCAGAATGTGGTGTTTTGGCATCGCTCGCAACATCCTCCGCGAACACCACAGGCAAGCCGCCAAGCACCTCGCGCTCGCTGACGAGCTCCGCGATCACCTTCGAAGCTCCGCGTCGCAAGGGGACTCTGCGGCGCATGCTGCCGAAGTCAGCATGCGAGCCGCCGAAGTCAGAGCCGGAGTGGCGTCGCTCGACGCCACGTCACGTGAACTCATCACACTCGTCCACTGGGACGGCTTCAGTATCGCCGCGGCCGACCGGCTCCTATCGCTGAACGAATCCAGCGGCCGCACACGATACGGTCGAGCCCTCAAGCGCCTCGAGCGGAGACTGCAAGAGCATCGACACAGCGTCGAATCGGGCCACGCGCTCGGTCAACCAGATATCACGGCGGGCACCTGAGACGGACCGCGGATCTCGCTCCCCGCTTGACGGCGATGTGGGGGCACCCCCCTCCGACGGCGAGAGTGTAGCGGGGCGGGGACGACTCCGTTCCTGTCGTTCGCTATTTGCAGACTCCACTCTCCGCTGCGCTTCGAGCTCCGCTTATCAACCGCTCACTCGGGCACTATCGTCCCCGCCCCGCTTGGCTAGCCGATTGTCGGAGCGAGGGTGAAGCTCGAGGCGGGCTCTGGGGCTTGGTCGTAGAGGGCGTTGAGGGTTCGGTAGAGGTGTCGGGCGAGGTAGCGCTTGATGCAGCGTCGGATCTCGCGTCGGGTGCATCCTTCGGCGAGCCGCTTCTCGAGGTAGGCCTTGGTGGCGGGGTCGCGACTCATTCGCGTGATCGCGATGAAGTGGAGCGCCTTGTTCAGGCGCCGATCCCCGCCCCGGTTCAGCCGGTGCCGGGTCGTGTTGCCGCTGGATGCGGGGAGCGGGCATGCCGGCGAGCGACGCGAACGCGGCGTCATTTCGCACTCTGCCGGGGTGGGACCACGCCGTGATGACAACGGCGGCGGTGTAGGCGCCGACGCCCGTCTCCTGCAGCAGGGGCGCGGCGGGACTCGCAGCGATGAGCTCGGTCATGCGGGCGTGGTTCTCGGTCAGCGCGTCCTGCAGGTCGACGATGCGGCGGGCAAGTCGGACGGCTTCGGCTCGCGCGGTGGCGAGGGCGATGGGCTCGGTGCGCTTCTGCCAGCGTGATGCCTGCCCGATCTGGGCCGCGGTGAGGGGTTTGCGGGCGTCGATGCCGAGATCGTTGGTGCGCAGTAGCGCGGTGAGCGCGTTCACGTTCACCGTCTTCTCCGCGGCCATCTGGTCGCGCGCGGCCACGAGCACGCGCAGCGCTTGGCGTGTCCCGTCGTCGGCGCGGGGGCGACGCAGTTGCTTCTCTTCCAGCGGCAGCACGGCTGCTGCAATCGCGTGGGCGTCCAAGGGGTCGGACTTGCCGATGCCGCGGCGGGTTCTTGCGCTGATGCGAGGTGCTTCGACGACCTCGTATCCGCTCTCGGCGGCGGCGCGGGCCACTCTCGCCCCGTAGGTGGCGACGCCCTCGATCGACCACAAGGTTTCGGCCTGGCCGCCGGTCACGCGGCCGGCCCAGCTGATCGCGCGGGCGATGCCCGGCGGCGTGGTCGGGAACTGCTGGCAGCCCAACAACTGCCCAGTCCCGGTCTCGATGACCGCATAGGTGTGTGTCTTCGCGTGGGTATCCACGCCGACGACGAACGGACGGGAGTGCGCGACGGTAGTCATTGCGGATCGGTCCTTCCTTCGGTGAACACGGGCACGGCCGCGCGGCGGTCGGCGCCGGTCCGGGAGGAGATCACTTCGAGGCATCACTGTGACGGGCCACGACCCCGGGAGGGGTCGGGCAGGCTTCTAATCAGGCCATCGAGGTGGGCAGGGTGGCGCCGGCCGCCTTCGCCCGGACGGACAGATCGAAAGAAGGGCCCACACGGGGCCAGCGGCATATCGAGCCACGACCGGACGAGGACGACCAACACCACCCTGCCAGCCAGTCCCAGACCAGCCATCTAGAGACTCACAGCGGCATATCTTCACCCCTCCGCTGGCGCTCCGGGGTTCCGGTATTCCACGACCCGGCACGCCACGGGCTCCGGTCGCACACGACGCCACTTGCCAGGAAAGGCACCACCAAAGTCAAGAAGCGAGGAACCGACATGAACACGACAACGACGTCCACCCCTGCAGGCCACGGCTCGGCCATTCCGGACAGCATCGTCGCCTGGGACCGGCTCGAGGAGACCGTCGACCGGCTCGCCGACATCATCGACGAACGGCTCACTAGTCACGACGAGCAGCTGGTCTGCAGCCTGCAGTTCCCGGAAGCGGAAGCTCTCGCCGAAGTCCTCGATGCCGGCAGGCACACCCGCACCGCAGCACGGCTGATGCACCGATGGGCCCTGACCGAACCCGACTGGGAAGACGACCACGCACACGAAGCCCTCATCCGCGGCTGGCTCACCATCGACCGCCACCCGCAACTGCCGGGCCTGGAACCCTAACCCGGACCATCGGTGCCACGGAGCGGGGCGAGCGCGCGCTGCACCGAGTTCGCGCTCACCCCGAGCACCCGGGCGATATGCGTAACCGGCCGGCCCAGGTTGCGCAACTCCAGCGCCATCGCCACCCGGTCCTCCGTCATTACGGTGGGTCGCCCCGGCCGCTTCCCCGCGGCCACTGCCGACGCCATCCCAGCCCGCGTCCGCACACTCACCAGCCGATGCCGCAGCGCCTCCAACGCCGCCAGCACCTCCACCGGATCCACCCGCTCCCCGGTGCACAGCGCCGGCTCGCTCAGCGACCGGAACCCGACGCCACGCTCACCCAGACCACTGACCGTCGACACGAAATGGGCCACCGCATGCGACAGATGCGACGCGCTCAACACCACCAACACGTCACCCGGGCGCAGCGCCGCCAGGCACTCCGCAAACCCGGGCCGCTGCCGCGGATCGGCGTCCGCGTCGTCGGTGAAGACCGGATCCGCGCCGGCGTCAGTCAGCACGGCAACGTCGGCGGCGACATCCTGGTCAGACGAGACCGCGCGGGTGTACCCGACGACCCGCGTCACCGAGACACGCCGCCACGCTCCGGACCAACCGGAACCACCACCGGCGCCGCGATATCGACCGGCCCCACCCTCGGGGCCAGGTTCTTGCGGAGCGCCACCAAGGCGGCGACAGTCTTCTGCTCCATCGCCGTCGCGAACGGGCCACCCGCCGGCACATGCAACTCCGGGATCACCTCCCGCAACGACGTCTCATGCAGATCCACGAGCAACTCCGTCACCTCGGCGGGAAGCTGCCGACGTGTCGCGGCGAAGTCGGTGACGTGGTGCAATTCGCTCAACCACTGCGTCGCATCGAACCGCCCCATCCGTGCCGACTGCGCCGCCGCCAGCGCCGCACCCGCGCCCGCGAACGCCGCCGGGTTGTCAGCATCCAAGACCACCCGCCCGGTCCGATCGACCACCGTCAGTCGGTCCACCCACGCGGAGTCCTCCACCGAAGCGACCAACGCCCGCGTCGCCGCGAACCCCTCATCGTGCGCGTCGCGACTAATCACCGACGGCGCGCGACCCGCCTGCATCTTCCGGAGGTACTCCGACGTGACCGCCAGGAGACTCTCCGCCCGCCGGGCGCCTACTGCCACGACACGGGTGGCGAAGCCCTCCGCGGCGAACCGCTCCGCCGTGCCGGCGGCCGCCGCCACGTTCGCGAACGCGCCCTCCAGCACCACGGATCGGCGGTTCTCCCGGGCATGCCGAATGCACGCACTCACCCACCCGGCGACCGACTGTGCCAACGACGCCGCAGACTCCGGATCCGCACTCAGCGACGAGCTTGGTGTGGCCGGATGGAACGCGCGGAGATCCTCACCGGCAAGCACCGTGATGCCGGAGCCTTCCTCGCGGGCTAGCGTTGACGACGCACGTGAGCGGCCCGCGCCGGGCTGGCCAGTGACCAGCACCAGCGTCGGAGCCGGGTCCGGCTCGGCCTCGGCAAAGTACAGCGGCAGAATGTCGCGATGCAGGATCCGCTCGCGCGCCTCGTCGTCCAGACCAGGACTATTCACGATGGTTGACTCTCGAGCTCGCGGATCCGGCGGTCGATGCGGGCGGCAAGGGCAGCTACCGCCGCGCGGTCGTACGCATCCACGGCCAGCACGTCGCGGCGCAACAGGACCAGCTCGTCTCGGGCGTCGGCACCGGAATCCTCTGTTCTTGCGGCCGCGGACAGGAGTGCCATCGCGCGCGCAGCGGCATCACGCATTAGGTCATACGCGACAACGTCATTCACTCGCCACGGCGAGGTCGGTCCGGGCATCGACTCTCCTCAATAGGGCCATCGTAGGCCAGTACCCAAAAAGGTTGTACGACGCTTTTGAGCGAGGTTGCTGTACTTCGGCAGCCGTCAAGGCCGATGCGAGCTCGGGTGAGTGGACCCGCAACGAGACATTGAGGATCCTCTAACGCGCACTGCCCGTTAACGGGGCGATGGCGTGCAGCGCCGTCGCTGCCGAGATCGATCGGCGCGGATGAGGCACGCGGTTGGTAGCTTTTGCAGATGTTCGGGCCGGCGACGGTGAATGTCTGGTACGCCCAACATGACCGGGCGGAGCGCCCCGAGCGTCACCCCAGCAAACTCTGAAGGTCGACACCCCGGTCCGAAGCACGCCTCAGACAGTCGGCGATGTCTCGGTCGATACCGCGCCTATCCGTAATCAATCCGGTTCTGGCTGCGAACATCAGGAGGCATATTCGTATTGCCAGGAACGCGATCTGAGTGACGACGAGAGTATCACCCGAATCGGGGAGTTCCGTGGTGTTGGGATGTTTGGTGTCCGCGTACCGGCGGCTGACGGCGCGGGCAATGCGGTGAAACGGCACCCCGAACGTATCGGCGGTGAACCCTGCGCGAGCCAGGCAGCGGAATGCATACGTGGTGAAGGTGGGATTGCCACGAATGAGGGTCTGCTCCTCGCCCTCCCTTGGCGTGAGGTTTCGCCCCAGTGCTTCGATCGCCATGCATGAGTTGACGAGGAAATCCTCGATGACTGGTTGTCGCCGAAGGAGTCCGACCGTGAGCGCGACAGCACGCGGGTTCATTCGAGAAGCGGCTGTCCAAGCCTCGAGTCCCCGGGCGCCAACTTCGTCGAACTGGATGATCGGATTCAGGAGCGCGTGGTTTCCTGGTTGAGGGGCCGCCTCGTCGCCAATGGTCGAGTGATAGAAGAACTCCGTGGCATAAGCGCGTGGGGCGTCTGGGACTTCCGGTGGCGCGAACGCAGCGGGCGCGAAGCCGGGGTGTGTCAACTCGTGTCCGCGGTAGTGGGCCGGGGTGCCGAAAACGAGACTGACGAGATCGCGAATCGGACGATGCGCATCGAGGTGCTGGTCGATGGCTATGGGATGCTCGGCCAGTGTAGGGCCGCGTCATCGTGGATCGCGAGTGGGGAGCGACCCTGTGGAATGAGCCATCGCGTGGAGATGGAGGGTTCGAGGGTTCCATCGCGCCAGCTTGGGCCTGGCTTGGCTGCAACGTCGATGGAGGCGCGCGGTCCAAACGAGTGGTGCGCATCGGCGTCAACCCGGACGGATACGGAACTCAACCGTGTCCATTCCTGGAGGCCGTCAAGGAGCGAAGTGACGCCGATTGCGCGTAGCCGCGCGTCAACCTCAAGGGACGGGCGAAGCACCGCTGCTTCTGCGTGCACCTGCACAACAGACGCCCCAGTCCCAATGCTTCCCCAGGTGTACGTGCAGCCGTAAACTCCGACGCTGTGTCCTGGCGCCTGGAACGCGAGATGCGGCGGCCCAGACTTCTGCGTAAACCATCGTTGCGCCGCCTCGAACTGGTCATCATCGTGACCCTGGGCAAAGGGGACCTCAAGGCGGATTCCGTCGATGCCGTCGATCGTCAGTTCCCCGGACAGCCACGGCGTGCCCTCAGTCTGGTCGGCGACAAGACCCGCCATCGTGGTTCCAAGTCGCAACCGTGATCGCATGGTACTCATTGCACCTCCTCCGTGTGGATGACAGTGTGGCGGACCAACGCGAGGCCCTGGAGCACCGTCAGGTCGTCGTCAAGCTGTCTCCCCATGGCGACATGGTGGCAGAGATGCGAGGCCAAGCTTGAACCGCGACTGGCGCCACACCGGGGGAGGGGCGGCGCCATGATCCCGCGAACCCAAGCGTAAGAAGGGGAGCTGGCCGCGATCGCGGCGAGTCGGCATGACGTCGGCCGGTGGTTGCCGTGCCCTCGGTACTTCGCCGGAAGGCGCGCTCCGTATGGCCGTGCGCTCGGGCGCGCAGCCGCGTGATCGTAGTCACATCGTCGAGCTGACTAACCTTCAACGGGATCTGCGTCGTGTGTCCCGCATGCGCGGCGTGATGGCCAGTGAGTACGCCAAACTGTGTCAAGCGCCACCAGCTCGGTAACAGCGGACGCAGCGGGCGTGAGAGGAGCACATCGATGGCGTTCGTCGGCAAGGCCAAGAAGGCTGATCAGCAGTTCGACACTCCTGAGGAGATGTACCTCAGCCCGACGATGCCGCGGACCGGCAAGGCGGTGCAGGGCTTGTGGCTGCATCAGGGGGATGTGATCCGGTCGTACGCCGAGAAGCACACGAAGACCGCTGACCTCGCGCTCGAGTTGCCGATGGGCACAGGGAAGACGCTGCCAGGTCTGCTGATCGGTGTGTGGGTCGCCGTAGTGCTCGAGGGCGAGAGGGACGCCTTCTTTGATGTTCTGGCCGAACCAGGAGTATACGGGGACGGTGTTGCCGCGCCCGATCATGAGGTCCAGGCGCCCGCCGGCGAGGTGTTGGACGGTGGCGTAGTCCTCTGCGATCCGTACCGGGTCGTTCGTGGTGATGAGGGTGACGGCTGTGGATAGGATGACGTGTTCGGTGCGGGCGGCGATGTGCGCGAGCATCGAGGTGGGAGAGGAGATCGTGACCGGCGGGTTGTGATGCTCCCTGATCGCGAACACATCCAGGCCCACCTGATCGGCGAGTTCTGCCGTTCGAATAATGTGCTTGAGTCGTTCCGCTTCGCTGGGCGTGTGACCGGTGCGGGGATCGGGGGCGATGTCGCCGACCGTAAAGGTTCCGAACTGCATGCTGTCTCCGAGTTGTTGCTGTTTTGCGGGGTTCGGTTCCGGGCGATGCCACCCGGAACGAAACCGGTTGTCTGTGAGCTATGGGATGAGGACGGCGCGTCCTGCGACGCGTCCGTGATGGAGGTCGTCGACTGCCTTTTGGAAGTCACCGAGGGGGTAGGTGGTGTTTTCCACGTGCAGCTTGCCCTGCTGGGCGAGGGCGATTACCTCCCGCAGGTCCTGATGTGTACCGCCGTTGGGGCGCTGAACGTTGACTCCCCACGGGAGCACGTCGCCGGAGCCGTTGGCGGTGAACTCGAAGGAGCCGCCGCCGAGGCCGACGATTCTGAGCACTCCGCGGTTCGCGACGACACTGCGGGCGAGGGTGACGGTGGGCTGCACGCCGACGAAATCGAACACGACATCGGCACCGACGCCGTCCGTGAGCTCAAGGATCTTTCCTACGGCGGACGCGTCACTCGGCAGCACGACATCCGCGCCGTGCGTGCGGGCGACATTGAGCTTGGTGGTGTCGGTGTCGAGGGCGATGATCCGGGAGGCGGTGGTGGCTTTCAGGATTTGCAGGCCGAGGTGCCCGGGTCCGCCCACACCTATGAGCACGACGGTGGCGTCGGGGGTGAGTGCCGTACGGGCACTGTTGATGGCGTGCATCGGCGTGGTCCCGGCGTCGGCGAGCGGGGCTGCCGTGACGGGGTCGAGGTCGCCGATGGGGTCGACGTGCAGTGCCTTGACCTTGACGTAGTCGGCCATGCCGCCGTCAGGGCCGACGCCGGGGGTGCGGGTGATTCCGGTGCGGGATCCTTCGACGAGACAGGCGTTGGTTTTTCCCTGCACACAGTTGCGGCAGCGGCCGCAGAACCATGTCAGGGTGAGCACGACCGCGTCGCCCTCCTGATACCCGGTCACATCGGCGCCGACCTTCGCGATATGTCCTGCGGTCTCATGCCCGAGAGTATGTCAGAACAGCTCCCAGGTCTCGTCCGCGGACTCGAGGAAATGGAGGTCAGAGTGGCAGAGGCCAGCGGCCGCGACCTTGACGAGTACCTCGTCGGCGCTGATCTCGGGGGTCGGGACCTCGGTCAGTTCGAGATGACCGGGCTTGGGTGAGTCGGATGGCTCGCATGATGCTCCTTTGATCTTTTTCTTGCGTATCCGCGGTCCCGGGCACGATCAACTGGCCGCCGCAGGTGCGGATGTCAGGCTCAGCAACGCGGCCAGCTCGTCGAGGGTCGCGTTCGCGCCGAACGCCAGATTCCCAGGCTCGAGGAGCTTCCCGGCGCGTAGAGATCCGGCATCGAGCGGGTCGAAACCCAGCGCGTCGATGAAGGCGGACACGGAGAGTTTCGCGTGGGGATCGTCTGCGGCCAGCGCGATGGCCTTACGGCCCTGAGTTCCGGCGGGACGGGTCTCGGTTTCGAGGTCGTGGTAGCCCATGTGGTTGAGTCCCTTGACAACGTGCGAATCGAGTAGGAAGGCTTGCACGATCTCGCTTGTGGACGTGTCGGAATGCTGGAGGTCTTCTCGGTCGCCGTCTGTTTCCCGCCAGTAGTTCATTGCGTCCACCACGATGGTGTCGCGAAGCTCAAGAGCGGGGATCTCACGGTATCGGCCCAGAGGGAGCGCGAGGACCACAAGGTCCGCTCCGGCGGCCTGCGCGGCCGTCACCGGGTGAGCATCGGGTGCCAGGACGCGGGTGATCAGCTCGATGCGCGCGGGGTCACCTGAGCCGGCGATGAACACGCCGAACCCCGCGCGGATCGCGAGGCGGGCGATGACTGTGCCGATCTTGCCCGCCCCGAGGATCCCGACCGTGTTGATCGGGTCGATCACGTCACCCTGCTGCTTCGTGAGGGATTGTCGTGGGCGAGGAGTTCGCGGACGCGGGGGATCACCTCGGTGCCATAGAGTTCGACGGCGCGCAGGCGTGCGTCGGCGGGTTGGGCACCCATGGTGTAGATCAGGTCGAAGCGCCCTACGTCTAGGCGCCGGATTGTCGCGGCGATCTTCCGTGCCACTGTTTCGGGGGACCCCAGGTACAAAGAGCCGTGGGCGACTTCCGCGTCGAAGAGTTCGCGGCGCAAGGGTGGCAGGCCGCGTTCCGGGCCGATGATGGCGTGCATCGCTTCGTAGCCAGGATAGAACGTGTCGAACGCCTCCTGGTCTGTGTCGGCGATGAATCCGGGCGAGTGCATCCCGACCGGGTGCGCAGCGGTGCCGAACTGTTCGGATGCGCGACGGTACAGGTCGATGTAGGGGGCAAAACGGGCGGGGTCGCCGCCGATGATCGCGAGCATGAGCGGGAATCCGTATCGTGCGGCACGGACCACCGACTGCGGAGTGCCGCCCACACCGACCCAGGTGGAGAGCCGCCCGGACTCGGTTTTAGGGAACACGTCCGCATCGTGCAGCGCGCCGCGGACGGTTCCCGACCAGGTCACCGGCTTCTCGTCCAGGAGACGGGCGAACAGTTCGATCTTCTCCTCGAACAGCACCTCGTAGTCGGCCAGGTTCAACCCGAAAAGCGGGAACGACTCGGTGAACGAGCCCCGGCCCAGGATCACCTCGGCACGGCCCTCGGCGATAGCGTCGACGGTCGCGAAACGCTGGAACACCCGTACCGGGTCGTCGGAAGAGAGCACGATGACTCCGGAGCCCACGCGGATGCGCTCGGTGCGGGCAGCGATCCCGGCCAGGACTACCTCAGGGGCCGAGATCGCATACTCCCGGCGATGATGCTCACCGACGAGGATCACATCCACCCCCGTCCTGTCTGCGACGACTGCCTCGTCGATGGTCGCGCGGATCGCGGCCGCATACGACACGGGAGCCCCGTCCGGGCCGGCAGGGACGTCGCCGAAGGTGTCCAGACCGAACTCGATACTGTCGGGACGAGGATGCAGGGACATAATGGCGAAGTACTCCGGGTTCTGTGCGGTGATGGGGATGTAGGGGTGGGACGGCGCGGCGTCACCGCGCCGTCCCACAGCGGCTGAGGTCGGTCAGATGGTCGCGGGCTGACGGAGCGGGGCGAGCGCCGTCGACCATGCCACGACCTGGTCCAGCAGCGTGGTCAGTGCCTCGAGCTGGTAATTGCCGGGCTTGAAGGTTGTGAAGTTCTCGAACTCGGTCACCAGAGACAGTGCCACTTGCTGACGCACATCGGCGAGCTGCAATTCACCGGCGACGAGTCGCAGGTGCTCGACCGCACGGGCACCGCCGACGCCGCCGTAAGACACGAACCCGACCGCCTTGTTGTTCCACTCGTTGTAGAGGTAGTCGATCGCGTTCTTCAACACCCCGGACGGGCCGTGGTTGTACTCCGGGGTCACGATGACATATCCATCGAAGGACGCGATCTTCTCCGACCACCGCTTGGTGTGCTCTCCCTGGTACTGCTGAAACGACGCCGGCGAGGGCTCGTCCAGGTGCGGCAGCGGGTAGTCGGCGAGGTCGACAAGCTCGAACTGGGCGTCCGAGCGCGTCGAGGCGTGCTCGAACGCCCAATCCGCCACGGCCTTGCCGTTGCGTCCGGGGCGGGTGGAGCCGAGGATGATCCCGATACTTGTCATGCGTGTGGTCCCTTCGTTGGTGGTTGACGTAACGAGCACCGGGTGACAGGAACAAAGAGTGCGTGTCAATGGTTACTCAGTGAGAGAAACACGTCATTCCGGGGAATAATCCCGCCCGGGCATCCGCACTTTGAAGTCACTTACGAACACGAGGGGAACTCTTCCGCGATGACAACAACCAGTCCCGCAGACTCGGACGCGACGCCGGACTTTGAAACGCGGCCAGGTCTTCGTGGTCCGTGCGAGCCGGATGCTCGCACGTGGGTGCGAGGCATGTTGGAGAGCGTCGCGGACAAATGGACCATCCTCGTCATCGAGGCCCTCGCCGAAGACACCAAACGTTTCACCGCCATCGAGACCGCCGTGCCAGGTATCTCGCACCGGATGCTCACCCGCACTCTCAGAAACCTCGAACGAGACGGGATGCTCACCCGGACCGTTTACGCCGAAGTCCCACCCCGGGTGGACTATGCGCTCACATCGCTGGGACGCACCCTCATCGAGCCGGTCGACGCATTCATTCGGTGGGCCGAACAACACCGTCACATCATCGACGAGAATCGCGGCGCCTTCGACGCCCGCTGAAGCGAGGAGTGTTGCGGACTACGAAGTGCGTTGTTGCGTGGATTCTCTCTGAACGATGTGCAGTGGGGGCGAGTCAATACGCTCAATGCGCTCACCACTGAGCATGCTGTTCAGCGCGTCCGAGATGCGCTCTGCCATCACGTCTGGGGAGAAGGTAACACTGGTGATGGATGGGATGTGCTCGGCCGCGAATGGCATGTCTTGCGCGCCCAGGACAGCGACGTCCTGAGGGCAGCGCACTCCCGCGTCGTGCAGTGCCCGGATGGTCGCCCGTGCATGCCGATCGTCGTAACAGATGACCGCGGTGGGAGGATCCGCGGCGTAACGCCAGCTATGAGCCCAATCTCGTAGCGACGCGCTCGACGACTCGGCGTACTGGACGGTCACTGTCGTGTCGTCGGCAGCGTCATCCCTGACGCCTCCGAGACGTTCGGCGACGTCCTTCTTGTGTTCCGCGGCCGCGGGCATCACACACAAGATGCGACGGTGACGGGCGTGTTGCAGGAAATCGATCGCGCATCGTCCATACTCGCGCTGAGGAAGCACGACGGTGGGGGCGTAATCGACCTGCTCGCTCCCGTACACGAGCAGCGCGCGGACGCCCGCCGAGCGCAGGAATTCGGTCGCCTCGGGGGTGCACCGTCCTGCGCTGGCCAGAACAGCGGCAGGTCGAATGCGCGCCCAGCTTGACGCGGCATCTGTGCCGAGCGTGGTTGCGTCCACATCACGGAAGACGTCCTCGCCGTTGTCGGACGCCTCGCCGCCGACTAAGTCGATAGCGCGCGCGAATACGCCGTCAGGATCAACCTGTCTGGTGTCTAGGACCCACCCGGTGTTGGCGGAGGCTTTGAGTGCACGTGCTGCGTTGTTCGGCACGTAACCGAGGTGTCGTGCGGCCTCCCGCACTCGGATGCGAGTGTCCTCGGGGATGCGCGCGTTCTCATGATTATTTAGAACGAGAGACACCGTCGCCCGTGACACACCAGCGGCCCGAGCAACGTCGGAACTGGTCGCTGGCCTCACGATCTGCGGGGTGAACATCGCGTACAGCATACCCTGTGAGCGTTCGGACGTCGGAAGATAGCTCGCGTTACCTGTGGACGACGCGGGTTGCATGAGAGTGCCGAGAAGTCGTATGGTGACTCGTGTTAGCAACAGCGCAGCCGGTGACGGTGTCGTCAGGGTTGCAACGAGTTGGGCGAAGCGCGCCCCTCGCCGAGCAATTGAGAAGAGGAACACTGATGTTCACAGGTGCCACCGTGAAGGGCGAGGTTCGGGCATGAGCGGGGTGTCGGCTGCTGCGTCGAAGGCGCCGGCGGGAGGCGACCTCGTCCGGTTCGCGTTCCCGCGTCTTTCCCTGATGATGCTGCTGCAGTACCTGGTGATGGGTTCCTGGTATGCGACGCTAGGTCTGGTACTGGTCGAGAATGGTCTCGGGAGCGTTGTGGGGACGGTCTATTCGCTGGCCGCCCTTGCCGGGATCATCTCCCCAATGTTCGTTGGCGCGCTTGCAGACAGGTTCCTGCCGGCTCAGCACGTGTTCGGGGTGCTGCAACTCCTCGGCGGTGCAGTTCTGTTCCTGGTGCCGTTGAGTATCACTGGTGGTCGGGGTGAGCTGGTGGTGGGGATCGTGTTCGTCTACATGCTGCTGTTCCAGCCCACGTTCGCGTTGAGTAACAGCATCACGTTCGCTCATCTAAAGGACTCGAACAAGTTCCCGTACGTGCGTGTCTTCGGGACCGTTGGGTGGATAGTTGCCGGATTGCTGGTCGGGCAGTTGGGACTGTCCTCGTCTGTGAACCTTTTCTATATCGCGGCCGGAGGTTCGGTGCTGTTGGGGCTGTATAGCTTCACGCTTCCAAGGACCCCACCGACACAGCGTGGCGTGAAGTTCCGAATTGGTGATGTGGTCGGCATCCAGGCACTACGCCTGTTCCGGCACCGCAGCTTCACGATCTTCGCGATCTGTGCGCTGCTGACGTTCGTTCCGGTGTCGATGTACAACTCCTACACGTCCGCGTTCCTTGCCTCTATCGGCATCGAGAATGTCGCGACCGTGCTAATCATCGGGCAAGTCTCAGAGTTGCTTTTCATCCCCGTCATCCCGTGGGTTCTGTCTCGGGTCGGGATGAAATGGGCTCTGCTAATCGGGATGGCTTCGTGGGGTGTGCGGTTCGCACTGTTCATGGTCGCAACGGGCGGCGAAATCTGGTGGGCGATCGCTGCGGTGGCGCTGCACGGGATCTGCAACGACTTCTTCCTCATCATCGGATTCATGTTTGCCGAGCAAGTCGCCCCGCCCGCCATCAAGACGCAGGCTCAGGCTTTCGTAGGTGTTCTGACCACCGGCGTCGGGGTCGTGATCGGCTCCGCTATCGGTGGGGCGATCTACAACGCGACCATCGGCGCCCAAGGCGCCGATGCATCGGTATCAGCGTGGAACTCATTGTTCATCGTTCCTGTCATCATCTCCGTCGTCGTCACGATCATCTTCGCCCTGTTCTTCCGCTTCCAGTCACCCGAGACCCCCGCCGAACACTTCGACATCGGCGGAGTCGAGGAGGCAACACCATGAACGCGCCAATCAATCTGAGAGGCGCGCGGCCGAGGAATTCGTGGAGGAGAACGAGATGACGACATTGAGCGCGCACGACCAGGGCGAGATTCGCGATCTACTCATCCGATACGCGTATGCGATCGACTTCAACGACCCCGCAGTACTTGTTTCCTGCTTCGCGGCCAATGCCGTCGTTGAGGTGCTGGGACTCCCCACCGAAGCTGGTCACGCAGCTAAGGGGGAAGGGCACGAGCAGCTCGTCCAGATGCTCGCTCAAGGATTCGCCGGTAACCAAGGCCATTCCCGACACTGGGTTCTCCCCGTGCTGATCGAACGCGACGGTGACGGCGCACGCGCCGTCACCTACCTCACGGTGATCCGCCCCGGAGAGTTCCCGAACACAGGTGTGCTCCTCACCGGTGTCTACCGGGATCGGCTTATCCGAACCGGGGACGGGTGGAGGATCGTGCACCGCACCTTCCACGCCGACCCGCAACCCGAGCACCAATCAACAACCCCGACGGACGTGCTGGTTGAACGCTTCGGCCAAACCAACTCTCACGACGATTACTGACACCCGAAACCGGAACTGATCTCACCCATGCCTGAAACCACTGCAACCGTCCTCACCGATGAACTCGCCGCCACCCTAGTCGGGCGACTCACACTCGAACAGAAGGTACGGCTCCTCACGGGCGCATCATTTTGGACGCTCTCCAGCGAACCTGCCATCGGGCTCGAGGAGATCGTGATGTCTGATGGGCCGGCAGGAGTGAGGGGGCAAACGTGGGACGAGCGTGACCCATCCCTGAGTCTCCCCTCCCCGACGGCCATGGCGGCAAGTTGGGATGCGGAGAGCGTACGCCGCCTCGGGGCGTTGGTCGGCTCCGAAGCGAGGCGCAAGGGCGTGCACGTCGTGCTTGGTCCGAACGTGAACATCCAGCGATCCCCGCGAGCCGGTCGACACTTCGAGGAGTTCAGCGAGGATCCCTACCTGTCCGGTGAGATCGGTGCCGCATACGTGGCAGGCGTGCAGTCGCAGGGCGTCGCTGCGACACCAAAGCACTTCGTCGCAAACGACAGCGAGACAGATCGAATGACTGCTGATGTGATCGTAGGCGAACGTACGCTCAGAGAGGTCTATCTGGCACCTTTTGAGACGATTGTCACCCGGGCCAGGCCGTGGATGATCATGTCCGCCTATAACTCGGTCAATGGGACCACCATGACTGAGCACCCGCTCTTGATATCCCCTTTGAAAGAGCTGTGGGGATTCGACGGCGCCGTCGTCAGCGACTGGATGGCGGTGCGGGACACGGCAGGGGCAGGCGTCGCCGCTCAAGACCTCGCCATGCCCGGCCCGGAAGGGGTGTGGGGGGAAAAGCTCGTTCGCGCCGTGCGTGCGGGAGATGTCAACGAGTCCGCCGTCGACGCGAAAGTCGTCCGCCTGCTTCGGCTCGCAGGCCGTGTCGGTGCGCTCCATGGCGTGCGGTCCGCGGCCGAATCTCCTCACGCCCTCGATCACGAGTCGATCCCGGACTTGCTCTCGGCTGCCGCAGCCGACGGGATGGTCCTCGCGACCAACAACGAAATTCTCCCCCTCGACAGGAGCCGGATCAACCGCATCGCCCTGCTAGGACAACATGCACTGCATGGCCGCGGACAGGGAGGTGGGTCGGCCACCGTGTTCCCTCCACATGAGATCTCCCCCCACCAGGGCGTGACTGATGCGTTCCCCGATGCGACCGTCAGCTACGCACCCGGGGGGCGACCGGCCGAACCGCTCCTCCCTCTGGACCGTGGTGTCGCAGTCGATCCGATCACCGAAAGCCCGGGAGTGCATGTCCGCTTCCTGGGGCAGGATGGGGAGGTGCTCCTCGACGAGCACCGCGACAGCGGGCGGCTGTTCTGGGTCGGCGACCCCATCCTCACCCACACTGCCGTCGTTGAAGTGCGCGCAACGTTCACCCCGCCTACGGCGGGAGAGTACGCGCTCGGCTTCGCGGGACTCGGAGACTTCACCCTCACCATCGAAGACGACGTCATCTCCCACGGAATGTTCTTTCCTGAGGGGACCGACCCGTTTATGGCGTTCCTCAACCCGCCCACGCAGTCTTTCCCCGTGACCTTGGCCACCGGGCAGAGGATTGATCTTCGCCTTGAGCACCGGCCGGAGAAAGTCAACGGTGTTGCATCCGTCACATTCACGATCGGTTATGAAGAACCCCTCGGCTCCCCCGACGACGAACTCTCCCGGGCTGCGACGCTTGCGGCGGAAGCCGATATCGCGATCGTTGTCGTCGGCACCACCGAGCACATCGAGTCCGAAGGATTCGACCGCACCACACTCCACCTCCCGGCAGACCAGGACGAACTCGTCCGCACTGCAATCGCCGCGAACCCGAACACGATCGTCGTCGTCAACGCCGGTGCGCCGGTCATCATGCCTTGGCTCCACGACGCGGCAGCGGTCCTCCTCACCTGGTTCCCCGGTCAAGAGTTCGGTCGCGCCCTCGCCGACATCCTCTCCGGCGCCCGCGAACCCGGCGGCCGGCTCACCCACACTTGGCCTGCGCGAGAAGAAGATGTCCCCGTCTGGCAAGTTGAACCGTCCGCGGGGCGCCTGTACTACGCTGAAGGAGTCCACGTCGGCTACCGCGAATGGGTGAGGCGGGAAGAACGAGGCGGCCCCTCTGCGGCTCTCGCATTCGGACATGGCCGCGGATACACCACCTGGAACATCGAATCACTCGAGCTCAGGAGCGTAATAGGGACGAACACCGTCTCCGCGGAGATCACGGTCACGAACACCGGCAGCCGGCGAGGCAAGCACGTCGTCCAGCTCTATGCTTCCCGCTCCGTGCCGTCGGCCGTCGACCGACCGGTGAGATGGCTGGTCGGATATGTCACTCTCCGCGCGGACCCCGGCGAGACCATAACGGCCGGACTCGACATCCCGGCGCGGCTACTTCAGTACTGGAACGCCGACACGCGTGATTGGGTCCTCGAACCGGGCGAGTACCGCATCACCGCTGCGCACTCATCCATGGACCTTGCGGTCTCGGACACGGTGGTTTTGTTGCCGTGATCGAACGCCGAGACGCCCCCCAAACCGCCCTCCGGACGAGTGAATCGATGGAACGGAAGTGTAGACATGACCACGAATCTTAGTGGCGACGTTATTGTCGTCACCGGGGCCGGATCGGGCATCGGCAGAGAGTATGCGCTTCTCGCCGCACGCGGCGGCGCGCGCATCGTCGTGAACGACATCGGCGGGGCACGAGATGACCAGCCGAGTAGCGCGGACCGGGTCGTGGACGAGATCCAAACCGCGGGCGGCATCGCTATCTCCGATTACACCGATGTCACTATGGCAGATGCGGAAACTTCATCGTCGAGCGTGCTGTCAGCGAGTGGGGACGCATCGACGGCATCATCAACAACGCCGGCATCACACGGGGCGGCATGAGTATCGAAGAAAACAGCGACGACGACTTCCTCCGACTCTTCGAGATACACACCTTGGCAAGCGCGCGCCTCGCACGGGCAGCCTGGCCACACATGAAAGACGCCAGGTACGGCCGTGTCATCAACACAACCTCTGACTCCATCTGGGGGCTTCCGGCCGCCTACGTCACGGTAAAAGCAGCAAACTTCGGCCCTACACGCGCGCTCGCCGTTGAAGGTGCCCCACACGGGAATCATGTGAATGGCGTCGCACCAACCGGCGTGACACAGATGAGCCCACCGCCAGCTGCAGGGCAAGATGATCGAGACCAACTCTTCCCGGCATCGGCCGTTGCCCCCACCGTCATCGCCCTCCTCATGCGCGCGTCGAACGCGAATGGGTTGTGTTTGCAGGTCGGAGGCAACCGAGCAGCCGAGATATTCCTTGCCGTCACAGACGGGTATGCCGCGAGTGGCAGCGACCCCAGCACCGAGATCGCTGACGATATCGAGCACGTGGTCGACCGTGCCATCTGGAGCAGCCCAAAGAACTTCGAAGACGCGTTCGCGCTGACAATCGAGCGAGCCCGGCGCCGCTGGCTTAGCTGAGCAGGGCGTTGGCGCGCTCCAACCAGTCGGCGAGTTGCAGGTTAAAGTCCGCCGGCGAGGTGAAGGTGCGGCCAGGCATGAACGAGGTCTCTAACCAGCCGTTGCGGCGCTCCACGATCCCCTTGGACTCCGGGTCGTAAGGGCGCAGCTGCACCACCTTCGTCGCCAGCGTTCCGGCGAACGCGGACACGCCCTGCGCCAGCCGCCCCTTCTGGCCGATGCCGGGTTCGTTGTCCCAGATCAGTCGCCGAGGGACCGCCCGCAGTTGCTGGATCAGTTCCCACGATCCGAGCAGCAGATCCTCGGTCTTGCGGGTCGGGATCATCCTCGCGGTGATGAACCGCGAGTGCGCCGCGACGATCACCAGCACCGGCAGCAGCACCTGGCTGCCGTCCTCGAGCGGGATCTTCCGCGGCGGGAACCACAGATCACACTGCGCCGCATCACCCGCCGCCCACGTCAGCCGGTCGGCCGGATCGACCGGGCGATGCTCGGGCCTGAGCCGTCTGACGTTCTCCCGGAACCAAGTGATCGACCCGCCCCACTCGACGCGTTCCGCGATCACCGTCGCCGGCATCTCCGGGTGCTCGGCGAGGATCGCCCGCACCCGTGACTCGAACGGCGAGAACGACGTCTCCGCGGCCGGCCGTTCGTACTTCGGTGGCCGGTCGGACGCCAACGCTCTATCGACCGTCGACCTGCCGATCCCCAACTGCCTCGCGACCTGCCGCCTCGGAACTCCGTCCGCGACCAGCCGCCTGATCAACGCCCAATCTTCCACCGAGATCACCCACCCAATCTGTCTGGGTGGCCTCGTTGTCGCCCGGGTGGTTTCCAGTGACGATCGCAACGAGGACCGCTCGAAAGGGGTTCTCGTATGTCTTCTCGTCGTGTTCCGAAGGGGCCTGGTCGTCGTCCGATGACCGACAAGCGCCGGCAGTTTCTGGGGTTGCTCGATGAGGGCTGGTCCGTCCGCGGTGCGTGTAAGAAGCTGGGGATCTCGCGGTCGTCGGGTAACCGTTGGAAGAACGGTTCGTTTGAGCGTCAGAAGGATGGCACGGTCAAGTTCGTGCCACCGCTCGAGCTGCTTGCCGCCCGCACGATCTCGCCCCGGTTCCTCTCCGAGGCTGAGCGCATCCAGATCGCCGATCTCGCCAGCCGAGGCCTCGGCCCGACGGCCATTGGACGCG